>NZ_JAEHOI010000011.1 GCF_016522535.1 Leucobacter edaphi | reverse complement strand
GACTGACTGCGCCGATGGTACTGCACTCGGGAGGGTGTGGGAGAGTAGGACACCGCCGGACACCTTTTCATCGAGGGTCGTACGAGACCGCCACAGCCGGCAGTCACGTACGACCCTCGACCCATTTATACTTCAATATTTCAATAGCGTATTCCGGGAGGAAACCAATGAACGATCGTGACGAGCGGAACACACCCGCCGATCGAGGACCCCGGAAGCGCTCCGGCGATAATGACCGCCGCGACTTCCGCGACACCAGCGGACGCCGCCAGGACGGAGAGCGTCGCCCCTTCCGCGGCGATCGTGATGATCGCGGCGGGGACCGTCGTTCCTACGGCGGCGACCGTCGTCAGGATGGCGACCGTCGTCCGTTCCGCGGTGATCGTGACGGGGAGCGTCGCTCCTACGGCGGCGACCGTCGCCAGGACGGGGAGCGTCGCTCCTACGGCGGCGACCGTCGTCAGGATGGCGACCGTCGTCCGTTCCGTGGAGATCGTGATGATCGTGGCGGCGAGCGTCGTTCCTTCGGGGGTGACCGTCGTCAGGATGGTGACCGTCGTCCGTTCCGCGGTGATCGTGATGATCGTGGCGGGGACCGTCGTTCCTTCGGGGGTGACCGTCGTCAGGATGGTGACCGTCGTCCGTTCCGTGGCGATCGTGATGATCGTGGCGGGGACCGTCGTTCCTTCGGGGGTGACCGTCGTCAGGATGGCGAGCGTCGTCCGTTCCGAGGTGATCGTGATGATCGTGGCGGCGAGCGTCGTTCCTACGGGGGTGACCGTCGTCAGGATGGTGACCGTCGTCCGTTCCGTGGCGACCGTGATGATCGTGGCGGGGACCGTCGTTCCTTCGGGGGTGACCGTCGTCAGGATGGTGACCGTCGTCCGTTCCGCGGTGATCGTGATGGAGAGCGTCGCTCCTACGGCGGGGACCGCCGTCAGGACGGGGACCGTCGTTCGTACGGTGGTGACCGCCGCCAGGATGGCGAGCGTCGTCCGTTCCGCGGCGATCGTGATGATCGTGGCGGCGACCGTCGCTCCTACGGGGGTGACCGTCGCCAGGACGGCGATCGTCGTCCGTTCCGTGGCGATCGCGAGCAGCAGGGCGGCGAACGACGTGCATACCGTGGGGATCGTGACGACCGGGGCGGAGACCGCCGCTCGTTTGCCGGGGATCGCGGCCCTCGTCGGAGCTTTGACGATCGTGGCGATCGAGGACCCCAGGGTCGTGGCGGCACGCGCGGCGGCGGCCGGAGCGACCGCGGAGGGAGCGACCGCGAGTACACCGAGGCGGAGCGGCTCCAGCACGAGCTGCGCCCCGTGCGCGCTGAGCATAACGACCCGATCCTCCCCGAAGACATTCAGGCCAAGGATCTGCATCCCGCGGCTCGGAACGAGCTGAAGACGCTGCAGGTCGACGTGCAGGATCGCGTGGCGAAGCACCTCGCAATGGTGGCGCTGCTCATCGACGATGATCCCGAGCTCGCGCACCAACACGCGCTATCGGCGAGCCGTCGCGCGGGCCGCATTCCGGTCGCGCGCGAAACCCTCGCGGTGACCGCCTACCGGACCGGGGACTTCGCGCTCGCGTTGCGCGAGCTGCGCACCTACCGGCGCCTGAGCGGCCTCGAGGGGCACGTTGCGCTCATGGTCGATAGCGAGCGCGGTCTCGGCCGTCCCGAGAAGGCGATCGAGACGGGTCTCGCGGTCGACCGCGAGAAGCTCGACACGGAGCAGCGCGTGCACCTCGCGATCGCCATGTCGGGCGCGCGTCTCGACCTGGGCCAGGCGCAGCAGGCGCTGTTCGAGCTCGAGATCCCGGAACTCGATCCGCGCAAGGCGTTCTCCTGGAGCCCCGAACTGTTCGGGGCGTATGCCGCAGTGCTCGAGGATCTCGACCGCGGCGACGAGGCGAATGAGTGGTACGCCCGCGCTGATCAGGCCGCAGCGGCGCTGCAGGAGCACATGGGTGGTCACGATGAGCTTGAGGTCTTTGAGATCCACGAGTCCCCGATCGAGGAGGGGGCCGAGGAAGAGACCGACGAGGATTCCGAGGACGTCACCGTCGAGGATCCGGCCGCCGACGGGGATCAGATCACCGACGCGGATCGGTCGGCGGAGCAGGCGACCGGGGCGGTTGCGCCCGCGGCTGAAGACACCGCAGGTGGGTCGGATGCCCCGGATGTCGCGGCCGATGCTGCACCCGAAGCTCCGGGAGCGTTCGAGGACGAGATCGCGGCCGAGGTCGATGAGCTCCTCGCGGAGGCCGGCATCACCGGATCCGGCGACGACTCCGGCGACGACTCCGGTGCCGAGAGCGATGGCGACGCCGCGGAGACGGGCGTCGACGGCGGCACGGAGGAGGCGCGCTAGTGGCGCTCTTCGGTCGAGGGAAAGGTCGCTTCGGGGACGCCCCGATCGCGGGTCGCGAGCTGCTGCTCGCCGATCTCGACGGGGTCGTCTACCGCGGTCCCGGAGCCATTCCGGGAGCCGTCGAGGAACTCAATCGGGCCGCGGAATCGGTCAGGATCGGGTACCTCACCAACAACGCCTCGCGCACGGATCGCGCGGTGGCCGAGCACCTCAGCGGACTCGGCCTGCGCGCCGGGGCCGACGACGTCGTGACCTCGCCGCAGGCCGCTGTTGCGCTGCTCCGGGAGACCGTTCCCGCCGGTTCGACCGTGCTCGTGATCGGGGGAGATGGGCTCGTTGACGAGCTCGGAAAAGCGGGCTTCGGGGTCACGAGGAGCGCGGAAGACGATCCCGCTGCCGTGGTCCAGGGCTTCGCCCCGGAGGTGGGCTGGGAACAGCTCGCCGAGGCCTCGTTCGCGCTCGCCGAGCGCGCCGACGGCACGCAGCTGCCCTGGATCGCGACGAACACCGACTGGACGATCCCCGTCGCTCGGGGCCTCGCGCCGGGCAACGGCACGCTCGTGTCGGCGGTGCACACCGCCGTGCAGCGGCTTCCGATTTTCGCAGGCAAGCCCGAGACGCCGATCTTCGAGGCCGCATTCGATCGCTTCGGTACCCGGAACGCGCTCATGCTGGGCGACCGCCTCGACACCGATATCAAGGGCGCGCGAGCGGCAGGGATCCCTTCGCTGCACGTCCTCACCGGTGTCGATCGGCCGAAACAGCTGGTCGCGGCATCGCGCGATATGCAGCCGGACTTCATCGTCGCTTCCCTCGCGGAGTTGCACGAGCCGTATCCGGAGACGGAGCGCCTGCGCGGCGACGTCTACCAAGTGGGTTCTGCGCGCGTCGTGATGGAGGGGCATATCGTCCGGGTCGTTGCGGAGGGGGATCAGCCGATCAACCTGCTGCGCGCGGGATGCGCGGCCATCTGGAACTCCGGGCTCGCGATCTACGGGCTCAAGGTCCCCGAGATTCTCTACCGGGATCACTGGAACTGACCCGCCGCTCCCCGTCAGCGTCCGTGTCGGTGGCCGGCGCTAGGCTGGGCACATGAACGATCCACAGCAGTCCCCAGAGCCCACCGGCGCTGCCCCGGTGAGCGATGAGGCGGAGCTGCTGGATCGCGTCGAGCTCATCGAAGCGCAGCCGCTCGCTCAGCGGGCCGCGGGCTTCGAACAGCTCCACGACGAGCTGCTGGCCGAGCTGCAGCGCGGAGACCGCGGTGGCGCCTGAGCGGCGCGAGGTGTGGAACGGTGAGGCGAGTCGGCTCGATCGGGCGCTCGCCGAGCTGGGCCTTGCGCGTTCGCGCAGCCGGGCTGCCGAGCTGATCTCGGAGGGTCGTGTCCGCGTCGACGGGGTCGTCGTCACGAAGCACGGCTATCGGGTGCGCTCAGGGGCGGCGCTCGAGATCGAGGGTGAGGACCACTACGTGGGGCGTGCGGCCCACAAGCTCATCGCCGGACTCGATCGTTTCGCCGTCAACCCCGCGGGACGGCTGGCCCTCGATCTGGGCGCTTCCACCGGGGGCTTCACGCAGGTGCTCCTGGAGCGCGGCGCCGAGGCGGTGCAGGCCATCGACGTCGGGCACGATCAGCTGGCGCCGGAGCTCGCACGCGATGCCCGCGTGCGCCTCGTCGAGGGGCGCAACGCGCGCGATCTCAGTCCCGAGAACCTCGCTGCGGACACCGGGATCGCCGCGGCCCCAAGCCTCGTCGTCGCCGACCTCTCCTTCATCTCGCTGACGCTCGTGCTCCCGGCGATCGCGGCGGTCATCGACCGGGAAGGTGAAGCAGTTCTCCTGATCAAGCCTCAATTCGAGGTCGGTAGGGTGCGCGATGGCGTGGTCACCGATCCGGATCAGTGGCGCGAGGCGATCCTGAAGGTGCTCGCGGCCGCCCGCGAGACCCCGCTCGTCCCCGTGAACCTCGCGGTCTCGCCCGTTGTCGGCGGGACGGGCAACCGCGAGTTCTTGATCCACCTGAGCGCGACCGCTGCCGCTGACGGCGGCGATCCGGCAGAATGGGAACGCCGCATCGCCGAGGTGGTCTCGGCCGATCCCGTGTCGCACGCACACGAGAGCAGAGGGAGGGGGAGCGCCTGATGGTTCCGCACGCCGGGAGTGCCGATCGGAGCATACTGATCATCTCCCACACCCACCGCCCCGAGGCGATTGCCGCAACGCTCGAGACCGCCGTCGCGCTCGAGCACGCTGGCGTCACCCCGGTCATGCACGGGGACGACCTGGCCGAGTTCGCGCCGCACCTCGCCGCCCGGCGCATCTCCGAGCTCGGGGCAGACGTCCCTGCCGCCGCGCTCGAGGCGGCGATCGTGCTCGGAGGGGACGGCACGATCCTGCGCGCCGCGGAACTCCTCCGCGGCACCGAGTGCCCGATCGTCGGGGTCAACCTCGGCCACGTCGGCTTCCTCGCCGAGATGGAGAGCTACGACCTCGACGCCACGATCGAGCGCGTCCTCGCCCGTGATTACACGGTCGAGGAACGGTTCACGATCGACGTCGAAGCGAGTCTCGACGGCGAGATCATCGCGTCCACCTGGGCGCTCAACGAGGCCAGCGTCGAGAAGCGGCGCCGCATGCTCGAGGTCGAGATCGGCATCGACGGCCGCGCCGTATCGAACTTCGCCTGCGACGGCATGGTGATCGCCACGCCAACGGGCTCCACCGCCTATGCCTTCTCGGCGGGCGGACCGGTCATCTGGCCCGGTGTCCAGGCGATGCTCATGGTACCGATCGCCGCGCACGCCCTGTTCAACAGGCCCCTCGTCACCGATGCGCGCTCCGAGCTGAGCGTGCGCATTCTTCCCGAGAACATCGGTCCCGGCGTGCTCTGGTGCGACGGCCGCAGGCGCACGGAGCTCCCGGCTGGCGCACTCGTGCGCGCGCGCCGCTCGCAGAAGTTCGTTCGGCTGGCCCGCCTCAGCGAGGGGCCGTTCTCCGACCGTCTCGTGCGCAAGTTCCACCTGCCGGTCTCCGGCTGGCGCGGCTCCCGTCCCGTCGGCGAGGAGATCTCGTGATCGAGGAACTGCGGATCCGCGACCTCGGCGTCATCGTCGACTCGACGCTTCCCCTCGGGCCCGGATTCACCGCGATCACCGGCGAGACCGGCGCGGGAAAGACGATGGTCGTGAGCGCCCTCGGTCTCCTCATGGGCGAGCGCAGCGACGCCGGTGCCGTCCGCTCGGGGGCTGCCCAGGCGCGCGTCAACGGCATCATTCGCACCGACGACGCTGAGGTGCGCGAACTCGTCGAGGAGATCGGCGGCGAGATCGAAGACGAAGAACTGATCCTGAACCGGACCGTGAGCTCCGAGGGCAGGTCCCGGGCTTCTGTCGGCGGGGCGAGCGCCCCGGTCGGAAGCCTCGGCCGCCTCGCCGATCACCTCTTTGCCGTGCACGGCCAGTCGGAACAGCTGAGGCTCCGCTCCCAGGCCGCCCAGCGCGAGACGCTCGACCGCTTCGGGGGCGGAGAACTTGCCGAGGTCCTGGGGAAGTACCGCAGCGCGCATCGCGAGCGGCAGCGGCTCTCGGCCGAGGTCGAAGCGCTCACCGCGGCCAAGGAGGAACGCGCGGCAGAAGCCGCCCGGCTGCGGCAGGAACTCGAGGAGATCGCGGAGGTCGATCCGCAATCGGGTGAGGAAGTTGAGCTCAGCCGCCGAATCGATGTGCTGAGCAATGTCGAGGCACTGCGCTCGGCGAGTTCGCTCGCGCACGAGGCCCTTGTGAGCGATTCCGACGATCCGATGGCCCGCGACGCCACGAGCCTCGTCGACAGCGCGGCCCGCGAGGTGGAACGGGTCGCGGATCACGATCAGCGGCTCGCCGCGGTGCTCGAGACCCTGCAGGGTGCGAGCCTGCAGCTGTCCGACGCCGCCCGCGAGCTCGCGGCCTACGCCGCCGACCTCGACGAGGAAGGGCCGGGCGAGCTCGCGCGAGCGAACGCCCGCCTCGCCGACCTCACCGCGCTGTTCCGCCTGTACGGGGCCGACAGCGACGAGGTGATCGCCTCCGCCGAGCGCTCAGCGATCCGGCTCGCAGAACTCGACGGCGACGACGATCGCATCGAGGGCCTTGCCGAGCAACTTGCCGCAGAAACCGCGCGTGAACAGGAGCTCGCTGCGCGGGTGACGGCGCTCCGCACCGCGGCTGCGGAACGGCTGTCCGAACTCGTGACGATCGAACTCCGGCAGCTCGCGCTTCCGGACGCCAACTTCGTCGCGCGCGTGTCGCCGCTCGACCAGCTCGGCTCGGCGGGTGGCGACGAGGTGCAGCTCCTCCTCGCCCCGCATCCCGGCGCGCAGCCTCGCCCCATCGCGAAGAGCGCGTCCGGCGGCGAGCTGTCGCGCGTGATGCTCGCGCTCGAGGTCGTTGTCGCCGGCGTCGATCCCGTTCCGACCTTCGTCTTCGACGAGGTCGACGCTGGCGTCGGCGGCGCAGCCGCGATCGAGATCGGCCGCCGCCTCGGACGTCTTGCCCGCACCTCGCAGGTCATCGTCGTCACGCACCTCGCGCAGGTCGCGGCCTTCGCGAACAACCACCTGCAGATCGTGAAGGACTCGGCGGGAGGTTTCACCGAGAGCAGCTGCCGCCGCCTCGACGGCGACGATCGCCTCGCCGAGATGGCCCGCCTCCTCTCCGGCCTGAGCGACTCGGAGAGCGCGCTCGAGCACGCAGCCGAGCTCCTCGCGCTCCGCGACGCCGCCTGAATCTGGCAGTCGGATCCGGCCGGGGTGAATCCCCCGGGTGCCGGCTGCCCGCGGGCTTTCCTCCCTGATCCGGCAGCGAATCGACGGCGAGCCGCGGGAGCAGCTCCACCGATGTCGGCGGGCGGTGCTACTCTCCGAACATGAAAAAGATCTTCGGGCGCGGCCGATCCACGAGCGAGCGAGCCGCGACGCGTCCTGAAACCACGGGCGAGACCGCGAAGCCCCGCCCGCCCGCAGTGGTCCTGCACGCCGATATCGAGCAGATGGACGCGGACACGCGCGAGATGTACCGCGACGCCTACGAGGCCGCGCAAGACGCGCAGGAGGAGCGCGAACACGACCGCACGAAGCAGTTCGTGGTCAAGGGCCCCTTCCAGCTCGGCTTCACGGTCACGCTGGGTGTGCTCGTCGCGATCCTCGTCGGCGGGATCATCGGGCAGCTCAGCACGATCATCATGTACGTCGCCGCGGCCTTGTTCGTCGCGCTCGGCCTCGATCCCGTGGTGCGCTGGCTGGAGCGCAAGCACATCAAGCGGGGGCTCGGCATCGCGATCGTGTTCGGCGGGTTCGTGATCGTGATCGGGGTCATCCTCGGCATCCTCATCCCGATGATCGCCAACCAGATCACGCTCCTCGTCAAGAGCGCGCCCGCCCTCATCAACGACATCAGCAACCAGGGCTGGTTCGACGACCTGCAGCACCGCTTCGGCAACTTCGTCAATCTCGACGAGCTCCTGAAGACCGGCCAGGACTTCATCACGAACCCGCAGAACATCGCGCAGGTCGCCGGCGGCGTCTGGCAGGCCGGCATCGGTATCGCGAACGGCCTCACCTCCGCGCTGATCATCCTGATCCTCACCCTGTACTTCCTCGCCTCGCTGCGCACGATCAAGCGGGCGTTCTACATGCTCGTGCCGCGTTCCGGCCGTGCGAAGGTGATGGACATCACGGAGCAGGTCACCAAGTCGGTCGGTGGGTATGTGAGCGGCATGGTGACGCTCGCCTTCATCAACGCCGTCCTCGGCTTCATCATGATGTCGATCATCGGGGTCCCGTTCGCCGGCCTGGTCGCCGTCGGCGTGTTCCTGCTCGCGCTCATCCCGCTCGTCGGTTCGCTCATGGCGACGGTCCTCGTCGCGAGCGTGGCGCTCTTCAACTCGCCGCTCACGGCCATCATCGCGGCCGCGTACTACCTGATCTACATGCAGATCGAGGCCTACGTGCTGACGCCGCGCATCATGAACCGCGTGGTGTCGGTGCCCGGGGCGCTCGTCGTCATCGGAGCCCTCGCTGGCGGCACCCTGCTCGGCCTCCTCGGCGCGCTCATCGCGATCCCGGTCACGGCCGGAATCCTCATGATCGTCAAGCAGGTGTGGGTGCCCCGGCAGGAGCAGCGGTAGCCGCTCGGCGAGCGTCCGTTCGCCGAGAGCGGGATCGGTGGACCGATCCCGCTCGGGACCAATATTTTCCGCCGTCAACTGATAGGATCGAAGCCCGTGGGAACAGAGCAGCGCGCGGAACACGAGAAGACGACCAAGCACATCTTCGTGACAGGGGGTGTCGTCTCCTCTCTCGGTAAGGGCCTCACGGCCGCGAGCCTCGGAAACCTGCTCACCGCGCGCGGTCTGCGCGTGGTGATGCAGAAGCTGGATCCGTATCTGAACGTTGATCCGGGCACCATGAACCCGTTCCAGCACGGCGAGGTCTTCGTCACGGACGACGGCGCCGAGACGGATCTCGACATCGGCCACTACGAGCGGTTCCTCGGCATCGAACTGTCGCAGGCCGCGAACGTCACGACCGGCCAGATCTACTCGACCGTCATCGCCAAGGAGCGCCGCGGCGAGTACCTCGGCGACACGGTCCAGGTCATCCCGCACATCACGAACGAGATCAAGCGCCGCATGCGCCTCCAGTCGGAGGAGGAGCCGCGCCCCGACGTGATCATCACGGAGGTCGGCGGTACCGTCGGCGACATCGAGTCGCAGCCGTTCCTCGAGTCGGCCCGCCAGGTCCGCCACGAGCTCGGCCGCAACAACGTGTTCTTCGTGCACGTCTCCCTCGTGCCCTTCATGGGCGCCTCGGGCGAGCAGAAGACCAAGCCGACCCAGCACTCCGTCGCCGCGCTCCGCTCCATCGGCATCCAGCCCGACGCGCTCGTGCTCCGCAGCGATCGCCCGGTCACGGAGGACAACCTCCGCAAGATCGCCCTCATGTGCGATGTCGAGGAGAGCGCGGTCGTCAACGCGATCGACGTGCCCAGCATCTACGATCTGCCCCGCCTCCTCAACGATCAGGGCCTCGACCGGATCATCGTCGAGAACCTCGGCCTCGCCGAGCGCTCGAACGACGTCGACTGGACGGGCTGGCAGCCCGTGCTCGACGCGGTGCACCACCCGAAGGGCGAGGTCACGCTCGCGCTCGTCGGCAAGTACATCGACCTGCCCGACGCCTACCTCTCCGTCACCGAGGCGCTCCGCGCCGGCGGCTTCGCCCACTCCACGAAGGTGAACATCAAGTGGGTTCCGTCGGACGACTGCGAGACGCCCGAGGGCGCCCGCGAGGCGCTCGCCGACGTCGACGGCATCTGCGTTCCCGGCGGCTTCGGCATCCGCGGCATCGAGGGCAAGCTCGGCGCGCTCCGCTTCGCCCGCGAGAACGGGATCCCCACGCTCGGCCTCTGCCTCGGCCTGCAGTGCATGGTCATCGAGTACGCGCGCAACGTCGCCGGCCTCGAGGGCGCTTCCTCCACCGAGTTCGACCCCGAGACCCCGGTCCCGGTCATCGCGACGATGGCCGAGCAGGTCGACATCATCGACGGCGGCGACCTCGGCGGCACGATGCGCCTCGGTCTCTACGAGGCGGCGCTCGCCGAGGGGTCGCTCGCCGAGCGCCTCTACGGCGCGCCCGTCGCGAGCGAGCGCCACCGCCACCGCTACGAGGTCAACAACCGCTACCGCGAGCAGATCGCGGCGGCCGGTCTCTCGTTCTCGGGGACCAGCCCCGACGGCTCGCTCGTCGAGTACGTCGAGCTCCCCGGTGACGTGCACCCGTTCTACATCGCCACGCAGGCGCATCCCGAGCTCCGCTCGCGCCCCGGCAAGCCGCACCCGCTGTTCGCGGGCCTCGTGGACGCCGCGATCGATCGTCGCGAGGCGCAGCGCCTTTTCGAGGTCGAGAGCGGTGAGTAACCACCCCGTCGCGGGCGGTGTCGGCGAGGGGCTCCTCGCCGACGAACCCGCCGCGGTGCGGATCCTCGACAGCGCGCTCCTCGCGGAGGGCGCCGTCTGGGACGTGCGGCGCGACCGCTTCGAGTTCGGCGGCGGCGAGCTCGTGCGGGACTACCTCGACCACACCGGGGCCGTCGCGATCCTCGCCCTCGATGACTCGGGCAAGGTGCTCGTGATCAGGCAGTATCGCCACGCGATCGGGGAGCGCGACTGGGAGATCCCCGCCGGGCTCATGGACGCGCCCGGCGAGTCCGGCCTTGCGGCCGCACGTCGCGAGCTCGCTGAGGAAGCGGACCTCGCCGCTGCGCGCTGGGACCTGCTCAGCGACCTGTTCCTCTCGCCGGGCGGCACGAGCGAGGCGATGCGGATCTTCCTCGCCCGCGACCTCACCCCGACCGGCACCGCGTTCGAGCGCACCGAGGAGGAGGCCGAGCTCGTGCCCCGCTGGGTGCCGCTCGAGGAACTCGTCGACGCCGTGCTCGCGGGCCGCGTCAAGAACGCGGTCACCGCGAACGCCGCCCTCGCGGCGCTCGTCGCGCGCGATCGCGGCTGGGCGACGCTGCGCGACCCGGAAACCCCGTGGACCGCACGGGAGAACGCGCGGGGCGAACGGTCTCGCTGATGGCCGCGACGCCCCGCAGTGCCGGCCTCGCCCCAGCGGCGGGGTCGGAGCGCTTTCTCCGTCACGTCGCCATCGAGCTCGGTCTCTCGCCGCACAGCCAGGCCGCCTACCGCCGAGACCTCGCCGCCTACGCGGAATGGCTCGCTGAACAGGGCATCGCGGATCTCGCTTCGGTGACGCCGCGCACGCTTTCCGACTACGTCGCCGCGCTCGGATCCCCGAGCGGCGACCGGCCCCCGCTCGCTCCGGCGTCGATCACCCGCAGGCTGTCGACGGTCCGCGGCCTGCACCGCTTCCTCTTCGAGGAGGGCGCGCTGGATTCGAACGCCGCTGGCGGGGTGCGCACGCCGAAGCGGGCGCAACGGCTGCCCAAGGCGCTCCCCGTCGAGGACGTCGAGGCGCTGCTCGCCGCAGCGGGAGGCGAGGGCGACGCCGCCGATCCCGTTGCGCTCCGTGACCGGGCATTCCTCGAGCTCCTGTACGCGAGTGGCGCGCGCGTGAGCGAGGCAACGGCGCTCGACGTCGACGATCTCCTCGCGGCACCCGGTCGCGGCGATGCCTGGGGCGATCCGGTCGCGGCGCTCGGGGAGGGCGGATTCCTGCGGGTGACCGGCAAGGGGGCGAAGCAGCGGATCGTGCCGTACGGCAGCTACGCGGGGCGCGCGCTCGCCGCCTACCTCGTGCGGGCGCGCCCGGGGATGGTCGAGCGGGGGAGCGGAACGCCGGCACTCTTCGTGGGTCCGCGGGGCGGCCGGATGTCTCGGCAGAGCGCGTGGCTCGTGATCCGGTCCGCCGCCGAGCGGGCCGGGATCCGCGCCGAGGTGTCGCCCCACACGCTGCGGCACTCGTTCGCCACGCATCTCCTCGCGGGGGGCGCGGACGTGCGGACCGTGCAGGAGCTGCTCGGGCACGCCTCCGTGACGACGACGCAGATCTACACCCAGGTCACCGCGGATACGCTGCGGGAGCACTATCTGCAGGCCCATCCGCGCGCCCGCGCGGCGCGATAGGATGGGGCGTTAGCGGATCCACGCGTGAGGAGGGCCCTGGGTATGGCGAAGAATCAGGTCGAGCTGGGGCCGACCGGGCGACCCGAACGGATCATCCCGGCGCCCCCGAAGCTCGACCGGCACGGTCCCGCGCGCATCATCGCGATGTGCAATCAGAAGGGCGGCGTCGGCAAGACGACGAGCACGATCAATCTCGCGGCAGCGCTCGCGCGTTACGGCCGCCGCGTGCTGGCCGTCGACTTCGATCCGCAGGGGGCGCTGTCCGCCGGCCTCGGGGTGCCGGCGCATGACGTGCCGACCATCTACGACCTCATGCTCGGCAAGGTGAAGGATCCCCGCGAGGCGATCCAGCGCACCGACACCAAGGATCTCGACCTCATCCCGGCGAACATCGACCTGTCCGCTGCCGAGGTGCACCTCGTGACCGAGGTTGCCCGCGAGCAGATCCTCGCCGGGGTACTCCGCAAGGTTGCTGGCGAGTACGACGTGATCCTCATCGACTGCCAGCCGTCCCTCGGCCTGCTCACCGTGAACGCGCTGACCGCGAGCCACGGCGTGCTGATCCCGCTCGCCTGCGAGTACTTCGCGCTGCGCGGTGTCGCCCTGCTCGTCGAGACCGTCGACAAGGTGCGGGATCGCCTCAACCCCGCCCTCGAACTCGACGGCATTCTCGCCACCATGTACGACTCGCGCACGCTGCACGCCCGGGAGGTGCTCGAGCGCGTCGTCGACACCTTCGGCGACAAGGTATTCGACACCGTGATCGGCCGGACCGTCAAGCTTCCCGACGCGCAGATCGCGGCGAAGCCGATCCTGGACTACGCGCCGTCGAACGCCGCGTCCGAGGCGTATCTGAAGCTCGCGCGCGAGCTGGTCCAGCGGGGCATCGTCGCCTAGAGGCCCTGATGAACGCGCTCGACACGGAACCGGAGCCGGGCGTCGCCGACGCGGCCGGCGGGATCGGCGCGCCCGGAGAACCGCAGGCGATGGGTGACGGCGACGACTTCCGCGTCACTCTCGAAGTGTTCGACGGGCCGTTCGACCTGCTGCTGAACCTCATCGGCAAGCACGAGCTCGACATCACCGAGGTGTCGTTGAGCCTGGTCACGGACGAGTTCATCGCCTATCTCGCCTCGCTCGAGGGGCAGGGGCTCGTCGAGCTGGATCGGGCATCGGAGTTCCTGGTGGTCGCGGCGACGCTGCTCGACCTGAAGATCGCGAGCCTGCTCCCGCAGGGCGAGGTCGTCGACGCCGAGGACATCGCCCTGCTCGAAGCGCGCGATCTGCTGTTCGCGCGTCTGCTGCAGTACCGCGCGTTCAAGCAGGCCAGCGCCTGGTTTCGGGAACGGCTCGAGGCGGAGGGCGCGCGGCACCCGCGGCTCGTTCCTCTCGACCAGAAGTATCGCCAGGCGGGGCCCGAACTCGTCTGGACGCTGTCCGCCGCCGACTTCGCGGCGATCGCGACCCTCGCGTTCGCGCCGCGCGAGCTGCCGACCGTGGGGCTCGATCATCTGCACGCGCCGCTCGTGTCGATTCGAGAACAGGCGGCGATCGTGGTCGCGCTGCTCCGCACCGACGGTGCCCGCAGCTTCCGTGAGCTCGTGGCCGGCGTCGAGGAGCGCGGCGTCGTCGTGGCGCGGTTCCTCGCGATCCTCGAGCTCTACCGACGCTCAGCGGTGACCTTCGAGCAGGCCGAGCCGCTCGGCGAACTGCACGTGCAGTGGACGGGCGACAGCTGGTCGGACGACGAACTCGCAACTCTGGGGAATGACTATGACTGAATTCGATCAGGACGCGGACACGCTGGACGCGACCGTCGAAGACACGGCGACGGCCGGTGCGGAGGCGGGGCACGAGTCGCCGGAGGCTCCGGTCTCGCCCGAGGCCGCCGCGCTCGCTCGCGCGCGCGCCGAGCACTCGCTCGAGCAGCAGCTCGAGGCGCTGCTCATCGTCGCGGACGAGCCGCTCAGCGCGGTGACGCTCGCGACCGCGACGGATCGGCCGGTCGCCGAGGTGCGGCGGGCGCTTGCGCGCCTCGTCGCTGACTTCGACGGCGCGGGCGGAGCCGACGGAGCCGACGACCCGCAGCGCGCGGGCGATGCAGATTCTTCCGGGCGCTCCGGCTCCCCTCGCGGCTTCGAGCTCCGCGAGGTCGCGGGCGGCTATCGCTTCTACGTGCGCGAGTCGCTCGACCCGGTCGTCGCGGATTTCGTGCAGCAGCAGTCGCCCTCGCGGCTGTCTCAGGCGGCGCTCGAGACGCTCTCGGTGATCGCGTACCGGCAGCCGATCTCTCGCGGGGCGATCGCCTCGATCCGCGCGGTGAACGTCGACTCGGTCGTGCGCACGCTCCTCGGCCGCGGCCTGGTGACCGAGGTCGGTCACGATCCCGAGACTGGTGCGACGCTCTACGGCACCTCGGACGCGCTGCTCGGGTACCTCGGGATCGGGGACATCTCCGAGCTCCCGCCCATTTCGCCGCTCCTCGATGACGGCTCGGAAGGATTCGAACATGAGCAGCTCTAACGGCGGCCTCGGCGGGGAGTTCTCCGTCGACGGCGAGTCGATCGAGGTCGATTTCGCGGCGTATGGCTGGGACCCCGCGGCGCGCGGCGGATCCGGATCAGGAGCCGGGTCCGGGGCGGACGCTTCGCCCGAGGACGACGGCACGGTCCGCCTGCAGAAGGCGCTCGCGCACGCGGGCGTCGCCTCGCGGCGCGCCTGCGAGTCCCTGATCACGGGCGGTCGGGTGACCGTCAATGGGCGGGTGCAGCGCGAGCTCGGCAGCCGCATCGATCCGGCGACGGACGACGTGCGCGTGGACGGGGTCGTGGTGCAGCTCGACGTGTCGAAGCGCTACTTCGTGCTCAACAAGCCGCGCGGCGTCGTGTCCACGATGAGCGACGAGAACGGCCGCCCGGATCTCCGCGAATTCACCGATCAGATCGATGATCGCCTCTACAACGTTGGCCGGCTCGACACCGACACGAGCGGGCTGCTCATCCTCACGAACGACGGCGAGCTCGCCCACAAGCTCGCTCACCCGAGCTTCGGCGTCATGAAGACGTATGTTGCGAAGGTGCGCGGGCGCGTGACGCCGCAGACGATCCAGCGTCTCAAGGACGGCGTCGAACTCAAGGACGGCCCGATCGCCGCCGATCGGGCGAAGATTCTGCCCGGCGGGGCTGGCGCCTCGCACTCGCTCGTCGAGCTCACCCTCCACTCGGGCAAGAACCGGATCGTGCGGCGCATGCTCGCAGAGGTGGGGCATCCGGTGGAGGAGCTGGTCAGGCGGCAATTCGGGCCGCTGCATCTCGGGTCGCTGCGCACCGGCGAGATGCGCGAGCTGTCCTCCGCCGAGCGCGGGGCGCTGCTGTCCGCGGCCGAGGACGGGGCGAACGGCGGAGCCCAGCGCAAGCCGAGGTCCGGCGGCGCGGCCGGGGCCAAGAAGCGCCGGTCCGATCAGGGCGTTACGGCGGGCCGGCCGGGGGACGGGAAGGGCGCGCGCGGCATGCGCGGCATCGCCGCCCGGGGCAACCCGCACGGCCGCGGCGGCCCGCACGGCCGCGGCGGCAAGAAGGACGAACGATGACCGGAATCCCCGGTGGGCGCAGCACGAACGGAACAACAGAGATGAACGAGACCGAACGCCAGAGCCTCGCGGCGCGCAGTCGCGGGCCGGTGCACGTGATTGGCGCCGGCCTCCTCGGAGCGAGCGTCGGCCTCGGCCTGCGCGAGCGGGGCGTGGAGGTCACCCTCGAGGACCAGTCGCCCACGACGGTCGCGCTCGCCGCCGATTACGGGGCCGGACGCGTCCGCACCGCCGAGGATCCGCAGCCGGCGCTCGTGGTCGTGGCGACCCCGCCTGACGTGATCGCCGACGCCGTTGAGCGCGCGCTCGCCGCCTACCCGGAGTCCGTCGTCACGGACGTGGCCAGCGTGAAGCTCGCGCCGTACGCAGAACTGCTGCGCCGCGGGGTGGATCTCACCCGCTACGTCGGTTCTCACCCCATGGCGGGGCGCGAGCGCGGCGGCGCGATCATGGCGCGCGCAGACCTGTTCGTGGGTCGCCCGTGGGTGATCTGCCGCGACGGTGACACCCCGGCCGAGGCCCTCGCCCTGGTGGAGGCCGTCGCGCTCGACCTCGGCGGCGTCCTCACCGAGATGACCCCCGAGGAGCACGACCGCGCGGTCGGCCTGGTGTCGCATCTGCCGCAGGTGGTCTCGAGCCTGCTCGCGGCGAGGCTCGTGCCCGCCCCCGAGCAGTCGCTCGGCCTCGCGGGCGCGGGTCTGCGGGACACGACGCGGATCGCGTCGAGCGACCCGGCGCTGTGGATGCAGATCCTCGGCGCGAACCGGGTGCCCGTCGTCGAGTTCCTTGACGCCTTCGCCTCGGACGTCACGGACTTCGCCGACGCGCTCCGCGACCCGGAGCAGCAGGGCGCGCGTCGCCGGATCGCGGACCTGCTCGCGGCAGGAAACGGGGGCGTCTCCCGGATCCCTGGCAAGCACGGATCGTCGGAGCGCTTCGCCTCGATCCAGGTGCTCGTGGACGATACTCCCGGTCAGCTCGCGCGGCTCCTCACCGAACTCGGAGAGCTGGGCATTAACATGGAAGACTTGCGCCTCGAGCACTCGCCGGGCGCGCAGATCGGTTTCGCGGAGATCGCGGTGCTGCCCGAGGTGGCGGAGCGCGCGGTCGCCGATCTCGTCGAGCGCGGATGGAGGACGCTGTGAGTGAGAACGCCGGTGCTCAGGCACCCCTGCTCGTCGCGATCGACGGACCCGCCGGGAGCGGGAAGTCGAGCGTGTCCCGCGCGGCGGCCGAGCGGCTCGGGTTCGGGATCCTCGACACGGGGGCCGCGTATCGCGCGCTCGCGTGGGCGGCGCTCGAGACTGGAACCGACCTCGACGATCCCGCAGCGGTCGAGGGGCTCATGAATCTGTGGGCATACGACATCACCCTTCAGGGTGAGCAGCGGGTCACGGTCGGGCTCGTCGGTGCCTCACCCATCGACGTCACCCCCGCGATCCGGGAGCACTCGGTGAGCGGTCAGGTGAGCCGGGTCTCCAAGCACCCGGCTGTGCGGGAACGGCTCAACGCGATGTTCCTCGACATCGTCGCCGGATCCGGGCTCCCCGGAGTCGTGATCGAGGGCCGAGACATCACCACGGTCGTCGCCCCCGACGCACCCGTCCGTATCCTCATGACGGCCTCGCCCGAGATCCGGGCCACCCGTCGGGCAGGGGAACTGCCCGGAATGACGCACGCGCAGGTCCTCGCCGATATCGAGGCCCGCGACGCGAAGGACGCGCTCGTCGTGGACTTCCTGAACCCCGCACCCGGGGTGACGCTCGTCGACACGAGCGATCTTGACTTCGAGCAGTCGGTGCAGGCTGTGATCGACATCGTACGAGCGGTGCAGGGCGCCGCGGAAAAGAGCTGATCATGAGTAATGAACAGAACAACGGGACCGGATCGGCCGAGGAGGCCGAGGTCGAGGTCCTCGGCGCCGGAGCCGCGTTCACCGAGGGGCTCGAGGTCGAGGACGCCGAGGGCGCCGACACCGCAGAGGACCCGTTCGCGAGCGCAGGGGCGGACGCCGACGGTGTGATCGTCGGTGAGGGCTTCGACGAGGCGCTCGCCGCAGAGGGCGTCACCGATGAGGAGCGCCTGCGCGCCATGCGCTCGAATCTTCAGGGCTTCGACCTGGAGGAGGACGACATCGCGATCATCGGAGAGGACGGGGAGTTCCTCGGCTTCTCCGAGCCGGTCGCTGAGGCGCTTCCGGTCGTCGCGATCGTGGGCCGCCCGAACGTCGGAAAGTCCGCGCTCGTGAACCGCATCCTGGGCCGCCGCGAGGCCGTCGTCGAGGACCTCCCGGGTGTCACCCGCGACCGGGTGAGCTACGCGGCCGACTGGAACGGCACCCGCTTCACCCTCGTCGACACCGGCGGGTGGGAGCCCGATGCGAAGGGTATCGACGCCTCGGTAGCGCTGCAGGCCGAGGTCGCGATCGAGCTCTGCGACGTCGTCATGTTCGTCGTCGATTCGCGCGTCGGCCCGACCGCGACCGACGAGCGGGTCGTGCAGCTCCTCCGCCGCACCAACAAGCCCGTCTTCCTCGTCGCGAACAAGGTCGACGACGCGGTTCTCGATCCCGAGGCCGCGCAGCTGTGGTCGCTCGGCCTGGGTGAGCCGCACGCCGTCTCCGCGCTGCACGGCCGCGGCGTCGCCGACCTGCTCGATCAGGTGATCGAGGTGCTTCCCGAGGAGTCCGCCGTCGCGCAGCCGAAGCTTGCTGGCCCGCGCCGCGTCGCGATCCTCGGCCGCCCGAACGTCGGCAAGTCGAGCCTCCTGAACAAGGCCGCTGGCGAGGAGCGCGTCGTCGTCAACGACCTCGCGGGCACGACCCGCGATCCGGTCGATGAGCAGGTCGAAATCGCCGGTCGCGTGTGGACCTTCGTCGACACGGCCGGTATCCGCCGCCGCGTGCACCTGCAGAAGGGCGCCGACTTCTACGCCTCGCTCCGCACCGCGGCCGCCCTCGAAAAGGCCGAGGTCGCCGTCGTGCTGATCGACGTCACGCAGGAGATCAGCGATCAGGATCTCAGGATCATCGACCTCGTGCTCGAGTCGGGCCGCGCGCTCGTGCTCGCCTTCAACAAGTGGGACCTCCTCGACGACGAGCGCCGCCGCTACCTCGAGCGCGAGATCGAGAAGGATCTGGCCCACGTGGACTGGGCGCCGCGCGTCAACATCTCCGCGCGCACCGGCCGCCACCTCGAGAAGCTCGTGCCGGCGCTCGAGACCGCGCTCGAGTCGTGGGACACCCGCATTCCGACGGGCAAGTTCAACGCGTTCCTCGCCGAACTCGTGCAGGAGCACCCGCACCCGCTCCGCGGTGGCAAGCAGCCGAAGGTGCTGTTCGGCACGCAGGTGCAGAACCGCCCGCCCACGTTCGTGCTGTTCGTTTCTGGCTTCCTGGATCCCGGCTACCGCCGCTTCATCCAGCGCCGCCTGCGCGAGACCTACGGCTTCGAGGGCTCGCCCATCGTGCTGAACATGCGCATCCGCGAGCGTCGCCTGCGCCGCTGATCCGGACGCGAATCGCCCCGCCGACTCCTGAGGTCGGCGGGGCGATTCGCGTTTCCCCGTCCCGCGCACCGGCCACCTCTGCGGAACTCCCCAGAAGCGCGTCGCTAGGCTCGGCACCGTGGAGAACGGCGGCGGCGATGGTGAATTCACCCCGCTCGAGCGCGCGATCGATCGGACGGCGAACCGCATCCTGTCGGGCCGTCCAGATCGCGGCCCGCGTGCCGTGCTCATCGAGTGCTGCGTTTTCCTCCTCAAGCAGGCGTGGGCGTGCATCTTCGGAGCGCTCCTGCTCGCCGTCATCGTCGCCGCGCGCCTCTGGTACCCGGACGACGCGCCTCTCGCCCGCAACGATGCCCTGACCATCGCGGCGATCCTGATCCAGATCGGGATGCTTGCGTTCAGGCTCGAATCGGGCCGAGAGCTGTGGGTGATCGTGCTCTTCCACATCACGGGCACCGCGATGGAACTCTTCAAGACCGACGTCGGATCGTGGGCCTACGAGGCCGAGGGCGTGCTCAGGATCGGGGCCGTGCCCCTGTTCAGCGGATTCATGTACGCGGCCGTCGGCTCGTACATGGTTCGCGTGTACCGGCTCCACGATCTGCGCTTCGTCCGCTACCCGCGGGTCTGGGCCACGAGCATTCTCGCCCTGTGCATCTACGCCAACTTCTTCGGGCATCACTACATCTTCGATTTCCGGTGGCTGCTCATCGCCGGGATCGTTGCGCTGTGGTTCCCCACGCTCATGCAGTTCCGGATCTGGCGCGCCACGGTGCGCGTGCCGCTGCTCGCGGTGTTCGCGGGCGTCGCCGCGTTCATCTGGCTCGCGGAGAACATCGCCACCTGGTCGGGCGCGTGGCTCTATCCGGCCCAGCAAGACGGCTGGGAGTTGGTCTCGCCGCAGAAGATCGTCGCCTGGTTCCTGCTCATGATCATCTCGGTGGTGATGGTGACCTGGGTGTATCCGCCGCTGCCGCCGGGGGAGGCGCGGAGCGTGGATCCGGATCGGCGCCGCGGCTTCTGGTCCTGAGGTTGGGCCGGGTCTCGGCGCGACGGCGACGGCGAAGGAACCGGGCCGCGATTCGGCCCCGCGGATCCGCCCCGCCACCCCCCCCCGCACGCACAGAGCCCGGGAGCCCGGACCGTGCAGGTCCAAGCTCCCGGGCTCCTGGTCGCCGATGCCGCTTGCGCGGCGACGGCCGGTTGACCTAGCCGATCATCGCGCTCGAGAACTCGGAACCGAGATCCATGAAGGGCACCGCGAGCAGGCCCATTCCAACGAACAGCACCGAGAAGAGGACCACGATCGCGCTGATCGCGAGCATCGCCGCGTTGAGCCAGACGCCCCAGAGGGCGAGGGCGCGGTCCTTCGTTCCGCGGCGCAGGGCAATGACGCCGAGGGTGAGGCCGACGATCGGGGCGATGAACGTCCACCCGCTCACGACGGACACGATGCCGAGGATGAAGCTCGCGATCGTGAACGTGTGAGTGCGGCCGGCCGGATCGGGCTGGGGGCCGCGGGGCGCGGCCGCCGCGGGTCCGGCGTTCGTGTCGCCGAGAACCGTGGTGGCCTGTTCGGCGGTGGGGGCGTCGGGGGCGAAGCTGGTGGACATTGTGCTCTCCTTTCGAGCGGTGCGCCCGAGCCGGAAGTCCCGATCGGTGCGTGATATGTCCAAGGTACGTTCGCACCATGGTCCCGCGCGTCCTGCCCGGGTATCGAGCCGGTGATACCTGGGTATGAACGCACAGGGTGCAGACCCTTAGGGGTCAATTCCGAACTTTTGGTGCTTAGAGTGACAGGGAATGTAGGCTCTGCTGTTGCTGGCAGCGCAATATTGTCATTCTGATGTTTAGATTGGCGCAAAAGGAAGCAGAAAGGCAACGAGTGCCATGCATGCGTTATCTGGAGGGAAGAAAGGTCTAAGGAGGCTGCTCTCCTCCGAAACTAATATCTCCGATCTGATATTTTTCCTCAGCGAACAGGATTCTCGTCCCTGGCGTGAAATCATAGGGTTTGTGCCCACTTCGGTCGAACGTGAAGCGTCAGCAGCGTTCAACCGGGCCGATTTGAAGCTGGATAACGGTAGACAAACAGCTTTGATAGAGGTTAAGCTCGGGCACTTTCTCAGTTCAAAACAGAAAGCGGCCTACGAGTCACTGACTGAGGAAGTCTCCCTCCACCTTGCGGCACTATCCCCTGACAAGGCGCGACTAGGGGCATCCGATGTGCGATGGCAATTCCATGGTTTGACTGAGCTCTTTGCACTTTGGGGGACCTCCGAGTCGAATGAGCTTGCACAAGCACTCAGCGCCGCAATCGTGGAGGTGCTTTGCGAGTGGGAGAGGGAAATATCCGGGGTTTTCTGCGATAGGACTCTAGAGGCCTGGAAGCCAATGTCTTTTGTGACTGAGAAGTTCATGACTCGAGTGATCGCTCGGCGAATGGCGGCCATCTTGCAAGAGAAGGGACTATATTCGGCGGCGACAGTGACGTCAGGAGGCGGCCGGGCGATACTTGAAGGCTGGGAACCAGTCCGTGGTTGCACAATTGATCGTGCATTCATCGCTGAAATGCGATGGGCAGAAGGATCCTCGACTGGGGAGTTTCGATTTGGAGTCGATTTTGACCCTGCGGAAGGTGAAGTCGAGGATGAAGAAATTCGACGGAGTTCGATCGACCTCGCAATAAGTATGGACCCGATCATTCGTTCAAGGTCACTTATTGCGCACCTTGAGGAAAGCAAGCCCGAGCTTTCGAAGCTCATTTTCCCGAACCGAAGGGATAGGCCAGAACCCAAAGGTAGCTGGGAGGAGATAGTGCGCCACGGATTCGAAGGAGTCAAGCTTCCAGATGGGAAGAAGAGCAACAGAAATCAGATCACTCCTGCCTTCTTTGGAGACAGAGCCCTGCGACACGAGGCTTCAGTTCACGTTGATTTTTCGCGTGCATCTGCTGAGGACGTGACGGATCTAATTGAATCTACGCTTAATTTCTTGCGGCTGAATCAGCCGTAGTTCTCAACCGGATTGTCGAGATTCCGGCCGGGAGTTCAGCCGGAATCCGCGACTCTCCGATGCGCAGATCAGTGCGCTCCCTCCGAAATGTCCGTCCCCTTCGGGGTGAGGAAGAACGTGGTCGCGGCGACGGCGAACATCAGGATCGCGCCCACCAGGCCAGCCCACTGCATCGCGTGCGTGAACGCGACACCGGCCGAGGAGATGACCTCGGGCAGCCCCTGCTCGTTCGCGATCGCGACGGCCGCGCCGAGCGACTCCTGCGAGCGCTGTGCGAGCTCGGGGGAGCTCGCGGAGAGCTTCTCGAAGGCCGCGGTCGCCGCGAATTCCTGCCGGAACTGGACGGCCGCGATGCTGCCGAGCACGGCGACGCCGAGCAGCGCACCGATCTCGTACGACGTCTCCTCGAGCGCGCCGGCGTTACCCGCGCGCTCTTCCGGCGATCCGGACATGATCATCGCGGATCCGATCGCGAGCGATCCGGTGCCGGCGCCCACGAGCAGCAGCGCGGTGATCACGGTCGCGGTGTGCAGGGTGCCCGGCTGGACGCCGATCACGAGCATGCCGATGCCGCCGAGCACGAGCCCGCCCGCCTGCACGGCGCGCGCCCCGATGAGCCTCGCGAGCGGCGGGGCCGCGAGCGAGGAGATGGCGCCCATGATCGCGACGGGGAACATGCGGATGCCTGCCTCGAACGGCGTCGCGCCGTCGACGAGCTGCATCCACTGCGCGATCAGGAGCATTGCCGCGATCATCGCGAAGGTCGAGCCGAGGGCAGCGATGATGCCCGCGGAGAAGACGCGGCTCTCGAACAGCTTGAGATCGAGCAGCGGATGATCGCTGCGGACGCAGCGGACCACGAACCAGGCGAGTAGCGCGGCGCCGATGAAGAACGCGACGAGCGCCTCGGGTACGAACAGGCTCGCGTGCTTGCCGAAGATCTTGATCGCCCACACGACCAGCGTCATTCCCGCGAGCGAGAGCGCGGCTGCGAGCACGTCGAGCGGGCCCGGCTTCGCGACGCGGGACTCCGAGATGATGAAGAGGGCCGCGATCACGGCGCCGAACATGAGCGGAACGTTCACGAGGAACGCCGCGTGCCAGGAGAAGAACTCGAGCAGGAGGCCGCCCACGAGCGGGCCGACCGCCGCGCCGAGGCTGGACACGGCCGCCCAGATGCTGAGCGCCGTCGCCCGCTCCTTCGGGTTCGTGAAGATGATCCTGATCAGGGAAAGGGTAACCGGCATGATCATCGCGCCGCCGACGCCGAGCATCGCGCGGATCGCGATCACCATCTCCGCGCTGTTCGCGAAGAACACGAGTAGCGACGCCCCGCCGAAGATGAGGTAGCCCAGCATGAGCATGCGCTTGCGACCCCAGCGATCCGCGACCGCTGCGAAGGTGACGAGGAGTCCAGCGAGCACCAGGGAGTACACGTCGACGATCCACAACTGCTGATCCGAGGTGGGGTTGAGCTCCGCGGCCAGCGCGGGGAGGGCGATGTTGAGGATCGTCATGTCCATCGTGATCACCAGCAGGCTCGCCGAGAGCACGGCGAGCGCCGCCCAGCGTCGGGCCTTGCTCATGGGGCCCGGCTGCGGCAGCGCGATGGGATGGGTGGAGGACATGGGGTGCCTTTCTGATGCTGGGGTGATGGGTGAGGGTGATGGGTGAAACCGGGGGCGCAGAGCGGGTGAGTGAGGGTGAGCCGCTGATCGCGGTGGGGAGCGGGCGGCTCCGATTCGGATCGGATCGGAGCAATGTGATCCGATCGTGCGGTGGGGCCGACGGGTCCGCCGCCGGCGGGCACGGAGTTGGCCTGGGGTGGCCGGGGGAGTCGAGTGTTCGGTGGGTGGATGCGGTGTGGTGGCGGTGGCGCGTCCGTGCGGTGCCGCCGGGATCCGGGTCTCGCAGCGATCCGGATCAGGATCCAGATCGGGCTCCGGGGTCCTCGAGCGGAATCGGCATCTCGACCAGGGCTCTAAGTGTTCGTGTGATGTCGGCGACGGGGATCGGCCCGCCGCTCAGCCCCGCGTTGATCGCGGCGCCGTCGAGGTACAGCGCGATCGCCGTGGCGCGCGCGCGTCCGATGTGGGCGGCGAGCATCTCGATGAGCCGATTGGTCCAGCGAAGGGCCAGCTCGTTGAGCCGCGGATCGGTGACCGCCGTGGTGAGGAGAGCGATGTCCGAAAGGACCGCGCGGCGGTCCGAGAGAAAGTCGATCGCCTCGGCGAGCGCGACCTCCGGCCGCTCGTGGATCAGGGCAATTGCCGGTTCCATGCGAGCCAGGGAGAGTTCGATCTCGTCGGCGAGCACCTGCAGCGCCGAGTCCCTGAGCTCGTCGATCGATGCGAAGTACTGCGTCGTGGAGCCGAGCGGTACGCCGGCGCGCGCGGCGACGGCCCGGTGCGTGAGGGCGGCGGCGCCGCTCTCGACGATGAGCTCCGTTGCGGCCTCGAGGATGGCGCGGCGACGCCCCTCGGGGTCCCGCTTGCGCGGTGCGGCCGGCTCGGCGAGCATCGGAGTCTCCTGTGCGGTGCGATCGTGTTCGCGGGCTCCGATCGCCGGGTGCGGCGGCCGGGCCCGTGATGTACATCTGTACATGTACATTTGTACATCACCGGATTTCAACCGCGCAAGTCGTCATCTGCCGCAGGAATCGCTCCGAATGTCAGCGGCACCGGGTAGCGTTGAAGAAGATCCGGCGACCGAACGGCGCCGATCGGAGGGAGACCCCAAATGGCTCAGATCTGCACCGCAGACCTGTATGACGAGCGCGGCCACGAACTGCAGTCGGTATCGCTGCAGTTCCAGAACATCGGCGGCATGAGCGGTTTTTCCGGCACCATTCGCACGGTCAAGTGCTTCCAGGACAACGCGCTGCTCAAGCAGGTGCTCTCCGGCCCGGGTGACGGCGCCGTCCTCGTGATCGACGGCGGGGGATCGCTCGAGACGGCGCTCGTCGGAGACGTGATCGCTGGCCTCGCGGTCGATAATGGCTGGTCGGGTCTCATTGTCAACGGCGCGATCCGCGACCGCGTGGCGATCGGCACGCTCCCGTTCGGGGTGAAGGCCCTGGGCTCCAACCCGGCCAAGTCCACGAAGACGGGCGAGGGGGAACTCGACGTCGAGGTCGAGATCGGCGGCGTGCGCTTCGTGCCCGGCGCCACGGTCTGGGCAGACGACGACGGGATCCTCGTCGAGAAGTAGTCTCTGCGCGGGTCCGGCGTGCCCGGGCGCGCGCGGCGATCCCTTGGCCGGAACATTCGCGGCCCCGAGCGGATTGATCCGGGGCGTCGCCCCTAGTCGGGCAGCGCCTCGACCTCCTCGGGGCGATCCGGGGAATCGGCGAGCTTCGGCAGAATCTTCAGGAGCTTCTTGACGCCCCGGGTGGTCGTGCCGCCCGCGGCGCGCACCCGCACCTTCAGCTCGGCGTCGCTCGTGACGATCGTGGTCACGGCGCCCGCGGCAGCGAGCTCCTCGGTGACGGCGACGATCGCGTCGTCGCCGACCTCGGCGGCGTCGACCACGCGCACCACCTCCGTGCCACCGATCCCGCGGGCTGAGCCCTCGGTGATCATGATCCAGTCCGGATAGGCGCGCTCCAGGCCGGGCGTCTCCGTTTCCGGGAGGTCGAGGAATCCGGCCCGCACGCCCGCGGGGTTCGCCGCGAGCAGCGTGAGGCGATCGCGCAGCCGCACCGCGGCGCCGCGACGGTCGCGCCACCAGCCGTCGGGCACGGAGCCGATCACGTTCGCCGCGTCCACGATCACGGTCGGGGTGCTCGCGAGCAGCGGACGCAGCAGCTCCCAGCTCTTCGCGAACGCGGGGTGCAGCGGCAGCGCTGTGACCTCGTCGACCGGCACCCAGGCGAGCGCGTGGCTCTCGGGGTCGGTGATTTCTGGTTCGAAGGGCGTGCGCACGTCGGCGATGAGCGTCGTGTAGGTCCAGCCGCCGCGATCGAGCACGTGGGTGTAGCGCGGAATCACGGCCCCATCGGGGATCCCGGCTTCCTCCTGCGACTCGCGGATCGCGCCGTCGATCGCCGACTCGCCCTCGTGGCGGGCCCCGCCGGGGATGCCCCACGTGTCGCCGTGATCGCTCCAGGTGACGCGATGCTGGAGCAGGATCGCGTCGAGATCCCGGTCGTGGATGAGCAGCCCGGCCGCGCCGAAGCGCCCCCAGTAGCGGCCCCCGTCCGACGCGGTCACCCAGGCATCGCCGGAGTCTCGCAGGTCGCTCATGGTTTCAGCGTATCGGGCCGGGCGGGGCAACGCCCGGGAGATTCCGCCCGATGACGGGTGAACTTTAGGGCGCACGGCGTTGGAGCGGGGCCGATGGCTCGAACGGGCCAGGATTTGGCGCGTTCAGTTTCGGGAGCCGGCGCTCGCGCGCTGTGGCCGATCCCCGGAGGCCCAGTGGGCTTCGAGTTCCTCGGTCAGCGGCACGACGACCTGCATGGGGAGCGAGTGGCTCGTGCGCGGCCAGACTTTTGACGTGACATCGGGGATCGCCTCGGTTTTCGGGAGGGATGCCGTCCCCCGCGTGATCGTGCTCGCGTCGGCGAGAGCGACATAGACCGGCATTGCGAGTTGCCCCAGTTGCTCGTCGGACAGCGGTCGCGGAGTCGGAAGCTCCGCGGAGTAGCCCGTGCCACCGAGGGTGATCATCCGGGTGACGGGATCATCGAGGTCCATTTCCTCGGGGTCCTCGCCCGCGACGCGCGCGACCGCGGTGTCTCTCCACTCCTGCGGCAGGAAGGGGAGCGATGCCGGGATCGACCAGAGCAGCGTGCCGATCGGCGGCCAGCCGAGGACGAACGCCGGTTCGAGCAGTGTCAGCGTTGCCACCCGCTCGGGGAAGTGCAACGCCAGGGCCGCGGCGAGGGTTGCCCCGAACGAGTGGCCGACCACGTGGACTCGCTCGATCTTGAGCCGGACCAGGGCGTCCTCGATCCACTCTGCCTGGTCTCGGTCGTCGGTGATCGGCGCGGACTGCGTCGAGGGGCCCGCGTCTCCGATCGCATCGAACGCGTAGACGGTTCGATGCTTGCGCATCTCCGGGAGATTCTCCGACCACATGGGCACGCCGCTGCCGCGTCCGGGGAGGAGCAGCACCGGCGTGGCCGAGGCGTTCGGCCCCACCCACTCGTAACCCCGGACGGTGCCGAACGAGGTTTCCAGGTCGAAGGTGCGCGTGGGCGGGGGCATCTCGGAAAGGGCGCTGGCATACGCCTCGGCGTATGCGTCGTGATCGGCGGAGCTCCGGAAGTGGCCGACCTGCGGGGTTGCGGTGGTCCAGGAGATGACCTGGACCGCGGCGAGCGCGCTCACCACAACGAGTGCCGCGCGCCGGGGCCAGCGCCGAGGCGGCCTCGGCGGATCCGTCTGCTTCGTCACGTTGCGCCCTCCCGGAAATCAATACGTCCGTATCGTAGCATCGATTCGATACGAACGTATTGCTAGGGTGGGTGCATGGTTTCCTCGCCCTCCGACGCCCGCCGCCAGGAGATCATTCAGGCCGTGTGGGTGCTCATCGCGGGCGGGGGGATCGAGCGCGTCACTTTTCGCCGGGTCGCCGATCAGGCCGGCGTGTCCGTCGGCCGGGTGCAGCATCACTTCGGCACCCGCGACGCTCTGGTGCTGGCGGCCTGCGAGACCATGATCGACCTGGCTCACGATCGCTATCAGGATCTGCCCGAGGCCCCCGAGGAGCGCCTCCGGCACATTCTGTTGCACGCGATCCCGGACTCGGATCGGGCGAGATTCGGCGCGAGCGTCTGGCACGCCTATCTCTCAAAATCGGCCGCTGACGAGGAGATCGCCGGGCTCCTCGCCGAGGCGAAGCGTGGCACCGAGGAGGAGATCGCGCGCCTGCTCGAGGATGCTGGCGGTCGGGGGGACAAACTCCTAGCGGACGGGTCCCTGCGTGCCGCCCGCACGCTGCTCGCGATCGCGGACGGCCTGACCGTCCGGGTGCTCATCGGGGATCTTAGCGGTGCCGAAGCGAGAGGGCTCCTCCTGGCCGAACTGCGCAGGGTCAGAGGATCGACGGACCAGGGAAATTCCCCATAGCGTTCCGCCTCAGGTGCGAGATAATAGACACATGGAATTCATCTCCGATCCCGTCACCAAGCTCACCGACGAGCAGTGCTGGGAGCGCCTCGGAACCGAGCAGGTCGGACGTCTCGTCACCCACGTCGTCGATGTCGTGGATGTGGTCCCGATCAACTTCGTTCTCGATGGTCGCACACTCGTCTTCCGCACCGCGGGCGGCAGCAAGCTCGCCGGGCTCACGATCAACAGCGACGTGCTGTTCGAGGTGGACCGCTTCGACGACGAAGGGGGCTGGAGCGTGGTCGTGCGCGGCGAGGCCCGTGCGCTCGAGCTCGAGGCCGAGGTCGCCCAGGCGGAGGCGCTGCCGCTCAAGCCGTTCGTCCCGACACTGAAACCCACCTTCGTGCGCATCACCCCGACGGCCATCTCGGGGCGCGCATTCCGCTTCGGCGAGGAACCGCGACGCGAGGATGAGCAGGAGGGCTAGCCCGCTCATAGTGTCGTGAGGCGCAGCTGGAAGGTTAGCCCGCTCGCGGCGTCGTGCGGCGCAGCTGGTGGGCTAGTCCGGCCGCAGCGTCGCGCGGCGCAGCTGAAGGGTTAGCCCGGCCGGAGCGTGGCGAGGCGCAGCTGCAGCCACAGGACGAGCGTCCGATCCGGATCGAACAGGTCGATCCCGAGCCGCGATTCTGCCTTGCGGATCCGGTAGCGCACGGTCTGCTCGTGCACGCGCAGCCGCTCGGCGACGCGCGGCGCGTTACCGCGCTCCTCCAGCCACGCCAGCAGCGTCGTATGCGTTTCCGCCTCTTGCGCCGCGAGCAGCGCGAGCGTCTCCGGCAGCTGGAGCGCGTCGGATTGCAGGGCGTCCGCGCAGGCCCGCAGCACGAGCTGCGGCTGCACCTTCTCCGAGGTCGCCAGCGAGAATCCCTGCTCGGCGGCGCACTCTGCGATCCGGATCGCGCGCTCCGCATCGACCGCGAACGACGATCCCGGTCGCCGCGGCTCGCCGATGCCGCAGTGGCAGGAGCCGCCGGACAGCCGGGTGAGCTCCGGTACGAGGCGCTCGAGCGAGCGGGACACCGGCTCCGTCGAGCTCGCCGGAACGAGCGCGATGACGCGGCCGTCGATGATCGTGCAGGAGCTACCGGGGAAGTAGACGGAGAGGTGGCGCGAGGCGGCCGTGCGGAGCTCGCTGATGTCTGCGCCCGCGGCGCGTGAGCTTTCGATCGCCACGACCAGGTAGTGCTTCTCGGGGCGGATCCCGAGGACCGTCGTGTCGTTCTCGTGCGGGGAACCCGCGAGGAAGCGGCGGAGCGCGGTCTCCTTCGAACGCTCGTCGCCGTGGTCGAAGCGCCACGCGTCGACGATGTATCCGGCCGCGATCTGGGCCGCGTCGAGCAGCACATCGCGCTTCTCGGGGGAGAGAGGGATCGAGGTGTCGTGCCCCTCGGGGTCGATCGCCCAGATCGAGCCGAGCGTGATGTTTCCCGCCCGCAGCGGCACCGCCGCACGCGGCGAGAACGGCTCCTCGGTGGGGAAGCGCGACACCCCGTCGGTGGAGAACACCTGGCGGTAGCGGATTTCATTGAGGGGCCCGTCCGGAGTGCGCCGGGTCAGAATGCCGTTCGCGCGCAGGCTGTCGATGGCTTGGCCCGCGATCGCCGAGTAGGCGAGGATGTTCCGGCGGTGATCCTCGATCGCGACCGAGCCTCCGAACACCTGCGCGATCGAGTTCGCGAGCGCGAACAGGCGGTCTCCCGAGTTCGTGCCGAGTTGCAGGCCCGCGCCGTGCTCGCCGAGGAGGCGGCTGGCGAGCGCGTCGAACTCGCGCCAGCCGATTTCCGGGGCCAGTGCGAGGAGTTCCAGGTCGTATTCGTCGCACGCCGCGAGCAGCGCCGGGTCGGCAGCGCCCTGCGCGGCCCGGATCACGATTCCGCAGGCGCCCGCGTCCGCGAGCTGCGCGCAGATCGCGGCGAAGCGGTCCTGGGCGAACTCACCGTGGGCGGTGACGAGGATCAGCTGGCCCACCAGGGTTTGCGGTTCGGCCTCGCTGTCGAAGTAGGAGACGCCGGACATCGCTGCCGGGGATTCCGGGGCGTGCAGCACCGTGACGACCCCCTCGCCGAGCTGCCTGACGAGCAGGTCGAGCGGGAGTGCCGCCGACGGGAGACGCGGCGGGGGTGCTTGCGGATCCGATAAGGACATGGCGAAAGATTATCGGATTCGATAACAAGTCTGGGCACACCGCTTTCTACAGTCGATGAGTACACCGACAAAGGAGTGGTCAAGTGGCAATGAGCGAGTTCTACGATCCGGAGTTCCGACGGATCTTCCCGACGCACGCGGCAGTCCGCGCCGACGGGACGCTCGAGGTGGGCGGCTGCTCGGTCCCCGAGCTCGCCGAGACCTACGGCACGCCGCTCTACGTCGTCGACGAGCAGGGGCTGCGCGAGCGCATGCGCGCCTACCGTGAGGGCCTCGCCGCGCGCTGGCCGAACAGCCAGGTCGCGTTTGCGTCCAAGTCGTTTCCGGTGCTCGCCGCATACGCAATTGCGGCCGACGAGGGACTTTCCATCGATGTCGCGGGTGCCGGCGAACTGCTGCTCGCGCTCGAATCGGGCGCCCCCGCCGAGCGCATCCACCTCCACGGCAACGCCAAGAGCGAGGAGGAGCTCGCGCTCGCCGTTGACGCCGGCATCGGCGCGATCGTGATCGACGGTGAGGCCGACGTCGAGCGCCTCACCCGCCTGCTCGACCGGCCCCAGGACGTGCTGGTGCGGATCATCCCCGGCGTCGATCCGCGCGTGCCGAAGGCGATCTCGACCGGCGGCCCGAAGTCGAAGTTCGGCCTCCCGATCCCGCAGGCGAAGGAGCTCATCGAGCGCCTCGCGGATCACCCGTTCATCAACGTGATCGGGCTCCACCTGCACATCGGATCGCAGGTGCTCGAGGTCGAGCCGTTCGAGCGCGCCGTCGAGGCCGTGCGCGAGCTCGGCGAATTCCCCACCTACAACATCGGCGGCGGCCTCGGCGTCGACTACAACGTGAACCACCACGCGCCCGCGCTCGACACCTACCTCGACGCGATCACCGCGGCGGCACGCCGGATCCTCCCCGAGGGGAGCGAGCTCATCATCGAGCCGGGCCGCTCGCTCGTCGCCCGCTCGGGAATGACCGCCTATCAGGTGAACAACGTGAAGCGCACGGGGGAGACCTTCGTCGCCGTCAACGGCGGCCTCGCCGACCAGATGAACGTGGCGCTCATGAACATGGAGTTCACGCCCATCGTTGCCAACCGCGCCGACGCCCAGCCCGACACGACCGCCCAGCTCGTCGGACGCCAGTGCGAATCGGGGGATCTGCTCGTCAATCAGGCGCGCCTCGCCGCGCCGGCGACGGGAGACACGATCGTGCTCGCCGCGACCGGCGCGTACGGCTACACGCTCTCCAACAACTACAACGGGGCGCTCAAGCCCGCCGTCGTGTTCTGCCGCGACGGCGAGAGCCGCCTCGCGGTGCGCCGCCAGACGTATGCCGAGTTCCTCGGCCACCACGTCGGACCGGGGGAGGAGAACTGGGCCTCGCGGCCCTGATCCGCATCCGGATCGGCCCGCCTCGCGATCTTGCCGCCTCGCGATCCGGCCCCCACAACTTCCCGCCCACACACTTTCCGTCCACACCCAATCCACCACTTGCCATCAGCGGCCCCGGCCGCACCCATTCCCCGAGGAAGAGGAACCCATGAAGAAGATCGCCCGCATCACCGCCGCAGCCGCGCTCGCCGCAATGCTCGGACTCACCGCCTGCTCCGGCTCCGACGGCGGCGGATCCTCCGCGCCCGCCGACGACGCACCGAAGCTCACCTCCGGCGTCGACAAGGCCGCTGAGGCCGCGCTGCCGAAGTCGATCCGCGACGCCGGCCAGATCAAGGCCGCCGCTGGCATCCCCTACGCGCCGTTCATCCTCCTGGAAGGCGAGAAGCAGGTCGGCCTCGATCCCGACCTCGCGCAGGCACTCGGCGAGAAGCTCGGCGTCAAGATCGTCATCTCCCATCAGGCATTTGAGACCGTGATCCCGTCGCTGCAGGCGAAGAAGTTCGACATCATCATGTCGGGCATGAACGACACCGTCGAGCGCGAGAAGACCCTCAACTTCGTCGAGGAAATCTACGCGGGCTTCTCGATCGTCGTGAAGAAGGGCAACCCCGAGGGGATCAAGTCCATCGACGACCTGTGCGGAAAGAACGTGGCCGTGCAGAAATCGAGCGCGCAGCTCGAACTCCTCACCGACCTGTCGAAGACCTGCAAGGCCGACGGCAAGGGCGAGGTCAAGGTGCAGCAGCTCCCCACCGCGCAGGACCCGCAGACCGCGCTCAAGGCCGGCCGCGTCGTCGCGTACCCCGTCGACTCGCCCGTCGCCGCCTACACGGTCGCGACCGCGGGCGACGGCAAGGACTTCGAGATGATCAACGATCCGAAGAACCCCGCCGGTATCAACCCCGTGTACACGGGCATCGGCACGCTCAAGGAGAACGAGGCGCTGACCGAGGCGCTGCGCCTCGCCATGCAGTCGCTCATCGACGAGGGCGTCTACGCCGACATCCTCAAGAAGCACAACCTCGACTCCTTCGCGACCGACAAGGCGATCGTGAACGGCGCGTCGACGGCGGCCCAGGGCTAACCATGACGACCACCACCTCAACCGTGGGGACCGGAGAGGACCGGCGCTTCGACATCGAGGCGCTCCCGCTCCGGCGCCCCGGCCGTTGGATCTGGGCGGCCGTGCTCCTCCTCTTCGCCGCCTGGGTGATCCAGGCGCTGTGGACGAACAAGAACATTGACTACTCGATCGTCGGGAAGTTCATGTTCAATTCGGAGATCATCGCCGGCGTCGGCGTGACCCTCGTGGTGACGGCGATCTCGATGATCATCTCGACCGTCCTTGCCGTGATCCTCGCCGCGATGCGCCTCTCCAGCAACCCCATCGCGGTCGCGTTCTCCTCGTTCTACGTGTGGTTGTTCCGCGGCACGCCGTTGCTCGTGCAGATCGTGATCTGGGGCTACTTCGGCCTCATCTTCGAGAAGATCACGCTCGGGATCCCGTTCACCGACGTCGTGTTCTGGCAGGTCGACACGAACTCCCTGCTCAGCGCGTTCGTCGCGGGCATCATCGCGCTCACGCTCAACGAGGCGGCGTACTCGGCGGAGATCGTTCGATCCGGAATGCTGTCCGTCGATTCCGGGCAGAAAGAAGCCGCGGCCTCGCTCGGCATGAGCCCGCTCGAAACCTTCGTCCGGATCCTGCTCCCGCAGGCGATGCGCGTGATCATCCCGCCGCTCGGCAACGAGCTCATCTCGATGATCAAGAACACCTCGCTGCTCTCCCTGATCGCCGTCATGGAGGTGTACACGCGGGCGACGCAGATCTCCGCGCAGAACCTCAAACAGGTGGAACTCCTGATCGTGGTGAGTATCTGGTACCTGATCATCGTGTCGCTGCTGTCGATCCCGCAGCACTACCTCGAGCGCTACTTCGGGCGCGGCGTGGAGCGCAACGCGCCAGTGTCGACGCTGCAGAAGGCGAAGGACATGACCGGGGCGATCGCCGTGCAGCTCGGCGGCGGTAAGAAGAAGGGGGAGCGTCGTGGCTGAACTCAGCGAAACCGCGCTCGTGCAGATCCGCGGGGTGCGCAAGCACTTCGGCGACCTCGAGGTGCTGAAGGGCATCACGATGGACGTGCACGAGGGGCAGGTGACCGTGCTCCTCGGGCCGTCCGGATCGGGCAAATCCACCCTCCTCCGATGCGTCAACCACCTGGAGACCATCGACGGTGGACGGATCATGGTTGACGGCGACGTGATCGGCTACCGCCCTGAGGGGCAGCACCTGCGGGAGATGCACCCGAAGGAGATCGCGCGGCAGCGCCGCTCGATCGGCATGGTGTTCCAGCGGTTCAATCTCTTCCCGCACAAGACCGCCCTCGAAAACATCGTCGAGGCGCCGCTCATCGTGTCGAAGAAGAACCGCGCCGACGCCGTCGCCGAAGCGCGCAGGCTGCTCGAACGCGTCGGCCTCGCCGCCTGGGCCGACCACTACCCGTCGCAGCTCTCGGGCGGACAGCAGCAGCGCGTCGCGATCGCCCGCGCCCTCGCCATGAAACCGAAGCTCATGCTGTTCGATGAGCCCACCTCCGCGCTCGACCCCGAGCTCGTCGGCGAAGTGCTCGACGTGATGAAGGAACTCGCGATGGAGGGCATGACGATGATCGTCGTCACCCACGAGATCGGTTTCGCCCGCGAGGTCGCCGACCAGATCGTATTCATGGACGGCGGCGTCGTCGTCGAGGCCGGCGATCCTGCCTCGCTCGTCGACAACCCGCAGCACGCCCGCACCCGCGGGTTCCTGCAAAGCGTGCTCTAGCTTCTCTTCTCTCCCGATCCGCCGCGGTTTCCGCGGGGCCGGCGAGGCGCGGCGCGCCCGACCGGCCCCGTGGTCACCGGCGGCCAGAAATATGGGTAGGATAGAGGGGTTGCTTCGGCGGCGCCCTCCGGGGAACCGCGGAACACAACGGGCTGTGGCGCAGCTTGGTAGCGCACTTGACTGGGGGTCAAGGGGTCGCAGGTTCAAATCCTGTCAGCCCGACCAATACAGGCTTATTCAAACCTTTGGACTGAATAAGAATGGCATTAGAAGATGGATCTGTTCCTCCCGCGGAAACGCGGGAGGAACTTTTTCTTTCGACACAGCGGTAGCTATGGCTTTCTTTCGTGATGCGGTTCGGTCGCAGTGATGCTGGTCGCGCCAGGTACATAGTGCCTCGCCGCTCATACTCGCAAAGCAGCAGTAGATTTCTCCGAAGCTAACGAACTATTCGAGGGCGGCGTCTCGGGGCTGAAAGCTGATGGGCCGTTAATCCAGCTAGCACGGTCGCAGAGAACATTAGTTGACGCGCTAGGACATGCTCCTGAAGGGAAACCACTGCGCAGCGACGCACCGGTCGGTTCAGTTCTCAAGCTGCGCATACAACAGCGACAAGTCTGCCCTTACACAGAGCCGCTGAGGCGGCTGGGTCTGATGCACGTTTCGGTGACAGTTTGGTTAAGCAGCGAGTGCGACCTGTTTGTTCATGATGCTCTCGTATTCGATCGGCGTCAAACGTCCCAACCGGGCCTGTCTGCGGCGTCGATGATAGGTGCGCTCGATCCATGCCACGATTGCTGACCGGAGTTCGTCTCGGGTGCCCCAGGTCTTGCGATTCAGGACGTTCTTCTGGAGCAGGCTGAAGAACGATTCCATAGCCGCGTTGTCGCCCGCAGCACCCACACGCCCCATCGAGCCGGCCATCCTGTGACCGGGGAGAGCGCGCTGTAGTTTCCGGCTTCGAAACTGAGACCCACGATCCGTGTGCAGCACACACCCTGCGACATCACCGCGGCGAAGCACGGCGTTGTTCAACGCGGTCACCGCAAGCGAGGAGGTCATTTGCGCGTCGATGGAGTAGCCGACAATCCGGTTGGAGAAGACGTCTTTCACCGCGCAGAGATAGAGCTTGCCTTCACCAGTCCAATGCTCGGTGATGTCCGAAAGCCATAACTCGTTCGGCGCAGCGGCCACGAACTCGCGCTGCACCAGGTCGTCATGAACGGGCGGGCCAGGCTTTCTGCCTTTCCCGCGGGCTTTCTTCTTCCCAAACGCTGACCACCACTGCTGATCACGACAAAGCCGCCACGCAGTTCTGTCAGCCATCTGCTCGCCGAGGCTCTTCGCTTCGTCTGCGAGGAACCGGTACCCGAACTCGGGGTCTTCAAGGTGGGCGTCGTGGAGCGCGTTCGCGCGATACGCCTGCGTAAGGTCACGCTCAGTCACTGGGTTGCGGAGCCAGCGGTAGTAAGGCTGGCGGGAAAGCTTCAATACCCGGCACGACACCACGACAGGGACCCCGTCATTGGCGAGCCCTTTCACGAGCGGGTAGAGACTTTTCCCGGCAGATGCGCCTGCGAGAGATACGCGGCCGCACGACGAAGCACTTCCACTTCTTGCTCAAGGAGCTTGTTCCGTTTACGAAGCTCACGCAGCTCAGCGTTCTCAGACCGGGTCACGCCGGGTTTCTGGCCCTGTTCGACGCGTTCCTCTCGAAGCCATTTATCGAGGGTTCCGACGTGGATGCCGAAGTCCTTCGCGATCTGCACGAGTGTCACTTCCGGGCCGCGATTTACCGCGATCCGGATGACGTCATCACGGAACTCTTTCGGGTAACGAGGAGGCATAGGTTCATCCTTCCAGGCCAGCCGAAACTAGCCATGTTGAATGTCACCCAAACGTGCATCAGACCCCTACGTCGCGCATTCACGCATTCGGTAGGAGCAGTTCAGCTTGGGTAAGAAGTTGCAGCAATCCTTCTGCACGAACTTTTTCGTCAGAGAACCTCGAGTAACCGTATAGGTCAAGCCCGACCGTGGCCAGGACTGCTGGCTGTCGGTTAAATCCTTCAACGGAGTATAGCTTCGGGGCTTGTCTGCCCGGATAGACGATTACTGCCACTGGAGCGCGGAGTACGGCAGCCGTACTAAGTGCTTGGTAGCGATGCGACTCCTGAGGATGCTCTTTCGGAGAGGTGTATTTTGCTTCGAATGAAGCGGCCACTGAACCATCTGTGCGCTGAAGCACTCCGTCTGGCACCACCCAGCCTGCTACAGAACTTCCGTGCTGCAGAAGGGGATAGTTCTTCTTCTTTCTCATTTGGAGAGCCGCGGCGGGCGTACGCTCAACGGCGCTCAATACTCGCTCCAGCAGCGTTTCTAAGAGTGGCCACGGCTCAACCGCCACCTCGAGTCCAACAGAGTGGCCGGGGTCATTCACAACTGATTTGTTCCGTAGAATGGCCGCCGCAATGTCCCAAGCAGGTCGGTAGTTAGACCACTGGGAGGGTAACCGCAGGTTTGCGACTGCCGGATTCAAGAATGACGGAAGTGCAATGCCCGGTACAACCTCTGACTCTAACCTCCGAAGCTTTGACGCGAGAGACGAACTGGGAACTGACCGACGTAAGACCCTAGAAACAATTGACAATCCCCGCGCAAAGTCATTCTCAATTGTTAGCTCGTCGCGATCTATCGGAAACGAAACTGGGTCACGCCATAGACGACGCGTGTACGCGCCGACATTCAGATGTCCATCTATCCGCCGGGAGACGTGCCTGCGACGTTCAAAGATCTCAACTGGCCCGTCCTTCTTCAACGCCGTAGAAAGCCTGCGCTCAAATTCAAACGCAATCATGGCGGTCAAATCCGTGTGGCTTTCCCCTTGGGATGACCGCTGAGATCCAGTAACCGAGATTCGCGAAGTGCTTGTTAACAGCTGGACTGCTGCCTCAGGCCAAGAGTCCAGACCTGAGATCTTGGGGTCAACCTGCAATATACTTCCGTTTGCTAACCGCACGGATCCGATTAGGTTTTTCACCTCTACAGTTGAGCCTTGGCGAGCGATCTGGGGCCTGCGCGGCTTGAGTACTCCGGATAGCCCCTGTACTGCATCATAGACTTCTCTGGCGATCGCATCTGGAAGCGATGCCTCGACATGCTCAGTAAGGGTCAATCGGGAGTTCATCTACGCTCCAGCGAGACGTTTCAGCTCAGTGAGCTGTTCAAACGTGCCGAGTTCGCTCAACATATTGAACTCAAGTCGAGGTCGAGCATACTGTTCGAATGCAGGGTTTGTTTGCCCCCAATATGCGGCGCGAGTCTGAGCGGCGCTGACTGTCTCGGACTGCTGCCCCGCCCTCAAGATGAACGAAAGCGTGTCTTCATCGTCCTGAAGTGCAAGCCTAAGGGTCTGAACAATCCGCATATCCCACGCATTTGCAAGGGAGGCGAGTGCTTCTGTACTTGACGCACCGCCGACACTCCAGAAGTTCGAGTGGCCAAGCGTGAAATCACGTCCTAGCGAGGCTTCAATTCGCTCATTCAGTCTCTTGAGAAGAGTCACGGCGAGTTGAGCAACGGAGCTCGTTGTCCAATGCTGCCAATCCGCGTCAAGGTCGGCATCTGGATTTGCCATCAGCTGTTCAGACAAGACTTTGTAGCTGGGCATGATTTCAACGATTGAGAAACGCCGTCGGAGCGCAGCATCAAGGGGCGCAACACTTCGGTCACTCGAGTTCATCGCCGCGACAATCCAAAGTGTCTTCGGCAGCGTGAGCCGTGTATCAATCATTGTTTCACCGTCGGCACCGAACTCGCTCGGCACCTCAAGCGGAAGCCCGAAGGAGGGGAGTTCCACCTGTGCTACGTCCCGCTTGTCTTTGTCGAGCAAAGCTAGCGTATCTCCGAGAATTGCCGCTGCATTCCCTCTATTGAATTCATCCAAGACGAGAAGAGCACGGCGCCCGTTCGAGGCGTACTGAGCAAGATTTACAAGCGGACCTGTGGTTACGCCCACTGAGACGGCGTTACCTTTCACCTTGGGAAGGAGACCAACAACGAGGTTGTCATACGTGTAGCTCGGATGAAAGACGACAGTGGATGCTTTTCCGGGCTCCGCGGATTCTGCCGAATCCGACCATGCTGCGTAGGTCTCGTCTGGATCAAACAGGACACCAATGCCCGGCTTCTCGATGTGACGAGCAAGCTTGTCGAGTAACACCGACTTGCCTGTACCGGGTGGGCCGATAAGCAGAAGATTCGGGTTCTCCTCGAGGCGATCAAGAGCACCCTGCACGTCGTCGTCTACGGACGCGTCTGGGATTTCCGTCCCCAGGCAAGTGGCCTTTCGTCCCATCTTGTTGACGAGTCGTTCAACAAATTCAGGGAGAAGGTCGGTGCTTGCGTAGTCCATTCCCGCAGGGGGTGTCCGTAGGTAGGAACGGACGTGAAGGACATCGTCTTCCCCCCGCAACTTAACGGCAACCAAGTATGCGTCCGGATTGCTTGCATTGAATTGGTCGATTGCGGCCTTCGCATCCGCTGCCGTTGTGGCCGCCCCGTTTCCAATCAACGGGCTCGGTGCTGCAGCATTCGAATTTGACCTCATCCGCCAAGGTTCGGGGGCGCTCCACGGCAAATTGGCCCCTTTTACGCGGTTCCAACGGAGGACGAAGCGTCCAGAAGACCAATAAAAGGAGCCGGCTACCTGCCCACCAGGCCACTTAATTGTCAAGCTGTGCGACTGTCCAGAAGCTTGTCGGAGCCCGTAGAGGTTCTCTACCACCTCACCTGCAGGACCCGCGATCTGGAGATGGTCTTTTGTGAATCCATCTTCTGTCCCAAACCGACCGTACGTCCACTTCTGGGTTGAACCGCCGTAGTACCAAACCCAAACTGCTTCAACTGGAGTCGCGACCACGCTGTCAACTACCTTCCGACGATTATCGCCTCCGGCGATTTACGGGCTTCAACTTCACGCTTGCTCTGAGCTGCCAATGAACGATGCGTGGTGAAACCGATAATATCTGCGTTCGGGAATAGCTCGCGAACTCCTGGCGTGTCTCGATTGGACATCACCCATCTGATTCCGCGTTTTGACAAGTCGTTACAGATGTCAGCAAGTTGAAGTAAATCTTCCTCCCCGAAGACCTTTGCAGTGTATTTGTTGAACTTCGAGGTCGGTTCCTTTTCAACGTCCGACTTCGTGAAAACGGGCAAGTAGGGCGGATCAAGATACACGAAGTCCCCTGGCATGGCCTTTGCGAGGACCGTCCTGAAATCTTCTGCCCTAACATCAGCGATTCGCAAGGTATTTGCTATTGCCACGAAGGTTTCCTCACTGAAGCTCTTGAACTGACGATCACCCCAGGGGACATTCATCGCGCCAGTCTTGGAGTTTTCTCTCCATAGGTGATTCCAGGAAACTCCATTGAGGTACAGAAACCTAGCGGCGGTTTCAATCAGCCCTGTAGGAGCCTCGGACCGCACCTGATAGTAGAAGTCCTTGGAGTCGTGCTCCTTGTACCACTCCAAGCGGGGGCGAAGTTCTTCCTGATGATCCCGCATTGCTACCCAAGCCGCGACAAGGTGCTGGTTTAGGTCGGCAAGATATGCCGTTCCAGCAATACGATCTTGAACTCCAAAGAACATCGCTCCGCCACCGAGGAATGGCTCAAAATAGTTCTTGAACTCTTCGGGGATATAGGGCAAAATTTTGGGCAAAAGGCGCGTCTTACCGCCTACCCATCTGACAAACGGGCGCCGCGCAAGGATTTCCGGTGTGGAAGGTGTTACTACTCCTGAGGTGCCAATTGTCATGATTGTGGTTGTGTCTCCCGAGTAATGTCGTGCGTTCATGCCATTGTATTTATAGTGGCCGCAAAGGACATTGAGGCGTGCCCAAACTCGGAAAGTGGGTGTGGAAATGGCTGACGTTCAACTGGTCTGGCCTAATAAGGAACTCTCGCTCTGCGCCGCCGGACTTACCGGCTACGAGTGGGTTCAGCCAACTGATCGTCGACTCGCCAAGCCGCTCAGATTTACAAAGCTCAGCAATGGAACTTTGACTAGCCAGTCGAATCTGCTTGCCATCGGGGATGGCCTTGATGTACTTGAAGCGCTGAAGGAAAACACCTCAGTTTTGGGTTCGGGCATTCGACTTGTCTATATTGATCCGCCTTTTAACACTCAGGTGAACTTCCGCCAGTACAACGACACAATGCAACGTCCGATGTGGCTGAGCATGATGCGTGACCGCCTGGCCGCCATTAAGCCACTTCTGACCGAGGATGCCAGCATTTGGGTTCACCTGGATGATGCCGAGGTACACAGGGCTCGCGCAATCATGGACGAGGTTTTTGGTGAACAAGCATTTGTAGCGTCTGTCATTTGGCAGAAGAAGACGACACGGGACTCGCGCGCAGCATTTTCCTCAAACCACGACACCATTCTTGTTTATGCTCCAAGTGGGCCGAAACGATGGAAGACTTCTCGCAATCTCTTAAGTAAGGATGAAGCACTTCTTCGCAACCGTGATGATGACCCACGTGGCCCTTGGGCTGACGCTCCTTTCACAGCCCCGGGGTATCGCAAAGCCCAGCAGTATGACATTGTGACTCCTAATGGTGACTCCTTGCGCCCACCGCGAGGTCGCTCATGGTACGCAACAGAGTCGACCTACAAAGAACTCGTGGCGGAAGACCGGATCTGGTTTCCGAAGAATGGCAGCGGCTCACCCCGCATCAAGTTATTCGCTCATCAGCTTCGTGGCTTGGTTCCATTTACTGTTTGGGGCTCTGGCGATACCGGCACGAACGATGAGGCAAAGCGTCATCTAATGGCTCTCTTCCCAGATGCGGAAGTTTTTGATACCCCGAAGCCAGAGAACTTGCTTGAACGCATTATTCATATCGCCACAAACCCCGGAGAACTTGTCGTAGACATTTTTGGTGGAAGTGGCACGACTGCTGCCACAGCGCACAAGATGAGACGGCGCTGGATTCTGGCCGAGCGAAACACGCAAACGGTTCTTGAATTCATCGTTCCACGCTTGAACAGCGTCATTGAAGGCACTGACCCTGGAGGAATCACAGCGGCCGTTTCTTGGGGTGGTGGTGGAAGCTATGAGATTGCGCATGTCACTCCACGGCTAGGTACGCTAACAGATCCGCATCGTGCTGCCGCAGTCAAGAAGAAGATTGCATCGCTGAACCAGGCAATGCACAAACGCGGGGCTGCTTAGCTGTTGCAAGGCGGAATGTTGACTGGAAATGAGAGCAACTCGCCAACCTGGGACTCGGTCTTTGGCGACCTTGACGTGCGGCCTCTTGATTCGTGAATGAATTAGCCTGGTTTGAGTTCCGCCCGGTTTCCCTGTCACCCGGTCGGTGGCAGAAGCGTCTCGGTTTCAGTGTAGTAGGTCTGTTCGACCTCGGTCGGGGTGCGCATGTCGAGTTCGCCGTGGAGGCGTTCGTGGTTCTACCACCACACCCATTCGAGCGTTGCGAGCTCGACCTGCTCGACCGTCCTCCACAGGCCTTGCGGCCGGATGGGTTCGGTCTTGTAGAGGGTGTTGACTGCCTCGGCCATCGCGTTATCGAAACTGTCGCCGACGGTTCCGGTCGAGGGCAGCGCCCCGAGTTCCGCGATGCGGTCCGTGTAGACCATGGTGGTGTCGTTCGATCCGTGGTCGGCGTGATGGATGAGCCCTTCGAGTCGGCCGCCTGACTGCCAGGCAGCCATATCGGGTGCCTGCATTGGCAAGATCTCAGATCTGAGCGTTGATGCGACATTCCAGCCCACGATCCGACGCGATTATACGTCGGTGACGAACGCGACATGGGCGAATCCAGACCACGTCGCGACGTAGGTCGCATCGCACACTCAGAGCTTGCGCGGCCCGTCAGCAACGAATCTGCGGTTGACGAGATCAGCAGGCAGTATCGCCGCTTTGTCGGGGCGTGTGGTGAACACGCGCTTTGATTTCCGTATCCCACGCACGCCGGCGAGCCGCATCAGATGCTCGGTCTGGTCGCGGCCGATCTCCCCACCCCTCACGCTTGAGCAGGGCGTGCATCTTCAGTCGTCCGTACACGCCATAATGCTTCGCGTGAAGCTGCTGGATCTCCGGCATGAGGAGTTCATCGCGCAGCTGCGCCGCTGAGGCCGACCGGGCCTTCACGGCCCGATACCCGCGGGAGGTGAGAAACCCACGAACTGCCGCACGCAGAGCACGACAGAGGAACTCGACCCCGTAACGATCACGATGCTCTTCGATGAATCTGATCATTTCGTTCGTGGCCGGTCGAGTTCCTTCGCGAAATACACGCTCGCGGCTTTGAGGACCTCGTGCGCTTTACGAAGCTCGGTCACCTCGCGACGTAACCGCCGGTTCTCCTCACCCATATCGATGGACGTGCCGGGCTTCACACCGGTATCGATGTCGTAGCGGTGTTGCCACACGTGCAGAGTCTCCGGGCTCACTCCGAGGAGCCCACCGAAATGACGGCACGCCGCAGTCAGCGACTCGCGTTCAGGGCGGGCCTCGGCAAGCATCCGGAGCGCACGCTGGCGAAGTTCAGGGCCGTATTTGCTGGGCATCGTAGTTCCATCCTTTTATAAAGATCGGTACTCAAACCAGGCCAATTCACGGCTACGCATCGCGATCGTGACCTGGATCGGGCGGACGTGCCACCACAGACGTAGGCAGGCGTGCCGGGGTAGTTTGACACCGGTCGGGTTCGAGGCCATCATGAACAGCGACCTGGCCCTCGCGGCCTAACGAGGAATGTCACCAGTTCCTACATCAGACCCCCAGACCCAGACGAGCGGCCGCGCAAGTGTGAGGCCCAAGCTCAGAGCGGCGACGGCGTGAGCGGCGAGTCCGATAGCCATTTTCGGCCCGGCGGCTTCCTCGCCGGTGATGAGGCGACCGAACAGCGCGAGAGCTAGCAGCGGGATCACGGCACCATAGAGGATCGGCCCGCGCACCCGATACAGCTCGCTGAGCAGCCCCCTCATCGCCACGATCCCGTGAGACAAGCGAGCAGGGGCACGACTCGGGCGGCCGGTACCTCGTAGCTGCCGCGGCCACTCTGCCTGACCCAGCCTGCCGCGAGGAGCTGGCGCAGGTGGTGGTGCAGCTGCCCGGTTGTGCCGAGTGCGGTCACTTCGGCGAGGTCGGCGGTCGCGTGCACGCCCGCGAGGATGTGGCGCAGCAACTCGAGGCGCACGGGATGTCCCAGCGCGCTGAAGCTGAGTGCCTGATCCGACCAATCGGAAGTCAGGAGGCCGTCGCTTCCCGCGATTTGGTGCCAGGCGACCGGGCCCCCGTTGGGGAGCGTGAGACTGCCCACGATCATGACGGCGCCGCCCCTGGTGCTCGGGTCGCCGGCGAGCCGCTGTTGCACGCCGTGGAGGGCCCAGAACGTCTCCGCGTCGAGGGTCGGGGGCTGCGCTTCGTCTGGCGGCGGGCGGTGCCCGTCGTCGGGTTTCGGGGGCTGCGCTTCGTATGGCGCTGACTCCTTCGCGCCCGGCGGCCTCGCACCCCCGTGTGCGGCCTCGAGTTGCGCTACCCGGTCCGAGAGCGCGTCGAGTTTACGTCTGAGTCCTTCGTAATCCCGCGTCACGCATACATAGTACGTAACTCCAATGAAACGTACCAGAGGTCTGGTCCGGTTTCCTCGCGGGGATCGATACATATGCCCGGATCCGGATAGCGTCGGATCCGACGCGCAATCCCCGGTGTCAAAACGGAATGCGGCGAGCGCCCCGGACCGTAGTTCCGGGGCGCTCGCCGCTCGGGCCGGGCGCGGGGTGCGCTACGCGCGGTTCGAGCGACGGCGCGCGGTCCAGATCGCCGCTGCGCCGCCGACGAGGGCGAGCGCGACGAGGGCGAGGCCGAGCGTCGGGGCCTCCGAGCCGGTGACCGCGAGGTTCGAGCTCGGCTTCGGCTTCGGGCCCGCGGGCGTCGCTGGGTCAACCGGAGGGGTGGTCCCGGGGGCGGTCGGCTTCGGCTTCGTCGGGGGATCCGTCGCCTTCGGCTTTGTCGTGATGACGGGCGCCTTCGCGGTTGCCGTCGCGGAGTTCCCTGCGGCGTCGGTCGCGGTGACCGTCACGGTCTCGCCGTTGGTGAGGGCGGGTGCGAGCGGGGAACTCCAGGTGCCGTCTGCGCCGGAGGTGACGGTCGCCTTCTCGCCCGTGGTGGGGTGTTCGAAGGTGACGGTGATGTTCGCTTCGGTCTTTCCGCTGATCGTGGCACCGTCGGTCTGGTCGATCGCGGCGGTCACGTCCGGGGCGGTGAGATCGGGGGCGGTCGCGGTGGCCGTCGCGGAGTTGCCGGCGCGGTCGGTCGCGGTGACCGTGACGGATTCTCCGTTGGTGAGCCCAGGCGTGAGCGGCGAACTCCAGGTGCCGTCTGCGCCGGAAGTGACGAGAACCGTTTCGCCGGTGGTCGGATGCTCGAAAGCGACGGTGAGACTCGGTTCAGTCTTCCCGCTGATCGTCGCGCCGTCAGTCTGATCGATCTCTGCGGTCACTGGTGGTTCGGTGGTGTCGGCCGCGTTCGCCGTGGTCGTTCCGGTGTTTCCGGCTGCGTCGGTCGCGGTGACGGTGACGGTCTCGCCGTTGGTGAGCGCGGGGGACAGCGGCGAGCTCCAGGTGCCGTCGACACCGGAGGTCACCGAAATCTTCTCGCCAGTGATCGGGTGTGTGAAGCTGACAGAAATGTTCGGTTTAGTCTTGCCGTTGATGGCTGTGCCGTTGTCGTCCTCGATCCTCGCGGTGATCGTCGGCGGGGTCAGGTCAGGTGCCGTGGCCGCGGCCATGGTGGTGTTGCCTGCACCGTCGGACGCCCTGACAAAGACGATTTCGCCTCTGATGAGCGCGGGAGCGAGCGGCGAGCTCCAATTGCCGTCGGCGTCGGCGGTGATGCGGATCGTGTTCAATGTGCCCGGCACGTTGAAAGTGATGGTGGCTTTCGGCTCGGTCGTTCCGCTGATAGTCGCGCCGTCGGTCTGGTCGATCGTGGCGGTGACGTCCGGGGCGGTGAGGTCGGGCGCGATCGAGGTGGCCGTCGCGGAGCTCCCTGCTGCGTCGGTCGCGGTGACGATGACGATCTCGCCGTCGGTGAGTGCGGGTTCGAGCGGGGAGTTCCAGGTGCCGTCGGCGTCGGAGGTCACCGAGATCTTTTTGCCCGTGGTGGGGTGCTCAAAGCTGACCGTGATGTTCGGCTCGGTTTTTCCATCGATCGTGGCGCCGCGGGTCGGGTCGATACTCGCGATGACGAACGGCGGGGTCAGGGCGGGTGCCTTCGCGGTGGTCTGATTCGAGTTTCCTGACGCGTCTCGAGCCGACACAGCCACGTTCTCGCCGTTGACAAGTGCCGGAGAGAACGCGAGAAGCCAGTTTCCGTTCAAATCCGAAACCGTGGAGAGCGGCTCGCCCGTGACCGGGTGGAGCACCGTCACGGTCGCGCTTGGGACGGTCCTGCCGGAGATCATCGCGCCGCTCTTCGGATCGATGGTCGCGGTGATACCGGGGCAGACCAGCGTCGTTGGCGGGGTCGGGATGGTGGTGATTGGGCTCAATCCCGAGCTGACGTCAGCCTGCGAGTAGAACAGGTCGGTTGCCGTGATCGTAACTTCCTGACCGGCGGGCAGAGCGGGCCAGCTGAGGTCCACGGAGCGCGGCCCGGGCTGATCGGCCGGGTCGAGAGGGACCCCACCGGTGAGCATCTTTGGCTTCGGACCTGACTCCCCGGTCGCGAGTGTCTGACCTGTCGACGTCGCCGTCGCCGTGATCCAACGCTCCTGATCGACGGCGATGTGTGCACCATTCGGCGTGCACGCTGCCGTCCCCGCAGGCGAGTAAAAGTCGTTCACGCGGACGTTGAGTCTCAGCGTGAGGCCATTGCGGTCTTTCCCCGTCAGCTCGACGAACTCGCCGTGCGTCAGCGGCACCTGCGTATTCAGGATGCCGTTCGCTCGCACGGTGAACGGCGAGCCCGGGACAGGTTCGCCCTTGAACGTGACCGTGACCCTCTCGCCCGCAGCGTATGACGACGAAGTGATCGTGGAGGTCGCCGGTTCCCCGGCCGCCTGAGCGGGGGCGGCGACGCCAACGGCGAGGAGAACAGCTGCCGAGAAAACGGCCAGGAGGTGTCGGAGTTTCATTGTTGCTTTCGTGGATCTGAACGCTGCAGGTCAGCGCTGACTTACCTGAATATCAGCACTGGATTTGCTGGATAATCCATAGATTATGAGACGGTGTCGAAAAAAGTAACCTTTCCGGAACGGAATCTCGTAAAACGACCGGTACGCCCGATTCGTTTTAGCTGATGGGGCGGGAAAAATCGGCGATTCCTCGTCGGATCGGCGTGATCCATAGGCGGACTTGATCGGCGCGCTTCCCTTGTGGATCGGCGTGAACTTCCAATGGACGAGGGCGATTTCCCATCGGATCGATGTGCGCCGCTGACGCGCCGCAGCGTGAGGGTGCGGGGATGCGGAGTTGCCACATGATCCCTTCGGCTCTCGGTAGCGGGTCGTAGCGTCGAGGCCTCAGCTGAGTGGCGCGAGTTGCCGGACTCTCGCATCTCTTTTTTCTGAGCCCCAGCGGGAGTTCTAGGTGCGTCTTTCGGGGGTTCGGCTTGACATTCCAAATACCCCAGGGGGTATAGTTACCGTGATCAAGAAATACCCCTAGGGGTATTGCAGAAGCGCAGGGGAGGTGAGCCGCCGTGTTCCAAGCCGCGAAATATCGCAGATGTGGAAAGGCGGTTCGGACGGGCCGCCGCATGCACGTCGAAGTTGCCCCGGCCGGCGTTCCCGCGGTCGATCCCGACTCCTGCGCAGACGGCACGCCGCTCCGCCCACATCAACCACACCCTTAACCCCACCCCGCCCACGAAACGAAGGATCTGATCATGCTGCTCGAACGCATCTACGACGAGGACCTCGCGCAGGCGAGCTACTTCATCGGCTGCCAGGCTCGGGGCGAGGCGATCGTCGTCGATCCGCGCCGCGATCTGGACGTCTACCTCGGTCTCGCCGAGAAGCACGCCATGGAGATCGTGGCCGTCACCGAGACCCACATCCACGCGGACTACCTCTCGGGGACCCGCGAGCTCGCGGCGAGAACCGGCGCGCGGATGTACGTCTCCGACGAGGGCGGCCCCGACTGGACGTACGGCCCCGACTTCGACGGCGCGGTCCGGATGCAGCACGGCCACCGGATCCTGCTCGGGAACATCGCCGTCGAGGCGGTGCACACGCCGGGGCACACGCCCGAGCATCTCTCCTTCCTCGTCACGGACGGCGCGCAGTCCGAGGAGCCCGGATTCATGCTCACCGGGGATTTCGTCTTCGTCGGCGATCTCGGCAGGCCCGATCTGCTCGACGAGGCCGCCGGGTTCGTTGACACCCGATTCCAGGGCGCGAAAGACCTGTTCGCGAGCCTGCGCGACCGCTTCCTCTCGCTGCCCGACTACGTGCAGGTGCTTCCCGCGCACGGCTCGGGATCGGCGTGCGGCAAGGCGCTCGGCGCGATCCCGTCGTCGACCGTCGGCTACGAGCGGAATTTCTCCTGGTGGGCCCCGTACCTGCGGGACGGTGATGAGCAGGGATTCGTCGACGAGCTCCTCAGCGGGCAGCCCGACGCCCACGCCTATTTCGGCCGGATGAAGCTCGAGAACAAGGTCGGCCCGGCCGTGATCGGGGAGGCTCCGGAACTCGTCGAATACACGGCGGATCGGCTCGCCACCGAACTCGACGCCGACGAGGCGATCTTCGTCGACACTCGCCACAACCGCGAGGTCCATGAGGGCACGGTGGCGCGCTCGCTCAATATCCCCGGCGTTGAGAAGGCCGCGAGCTACGGCGCCTGGGTGGTCGATCCGCTGCGGGAGCAGCGTCCGCTCGTCCTCCTCGCCGACGGGCGCGAAGCGGCGGAGGAGCTGCGGGATCACCTGATCCGCGTCGGGATCGACACCGTGCGCGGCTACATCACCTCGCTCGAGGGGCTCGACCTCGTCGCGCCGAAGCTGGTGCAGCCGGAGGAGCTCGACGGCGTCGATCGGGCGATGCTCCTCGACGTTCGCAACAAGACCGAGTTTGCGGCGGGGCACCTGCCAGGGGCGCGTCAGCTCTCCGGCGGGCGAGCGCTCTGGAACCTGGACCTCCTGCCAGCGAAGGACGCCGGCATGATCGTCACCTACTGCCAGAGCGGGGTGCGCAACAGCGTCACCGCCAGCGCGCTGCGCCGCGAGGGCTACGACGTCGCCGAGCTCGAGGGCAGCTACGAGCGTTGGATCGCGGCCGGCAACACCCCCGTGACCGCCGAGCCTGAGCTCGTCGATTCCCGCTCCGGATCCGGCTCCTGAGCCGGCCGCGCGATCCCCGTGGAGATGCCGACATGAGCGCGAGCCCCGCGTGCGCGCCCGCCGCCGCCCGCCCGCGCGTGGGGCGGATCATCCCCGGATATTCGGTGCCGGTGATCAACGAGCGCGAGGCGAGAGCGGCCGCCGGTCTGCTCTTCCTGCCGGGGATCGTGCTCTACGTCACGGCAATCCACGCGGGGACGGCCGAACCGCTCAAGCCGTTCGGTGCGGTCTTCGTGATCGACATGCTCATCCGCGTGATCGCGGGGGATCGCTACGCGCCGTCCCTCGCGGTCGCGCGCCTGATCGTCGCCCGGCAGCAGCCCGAGTGGGTGGGGGCGCCGCAGAAGCTCTTCGCCTGGTGGCTCGGCTACGGGATGGGCCTCACCGCCTGCCTCGCGACGGGCCTGCTGCAGGCCCCGCTGTGGGTGACGCTCGCGCTGTGCGGTCTGTGCCTCACGCTGCTCTTTCTCGAGACCGCGTTCGGGATCTGTGTCGGATGCGCGCTCCAGGCGCGGTTCTCGCGGACCGCCCCGCAATACTGCGCGGGCGGCACCTGCGAGGTCTCCGGAACCGCGCCCGCCGATGAGCGGCTCGCCGCGTCCCTGGGCGAGGGTCCCCTCGGCCGGTGATTCGCCCGGTCGATTCCCGGCCGTTATTCCGTCCGGAGGGTAATCCGCCCGAGCGCTCATCCGTCCCACAACGATTCCCCACCCGCTCACCCATTGAAAGGGCCGCTCATGCGCCGAACCCTCACCTCGATCCTCCTCCCGCTGACTGTCTGCGCGTTCGGTCTCGTGGCCTGCACGAGCGCCCCGAGTTCGGCGACGAAACTCGATGTCGCGCCGGACACGATCATCCTCGACGTGCGCACCCCCGAGGAGTACGCCGCGGGTCATCTCGAGGGCGCGCAGCTCCTCGACTTCACCGGCGGAGCGGTCGAGGCGGCACTCCCGTCCCTCGATCCCGAGGCTGAATACTTCGTCTACTGCCGTTCGGGAAACCGATCCGGCCAGGCGATCGCCCTAATGGAGCGCGCGGGGTTCGCGGACCTCACGAACCTCGGATCCTTGGAGCAGGCCGCGGAGCGAACCGGTCTGAGCGTGGTGGGGTAGGGCCGTCTGGAGTGATCAGGGGCTCTCCGCATTGATACGACTGGCTACCATGGTTCCTGAGGGCTGGGCCTGATTCTTCTGAGTGCACAGCTTTGATTCCGCGACTGCAGCCAGAGTTGCGGCCGCGAAGGCCGCGGAAGTTCGTGATTTCGGTGCTAACCAATCGGACATCGGTTCCGTTGAACTGCGACTCTTTTCTTCGGACCACGTTGTAAGGCGTGAGGAGGCGCTATGGACAGACCAGACGATGACCGCGGTGAACACGAGGACCGAGATTCTTCGCTGGTGCCTGGTTCGGATAGGCGAGAAACCACAGGCAGCGGTCTGCGCGCCTGGCTTCTCCGCCACACACCATGGTTGTGGAGCCCAAACGGCCATGACTGGTTCCCCACGAGTTGGGTCAGCTTGGGCATTCTCGCGGGCGGGATCGTTGTCCTCGGCATCGTAATATCGCTTCTTTAGGGCGAGCTGCTGGGGAATGTAACTCGGTGCGTCCGAAACCATGTCGGCCTGTGTTCCTGGACCGGTTCGGCGAGGGGGGCGAGGGGGAAAGGTGAGGCTGACTCACTCGTTTGAACGCCCGATTGCAATCAACCGTGCTTGATTCGTTCGAGATGTACTCTGCAATCTCGTTGCTTGGCGGGGCGAAACGACCCCGAAGGCAGTAACTCATCCCAGATGGCGACGGTCTTGGTTTGTGTACCGGAAGCGGTATCGTGCCGCAGCCGCCGGATGTAGAGCCGACTGGCTCGCTCGCCCCAATGGCCATCGGCATGGCTGGATCAGCCTTGGTCCAGCCCGGCAGCGAGATTCTGGTGCGCGAGCCGTCGCAACGACGCGAGTACTGGTTCGGCGATGACCGTTCCGAGCGCCGCGTAGCTGGCAGCTTCTCGGGGGTCGGCGGGCATCCCTCCGACCTCGGCTCGGGCGATAGTCATGATCTGGTCGCCGTAGAGACGTAGCCGCTCGGCGCCGATGGGAAGGCCGGCTTCTTCGGCTGCGCGGAGTGACTCGTCGAGCTGCGAGTAGGCTGCCATGCTCTCGTCGGAGGCGGCGTAGTCCTTGCCAAGTTGGGTGATTGCCCAGGTGGCGTGAGGGTGGTGTTCGTGGGGGTGTTCGGCGTCGGTAGGGGACAGGGCCTGAATTGTGCGGGAGAGGATTTCGTAAATGTCGCCGTTGCCATCGTCGATGATTGACAGCACCTCCTTTGCGCGGGAGAGTGGCACCCCCGCAACCGCGGTGAGTGCGCGTATGAGCTGCAGGCGGCCCAGGTGGGTGTCGTCGTACTCGGAGCGGCGCGCGCCGACAGGGTGCCCCGGCGCGAGCATGCCCTCACGAATGTAGAACTTCACGGTCGCGAGTGGCACGCCGCTCCGCGCGACCAGGTCAGAAATCTTCATGCTTGCCTCCGGAGGATACTGAAACTATCCTACAGTTAGATAGTCAACTATCTTCAAGATGAAGGGTTTACATGTCTTCTGCCGTTCGCACATTCGCCCACCCGCGAGCCTGGTTCATTCCCGTTTTCCTCGTCCTGGGCCTGGCCTTTGTGCTTCCCCTGATCTACCTCTCCGCCACCGTTGATCCCAAGGGCGAAATGCGCGACCTCCCGATCGCCGTCGTCGTGGAACCACAATCAGTGGAGGGGACGATTGCTGCGGCCGAGGTCGTCTCTGATGCGATTCGGGATCATCTCGGCGAAGGGTTCTCGATCGCGGAAATCGCACCGGATGAGCTCGCACAGGAGTTCGCCGAGGACCGGATCGCGGGCGCTGCGATTATTCCCGCGAACTTCGATGAGTCAATGACCTCGTTGTCGGATCCCGCCAACTCCGCGCCCTCCACGCCGACAGTGCGCATCCTCACCAACGCCGCCGACGGCGGGCTCAGCGGAGGCCTTGTGAGTGGATCTCTCGCCCCACTGATCACAGCGGCCGGCGAACAGATCGGCACGAAGATCGCCGCAACAGCTGCCTCTCTGCCTCCCGCGAACAAACTTCTGCTCGCGCATCCGGTGCACGTCGAAGTCGGGCCGTACGAAGCGCTTCCCGATAGGTCCGGCCTAGGGACGAGCGCCTTCTATTTCGGTCTCGTCCTTCTCCTCGTCGGGTTCATAGGCGCATCCGTCGTCCACCCGCTGCTCGACTCGGTGTTGGGATTCATCCCGACCGAGGTGGGGCCGATCGTGCAGCGACGCAGTTATATCCGGCTCAGCCGCGTGCGGACCCTCGCCTCCAAGTTCGTCCTTATGCTCCTTCTCGCTCCGCTCGCCGCGATCATCGTGCAGGCGGTGGCAGCGACAGTCGGGGTCGCCACACCGCAGCCCCTGGCGCTCTGGGCTTTTGCGAGCGCGACGATCGCGGCTATCGGCGTCAGCGCGCTCGCCGTGTTCGCGATCTTCGGAAGCGGCCTCGGATCCCTCGCCAACATGCTGTTCTTCATCGCTCTCGCGATGACCTCCTCGGGTGGCACCGTGCCCATCGCGGCGACGCCCCCACTGTTCAGATGGCTCTCCACCTTCGAGCCGTTCCACCCGATCATGGAGGGATTGCGCGCACTGTTTTACTTTGGAGAGAATTCGCCCGCTGGCCTTGACAATGCGTGGATCCGAATCGTCATAGGAGGCGTGGTCGGGCTCACCCTTGGATTCCTTTTTGCTGCCATCTACGACAAGATTCCACGGTTCAGCCGCCATCCCGAGCCAGCGATCGAGCGGGTCGCTGTGCACAATTAAGGAGAGAACCATGCTCGACCCCATCCATCAAATCATCGCAGGATCAGTCCTACTAACCGTGATCGGGATCGCCTACGGAGGCTACTTCCTGACCGCCGTCGCACGGGGCAAAGTACCCGCTAACGACCTCCAAAAAACCTTCTTCCGGGCGGGGCACGCGCACGCAGGAGTACTCGTGACACTCGGACTGCTCACCATGGTCGTCGTCAACTCGAGCGGCGTCACTGGACCCCTCGCGTTTGGGTCGTTCGGCGTCCTGGGAGCGGCGATACTGATTCCGGCCGGATTCTTCCTTTCCGTCGTTGGAAAGGAACCGGAACGCCCAAACCGACTCATGGGCCTTGTTTGGGCAGGGGCGATCATCCTCACTCTGGGTCTGGTCTCGGCGGGAGTGGGACTGATCATCGGCGGCGGCAGGTGAGCCGGGAAGAGAATGCCGGAGCCGGCGACTGGTACGAATCGGGAGTTCGGTCCCATCGGCAAAGAGACACGTAAATAGCGCCACGCTGCGCGGGGCATTCACCCCGAAACGTCCCGCCCGCGAAACACGATCCAGGACCCGCCACCCAGCACGATCGCCCAGCACGCCATCACGACCGCTCCCACGCCGGGCTCGAGGAGCCCCATCTCCCTGGGATAGGGCATGAGGAGCTGAATCCCGGCAAGATCGGGGAGAAATTTCAGCGCGGGCAGGAAAGGCACCAGTGAAATCGAGAGCCCGAGCACGAGCGGCACGAGGACGATCAGGGCGACGATGACCGTGCGCGCGAGAAGCGTCAGGGCCGCGGCGATGAGCGCGATCAGGCCGAAGTTGAGGGCAACGCCGAGCAGATTCGACAGCATTTCTGCAGTGAAATCGAAGGGGAGGATCCCGCGCTCCGCGAGCACCGCGCGCTTGCCGAGCACGGCGATCCCGATCGACACCGCGCCGACGAGTGCCGCGAACCCCGCGATCACGGCGAACTTCGCTGCGATGAACCTGATCCGGCGCGGATTCGCCAGCAGGCTCGTCCGGAGCTGTCCGTCGGAGTATTCGCTGCCCACGATCAGCGCGGCAATGAGAATTACGAGCGGCTGAGCGAACCCGGCCGTTTCGAAGCCGTGCGACGCGGCAGGAAACCCCTCGGCGTGCAACGGATCGAGGCTCGCGCCGCTCGCGACGGCGAGCACGGCGGGGGCGAGGATCGCGGTCAGGAACGAGACTTGGACGCTGCGGAGCGTCAACGCCTTGATCGCCTCGACGCGCAGGTCCCGCGGGAGAGTTGCCAGCATGATTCCTCCGTCCCTACGCATCTCGACGAACGAAGCAGGCTCCCGCGATCAGGATCAGCGCGGCGGCCCAGCCGGCCTGCACAACGCCGCCGAGCACCGGGGGAAGGTAGACGCCGAGCCCGGGATCCCCGTACATCGCCGCGCCGGCCGCGGTCGGCAGGAATCTCGCACCACCCCACACACCGGCGAGAAAGCTGCCGAGGCCGACGATCAGTGGAACGAGCAACATCAGCGGGAGGATCGCCGAGCGAGCAATCACGCCCAGTGCGAATGCGATCAGCGACGTCAGCGTCCACGACAGCGTGACGCCTCCGATGTTGGCCCAGATCAGGGGCGTGAGGAGGAGTGGATCAACGCCGGTGAGGCCAGCCGCGTGGTTGATCATGATCGTTCCGGTCATGGTGACGAACGCGAGGACCGCCGTGAACGCCGTCAGCAGGCCGGCCTGCACGATGAAGACCCGCGCGCGCTGCGGCGTCGCGAGCAGGGTGGTGCGGATTTGCTTGCCGCGGGTGTACTCGCTTCCCGCCCAGAGCGCGGCGAGCGACACCACGATCACGTATCCAAGATCGGCCATCTCGAAGCCCTGATAGGCGAGAGGAACGGGGACCGAGGAATACAGCAACGGACTGTCGGCGGGCACCCCAACGCCGGACGCCGCGTTCACCCAGGCCAGCGGGAGCTGAAGCGCCACCGTGGCGACGGCGAGGATCCAAACGGGCATGGTCGTCAGAAACTTCGTCGCCTCGGCGAGAATGAGCGCGCCCATCAGACGTCACCGCCAGGATAGCGCGCGTCGTGCGTGCCGCCGCTGCAGGGGATCCCCTCCGCGGTCGTGCCCGTGAGCGCGAAGAACGCGTCCTCGACGCTTGCGTGCTCGCCCCGGACCTGCGCGGTGGTTCCGTTTGCGACGATCCTGCCCTGGGCGATGATGACCAGGTCATCGGCGACGCTCTCCATTTCGCCCATGAGATGACTCGACACGAGCACGACCTTCCCCGCGTCGGCATTCGCCCGGAGAAAGCCCCGCATCCACCGGATGCCCTCGGGGTCGAGGCCGTTCGTCGGCTCGTCGAGGACCAGGACGTCGGGGTCGCCCAGCAGGGCGGTCGCGATGCCCAGCCGCTGTCCCATGCCGAGCGAGAACGTGCCGATCCTCTTGCGCGCGAATCGCTCCAGCCCTGTGAGCTCGAGCACCTCACCGACACGGGAGCGGGGGATCGTGTTCGACTGCGCAACCCAGGAGAGATGCGAACGTGCCGAGCGTCCCCGGCTCGCGCCCGGGCCGTCGAGCATCGCTCCGACCGTACGGAGCGGGAAACGGAGCGAGCGGTAGGGGCTGCCGCCGATGAGCGCCGTCCCGCTCGTCGCCCGGTCGAGGCCGAGCAGGATCCGGAGCGTGCTGGACTTTCCCGCGCCGTTCGGCCCGAGGAGCCCCGTCACCCGGCCAGGCCTCGCGGCGAAGGTGACGTCGTCGACCACCGCGCGGCTGCCGTGACGCTTGACGAGATTCGTGACTTCGATCATGACACCCAGCCAAGCGGGGCGAGCCCGAAACCACAGTCTGCGAGAGTGGACAATTCACGCGCCGACTCGAGATTGCGTCGTGAAACTACGACGCCGCGCCCGGCCCGGCAAGCCCCGATTCGTATGCCGCGACGACCAGTTGCGCCCGATCCCGCGCGGAAAGCTTCGCGAGCACGCGGGAGACGTAGGTGCGCACGGTCGTCTGCGTCACGAACAGCGCCTCGGAAATCTCCGCGTTCGACAGCCCCTGGCCGACGAGGCGCAACGTCTCCCGCTCCCGCCCCGTGAGCCGGTCGACGGGCCAGCTCGATCCAGCGCCCGCTGTCGCAAAACGCCCGATCAGCCGCCCGGTTACCTCCGGTGCGAGCAGCGCATCGCCCCGGTGGGCGATCCGGATCGCGCGGACGATCTCGGCCGGCGGACTGTTCTTCAGCAGGAACCCCGCCGCCCCGTTTCGCAGCGCCGCGAACACGTACTCGTCCAGGTCGAAGGTCGTGAGCATGATCACGCGGGGATCGCCAGGGACCTCTCGGAGGCGCTCGGCCGCCTGCAACCCGTCGAGCCCGGGCATCTGCACGTCCATGAGCACGACATCGGGTCGGTGGTCGTGAGCGAGGCGCACTGCCACGGCTCCATCCTCGGCCTCCGCGACCACCTTGATGCCGGGTTCGTGGTCGAGCAGGAGGCGAAGGGCCGCGCGCGTGGGAGCCTCGTCCTCGGCGATCAGCACCCGGATCGGGATCATGGGGCGCTCCGTTCGGAATCGGAGGGATCAGCGGGACTATCGAGAACATCGACCGGGATCGTGGCGTGCACGACGAAGCCGTCGGAGCTGTCAATGTGCAGCGCGCCGCCGAGGAGCGCGGCGCGTTCCCGCATACCGGTGAGGCCGTGCCCGTCGCGGGGGTGTGGACCGGTTCCTGCCTCGGCCAAGGTCCCGGTCCCGATCCCGTTGTCGGCGACGCGGATCTCGACGGACCGATCCGCCGCCGTGACGTTGATCGTCAGTTCCGACGCGTCGGCGTGACGGATCGCGTTGGTTGTTGCCTCCTGCGCGATCCGGTGGATTGCGGCCTGCGCCTCGCGGGAGAGTCGAGCGAGTTCGCCGCTGGTGCGGAGCGTCACGCGAAGCCCCGAACGCTCGGCTGCTTCGGCCGTGTGCTGGAGTTGCGTCGCGAGCGACGGGCTCGAGTCACCGGGCGCGCCCGGGCCGGAGCGCTGATCGTGCAGGAGCGCGCGAAGCTCCTGGAGCGAGGCGCGGGACTGGGTCTCAATCTGCTGCAGTGTGCTTCTGAGTTGCGATTCCGGGAGCGCTTCCACGTGCGCCGCAACGCCCGCTTGGACCCCGATCGTGCTGAGTGAATGGGAGAGCACGTCGTGCACGTCCCGGGCGACACTCAGCCGCTCGACCGCACGGGCCTGCTCGGCCGCCTGATCCTTGACCTGCCGGGTACGCACACCGATCGCCCACGCTCCCGAAACGACGATCACTCCCAGCAGGAGGCCCCGCCACAGCGTCTCCTGGCCGCGAATCGCCGGACCCACCTGCACCGTCAGCGTGAGCAGGGCAAGCACAGCGCCGCCGATCACCACCCCCATCGGGAAGCGCCGTTCCCCCCGGCGCTCCGCGATTGTCGCGATGCCGATGCTTGCGAGGAGAAACGGGTCGGCGGTGATCCCGAGCGCCCAAGCCGCAGCGGTGGCGACGCCGGCGACGAGGGTGCCGATCAGCGGAAACCGCGTGCTCGCAACGGCCGCGACCACGGCCGCGCCGCCGATTGCGAGTTGCATCGCGCGGTCGCCCCCGGGCGGGACGACGGAAAGCCAGAGACCGCAGAAGACGACGGTCGCGAGAATTGCCCGCGTGAGCAGGGAGAAGCGCCCCGTCGTGGGGCGCGGTGCCGCAGCGCCAGAGGCGGCGGCGTGTTGCGCGCCCGACGGCTCGGTTCCTGCTGAGGGTTTCACGCGATCGATCCTATGAGGAGAGGCCGATGGGGTCGCCAGGAGACACCTGGCCGCAATTGGCGAGCGTCTCGAGAGATGGGCACCGGGCCCGGTGCCAGGAACGTAAACAACCGCCGGGCCGTCGGCGCCCCCAGCCGCCCCTACGCCCTGATCAGGAGCGACGACTGCACGATCGTGGCGAGCAGTTGGCGGGCGCGGGAGGGATCGAGGGGGGTCGACAGGGCGCGGACCTGCCCCACGATTCGGGAGAGATCCTCGAGCGCGGTTCCCACGCCCTCGACGGACGAGGCGATCTGCTCGGAGAGCTCGGCCTCCGCGCCCGATCCGCCCGCCGCGGCCTCGTTGCGCCAGTGCATGAGCAGTCTCCGCGGGATCGAGATGATCGAGCCGGATCGCTCGATCGCCGACGCCGACTCGGCGGCCAGCGCCTGGTGCGCCGCGTAGTGGTCGACCATCGCGGTGAGCTCCTGCTGCAGCGCCTCCGCGAGCGTGGCGATGGCCGGCGCTGACTCGAGGCTGAGGGTGTCGCCGTCGATCAGCTCGGCGGTGAACTTGCCGATCATGGCCGTGTGGAGCTGCGCTAGCGCGATCCGGAACCGGGTTTCTGCGCCGTGCCGTTCGAGCCGGCCGAGGATTTCGACGAGGTCGACGACGTAGCCGTGGACGATCTCCTGCATCTGCTTCCACAAGAGCAGGCCCTCGTTCCGGGCCGCGGGCGTGTCGGGTCGGTCGGTGATGAGCTGCTCGATCGCCGCCGTGTGATCGAGCTGCGTGCGCAGCCGCCCGCCCGTGCGCTGCAGGGTGGTGGTCAGCTCGGCGAGGGACTCCTGGCTGCTGCTCCAGTGCCGCAGCTCGGCGTGCACCTCGCCGATCGCGTGCAGCATCGTTCCGAGGTCTCTCGTGGCGTCCGGGCGCACCGGGATCCCCGGCGAGAGTTCCTCGCGGCGCGCCACCTCGTCGGCGAGGGCCCGCCACTGAAACTCCTCGTAGGAATCGAATCCCGCTTCGCGCATCAGCTCGGTGAGGAGCACCGCGCTCGCCCGGGCGGCCTTGCGGCGGGTGAGTCCGGCGCGCTTCTCGACGCGCTCGAGGTCGTCGAGTTTCTCGTAGATCGCGTTCGCCTGGTCGAGATGCTCCGGGCGGCTCGGGGTGATGCGCACGGACAGGTAGCCCTGCGGGATCGGGGTGACCGTGGCGAACACGGTGTAGGCGCTGCCATCCGCCGCGAGATTGTGCACGTATCCGGCGAAGGGGCGCCCGTCCTCGAGCGCGTCCCACATGGTCCAGTAGACGCCGGCCGGCATGGCCGGGTGTCGGACGATGCTGTGGGGCGCCCCGATCAGGCGTTCGCGCGGATAGCCGGAGAGGCGCACGAAGACGCTGTTGGCCTGGCGGATCACGCCTCGCGGGCCCGTCGACGAGAAGAAGAGGTCGTCGATCCCGATCCTGGTGATCTTCCCCGTGGGGTGTACTTCGGTCATGCATCTCTCCAAACCCATACGACTCGGACAGCTCACTGACTACTGCCGAGGCTCGGGAACCGCAGCACCGGATCCGAGCGGAGGCTCGGGGGTGCCCGCCTGGGCTGGAGCACAATCACCCATTACGATATCAACAGGTGTTGAATAGATGCTCGCGGGACTCGGAATCTTGCGGGACACCGCGGGATCACGGGCTCTCGAGTCCCGTCGAAACTCAGTCCATTTCTTTTGAATAATTCAAAACACCTGTAGGGTGGGCTGCATGGAAGCCACCCTCGACTCGGCGCTGCGAGGCGCCGGGCTACGCGCGACCGCGGGCCGTGTCGCCGTTCTCGGGGCGCTGGGTTCCATGCCACACACGAGCGCTGAGCAGGTATTTCGCGCCGTGTCCGAGGTGTTGCCGACCACGTCGATCCAGTCGGTGCACAACATCCTCGCGGATCTGTCGGCGGCGGGCCTGATCCGCCGGATCGAACCGGCGGGATCCGCAGCGCTGTACGAGCGGCGCATCGGCGACAACCACCACCACGTGGTCTGCTCCTCCTGCGGGGCGATCGCGGACGTGGACTGCGTTGTCGGCGAAGCGCCCTGTCTCTCCCCGTCGAACACGGGGGGATTCGCAGTGCAGACGGCCGAAGTCACGTTCTGGGGCGTATGCCCCGCTTGCCAGAAAACCGCGTAGGACCGAGCCGGCGCCCACCCGCGTGAGGGTGGGTTCCTTCGGCGACCGCGCAGAAGGAGAACAGAACACCATGACATCCGACCACCCCCTCCGTCCCGTCAGCACGAGCCAGTCCGGCGCGCCGATCGCGAGCGACGAGCACTCGCTCACCGTCGGCCCGGACGGCCCGACCGCGCTGCACGATCATCACCTGCTCGAGAAGCTCGCCTCCTTCAACCGCGAGCGCGTTCCCGAGCGCAACCCGCACGCCAAGGGCGGTGGGGCATTCGGCACGTTCGTCGTGACCGAGGACGTCTCCGCCTACACGCGAGCGGCCGTGTTCCAGCCCGGCGCCACCTCGGAGACGCTGGCCCGGTTCTCCTCGGTGGCCGGCGAGCAGGGATCGCCCGATACCTGGCGCGACGTTCGCGGCTTCTCGATCCGGTTCTACACCGATGAGGGCAACCTCGACATCGTCGGCAACAACACCCCGACGTTCTTCATCCGCGACGCCATGAAGTTCCCCGACTTCATTCACTCGCAGAAGCGCCTCGGCGACTCCGCGCTGCGCGACGCCGACATGCAGTGGGACTTCTGGACGCTCTCGCCCGAGTCGGCACACCAGGTCACCTATCTCATGGGCGATCGCGGGCTGTCGAAGAGCTGGCGGCACATGAACGGCTACGGATCGCACACCTACTCCTGGGTGAACGCGGCGGGCGAGCTGTTCTGGGTGCGCTACCACTTCGTCTCCCACCAGGGCGTCGTGGCGATGTCGGCGGAGGACGCCGAGCGGATCGCCGGCAGCGACGCCGACCACTACCGGCGCGACCTGTTCGAGGCCATCGCACGCGGCGAGCACCCCGCCTGGGATCTGTACGTGCAGATCATGCCCTACGAGGACGCGAAGACCTACCGCTTCAACCCCTTCGATCTCACGAAGACGATCTCGCTCAAGGACTATCCGCGGATCAAAGTGGGAACGCTCACCCTCAACCGCAACCCGGAGAATTTCTTCGCGCAGATCGAGCAGGCGGGTTTCAGCCCGGGGAACCAGGTCCCCGGCACCGGAATCTCGCCGGACAAGATGCTGATGGGACGCGTATTCGCCTACGCTGACGCGCAGCGCTACCGGATCGGGCCGAACTTCAACCAGCTTCCGGTGAACCAGCCGCACGCGAGCGAGGCGCGCAACTATCAGCACGAGGGACCGATGCGGTTCTCGTTCAACGGGCCCGATCACCGCACGTACCACCCCAATTCGTACGGCGCTGCGGGGGGACCCGAGGCCGATCCGGCGATCGGAATCGAGGCCAATTGGGAGGCCGATGGCGAACTCGTCCGTGCCGCAGCCACGCTTCACCCGGAGGACGACGACTTCGGGCAGGCAGGAACCCTCTACCGCGAGGTGTTCGACGATGATCAGCGCGCACGTTTCCTCGAAACGCTGACCGGGCAGGGGCGTGCGATCACGATCGACGGGATCCGCGACCGCTTCTTTGAGTACTGGACGAACGTGGACGCCGACCTCGGCGCTGCGCTGCGCGAGCGCGTCTAGGAGCCTCGCCCGTTCCGGGCGGATCGATTCGGGCCTGCGGCCTCACCTCGGGTTGGCGCCGCGGGCCCGAACTACACTCGGCACATGAAACCCAAGAACAGCGACGAATTCGTCGACTCCCTCGTGGTGCGCGATCTGACGGGGGCGAACGCGGAATTCACGGAGTCCGACCTCGAATTCGCGCGGCGAAACCCCGACGTGGTCGCCAAGCTCGCCGATCCCCTCGAGGTGAAGAAACGGTACATCCTCATCATCTTCCTCGCGGCGATCGGGCTCGCCACTGCGTCGAAGATCATCGAGTACACGGGGGTCGCGACGGACAACCACGTGGTGAACGACCTGCTCACGAACGTCGCGTTCTCCGTCGCGATCGAGCTCTTCGGCGCGGCCTGTATCGCGTTCGTGATGGAGCTGATCTTCGAGCGGCGGCTCAAGCGGAATCAGGTGCTCGTGCGCGCGCTTCTCGAGGAGGCCGATCTGGGCCGCGATCGGGGAAGGGGACGATCGGTCGGCGCCGATCCGGATCCGGATCCGCGCGGAAATGAGCAACCAGGGTTGACAACATCGGGCTAAGCAACGTAGGTTGACAGCATGGAATCCACACAGATCGCCGGCGTCGCCGCCGACACCCGAGACCCGAGGGCCGGTTTGCGGGCCATCGCCTCGCTGCGGGCACTGACCGAGCGGCTCGAACTCGCCCAGGTCGAAGCCGGCCTGCGCGCGGGCATGACCTGGCCCGACATCGCAGCCGCACTCGGCGTCACCCGGCAGGCCGTGCACAAGAAATATTCCAAGCGGATCGACCCGACCATCCCCATCGCGAGGAGAACCCGATGAGTAACTTCACGAGCGCGGCAGCGGCCTCGCACACCCTGTCCGTCACCGCAATGGAGGAGGCGTCGCGCGAGGGCGAGCGCCGCGCGGGAATCGAGCACCTCTTCCTCGCCCTCGTGCTCGACAGCGGCGACGCGGGCACCGCGCTGCGCAGCCTCGGCATCACCCTCGACGCGGCGCGCGAAGCCGTTGCGGCGCAGCACGACTCACAGCTCGCCGAGCTCGGAATCCGCGCGGAAACCCCCGGTCCGAATCGAATCGTGTTCCACGAGACCGACGGCTACGAGTGGACCGAACCTGCGCAGGACGTCTTCAAGTCGGCATCGAGCGGCTCGAAATGGGGGACCTCCGATCAGGTGCTCCGTGAGCTGATCGTCGAGCCGAGCGGCTTCATCGAGTTCCTGCTCGCCCGCCTCGGCGTGAGCGCGGACGCGGTGCTCGGCCGCCTCGATCAGCTGCGCGAGGCTTCGGCGACACAGCTGCCCGCCGCGGCGCACCGCCTCACCCGCACCTCGACCGCGTTCGTGCCCGCGAGCCCCGCGGAGGTGTGGGGGCTGCTCTCGCACCCCGAGCGCATGCCCGAGTGGGAGCCGAACACCGGACTCGTCGAAGACCTCCCGGAGAAGGCCAGGCCCGGGGCGGAGTGGATCGCCCACGCCCGTCTCTCCCGGCCCGATGGAAAGCCCCTCAAGGTCCGGGAGGACCGGCGCTGGTCGCGCGTCGAGCTCGTCGACCTCGCGCCGGAGTCCCTGATCGAGTGGCGCTTCACCTGGCCGGAATCCCCGAACTCCAACACGATGCGACTCCGCATCGGACTCGAGCCGGCCGCGGGCGGCACCCAGCTCGAACTCACCGTGCAGTGGGAGCGCAGCCCCCACGCGAAGGCACCGAAATTGCGGGTCCTCCGCGGCCTGGCGCGACCGCTGATGCGATACGCAATGTGGCTGCAGCTCATGCAGCTGGGCGGGTCGATCGGGCGGGTGTTTCGGTAGGGGGAGGCGGGCGCTACAACGCACAGAACGGGTTCGCATCGACTTTTTCGAATGCCGCGTTCGAAATTCGGCACGGAATTGAATCGGAAACCGCGGTGCTGCCATCATGGCCGGTAACTCGACCACGGGCGGAGGGTTCCTCACCGTCCGGTTGATCCCGGCGGCAAAGGTGCGGTCGGAAACTGACTGTCATCGGAGCGAATCATGCGAATGCGTGCCACCACCGTCAACCGTTCACTCGCGCTGCTCGGCGCCGCCGCGATCATGGTCGTGGGCCTCACCGCCTGCGGCAACTCGAAAACGCCGCCACCGGACACGGGAACGAAGACCGAGTCGGGTGATGGCACCGCCGCATCGCTCGTCCCCAAGGACATCCGCGACACCGGCGTGCTCAAAGCGGCGACCGCCGAGGGATACCCGCCCATGGAGATGTACAAGGAGGGAACGCAGGACCTCATCGGCGTCGATCCCGAACTCGCAGACCTGATCGCGAAGCAGCTCGACCTGAAGCTGCAGATCACGAACGCCTCGTTCCCCGGCCTCATCCCCGGCCTCCAGTCGAAGCAGTGGAATATGGCTATCTCTTCGATGAGCGACACCGCCGAACGGCGTAAGGCCGTCGACTTCGTCGACTACTTCACCGCGGGCGGCTCGATCATGGTGAAGAAGGGCAACCCGGAGGGGATCAAGGACATCGCGGACCTGTGTGGCAAGGCCGTCGTCGCGGGCAAGGGGTCCTCGAATCTCGCGATCCTGCAGAAGTACTCCGATGAGAAGTGCGATACCCCGATGAAGGTTTCGGAATCCGAGGACGCACCCACCGGCCTCCTGCAACTCGATACGGGCCGCGCCGTCGGCACGATGGTCGACTACCCGGTCGCGAAGCTCATGGCCTCAAAGGCCGGTAAGTACGAAGTGCTCGAGAAGCAGTACGAGGCCGGGCCGTGGGGGATCGCGATCGACAAGAAGAACTCTGAACTCACCCAGGCCGTGAAGAAGGCGCTGCAGGAACTCATCGACAACGGGGAGTACCAGAAGCTCCTCGAGAAGTACGATGTGACCTCAGCGGCGGTGAAGTCGGCAGAGACCAATGCCGGAGAATAGCCAGATCCCGCCGCGGATCGACACCTCCGTCCTGCAGGTTCCGGAGCCCGAGCTTCCGCTGAACGCCCGTCCGCGGGCCGCGTGGGGGCGCTGGCTCGGCGCAGCCGTTGCGCTCGTCTTCGGCGCGTGGGTGCTGTGGGTCCTGATCACGACACCGAACATTCACTGGGATGTCGTCGTCGACTTCTTCCTCGCGCTGCCGGTCCTCCAGGGGCTCGGGGTCACCCTCGCCCTGAGCGTGATCTCGATGATCGCCGGCATCCTGATCGGCCTGCTCGTTGCGATCATGGAGCTCTCGAAGAACCCCGTGACGCGGGCCGTGGCAGGCGCCTACTCGTGGTTCTTCCGCGGAACACCGTTGATCGTGCAACTCCTGTTCTGGTTCAACCTCGGTCTGCTGTTCCCGCGGCTCGAGTTCGGAATTCCGTTCGGGGGGCCAAAGCTCTTCGGAGTTGACGCCTCGATCATCACCCCGTTCATCGCCGGCCTGCTCGGCCTCTCGATCAACGAGGGCGCCTACATGTCGCAGATCATCCGATCCGGAATTCTCTCCGTTGACCCCGGACAGCGTGAGGCAGCCGAGGCCATGGGGATGTCGAAGGGCGGGATCATGGGGCGGATCGTGCTCCCGCAGGCGATGCGCATCCTCGTGCCGCCGACGGGCAACCAGTTCATCTCGATGCTGAAGACCTCGTCGCTCGTGTCGGTTATCGCCGGAGCGGACCTGCTCACTGTGGTCCAGCGCATCTATCTCGGAAACTTCGAGGTCATATCTATGCTTGTCGTCGCCTCGATCTGGTATTTGCTCCTCACGACGGTCGCGACGATCGGGCAGCACTTCCTCGAGAAGAAGTACTCGCGCGGCTTCAACCGCGACATCCCGCTCGCACGCAAGGTTGCGCGGAATCTCGCGCCGACCGGCGGTAAACGAAAGGACGAGCAGTGAGCCGCGAAACCCCGACGGGTCCTCTGGCGACCCGAACAGACGGACTCCTTGTCGAGGCCGTCGCCGTCCGGAAAAGCTTCGGCGAGCGCGAGATCCTGAAGGGTGTCAGCCTCGACGTCCGCGAGGGAGAAGTCGTGTGCGTGATCGGGCCCTCCGGCTCCGGCAAGACGACCTTCCTCCGCTGCATGAACCAGCTCGAGCGCATCGACTCCGGTCGGATCTGGATGAATGGTGAACTCCTCGGCTATGAGGAGCAGGCCGATGGCGCCCTCCTGGAACGGAAGTATGACGACCTGCGGAAGCAGCGGCAGCGGATCGGAATGGTGTTCCAGCGATTCAACCTGTTCCCGCACCTCACCGCGCTCGAGAACGTACTCGAAGGGCCGTGGAAGGTACTGCGCAAACCGAAAGGCGAATCGGAGGAGCTCGCACGGAGCCTCCTCGCTCGAGTCGGGCTCGGCGAGCACGCCGACCACTATCCCGCGCAGCTCTCCGGAGGTCAGCAGCAGCGCGTCGCGATCGCCCGCGCGCTCGCCATGCACCCGTCGGTCATGCTGTTCGACGAGCCCACCTCGGCCCTTGATCCCGAACTCGTCGGGGAGGTGCTGCAGGTCATGCAAGAGCTCGCAGCCTCGGGGATGACGATGGTCGTGGTCACGCACGAGATGCAGTTCGCACGCAGCGTCGCCGACCGGGTCGTGTTCATGGCCGACGGCGTTGTGGTCGAGACCGGAACGGCCGCCGAGGTGCTCGACGATCCCCAGCATCAGCGCACGAGAGACTTCCTCTCCAGGGTCGCGTGATGGCGCGTCCCGTGCTCCTCCGGGGCGGCCTGCTCATCGACGGATCAGGCCGCCCCGGAGCCCGTCGAGACCTGGCGTTCAACGGCCGGCAGATCGTGGCTCCCGACCGCATCGACGAGGGCGACGCTGAGGTGATCGATGTCGGGGGCCTCGCGGTTTCGCCTGGCTTCATCGACGTGCACACGCACTCCGACGCGATCACCCTCCAGGAAGGCGGGCAAACGGGTGAGCTGTCGCTCGCGGCCGCCAGGCAGGGAGTGACGCTCGAGATCGCCGGAAACTGCGGCTACTCGATGTTCCCCGGTCCGACGCGGGAGGAACTCCGGCCCCAGCTCGACGAACTCGGCAGCGCGATTTTCGGCGAGCCATGCCGGGGACACGACACCCTCACCGAATACGCGGCGAGCCAGCGCGTGGTCGGCCGGGTCAACCACCTCGCCACGCTCGTCGGCCACTCCACGCTCCGCACGGCGGTCAGCGGCTTCGCCCAGCGGACGCTGCGCGACGACGAACTCGATCGGATGCTCGCACTGCTCGATGCGGCGCTCGCCGGGGGCGCGGTCGGCTGGTCGAGCGGCCTCATCTATCCGCCAGGAAGCTACGCCCCGCGAGACGAACTCATTGCCATGGCACGCGTCTCCACTCGGCACGGCGTTCCCTATGTCACCCACATGCGCGACGAGATGCGCGGCGTCGTCGATGCCCTCGGTGAGGCCCTCGAGATCGCCGGTGCCAGCGGGAGTCCCCTCCACGTGTCTCACCACAAGACGGCGGGGAAATACGCGGCCGGCAAGAGCCGCGCGACGCTCGAGATGATGGACGAGGCCCGAGCCCGAGGCCTCGACGTCACCTGCGACGTCTACCCCTACACCGCCGGCAGCACCAACCTCCACGCGATGCTTCCGCCCTGGACCGCGGAAGGCGGGCTTGGGGCTCTGCTCGAGCGGATCACTGATCCGCTGATCCGGGAGCAGATTCGGCACGACATCGAAGCCGGTACCCCCGGCTGGGAGAACACGGTCGGGAACGGCGGATGGCACCTGATCGATGTTGCGTCTGCGCCGCACCGGCCTGAAACCCTCGGCAAATCGATCGCGGAGCTCGCGGCAGCGACCCGGCAGGATCCGCTCGATTTCGCGCTTGACCTGCTGCTGGCGGAGGACGGGCTGGTGACGATCATCTCCCGCACGGTGGAAGAAGTCGACATGCGGAGGATCCTCGCCCACCCCGGGACGATGATCGGCTCCGACGGAGTCCCGCGCGACGGGAAGCCGCACCCCCGATGGGCCGGGACCTTCGCGAGAGTGCTCGGAAACTACGTCCGCGAGGAGGGTGTTCTGGAGCTTGAGGAAGCCGTTCGCCGGATGACCGCGCTCCCGGCGCGGCGTTTCGGTCTTGCGGGGCGGGGATCACTCGACATCGGCGGGATTGCCGATCTGGTCGTCTTCGATCCCGAACGGATCGCAGACCGCGCCACCTTCGCGGACCCGCTGCTGCCGCCAGTGGGCGTTGAGCGGGTGTTTGTGTCGGGTCAGCAGGTATTCTGCGGGGGACACGTGAGCGCCGCGCGGCCAGGGGAAGTGGTCGCGCGTGGCTCCGACGAGGAAGTGTAGGCCAGCGTGTACGACGCATTTCCGGGTGAACCCCGGGACGGGAAGCCGAGGGATGCACCGCGTCTCGCCTGGCTGTTGCTGGACCACAACGGGCGGAGCCTCGCCGGATACGGAAACGACCTGAGCGTTCCGGTGGAATCGCTGTCGGAAGCGCTACCGCTCGATGCTGACCTGGGACTTCTTGGCAGTGAAGTGTCGGTGCGCGACGTCGCTCGGCTCGCAGGGGCACACGAGCGCGCAGAGAATTCCGCGGGTGAGGGACGGGGAGACCGGGGCGCGGGCAGCACCCACGCGCGGGTATTGTCCGGGCGCACCTCAGCGGGATCAGATCGGCGAGTCCAGTTGGTCGCCCACGCCGACGGTTTCTCCGATTCGGAGTTCGCCGAGGCGTTCGCGGCGCTCGCCGCAACACTCCTTGTCGGGTCAACTGGGCCTGTCGACGGGGGCGAGGCCGGCGACGACTCTCCCGGCTCAGCCGTCAGATGCGACGCGTCCTCGCTTCCCCGAGCCGCCATTTACGCGCTCGCCCCCGATGGCCGTGCGCTCGCAGCCCACAGGGCCAGGGAGCGTTTCTACGCTGCGAGTACGATCAAGCTCTCCATCGCGCTCGCGGTACTCACCGCGGTCGATCGAGGGACGATCCGCCTCAACGATCCGCTCACCAGTCGGGACCGTTTCCCGAGCAGGGGGAGGGACGGAGGAGAGTTCTCGCTGGCCGGTGCGGAGGTCGATGCCGATTTCCCGGCGGCGGGAGAACAGGTGACCGTGCGGGAGTGCCTGTCTCGCATGATCGAGTTCTCCTCGAATGAGGCGAGTAACGTCCTCGTGGGGCAAATCGGATTCGCCAGCATCGCGGAAAAACTCGCGAGCCTCGGACTCAAGGACACTCAGCTGACCCGGCTGATCGGTGACGCCGCGGCCAAAGAGATCGGTTTCACGCACGAAACCACTGCCGCCGATCTGGCACTGCTGCTCGCAAGGATCGTCGACGGGAGCGTCCTCCGGCCCAGCACCACGCGGACGCTGCTCGACATGCTCCGCGCGCAGCGCTTTCCCGCGATTACTCAGGGGCTCAAGGCACCCGCTGACTCCGGGTCAAAGAGCGGCTGGGACGACGGGATTCGCAATGATGTGGCCTGGTTCGAACGGGCGGGCAGACCCCCTGGAGCAAACATCCTCGCCGTCGGCACGGAGGGTTTCGAGCCGCGAGCGGCGGTTGAAACGATTCGCGCGATTGCGCGGGCCGTGGAGTTCATCGCGGGTTGAGCCCTCACGCTATTCCGCGCGGCCGCCGAGTTGGCTGGTCAAGCGGGCCTCCAGACGGTCCGTCTCCGCCTTCAACCGCTCGGCGGTCCGGGAGAGATGATCGCCGATGACGGGCACGAGGGGATTCTCGCTGCCGCGGAGCGAGGCGAGCAGGATGGACCGGCTGCTCGGCCATGGCGTGACCAGCGGGGCGAGCCGAACGCGGTTGCGCGGCCCGACCGAAGACAGCGCGAGGCTCATCCCGGGTACGATCGCGAAGCCGAGATCGGCAGCCACCATTCCGAGCGCAACATCGAAGTAGTCGGTGCGGCAGACAACGCGTGGCGTGAACCCTGCTGCCGCGCAGAGACGGTCAACGATCCCCGAGTCGGTCTCGGTTCCGCGGGTTGCGATCCATGAGGCGTCAGCGAGGTCTTCCAGGTGAACCGGACCGGATCCGGCGTGATGGTAGCTGGGAGGGATCGCGAGGAAGTGAGCGTCGCGCTGTAACTCCCGGAACTCGAGCAGCGGATACGCGGCCGAGAGCGAGGAATCGGGTGACGCGGCCCCGCCGAAAATGATCGCCGCGTCGAGCTCCGCGTTCACCACCTGTGGCAGGAGCTCGTCAGGCTGTCCGGGCACGATGCTCAGCTGCGCAGACGGATGAGCCGCCATGAATTCGGAGAGTGCCGTGGGGACTAGGGAGAGACCCGCCGAGATGAAGAATCCCAGGCTGAGTCGCTGAGTGGAGCCGCGGCTGATCTCTCGAACCTCGGCCTCCGCTTCATCGAGCAGCGCGAGGATGCGCTCTGCGTACTCAACGAGCTTCTTGCCCGCGCTCGTGAGCCGAAGGCCGCGGGATCCACGGACGAGGAGCTGAGTGTCGAGCTCGCTCTCGAGCTTGGAGATGTGGTGTGAGACCGCGGACGGGACAAGGTGGAGATTCTTCGCCGCGGAGGTGAATGACCCGCAATCGGCGACCTCGCGCAGCACCCGCAGGCGAACCGTCGAGATCATGCGCCAGTGCACCGTCCTCGTCTGCGAAGTTTCATCCTGGGATCAGGGTACACGGGAGTGATCCGTCGGCGCCTCGCGAGGGAGTGTCGTCCGGTCGCCCCCGTCTCCTGCTGAGCTGGCCCGGAGCCCCGGCTCGGCAGGACCGCGCGACGGAGTGAAGTGCCATAACTCAGTGCGGGCGTTCGAGGCTCGAATTGGGGTGCGGCACGCATGGGAGAGTAAGAATCCCTGATCAGTCACCGACGAATGTGGCTTATTTGCGCGGCAGCATCACGGTCTTGGAAGATAACGATCCCTAATGTAACCTGTCGATGATAGGCAGCGGCCGGGGGGCTGGGCGCAAGGGTCGCGCTTTGAATCATCTCCCTCTGCTGACCGCACGCCGGCTGGGGGAAATTCAATATGGCAATTCGTGCTGTCCGCACCGCGTCCACGAGACGCTGGCGATCGATCGGCGCCGCAGCGCTCGCGCTCATGCTCGGATTCACCATCGTGCCGACCGCGGCCTTCGCGGCCGACGGAACGCTCGGCGTGAAGCTCGTGCAGTCCACGGGCACCGCGCCCTGGGACGACCTCGACACCACCGCGGGCGACGCTCTCGTCCGCACGAACGACGTGATCACCTACGACGTCCCGCTCTCCACGCGCGGTGACGTCAAGGGCAAGGGCGTGGCCATCGACCTCGTCGCCCCGAAGGGCACGCAGGTCACCTCGCTGCCTCCGTACTGCGCCGACGGCAGCAGTGTGACCCCGGCAACGCTGCCAGCTCCTCCCGTGCCGGTCACCGCTACCTCCTGGACGACGCTTCCCCAGCAGACGATCCACTGCGTCATCCCCGACGAGAAGCTCGGCGATAACACCGAGGCGAACTTCCCCTTCGAGGTGCGCGTCCGGCCCGAGGTCCCCAACGGCACCGTGCTCACCGCCTCGGCGACCGCGAGCGGTTCCGGGCTCGCGACGACGCCAGCGGCCACGATCGACTCCAGCGTCGTCGCGAAGGCCCGCTACGACTTCTCGAAGAACGCCCTCTTCGAAAACCCGAACTCGGTGTCACTGCCGACGGCGAGCCGCACGACGTGCGACTTCGGCCCTCCCGGTCGCCAGTGCCTCTGGACTTACTACACGTTCACCGCTTCAGTGCCGATCGGCGGCAAGGGCAACACGCCGCTGACGGAGTTCAGCTTCACCGATGACCTCACGCCGCTCTCGCTGTTCGGGATCGACATGAGCGCCGCCGACAAGGCGCGCTACGGCATGTCTCTCATGAGCTGCGGAAACGCCACCAACTACGTCGGAGTTCCCGGGAGCAAGGCAGGCAACACCGACCAGGCCGTCCGCGATAGCGGCACCGTGCAGTGCACCCAGCCGGGAGGACCGGGCACCCCGGTGACGATCAAGGTCACGAATGCCGACACCACCGCGTGGACCTATCCCACAAAGGATCAGGCGGGTCGCGATCTGAACACCAACCGCGCCGCGGTCTTCTCGCAGTCGATGCGGGTGCAGGTTCCGATCGAGTCCGTCATGAAGTGGGGCAAGTCGAACGCTGCCGGGACCTCCTTCTCGCTTCCGCTGAACAACACGATCAAGAACTTCGCCGGCACCGACATCGCCGGGCAGCCGATCGACGCGACCGCGGACATCGCGAACAACAACTACCGGAACACGACGATCGTGGTGAACGTCGAGGGCCAGGTGACGAAGCTCTACGCCGCCGTTCCCGGCACACCGGGCAACGTGGCCGTCGGCATCTACGAGACGAACAACTATTGGCAGGGTCCGGCCGGAGTCGCCCGCGCCTTCTCGGGTGACGGACAGGTGTTCCCCGGCGGCGACGTGTACTCCGCGCTGAACTTCCGCAACGGCACCTCGCCCGAACTGACGAAGGAGCCGCTCACGATCGGCGCCTGCGATAACTGGGATAACTCCCTGATGAACCTGCAGGCGAAGAAATATCCGAGTGGCGCAGGCCGCGCGAACACCTTCGGCAGCGACGGCGCCGCGGTATGGGCCGGTGGTGGACTCATGCCGCTGACCCCCGGAGGGACCTCGGAGGTCGTCACGGACCGGTCGAAGCTCCCCGAGCTGAAGGTCGTGTACTCGAACGAGGGCACGGCCGGGCCGGGCTTCGACTGCACGAAGGTCGCCAGCTGGTATTCCGACCCGAAGGACGTTCCCGGCAACGATCCCGCGCAGGCCGCGAAGGGCGTATACACGGGCGTCAACGTGGTCCGCATCGTCACCGAGCTCCCCACGAACAACGCGAACTCGAACGTGCTCATCAACATCGGCATGCGCGTCGCCGACAACCTGAAACCCGGCACGATCATTCCGAACTACCGGTCGAATGTGCTCTTCACCCGTCCCGGCGTGACCGAGGCCGAACTCAACGCGGCGAAGTGGACGCTCAGCGCCTACAACAAGGACACGAACTCGGGCGGGAACGGCGACCGCGTGATCGTCTCGGACCTGATCTCCCGTATCCAGAAGGCGATCAAGGACGGCGCGGGCGCGTGGACGCCGAACATTATCGACGTCACCTCCGGCAAGTCCTACACCTACCGGCTGACGCCGACGCTGAGCTCCGGCCAGGTGCAGGGCTCCACCTCGAAGGTGATCGTGGAGGACTGCCTGCCGGCGGGGCAGATCATCGAGAAGTCCTCGCATCCGTTCCTGACGGCGCGTCAACCCGACTCGACGCTCGACTGCGCGAACGGCACCTACCTGTACTGGAACCTGGGCGCGCACAAGACAACCGACGTGCTCGACCCGATCACCTATGACGTCCGCATCTCGAACGTCATCGACGCGGGAACCTACACGAACGTCACCCGGGTCACCGCGGTCGGGGACAGCTCGGCGGCGGCCCTCCGCACCGACGACCAGCAGGTGCGAATCATTAATCCCGCTGGCGTGAAGATCGAGAAGTCGCCGGCCTCCCCGCAGACCGAGGTCAACCGTGACCGGCAGCAGGCGAACAACAACCAGGTCCAGTGGGATATCACCTCGGCGAACCTGGGGCAGTACCCCGGCGTGGTGAACATCGACATGATCGACGTGCTCCCGAAGAACGGCCACGACCCCCTCGCGGGCACCGAGTTCTCGAAGGGCGCTTCGAAGTTCTCCGGCACGCTCGAACTCGCCTCGGTGACGAAAATCGCGGGCACGAAGTCCGAGGTCTGGTACACGACGGTCGACCAGTCGAAGCTGAGCACGGATCCGAAGGACCCGTCCAACTCGACGAACGGCGCCACGTCAGGCACGGATCCGCGGATCCCGAACCCGGCCGTGTGGTCGAAGACCCCGCCCGCCGATATGACCACCGTGACGGGCGTACGCGTGAAGCACGACGGCTCGTTCAACAGCGCGGACAACTTCACCTACCGCATGGTGTTCACCCCGCACGGCAACGTCGCGGGCGATCAGTACCTCAACACGCTGTACGCCATGGCGACGGTGCTGACGAACACGGGCGGCTTCGTCGAGTTCCGTGCGCTTGGTCCGATCGCCTCGGCGGTCGACGTGGTCGGCGGGTCGATCGGCGACTACGTCTGGTACGACGCGAACGGCAACGGGATCCAGGACGCGGGTGAGAAGCCCGCCGCGGGCGTGACCGTCAAGCTCACGGGAACCGACAAGCTCGGCAACGCGATCGCGCTCGAGACGAAGACGGACGCGAGTGGCAAGTACTCCTTCGCGAACCTGCACTCCTCGAACGACGCGGGCTACACAGTCCAGTTCGTGGCGCCGAACGGGGCGTTCTTCACGACCCGTGCGGCCGGGTCTGATCGCGCCGTCGACTCCGACGCGTCCCAGGCCGACGGGAAGGCGGCGCCGATCAAGCTCGGCGCCGGTGAGACTCGCAGCGATATCGACGCGGGCCTCGTCGCACCCGGAATCGAGCTCGATAAGTCCGTGTTCCCCGGATACGGGGTGCACATGGGCGACACGGTCACCTACACCTTCACCGCGACCAACACCGGGTCCATGCCGCTCGAGAACGTGAAGCTGGGCGAGAAGTCCTTCGTTGACGCCTCGGGTGTCCCGATCGAACTCGACGCGGCACCCGTGGTCGACGCGGCGGCCTCAACGGGCACGACCGCGCTCCTCAACCCGGGACAGAAGATCGTCTGGACCGCCGAGTACACGGTGACCGAGAAAGACGCGGTGGTCGGAGGTCGCATCGACAATACGGCAACGGTGACCGCGACCGGCAAGACCGAGAGCCCCGAGAAGCCCACGGTATCGGACGAGGACAGCGCGACCGTGAGCATCGTGCGCCTGTTCCCGTCGCTGGAGTTCGAGAAGACGGCCGACCCGGTTCGCGGGATCCGCGTGGGCGACACCGTCACGTACACCTTCACCGCGACGAACAACGGCGCGGTGACCCTGTACGAGAATCGACTCGCTGAGCAGGACTTCACCAACGCGGCGGGGGATCGGCTCACGCTCGACGCGCCGCCGGTGCTCGACACCGCGGCCTCGACCGGGACGCTGTCCGAGCTGAAGCCCGGCCAGACGCTCGTGTGGACCGCGAAGTACACGGTCACGAAGGCTGACATCGCGACGGCCGGACCGATCTCCAACACCGCGATCGTGACGGGAAATCCGATGGCGCCCGTCGATCCGGTGCGCGTCGAGGATAGCGTCGACGTGTACCCGATCGGGGTGCCCGGGATCGGGATCGTCAAGTACGTGAACGACGAGGACGCGAATGAGGCCCCTGGCGTTCGCGTCCCCGCGGGAAGCGACGCCGAGTTCCGCTACGTCGTCACCAACACGGGAGACACGAAGCTCGTCGACGTGAGTGTCGACGATGACCGGGGAGTGCAGGTGAAGTTCCCCGCCGGCTTCGACGGCACGCTTGAACCGGGCGAATCGGTCGAGGGGACGGGGACGGGCAAGATCCCCGAGGGCCAGTACACGAACGTCGGCACCGCGACCGGCACCCCGGTGGACGCCAAGGGCAACCCCGTCCTGGACGAGAACGACGAGCCGATCGCCAGCGTGAAGGCGGAGGATCCGGCGAACGCGTTCGGCGCGCTCGCGTCCTACACGATCCGCAAGGAGGTGCAGGATGCCAAGGGCGAGTGGCACAGCGGAGACGACCGCCCGACCCTCGCGAAGGGGGCAACCGCGCACTGGCGTGTGACGGTCAAGAACACCGGCAACGTGGAGATCGAGAACCTCGTCGTCACCGATGAGAAGATCGCGGACGGCAGCAAGACGATCGACCGTCTCGAGGCCGGCGACTCCGTGAACTGGGAGTTCACGAGCGAGGTCGGCTCCGACAAGCTCGAGAACGTGGTCGCTGCCGAACTCGACAGCCCCTACTGCCAGGAGAACTGCGCGCAGGAGGCGAGGGCCGGCTACGGCACCGAGCAGGATCCGGCGGTTCCGGTGATCCCGATCGTTCCCGGCATCCCCGGTGTCCCAGGCATCCCCGGAGTCCCCGGTATCCCTGGCGCGCCCGGCAGCCCGGGCCTCCCCATCACCGGCGGAACGATCGGGGGCGCCGCGGTCCTGGCCGCACTGCTTCTCGGCGCCGGGGGAGTGCTCCTCGTGGCGCGCCGCCGGAGGCGAACGCACGACTCGTGATCCCGTGATGGGCATCGGTCACCGAGTGGAATGACACGCGAAGGTCCCGGACCACCAGCGCACCGCTGGGGCCCGGGACCTTCGCGTGTCCCGGAGTGGTGGCGCGCCGGAAGCCCGACTGGCCGCAAACGGCACTGGCGTCGCGGCCGCGGCATCGGGCATGATCGTTCCTGCACCCCGAACCCTTCCTGCCCGAAGCGCCGAGCTGTCCGAGCGTCGCGCGTTTCCGTGGCGGAGGAGGTGCACGCTTCACGCCCCCTCCGGCTGGCACGGCGGGGGTTCCCGCGCGCTCCGAAGAAAGGGTTCACAACGATGGTGGCGTCCTACCTCGCTCGAAGGCCACTCCAGGAGCGGGTGCTCTCGCAGGTCGATTGGCCGCGGGAGCGTTCGACGAACCGGCGTTTCGATCTGGACTGGCTCGACCGGCGCACGAGGGGGCGCGTCTCGTATGCCGAACAGCTCCTGATCGAGCGGGCTTTCCGAAACGGTTTCCCGGGTTCGGGCCTGTTCGAACCCGGGGTGAGGCCCGAGGTGCGCGTCGAGTTTCACCGGCAGCGCAGGATCCACCAGTGGGGACTGAACTATCTGCGGGAGCCCGAGAACGTCCTTCGGCTCGGCGCCGTGCGCGGCGTCCACTATCGCGAGTGGGGCGGCCACGTGGATCAGCTCTCGCTGGACGGGCACCTCGACGAGGCGCTCGATCTCGTCTACGAGCTGATCGACGCAGCGCACCGCTGCGAACCCGCGGAGCTCCAGGCCGACGCGGCGAGATCGCTCTACGTGAAGGCGGCGGTCGTCCTGCAGCAGCAGGAGCAGCTCGACGCCGCGGACGATCTCGTCGCGATGGCGTCGCGGCGGCGTCCCGCGCGCAGGCTGAGCGCCGGGCATCCGGTCGCGGGGAAGCTCGCGGCGCAGCGCGAAGCGGCGGCCGGTGCTCTGGAGGAGACTGAGGTTGCTAGGAGCGAGGGCATTTTTTACATTTGACTATGCGCCGAGCCAGCCACCGTCAACATTGTGCAGTGTTCCCGTGACATACCGCGATGCCTGCGAGAGTAGGTACACGCAGGCGTTACCAACATCCGAAGGATCTCCGAGTCGGCGCATCGGGATTCTCGCCAGGATCCGATCATAATCAGCAGGATTCGCGAGTAGCTTCTTTGTCATTTCGGTCTCGAAATAGCCGGGGCCAATGATATTGGAGCGAATGCTATGCACGGCCCACTCGACGGAAAGTGCCCGTGCGACACCGACGAGTCCAGTTTTGGAAACCGCATATGGGGAGATATTCGGAAGAGCAATGCTCGAATTCAGCGATCCAATGAAAACGTGAGACCCCGCAATGCCGCGGGCGATTTGTGTTCTGGCAACGGCTGTACTCAGCAGGTATGGTGCATTCACGTTCACATTCTGGACCTGCGTGAACTCTTCAGCGGTGACCTCTACGGCCGGCTTGCGGAGTTGGATGCCGGCCGCGTGAACGACCCCATGTATGGGCGAAATCTCACTCACCGCATCGACGATTTCCTGGAGTTGATCGAGACGCGCAACGTCCGCAGGGTAGGCACGCGCGGTTGCTCCGAATGCCGCAAGATCAGCAGCAGCAGCGCGAGCCTGATCAACGGAGCGAGCAACGATAGTTACCGCCCCGCCAGCTCGCGCTACGGCGCGCGCAGCGGCGTTCCCAAGGCCTCGGCTACCGCCTGTGATCAGCGTATGTGTGCCCGCGAGCGAGAAGGGGTTTGGAGAAGACGAGTCGGTCATGATGCCCCCGGAAAGGTGATGTGCTTAGTGAGGAGTTCGGCTGCGGCCGTGACTCGGTTGATGTGAGTGAGAGCAAGATTCCGCGCCCGCAGTTCGTCGCCCGCTGCGATCGCGCAGGTAATTTGCGCATGTTCCTCATGTGTCTTCGCTCGCTCCGGCGCATAGCCCGGGCTCTGCAGATACGTCGCGGTCAGGATCTCGTTGAATGGGAGGGTGAGGTGGGAGAAAAATGGGTTCCCGGTGGCGCGGGCGATCACCGCATGGAAGTCTAGATCTGCCGCAACTAAGCCACTGAGCTGATCAGGGCCGAGCTCCGAATCGGGGCGGATACGATCCACCAGCGCTTCGAGTTTTGCGACATCTTCCTCGCTGCGGCGAACGGCAGCGTACGCGGCCATGTCAGGTTCAAGTGCGCGTCGCATCTCCATGAGTTGGGTGAAGTCTCCCCCGCCGAGTCGCAACATGAGAGCGACCTGACGGGACAGATTATTTTGGTCAAACTCGGCCACCTGCATTCCGATACGTGGGCGGATGCTGACGACTCCTCGCGCAACGAGGGTTCGCCCTGCCTCCCGCACCACGGTGCGACTCACCCCGAAAATATCGATGAGTTCCGGCTCTGTCGGAAGGCGGTCGCCAGGGTTAAGGTTTTCCTCGAGAATGCGGGCCATTATTGAATCGGCAACCTGTTCAGATAGCGGTCGTCGATCCGTTGGTGCTGAGCCCGAGGTGAATGCCAAGGTCATGGAGCCTTTCTAGTCGAAAATCTATGCCACCTGGCAACGGAGAGGCTCCCCGAAGGCCGCGCGGACCGCTTCTTCGCTGGCGAGGCGCTGCAAATTATCGAGGGACTCTTCATCGTAGAACGCAGCGTGCGGTGTGAGCACGAGCCCTCGGGCCTGACGCAGCGAAGAGTCTAGGGGGAGGGGTTCGACGCTCGTGACATCGAGTATCGCGCCAGAGATACGTCCCTCGTTGAGAGCGATCTCGAGGGCGGCCTCGTCGATGAGTCCTCCGCGAGACGTGTTTACGATAATTGCCCTATCGGGCATGCGGCTCAGGAATTCCCCGTCGATGACGTTCTTCGTCTCCGAAGTGAGCGGCGCGTGCAATGTGAGCGCAGTGGACCGTCGAGCGAGATCATCGAGTTCAACCCGTTCGACAGCAGCGTCGTACAGCACCTCGTCGGCGCAAAATGGGTCGTAGGCAATGCCCTGAGCCCCAAAGGCTCGAAGTCGCCGGTGCACAGCCTGGGCGATGCGACCGAAGCCGAGGTATCCAATCATGTGCTGTCGCAGACTGCGCAAAGGGCCCAGACTGGTCGGAGAGGTCCAACCTTCCGTGTGAATGGTGCGATCGAAGTTGGGGATCTGCCGAGCAAGCGCGAGGAGCGAGGCCGCTGCGTGATCGGCTACCGTTTCGACCCCATAGTCGGGCACATTCGAAACTTTGATTCCCAGTTCTCGTGCAGCGTCCAAATCGACGTTGTCGACCCCAACGCCGTAGCGAATGATTGTCGCTCCGGGCTTCATTTTGGAGAGCACTGCTCTTGTCATCGGGGCAAAATTTACGAACGCAATGCTTGCTCGTGCGACTGCATCGATGGTCTCGGCCTCGGTGCGTGCGGAGAACTCGGCGAACTCCGCACCAATTCTTTGTGCGGCTGCCTGTTCATGATGAGTGTCCGAGAAAGCGTGGTCGGTGACGACGATGCGATCGTTCATGTCGTCCTTTCTGGGGTAGGGGCGAAAGAGGGTGTCAACGTTGAGTCCCGAGAATTCAGTTGGGAGGTGGAATTTCGTTAGATCGTATCATAGTATGAATAGACTCGATGAGGAGCCTCGCCTGAGGGGCACTTCGCAGGCACTGCCGGAACGGCAACCGAGAACACCCAATGGAGGGAACACTCATGGCACAGAATCACCGTCGAAGCGCATACCGCGCGCTGGCTCCTTTTGCTCTGATCAGTGCGGCGGCACTCGGGCTCGTCGGGTGCGGGGGACAAGCCCCGGACTCCGCCGGGGCAGGCTCTGCAAAGGACTCGCTGAAGGTGGGTATTTTTGTCGACAACGCGTTTGGCGACGGCGACTTCTTCGATCAGTCGCTTCTCGCGAAGGAGAGTTTGGTGAGCGAACTTGATGCCCAGGTGAAGACCTATGAGGGGCAGCTCCAAGCTCAGAACTTTGGCCCGATGCTCCAAGACGCGGCGGATGCTAATGACATCGTCTTTGTGCTCGGGTTCGAGGCAATCGATGCAATGAATGAGACCGCGAAGTCGAATCCGAATACGCGTTTTGTGTTTATTGATGGCGATGCGGGGAGCAAAGACGTGACCTCCGCGGTCTTCCATACTCAGGAGGGCTGTTACATGGCCGGGGCGCTCGCCGCAACAGTGAATCAGCAGAACAGCGCAAAGACTGCAGGCTTTGTCGGCGGTGTGAATGCCCCCGTCGTTAAGAATTGTGAATCTGGGTTCACGCAGGGCGTTGCAAAGATTGATCCCGCCCAGAACGTCTCCTCGCAGTATGTTGGCAGCTTCGTGGACCCAGCGAAGGGGTCCGAGATTGCGTCCTCACTGGCGTCGACCCGAGGTGCATACAGTGTGTTCGCTTACGCGGGCCTCTCCGGGTCCGGTGTTTTCGACGCGGCCAAGTCAGGCGCGAAGATCGCCCCAATCGGTGTTGTGGCTGATAAGTCTTCGCTGGCGCCCGGAAAGGTGCCAGGCAGCCTTGTTATGGGCGTTGATCATGTGATTGAAGACATGGCCAAGAGCTACAAGGACGGAAAGCTGAAAGCAGGCGAGCTGAAGCAGTACGGCTTCGCCGACGGAGGCTGGGCAATGGTCTACGACAAGGACCTGGTTGACGAAGCCAATATTGCCAAACTCGAAGCCCTGCAAAAGCAGATCGTTGACGGAAGCGTCAAAGTCAATGACTAGTCAGAGCGATCCGCAGGGGCCTTTGCTCGTGTTGCGGGCCATTACCAAGCAGTTCGGCAGCGTCCGTGCGAACGACCAGGTAGATCTGGAGCTGTATCCAGGAGAAGTCCACGCGCTTGTAGGTGAGAACGGAGCAGGCAAGACCACTCTGATGCGCATCCTCTTCGGAATGTATCGAGCCGACGAAGGCGAGATACTGCTTGACGGGGAACGCGCGGAATTCAGCAGGTCGATGGATGCGATCCGTGCGGGAATTGGCATGGTGCATCAGCACTTCATGCTCGTTCCGTCGTTTAGCGTCGCGGAGAATGTGGTGATGGGCGCGGAACCCGGAGCATTCTTCTACAGTGCTCCCGGAGCAGCCGAAGCAATAGCGCCGGTGGCTGCTCGGCTGGGCGTGACAGTAGACCCGAATGCGATCGTAGGGGATCTGAGCGTCGCCACACAGCAGAAGCTTGAAATCATGAAAGTGCTGTATCGCGGCGCTCGGATCATTGTTCTTGATGAGCCAACAGCGGTTCTGACCCCCGCGGAGACGAGCGAGCTCTTCGTGCTTCTCCGCCGGCTCGCCAAAGACGAGAATGCCGCGATCGTGTTTATCTCCCACAAGCTTCGGGAGGTGTTCGAGATCGCTGACCGGATTACCGTGCTAAGGCAGGGGCGAACGGTTGGTTCCTTCGTTGCTTCGGACACAGACACAGCTGAGGTCGTGGCAGCAATGACTGGACGTAGCGACGTCAATCTTGGTCGTGTTGAACGGCAACACCTAATCGGAAACGATTGGGTGCTTACGGTGGAGGGGCTCACTACGGAGCAAGCATCACACGACGCTGCCCTGGAATCTGTGAGCTTCGGTATTCGAGCCGGTGAAATCCTCGGAATCGCTGGCGTTGAAGGTAACGGGCAGACCGCGCTCGCCGAGACGCTCGTCGGCGCTATGCAATCTTCCGCTGGGACGATCGAACTCGAGAACAGCGAACTCACCGGGCTGTCAATAGCGGAGCGTCGCGAGCGCGGACTCTCGTTCGTCCCGGAAGATCGCCAACGGGAAGGAATCCCGATGAATGGGTCCGTGCTAGAAGGGCTCGCAGCAGCCAGAGTCCGTCGAATTGTCGGCTCACCGTGGGTGAAACGTGCGCTCCCGCATGCCACTCGGGAATGGGCGGACAGAATGATCGAGAAGCACCGGATTCGAACCGCGTCGATCGATACAAAGTGCGCCCACCTCTCCGGTGGTAATCAGCAGAAGATCGTCGTGGCGCGAGAGCTCGAAGAACAGCCAAAACTATTGGTCCTCGCGCAGCCGACTCGCGGCGTGGATTTGGGAGCAATCGACTTCATCTATTCACGCATCGTTGAAGCTGCCGCGACAGGCTGCGCGGTGCTCCTCATCTCTGCGGATCTTGATGAGCTGCTGCGGCTCAGCGATCGGATTCTCGTAATGTTCGACGGGAAAGTGGTCGCCGAGGCGCATGCGACTGAGACATCGCGTGAGCAGCTCGGCGTACACATGATGGGCCTGGGCGCGAAGGAGGAATCATGACCACAACGACGGTGCTCGTGGCGCAATCCAAACGAGCGACGGCGCAAGTACTCCGGACACTCCGCAACGGAATATTCGTTTTGGTAGTAGCGATCCTCGCGGCAATCCTCTTGATTCAAGTGCAGGGGTACGCGGCGCTCCCGACGATCGCGGCAGGATTCGAGTATTCACTCGGCTCCCCGACGGCAATTGCACGAACGGTCGCGTGGGGGCTGCCGCTCGTCGTCGCTGCGCTGGGCGTATCGCTCGCGTTCAGATCTGGGATGTTCAACCTGGGTGCCGAAGGGCAGGTATATGCCGGCTCAATGGCTGCTGCCCTGACCGGTGCCTACATTGGCCCAATGTTCTCGCCGATTCACCTGCTCATTTCGACCCTTGCGGCGGCGTTCACCGGGGCGCTGATCGCCGGAGGGCTGGGATGGTTGCGCGCGCGATGGAACGTCGACGAGGTTGTCTCATCCTTGCTGTCGAACTACATTGTGATCCTGTTCTGTACCTTTTTGGTCACCGGTCCGCTGCGTGACCCCTCGCGCCAGAGCGGAACGACCCAACGAGTTTTCGAAACGGCAATGTTCGCCGAAATCATCCCGCGGACCGGTCTTACCTGGAGCGTACTGATTGTCGTCATCATCTCAGTGTTTGTATGGTGGCTGAGCGAACGTTCAGCAACCGGATATCGTTGGCGAATGACCGGAAGCGCGCCGGGATTCGCAGCGGCATCCGGCGTAAACACGGCCCGATCTCAGATTCGATCAATGATGATGAGCGGCGCCTTCGCGGCGGTCGCCGGCTCGCTTCTCGTCACCGCCTCTCAGGGGCGCTATTGGACCGAGATCGGTTCCGGAATCGGATGGGACGCCGTCCTCATCGCGCTCGTCGCTAAGGCGCGACCAGTGCCAACAATCCTCTGGGTTGGGATCTACAGCATCATGCGGTCTACGGCTCGTGGGATTGAACAGGTCTCGACAGTCCCGTCAGAACTCTCGAGCGTGCTCATCGCCATCATCATTATTGCGGTGGCGGCTCGCGCAGGATTGTTCTCACGAATTACCGAGTACATGCGCCGCATGACTTCGCGAAAGGGGCGTTGACCCGTGGATACTCTTGATGCATTCCTCTCATCAGGAATTCGATTCATCACCCCGATACTTCTTGCGGCTCTTGGCTGCCTACCGACGGAATGGACGAAGGACCTCAACGTCGGTCTTGAGGGGGCTATGCTCTTTGGAGCGTTTTTCGGAGTGGCCATTGGCCTCGCGACGGGGAACGCGGTTCTCGCGGTGATTCTCACCTTGGTGCTCGGAGCCATCGCCGGAGCACTGTTCGGAATTCTCGTTTCAGTCTTCAACGTGAACGTGTTCGTTGCAGGCATTGTTCTGAATATTTTCGCGGCGGGGGCGACCGTCTATATGCTGCGCAGCCTGTTCGGAGTAAAAGGGACGCTCAGCAGCACTGAGATTCCATCGCTTGGAAAGATCGTCATTCCTGGTCTTGATCAGGTTCCCGTGTTTGGAGCCATCCTTTCGGGACACACGATCTTGACGTACGTGAGCTGGCTCGTTGTCGCTCTGCTGGCAATTGCTGCTCGATACACGGTGATTGTACGCCGACTCAAGGCAGCGGGTGAGCACCCTGAAGCGCTCGCAGTTGCTGGTGGAAACGTGACCCGCATGCGCGTGCTGGCGCAAGTCTGGTGCTTCATGCTCTGCGCACTTGCGGGGGTTCAGCTCAGCATTGGACAGCTCTCGCTCTTCACGGAGGGGATGACGAGCGGGCTCGGTTTCGTGGCGCTTGCCGCAGTGATTTTCTGCCGCGGACGAGTGGGCCTGCTCACGCTGATGTGCGTGCTCTTCGGGCTCGCCACCGCGACGTCGATTCTGGTTGACGACTCGGTCGTCCCACCGCAGTTCGCGCAGATGCTTCCCTACGTCGTCGCGTTTATCGGACTCATCGTACTTGCGCGAACATCTCGATCCGGAGGGCTCCGGATAGCTACACCGAAACTTGAGGAGGCCTGAGATGTATAGGGAGCCGGAACCGCAAGATGTCGAGCTCTTTGAAGCGGCGAAGCAGCTTCTCGAGGCAAGATTCGATCCCGAGATTCACCAGGTCGCTGCTGCCGTTCGAGCGACAAATGGTGTTATTTACCTGGGACTCCACATTGGATCTCGTCGGGTCAATGTATGCGCCGAGTCCTCCGCGATCGCGAATGCAGAAATGGCCGGTGCCGGAGAGATTGTTGCGATGGCCGCCGTGTGCAAGAACGACACTGGCGGTGTGATTGTCACGAATCCGTGCGGAGTGTGCCGTGAACTCATGGGGACCTACGCACTGAACGCCGATGTGATGGTCGATGTGCGCGGGCGCGTAGCGGTCGCAACTGCAGACGAGCTGATGCCGAATCGATGGATGTTTCCTCACGAGAATGATTGGACCCCAAATGACCCAGCAAAACGCTAGCGAAGTAGAACAGTTCGTCCGGCCCCAAGTCACGGATATTTGCCTCATTACGCCAGACCTTAATGGCAGCATAGATTTCTACACGGACGTTCTCGGTTTCGTGTTGAGAAGCCGAATGCCTGGGTTTGCTGACTTCGTCGGTCCGGGCGTGATTCTCGCACTTTGGGAACGCGGAAAGCTCGAGGAGACGACCGGGATTGTAGGGCACCGGGCTGATTCCCCCGGTCGCACAGTTATGCTTGCCTGTGAGTTGGAGTCTCCGGAAGCAATTGACCGCACCTATGGGGACTACCTGGCTCGTGGCGTCGAGTTTGTTTCGCCGCCAAAGGACTATCCTTGGAACGCCCGGTGTATCTATTTCGATGGACCGAATGGTGAGTTTTGGGAGTTCTTTGCCTGGTATGAAGGTGGGGAGCCAGGGCTCGTCGCGGACAAAGTGTCGGCGGAAGCGCAGCGATGAGCGGCGTATCAACGAAGCTCTCTGCGTCGGAGATCTTGCCGAGCGAGGAAGGTGGCTTACTCGTAGGACGAGTTTTCACTCGTGAAACTAATGGGGCGAGCCTCGTGGTCGTTGACGGGGAGGATCTGGTGGACATTACTGACCTCGGGCCGACCACGACGGTTCTCTATTCACGTGATGATCTGGTTCAAGTCCTCCAATCCGCGCTCGCTGAGCCCTCCCGTCATCGCTGGAGGGTTGCGGAAGCTCTCGATTTCGATCCTGAGCGCCCAGATGAGGCAGCGGTGCGTCTGATCGCGCCGATCGATCTGCAGGTCATCAAAGCAGCGGGAGTGACCTTTGTGGAGTCGATGCTTGAACGAGTAATTGAGGAGGGCGCGGGCGGGGATCCTTCCTTGGCAGAGTCGCTTCGCGATCAGTTGACCGAGACCATCGGGGGCACGATCTCTAGCATTAAGCCGGGAACGCAGGAGGCCGCCAAAGTCAAGGAAGTTCTGCAACGGGAAGGCCTCTGGTCTCAATACCTCGAAGTCGGGATCGGACCGGACCCCGAGATCTTCACCAAGGCGCCGGTGCTTTCGGCTGTGGGATCGGGCCAAGCGATCGGGGTACATGCGGATTCCCGTTGGAACAATCCCGAACCAGAGGTGGTTCTTGTCGTGCGGGGCGACGGCACGCCTATCGGAGCATCCCTCGGAAACGACGTGAATCTACGTGACTTTGAGGGGCGTAGCGCATTGCTCTTGGCTGAGGCGAAGGACAACAACGCGTCCTGCGCAATCGGCCCGTTCGTGCGAGTGTTTGATGAGACTTTTGACATGGACAGTGTGCGTGCGCTCGATATCCAGCTGCAAGTGAACGGGGGTGACGGTTTCGGACTCGAGGGCTTCAGTTCAATGAAGAACATCAGCCGGGATCCGATGTCTCTCGTTCGTCATGCATGGGGAGAGCATCATCAATATCCGGATGGATTCGTCCTTTTCACGGGCACATTGTTCTCGCCAACGCAGGATCGGCACGCGCCGGGCGCCGGCTTCACCCACGAACTCGGTGACCGCGTCGCGATCTCGAATCCCTACTTGGGTTCGCTGATCAATGTGGTGATGCATTCCCAGCGTGCTCCACGCTGGGAGACCGGAATCTGGGCATTTGTTACGAACCTCAGTGATCGAGGGCTTCTCTAACCTTGAAATCCGTCAGGGGAGTTTAGCCGGGTACTGGGAGCAAGAGAGTCGACTTCGAGACACCCGAATGGCGGCCCGCGCGCGTGTACTGCGTGCGGGCCGCCATCTTTTCCTTGCATCCAGATCGTTGCCGGCAACGAAACTGAGAGAAAGCGAAATTTCGTGACCATTCGTTCGCTTGCGCAACTCTTTAACTGTCATCTATGCTCTACCCGGACCCAAGTGCGGTCTGTTCGAACCGAGGAGGTGATCCGTCGTGAGCGACGACCATAGTCGACCGATCGTCCCCGGCCCGCCGACGGAGCGTCTCACAGAGGTGCCGTTCGCGGCCGGTCGGGGGAGCCAAACATCCCTGCGCAGTCACTAGTTCTCCCTCGCCACTGAGCGTCGATGGGGGAGACCTCGTCGCGCCCAGACATCAGGAGACCCGACATGAGCGTGGACCGCACCTCAATCGAATCAGCAGATCAGTTCCTCGAGAAGACCCCCAGCGCCGCGACCGCCAAGCGGATCAAGCGGAGTGAAACCGCATCCTCAAACCTCGCCGCGGGGCAGCAGCAGTTGCTCGTCGAGGCCGCGATGACGCCCGCGGAGCACTCGCTCCGCACCCGGAGCTCGGCGCTCGACGGGCTCACCGAATACCAGGTCCTGCGCGCCCGCGAGCGCTTCGGCAGGAACGAGGTCGATCACGATAAGCCCGCCCCGGCGATCGTGCAGTTCCTCAAGACCTTCGTCAACCCGTTCATCCTGATCCTGATCTTCCTCGCCGGAGTGATGTTCTTCACCGACGTGGTGTTCGCGGATCCGCAGGAGGGCCCGGACTTCACCGGCGTCATCACCGTCAGCATCATGGTGCTCGCGAGCGCGATCGTTCGCTTCTGGCAGGAGTACCGCTCCTCGCGGGCCGCCGAGGAGCTGAAGGCGATGGTGCGCACGACGGTCGCGATCACCCGTCAGATCAAGGGCCGCCCGGTCACGGGGGAGCTCCCCATCGAGGACGTCGTTCCCGGTGACATCGTGCAGCTCGCCGCTGGCGACATGATCCCCGCCGACGTGCGCTTCCTGCGCACGAAGGACCTGCAGATCAACCAGGCCATGCTCACGGGCGAGTCGATGCCGGCCGAGAAGACGACCGTGATCGCCGACGACGTGACCACCCAGACCCTGATCGACGCCCCGAACCTCGGGTTCATGGGGACGTCGGTCGTCTCCGGATCGGGCACAGCGGTCGTGCTCGGCACCGGCAAGCAGAGCTACTTCGGCAGCATGGCGTCGGCGATCACGGGGAAGCGGCCGGAAACGGCCTTCGACCGGGGGATCAAGAAGGTCACGTTCACGCTGATCAAGTTCATGGTCGTGATGGTGACGGTCGTGTTCATCGTGAACGGGCTCACCAAGGACTGGACGAGCGCTTTCATGTTCGGCATCACCGTCGCGGTGGGCCTCACGCCCGAGATGCTGCCGCTCGTCGTCACCGCTGGCCTCGCCAAGGGCGCGAACATCATGTCGCGCCGCAAGGTGATCGTGAAGCGGCTGAACAGCATCCAGAACCTCGGGGCGATGGACGTGCTCGCGACCGACAAGACCGGCACCCTCACCGAGGACCGGATCGTGCTCGAGTGCCACATCGACGTCGACGGCGTCGCCTGCGAGACGACGCTCGAGTACGCCGCCGCGAACGCGCACTTCCAGACGGGGCTCCGCAATCTCCTCGACGCCGCCGTGCTGTCTGCTGCCGGGCCGCGGGGGCTTGCCGATGTGCAGCGCCGCTTCGCATTCGTCGACGAGATGCCGTTCGATTTCGTGCGGCGCCGGATGTCGGTGGTGGTGAAGGAGGGCGCCTCGCGGGTCATCATCACGAAGGGGGCGGTCGAGGAGGTCCTCGCGCTCTGCACCACCGAATTGCGCGACGGCGACGAGCTGCCGCTCGGCGAGGATCGCCGCGAGGCGCTGGGCCGCCTCGTCGCGGAGCAGAACGAGCTCGGCATGCGCGTTCTCGCTGTCGCGGTCCGGACGGTCGACGAGGCGTCGGCCCCGGAGGGCGACGAGTTCGGCGTCGCCGACGAGCGGGAAATGACCCTGATCGGGTTCCTGTCCTTCCTTGATCCGCCGAAGGCGACCGCTGGCTCCGCGATCGCGAGCCTCAAGGAGCACGGCGTCGCTACGAAGGTGATCACGGGCGACAACCCGCTCGTGGCCGCGACGGTCTGCAAGCAGATCGGGATCGATCCCGGCCGCATTGTGCTCGGTCCCGAGACCGACGAGATGAGCCTCACTGACCTCGGCCGCCTCGCGCGGGAGACGACCGTGTTCGCGAAGGTCAGCCCCTCGCAGAAGGCGCGGATCGTGGAGGCGATGCGCGAGCAGGGTTTCACCGTCGGGTTCATGGGCGACGGCATCAACGACGCGCAGGCGCTGCGCACCGCGGACGTCGGCATCTCGGTGGACACCGCGGTGGACATCGCGAAGGAGTCCGCCGACATCATCCTGCTCGAGAAGGACCTCACCGTCCTCGAGGGCGGCGTGATCGAGGGCCGTCGCACCTTCGTCAACACGATGAAGTACATCAAGATGACGGCCTCGTCCAACTTCGGCAATATGTTCTCGGTGCTGGTCGCGAGCGCGCTGCTCCCGTTCCTCCCGATGATTCCGCTCGTCGTGCTCGTGCAGAACCTGAGCTACGACCTCTCCATGCTGACGCTGCCGTGGGACCGCGTCGACGAGGAGGACATCCGGAGGCCCAGGAAGTGGGAGTCGAAGAGCCTCGGGAAGTTCATGACCTTCATCGGCCCGATCTCCTCGATCTTCGACCTCTCGACCTACGCCCTCATGTGGTTCGTCTTCGCGGCGAACTCGGTCGAGCACGCTGCGCTCTTCCAGTCGGGCTGGTTCATCGAGTCGATCATCTCGCAGACCCTGATCGTGCACATGCTCCGCACCAAGCGGATCCCCTTCATCCAGTCCCGCGCCAGCGTCCCGGTGCTGCTCGCGACCGGTGCGGTGTGCCTGTTCGGCCTGGTGCTGCCGTTCACCGGATGGGGCGCGATCCTCGGGCTCGTTCCGCTGCCCTGGACGTACTTCCCGTGGCTCGTTGCGACGCTGCTCGCCTACGTCTTCCTGACGCAGGCCATCAAGCGGATCTACATCCGCAAGGTTGGTTCCTGGATCTGATCCCGGACCAGGATCGCGGGGCCGGACGCGCGTCCGGCCCCGCGCACTCGTCTCGTCTCGAAGAAAGGAAGCGGCGATGGAATGGGTGGATATCGCGATCCGCGTCGCCTGCGGTGCGGGCTTCGGCGTGCTGATCGGGTTCGAACGACAGTGGCGGGCCCGCACCGCAGGGCTTCGGACGAACGCCCTGGTCGCGCTGGGCTCGACCCTGTTCGTGGTCATGGGCGCGTACAGCTTCGACGGACCCGACGCCGACCCCACGCGCGTTGCGGCGCAGGTGGTCTCGGGAATCGGTTTTCTCGGCGCCGGGGTGATCATGAAGCAGGGCGCGTCGATCTCGGGGCTGAACACCGCGGCGACGCTGTGGGCGTCCGCGGCGGTCGGCGCGCTCGCCGGGGGCGGGCTCGTGTGGGTCGGCGCGCTCGGCACCGCGGCCGTGATCTCTCTGAACGTGCTGCTCCGGCCGGTTGCGCGGGCGCTGGACCGGCGGCCGAGCGCGGTCGGACGGGAGGAGAACACCGAGGTCGAGTACACCTTCGAGGTGCGCTGCAACCGCGATCACGAGGTTCCGGTTCGCGCCGTGGTGTTCGCCGCGGTGGATCGTCCGGATCTGACGGTCGCCTCGATCGCGGCGACGGATCTCCCCGACGAGGTCGTCGTCATCACGGCGACCGTCACGAGCCGCGAGCGCGACGACCACGAGATCGAGCTCGCGATCGCCGACGTGATCAGGACCCCGGAGGTGCTCGGCGTGCGCTGGACCGCGCAACCGCTCAGCCCGGAGGACTAGGGGGCTGGGAAACCGTGCGGGGAAATGCTGGAGAGCATGCCGTCCACGACCGCGAGCGTGCGCTGATCCGTCACCCGGTAGAGCTGCCGGCGCCCCTCGCGGCGCGGGGTAACGATGCCGGCCGCCTTGAGCTTGGCGAGGTGCTGGCTGGCCGCCGGGATGCTGACTCCCGTGCGCTCCGCGAGCGTCGTGACGTCCTGCTCGCCAGCGGCGAGCGACCACACGAGATGGAGTCGAGTGGGGGCGGACAGCAGATCGAAGACCTCCGCGGCGGCGAGCAACTGCGCCACGGTTACGGCCCGACCGGAAATGTTCTCGTCCACGACTCCATCATCCCGGATTCCACTGGGAAACCGTGGAAACGAGGCGGGCCGAAAACCCAGCCGGGGGCGTGAATTTGCGGCGTGCGGCCGGTTCCGTGCGCCTCGCGAGGTGCGGGGTCCTTCCGGAAACCCCGGCGCAAACGACGAGGGCGCCCCACCACTGCCGGTGAGGCGCCCTCGGTGAATATCCGCGCGGATCAGGCGTCGCGAACGTCGTCTCGTTCGACCTGCTCCTCGACGCGCTCGTTCGAATCGAACTCGGCGTCGTCGGTCTCGCTCGCGTCGACGGCCTCAGCGGCCTGTTCGCGGGCGAGCTCCATGGCGTGCTCTTCCTCGCGCTCCTCGCGGTGCTTGTGTCCCAGCATCAGGTCCTCCGATTCGTCGGTGTCCGTCGCGGTGCGACGGCGCAGATTAGTCGTCGAGTGCGTCTTCCGCGGCCCACTTCTCGGAGTTCTCGCGGATCTTCTCGAGGGCGTGATTCGCCTCTTCCTCGGTGTCGAAGGGGCCGACGCGATCCACCGCGGGCCACGCGTAGCCCTGGGCGACCTCGCCGGTCTTCAGGTTGTAGAAGTACTTCTGGGGCTCGTCCTGGCCGGCCTCGAACTCTTGGATGTCCATACGGGGAGTCTACTGAGATTTTCCCCGATCGCCGAGGCGAAATTCGCGTTTGTTCCGCGAAGCGGCGGGATGAAACCGATCCGGATCAGATCCCCGGCTCTCCGAAGATTCCGAGGGCGAGCAGGATCGCGGCGGCGAGCAGCACGATCCCGGCCTCCCAGGGGCGCAGGTCGGCTCGCGCGACGCGGGCGAACAGCCGGGTGATCCGGGCCGCGAGCGCGGGGATCCGGCCCCAGACCGCGGCGAGTGCAACGTAGAGGGAGACGAGGCCGAGCACGAACGCGAGCGCGCCGAGCGCGCGAAGCGGGGGCGCGTCTGAGATCCCGTGCACGAGTCGGGCCGCGAGGTACACGGTCGCGAAGCTGCTCGCGCTGAGCACAACGCTGGAGGCTCCGAGCAGGATCAACGGCCACGGCTTGCTGGGCGGCGGCTTCGGTGCGCGCGGCTTGCGGGGACGCCGGGCGCGCACCGCGAGGACGACGCCGGCGACGAGGAAGATCGTCCCCGCGGCGAGGTCGATCCCGCGGCTCACGAGGATCCGCGCGGTCTCGGCGCTCAGCCGGCTCGCGAGTGCGCGCGGGTCGACGAACTGCAGGAGGAAAAGCAGGAGCCCCGATCCTGCCACGAGTCCGATGAGCAGGGCGCCGATAGCGCGATCGGGGCGTTTCGTGCCCGTGAGCACCCGCAGGGTTTCCGCGACGAGCGTCGGGCTGAACCCGGTCGCAAAGCCGATACCCAGGAGCGCAACGATGCCGCTCAGAAAGCGGAGCAGGTCTACGGCAAACACGGCTTCACTCTAGTGTCCGGGCCGCGCGCAGATGGCCTCCGGTTGCGGCGTTTGGGCTTCCGTTCTCGCGCGGTGTAGGAGTAGGATCGCGACACTCGAATCGCTGATCAGAGGGAGATACCATGAGCCACAAAAACCACAACGACGAACTGCGCGAGGACCGTTTCGAGCAGGAGGAGAAGCGTCAGCGCGAGCGCGACGAGGTGTTCGACGAGACCGGCGGAACGACCGAGTCGCTCGGCTCGCAGGATCGCCGCCGCGAAGAGGGCGACGAGCGGGGCTGAGTGTCGAGTGCAGAGCGGCGCCGGAGCGACGGCGCTCCCGGTCGCGGGGCGCGATTGTGCACCCGGGCCGGGCGCGCCGTCGCCTGGGCCGGGCTGACCGGCGTGGGGGTGCTCCACCTGGTCTGGGCGTCGGGGTCCAGCTGGCCCGAACGGAATCGCCGGCGTCTCGGTGAGGCTGTCGTGGGTTCCCGCGGGGTATTCCCGTCGACCGCGGCGACCGCGACGGTCGGCGCGCTCTTGCTCGGGGCAGGCGCGGTCGCCGGCGGTTCGCTCGGCGAGGGGCGGGGCGTTACCGCCGCTCGCCGCTTCATTGGAGCCGCGCTGCTCGCGCGGGCGGCCCTCGGAGGCGGGGCGTCGGCCGCGATGCTCGGTCTGCCGCCGGTGGGGAAACGTTTCACGCGGCTGGACCGCGAACGCTACCGTCCGCTGTGCCTGACGCTGGGCGCGGCGACCCTCGTGGGTGCCGCGCCCAGACGCGCGTCGGGGTCCTAGGAGCTCGCCCCGCGCAGTTCGCCAGTGATGCCGGTGATGTTTGCGTTCTCATCGAAGGTGAAGGTCGCGTTGCCGGTCTCGTCGGAGATCGTGGCGCCGCTGAATGCGTCGTCCGTCCACTCGAGCTTCCAACCAGCGAGGCGGGCCGCTTCCCAGAGGCCGGTGCGCGGATCGGGAATTTCGGCCTGCGACATAAGACGCGGGATGCGCGTGGTGGCCTCGCTGACCGTGAGCGCCGGGAGCGGGGCGTCGAGCAGGAGCAGAATCCTCGAACCTCCGACTCCCGCGGTGAAGTAGGGGGACTTGCCGGTGACGAGGGTTGCCGCGCGTCCGAGCTGGTGCGCGAAGATCGCCATCCACTCCTGGATGTCGTCGCCCGTGTCCTCGGGGAACTGGATTTCATCGGCCGCGAATCCCTCGATGCCGTAGTCCCGCCCGTACTGCGCGAGGACCTCGGTGATCCCCGAGGGGTCGCCCTGCGGGAGCGCTCGCGCCCAGACGAGGGAGCGAGGGCCGGGGGCGATGGAGGCGAGCAGGTACGGGACCGCGGTGATCTTCTGCTCGGGATCGGTGTTCGACTGGAAAGTGAACTCGTTCGCGGCGAGGTCGACATCCCAGCGGTGGTCACCGAGGGCCTCGGTGGCCTCGACGAGCTGGTCCTGTCGCAGCATCGAATAGAGGGCGGCGCGATTGGCAAGGGCAGAGATCTGATCAAAGCTCATGCGCCAAACCTATACGTTTCCTATGGGAAAGCGCTAGGTTTTGACTAGCGTGTGAGCTGGGGCCAGGCAAAAGCCGGGCCGAGGGCGAGCGTCCCAACAACCTTGCCGCCCGCCATCCGCGGAGCCGAATCCTCGTGGGAACCGGCCGCGTGCGCGACGGCAGCGAGCACGAGCATCACGTGATCGCGATCGAGCGCGGGAAGCGCGGTGGAGAGGTCGACCGTGTCGCCGCCGAGCATCGAGGCGGCGAGCCGTGCGATGGCGCGCGACTGGCCCGAAAGCGAGTCGGAGGCCGATACCAAGATCGCGTGGTCGACGTACAGCCTGGGCGGTTCCGAGCTCTCGAGCGAAGCGTCGCGGACCCACTGCGAACCACCGCTTGCAAGATCGGCCCGGATCAGGAGTTCAACCGCGGCCTCGGTCGCGTGGGATCCCGTAGCCCAGGATCGAAGATTCGAATGGACGGTTTCAGACACGGCGACCTCCTCGTGCTTTCGGCCTCAGTTGCCCCCAGTGTAGGCGGAGACCTTGGGAGCGTGTTCCTCCACGTATCGGCGCACTCCGCTGGCCGCCGACCGCCCCGCGCGATTCGCGCCGATCGTCGACGCCGAGGGCCCGTATCCCACGAGCTGCACGCGCGGATCCACAGCAGCGCCGGTGCCCCGCCCGGCGCGGTCGAGCTGAATGCCCCCGGCCTCGCTGCGCAGCCGGAGCGGCGCGAGGTGCGAGATGGCGGGGCGGAAGCCGGTTGCCCAGAGGATCGCGTCGAAGCGTTCGCGGCTCCCGTCGGGCCACTCCGCGCCGTCCGGGAGGATGCGCGCGAACATGGGGCGTCTCGCGGAGTACGCCCCGAGTCGCTCGGCCTCGCGCTCCTGCTCGCGCAGCACGAGGCCGGTGACGCTCACGACGCTCTCGGGCGGGAGGCCCGCGGCCACGCGGCGCTCCACCATGGCGACGGCCTCGATCCCGGCGGTCGAGGTGAAGTCGTCCGTGCGCCACACCGGTGCGCGGCGGGTGACCCAGATCGTGTCGGTGATCGGGGCGAGTGCACCGAGGAATTGCACGGCGGAGGCCCCGCCGCCCACGACGAGCGTCCGTTTCCCCCGGAAGTGCTCGGGGCCCGGGTAGTCCACCGTGTGGAATTGCTCGCCGCGGAACGTCTCAGCGCCCGGATAGTGCGGGATGAAGGGCCGCGTCCAGGTGCCCGTGGCGTTCACGATCGTGCGCGCGGGGACTTCGAAGCGGGCGTCGGCGCTGAGGGGTTCCCCGTTTGGCGCACGGAACGCGCCGATCGGCCCGGGGTCCGCGCCCGAGGGCATGGCGACCTCGAGCACGAGGGGGGAGTGGGGGTCGCCCGGTATCGCCTCCCGCACGAGCCGCACGCGCGCCGGTCGCACGACTGGGAGCCCGTGCGCGCGTTCGTACTCGGCGAAATAGGCGGGTATGGCCTGGTTCGCGCGCGCCTCCGTTCGCGGAGGGGGATCCGAGCCGGGGAGCTCGGCGACGCCGTGGACGTCGCGCATGGTGAGTGCGTCCCAGCGGTGGCGCCACGCGCCTCCCGGAGCGGCGTCCTGATCCAGCACGGCGTGCCGGATGCCGAGCCGGGTCAAATGGTATGAGGCGGACAGCCCTGCCTGTCCCGCGCCGATCACGACCGCCGGCAGCGGGGCGGCCGAACCCGCGTCTGCGCCCGCGCGCGAGGACTCGACCGTGCTCAGCGCAGCAGCCCGCCGTCTGCGCCGCGCGGGCGCACCGGGTGCTCGCTCAGGATCGACACCCGGTTGAACGTGTTGATCGCGACGGCGACCCACTCGGCCGCGGCGAACGCGTCATCGCCGAGCACCTCGCGCGCGCCCTCCAGGTCCGCGCGGGAGTCCTCGGTGAGCGGGAGGAGCGTCGCCGCCTCCGCGATCGCGAGCACCGCGCGCTGCCGCTCGTCGAAGCGGGTGGTCTCGCGCCAGGCCGGGAGGAGGTCGAGCAGCTGCTGCGGGATGCCGGCCGCCCGGCTCTCCCGCGCGTGCAGGTCGAGGCAGAAGGCGCAGCCGTTGAGCTGCGATGCGCGGACCTTGATGAGTTCGGCCTCGGGGACGGAGAGCCCGTGGTCGGTGACCGCTCGCCGCACCGACTCCGAGAAGGCCGCGGCGTCCTTCCACACCTCAGGGAGTTGTTTGTCCAGATAGGGGCGCATACCGGTCCTCTCGTGCGCGCGGGGCCTTGAGCGCGCTCACTCGATCCAACCACGTCCAGCCGCCGTCCATTCCCTCGCGGGAGCCGGGCAGTGGGACCTCCCCGTTCATGAGCCGGTCGCCCCGTTCGGGAGCGGCGTCTGCGACACCGACTGTTCACGATCCGTTGGGTTCGCAGTCCACCGTTCTCGTAATTGCGCGTCACCTTCGCTGGTTTGAATAACGGTGTTCTCGCAAATCGGGAGCGACCCCCGCAGCACGAAACGTCACGCGTCACCACACCCGAAAGGTCACCATGCGCCGCCACATCCTCCCCGTAGTCGCCGCCCTCGGCATCGCCGCGATCGCCCTCGTCGGATGCTCCTCCGCCGAGGGAGACACCGCCGCCGCGAAGCAGCCGAAAGACCCCAATGCCCCGATCACGATGGCGGCCGTGCCGATCGGCGAGGATCCCACGGCAGAGAGCCCCTACGACGTCATCGCCGAGCTCTTCCAGAAGGAGACCGGCCGCAAGCTCGAGATCACCGAGGTTCCCGACTACCTGAGCGTGGTCGAGGCGATCCGCGCCGATCACGTCGACATCGGCATCATGAGCGGATTCCCCTCCGCGCTCGCCGTCGGCACCGGCAAGGTCGACGCGCTCATGTCCTTCGGCGGTGACGGCAAGCCCGTCTCCACCTGCGTGGTGCTGAAGGACTCGCCGGTGCAGAAGCTCGAGGACCTCCGCGGCAAGACGGTCGCGTTCGCGGATCAGGCGTCGAGCTCCGGCTTCTTCATGCCGGTCTACATGCTCCACGAGGTCGGGCTCGAGAACAACAAGGACTACAAGTCGATCTTCGCGGGCGGCCACGAGGGTAGCTTCGCCGCGCTCAAGCAGGGCCAGGTCGATGCCGCCTGCACCGCGGTGATGCTGACGCAGCTCGGCGAGCCGATGTTCCCGTTCAAGGACGGCGAGTGGCGGGCGGTCGGCGAGAGCCCCGCGATGGACGTCTCCACCGCGGTCCTCGGCCGCCAGTCGCTCGACGAGGACACCCGCAAGCAGGTCGACGAGGGCTTCCGGAAGGTCCTGGTCAAGGAGAACGCGAAGCGTCTCGGGGCTTTCGGCCCGATGGCCTCGGCGCAGGCCACCTCCAATCCCGACCCGAAGATCTTCGACCAGTTCGCCGAGATCGCCGACGTCGCTGGCGTCAAGCTCAAGGACATGAAGTGAGCGCGGTGATCGCCCATCCGAAGCGCGGGGCAGCGCGAGCGAGCGGAGCGGCCGCGGCCGGTGCCCCGGCCGGAACCGCCGCGGGGAGCGGAGGCTCCCCGTCCACCGCCGAACTCCGTGCCGGGCTGCCGCTCGTCACGGTCCGCGATCTCAACGTCGCCTACGACGGCCCGGCCGTGCTGGACCGTGTCGACCTGGATCTCTTCCCCGGCGAGATGGTGGCGCTGCTCGGGGCCTCCGGCTCCGGGAAGTCGACGCTCATGAAGAGCCTCACCGGGTTCGCGCCCGTCTCGGCCGGATCGGTGCGCGTGGCGGGCCACGACGTGACGAACCTCCGCCGCGGAGAACTCCGCGAGCTCCGCTCCGACGTTGGCCAGGTGTTCCAGCAGTTCAACCTGATCCCGCGCCTGAGCGTGCTCACGGGCGCGCTCGGCAGCGCCGGCCCGCTCAACCTGATCGGGGGCTTCTCGAGCACCCACCGCAGGCGCGCGATGGAGCTCCTCGACCGCGTGGGGATCGCCCACAAGGCGAAGGAGCCCGCCCGCTCGCTGTCCGGCGGGCAGCAGCAGCGCGTGGCGATCGCGAGGGCGCTCATGCAGAACCCGCGGGTGATCCTCGCGGACGAGCCCGTTGCCTCGCTCGATCCGAAACTCGCGGACTCCGTGCTCGAGCTTCTGCGCGGGATCGCGACCGAGGACGGCATCCCCGTGCTCGTCAGCCTCCACGTGCTCCCGCTCGCCCTCGCCCACAGCGACCGCATCGTGGGCCTGCGCGCGGGGGAGATCCTCGTCTCGGGCGAGACGAGCGCCCTGAGCGCCGAGGAACTTGCTCCGCTGTACGAGGAGGTGGAGCACGATGACGATGACGAGTGAGTCCGGCGCGCGTGACACGCGCGAGGCCGCGTCCCGGTCCGGGGCGGCCACGAGCGACGCGGCGCCGGGCGCGAAGCCTCCCGTGAAGTCCTCCTCCCGGTCCGGAGGGAAATCCGGCGCACGCAGCCTCTCCGAGGCGGATCGCCTCCGCCTCGAGCGGGCGTTCCGAATGCCCCGGACCCGCTTCCTGATCGGGCTTCCGATCGCCGCCCTGATCCTGTACTGGTCATTCGCCGGTGCGCAGTTCAACTTCCTAAAGCTCGGCGAGGGCGCGGTGAACATGGGCGATTTTCTCGCCCGGCTGTGGCCGCCGGACTTCTCGAAGTTCGGAACGATCGTCAGGCTCCTCATCGAGACCTTCCAGATGGCGGTCGTCGGCACCGCGCTCGGCGCCGTGCTCTCGCTCGTTGTGGCGTTCGGCGCCTCGTCGAACATCGCTCCCAAGTGGCTGTATTACCCGTCGCGGTGGGTCATGAATATCATCCGCTCCGTCCCCGACCTCGTGTTCGCGCTCATGTTCGTGTCCGCGGTGGGGCTCGGCCCGTTCGCGGGCATCCTCGCAATGACGCTCGGATCGATCGGATCGATCGGCAAGATCTTCGCGGAGGCGATGGAGGCCGTCGATCGCGGCCCGATCGTCGCCATGGAGGCCGTCGGCGCGTCGAAACGCCAGATCATCCAGTACGGCATCCTGCCGCAGGCCGCGCCGCTGCTGACCTCGTACACGCTGCTCCTGTTCGAGGGGAACGTGCGCGGTGCCACGATCCTCGGCCTCGTCGGCGCGGGCGGAATCGGCCTCGAACTGACCACCGCCATGCGGATGTACGACTACGGCCACCTCAGCGCAATCATCATCTGCATCATCGTGCTCGTCACTGCCATCGACCAGGGCAGCGCGCTCATCCGAAGGAGAATCACGTGAACCCCGCAAGTCCAGCCCCCGTCGCCCAGGCCCCCGCGGCGACGCTCCCCGCACCGCACGGGAACGGCGCGGTGATCCCGCGCTCCGAGCCCGTCAACCTGCGCGACCTCGGAGGGATCAGATCCGGAGCGGTCGCCGTGCAGCGCGGCGTCGCGATCCGGGCCGACGACCTCTCCTACATCACCGACGAGATCGCGGATCTGCTCGTGACCGGCGGGCTCGCCGCCGTCATCGATCTGCGTTCCCCCGGCGAGGTCGGGCTCACGGGGCGCGGCCCGCTCGCGGCCCACGCGGTCGCCTACCACCACCTGCCGCTCATGGGTGACATCGGCGCCTCGGTCGACTCCGAGGCTCCGGTCCTCACCCACGAGGTGATGGGGGAGATGTACGTCGGAATGGTCGAGCGGGCGGCTCCCATGCTCGTGACGGCGCTCAACATCATCGCCTACACGCCGGGGGCGACGGCCTTCCACTGCGCGGCCGGCCGCGACCGCACGGGCGTGCTCGCCGCGATGCTGCTCCTCGCGCTCGGGGTGTCCGACGAGGAGATCATCGCCGACTACGCGAAGACCGGACCGAACATGCCGGCGATCCAGCAGCGCACGAGCGCCGTCGTCGGCCCCCTGCTGCTCGGGATGGGCTTCGACTACGAGGAGCTGATGCGCCGGACGCGACTCGACGACGGCCCCATGGATGTCTCGATGCGGATCCTGATCGACCGGCTGCGCGGCCGCTACGGCAGCGCGCTCGCGCCGCTCCAGTCCGCGGGGCTCAGCGACGCGACGATCGCGCGGCTCCGGGAACGGGCCATCGCGTGAGCCAGCTCGTCACGGACCGAACGGCGCCCGCGGTCGGAGTGATCGACTCCGCCCGCGGGCCGGGTCGTCCCCGGGATGAGGATCTCGACGATCGCATCCTTGAGGCCGCGCTCGGCATCGTCGATGCCGACGAGCCGCTCACGGTGTCGACGCTCGTCGCCGCGAGCGGGGTGAGCCGGGCCGCGATCTACCGGCGCTGGCCATCGCTGACCGACCTGGTGCTCGCCGCGCTCGATCACGGCCGGACGATCCCCCCTGAGGTGCCGGACGAGGGGGACTTCCGGCGGGAGTTCATGGACCATTTCCTCAGGGGCTACACGGAGTCGACCGAGGCCTATCCCGATCGTCGCTTCCGCGCCAGGATCAGGATCCTCATCGCGGACCCCGAGATGCAGCGCCGGTACTGGAGGGAGCGCGTCGTGCCGAGACGCGCTCCGCTCTACCGGGCCTTCGAGCGCGCGATCGCCCGCGGCGAGCTGCGATCCGAACTCGAGATCTGGCCGGCGATGGACCTGCTGATCGGGGTGCTCTACTACCAGATCATCGTCCGCGGAGAGCGTCCGAACGATCCCGAGGCGCTCGCGCGGATCGAGGCGGCGGTGGATATCGTGTGGCGAGGACTGCTCGCGAAACCGGGCGGGGCGGATGGCTCATCGCCGGAATTCGGCGCCTAACAGCGCCCCCTGGGAGGCCGCCGATCACACCTCCGTGGTCGCTGTCGGAGGCCCGGGATACACTGCGGGCATGATTGACCTCAGCCATCCCATCGCCACCGGAATGACGGTGTATCCCGGCGATCCGGCGGTGCGGGTGCGGGCAGCGCTCAGCATCGCCAGGGACGGCTCGGCGGTGGCCGCGCTCGAGCTCGGAACGCACACGGGAACCCACGTCGACGCTCCGGCGCACATCGTGCCCGGGGGACGCACGATCGACCGCGTCGGCCTCGATGAGCTGATCGGCGAGGCGCTCGTTCTGGACCCGACTCGGGGAGGGGCGGAGCCGCTCTCCTCCGGCGAATCGATCGGGATCGAGCGGCTCGGGATCGAGCGGCTGTCGCGGGTGCCCGCGATCGTGATCGTCCGTACGGGGTGGGATCGGCGCTTCGGCGGACGCCGCTATTTCCGGCACCCGCACCTTGCCCCCGAGGCCGCGGAACGCCTGTGTGAACTGGGGATGCACGTGCTGGGCGTCGACATGTTCAGCCCGGACCCCACGCCCAATCCCGGTGAGGAGGGCGCGTTTCCCGTGCACGAGATCGTGCTCGGCGCCGACGGCCTCATCGTCGAGAACCTGCGCGGCCTCGAAGCGCTGGGGGAGCGCGCGCAGCTCGGTTTCTTCCCCCTGCCGGTCCGCGGGGGCGATGGCGCGCCGGTGCGGGCGGTCGCCTGGCGTCAGTCCGCCGGCGGGCGCAGGCGCGGCTGAGCCGGTCGGTTTTCCGGCTGGTGGACCCGGCGACGTGAGGTGTATAGTCCATTCCGACTAGTCGGATTGGAGTGAACGTGACGTCTTCCCGCCTGCGCCCCGTCGGGGTGATGATCCTCGCTCTGCTGCGCGAGCGCGACATGCACCCGTACGAGATGCTCCGTTTGACCCGCGACCGTCACGACGAACGCCTCATCCGCATTCAGCAGGGCACCTTCTACCATCAGATCACCGCGCTCGAACGAGACGGCCTCATCGCCGAGGTCGCCGTGGACCGCCAGGGCAACCGGCCCGAGCGCACCACCTACACGATCACGCGGGAGGGAGACGCGTCGCTCATCGAGTGGGTGCGGCGCGAGCTGCCCTGCACCGAGCGGCCGGCTCACTTCCGCGTCGCCCTCGCGGAATCCCACAACCTGGATCGCGGCACCGTCGCCGAGCTGCTCGCGGGGCGCACCGAGCAGCTCCGCACGGTGCTCGGCGAGCGCCGCGAGCGGCTCGCCGACGCGATGGAGCGGGGCGTCCAGCGCCAGTTCCTCGTCGAGGTCGAGCGGGAGATGGCGCTCATGGAGGTCGACATTACCTGGACCGAGTCCCTCGTCGCCGAGCTGGCCCCCGCCGGGAGCGACTCGCCCGGAACCCCGATTCTCGAGTGGGGCATCCCGTCCCATTCGGACCGACCGAACCCTTCTCGAAAGGACGGCGAATGACCGCCTCACCCGCGAACGCAACACCGGAGCGCAGTCCCTGGCCAGCCCTCTGGGCGCTCGTCATCGGCTTCTTCATGATCCTCGTGGACACGACGATCGTGTCGGTCGCGAATCCCGCGATCAAGGCCGCTCTCGATCCCGGGACGAACAGCCTCGACAACGTCGTGTGGGTAACGAGCGCCTATCTCCTCACCTACGCGGTTCCGCTGCTCGTCACCGGCCGGCTCGGTGACCGCTTCGGGCCCAAGAACATCTACCTGATCGGGTTGGTGATCTTCACGGGCGCCTCGCTGTGGTGCGGCATGTCGGGAACGCTCGGCGGCCTGATCGCCGCCCGAGCGGTGCAGGGGCTCGGTGCGTCGCTCATGACCCCGCAGACCATGGCCGTCATCACCCGCACCTTCCCGCCGCTCAAGCGCGGCGCCGCGATGGGGCTGTGGGGCGCCACGGCGGGAGTGGCCACGCTCACCGGTCCGCTCGCGGGCGGACTGCTCGTCGACGGCCTCGGGTGGGAGTGGATCTTCTTCATCAACGTGCCGATCGGCGTACTCGCGTTCGTGCTCGCGTGGATCCTCGTGCCGAAGCTCGAGACGCACTCCCACTCCTTCGACATCCCCGGCGTGATCGTCTCCGGCGTCGGGCTCTTCCTCATCGTCTTCGGCCTGCAGGAGGGCGAGAAGTACTCCTGGAACGGGTGGATCTGGGCGATGATCCTGGGCGGGGTCGCGGTCATGGCGGTGTTCGTGTTCATGCAGTCCCGCACGACCCGCGAACCGCTCGTGCCGCTCGAACTCTTTCGGGATCGCAACTTCTCGCTCTCGAACTTCGGCATCACCACGGTGGGCTTCGCGATCACGAGCATGGCGCTGCCGCTCATGTTCTTCATCCAGCTCGCGCGCGGAATGACGCCCACCCAGGCGGCACTGCTGATGGTGCCGATGGCCGTGATCTCGGGAGCACTTGCGCCGTTCGCCGGCCGCCTGCTCGACCGCGTCGATCCGAGGCTGATCCTGGTTCCCGGGCTCTCGATCGTGACGATCTCGCTGTTCGCGTACGCGCTTTCGCTGCACCCTGACACCCCGATCTGGGTCTATCTCGTGATCTCCGGCGTGATGGGCATCGGGCAGGCCGGGATGTGGGGGCCGCTCGCGACGACGGCGAATCGGAACCTTCCGCCGCGGCTCGCCGGCGCCGGTTCCGGCATCCACAACACCACGCGCACCGTCGGTTCCGTCGTCGGCTCCGCGGCGATCGCCGCCCTGATGCAGGCTCGACTCGAGGCGAACATGCCGGAGGCTGCGGCTGGTCAGGGCGGTGCCGCGGCCAGCATGGGATTCGGCGGCGGGAAGCTGCCCGAGCCCGTCATCGACGCCTTCTCGACGGCGATGGGGCAGTCGATGCTGCTGCCGGCGGCGGTGCTCGCGATCGGAGTGATCGCGGTCTGCTTCATGGAGCGCCCGGTCGTGCTCGCGAGGAGCAGCGCGGACTGACCGCGCGGGTGTCGGCGGTCGCTTCTAGAATGGACGCGACCGTGGGGGAACGGGCGACCGAGAGGACCTGAAGTGCCGATCACTTCGAGCATGCTGGAGACCGCGCAGCGCTTCCCCGAGCGCGCCGCGATCGTCGGCGGTGGTCGCCGGCTGAGCTATCGCGAGCTCGTTGAGGACTCGCGGCGGGTCTCTGCGGCGGTTGCCTCGCTGCACGCGGGGCAGACGGCCCCGCCCGTTCCCGCACCCGAAACCGGTGGCATTCCGATCACGGCCATCAGCGCAGAGTCGGCGTTCGCCGCCGCGCGCCTGGTGGCCGGCCTCGCCGGGTATCGCGCGGTCTCCGCGGTGATCGACCCGAGATGGCCGCTCGCGCACCGGGTGCGCGCGGTGCTCGCGACCGGGATCGGGGTCCTCATCTCGGAGGATCGCGAGCTGTCACGCGCACTGGCCGAGGCCGGATGGGGCGGACTCCTCGTGGGGCTCGAGGAGTTCGAGCAGCGGGTCGCCTCGGCGGCGCCCGCTGCCGCCCCCGAGGTGCGTCCCGGCGACGAAGCCTTCCTCATGCTCTTCTCGTCCGGCACAACGAGCGCGCCGAAGGCCTTCCTCAAGACGCGAGAGCAGTATCGGCGGAACGTCGCCGTTTCCTCGGCGCATCTCGAACCCCTGCCCGGCGTCGCCACCCTCGCGCCCGGTCCGGTGTCCTACAGCCTCACGCTCTACGCGGTGATCGAGTGCCTCGCCACCGGGGGCGAAGTCCACCTCGGCGACGCGTTCGACCCGTTCTCCCTCGGGCCCCGCGTCGCCAAGGAGGGCATCACCCGCGTGGTCGCGGTTCCGGCCGTCGTCGAGGCGATCGCGATCGCCGCGCGCCGGGATCCGGAGTCCTTCCGCGGGCTCGAGCTCGTGGTCACGGGCGGGGCGAACCTTCCCGCTGCCATCCGCTCCTCGCTCGCGAAGGCTCTGCCCGAAACGCGGCTGATCAGCTACTACGGCGCCGCGGAAATCGGCTTCATCGGTGACAGCCGCGACGGCGACGGCACGGGGATCACCATCTACCCGGGTATCGGCGCCGAGATCCGCGATGAACGCGGCGTCCCCGTCCCCGAGGGCGAGCTCGGCGAACTGTGGATCCACGCCGCAGCGCGCTCGGACGGCTACCTCGCCGGCACGAGCGATGAGACGCTGCTCGACGAGCGCGGCTGGGCCACGGTGCACGACCTGGGCCGCATGCGGAACGGCCGCCTCGAGCTCGTTGGCCGCTCGGGAGACGTCGTCGCCACCGGCGGGCACAAGGTGTCCCTCCCCGAGGTCGAGCGGGCGTTCGAGGGAATGCCGGGAGCCGGCGCCGTGGTCGCGGTCGCCCTCCCGGATCCGGTGCTCGGCAGCCTGATCGCGCTCGTCGCGGAGCCGGAGGGCGAGGCACAGCCCCGCCGGGACGCGCTTGCCGCATGGGCGCGCGCGAAGCTGCCCCCGCAGTTCGTGCCGAAACGCTGGTACCGGGTGGACGAGCTTCCGCGAACCGTCGGGGGCAAGCTGCGGCGCGGCGCCGCGGCCGAGCTCGTCGCGAACGGCGAGGCGGTGCGACTGTGAGGCGGGCGGTCATCACCGGCGTCGGAGCGGTGACCCCTGCCGGGGTCGGCGCCACGGCGCTGCAGGGTGCCGCTGCCGCCGGCCGCAGTCTCATCTCGCGACTCGACGGCCAGGAGTACGCGGGGCTTCCGGTGCAGATCGGCGGTCGGATCAGCGACTTCGATGTCTCCGATCGGCTGCCGGCCGGTCTCGCGAGGCGGCTCGATCCCGTTCAGCACTGGGCCATCGCCGCCGCCGACGAGGCGCTCGCGCAGGCGGGGGCGCCGCGGCCGGACGGCGCCGAGACCCCGCTCCCGTGGGAACGTCACCGCGTCGCCGTGATCGCCGCGACCGGCTCCGGCCCGGTCGACGCCATGCAGGCCGCCACTCGGGCGCTCGACGCGCGCGGACCGCGCGCCGTGCCGCTCAGCCTCGCGATGCACGGGGCGCCAGACGCGGCGGCCGCGCTGCTCTCGCAACGATACGACCTCCGCGGCCCCGGCCAGGGCGTGAGCGCCACCTGCGCGAGCGGTGCGATCGGGCTCGGTGAAGCGCAGCGGCGCATCCGCCACGGGTACGCCGACGCCGTCCTCGTTGTGGGCATGGAGGACTGCCTCAACGCCGTCAACCTCGCCTCGAACGCCAATCTTCGCGCGCTCGCCGCGGGCTACGAGGACCGTCCCGGCGCTGCGAGCCGTCCGTTCGACCGCGCCAGGGCCGGGTTCGTAATGTCGCAGGGCGCCGGCGCGATCCTGCTCGAGCCCGAGGAATCCGCGGTGCGACGCGGCGCCCCGATCCTCGGCGTGCTCGCGGGGTTCGGGGCCTCGAGCGACGCGCACCACGCGACCGCGCCGCACCCCGAGGGTCGGGGCGCCGCGGCAGCGGTCGCCGAGTGCCTCGCCGACGCGGGGCTGGAGCCGGACGCCGTCGACCACATCAACGCGCACGGCACCGGCACCCCCGCAGGAGACCGCGCGGAACTGCTGGCATTCGCGGCGGCGCTCGGAGAACGCGCGCGGGAGATCCCGATCAGCGCCACGAAGTCGAGCACGGGCCACCTGCTGGGCGCGGCGGGGATCGTCGAGGCGATCATCTCGCTCGGCGCCCTCGCCGACGGCATTCTGCCGCCCACGATCAACCTCGAAGACCCCGAGTTCGAGGGCTGGAACTTCGTCGCGAACGAGCCGAGAAGCGCGAGCATTGGCAGCGTGCTCTCCACCTCGTTCGGGTTCGGCGGGCACAACGGCGCGGTGCTCATCACGCGCCCCGACAGGATGGGAGCAGCATGACGGACCGGGAAACCAGGCATCGGGAGCTCGCGGAGCGATTCCTCCCCGAGGCGACGCTCGAACGGATGCGGGAGCGAGCGGGGGAGATCGATCGCGAGAACCGCTTCTTCGACGAGGACCTCGCCGACCTCGCCGAGACGGGCTATCTCACGGTCTTCGTGCCGAGCGAGTTCGGGGGACCGGGCCTCACCCTCGAGCAGGTCGCCCGCTTGCAGCAGCGACTCGCGGGGGCCGCGCCGGGCACCGCGCTCGCCATCAACATGCATCTCATGTGCACGGGGGTCGCCCGCGCGCTCCACGAACGCGGCGACCACTCGTTGGACCAGGTCTTCGAGGAGGCGATCGCGGGGGAGATCTTCGCATTCGGCATCAGCGAACCCGCGAACGACTGGGTGCTGCAGGGCTCCAAGACCCGCGCCGTACCCGATGGCGAAGGCGGCTACCGCCTCACCGGGGTGAAGATCTTCACCTCGCTCTCACCCGCCTGGACCCGGCTCATCACGCACGGCCTCGACGAGAGCAACCCCGAGGAGCCGCGGCTCGTGTACGGCTTCCTCACCCGCGAAACCCCGGGCATCACGGTCTCGGACGACTGGGACGTGCTCGGCATGCGCGCCTCCCAGAGCCGCGCGACGATCCTCGATGAGGCGCACATGCCAGCCGACCGGGTCAACCGGCGTATCGAGCCCGGCCCCGTCCCGGACCTGCTCACCTTCGCCATCACCGCAAACTTCCAGCTCCTCATCGCGGCCGTCTACGCTGGCGTCGCCCGCAGGGCGCTCGAGGTGGGCGCGGCGGGCCTCAAGCGCCGCCGCTCCGAGAAGCGCGGCGAGACGCTCGCCCAGACCCCGGAATTCCGCGCTCGCCTCGCGGACGCCCACCTCGAATTCCTCCCGGTGGTGGCCCAGATCGACGCCTATTCGCGAGACTTCGACGAGTTCGCAGACCACGGCGCAGGCTGGCCGCTCCGCCTCGTCGGCGCGCGCCTCGGGGCGGGCGCTGCCGCTCGGCGCTGCGCCGAGGTCGCGCTCATGTGCACGGGAGGCAGCGGCTTCGCCAGTGCGCACGAGGCGAGCCGCCTGTACCGCGACGCTGCCGCCTCGCTGTTTCACCCGCCGGCGGCGGATGCTGCGCGGCCCATGTACGCTGCGGCGCTCCTCGACGACTAGATCTGGCCGAAAGTTTGGGTGATCGCAGACGCCTTTGTCAGCGATCACGGCAACCATAGCCCGTTCCTGTCGGGATGTGAAGGTTGCCCGGGCCTGCCGCCCTGAACCCCTGATGGGGGAGAGGCCTTCGGCTCAGGGGACGAAGCAAAGGGGCCCGCGGGAAGCCACACAGGAAGAGCACACAGGAAGGGCCGGGGATCGCGAACGATCCCCGGCCCTCCGCTCGCTGGAGGCCTAGTGGCCCTGCGAGGCGAGGCGCTCCTGCGCCTCAACGATGAGCTTCTCTGCGTCGGCGGCCGAGCCCCAGGCGTCGACCTTGACCCACTTGCCGGGCTCGAGATCCTTGTAGTGCTCGAAGAAGTGCTCGATCTCCTTGCGGGTGTACTCCGGGATGTCTGCGACGTCCTGGATGTGCGACCAGCGCGGATCCTTGTGCTGCACCGCGATGACCTTGTCGTCTCCGCCTGCCTCGTCGCTCATCTTGAGGACGCCGACCGGGCGGACCTTGATGCCGACGCCGGGGAACACCGGGTAGTCGAGCAGCACGAGCACGTCGAGCGGATCGCCGTCCTCGCCGAGCGTCTCCTCGAAGAAGCCGTAATCGGTCGGGTAGACGAAGCCCGTGTAGAGCACGCGGTCGAGGTACACGCGACCGGTCTCGTGATCCACCTCGTACTTGTTGCGGCTCCCCTTCGGGATCTCGATGACGGCGTCGAATGCAGCGGCCATGCGCGCTCCTCCGTGCTTTCTGTGTGCGGCCGGGCGCAGCCCGACTCTGATGTTCGTTGCGGTCACCAGGGTAGCGGACCGGCGAGCGCGCGCGTGAGGAGTTGGCGAGGTTGCGGGCCGAGCCCGGCGAAGTCTCGGGCGGGCTGCTGCGGTGGAGTTGCGTGAGCGGGGGCCATTTTTCACCGGGTTCGCGCTACCGTGGAGCCGTGGAGCAGCAAGCAGGCCCAGATCAGGGCGCAAGAAGCACGGTTCGGCGCGAGTCCTCGACGGACGCGAGGGTCGACACGAGGCGATCGGTCCGGGCCGCGCTCGGCGAACTCGCGGCCCTGCAGTTCGCCTCGGTCGGCGAACAGGGAAGCGCGACCGGGCAGCCGGAGCACGGGCTGCTCCCCGCCGCGCAGGCGACCCCGCCGACGGTCCTCGTTGCCCTGTCCGGCGGCGCCGATTCGCTCGCCCTCGCGGCCGCGGTCGCGCGCGAGGCGTCCGCGCTGGGCCTCGTCGCTGGCGCGATCGTCATTGACCACGGCCTGCAGGACGGCTCCGCCGATGTCGCGGCGCACGCCGCGGCCCAGGCGGAGGCGCTCGGCCTCGATCCCGTGCTGGTCCGTCGCGCCGACGTCGCGGCGGCCGCCGGGGCAGGCGGCCCAGAGGCCGCGGCGCGCGACGCCCGCTTCGCGGTGTTCGCCGCGGTCGTGCGAGAGACGGGGGCCATTGCGATCCTCACCGCGCACACCCGCGATGATCAGGCAGAGCAGGTGCTCCTCGGGCTCGCCCGAGGATCTGGGATCCGCAGCCTCGCCGGGATCCGCGCGCGCCGCGACCTTCCCGGCGGCGGGCAGCTGGTGCGGCCGTTCCTCGCCTCGGACCCGGTGATCTCCCGCGAGATCACGCTCGCGGCCTGCGCCGCCGACGGCCTCACCCCCTGGCACGACCCCCACAACACGGATCCGGCGTTCGCCAGGGTCCGCGTGCGCAACCGGCTCCTTCCCTTCTTCGAACACGAGCTCGGCCCCGGCATCGCGGCGGCGCTCGCACGGACGGCGGACCTCGCTCGCGAGGACGCCGACGCCCTCGATCAGCTCGCGGTCGACGCCCTCGCCGGCGCGTTCATCGAGGAGACCCCGAACCCGGAAACGGGAGAGGTCGAGCGCGTCGAGCTCGCGGCCTCCGCGCTCGTTGGCCAGCCGCCCGCGATCCGGAACCGCGCCTTCCGGTTGCTCGCCGCCGACCGCTTCAGGGCCCACCTGAGTCAGGAACACACGCTCGGGATCGCGGCGCTCGTGACCTCCTGGCGGGGGCAGGGCCCCGTTTACGTTCCTGGCATTTGGGTCGAGCGGAACGGCGATCGCATCGTGTTCACGCGGCAGCACGGCTCGCCGCGGAAGCCGAGTAACTAGCCGCGACGCGACGTTCCGCCCGGATCGGCCGCGCGATCTGGGCGTCCTTCAGGGTCTGCTGGACCCATCGACGATTACAGTAGAGACATGGATTCGAAACACCTCGGCGACGAACTCACCACCGTGCTGCACACCGAGGCGGAGCTCCACGCCCGCCTCGCGGAAATGGCCCGCGAAATCGAGGCGGACTACCCGGAGACCCCGCCGTTGCTCGTCGGCGTGCTCAAGGGTGCAGTGATGGTGATGGCCGATCTCGCCCGCGAGCTGCGCTTCCACGCGCAGATGGACTGGATGGCCGTTTCCTCGTACGGTGCGGGAACGAAGTCGAGCGGTGTCGTGAAGATCCTGAAGGATCTCGACGCGGACATCACGGATCGCGACGTGCTCATCGTCGAGGACATCATCGACTCCGGCCTCACCCTGTCCTGGCTGAAGGACAACCTCGAGAGCCGCGGCGCCCGCTCCGTCCGGATCTGCACGATGCTGCGCAAGCCCGAGGCGCTCAAGGTCGAGGTCGACGTGGCGTATGTCGGATTCGACATCCCGGTCGAGTTCGTGGTCGGATACGGCCTCGACTACGCCGAGGACTACCGCAACCTGCGCGATGTCGGCGTGCTCGCCCCGCACGTGTACGGCGGCGACGGGAAGTAGTTCTTCCCGGTCGCGACGCGTGGCGTTCGCGACCAAACCCCGCCAGGGTGCGCCCTGAGCGGACAAGCCCGCGAAGTCCAGCCGGGCGTCAGTGGTATTGGCTACGCTTTCTCCAGCTGGGATCTCCCGGCACGCACCCCGCGAAAGGTCCCGACTTGGCAGAGCAACCGACGAAGAGCACGACGAAGAGCAGAAAGCTGTTCCGCGGCCCGCTGCTCTATCTGATCCTCGCGCCGCTCATCGTGCTGCTCGGGTGGTCGCTACTCTCGGGCGGCAACGTCCGCGAGGTGCCCACCGAGCAGGGCCTGCAGATGCTGAAGGACGGCGACGTCAAGAAGGCCGAGATCATCGATGGCGATCAGCGAGTCAATCTGACGCTCACGAAGGCCGATAAGAAGCTCTCCACGGACGAGGTCTTCTTCTACTACGTGTCGCAGCGCGGCGAGGCCGTCGTCGACGCGGTGACGAAGGCCGAACCGAAGGATGGCTTCACGGATCGCGTGCCGCAGCCCAATCCGATCTGGTCGCTGCTCGGCTTCCTGCTGCCGCTGCTGCTCATCGGCGCGCTGCTGTGGTGGATGCTGTCCTCGATGCAGGGCGGCGGCCGCGGCGTCATGCAGTTCGGCAAGTCGCGCGCGAAGCTCGTCTCCAAGGAGACGCCGCAGGTCACGTTCGCGGACGTCGCGGGAGCCGACGAGGCGGTCGAGGAACTTCACGAGATCAAGGACTTCCTGCAGGACGCCACGCGGTTCCAGGCAGTCGGCGCCCGGATCCCGAAGGGCGTGCTGCTCTACGGCCCGCCCGGAACGGGTAAGACCCTGCTCGCGCGGGCGGTCGCTGGTGAGGCCGGCGTCCCGTTCTACTCGATCTCGGGCTCGGACTTCGTCGAGATGTTCGTCGGTGTCGGTGCGAGCCGCGTCCGCGACCTCTTCAAGGAAGCCAAAGCGAACGCCCCGGCCATCATCTTCGTCGACGAGATCGACGCCGTCGGCCAGCGCCGCGGGCAGGGCATGGGCGGCGGCCACGACGAGCGTGAGCAGACGCTCAACCAGCTGCTCGTCGAGATGGACGGCTTCGACCCGAAGACCAACGTGATCATGATCGCGGCGACGAACCGCCCCGACATGCTCGATCCCGCGCTCCTGCGCCCCGGCCGCTTCGACCGCCAGATCGGCGTCGACGCGCCCGACATGCCGGGCCGTCTGAAGATCCTGCAGGTGCACGCGAAGGGCAAGCCGCTCTCCCAGAACGTCGACCTCGAGGTTGTCGCGCGCAAGACCCCCGGCTTCTCCGGAGCGGATCTCGCGAACGTGCTCAACGAGGCCGCCCTCCTCACGGCCCGCTCGAATGCGCAGCTCATCGATAACCGCGCGCTCGACGAGGCGATCGATCGCGTCATCGCCGGTCCGCAGCGCCGCACGCGCGTCATGAAGGACAAGGAAAAGCTGATCACGGCGTATCACGAGGGCGGTCACGCGCTCGTCGCCGCCGGGCTCAACTACACGGATCCCGTCACGAAGATCACGATCCTGCCGCGCGGCCGCGCCCTCGGCTACACGATGGTGATCCCGCTGGAGGACAAGTACTCGATCACCCGCAACGAGCTGCAGGACCAGCTCGCCTACGCGCTCGGCGGTCGTGTCGCCGAGGAGCTCGTGTTCCACGACCCCACCACGGGCGCAGGAAACGACATCGAGAAGGCCACGGGGACCGCTCGCAAGATGGTCACCGACTACGGCATGTCGGCCTCGGTCGGCCCGGTGAAGCTCGGCCAGGCACAGCCCGGAGCGTTCCTCGGGGAGTTCGGTCAGAGCCGCGACTACTCCGAGGGGGTCGCCACCTCGATCGACTCCGAGGTGCGCGCGCTGCTCGAGCAGGCGCACAACGAGGCCTACGAGGTGCTCACCCGCAACCGCGACATTCTCGACCGCCTCGCCCGAGAGCTGCTCGAAAAGGAGACGCTCGACCACATCCAGATCGCCGAGATCTTCAAGGACGTTCGCAAGCTGCCCGAGCGCCCCACCTGGCTCTCGAACACGGATCGCCCGGTCTCTCACCGCCCGCCGATCGAGGTCCCCGCCGTAGTGCGCACCGACGACCGCCACGATGCCGCCGCGGCGGCGGACGGCGCGCCCGCGGCCGCGGACGCCGGCCCGGAGACCCCCGGCGGTCAGGACACCCGGGACGCTGCGGACGGAAACGCCCCGACCACGCAGCTCCCGCCGGCGCCGCCCGCGGCACCAGCCCCGGGCGAGTCGAGCCAGCCTCCCCGCAACCTGGGAGTGCGCGGCGACGAACCCGGCAGCGACGCGAAGTAGGAGAGTGGCGATGGGCGAGACCGTCGATCGCGAGCGCATCGCTGCCGCGGTGCGCGAGCTGCTCGGCGCTATCGGGTCGGATCCCGACAGCCCCGAGCTCGCGAGCACGCCGTTCCGCGTCGCTGACGCCTACGCCGAGTTCTTCTCGGGGGTTGGTCAGGACCCGCTCGTCCTGCTCTCCGACGCCGTGCCTGTCGGCGAGGACACGGGCGAGCTCGTGCTGATGCGCGACATCGTGCTGCGCTCCGTCTGCGAGCACCACCTCCTGCCGTTCCGCGGGAGGGCGCACATCGCCTACCGGCCGGGTGACCGCGTGGTCGGGCTGAGCGCGATCCCGCGCGTCGTCGACACGCTGGCCGCCCGCCCGCAGGTGCAGGAGCGCCTCGGGGAGCAGATCGCGCAGGCCCTCGAGGAGGGGCTTGCACCGCGCGGTGTTCTCGTTGTCCTCGAGGCGAGCCACGGCTGCGTCGCCGACCGGGGCGTGCGTCAATCGGAATCCTCCATCGTCACCGTTGCCGCGCGCGGCGACTTCGCGGACGCCGCGGAGCAAGCGGCGATCTTTTCCCTGATCAATGCACCGGAGCCGCAGCAGTGAGCGCGCCTGCCGCCGTCGTCGTGATGGGCGTGCTCAACGTCACGCCCGATTCCTTCAGCGACGGCGGCCGCTGGGAGACGCCGGGCGACGCGATCGCCCACGCGCGAGCGCTCGTTGCGCAGGGTGCGCAGATCATCGACGTCGGCGGCGAATCCACCCGGCCCGGCGCGGTGCCCGTCGACCCCGAGGTCGAGCGTGAGCGCGTGCTCGGGGTGATCGCCGCACTCACCGCCGACGGGATCGAGGTGTCGATCGACACGATTCACGCTGGGACGGCCCGCGCAGCAGTTGCCGCTGGCGCCCGCATCATCAACGACGTGTCGGGCGGCACGCACGACCCCGAGATGCTCGGCGTCGCAGCGGAGGCGAGCCGGGAGCACGGCGCTCGGTTCGTCATCGGCCACTGGCGAGGAATCCCTGATCCTGAGCATGGACGCTCCGAGTACCGGAGCGTCGTCGAGGAGGTACGAGACGCACTCGCCGGCCTCGTGCGCGCCGCTGTCGCCGCCGGGGTCGCGCCCGAGCACCTGATCCTCGATCCCGGCCTCGGCTTCGACAAGACCGGCGAACAGGGCTGGGAACTCCTCGCGGGACTCGACGCGATCACGGCGCTCGGCTTCCCTGTGCTCGTGGGGGCCTCCCGCAAGCGAATGATCGCCGACGCGCTGGCGGCGGTCCCCGGCGCCGTGACGCCGGCCGCCGCGCCCGCGCACGAGCGTGACCTCGCGACCGCGGTCGTCAGCGCCCTCGCGGCGCGCGCCGGCGCGTGGGGGGTGCGCGTGCACGACGTCGGCGGCAGTGTTCAGGCGCTCGCGATCGAGCGCGCCTGGTCGCGCGCTGGCGCCGCGCGGCCATCCGAACGATCCGCCGGACTCGAGCCAGCAGGGGCCTCGGATCGGCCGTCCGATCGGGCCATTGACGCGTCGGAGCCGAGCGCGGGCCGTCGCGACCGGATCTCTCTCACGGGGCTCGAGGTGTTCGCGCACCACGGCGTCTTCGACTTCGAGCGCGAGCGCGGCCAGCGCTTCATCGTCGACGCCGAGGTGGCCGTCGACCTGCGTGCCGCGAGCGGAACCGACGAGCTCGCGCGCACCGTCCACTACGGCGAACTCGCCGAAGCGATCGTTGCCGCCGTGCGTCGCGACCCGGTCGATCTCATCGAGACCGTCGCCGAGCGGGTCGCTGCCGTGGCGCTCGGCTTCGCCGGAGTGCGCTCGGCCCGGATCACGGTCCACAAGCCGGACGCCCCGATCGACGCCGTTTTCACGGACGTTTCCGTGACCGTCGAGCGAGCGGCCGAAGCGGCGCCAGGCACGTCGTCGACGCAAGGGGCGGGCTCGGCCGGCCCGGCGCGCACGGACGGAGCTGCCCGATGATCGCGCAGGTGGTTCCGATTCTGCTCGCCTTCGGTGCCAACCTCGGCGACCGGGGCGAGACGATCCGCGCGGCCCAGCGCGAACTCGCCGGGGCCCCCGGCATCGCCGGTTTTGCGGCGTCACCGCTCCGCGAGACCATCGCGCTCACGCCGCAGGGGCCCGATCCGGATGCGCCGCGCTATCTGAACGGCGTCGCGACGGCCGAGACGACCCTCGCTCCGCACGCGCTGCTCGACCTCCTGCAGTCCGTCGAGCACGCGCACGGCCGCGTGCGCGGCGCGCACTGGGGCGATCGGACGCTCGATATCGATCTGATCCTCTTCGGCGGCCGCGTGATCAAGGATGAACGCCTCACCGTTCCGCATCCGCGCGGCCACGAACGGGACTTCGTGCTGTCGCCCTGGCTCGATCTCGATCCCTCGGCGGTGCTCATGGGGCACGGCAGGGTGTCCGAGCTCCTCGCGCGCATCGGCGACACGACCTCCCCGCTCGACGAGCCGAGCGGGCCGGCGACGGAAACGGGAGGGGGCACGAGCGATGGGTGAGCCTGAGCGGAGGAATCCCTGGGTTGCCGTCGCCGCGAGCGGCATCGGCTTCGTCATCGGCCTCCTCATCGAAATCGGCCTCTCGAATCGCGGCAATCCGCCCTTCGTTCCGCCGATCTCCTACCCGATCACGCTCGTACTCGTGGGCGGGCTGCTCCTCGTCCTCGGCATCCGGCTGCGCAGGGCGGTCCGGCACCGGCCCGGCGACGTCAACCCGTTCCACGCGGTCCGCCTCCTCGCGACCGCGCGAGCGGGGCTCCTGGTCGGCGCGCTGAGCCTCGGCTTCGGCCTCGGCATGCTCGCCTCCCTGTCCGGGCGTACGATCGCGGCGCCCGCCTCGACCTGGGCGCCGATGCTCGCGGTGGCCCTCGGCTCCGCGATCCTGATCGCGTGCGCGGCGATCGCCGAGTCGCTCTGCCGCGTCCCCCCGGGGGACGACGGCAGCGGCGACGGCGACGCCGATCAGCCTCCAGGACCAGGGCCTCTGGACCAGCCAGCATTTCGCACGCGCTGAGCGCATCACCGGGAACCCCACAGCGCTCGCGTAGGCTGGTTGCCGTGATGACCGAGCAGACCCCCGACACCACAGCCGGCGAGCACTGGCCCAACGGCGCCACCGAGTGGCAGCGCGTCTCGAACGCCTACGCCTGGGCCGATCTCGTCCCGAACCTCATCGTCGTCGCCGCGGCCGGCGTCGCCTCCTACTTCCTCCTCGCGGTGGTAGAGGACGCCCCGATCGCGGTCAAGATCATCGTCCCGGCGGTGGCGGTGATCCTGCTGATCAACGCGCTGCTCGCGTTCCGTCGGGTGCGCGCCATCGGCTACATCCTGCGCGAAGACGATCTCCTGTTCCGCCGCGGGATCATGTTCGAGCGCGTGATCGCGGTGCCCTACGGGCGCCTGCAGCTCGTCGACGTGACGCGCGGCCCGATCCTGCGCGCGCTCGGTCTCGCGACGCTGAAGTTCGTGACCGCGTCCGCGGCGACTGGCGTCCAGCTCCCCGGCCTCCGGGCCGAAGAGGCCGAGGCGTTGCGGGACCGGCTCGTGAAGCTCGCGGAGACCCGGCGGTCCGGGCTGTGACGGATCGCCTGCCTGGCACGGCCGACGCCGGCGGCTGGCGCCGCCTTCACCCGCTGTCGCCGCTCCTGCGCGGCGGCCTCGCCCTGATCGTGATCGCCGGTGTGATCGTCGCGAACGCCCGCGACTGGCTCGTCCGGATCTTCGTCACCGACCGGATCGACGGGGGGATGACGAGTTCCGTCGAAGAGGGCGATCCGATCAGCGAGATCATGAATCGCGGCTGGGCGCTCCCGGCGATCGGGATCGCGCTCGGCGTGATCCTGCTCATCGTGCTGTTCTCGTGGGTGGCCTGGCGTTTCCACACCTACCGGATTACCGGGGAGGCGGTAGAGGCGCGCACGGGCGTGCTGTTCAGGCAGCATCGCCGCGCGCCCCTCGAGCGGATTCAGAGCGTCAATCTCCAGCGCTCGCTGCTGGCACGAGCGCTCGGCCTGACGAAGATCGACATCGTGACGGCCGGCCAGGGCGGCAAGGTGGAGCTGGCCTACCTCGGCCACCGGGACGCGAAGCTCGTGCGCGAGCAGATCCTCGGCGCGGCGGCGCGGAAGCGCGGCGGAGACGCGGAGTCCTTCGAGGGAGGCGCGGCGGAGCCGCAGCTGTCCGCGACGACCGATCCGGCAACCGGGCTCCCGGTCGCTCCGGCCGGCGCCGCAGCAGGATTCGCGGCCGAGGGGCCCACTGATTTCACCGGCGTCTCCTACGGCGTTCCTGCGGACCGACTGACCGAGTGCGCGCGGGACTTCGTCGATGCCGACATCGATCCGGCCTCGGCGGCCGAGGGCTCGCTCGTGCGCGTGCCCGTCGGGCGCCTCATCGGGAGCATCCTGCTGAGTTGGGAATCCCTGATCGCGATCGGCCTGCTGGCGCTGGTGCTCGTCGGCGGCCTCGCCGGGCTGCTTCGCGCGCTCTCGGAGAACGGGGAGGGCCTCGTCCGGTTCGCGTCATCGATGGCGCTCGGCATGATGGTGTCGCTCGTGCCGCTCGTGCTCGTGTTCGCGGGTATCCTGATCGGCCAGTTCAACAAGGGATTCAACTTCGCGATCTCCCGCGGCCGCGATGCGGTGCGCATCGGAGCCGGGCTCACCTCGACGACGACCGAGTCGATTCCGTACGGACGAATTCACGCTGTTGAGGCGCGGCAACCCCTGTTCTGGCGCCCATTCGGGTGGTGGAAGCTGCGGATCACAACGGCCGGACACTCGGTCGCGCAGGGCGGGCAGAACAACGTGCAGAACGTGGTGCTCCCGGTCGGACGCGAGGACGACGTGGTGCGGGTGATCGACGCGCTGCTTCCCGGGGCGGGAAACGAGTCGACGGGCCGATCGGCCCTCAGGGATGGACTTTCCGGCTCGCATCCCGCGGGGTATCTGGGAGCAGGACCCGGTGCCGGCTGGGTGCTCTGGTGGGGCCGCCGTCGCGCGGGGCTCCGGATCGCCGATCCCGAGCTGCAGAGCGCGACCCTCCTCGTGCGCCGCGGCTTCCTGACGCGCTCGCTCTCGGTCATGCCCATCCTCCGGGCCCAGTCGATCCAGCTCCGGCGTCCGCTCGTGCACCGCGCCCTCGGGCTCGCCTCTCTCGCGGCCCACACGCTGCTCGGCCCGGTGCGGATGGAGATGCGCGGGATCGCGCTCGCTGATGCCCAGCGCGAGTTCGACGCCCTGAGCCGCACGGTTCTCGCGGTGCAGGGCGCCGAGGCCGAGGGGCGCGCCGCGGTGGTCGCCGCGCGCGTCACCGACGAGGCGCCTGCCGCCGGTGAGGCCCTTCCCGTCGGTGAGGCGCTTCCCGCCGACGCTGCGCCTACGGTCCATGTGGCGCCTACGGTCGATGTGGCGCCTACCGTCGACGAGACGCCCGCTGTCGACGCTGCCCCTGGCGCGCCACTGCGCCGCCCGCGGGGCGCGGATCGTGTCTCTGCGCCTGATCCGGCCGCGACCCTTGATCTGAACACGGACTCCGCTCCGCGACCGGAGCGGGAGCAGTGACCCCCGCGGACTCCGGTGCCGCGGCCTCGCGCCTCGGCGTCGGGGTGATCGGCGCCGGCAGGGTCGGGCCCGTGCTCGCCCGCGCGCTCGCTGGTGCGGGGCACGCGGTCGTCGCGATCTCGGCGATCGGGGAGGAATCGCGCGAGCGCGCCGAGGCGATGCTCCCTGGCGTCCCGATTCTCGAGCCGGAGGAGGTGGTGCGGCGGGCCGAGCTCGTGCTCATGGCCGTGCCGGGTGACCAGCTGCCCGGGCTCGTTTCCGGCCTCGCGAAGCTCGGGGCCTGGCAGCCGGGCCAGCTCGCGATCCACACGGCGCCGGAGCACGGCATCGGCGTGTTCGCGCCGGCCCTCGCCGCAGGCGTGATCCCGCTCGCCCTGCACCCGGCGATCGTGTTCACGGGGACGAGCCTCGACCTGGCGAGGCTGTCCGGCGCGACGATCGCGGTCACCGCGCCCGCACCCGTGCTCCCGATCGGGCAGGCCCTCGCCGTCGAGATGGGCGCCGAGCCGGAGATCGTCTCCGAGGCGGATCGTCCCGCCTATGCCGAGGCCGTCGCCGCTGCGACGGAGTTCTCGCGCGCCGTCGTCCGCCAGGGCGTCGAAGCTCTCGGCGCGATCGGCGTCGACCGTCCGGACCGGCTGATCGGCGGCATCGTTCGCGCGGCCATCGACGAGGAGCTGCTCGCCTCGCGCGGCGGCGGCGAGACCGACGGCTTCGAGCCCCCAAGCGGCGCGCTTCCGCTCTGATCGGACGCCCGGTCGACGGCGCTCCTGGCGTAGGATGGATCGGTACGCCCAAACCACGGAGGACCCGCCACAATGAGCGAGCAGACCGCAGACAACGCGACCGCGACGAGCGAAGAGGAGATCTTCGAGCAGAAGCGGGTACGCCTGGAGAAGCGGGAACGCCTGAACGAGGATGCCTCGCTCGGTGGGGGCGCCTACCCGGTGGTCGTCCCGGTCACCGACACGATCCAGGGCGTTCGCGCCCGGTGGGGCTCGCTCGAGGAGACCCCTGGCGCCGAGTCGGGCGCGATCGTGGGCGTCGCCGGCCGCGTCGTGTTCCAGCGCAACACGGGCAAGCTGTGCTTCGCCTCGCTGCAGGCCGGCGATGGCACGCGCATCCAGGCGATGGTGAGCCTCGCGGAGGTAGGCGAGGAGTCGCTCGCGCGCTACAAGGAGCTCGTCGATCTCGGCGACCACCTGTTCGTCAGCGGCGAGGTCATTGCGAGCCGCCGCGGCGAGCTCTCGATCATGGTGCAGGAGTGGCAGGTCGCCGCGAAGGCGCTCGCACCGCTCCCCAACATGTACGCGGAGCTGAACGAGGAAACGCGCGTGCGCCAGCGCTACCTCGACCTGATCCAGCGCGAGCAGGCGCGCCGCAACGTCGTGACCCGCGCGCGCACCATGGCGAGCCTCCGCAAGACGTTCGCTGATCAGGACTTCATCGAGGTCGAGACCCCGATGCTGCAGACCATGCACGGCGGCGCATCCGCCCGACCGTTCGTCACGCACTCGAACGCGTTCGACACCGAGCTCTATCTCCGCATCGCGCCGGAGCTCTACCTGAAGCGCGCCGTGGTCGGCGGTCTGGATCGCGTGTTCGAGATCAACCGCAACTTCCGCAACGAGGGCGCGGACTCGACGCACAGCCCCGAGTTCGCCATGCTCGAGGCCTACCAGTCCTACACCGACTACAACGGAATCGCGGACCTCACCCAGGCGCTCGTGCAGAACGCGGCGCTCGCCGCGAACGTCGGCACGGACCGCGAGGGCACGCACGTGGTGGAGTGGGCCGACGGCACGCTCTTCGACCTGGGCGGCGATTGGGCGCGGATCTCGATGTACGGCACCCTCTCGGAAGCGGCTGGCCGCGAGATCACGCCCGAGACGAGCGTCGAGGAACTGCAGGCCATCGCCGACGCCGAGGGCGTCGAGGTGAAGCTGCCGAACCACGGCAAGCTTGTCGAGGAGCTGTGGGAGCACTTCGTCAAGGACGGTCTCACGCGACCCACCTTCGTGATGGACTTCCCCGTCGAGACGAGCCCGCTCACGCGGCACCACCGCTCGATCCCCGGTGTCGTCGAGAAGTGGGACCTGTATGTGCGCGGCTTCGAGCTCGCCACGGGCTATTCCGAGCTCATCGATCCGGTCGTGCAGCGGGAGCGCTTCGTGCAGCAGGCCGCCGAGGCGGCGCGCGGCGACGACGAGGCGATGAGCGTGGACGAGGAGTTCCTGCGCGCCCTTGAGCACGGCATGCCTCCCGCTGGCGGGATGGGCATGGGGATGGACCGCCTGCTGATGGCGCTCACGGGTCTCGGGATCCGGGAGACGATCCTCTTTCCGCTCGTCAAGTAACTCTTTTTCGGGCGGTAATCCCGTGGGGGATCGCCGGTCCGCGAGCGATCAGGGGCGAGGCCCGGGAGCGCTCAGGGTCGGCAGATAGGATGGGGCATCATGGATAACTGGTGGATGAACGCGCTGTGGTCGCTGACCCCGACGGTGCTGATCGGCCTCTTCTTCTGGATGGTCATTCGACTGATCCTCCGAGCGGATCGCACCGAGCGCCGCATTTTTCGCGAGATCGAGGCGGAGGAGCGGGCGAAAGCCGGGCTTCCCGCGCGCGAGGACACCTGAGCCGATCATCCCGGTACAGTAATTCCTATCCGGCACCCGCGAGCAGGTGCCGACGCTGGAAGGAATTCACCGGATGAACCTCGACCTGGCTGGAGTCAGCTGGGCCTCGCTGTGGGCCATCGCGGTCCTCGTCGTCGACAACGTGATCCGGATCGTTGCCCTGTTCGTCGTGCCGCGCAACCGCCGCCCGACCTCGGGGATGGCCTGGTTGATGGCGATCTTCGCGCTGCCCATTCCCGGTCTGCTGCTGTTCCTGATCATCGGGAGCAAGCGTCTGCCGCGCTCCCGCGAGCAGAAGCAGGAGGCGATCAACCAGTTCGTCGCGCAGATTGCTGAGCGGGAGGAGAGCTCTCTCGTCGTCAAGGGCTCCGACCTCCCGATCGGCGTTGACAGCGCCGTGAAACTCGGCCGGTCCCTCGGGGCGCAGCCGATGCTGAAGGGCAACGCGGCGTCGCTCTGCATCGACTACGAGACCTCCTTCGCCGAGATGGCCGAGGCGATTCGCCGCGCGGAGCACTATGTGCACATCGAGTTCTACATTCTCGTGCACGACGACACGACCGACGAGGTGTTCCGCGCCATGGAGGACGCCGTCCGGCGAGGGGTCACCGTGCGTGTACTCCTGGATCACATTTCCGCCGTGCGCAATCCCGGCGCGGCCCGCACGCGCCGCAGCCTCGACGCAATCGGCGCGCACTGGGCCTACATGCTGCCGGTGCGGCCGTGGCGTGGCGAGTATCAGCGGTCGGATCTGCGGAATCACCGCAAAATCATGGTCGTCGACGGCAAGGTCGGCTTCATGGGCTCGCAGAACCTCGTCGACTCCAGCTATAACAAGCGCTCGAACATCCGCCGCGGTCTCCACTGGAAGGACCTGATGGTGCGGGTGGAGGGCCCGATCGTGCTCGGGCTGGAGGCCGTGTTCCAGGGTGACTGGTATCTCGAGACGGGGGAGTACCTCACGCGGCTCCTCGACGGGCTCGCGCGCACGGACCAGCCGGGAGATCTCGACTGCCAGATCGTGCCGTCCGGTCCGGGCTACGAGACCGAGAACAACCTGCAGGTGTACGTCGCACTCATGTACACGGCCACGCGCAGGATCAGCATCACGAGCCCCTATTTCGTGCCCGACGGCTCGCTCATGAACGCGCTGCGCGCGGCGACCGGCCGCGGCGTCGACGTGGAGTTGTTCGTGTCCGAGACGGGCGATCAGGCCGTCGTGTATCACGCGCAGCGCAGCTACTACGAGGAGCTGCTGCGCGCTGGGGTGAAGATCTGGATGTATCGCCCGCCGTACATTCTGCACTCCAAGCACTTCACCGTCGATGACACGGTTGCCGTGGTCGGATCCTCGAACATGGATCAGCGCTCCTTCGGGCTCAACATGGAGATCTCGATGGTGGTGCACGGCGCGAGCTTCATCCGCGACCTCGACGGCGTGACCGATTACTACCGTGCGAATTCGCGGGAGCTGACGCTCGAGGAGTGGCTCAAGCAGCCGATGCGTTCGCAGCTGCTCGACGGGCTCGCGCGCCTCACCTCGGCGCTGCAGTAGGGCCCCTCAGAGCGCCCGGTCGGGTGTTTTTCTGGCCGAACCGGAAATTGTCGAATTCGGCGGCGAAATGGTCCTCTCGTCTGCGGAATCCGTCGTCGTCATTGACGCGGGGCGTCGATTCGGTGCTTCCTCGTCACGAAACCGCTTCGGGGGCCGCGCTCGGCACCCGGAGACACGCGTGCTCAGTTTGGAATTGGCTGTGCGACGTGGAAGAGTTTCCCCACCGTATCCGACGGAAGGAAACGCAATGGCGCGTCAGACCTCTCCCCAGTCCGCATCCGAGAACACCACGACCGCGACGGCCAAAACGGCCGCGAAGCAGCCGGCCGCGAAGAAACCCGCAGCGAAGAAACCCGCAGCGAAGGCAACGACCACGCGGGCGGCCGCGACGAAGACGACCGCGACGAAGACGGCCGCAAAGACGGCGACTGCGAAGAAGCCGGCCGCGAAGACTGCGGCTGCACCGACCGCAGCGACGAAGACGACGGCCGCGAGGAAGCCAGCCGCGAGGAAGCCAGCCGTGCAGGCGCCGTCGGCGAAGACCGCGGCCGCACAGTCCGCCGCGAAGCCCGCGACCACGAAGTCCGCCGCGAAGCCCGCGACCACCAAGACGGCGGAGAAGCCCACAGCCCCGTCCGCGGCCACCACCGCAGCCTCACCGACCACCGCAGCCCAGCCAGCGCCTGCACCGGCACCCGCCGAGGTTACGAGCACGGCACCCGTCCCCTCGGCGGTCCCCGACGCAACGAAGCAGGCGGCATCGAGTGTGCCGGCCGGCTCCGCTCCGGCGGAGTTCGGATCGGCCCCGGTGAAGTCGGGATCGGCCCCGGCGAAGTCCGGATCCGCTCCGGCGAAGTCGGGTTCCGCTCCGGCGAAGTCGGGCGCGATGCCCGTCGCCGATGGCGGCTCCTCGAAAAAGCCGCGCCGCGCCGCGCGCCGCGCACGGAAAGCCCCGAACACGGGGCCGGCCTCGATCGGGCGCAGCGGCTTCACGAAGCTGAAGAACATGTCCGAGATCCGGCACTACATGCGCACCGACGAGACGCCCGTGTTCTTCGTGGGCGCGACCGCGTTCAATCTGCTCGGGCTCGACCGCTGGGTGCGTGGTTTCTCGTACATCACGTACTACGACAGCTGGGACGGCACCCACCCGCGCGTGTTCACGCCGTCGGAGAAGCCGTACGTCGAGTTCGACAGCGGCGAGTCCGTGAACAACTGGCTGCTCCGAAACCACGAGGTCCGGGCACATATCGAACGCCGCACCCCGCCGGGAACCCGGCCGAAGATCGTGATGGTGTTCTTCAACGAGGAGACCGAGCGGATCTGCGACGAGCTCGACTACGAGCTGATCCTGCCCAGCCACGCGCTCCGCGAGCGGCTCGACTCGAAGATCGTGACCACGCAGATCGCCGACTCCGTTGGTGTGCCGAGCGTCCCGAACATCCTGACCACGGTCGAGGACTGGGACGACCTGGAGAAGCAGACCGACAAGGCCGGTCTCGGCCAGGACCTCGTCATCCAGACCGCCTACGGCGACTCGGGGAAGACGACCTACTTCGTGACGAGCGAGGCGGAGTTCGCGGTGATCAAGGATGAGATCACGGGCGTCGAGATCAAGATCATGAAGCGGATCAACAACCGCCCGATCGCGATCGAGGCGGTGCTCACCCGGCACGGCACCGTGGTCGGCCCGTGCATGACGGAGATCACCGGCCACACCGAGCTCACCCCGTACCGCGGCGGCTGGGCCGGCAACGAAATGTTCCCGATGGTGCTGGACGACGACAGCAGGCACGAGGCGATCAAGCTGGTGCGCCGGCTCGGGGATCGGCTCTCGAAGGAGGGGTACCGCGGCTTCTTCGAGGTCGACGTGCTCCTCGACACGGACACGGGCGACGTCTACCTCGGCGAGCTGAACCCGCGCGTGAGCGGGGCTTCGGCGGTCACGAACGTGACGGCGGGCGCCTACGCCGACGTGCCGCTGTTCGCCTTCCACCTCCTCGAGTACTCGGGCATCGACTTCGAGATCGACGTCGACGAGATCAACCGCCGCTGGGAGGAACTCGCCTCCGAGGACGAGTGGAGCAACATGGTGATCAAGCACACCGCGGACACCGTGGAGCGCATCGACGTGGCCCCGAAGACCGGCCGGTACGTTATCGACCACTTCGGCAACCTCGTCTACAGTCACGGCGATCTCGACTGGCACCTGCTCACGAACGATAACGAGGCCTTCTTCCTGCGGATCTACCAGGAGGGCGACTACCGCTGGAAGGGCGCGGATCTCGGGATCCTCGTCACGAAGGCGCACCTCGAGGCCGGTCACGGCGGACTGTCCCTGCACGCGAAGTACCTGATCGACGCGATCCGCGGTATGTACCGCGTCACCCCCGTGAAAGTTTCGGACGGAGAGGAAGCGGTCGACGGGTTCCCCTCGAAGGCCGTGCCGTCGAAGGGGAACTGAACGTGGCGTGGGAGGATGGCCAGATGACACTTGAGAGCGACTACGGAATGCCCGCTGATCAGGGATACGCGCAGCAGGCTCCGCCGCTCGACCAGTGGCAGTTCGACCCCTATCTGCAGTGGTCGATGCAGAACATCTCGGCTTTCCTCCCCGTCCACGTGATCCCGCACGGACCGCGCACGACCGAGTTCGGGGTGCGCCCCCTCGACCTCGATGCGATGCAGATCCCGCATCCCTGGGAGGATCGCTCGGCGACCCTCGCCGAGGTTGTTGCGCAGACGAACACGGACGGTTGGATGATCGTCCGCGGCGGCGAGATCCTCGGCGAGCGGTACTTCGGCGCGATGCTGCCGCAGACCGCGCACCTGCTGATGTCGGTGTCGAAGTCGCTCACGGCAACGACGGCCGGACTCCTGGCGGCGAGCGGCGAACTCGAGCTGGATCGCCTGGTCACGGACTATGTTCCCGGCCTCGTGGGGTCGGGCTACGACGGCGCCACCGTGCGGAACCTGGTGGACATGCGCACGGGCGTGCACTTCTCGGAGGAGTATCTCAACGAGTCGGCGGAGGTGCGCCTGCTCGAGGAGGCGATCGGGTGGGCGCCGAAGCGGCACCCCGAGGTGCCCGACACACTGCTCGGCTTCCTCGCGACGCTCCACGCCGACGGCCCGCACGGCGGCGCCTTCGACTACAAGTCCTGCGAAACGGACGCGCTCGGATTCGTGATCGGTGGGGCGACGGGCCGGCACGCGGCCGACATCATGTCGGAGCGGCTGTGGCAGCCGATGGGCGCGGAGTTCGACGCGAACGTCGGCATCGACTCGGTCGGGGCTGGCATGTTCGACGGCGGCTGCTCAGCAGCGCTCCGCGATCTCGCCCGCTTCGGATCGCTGTTCGTCTCGGGCGGCAAGGCGCTCGACGGCACGCAGGTGATCCCGGAGTGGCTGGTCGAGGACACGTTCGCGGGCGGACCGGACTCGCGCGCCGCGTTCGCGAACGCCGTCGAGCCGACGCTCATGCCCGGCGGGATGTACCGCAACGGATTCTGGTTCCCGGGGGAGAGCGGCGATGTGATGCTCGCGCTGGGGATCCACGGGCAGATGATCTACATGAACCGGGTGACGGGCGTCGTCGGCGTGAAGCTGTCGAGCTGGCCGACCCCGCAGAACGCCGAGAAACTTTTCTGGACGGTTCGTGCATTCGAGACGATTTCGGGCGCGCTCTACCGCGGCGAGGTCTAGGCTTCGAAATACCTGATCCAAACAGAGGGAGAACGCAGATGTTCGTTGTGACGACCAATGAAATCCCGGGGTACCGCATCACGCAGGTGCTCGGCGAGGTGATGGGCCTCACGGTCCGCTCGGCGAACTTCGGCCAGAACTTCACGGCGGGATTCCGCTCCCTCGGCGGCGGCGAGATGCCGGAGTACACGAAGGTCATCTACGAGTCGCGCTGGGAGGTCATGAACCGGATGTGGGCCGAGGCGCAGGGGAGGGGCGCGAACGCGGTCGTGGCGATGCGTTTCGATTCCGGATCGATCGGCAACTTCACCGAGTTCTGCGCCTACGGTACGGCCGTCGTGGTCGAGCCCGTCGAGGGCGGCGCGGCCGCGCCGTCGCAGCCGACCGGCCCCGCGCAGTAGCCAATCACCCGGCGGATCCGGGCCGCGCGCCGGTCAGCGCGCGACGACCAGGAGTTCCCCCACCTCGCAGTCGAGCGCCGCGCAGATCGCGGTGAGCGTCGAGAAGCGGATCGCCTTCGCGCGATCGTTCTTCAGGACCGACAGGTTCACGATGCTCACCCCGACCGCGGCGCTCAACTGTGTCAGGGTCATGCCGCGATCCGCGAGGAGCTCGTCGAGGCGGCAGTGGATCGCGTGGCCCTCCTCGGGTTCCGCGGGAGTCATACGAGGCCCTCGGTTTCGCGCTGCAGGCGCTCGCCGATCGTGAAGGCGGTCCCGAAGACCCCGACGGCGAACGCGATCAGGATGATCGGCGTTGGGCTGAAGGTGATGGGGGAGTTGTCGAGCGCGCCGTGAGTTGCGACGGCGAGGGCGCCGTTCGCGAGCATCGTCTGGAAGAGGCCAGCCAGGGGGAAGCCGACCATCGCAATGGTGCCGGCCGTGACGACCAGCAGGGTGTTGCGCTTGCTGAAGATCCTCCCGCGAAGAATGGAGGAGGCGAGCAGGGTGAGGAGCACCGCGATCCCGGCAACGGTGAGCGTCGTGACGATCGGTTCGAGGATGCCGGCGACGAGCGAGGCGGTCGGGAGCGTGGGGACCTGGATTCGGGCGGTTTCGAGGGAGACGGGAATGCTGGCCCCGTCGCTGCCGGAGGAAACGTTCGCGGTGGATCCGATGAGGCCGACCTGAATGTCGTAGGGGTCGGGGCCGAGGAGATCTGCCACCCGCATCCCGGAGAGCCAGGCGCTGCCTCCCACGAGGAGCGCAGCCACGGCGATAAAAATCCAGATCCCGATCTGATCCCAGGAAGAAACCCGGTTCGGATTCGTGGTGCTCATGGTTGCTCTCCTAGGTTCGCGTCGGGACAGGTGAGGTGCGGTGAATCGGCCATTAGACCAGACCTTCGGATTCGCGCTGGAGGCGCTCGCCGATCGTGAAGGCGGCCACGATGACGGCGATCCCGAATCCCGCAAGGATGAAGACGAAGGGTTCGATCGTGGACACCGGATTCTTGAGTTCACTGTCCGTTGCCAAGGCGACCGCTCCGTTTGCGAGCATGACTTCGGCCAGGTTCACGGCCTGAAAGCCCAGGAGTGCGGTGACTCCCGCGGCTCCGACGAGACGGGTGTTGCGCTTGCTGAAGATCCGACCTCGGAAGATTGAGATGGCGAGGAGCGTCAGGAGGATCGTGGTTGTCGCGATCGTGAGCGTGGTGAGGATCGGGGCAGCGATCCCGGCGAAGTGCGAGAGGAAAGGAAGCTCCCTGACGTGAATCGTTCCCGCGGTGACGTCAGTGAGGAGCGTTTTTCCAGAGTCTCCCGCTGGCACATTGACGGCCGGACGGGGAAGGTTGATGTCCACGGGGTAAGGGCCCGGCCCGAGGAGCTTTGCCACTCGGAATCCCGAGAACGCGGCATTGACCAGGACAAGAATCGTCGCCGCGATGATGAAGAACCGGATCCAGGCGCGATCGCCCATCGTGACGCCGGAGACGTTCGGATTCGTGGTGCTCATGATCACTCCTTATCGATCATCGTTAATATCGTTTGTCGATAATAGTGACGCACCGGCACGCTCGTGTCAACCCGCCGTAACGCCCCTGGCGAACAGCCCCCCACGATGCGGATTCACCCCGTAGCCTGGACCCATCGGCGGATCCCGACAGTTCCGCGATCCGTCAGGGAGGTTAGAGATGTTCGAAAGATTCACCGACCGCGCCCGTCGCGTTGTCGTCCTCGCCCAGGAAGAGGCGAAGATGCTCAACCACAACTACATCGGCACCGAGCACATCCTGCTCGGGCTGATCCACGAGGGCGAAGGCGTCGCAGCAAAGGCACTCGAGCAGCTGGATATTTCGCTCGATGCCGTCCGCGCGCAGGTGACCGACATCATCGGCACGGGGCAGCAGCCGCCGGCCGGTCATATTCCGTTCACCCCGCGCGCCAAGAAGGTGCTCGAACTCAGCCTCCGCGAGGCGCTGCAGCTCGGCCACAACTACATCGGCACCGAGCACATCCTGCTCGGGCTCATCCGCGAGGGTGAGGGCGTCGCCGCGCAGGTGCTCGTGAAGCTCGGCGCCGACCTCAATCGCGTCCGCCAGACCGTGATCCAGCTCCTCTCCGGCTACCAGGCCGGCAAGGAGAGCGCCACGGTCGGCGCGCCCGAGACGGGCGGCGAGGCCAAGGGCTCGCAGGTGCTCGACCAGTTCGGCCGCAACCTCACGCAGGCCGCGCGCGAGGGCAAGCTCGACCCCGTGATCGGGCGCGAGAAAGAGGTCGAGCGGGTCATGCAGATCCTGTCGCGCCGCTCCAAGAACAACCCCGTCCTGATCGGCGAGCCCGGCGTCGGCAAGACCGCCGTCGTCGAGGGCCTCGCCCAGGCGATCGTCAAGGGCGAGGTGCCGGAGACGCTGAAGGACAAGCAGGTCTACGTCCTCGACCTCGGCTCCATGATCGCGGGCAGCCGCTACCGCGGCGACTTCGAGGAACGCCTCAAGAAGGTCACCAAGGAGATCCGCAACCGCGGCGACATCATCATCTTCATCGACGAGATCCACACCCTCGTCGGCGCGGGTGCAGCCGAGGGCGCGATCGACGCGGCGAACATCCTGAAGCCGATGCTCGCCCGCGGCGAGCTGCAGACCATCGGTGCCACCACGCTCGACGAGTACCGCAAGCACTTCGAGAAGGACGCCGCTCTCGAGCGCCGCTTCCAGCCGATCCAGGTCGCCGAGCCGTCGCTGCCGCACTCGATCAACATCCTCAAGGGTCTCCGCGACCGCTACGAGGCGCACCACAAGGTGTCCATCACCGACGGCGCGATCGTCGCCGCGGTGAACCTCGCAGACCGCTACGTGCAGGACCGCTTCCTGCCGGACAAGGCGATCGACCTGATCGACGAGGCGGGCGCACGCCTGCGCCTCTCGATCCTGTCGAGCCCGCCCGAGCTCCGCGAGTTCGACGAGAAGATCGCGGTCGTTCGCGCCGACAAGGAAAAGGCGATCGAGGATCAGGACTTCGAGAAGGCCGCCAACAAGCGCGACGAGGAGAAGAAGCTGATCGCGGAGCGCCTGCGCCTCGAGAAGCAGTGGCGCTCCGGCGACGTCGCGACGAACGCCGAGGTCGATGAGGGACTCATCGCCGAGGTGCTCGCGCAGGCCACCGGCATCCCCGTGTTCAAGCTCACCGAGGAGGAGACGAGCCGCCTCCGCTTCATGGAGGAGGCCCTGCACCAGCGCGTCATCGGCCAGAACGAGGCCATCTCGGCCCTCGCGAAGACGATCCGCCGCCAGCGCGCCGGCCTCAAAGACCCGAAGCGCCCCTCGGGCTCGTTCATCTTCGCCGGCCCCACGGGCGTCGGCAAGACCGAGCTCGCGAAGGCCCTCGCGGAGTTCTTGTTCGACGACGAGGACGCCCTGATCTCGCTCGACATGTCCGAGTACGGCGAGAAGCACACCGTTTCCCGCCTGTTCGGCGCCCCTCCGGGGTTCGTCGGCTTCGAAGAGGGCGGCCAGCTCACCGAGAAGGTGCGCCGCAAGCCGTTCTCCGTCGTGCTGTTCGACGAGATCGAGAAGGCCCACCCGGACATCTTCAACTCGCTGCTGCAGATCCTCGAGGAAGGCCGCCTCACCGACGGCCAGGGTCGCGTCATCGACTTCAAGAACACCGTCATCATCATGACCACCAACCTGGGATCGTCCGCGATCGCGGGCGGGCCGGTCGGCTTCCAGATCGAGGGTGATGCCTCGATCGGGTACGAGACGATGAAGGGCAAGGTCAACGAGGAGCTGAAGAAGCAGTTCAAGCCCGAGTTCCTGAACCGCGTGGACGACACGATCGTGTTCCCGCAGCTCAGCAGGGAGGAGATCCTCAAGATCGTCGACCTGTTCGTGAAGCAGCTGAAGGATCGCCTCCTCGACCGCGACATGCACATCGAGGTCTCGGTTCCCGCGCGCGAGCGCCTCTCCGAGCTCGGATACGATCCCGCACTCGGAGCCCGGCCGCTGCGCCGCGCGATCCAGCGCGAGATCGAGGATCGCCTCTCCGAGAAGATCCTCAGCGCGGAACTCCTCGCGGGCGACCTCGTCAAGGTCGACTTCGTGGACGGCGCGTTCACCTTCGAGACCGAGTCCCGCACGAAGAAGGCTCACGGTGACACCTCGGCCGCTGCGGCCGCGGCAGTTGCCTCGACGGCCACAACGCCCGGCGCTACCGAGTAGTCGCTGTTATTGGCCCATCAGGGGGTTCGTCGCTTCGGCGGCGGGCCCCCTGCGGCGTTCCCGGCACTAGACTCGATTCATGAGTGCTCCAGACGAGATCCTGATCCGCAGCGCGCGGACGGGAGATGTGCCCCGAATGGTCGAGCTCATGGAGCCGCTCGTCGCGCGACGAATCCTGCTCGGGAAAGACCTCGTGGACCTCTACGCGGCCGTGCCCGAGTTCCTCGTCGCCGAGGAGACCGGCGGCAGCGTGATCGGCTACGGGGCCGTCCACGTGATGTGGGAGCAGCTCGGCGAGGTGCGCACTCTCGGGGTCTCCGAGGAGTGGCTCGGGCGGGGAATCGGGCATCGCCTACTCTCCGCGCTTGAGGTGCGCGCCCACGACCTCGGGCTGAAACAGCTGTTCTGCCTCACCTTCGAGACCGACTTCTTCGAGCGGCACGGCTTCGAGCAGGTGGGCGAGGACGACGAGCTCGTCGCGGCCGAGGTGTACGCGGAGCTCCTGCGCTCGAACGACGAGGGCGTGGCCGAGTTCCTCGATCTCGCGCGTGTGAAGCCGAACACCCTCGGCAACACGCGTATGCTGAAGCGGCTCTGAGAAGCGTTTCCGGGATAGCCTGACGATATGTCGACGCTGCGTGACCCGGTCGGGCCGAAGGACCGGAAGGTATATATTCGGCGACGGATCTTCGTGCTGCTCGGCCTTGTCGCCGTTGTCGCGGTAGTGGTGCTGCTCTTCCTGAAGCCGGGTGCGACCGGCAACCCGAAGGACGTCCAGAACGTCGAGGTTCCGGCCGACGTCACGGCGCAGGACGCCGAAAAGTCGGCGAAGCCGAGCGATTCGAAGCATCCGGCGGCCTGCACAGAGGGCCAGATCGTGGTGACGGCCGTCACCGACAAGACGGACTACCCTGCCGAGGCGCTGCCGAAGCTTTCGCTCAAGGTGGAGAACACCGGCAAGGAGGCCTGTTCCGCTGACCTCGGAACGGCCGAGATGGAGTTCACGATCGCGAGCGGCGACGATCAGGTCTGGCGGTCCACCGACTGCCAGGAGAACCCGAAGCACCTCGCCGTGGTGCTCGAACCCGGCAAGTCGCTCACGAGCGAGCCGATCCAGTGGGATCGCACCCGCAGCAGCAAGGAGACCTGCGACATCACGCGCGACCCGGTCGCCGCGGGCGGCGCCTCGTACCATCTCACGGTCAATGCCGGCGGGGTGAAGAGCGAGCGCTCTGCGCAGTTCCTGCTGTACTAAGAGGTGGTGTCGTAGCCCGGGTTGCACTCAGGGACCGAACACGGAGCACTCAGGTCAGTTCTGGTCGGTAACCAATTTATTACGTTTTGTCCCGTGTCATTTGAATCTCGGTGGCTGATGTCAAAATCTAGACCATGACCATGGACTCAGAGAACTCCCAGCAATCGCAGCCTCCCGTCGCGTTTGCACCTCCGTCGCCCCAGTACTCATCTCCGCCGCCCCAAAAGCGACCGTCAGGGATTGCGCTGAGCGCGCTGATCGTTGGCATTGTCGCTTTTCTTGTCGGTCTCGTCCCGGTCATCGGAATTGTTCTGGGACTCGCTGGCATAGGACTTGGGGTCTTCGCGCTGATAAAGAAGCAGCCCAAGGGGCTCGCGATCACGGGGCTCGCGCTTGCAGCCGTGGCGCTCATTGCCTCGACTGTCGCGACCGCAGGACTCGGCGCCGCCGTCGACTCCGTGTCGAAAGAAGTCAAGAAGGCCGAGTCCGCCGAGGTTGTCGAAGAAGAGCCCGCGAAGGTCGCGGAGGAACCTGCCCCGGCGCCCACTCCGGAACCGGCGCCCACGTCAAAGCCTGAGTCGAAGCCTGAGCCGAAGCCTCAATTCACGATGGGACAGAAGAACGCGATCAGTAAGGCGAAGAGCTATCTCGACTATTCTGCGTTCTCCCGCTCTGGACTCATTAAACAGCTCGAGTTTGAGGGCTTCGCCACAGACGACGCTACGTTTGCGGTCGACAACGTTCAGGCTGACTGGAATGCCCAATCCGCGAAGAAAGCAGCCGACTATCTCGAGTACACCGCTTTCTCCCGAGACGGTCTGATCACTCAGCTCGAATTCGAAGGATTCACTCCAGAAGAAGCTGCCTTCGGGGCTAACGCCGTCGGCTATTAGAGCAGCGACCGGCGGAAATCTGGAGTTGTTTCTTCGTCGGACTTCCCCTGAGGTTCATTCCTCGATCCGGGCCGTCGTGGTGACCGTCCGCGTCACCACAACGGTTCGGCCCTTGCCTGCCACGGCAGCTGCTGCAGCTGCGGCCTTTTCCTCATCCGATTCGACGAGCTCGTGAAGGGCACGGAGCGCGCCACGCACATCCCCGTGCAGCAGGTCGTCGATGAGCTCGTCGATGGCGACGCCCTCGTTCGTACCCTGCGGAATTTCCAACCGGAGTCCGGTGATCTTCGTCTGCTTGGTATCCATGCTTCACGGTACCTCCGCTCGAGCGGAATCGCTCCTCGAAAGGGGCGGAAGTTTGGGCTGCGGATCAGGTAGTTCTCAGTTTCCGCTGCGGTTGGGCGGTGGCGCGGCCTCACGGCGGGTGGAACGGCGCGAAACGCGCCGCCGGACGAGGAAACGGCCCCGGTTCGAGTCATCTCCGCACCGGGGCCGTTCCTTCAGAAGTTAGTGATCGCGAAGGTGTTCCTTCGCGTCGTTTCTTGCCTGGACCGAATCTCGTTCGGCCTCCGCTTTCTTCACCTCGGCCTCGGCGCGGACCTCGTCGGCCTTGTCTTTGAGATGGTCGACACCGTCTTCAACGGCTCTCCCGACCTTCTTCGCCGCCGCTTCGACGGTTTCTTTGGCGTCTTCAAGGAATCCCATTGGCTCTCCAGACTGCCGGCACCGATGCCGACTTCGGCCTCCGCGGCGGTTGGACCGCGGTCCGAAAAGCCGTTCTGACCTTTCGGTTCCCCCTATTTTTGTCTCTGAACACGGGATGTCAAGTCCTCCGAGAAAATTCACTCGGGTGTCGCCGGAAACGGGGCAGCGGGACGGCGCCGGAGGCTGCGGGGACCGGCTTCGCGATTAGCCCCCGCTGAGGTCGGCGGCCCGGCGAGCCGCCGCCGCGTTCTCAGCGCTGCGGCGATCGCGCGCCTCGTTGCTCGGCGCGTAGTGGAGGTCCGGGGTCGCAGGCGACGGCCACGGCACGGCCCGATCTGCCTCCGACAGTGACGGGTAGATCCCGACCATGCGCCGCTTCGCCGGGTCCGGATACCAGGTGAGCACGAGAAAGCGCTCCTCTCCCGCGGTGTCGACGACGCGCTGGATCACTGCCTTCGGATGCTGCGGGAACTCCCGCATGATCAACCAGGTGTCCTGATCCACCGTGATGCGCGTGCTGACGTGCGACATGTTCCCTCCGAGAAGTTCCGCGCACCGTTCCAACGGGTGCGTCCTCGGATACGACCGTAGGGTTTGCCGCCGACACGGACGAGAACGCCGGTGTCGATGCTCGCCCCGGTCGCCTGCGCGGCGAAGACACGGGCGAACACCGTGCTGTGCCCGGCGGCGCGACGGACATAGACTGGCCCGCACACGCCAGAGAAGGGTGCCGAATATGCAGAAGACCCGTCCACTCGCGCTGGGCGCGGGTTCCGCGCTCGCGGTGACCGCCGCTCTCGCTCTCGGTGCCGCGCCCGTTCAGGCCGCGGAGCGCCGCGCCGGTGCCGGCGCAGGAACTGATCTGCTGCCCCAGACCGGTGGACCGGGAATGACGATGTTCATCGTCATCGCCGGGGCGCTGCTCCTCCTCGCGGCCATCGTGTTCATCCTGCGCTCCGTGCAGCGCCGTGGAAACGGAGCGGAGTCTCGTGGCGGGGACGCCGCTGCTGCCGGTGGCGTGGGAGCCGCAGGGGAGAGCCAGGACCGGCCGCAACCGGGATCAGAATCCGGTTCGGGTTTCGGCGGCGAGAGTGGCGGCGGCGATAGCGGATCCTGATGCAGGGCGCAGCGGTTCTCGCGGCGTTCAGCGCCGGCCAGCGCCGCTCGATTCCTCGAGCCGGTATGCGAGCCACAGCTCGGCACGATCGTCGGCGTTCGCGAAAGAGCGGCCGGTGAGCCGCTCGATCCGCGCGATCCGATCGCGCAGCGTGTTGCGATGGATGCCGAGCGTCGCGGCCGCCGGCCCGCGCTGGCCGTCCGCCAGGAACACCGCACGGAGCGTGGCGCGCAGCTGATCCCGGTCCTCGGGATCGAGCGCGGAGCCGAGCGAGAGCGGCCCGAGGACCTCGCCAGCGTTCGTTGCTGCGCCGTCGCCGAGGTCGAGGAGGGCCTCGAGGATCGGGGTGTCGCGATCGGCGCGGACGACCTGCGGCACCCGGGGAGCCTCGTAGAGGGGCGCGGTCGTGGAGAGCGCGGACAGCCGAGCGGACGCTGAGCGGCGGCTCGTGAGCGCGCGATCGGCGTCCGCCGGACGCCCGACGACGGCGTCGAGGTTGTGCTCCGCCGCGACATCGAGGGCGCGCTGGACCGCGGCCGTGGTGTCGTCGGCGAGCTGCCAGGCGAGGGCGAGGCCGGGAGTCGCCGGTTGCTCCTGCGCCGAGGACACGAAGCGCTCGAGTCCGGTGCGGGGGCGGCGCCGCCACGCCGCGACGTCCTCGGCCGTGCCCTGCACGGCGATGGCCCTGATCCGCTCGGGGAGGCGGATCCTGGGCGAGAGGACGATCACCGCGTCGGGCGCGATCGTGCCGGCGAGCACCCCGCCTGTGAAGCGCTCCCAGCGTTCCCGCTCGCGCGTCTCGTCGGCGCGGGCGCCCCTGAGGCCGAGTCCGAGCACGATTGATCCGGCCGCAATGACGGAGCGGCCCTCGGGGGAGAGGGGCGCGGTTCCCGCGACGGCGAGGCGCATGGCGCCCTCCTGGTCGAGCGCGATGTACTCGATGTCCTCGGTGGCGCGCGCGGCCGCGAAGCCGCCGGTCGAGGCGAGCAACGCGCCGTCCGATCCGAGCAGGGCGAGGTGGCGCCCCGTCGCCTGGGAGACGCTCGCGAGCACCTCGGCGGGCGATTGCGCGTCATACGCCCCGGAGAGGAGGCGCTGCTGGGCCTGGAGCGCTCCGCGGGCGGCCCGCAACTCGTCGGTGCGGAGCAGCTCGGCGACGGCCTTGCTCACGGCCACGAACGGGGTGGGGAGGGGGATCTCGAACAGGGCGACCCGGTAGGTGCTCGCGGCGTGGATCAGGGGCTGGGGGATGCGGTCGTGATTGACCCCGATCCCGAACCCGATCGCAGCCACGCGGGCCCTGCTGAGGCTCGCCACGAAGTCGCGCCAGCGCGGATCCTCCGCACCGAGCGCGAGGCCGGTCGTCATGATGAGCTCGCCGCCCTCGAGGTGCTCGCTGAGATCGATGAGCTCGGTCGTGGACACCCACGAGATCTCGGGATCGCCAGCGCCCGCCTGGACGAGACGGAGCCCGAGATCGGGGAGTGCGAGCAACTGGGAAAGGCGTGCCATGGGGTCATTCTTGCACAGTGCGGCACGTCAATGGTGGGCACATGTTTCTTCGAGCCTCGATGGAGCAGCGCCTAGACTGGCCGTACTACAGGGCGCGATCCGCGAGGCCGGATCAGCTCTGATCAGGCATCGAAGACGAGGAGCACGGTGAGCGAAGAGACTGGAACGCAAGCGGCAGGGGCGCTCTCGGGTATTCGGGTCGCCGACTTCTCCCGCGTGCTCGCCGGCCCGCACGCCACGATGATCCTCGCCGACCTCGGCGCCGACGTGATCAAGATCGAGAGCCCCGAGGGAGACGGCACCCGGCAGTGGAGCCCGCCCGTCAACGCCGTGGGACAGAGCACCTACTTCGCGGGAGTCAATCGCGGTAAGCGCTCCGTCGTGTGCGACCTGCGCGACCCTGAGGGCCTCGCGAGGGCGCGCGAACTCGCCGCAACCGCCGACGTCGTCATCGAGAACTTCAAGCCGGGCACCATGGACAAGTTCGGCCTCGGCTACGCTGCCGTCGCGGAGGCCAACCCCGGCGTCGTGTACTGCTCGATCTCCGGCTTCGGAGACACCGGCGGACGCGACCTCCCCGGTTACGACCTCCTCGTGCAGGCCGTCGGTGGCCTCATGAGCATCACCGGCCAGTCCGATGCCGAGGGCGGCCAGCCCACGAAGGTGGGCGTCGCGCTCGTCGACATCCTCACGGGTCTCAACTCCGTGATCGGGATCCAGGCGGCCCTGCGGGCCCGCGACACGGCCGAATCGCCGACCGCCGGCCGCGGCCAGCACGTGAAGGTGACGCTGCTCGGCTCGCTCCTCTCCGCGCTCGCCAACCAGGCCTCCTCCACGCTGGAAACCGGGAATTCCCCCGGCCGTATGGGGAATGCCCACCCGTCGATCGCCCCCTACGAGACGTTCCACGCCGCTGATCAGCCACTCGCGCTCGCCGTCGGCACCGACGGCCAGTTCGCCCGCCTCTGCGAGGTGCTCGGCATCCCCGAGCTCGCGGCCGACGAGCGCTTCGCCACGAACCCGCAGCGCGTCGCTCACCGCGCCGAGCTCCGGGTCGCCCTCGATGCCGCGCTCACGGCGCGCAACGCCGCGGACTGGATCGAGGCGTTCACCGCGGCGAACATCCCCGCCGGTCGCGTCAACACGATCGGCCAGGCCTTCGAGCTCGCAGAGTCCCTCGGCCTCGGGATCGTCGCGGAGACCCGCGCCACGGGCGAAGACGGCGCGGAGCACACGCTCCGTTCCGTCGCAACGCCCATTGAGCTTTCCGAGACCCCGGCCACCTACTCCGCCCCGCCGCCCGGCGTGGGCGAGCACCAGGACGCCGCCTGGCTTCCGCGCTGAGCGCGGGTGCACCATCCAGCGGGATCGGCACCGTGATCCCGCAACCGCAGCAGCAGAATCACCCGATCCGAACAAGGAGCATCATGACTACCAGCATCGACAAGCTGTTCGACGTCGCCGACTTCGTTACCGAGGAAGAGCGCGAGTGGCAGCTCAAGGCGCGCGAGTTCGCGCAGACCAAGATCCGCCCGATCATCGATCAGGCCTTCGAGGATCGTCGCCTCCCCGTTGAACTCCTCCCCGAGGTCGGCGAGTTCGGCGCCTTCGGCATGTACATGAACGGTTACGGGCTGAAGGGCGCCTCCTCGGTCGCGTATGGCCTGGTCGCGATGGAATTCGAGGCCGTTGACTCCGGCTTCCGCACCGCCCTCTCCGTGCAGGGCTCGCTCGCGATGGGAGCGATCTACAAGTTCGGTTCCGAGGAGCAGAAGCAGCGCTGGCTGCCCCCGATGGGCCGCGGCGAGGCCGTCGGATTCTTCGGCCTCACCGAGCCGCAGGGCGGCTCCGACCCCAACACGATGCTCACGACGGCTCGCCGCGAGGGCGACGAGTGGGTGCTCAACGGCAAGAAGCGCTGGATCGGCCTCGGCACGATCGCCGCGGTTGGCGTGATCTGGGCGAAGGACGAGGAGGGCGTGGTGCGCGGCTTCGTCGTGCCGACCGACACCCCGGGCTTCAAGGCCACCGCGATCGAGAATAAGCTGTCGATGCGCGCCTCGCTCCAGACCGAGATCGAGCTCACCGACCTCCGTCTCCCCGCCGACGCGATCCTCCCCGATGCGCGCGGCCTGTCCGCCCCGTTCAAGTGCCTCAACGAGGCCCGCTACGGCATCGCCTGGGGCGTCATGGGCGCTGCGCGCTCCTGCCTCGAGGTCGCGGTCGAGCGCTCCACCTCGCGCGAGGTCTTCGGTGCGCCGATCGGCGGGAAGCAGATCATCCAGGCGAAGCTCGCCGACATGTTCCTCGAGTACGAGAAGGGCCTTCTCCTCGCGCTGCACCTCGGCCGCCTGAAGGACGCTGGCAACCTGTCCTACGGCCAGATCTCGGTGGGCAAGCTCAACAACGTGCGCGAGGCCATCAAGATCGCTGGCACCGCCCGCGCGATCCTCGGCGGCGACGGCATCACCTCCGACTTCCCGGTCATGCGCCACATGGCGAACCTCGAGTCGGTGCGCACCTACGAGGGCACCGACGAGGTGCACCAGCTCGTGATCGGTCGCGAGCTGACCGGCATCGCCGCGTTCTAGCCTCCCCGCTGCGTTCGAGGCCTTCTGCCCGGATCGCATCCATAATGGGCCCCTGAGCGGGTCGTTCGCCCCGGCGATCGGCCGCTCGGGGGCCCTGTGCTTTCTTTTCTGCCGCGAACCGGCAGAATGGGAACGCCGGGGGAACCGAGGAAACACGGAGGAATCGTGGACGAGGCAGTGCCGATGCGGGATACGAGCCAGAACGAAGAGGAAAGGGCTGAGCCCCAGGCAGAGGCAGCAGCCCAGCACCCGGCACCGGCCCAGCACCTGTCCGAGTTCACGCCCGTCCACGTTCCCAGCCCGAAGCTCGATCGCGTCCCCTGGCTCGCCGTGATCGTCTTCGTCGCGGTGTCGTTCGGGCTTGCGTGGCTCGCCGCGAGCCCGCTCTGGATCATGGGTCCCACGAGCCCGAGCTTCCCGATCGCGCTCCCGGTCTTCGGATCGGTGATGATGTTCACGCCGACGATCGCGATGCTCGTCGTGGTGTTCCTGTTCAGAACCCCGCCCAAGGGGGATCGGCTCCGGTTCCTTGGAATCTGGCCGCTCCGGCCCGCGAAGCGGACGGTCTGGCTCATCGTGATCGGGCTCTTCGCCCCCATCGCGATTGCGGTGCTCGCGATCGCGATCGCGGTGCTGTTCGGGTGGGTGAAACTTGACCTCGTTGAGTTCTCGGGCCTGCGCGCCATGCTCGCCGCGACCCTGCCGGAGTCGGCGATGGCGAGTATGCCGCCGTTCGGCCTCCTGATCGCGGTGCAATTGCTGATGCTCCCGCTCGGCGCGGTGGTCAACAGCGGGACAGCATTCGGCGAAGAGTTCGGCTGGCGAGGGTGGCTCGTTCCGGTGCTGCGCCCGCTCGGCACCTGGCCGGCGCTCGTGATCTCGGGAGCGATCTGGGGTCTGTGGCACTCGCCCCTGATCCTGCTCGGGTACAACTTCGGTCTCACCGACTGGCGCGGCGTGGCGCTCATGACGATCGCCTGCGTGTTCTGGGGCGTCCTGCTCGGCTGGCTGCGACTCCGATCGGGGTCGGTGTGGCCCGCCGTGATCGCCCACGGGTCGCTCAATGCGTGCGCGAGCCTCGTGCTGCTCTTCGCGGCCGCCGAGCCAGCGCCTCAAGCTGCCCTCGCGACCCCGCTGGGGGCGGCGGGATGGATCGCGATCGCGATCGTCGTCGCCGTGCTCGTCGCGTTCGGGCAGTTCTCACCGAAACGGCAGCCGGACCTCGCGACGCCGCGGAGCATGCAGCTCGCACGGCAGGCTGCGGCAGGGGTGAAGGCGGCGACGCAGGTCGGCGACGGAGCACCGACCCCCGGCGTCGACGAGGGAGCGGGGCGGCCCTAGCGCCCCGCTCGCGGGATCTCCGCGAGCGGCCCGTCGAGCAGGGGCAGCTCGAGGTCCAGGAGATCGGCGGTCGAGAGATCGCGATTCTCGTGCTCCGGGAACCACCAGTCGGGTACGAGCGCGAGCAGCGAGCGGAGGAACGACTCGCGGCTCTCGCAGTTGCTCGTCACCCACGCGCGAACCGCGCCGCAGAGGCCGTGCGCGAAGTAGCGGGCCGCCATCGGGAGCTCGATCTCCGGGGTCGGGGGAGCGCTCTTCATGCGGTTCTCGAGGAAGCGGGTCAGCGTGACGGTGAAGTGGTCCGCGAGCAGGTTCGAGATCGTGCCGTCGTGCTGCGAAGAGATGGAAATCTCGTAGACGGCGCGGCGGCGCTCGACGTGATCCAGGATCATGTCGACGCCCGAGAGGAAGAGCAGCACCGGATCGTCCTCGTGGCGCTCCGTGCGGGCGATGAAGTTGTCGAGTGCCGGATCCAGTTCGCGGCTCAGCGCCGAGCTGAGCACGTCGGCGGGAGCGGCGAAGTGCTTGTAGAAGGTGACACGGTTGATTCCGGCGAGCTGCGCGAGCTCGGAAACGGAGATTTCGGTGATCGGTTTCTGAGCGGCGAGCTCGAGAACCGCCCCGTGCAGTGCGGCGCGGGTGCGTACGATCCTGGCGTCAGTCATGACACGACACTACACCGGAAGCGAGCCTGATAGGCGCGAAATTCGAGGTAATCGCCAGAAGCGTCTAGGGCGTATGGAGTGGGCGGGTGAGGGCGCTGATCCGGTCAGACGCCTCAGGGTACCGTGCGATCAGCGATTCTCGGTCTCCAAGCTCGAAGCCGTCCCAGTCGAAGGGCGGCGACATGGTGGTTCCGACGAGGGACCAGGCGCCCAGCGACGAGGACCCCTGCATCACCCCGGCAGGCACGACGGCCTGCGGGAGCTGACCCGCGCGATGATCCGGCCCGAGAAGGAGCTCCTCAGACCGGCCGTCCGGATGCAGCAGGAGAATCGACAGCGGGGCGCCGGCGTACCAGTGATACACCTCGACCGAGGCGAGGGCGTGCAACGCGGAGAAATCGGGATCCGCGAGCAAGTAGGTGATCGCGCTCGAGTGCGCGTCGAGGTGCATCTGCCGGAACAGTCCGCCCTCGTGCTCGAGCGGCTCGAGCCCGAGACGCTCCACCCACGCTGCCGCCTCCTCGGGCAGCCCGGACGGGTCGATCATGCGACCGCAGCCTCCTTCGTCCTGCGGAAGCGCTTGCTCATCAGGATCAGCACAATGAGCGTGACCACGTACGGCCCGGCATCGGTGAGCTGCTGCGGCAGGCCGAAGGACTGCAGGCGGAAGCCGATCGCGTCAGCGAAACCGAACAGCAGCGCCGCCGCGAGCACGCCGACGGGATGCGCTCTCGCGAGCATCACGGCGACGACCGCGATCCAGCCGCGGCCCGCCGACATGTTCTCCGTGAACTGAACGACATTGCCGAGCGCGAGCTGCGCGCCGCCGAGGCCAGCGAGCGCGCCGGAGGCGATCACTGCGCCGAGCTGGTACTTCTGCGGGTCGACGCCCATCGTCGCCGCGGCGAGCGGCCGCTCGCCGACGCCGCGCAGGCGCAGCCCGAGCGGGGTGCGGAAGAGCACGATCCAGAGCACGGGAACGAGCAGGAGCGCGAGATAGCCGAGCGGCGTGAGCGAGAACAGCGCGCCGATCCAGGGGATATCGGCGAGCACCGGGATCCGCCAGACCGGGATGCCGATGATTCCCGGGTTCTGGAACACGCCCTGCACGTCGAAGATCGCGACGAGCAGGAAGCTCGTCATTCCGACCGCGAGGATGTTCATCGCGATCGCGAGGACGATCGGATCGCCCTTCCGATACACGGCGCCGTAGCCGAGGATGAGGGAGAACAGCGCGCCCGCGAGCATCGCGACGAGCACGCCGACGATCCAGCTGTGCGCGAAGAAGGAGGCGGCGACGCCGGAGAACGCGCCGATCAGGAGCATTCCCTCGAGACCGATGTTGAAGATGCCGACGCGCTGCGCGAGCATGCCGCCGAGCGCGGCGAGCAGGATCGGGATGAGCGCCCGGAGCACGGAGGAGACGAGGTCCTCGTTGAAGACGTCGAGGAAGTTCATCGGGTAGCCCCCGTCTGCTCTGCCGCGAGCACGCGGTCGGGTGCGTCAGTGACGATTCCGGAACCGCTCGCTCCCGGAGCGGCCGGGGCGAGCGTCGGAGCGGCCGCGCGGGCCTCGGCCTCGGCGATCGCCTCGGCGGCGTCCGCCTCGCCGTCCGGCGGGGATCCGCCCGGAGCGCCGCCGCCGGACGAGCCGCCGTCCGAGCGCTTCCGCTTGAGCCGGGGGAGTGCGACCCGGAACGCGAGCAGGATGATGACGAGCGCCTGGATCACCGATGCGATCTGGGGAGACATCCCGAGTTCGCGGCCCATCGAGTCGCTGCCGACCATGATGGCGGCGAAGAAGAGACCCGCGATCGCGATCCCCGTCGGGCGATAGAGCGCGAGCAGGGTCACGAGCAGCGCCGTCCACGGGAAGTTCGTCTGGATGAACGCGCCCTCGATGAGGCGCGTGTTCGGGGCGCCGATCGTGACGATCAGGCCGAACAAGCCGGCGAGGCCGCCGGAGAGCGCCATCGTCCGGACCACGAGCGGGCCGGGCTGCACGCCGCCGTAGCGGACGAACTCGGGGTTCTGGCCGCTCAGGCCCGCCTCGAAGCCGTAGCGGGTGCGACGGTTCACGAAGATCGCGCCGAGCACCACGATGACGACGATCACGAGCCCCCAGTTGACGCCGGTGAGCACCGCCGTGATCGGGTTGAGCGCGCCGAGCGAGTTCCGCAGGGACTCGGCCGCGGCGGAGTCGCGCGGCACGAGCATCGAGAGCTGGTTCGCGGGGTCGATCTGCTGGCTCGCGACCAGGCTCGAGCTCGGCTCATCCAGCTTGAAACGGATGAGCCACGAGGAGAAGTAGCGCGCCGGGTAGTTGAGCAGCAGCGTCGAGAGGAGCGTCGGCACGCCGAGCGCGTTCTGGAGCAGCGCCGCGAGGAGTCCCCACGCTGCACCGGTCAGGATCGCGACGGCGAAGGCGAGCGGCACGACGAGGATCGCGGGCCCGGGCGTGTAGATCGCGACCATCCCGCCGAACAGCGCGCCGAGGCCCGCCTGCCCCTCGGTGCCGAGGTTGATGATTCCGGCCCGGAACGCGACGGCGATCGCGATGCCGATCCCGATGATCGGGATCGCGCGGGCGATCGTGTTCGCGATGCCGACTCCGGTCCCGAACGAGCCGTTCAGCATCGCGGAGTAGCCGCTGATCGGGTCGGTTCCCGCGATGACCATGAAGCAGGCGCCGATCAGGAGCGCGAGCACCACCGAGATCGGAATGGGGCCCGTCAGCCAGCGGCCGAACTTGGACAGTGCGCTCACAGCGCGCCTCCCTTCTCCGCGGCGAAGGCACCCGGTCGGTGCTTCTCCTCGGGCTCGTGGCCCGCCATGTAGAGCCCGAGCTGGGCTTCCGTCGCCTCGCTCTTCGGCACCTCGGCGACGATCCTGCCTTCGAACATGACGAGGATCCGACTCGACAGCGACAGGATCTCGCTGAGCTCGGCCGAAATGAGCAGGAGCGCGCCGCCGGTGTCGCGGTAGGCGCACAGCTCGCGGTGGATCGACTCGATCGCGCCGATGTCGACACCGCGCGTGGGTTGCTCGGCGATGAGCAGGGGCGAGTGGTAATCCATCTCGCGGGCGACGACGACCTTCTGCAGGTTGCCGCCCGACAGGGTACCGACCGGGGTCGACGGGCTCGCGATCTTGACGCCGAAGCGGGCGATGAGTCGCTTCGCGTGCTCCAGCATCGCGGGGCGCGACAAGAGGCCGCGCTGCAGGATCGGCGCCTTCCGATGATGCCCGAAGCTGAGATTGTCGATCGCATCGGCAGTTCCCGCGGATCCGACGGCGTGCCGATCCTCGGGGACGTAGGCGATTCCGCCATCGCGGCGCGCGGCGATCGACGCCGACGACACATCCTCGCTCTGGACGATCACGGTGCCGGAGCTGGCGCGCCGCATCCCGATGATCGCCTCCGCGAGTTCGACCTGCCCGTTCCCTGCCACGCCCGCGATGCCGACCACCTCGCCGGAGCGAACGATGAAGCTCGCCGCGTCGACGGCGTTCCTGCTGCCCGATCCCGGAACCGTGAGGTCGCGCACTTCGAGGGCGACCTCGCCCGGCGGGTTCGCGGGCGGGGGAGTGGTGAGGTCGACATCGCGACCCGTCATGTGCCTGGTGATCTCCTCGGCCGAGCTGTTGGCGGTGACGAGACTCGCAACGTTGCGGCCGTCGCGGAGCACCGTGACGCGATCCGAGATCGCCATCACCTCTCCGAGTTTGTGGGTGATCAGGATGATCGTCCGCCCGTCGGCCTTCAGCGCCCGGAGCACGTCGAACAGGCGATCGGTTTCCTGCGGGGTGAGCACCGCGGTCGGCTCGTCGAGGATGAGAACCTGGGCCTCGCGGTAGAGCGCCTTCACGATCTCGACGCGCTGGAGCACGCCGACGGGAACGGAATCGACGCGCGCGGCGGGATCGAGGGCGAGGCCGTACTTCTCGGCGATCTCGGCGACTCGCCGGTTCGCCTCGGCGCGGTCGATGAGGCCGCGCTTCGTCGGCTCCCGCCGGAAGACGACGTTCTCGGCGATGGTGAGTGAGGGGAAGAGCTTGAAGGACTGGAACACCATGCCGATGCCGGCATCGATGGCGGCGAGCGGCGAGGCGAAGTTGACGCGCTCGCCCCGGATGAAGATCTCACCCTCGTCCGGCTGGTAGATCCCCGCGAGAATCGAGGTGAGGATGGACTTGCCAGCGCCGTTCTCACCCATGAGCGCGTGGATCTCGCCGGACTCGACCTCCAGGTCGACGCGGTCGTTGGCGAGCACGCCGGGGAAGCGCTTCGTGATTCCGCGCATGGAGATCTCGGCGGCCATCGCTGCTCCTTCGATCGGGAAAGTCTGCGTGAACGGGCGTTCCGATTCGGGCGCCCGCCGTGGGCCGTCTGGCCCGTTCGGGATCGGATTCGGCGCTGCCCCGCGGCGTGCAGCCGGCGGCAGCGCCGAATCCGAGACGATCGTTAGCCGATCGGGTTCTTGACCTCGAGCTCGCCGGAAACGATCTTGTCGCGGGTCTCGGTGACCTTCTTCAGGACGTCGGGGCTGTCCATGACCGTGCACTTCGAGTCGGCGGCGCCCTCGGTGAGGCTGACGATCGTCATGCCCTCCTCCTTGAGGCCGAAGGAGCGCGTGGCGTCCTTGGGGGTCTTGTCTTCCATGATCTCGCCGACCACGGTCTCGACGACCTTGTCGACGGCCTTGACCGTGCCGTCGACGACGGCGCCCTCAGCGGTGGGGCACTGGTTCGAGTCGACGCCGTAGGCGGAGAAGCCCTTCGCCTTCGCGGCGTCCAGGATGCCGCCGTTGGAGGCTGCGCCGACGGCGAAGACCTGGTCGACGCCGGTGCCGGAGAACGCGATGGCCTGCTCCTTGGCGCGGCCCGGATCAGCGAAGGGGTTCTCGCCGCCGATGATCTGCGGGCCCTCGATCTTCACCTTCGGGTTGACGCTCTTCGCGCCCTCCGCGAAGCCGCCCGAGTACTTCTGCAGCAGCGGGATGTCGAGGGACAGGATCGAACCGATCTTGTTGTCCTTCGTCAGCATGCCGGCCTCGATGCCGAGGAGGTAGGAGGGCTCGTACTCGCGGAAGTCGGCGACGTACAGGTTCTCGAGGTCCGACTTCACGTCGGGTGCGTCGATGAGGAGGAACTTCTGCTGCGGGTTCGCCTGCGCGAGCTCGACGGCGAGATCGCTGAACTGGAAGCCGAGCATCACGACGACCTTCGGCGATTCAGCGACGGCCTGCTCGACGTTGGTGCGGCGCGTGGCGTCGTCCTTCGACTCGTAGGTCTTCGAGGTGCCCTTGAAGTCCTTCGCAACGGTCTCGATACCGGTCTTGCCGGACTTCAGAAACTCGTTCTGGCCGATCGGATCGCTCGTGATGTAGATGAACTTGGGGCCTTCTGCGCCGCCGTTCGCGTCTCCCTTGTCGCCGGAGCCGGCGCAGGAGGTGAGCAGGAGCGCGGAGGCCGCGACGCCTGCGATGAGTGCCGCACGGACGCGGCGCTTGGTGAAGAACATTCTGTTCCTTTCAGAGTGAACTGGGGAAATGAGGATCTGGTGCCGCACGGAGCGGCTCCGAGTGATTGGTTACGACTCTACGAGCGAAGCGCCCCGAGGGGAACTGTCGCGGGCGACTGCCCCTCGCTTGGCAGGATCACGCGGCGATCGGTGACGATCGCGGTGATGAGCTCGTGCGGCGTGACGTCGAACGCCGGGTTGACGGCGCCGATGCCCTCGGGCGCGGTGCGCACGCCGCCGAAGCCGGCGACCTCGTCGACGCCGCGATCCTCGATCTCGATGTCGGCCCCGCTCGCGGTCGACAGATCGACGGTGGACTCGGGGGCGACGACGATGAACGGGACGCCGGCGTGCTTCGCGGCGAGCGCGAGAGAGAAGGAACCGATCTTGTTGGCCGAGTCGCCGTTCGCGGCGATCCGGTCCGCGCCGATGAAGACCGCGTCGGCGATGCCGCGCGACAGGAGGAACGGCCCGGCCGAGTCGATGATCAGGCGGAACGGGGCGTCCATGCGCTGCAGCTCCCAGGCCGTGAGGCGGGCGCCCTGGAGCAGCGGTCGGGTCTCAAGCGGGAACGCCTCGACGAGGGAGTCCTGCTCGAGGAGGGTCTGGATCACACCGAGCGCGGTGCCGCGCTCGACGGTGGCGAGACTGCCGGTGTTGCAGATCGTCATGACGCGCACGCGATCCTTGCCGGTGAGTTCGCGGGTGAGATCCGCGCCGATCAGGCCCATTGAGATGCACGCTGCGATGTCCTCGTCGCGGATGCGGAGGGCCTCGGCGAGGATCTCGTCGGCCCCCTCGTCGAGCTTGCTGAGCGCGCGGTCAACGCCCCAGGACAGGTTCACCGCCGTCGGACGGGCCTCGCGGAGCTGCGCGGCCTGGCGTGACACCTCGGCGGTGTCGAGCTCTTCGTCGCCGCCCTCGGCTCGGACCGATGCCGCGATCAGGGCGACGCCCAGAGCACCCGCCACGCCGAGCGCCGGGGCGCCGCGCACCGCGAGGCGCTGGATATCGTCGATGAGCTCCGGGAGCTCGGTTACCCGACGCACCTCGACCCGGTGGGGCAGAAGGGTCTGGTCAATCAGTTCAATGGCTCCGTCGACCCAGTCGATCGTCCGCACAAGACTCCCCTATTCGAATGCTCGGCGGAGGATCCGGATCGGGTCTCCGCCTGCGATAACGCAGCATCAGAATACCCGAATCCGTGCGGTCTGATCGGCACCTGAGAGGTCTTGAATAGCCGACGAGGCTCGAGGGCCTGATCCATGTGTTCTTTCGCACGATGCAATTCGTTCACGTGGCACCTCGCGTGTCATCGGGAGCGCGTGGATCGGCCGGGCGTAGCGTGAGAAATGTCAGACAGGGTGTCTGATCGAGGCGCAAACGGAGCGGATCGTCCGGGGCACCACCACGAACGATCCGATTCCCGGGGCCGGAAGGCATCGGGGCATCTGCACCTCGCTGAGCCGGGGTCTATGCCCCGGGGCAGAGGAGCCATCGTGGCCGAAACCCGTTCCCCCGCAACCGATCAGTCCGCCGCCCCCGCGAACAGCGCGGCCGGCACCGGACCCGCCGACGAGGCGCTGCGCACCTACGTGCTCGACACCTCCGTCCTGCTGAGCGACCCGGCGGCGCTCTTCCGCTTCGCGGAGCACTCGGTGGTGCTCCCCGTCGTCGTGCTCATGGAGCTCGAAAGCAAGCGCCAGGATCCCGAGCTCGGCTACTTCGCGCGCCGCGCCCTCCGCCACCTCGACGCCCTGCGTGCCAAGAACATGCGGCTCGACCTCCCGATCCCCGTCGGCGAGAACGGCGGCACCGTGCGCGTCGAACTCAACCACAGCAGGGTCGACAACCTGCCGTCGGGAATGAGGCTCGGCGACAACGACACCCGGATCCTCGCCGTCGCGCAGAACCTCGCCTCCGAGGGCCTCGACGTGACCGTGGTCTCGAAGGACCTGCCCATGCGGCTGAAAGCGGCGGCACTCGGCCTCGGCTCTGAGGAGTACCGCGCGGAGCTCGCTCGCGACGACGCCTACACGGGCGTCGCCCCGTTCGATCTCGACGAGGAGGAGATGCGGGTGCTGTGGGAGGACGAGCGGATCGACGGCGTCGAGGGAGCGGACGAGCTCCCCAACGGCCTCGGCCTGGTCCTCACCTCGCCGCGCGGATCGGCGCTCGGCCGCGCTGACGGGGCAGGCGGGATCCGCCTCGTCCGCGGCGACCGGGAGGTCTTCGGCGTCACCGGGCGGAGCGCGGAGCAGCGGCTCGCGATCGACCTGCTCCTCGATCAGCAGGTCGGGATCGTGTCGCTCGGGGGAAGCGCGGGAACGGGCAAGTCGGCGCTGGCGCTCGCCGCGGGGCTCGAGGCAGTGCTCGAGCGGCGGCAGCACCGCAAGGTGATGGTGTTCCGGCCCCTGTACGCCGTCGGCGGCCAGGAGCTCGGCTACCTGCCGGGCGACCACCAGGAGAAGATGAACCCGTGGGCGCAGGCCGTGTACGACACGCTCGGCTCGATCGTGTCGCAGAACGTGCTCGATGAGGTGAGCGCGCGCGGCCTCATCGAGGTGCTCCCGCTCACGCACATCCGCGGACGCTCACTGCACGACGCATTCGTGATCGTCGACGAGGCGCAGTCCCTCGAGCGGGGCGTCCTCCTCACCATGCTGAGCCGGATCGGCCAGAACTCGCGCGTCGTGCTCACCCACGACGTGGCGCAGCGCGACAACCTGCGCGTGGGCCGCTACGACGGGATCGCCGCGGTGATCGAGCGGCTCAAGGGGAACCGCCTGTTCGGGCACGTGACACTCGCCCGCTCCGAGCGGTCCGAGATCGCGGCGCTCGTGACCAACCTGCTCGACGACTAGGGACGGGCGACGGCCGGCGCGATCCGCTCCCGCACCGCGGGCCAGAACGTGTCGGCCCACACCTGGTAGCCGCGATCGTTCGGATGGAACGCGTCCTGCGCGAATTCGGTCAGGATCCCGCGCAGGCCGCGTTCCTCCGTCGCATCGTGCAGCGGCACCACGGTGAAGCCGCGATCCTCCGCGATCGTGTGCAGGATCTCGTTCGCCTGTGCGACCTTGCGGTCGTTGTGGCGCAGATGGAAGCAGGGGAGCTCGCCGACGACGGTGCTGCGGGGGAGCGGATCGAGGATCTCGCTGATGTTCCTGTGGAAGAGCACCGGATCCCACATCGCGATGTCGTTCGCTCCGATGTCGAGCGTGATCAGGTCCGGATGCTGCGCGATGAGCGGCAGCGCCTTCGGCATCTGGTCGCGGAGGCAGAGCGAGGTCGTCGCGCCGGAGACGCCCAGGTTCGTGACGCGGATCGGCGCGCCCAGCTCGGCCTCGATCCGATCGGCGAGCTGACCGACATAGCTGCGCCCCGGCGTGCTCGCGCCGATTCCCTGCGCCGTGGAGTCGCCGATCGCGAGGTAGAAGAAGTCGCCGTCCGTTTTACGGCGCTCGCGCCACCAGGCCGCGGTGACCGGCTGCATCTCGGCGAGCTCCATGAGGGGGCGGTTCGCGCGCTCGTACGCGCGTTCCCAGCCGAACCTCCGTGAGAAGCCGGCCGCAGCGGACATCGCGAGCGCTCGAATCCCTTGGACGGGAGAGTGTGCTGGCATCATCGGACCAGAATAGCGGCGTATGCCCCAGTCGTTTTCCGCACGCGCGGGATGCCGCTTCGGATGCCGCGCGGTCATCGAGATTCGTTCCGCCACGCCCGCGGTGCAAAGTTCCGCATTCCGATCCGGCTCTGATTTTTGCGCATTGCCGGCCTCCGATCTGGGGGTTCTGCGACGCACTCCGCCGCGGCCCGATCGTGGCGTCGCGCCGGTCACCCGCTGTTCACCGAGCGCTGTTTGAGTCGTGGGGCCCATGCCGCACGGCGGGGCAAACGGAACCGATGCAAAGGAAGAACATGACACCGTCGCCCCCCACGACGCGCACGGGCGCGGGCATCGCACTGCTCGCCTCCACCGCTGTCATCGCCGGACTGCTCGGCGGGCCGAGTGCTCCCGCGCTCGCCGTCGACACCGGAACAGCCACGACCCCCTCCTCCGAGCAGGAAGCCGCGAGCGAGCCGCTCGTGAAGACGGGAACCGTCTGGAAGTACCTGGATGACAACACCGATCCCGCGCGCGGCGCGGCCGATCTGCGCGCCTGGACCCAACCCGGGTACGACGACAGCAACTGGAAGTCCGGAGCGAGCGGCTTCGGCGCCCTGCTCGGTGAGCTCTCGCCGGTTGGCGGATTCACTCCCGTCACCAAGCTCCAGCAATACGTCGAGGGCTCTGTGCTCACGGACACCCCACCTTCTTCTTCCGAACGAGCGTCACACTCGGGCCAGGACAGGCGGAGCGCATCGGATCCCTCGCGGGCACGGTGATCCACGACGATGCCGTGGTGATCTGGATCAACGGGCACCGGGTCGCGGGCTTCGATGACGGCAGAGTCACCGGAACGCGCAACCTCGAGTACGCGGGTGAGGCGCACGCCGCGCCGCAGACGAGCGCCTTCACGGCACCGGGCAGCGTGCTCAAGGACGGGACCAACACCATCGCCGTGGCGCTGCACCAGGATCGGGAGGCCTCCTCAGACGCCTACTTCGACCTGAGCTCCCTCACCACGAGCACCGCGCCCCCGCCTGCGGTCGCCGCCGGCAACACCCCGGGCAGCGCACCAGCCGGCCAGACCCCGGCCACTTCAGCCGCCCTCCCCGAGCGAGTGATCCTCAACCCGACGGCCACCCCCGCTACCTCGCAGACCTTCTCCTGGATCGCAGGCGATGCCGCCCAGGAAACCGGAGAGATCGAGATCGGCGAGGCTGCCGGCGGAGCGACCAGGACCGTTCCCGCGCAGCCGGCAGGGCGCGTGAACGCAAACCCGAAGCAGCACTTCTCGGTAACGGTCGACGGGCTCCGCGCGGGCACCGAGTACCGCTACCGGGTCGGAGCCCCCGGGAGCACGAGCGAGTGGGCGAGGTTCACGACCGCGACCGCAGGAGCGAGCGACTTCCAGTTCCTCGCGTTCGGGGATGCGCAAATCGGACTCGACACCGTCTGGCCGGACGTCATCCGACGGGCCGAGGAGCGGGCGCCGCAGGCGAAACTGTCGCTGCACGTCGGCGATCTCATCAACACCGCGACGAACGAGAAGGAGTGGAACTCCTGGTTCGCGGGACTGAAGAATGTGGCCGCGAGCAGGAACATTCTGACGACGCCCGGGAACCACGAGCACTCGGGGGACACGCGACTCGGCACGTGGAAGGCGAACTTCGCCCACCCCGCGAACCAGCCCACGGGCACCACCATCGGCGAGCTCGGGCGACTCGCCGAGGGCGAGAGCGATGCCGCGAAGCAGTGGGCTGCCTACTTCGAGCACTGGTCGAAAATGGCCGCGGACACCGTGTACGCGACCGACTACCAGGGCGTCCGTTTCGTGACGCTCAACTCCAACAGGAACACCGCCTCCCTGACCCCGGACAACCTGCCCGGATGCTTCGGCCTTGACTGCCCGTCCGTCGACGTGAGCGCCTCGTGGCTGAGATTCGAGGCGGCCTGGCTCGACACCGTGCTGCAGCAGAACCCGGGCAAGTAGAGCGTGGTCACCTTCCACCACCCGATCTACTCCACCTCGGTCGGCAGGAACGAGGCGCTCCTGCGCGAGCACATCCGCCCGGTCCTCGAGCGGAACAACGTCGACCTCGTGTTCGCTGGGCACGATCACACCTACGCTCGCGGATTCACGAACACTGGCGACACCCCCACGAAGGGCCTGCGCACCGGCCCGGTCTACTCCGTCTCGAACTCGGGCGGAAAGTACTACACGGCGGCCCCGGCTGGCGACAACGTCTGGACGCAGAATGGAGCGACCCAGGTGACCCGCGGGGAAGGGGTCACCACGTTCCAGGTCGTCGACGTGTCGGGTGACCAGCTCGTCTACCGCTCGTATCTTGCCGCCAAGACCGCGGCGAGCGACACGAGCAAGCAGCCGGGCGAGCTGTTCGACGAGGTCGTGATCACGAAGTACGCCGACGGGCAGAAGTGGGTGACAGAGCCGGGCGTCGCCGCGCCTGCGGCCCCCGCAGTGGCGGTCTCTGCCCCGGCGACGGAGGCGGGCTCCGCCGTCACCGTGACGGGATCCGGCTTCCGGCCGGGGAGCGTGCTCGCGCTGGAGCTGCGGTCCGAACCGGTTCCGCTCGGCGGTGCGACCGTGCGCGCGGACGGCACGTTCACGTACGAGGCCGTCATCCCGAAGAACACCCCGGCTGGGAAGCACGAGATCGTCGCCGTCGCACCGAACGGCGGGGAGTTCCGGGTGGGGGTGACCGTGCGGGCCGTCGAGACGGGGCCTGCGCCCGCGCCGACGCCTGAGCCGAAGCCGGAGCCGGAGCCGAAGCCCGCTCCCGCGCCCGAGCCGAAGCCGGCTCCCGCGCCCGGCACGGGGCCCGAGCCGAAGCCGGCTCCCGCGCCCGCGCCCGCTGCCGAGCCGAAGCCGGCGCCCAGCGGGCCCGCCGGTTCCGGACACGTCCCAGGCGCGATGCAGGCACCGACGCAAACCAAGGGCGAGGCGGTCGCGGCGGCCCCGGTCGTAGAGGACGGTCGACGGCAGGGTCCGCGGGAAGGAGCCGCGTCGCTCGCGCGCACGGGCGCGGGGTCCGAGGCGATCCCGCTCGTCGCCGTGGGGGTCGTTCTCCTCGCGGCCGGGGCGGGCGCCCTGGCGGTGCGGCGACGCTTCCGGCGGGCGTAACCGCAGGGACTCCCTGAACCGTGTGGGCCTCGCCCCGACCGCGCCCGGCCGATTCGCTCGTGAATCGGCGGAAGCGGCTGGTGCGAGGCCCCTTCGGGCCCTTTCGGCGACGCATTGCGCCGCACTGAGCGACGCGTGTGATATGCCTTGCGCAACGTTCCGGAAGGAAAGTTCCTCCGGTGCCGCTTCTTCGGCCGTTTCCCCCTCGTTGCTAGCGATCTTCGCGGGCGCGGCGATCCTGGGTTCGCCCGTCAGGGGGATTCCGAGCTGGGAAGTTTCTGTAGGTCGACACCCTCTGATCAGGGTCTCATCCTGATGCCGCGCCGCGGCAATGCAACGTTCGTCTCAAAGACGCTCAAGCTTCATTCGTGGGTGTTTGAGTCATGGGGTCATCGCCGCAACGGCGAGGCAAATGCAACCGAACCAAAGGAAGACAATGACCACGTCGCCCCCCACGACGCGCGCCAGAACGGGCACACGACTGCTCGCCTCCGTCGCCGTCATCGCAGGTCTGTGCGCCGCACCCATCACCCCGGCGCTCGCAAACGATTCGACGCCCGCCCCGGTTCCCCCGGCCGAGCGTGCGCTCCCCGCCGACCCGGTCGTGAAGTCCGGGACCGTCTGGAAGTTCCTCGACGACAACACCGATCCCGCCCGTGGCTCCTCCGAAGCCAAGTCATGGACCGCCCCCGGATACGACGACAGCAACTGGAAGTCGGGCGAGAGCGGCTTCGGCGCCCTCAACAACGAGCTCGGCCCGATCGGCGGAAACACCCCGAAGACCAAGCTCCGTCAGTTCGCTGACGATCGTGGCTTCCCCGATACGCCCGCGTTCTTCTTCCGCACGAACTTCGCGCTCGAACCGGGGCAGGCCGCGCAGGCAGCTTCGCTCGTCGGAAAGATCGTCTATGACGACGCCGCGGTCGTGTGGATCAACGGCACGCGGGTCGCCGGCTTCGGCGACGCGGCCCTCACGGACAAGCCGAATCTCGAGTTCGCTGGCAAGACCGTCGAGGACCCGGTCACCGCGGAATTCTCGGCGCCGGGGAAGCTGCTCCGCGACGGCGAGAACACGATTGCCGTCGAGATCCACCAGGACAAGGCGGACTCTCCGGATGTGTTCTTCGACCTCCCCTCGCTGAAGCTCAACCCCGCGGCTCCGCCTGTGAACCGACCCAAGCGTGCGCCCCTGCCTCCCGAGGATGAGCAGCCCGAGCGCGTGGTGCTGAACCCGACTGAGAACCCGGCCACCTCCCAGACCTTCACCTGGTTCGGCGGTGCGGAAGCCCAGACCACCGGTGAGGTGCAGATCGGTGAAACGGTCGGCGGACCGACGCGAACCGTCGCCGCCCGGAACCTCGGGAAGGTCAACGGCGACGATGAATCGCACTTCAGCGCGACCGTCGACGGTCTGAAGCCCGCGACCGTCTACTACTACCGCGTCGGCCAGCCCGGCGTCTACAGCGACTGGGCGCGTTTCCGCACGGCGGATCCGGGATCGACCGATCTCCAGTTCCTGCAGTTCGGCGACGCTCAGATTGGCCTTGACACCGTCTGGCCCGATGTCGTGAAGCTCGGCGAGCAGAACGCGCCGCGCTCCGCGCTCTCGGTGCACGCCGGCGACCTCATCAACGCGTCAAGGTTTGAGCCGGAATGGACCTCATGGTTCCTGGGCGCGAAGCACCTGGCCGCGACCCAGAACCTGATCGCCACCCCCGGGAACCACGAGACGAGCGGCGATCCGACCCTGTCGACCTGGAAGTCCAACTTCCAGTTCCCGAAGAACGGCCCGACGACCGCGACGATCGGGGATCTCGCCAAGCTGGGCGAGGGCAGCACTCCGGCCGCGAAGCAGTGGGCCGCCCTCTTCGCGCACTGGACCGCTGCCGCCGCGGACAGCGTCTATTCCACCGATTATCAGGGGGTTCGCTTCGTCACCCTGAACTCGAATCGAAGCTCGGCATTCCTCACCCCGGCGAACCTCCCGGCGTGCGAGGGCGCTGACTGCCCCGCGAACAACCTCGGGGAGGCGTGGGCCCGCTACTCGGCGGCCTGGCTCGATCACACGCTGAAGGCGAAGCCGGCGAAGTGGAACGTCGTGACCTTCCACCACCCGGTGTACTCGACCTCGCTCGGGCGGGACGAGAAGGCCTGGCGCGCCCACGTCGGTCCGGTGCTCGAGGCCAACAACGTCGACCTCGTGTTCTCGGGTCACGATCACACCTACGCACGTGGCTTCAAGAACACGACCGCGACGGCGACGCCCGGCCTGACGACGGGCCCGGTGTACGCGGTGTCCAATTCGGGCGGGAAGTACTACGACATCGCGCCGAAGAATGACAACGTCTGGACGCAGAATGGTGCGACTCCGGTCGGCTGGAGCGAGGGCGTTTCAACGTTCCAGGTTGTGGACATCTCCGGCGACAAGCTAACCTATCGCTCCTACGTCGCGGCCAAGGAGTCGGATCATTCGACCTCGAAGAAGGTCGGCGACCTGTTCGACGAGGTGACGATCACCAAGTACCCCGGAGGGCCCAAGTGGGTCACCGAGCCCGGCGTCGAGGTGCCCGCAGCGCCCACGCTGAAGCTGTCGAAGGACAGGGTGAAGGCCGGCGAGAAGCTGACCGTGACCGGCGCGAACTTCACGACGAACGTCAAGGAGAAGCTCGAACTGCGTTCGGATCCGGTCGAGTTGACGACGGTCACCCCCGGTGCTGATCGGGCATTCTCCGTCGAGGTGACGATTCCGAAGGGCACCGCCTCCGGTGCGCACAAGATCGTGGCGATCGCCCCGAACGGTGGGCTCGTCTCTGCGGACCTGACCGTCATCGCCGATAACGGTGGCGGCGGCAATAACGGCGGCGGCGGGAACAACGGCGGCGGCAATAACGGCGGCGGGAATACCGGCGGCTCCGGCGACGGCAGCGGCGCTCACGGTGCCGGCGCCAAGGGCGGCTCCGCCGCTTCGCGCCTCTCGCAGACCGGCGCCGATATGCTCCCGATCGCGCTCACGGGCATCGGCCTCGTCCTCGCGGGCGTCGCCGGGCTCGGCCTGCGCTATCGCCTGCGGTCGCGTCGCTCCTAGTCCACAGCGATCCCCATACGGCAGCGGCCCGGTCCCTTTTCGGGGACCGGGCCGCTGTCTCGTTGCCGCGGGTTACTTGGCGACGCCGGGGTGCGTCATCGAGAGCAGATCGAGGGCCTTGTCGAGGTCGGCCTCGGTGACCTCGCCGCGCTCGACGTAGCCGAGATCGATGACGGCCTCGCGCACGGTGATGCCCTTGGCGACGGAGTGCTTCGCGATCTTCGCTGCCGCCTCGTAGCCGATGAGGCGGTTGAGCGGCGTGACCGTCGACGGGCTCATGCCGGCGAGCGCCGCGGCGCGCTCGAGATTCGCCTCGAGGCCCGCGATCGTCTTGTCAGCGAGCACGATCGATGCGTTCGACAGCAGGCGGACCGACTCGAGCAGCGCGGTGCCCATGACCGGGATCTGCACGTTGAGCTCGAACGAGCCGGAAGCGCCTGCCCAGGCGATGGTCGCGTCGTTGCCGATGACGCGCGCGCACACCATGAGCACGGCCTCGGGGACGACGGGGTTGACCTTTCCGGGCATGATCGAGGAGCCGGGCTGCAGATCGGGGATGTGGAGCTCCCCGAGACCCGTGTTCGGGCCGGAGCCCATCCAGCGGAGATCGTTGTTGATCTTGGTCATGGAGACCGCGATCGTGCGGAGCGCGCCGGACGCCTCGACGAGGCCGTCGCGGTTGGCCTGCGCCTCGAAGTGGTTGCGGGCCTCGGTGATGGGGAGGCCGCTCGACTGGGCGATCTCGGCGATGACCTTCTCGGGGAAGCCGAGCGGAGTGTTGATGCCAGTGCCGACGGCGGTGCCGCCCTGGGGAACCTCAGCAACGCGGGGGAGTGCGGCATCGATGCGCTCGATCCCGTAGCGGATCTGCGCGGCGAAGCCGCCGAACTCCTGGCCGAGGGTGACCGGGGTCGCGTCCATGAGGTGGGTGCGGCCGGACTTGACGGCCTCCTTCCACAGCTCCGCCTTCGCCTCGAGCGCCTCTGCGAGGTGCGCGAGCGCGGGCTTGAGCTGCTCGATGAGCGCGCCGGTGACGGCGATGTGCACCGAGGTGGGGAACACGTCGTTCGACGACTGGGACGCATTGACGTGGTCGTTCGGGTGCACGGGGGCGCCGAGGTGCTTCGTCGCGAGGGTCGCGAGGACCTCGTTCATGTTCATGTTCGACGAGGTGCCGGAGCCGGTCTGGTAGGTGTCGATCGGGAACTGATCGTGGTGGTCGCCCGCGATGATCTCGTCGGCCGCGGCGACGATCGCGTCGGCGATCGGGGCGTCGAGGATGCCGAGATCCTTGTTGGCGATCGCGGCCGCGCGCTTGATGCGCGCGAGGGCGACGATCTGGGCGGGCTCGAGACCCTGGCCCGAGATCGGGAAGTTCTCGACGGCGCGCTGGGTCTGCGCGGCGTACAGTGCGTCCTTCGGCACGCGGACCTCGCCCATCGTGTCGTGCTCGATACGGTACTCGGTGTCTTCGCTCACGGTCATCCTTCGTCTCGTGGGTGTGCCCGTGCGTGCACGGGCAGCTGGTGGGTATCGGGAGTAATGAGTAGGTGGGTCAGGCGCGATGGTTCGCGATGTCGAGCGCGCCGATCGCGCTGATCGGCACCGCGCGGCCCTCGGCGAGGCGGTACTGGCAGCCGACGACGCCGAGGCGCCCGTGGGCTACGGCGTCGCTGATGATGCGCGAGCTGCGCAGCAGCGCGTTGACGGTGCCGGCGAGGTGGGCGCGGCCCACGGCGTCGGCGTCGATCTGACTGGCGTCGACGTACGGGGTGTCGTGATGCTCGCGGAGCCAGACCTGCTGAACCGCGGGCAGGATCGGGTCGAGGGTGTTCGCAACGGCCGTGGGCACCGGTTTCGGATCCTCCGCCATCTGTCCGACGGCCGCGGCGACGGCGCCGCAGGAGTCGTGGGCGAGGACGATGATGATGGCGACGCCGAGGTTCGAGACCGCGTACTCCATGGAGGCCGTGATCGATTCGGCGACGACGTGGCCCATGTTGCGGGCGACGAAGAGGTCGCCGAGCCCGGCGTCGAAGATGATCTCGGCGGCGAGGCGCGAGTCGGCGCAGCCGAACAGGGCGGCGTCGGGGTTCTGGGCGCCCGCGAGCTCGTTGCGACGCTCCACGTCCTGGCGGGGATGCTGCGGTCCGCCCGAGATGAAGCGATCGTTGCCTGCGACGAGGGCGTCCCAGGCCTGCTGCGGGGTGACGCGGGGTTCGGACATGCTCGTGCTACTCCTTCGAGCCGTTCAGTGAGGCGGCGACGTCCGAGGCGAGCACGCGCAGCGTCTCAGGGGTGTCGGTGCCGTAGACGAGGATCGTGTCGCCCTTCCAGGTGCCCTGGAGGCCGAAGAGCATGTTGCTCTCATCGGGGTTGCGATCCGTGTGGTCGTAGACGGCCCAGTCGATTCCGCCGATCGTTTCGGCGCCGGTGGGCTTCTGGTTCTCGAGCTGGCCCATGATCCAGTCGTCGGTGACGGGCTTGCCGTCAGCGGTGAACGCCTGCACGACTGCGGCATACGACTCGGTCTTGGTGGTCTCATCGACCGTCGTGTAGTTGATCTGCCACAGGGTGACGCCATCGGACTGCTTCAGCCCCGCCGACTTGGCCTTCCACGCCTGCGGGACCGCGGGGGCCGCGAGCTGGCGCCCGGCGCTCGGCGAGGCTTCCTGCGCGAGCTTCGGCACGTCGACGCGATGCTCCGAGTACCCGCCGGTTCCGCGGGGCACCATGAGCACGATCACGACGACGAGGGCGAGGCTGACGAGCAGGGAGAGGACCAGATTGTTGACGGTCTTCCGAGCGCGATAGTTGTGGCTGTCGACGGCCTTGCGAGCCGCGGTTTCCGCGGGCGTCTCGGGGCGTCCGAGCTCGGCAACGACGACCGGCGCCTTCTGTTTCTTCGCCATCGACTACTCGGTGCCCCCGTCAGCGCTGTCGCGCTCGCTCGCGCCCGTCCGCGCTGCTTCGAGCCGTCGGCGGGCGCCGAGCAGCCACTCCTCGCAGCGGGCCGCGAGGGCTTCGCCGCGCTCCCAGAGCTGCAACGACTCCTCGAGCGTCGCGCCGCCCTGTTCCAGGCGGCCGACGACGGCGATGAGTTCGTCTCGGGCCTCCTCGTAACTGAGCGACGAGGGATCCGGAGCGGCAGTGTCGGACATGGACACCAGCTTACCCGGAGCGGCTGACATCGGCCGGATACGCCTTTGCCGTGCCCCGCCTACGCCCCGCCCTCGGAGCGCGCCGCGAGCGATCCCTCGGCGAGTGAGAGCCGCAGCTCGGTGCCAGCGGGGGCATCCCCGGGGGTGCGCAGCACGGCCCCGTCGGGCAGCTGCGCGATCGCGTAGCCGCGCTCGAGCGTGGCCCGCGGGGAGAGCGCGGTGAGCCGGGAACGCATCTCGCGGATTCCGCGCTCGCGGTCCTCGACGCCCCGCTCGGCGAGCTCAGTGCCGCGCGCGATCCAGCGCACGAGTTCCTCGGCGCGATCGTCGATGATGCGCTCCGGGGTTGCGAGCACGGGGCGACCACGGAGCTGCGTGATCCGATCCGCCTCGTGCGCGAGCAGCTGGCCGAGCCGGCCGCTGAGCCGAGCCCTGGCCTGATCGAGGCCCGCAAGCTCCTCGCCCACGTCGGGCACGACGCGCTTTGCGGCGTCGGTGGGGGTAGAGGCGCGGAGATCGGCGACCTCGTCGAGGAGCGGGCGGTCCGCCTCGTGGCCGATCGCGCTCACGATCGGGGTCGTGGCGTTCGCCGCGGCGCGCACGACTTTTTCGTCGCTGAACGGGAGGAGGTTCTGGAAGTCGCCGCCGCCGCGGGCCACGATGATCACGTCGACCTCGGGATCCTGATCCAGCGCCTCGATTCCGGCCGTGACCTCGCCCGCGGCGCGATCGCCCTGCACCGCGGCGTAGTGGACCTTGAACTTCACCCCCGGCCAGCGGAGCGTCGCGTTCCGGATTACGTCCTTTTCCGCGTCCGAGTCGCGACCAGTGACGAGGCCGATGAGGGAGGGCAGGAAGGGGAGCGGGCGTTTCCGAGAGGCATCAAAGAGGCCCTCGGATTGCAGTTGGCGGCGGAGCCGTTCGAGTCGTTCGAGCAGCTCTCCGATGCCGACGTGCGAGATGTCGAAGACCTGCACGGTGAGCGTGCCGCCCTTGACCCAGAAATTCGGCTTGACCAGGGCGACGACCCGATCGCCCTGGGAGAATTCGCCCGTGAGGCGCTGCGCGACCGAGCGCCACACGGTGAAGCTCACGGTGGCGTCCTGATCGAGGTCGCGGAGTTTGCCGTAGACGTGGCCGCCGCGAACCTGCCACTGCGTGACCTCGCCCTCGATCCAGACCTGGCCGAGGCGATCGATCCAGGCCGCGATCTTCTCGCTCATGAGCCCGACGGGCCAGGGGGCCTCGCGCGTGGCCGGAGTCGTGTCTGCGGCTGCCATGCCAGTCAGACTACCGGGGGCCGCCGACACGCGCGCTTCGCCCCGCTGGCCGACGGGTGCAGTGGCCCTGGCGCAGGCGGGTGCCGTTCGCCCAGGCCCGTGTCGGTGGCCGACGGTAGACTCTGTGGCATGACCGAGCAGCTTCAGGATCAGCGCACCATCGGCGCTCCCGTGGTGAGTCTGGCGATGCCGCGCATGCGGCGGCAGGCCGGCCGTTTGAAAGACGTCCCGGTTGATGGCGAGAAGAAAGTCCTGCTCGCGGCGCCGCGCGGGTATTGCGCCGGCGTGGACCGCGCGGTTGTCGCGGTCGAGAAGGCGCTGGACCGCTTCGGCGCGCCCGTGTACGTGCGCAAGCAGATCGTGCACAACGTGCACGTGGTGCGCACGCTCGAGAAGATGGGCGCGATCTTCGTCGACGAGGTCGATGAGGTGCCCGAGGGCGCGAACGTCGTCTTCTCCGCTCACGGCGTCTCACCCGCGGTGGTGCAGGCGGCGGACGATCGTGGGCTGCACGCCATCGACGCGACCTGCCCGCTCGTCACGAAGGTACACCGCGAGGCCGTTCGTTTCGCGAAGCAGGACATGGAGATCCTCCTGATCGGGCACACCGGCCACGAGGAGGTCGAGGGCACGAGCGGCGAGGCGCCGGATCACATCACGATCGTGAACTCGCCCGATGACGTGGACTCGCTCGAGGTCAAGGATCCGGAGCGGCTCGTCTGGCTGTCCCAGACCACGCTGTCGGTGGACGAGACGATGGAGACGGTGCGCCGCCTGCGCGAGAAGTTCCCGAAGTTGCAGGATCCGCCGAGCGACGACATCTGCTACGCCACCCAGAACCGCCAGGTCGCGATCAAGAAGATCGCCCCGAACGCGGACCTCGTGATCGTCGTGGGCTCGTCCAACTCCTCGAACTCCGTACGCCTCAAGGAGGTCGCGCTCGAGTACGGGGCGAAGGCCGCGTACCGGGTCGACTTCGCGAGCGAGGTCAAGCAGGAGTGGCTTGACGGCGTCCGCACGGTCGGCGTCACGAGCGGCGCCTCGGTCCCCGAGGTGCTCGTGCAGGAACTCCTCGACGACCTCGCCGACGCCGGCTACGCCGACGTGCAGGCGACGGTCACGGCGGAGGAGGACCTGGTGTTCTCGCTCCCGAAGGAGCTGCGCCAGGACGCCAATGGCAAGCGCGATGCGCGCGCGCTCGGCGGCCGCGTCCGTTAGCTTCCGCGGGCATCGCAGCAGCTTTCGCGGGCCCCACTGGGTCGTTGCCCGACCTCACACGAGCGCGGGGTGGTTCTCCGCGTCCAGGTCACGCTCGCGCAGGCGGTAGCTCCGCAGCGTCACCAGGCTCACCGCCATCAGAACTGCCGGGACAAGGCTGAAGCTCAGCGAGATCGCGGTGAGCGCCGCCGAGGGCTGCTGCGCGCTGTGCCCGGCGACCGACTCGACGTAGCCGGTAGCCGCGAGGGCAACCGCGAGCAGTGTCGAGCCGAGTGCCAAGCCGGCCGTCTCGCCGGCGGTCCAGACGCCGCCGAAAATACCCGCCCGACTGTCGGGCGTCTCGCCTGCGATGAGCGCTGCTCCCGCTGCCACCCCGTCCGGCGACCACCCCTCGGCCGCTGCGGCCCGGCGAAGACCGCGCGCATCGTGAACGATCACGTCGGACAGCATCGCCATCGGGAGGGACTGCATCCCGGCGTATGCCGCGCCGGCCAGCCCCACCGGCACGACGATCCACCACCCGGGAAACCACACCATCCCGATGAGCAGGATCGTGGCGGCGAGAAAACACACGCTCGCGGCGCGGAGAGCACGGTCCTTGCCCACCCTGTTCGAGATGACCCGCCACACCGGGGCGACCAGGAAAGCAGGCGCGATCAGGGAAACGAACAGGATGGTTACGGCGTCCTCGTCGTGCAGCACCCAGGTGGCAACGAACTGCGCCCCCGCGAGCATGAGTCCGGTCGCGATGCACTGGAGGAGATACGTGGTCATCAGGGCCTGGAACGGGCCTTTGGTGCGCAGCACGGCGAACCCGTCGCGGTAGTGCGCCAGCGTGGCGGCCGCGGGAGTTCCGGCGGTGGAGGAATCGGCCACGCCGCGGGGGACGGGCTTGCGCGGTGCAACCGTGGAAGCGACCGCGAGCCCGACCGTGAGGATGAGCGCAGCGCCGACCGCCATAGCGAAATAGCCGAGCGGCGGGTTCTGCGGGAACAGACTGCGGATCTCCGGACCGCCCGCGCCGAAACAGAGAATCGCCGCGGCCATCACGACAACGCTCCAGGTGAGGAGGCGCGTGCGTTCCTGCGCCTGGTTGGAGAGCTCGGCCGGGAGCGAAATGTAGGGCACCTGGAAGAGGCTGAAGCTGGTGGCCGCGACCACGAACGCGAGAAGCACCCACACTGCGGCGAGGGCCGGCGGAGTGCCAGCGGGAACGGAGAAGGTGAGCACGAAGGCGATTGGCAGGCCGAGCGAACCGAGCAGCATGAGCCCGCGCCGGCTCCCCGTCCGCGCGAGCGCGCGATCGCTGAGGCCGCCGATCAACGGATCGATCAGAACCGTCCAGATCTTTGCAAGGGTGACGATGCCGCCGGCGACGAGCGCGGTCACCCCGAGGGAATCGGTGAGGTAGTAGATCAGAACGAGGCCGGGCAAGGTCGAGAAACCGCCGGTCACGAGCGAACCCGTGGCAAAGCGGGCGACCGTTGAGCGCGGGAGTTCCGTGCGGGGAGCGAGGCCGCCGGTGGCCTGATTCGACGCCGAATTCATGCGATTACTGTAGCGATGCTCACGCCTCGGCGGTGAGGAAAATGTCTCGCGAGGCGGGCGTACTCACAGTGACGAAAGACGGCCGCTCGATCCGGGCGCTGCGCGTTCAGAGGCCGCGGCGTCCGGCCCGCATGTTGGGACCGAACGCCGCGAGCGCGGAAGACTCCCGCGCGGGTGTGCACCGAGCTACGGCGTCGGTGTCTCCTCGACATACTTCATCATGCGATCCAGAGACCCGTATGGGTCCGAATTCATGGTCTGCATGAGGTCGGGGATGCTGGCCATCGCGATCATCGACACGGCCATGATCACGACGAACGCGATGCCCGCGGCGACGAGCGGCACCCAGAAGGCGAGCTTGTTCGCGCGGATCCGCTGGATCGAGTAGATCACGTTGAGTGCGTAGACGAGCAGCACGACGAGTCCGGCGACCGTGCCCACGGGGCCGACCCACTCGGGCACCGTGACCTTTTCGAGGCCGATCATCTCGCCCATCAGGTGCATCTGCTGGACGATCGCGAATCCTGAGGCGGCCAGGTTGAGCGCGCCGAACGCGCCAATGGCGAGCAGGATGATCGTGATCACGCGGTCGGCCGTGCGCGGCTTCCCCTGGGCGGGGGCGTAGCGGGGCTGCTGCGGCTGCTGCGGCTGCTGCGCCTGCTGCGGCTGAGACTGCGGGGCCTGATGCGCTGGGCCTCCGGGGCTCGTGGCGCGGTAGGGCGCGGGGTCGCCGCTCGTGGGGTTCGCGCCGGGGGCGCGCTGCGCGCCAGCCGATGGGACCCGGGAACGCTGCGGGGCCTGGCCGTCGGTGGGCCGAGCGCCGAGGTTGTGCGGGACGCCGGCCGGGACGCCGGTGCGCCCGCTCGCGTCCGTGGCGGTGGCGGCGGCTCCCGCGGGGGCGCCGGGGGTGGTTTCCTCGGCTCCCGGGGGTGTCCAGGACCAGCCGTCCGGGGCGTACTCCCCATACTCGGGACGGGGGCGCTCCGGCTGCTGCTGGGCGGCGGGCTGCGCCTGCGGCTGCTCTTCGGGGTGCTCCGTTTCAGGGGCTGGCATCAGGCGCTCACCGACTTGCCCGCCGAGCCGAGCTGTTCGGCTGCGAGGGCGATGCGTGCGGCCATGCCGGTCTCACCGAGCTTGCCGTATGCGCGCGGGTCGTAGGCCTTCTTGTTGCCCACTTCGCCGTCCACCTTGAGGACGCCGTCGTAGTTCTTGAACAGGAAGTCGACGATGGGGCGCGTGAACGCGTACTGGGTGTCGGTGTCGATGTTCATCTTGATGACGCCGTTCGAGACGGCCTCGGCGATTTCCTCGGCCGAGGAACCGGATCCGCCGTGGAAGACCAGGTCGAGCGGCTTTTCGCCCGTGCCGTACTTGGCCTGCAGCCCGGCCTGGATCTCTGCGAGGAGTTCGGGGCGGAGCTTCACGCCGCCCGGCTTGTAGACGCCGTGGACGTTGCCGAAGGTGAGGGCGGTGAGGTAGCGGCCCTGCTCGCCCAGGCCGAGGGCCTCGACGGTGGCGACGGCGTCCTCGAGGGTCGTGTAGAGCTGGTCGTTGATCTCGTGCGCGATCCCGTCTTCTTCGCCGCCGACGACGCCGATCTCGACCTCGAGGATGATCCCGAGGGCCGCCATGCGGGGGAGGAGTTCCTTCGCGATGTCGAGGTTTTCGGTGAGGGGCACGGCGGAGCCGTCCCACATGTGGGACTGGAAGTAGGGCAGGCCGCCCTCCTTGACGCGCTCTTCGCTGGCGGCGACGAGGGGCAGGACGAAGCTCTCGAGGTGCTGCTTGGGGCAGTGGTCGGTGTGGAGCGCGACGGTGACGTCGTAGGCCTTCGCGACCTCTTCCGCGTACTTGGCGAAGGCGATGGCCCCGCCCGCGCGGTTCTTGACGGTGTGGCCGGCGAAGTAGTCAGCGCCGCCGAAGCTGACCTGGATGATGCCGTCGGATCCCGACTCGGCGAAGCCCTGCAGGGCGGCGTTCAGCGTCTGCGAGCTCGATACGTTCACCGCGGGGAAGGCGAAGCCGCCACTCTTCGCGGCGTCGAGCATTGCGGCGTACTGTTCGGGGCTGGCGACGGGCATGTGGGCTCCTTGGCGTCTTGGCGGATCGGCCTGGCGTCCGTGCCGGCCCCGCGCGTGTGTGCGTGGGCCTCTGGTGACACGGTCGTGTTCTGGCCGCTTCGGCCTCCCAGTCTACGCGGTAGGCTTGGAGTCATGACTGAACCTGACTCGCTTGGCGATTGGCAGCCCGACCGTAACCTCGCGATGGAGCTTGTCCGCGCGACCGAGGCGGCCGCGATGCGTGCGACGCCGTGGATCGGCCGCGGTGACAAGAACGCTGCGGATGGCGCCGCGGTTGACGCGATGCGCCGCTTCCTCTCGACGGTGAATATGACCGGAACGGTTGTTATCGGTGAGGGTGAGAAGGACGACGCCCCGTGGCTGTATAACGGCGAGGTCGTGGGCAACGGCGAGGGCGCTGACTGCGACGTTGCCGTCGATCCGATCGACGGCACGCGCCTCACCGCGGAGGGGCGCCCGGGCGCGCTCTCCGTGATCGCGGTCGCGGATCGCGGCAGCATGTACGATCCCTCCGCGGTGTTCTACATGGACAAGCTCGTGTGCGGGCCCGACGGTGTCGGCGTCGTGGATATTCGTCGCCCGATCGGGGAGAACATTCGCGCGCTCGCTCGCGCGAAGAACGTCGACGTGTCGGATATCCGTGTTGCGGTGCTCGATCGTCCGCGTCACGAGGGGCTGATCCGTGAGATCCGCGAGGCCGGCGCCGGGACGCGCCTGCTCATGGACGGAGATGTTGCTGGCGGCGTGAACGCGGCCCGCTGGGATTCCCGGATCGACATGTGCGTGGGTATCGGCGGTACCCCCGAGGGCATCATCACCGCGTGCGCGGTGAAGGCGCTGGGCGGCGTCATCCAGGGGCGTCTGTGGCCGAAGGATGACGACGAGCGTCAGCGCGCGATCGACGCGGGTCACGATCTGGACCGCGTGCTCGAGGCCAATGACCTGGTCGCGAGCGACAACTGCTACTTCGTGGCGACGGGTATCACCTCGGCCGATTTCGTTGAGGGCGTGCAGCGTCGCGGCCCGTTCGTGCGCGCCGAGAGCATCGTGATGCGTTCGCACTCGGGCACGATCCGCCACGTCATTAGCGACATGGATCCGAACCGCTGGGACTAGTCTCCGCGAGGATCGGCGCGCTCTGGTGAGCGAGGCCCGATCGGGATAGGGATCGAACGGGGTCCGGGCAGTGCCCGGGCCCCGTTTCGCGTGTGCGGGGCCGCTGAGCTTCGCCCCGGTGTCGCGGCGCGCATGGGAGCCTCCGATCCAAGGTCATTCCTTCGGGCGGGCTATTCCGCGTGCCGTTCGGTGTCGCCCCACAGTTCGTCGAGCTCGCCGTTCGGCGCTGCCTCGGCGGCGCCGCTGACGGCGCTGCTCTCCGCGCTCGGAGAGGATGCCCTGTTTGTCTCGGCCTCGGCCTCGGCGTCGAGCTCGGCCATGTCCGCGAGGACGTCGTCGAGGACGCCCTGCTGGCCGCCGGTGTCAAGGGTCTCGACGGCGCGAAGCCGGCGTTCGACGGCGCGCGTTCGCACGCCCGCCTGCTGCACGGTGTTCTGCGCGGTCTGCAGCTGTTTTTCGAGCTTTTCCCAGACCCGGCCGTACTTTTGAAACTCGAGCTTCGCGGCGCTGAGCACCTGCCAGACTTCGGAGCTGCGTCGCTCGATGGCGAGCGTGCGGAACCCCATTTGGAGGCTGTTCAGGAGCGAGGCAAGCGTGGTGGGGCCGGTGATGAGCACGCGCTGTTCGCTCTGCAGACGGCTCGCGAGGCCGGGCCGGCGAATAGCCTCTGCGAAGAGGCCCTCGGTGGGGAGATACATGATCGCGAAGTCGGTGCTCTGCGGTGGTGAAATGTACTTTTCCGAGATGAGTTTCGCCTGCGCAAGGATGACCCGCTCGAGCGTCTTGGTCGCGGCCTCTACGGCCTCGCGCTCGCCGGCCTCTTGGGCCTCGAGGAGGCGCTCATAGTCCTCCTGCGGGAACTTCGAGTCGATGGGGAGGTACACCGGTTTCTCGTCCTCGCCGCGGCCGGGAAGCTTGACGGCGAACTCCACGCTGTCGCGCGAGCCCGGGCGGATGACCACGTTCTCCTCGTACTGCTCCGGGGTGAGGAGATCCTCGAGTTGCCGCGAGAGCTGCACCTCGCCCCAGCTGCCGCGCGTCTTCACGTTCGTGAGCACGCGCTTGAGGCCGCCAACGTCCGAGGCGAGCGACTGCATCTCGCCAAGGCCCTTCTGCACCTGCTCGAGGCGATCGCTCACGAGTTTGAACGATTCACCGAGACGGCGCTCGAGCGTGCCCTGCAGTTTCTCGTCGACGGTCTCGCGCATTTTCTCGAGCTTCGCTTCGTTGCCCTGGCGCAGCTTCTCGAGCTCCTCGCGGAGCGTGCGCTGCAGTTCCTCCTGCTTCTGCACGTGCGTTTCGGTGAGTGTCTGCATGCGCTGCGCATTCTCATCCAGCGAGGTCTTGAGCGAGGACTGCAGCTTCTCGCCCACGGTGACCCTGACCTGTTCGAGCTTCGCATCGTTCGCCGCGCGGAGCTCGTCGAAGCGGCTCTCCACGGATGATTTGAGCTCAGCGTGTGACTCCGCGCTCGTCTTCGCACCGGCGTGGATGCGATCGGAGAGGCCGACGAGCGAGCGCTCCAGGAGCTCACCCTGGGCCCGCTGGGCGGCATCGCGCGACTCGCGCTCTCGGGCGAGCTCCTGCGCCTGAGCACCGGACGTTGCCCTGATCAAGGTGTCGAGCTGCTGCTGACCCATTGCCAGCGACTGCGCGAGCTCAGCGCGCTGAGCCGCGAACTCCTGGCGAAGTTCACCGCCGACCGCGCGGAGCTCTCCGGGCTGGCCGCTGCCTCCCGGAACGGCGCCCCGGGTGCGAAGCAGGACGATGGCGATCAGCGCGATGAGCAGGACGAGGTTCGCGGAGAGCAGCACGATCGCGAGCGTGTTCATACGGGCGGTCCTTCCGATGGGGTGTTGGGGTCAGGCTATGACTGACCACTGACACGGACGGATCCATCGTTCGAATCCCCGTTCCCGTCGCGCGTCCGGGAGCGCTAGAGCTTCAGGGGGATGGCCTTCAACTGCTGAAGCCGAAGCCCGGTCTTCTTCGTCAGCTGCGCGACGTCGGCGACCTCGTGGCGGCGCGCGGCGTCGATGATGATCGCGGCGCAGGCCTCGGCGTCCGCGAGCGCGTCGTGGTGCGCGAAGTCGCCGAATCCGGCGGCAGCGGCGGCGAGCGGAAGCCGGTGCGACGGAATGTCGTAGGTGCGGCGCGACATCTGCACGCTGCACAGGTACTTGAGCCGCGGCGTCGGCGTGATCGTCTCAGCGCAGGCTGCCCGGATCACGCCCATGTCGAAGCTCGCGTTGTGCGCCACGACGACATCCGCGCCGATGAACCCCGTCAGATCGGGGAGCTGATCGGCCCATTCGCGGGCGTCCTCCACCATTTCGGCGGTGATCCCGTGAATCTTGACATTGAAGCGCAGGAACTCGGCGTGCCCTGGCGGCGGCTTGATGAGCCAGTTGATCCGCTCCACGACCGCGCCGTCCCGAACTCGCACCAGTCCAACGGAACAGGCGGAGGAGGGATGGCTATTCGCGGTCTCGAAATCGATCGCGGTGAAGTCGACGGGCACGCGACTAGCCTGTCACACCCCGCTGACACTCATGAACGGCCCGCTGGAAGACCAGATGGATGGCACTATTGATCCATCCCGGGCGATCGCGCGGGCGCTGATTCACCTCACCCCACCCAACCCCACACCTCACCCCAGGAGTCACCCATGGTCCCCGCGATCAACTATCTGGCCGTCGTCGCCGCCACCCTGTCGACCATGGTGGTCGGCTCCGTCTGGTACACCCCGAAGGTGTTCGGAAACGCCTGGATGCGCCTGGCAAAAGTCACCCCGGGTGGCGGCAAGTCGGCGGTGGCCCCGATCCTGATCACCCTCGTCGTCAGCTTCATCACCTCGTGGGTGCTCGCGGGCGCCATCTGGATCGCCTTCGAGTTCTACGGCGGATCGTTCCTCGTATCGGCGCTGCTCACCGGCGCGGTGCTCTGGGCCGGGCTCACGGCGGCCCGGTTCATCACCCACGACGCCTTCGAGGGTCGCCCGCCGGCACTCACCCTCATGAATTGCGCCCACGAGTTCGTCACGATCATGGTCGTGGCAGCGATCATCGGCGTCTGGCCCCCGGCCCTCGGCTCGGTGGGGAGCTGAGCCCGGGCAGCGGGTAGACTGAACCCCCGTGGCTCTTACTATCGGCATCGTAGGTCTTCCGAACGTCGGCAAGTCGACGCTCTTCAACGCGCTCACGCACAATGACGCGCTCGCGGCGAACTACCCGTTCGCAACGATCGAACCGAACGTTGGCGTGGTGAACCTGCCGGATCCGCGGCTCGACAAGCTCGCGGAGATCTTCGGCTCGGAGCGGATCCTCCCGGCGCCCGTCAGCTTCGTCGACATCGCCGGTATTGTCCGCGGCGCGAGCGAGGGCGAGGGCCTCGGCAACCAGTTCCTCGCGAACATTCGCGAGGCGGACGCGATCGCCCAGGTGGTGCGCGGATTTTCCGACCCCGACGTGATCCACGTCGACGGCGACATCAATCCCGCAAGCGACATGGAGACGATCAATACCGAGCTCATCCTTGCCGACCTGCAGACGATCGAAAAAGCCCTTCCGCGCTACGAGAAGGAGCTGAAGTCCAAGAAGATCGACCCCTCGGTCGTGTCGACAGCGCAGGACGCGATCAAGGTGCTCAACGAGGGAACCCTGCTCTCCCTTTCCGGACTCGATCTGGAGCCGATCCGCGAACTGGGGCTGCTCACGGCGAAGCCCTTCCTCTACGTGTTCAACGTCGATGAGGGCGTGCTGCAGGACGCAGGCCGTCTTGCTGAACTCGCCGAGCTCGTCGCCCCCGCGAAGGCGATCTTCCTCGACGCCAAGCTTGAGAGCGAGCTCATCGAGCTCGACGAGGACGACGCCGCCGAACTGCTCCAGTCGATCGGCCAGGAGGAGAGCGGTCTCGACCAGCTCGCTCGCGTCGGCTTCGATACCCTCGGCCTGCAGACGTACCTGACGGCGGGCCCCAAGGAGGCGCGCGCCTGGACGATCAAGAAGGGCGCGACCGCCCCGCAGGCCGCTGGCGCGATCCACACGGACTTCGAAAAGGGCTTCATCAAGGGCGAGATCATCTCGTTCGAGGACCTCGTCGAGACAGGCTCCGTGGCCGAGGCCCGCGCCAAGGGCAAGGCGCGCATGGAGGGCAAGGAATACGTCATGCAGGACGGCGACGTCTGCGAGTGGCGGTTCAACGTCTGACCCCAATGCGCGGATAGGGCTGAGTGACGTGAGTTTTCAATGGGGATCTCTGGCCGAGTGGGTCGGTGGCCTCGGTGGGTTCCTCGCTGCATGGGCCGCGGTCGTTGCGTGGCGCGTGAACCGGCGAATGCTGACCGTAGAAGAGCAGCGAGATCGAGACGCCGAGGCCCTGAGGCGGACCGCAGCCGATGCGCAGGCCCGTGAGCAGGCCGGGCTCGTATTTGTTCTCGGTGCCAAGCTTCCGGATCGAAGCCGGGACGAGGAATGGGCGCTTTTCCTGTTCAACGGTTCTTCGAAGCCCGTTTTTGACGTTTGCGTGGAGAGCCAACGACTGAGCGGTGGCGTCCAGAATCATTCCCTCAATCTGGGGGCTTTGCCTCCGGGGCAATTCGTTGTTCCCAGTGATCCCACCTATCACTGGGGCACACTCACGGATCTTTCGCTCTCGCCGGAACGGGTACACCTTCTGGTGAAGGGAAAAGGCACGAAAATGATCGTGAGGGTCAACTTCCGTGATGCGCAGGGCCTGCGATGGACGCTCGAAGAGGGGACCGGACTCACGCGGCAGGTCGATCCGCCAGTTGAGCGGTCCTGATCCTGACGGAGCCCAGCGCTCAGGGGCCCCTCAGTAACACTGCACGATTCCCCGCATAGCATCCTGAAGGTCCATTGACAGCGCCCACGCGTGCGAGGAGCATTGCCCCCATGAGCCTCTACATTTCTTGCCCAGTGGAAAACGTTGAGCGGGCGACCGCGTTTTATGCCGCACTCGGCTGGCCGCTCAACGCCGAGATGTCGAACGATGGCGTGTCGTGCATTGCGATCGCGCCGGACCAGTTCCTCATGCTGTCGAGCCGCGAGATGTACGCGAGTGTTGGCGGCGTGGAGGAGCTGATCGGTGGGCCGGACACGCCCTCGAAGGTGACGCTCTCGTTCGATCTGGAGAGCCGTGAAGCGGTCGATGAGCTCGTCGAGCGAGCCGCTGCCGCGGGCGCACGGATCGGTGACACGGACGAGTACCCCTTCATGTATCAGCGCCAGTTCGACGACCTCGACGGCTACCACTATTCGCCCTTCTGGATGAAGCCGACGGGTGAAACGGCGGCTTGACCGGGGCGTGAAGCCCGGGTGCCACGCCCGGCGGGCAGGCATCGCCCGTGGCGGTGCGCGTTGTGGCAGGGTGTCAGGCAGTGATGCATGACAAACAGCTGTAGCCGGATAAGGCCTGCGGCGACAGGAGGATCAATGTCTGACACGCTTCCCGCCTGCCCGGAGTGCGCCGAGTCGTACACCTACGAGCTCGGGGCCCTGCTCGTGTGCCCGATGTGCGGACACGAGTGGTCCGCCGATCAGGCCGAGCCGGCCGCTGATGCCGACAGTGCCACAGCGGATGCGGCGACGATCACCGACGCGGTCGGCAATGTGCTCGCGGACGGCGATACGGTCACGGTCGTGAAGGATCTCAAGATCAAGGGCGGCGGTGGGGGAACCGTCAAGGTCGGCACGAAGGTGAAGGGAATCCGCCTCAACCCGTCCGGCCCTGACGGCCACGATATCGACGCGACGGTGCCCGGATTCGGGCGGATGAACCTGAAGTCCAGCGTCGTGAAGAAGGTGCTCTAACCGCGCTGGATCGGGAACCGCCGTTTCGCGTCCGCGGGACCCCCGCGACGCACCCGGTTTTCCTCCCGTTCACGGACGATTCACGCCCATATACTGGCCGGAGGCTTGATCGGAGCGAGTCCCGGGCGGAGGAATGATGCTGATCGCGGTGGCCGGAGCAACGGGTGCGGTGGGGGTGCGTGTCATTCGACAGGCCGAGCTCGCCGGTCACGAGACACTCCCGATCGCCCGCTCGCTCGGCATCGACCTGCTCTCGGGTGAGGGCCTGCGACTCGACGGCGTCGACGCCGTGATCGACGTCTCGGGCGTGACGGCCACCTCAGCCCGCAAATCGGTCGCCTTCTTCACGAGGGCCACGCAGAACCTGCTGCGCGCGGCGCGCGAGGCCGAGGTGAAGCACTACGTTCCGCTGTCGATCGTGGGCGCGACGAAGGCGCCGCACGGCTACTACGCCGGAAAGGCTCGACAGGAAGAGCTGGTCGCGGCCGGATCCGTGCCGTGGACGGTGCTGCGTGCCACCCAGTTCTTCGAGTTCGCAGAGCAGTACGCCGTGAAGACGGGGCCGTGGCGCGCGCTCCCCGAGATGCGTTGTCAGCCCGTGGCTGCGGAAACGGTTGCGGAGCGGCTCGTGGAGCTCGCGAGCGAGTTTTCGCAGCGGCAGGCGCTCGAGACCGCGGGCCCGGACCGGATGAGCATGGCCGACGTACTCAGAACGCGGCTCGCGGCGAAGGGCGAGTCGCGGAGGGTGGTCGAGCTGGCGCTTCCCGGCGCGTTCGGCAGGGCGCTCCGGGACGGGACGCTGATCCCTAGTTCGAAAGCCCTGATCGCGGGCCCGAGCTGCGCGGAGTGGGCGCGGGCCTAGCTGCGCGCCCCGGTGCGCGTCGCGCCGATCCCCGCGGTGATGACGAGCGCGATCCCCACGACCGCGAGGGGCGTCGGAATCTGATGCAGGATCGCCGCCCCGATCACGAGCGCGAACGCGGGCTCGAGGCTCATGAGCGTGCCGAACGTCGCGGTGTTCAGTCGTCTGAGCGAGAGCAGCTCGAGGATGAACGGCACGAGGGGGAGGAGCAGCGCGAGTCCGAGCCCGGCGAGGAGCACCGTGAGATCGAGCTTCGCGAATAGCGCTGGCGTGATCGTGAAGCTCGCCACGACGGCGGCCGTGGGGATCGACACGGCGAGCGCGTTGAGTCCCTCGACGCTGTCGCCGGCGCGCTGGGTGAGCAGAATGTAGACGCCCCAGCAGGCCGCGGCGCCGAGGGCGAAGAGAATCCCGATCGGATCGGCCCGCCCGTGCCATGGCTCGGTCAAGGCGATGACGCCGGCCGCCGCGACGATCGCCCACAGGCGACTCCTGCCGGTTCCGCGTGCGACCGCGACGCCGAGCGGCCCGAGGAACTCGAGGGCGCTCGCGGTACCGAGCGGGATGAGCATCACGGCGCACATGAAGAACACCGTCATCCCGGCGGTCGCGGCCCCGAGGGCCACGCACGTCCAGAACGCCTTCCGCGTGAACGTTGCCCGCCAGGGCCGCGCCACGACGAGGAGGATCAGCCCCGCCCAGACGAGCCGGAGCCAGGCGACCCCGGTTGGACCGAGCTGCTCAGACAGCCCCACGGAGACGGCGAGCCCGAGCTGCACGCAGCTCATCGAACCGATCGCGAACAGCGCTCCGACCCGTGGAGCTGAGGCTGATGCGGCGGGTGAGGGCATCAGGCCAGTACAGCAGTTCGAGGGGATCGGTGTCCACTCGGCTCGGCGGGAGCCGTCGCCGCGACCAGCTCACGGCGTCAGGGCGCGGTGCTCCACCCGTCTCAGCGGCCTGATCAGTGGCGGAAGGTGTTTCCGGAGCCCGGGGCCGGCTGCGGGGCCGCGACCCCGGTCGCCCACGCGACCGCGTTGTTCGAGCCCGTGACCTCGAGTGCGGCGAGCGATCCGGTGAGGGTCACGTTCGCCCCGTTGCCGCTGATGCGCACACTCTTCGCATCTTCGCCGTTGAGGATCGCGCCCTCGCCGTCGATCTCGGCCTGCCCGAGATCGTCCGAGATGATCGCCTTCGCGCCGCTGCCGGAGATCTTCAGGAGGGCAAGATCCGAGAGATTCACGGTGTTCTGCGATCCGTTCACCTCGGCCGAACCCCACTCGTCCCCGAGCGCCGTCACCTCGTTGCCGGTGATCACGACGGATTTTGCCGACTCGATATTCGCGTTGACCTTGTTTCCCGAGATCTCGACCGTTCCGCACTCCCCGACCAGGGCGACCGCTGCGCCCTCGCCGGCGATCGTCACGTTCTCGCCGGACGTGCAGGATCCGCCCTCGGTTCCGAGCGTGTTCGCGCCCGCTCCAGAACCCGCCCCGGATCCGGAGCCCGATCCCGCGCCCGACCCGGCTCCCTGGCCGTCCGCCTGGCCCCCGCCGACCGCGCAGCCGGAGATCAGAAGCAGTGCCGCCGACGCGACGGCGAGGGCGCTGATGCCGCGCACCGCTCGGGTCAGCGGGGTCGAAATCGAGGGGGTGGGCCGATGCGAGAGGTGTCCGGTCATGCCCTCAGCCTACGTGCGAGGCGACGGAGCCTCCAGGCGCTCCTCGGAATTTGGACTCGGAATCGCGCGCAACGTCGCTGATGCGCGGACACGCGCTGGGGCTTGCCTGCTGGACACCCGGCCCGAGCCCCACCCACAGGCCTGCCAGGAATGGCGACGGCCGGCCATACCCGATTCTGCATCTGCGCTTGCCGGAAGCGGCACGGGGGATCAGAATGACGGGGTCGGAATGGCTGGCGGGCGAAGCGAGGGAGCGAACCGTGACCGATCAGAAGGTGGCGTCGGCGTCCGACGCGAATCCCAGAGACCCGCTGCGAGGGCCGAAGTCCTACTTCCCGTTCATCGAAGCGAAGTACGGCCGAACGATCGAGGAGTGGATCGCCGCCCTTCAGCCGCAGGCGGGGCGGAAGCACATGGAGCAGGTCGCCTGGCTCAAGGAGCAGGGCATGGGGCACGGGCACGCGCAGGCGCTCGTGCACGTGTTCCGCGCCGAGCACGGCGGTGCGTGAGGGGAGACCGAACCACTGCCCGTCGACGCCTGGCCAAACCCCTGATCCCGGCGTCACCCGGCGTTCCCGGGCCGCCCGGTGCTGGGAGCCGCACCGCATCGGATAGCATTCGCCCATGGATAAGGCAACGGTACGGACGCGGGCGCGCTGGCGGAGGGTCGCCGCTGCCCTCGCCGGGATCATCGGGGCCGCGATCGGCATTCCGCTGCTGGGCGTGCCGGCTGGCCTCCTCATCGGCTGGGCCGTTCTCCTCACGGTGAGCACCGGGCTGACCCTCCTGGCCGTTTGGCGCATGGACGGCGCCGCGACGCGATCCCACGCCACGATCGAGGATCCGGGCCGCCGCATCGCCCGCTTCGTCGCGGTCGTCGGCAGCGTCGCGAGCCTCGCCGCGGTACTCATCGTGATCATCGAGGCCCGCCACGCGGACGGGCTGCAAGCGGTCGTCCTCGCGGGCATCGCGATCGTGAGCGTCGCCTCCTCCTGGTTCGCGATCCAGACGAACTACATGCTGCACTACGCCCGCGTCTACTTCGAGGACGACGGCTCCGGAGGCACCCGCCGCGGCATCGACTTCAACGAGCAGACCGACCCCTGCTACTCCGACTTCGCCTACTTCGCGGTGGGCCTCGGACTCACGTACCAGGTGTCGGACACGAACATCTCCGACGTCGGAATCCGCCGGATCGTGATCGCGCAAACGCTGCTCGCCTACCTGTTCGGGGCCGGAATCATCGCGACCGTGATCAACCTCGTCGCGGGTCTCGGCTAGACCGGCCGACGCCCGGATTACGCCGCGCCACGTGATCACAGCGGGTTCTGATGACCCGCGGTTAGCCTTGCCCCATGACCGCCGAACCGCTCCAACCGAATGACGAGATCACGATCTCAGCGAGCGCATTGCGCACCCTCGGTGACCAGATGCAGCGTTTCCTGCTGGAATACCGCTTCGCGATGCAGGAGGTCGAGACGAAGCTCGCGATCCTGCGCGAGGAGTTCCTGCACATGCACGAGTACAACCCGATCGAGCACTTCTCGAGCCGGGTGAAGTCGGTCGACAGCCTCGTGGACAAACTCGAGCGCCGCGGCATCGATAACGATTTCGATGTCATCAGAGCGAACGTGCAGGACATCGCGGGCGTCCGCGTCACCTGCTCCTTCATTCGAGACGTCTACCGCCTCTTCGACCTGCTCACGCAGCAGGACGACATCACGGTCCTCGAGGTCGAGGACTACATCAAGGAGCCGAAGCCCAACGGCTACAAGAGCCTGCACGTCATCATCTCGATCCCGGTGTACCTGTCCACCGGGCCCGTCGAGGTGCCGGTCGAGGTGCAGTTCCGCACGATCGCCATGGATTTCTGGGCGAGCCTCGAGCACAAGATCTACTACAAGTATGCGCGCCAGGTGCCGAGCACCCTCCTCGGCGAGCTGAAGAGCGCCGCCGAGACGGCCGCGGAGCTCGACCAGCGGATGGAGCGCCTGCACGTTCAGCTGCACGGAGAACCGCCGGCAACGACCGCGCCGATCCAGCTCAACGAGGTTCGCCGACGCACGCTGCGCATCTAACCCCGTAGGGTCGAACCGTGGAAAGCGAATATCTGCCCGGCGGATCGGGCGGCGTCTGGCGGCGGCAGAGCGCTGCGGGGGAGACCCGGGTGCATCGGCCGACCGGCCCCTGGACGCCGGCGGTACACGAACTGCTCGAGTTTCTCGCGGAGGCGGAGCTCGACGGGATCCCGCGCCTGCACGGTTTCGATGCCGAGGGCGATGAGGTGCTCGACTTCCTCCCTGGCGAGACGCTCGACCCCGACGCCGAAACCGCCTCGGACGAGGCGCTTTCCGGTGCGGCCGCGTGGCTGCGCCGGTATCACGATGCCGTCCGCGGCTTCCGGCCGGGAACGCTGGAGTGGCGTCAGGGAGTGCAGCCCCTCGGCCCCGATCAGATCATCTGCCACAACGATCCCGGTCTCTACAACTGGGTCGTGGCGGACGGCGAGTTCGCCGGAATGATCGACTGGGATCGGGCCGGGCCGGGGTTTCCCATCGAGGATCTTGCGTTCCTGTGCTGGACGGGTGTGCCGCTCAACCGCGACTTCCCCGCGAACGAGGTGGCGCCGCGGCTCGCGCTCGCCGCAGAGGCCTACGGGCACGTTTCCCCCGCGGAGCTGCTCGACGCGGTCTCCGAGCGCATGGCGCTCATCTCGCACCGCTGGTCGGAGGGGATCCGCCGCGGCGATCCCGGCACCCTCGCGCTCCGCGACTCGGGGGTGATGGAGCGGCATCACGAGCGGGTGCGCGACTTCGAGGCGCGCCGCGCCGGGATCCGGGCGGCGCTGGATCGCTGAGCGCGTTGGATCGCTGAGCCCGGCCGGATCGCTGAGCGGACTGGATCGCTGAGCGCGCTGGATCGCTGAGCCGGGCTGGATCGCTGAGCCGGGCCGCCCGCTCGGGCGCCCGCTCACGGCCGGCTTCGACCGATTATCGACGCGCCCCCGCCGGGCCGTGTGCAAGACTGTGGACGGCGGAGACGCCCTGAACGAGGGAGTGCGGACGTGACGATGCAGGTGACGGGAACGGTGCTGACGGACGGCGGGATCGAGACCGCGCTCGAGGATCGGCTCGGGCAGGAGCTGCGAGAGTTCGCCGCCTTCGAGCTCCTCGGCACCGCGGCGGGCCGTGAGGCGCTGCGCGAGTACTACCGCCCCTTTGTCGAACTTGCCCGTGATCGGGAGATCCCCATTGTGCTCGATACGCCGACCTGGCGCGCGAACCCGGCGTGGGGCGATGCGCTCGGCTACGACGCCGATGCCCTCGCGGAGGTGAACACCGACGCGGTCGCGCTCGTCCGCGTCGCGGCGGAGTCGCTGTGGGAGGACGGCGAGGTGACGGTCAACGGGTGCGTCGGCCCGCGGTTCGACGAGTACGAGCGTTCGCAGCGCATGACGGCGGCCGAGGCGGCCGACTACCACGGCCCGCAGGTCGCCGCGCTCGCGGAGGCCGGTGCGGATCGCGTCACCTCGGTGACGACGCTCGACGCGGCCGAGGGAATCGGTGTGGTGCGCGCGGCGCGGGCGGCCGGAATCGAGGCGTTCGTCTCCTTTACCGTCGGGCCGGATGGCCTGCTCGCCGACGGCACGACGATCGTGGACGGCATCCGGGCCGTGGAAGCCGAGACGGACGGCTACGCGTCGGGCTATCTCCTCAACTGCGCGCACCCGAGCGAGGCCGCCCAGGCGCTCGCCGAGCACGCCGGAATGCCCGAACTGGCCCGGATCGTCGGGTTCCGCCTGAACGCCGCCCTGGCCGACGACGAGGGTGCGGGGGATCCGCCGGCCGAGTTCGCGGCGGGGCTCCTCGCGCTCCGCTCGACGGCTCCCTCCGCGATCGCGTTCGGCGGCTGCTGCGGCACCGATATCGCCCACATCGCGGCGGTCGCGGACCGTGCGATCCCCGCCGAACCGGCGGCTTGACGGGCGATTCCAGGGCATTTCGCTAGGCTGACCCCGTGACCCGTGATCCATTCGAGGAACTTTTCGGCCCGCAGGACGACACTCCGAGCCCCGTTCCAGCGCGCGAAAGGCTCGCCCACGAGCAGGCCGAGCGCGTGCGAACGGCCCAGCTGCCGCGCACTCCGCGCGACGGGGACGGCGTCGGACAGCGGGATGCGCAGGCCGCCCGCGGCGACCGGAAATCGCGCACGATTCCGTGGATCGTGGTCAGCGCGGTCGCGGTGCTCGCGATCGTCGCCTCGATCATTACGGTGAGTCTGGCGCGCGCGAACCAGTCGGAAGCCGAGACGCCGCAGCCCACAGCGACCACGCAGCCGACCCCCACCGCCACGCAGGAGCCGACGCCCTCGGAACAGCCGACGACGGAGACCCCTGATCCGAACGCACCGCCGAAGGTGGAGGTCGGGCCGACGGCGGAGATGCGGATCGGGCCGTGGAATGCGACCTCGCAGTTCTCGCAGAAGCTCGGCCCAACGAGCTTCACGATCCCGGACAATCAGAATCTGATCCTGTCGTCGAACCTCCTGAACTCCTTCCCCGATTCCTGCGCCGCGATGCGTCAGGAGTGGGGCGTGAAGAAGCTCGAGAGCGGCAAGTTCGAGCTGCTGCGGCCGGCGAAGCGCTGCGCGGCGGCGCCCGAGCTCTACGACGAGGTGTGGGGCCTGCTGGACGCCTGGGTCGGAACGATCAAGGCGGACTAGCCGGAGGCTCCGCCGCGGCGGAGCACTCACGTGCTCGGGTGAACTGCCCTACGGGTTCGGCGCGGCAAACAGCGCGGGCCAGAGCGCCACGGCGAGGCCATAACCGACGAAGCTCACGATGTCGAGGATCCAGTGGGCCACGATCAGCGGGGTCGAGCGGCCCCAGCGCTGGTAGGCCCAGCCGAAGACGAGCCCCATCACCACATTGCCCAGGAAGCCGCCGAAGCCCTGGTAGAGGTGGTAGCTGCCGCGCAGCAGCGCGCTCGAAACGATCGTCGCGACGGGGCCGACGCCGAGGCGGCGCAGCCGGTCGAAGAGATAGGCGACGACCACGAGCTCCTCACCGAGCGCGGCCTGCAGCGCGCGAAGGATCAGGATCGGCACCGTCCACCAGAACGCGCCGAGATCGGTGGGCACGACGGTCACATTGATACCGATGGCCTTGGTGATCAGGTAGAACGCGATCCCGGGGATGCCGATGAGCGCGGCGAGCCCCACCCCGGCAAGCACCTCGCGACCCACACGGAGCCGGCCGCCGTGCAGCGGGCGTCCGAGCCCGAGGGCACCGAGGTGCGGTGCGCGCGCCCGCCACAGCAGGAACGCCACGAGTGCCACGGGCGCGAGCCCGAAGAGGATCCCGAGCAGCTGGTAGGTCAGATCGAAACCGGAACGATCCGCGAGCGAGGTATTGAGCGTCGCGGTCTGTTCGGCGAGCGCCTCAGGCAGCGTGAGCCGGTCGATGATGATCACGATCCCGCGCACGCCCGCCGCGCCGAAGGACAGCGCGAGCACGATCCCGATCTCCCAGCGGAGACGGGTTCTGACGTCTGAGGGGGTGGCCTGCACCGCTCAAGGCTAACGCTGGACCCCATCAGGAACTAGTGAATCCATACAGCCGGTCCTGCGTGTCGGCCACAATACTGGTGGATCGCTACAGGAATCCATTACGAAGAAGTCACGTCGTCGCTGAACGTTCAATCGGGTTTCAGCACGTCGATAGGATGGGAGCGTACACATTCTGCACACGCGCGCGGAATTCGTTTTCAAGCCAGCTCCAGCGACGGGGTTGCCGCGTGCGGGAACTATCAGGAGGAGAGTTAACGTGAAGCGATCACGGATCGGTGTTGGGTTCATTGCCCTCGCCGCCGCAGGCGCGCTGGCCCTTGCAGGCTGCTCGTCGCCCGGAGGAGACAAGAAGGAAGAGCCCAAGGGCGACTCCAGCGCAATCATCAGCACCAATGGTTCTGAGCCCCAGAACCCGCTGATCGCCACCAACACCAACGAGGTTGGCGGCGGCAAGATCCTCGACGAGATCTTCGCCGGCCTGGTCTACTACGACGCAAAGGGTGCGCCGCACAACGACCTCGCCAAGTCGATCGAGACCAAGGACGCGATCAACTACACCATCAAGATCCGCGACGACGCGAAGTTCACCGATGGCACCCCGGTCAAGGCCGAGAACTTCGTCAAGGCGTGGAACTACGGCGCCGACTCGGCGAACAACCAGCTCGGCAGCTACTTCTTCGAGGACATCGACGGCTTCAGCTACGACAAGAGCGTCAAGGAGCTTCCCGGCCTCAAGGTCGTCGACGACACCACCTTCACGGTCAAGCTGAACAAGGCGGCATCGGACTTCCCGCTGCGCCTCGGCTACTCGGCCTTCTACCCGCTGCCCGACGCCGGGCTCAAGGACATGAAGGTCCAGGGCGAGACGCCGATCGGCAACGGCCCCTACATGCTCAAGGGCAAGGACGCGTGGGCGCACGACGAGCAGATCGAGCTCGTCACGAACCCCGACTACAACGGCCCCCGCAAGCCGAAGAACGGTGGCCTGACCATCAAGTTCTACGCGCAGCAGGACGCCTCCTACACCGACCTCATGGGCGGCAACGTCGACGTGATCGACCAGATCCCCGAGACGCAGCTCTCGAACTTCAAGGATGACCTCGGCGACCGCGCCATCAACCAGCCGGCCGCGCTCAACCAGACGTTCACGGTCCCGGAGCGCCTCGAGCACTTCAAGGGCGAGGAGGGCAAGCTCCGCCGCCAGGCGCTGTCGATGTCCTTCGATCGCAAGCAGATCACCGAGAAGATCTTCGACGGCACCCGCACCCCGGCGAGCGACTTCACCTCGCCCGTCATCGACGGCTGGTCGGACAAGCTCAAGGGCGCTGACGTCCTCGAGTACAACCCCGAGAAGGCTAAGCAGCTGTGGGCCGAGGCCGACAAGATCAGCCCCTGGAGCGGCACCTTCGAGATCGCCTACAACTCCGACGGCGGCCACCAGGCGTGGGTCGACGCGGTGACCAACCAGATGTCCAAGACGCTCGGTATCAAGGCGTCCGGCAAGGCCTACCCGAAGTTCGACGTCGTCCGCAAGGAGGTCACGGATCGCACGATCAAGACCGCCTTCCGCACCGGCTGGCAGGCCGACTACCCGGGTCTGTACAACTTCCTCGGCCCGTTGTTCGCAACGAACGCCTCGTCCAACGACGGCGACTACTCGAACAAGGACTTCGACAAGCTCATTGCCGAGGGCACGGTCCTGACCGATCCCGCCGCGGCGAACAAGAAGTACCAGGAGGCGCAGGAGATCCTGCTGCAGGACCTCCCCGCCATTCCGCTCTGGTACCAGAACGTCAACGGCGGCTACGGTGAGCAGGTCAGCAACGTCGAGTTCGGCTGGAACTCGGTGCCGCTGTACTACCAGATCACCAAGCAGTAACACCCCTCACGAGGAGGCCTCGGGCAGTGCCCGGGGCCTCCCCGCGTTCGGCCCGCACAACGGATCGAACGCCCTAACAAATCTGTCGGATTCGGCACATCGTCGTCCGAATACGGCATTCGCACCACGACTGCGAGAGAATACCGTCATGTCTCATCCCCACACCCACGAGTCGGAGAGGACCAGCGCATGCTGAGATACATCCTTTTCCGCCTCCTCCAGGTGATCCCCGTGCTGCTGGGCACCACCTTCCTGATCTACTTCCTGGTCTTCTTCATGCCGGGCGACCCGATCCTCGCGATGTTCGGCGACAAGACGCCCGATCCCGCAGTGGTCGAGCGCCTCCGCGAGCAGTACCACCTGGACCAGCCCTTCTTCATCCAGTACCTGCTCTACCTCAAGGGCGTGCTGGTCGGCGACTTCGGCATGAGCTTCTCCGGCCAGCCGGTGTCCGAGATCCTCGCCCGCACCTTCCCGGTCACGATCAAGCTCGCCGCGATGGCCATCGTGTTCGAGCTCATCTTCGCGATCCTGATCGGCCTCGTCTCCGGTCTCCGCAAGGGCAAGTTCTTCGACAACATCAACCTGATCATCGGCCTGCTCTTCATGAGCGTCCCGATCTTCGTGATCGCGTTCATCGCCCAGTGGGGCCTCGGGCTCAAGCTCGGCTGGTTCCGTCCGACGGTCGGCGCCGGTGCGCCGGTCCAGGACCTGATCCTGCCGGCGCTCGTGCTGGGCGTCAGCCTCTACGCGACGAGCATGCGCCTCACGCGCGCCTCGGTCATCGACACCCTGAACCAGGACTTCGTGCGCACCGCGTACGCGAAGGGCCTGAGCCGAGGGCGTGTGATCCCGGTGCACGTGCTCCGCAACTCGCTCATCCCGACCATCACGAACACGGCCACCGACTTCGGTGTCCTCATGGTCGGCGCGACCGTCACGGAGGGCATCTTCAACGTCCCCGGCGTCGGTAACGCGCTGTTCAACGCGATCCTGAAGGGCGACAACTCGCTCGTCGTCTCGTTCGTGACGTTCATGGTGCTCATCTACCTCGGCGTGAACCTGGTCGTCGACCTGCTCTACGCCGTACTCGACCCGAGGATCCGCTATGCCTGAGCCGCAGACACCGAAAATCGAGCACTTCGTCGCTCCGTTCGAGGAGACCCCGGTCGCCGCGGTCGACGCCGTCGTCGTCAAGGAAAAGAAGTCGAACCTCTGGCTCGACGCCTGGCGCGACATGCGCGGCCGTCCCATGTTCTGGATCTCCGCGGTGATCATCCTCCTCGTGATCCTGATCTCGCTGTTCCCGAGCCTGTTCACGAGCGTCAACCCGCAGGTGGGCGATCTCGACCACTCGAAGTCCGGCCCGAGCGCCGGGCACCCGCTCGGCTTCAACGTGCAGGGGCAGGACATCTACGCCCGCCTCATCTACGGCACCTCCACCTCGGTGAGTGTCGGCCTGCTCGTGATCCTGATCACCTTCGTGCTCGGCGGCATCGCCGGTTCGCTCGCGGGCTACTTCGGCGGATGGGTGGACACGATCCTGTCCCGTCTCGGCGACATCTTCTTCTCGATCCCCTACATCCTCGCGGCGGTGATCGTGATGTCGGTGTTCCAGGAGTACCGCAACCCGCTCACGATCGCGTTCGCGATCGGCGGGTTCTCGTGGCCCGTCTCGGCGCGAATCCTGCGTTCGGAGATCCTGAGGGTGAAGAACTCCGACTACGTCATGGCGTCGACGGCGCTCGGGCTGTCGAGGTTCAAGACCCTGCTCAAGCACGTCATCCCGAACTCGATCGCGCCGCTCATCGTCGTCACGACGCTGTCGCTGTCGGCCGCGATCGTCGCGGAGGCCGTGCTCTCGTTCCTTGGCGTCGGGCTTCCGCCTGCCGAGTTCGTGAGCTGGGGCAATGACATCAGCTCCGCGCAGCGCGAGCTGCGCAACGACCCGCAGATTCTCCTCTACCCGTCCCTCGCGCTCGCGATCACCGTGCTGGGCTTCGTCATGCTCGGCGAGGTCGTGCGAGACGCGCTCGATCCGAAGGCGAGGGCCCAGCGATGAACGATCAGCAGCCGATCCTCAGCGTCCGCGACCTCAAGGTCGAGTTCGGTAAGAAGAAGGAGCGCCGCGAGGTGCTTCACGGCGTCAGCTTCGACGTGCACCGCGGCGAGACCGTCGCGATCGTCGGCGAGTCGGGTTCCGGCAAGTCCACCACGATGCACGCCGTGATCAACCTGCTGCCCGGCACCGGCAAGATCACCGGCGGCTCCGTGGACTGGCGGGGACGCGAGCTCGTCGGCATCGGCCGACGGGACATGGAGCACATCCGCGGCCGCGAGATCGGTCTCGTGCCGCAGGACCCGATGTCGAACCTCAACCCGGTGTGGTCGGTGGGCTTTCAGGTCGAGGAGGCGATCCGCGCGAACGGGCTCGCGTCCTCGAAGAAGGAAGCGCACGCCCGCGCGATCGAGGTGCTCGAGCAGGCCGGCCTGCAGGACGCTGAGCTCCGGATGCGGCAGTACCCGCACCAGTTCTCCGGCGGAATGAAGCAGCGCGCCCTCATCGGCATCGGACTCTCCGCGAACCCGGAGCTCCTCATCGCGGACGAGCCCACCTCGGCGCTCGACGTGACGGTGCAGCGCGTGGTCCTCGACCACCTGCAGACCCTGACGAGCGAGCTCGGCACCGCGGTCGTCTTCATCACCCACGATCTCGGTCTCGCGGCCGAGCGCGCGGAGAAGCTGATCGTGATGTACCAGGGCAACATCGTCGAGTCGGGCCCGAGCCGCGAGATCCTCGAGCGGCCGCAGCACCCGTACACGAAGCGTCTCGTCTCGGCCGCACCGAGCCTCGCCTCGCGCCGGATCGGCGCGGACGCGACCGTTCCCGCGGCGCCGACGAGCTCCTTCGACCTCACGGCGGTCGCGGAATCCGACAAGCAGATCGATCCGAATCGCCCGATGATCGAGGTTTCCGGCCTCGGGAAGACGTACAAGATCCGCACCGGCAACTTCGGCACGACCGACCTGCACGCCGTCTCGGACGCGACCTTCACGGTGAAGCGCGGCGAGACCATGGCGCTCGTGGGCGAGTCGGGATCGGGCAAGTCGACGATCGCGAAGATGGTGCTGAAGCTCGAGGAGCCGACCACCGGCTCGATCAAGATCGACGGCGTCGAGACGGCCGACATGCGCGGTCGCGCGCTCTTCGATCTGCGCGGCAAGCTGCAGCCGGTCTTCCAGGACCCCTACGGCTCGCTCGACCCGCTGCACAACATCGGCAACACGATCATGGAGCCGCTCAACATCCACAAGGTTGGCGACGCTGCGAGCCGCAAGGCCCGCATGCTGGAGCTGCTCGATCAGGTGGCGCTGCCGCGCGAGCTCGCGACGCGCTACCCGAACGAGCTGTCCGGCGGCCAGCGGCAGCGCGTCGCCGTTGCGCGCGGCCTGGCGCTGAAGCCCGAGATCCTCGTCCTCGACGAGGCCGTCTCGGCGCTCGATGTGCTCGTGCAGGCGCAGATCCTGGACCTGCTCGCCGAATTGCAGCGTGACCTGGGGCTCACCTACCTGTTCATCACCCACGATCTCGCGGTCGTCCGGCTCATCGCCGACCGCGTGTGCGTGATGCAGCAGGGCCGGATCGTGGAGCAGGCCACCACGGAGGAGATCTTCGAGAACCCCCGCGAGGCCTACACGCAGAACCTGCTCGCCGCGATCCCCGGACGCAACATCGAGCTCGGCGTCGAATAAGCGCGAGCGGGGCGAAGCCCGCATCGAACTGCTCCCCGGGAGTCGGACCGAAATGCTCGGTTCCGGCTCCCGGGGAGCAGTTCTGCGCGTGCGGTCTGCGCCGGGTTCTTGATGGGCCGGGGCCGGGTTTCGGCCGGGGCCGGTCCCGAGCGTCCGCCCCGGCTTCCGGCCGTGCCGGTCCCGAGCGTCCGCCCCTCCGCTCCTCTGCGCGCCTGGCCCCCGGCCCGTCCGAACCGCCCCCCCGGGCCCACGGCCCACGGCCCGTCCGAACGGCCACCGCCGGCCCATGGCCCTCGGCCCCGCCCGTCTGGCCCCGCCCCGCATCCCACCCCCGGTCCGGCCCTGCCCGTTCAATAACTAAGCAATGTGCGTTTAATAAGTCGAAGATCGCGAATTTGGACTTATTAAACGCACATTGCTTATTTTGTGCACGCCGGCCCGGGTCTATCGGCACCGGGCCGGGCGGACGGAGGGTGGGCAGACCCGCCTCGGCGCCGGGCCGGGCCGGATCGGGGACCGCTCGAATCAGTCCCGGATCAAGGGCAGCCCCCGATCACGTCGGCGCGGGCGAGCGGGCGCGAACGCGAGGCGTCTAGCCCGCGCGCCGCGCGGCGATCGCCGCGCCGGAGAGCGCGAGCGCGGCGCAGCACAGCACGAACAGCGACATGGGGAGCGCCGTGTGTTCGCCCCACGCGCCCGAAATCGGCGAGCCGATGCTGCCGAACGCGAACTGGGTTGCGCCGAGCAGCGCCGATCCGGATCCGCGCGCCGCGGCGGCCCGCTCGAGTGCGAGGGCGCTCGCGTTCGACATGATCAGGCCGGTTCCGCCCGTGAGCACGAAGGCGCAAGCGATGAAGCCCGGCGCCGTGAGCGTGCCGGTGAGCCACTGTGCGGTGAGCGCGATCCCGGCGGTCACCGTGAGGCACGCCCCGAGGAGCAGCATCCGCGTCGCGGGAACCTTTCCGGCGAGCCTCGCATTCACGAGGTTCGCGAGGATCATCGCGGCCGCCCCGAGGCCGAAGGCGAGCGAGTAAACGAACGGCGGCATCCCCAGGATCGTCTGACCCACGAAAGGAGACGAGGAAATGTACGACATCATCGCGCCGAACGCGAGCCCGAACACGATCATGAGCAGGAGAAACTCGCGATCCGCGAGGAGGGAGCGGAACGCGGCGAGTGCCGTGCGGAGGCCGGCATCGCGGCGGGCCTCGGGCGGCAGCGCTTCCGGGACGGCGAGCAGCGCGAGCGCGAACATCAGTACGGCGATGCCCGCGAGCACCCCGAGCACGGCGTGCCAGTCGCCGAGGATGAGGATCGCGCCGCCGATCGGAGGGGCGAGGAGCGGGCCGAGTCCGACGAACATCGCGATGAGGCTGATCGCACGGATCGCCGCGGGACCCTCGGAGAGATCGACGGCGACGGCCCGGGAGATGACGACGCCGGCGGATCCGGAGAGGCCCTGGATCAGGCGCAGCGCGATGAACAGTTCGATGTTGGGGGCGAACACCATCGCGATGCTCGCGAGGGCGAATACGCCGATCGCGGGGACGAGCACTGTGCGGCGCCCGAGCTGGTCGGAGAGGGGGCCGAGGAGGAGCTGGCCGAGCCCCATGCCGAGCAGGAACGCGGTGAGCGTCAGTTGCACGGAGGAGGGCTGCGCCCCGAGATCCCGCGCGATCGACGTGAACGATGCGAGGTACATGTCGGTCGCGAAGGGCCCGACCGCGGCGAGAAACGAGAGGACGCCGAGCAGGGGAGCGGTGAGCCGTGGCCGACGAGTCATTCCCAGATGATATATGATCCATGCCGCAATCCTCCGGGGAGGATCAGCTAGAATAATACGTCGGCCTTTTCGGCGTATCCGCGGGTGCAGTGTTCCCGCATCGCGTCGGGCACACGATCCTTGCCGGCGCATCACTCGTCTCGTTAGGACTCCACTTTTATGGCGCTCGCCACCCGCGAAGACCTCCGCAACGTCGCTATCGTCGCACACGTCGATCACGGCAAGACCACCCTTGTCGACGCCATGCTGCGTCAGACCAACTCCTTCGATGCTCACGCCGACGTCGACGATCGGGTCATGGACTCGAACGACCTCGAGCGCGAGAAGGGCATCACGATCCTCGCGAAGAACACCGCGATCACCTACGAGGGCGCCCACGCCAAGAACGGCCCCATCGTCATCAACGTCGTCGATACGCCCGGCCACGCCGACTTCGGCGGCGAGGTCGAGCGCGCCCTCTCGATGGTCGACGGCGTCGTCCTGCTCGTCGACTCCTCCGAGGGCCCGCTCCCGCAGACCCGCTTCGTGCTCCGCAAGGCGCTCGAGGCGAAGCTCCCCGTGATCCTCGCGGTCAACAAGACCGACCGTCCGGACGCCCGCATCGAGGAGGTCGAGGGCGAAGCCCAGGATCTGCTCCTCGGCCTCGCCTCGGACCTGTCCGAGGATCACCCCGAGATCGATGTCGACGCCGTTCTCGACGTCCCCACCGTCTACCTCTCGGGCCGCGCAGGCGCAGCGAGCCACAACCGTCCCGCCGACGGCGAGCTGCCCGACAACCTCGATCTCGAGCCGCTGTTCGAGACGATCCTGGATCGCGTCCCGGCGCCGACCTACGACGACGAGCACCCGCTGCAGGCGCACGTCACCAACCTCGACTCGTCGCCGTTCCTCGGCCGAATCGCCCTGCTCCGCCTGCACCACGGCTGGATCAAGAAGGGCCAGACCGTGGCCTGGGTGAAGCACGATGGCACGACCCAGAACGTCCGCATCACCGAGCTCATGCTCACCAAGGCGCTCACCCGCTTCCCGGCCGAAGAGGCCGGTCCCGGCGATATCGTCGCGATCGCGGGCATCGAGGACATCACGATCGGCGAGACCATCGCCGACTCGGAGGACGTGCGCCCCCTCCCGACCATCACGGTCGACGAGCCCGCGATCTCGATGACGATCGGCGCGAACACCTCGCCGCTCGTCGGCAAGGTGAAGGGCCACAAGCTCACCGCCCGCATGATCAAGGACCGCCTCGACCGCGAGCTGATCGGCAACGTGTCGCTCCGCGTCGTCGACACCGGGCGTCCCGACGCCTGGGAGGTGCAGGGCCGCGGCGAGCTCGCGCTCGCGATCCTCGTCGAGAACATGCGCCGCGAGGGCTTCGAGCTGACCGTCGGGAAGCCGCAGGTGGTCACGCGCGAGGTCAACGGCAAGACGCACGAGCCGTTCGAGCACCTCACGATCGACACCCCCGAGGAGCACCTCGGCGCCATCACCCAGCTTCTTGCCGCGCGCAAGGGCCGCATGGAGAACATGGTGAACCACGGCACCGGCTGGGTGCGCATGGAGTTCATCGTGCCGTCGCGCGGGCTCATCGGCTTCCGCTCGGAGTTCATGACGATCACCCGCGGTACCGGCATCGCGAACGCGATCTCGCACGGCTACGACGAGTGGGCCGGCGTCATCACGACCCGGAACAACGGCTCCATCGTTGCCGATCGCGCCGGTGTCGTGACGCCGTTCGCGATCATCAACCTCCAGGAGCGCATGAGCTTCTTCGTGCAGCCCACCGAAGAGGTCTACGAGGGCATGGTCATCGGCGAGAACTCCCGCTCCGAGGACATGGACGTGAACATCACCAAGGAGAAGAAGCTCACCAACATGCGCTCCTCTACGGCCGATTCGTTCGAGTCGATGACCCCGTCGCGCCAGCTCACGCTCGAGGAGTGCCTCGAGTTCGCCCGCGAGGACGAGTGCGTCGAGGTCACCCCCGACGCCGTGCGCATCCGCAAGGTCGAGCTCGACGCGAACTCGCGCGCCCGCGCCGCGTCGCGCCTGAAGAACCAGAAGTAGTCGCTGCGCCGCGGAAGCGGCCGTGAGTGACGAGCGCAAGGGCCCCGGTGTTACGACCGGGGCCCTTGGCGTTTCTGGGGTGGCTCGATGCGGAGCCCCGGCCGGAGTGCGGGGCAGCGGCCGGATCAGCACGGGGATGCGGCATCCTTTCCGGCCGTGATCTGGTGGTTCGCGGTGCCGAGCGTCGTGCGTGCGGGTGCTTTGGCACGCAAGGCCGCGCCCGGGCCGTCTCGATTTTTGCGCGGGCTCGAAACGCGATAGAGTAGTCCCTGCGCGTGAGCGCAATCGGGATGTGGCGCAGCTTGGTAGCGCACGTCGTTCGGGACGACGGGGTCGCAGGTTCAAATCCTGTCATCCCGACGAGAAGCCCCGGTCAGAAGCAATTTTGACCGGGGCTGTTTTCGTTTTCTGACTGGCGGGTGCTGCTTTGCAGGCGTAGCCGTTGGACGTGCCCCGCGAAAGCGGGGCGGCGAGTCTGGCAGTGAGCTCTTCAATCACAACTCGCGAGCAAGAAGACCGGGCCGAGAGGCTTTCCGGAGTTGGCTCAAGCCCCCCTACTCCGGTGACCTGCTTCGTCACTACAATCATCACAGGCCTTGTCGCGGGAACGACAATCAAGCTCGACCTGATTGCGTTCGCACCCGCACTGAGGTCACGACTAGCCGTGTTTGAGTTCGGCGAACGGCCACCAACTCGTTTCAGTGCGGCTCGGCGATTCAACATCATGTAACTCGAGTGCTTCATCCCAAGAGGACTAATCGCTTATGAATTTCCAGGAACTGTATGAAGTGCTGAACGGTCAGCTCAATGCCGAGGCCTTTCGGCTGGCAGAGGAAGCACTGAAGTACGACCCACCAAGTCTGGACCACACGGTGAGCCGAAGTGAACAGATCGTCCACTTGTTCCTTTCGCAGTTGCCGTTGCACGGGGTCGTCGTTGACTCGAGAACGTTGAACGATGCTCTCAGCTCTTCGCGGGAGTACTTCGAGAAGTCGTATCGTTACCACTTTCAACAGCTGCATGAGAGCCTTCGCTCGCAGGTTTCTCCGAATTCAGCAGCTCAAGGTGGCTCAAATCAGACCCAGTTGTCGCCGCAGTTTTTGGAGGAAGGCAACTCTGGCGCGGATCAAGGGGACCTGAAACGCAGCAGATTGGAGCAACAATCCAGTCCGTTAGAAGCCGCCCCAGGCATCGAGATTACTCCCGAGTTTGCACGCGCTTTGGAGTTGTTGAATCGCGGGAGCAGTATCTTCCTCACCGGAAAGGCTGGCACTGGCAAGTCCACATTGATTCGCCGCTTCCTTTCTCAAACGACACGTAACGCCGTCACGGTTGCACCGACCGGTATTGCTGCGCTGAATGTCGATGGATACACGATCCATCGGCTATTTTCATTCCACGCGGGAATAAACGAAGAGGACGTTCGAAGCGGAAATTACTATCCAGGTCGCTTCGCAGATGCGCTGAGCAGGCTGGACACTCTCATCATTGATGAGGTTTCGATGGTGCGGGCTGACCTCTTTGACACTCTCGCGGCAGCTCTTGAGCGATTCGGGCCTAAACCTGGGGCCCCTTTCGGTGGTGTGCAACTGGTACTCGTCGGTGATCTCTATCAGTTGCCGCCTGTAGTTACTGAACGTGAGTCAAAGTACATCGCGGAGAAATTCGGCACACCATACTTCTTCTCTGCGAAGTCATTTAGTCGTGAGCAGTTCCCGACCGTTGAACTCACGACGGTCTTCCGCCAGATCAACGATCGCCGAATGGTGGATTTGCTGAATGCCGTGCGCTCTGGTGCGCTGCTTGAAGCGGCCAGAGCAGAACTCAATCGGCAAACTCAGCCTGACTTTGACCCTGCGCTTGATGAATTCTGGCTCACTCTCGCTACCACGAACCGAATCGTGGGCGCCAGGAATAAGCAGATGCTTGAACGGCTTACTGACCGTCCGAGTGTGTTTACGGCCAGTGTGTCTGGTGAGACCGATGGATTTGAATACCCCGCTGACGAGAAACTACAACTCGCAGTTGGTGCGCAAGTGATGCTTCTCAATAACGATGAGGCCGGGCGTTGGGTAAACGGTACGATCGGCAAGATCGAGGACATCAGTGAGAACGGGAGCGAGACCGTTGTTTCGGTGCTGCTCCGGAATGGGCAAAAGGTCGATGTCAGTCGGCATCAGTGGGAAATCACACGCCCCTATGTCGATGGTGGGTCTCTGCGCCATGAAGTAATTGGCTCGTTTAGACAGTTCCCAATGAAGCTCGCATGGGCAATTACAATCCACAAGAGCCAAGGGCAAACACTCGACCGCGTTGTGGTTGACCTCACGGGAGGGACCTTTGCGAATGGGCAACTCTATGTTGCATTGAGTCGTTGTACCAGCTTGGATGGGTTGGTTCTTAAACGTGACGTGCTGCCTCGCGACCTCAAGACCGACATCCTTGTACGACGCTTTCTTGAGGATGGTACAACGACACCAAGCACACGGGGTAGAGCGTTTATCTCAGTCCTCAGCGTCGGGAATGAGGGGGATCGCTATCGCCCGCGTCCGGTTGAGATCGCGGTCGTTACTGACGACGGTGATGAAGCGCACACAATCGTGAACCCGACGAGTGATCTATTCTCGGCGCAAAAAGACTTTGGAATCACCACTCAAGATGTCGCGCTTGCGCCAGTTCTCACGGAGGCTTGGGCAGCACTGGCCCCGGTTCTCACCGGCAGAGTGCCTACGGGGGTCAACGTTGATCACGACCTCGGAATCATTGATTATGAGCTGAAGCGCAACGGAGTAGTGACCGAAATGCCACTGGGAGCCGAACTGCCTCAAGAGCTGTTTACCGTGTCTGAGCGACAAGCACTACAGGCTCCGCAAGCAATTGCACGGGCACGCGCCTTGCGTGATATCGCAGCCAGGCTCGAAAAGAAGCGATCACGGGCGCTGAAACAAATGCACGGATTTCCGTTCGCTATGAACGCTTCTCATCACGGCTATTTGCTTCAACGCGCTTCCTCATCTTCCGACCACAATAGCCCAGAGCTTTTCACGGTCGGCGGCTACCTCACTATGGAAGATGATGCTGCGCTGGTACTTGCCCAACTCCTGAGAAACGCGTGGGATCGTGTTGTCGATCCCAATACCCAATCCCTCAGCCAAATACGTAGCGTCGAGGGACACTTCGGCGTGCAGATCTTGCCTGAGGGGTTCGAACTGGCTGCCGACGCTACGGCGGAGACGGTGCTCGTAGCCGGCGCGCGGGTTTGCTTTACCGGAGAAGTGGTATCTGAAATACACGGTGTATTCAGTCGCGATGAGATGAATCGCCTCGCAGAGAATCGAGGCCTCGTGATCTCAGCAAATATGACCAAAACGAAGACGGACGTGTTGGTCGTTGCCGCGCGCGGAAGCCAGTCAGGAAAAGCGAAGAAGGCAGCGGAGTGGGGCAAACCCGTGCTCGCCGCGGAGGAGTTCCTTGACTGGGCATTGAAGAATGACGGTGCGGATGGGGTACTCACCCGTTGACTAGTTGACTCACGAGCAAGGCGCGGGCGGCTATTCCCAAGATGAGGGGAGGCTCTTCCAAAACGATTTGGGTGAGACGTCTTCTGAGCGATTGTGTGACACGCATATTGCGATCAACATAGTCACTCCGGAACGGGAAATGAGTAGGCGGCGGAGCTTCCCTCAGAAATCGAGCGCCCCGATCACCTTGGAGTTCCCCGCCACCCCTTGGCTAGCCCCCGAAGTTTCATCGCGCGGACGCGCCACATCGGGGCGAGGACGAGGTAGCCGATCGGCGCGAAGAGGCCGCCGATCGTGAGTTCCTCGTGCCAGATCGCGGTTCCGGTTCTCGTCGCGTAGACCGAGATCTCGTGGTTCCAGGATCGCAGCAGGGCGAGCGGCCCGGTGAGCGGCCTCCCGGCGTCGCGCATTGTCCGGGCTCCTGGCGCGGCCTCGGCGGGGGAGAGGTCCTCGATCGCGATGCGCTGGGTCCCGAGCGGCAGGATCCCGAACGCGAGCAGCGCAACATCGGTGCGCGAACCGGATTCGAACCGCTCGGGGAGCCGGGTTCCGGCCGCCGGCCGCATCTGCAGGGCGGGGGCGTACAGCCGCGCGGCCACGGCGGGATCGTGGAGCGAACGCCAGGCAAGATCCGGCTCGCAATCGATCGTGATGACGGAGCGAATCCGCAGTTCAAGCATCGTTTCTGACCTCCGCGTCCGGTCGGCGGGCGGGCGTCGAGCCCGAATACGTTCCCACCATTACGATATTGAAATGACGACTCTCGTGTGGCTTCGCGACGATCTGCGGCTGGGAGACAACCCGGCGCTCACCGCGGCTGCCGACGATGCTGACGGCGTGATCGTGCTCTACGTGCTCGACGAGGAGTCGGAGTACGTGCGCCCGCTCGGGGGTGCCGCGAAGTGGTGGCTGCATCATTCGCTGCTCTCGCTGCGGGAGGCGCTCGGTCGGCGCGGGATCCCGCTCGTGCTCCGGCGGGGTGCGGCGGAAGAACAGGTGCCGCGAGTTGTCAGGGAAAGCGGCGCCGATCGGGTGCTGTGGAATCGTCGCTACGGCCAGGCGCGCTCCCACGATGCCGCGCTCAAGGCGGCGCTCCGCGAGTCGGGGATCACGGTGCGGTCCTCCCCGGGCGACCTGCTGTTCGAGCCCTGGACCGTCGCCACCCAGTCGGGCGGGCCCTACCGGGTGTACTCGGCCTTCTGGCGGGCGTGCACGGCAGGCCCGCCGCCGGCTGAGCCGCTGCCGATCCCCGAGGGGCTTCTTCCCTCGAAACGAACCGTCGAGAGCGAGGAGCTGTCCTCCTGGGGTCTCCTCCCAACGGATCCCGATTGGGCCGGCGGGATCGCGGCGCGGTGGGAGCCGGGGGAGGCCTCGGCCGTGCGCGCGCTCGAGGCGTTCCTCGAAACGAGGGTGCAGCGCTACGCCCGCAGGGATTTCCCTGCGGAGGAGACAGGATCCGAGCTGTCCCCGCACCTGCGGTGGGGCGAAATCAGCCCCCGCCAGGTGTGGCATCGCACGCTCCGCGCGGGCGGGGACACCGGAATGTTCCTCTCCGAACTCGGCTGGCGAGAATTCGCCAAGCACACCGCCTTTCACTTCGGCCCGCTTGAATCGAGCAATCTCAACCCGCGCTTCGATGCCTTCCCGTGGCTCACCGAGGCCGACGAGGGGTTCGACGCCTGGAAGGCCGGGAAGACAGGCTTCGGGATCGTCGACGCCGGAATGCAGGAGCTCTGGCGGACGGGCTTCATGCACAATCGCGTGCGCATGATCGCGGCGTCGCTCCTCACGAAGAATCTGGGCCTCCACTGGCGGATCGGCGAGTCCTGGTTCTGGGACACCCTCGTCGACGCGGACGAGGCCAGCAACCCGTTCAACTGGCAGTGGGTGGCCGGATCGGGCGTCGACGCTGCCCCCTACTTCCGGATCTTCAACCCCGAACTGCAGCAGAAGAAGTTCGATCCCGAGGGCGCCTATGTGGAGCGCTGGGCGCCGTACAGCGTGGCCCTGCCCCAGATCATCGACCTGAAATCCACGCGCGGCGACGCGCTCCAGGCCTACCGCGCCCTGCCCAGCTGAGGCCGGTGCTTCCGCTGGGGCGCTAGAGATCCAGGTCCCGGATCGCCGCTTCGGCGGTGTCGTGTGTGAAGGCGAATCCGGTCTGCGCGAGAACGCTCGGTGTGACGCGCGCGTCCGCGGTGAGCAGTGACTCCGTCGCATCGGTTCCGAGCGCGAGCTTCAGGACCGGGGTCGGGGCCGGAAGGAAGAATGGGCGCCGCATCTTCCGGGCGAGTGCCCGCCCGATCTCGGCGTTGGTCGCGGCGACGGGGCCAGCGAGGTTCACGGGACCCGCGATCCGGCTGTCGATCACGTGCAGAATGGCCCGTACCTCGTCCTCGAGGGAGATCCACGGCCAGACCTGGCGTCCGCTGCCGAGCGGGCCGCCGAGCCCGAAGCGGGTGAGCTGGATCATCGGCCGCAGCACGCCACGCGGGTGCAAGATCGGGGAGGTGCGCAGGAGCGCGACGCTCGCCACGTCTTCCGCCCGGAGCGCCTCGGCCTCCCACGTTTCGCACAGCCGCGCGAGAAAGGTGTCGCCCACCGGCGACTTCTCCGTGAGTTCCACGCCCGGCGCGGAACCGTAGAACCCGGACGCGGACGCCGAGAGCAGTGCAGGGACGGGCTCGCCGTTCTTCGCCAGAGCGTGCAGCGCGTTGACGATCGTCCGCGTTCCCTCGACCCTCGAGCGGACGAGGGTCTCGCGGTACGTCCTGGTCCAGGGCAGCCGCCCCACGCTCGCCCCGCCAAGTGAGACGATCGCCGCGGCGCCGCGAATCGCGTCCGCGTCCAGCCGACCCGCGGCCGGATCCCAGCTGATCTCATCGGCGGATCGCGCCTCGCGCCGCACGAGACGCGTCACCCGCGTTCCCCGATCCCGCAGTGCACTCGCGAGCGCGGTGCCGATGAGGCCGGAGGCCCCCGAAATGATGACGCTCATGAGTGCTACTCCCTGGTCAGCGCTTCCCGTTGCCGTAGTTCGGTCCAGCAGCGCGTGTGGGTGCCATTCTCGCCCGGCGACGGGCCAGTTTCCAATTTTCTCTCTCGCGTGTGTTCGGTGAGCGCCGTCCGTGTCAGTGGTGCCATCCATACTCGATCCATGAAGATTCGAGCGACCGCCGCATTCGACACCTCGCACTCCCGGTTCGAGGCGGAATCCGCGGCGCAATCGATCTCGGAGCTCGAGGCCGAGTACGCGGCGGGACGCATCGCAGCGCCGGCGTACTTCGAGCGCAAGCAGAGCCTGGTTCGCCTGTATCTGCGTCAGACCACGAGCCCGCGCCGGCGACGGCGATACGAGGATGAGGAACCGGAGGAGGCTGCAGACCAGGGGTAATAGGCAGGCGCTGTGTGCACGCCATGGTTAGGGTAGAAACGTTCCGGAGCAATCGAGGAGAGCGAATGCGAGCCCTGAAATTCAGCGATGAGGCTGAAAACGAGATCGCGGTTTGCGACGAGACGGACGAGGTCGCCTTCGAGAAACTGATCGGCTTCGTGGAAGCCCACATCAGTGCGGAGAATTCGGTCTTCTACATTGAGGACGAGGAGGCCTCGGAACTTCTCGCGCTGTTCTTCGATCGCGGCTTCGTCCTACGAGCGCGCACCGAGGGCGATGAGGTACAGGAGTTCCATGCCCCGTACGCCGGCGACGTACTCGACGTGGCCTCCGAGTTCATCATCAACGGCTTCGACGCGCTGACCCCGCTCGGCTACTGGTTCTCCGACCCAGACGAACTCCTCACCGAACTCCACCGCTCCGAGTTCGACGAGTCGACGCTGCGCGTTACCACGGTGTTCGAACTCAGACGCCGCCTGCGGATACTGTCGCTCATCAGCGGATTCACCCCCGGCGGCGCGGAAGAGAACTCCGGCGAGGCCGAGCGCACGGGGTTCGACACCCCGGCAGGCGATCGGGTCCGCGCCGTGTTCGCGCCCGACGGTCGGGGGCTTCTCGCGATCTTCGACCGCACCAGCCCTTACGCCGCACCCGAGGCCCTCGCGCGCTGCCACGAAATGTTCGACGGCGTCCCGCCGGACCTCCTCGCGCTCTCCGCGGAGGTCGCCGCAGAGCCGGTCACGGGGGTCGTCCTGTTCTCGGCGCCACCAGCGCTCACGAGCGGGACCTTCGCCCGGCTTCGCGAGGAACGGACCCCGGTCGAAGAGCTCGGCATCGATCGGCTCCTCGGACCCTTACTTCGGCTCGACGAGTTCTCGGTTGAGAACGTCGCCGCGATCGCCGACTGGTGGAGTCCGGAGCAGGTGGCGGCCGGATTCCTCGAGGCCGGGCAGCGTTCGGCCTGGTCGGCAGGAGTGGTGCGTCGCGATGCGGCAGAGTTCGAGCAGTTCGGACGCATCGCGCGCGCCTTCGGCGACTACGATCCGCAGGAAACGAATTATGTCGTCTTCGGAGGCGGCGGTGGAACCGAAAACCCCGTGCGGGATCAGCTCCTCGCCATCAGCGCCGACCTCGGGTTCCCCGCGATCGCCGCGCCCGCGCACTCGGGGCCGCAGGAGGTTTGGATCCCCATCGAACCGCGCCTCCGCGTCGAATTGAGCTGGGCGAGCGCCCTGCTCAAAGAGCTCTCTCGCGCGGGCCTCGCGGAGGGGTGGTATCGCTGGTGCGACCGGGACCGCGACTGGGCCCTCGACACCGGCACCGGCACCGACATCGCAGAGGACTCCCTCGGAAGCGCGCTGAGCGGCTTCGCGGCACTCCCGGTCGAAGAGTTCATGGGAGCGTACGCGCGGGCTGGCGCGGCGGTGCAACGCGGCTCGACGCACTTCGCTGACCCGCGCAAGCGCTCGTTCACCGTCGAGGTCGCCTTCGGCAGAGTGACCGCCAGGCTCGAGGTTGAACTCGGCCGCGGAATGAACTCCGAGAACATGGCCTTTTCCGTCCTCACCGACGGGGTCGAGTACCGGCCACCGGAATCGCTGCCGGCGCTCGCCGCCGAGCTCATAGGAATCCGCAAGGAGGCCATCACCCACCGCGATGCCCCCTACCCGCGCCCCATCATCTCGAGCCGCAGTCACCTCGAGGTTTCGGCCAGGGAGATCGTAGAGATGCTGGGCGCCGTCGCGAGGCGCTGGGACGCGCAGGCCTCCCGCGCCGGCGAAATCCGTGGCGACGTGCGCGTGTTCCTCGACGCCCTCGGGGCGCGGGAGGGCGAGCCAGCGCTCGACCGGGCGCTCGCGTTCCTGGGCGGCGAACACGGCGTCGAGAAGTTCAACGACGTCCAGCCCGCAGAGAAATACCTGCTCATGTCCGATCGCGGCGTCGAATTCCTGCTGATTGGCGAGGAGGTCGACACGGTGTTCCTCCACACCGACACCCGGGGCGCGCACCGCGAATACCGGCGCACCCCCGATCTCGTGCGGGGGATCGGCCCGTGGCCGACGATGGACGACATTAGGCGCACCCTCGGCGAGCCGGTCCGGGAGTCCGCCCACTTTCTCAGCTACGCCGCGGGGGATGGCTACGTGCAGTTCGACTTCCCGTCCGGGCAGCTCGAACTCATCGTCGTCATGCGACGGCTCGAAGACGGACCGACGCGGGCCGCGCAGGGCGCGGATGGCGAGCAGGGCGCGGATGGCGAGCAGAGCGCGGGGCATGCTGGCGCCCGCGAAACTTCGCCCCGAGAAGCAGTATCGAGTCGCGGTCTCCTGCCCGCCGATGCGATCACGGGCCAACTGGCGAAATTCCTCGAGGCGCTCGGCACGCCACTCCACTCGCCGGAGCACCAGCACCTCATCGTGCTCTCCGGCCCCGCGCTCGAGGTCACGGAAGCCGGGCTCGAGGGCGAAGAGCCCGGACGAAACGAGCACTACGAGCGCACGGGCGTGCTCCTGCATTTCGCGCAGGAGATCCTGATCGGGGCCTTGATCAGGATCCGTGATCCGGAGCGGAGCGTCTACCAGGACGCCGACAAGCTCATCGACGGACTCCCGCTCCCCGCGACCCGCGCGCAGGTGCTCGACCGCTTCGGCCCGCCCCGTGAGGCCGTCGAACCCGAAGCGCCGTGGGGCTTCGATCTCTATCGCATCGGAGACGACCGCTATCTCCGCTTCGACTACGCGGGCGGCAGCGTCGCGACCGTGACCATGTCCTACATCGTGCCGGAGCGCGACTCACCGACCCGCACGTGAAGCGGCAGACTACAGCTCCCGGATCGTGAGCCCGCCGGGGATCTCGCCCTCCTCGAACCAGAGGCGGAACACCGGCGTCACCGATGCCGAGGTCCACACCTCGTGCGGATACACCTCCTGAACGTTCGATTGGATCGGGACTTCCTCCTCGGGCGCGTACTCGAACACGGCGCGGTCGAAGTCCGCCTTCCGCCCGATCACGTATTGCCGGAACCGGCCGTCCACGAGCCGCCGCATCTCGAACGTCATCCGGCCGCGCCGGCCCCCGACCTGGAGGTACTCACCGGGACCGCCGTCCCGCATCACCTCGGTCAGCCGGTAATCGCCGTCGAACGGAGCAGGAAGGCGAGACCACCACTCCGCGAACACCCGATCGCCATCGAGGTGCTTGAACGCGGTGCCGGCCGCGAACGGATTGCCGGGATTGTCCGGATTCGGGACGGCGCGCGAGTGGGTTCCCCGCGCGCCGACCACTGTCTTCACGTGCGTCGGAATCGTTTCCTCGCTCATGCCGTCAGTCTCTCACGGCGACACCCTCGGGGGTCCGATCAGGATCGGAAACCGGAACACGACGCGCCGTTGCATGCGGTCCCGCCGTCGCAGCCGAGACGAGTGCTGCGGTCACCTCGTGGACGGGCGCGGAGAAGAGCTCCTCAGTGGCGCCGTCCTCGACGATCCGGCCATCGCTGAGCACCACGGTGCGCGAGCACAGCGCGCGCACGGCAGCGAGATCGTGCGAGACGAACACGAGGGCCACCCCGCGTTCCTCGCGCAGTCGCCCGAGCAGGCCGATCACCTCGGACTGCGTTGCCGCGTCGAGCGCGGAGACCGGCTCGTCGCACACCAGAATGTCCGGCTCGGCCGCGAGCGCGCGCGCAATCGCCACCCGCTGACGCTGACCCCCCGACAGCGAAGCCGGCGCCCGCCCGAGCAGCGACGGGTCCAGGCCGACCGATCGGAGCAGCTCGGCGGGTGACGGTGCAGCAGGGGACCGGCGCGAGGCCCCGATGATGCGCTCGACCCGCCAGCGCGGATCGAAGGTCGACAGCGGGTCCTGCGGAATAAGCCTGATCGTGGGCGGGCCCGCGGGGCCAGGGCATCGATCGATCTCGCCGCTGTCCGGTCGTTCCGCGCCCACGAGCAGCCGCGCGAGCGTCGTTTTGCCTGCACCGGAGGAACCGACGATCCCGAGTGACTCCCCGGCGCGCAGCGCGAGCGAGATCCCGCGCACGCCGGTCTCGCCGCCGTCCGGAGCGGCGAAAATTCGAGACACCTCGCGCAGCGCGAGGAGCTCGGGACCGAGTCGCGGCGCGGGGGCCGGGTGACCGTCCGGGATCGCGGCGACGAGCTCCCTGGCGGTGCGGCTCCGCGGGGCGGTGAGCACCTGGCGGGTGCTGCCGATCTCCACGATGCGGCCGCCGTCGAGCACGGCGACGCGATCCGCGATGCGGGAGACGGCCGCGAGGTCGTGGCTGACGAGCACGATCCCGGTGCCGGCATCCCGTAGCGAGCCGAGCAGGTCGAGCACGCGGCCGGCGGTCACCGGGTCGAGCGCGGTTGTCGGCTCGTCCGCGATGAGCACCGCCGGTTCCCCGACGATCGCGGACGCGATGAGCGCTCGCTGGCGCATGCCCCCCGAGAGCTGGCCCGGCCGCTGGGCGAGGCGTTCGGCAGCGCCGGCGAGTCCCGCGGCGGTCAGCGCGCGGATCGACTCCGCGTCCCGTCCCTTTCGTCTCACTCCGCGAACGGCGAGTGCCTCGCCGACCTCGGCGCCGATCGTCCGGAGCCCGTCGAGGGACTGCAGCGCGTCCTGGAGGACGAGCGCCACGGTGCGGCCGCGCAGGCGACGCCACGTGGACTGGCGGGCCCGCCGGAGATCCTGGCCCGCGATTTCGAATCGCTCGCCGGTGACCCGCCACGCGGGATCGGCCTGTGTGAGGCCGAGGAGCGTGCGCGCGAGGACGGACTTTCCGGCGCCGGAGGGGCCGACGATCGCGAGGCACTCGCCCGCGCGGACGCTCACGTCGACGTCGCTCACGATCCGTTCGCCCCGGCGCCCCTCGACGGACACTCCGTAGGCCACGAGCTGGGGCCGCTCACCGGCCGCCGGTGATCCGGTCGTGCCTCCGACGGGCCCGGCCGGACTCAGCCGCTGCTGCGTCGTGTTCATTGGTCCTGCCTCCTGTTCGCGAATCGACGGCCGAGCACCGTCAGAGCGGCGGCGGTGGCCACGAGCGCGAGGCCGGGGCCGAGCGTCATCCACCACGCGGACGCGAGGTACACGCGCCCGGAGTTGAGCATGGCGCCCCACTCGGGTGACGGCGGCGCGGTTCCCAATCCGAGGAATCCGAGCGCGGAAACCCACACGACGGCCTGTGCAATCCCGAGCGTCGCCGCTGACACGAGCGGCCACAGCGCGTTCGGCGCAATGTGCCGCACGAGGATCGCGGCCCGCCCGACGCCGTCGAGGCGGGCGTATTCGACGTATCCACTCGAGGCGACGCCGCGAATGCTGGCGCGCAGCATGCGGGCGTAGCCCGGGATCGTCGAGAGCCCGATCGCGATGACCGCCGCGGTCGTTCCCCCGCCGATCACGGCGATGAGGAGCAGTGCGACGACGAGCGTCGGCAGCGCGAACAGCACCTCGAAGAGCCGGCCGAGCGCGGCATCGAGCACGCGCGGCCCGAGCGCGGCGGCGGCGCCCAGGACGGCCCCGATCCCGATCCCGATCGCCGTGGCGGCGGCCCCGATCCCGATCGAGGCGCTCGCCCCGTGGATGACGCGGGTGAGCACGTCCCTGCCCGACTCGTCCGTGCCGAAGGGGTGGGAGAGCGTCGGCGGGGTGAACGCGTCGACGGGACTGATCCCGAGCGGATCGCCAGGGGCGAGGATCCGGGGTGCCGCGATGGCGACCGCCGCGAGCACGAGGAATCCGAGCGACAGGAAGCCCTGCCACCCGAGGGTGCGGCCGAGCGCCGCCCACGCGGACGTGCGCCGCGCCGGTCCGCCGCCGGAAGGTGCGAGCCGGGCGTCGGCGCTCGCGCCGGCCGTGCGCTGCCCGCTCACGGGGTCACCCGCCTGGCTCGCGGATCGACCACGCGCTCGAGCGCGTCCGAGGCGAACATCACGACAACGTAGGCGAGCGCGACGACCACGACCACACCGGTGACCACGGGCATGTCGCGCACCGTCGCCGCGTCGAGCAGCAAGCGCCCGAGACCCGGACGCGCGAACAGGGCCTCCACCACGACCGCGCCGCTCAGGAGCGAGCCATACGCCCAGCCCGAGAGCGCGAGGGCCGGAAGCGCAGCGTGCCGGAGCGTGTGCACGAGCAGCACGCGCGGCTCCGATGCCCCGCGGCTGCGAGCCGTCGTCGCGAAGGGCGCGTCGTCGAGCGTATCGAGCGAGCCGCGCACCACGTGGGCCAGGTAGCCCGCGACGGGGACGGCGAGCGTCACGATCGGGAGAAGCAGGGCGCTCGGGGCGAAACCGCTGCTCGTCGCGGGAAACCAGCCGAGTCCGGCCGCGAAGATCAGGATCAGGAGCGCGCCGAGGAAGAACGGCGGGATCACCGAGGCGACGGTCTCGATCCCCGCGAGAATGCCGCGGGCGGCGCGCCCGATCCGCCCGCGGTTCGCGACGCCGATCAGCGCTCCAGCGACCACGAATGCCCACGCGAGCAGCAGCGCGAGCGTGGCGATGAGGAAGGTGGAGGGAATTTGCGCAAGGAGCAGCTCCGAGACGGGGAGCTTGCGCGAGTAGGAGTCCCCGAACTGCAGCGTCGCGGTGCGCCACAGCATCATCAGGTATTGCACGAAAACGGGCAGGTCGAGCCCGTATTCGGCGCGAGCGCGGGCCACGGTCTCGGGGCCGGCCTCGGAGCCGGGCCCGCCGAGGACCGCCTCGAGCGGGTCGCCCGACGCGCGCAGTGCGAAGAACACGATCGTCGCCGTCGCCCACACGACGAGCGCGGCCGCGCCGACCCGGGCGAGAATCGCTCGCCCGAGCCGACGCGGTGTGGTGGTGCGCTGAGTCACTTCGTGAGCTTGGCGTTGATCATCGTCGGCGTCGCGATGGTGCCGAGCGAGGTGACGCCCGTCGCGCCGTTCACCAGGAAGTGATTCTGCTGATCATAGAGCGGCAGGATCACGAAGCTCTCCATCACCAGCTTCTGCGCGTTCGCGGCGGCCGCCTTCCGCTTCGCGGGGTCAGCGTTCGTCGCTGCGTCCACGAGCAGGGCGTCGATCTTGGGGTCGGAGATCTGCGCGTGGTTTGCGAAGTAGCCGGACGGGGCCGGCGTGATGTTCGCGGAGTGGTAGAGGGTGCGCAGCACGTCGGGCCCGACCTTCGTGTAGGGCGCGCTGACGGCCTCGTACTCCTTGGCGCTCAGGGCCTTGTGCCAGGACGGCAGGTCGACCGGGTTCAGCTTCAACTCGAAGCCCACCTTGCCGGTGTTCGCCTGGATCTGCTCGAACAGCGACTGCTCCGCCGCGTTCGACTGGTTCGTGCTGACCGGGATGCGCACGGTGAGGCGCTTGCCGTCCTTGGTGCGTACTCCGTCCGCACCCTTCGTCTTCCACCCCGCCTCGTCGAGCAGCCGCTCGGCAGCCTTCGGATCGGTCTTGAACAGGGATTCGTCAGAGATACCGAACGGTTCCGTGCTCGCGAGGGGCGAGAAGCTGCGCTTCGCGGTGCCGTGGAACAGGGTCTCGATTCCGGGGCCAGGATCGGCGGCGCGGACGAAGGCCTCGCGCACGCGGATGTCGTCGAACGGCGTCTGGCCGGAGTTCAGCTCGATCCGGTTCACCGATCCGGGACGGGGGGCGTCGATGTGGGTGAATCCGGCGCCCTTGGCGGCGGCGATATCCGCGGGCAGCGGGTTATCGATCACGTTCACCTCGCCCGAGGCGAGCGCGGCCTGGCGGGTGGCGGCGTCGGGGATGTATCGCCACTCGATGCCGTCGAGGTGCGCGGGGCCGGAGTGATCGGCCTCGGGGGAGGTCGACACGTAGTCATCGTTGCGGACGAGCGTGATCTTCTCCTGCTGAACTCGCGATTCGACCTTGAAGGGGCCCGTGCCGATCGGGGCCTTGCAGTTCTCCTCCATGCCCCGCTTGAGCCCAGCGGGAGACTCCATGGCGATCCAGTGCTGGCTCAGCGACTCGGGCAGCGCGGAGTCGGGTGCGGAGAGGGTGAAGCGCACGTGCGTCGGATCGATGGCGGTGACCTTCGTCACCTTCTTGAGCGCGACGAAGCCCGTGGACGACTGGGTCTTCGGATCCTGGATGTGGGCGATATTCGCGGCGACGGCCTCGGCGTCGAAGGGGGTTCCGTCGGTGAACTTCACGTCATCGCGCAGGGTGATGTCCCAGCTCAGGCCGTCAGCGGCGGCCTTCCACTCGGTGGCGAGCCAGGGGACGATCTGGCCCTTGTCGTCGCGGCCGAAGAGGGGCTCGAGGAACTGCGTCGCCACGAGGGCCTGCGGGTAGTTGCCGCCGACGTGGGGGTCCAGGCACGCGGGCTCGGCGTCGCCGGTGGCATACACGAGGACGCCGCCATCCCGGGTCTCCGGGGCGCTCGGCGCGGCGGGGGCGCACGCGGCGAGCGAGAGCACGCCGAGAGCCGCGAGCGCGGCTCCCAGGCGAACGGGCAGTTTCGTGAAATGGGGGGAACAGCGCATCAGTATGGTCTCCGTTGATTTGTTAGATCGAGAACAACAAATGAACAATAGCTCATTTTGCATGCCCAGTAGGGTTGACGCATGTCATCTCCAGGGCGCGGCAGACCGCGCGCATCGTCTCGTGAGGAGCTCGCGGACGCCGCAACCGAGCTCTTTCTCGAGCGTGGCTACGCCGCGACGGCGATCGCCGATATCACGCGACGCGCCGGTGTGAGCAGGGCAAGTTTCTTCAATTACTTCGCATCGAAGTCGGCCCTGCTGTGGGACGTCTTCGACTGCAGGGTGGAGGCGCTCGAGGCCGGACTGGCCGGCCCCGACGGCTCGCTCGAACGCGGACTCGATGCGTTCGCCAACGGCGAGTCGCCCGCGGTGCTCGCCCTCGCGATCGTCGACGCGCGCACCATGGGACTCGAGGAAGAGCTCTCGCAGTCGCGCGCGGAGCGACAGCTCCGAATCGCGGCCGCGCTCGAGGCGCAACTGCGGCGCGACGGAGAAACTCCCGTTCGTGCCGCAGCTCGCGGGGGCGGGTACGCCGCGGCGCTCCTCGCAGCCGTCTGGGGATGGGCCGATCGCGGTGCGGGGCGGCACGATCTGGCAGCGGCGATCCGCGACGCGATCGGCGAGGCGCGCGAACTGCTCGGGTAGCCCGATTCGGGCCAGCGTCGGCCTTGAGCGACGGTCCCTGCGCCCTAGCCGGTCTTCGCCGCGGACTTCTCGGCGCTCGCCGCATTCAGGATGCGATGCACGTGCATCCGTGACAGATGCACGGCCGCGGCGATCGCGGTGACCTTGGTGCCCGCGGCGTGTGCGTCAAGAATCGCCTGATCGCGCTTTGCGCGTGCGGTTTCAAGACGGATCGCCGCGCGCGTGAGTTCCTGTTCGTGGTCGATGCTCATCTCATTCCAATCGGGAAGGGGTGATGCGGTCGGCTCGATGGGGTGCGCTTCCGAGCATACGTGCTCAAACAGGGGAACGCGCGGGTGAAGCAGCGTGAGGGTGAGGCGGGTGAGGTGGGGCGGGTGGGGTGAGCGACCCGATCGCGGCACGTGACCGCTAGAGCATCGCGGCGAGGCGGGTGCCCTGATCGATCGCCCGCTTCGCATCGAGTTCGGCAGCGACATCGGCGCCGCCGATGATGTGCGCCGTGATCCCGTCCGCCGCGAGCGCGTCCGCGAGACCCCGGTCGGGCTCCTGGCCGGCGCACACCACGACGGAGTCCACCTCGAGCACGCGTTCCTCGCCGTCGACCTCGATCCGCAGGCCCGCGTCATCGATACCGAGGTAGTTCACGCCAGCGAGCATCTGCACGCCGCGGCGGGAGAGCTCGGCGCGATGGATCCACCCGGTGGTCTTCCCGAGGCCTGCGCCGGGTTTCCCCGCGCGCCGCTGCAGCATGACAACCGACCGGGCACTCGGCTCCGGGGCTGGCGGCGCGGTGGCGAGCCCTGCGGTGTCGTACTCAGCCGGGTCGACGCCCCAGTGCGCGAGGAACCCGGCGATATCGGCGGGGTCTTCCTCGCCGAGCTGCGTCAACGCCTCGGCGACGTCGAATCCGATCGCCCCCGATCCGAGGATCGCGACCCGGTCGCCGACATGGGCGCCGTTGATCGCGTCGATGTATCCCAGCACCTCGGGGCGGTCGATCCCCGGGATCTCGGGCGTGCGCGGCAGCACGCCCGTTGCGATCACCACCTCGTCGAACGCGTCCTCAGCGAGAGACCCCGCCGTCGCGCGCTGGCCGAGACGGAGCTCGACGCCCGTCTCCTCGATCCTGCCCGCGAAGTAGCGCAGTGTCTCCCGGAACTCGCTCTTGCCCGGGACCTGCAGCGCGAGGTTGAGCTGACCGCCGATGCGTTCCGCGGCCTCGTACAGGGTGACGCTGTGACCGCGAGAGGCGGCCGTCGTTGCGCAGGCGAGTCCGGCGGGGCCCGAGCCGACAACCGCGATCCGTTTCCGTTCGATGGCGGGCGCGATCAGGAGCTCCGTTTCGCGACCCGCGCGCGGATTGACGAGGCAGCTCGCGGGCTTCCCGGCGAAGGTGTGATCGAGGCAGGCCTGATTGCAGCCGATGCACGTGTTGATGCGGTCCGAACGCCCTGCTTGGGCTTTCGACACGAACTCGGGATCCGCGAGGAACGGGCGCGCGAGCGACACCATGTCGGCGACCCCCTCGGCGATGAGCCGCTCAGCGGTCTCGGGGGTGTTGATCCTGTTCGTTGTGATCAGGGGAATCCCGGCGCGCCCCGAGAGTCGCTTCGTGACCCAGGCGAACGCGGCGCGCGGCACGGACCCGGCAATCGTCGGCACGCGGGCCTCGTGCCAGCCGATGCCCGTGTTGATCGCGGAGGCGCCGGCCTCCTCGACGAGCCGCGCGAGCTCCGCCACCTCGGCGAACGGAGCTCCGTCCGGCACGAGATCGAGCATCGACAGGCGGTAGATGATCAGGAACTCCGGTCCGACGGCCGCCCGCACACTCCGCAGCACCTCGAGCGGGAAGCGCGTGCGACCCGCGAAGTCGCCGCCCCAGCGATCGCTCCGATGATTGGTGCGGGGCGCAGTGAACTGGTTGATCAGGTATCCCTCCGACCCCATGATCTCGACGCCGTCGTACCCAGCCTCGCGGGCGAGCCGGGCGGCGCGCGCGTAGTCCTCGACGGTCTGCTCGATCTCCTCGGAGCTGAGCTCGCGCGGCGGGAGCGGAGAGATCGGGGCCTGCAGCGGGCTCGGAGCGACGAGCCCGGGGTGGGCGGCATAGCGTCCCGCGTGGAGCAGCTGCAGCGCGATCCGCCCGCCAGCGGCGTGCACGGCGGAGGTGACCGTGCGGTGCCCGGAGAGGTCGGCCGCATCGTCGAGCACCGCCGATCCGGGGGTGAGGCGACCGGCCGCGTTCGGTGAGACGCCGCCGGTAACGATGAGCGCTGCGCCCGCCGCTGCGCGCTCGCGGTAGAAGGCGGCGAGACGCTCGGGGCCGTCGGCGTCCTCCTCGAATCCGAGATGCATCGAACCCATGATGACTCGGTTCGGGAGGGTGATCCCGCCGAGCTCGAGCGGTGCGAAGAGATGCGGGAAGTCGGTCTTCGTCATGCAGCCCCCTGGTTCAGCGTCGCCGCGGCGCCGCGGCCCCCCGAATGTAGCGGGGTGCGTGGCGAGTGTCGAACCGCGTGTAGGGAACGTACAAACGCGCGGGTGCCCGCCTCGAATCGCGTGACGCCGCGGGTGCGGGTGCGGGTGCGGGTGCGGGTGCGGTTGTGGGCCTGGGTGAGGGGAACGCCGAGCGGCGCCGTTGTCGGCACCGCGCTTCGGGAACGATCGTTGGGCCCGGAAAACAGAAACGGAGGCCGGGCGAATGCCCGACCTCCGAAAGCGCCGCGTGAAATTAGATCGCGCGGATGTTGCTTGCCTGCAGTCCCTTCGGGCCCTGCTCGACGTCGAACTCGACGCGCTGGTTCTCGAAGAGATCGCGACGGCCGCTGCCCTGGATCGCGGTGAAGTGCGCGAACACGTCGGACGCCCCGTCATCGGGGGTAATGAAGCCGAAGCCCTTTTCGGAGTTGAACCATTTCACGGTGCCGGTGGCCATATGTTTTCCTTCGTTGTAGCTGGCCGCGAGAGCGGCCTTGGGTCCACGGCGACGAGGTCGTCGTGAGTATTTGGGAGCCGCCGTGAGGCGGCGAGCCAGGCGGGTCGGGTTTCCCCCCGGACACGCGACATGACTGGTTCACTACTGAGCCTATCCGAACGGATCTTCTCCGACGAGGGGAATCCCGAGAATTGTTACTTTCCGCCGCAAATGGGGTGTTTGGGAGTGCGACGTGCGGCGATCGGCGACTGCTCGGAGGGCGTTCCCCGACTTGGAACGGGCCCCGGTGTGACGTATCATCAAGTTATAGTCAATCTGACTTTAATTGTTCGAGTGGCCCTGATGCCGCATCGACCGGGGAGAATGGGCAATGTACGCCGAAGCGAGTGCGAGCGAGCGCAAGTTCCTGCCGCCGGCCGTCGCGGTCTCGGTGGTCGCGTTCGCGCTGCGTCCCCCGGTCGGCGCGGCCGTGGGGCACGAGCGGGACGGCGCCCAGGGTGGGGAATCCACGCTGTGGCTGCCCCTCGTGCGGCGAACCCGCGAGCCGTTCAGGGGGCGCTGGGCACTCCCCGGCGGGCCCACGAGATGGGACGAAACGCTCACGGATACCGCGCTGCGCGCGTCCCGCTGGGCGGTGCGGCGCGAACCGAGCTACCTCGAGCAGCTCTACTCCTTTGGGGGAGTGGAACGCTCGGCGGAGGCGCAGCGTCTCGTCACGATCGCGTACTGGGCCCTGTTCAGCGAGGACGTCCTGGCCTCGGTGGGCGGGCAGCAAGGAGTTGGCGATGTCCCCGGTGCCGGGGGAGCGCGGGCTGCGGACGGCGCCGGGCGTCGCGCTGCGCGGGGCGAGGAGAACGGACCGCGAGACCGCGGGGAGGCGCAGGACGACGCCCGGCGGTCGAGCCGCTGGGACGATCCCGAGCCGCTGCGAGCGCAGGATCCGGAACCCGAGCTCTCGGAGGCCTGCTGGTTCTCGGCCGACGCGCTTCCCGAACTCGCGTTCGACCACGATCGGATCGTCGCGACCGCGCTCGAACGCCTGCGCTCGCGGACCGAGTACGCGGCGATCGCGCACCACTTTCTCGGCGCAGAATTCACGCTCGCCCGGCTGCGCTCCGTCCACGAGGCGGTGCGCGGGCACGCTGTCGATCCCGCGAATTTCCGCAGGCAGACCCTGGCGAGAGGCGTGCTCGTGGAGACCGGAGGCGTCGAGTCCGGCGGCGCCGGGCGTCCGGCGAGGCTGTATCGATTTCGCGAGGAGCCCGCGCAGGGCCGCCTCGATACCCCGGATCCGTCACTCACGAGGAGCACAGCATGACGAGCGTCAACGAACTGATCCGCGCCGCAGCGGCGCGCGAGACTTCGACCAGGCCGCCGGGCGGAGCCCAGAAGCCGGGAGCGCCCGCTCACCGAAGGCCGATCGCCCTGCGCGCCACAGGCCTCACGAGCTGCGGCACCGGGCTCGCAGAGGACCCGTGGACGATCGACCGCGAAGAAGGCTACGGTCCCGGCGCCTCCGTCGAGGACCCGATCCCGGGTGATGCCCCGCGGCAGGGGCCGCTCCCCGCCGAATACACGGAGGCGAGCGAGGAGGAACTGCACGCACGCATCGTCGCCGCCAAGGAGGCGCTCGGCGACCGGGTCAGGATCCTCGGGCACTTCTACCAGCGCGATGAGATCGTGCAGCACGCGGATTTCGTCGGGGACTCCTTCATGCTCGCGCAGGCGGCGAAGAGTCACCCCGAGGCCGAGGCATTCGTGTTCTGCGGCGTGCACTTCATGGCGGAAACGGCCGACATTCTCTCGGGCCCCGATCAGGCCGTCATTCTGCCGAACCTCGCGGCGGGATGCTCGATGGCGGACATGGCAACGATCGAACAGGTCGAGGACTGCTGGCGCGAACTGGTATTCGAGTTCGGCGTCGAACCGGACGCCCAGGGCCGGCAGCCCGTGATCCCGGTCACCTATATGAATTCCTCCGCCGCGATCAAGGCGTTTTGCGGCAGGAACGGGGGAATCGTGTGCACCTCGTCGAACGCGCGCACCGTGCTCGAGTGGGCATTCGCGCGCGGGCAGCGGGTGGTCTTCTTCCCGGACCAGCACCTCGGCCGGAACACGGCGAAGGCGATGGGCATCACCGAGGATGAGATGCCGCTGTGGCGTCCGCACCTGCCGCTGGGAGGCAACACGACGCAGGCGCTTCGCGAGTCGAAGGTGATTCTCTGGAACGGCTTCTGCTCGGTGCACAAGCGCTTCACCGTGGATCAGATCGAGCGGGCCAGAGCGGAGTTCCCGGGGGTCCGCGTGATCGTGCATCCGGAGTGCCCCGCCGCGGTCGTCGAGGCCGCCGACGGTGCGGGATCGACCGAATACATTCGCAAGGAGATCGAGGCGGCAGCCCCCGGGAGCGTGATCGCGGTCGGCACGGAGATCAACCTGGTGAACCGGCTGCAGGAGCAGCACCCCGAACTGACGGTCTTCTGTCTCGACCCCGTGGTGTGCCCGTGCTCGACCATGTACAGGATTCATCCCGCGTACCTCGCCTGGACGCTCGAGTCCCTGCTCGCGGGGGAGATTCCGAATCGAATCGTCGTTGCGGACGATGTCGCAGGGGATTCCAGGGTGGCCCTCGAGCGGATGCTTGCGGCGCGGCCGTGATCCTCGTGATCGGGGCCGGCGTCGCCGGGCTGTCCGCGGCGCTCGCCGCGGCGGCGGATGGCACGGCCGTGACACTCGTCACACCGGGCAGGCTCGAGATTTCGGACGGTTGCGACGCCGAGGCCGTCGCGGTGGGCGGCGGGAATACCGCACTCGCGCAGGGCGGGATCGCGGCCGCCATCGGTCCGGGCGACTCCGCGACCGAACACGCGGCAGACACGATCGCGGCGGGTGCGGGGATCGTCGATGCCGAGGCGGCGACTCAGCTGACGGAGCGTGGCCGGAGCGCGGTGAAGCGTCTCCTGCTGGGCGGGTTTCCCGCGGATCGCGGGGTGAGCGGGGAGCCACTGCTCGGCCTCGAGGGAGCGCACCGACGCCCGAGGATCGTGCACGCAGGGGAGGACCGATCCGGGGCCGCGCTGCATCGGCACCTCGTGGCGCGGCTCCGGCCCCTCGTGCGCTCCGGGGCGATCAGCGTGCTTTCGGAGTGCAGTGCAGACTCCCTGATCACGGAGTACGGCGCCGTCACTGGTGCGGTGCTGCGAGGAGCAGATGGGCGCTGTCGGCGCTTTGCGGCGGACGCGGTCGTGCTCGCCACGGGCGGATACGCGGGACTCTTCCGCGGCAGCTCGAACCACGCGGGTGCGCGGGGCGAGGGGGTCGTCCTTGCCGCTCGGGCGGGCGCCGTCGTCGCGGACCTCGAGTTCGTGCAGTTTCACCCGACCGTGCTGCACGGAACCGGCCTGCTCGTGTCCGAGGCGGTTCGCGGTGCGGGGGCCGTGCTGCGCGACGAGTCGGGGCGCCGGTTCATGCCCGCTGTGGATCGGCGCGCGGAACTCGCCTCGCGAGATGTGGTGTCTCGCGCCCTGCACCGCATCATCGGGCGGCAGAGCGGCCGCCCCGTGTGGCTCGACGCGACGGGGATCGAGGCCGACGGCGGCACGGGAACGCTCGCGCGACGTTTCCCGCGGATCACCGAGGCCGCCGCCGCTGCCGGATTCGACTGGGCGAGAGAACCGATTCCGGTGTCGCCGGCCGCGCACTACGCGATGGGCGGTGTGCTCTCGGATCTCGACGGGAGGACGACCGTTCCCGGCCTGTTCGTCGCGGGTGAGGTCGCCTCGACCGGCGTGCACGGGGCCAACCGACTGGCCTCGAACTCCCTGCTCGAGGGCCTGGTCTTCGGAGAAATCGCCGGTCGTGTCGCCGCTGAATTCGCGGCGACCGCCGCGGGCTGCCGACTGTGGGTGCCGCGGGGCGCGGGATTCCGCGCGGTCGCGGCGCGCGCGGGAACGACCGGGTTGCTTCCCACGGGCGTGATCAGCGGTGGTGCTGCTGGGGCACCAGGAAGCGACGTCGAGGAAGCAGGTCTGCTCGACGCCTTCGATTCGGGACTCGGGATCGAACGTGACGCCGCGGGAATCGCGCGCGCGGCAGCGATCGCCGCTGGCGCCGTGGGGCCCGTGGCCGCGCTGCTCGCGATGCTGTGCGAGGCCGCGGCGAACCGCACGGAGTCGCGCGGTTCGCACGCGCGCGCGGACTTCCCGGAGGAGCGCGCCGCGCACGCCGAGCGCCGGGGCTTCGCCCCGCGTTTCCCAGTGGATCCGCCACGGGAGGCGTATCCGGCTCACACCACAGTCCGATCATCGAGGAGCGTTCCGGAATGCTGACCCGTCACACCATCGAAACCGTTGTCGAGTCTGCGCTCGCGGAGGACGCCCCGTGGGGTGACCTCACGGTCGAGCTGACCATACCCGTCGAGGCGACTCTGGAGACGGTGCTCTCGGCCCGGGAGCCTGGTGTCTTCGCCGGCGGGCCGCTGCTCCTGGAGGTGTTTCGCCAGACCGACCAGCGGATCAAGATCGAGGGCCTGCTCGCAGAGGGAACCCCCTTCGTCGCGGGCGATGCGCTCGCCCGGATCGCCGGCCCGGCCCGAGGAATTCTCACCGGGGAGCGCGTGGCGCTGAACCTGCTGCAGCGAATGTCTGGAATCGCGACGCTCACCAGCCGTTTCGTGGCTGCTGTGGCGCACACTCGTGCGCGCATCGCCGACACCAGGAAGACCACTCCAGGGCTTCGCGCGCTGGAGAAGCACGCGGTTCGGGCGGGCGGAGGCAGCAATCATCGTTTCAGCCTCTCGGACGCGGTCATGGTGAAGGACAACCATCTTGCTGCGCTCGGCGCCGTCGATGGGCCGAGCACGACGGCCGCGCTCCGCGGTCTCCGCGACCGCGCCGGGCACACAGCGTCGATCGTGGTCGAGGTCGACCGGCTCGAGCAGCTCGAGGCCGTGATCGCAGCGCGTCCGACGGGGATTCTGCTCGACAACTTCACCCCGGCGGAGCTCGCCGAGGGAGTGCGGATGATCGCGGGCCGGTGCGTCGTCGAGGCCAGCGGCGGGGTCAATCTCGATTCGGTCTCCGCGACCGCGGAATCCGGCGTCGATGTGATCTCGGTGGGGCAGCTCACCCACGGAGCGCGCGCGCTCGACCTCGGGCTCGACGCGGTGACCGCGTGAGCGTGCAGCATCCGGGGTATCTGGACGCCGCGGCAACGGCCGAGCTCCGGCCGGAGGCCGAGGCGGCGATCCTGGAGGCACTGCGGGCGGGGCAGGCGAACCCGTCGAGCGTGCACTCGGCCGGGCATCGCGCGGGAACCGCACTCGATGAGGCGCGCGCCACCGTGGCTCGTGCGCTCGGGGCGCGTCCCTCCGAGGTCGTGTTCACGTCGGGAGGCTCCGAGGCGAACAACCTTGCCGTGATCGGGCTCGCCCTGGCATCTTCCCGCGGAAAGCACCTGATTACGACCGAGATCGAGCATCCGTCGGTGCGCGAGGCGTGCGAGTTTCTGGTGCGCAGGCTCGGATTCGAGCTCACCGCGCTGCCCGTGGATTCCCTTGGGCGCCTCAACCCCGAAGCCGTCCGGGAGGCGCTGCGTCCCGACACCGCGCTCGTGACGGTCGGGCTCGCGAACGCCGAGGTGGGGACCGTCCAGCCGATCGGCGAGATCTCCGCTGTGGTGCGGGAGGCCGGTGCGCTGCTCCACACCGACGCCGTGCAGGCCGCGGCGGCACTCCCGGTTTCGTTCGGCTCCGCGCGCGTGAGCCCGCAGGAAAACGGGCCGGCAGCAACGCGAGGGCACGGTGAGGATGCGAATCGGCCCGCCTCGGACGGGTGGCCCGGTTTCGCCGTCGACGCGATGTCGGTCGCGTCGCACAAGTTCGGGGGACCGCAGGGAGCCGGTGCGCTGCTGCTCCGGACAGGAATCCCGATCGAGCCGCTGATTCACGGCGGAGGACAGGAGGGCGGCGCGAGGTCGGGCACCGAGAACCTGCTCGGCCTGGCGGGCTTCGCCGCTGCGGTGCAGGCCGCCGCTCTCGACGCCGGGACGCGAGCGCTGGGCCTTCTCTCGGCGCGAGACTCCCTGATCGCACGGGTGATCGACCGGGTTCCCGGTGCTCGGTTGACGGGCGATCCGATGGAACGGCTGCCCGGCCACGCCTCCTTCGTCGTGGAGGGGGTGAGCGGGGAATCCTTGCTCGTGGCCCTTGACGCGGCCGGATTCGCGGTCTCCTCGGGTTCCGCCTGCGCGGCCGGGCAGGACGAACCCTCCCCGGTGCTGCTCGCGCTGGGCTACGACCCTGATCTCGCGCGCACCGCGATCCGCTTCACGTTCGACCGTCCGCTCGCGGAAGCAGCGATCGACCGGATCGCAGAGGTCCTTCGGCGGGAAGTCCTCGGCGCGCGCTAGGGGAGCCGAGAGCTGGCGGGCCATCACGCTGAACGCCGATCCACGTCGCGGAGCGCAAACGGGATGACCGGTTCAGCGGCGACCCGTGCCACGGTGGCCACGACGGGGTGGTCCGGACGGATGTCCCGCGCGCGATCGAGGAGCGCGCCGGCGACTGACTGCACCCCGCCGAGCCACCAGAGCCAGGCGGCAAGCGCGAGCGGCCCGGGGCGAAGCTCGGCAGGCAGCGCTCCGCACGCCTCCAGGACGCGGGCCCGCGCGGCCGCGATCACCCTGTGGTCAGGAAGCGCACCTGCCGTCATCTCGAGAAAGCCGCTGAGTGAGGCGAACGGCAGCCCAATGTCGCTCGTCCCCGCGCGCGGCTCGAGGGGGAGCCCGAGCACCGCGCGCGGGCCCTGCTCCACGGCGAGTTCCGCGGGGAAACGCGGCCGCGTCAGGAGGGCGAGCGCGATCACGAACCAGCCGTCCGTGTCGTTCGCGCGGAGTCCGAGCCTGGCCACCGCGCGCGGGGACGGCCCGGGCTCGCCGTCTTTCGCGGACAAGCCGCGAGCAAGAGCGGCCGTCTCCACGATCCACCGCAGCGCGCGCACGGGCTCGTCGTCTCGGACGCGCGAGCGGGGAGGCAGCCCGCGATCCGTGAGACGCTCGGGGAGACGGCCGCGAGTCGGATTCTTCGCGTGCTCCGAGGCGGGAGCGGCCGCGAGGGCGAGGCGAACGGCCGCCCGCTCGGACGCTGCGGCCTCGGGAACGGTGCTGAGCTCGGCGAGACTCGGCGGTTCCGCCAGCCCCTCGGCCACGCTCGAGACGGGGCTCGCCTGGATCTCGCTCAGTGGACGGCCGGTGGCCGGGGCGGACTCGTCGAGGTAGCTCGCCCAGCCGTCGGCCGCGCGGCAGCAGGCCTCTCGGGCCGGCACCCCATCCCTGCGCAGCCGACGGACGATCACGGTGGCGAGTTCCCGCCAGGGCGCGTGCCCGGAATCGCGGAACGTGCGGCTCGTGGTGATGACGATGGCGGGGATTGCCCGCTCGCCCGGCGCCGCGAAACGCGCGCGCAGCGCGACCTCTCCGATGAGGTCGATGAGCGGTTCCCACTCTCGCGGGGAGTGCTTCCCGGGGAGATCGACGCGCATCGCGCAGCGGGCGCGAACCCCCTGGAACAGCAAGAGGAACAGGCTGTCATTCGCGGTGAAGCCGGTGAGCCGCGGAAGCGCGGCGATGAGATCGGCTGTGGTGCGGCACGTGAGAACGCGCGGGCCGGTTCGCGCTTCGGGAGGGGTCGTGGCCCCGCGCAGAGCGATGGCTGGCGGCGGCTGGATGGAGGGGTGCTCAGGAAGGGTCATGCGCCCATGCTCGGTCAGCCGGGGCCCGGCATCGCGGTTCTCCACAGCATTGGCGCTGCCGCCGCGGCAATCGCGCAAGTTGGCCGCCTGTGGACGACAACGGCCGCGGGCGCGGACCGCCGCCCTGAGGCGATCGGCCCGCGCCCGCGCGGTGCGTCGCAGCGGCTACTCCACGAGCTTGCCGTCCACGTCGTCGCTGATGCTCGCCTCGGCGAGCGAGCGGAAGGAATCCGGAGCCTCGGCGACCCGCTCGAAGGACACGCCGTCCTTCGGCGTCCAGATCATGTTTCCGCGCAGCTCGTCGCTCTGCTCCGGGTAGTCGGAGCGGTTGTGGCAGCCGCGCGTCTCGCGACGCTCTCGCGCGCACTCGAGCGTGGCCCGTGCCGCGAGCAGCGAACCGAACAGGTCGAACGCGTGCGACAGATCGTCAAACCCGGCGATGTCCGGGTGCGCGGTCATCCCCGCGGCTCGCTCTTCGAGCGCATCGAGCTTCTCGAGGCCCTCGGTGAGGCCGGCTTCGCTGCGCACAACGCCGGCGTGCTCCGTCATCAGGTCGCGGAGCGCGCGCTGCAGGCGCCGCGGGCTCTCGGTGCCGTTGCCGTCGAGGAGCCCGCGCATCTCCGCGCGCGCCTCGGCGACGGCTGCGGGGTCGCGATGCACGGTGGTGAGGCCCGACACATAGGAGGCCGCGTCGGATCCCGTGATCCGGCCGTAGACCAGGAGCTCGATGAGCGAGTTGCCGCCCAGGCGGTTCGCGCCGTGCAGGCCGCTCGAGGCCTCGCCGATCGCGTAGAGACCCTCGACTCCGGTGCCGTGATCCTCGGGGCGCACCCACACGCCGCCCATCGAGTAGTGCGCGGTCGGGGCGACCTCGATCGGCTGCTCGGTGATGTCGAGCATCTGCAGGTCGATGAGGGTTCGGTAGACGCGGGGCAGCTTCGACATGATCGTCTCGCGCGGGAGATGGGACACGTCGAGGTACACGCCGCCCTTCTCGGTGCCGCGACCCTCGGCGATCTCGGTGTAGTTCGCGAGCGCGACGCGGTCGCGGGTGGACAGCTCCATCCGCTCGGGATCGTACTTCTCCATGAAACGCTCGCCGAGGGCGTTGCGCAGCACGCCGCCCTCGCCGCGGGCCGCCTCGGACACGAGCGTTCCGGCCGCGTCGCTGGGCTCGAGGAGCCCCGACGGGTGGAACTGCACGAGTTCGGCGTCGCGGATCTTGCCGCCGGCGAGCGCTGCGAGCCGGAACGAGTCGCCCGTGTTCTCGTCGCGACGGGAGGAGGTCTGACGCCAGATCCGGTTGTGCCCGCCTGCCGCGAGGATCACGGCGTCGGCGTGGATGACGACGGGGGAACCGTCGACCACGTCGAAGCCGTATGCGCCGAAGATCCTGCCGTCGCTCTCGAGGAGCCTCGTGATGTAGATCGTGTCGATGATCGGGACCTTGAGCTCGGCGGCGCGGCGCATCAGCGTGCGCTGGATCTCGAGGCCCGTGTAGTCGCCTGCGTAGGCGGTGCGGCGGTACTTGTGAGCCCCGAAGAAGCGCTGGCTGATCCGGCCGTCGGCCTCCCTGGCGAAGGGCATGCCCCAGCGCTCGAGGTCGCCGATGCCCTGCGCGGCCCCGCGTGCCACGACCTCGACGATCGCGGGATCGGCGAGGAAATACGACTCGCGAAGTGTGTCGGCCGCGTGCTGCTGCCAGGAGTCCTCGGGGTCCATCGTGCCGAGCGCTGCGTTGATGCCGCCGGCCGCGAGGGTCGTGTGGGCATCGTGGGCCCGGCGCTTGCCCACGGCGAGGACCTGGATGCCGCGCTCGGCGAGTTCGATGGAGGCCCTGAGGCCGGCGCCGCCCGTGCCGATGACCAGCACGGAGGTGGAGACGAGGCGCTCGTTGGCGGGTGCCCCTGGGACGTTTTCAGCGGTGTGTGTGCTCATGCGGACCACGCTAGGCACGCGCTCACCATTACTCCAATGAATAGATTTCATCATTATGATGCGGATAGGCTATCGATATGAATCTGGAACAGCTGCGCGGTTTCGCGGAGATCGCCGAGATCGGGCATTTCACCCGAGCCGCGGAGCGCCTGCACCTCGCGCAGCCCTCACTCAGTCGCCAGATCTCCAGCCTCGAATCGGAGTTCGGGCTCGAACTCTTTCACCGCGTCCGCGGCGGCGTCCGCCTCACCACCGCGGGGGAGCGCCTGCTGCCCTACGCGCGCAGGATGCTCGCCGACGCCGACGCCGCCCGCGACGAGATGGCGAGCCTGGCCGGGCTGAAGCGTGGCCGGATCAGGCTGGGAGCCACCCCGACACTGTGCACGAGCCTCGTGGTCGAGGTGCTCGCCGAGTTCCGCGAGCGGTACCCCGAGATCGAGATCGAGATTCTCGAGCGCGGTTCGCGGAGCCTGATCACTGCCCTCGTCGAGGGGAGTCTCGACCTCGCCCTGATCGTGACGAGCGTGTCCTCTGGCGCAGCTCGAGCGGTGCTCGAACTCGAGTCGGTGCTCTCGGAGCGGCTGGTCGCGGTGTCGGCCGCTGACCGCCCGGATCCGTTCGCGGGACCCGGATCGGCTGGCCGGGGTCCCGGCAGCCGCCACCGCGGCCCCGTCACGCTCGAGCAGCTCTCCGGCGTGCCGATCGTGCAGTTCCCCGAAAGCTACGATCTCCGTTCCGCGCTCGACTCCGCGTTCCGGACGGAGGGTGTGCAGCCGCTGATCGCGGTGGAGGGCGCCGAGATGGACGCCGCCCTGCGATTCGCGGAGCGCGGCGTCGGCGTCGCCGTCGTGCCAGCGATGGTCGCCGCGGATCGCCCGGATCTCCGGGCGGCCCCGCTCGCGAGCGAGGCGCTCGCCCGCACGATCTCCGTGGCGAGGCGGGCCGACATGGCGCCCAGCCCGGCAAGCGCCGCGATGCAGGCGCTCATCAGGGATATTGCCGATCGGCTCGCGGCGCAGAGCGGGTCGCTCGGCCGCTATGTGACGAGGATGCCCAGCGGCGGGTGATCATCGCGGCGCCGCGAGCCTCCCGGCCGCTGGCCGCTGGCCGCTTCCCGCGGCCGCGAGCGTCCAGGCCGTTGGCCGCTTCCCGCGGCCGCGTCAAGCGGGCTCAGGCGCGCTGCGCGGCGACCTGCTTGAGGTCGGCCTCGAGCGCGACCCAGCCGAGCATCGCGCACTTGATGCGCATCACGAACTGGGAGACGCCCTGCAGGGCGACGGCGTCGCCGAGTAGATCCTCGTCGGGCTCGATCGCGCCGCGCGACTGGATCATCTCGCGGAACGCGTCGATCCGGACCTGCGCCTCGTCAACCGTGAGCCGCTCCTCGCGGAGCAGCTGCGACAGGATCGAGGCGGAGGCCATCGAGATCGAACAGCCCTGCCCCTCCCAGGCGAGGCCCTCGACGATGCCGGACTCGGGATCGACGGCGATCGACAGGTCGATCTCGTCGCCGCAGCTCGGGTTGAACTCGTGATGGGACGCGGTCACCGCGTCCGCTGCCGCCGCGAGCTCGCCCTTCCCGACCGGACGCTTCGAGTGGTCGAGAATGAGCTCTTGATACAGTCCGTCGAGCGCGCTCACGCCGACACCTCCACTCCGAAGTACCGCTGTGCGCCGCGGAGCGCGTCGAGGAAGCGATCGATCTCGTCCTCGGTGGTGGTCAGGTGCACGCTCGCGCGGGTGGACGATGCCATTCCGAGCGCTCGGTGCAGGGGCTGCGCGCAGTGGTGTCCGACGCGCACGAGGACCCCCTGCTCGTCGAGGAACTGCCCGACGTCGTGCGCGTGCAGGCCCTCGATCGAGACCGCTGCGAGCGCGGCGCGCTGCGACAGATCTTGGGGCCCGATGAGGCGAACCCCAGGCGTCTCCTCGATGCCCGCGACGAGGCGTTCGACGAGCTCGTGCTCGCGCGCGGCTGCGCGGTCCATCCCCACTCCCTGGAGGAAATCGACGGCGGCGCCGAGGCCGACCACCTGGGAGACGGGCTGCGTGCCCGGTTCGAAGCGCATGGGCGGCGGCATGAACTCTGCGCGCTCCATCGTGACGCGCGTGATCGCGCTTCCGCCGGTGCGGGCGGGCGGGAGAGCTGCGAGCATCTCCGAGCGGCCGTAGAGCACGCCGATGCCGTTGGGGCCGAGCATCTTGTGGCCGGAGAACGCGGCGAAGTCGACGCCGAGCGCGCCGAGGTCGAGGGGGATATGCGGCGCCGATTGGCAGGCATCGAGCACGGTGATCGCGCCGACGCCTCTGGCGAGCTCGACGAGCTCGGCGACGGGGGCGATGAAGCCCGTGACGTTCGAAATATGCGCGAAGGCGAATATGCGCGTGCGCGGGGTGATCGCCTCGCGTGCGGCGTCGAGCGACCATGTGCCGTCCTCGCCCACCGGAATGAACGTGAGCGTCGCGCCCGTCTTTGCCGCGAGGCGCTGCCAGGGGATCAGATTGGCGTGGTGCTCGGCCTCCGTGACCAGGATCTCGTCACCCGCGCCGAGGGCGAAGCGTTCGCTGCCGTCGACGCCGAGCCCAGCGTTGGCCTCGCCGATCCCGAGCGCGATGAGATTCAGCGCGTCGGTGGCGTTCTCGGCCCACACGATCTCCTCGGGCTTCGCGCCCACGAACGCCGCAACGCGCGCCCGCGCGCCCTCGAACGCCTCGGTCGCCGCTCCCACTGCGCCGCTCGTGCCGCGATGCACGGCGGCGTTCGCCGTCTCCAGGAACTCGCGCTCGGCGTCGAGCACCGCGGCCGGCCGCTGCGACGTCGCCGCGCTATCCAGGTAGGCGGCGGGAGCCGGCAGTTCGGCCTGGCGCGTGAAATACGGGAAAGCCGCGCGCAGATCGGCGACCTCCGCGGGGGTGAGTGCGAGAGCGGACATGATCTCCATTCTTCCATCAGCCCGCGACGCGGGACAGCCACCCGGTGCAACGACGGCGGGGGGAGTGATATTCCGAGGTCCGCCCGGATCCGGATGACCGCTTCGCCCCCGCCGCGCGGAGGAGGCCAGGACCCCGCTACAATTCAGGCCGTGATGAGCGATGCCCTCTACGAGGTCCTGCAACTGGCGGGAATCCTTGCGTTCGCGATCTCAGGCGCGCTCGTCGGGGTGCGTCGGAGGCTGGACCTGCTCGGCGTGATCGTGGTCGGATCGTTCACGGGCGTCGGTGGCGGCATCATCCGAGACATGCTGCTCGGGGTGCATCCGCCGGTCTCCTTCACCCACTGGCCGAATCTCGCGGTCGCAGTCGGCGGGGCGTTCGCGGTCTTCTTCATCCATCCGGGGATCACCCGGATCCGCTACTTCGAGGTCGTGTTCGACGCGTTCGGGCTCGGCCTGTTCTCCGCGAATGGGGCGGTCGTCGCGTTTCTGTCGGGGGAATCGCCCCTCACCGCGATCCTGGTCGGGACGATCACCGCAATCGGAGGCGGGGTGATCCGCGACGTCCTCGTGAACACCGTGCCCGGCGTCCTCACCCGTGAGCTCTACGCGGTGTCCGCGCTGCTGGGCGCGGGGATCGCGGTCGGCATCGCCGCGCTCGACGGCAGCGCGTGGCTCGGATCGCTCGTCGGCGGCGCCGCCGCGATCGTGCTGCGCCTCACCTCGGTTGCCAGGGGCTGGCATCTGCCGAAGCCGCGTTTCAGCGGTCCTGGGGAGGATCCAAGCGCCGATCGCGAGGGGTGATCAGGAAATTCACCACTCCTACGGTGAGCGCGAGGCTCGCGGCCGCGAGCGGCATCACGAGCGCGGCAGCCGTTCCCCGACCGTCGGCGAGCACTCCCGTGATCGCCGCGGCGGCGGACTGGCCCACCATGAGCGAGGTCCCGAGCAGCGTCATGACGGTCGCAGAGCGGCCTGACGGGCTCCGGAGCGCCCCGAAGCTATAGAGGGTGACGAGCAGCGGGCCGATTCCGATGCCCTGCACTGCGAGCGCGAGCATCATGCTCGGAATATCGTGCGCGAACTGGAGAAGCACGCCGCCGACGACGATGATCGCGGCGAAGATCGGCCAGCGGGTGCGCAGCGAGAAACGCTCGGGAAGCGCTGCGACCCCGATCGCGCAGATCGCCGACCCGACGCCCATGACCCCGTAGAACAGGCCGGCGCTCTCGGCATCGCCGCGATCCCGCATGAACGAGGTGAGCGAGGTCAGCGCCGATCCGAAGAAGACGCCGACGGCGAAGATCCCGATCACCGTGACGATCAGGCCGGGACGAAAGAGCTCGGATGACGGCGCGACCTCGCCGATGCTCGCCCCCGCGGTACGCTCCGGCGATCCGGTCCGGTGCAGCGCGAAGGCCGTGACGAAGATGAGCGTGAGGACCGCGGCGCCGACGATCGGGGCCCACGCCCCCATCGTCGTCGCGAGCAGGCCGACGAACACCGGCCCGAAGACGAAAATCACCTCGTCGGCCGCCGATTCGTAGGCGAGGATGTTCGACAGCGTTCGCGGCCGCTTCACCGGTGGCAACTCGGTCTTGACGATCGTCACGAGTCGCGAACGGGACATCGGAGAGGTCTGCGGGGCCGTCGCTCCGGACAGGAAGGACGCCAGGAATACCCAGGCGATCGGGAGATCGCTGAACGCGACCCACGCGAGAAATCCGAGCATGACACTGTTCGCAGCACCGACGATGAGCAGCACGGGACGCTGACCGTAGCGATCCGCGGCGGCGCCGATAAACGGACCGAAGCAAGCGACGCCCAGGCCGACGGCCGCGGAGTTCAGCCCCCCGAGTTCGACCGAGCCCCTGGCTGAGACGACGAGGGTGAGCACGCCGATCACCATCATCGCGTAGGGCAGTCGCGAGACGAGCGCGAGGGGGAAGTAGAGGAACCCGGTGCGCTGGATCAGCGTGGGTTCGGCGGGCTTGTGCATAGCCGAGAAAGTCTACCAGCGCGGCGGCCCCACACGCCGAGGCGTTCGAGGAGATCGGGGCGCTGGGCCGTTCGGCACATCCGGGGCGATCTACGATAGAGGCATGATCATCCTCGCCGCGACGCCCATCGGAAATCTGGGGGACGCGTCGCCGCGACTGCGTGAGACGTTCGAGGCGGCGACCGTGATCGCGGCGGAGGACACCCGCCGCACCGCGCAGCTGCTGCGGATGCTCGAGATCGAGAACCGGCCAGAGCTCATCGCACTGCACGATCACAACGAGCACGAACGCGCCGCGGCACTCGTCGAGCGTGCGGCGTCCGAGGACGTCGTGCTCGTGAGCGACGCTGGCATGCCGACGGTGTCCGACCCGGGGTTCCGTGTGGTGCAGCTCGCGGCGGAGCGGGGCGTCGAAGTGACCGCCATCCCCGGACCGAGCGCGGTGGTGACGGCGCTCGCCGTCGCGGGGCTCCCGACGGATCGCTTCGCGTTCGAGGGGTTTCCGCCCCGGAAGCAGGGGGAGCGGTCGCGCGCGCTCGGCGCCCTCGCGACCGAGCGGCGCACGCTCGTCTTCTTCGAGGCGCCGAGCAGGCTGGCTGAGTCGCTCGCCGCGTTCGTCGAGGCGTTCGGTCCAGAGCGGCGCGCGGCGGTGTGCCGCGAACTCACCAAGCTGCACGAGGAGGTCAAGCGCGGCACCCTCGCCGAACTCGCGGCGTGGGCGTCCGAGGGCGTGCGCGGCGAGATCGTCGTCGTTGTGGAGGGCGCTCCCGAACTGGCGGCCTCACCGGAGTCCGCGCTCGCCGAGGTGCAGCAGCGCGTCGCGCAGGGGGACCGGCTCAAGGACGCGGCCCGCGAGGTCGCCGCGGCGACCGGGCTCTCCGCGCGGGAACTCTACGCTGCAGCGCTCGCGGCGCGGAGCACGGCGAGCTAGCCGCCGCGCCGGGCGCCGCGCGTCCCGCGGCTCCGCAACACCGCGATCCACCGGCCTCACCGAGGAGTCCGCCAGACCATACGAAGGCGCAAGACCGCAGGAAAGGACACCACCATGGCCAAGAAACCAGGAGCGATCCGGCAGCCGTCGCTCGAGGAGCGCGCTGCGGAGCGCACGCGGATCAAGATCGAGCTCTTCCGCGTCGCCCTTCCCGTGCTCTGGTTCGGCATGATCGCGGCGATCTCGTTCATCGAGGCTCCGCTCAAGTTCCAGGCCCCCGGCATCACGATTCCCCTCGGCCTCGGGATCGGCCGGCTCGTCTTCGCAGCGCTCAACATCGCGGAGGGCGCGATCCTGCTGGCGTTCACGATCCTGTCGTTCTGGCCGACGATCGCCCGCGTCGCGGGGAAGCGAGTGCTCATCTGGTTCGGCCTCGTCGCCGTGTACGCGTCCAAGATCGTGTTCGTGCGGCCGCCGCTGAACGCGCGCACCGACCAGGTCCTGCAGGGCGCCGATCCCGGGCAGTCGCCGTGGCACTACGTCTACATCGCCTGCGACGTGATCACGATGATCCTCCTCGTCGTCGCGGCAACCGCCGCGGCTCGAGCGCTCATCCCGCCGAAGCCGCGGGCCTGATCGCGCCGCAAAAAATGGTGACCCCGCCCGCGAGGGAACGCCCGCAGAAACCGGTCGTTCCCAGGCAGCAGGCAGTCGGGGTAGGCGATACTCGATAGTCGATCCCGAATCGGGAAGTACCTGTTGATCGTTAAGGACACATCACACGTGAAAGTCACTCGCGCGCTTCTCCCCGTCGGCCTCGCAGCCGCTCTCCTCCTCGCTGGCTGCACCTCGGGCAACGCGCCCGCGAAGGACGCCACGGGCGCCGACTGCCTTCCTGGAGGAGCGGCGAGCCAGGGGATCAAGGTCTCGGGCACCACGGGCAAGGATCTGAAGATCACCTCGAAGACCCCGGTGAAGGCCACGAAGGCAGAGCGCACGGTCCTCAAGGAGGGCAAGGGGAAGGTCGCCAAGGCCGGCGAGTCGATCGCCGTGTCGATGACGATCTTCAACGGCTCCGACGGCAAGGCAATGCAGCAGGTCCCCGAGAGCTCGGTTCCCTTCACGAAGGACAGCCTCGCGATCTGGGCCTACGACGGCATGCGCTGCGCGCTGCCCGGTGAGCAGACCGCCGTCGTGGCCCCGTACAAGGAGGTGTTCGGGTCGACGGATCCGGCGGCGCTCGGCATTGAAGGCCTCAGCCAGAAGGACTCGATCGTCGTCGTGCTCAACGTCGGCAAGATCGATGAGACCGTGAACGGCAGCAGCTCGGGAGAGCCCGGCACCCTCGCGCCGGACAAGCTCCTCAAGAAGGCCGAGGGCAAGGCCCAGCAGCCGCCCAAGGGATTCCCGAGCGTGACGCTCGCGAAGAGCGGCGAGCCCACGATCACGATCCCCAAGGATGTGAAGCCGCCGTCAAAGCTGGAATACGCGACCCTGATCAAGGGCGACGGCGAGAAGGTGAAGTCCGGAGACCGCGTCTACGTCAACTACCGCGGCGTGATCTGGCGCACCGGCGAGGAATTCGACTCCAGCTGGTCGCGCGGGGAGCCGGTCCCGTTCATCACCACGGGCGTGATTCCCGGCTTCGAGAAGGCCCTCGTCGGGCAGACGGTCGGGTCGCAGGTCATCTCCGTCGTTCCCGCGGAAGACGGCGGCTACGGTGCGGCCGGCCTCGAAAGGATGGGTCACAAGAAGGACGACGTCATGGTGTTCGTGCTCGACGTCGTCGGCACGGTGCACGCGAAGTAGCGTCTCGGCGTGAGCGGCCCCGCTTCCCACATCGGTGGGAGCGGGGCCGCTTCGCGTGTCCGCGAGCGCGCAGCCGACCTCGAACTCGGCGGCGCGGGCCGGCCGATCGTCGGGCAGAATGGAAGCCATGAAGCGCGTCGTGATCCTCGGTTCCACTGGTTCGATCGGCGAGCAGGCGCTTGACGTCGTCCGCAAAAACCCGCAGAAGTTCCAGGTCGTCGGCCTGATCGCGGGCAGTAGCGCGGAACGGGTCGCGGAACAGGCGGCCGAGTTCGGGGTCGAGCACACGGGCCTCGGTGCTGCAGCCGCCGAACAGCTCGTCCGCGACCTCCCAGCCGACGTCGTACTCAACGGCATCACCGGATCGATCGGCCTCGGGCCGTCGATCGCCGCCCTCAAAGCGGGCCGCACCCTCGCGCTCGCGAACAAGGAATCGCTGATCGTGGGCGGCGACCTGGTCAAGGATCTCGCGGCACCTGACCAGATCGTGCCCGTCGATTCGGAGCACTCCGCCATCGCCCAGGCCCTCCGCTCCGGCAGCCACGACGAGGTGCGCCGCCTCGTCCTGACGGCCTCGGGAGGACCGTTCCGCGGACGCAGTCGCGCCGCTCTCGCCGGCGTCACCCCGGCGCAAGCGCTCGCGCATCCCACCTGGAACATGGGCCGCGTCGTCACTACGAACTCGGCAACCCTCGTGAACAAGGGCCTCGAGGTGATCGAGGCGCACCTCCTGTTCGGGATCTCCTACGGCGACATCGACGTCGTTGTCCACCCGCAGTCGATCGTGCACTCCATGGTCGAGTTCGTCGACGGGTCGACGATCGCGCAGGCTTCACCGCCCGACATGCGTCTCCCGATCGCGCTCGGACTCAACTGGCCGGCGCGCGTTGCCAACGTCGGGGCGCCCCTCGACTGGACCACCGCCCAGACTTGGAACTTCGAACCGCTCGATGACCAGGCCTTCCCCGCGGTGAAGCTCGCGAAGGAGGTGGGCCGCGCGCGCGGAACCTATCCCGCCGTCTACAACGCAGCGAACGAGGAGGCTGTCGACGCGTTCCACGACGGCCGGATCGGGTTCCTCGACATCATCGACACGATCCAGGCCGTGCTCGACGCGCACAACCCGCCCGAGAAGCTCACCCTCGAGTCGCTCGGCGAGGCGGAGCGGAGCGCGCGGGCGCGGGCGCAGAAGGTGATCGCCGCGCGGGAGCGGTAGCGCGCGACGAGGCGCGGGGCGCGGGAGAACGCCTGGCCGCCCCTCGATCCCTCGCCGGCTCGCCTCCGCGCCCTCGCGATGGCGCCTGAGCGCCCACGATCGCACAGCGGGCCGACAGGCGCGCGCGACTACTCTGGACGGGTGACAGAAGTGCTGCTCTACGTGCTGGGGATCCTGATCGTACTCCTCGGCCTTGCCGTGTCGATCGGGCTTCACGAGATCGGCCACCTGATCCCGGCGAAGCTCTTCCGCGTGAAGGTCACCCAGTACATGATCGGCTTCGGCAAGACGGTCTGGTCCCGCAAAAAAGGCGAGACCGAGTACGGGGTGAAGATCCTTCCGTTCGGCGGCTACATCGCGATGACCGGAATGTATCCGCCCCAGAAGCCGGGGGAGACAGCCCGTCCGTCGACGACGGGATTCCTCAACTCCGTCGTTCAGGAGGGGAGCCCGATCGGGCAGAAACCCGACAGGGCCGAAATGAGCGAGAAACTGGCTCACGCCGAGGGCGGTCGCGGCGGCGAGATCGTCGCCGAGCTCGAGCGCATCGGCGACGACGACACCCGGGTCCAAGAAGTCGACGAACCGCAGGTGCGCCGTGGAATCGGAGGCCTTGTCGACGACGCGCGGCTCGCGAGCGCGGAAACCATCGCCGACGGCGAAGACGACCGCACCTTCTACCGCCTTCCCGTGTGGAAGAAGATCATCATCATGCTCGGCGGGCCCGCGATGAACCTCGTGCTCGCCTTCGTGTTCTTCGGCATCTACCTCGTCGGATTCGGGCTTCCCCAGAACAGCACCACGCTCGGTCAGCTCAGCCAGTGCCTGCAGCCCGCTGGCAGCACCGCGACGTCCTGCCAGTCGGGCGACCCGGCCGCGCCGGCCGCGGCAGCGGGCCTCAAGCCCGGCGACAAGATCCTCGCCGTCGACGGCAAAAAGATCGGCACCTGGGATGAATTCCGGGGCCTGATCGGGAACTCTCCCGGACAGAAGCTGAGCGTCGAGATCTCGCGCGATGGCGCGGCGCAGACCGTCGAGCTCACCCCGGTCGCCAACGAGCGCGCGGTCATCGACGCGAAGGGGAACACGGTCACCGGGCCGGACGGCAGGACGCAGACCGAGAAGGTCGGCATGATCGGGGCACTTCCCGCCTCCGAAACCGTTCCCCAACCCATCACCGCGGTGCCCGAGTTCGTCGGCACCAACGTTTCCCAGGTCGCGGGCGTGATCGTCCGGCTCCCGCAGCGCATGGTCGACGTCTGGCAGGCCGCGTTCGGTGCCGAGGAACGCGATCAGAACGGCCCCATGAGCGTCGTCGGCGTCGGCCGCCTCGCCGGCGAAGTCGCGAGCCTCGACGCGCCCGTCGCCGCGAAAGCGCAGACCATGGTCGGGCTCCTCGGCTCCCTCAACGTGGCGCTCTTCGTGTTCAACCTGATCCCGCTCATGCCGCTCGACGGCGGGCACGTCGCCGGCGCGCTCTACGAGGGGCTGAAGCGCGGGATCGCCCGGCTCCGCGGCAAACCCGATCCTGGGCCGGTCGACACCGCGCGCATGGTGCCCGTGACCTTCGCCGTCGTGATCGTGCTCGGCGCGATGAGCCTGCTGCTCATGTACGCCGACATCGTGAAGCCCGTCTCGCTGTTCGGGTAGCGGAGGCGGTGCCGCGGGAACGGCCCAGGTGGGGTCGCGCGCGCCGCGCCGCGCGCGGGCGCCGGGGCCGTTCCCCGAGGTCAGAGGCCCCGAACCGAGGCGGTCCCCAGCGAGCGGCGCTAGACTCTCACCCGTGGCAGCAGTTAATTTGGGAATGCCCAAGATCCCCGAGGTCCTCTCTCCGCGACGCAAGTCCCGCGAGATCAAGGTCGGATCCGTCATGGTCGGCGGAAACGCTCCCGTATCGGTGCAATCGATGACTACGACACCGACCACGGACATCAACGCGACCCTCCAGCAGATCGCGGAGCTCACCGCAGCCGGCTGCGACATCGTGCGCGTCGCCTGCCCGAGCCGCGACGACGCCGAAGCGCTCCCGATCATCGCGATGAAGAGCCAGATCCCGGTCATCGCCGACATCCACTTCCAGCCCAACTACGTGTACGCCGCGATCGACGCCGGCTGCGCCGCCGTCCGCGTCAACCCGGGCAATATCCGCAAGTTCGACGACCAGGTCGGCGAGATCGCGAAGCGCGCCAAGGCAGCCGGCGTGTCGCTCCGCATCGGCGTCAACGCCGGATCCCTCGATCCCCGTCTGCTGCAGAAGTATGGCAAGGCGACGCCCGAGGCGCTCGTCGAGAGCGCCGTCTGGGAGGCGTCCCTCTTCGAGGAGCACGACTTCCACGACTTCAAGATCTCCGTCAAGCACAACGACCCGATCGTGATGGTGAAGGCCTACCGCATGCTCGCCGAGCGCGGCGACTGGCCCCTGCACCTCGGCGTCACCGAGGCGGGCCCCGCGTTCCAGGGCACGATCAAGAGCGCGACCGCGTTCGGCATCCTCCTCTCCGAGGGAATCGGCGACACGATCCGCGTCTCCCTGTCGGCCCCGCCCGTCGAAGAAGTCAAGGTCGGGCTGCAGATCCTGCAGTCCCTCAACCTGCGCGAGCGCAAGCTCGAGATCGTGTCGTGCCCCTCCTGCGGGCGCGCGCAGGTCGACGTCTACACCCTCGCCGACGAGGTCACGAAGGGCCTCGAAGGCATGAGCGTGCCGTTGCGTGTCGCCGTCATGGGCTGCGTCGTGAACGGACCCGGCGAGGCGCGCGAAGCCGACCTCGGCGTGGCCTCCGGCAACGGCAAGGGCCAGATCTTCGTCAAGGGCGAGGTCATCAAGACCGTGCCCGAGAGCGAGATCGTGGCGACCCTGATCCAGGAGGCGAATCGCCTCGCCGCCGAAATGCCTGATTCGGAGAGCGGGACGCCCGAGGTCATCACCGCGTAGCCGGTCTGGCCGGCGGGCGCTTGGGCGCGCGGCGGCCGGGGTGTTTGCGGGCGGGTTTGCCGGGGTGCCGTCCTGCGGGCTGCCGTCGTGTTGCTGTGCTGGCGCCATCCACCCGGTTGCCGCACGGCGGGAGGCGCGATCCAGGCAGCGAACCCGTGTTCTCCGTGATCCGGAGGCGCCCGGCGCCGGCCGCGTGCGTTCAATAAGCAATGTGCGTTAAATAAGTCGAAATTCGCGAATCTGGACTTATTTAACGCACATTGCTCTGTTTGTGAACCGAGGGCACCGCGGGCGCGAGGGATCCGCGGGTGCTGAGGGGTCCGCGGGCGCGAGGGCACCCCGGGTGCCGGGGCACCCCGGGCACCGCGGAGGCCCCGCCTTCGTGCACCGCCGGGAGGGACCCAGAATCACCGCCACTTATCCTCAGTGCGCGAGGAATCCGGGCGACGCGGCGCCACATGCATCAGGATCACCGTATGCCCGTTCAATTTCTCAGGGGCCTTGGCGGCATCGCCCGGTCCCGTGACCTGCAGCACGCGGGGTTTTCCCGCCGGCGAATCCTGAATGAGATTCGCCAAAAAACCATGGTCAGGCCACGGAAAGGATGGATTGCGATCTCGGAGTGCGAGCCGCTCCTCCTGCAGGCGGCCGCGAATGGTCTCGTGGTCTCGTGCGTAACGCAGGCACGAAGACTCGGCCTGTGGAACGTGGGTGGAGCTGACGCGGCGCCGCACTTCAGGGTTCGCGCCGCGGGTGCTGCAAAGTATCCCGGCCGAGCACGGCTGCACTGGCACCGGGCCCTGGTGCGGGTGCCTCCATCCGCGCTGGTTGACTCGATCGAGGACGCGCTCCACATGGTGGCCCACTGTCGACCGTTCGACGAAGCGCTCGCTGTGTGGGAATCGGCTCTGCGTCAGCGAAAGGCTGATTGGTCGGTTCTCGAGGCGCTCCCGATGCGCGGCGCGGCCCGCGATGTTCGAGCGGCGGCCCTGCCGTTCTCGGATTCCGGTTTGGAAACGATCTTCCGGACTCGGCTGAGCTGGCTCAGGATCCCGATCTATGCGCAGTCGTGGATCCTCGGGCACCGCGTGGACTTTCTCCTGGGTGAGCGGCTCGTCGTGCAGATTGACGGCGCGACGCACACGGGGCCACAGCGGACGAGAGATAACGAACATGACGCGCAGATGCTGCTGCGCGGGTATTTCGTGATCCGAGTCGGGTACCGGCAGGTGATGCACGAGTGGCACGAGGTGCAGGAGGTGATTATGCGAGCGATTGCAGAGGGTTTGCACCTGCGCGGGTGAGGCAGACGGTAGCCGAGCGCGGAGGGAGCGTGCACCTGCGGGAGCACGTCAGGAAAAGAGGCGAGCGCCCGCTCAGCCGGCGGACTCGGGCGCAGCCTCAGCGACCTCAGCGACCCCGACGACCCCGACGGCCCCGACGACCTCGACCTTCCCGCTGGGCACATCGGCTGCCACCACGCGGACCCGCGCCGCGCCGCCCGCCACGAGCGGCCCGGCGGGGCAGTTCGTGGTCACGGGCGGATCCGAGATCTGGATCCTGGCGCGGTCGCCGCGGACCTCGAGTACGGTCGCGTCGAGCACATCGCCGACGCGATCGCGGAGCAGCGCGGCCTCAACACGGTCGAGGGCCGCCGATCCGACGCGGGAGGCGAGTTGGGAGGAGGCGCGCATGAGCGCGGGGAGTTCGGCGAGGGAGGAGGAGGCCCACTCGGGGACGGGCGTGCCCGCGCAGATCGCCTCGCAGATGACGAGTCCCCAGCGGTCGACGAGGCGGCGGAGGGGTGCGGTGACGTGGGCGTAGGGGGCGGCGATCGCCGCCTGGATCGGCTCCTCCGGCGGGCTGTCCGTGAAGGGAGCGTAGTCGGCACCGCGGAAGAGGCCGGAGGCGGCGATCAGGATCGACGCCGTGATCGGGTCTTCTCGGTCGAAGCTGCGGAGGAACTCTCCGTACGCCTGGTCTTCTGGCCACGGGTGTCCGAGCGCGGCCACGCGCTCGCGGAACTCGGCGAGCGCCTCGGGTGTCGGCGCGGGCATGGTGCGCAGGATTCCGATACCGGCCTCGAGCATCATCTCGCCCGCGGCGATGCCGACGAGGAGCGAGAGCTGAGCGTTCCACTCCTCGACCGGGAGCGGGAAGCGGCGCTCGATCCGGTATCCGGATTCATCGCGCACGATCTCCTCGTCGGGGAGGTTCAGGCTCGCGCCGCCGCGCAGCCGCTCTTGGGCGATCCGGAGCTCGCCGATGACCGGGAGCAGCGCCAGCGGGCCCTGCTCCTCACCGCGGTCGATCGCGGCCTGCGCCGCCGGGTAGTCGAGCTTGGCTCGCGAACGGACCATGGCGCGTTCGACGTGCGCTGCCGTGGTCGCGCCCGCCGCGTTGAGCCGGATGGTCCAGACAAAAGCACTGCGATCCTGCTCGGGAAGGAGGGAGGCGTGGTTCTCGCTTAGGATCTCCGGGTGGAGGGGGACCTTGCCGTCCGGGAGATACAGCGTCTGTCCGCGTTCCCGGGCCTCCGCGTCGATCGCCCCGCCGGGGCGGACGAAGCCCGGCAAATCGGCGATCGCGTAGCGGGCGATCCACCCGCTGCCGTCGGCGCTCTCGGGATCCGATTCGAGGTGCAGCGCCTGGTCGAGGTCCTGCGCGCCGGGTGGGTCGAGCGTGACGAATGGGATCTCGCGCAAGTCGAGCGACGGGCGCGGTGGGTTCTCCGCGGCGTGCGCCGCCTCTGCGAGTGCGGCCTCGGTGAAGCCGCTGGGCACTTCGGCCTCGGCTCGGAGCGCGGCGAGCGCCGCGGCGAGCTGTCCGTGTGCGGATTCCGGGGTCAGACGTGTGCGCCGTGCTGGCATGAGGACAGACTACCGGCAGGTGTCGCGGCCGAGGTGGGCGCCTGATCAGGGGAGGAGGCGTGGCGAAACACGGGAATACTCGCGGGCGGCCAGGCGAGGAAGCCCGGCGGATCAGGGGAACGGTCCCGGCGGATCTGGGGAACGGTCCCGGCGGATCAGGGGAACGGTCCCGGCGGATCAGGGGAACGGTCCCGGCGGATCAGGGGAACGGCCCCAGCGGATCAGGGGAGCAGCCGCGGCGGATCAGTGAGTCGGCGCGGCGCCGACGGCGAGTGGGCCGCCCCCAGGCCCGAAGCTTCCGTCAATAGACTGTGGGCATGACGATCGCGAATGAACCCGAGGCCGTTCAGGCCGAGCTCGACTCCGCCATCGATGAACTCATCGCCGAGTCCGGAATCACCGGCCAGAAGTCGCTGATCCGCCGGATTATCGCGACCGGACTGGGGCTCGGCGAGGATCGCGCGACCCGGCTCGATCTGAAGATCACCGCGGCCGCGATCGAGGAGATGCGGATGGCGTTCAGGCTGTTCGCGCCGTATGAGGATCTGCCGAAGATCACGGTGTTCGGATCGGCGCGGACGAGCGAAACGGATCCGCTGTGGGAGAGCGCCCGGGCGGCGGCCGCGGCGCTGTCGGAGCGCGGCTGGCTGGTGGTCACCGGGGCCGGCCCGGGAATCATGGAGGCGGCCGCGACGGGAGCGGGTCCGGATCGATCGCTCGGGATCTCCATCCGGTTGCCCTTCGAAGAGGCGCCGAACGCGATGCACGAGGACGAGTCCAGGCGCGTCACCATGAAGTACTTCTTCACCAGGAAGTTGATGCTCGTGAAGGAGTCGAGCGGGTTCATCTGTCTGCCCGGCGGCTTCGGGACGCTCGACGAGACCTTCGAGCTGCTCACGCTGCAGCAGACGGGCAAGGCGGAGCCGGTGCCGATCGTGCTGCTCGATCGGCCAGGGGGCACGTTCTGGCGGGGGTTCGAGCGGTTCGTCATCGAGGAGCTCGCCGGGTCCGGAATGATCTCGGCAGACGATCTCGATCGTGTGCTCATCACGGATTCCGTCGAGGAGGCGGTCGCTGAGATCACGGGGTTCTGGCGAAACTATCGATCGCTGCGGTGGGTGCGGGACCGGCTCGTGCTGCGCGTTGCCCACGCCCCGAGCGATGCCCAGCTGGCGCGGCTGAACGAGCGGTTCGGGTCGCTGTGCCAGACCGGGGCGATCGAGCGGACGGAGCCGCTGCCGGAGGAGCGCGCGGATCGCGACGAGCTCGAGCTCGAACGCGTCACCCTGATCCCTCGACAGCGCGCTGCCGGCGATCTCTACCGCCTGATCAAAGGGTTGAACGAGATCGTGTGACCGCGCGGGCGCTGCGCGGCCACCACGCGTCCCAGAGCGGTCCTGCGCCGCCCCGGCTCAGCTCACGTACTCCGCGAGGTGTTTCGCCGTGAGCGTTTTTCCCTCGGCGATGAGGTCGCGAGGGGAGCCCTCGAACACGATCGTGCCGCCCTCCGATCCCGCTCCGGGCCCGATGTCGATGATCCAGTCCGCGTGGGCCATGACGGCCTGGTGGTGCTCGATCACGATCACGCTCTTGCCCGCATCGACGAGTCGGTCGAGGAGACCGAGCAGCAACTCGACGTCGGCGAGGTGGAGGCCGGTCGTCGGCTCGTCGAGCACGTAGGTGTCGGCGTCCTCGAGCATGTGGATCGCGAGCTTGAGGCGCTGGCGCTCGCCGCCGGACAGCGTCGACAGCGGCTGGCCGAGGGTGAGGTAGCCGAGTCCGACGTCGACGAGCCTGGTCAGGATCTTGGCCGCCTTCGGGATCTTCGTTTCGGCGGCGGAGAAGAACTCGAGGGCGTCGGACATGGAGAGGTCGAGCACCTCGGCGATGTTCTTCCCGCCGTAGTGGTAGTCGAGCACGGCGGCGTCGAAGCGCTTGCCGTCGCAGACCTGGCACACGCTCTCCATCGTGGCCATCATGCCGAGGTCGGTGTAGATGATCCCGGCGCCCTTGCACTCGGGGCAGGCGCCCTCGGAGTTTGCGCTGAACAGCGCGGGTTTCACCCCGTTCGCCTTGGCGAACGCCGCGCGGACCGGGTCGAGGAGACCCGTGTAGGTTGCCGGGTTGGAGCGGCGCGAGCCCTTGATCGCGCCCTGGTCGACGGTGACGACCCCGTCGCGGGGCGAGACGTAGGTGTTGATGAGGGTGCTCTTCCCGGATCCCGCGACGCCGGTCACCGCGCACAGGACCCCGAGGGGCACGTCGACGTCGATGTCGCGCAGGTTGTGGCGATCCGCGCCCCGCACCTCGAGCGCGCCCTTCGGCTCGCGCACGGTCTTCTTCAACCTGGCCCGGTCGTCCAGGTGCGTCCCGGTGCGGGTGCCGGAGCGGCGGAGCTCCTCGACGGTTCCCTCGAAGCAGATTTCGCCGCCGTCGGATCCCGCGCCGGGGCCGAGGTCGACGACGTGATCAGCGATCGCGATCATCTCGGGCTTGTGCTCGACGACGAGCACCGTGTTGCCCTTGTCGCGCAGCTTCAGGAGGAGCTGGTTCATGCGCTGGATGTCGTGCGGGTGGAGGCCGATCGACGGCTCGTCGAACACGTAGGTGGCGTCGGTGATGGGGGAGCCGAGGTGGCGGATCATCTTCGTGCGCTGGGATTCGCCTCCGGAGAGGGTTCCGGTCGGACGGTCGAGGCTCAGGTAGCCGAGGCCGATCTGGACGAACGACTCGAGGGTGTCGACGAGCTTCGCGATGAGCGGGGCGAGACCGGGATCGGAGATGCCGCGCACCCAGTCGACGAGGTCGCTGATCTGCATAGCGCAGGCGTCAGCGATGGAGCGGCCGTCGATCTTGGAGGAGCGGGCCGTCTCGTTGAGCCGCGTGCCGTCGCACTCGGGGCAGGTGTGGAAGACGATCGCTCGGTCGACGAACGCCCTGATGTGGGGCTGCATCGCCTCGCGATCCTTCGACAGCATCGACTTCTGGATCCGGGGGATTAGGCCCTCGTAGGTGAGGTTGACGCCCTCGACCTTGATCTTCGTCGGCTCCTTGTAGAGGAGATCGTCGAGTTCGCGCTTCGAGTAGTCCCCGATCTTCTTGTCCATGTCGAACAGGTCGGCGAAGAGTCTTCCCCACCACCCGTCCATGCTGTATCCGGGCACGCGCAGCGCGCCCTCCGAGAGCGACTTCGAGGCGTCGTAGATCTCGGCGAGCTCGAAGTCGCTGACGGTCCCGCGGCCCTCGCAGCGCGGGCACATGCCGCCGAGGACCTCGAAACTGCGGCGCTCCTTCACCGTGCGGCCGCCCTTTTCGAGCGTCACCGCCCCCGCACCGCTGATCGAGGCCACGTTGAAGGAGAACGCATTGGTCGATCCGATCCGGGGCTCGCCGAGCCGGGAGAACACGATCCGCAGCATCGCGTTCACGTCGGTCGCGGTGCCAACCGTGGACCGGGGGTTGGCTCCCATGCGCTCCTGATCGACGATGATCGCGGTGGTGAGTCCCTCGAGCACGTCGACGTCTGGGCGCGACTGCGAGGGCATGAATCCCTGCACGAAGGCGCTGTACGTCTCGTTGATGAGCCGCTGCGACTCGGCGGCGATCGTGCTGAACACGAGCGAGCTCTTCCCCGAACCGGAGACCCCGGTGAACGCGGTGAGGCGGCGCTTCGGCAGGTCGACGCTGACGTTCTTGAGATTGTGTTCTCGGGCGCCCTGGACGCGGATCGTGTCGTGCGAGTCGGCGGGGTGGGTCGGTGACATGGGGACAGCGTACTCGCAGATCGGACGGCGGATCCGTCAGTTAGGCTCGAATCATGAGCGCCCCCGACACCTGGATCCCGCACCACCGAGAAGACGGTGAGCTCGTCGGGTGGATCGAGCCGTCCGGCGAGGGGTTCGTCCCGTTCGATCTGTTCGGTCGCGCCCGCTCTGCCGAGGCGATTGACTGGGTGAGCGCGGAGGACGCGCTCGAGGAGATCGGGATCGGGTTCCTCGCGGCGCTGCACGCCTACCGAGCCGAGGACGGCTCGTGGGTGCAGGTGCGGATCACGGAGCTGTCCACGGACGGGATCACGGTCAAGGAGGACGATCTCGGGGCCGTCGGCGTGACGAAGCCGCAGTACGTCGTGCCGTTCCCCGTCGACGACCGGCTCGTCCCGCTGGACGAGGCTCCCGGTCCGGTGCGCGGGCCCTTCGACTGATCCCCCGGCGAGCGGTGCGCCGCGGACCCGACGGCGGTTCCGCGCCTCCTATCGATACCCTGAAGGGGTGAAACAGCCGCTGCGATCAGGACCGACGGTGAAGCCGTGGCACGTGATCGCGGCGTCGCTCACGGTGCTTTCTGCTCCGGCGTTCTTCGTGTTCGAGGACCTGCTGGCCGGGGTCGTTCTGCTCGTGCTCGGGCTCGCGGCGGCGTGGTACGCGGACCGCGGCGGCTGCGACGAGGCCTGTTCGATCCCGCTGGACGCCGATGACCGCTCGCTGCGCGGCGGCCGGGCTGCTGCGACGATCGGCGCGCCGCGCACGCCCTCGCTCCTGCGGGATCTCTTCCTGATCGCGCTCGGCCTGGGGATCGTGCGGACGATCCCGCTCGCCGCGCACCTCGACACCCTGTCGATGGTGAAGTTCACGTTCGCGCTCGGCGGCGCGGTCGCCGTGCCCTACGTGCTCTCGCGTTTCGTGTTCCGGGATCGGGCCATTGCGTTCCCGTGGCGCGGAGGCGACCGGTGGGGGCGCTTCCACTGGGTGTGGCTCGCCTCCGTGATCGTGCTCGGCTGGCTGATCCTGCCCTGGTACTTCATCAGCTCGGGGGTCTATCGGAACTGGCCCGTCGTCGATTCCCCCGATCTGATCGCGCGGCTGTTCGTGGGTGTGGGCGCGGTGGGCATCTGGGACGAGCTGTTCTTCGTCTGCACCGTTTTTGTCCTGCTGCTCAGGCATTTTCCCGCCTGGCTCGCGAATGCGCTCCAGGCGGTCGTGTTCGTGTCGTTTCTCTGGGAGCTCGGGTATCGGGCGTGGGGTCCGCTGCTCACGATTCCCTTCGCGCTCGTGCAGGGCATGATCTTCCTGCGCACGCGCTCGCTCGGCTACGTGGTGACGGTGCATCTCATCTTCGACGCCGTGGTGTTCGCCGTGCTGGTGCACGCGCATAATCCGGCGCTGTTCGATGTCTTTCCGACGGCGCCGTAGGGGAGCGGAGGGGGCGAAACCCGGATCAGCTGGCCGGCGCGCTGCCCCCGAGAACTACCCTGCGATCAGGGCCGCGAGGCGTCGCACCGCGAACTCGTAGCCCTGCACGCCGCAGCCAACGATCACTCCCGCTGCGACGCCGGAGATGAATGAGCGGTGCCGGAACTCCTCGCGGGCGTGCACGTTCGAGATGTGCACCTCAACGGTGGGGAGCTCCACTCCGGCGATCGCGTCGCGGAGCGCGATCGAGGTGTGCGTGAAGGCACCCGGGTTGATGACAATGCCAGCGCAGTCCTCGCGGGCGGCCTGGATCGCGTCGATGAGCGCGCCCTCGTGGTTGCTCTGCACCGCGCGGACCTCGAGACCGAAACCGGCGGCCGTGCGCTCCGCGAGCGCCTCGACGTCTGCGAGCGTCTCGCTGCCGTAGATCTCCGGCTCGCGAGTGCCGAGAAGATTGAGATTCGGGCCGTTCACGAGCAGAATGCGTGCGGTCATGGTGCGCTCCCTAGCGGATCGGTGCCGGTGCACCCATGGTAGCGGGCCGCCATCGCTTTGCTCCCGGAGCGCCCGCCGATTAGCGTTGTGGGGTGACTGAGCAGCAGCCCCCCACCGCAAAGAACTACGACCCGAGCACCTTCCGGGACAAGCCGGTGTCCTTCGTGCGACGCGGCGGGCGCATGACCCCGTCCCAGGAACGCGCCTGGGAGGGGCTGCGGCACCTGTACCTCGTGGACGTCCCGCACGGCCGCGCCGCGACGAGCGTGGCCGAGGGCGCGACGGGGGATCCTGCCGAGATTTTCGGCCGCGAGGCGCCGCTCGTGGTCGAGGTCGGATCCGGGCAGGGGCACGCGATTCTGCACGCCGCGCAGGAGCGCCCCGACACGAACTTCCTGGCCATCGAGGTGTTCCGCGCAGGCCTGGCGCGCACCATGATCCGCGCGGAGTCGGCCGCGGTCGATAACCTGCGCCTCGCCGAGGCGAACGCCCCGGAGGTGCTTGAGCGCTTTCTCCCCGAGGGATCGGTCGACGAGCTCTGGGTGTACTTCCCCGACCCGTGGGCGAAGGCGCGCCACCAGAAGCGCCGCCTCGTGAACGAGGAGTTCGCGGGGATCGCCGCCCGCGCCCTGCGCCCCGGCGGCCTGATCCGGCTCGCAACCGATTGGGAGGACTACGCCGAGCAGATGCGCGAGGTGCTCGACGCCGCGCCCGACTTCGAGCGAGCCTTCGCGGGCGACTGGGCCGAGCGCTACGACGGCCGCGTGCTCACCGCATTTGAGAAGAAGGGTTCCGATAAGGGCCGCGCGATCAGGGACCTGACGTACCGTCGCCGATAGCAGGCACTCCCCTCATCCCGCACGGGTGATTTTCCGCGCGCGCACGAGCCCGGAGTTCCGAGCCGCCGCGACCCCGTGTAGAGTTGCGCGTATTCGTGAATATCGGCCACTAAGTCGTGGCGGGAGAGTCCGGAACCCCCTGGGGAAGCCGGCGCCGTAGGAGCAATTTCCTCCCCGGGAATCTCTCAGGCCCCCGTACCGCTGCGACGCGGCAACTCTGGAAAGCGATCGGCTGTGTGCCGGTCCACCGTCGGTGCAAGGGCGCACGCGCAGGCGCGCGCTCGAATCTCTCAGGTCCATGTACAGAGCGGGGAGGGTCCCAACTCACTCGTGCTTGCACGACGACCAATGGAGATCCTCGTGACCGTTGCCGCCCCCAGCGCCCGTCCCGACCGCGAAGGCGCCTTCCCCAGCCGGCACATCGGCGTCACCGATCCGGAGCAGCTCGGCAGCATGCTCGAGCGGCTCGGCTACGCCGACCTCGACGCGCTCGTCGACGCTGCAGTGCCGGATTCGATCCGGAGCCGCGACCCGCTCGCGCTGCCAGGGGACGTGAGCGAGGAGGAGATCCTCGCGGAGCTGCGCGCGCTCGCCGCCGAGAACGTGGTCATGACGCAGATGATCGGCCAGGGCTTCTCCGACACCTTCACCCCGCCCGTGATCAGGCGAAACGTGCTCGAAAGTCCGGCCTGGTACACCGCGTACACGCCGTACCAGCCGGAGATCTCGCAGGGGCGCCTGGAGGCGCTGCTCAATTTCCAGACGATGGTGGCCGATCTCACCGGCCTGCAGCTCGCGAACGCGTCGATGCTCGATGAGTCGTCCGCGGCGGCCGAGGCCGTCCTGCTCATGCGACGCGCGGGGCGGGCTCCGGAATCGGCGCGGGCGGTGCTCGACGCGAATCTGTTCCCGCAGACGATCTCCGTGATCCGCGGCCGCGCGGAAGCGCTCGGCTTCGAGGTCGAGATCGCCGACCTCACCGAGGGGCTCCCCGACGGCGAGATCTTCGGCGTCGTGCTCCAGCAGCCGGGGAACGACGGATCGGTCCGCGACCAGCGGGGAATCATCGCGGAGGCGAAGGAGCGAGGTGCGATGGTGACCGTGATCGCCGATCTCCTGTCGCTCACGCTCATCACCCCTCCCGGCGAGCAGGGGGCCGACGTCGCGGTCGGGAACACCCAGCGCTTCGGCGTTCCGCTGTTCTTCGGCGGGCCGCACGCGGCGTACCTCGCGATCCGATCCGGACTCGAGCGCTCGCTGCCGGGCCGCCTGGTCGGAGTATCGAAGGACTCGTCGGGCCGCCCCGCCTACCGGCTCGCCCTCCAGACCCGCGAACAGCACATCCGCCGGGAGAAGGCCACGAGCAACATCTGCACGGCGCAGGCCCTGCTCGCGATCACGGCGTCGATGTACGCGGTGTATCACGGACCGGCCGGCCTGCGGGCCATCGCCGAGCGGGCGCACGCGCACGCGCGCACCATCGCGAACTCACTCGCGGGCGCGGGGATCGAGCTCGCCTCCGACGCGTTCTTCGACACGGTCGTCGCGCGCGTCCCCGGGCGCGCAGAGGAGATCATCGCAGCGGCTGCTGCGGCCGGGATCAATCTGCGCGGGATCGACGCCGACACGGTCGGCGTCTCGACCGACGAGACCACCACGGCGGAGCACGTCGCGGCAGTGGTCGCGGCGTTCGGCGCAGAGGCGGCCGAGGCGGCCGCCCCCGGTGATCTCGGCTTCGCGGGCGATCTCGTGCGCACAAGCGACTACCTCACCCACCCGATCTTCCGCACCATCAGGTCCGAAACGCAGATGCTCCGCTATCTGCGACGGCTCGCGGACCGCGATCTCGCGCTCGATCGCACGATGATCCCGCTCGGCTCCTGCACCATGAAGCTCAACTCGACCGCGGAGATGGAGTCCATCTCGTGGCCCGAGTTCGCCTCGATCCACCCGTACGCGCCCGAGTCGCAGACGCGCGGGTGGCGGAAGCTCATCGCCGAGCTCGAGCGTCGTCTCGTCGAGATCACAGGCTACGCCGGCGTCTCCCTGCAGCCCAACTCCGGCGCGCAGGGCGAGTACGCCGGCCTCCTCGCGATCCGCGGCTACCACCGGTCCCGCGGCGAGGAGCAGCGGACCGTCTGTCTCATCCCGGCCTCGGCGCACGGCACGAACGCCGCGTCCGCGGTGCTCGCGGGCATGCGCGTCGTCGTCGTGAAGAACACCGAGACGGGCCGGATCGATCTCGAAGACCTCCGCGCGAAGATCGACGCGAATCGCGACGAGCTGGCGGCGATCATGATCACCTATCCGTCGACGTACGGCGTCTACGACGAGGACGTGCGCGAGGTGTGCGACCTCGTGCACGAGGCCGGCGGCCAGGTCTACATCGACGGCGCGAACATGAACGCGATGGTCGGGCTCGCGCAGCCCGGCCGGTTCGGCGGCGACGTGTCGCACCTCAACCTGCACAAGACCTTCGCGATCCCGCACGGCGGGGGCGGCCCCGGCGTCGGCCCCATCGGCGTCGCTGAGCACCTGCTCCCGTTCGTGCCGGGCGACCCGACGGGCACCTACGCCGTGAGCGACGGCGTCCCCGTCGTCGCGACCCTGTTCGGCTCGGCCGGCGTGCTCCCGATCTCCTACGCCTACATCGCGCTCATGGGCGGCGAGGGGCTCACGCTCGCGACCAAGAGCGCGATCCTCGGCGCGAACTACATCGCCGCGCGACTCACCGAGCACTTCCCCGTGCTGTTCACGGGCGAGACAGGCCTCGTGGCGCACGAGTGCATCCTCGATCTGCGCGAGCTCACGGCCGCCTCCGGGGTAACGGCCGAGGACGTGGCCAAACGCCTCATCGACTTCGGCTTCCACGCGCCAACGCTCGCCTTCCCCGTCACGGGCACCCTCATGGTCGAGCCGACCGAGTCCGAAGACCTCGCCGAGCTCGACCGCTTCATCGAGGCGATGATCGTGATCCGAGGCGAGATCCAGGAGATTATCGACGGCCGCTTCGCGATCGCCGACTCCCCGCTGCGCGCCGCGCCCCACGCCGCCGAGACCGTGATCGCCGGGGAGTGGGACCGCGCCTACTCGCGCGAGCAGGCCGTCTATCCGGTGGCCTCACTACGCGTCGACAAGTACTTCCCGCCCGTTGACCGGATCGACGGCGCCTTCGGCGACCGCAACCTGGTCTGCTCCTGCCCCGCCCCCGAGGCCTTCGAGAACTGAGGAACGCGATGACCGACACCACCGCAGGATCCGCGACCGAGCCGCGGCGCACCGCGCTTCACGACGAGCACGAGCGGCTCGGCGCGAGCTTCACCGACTTCGGCGGCTGGGACATGCCGCTCAAGTACGGCTCCGAACTGGCCGAGCACCGCGCGGTCCGCGAGGCGGCCGGGCTGTTCGACCTGTCCCACATGGGGGAGCTGCGCGTGCGCGGCCCGCAGGCCGCCGAGTTCCTGAACACGGCGCTCGTCGGCGATCTCGGCCGGATCGCGGTCGGCCGCGCGAAATACTCGCTGATCTGCGCCGAAGACGGCGGAATCATCGACGACCTGATCAGTTACCGGCTCGCGGAGGACGAGTACCTCGTCGTGCCGAACGCCGGGAACGCCGGGGTCGTCGCCGAGGAGTTTGCCGCGCGGGCCGGCGGCCTCGACGTGGAGATCACCGACGAAACCGCCGCCACGAGCCTGATCGCCGTGCAGGGGCCGCGTTCAGCGGAGATTCTCTCCGGCCTCGTGCCCGAGGAGCAGCGCGGGCTCGTCGCCGACATGAAGTACTACGCGGCGGCGCCGGCGCAGGTCGCCGGGCTCCAGGTGCTGCTCGCCCGCACCGGCTATACCGGCGAGGACGGCTTCGAGCTCTACGTCCCGAACGCGCACGCCGCAGAGCTGTGGGCGGCGCTGCTCGCCGCGGGTGAACCGTTTGGCCTGATCCCGGCGGGTCTTGCCGCGCGCGACTCGCTGCGGCTCGAGGCGGGAATGCCGCTCTACGGCAACGAACTGTCCCGCGAGACGAACCCGTTCGAGGTGGGCCTCGGCCCGATCGTCTCGTTCGCGAAGCCGCAGGACTTTGTCGGCCGCGAGGCGCTCGAGCGGCTGAAAGAGGCCGGGCCGAAGCGCGTGCTCGTCGGGCTCGTCGGCACGGGCCGCCGCGCCGGCCGATCCGGATACCCGGTTCTCGCGGGTGATCAGCCCATTGGGGTCGTCACGAGCGGGCAGCCGAGCCCCACGCTGGGGTACCCGATCGCGCTCGCGTCGATCGCGCCGGAGTTCGCGGAGCCCGGCACGTCCGTCGCCGTCGACCTGCGCGGCAAGTCCGAGCCGTTCGAGGTCGTCGCGACGCCCTTCTACCGCCGCGCGCAGTAGCGGCGCCCGGCGTTCTTCCCGATCCCGCCTCTTTTCCGACATCACAGCCACCCCAACACCCCCTTCGAAGGAGCATCATGAGCAAGGTCCAGACCGGACTCCGCTATTCATCCGAGCACGAGTGGATCAACGCCGACGACCCGGCAACCATCGGCATCACCCAGGTCGCCGCGGACGCGCTCGGCGACATCGTCTTCGTTGACCTGCCGTCCGTCGGCGCGTCGATCGCCGTTGGCGCCGTCGTGGGTGAGGTGGAGTCGACCAAGTCCGTCTCCGAGATCTTCTCCCCGGTCGCGGGCGAGGTCACCGAGGTGAACGACGCGGTTCTCGAGGATCCGGCGCTGCTGAACAACGATCCGTACGGCGCCGCCTGGCTGTTCAAGGTGCGCGTCTCGGAGGAGGGCCCGCTGCTCTCGCCCGAGGAGTACGCCGCCGAGAACGACGTCTCGATCTAGGGGCTGACCGGGCCGCCCCGTGGCCCTACGATGAGTCCATGAACGAAACTCCCGCCGGCGCGCAACGCACCATTTCGCAGCGCCTCGACGCCCTGCCGTTTACACGATCCCACGGCCGCGTGCTCACGGGTTCGGGTATCGGCTGGGCGCTCGACGCGATGGACGTCGGCCTCATCTCCTTCATCATCGCCGCGCTCTCCGCGCAGTGGGGACTCACGAAGGGCGAGGGCGGTCTCATCGCCTCGATCGGCTTCGCCGGAATGGCGATCGGCGCGAGCCTCGGCGGTCTGCTCGCAGACCGGATCGGCCGCCGCCAGGTGTTTGCGCTGACCCTGCTCGTGTACGGCGTTGCGACGGGCGCGAGCGCCCTCGTCGGCGGGATCGGGCTGCTGCTCGTGCTCCGCTTCTTCGTCGGACTGGGGCTCGGGGCAGAACTTCCGGTCGCATCGACCTACGTCAGTGAGCTCGCGCCGGCAAGGATCCGCGGCCGGATCATCGTGATCCTCGAGGCGTTCTGGGCCGTCGGCTGGACCGCTGCCGCGCTCATCGGGTACTTCGTGGTGCCCGGATCCGAGAACGGTTGGCGCTGGGCCTTCGCGCTCGGCGCGATCCCCGCGGTGTACGCGCTGATCGTGCGCTGGGGGTTGCCGGAATCGCCGCGCTGGCTCGCCGGGCGCGGCCGGGTCGCCGAGGCCGAGCGGGTCGTCGCCGATTTCGAACGTTCGCCCGCGCTGTGGCGTCGGGGCTCGGCTCCCGCGCCAGCGCCAGCGCCCGCGCCCGCGCAATCGGCGCCAGCGGTCGCGCCCGCGACCGGCGCCGCAGCGTCCGCGACTCCCGAGACCCCCGCCCCGGAACGGCTCGAACCCGTGCGGGGCGGACGCCTCGCCGCGCTCTGGTCCGCCGAGTTCCGCGGCCGCACCCTCTCGATCTGGGTGGTCTGGTTCTGCGTCAACTTCGCCTACTACGGCGCCTTCATCTGGATCCCGAGCATCCTCGTCGACGCGGGATTCAGCCTCGTGCGATCCTTCGCGTTCACGCTCATCATCACGCTCGCGCAGCTGCCCGGCTACGCGGTGGCCGCGTGGCTCATCGAGGTCTGGGGCAGGCGCCTCACCCTGTCCGTGTTCCTGCTCGGATCCGCGGTTTCCGCGATCCTGTTCGGCACCGTGCACGCCGAGGGCGCGATCATCGCCTCCGGAATGGCGCTCTCGTTCTTCAACCTCGGCGCCTGGGGCGCGCTGTACGCCGTGACCCCCGAGATCTATCCGACCTCGCTGCGTGCCACGGGGGCCGGATGGGCCGCGGGCGTGGGCCGCATCGCGTCAATCGTGGCGCCGCTGCTCGTGCCCGTGCTGCTGCTCGCCGGCGGGTCAGGGCTCACGTTCACGGTGTTCGCGGTGTTCTTCCTGGCCGCAGCGGGCGCGACCTGGGGGCTCGTCGATCGCGGCGGAAAGGCGCTCGACGATCGTTAGGTCCGCCGCACATTCAGCGGGGGAGGACGCAGCGGGGGGGGGGGGGGGGGGGGGGGGGGGGGGGGGGCCGCCCGGGGGGGGGGGGGGGGGGGGGGGGGGGGGGGGGGCCCCCCCCCCCCCCCCCCCCCCCGCTGCTCTGTGAGGATCGTGCGCTTAGTGCCCCTGGCAGCGATCCGCCGCAGGGACGCCGGCGAGGGCCTCCTCGATGTGCTCTCCGCAGCCGGCCCAGGTGGGCTTTCCGCAGGTTTCGCAGGTGATTCGTGCGCACATAGCTTTTCCTTCGTTCGGGTGTTCGGGGTGGCGTGTGGGGTTCGCGTTCCGCCGGTCTACGCCTGCGGGGCGGCTTCCTGCTCGGCGATCTGGCGCTTCACGTCCTCCATGTCGAGGTCGCGCGCGCCCTGCACGAGCTGCTCGAGCTGCGGCTTCGGGAGCGCGCCAGGCTGCGCGAACACGAGGATACCGTCGCGGAAGATCATGAGCGTCGGGATCGAGGTGATCTGGAACTCGGCGGCGAGGGCCTGCTCAGCCTCGGTGTCGATCTTGCCGAAGACGATGTCGGGGTTCGCCTCGGAGACCGCCTCGTAGTTGGGCGCGAACGCCTTGCAGGGTCCGCACCAGTCGGCCCAGAAATCGAGCAGGACAATGCCGTCCCCCTGGATCGTGGGGGCGAGGGTGTCTGCGGTGAGGTCTACGGTTGCCATGTTCTGCTCCGGTTCTGTGCTGGGCGGGAATTCGGGCTGGCGCTGGGCGCCATAAGTGATGAAAAGGGCTGATCGCAGCCTAACGCCCGAAGAGTCGGGCGAAGAAGCCTGTTCGCTGGGAGCGCGCCGCGGCGATTTCCGCGGGGGAGTGCTTGCCGTTGCACCACTGACCGGCGGGGACGCCGGCGCGCACCATCGCGACGTGTTGGCCGCACCCGGCCCACGTGGTTTTGGCGCAGGTCTTGCAGGTGGTGGCACGGCACATGGGATCCTCCTGGATGATCGATACCCCGGGGAGTATTCCGGGTGACAGGCAACACTATACCCCCTGGGGTATCATGGTCGTCAAGTGCGGATCGAGAACGTGTGAAGGATGGGCACCATGGCAGACGCGAGTGTTGCGACCGAGGGCAAGGCGATGTCCGGCGGGACGCCGTTTCACGACGCCGAGGCGAAGCGCAAGGTTGCGAATCGTCTCAAGCGTGCGCAGGGCCAGCTCGCCGCGGTGATCGACGCGGTGGAGTCCGAGGCGGGGTGCCGAGAGGTCGTGCAGCAGCTTTCCGCGGTCTCCAAGGCGATCGACCGCGCGGGATTCCTCATCATCTCGACCGCGCTCCGGGAGTGCCTGACCGACCCGGACGGCGGCGCGGAGGAGCAGCGGGAGGAGCTCGAGAAGCTGTTCCTCACCCTCGCCTGATCCTCGCGGGTGGTCACGCTGGTGGCTGTGACGTCGGCCAGGGGGGGGGCGCCTGCGCGCACCGCGTACCGCGGCCCCTCGCGCCACGGACCCGCCTGCGGCGGCGTGGAGCGTCTTCGCCGCGCGCGATCGGCGAGGCGATCTGTGCCAAACGCCCCAAATGCCTCGCGCCCTACCGTCCGGCGAATTACTCTGCGCCCATGAGTGACTATGTTTCGACGGGTATGTTCTGGTTCTCACTCGCCGTGATCACTGCGGGGCTCGCCGAGCAGAAGCGGCGTTCGCGCCTGGCCTGGTTTTTCGTGAGCCTCCTGCTGGGACCGATCGCGACCCTCTGCGTCGTGATGTCGGCCCCGCCGGCGCCGGTTCCCGACGCGCTGCCACCCGCGCGGGCGTAAGCGCCGGGCGCGCCCGGCGCGCCTCGCCATGTGGCAGTCTGCCCGGATTTCGTGCTGGTCAGACCCCATTTTTGCGACCGGGCGACGCGCGAAAAAGAAATTGACATGTGTTGCTTAACGCAGAAAACTGTTCGAGTACAGCTCAATTGAGGTGAAGAGAACAGATGCGGCGGGTCGGATGTTCGAGTTGGATAGCGACGGGGTCGAGCAGCGCGCATCGACCGGGAACCTGCCCTTCGACTCCGAGGTGGACGCGCTGATCCTCAAGGCGTATCACCGCTACCTCGACCTGAACGACGGTCAGCTCGCCGACTACATTCCGATCCTTGCCCAGGCGGATCCGGCGCTCTTCGGCCTCGCGCTCACCGACATCGCCGGAACGCAGTATCGCGCGGGGGACACCGGGGCGAGCTTCTCGATCCAATCGATCTCGAAGGCGTTCGTGTTCGCGCTCGTGTGCGAGGAGATCGGGCACTCGGCCGTGCACGATCGGGTCGGCGTGAACAACACCGGGCTGCCCTTCAACTCGGTGATGGCCGTCGAACTCAACGACGGCCACCCCATGAACCCGATGGTCAACGCCGGAGCGATCGCCACAACCGCGCTCATGCCGGGAGCGACCGACGTCGAGCAGTGGGAGGCGATCCGGCTCGGCCTCTCGCGCTTCGCCGGCCGACCGCTCGAACTCGACGGCGACGTCTACCGCTCCGAAATGGCCGCCAACCAGCGGAACAAGGCCATTGCGCGGCTCCTCGAGTCCTACGGGCGGCTCACGACCGACCCGCTCGAAACCGTTGACGTGTACACGAGACAGTGCGCACTCTCGGTCACCGCGAACGATCTCGCGACGATGGGGGCGACGCTCGCCGGCGGCGGCGTCAATCCGATCACCGGGGAACGGGTGGTCTCCGCCGAGGTCGCACGCGACACCCTCGCCGCACTCGCGGCCGCCGGCATGTACGAGCGCTCCGGGGAGTGGCTGTTCGAGATCGGGCTGCCGGCGAAGTCGGGAGTCTCCGGCGGCATCGTCGCCGTCTCGCCGGGCAAGGGGGCGATCGGCGTCTACTCGCCGCTCCTCGACCCCGCGGGGAACAGCGTCCGCGGCCAGCGCGCCTGCGGCTACCTCTCCCGCTCGCTCGGCCTGAATCTCTTTGCCTCTCCGGCCCCTCCCGCAAGATCCGAGCACGCGCCGCACGAGCAGGCGCCCCACGAGAACGGAAATCCCGCATGACCGCATCCCCGTCCACGATCCCAGCCACGGACGCCGAACGGCGATCCTGGGGGCCGATGATCGGCCTGTTCCTCGCGCAGGTGCTGATGTCGTTCAACGTCGCCGCCCTGCCGATCTCGCTCGGCGGGATGGTGCAGGACTTCGACGTGCCGCCCACCGTGGCGAGCAGCACGATCGTCGTCTACGGTCTCGCCGTCGCCGCGTTCGTGATGACGGGCGCGAAGCTCGGCCAGCGTGTCGGCTGGGTCCTGATCTTCCGGATCGTGGTCGTCGCGTTCGCGGGATCCTCGCTCATCATGATCTTCTCCCCGAACGCGGGCTGGGCGATCGCGGGCCAGTTCATCGCGGGCAGTTGCGCGGCGATCATCGTCCCCGCCCTCGTCGCCCTGATCACGGAGAACTACGAGGGCGAGCAGCAGGCGACGGCGGTCGGCTCGCTCGGATCCGCGCGGGCGTTCTCCGGGCTCTCCGCGTTCCTGCTGGGCGGGACCCTGGGGACGCTCGTCGGCTGGCGGCCGATCTTCGTCGTGACGCTCGCGCTCGCGGTCGCCGTGTTCGCGCTGAGCTTCACGCTGCGCCCCGATCGAGGGAACCGCAGCATCCGGATCGACCTCGTGGCGTCCGCCCTGATCGGCGCGTCGATCGTCGCGCTCTCGCTCGGGTTCAACAACCTGAACGGATGGGGCATTCTGCTCGCGCGGGACACCGCGCCGTTCTCCGTGCTCGGCGTATCACCGGCACCGATACTCGTCGTCCTTGGCATTATTCTCGGGCAGCTGTTCTTCCTCTGGACCAGGGGGCGGATGCGCGCCGAGAAGGTCCCGCTTGTCGACCTCAGCGTTCTCGGGCGCCCGAGTGAGCGAGCCGCCGTGTACGCGATGTTCATCATCGTCGCCATGGAGGCCGCGGTGAACTTCACCGTGCCCACCTACATCCAGGTCGTCCAGGGGCGGACGCCGTTCGACACCTCGCTCGCGATGATGCCGTTCAACCTCACCGTGTTCGTCACCGCGACCCTGATCGTGCGCTTCTACCGGCGATTCAGCCCGCGGGCGATCGCACTCGCGGCGTTCGGGCTCACGACCGGGGCGCTCGTGTGGCTCGCGTTCGTCGTCACGAACAACTGGGAGACCCTGCCCACGATCCTCGGCCTCATCGTGTTCGGGATGGGGCAGGGCGCCCTGGTCACGCTCGTTTTCAACGTGCTCGTGACCGCGGTTCCCAAGGAACTCGCCGGCGACGTCGGATCGATCCGCGGAACGACGCAGAACCTCGCGTCCGCCGTGGGCACGGCCGTGATGGGGGCGGTGCTCGTCACGATCCTGAGCGCGGGCATCGCGACCGCCGTCGAGGCGCACCCGGAGCTGCCGCAGGACATCGCCGAGCAGGCGGGCCTCGACCGCGCCAACTTCATCAGCAATCAAGCCCTCGAGGAGCGGCTCGCCGAGACATCCGCGACCCAGGCGCAGATTGAGGCCGCCGTTGGGCTCAACGAGGAACAGCGGCTCCGCACGCTGAAGATCGGATTCCTGATCCTCGCGGGAGTGAGCGCGGCCGCCGCGATTCCGGCGTCTCGGCTGCCGCGCTATCGTGGGAGCGAAACCGCCTGATGATTCCGTGATCGCGCGGGGACCCATTCGATCGGGTCGCGCCGCGCCATCGCGAGCGGCGTCAACGCAGCAGACACCGAAGGCAGCCCGTGGTCAACGATTTACCCCTTGAAACGCCCTGGGGGAGCGTGCCCTCCTGGGCGCTCACCGTCCTCTGCGCCGCGTTCGTGATCCCCGCGCTCTTCTTGCTGACGAAGCAGTATCGAAAGCACTCGAATACCTGGTTCTTCAGCTGGATGGCGGCCGTTATCTGCCTCCCGGTCATCGGAGCGTGCGTCTTCTTCGTTCAGCACTGGATCACCTCCGTGAGGGACCGGAATCGGAAACGAGCAGGCGAGCGGCCCGGGCGACGCCTCGCCGGATCGCGGCCGCGCCGGTGATCCGGGCCTCGTCCAAGCGCGCTCGCCGAATTCCGCGGGGTCTCGGGCACACAACGCGCGCGTGATTCGGCACTTGACAGGGCAGTGAGGCTGCGACGAATATCGAACGGGGCGCCGCCGATCCGCCGCCTCGACCGCCTCGTCCGCTCCGTCTGAGGCCGCTTCCCGAGCGAGAAAGCCGCCGAATGACCCACACTGCCGCACGCCTCCTCGGCGAACTCGGAGCCGCGCTCCTCGACGCGGGCGTCTCGGTCACCGATGTCGCCGCGACCCTCAACCGCGCGGCCGAACGGCACGGTGTGGGCGGCTACCGCTCCACGGTGTTCACCGAAATGGTCATGGTCACGGAGGAGGCAAGCGGCAGCACCGTCGTCGTGCACGCCCACAAGTCCGAGCTCACCTTTGCGCAGGCGGCGGCCGTGAATCGGCTCGCCAGGCGGATCGAGCGGGGCGTGCAGCCACTCGGCGTCATCCCGGAGCAGGTCGGGCAGATCCGCGCGGCCAGCCGAACCCTGCCCGGCCTCAAGTGGGTCGTCGGCGGGATCCTGATCGCGCTCGGCCTCGCAATCCTGTTCCGCTGCCCGTGGTGGGCGGTCGCGCTCGCCGCGGTCGCGGGCGGGCTCGTCGGGGTAACCACCCGGTTGCTCAGCAGGGGAGGGGGCGCCGTGGCGATCGCCCCGTTCGTGACCGCCTTCGTCTCCACGACCGCGGTCGGGATCGCGGCCAGCGTGCTCGGCACCGGCCCCGTGCCGCTCTTCGCGGTGTGCGCCCCGATCGCGATCCTCGTTCCCGGAGCGCTCATCACGAACGCGCTCCTCGAACTCACCGCGACCGACATCGTCACCGGCTCGGCGCGGCTCATGTACGGGCTCATCGTGCTCGGGTTCATGACGGCAGGAATCGCGTCCGGCCGGGCCATCACCGGCCTGCAGATCGACACCGACTCGGTTGCCCTCGTCGGTCGAGCCGGCGAGGCGGCCGCGCTCGGGTCAGGGTGGCATGAACTGCCTCCCATCTGGTTTTCGTGGGTAGGCGTTGTGATCCTCGCCGTCGGGATCGGACTCGCCTTTGGATCCGGCCGCGCCCTCACCCTCGTGAACGTCGTGATGATGACGAGCGCCTACGCGGTGCTCACGATCCTCACGCCGCTGTGCGGAAACGTCGCTGCGATCGGGATCACCGCCGCGACGCTCTTCGTCGCGGCACGCCTCGTCGAGCGGCTGACACTCGCGGTTCCCGCGACGGTGTCCTTCCAGCCCGCGTTCCTCCTGCTCGTTCCCGGCACGATCGGTCTCGTCGCGCTGACCGCGTTCGAACCCGCGGGACTCCTGGGAGCGGTGCTCGCCTTCACGAGCCTCTGCATCGGCACGAAGGTCGGCGATGTTGCCTCCGAGCTGGTGACGCGGGTGTGGCGGGAGGGTGAACCCGTCGCGCGGGCGTAGCCGCGCGCGAGGTTCACCGCCTCGCTGATTCTCGCTCTGCTTGCAGAGTCGGGGCGCCGCAACCCGGTAGCTTATCCGGGTGGGTCAAGAACTCTATTCGGCTGCGTGGGCGCTCGGCCTCGGCCTGATCGTCGGCGTCGTCCTCTTCGTGCCGTTCGTCGCGGCGAGCTACCGTCGACGGGGCACGCTCAGCGCGGGGCGCGTCCTGCTCTGGATCGCGGCGCTCGTCTACTTCTGGGCCATCTGGACGTACACGCTGCTCCCGCTCCCGGAGCCCGGTTCCTTCGACTGCGTGCCGCCCAACTTCGACCTGGGGACACTCGCCGCAGACCTCCGCACCGCGTTGGCCGCGCAGGGAAACCCGCTGCGCACGCCGCAGTTCCTGCAGCTCGCCCTGAATGTCCTGCTGTTCCTGCCGCTCGGCTTCTTCGTGCGCGTGCTCGGCGGCAGGGGGATCCTCGTCGCCGGGATCACGGGACTCCTCGTTTCGACCCTCATCGAGACCACGCAGCTCACGGGAGCCTGGGGAATCTACCCGTGCGCCTACCGCATGTTCGACGTCGTCGACATCGTCACCAACACCTCCGGTGCACTCATCGGCTCGCTGTTCGCCCTCATTGTTCCGCGGGCGTGGCGCCGCACCGGCGCACTGCCAGGGGCTTCCCTGCCCCGCCCCGTGACGCGCGGCCGCCGCTTCCTCGGAATGATCTCGGACGGCCTCGCCTTCGCGCTCGTGCAGTTCACCGTCAATATCGGCGCGGTGCTCGCGGCCACGAACCTCATGACCCTGTCGCCCGCCGAAACGACTCGCGCGGGCGAGCTGGCCGGGATCGGCAGCGTCGCGTTCGCTTCGCTCCTCTGGGTCGTGGTGATCCTCAGCACGGGTCGCAGCATCGGAGATCTTGCCGTGCAACTCCGATACGCGGGCGGCCGGCTGCCGCAGCCGCTCGCCCGAATCATGCGCGCGCTTGGCGGCGTGACCGGCTACGCGATCCTCGGCGCGCTTCCGGCACCCGGCGGGCTCTTCGCCCTGCTGTTCGCCGGCTTCTCGCTGGTGCTGCTCCTTACCACCCGCAACGGCCGCGGGCTCCCCGGCCTGGTTTCTGGTCAGGAGTTGCGGGATTCGCGCGAATCCCGGGGGAGCGGCGAGGGCGAGTGATCCGCTCCGCATAACGTAGCCCCTCACCTTCCTGGAGATCCCGCGGGGAGTGAGGGCGTTCCTCGATCCGGAGTTCCCCGCGATGCGAGCGCGCGAAACACGACCGTCACGGTCATGTGACCGCGATGAAACCGCTCGGAGACGCCTCGGAAACAGCGCGAACGCACACTGAAACGCAGGAGCAGTACTCGGACTCATGCGGAAGAAAGGTGGTCGGCGGCTATGGAACTCACGACAGGGGAGGTGTGGACGCTCGTGAGCACCGCGCTCGTCCTCATTATGACTCCCGGACTTGCCCTCTTCTACGGTGGCCTCGTGCGAGTGCGCTCGGTCGTCAACATGATGCTCTTCAGCGTCAGCGCGATGGGCGTCGTTGGGGTGCTGTGGATCCTGTTCGGCTACAGCATGAACTTCTTCGCCGCTGGCGAGACCGGCTTCGCGGGAAGCCCGTTCAAAGACTTCGGTCTGCTCGCAACCGATCCCGCGAAGTTCATCTCCGTCGGATTCGGCGCGGTGTTCGCGATGATCTCCACCGCGCTCATCTCGGGCGCCATCGCCGACCGCGTCGGTCTCGGCTCGTGGGTGCTCTTCGCGGGCGTGTGGGCCTCGCTCGTCTACTTCCCGGTCTCGGCGTGGGTCTGGGGCGGCGGCTGGATCCAGCATCTCGGCGCGACACTCGGCACACCGGACGTCATCGACCTCGCCGGCGGCACGGTGATCCACATCAACGCCGGCGCGGCGGCCCTCGCGCTCGCCCTCGTGGCGGGGAAGCGCCTCGGCTTCGGCCCCGGATCGCATAAGCCCCACAGCGTGCCGCTCGTCACGATCGGCGCCGCGCTGCTGTGGTTCGGCTGGATCGGCTTCAATTCGGGTCTCGCGACCGAGGGGCCGGAGGCTGGCCTCATCGTCGTCAACACCCTCGGCGCGCCCGCCGCCGGCATCGTCGGCTGGATCCTGGTCGACACGATCCGCGGCAAGAAGCCGGGTGTCATCGGCGCAGCGTCGGGCGCGGTCGCCGGCCTCGTGGCGATCACGCCCTCTGCCGCGAACCTCGCCCCGCTCTGGGCGCTGCTGCTCGGCCTCATTGCGGGCGTCGCCTGCGCCTTCGCAATCGACTGGAAGTACCGCCTCGGTTACGACGACTCGCTCGACGTGGTGGGATTGCACCTGGTCGCGGGGGTGATCGGCTCGCTTTACCTGGGGTTCTTCGCCTTCCACGACGGCCTCTTCACCGGCGGGAACGGCGGGCTGCTCCTGGTGCAGACGATTTCGGTGTTGTCTGTGGTCGTGTACTCCTTCGTGGCCTCGCTGCTCATCGCGCTCGGGGTGAAGCGGATCACCGGCCTGCGCGTGCCGCCGACGGTCGAGGAGGAGGGGATCGACGCGGCGGCCCACGGAGAGGAAGCGTACGCCTACGAAACTGCGGTGCCAGAGATGAGCTCGGCGCGGTAGGGGGGCGATACTGCTGTAAGTAGTTCGGGCGCTGAGACATGTGCTGGTGCGTCTCCTCTGCGGTCACGAAGCCATTGAAAGGAAGCCGCACTGGGAAAACGTCCATTGTTCCTCATCAGGCTTGATCTGACCGTTCCGACCTCGACCGATGCAGGTGTATCGGGGGGTTGAGCTTGGCCTCCCTCGAGCGGAGGGAGCGGCACAGTTGTTCACGTCTCCCTCATCGCTCGGCGTTTCAGCGCGGGGCGAGCAGAATGTGCCCGATGCAAAGCGGTGAGGTTCTCCGCTCTCTCAGAGAGGTCGTTCGGGAACCAGGCCATCAGCTCCTGTGCATACTTTCCTCCCCGAATTACTCCGATCGCGTTTCCTACTCGCTGCCGTTCGAGACGTGTGTACGGAGCCTCTCTTCTCAGGTCGCGGCCGCTGACGATCGAGCCCACGGTAAGAATGTCCGCAAGATGCCGTACCCGATAGCGATCCTCGATGATTTCTTGAAACCCGGCAGCTTTCGCCACGATGATCCCCAACGCTGTCGGGGTCCGCACTGGTGCAGACCTCTCTCCCAGAGTGACGTTCACCTGCTCAGTGCGGGAGAGGAGATGCTGTGCCCCGGGCGCGGCGATCGTCTCCAGACCGGCACGACTCAGCCCTCGCTCCGCTCGATCTCCAAGATAGCGGGGCTGGAGAACGTCGATCTGAGCATCCTCACGCTCCCACCTATGCACTCTCCCGTGCGCGTCTCGCAATGCTGGGGAGAATCCGATCTCGCGGAGGGCGTCGACGAGCTTCCGCGCTGCTCCCGGATCTGAGCGCAAGTCAATGACGAGGTCGGCGTCAGAACTGGGGCGTTCTGGACGGTGCCCGCGCAACGCGGTCTGCACCATCACCGCCTGCCCTCCCGCAAGCGACCAACCCTCCGGGCACACCTCGGCGAGGTCCAGCACGCCCACCCATGCTGCTTCGGCCTCGGAATCAAGGTTGGTCAGATCGAGATGCTTCAGCGTCATCGCTCGAACAGTTCGTTCAGGATTCGCTCGGCCTCGCGGAGCTCCCGCGCTCGGCCCCAATCGGCAAGGTCTGCTGCCAGTGCTGCGTTCCCAACCACGGGAACACGGCCAACGCGCAGTCGAACGTTCCCTCCTCGCCGTTCCTTCAGGAGGTAGTCCGCTACGACGGCGTCGACCTTGGCCGGATCGACGTACCCCTCAACCACGTCTCCCGCGTTCATTCCAGAGCCAGGGGCTCCCACCCCCGAGATCTGTAGCCTCTCGTCCGCGCGGAGATCCCTCACGTCCTCGACGTGCGCCTCGAACTCTCGCAGTTGCGATCGCCGGGCTACCTTCGCGGCGAGCTCGCGCGCTGGGCTCTCAGCCTGTTGCACCGCTGCGAGGTGGCCTCTGATCCTCGCCCGCTCAGAGTCGCGAAGTCCTTCACCTCGTGCTCCGTCGAGAGCCTGGAGCAGCTTCCACGCCATGGCCTGCGACAGCGGCCGTGCTTTTCGTGGCTCCCACAGCGCTGCCGCGTCATCGAGGATGATGCTTCCGTCAGCCAGGATGTGCGCTGGCAGGACCCCTGCGCGCACCAGCTCGTAGGCTCGGCCCCTGCTGATGCCCTTCGCCTTCGCGAACTCGCTCACACGTTGCATAACACTAGGGTACACGTCTGTTCAGAGAAGTGTTAGGTCAAGCGAGTGCGGGACGCCCGCAAACACTGACAGTCAAGCCGTGATGCAACTTTGCGCCCCTAAAGTTGCATCACTGGGAAACCGACGCAACTTTAGGGGCTCGGAGCAGTCCAGGCTTGACGATGGGATTCCTTCTCGGAGAAATCGCGGGTGACCGACGCCCCGCCCGCACAGGGAACGTGAAGAGGCCCCCACCGCCGGAGCGATGGGAGCCTCTCAAGTCGCAGTGCCCCCGGAGGGATTCGAACCCCCGACCTACGGTACCGGAAACCGGCGCTCTATCCCCTGAGCTACGGAGGCGAGCAATTGCGACCGTTCTACCCTAGCGCACTCCGGGGGAGCGGATTCGCCGGGGTGCTGGCGCGGGGTTGACCGAGAGCCGGATCGCCGGACCACTGTGGCGCGTGGGCCGGAGCGCAGGCCAGGGCCCAACGCCGATCCTGGTCCGGATCGAACGATCGGGCGCGGCGCCGATGCGGATCGGGATCGGGTCGCCTGTGGTGAGCGTTCCGCGAGTGTCGGCGCGGGGAACTAGACTGGGTCCTCGTGACGCCTCAAGAACTCGCCCAGCACCTCGCCAGCATCCTCACCGAGATCGTTGCCGCCCGCGGCTCCGATGTCGTCGTCACGGAGCAGGACACGAAGGTCGATCGACCGAAGAATCGGGATCACGGCGACTGGGCGTCGAACGCTGCGATGAAGTTCGCGAAGCGGATCGGGGCGAACCCGCGCGAGCTCGCCGAGGAGATCGCGGCGCGCGCCGCCGAGATCGACGGCGTTGCGAAGGCTGAGATCGCGGGCCCCGGCTTCATCAACATCACCCTCGACGCCGCGAGCGCCGGGGAGACGGCCCGCCGCGTCGTCGAGCAGGGTGAGGCGTACGGCCGCGGCGACGCGCTCGCCGGGCAGCGCATCAACATGGAGTTCGTGTCCGCGAACCCCACGGGGCCCCTGCACATGGGCCACACCCGCTGGGCCGCGCTCGGCGACTCGACCGCGCGCGTGCTGCGCGCGGCGGGCGCGGAGGTCGTCAACGAGTACTACATCAACGACGCCGGCGCGCAGATGAACAAGTTCGGCCGCTCCGTCCTCGCAGCCGCCCTCGGCGAGGAAGCGCCCGAGGACGCATACCCCGGCGAGTACATTCAGACGCTCGGGAAGCGCGTCGCGGAGCAGATCCCGGACCTCGCGGAGATCGCCGCGAGCGACCGCGAGGCGGCGCTGGAGCAGGCGCAGGAGCTCGGCTACCAGCTGCAGCTCGCGGAGATCAAGGACTCGCTCGAGCGCTTCAACGTGCACTTCGACGTCTTCTTCTCGGAGCGCTCGCTCCACACCGCGGGCGAGAACGGCGAGAAGAGCCCGATCGAGGGCGCGATCGACCGGCTGCGCGCCGAGGGTCACGTCTTCGAGGAGGACGACGCGATCTGGGTCCGCACGACCGCCTTCGGCGACGACAAGGACCGCGTCTTCACCCGCGGCAACGGCATCTTCACCTACTTCGCTGCGGACGCCGCGTACTACCTGTCCAAGAAGGATCGCGGCTTCGGCGAGAAGATCTACCTGCTCGGCGCGGATCATCACGGCTACATCGGCCGCCTGAAGGCGATCGCTGGCGCCGCAGGCGACAACACGGAGACCGACATCACGGTCCTCATCGGCCAGCTCGTCAACCTGAACGGGGCACGCCTCTCCAAGCGCGCGGGCAACATCATCGAGCTCGATGACCTGCTCGAGTGGCTCGGCACCGACGCGCTCCGCTACTGGCTCGCCCGCTACCCGGCGGACTCGCCGCTCGCGCTCGACGGCGAGAAGGTGCGCAGCCGCACGAACGACAACCCGGTGTTCTATGTGCAGTACGCGCACGCACGCACCGCCGCTGTGGATCGCAACGCGGCCGCGGCCGGCGTCGACCGCAGCGCGTTCGCGCCCGAGCTGCTCACCCACGCCACGGAGACGGATCTGCTCGGCAAGCTGCAGCAGTACCCGGCGATCGTGGCCGGTGCCGCCGAGCTGCGCGAGCCGCACCGCATCGCCCGCTACCTGGAAGAGCTCGCGGCGGCCTATCACCGCTGGTACGACAACTGCCGCGTGATCCCGATGGGCGAGGAGCCCGTCGAGGATCTGCATCGCACCCGCCTGTGGCTCAACGACGCGGCGGGCCAGGTGCTCCGCAACGGTCTCGACCTGATCGGCGTCTCCGCCCCCGAGCGGCTCTAGAGAGGAACGAGCGCCATGGACACGGCCATCTTCGAGGAGGCTCCCGCGCGGCGTCGCCGCAGCGGCTGGCCGTGGTGGGTGCGCCTCCTCGTCACGCTGCTCGTGATCGGTGCGCTCGTCGGGGCCGCGGAGCTCGCGCTCCGGTTGATCCTGCCCGGCATTATCACGGGGGCGGTGCAGAGCCAGCTGAAGCTCCCGGCCGATCACCCGGTTGACGTGGAGCTCGGCGGATCGCAGCTGGTCAGCGCGGTCGGCGGCGGTGTGGGCGACGTGACCGTTTCTGTGCCGGATGCCCCGCTCATCGAGGGGCTCGCCGCCGACGTGAAGGTGCACGCGAAGCGGGTGCCGTTCGCAGTGACGACCGGCGAGATCAGCGACGGCACCGCGGAACTCACCGTTCCGAAGGAGCAACTGAGCGGCTTCGCTGAGATGGTGACGCAGGGCCTCGCGCAGAGCGCCGAGGTGCGTGACGGCGGCCTCGTCGTGAGCCACACGGTCGACATGCTCGGTCAGAAGGTGCCGCTCTCGGCCACCCTCGGCCTGAAAGTCGTCGATGGGAAGGTCGAGATCGATCCGAAGGGCGCGAGCGCCGCTGGCTTCGACCTGTCCGCCACGCAGATCGCGTCCGCGACCGGCGACCTGCTCGCCCCCATGCTGAAACCGCACGTGTTCTGCATCAGCGACCGGCTGCCGCGGGGCGTCACCCTCACGAATATCGAGCTCACCTCGTCCGGAGCGGTCGCCGTCAGCGCGGACCTGTCGCCGAAGCTCGCCGCTGATCCCCAGGAGCGGGCCCCCGGCAGTTGCGCCGCGGGGTAATCCGCGGGAAAAAAGTGACACCCTGCGTGCGGATCGGGACGCGACGGGCATGCGTCTCGCGCTAAGCTGGACGGGTTCGTTCCGGGGCCAAGGCCCCCGTTCGCACGGCTTCAGGGGCCAATCCGGGTCCGCTCGCCACCGGTCTCCGACGCAGGAGCCCGCGCGAGCGTCGACCGACACCCCGATCCCGCAGCCAGCCGACCAGGAGTGAACCGATGACCGAGTCGCAGTCCGCGCCGCCCGCGAACCCCGCGGCGATGGCGGATCCGAACGAGATCGACGCCCGCGTCTTCCCGACGTCCGCCCGGCGCGGCAGCTCGTGCGGAATCCTCAAGCTGGGAGACCTCCCCGTCACCGAGCTGGTCGAGGAGTTCGGCTCGCCGCTCTACGTCATCGATGAGGATGGCGCCCGCGCCCGCGCCCGCGCCATCCGCGAGGCGCTGCAGGGTGAGGCGGAACGCGTCGGCACCTCGGCCACCGTCTACTACGCTGGCAAGGCGTTCCTCTGCATCGAGGTCGCCCGCTGGATGGTGGAGGAGGGCCTCTTCGTCGATGTCGCGAGCGGCGGCGAGCTCGCGGTCGCGCTCGCGGCCGGGGTGCCGCCCGAGCGGATCGGCTTCCACGGCAACAACAAGTCCGTCGCCGAGATCACCCGAGCCGTCGAGGCCGGGGTCGGAACGATCATCATCGACAGCGAGATCGAGACCGAGCGGATCGCGGCCGCCGCGCGCGCGGCCGGCCGTCGCCAGCGCGTGCGCCTGCGCGTGAACAGCGGGGTGCACGCCTCGACCCACGACTTCCTCGCCACCTCCCACGAGGATCAGAAGTTCGGCCAGCCGCTCGCGGAGGCGCCCCGGCTCGTCGCGGCGATCGTCGCGCACGACAGCCTCGACTTCGTCGGCCTCCACTGCCACATCGGCTCCCAGATCTTCGCGACCGAGGGATTCCGCGAATCGGCGCGCCGTCTGCTCGGCGCCTACCCGGCGCTCGCGGAGATCGCTGGCGGCCCGATCCCGGAGCTCAATCTGGGCGGCGGATTCGGGATCGCCTACACGAGCGCCGAGGCGGATGCCGCACCTGACGTCGCGGTGATCGCGCGCGAGCTCGCCGACATCGTCGCCGAAACCGCTGCCGAGGTCGGCGTGCCGATTCCGCGCCTCGCGTTCGAGCCCGGCCGCTCCGTGATCGGGCAGTCCGGGATCACGCTCTACACGGTCGGCACCACGAAGACCGTCGATCTCGCGGGCAGCGACGCCGAGGCGGATCCCGCGGACGGCGGCGCGACCGAGCGGCTCTACGTGAGCGTCGACGGCGGCATGAGCGACAACGCCCGCACGGCGCTCTACGGCGCGGATTATCAGGTCAGGATCGCGAACCGCAGGAGCGATGTCGAGCCGCGGCTCGTCCGCGTGGTGGGGAAGCACTGCGAGTCGGGCGACATCGTCGTGCAGCGCGACCGCCTGCCCGGCGACGTCGAGCCGGGCGACGTGCTCGCCGTCGCAGCGACGGGCGCCTACTGCTGGTCGCTCGCCAGCAACTACAACTACGTCCCGCGACCGCCCGTGGTCGCGGTGAAGGGCGGTACGCCACGGCTCATCGTGCGCGGGCAGTCCGAATCAGAACTCGTGGCGCAGAGCATCGACTCGGCCGCGGCACACACCACTGGTGAGAATGGGGTATCGAAGTGAACGGTTACCGTGACCTCCGCGTCGCTCTACTGGGCTGCGGCTCGGTCGGAGCGCAGACGGCCAGGCTGATCCTCGAGCACGGCGACGAGCTCGCGGCGCGCATCGGCGCGCGGCTCTCCCTCGCGGGGATCGCGGTGCGGGACGTCGACGCGAAGCGCGATGTCGAGCTGCCGCGCGAACTCTTCACCACGGACGCGGAGCGCCTCGTGCAGGGCGCTGACATCGTCGTCGAGCTGATGGGCGGGATCGAACCCGCGCGGGGCCTCATCCTGCAGGCGCTGCAGGGCGGGGCTGACGTCGTCACGGCGAACAAAGCCCTGATCGCGGCGCACGGCCCCGAGCTGTCCGACGCCGCGGAGCAGGTAGGCGCTCAGCTGTCGTACGAGGCCGCCGTCGCGGCGGCGATCCCGATCCTGCGCCCGCTCCGCGAGAGCCTCGCGGGCGATCACGTCACCCGCGTGCTCGGCATCGTCAACGGCTCGACGAACTACATCCTCGACCGCATGGACCGCTTCGGCGACAGCGCGGAGGACGCGATGCGCGTCGCGAGCGAGCTCGGCTACCTCGAGGCGGATCCGACGCTCGACGTCGAGGGCTACGACGCCGCGCAGAAGGCCACGATCCTCGCGAGCATCGCCTTCCACACCGAGGTGCCCGTCGACTCGGTGTACCGCGAGGGCATCGCGAACATCACCGCGGCGCAGGTCGAGGCCGCGAAGAGCGCCGGCTACGTGATCAAGCTGCTCGCGATCGCCGAGCGTCTCACCTCGAGCGACGGCGTCGACGGCGTCTCCGCACGCGTCTACCCGGCCCTGATCAGGCGCGATCACCCGCTCGCTGCGGTCTACGGCGGTAAGAACGCCGTGTTCGTCGAGGCGGAGGCCGCGGGCGAACTCATGTTCTACGGCGCGGGAGCGGGCGGGGCCGAGACGGCCTCCGCGGTGCTCGGCGACCTCGTCTCCGCGGCGCGGCGCCACGTCATCGGCGGCCCGGGGATCCCCGGCTCGCTGCACGCCGAACTCCCGATCCTCCCGGTCGGAGAGGTCACGACGGCCTACCAGATCATGCTCGAGGTGCACGATCGTCCCGGCGTGCTCGCCGCGATCGCCGGGCTCCTCGCGGAGCACGGTGTTTCGGCCGCGAGCGTCGAGCAGACCGTCGCACCTGGCAGCGACGGCGAGGGCCGTGCAGCCCTCGTGATCGGCACCCACCAGGCGCGCGAGGCCGACCTCGCCGCGACCGTCGACGCCCTCCGCGCGAGCGAAGAAGTGCTCGCCGTGACGAGCGTCCTCCGCCTGGAGGGCCGCGCATGAGCGCCGCGCGCCGCGCGGTCCGCGTCCACGTTCCCGCAACGAGCGCGAACCTCGGGCCCGGCTTCGACACGCTCGGGATCGCGCTGGCGTACGGTGACGAGGTCACCGCGACGACCCGCGAGGAGCCCGGCGCAAGCGTCACGGTGTCTGGAGTGGGCGAGGGGGAGGTCGCGACCGACGAGTCGAACCTCGTCGTGCAGGCCGCCGCGCATGTCTTCCGCAGTCTCGGCCGCGAAATGCCCGGTCTCGAGCTGAACGCCGAGAACCGGATCCCGCACGGCCGCGGCATGGGGTCATCGGGTTCCGCGATCGTTGCCGGCGTGATGATCGCCGCGGGCCTGCTCGAGAGCGACCCGGACGACCCGATCGAGCTCACGGAGGAGCAGCTGCTCGCCTACGCCACCGAGCTCGAGGGCCACCCCGACAATGTGGCGCCCGCCCTGTTCGGGGGCCTCACGATCGCCTGGACCAACGAGACCGGCCCCCGCTTCAAGCGCCTCATGGTGCACCGCGGGGTCGCGCCGCTCGTGCTCGTTCCGAGCTTCACGATGTCGACGCGGCTGGCCCGCAGCCTGCAGCCCGCCCAGGTGCCGCACGAGGACGCGGTGTTCAACGTGTCGCGCTCAGCACTGCTCATCGCGGCGCTGACGCAGAGCCCCGAGCTGCTGCTCGAGGCGACGGAAGACCGGCTGCACCAGAACTACCGCGGTGAGGCGATGCCCGCGACTCGCGACCTGATCGGGGAGTTGCGCGACGCCGGGTATCCCGCGGTGGTCTCGGGAGCCGGCCCGTCCGTGCTCGTGCTCACGGACGGCCCCGCCGAGCGGCAGGCCGCAGCGGATCTCGTCGCCGAACGGCATCCCGACTGGAGGGTGTTGATCCTGGCCGTCGATTCCAAGGGTGCTACAGTGGAGGCGATCCCCGCGGATCCGGTTCGATAGTTTTCGGATTCCGCCGTGTCCCGCGATCGCGGGTGTGGATCGTTTACCCGCCGTGACGTTCATGTCCGGCGTTCGTGACGCACACATGTGCACCGTTCGCGGGAGGCCCCGCTCCTCTGAGGGCGGATACCCCGCGGCCACTCCGAGAGGACAGACGTGGAATCCAACGTTGAAGAACAGAACACCGTATCCGCCGCGGATGACGCGGCAAACGCAGCGCCCGTGCGCCGCCGGGCCTCGCGTCGCGTGAGCGCCGCCGCCGGCACCGTGAGCGAGCCGGCCGCTGAGGCTGCTGCCCCCGCCGCCGAGGCCCCCGCCGCCGCGGAGGCCCCTGCCGCTGCCGAGGAGGCGCCGAAGAAGCGCGCGACGCGCAGCCGCAAGAAGGTTGATGCGCCCGCCGAGGGTGCCGACGCCGCTGCCGCTGAGACCGCGGCTCCCGCCGCCGAGGCTCCCGCCGCCGCGGAGGCTCCTGCCGCTGCAGAGGAGGCGCCGAAGAAGCGCGCGACGCGCAGCCGCAAGAAGGTTGACGCGCCCGCCGAGGGTGCCGACGCCGCTGCCGCCGAGGCGCCGGCCGCCACGGAGGACACCGCAGCCGAGGCTCCCGCACCCGCGAAGCGCACGCGCAGCCGCCGCGCCCAGGCCGTCGAGGCCGCACCCGCGGAGTCCGATGCCGCGAGCGCCGAGGCGTCCACCCCGGCAGCGGAGGCCGCCGGGACCGAGGCCGCAGAAAAGCCCGCCAAGCGCACGGCTTCCCGCCGGACCAAGGCCGCGAAGGACGCCGACGCCTCGACCGACCAGGGCGAGCAGGCTGAGCAGGCTGAGCCGGCCGAAAAGGCTGCGAAGCCCGAGAGCGAGGGCGCTCGCGAGAACGCCGACGCCGCTCCCGCCGCCGAGAAGAACGATGCCGACGCCCCGGCCGACGACGAGAAGCCCGCGCGCGGCCGTGGCCGCCGCGGTCGCGGACAGAAGGCCGATCAGACCGACAATGAGGCAAACGCCTCGGAGGGCGGCGACGAGGCCAAGGGCCAGCAGAACCAGAAGAACGGCGAGCGCGGCAACGGCCGTAACGGCCGCAACGAGCGCAGCGAGCGCAACGACAACGCCGACGGCGGGACCCGCTCCAGCCGCACGCGTCAGCGCGATCGCAAGCGCCGCGGCCAGGGCGACGACTTCGAGCCGGAGATCACCGAGGAGGACGTGCTCCTCCCGATCGCGGGCATCCTCGACGTCCTCGACAACTACGCGTTCGTCCGCACGAGCGGCTACCTCCCCGGCACGAGCGACGTCTACGTCTCGCTCGGTCAGGTCAAGAAGTACGGCCTGCGCCGCGGCGACGCGATCGTCGGCGCGATCCGCCAGCCCCGCGAGGGCGAGGGCGGCGGCCGTCAGAAGTACAACGCGATCGTGAAGATCGACTCGATCAACGGCCGTCCCGTCGAGGAGAACGAGAAGCGCAGCGACTTCGCGGAGCAGACCCCGGTCTTCCCGCAGGATCGCCTCCTCGTCGAGTCGACCCAGAGCGCAGTCGCCGGCCGCGCGATCGACCTCTTCGCCCCCATCGGCCTCGGCCAGCGCGCGCTCGTCGCCCTGCCGTCCAAGGTCGAGGGTGTCGACGTGATCACGGAGCTCGCAGCCGGTGTCGCGGCGAGCAAGCCCGAGACGCACCTCATGCTCGTCCTCGCGGAGGCCCAGCCCGAGGAGATCACCCACCTCGAACGCACCGTCCAGGGCGAGGTCGTCGCGGCCTCCTTCGAGCGCCCCGCCGAGGATCAGGCGACGATCGCGGAGCTCGCCTTCGAGCGCGCCAAGCGACTCGTCGAGCTCGGCCACGACGTCGTGATCCTCGTCGACTCCCTGAACCGGCTTGCCCGCGCCTACGCGCAGGCCCAGCACGCTCAGGCGCGCCCCGGCCACGACGAGATCGACGAGTTCGCGCTCGCGCAGATCAAGCGCCTCCTCGCCTCGGGCCGCAACCTCGAGAACGGCGGATCGCTGACCGTGATCGCCGTGATCGATGCGAAGCCCGAGCTCGATGGCGACGCGCTGCTGCTCCGCGAGGCGCGCCGCGTCGTCAACAGCGAGGCCCGTTTCGGCGCGGTCGGTTCGACCCCGGTGCTGAAGCTCAAGCACTCCGGCACCCGTCATGAGGACCTCCTGCTCGGCGAAGCGGAGTCGCACGCGCTCACCGCGCTGCGTGGCACGCTGCTCGAGCTCGAGTCGGACGCCAAGGCGGCCGATCGGATCCGCGCGGCCGAGTCGAACGCGGCCCTCCTCGCCGAGGCGCGCCGCACCGGCTTCGGCGCCTGATCCCCGGTCCGAAAGGAACGACAGGCATGTTCGAACAGGTTGAATCGCTGCTCCTCGAGCACGCGAACCTGCAGGAGGAGCTCGCCGACCCGGCGCTCCACGCCGACGCTGGCCGCGCCAAGAAGGTCAACCGCCGCTACGCGGAGCTGAGCAAGATCAAGTCCGCCTATGAGCAGTGGAGTCAGCTCGGCGACGACCTCGAAGCCGCGCGCGAACTCGCGCGCGAGGACGAGGCGTTCGCCGAGGAGATCCCCGGCCTCGAGGAGGGGCTCGCGGAGGCGCAGGAGAAGGTCCGCCGACTCCTGATCCCGCGCGATCCCGACGACGCCCGCGACGTGATCCTCGAGATCAAGGGCGGCGAGGGCGGGGCCGAATCGGCGCTGTTCGGCGCCGACCTGCTCCGCATGTACCTCCACTACGCGGAGTCCAAGGGCTGGAAGACCGAGATGCTCGAGAAGGACGAGAGCGACCTGGGCGGGTACAAGAACGTCCAGATCGCGATCAAGTCGAACGCGAGCGACCCGTCGCAGGGCGTGTGGGCGCACCTCAAGTACGAGGGCGGCGTGCACCGGGTGCAGCGCGTCCCCGTGACCGAGTCGCAGGGCCGCATCCACACCTCGACGACGGGCGTGCTCGTCTACCCCGAGGTCGACGAGCCCGAAGAGGTCGAGATCAACCAGAACGACCTCAAGATCGACGTCTATCGCTCCTCGGGCCCCGGCGGCCAGTCGGTCAACACGACCGACTCCGCCGTCCGTATCACGCACCTCCCCACGGGGATCGTTGTGGCGATGCAGAACGAGAAAAGCCAGCTGCAGAACCGGGACGCCGCGATGCGCGTGCTCCGGGCGCGCCTGCTCGCGAAGCAGCAGGAAGAGGCGGCCGCCGAGGCGAGTGCGCATCGCTCGAGCCAGATCCGCACGATGGATCGCTCCGAGCGGATCCGCACGTACAACTTCCCGGAGAACCGCATCGCGGATCACCGCACGGGATACAAGGCGTACAACCTCGACGCCGTCATGAACGGCGCGCTCGACCCGGTGATCGAGTCCTGCGTTCGCATGGACGAGGAGGCGCGACTCGCGGACCTCGGTTCGTAATCGCAGCTCACCACACGGTTCAGGAGCCCCCGCCCCGTGCAGCGTTCGCGCTGCTGGGCGGGGGCTCCGGTCGTTCGGCCCGTAGGGTCCGTGCCCCTCAGCCGGGGTGCGGGCGCCGATCGCGCGGCCGAGAGCAGGACGGGAAAGGTGCGCCAGGTGAGTCAGAAACTGGCACTGTTGCGCCGTCCCCGCCCCGCGCTACGCTTGCCGGATGAACGCAGCACCGCTCCCCATCACCGGCCCCCTCGTGACGCTTCGCGCGCCTCGTGAGGAGGACGCCGAACCGCTGCTCGCGATCCTGCTCGAACCCGAGGTCGCGCTGTGGTGGGTCGGGTACACGCCCGAGCGGGTGCGGGCCGAATTCCTCGAGGCCCCCGAGATCACCCGCATCATCGAGGTCGAGGGGGAGTGCGCGGGCGCGCTGTGGATCATGCGCGGGCCGGACGCCGAGTACCCGACCACGGTCATGCACCTGTTCATCGGCACTCGTTTTCGGGGACGTCGGATCGGCGAGGAGGCCCTCGCGCTCGCGATCCGCGACGAGTTCGCCGACGGGATCACGCGCGTCACCCTCGACCCGAACATCAACAACGACGGCGCGATCCGCAGCTACGAGCGGCTCGGTTTTCAGCGGATCGGCGTGCTCCGCGACTACCAGGTGCGGCCCGGCGGTCACCTCGAGGACGCGCTGTTCATGGATCTGACCCGCAGTGACTTCCCCGACGGGCCGCCGCTTCCCCCGCGCGCCTGAGCGGGCGGGTGCCCGGCGTCGGCACAGCGGGCGAGTCAGGCCCGCGCGGGAGTAGCATGGTGGGATGAGCGCCCGCAGACCCCTCCTCCCGTGGGTTGTCTGGGGAGTGGCGGCGATCGCCTACGCGGTCGCCATCATCAACCGCTCGACCCTCGCAGCGCTCGGCCCGGCGGCGCAGGACCACTTCGGGATCGACGCGACGACGCTCGCGATCTTCCCCGTCGTGCAGCTCATCGTCTACGCGGGCCTGCAGATCCCGGTCGGGGTGCTCCTCGACCGCTTCGGCGCGAAAGCCCTGATTCTGAGCGGTGGCGTGCTGATGCTCACCGGCCAGCTCATCATGGCGACGGTGCTGAACGTCGAGCTCGCGATCCTCGCGCGCGTGCTCGTCGGGGCGGGGGACGCGTGCACCTTCATCAGCGTGATGCGAATCCTGCCCGAGTGGTTCCCCGTGCGCCAGCTGCCCACGGTGAGCCAGGTTACGGGCCTGATCGGGCAGGCCGGCCAGCTCGTCTCGGTCGCCCCGCTCGCACTGCTCGTCGCGTCGGCCGGCTGGATGAACGGCTTCCTCGGGGTCGTCGCGGTGGGGGTGCTGATCACGATCCTCGGAACGCTCGTGCTGCGCAACTATCCCGGCGATGCGACCGTCGCCGAGCGGGTCTTCCACCGCACGAGCCGGACGACACGCGAGGCGAGGAAGCTCGGCGCGGACGCCCCGACCGGGGTGACGGTCATGGCGCCTCCCTCGACCGGGCTGATTCCCGCGGTCGGGAGGCCCCGCACCCGCGTCTTGAGCCTCTACGACCGGGCCCGCCGGCTGCTGCGGATCCCGGGCGTTCGCCTCTCCTACTGGGTGCACTTCACCACGCCGTTCGCGTCCAACGTGTTCATCCTGCTGTGGGGGACGCCGTTCCTCGTGGGTGGCGTCGGTCTCGAACCGCCCGCAGCCGCTGGCTTGCTGAGCCTCACGGTCGTCTCGTCGATGTTCGCGGGGCTCGTGCTCGGTCCCGTGAGCTCGCGATTCCTCGAGCGGCGCGTCTGGATCAGCCTCGGCATCACGGGCGGGATCATCGCGTCGTGGATCGCCGTGATGCTGTGGCCGGGCAACCCGCCGACCTGGCTGCTCGTGGTCCTCATCGTGGTGATGCCGCTCGGCGGGCCGGCGTCGATGATCGCGTTCGAGGTGTCGCGCTCGCACACACCGCGCAGCTTCTCCGGCTTCGGCACGGGGCTCGTGAACACGGGCGGGTTCACCTCGTCGCTCGCGGTGATCCTGCTCATCGGGCTCGTCCTCGACCTGCAGGGCGCTGGATCACCCGAGAACTACTCGCTCGGAGCGTTCCGGGTGGCGTTCGCGGTGCAGATCCCGTTCTGGATCCTGGGCATCACGATGGTGCTCGTCGAGATGCGGCGCACGAAGCGGTGGATGGTCGAGCACGGACGGCGGCTGCGCTGAGCCCCGCTCAGATGACGTAGAAGTCGGCCATATCGGGGCTTTCCGCGACGGGCGCTCCCCGTCGCGGCCGGGCCTGTGCCGGAATGCCCGTGAGCGTCGTCCAGGGGCCGGCCGAGCGCACGACCACGGCGTTCGCGCCGACGGCGCTGTCGTGCCCGAGCTCGATGTCGCCGAGCAGCTTCGCGCCGGCGCCGATGACGGTCCGGTCGCCGATCGTCGGGTGGCGCTTGCCGCCCTGGTGGCCGGTCCCGCCGAGGGTGACCCCGTGGTAGATGAGCACGTCGTCGCCGATCTCGGCGGTCTCGCCGATCACCACGCCCATGCCGTGGTCGATGAAGAGGCGGCGGCCGATCGTGGCCCCCGGATGGATCTCGATCCCAGTGAAAAACCTGATCGCCTGGGAGATCGCGCGCGGAAGGAAGCGCATGCCTCGCGTCCACATCGCGTGTGAGAGGCGGTGCCACCAGACCGCATGCAGCCCCGAGTAGACGAAGAAGACCTCGGCGGAGCCGCGCGCGGCGGGATCGTGGTCGCGTGCCGCGCGGATGTCCTCACGAACTCCGGAGAAGAAACTCACTGGTGGCCTTTCATGTGCCGAAGTGGCCGCCCGCCCGGTGCGCCGGTCGAACGGCCACTGCCGTCTGGGGTGCCGATCCGGGGGATCAGACCTCGAGGTTCTCGTAGAGGACCGTCGAGAAGTAGCGCTCGCCGAAGTCGGGGACGATGACGACGATCTTCTTGCCGGCGTTCTCGGGACGCTTCGCGACCTCGGTGGCGGCCCAGACGGCCGCGCCGCCCGAGATGCCCGCGAGGATGCCCTCGTCGGTGCCGAGCGCGCGAGCCTTCGCGATCGCATCGGGGAGGGCGACGTCGACGACCTCGTCGTAGACGTCGCGGTCGAGGATCTCCGGCACGAAGTTCGCGCCGAGGCCCTGGATCTTGTGGGGGCCGGCGGTGCCCTCGGTGAGGAGCGGCGAGTCGATCGGCTCGACAGCGACGACCTTGACGTCGGGGTTCTGCTCCTTGAGGTAGCCGCCCGCGCCCGTGATCGTGCCGCCCGTGCCGATGCCGGCGACGAAGATGTCGACCGTGCCGTCGGTGTCGGCCCAGATCTCGGGGCCGGTCGTGGCGCGGTGGATCGCGGGGTTCGCGGCGTTGCCGAACTGGTTCGCGAGGATCGCGCCCGGCGTGTTTGCGGCGATCTCCTCGGCCTTCGCGACCGCGCCCTTCATGCCGAGGGGACCCTCGGTGAGGACGATCTCGGCGCCGTACGCCGCGAGGAGCTTGCGGCGCTCGATGCTCATGGTCTCGGGCATCGTGAGGATGACGCGGTAGCCGCGAGCCGCGCCGACGAAGGCGAGCGCGATTCCGGTGTTGCCGCTCGTGCCCTCGACGATCGTGCCGCCGGGCTGCAGGTCGCCCGACTGCTCTGCGGCGTCGATGATCGCGATGCCGATGCGGTCCTTCACCGATCCGGCGGGGTTGTAGAACTCGAGCTTCGCGTAGACCTCGGCGGCTGCGCCGTCGGTCACGCGGTTGAGGCGAACGAGCGGGGTGTTGCCGAAGGCTTCGGTGATGTTGGCGAAGCTGCGTGCCATGGGTGATCCTCCAGGGAGTCGTCGGGACGAGGCCAACAGAACTATAGCGTGGAGTTATCCAACACGTTCTGTGCGCTTATGAAATGCAACGCTGTATTACGCCCGGCATTCCCGGGACATGCGGGGGATCACTGCCCCGCCGCTCGGCGGCGCGGGCCGGCGCGAATCGCGTGTGGGAGAGTGGGGGAGTGAACCACCCCGAATCCGCCGATCCCGCGGGCGTCGCCGATCCCGCCGGCCCCGTCTCGATCGCCGCGCTGCTCGCCGAGCTCGAGGCCCTCATCGCCGCCGGAGGCGTCGAGGACGCCGGTGTCGATGCTGCGATTCTGCTCTCCCACGTGCTCGGCGTCCCGCGCGGGCGGCTTCAGGTGCTCGCGGTGCTCGGCGAGACGGTCGCGCCGGCCGCCGCAGGGCGTTCCCGGGCGCTCGCGGAGGAGCGGGCGAGCCGGGTGCCGCTGCAGCACCTCACCGGGCGCGCGCCGTTCCGGGGGATCGAGCTCAGTGTCGGGCCGGGAGTGTTCGTGCCGCGGCCGGAAACCGAGGGAGTCGCCCAGTTCGCGATCGACGCCCTGCTCAATTCCCCCGATCCCGAGCCGATCGCCGTCGACCTCTGCACCGGGAGCGGGGCGATCGCCCTGTCGCTCGCGCACGAGGTTCCCACCGCGCGGATCTACGCGGTCGAGAAGAGTCCCGAGGCCGCAGCGTGGGCCGCACGCAACGTCGCCGAGTGGGGCGACGGCCGCGTGCGCCTGATCCACGGGGACGTCGCCGAGCTTGATCCGCGACGGGCCGCCGGGGAACCGCGGGCCGCGGCTGGCTCGGGGCCCGCGGCCGGCGGAAAATCGGCGCCGGGCGCCGGGCGCGCGACCGCGACCGCACCGGCACTCGCCGAGGTCGCCGCGCTCGCGGGCCGCTGCCACGTCCTCGTGTCCAATCCGCCCTACGTGCCGGCCGCGATGGTGCCGCGCGACCCCGAGGTGCGCGATCACGATCCCGAGCTCGCGCTGTACAGCGGCGAGGACGGTCTCGACCTGATCCGCGTGATCAGCCGGGCCGGCCTCGGCCTCGTGCGCCAGGGCGGCGCGCTCGTCCTCGAGCACGCCGAGGGGCAGGGCGCGGCGATCAGGGAGCTCCTCACCGCGGACGGGTGGCGCGCGGCCGCGACCCACCCCGATCTCACCGGCAGGGACCGGGCGACCACGGCGATCCGCTGAGCCGGGCGCGTGCGCGGCAGCGCGCAGGCTCCGAGGAGTAGGATTTATCCTCATGGCCGAGGTCTACGACTGCTCAGAACCCTCCGATCTGCTCTCCGGAACACGCACCGCGCGCCGGGCGATCGGGCAGGGGAAGCTCGTCGTGCTCCCCACGGACACCGTGTACGGCGTCGCGGCCGACGCGTTCACCCCCGCTGCGGTGCAGCGACTGCTTGACGCGAAGGGCCGCGGCCGTCAGTCGCCGCCGCCCGTGCTGATCCCCAACACGGGCACGCTCGCGGCGCTCGCGGCCGAGGTGCCGTCGCCCCTGTCCGCGCTCGCGGAGAAGTTCTGGCCGGGAGCCCTCACGATCATCACGACCGCGAATCCCGGCCTGAGCTGGGACCTCGGCGATACGGGCGGAACCGTCGCGCTCCGGATCCCGAACCATCCGATCGCGCTCGAGCTGCTGCGGGAGACGGGTCCCCTCGCGGTCTCCTCCGCCAACCTCACCGGGAAGCCTGCCGCGGGCACGGCGGCGGAGGCGAGGGAGATGCTCGGCGATTCGGTCGACGTGTACCTCGAGGTCGGAGCGATCGACGGCGACGGCGTGGCCTCGACGATCATCGATGCGACCCGGCTGACGGAGGAGGGCGGCGTCCTGCGGATCCTGCGCGAGGGCGGCGTGACCCGCGAGGTCATCCAGGAACTGCTGCCCGAGGTCACGTTCGAGGACTGACGTGCTCCCTTTCCTGATCGTCGCAGCCGTCGCCGTCGTCGTGACGGCGATCGCATCGGCGATCGTGTTGAAGCTCGCGCGGAAGTACGGCCTCGCGCCGCAGCTGCGCTCGCGCGACGTGCATCAGACGCCGACCCCGAGGCTCGGCGGTGTGGCGATGTTCGTTGGCCTGCTCGCGGCGTTCGCCGTGGCGCGCACCCAGCCGGACTTCGCGCCGCTCTTCACCGACAGCGGGATCATGTGGGCCCTGATCGGGGCGTGCGCGATCATCGCGGGAGTGGGGATCCTCGACGACCTGCTCGACCTCGACTGGATGGTGAAGCTCGCGGCGCAGTTCGCGGCGACCGGCCTGCTCGCCTGGAACGGCGTCCAGATCGTGTCGCTGCCGGTGGGGGACACCCTCGTCGTCGCGTCGCCCGTCGTGAATTTCGTGCTCACCGTGTTCCTCATGACCCTCGTCATGAACGCGGTCAATTTCGTCGACGGCCTTGACGGTCTCGTCGCCGGCGTCGGGATCATCGTCAACGCGATCTTCTTCATCTACACGCGGATCCTGCACGATCAGGTCGGCGGGCTCGACTCGATTACGCTCGCGAGCCTGATCGCGATCGTGATCGTCGCGATTTGCGCGGGGTTCATGCCGTTCAACTGGCACCGCGCGCGCATGTTCATGGGGGACACGGGTGCGCTCCTCGTCGGCCTGCTGATGGCCACGTCGACCGTGCTCGTGACGGGCCAGCTCAATCCGGCGTCGCTCGATCTGAAGCTCGTGCTCGCGGCGTACATGCCGATCATCCTGCCGATCGCGGTGCTCGCGCTGCCGCTGGCCGACTTCTCGCTCGCCGTGATCCGCAGGGTGCGGGCGGGGAAGAGCCCGTTCTCGGCCGATCGGCTCCACCTGCACCACCGTCTGCTCGACATGGGCCACTCGCCCGTGCAGGCCGTGATCATCTTCTACCTGGGGAGCGCGGTGCTCTCGGTGGCGGTGCTGCTGGTGTTCACGCAGGACAGTCCGGTGCTCGCGATCGTGGTCCTCGTCGTTGGCACCGTGATCACCCTGCTGACGCTCCTGTTCCCGCTGCGGAGGGCGAAGAAGCTTCTCGCCCAGCGAGGCTTGATAACTTTGCAGGGGCGCGGCGAATCCGCCGACGCCGTCAACGCCGGGCACCCGGGAGCGGGCGCGTCCGAGGAAAGGAACTCCGAGTGAGCTCATCCCCGCTTCCCGAGAGCAACGCGCCCGAAGGATCCGAGACCCCCGTGCTCCCCGCCGCAGCAGCGGAGCCCTCCGGGCCCGGAGCCGTGGAATCCGGCGCGCCCGGAGCGCACGCGGCGCCGACGCGGCCCGCGACGGCGACCCCCGAGGTGCCCGCCCCGGCCGCTGCGGTCCAGGAAGCGCAGGCGGGTGCCCCCTCCGGCCAGGAAGGCGCGGCGGATGACGCGCCGGCGGAGATCCGTATGCCGAGCTCGCAGCCGATCCTGCTCCGCGCACTCAAGTGGGGCGTCCTCGCGTCGCTCGCGCTGATCGTGATCTTCGGCGTCATCGGCTGGTTCGTCTCCGGTTCGACGGGACTCGTCGGCGGCGTCCTCGGCGCAGCCTTCGCGGGGGTCTTCCTCGCGCTCACCGCGGGGAGCATCACCTTTGCGAACCGCTTCATCGAGAAAGACTTCTACGTCGCCGCGTTCTTCGGGATCGTGATGGGGGCGTGGCTGATCAAGATCGTCGCCTTCATCGTCGCCGCGGTGCTGCTGCGCGACCAGCCGTGGCTCAATCCGACGATCCTGTTCCTCGGCGTCGTCGCGGGAGTGATCGTGTCCCTTGTGATCGACATGATCGTTCTCACCAGGTCTCGGCTCCCGATCGTCTCGGACCCGCGAGACTGATCACAAGTCCCGGAGAAACGCAATTCTGCCGAAGTGTCACGAATGGTTTCTCCGACGGCGAAATTCTTGCTAGAATCTTCTTTGTTCCCCGCCGGGCCTCACCATGAGTGTGCCTGTGAGCGCTGGGGGCACGACCACCGTTCGACACCGTGTGAGCTCACCGCCGCACCGAAGTCAGGAGAATGGCGCTGTTCGCTAACGCTCTGCACCTCGTGACCCCTGCTGTTTTCGCATCCGAAGGGGGCGGGTTCCACCCGCCGTCGATTTCCGACTTCTTCCCCGATGTGGTGCTCTTCGAGGGCACGCCGTTCGCGATGAACCGCATCATGATCATCCGCGTGATCATGACCCTCCTCCTGCTGCTGCTGTTCTGGCTCGGCACCCGCAAGATGCGCGTGATCCCCACCCGCGGGCAGTCGATCACCGAGATGGCGCTCGACTTCGTGCGCGTCAACATCGCCGAGGATCTCCTGGGCAAGGTCGATGGCCGCCGCTTCCTGCCGATCCTGACCGCGATCTTCTTCACGATCCTCGCGTTCAACATCACCGGCATCATCCCCGGCTTCAACATCGGTGTCTCGGCCGTCGTCGGTCTGCCGCTCGTCCTCGCGATCGTCTCCTACGCGACCTTCATCTACGCGGGTATCAAGAAGAGCCCCGGCAACTTCTTCAAGAACTCCCTGTTCCCCTCGGGCGTTCCGAAGCCGCTCTACATCATCGTGACCCCGATCGAGTTCTTCTCGACCTTCGTCCTGCGTCCGGTCACCCTGACGCTCCGACTCCTGATGAACCTCCTGGTCGGTCACCTCCTGCTCGTGCTCTTCTTCAGCGCGACCAACTTCTTCCTCCTCGAGGGCGAGGGGCTGTTCAAGCTCTTCGGCGTCGGCACCTTCGCGGTGGGCTTCGCCTTCACCCTCTTCGAGATCCTGGTGGCGTTCCTCCAGGCCTACATCTTCACCATTCTCACCGGCGTCTACATCCAGCTCGCGCTGGCTGAAGAGCACTAATCGAGTCCGGCAACCGTCGTACTCACCAATCGGAAGGAAACACCTAACGTGTCTGTTCTCGCAGAAGTTTCGGGCAGCATCTCGACGGTCGGCTACGGCCTCGCGGCCATCGGCCCGGCCATCGGCCTCGGCATCGTCGTCGGCAAGACCATCGAGGGCGTTGCTCGCCAGCCCGAGCTCGCCGGCCGCCTCCAGGTCCTCATGTGGATCGGTATCGCGTTCACCGAGGCCCTCGCGCTCATCGGTATCGCGACGCACTTCATCTTCCAGTAAGCCGTCCACCTTTCCTTAGTCTCGAAAGGGAGGCTTGATGAGTAACGCAGTCATCGTCGCTGCAGAGGGAGCGGCCCCGAACCCGCTCTTCCCGGCGACCTACGACATCGTCTGGTCTGCGGTTGTCTTCGTCATCATCCTCGTCGCGTTCTGGAAGGTTTTCCTCCCCAAGATGCAGGCGATGCTTGATGCGCGTGCTGAGGCAATCGAGGGCAACATCGCCAAGGCCGATGAGGCCCAGGCGAAGGCCGAGGCGGCTCTCCAGGAGTACACCGCCCAGCTTGCCAGCGCTCGCCAGGAGGCCGGCGAGATCCGTGACGCGGCTCGCGCCGACGCCACGAAGATCGTCGCAAAGGCCAAGGAGGATGCGACGACCGAGCAGGCTCGCATCGCCCAGGCCGCGCAGGCGCAGATCGAGGCGGAGCGCCAGAGCGCCGTCGTCTCGCTCCGCAAGGACGTGGGCTCGCTCGCGATCGACCTCGCCTCGAGCGTCGTCGGCGAATCGCTCACCGACGACCAGAAGGCGACCGCTCTCGTGGACCGCTTCCTCGTCGACCTCGAGGCGTCCGAGAAGGCGGCTCAGTAATGGGAAGCGCGTCACGCGAAGCACTCGCACAGGCACGGACCGCGATCACGGCGGGCATCGAGTCGACCGCGGGCGGCGAGCTCCTCGCCGCCGCCGGTCAGATCGCCTCGAGCCCGGCACTCGCGTCGGCACTCGGGGACGCCTCCGCGGCGCCCGAGGCGAAGGCCCAGGTGGTCGAGCGCCTCTTCGGCGGGTTCTCCGCTGGCGCGCGCTCAGTGCTCACCGCCGCCGTTCGGGGCCGCTGGTCGAACTCTGACGAGTTCATCGCCGGCGTCGAGGAGCTCGGCCTGCGCGCCGAGAGCCTCGCGAACTCCTCGCTCTCGGATGAGCTCCTCGCGGTCGCCGATCTCCTCGATCGCAACCACGAACTCCAGCTCAGCCTCGGCAGCAAGCTGGCTGACCCCGCCGGCAAGGTCGCGCTCATCGAGCGCATCCTCGCTGGCAAGGTGTCGCCCTCGGCCGTCACCGTCGTCAGCCGCCTCACGGCCCAGCCGCGCGGACGTCGCCTCGACGCCGCGCTGCGTCAGGCCGCGCGCGTCGCTGCTGATCAGGGCGGTTCCGAGCTCGCAACCGTGACCGTCGCGGCGCCGCTCACCCCGGTGCAGCAGATCCGTCTCGCGGCGGCACTCGAGAAGACCGCGGGTCGCCCGGTCAAGATCACGACCGTGATCGACCCCGAGCTCATCGGGGGCGTCCGTATCCAGATCGCCGACGACGTCATCGACGGCAGCATCCGGGCCCGCCTGGACGATCTCCGCCAGCAGCTCGCTGCGTAGAGCAACAACTTTCACCTCCGGGGCTTTCGCTTCCGGAACAGACAGAGGAAACGAAATGGCAGAACTCTCAATCAGCCCGGACGAGATCCGGAACGCGCTGAAGGATTTCGCAGCGTCGTACGAGCCGTCGCAGTCGGGTAAGACCGAGGTCGGCACGGTCGTTGACGCGGCAGACGGCATCGCGCACGTCGAGGGCCTCCCCGGCGTGATGGCGAACGAGCTCATCCGCTTCGCGGACGGCACGCTCGGCCTGGCACAGAACCTCGAAGAGGACGAGATCGGCGTCGTGGTGCTCGGTGAGTTCACCGGCATCGAGGAGGGCCAGCAGGTCACCCGCACCGGCGAGGTCCTCTCCGTTCCCGTCGGCGAGGGCTACCTCGGCCGCGTGGTCGACCCGCTCGGCAACCCGATCGACGGACTCGGTGAGATCACCGGCGTCGAGGGCCGCCGCGCCCTCGAGCTCCAGGCTCCCGGCGTCATGCAGCGCAAGTCGGTGCACGAGCCGCTCCAGACCGGCATCAAGGCGATCGACGCCATGATCCCCGTCGGCCGCGGCCAGCGCCAGCTCATCATCGGCGACCGCCAGACCGGTAAGACCGCGATCGCGATCGACACGATCATCAACCAGAAGGCCAACTGGGAGTCGGGCGACCAGACGAAGCAGGTTCGCTGCATCTACGTCGCGATCGGCCAGAAGGGCTCGACCATCGCTTCGGTGAAGGGCGCGCTCGAGGACGCGGGTGCGATGGAGTACACCACCATCGTCGCCTCGCCGGCCTCCGACCCCGCTGGCTTCAAGTACCTCGCCCCGTACACCGGCTCGGCCATCGGCCAGCACTGGATGTACGACGGCAAGCACGTCCTCATCATCTTCGACGACCTGTCGAAGCAGGCTGAGGCCTACCGCGCCGTTTCGCTCCTCCTCCGCCGCCCGCCGGGGCGCGAGGCCTACCCGGGCGACGTCTTCTACCTCCACTCCCGCCTGCTCGAGCGCTGTGCAAAGCTCTCGGACGAGCTGGGTGCCGGTTCGATGACGGGTCTCCCGATCATCGAGACCAAGGCGAACGACGTCTCGGCGTACATCCCGACCAACGTGATCTCGATCACCGACGGCCAGATCTTCCTCCAGTCGGACCTGTTCAACGCGAACCAGCGTCCCGCGGTCGACGTGGGCATCTCGGTGTCCCGCGTCGGTGGCGACGCGCAGGTCAAGTCGATCAAGAAGGTCTCGGGCACGCTCAAGCTCGAGCTCGCCCAGTACCGCGCTCTCGAGGCCTTCGCGATGTTCGCGTCCGACCTCGACGCGGCCAGCCGCAAGCAGCTCGAGCGCGGCGCACGCCTCACCGAGCTCCTCAAGCAGCCGCAGTACACCCCGTACCCGGTTGAGGAGCAGACCGTCTCCATCTGGGCCGGCACGAACGGTTACCTGGATGAGGTCCCGGTCGAGGACATCCTCCGCTTCGAGCGCGAGTTCCTCGACTACCTCGGCCGCAACTCGGAGGCGCTCAACACCCTCCGCGCGACCAACGTCCTCGACGACACCACCGTCGCGGAGATCACGGGCGCGATCGAGAAGTTCAAGAGCGAGTTCCGCACCTCTGCGGGCAAGACGCTCGCCGAGCAGTTCGACACGCTCGACGAGGCCGAGATCAAGCAGGAGCAGCTGGTCGTCAAGAAGTAGTCCTGATCCGGGCGGGGGTTCACGCCCCCGCCCGGGCCAGACCGCTTGACCAGCCAGCCCCGACCACTACAGGAGAGACATGGGAGCGCAACTTCGGGTCTACCGGCAGAAGATTCGTTCTGCCCAGACGACCAAGAAGATCACCCGTGCGATGGAGCTGATCGCAGCCTCGCGCATCCAGAAGGCGAAGGCCCGCGTCGAGGCTTCGACGCCCTACGCCACCGCGATCACGCGCGCCGTCTCGGCCGTCGCAACGCACTCGAACACCGATCACCCGCTGCTCATGGAGGCCGAAAAGGTCGAACGTGCCGCAGTGGTGATCTTCACCTCGGACCGCGGCCTCGCCGGCGCGTTCAACTCGCAGGTGCTCCGCGAAGCGGAAGAGCTCACCGAGCTGCTCCGCTCCGAGGGCAAGGACGTGGTGTACTACCTGATCGGCCGCAAGGCCCAGGGGTACTTCGCGTTCCGCCGCCGCGCCTCCGAGCGCGTCTGGGTGGGCGACACCGAGAACCCGACCTTCGAGATGGCCAAGGAGGTCGCCGAGTCCGTACTCGAGATCTTCGCCCGTCCCGCAGCAGAGGGCGGCGCACAGGAAATCCACCTCGTCTACAACCACCTCGTCAGCATGGTCAGCCAGGTGCCCCAGGTGCACCGTCTGCTCCCGCTCGAGGTCGTTGAGGGCGTCGCGGAGCCCGACGCTTCCGCCCAGCCGCTCTATGAGTTCGAGCCGGACGCGGACGCAGTCCTCGATCAGCTCCTGCCCTCCTACATCGAGTCCCGCATCTTCAATGCGATGCTCGAGTCGGCTGCCGCGAAGCACGCGGCGACGCAGAAGGCGATGAAGTCGGCGAGCGACAACGCCGACTCCCTGATCCGCGATTACACTCGCCTCGCGAACAACGCTCGCCAGGCCGAGATCACCCAGCAGATTTCCGAGATCGTAGGCGGCGCCGACGCGCTGTCAAGCTAAGTAGAAGCACGAAGAGAGAGAATCATGACCGAAACCGCCGCAGTGGCGTCTGAGGCCGCAACGAAGGTCGTCGGGCGAATCGCTCGCGTGACCGGCCCCGTCGTCGACATCGAGTTCCCGCACGACGCGATCCCTGGCGTGTACAACGCACTCGAGACCACCGTTGACTTCGGCGATGGCTCGGAGCCGAGCAAGCTCGTCCTCGAGGTCGCACAGCACCTCGGTGACAACCTCGTCCGCGCGATCGCCCTGAAGCCCACCGACGGCCTCGTCCGCGGCCAGGAAGTCTTCGACACCGGTGACTCGATCACCGTCCCCGTCGGCGACATCACCAAGGGCAAGGTCTTCAACGTGACCGGCGACGTCCTCAACCTCCCCGAGGGCGAGCAGATCGAGGTCAGCGAGCGCTGGAGCATCCACCGCGAGCCCCCGGCCTTCGACCAGCTCGAGTCGAAGACCCAGCTCTTCGAGACCGGCATCAAGGTCATCGACCTCCTCACCCCGTACGTCCAGGGCGGCAAGATCGGCCTGTTCGGTGGCGCGGGCGTCGGCAAGACGGTCCTCATCCAGGAGATGATCCAGCGCGTGGCCCAGGACCACGGCGGCGTCTCCGTGTTCGCCGGCGTCGGCGAGCGCACCCGTGAGGGCAACGACCTCATCCACGAGATGGACGAGGCCGGCGTCTTCGACAAGACCGCCCTCGTGTTCGGCCAGATGGACGAGCCGCCGGGGACGCGTCTCCGCGTCGCCCTCTCCGCCCTGACGATGGCGGAGTACTTCCGCGACGTGCAGAAGCAGGACGTGCTGCTCTTCATCGACAACATCTTCCGCTTCACGCAGGCCGGTTCCGAGGTCTCGACGCTGCTCGGCCGCATGCCCTCCGCTGTGGGCTACCAGCCGAACCTCGCCGACGAGATGGGCATCCTCCAGGAGCGCATCACCTCGACCCGCGGTCACTCGATCACCTCGCTGCAGGCGATCTACGTCCCCGCGGACGACTACACCGACCCGGCCCCGGCGACCACCTTCGCCCACCTCGATGCGACCACCGAGCTCTCGCGTGAGATCGCCTCGAAGGGCCTGTACCCGGCTGTGGATCCGCTGACCTCGACGTCGCGCATCCTCGATCCCCGCTACCTCGGCGCGGATCACTACCGCGTGGCCACCACGGTCAAGCAGATCCTCCAGAAGAACAAGGAGCTCCAGGAGATCATCGCGATCCTCGGTGTCGACGAGCTCTCCGAAGAGGACAAGATCACCGTGGCACGCGCACGCCGCATCCAGCAGTTCCTCTCGCAGAACACCTACATGGCGAAGAAGTTCACCGGTGTCGAGGGCTCCACGGTTCCGCTCAAGGACACCATCGAGTCGTTCGACGCGATCGCCAAGGGCGAGTTCGACCACGTCGCCGAGCAGGCGTTCTTCAACGTCGGTTCGATCTCCGACGTCGAGGAGAAGTGGGCAGCGATGCAGAAGGACATGGCCTAAGCCATGGCGACGCTCAACGTCAGTGTCGTCTCGGCCGACCGCGCGGTCTGGTCGGGCGAGGCCAAGCAGGTCGTCGCCAAGACGCTCGAGGGCGAGATCGGCATCCTCGCCGGTCACGAGCCGATGCTCGCGATCCTGGCAGAGGGTGGCGCGGTCCGCGTGACCACCGCCGCGGGTGAGAAGGTTGCGATCGACGCGGAGGGCGGTTTCCTCTCGGTCGACCACAACACGATCACGATCGTCGCCGGCCAGGCGACGCTCGCCGCGTAACAGCGCACACTCGCACGAGAGGCCGGTCGGTCGCCCCAGGGCGCCCGGCCGGCCTCTCGTCGTATCACGCCCCCGCCGGGCCCCAGTGCACCGGCTCCGCCGGTTCCTCCAGTTCCTCCGGCTCTCCCCAACGGTTCATCCCGATCTCGCGAAAGGCCCGCAATGCTCGTCCTCCTCCCGCCGTCAGAGACGAAGCGCGCGGGCGGCTCGGGCCGCCTGTCCGCCGAGGAGCTGTCGCACGGCGACGCGCTCGCCGAGGCCCGAGCGCGCGTTCGGGCCGCGCTCGTCGCCCTCAGCGGTGACGAGGAGACGGCCGCGAAAGCGCTGAAGCTCGGCGTGAAGAACCGCGGCGAGCTGCAGCGCAACCTCGAGCTCGGCACGAGCGGGACGATGCCGGCGATCGATCGGTACACGGGCGTGCTCTATGACGCGCTCGACGCCGCCACGCTCGACGATGCTGCTCGGGCCTGGATCGATCGCAACGTCCTCATTCAGTCGGCGCTGTTCGGTCTGATCGCGGCGGACGATGAGATTCCCGCGTACCGGGTCTCGGGCGGCTCTCGTCTGCCCGATCTCGGCGCCCCGCTGAAGCGGGTGTGGGCCGAGGCGCACGCCGATCTGCCGTGGCCGGAGGGGGAGTTCCTCCTCGACCTCCGCTCTAAGGACTACGCGCAGCTCGCGCCGCTGCCAGCGGGCGCGGGGGAGGCGCTCGCGGTCGTGCAGCGCGGGGCCGACGGTACGGTGCGCGCGCTCAATCACTTCAACAAGGCGGCGAAGGGCGATCTCGTGCGACGGCTCGCCCGGTCCGGCGCGGCGATCGCCTCGGCAGACGAGCTGATCGCCTGGGCCCCCGGAGCAGGCCTTGAGATCCTCCGCGTTCCCGAAAACGGCCAGCTGACCCTCGTCACCGATCTCGGTGCGCCGGGCGCCCGGTCCGGGACCGCGGATACGGCAGGGTAGGATATTCGAGTGTTCATTGGGAGAAGTTGGTGACCGCGCGCGGGGAGAACGCGTCGCGTCGACGTTTACGCTTCCATGAAGACATCGAAACCGAGATCGAACTCTCCTGGTTCGCCTGCACCGACACGGGCCGTCGGCGCGAGAACAACCAGGACAGCTACGTCACCACTCCGCCGGTGTTCGCGGTCGCTGACGGCATGGGCGGCCACTCCGCGGGCGAGATCGCTTCCGCAGCGGTCGTGCGGCGTCTCGCCGAGCTCGGCGGTCGCCTGAGCATCAGCGAGAGCGATATCGACGAGACGCTCGGGGACGCCGTCGACGACATCGAGCTCGACGCGGGCGACACCGAATTGGGTGCAGGCACCACGGTCACCGGCGTCTGCATCAGCAACGAGGATGCGCCGACGTGGAAGGTCTTCAACATCGGCGACTCGCGCGTCTACCAGTACTTCAAGGGCGCCCTGAGCCAGATCACGGTCGATCACTCCGTGGTGCAGCACCTCATCGACACCGGGGCCATCACGGAGGAGGAGGCGGAAGTTCATCCGCACGCCAACGTGATCACGCGCGCGGTGGGCTTCAACGAGGCGCCGATCCCCGACTACACGTCGCTCGCTCTGATCCCCGGCCAGCGGATCATGATCTGCTCCGACGGGCTCACCAAGGAGCTCACCGACATCGGAATCCAGCACTTCCTCGCGACGCAGCCGACGGCCGAGACCGCCGCGCGCATGCTCGTGGCGCAGGCCGTCGAGAACGCGGGTCGCGACAACGTGACGGTCATCGTGATCGACGTGCACGCGGTGGGCGACGTGATCGACACGGGAAGCCTGGCTTCGTCGGGGATCAGCGTCGAGGAGCTGGAGAGCTAGTCGTTCCCTACGCCCCCTGAGGGGCGTATTCGCGGACCCATCCGGCCGCGAATGATCGAAAAGGGCGCCGCACGGAACGATCCGTACGGCGCCCTTTCTGCCCTGATCGGGCCCGAAGCTTACGACCCGGCCGCGGTGAGTGCCTCGTCGAGCACTGCGATCACATCGCCGATGAGCGCGTCGCTCATCTTGAGCGACGGCAGGAAGCGGATGCCCTGGTTGTAGATGCCGGTGCTGAGGAGCAGCACGCCGCGCTGCGCCGCCTCGGCGATCACGCGATCGACGAGCTCAGGGTCGGCCTCGAGGGTGCCCGGCTTCGTGAGCTCGATCGCGAGCATCGCCCCGCGGCCGCGCACCTCGGCGATCGCCGGGTGCTTCTCCTGGAGTGCGCGGAGGCCGTCGCCGAACACGCTCTCGATGCGCTTCGCTTCTGCGAGCAGGTTGTTCTTCTCGATCTGCTCGAACACGGCGACCGCGGCGGCGCAGGACACCGGGTTGCCGCCGAAGGTGCCGCCCAGGCCGCCGGGGAGCGACTTGTCCATGATCTCGGCGCGGCCCGTGATGCCGGCGAGCGGCAGGCCGCCGGCGATGCCCTTCGCGGACAGCACGATGTCGGGCTGCACGCCGAAGCGCTCGATCGAGAACACGGCGCCGGATCGGGCCATTCCGGCCTGCACCTCGTCGGCGATGAAGACGATCCCGTTCTCGCGGCACCACTCCGCGAGCGCGGGGAGGTAGCCGTCGGCGGGGACGATGAAGCCGCCCTCGCCCTGGATGGGCTCGACGACGAGGCAGGCGAGGTCGGCTGCGCCGGCGGTCTTCTCGAGGTGCGCGATCGTGCGGGCTGCGGCCTCGGCGCCGGTGAGGCCGTCGTGCAGCGGGTACGAGTTGGGGGCGCGGTAGATGTCGCCGACGCGGGGGCCGTAGCCGAGCGCGTAGGGGGCGCCCTTGTGGTTCATGCTCGAGGTGAGCATGGTGCGGCCGTGGTAGCCGTGCTCGAGCACGGCGACGCCGGGTCGGCCGGTGTACTTGCGCGCGATCTTGACGCCGTTCTCGACGGCCTCGGCGCCGGAGTTCATGAGGAGGGTCTTGTAGGGGGCGTCCTCGGAGGAGCCGGGGACGTGCTTCGCGAGGTATTCCGCGACCTGCACGTAGGGCTCGTAGGGGGTCATGGTGAAGAGCGTGTGGGTGACGCGGTTGAGCTGGTCGGTTGCGGCCGCGACGACCGCGTCGTCGGTGTGCCCGATCGTGGTGACGCCGATTCCGCCGCAGACGTCGATGATCCGGTTGCCGTCGACGTCGACGAGGATCGAGTCGTGCGCGCGGTCGATGTAGACCGGGAGCACGCTGTGCACGCCGGGCGGGACCACGCGCGTGCGTCGCGCATGGATCTCCTTCGAGCGGGGGCCGGGGATCTCGGTGACGACGAGACGTTCCTGGGGGATTGCGGTTTCAGGCTGCTGGGTCGCTTCGCTCATACGCCGAAGTCTACTCCGGAGCGGGGATCATTCCGGGGAGGGTGCGTCCCGGACTAGGATCGCCGCATGCGCGAGTTGCACGAGTACCGGGTCGAGATCGAGTGGCAGGGCAACCGGGGGACCGGCACGAGCGGGTACCGCGAGTACGGTCGGGAGCTCGAGATCCGCGCGGCGGGGAAGGCGCCGCTGCCCGGATCGGCCGATCGGACGTTCCACGGCGACGCCGATCGCTGGAACCCGGAGGAACTGCTGCTCACCGCGGTGGCCCAGTGCCACATGCTGTCGTATCTGCACGCCGCGGTGCGCGCGGGGGTGGTGGTGACGGCGTACCGGGATCGCCCGGTCGGGGTGATGCGCCAGCGGGGCCTCGGGGGAGCGTTCGAGGAGATCCTGCTCAGGCCGGTCGTCACGGTGGCCGATCCGGCGATGGTGGACGCCGCGCGCGAGGCCCATGTCGAGGCGAATCGGAACTGCTTCATCGCGAACTCGGTGAACTTCCCGGTGCGGCACGAGGCGGAGATCCTCGTGGACCGTCATCTGGCCGAGAATGTCGGCGGTTCCGAATAGAATGGCCCTCATGGCCACGCGCTCCTCGTTCTTCCTGACCACGCCCATCTTCTATGTCAACGATGCCCCGCACATCGGGCACGCGTACACGGAGGTGGCCGCGGACGTGCTGGCCAGGTGGCACCGCCAGGCCGGCGACGACACCTGGCTGCTCACCGGAACCGATGAGCACGGCCAGAAGATTCTGCGCACCGCGACGGCGAATGGCGTCGCCCCGAAGGAGTGGGCGGACCGCCTCGTCGAGTCGGCGTGGAAGCCGCTGCTCGAGCAGATCGACATCTCGAATGACGACTTCATCCGCACCACGGATGCGCGTCACGAGGAGGGCGTCGCGAAGTTCCTGCAGAAGCTCTACGATGACGGTCACGTCTACGCAGGGGAGTTCGAGGCGCTCTACTGCGTGGGCTGCGAGGAGTTCAAGCCCAAGTCGGAGATCGTTGATGGGACCGGGGAGTTCGAGGGCCAGAAGGTCTGTGCGATCCACTCGAAGCCGCTCGAGCTACTGCAGGAGAAGAACTACTTCTTCAAGATGAGCGCGTTCCAGGATCGACTGCTCGCGCTCTACGAGGCGCGCCCCGACTTCGTGCAGCCCGCGAGTGCGCGCAACGAGGTGGTCGCGTTCGTGCAGCAGGGCCTCGAGGATCTCTCGATCTCGCGGACGTCGTTCGACTGGGGTATCCCGATCCCCTGGGATGAGTCGCACGTCACCTACGTCTGGTTCGACGCGCTGCTCAACTACATCACCGCCGTCGGCTACGGCCAGGACGAGGCCGAGTTCGGCCGTCGCTGGCCCGCGAACCACCTGGTGGGCAAGGACATCCTGCGCTTCCACGCCGTGATCTGGCCGGCCATGCTGATGGCGGCGGGCCTTGAGGTGCCCGAGCACGTGTTCGCGCACGGCTGGCTCCTCGTCGGCGGCGAGAAGATGTCGAAGTCGAAGCTCACGGGCATCGCCCCGAACGAGATCACCGACACCTTCGGTTCGGACGCCTTCCGCTACTACTTCATGCGCGCCATCTCCTTCGGGCACGACGGCTCGTTCAGCTGGGAGGATCTCGCGGCCCGCTACCAGGCGGAGCTCGCCAACGGCTTCGGCAATCTCGCGAGCCGCGTGCTCGCCATGAACCGTAAGTACTTCGAGGGCCGGGTGCCCGAGCGCGGCACGGAGGAGCCGGCGGACATCGCGATCCGCGAGCTCGCTGCCGAGGTCGCGCTGCGCGCCGATGCCAGCATCCGCGGCTTCGCCGTGCACGAGGCCATCGCCGCGATCTGGGAGCTCGTCGACGCGCTGAACGGCTACATCACGGAGCAGGAGCCCTGGGCGCTCGCCAAGGATCCCGAGCGTCGTGCGCGCCTCGGCACGGTGCTCTACACGGCAACCGAGGGGCTCCGCGCGCTCGCCGAGCTGCTGGCGCCCGTGATCCCGCGCGCCACCGCGAAGCTGTGGACGGCGCTCGGCGCCGAGGCCTCCTTCGGCGCGCTCGAGGCGCAGCCGATCCGCGAGGCCGGTAACTGGGGCCGCCTCCTGCCGGGCACCGAGCAGGGCCCGCTCGAGGTGCTCTTCCCGCGGATCGAGACCGACGCGGCAGGGGAGGGAGCCGCCAAGTGAGCTCCGAGGCCCCCGCGGGCGGCATTCGCAAGCGCACGGCGACCGAGGGCCGCGATCTGACGCGCCCGCAAGCTCCCGAGCCGCTGCCGATCCCGGTCTACGACAATCACACCCACCTCGAGTTCGAGGACGGCTTCGATCAGCCTGAGCCCGTCGAGTCACTCGATCTTGCCGAGTCGGTCGGCGTGCGCGGCGTCGTGCAGGTCGGCACCGACCTCGAGACGAGCCGGTGGAGCGCCGCGCTCGCCGCGAGCGATCCCCGCGTGCTCGCGGCCGTCGCGCTGCACCCGAACGAGGCCCCGCGCCTGTTCGCGGAGGGCCTGCTCAGCTCGCATCTTTCCGAGATTTCGCGGCTCGCTGCGCAGCCGCGCGTGCGCGCGGTCGGCGAGACGGGGCTCGACTTCTTCCGTACGGGTGAGGACGGCCGCGACGCGCAGATCGAGTCGTTCGAGACCCACATCGAGATCGCGAAGGCGAACGGGATCGCGCTGCAGATCCACGATCGCGACGCGCACGACGAGGTCGTCGCGACGCTGCTCCGCGTCGGTGCCCCGGAGCGCACGGTGTTCCACTGCTTCTCCGGCGACGAGAGGCTCGCCCGTGTCTGCAACGAGCACGGCTGGTACATGTCGTTCGCCGGCACGATGACGTTCAAGAACGCGCCGGCCCTGCGGGAGGCGCTGACGGTCGCCCGCCCCGAGCTCGTGCTCTGCGAGACGGACGCGCCGTTCCTCACCCCCGAGCCGTTCCGCGGCCGCCCGAACGCGCCCTACCTGCTTCCGCACACGGTGCGCCGCATGGCGGAGACGCTCGGCCTGCCCCTCGACGAGCTCTGCGCGCGCCTCGCGGAGAACACGGAACGCGTCTACGGCCTGTGGGACCCCGAGACGGACGAGGCATGAGCCCCGAAACCGACGAGGTGAATGGACCGGCCGAGCGGGCCGATTCCGCCGGCCTCCTCGGCCCCGCTCAGGTGCGCGAACTCGCCGAGCGACTCGGCGTCTCACCCACCAAGAAGCTCGGCCAGAACTTCGTCATCGACCCGAACACGGTGCGCAAGATCGTCCGCCTCGCGGGCGTCGAAGCCGGGGATCGCGTGATCGAGGTCGGCCCCGGCCTCGGCTCCCTCACACTCGGCATCACCGAGACGGGCGCAGACGTCACCGCGGTTGAGATCGATCACCGCCTCGCTGAGGAGCTTCCCGCGACCGCCCGCGCGATGCAACCGGGCGTCTTCCCTACGGACGGTCCCGCGCGCCTGCGCGTCATTCGCAGCGACGCGCTCGAGATCACCGCTGAGCAGCTCGCAGCGCTGCCGGCGGCGCCGGAGGTCCTCGTCGCGAACCTGCCCTACAACGTCTCGGTCCCGATCCTCATGCACTTCCTCGAGCTCATCCCCGAGCTGCGGGCCGGCCTCGTCATGGTGCAGGCGGAGGTGGGCTACCGCGTGGCCGCCGGTCCCGGCTCCAAGGAGTACGGCGCCCCGAGCGCGAAGGCCGCGTGGTACGGGGAGTGGCGGATCGCTGGAAAGGTCAGCCGCCAGATCTTCTGGCCCGTTCCCGGCGTCGACTCGGTGCTCGTCGGCTACGAGCGCCGCGCCGAGCCGCGCGGCAGTGAGGCGGAGCGGGCGCTCACCTTCGAGCTCGTCAACGCGGCCTTCGCGCAGCGCCGCAAGATGCTGCGCCAGGCGCTCCAGCCCGTGCTCGGCGACACGTCCCGCACCGTCGGGGTGCTCGAGGCCGCGGGAGTCGCCCCGACGGCGCGCGCGGAACAGCTCGGAATCGAGGACTTCCTCGCGATCTGCCGCGCCGCGGGATCCTGATCGGAACCGCTACGCGACCTGGGTCCGCTCCCGGGATGGAAAATCGTGCACCCGCGGTGCGCTACCGTTATGACATGGGCACGAATCAGCGGCGTTCGGTCACCGTGCGCGCACCCGGGAAGATCAACGTCTTCTTCCGCGTCGGCGCGCTCCAGGATGACGGCTACCACGACGTGGCCTCCCTCTACCAGGCCGTCTCGCTGTTCGAAGAGGTGACGGCCACGGAGGCGGATGCCTTCTCGCTCCGCTTCACCGGCCCGATCGAGTCCGACCACCTGCCCGTCGACGATTCGAACCTCGCCATGGCGGCCGCAAAGCTCCTCGCCGAGCGCACCGGCTACTCGGGAGGCGCGGAACTCACGGTGCTGAAGCGCGTCCCCATCGCGGGCGGCATGGGCGGGGGCTCGGCCGACGCCGCCGCGACGCTCGTCGCCTGCGACGAGCTCTGGGGCACGGGCCTCGGCCGCGCCGGACTCCTCCCGCTCGCAGCGGAGCTCGGCGCTGACGTCCCGTTCGCGCTCGAGGGCGGCACCGCCGTCGGCACGGGGCGCGGCGACGAGCTCAGCCCCGCGCTCGCAAAGGGCGCGTTCCACTGGGTGCTCGCGCTTTCGGACTCGGGCCTCAGCACCCCGGTCGTGTACCGCACGCTCGACCAGCATCGCGACGTGCACCTCGGCGATCTCGGCCCGCAGCCGGAGTTCGTGAAGGTCGACACCGCGGTGCTGCAGGCGGTGCGCGTGGGAGACGCTGGCTCCCTCGCCGAAGCGATGCACAACGACCTCCAGGTCGCGGCCCTGAAGCTCGCCCCAGAGCTGACCGAATTGCTTGAGCTCGGCGAATCGCGGGGCGCGCTCGCGGGAATCGTCTCCGGATCGGGGCCCACGGTCGCCTTTCTCACGGGAAGCCCGCAGGAGGCCGCCGAGCTCCTCGGCATGCTCACCCGCAACGGGATCCGCGCCCTCACCGCCTCCGGTCCGGTTCCCGGCGCGCGGGTGCTCGACGCGCCCTGAGCCTGGACGGACGGCCGGACCGACGCGCGCTCCGGGCTGTTCCGCTGGGCAGCAGGGCTGGGCGAGAGACGCTTCAGAGGAATTTCACGATTTGCTCTTGGCAAGCTCCCCGGTGTTTTGCATGCTTGAGGGGTCAGCGCACACCGGAACGAGCCGAAGGGGACTCGCATGATCTTCGTCAACCTCACCACCACCGATCTCGAACGAAGCAAAGCGTTTTACACCGCGCTCGGCTGCGAGATCAATCCGCTGTTCACGGACGAGAACGCGGCCTGCGTCGTGTGGGATGAGAACACCTTCTTCATGATCCTCACGCACGGCCACTTCGCGCAGTTCACGGACAAGCCCATCGTCGATCCGCGCACGGGTGCCCAGGTGATCGTCGCCCTCACCCGGGATTCCCGCGAGCACGTCGACGCCACCGTCACCGCTGGCCTCGCCGCGGGAGGCGGGGAGCACCGTGATCCGCAGGATTACGGCTTCATGTACCAGCGCAGTCTCAGCGACCCGGACGGCAACCTGCTGGAGTTCACGTACATGGAGCCGCAGGCCGCGGAGGAGGGACCTGGAGCCTACGTCGACGAGCACGGCGCCGGCCCCGATCCCGTCCCGGGCGCCTGAGTTCGGAGCGCCAGGGGCGCGTGGCGCTGGGAACGGCTACGGAACAAGGAATAGTGCGGGGAGCAGGAGAGTTGAGGAGAGCATGAGTGAGTCTGTGAAGATCGACGTCTGGTCCGACATCGCGTGCCCGTGGTGCTACATCGGCAAGCAGCGTTTCGCGAGCGCCACCGAGGCGTTCACGGCGAAGCACCCCGACGTCGCGCTGGAGATCGAAACGCACAGCTTCGAGCTCGCCCCCGACACCCCGCTCGATTTCCAGGGCAGCGAGATCGACTTCCTCGTGCGCCACAAGGGCATGCCGGCGCCGCAGGTCGAACAGATGCTCGGGCAGATGACCGAGCTCGGTCGGGCCGACGGCATCGAGTTCGATTTCGCGCGGGTGAAGCACGCGAACACGCAGCGCGCGCACCGGATCCTGCACCTCGCGAAGGAGCGCGGGCTGCAGCAGGAGACACTGGATCGCCTGTTCCGCGCGTACTTCTCGGAGGGTGCGGACATGTCGGACCCCGAAACCCTCGCCGCGCTCGGCGCGGAGGCCGGGCTCGATCCCGACGAGGTGCTGGCGGCGCTCGACAGCGAGGAGTACGGGCAGGCGGTGCAGCGCGACATTATGCGCGCGCGCTCGCTCGGCATCAACGGCGTCCCGTTCTTCCTGCTCGACCAGAAGTACGGTGTCTCGGGGGCACAGCCGGTCGAGGCGTTCGAGGGCGTCCTCGAGCAGGTGCTCGGGTTCGCCCGGGGCACCGTTGAGGCCCCCGCGAACTGAGATTCTTGCGGCGCAGGATCACTGCGTCGTCCCCGTATCCACCGCGTAATACGCGAATATCCCGATCGGAGCATCCACATGAGCGACACCACGAAGACCGCGGACCCCGCGACAGCCGAGTCGGCTGCCGCTGCGAGCGCAGCTGACGTGCAGACCAACCCCGAGGCGAGCATCGCCGGAGCGGCCGGCTTCGCCGCGGCCGAGTCCGCGGAGATCCTCAACCTTCTCGGTGACGACGCGGCCGGCGGATCCTGCTGCGGAGGATCCTGCTGCAGCGTCTGATCCGCAGACCGATCCGCAGACCGTTCCGCCGCCTGATCAGCGGCCCGATCCAGAGCTGAACCGGCGCCCCGTTTCGCCGTGACGACCGGCGGTAGACTGCATGCGGCCGGGGATTCCCGGAATCTCCGCGCGCAGGCCCCGCCGCGCGCAGCATTCCACGCAGAAACGAGCACCTGAACAGTTATGGCGCATCTCCTGGGGGCCGAGGCCCTGCACCTCGAGGTCCCGACGAAGACCGTCTTCGACTCCGTGACGATCGGCGTTGCCGAGGGCGACCGGATCGGTATCGTCGGCCGCAACGGCGACGGCAAATCGAGCCTCCTGATGATGCTCGCGGGGCGCCGCGAACCCGATAGCGGGCAGGTCACGATGCGCGGCGGAACGACGATCGGCGTGCTCGATCAGGCCGACGTTTTCCCTGATGGGGAGACGGTCGGCCACGCGATCGTGGGGGATCGGCCCGAGCACGAGTGGGCCGGCGATCCGCGGGCTCGCGAGGTGATCGCGGGTCTCGTCGCCGATCTCGACTGGGATGCCGAGGTGTCGGGCCTCTCGGGCGGCCAGCGCCGCCGCGTCGCGCTCGCCCGCCTCCTCGTCGGCGACGACGAGATCCTGTTCCTCGACGAGCCGACGAACCACCTCGACGTCGAGGGCATCGCCTGGCTCGCGGATCATCTGCAGCGCCGCTGGCCGCGCGGCCAGGGCGCGCTGCTCGTCGTCACCCACGATCGCTGGTTCCTCGACGAGGTCTGCACGGCGACGTGGGAGGTGCACGATCGCATCGTGGACCCCTTCGAGGGCGGTTATGCCGCGTATGTGCTGCAGCGCGTCGAGCGGGATCGCCAGGCGGCCGCCGTGGAGCAGAAGCGCCAGAATCTCGCCCGCAAGGAGCTCGCGTGGCTGCGCCGTGGCGCGCCCGCGCGCACCTCGAAGCCGAAGTTCCGCATCGACGCGGCGAACGCCCTGATCGAGGACGTCCCGGAGATCCGCGACGCGGTCTCGCTGCGCTCGCTCGCGGTGGCGCGTCTCGGCAAGGAGGTCGTCAACCTGCTCGACGCCGGCGTCTCCTACGGCGATCGCGTGGTGCTGGAGGACGTGGAGTGGCTGCTCGCCCCCGGAGAGCGCACCGGCATTCTGGGCGTCAACGGGGCGGGAAAGTCGACGCTGCTGGGACTCATCTCCGGCGACATCGAACCGACGAGCGGCCGCGTGAAGCGCGGCAAGACCGTCAAGGTCGCCACGCTCACGCAGCGCCTCGACGAGCTCGAGGAACACCTGAACGATCCGGTCCGCGTGGTGATCGGCCGCCTCCGGACGAGCTTCACCGTCGGTTCGGGATCGAAGGCGCAGGAGCTGACGCCGGGGCAGATGCTCGAGCGAATGGGATTCTCGAGCGCCCAGCTCTCCACCCCGGTGAAGGATCTCTCCGGCGGGCAGAAGCGCCGCCTGCAGCTCCTCCTCATCCTGCTCGATCAGCCGAACGTGCTGATCCTGGACGAGCCGACCAACGACCTCGACACCGACATGCTCGCCGCGATCGAGGATCTGCTCGACTCGTGGCCGGGCACGCTGATCGTCGTCTCCCACGACCGGTACTTCCTCGAGCGCGTCACCGACCAGCAGTACGCGATCCTCGACCGTCGCCTGCGGCATCTGCCCGGTGGCGTCGAGGAGTACCTGAAGCTTCGGACCGCTGAGGAGCGGGCCAAGGCGGCTGCGGCAGCGGCGCCGGCCGGTGCCGCTCGGGGCGGGGCGGGTGCGGGATCGGTGTCCGGATCGGGATCGGGCGCGTCTGCACCCCTGTCCGCCGCGGGCCAGAAGGCCCCCGCGCTCGGTGGCGCCGAGCGCCGCGCCCTCGAGAAGGAGGTGCAGGCGATCGAGCGGCGGCTCGCGAAGCTGGAGTCCGAAATCGCGGGTGTCCACGCGCGGATGGCCTCGCACGATCAGTCCGACTACGCGGGTCTCGCCTCCCTCGGCGATGAGCTCGGGGCGTTTCAGTCCGAGGTCGCGGAGAAGGAGGAGCGCTGGCTCGAACTCTCGGAGCAGCTCGGCTAGCTCTGGCTCGCGGGTGCGGCCGCGCCCCACACACCGCTGCTGATCAGGAGTTCGGATTCGCGCGTCGCAATTCGCGCCGCTGGATCGCTTCCGGACGCCGTCCCGCGCGGGGGTGCGTGGCGTTCTCAGGCGTCTCCCTGCGCGGCGTAGCAGGGAGTAAAACAGGCGAACTCTCGCGGGAATCTGATTAGCCTGCATGGCATGAGCACCTCCAGAGACGACGCACCCGCACCCGGCCCCCGGGCGCGGGTCATGTGCGCCGTCTCGCTGTCGGCGCCCGATTTCTTCCACGCCCGGATCAGCGAGGAGGAGCTGCCTCCGACTCGTTCCGCCGAGCCGACTGCCCTCGCGGGGTCGGCGAGCGGTGGCCGTGCCCGCTCGCATCAGCTGTTCAGGGTCGGGGCGTTCGCCGGGCTCGCGCGCGTGGCCGGCCGGGCCGGGCGCGATTGGGAGGGGCGGTAGTGGATCCGCTCGCGGGCGCGGCCGGTGTGGCGGCCCTCGTGTCGCTCGCGACGCTGATCGGACTCGTGCTTCGGCGGCGCTCGTCGCGTGTGAAGCGCGGGGACGGCAGTGGACAGGCCCTTGACCCCGCGGACTTCGGGCTGGACCGCTTCGGACCCGCGGGCGCGGTGGTGCAGTTCAGCACCGAGTTCTGTTCCCGGTGCCCCGGCGTGCAGCGCCACCTCTCCGCTCTCTCCGGGCAGCACGCGTCCCTGCAGTTCCTGCACCTGGACGTCACGCGAAAACCTGAGGTCGCCACCAAGTATCGGCTGCTGCAGACCCCCACAGTGCTCACCATCGGCTCAGACGGGATCCTCCGATCTCGGCTGAGCGGAGCACTCACCCGTGAGCAGCTCGCCGCTGCCGTCAACGAACTCACCGGAGAATCACCATGACGAACGCCTCGCCCTCCCGCCCCGAAGGCAGCATCGATCCACGCGGACCGAGATTCGGCGCCGGGATCACCTCGGCCCTGCTCCTCGTCGGCGTCTATCTCTCGACGATCGGCGTTTCGCCGGGATTGCCGGGGGCGTCGCTCGCGGAACGCGCCCTCGACCCGGGGTTCCTGCTGCAGGCCGCGGTCGCGGTGCTTTTCGCCTGGTCGCTGGTCTCGGCGCGGACGCAACCGCTGGCCGCGCTCTTCCGCTCCCTGGTGCAGCCTCGACTGACCCCGCCGGGGGAGTGGGAGGACGCGAGACCGCCGCGATTCGCGCAGGGCGTTGGCCTCGCCGTGGTCGGGGTTGGCCTGATCCTGCACCTGATCGGGGTGCCGTGGGCGCTCGTGATCGCGGGGGCGGCGGCGTTCGTGGCTGCGTTCCTGAACGCGGCGTTCGGCTTCTGCCTCGGCTGCGAGCTCTATCTGCTGCTCGTGCGGGCCGGCCTGATCCGTCGAGGGGGCCGTGCGGCCGTGTGAGCCGGCGGCGTGTGATCCGCGGCCCGATGGTGCTCCGCCATCAGCGAACCCGGTTTCGCCTCCGCGGCCGGCCTGATGAGCTGGTCGCATGAACATTCTGGTGCTTGGCGGAACCGCGTTTCTCGGACGGGCGATCGCGCTGGCTGCGCTCGTCCGGGGCCACGAGGTGACCTGCCTCGCCCGCGGCACGGATGAGGCCCCCGGCGGGGTCGACTTCGTTCGCGCGGACCGCGACGAAAGCGACGGTCTGCGACTCGTCCGCGACCGGCGCTGGGACGCGGTGATCGACGTCTCGCGGCAACCCGGCCAGGTCCGGCGAGCGGTTCGCGAGCTGCGCACCAGGCACTGGGTGTTCGTCTCATCAGGCAACGCCTATGCGGACTTCTCCCGGATCGAGCAGGACGAGGACGCGGCGACGCTGGCACCCCTCGCATCCGACGTGATGGCGGACATGTCGCAGTACGGACCGGCGAAGGTTGCGTGTGAGCAGGCGGTTCGCTCGGTGGACGGGCCGGCGACGATCGTCCGATCCGGCCTGATCGCCGGGCCGGGGGATGCCACGGGCCGCAGCGGATACTGGCCGTGGCGTTTCGCTCATCCCACGGGCCCCGACGTGATCGCTCCGGACGATCCGACCTTCCCGTGCGCGATGATCGACGTCCGCGACCTGGCCGACTGGATCGTTGCAGCCGCGGAACAGCGTATCGACGGGGTGTTCAACGCGACCGGCCCGACGACGACGCTGGAGCGCGTCCTCGAGGCGGCAGCCGAGGTGGCCGGCAGCGATGTGCCCGTGCGCCCGGTCCCCGCGGCCCGACTCGCCGAGCTGGGGGTCGGAGGGTGGATGGGACCCGCGACGCTCCCGCTGTGGATCGACGATGCCGACTGGCGCGGCTTCGCGACGATGAACACGGAGCGGGCGCGCGCGGCGGGCCTCGTCACCCGGCCGCTGACCCACACGCTGCGGGACGCGCTCGCCTACGAGGAGACGCGAACGTCCCCCCGGCTTACCGGGCTCGACGACGAGGAGGAGCGCAGGGTGCGCCTCGCCCTCGACCGCGAGGCAGACTCCTCGGCGTTGTGAACCGGAAACCCCGCGAAGTGCAGCGGGCCCGACACGGCGATCAGCCCGACCGCTCCTGCTGATCGGGCACCCATGCGAGCCGCACGATACTGTTACGGGGTTCACGGATCGAGAGAAGGTGACCGATGGCAGGTCAGAGCACGCATCACACTCCACGTCGCGCGGTGAACCTGCTCGGCAGATCAGCCGCGAGAACGGCGGTGGCACCCGCGAAACCCGAGGTCCCGAGCCTCACCACGCGCATCGTCGACGGCGTGCAGCAGGATCGCTGGCACTCGGAACGACTCGCTGATGCGCTCTCCTTCGCGCGCAACACGCCCGAGGGGATGGCTGTCACCCTCATCTCCCACCCGACTCCCACGAATATCGCGGAGCTCTCGACGGCGTGGGAGCTCCACCCGCTGCTCGTCGAGGATCTGCTGCACGCGGATCAGCGCCCCAAACTCGAACGCTACGACGACGTACTCTTCATCGCGGTGCGCGCGGCGCGCTACATCGACGCGACCGAGGAGGTGGAGTTCAGCGAGTTCCACATCCTGACCCGACCGGGCGCGCTCGTGCTGATCTGCCAGGACGGGAGGCTCCTCGACGGCTCGATCATCTCCGAGGAGGCGGCAGGCACCGGCATCGACGATCGCCTCAAGGGCGTGCTCCGCCTGCAGAATCCCGAGCTGATCAGGCTGGGATCCGAGGCGCTTGTCTATCAGCTGCTCGACGCAATTGTCGACGCCTGCTTCCCCGTGCTCGACGGGTTGCAGATCGACAAGGAGCAGATCGAGCGCCAGGTGTTCAGCGGCGACGACTCGGCCGCCGAGCGCATTTACCGTCTGAACGAGGAGGTCATCGACCTGCTTCACGCGAACACGGCGCTCGCCCAGGTGCTCCGAGGATTCCAGCGGGGCGCCGAGAAATACGCGATCCCCGACGAGCTGCAGGCCTATCTGCAGGACGTCGCCGACCATCTCGTGCGCGTGATCAGCGAGGTCACGGAGCTGCGCAGCTCGCTCTCGCAGGTGCTCAGCGTCAATTCGACCCTCGTGGCGCAGCGGCAGAACGAGGACATGAAGAAGATCTCCGGCTGGGCCGCGATCCTGTTCGCCCCGACCCTGATCGCGGCGATCTATGGAATGAACTTCGACGTGATGCCGGAACTGCACTGGGCCTTCGGGTACCCGACGGCGGTGGTCCTGATGTTCGCGTTCGCGGCGGGACTCTTCTGGTTCTTCAAACGGAAGAAGTGGATGTAGGGCGCGGGTTGCGCACGCGCAGGCCCCCCGCGATCGCGAGCACGATGGAGGCCGCGAGCAGCCCGGGAAAAGCGGCGAAGAATCCCGGCTGGGAGAGCATTTCGTTGCCGTAGAGCAGGTAGTCGACGCTCACGACGACGAAGCCCGCCCCCGTCCCGAGCAGCGCCGCCCAGACGGGCGCGTCCCCGCGCGCGCCGAGGAGTGCCGCGCTCCCGATCAGCGCCGCCGCCACGAAGATGATCGCCATCTGGGCCATGACCCACAGCCCGTAATCCCCCGTGAGAGGGTCGATCGCGTCGAAGAGGAACACCGCGGCCCCGATACCGATCGCCGCGCCGACGGGCGGAAGCAGGAGTGCGAGCCACAGCGCAATCTGCGGGACTCGTACGCGGGCCACGGGCAGGTCGATCGTCGTACTGGTCATCGGAAGTGCCTTTCGATCGGGCGCCGGCCGGGCGGTGCGGCGATCGTCGGCGCACCGCACCGAGGAAGAAGCATCGGCGCGGTGAGAACGCTGCGGGGTCCGGATCCTCGTCCGGCTCGTGGGGGGAGAATTCGAGACGAGGAATCACCCGGCCCCGCAGGTGCCCCGATCATAGGCAGGGTGTCGTTCCAGGGGCCAGGGGCGCCGAGGGGTTCGGCACAGGGCGTTCGACCCATCCCGGGGCGTGCGCCAGTTCGGGCGCACGCGCCCTCCGTGACCGGCGAGGCGCGTGCCTCGGGGACTGAGCCGCACCGGGACAGCACCCGGCTGGCCCCCGCGTGCGACGCAGGATAGCCTGATGAGGCACGGCGAAGCGGCCGAATCGGCCCGCACGCACGCGTGCTTGTTCCAGCGGAAGCGCGGGGGAGAGGACACCACATGGCCTATCGAGTACAGGGCGTCGTCGTCAGGGAGAAGGATGCTCCGGCGACGATCGAGACCGTCATCGTTCCGGATCCGGGTCCGGGCGAGGCCGTCGTCGACATCATCACGAGCGGGGTCTGTCACACGGATCTCCACTACCAGCAGGGCGGAATCTCAGACGACTTCCCGTTCCTGCTCGGCCACGAGGCCACCGGACGGGTATCGGCCGTCGGCGAGGGCGTCACGGAGATCGCCGTTGGGGATCGCGTGATCCTGAACTGGCGCGCCGTCTGCGGCCAGTGCCGGGCCTGCGCGAAGGGGCAGCCGCAGTACTGCTTCAACACGCACAACGCCACCCAGAAGATGACGCTCGAGGACGGCACAGAGCTGTCCGCGGCGCTCGGGATCGGCGCGTTCATCGAGAAGACGCTCGTCGCTGCCGGACAGTGCACGAAGATCGACGAGGAGTCGGACGCCGCGGCGGTCGGCCTGCTCGGCTGCGGCGTGATGGCTGGCATCGGCGCCGCGATCAACACGGGCGAGGTCAAGCGCGGCGAGTCGGTCGCCGTGATCGGCTGCGGCGGCGTCGGCACCGCAGCGATCGCGGGAGCGCAGCTCGCCGGGGCCACCACGATCATCGCCGTCGACATCGACGACGCGAAGCTCGAGCAGGCGAAGCGCTTCGGCGCGACGCACACGGTGAACTCGAAGAACGAGGATCCCGTGGCTGCGATCCAGGCGCTCACCGGCGGTTTCGGCGCCGACGTCGTGATCGACGCCGTGGGGCGCCCCGAGACCTACAAGCAAGCGTTCTACGCTCGCGACCTCGCCGGTCGAGTCGTGCTCGTGGGCGTTCCGACCCCCGAGATGCAGCTCGAGCTGCCCCTGCTCGACGTGTTCGGCCGCGGCGGATCGCTGAAGTCGTCCTGGTACGGCGATTGCCTGCCGAGTCGCGACTTCGCGATGCTCATCGACCAGTACAAGCTCGGGCGGCTTGACCTCGACGGCTTCGTCACCGAGCGCGTCGGCCTCGGCGACGTCGAGGCGTCGTTCGCGAAGATGGGCGACGGTACGGTGCTCCGCTCGGTGGTGGAACTGTGACCGGGCAGGCGGGCGGCGCCCGTATCGAACGCCTGATCACGAGCGGAACGTTCTCGCTCGACGGCGGCACGTGGGACGTCGACAACAACGTCTGGATCGTCGGTGACGACGAGACGGTGATCGTGATCGATCCCGCCCACGACGCGCAGGCCGTGAAGGATGCTGTCGGCGACCGCAAGACCCACATGGTGCTGCTCACGCACGGCCATGACGACCACATCCGCGCCGCGCGAGAGGCGGCGAACCTGCTTGACGCGCCGCTGCTCCTCAACCCCGAGGATCGGATGCTGTGGGATGCGGTGTACCGGGACGAGCCCGACGCCGAGATCGAGGGCGGCGACGTGTACGTCGTGGCCGGGATCACGCTGAAGGCGCTGCACACGCCCGGGCACTCGCCCGGCTCGACGTCCTTCTACTCGCCCGAGCTCGGCACCGTGTTCACGGGGGACACCCTGTTCGCGGGCGGTCCTGGCGCGACGGGCCGCTCCTACAGCGACTTCCCGACGATCATCCATTCGATCGAGCGCGAGCTCTTCACCCTGCCCGACGACACCGTCGTCAATACGGGGCACGGTGACTCGACCACGATTGGCGCGGAGAAGCCGCAGCTGCAGGAGTGGATCGCGCGCGGGCACTGATCCCGCGCAGATCCCGGAAGGGCAGCGAACGAGGCGGGCGGATTCCACATGGATCCGCCCGCCTCGCGCGCGCTACCCGCGCTCGAGTTCCGCGGCGACCGCGTCGAGGATCGCCTCGGGCGATCCCGCCGCGTCGTAGACCGCGACGACCACGCGGCGTCGCTCGCCCTCGGCGTCGGGTGAGAGGTAGCCCTCGAACAGCGAAACGGCGCGACGGAGATCGCGGGTCGCGACAGCGTCGGCGTCCGCCACGCGGCCACGGAGCCAGTCGCGAAGTGTCTGGTTGTGGACCGCGACGAGCGAGGCCGCGAGCGCCGCGGCGACCCACTCAGGCGTGCCCTCGGGTGCGCGGTCCCTGATGGTGCGGGCGAAGACGCGCTCGTAGCGGTGCGTGATCACGAGCTCGCGATCCCGGAGCGCCGGGGTGTGTCGCATGAGGTCGAAGCGGAGGCGGGCGGCCTCAGGGTCGCGGATCAGGAGGCGAAGCACGTCGGCGGTGCCCTGCACGAGCGCCGCGGCGAGGGGGAGCTCGGTGGCGGCGAGGAAGGCCTCGAGCGTCTCGAGGGCCTGATCGTGATCGGCGAACACCACGTCGTCCTTGCTGCCGAAGCGGCGGAAGAACGTGCTGCGGCTCATTCCCACGGCGTCCGCGAGATCTCCGGCCGTGGTCGCCTCGTACCCGCGATCGGCGATGCAGCGGATCGCCGCGGCCGAGCTGTCGAGGGTGGGCGCTGGGCGCGATGGTCTCGTGGACATGCCTTGAACGTAGCACAGCATCGCCGAATGAGACTTGGTTTCACATCTGAAGATCCTGAATTCTCGCGGATTTCACCCCGCTGATGATCGAACTCGGGCTTGACGAGAGACGGAGTCTCAGGCATCCTCGAAGCAACGATGCCTCCGCGAACGCCGAGGCGGAGAGGAACCCGATGTCGAACGCGAAGAACGCACCAGAGCCACAGGGCACCGTCGAGCCGGAATACCAGCTCTGGGAGCCCATCGACACCGACATGGCCGGTGTCTTCACCGGGATCTCCGCCGAGGATCAGGCCTACCGCGATCGTGCCCGCGCGTTCGTGCAGGAGGAGGTGCGGCCCGTGATCGCCGGCATCTGGGATCGCGCCGAGTACCCGCTCAACCTCGCCGTTCGTCTCGGCGAGCTCGACCTCCTGCGAGACGGCGTCTCCGTCCCCGGGTTCCCCGAGCAGAGCCTGCTCGCCGCGAGCCTCACCACGATGGAGCTCGCCCGCGGCGACGGCTCGGTCGCCACGATCGTCGGCGTCCAGGGCGGCCTCGCACTGCGCTCGGTCGCGAGCTGCGGCTCCGACGCGCAGAAGGAGCGCTGGCTCGAGCCCCTCGCCCGCGGCACCGAACTCGGCGCCTTCGCGCTCACCGAGCCCACGCACGGCTCCGACTCGGTGAGCCTCGAGACCCGCGCGGTGGCCGTCGAGGACGGCTACGAGATCACGGGCAACAAGAAGTGGATCGGATCCGGCAGCGTCGGCCAGCTCGCCGTGGTCTGGGCGCGCGGCGACGACGGCCAGGTGCAGGGCTTCCTTGTCCCGCAAGATGCCGAGGGCTACCACGCGAAGACGATCGAGGGGAAGGTGTCGCTGCGCGGCATCTGGCAGGCCGAGATCGAGCTCGCGGGCGTCCGCGTGCGCGAAGAGGACCGCATGCCGGGCGCTCGCAGCTTCAAGGACACGGCCCGCATCCTGCAGGCCACCCGCCTCGGCGTCGCCTGGGCCGCACTCGGCCAGGCCACCGCCGTCTACGAGACCTCCGTGCACTACGCGAAGCAGCGCGTCCAGTTCGGCCGCCCGCTCGCCGCCTCCCAGATCGTGCAGGCCCGTCTCGCCGAGATGCTGAGCCAGCTGACCACGCTGCAGTCGCTGCTCATGTCGCTCACCCGCGCGGAGGAGCGCGGCGAGCTCTCCGGCCCCGGCGCCTCGCTCGGCAAGTACACGGCCACCCGTACGGCCCGCGACATGGCGCGCAACGCCCGCGACCTCCTCGGCGGCAACGGGATCCTGCTCGAGAACCGTGTCGCACGCCACTTCGCCGACATCGAGGCACTCCACACCTACGAGGGCACCGAGACGGTGCAGGCGCTCATCATCGGCCGCGACATCACGGGGGTTTCGGCGTTCGCGTGAGCCGGGCATGCGAAGGGCCCGGGCAGATCCCTCACGGATCCGCCCGGGCCCTTCGTGACTCACGGCCGCGGCGCGGTTACTCGTCGCCCTCGCGCACGTCGGCGCCGGTCCCGGGCAGCTCGATCGCGGCGGTGAGGGGCCGGCCCTCGCGCTGCAGCTTCCGCTTGCGCAGCTGCCACAGCACGGTCAGCAGCAGGAACCAGAGCGGCGTCGCCAGGAACGGCGGGCGGGTGTCCTCGCCGTAGAGCAGGGTGCCCGCGATGAACACGAAGAACGCGAGCACGAGCCAGGGCGCGACCCGGGAGAGCGGCATCTTGAAGCCGGACTCGGCGTGCCGCTCGGGGAAGCGGCGGCGGTACACGATGTAGCTGACCACGATCGAACCCCAGGTGAACAGGATCATCGTGGCGCACATCGAGGAGACGAAGGTGAACGCCGAGACGACGCCGTCGCCCGCGAAGAGGAGCGGGATCGCCGCGAACAGGAAGACGCCGGTGAAGAACACGGACCGCTTCGGCACGCCCCGCGAATCGGTCAGCGAGAAGGACTTCGGGGCGTGACCGTCCTTCGAGAGGCCGAACAGCATGCGGGTGCCCGAGTAGAGGCCGCCGTTGGCGCTCGACGCCGCCGATGTCAGCACGACGAGCTGGATCGCCGCGGCGGCGAGACCGAAGCCCGCGAGCGCGAGTGTCGAAACGAACGGGCTCTTGTCGGGGGAGATGCGATCCCAGGGGGTCACGCTCATAATGATCGCGAGCGCGCCGACGTAGAAGATGAGAATGCGGAGCACGATCGAGTTGATCGCCTTCGGCAGCGTCTTGCGCGGGTTTTCCGTCTCGGCCGCCGCGGTGCCGACCATTTCCACGCCGATGAACGAGAAGATCCCCATCTGGAAGCCGAGCACGAAACCGCTCGCGCCCATCGGGAACATTCCTCCGTGCTCCCACAGGTTCGCGAACGAGGCCTGCGTGCCGTCGGGGCTCTTGAACCCGGTCACGATGAGGATCACGCCCACCGCGATGAGGCCGAGGATCGCAACGATCTTCAGGATCGCGAACCAGAACTCGGTCTCGCCGAAGTACTTCACGGGCTGCAGGTTCAGGATCAGGAGCGCGCCGGCCGTGATCAGGGCGGGCAGCCAGCTCGGAATGTTCGGGTTGAACCACTGCACGTAGGCCGTGATCGCGATGATGTCGGCCACGCACGCGATCACCCACGAGAACCAGTAGTTCCACGACACGAAGAACCCGGCCCAGGGGCCGAGCATGTCCTTCGCGATGTCGCCGAAGGTGTGGTAGTTCAAGTTCGAGAGCAGCAGCTCGCCGAGCGCCCGCATGATGAAGAAGACGAAGAACCCGATCACCATGTAGACGAACAGGATCGCCGGGCCGGAGACGCTGATCAGCTTGCCGGAGCCGAGAAACAGCCCCGTACCGATTGCGCCGCCGATCGCGATGAGCTGGAGGTGGCGGTTCTTCAGGCCGCGCTGCATCCCCCCGGCGTCCGCCGCTGGCGCGGCGGACGTTGTGGAGACAGCGGGTGAGGGCTTGGACATGACACTCCCTTGTGCGGGTCGGATGCCCCGCGCAGGGAGCGCGGCGGCGGTGGGGTGGCCGGGAAGCAGCCTAGGCCACGACGCGGAACGTCGCGAGTTCGGGGTCGGCGGCGCCGCGGACGTATCCGGACGGTGCCGCAGCGGTCGTGCGCAGGAAGGCGACGACCTCGGCGCTCAGGCGCTCGCCCGGCAGCACGTTCGGGACGCCCGGCGGGTAGGCGGCGAGCGAGTCTGCCGACACCCGGCCGATCGCCTGCTCGAACGGCACCATCTCGGTCGCGCTGAAGAAGGCCTCGCCGAGGCCGAGCGCGCGCTCGCACGGGGCCGGAAGGACGATCGGGCGCTCCGGCTCGATCTCGGCCTCCGGGAGCGACTGCAGGGCGTCCCAGAAACGGTCGACGTTGACGGGAGAAACGGCGCCGATCAGGAGGAGCAGCGCGGAGGGCGTCGACAGCTCGGCGTAGATGCGGTGGTCGCGGAGCAGCTGGTAGTGCGCGTCGCTGCCGGTGATCCCGGCGCCGCGGGTGTCGATCGCGACCTTGAACGGGTCGTTCGTGATCGCGTCGGGGCTCGCGAGGATGTCGGGCGTCGCATCGCGGAAGCGGCGGTCGGCGCGCACGCGGGCGCGGATGTCCTCGGCGGAGGCGAGCGCCTGCTCGACGAGCTCGGGTCGCGTGACGATGTTCTTGCGGGCCTCGTCGAGCGAGGCGAGGAGGAGGGAGCTGCAGCTCGTCGACTGGTGCGAGCGCACCACGCGATCCACGAGCGGGGCGAGCGCCTCGGCGAAGGGGCCGTGGCCCAGGTGCAGCATGGCCGACTGGGTGAGCGAGCCGACGGCCTTGTGGGTGCTCGACACGACGAGGTCGGCGCCCAGGCGGGCCGCGTTGACGGGGAGCTGCGGGTGCAGGCCGAAGTGGGAGCCCCACGACTCGTCGACGATGAGCGGCACCCCGTGATCGTGGGCGACGCGCGAGATCGCGGCGACGTCGGCGACCGCGCCGAAGTAGCTCGGCGTGACGATGTAGACCGCGGCGCTCTCGGGGTGCTCAGCGAGCACCTCGGCCACCTGCTCGGCCGTGACGCCGTGGGCGGATCCGAGTCCGGTGTCGACGTGGCCGGTGACGAAGTGCGGAGTGAGGCCCACGTGGGTGATGCCGTCGATGACGCTCGAGTGGACGCTGCGCTGCACGACGACCTCCGTGCCGAGCGCGCGGACCGCGGTCGTGGCGACGTGGTTGCCGCCCGAGGCTCCGTTCGTGAGGAACCAGGTGCGGCTCGCGCCCCACGCCTCGGCCGCGAGCTCCTGCGCGCGCATCAGCGGGGTTACGCGGCCCGGCGTCGTGAGGCGCCAGGTCTCCTGGTCGACGCCGCTGAACAGCATCGGGAAGTCGATCGTCAGGGCGTCCGCCCCGACGAGTCGCGCGACGCCCGGGGCGTTCGCAGCGCTGCCCTGGTGACCGGGGACGTGCAGGCGCTGCCAGTCCTCTCCGGCGAGGGAGCGGATCGCGTCCGCGTAGGGCGTCTCGTGCTGGCGAGCGGGCACGCGCTCGGACTCGGGCGAGGCTCCCGCACCGGCCACGGCGGCGGACGGCGCGTCAGTGGGGAGCTGCGCGCCCGCGACGGGGGAGCTGGGGGTCGCGTCGGACGCGATGGCGGATGCGGGAGCGGTCTGCATGGCACCAGGTTAGGAACTCGGATCGACCCCTGCAATATATAATCTTTTCGCGCGTGGTCTCATAGAATGTATGACATGATGACGCTGCAGCAATTCCGGGTGCTCCTCGCAATCCGCGACGCGGGCAGCCTCACCCAGGCCGCGGAAGAACTGGGCCACGGCGTGCCCACCATCACGCATCACCTGCGCGCGCTCGAGGCGCACCTCGGGGTGCCACTCGTTGTCCGGGACCGCCGCGGGGCGCGGCTCACCCCGCTCGGCGCGTCGTTCGCGGCCGACATCGCGCCCGTGCTCACGCGCGTCGAGCGTGCGGAGCGCGCGGTTGCCGACCAGCGTGACGCGGGCGTCGTCACACTCAGGATCGGGACCTTCTCCTCGATCGGGGCGCGCCTCCTCCCGGCCTCGATCGCTCGACTGCAGCAGCGCACCTCGGTGCGCGTGGAGGTCGTGGAGGCCGAGCCGACGGAGGTGCTGCGTCTGCTCCGGGGCGGCGAGGTCCACGCCGGGCTCATCTACGACGTGTCCGACGAGCTCACGCTCGCCGTCCCCGATATCGAGCGCGCCACCCTGCTCTCGGAGCCCTACCGGGTGATGGTGTCGCGCGACGGCCCGCTGAGCGAGCAGAGCGAAATCGACCTCGCGGAGCTCGGGGAGGCGGCGTGGGTGTGCAGCCGGAATCCGGATGAGGCCTCTGACCGGGTGCTTCGTCGCGTGTACCACTCGCTCGGGCAGCCGGTGCGGGAGGTCATGCGCACGGACGACCTCACCATGATCCACGGCCTCGTCGCGGAGGGGCTCGGCCTCGCGCTCACCACGGCGGCCGCGGTGGACGAGGACTTCGGCGTCGTCCTCCGTCCTGCAGTCCAGGATCTGGGGGAGCGCCGCGTCTCGTTCGTGACCCGGCGTGGCCCCGTACCGCCCGCCGTCACCTGGCTCGGCGAGATCCTGCGGGACCTCGCCGTCGAGCGCTCAGCGTAGGATCTAGCTTCGGTGAAAGAAGCGTGCGCCGGCGACCGGTGCACGCGGCCGGCGGGCTACTGCGCGCGGAAGTCCGTGCGCGTCCCCGTTTCGGCGCCGTCAGCGCCATCAGCGCCGTCGGCGGCCGTGGCGTCCTCGCCCGTTCCCGGCAGCTGCACCGCCGAGGTGATCGGCTTGCCCTCCGCGATGAGGCGGCGCTTCCGCAGCTGCCACACGACCGCGAGGATCGCGAACCAGATCGGCGTGTACAGCAGCGGCTCGCGCGTGTCCTTCGCGAGGAGCATGGTGAACGCGATGAAGGCGAAGAACACCAGCACGATCCACGGCATGACCCGCCCGAACGGCGCCCGATACTTCGAAGCCGCGTGCCGCTCGGGGTGCAGCTTCAGGTAGCGCAGGTAGCTGATCAGGATCATGCTCCAGATGAACAGGATGAACGTCGACGCGACCGAGGTCACCATCGTGAACGCCTCGATGACGTTTTCGCCGAGCAGCAGAATCGGCACAGCGGAGAGCACGAACACCGCGGAGAAGAACACGGCCCGGCGCGGAACGCCGCGGTCGTCGGTGATGTGGAACGCCTTCGGAGCGTGGCCGTCCTGAGCGAGCGCGAACATCATGCGCGTGCCCGAGTAGAAGCCCGAGTTGGCGCTCGATGCCGCCGAGGTGAGCACGACGAGGTTGATCGCGAACGCCGCCGCGCCGAAGCCCGCGTACAGGAAGGTCGTGACGAACGGGCTCTTGTCGGGATCGAGCTTGTCCCACGGCGTGATCGCCATGATGATGCTGAGCGCACCGATGTAGAAAATGAGCACGCGGACGACGATCGAATTGATCGCGCGTGGCAGGTTGTGGTGCGGATCCTTCGTCTCGGCCGCCGCGGTGCCCACGAGCTCGACCCCGATGAAGGAGAAGATGCCGAGCTGGAAGCCGAGCAGGAAGCCCGACAGGCCGAACGGGAACATCCCGCCGTGCGACCAGATGTGGGAGAGCTGGGCCGAGGTGCCGGTATCGGGGTTCGTGAACCCGGTCACGAGGAGCACAATGCCCGTCACGATCAGGGCGAGAATCGCGACGATCTTGATCAGGGAGAACCAAAACTCGATCTCGCCGAAGAAGCGGACGGGCTGCAGGTTCAGGATCACGAGCGCGAGCGCCGTGACCAGCGCCGGAATCCAGTGCGGGATCGAGGCATTGATGTAGGAGACGTAGCTCGTGATCGCGATGATGTCGGCGACGCAGATGACCACCCAGGTGAACCAGTAGGTCCAGGAGACCATGAAGCCGGCCCACGGCCCAATCAGGTCCTTCGCGATGTCGCCGAAGGTCTTGTAATTGAGGTTCGACAGCAGGATCTCGCCGAGCGCGCGCATGAGGAAGAACATCATGCAGCCGATCACGGCGTAGATGAAGAGCACGGAGGGCCCGGTCAGGCTGATGACCTTGCCGGAACCAAGGAAGAGGCCGGTGCCGATCGCGCCGCCGATCGCGATGAGCTGCAGGTGGCGGTTCGACAGGCCGCGCTGCAGGTGGTCGTGGCCGGGGGAGGCGGACTCGGACATTCGGGTGTCTCCTTGGGTGTTGGGGGTGGTGCCGACTCGCGAAGCGCCCCCGAGGATCGCCCGGAGGCGCCGGGACGCGCCCGGCTGCTGCGATTCTAGCGTCAGCCTAGAGCGTCGGCGCCAGCCCCAAATCCGAGCAGGCGCAATGTGATCCGGATTGAATCCTGCGCGTCAGCGGTCGTGAGCTGGCCGGTCAGCCAGCGGCCGGAGAGCCCCTCGACGAGCGCGGTGAGGATGCGCGCGAGTTCGCGGGCGTCGGTGTTCGGTACCCCCGCTTCCTCCAGGAGCTCCTCAACCTGCCGTTGCCAGTCGGCGGTGGAGCGCGCAACCGCAGCGGCCTGCGCCGCTTCGAACACGGCTGCCGCGCGCACCTCGTTCCACGCCGTGGAGCCCTCCCGTACACCCGGTTCATCGCCGAATTCCGAGCAGAGCAGTGATTCCAGGCGCTGGGCCGCGGGACGGTCCGGCCGCGTCGAGGAGGCCGCTCCCGCGTCAGCCGCTGCCGCGCCGGCGGCGCGTGCGTTCGTTCCCGCGGTGACGTGGTCGAGCGCTGCTGCGAGGAGGCCGTCGCGATCGCCGAAGTGGTAGGCGAGGAGGCCGATCGAGACCCCCGCCTCGCCGGCAACGTCGCTCATGCGGAAGCGGCGCAAGCCGGAGCGCGAGATGACGCGCGCGCACGCGTCGAGGATTCTCTCGCGTGCGTCCTCGGCCATGTCGCTCCTTCATCCACTATCCACGTGGGTCCCGGTTTCACCCGGGTCCCGATTTCATCCGGCTCCCGGTCGCGCTTCGGCTCGCGTTCCCGGATGCGGTTCGCGCGCCGCACTTGACACGGCGCGCCACGCGACTGAAACTATTTTCAGGATACATCGCCGACGAAAGACGAGGAAGTGCCGTGGCAGAACCGACGAACCGCGAGGCCGGATTCGACCTGATTGAGGCCAGTATCGGGGATGTGCTCGGGGCGTTGGCCGCGGGCACGATCACGAGTACCTGGCTGACGGAGCGGTTCCTCGCCCGGGGCGAGGCGTATGATCGCGGGCCGGAGGGTCTGAACGCGATCGTGGTGCCCAATCCCGACGCGCTCGCGCAGGCGGCGGAGTCGGATCGGCGCTGGGCGGCGGGCACGGCCCGCCCGCTCGAGGGGGTCCCGTTCACGGTGAAAGACTCCTACATGGTGGAGGGGCTCACGGTCGCGTCCGGGTCGCCCGCGTTCGAGCACCTCGTCGCCCAGTGGGACGCGTTCTCGGTCGCGAAGCTGCGCGAGGCGGGCGCGGTCCTGATCGGGAAGACGAACATGCCCCCCATGGCCGACGGCGGCATGCAGCGCGGCGTGTACGGCCGCGCAGAAAGCCCCTACAACCGTGACTTCCTCGCGGCCGCGTTCGCGTCGGGATCGTCGAACGGGTCTGGCGTGTCGACGGCCGCGAACCTGGCCGTGTTCGGGATGGGTGAGGAGACGGTGTCCTCGGGCCGCAGCCCGGCCTCGAATAATGGGCTGTGCGCGTACACGCCGTCGTGGGGGATCCTGTCGATTCGCGGGAACTGGCCCCTGTTCCCGGCCCGTGACGTGGTGGTGCCGCACACGCGGTCGATGCCGGACATGCTGCGCCTGCTGGACGTGCTCGTGCAGGACGACCCGATCCGTCGCGGCGATTTCTGGCGCAACCAGGACGTTATCGCGCTCCCGAAGCCCAGCGAGCACCGGCCGGAAAGCTATCTCGCGCTGCAGGACCCCGACGCGCTCCGCGGGAAACGCTTCGCCGTCCCCCGCATGTACCTCGGCGAAGACCCCGCGTTCCCCATCGACGTGCGCCCCTCGGTTCTCGATCTGTTCGCCGCCGCGAAGCAGCGCCTCGAGGCGCTCGGGGCCGAGGTCGTCGTCACGGACTTCCCCCTCATCGAGCAGTACGAGGGCGATCGCCCCGGCCAGGAGAACGTCGACAAGCTCGGCGTCCTCCCCGCTGGCTGGATGGACACCGAGTTCACCGACTTCCTCGCCTTCGGCTGGGACGACTTCCTCCGCGCCAACGGGGACCCGGCGATCCCCAACCTCGGGGCTGTCGATCCCGACACGATCTTCCCCGCGCCGCCCGGCAGCCTGCCCGACCGCTATGAGGAGATCGAGGACTACGAGAACCGCTACCGCGCGACCGTCGCCTACGCGCAGGCTGGAATCCCTGATCCGCGCGAGCGTCCCGACTTCGCCGACGGCCTCCGTGGGCTGCTGCAGCTCCGCAAGGAGCTCTTCGAGGACTGGCTCGAGGCCGAGGGCTTCGACGGCGTCGTGTTCCCCGCGAACGGGGACGTCGGGCCCGCCGATGCCGACGTGAACGTCGCCTCCGCGGATCGCGCCTGGGACAACGGCGTGTTCTTCTCCAACGGCAACTACGCGCTCCGCCACCTCGGCATTCCGAGCGCCACGGTCGCGATGGGGATCATGAGCGACATCGGCATGCCGGTCGGGATCACCTTCGCCGGACGCGCGTACTCGGATCCCGAGCTGCTCGCCTACGCCGCGGCCTTCGAGGCGGGCGAAGGCGGCACGCTGCGCCGCCCGCCGGCGTCGGCTCCGGCGCTGCCCGGGGACGCGATCGGGGGCGAGTAGCCGGCCTGCCGCCGGGCTACTCGCTCGGCGGCAGCTTGATCGGCTCCGTCACCGGCTCGTAGCGGTCGATGCTCGCCGCGAGCCGCCGCAGCAGTGCCGACAGGCGGTCGCGCTCCGACCGGGGGAGACCGCCGAGCATGCGCTCCTCCGAGTCGCTCAGCCGCGTCATCGCGGCGTCGACGAGGGTGAGCCCGAGTGGCGTCATCTCGACGAGCACGCCGCGGCCGTCGTTCGGGTCGGTGTGCCGGGCCACGAGGCCCCGATCCACCAGTCGATCGATCCGGTTCGTCATCGTGCCGCTCGACACCATCGTCTGCTGCACGAGCACCTTCGGGCTCTGCCTGAATGGTTCGCCGCCGCGTCGCAGCACCGCGAGCACGTCGAATTCCCAGCTCGTGAGCCCGGAACGCTCGAAGGCGTGTGAACGTGCCCGGTCCAAATGCTTGCTCACGCGCCAGAGCCGCGAGAAGATCGCGAGCGGCGCGAGATCGAGATCCGGGCGAGCGGTGCCCCAATCGGCGATGATCTGATCGACCTCGTCATCGTGCTTCATCCCTCCATTATCGAGGAATGATCCGTGTGCAGCCCACCCGTCCGCCGAGTTCTTCCCAGATTTCGGCGAAGGATCCGGGCTGGGCGAGAAGCCCCGTCGAGTCTGGCAGACTGTTACCCGTGCCTTTTCGGCACGATCCGCCTTGGTGTAATGGCAGCACGACAGCCTTTGGAGCTGTGAAGTCTAGGTTCGAATCCTAGGGGCGGAGCGGCTGCGTGACCGGGAAATCCGTCGCGGCTACCTCGCACGCCGCGCGCGGGGGGAAAGGGAGAACCCGATGAAAGACCGTTCGCTGGCCGTCGTGATTCTGGCCGCTGGCCAGGGCACGCGCATGAAGTCCTCGCTTCCCAAGGTGCTGCACCCCATCGGCGGCCGCTCGCTGATCGCGCACGTGCTCGACACCGCGGCCGGGCTCGTGCCTCAGCAGGTCATCGCGGTCGTCCGCCACGAGCGCGAACGGGTGTCGGCCGCCATCCTCGAGCACGCCCCCGACACGGTGATCGTCGACCAGGACGACGTGCCCGGAACCGGCCGCGCCGTCGAGCTCGCGCTGGCCGCGCTTCCCTCCGACTTCGACGGCTCGGTCGTTGTGCTGTCCGGCGACGTGCCCCTCATCGACGCGCCCACGCTCGAAGACCTGCTCACCGGTCATCTCGAGGGCAGCCGCGCCATGACCATGCTCTCCGCGATCTTCGCGAACCCGACCGGCCTCGGGCGGATCCTCCGCGATGAGCGCCGCGCCGTCACCGGGATCGTCGAGGAGAAAGACGCAAGCGAGGAGCAGCGCCGGATCACCGAGATCAACGGCGGAATCTACGTCTTCGCTCGCCGCGCGCTGCAGGAGGCGCTCGCACAGATCGACACGAACAACGCGCAGGGGGAGAAGTACCTCACCGACGCCGCAGCCCGCATTCTCGCGAGCGGCGGGGCGGTCGAGGCGGTCGCTACGGACGACCCGTGGCTCATCGCGGGCGTCAATGACCGTGTCCAGCTCGCCGAGGCGGGCCGGGAGCTCAACGCGCGGATCGTGCGCGCGCACCAGCGCGCCGGCGTCACCATTCAGGACCCGGCGACGACCTGGATCGAGGCCGACGTCTCGATCGGTCCCGATGCGGAGATCCTGCCCGGCACCTTCCTCCAGGGCGCAACGACGATCGCCGGCGGGGCGATCATCGGCCCGGACACCACGCTCGTGGACTGCGAGGTCGGGGAGGGTGCCCGGATCCGCCGCAGCGAGGCCACTCTCGCGGTGTTCGGCCCCAGGGTCGACGTCGGCCCGTTCTCCTACATTCGCCCGGGCACCGAGCTCGGGGAAGCCGGCAAGATCGGCGCCTTCGTCGAGACGAAGAACGCCAAGATCGGCGACGGATCGAAGGTCCCCCATCTCAGCTACGTGGGTGACGCGACGATCGGTGAGGGCTCCAATATCGGGGCGGGCACGATCTTCGCCAACTACGACGGAGTGCAGAAGCATCAGGCCACGGTCGGCGACGCAGTTCGCATCGGATCGAAGAATGTGCTGATCGCGCCGGTTACCATTGAGGATGGAACGTACACGGCAGCGGGTACGGTCATCCGGAAGAACGTCCCCTCGGGGTCCCTGGCGCTCAACGTGGCGCCGCAGCGGAACATCGAGGGGTGGGTCGTTGAAAACCGACCGGGAACGAGCTCCGCGGAAGCGGCGTCCAGGGCCCAATCGGCAGAGGCGCCCCGTGCGACAGACGGTGAACACTAAGCGGGAGATGGGAATTACGCACCGATGAGCAAGATCGAGATGGCGGGGCAGAAGAAGCTCGTCCTCATTACGGGCCGGGCCTACCCCGAGCTCGCAGAGCAGGTCGCCGAGGAACTGGGCGCCGAGCTCGTTCCCACGGACGCCCGCACCTTTGCGAACGGCGAGCTGTACGCCCGCTTCGACGAGAGCGTCCGCGGTGCAGACGCCTTCGTCATCCAGTCGCACACCAACCCCATCAACGAGTGGCTCATGGAGCAGCTCATCATGGTCGACGCCCTGAAGCGCGCCTCTGCGAAGCGCATCACGGTTGTTGCCCCGTTCTACCCGTACTCCCGCCAGGACAAAAAGGGCCGCGGCCGCGAGCCCATCTCGGCGCGCCTCGTCGCCGACCTGTTCAAGGCAGCAGGCGCCGACCGCATCATGACGGTCGACCTGCACGCACCCCAGATCCAGGGCTTCTTCGACGGCCCCGTCGACCACCTCTTCGCGATGCCGGTGCTGCTCGATCACTTCAAGAAGACGATCGACCGCGACGACCTCACGGTCGTGTCGCCCGATATGGGCCGCGTGCGCGTCGCCGATATCTGGAGCGACAAGCTCGACGCTCCGCTCGCGATCATCCACAAGCGTCGCGACCCGCTCGTGCCGAACCAGGTGTCGGTGCACGACATCGTTGGCGACGTTAGGGACCGCTGGTGCGTCGTCGTCGACGACATGATCGACACGGGCGGCACGATCGCCAAGGCGGCCGAGGCGCTCAAGAAGAACGGCGCCCGCGGCGTCACGATCGCGTGCACGCACGCCATCTTCTCGGGTCGCGCCACGGAGCACCTGTCGCAGGAGTTCATCGACCAGGTCGTCGTCACCGACACCCTGCCGGTCGGCCCGGAGAAGCAGTTCGACAAGCTGACCGTGCTGTCGATCGCCCCGCTGCTCGCGAAGGCGATCCACGAGGTCTTCGAGGACGGCTCCGTCACCTCCATGTTTGAGGGCGCGGCGTAGCCGAAAACCCATCGGGTTTTCGGCCGCGTCGCGGCGGCGCTACTGCGCCGGCCCACGGAACGAAGGCGGGAAGGATGCTCACGCATCCTTCCCGCCTTCGCAGTTTCCCGTCGTGAGGGCGCGGCGCTACGCCACGCGCGTTCCCTTCGGGATGCTGCGCGCTGGCGTGCGGAGCCGCGCGTACCCGCCGGCGAGAGCACCGGCCGCGAGCGCCGACTGCAGAAGGATGCCCACCCACCAGTACGGCTGACCGGAGAAATCGTCGGCCTGCGCTTCGACGCGCGCGTCGGGATGTTCGCCGACGACGCAGCCGTCCGCGGCGTCGGAGGTCGCGGGTATCTGGAGGAATCTCACACCGGAGGAGATCACGGTGAAGAGGTCTCCATCGGCGTGGTCCTGGCCTCCGGTGGTGGCCATGTCGGCGAGCACGACGTACGGGTTCAGGGTGAGGATCCACCAGAACCGCTCGTTGTGCACGACCTGCTCTTCCGAGGTGTTCGTGGTGCACTCTCCCGGCAGCGGCACGAGGCAGCCGCTGTCGGTGGCAGGGTCGCACTCGCTCGTTCGCTGCCAGTAGCCATCGGAGAAGGTGGTCCGGGTGACCTGCTGGTATTCGACCGTGGTGCCGACCGCAAGGGTGAACGCGATCAGGGTGCCGATCGAGAGCGCGGCGACGACGAGGTAGGCGGTGACGATCGCGAACACCTGCGAGTTGATCATCGCGGAAAGTCCCACGCCGATCGCGGTGAACAGCCCGATCTGCAGGATGAGCCCGATGAGGGCGAAGAACAGCGTGGCCGGGCGGAATTCGCCGACCACGAGGCTGAGGACCACGAACGGTGAGGCGACCACGATGAAGGCGACGCCGGTGATCCAGGCGGCGAGCGTTTTCCCGGCGAGGATCGACCAGGTGCTGATCAGGGTGACCTGGGTGGTCGCGAGGGTGCCGCCCGTGCGTTCCGCGCCGATCGACCCCGCTGAGATGGCGGGGGCGACGAGTGTGCCGAAGAGCAGCACGAAGTAGACGATCACGGAGAACAGCGGGAACGCATTGAGCGCACCACCGGAATCCGGGTCCCCCGAGGCGAGGCCAACGAGTGTCCACCAGATCGCGAACGTCACGATCCCGATGATCGCGAACCAGACGATCGCGAGCACCCACAGCGTGCGCGATCGGAGACGCTGCCGGAGTTCGAGGGACGCGATCAGCCAGGTCCCGGCGAAGAAACCGGGCGGACGGATCCCCGGTGCCCCGTTGGAGAACGGCGCGTCGGTGGGACCGCGTCCGTCCGGTTCCTGCGGGAGAGCCGTGGTCTCGTTCGGTGCGCTCATGCGCCGTCCTCCTCTGCGCGTACGGAGCCCATGAAGGCCCGCTCGAGAGTGCCGCTGAGCGGCGCGTATTCGATCACGTCGATTCCCGTTGTGATCAGGTTTCGGAGAAGCGACGCGGCTCCGGCTTCGCCCGCCACGAGCACGACGACGTGATCGCCGGAGATGCCACCGCGTCGCTCCGCGGCGACCCCGGCGCTGGCGAGTGCTGCGAGCAGCGCTTCGGGATCGGTTGCCCGCACCCGCCAGCGGGTCGTCTCGGCGGCCTGCGCGGCGAGTTCCGCCGAGACGGTGCGGCCGTCGCGCATGAGGACGACGTCGGTGGCGAGCTGCTCGAGCTCGTCGAGTACGTGACTCGTCACGAGCACCGCGACTCCACGCTCGGCGAGGCGCGACAGGGAAGCGCGCTGGGCGAGACGCGCCTCAGGATCGAGGCCGGAGGCCGGCTCGTCGAGCAGCAGCACGCTCGGCTGGTGCGCGTATGCGCGGGCGAGGCTGAGGCGCTGCTTCTGGCCGCGGGACAGGGTGTTGGTGCGCTGTCCCGCGAGCTGGCCGAGATCGGCGATCGCGAGGAGCTCCTGGGTTCGCGTGTTCGCGGTGTCGGCGGTGAGGCCGTACATGCGGCACACGGCGAACAGGGTTTCGCGTACGGTCAGGGTGCCCCACGAGCCGAGGGTGTCCGGCATCCAGCCGAGCTGGGCGCGGGCGGCGGCCGTGGCCCGTAGGGGATCGTGTCCCGCGATCCTGATCTCGCCGGAGTCCGGGCGCAGGAGGGTTGCGAGCATGAGCATGAGCGTGGTCTTGCCGCTGCCGTTCGGGCCGACGAGCGCCGTGATGCTGCCCGGCGCGACGCTCAGTGAGGCGTCGATCACCACCGCTTTGGTCCCGAAGGATCGCGCGACGTTTCGCGCCTCGATCGCTGCTGTCATATCCACAGCGTAGTGACGTCTTCGCGGAAGATGCCCCGATGCGTCAGTTTTTGAGGTGAAATGTCACCCTTCGCGGATCGCCCGGCCCGCGCATCCCGCCGGGGGATGGGCGGCGCGGACCGGACGAGTCTCAGTTCCCGTCCTCGACGACCTCGATCAGTTGGGTGCCGTACGCGCCCGGCTCGGTGCCGTGGCCGATCTGGCGGTAGAGCTCGGGGCGGCGCGACCTCAGGATGTAGCCCCAGACGATCCCGATCGCGCCGGCCGCCAGGATGACCCCCGGGAGCAGGAAGGTGGTCAGATCGGGCTGTTCCTGGCCGAGCATGAGCGGGAAGTTCTGCAGGATCATGACGAACACCCAGAGCAGCGCGATCCCCGAGAGTGCGGGCGCAATGAGCGAGGTAAAGATCCCGACACCACGCTTGTTCTTCGCGAAGAACCCGATCACGGCCGCGGCGATGACCGCCATCAGGAGTACGAGCCCCATTGCGCCGGTATTCGTGAGCCAGGTGAACATGGTGAGCACGGGGTAGAGGAAGGCCGTGTCGCCGAGTGCAGCGGCGCCCCCGAACACCTCGCCGCCGAGGATGAACCCGACGACGACGATCACGGCGATCACGGTCTGCGCGACGGATCCGGCCCACGGCGCGCCGGCCCGGCTCGTGCGCGAGAACCACCCGGGCAGCACGCCCTCGCGGCCGAGGGAGAAGAAGTAGCGCGCAACGGAGTTGTGGAACGACTGCAGCGCGGCGAACAGGCTCGTGAGGAACAGCACCGTCATGATGTCGGCGAGGAGCACGCCAGCGTGGCTCGACATGAAGACGAACATCAGGTCAGGCCCGGATTCCTGCGACTTCGCCACGATCTGGGACGGCCCGATGCCGACCGAGAACGCCCAGGCGCTGAAGGCGTAGAAGACGCCGATGATCGCGACCGCGGCGTAGGTGGCCCTCGGCACGGTGCGCTTCGGATCCTTCGCCTCCTCGCCGTAGATCGCGGCTCCCTCGAATCCCATGAACGCGGCGACACCGAAGACGAGGATCAGGCCGAGCGCGGGGCCGAACAGGGCGGACGGCGCGAGCGTGGCCGTCGAGACGCCCTCGGGCGCGGCGCCCAGGGAGATCACGTCGAAGACGATCACGACGAGGAATTCCAGGCCCACGAGGATTCCAAGCACCTTCGCGGACAGATCGACGCGATTCACGCCGAGGATCCCGACGACGACGATGCAGAGCAGGATCCAGACCCACCACGGTGAGGCGAAGCCGAACTTGGCCTCGAGGAACATCGACAGCTGGAATCCGAACAGGCCGTAGATACCCACCTGCATCGCGTTGTAGGAGACCAGGGCGATGAGCGAGGCGCCGACGCCGAGCGGGCGGCCGAGCCCCTGCGCGATGTACGCGTAGAACGCGCCGGCGTTCGTGATGAAGCGACCCATCGCCGTGTATCCGACCGCGAAGACGGTGAGGATGACCGCGATCAGCAGGAAGCCGAGCGGGACGCCGAGTGAGCCGGTCACCGCGAAGGAGGTGGTGACGCCGCCGGCGACCACCGTGAGCGGCGCGGAGGCCGCGATGATCATGAGCGTGATGGCCGGGACACCCAGTGTGCGCCGGCTGAGCCCGGGATCGGTGGCGTCGTGTCCGGCGGCGGTGCCGGCCGCGGCGGGCGCGCCGTCTACGGTGTGCTTGGTCATGGTGTGCGGATCCCCTCTCGGACGCCGCCCCACGTTGGACGGCCCTGTCCCGCGCCCGAGGCGCTCGCCCGAATTGTAAGCATGAGCGGGTGTTCCGAGAGCGAGACGGGGTATGCAATGCGCGCACAAACGATCCAAATGGATAGTGCGCGCCGCGATCGGGGAGGCGGCGCGCCGCCTACGCCCTCGCGAAGGCCGCGCGCACCTCCTCGTGGGGGAGCGCGTAGCTCACGTGACCGTCGCGGCCCTCCATCGTTCGCGCCGCGACGAGCGCGTTCGCCACCGCTTCCTCGGTCGCCTCGACGACCGCCGTGAACAGCGCGTCGATCCCGCCCCAGGAAAGGTGCTCCACCGTCTCGACGGTCATGGCGTCGCTGGTCATGCTGGATCCGAAGCCGCCGGGGTTCGCGGTCGAAAACGCGAGGAAGATGTCGCCGGAGAAGTGGCTGCCCGTCGTGCCGGTCCTGGCGAGGCCGAGCGGGACGCGGCGCGCGAGCGCGCGGCACTGATCGGGGAGGAGCGGGGCGTCGGTCGCGACGACGACGATCACGCTGCCAGCGCCGCCGGCGGCCTGCGCCCCCGCGCGGCGCAGATCCTGGGAGAACCAGCCGCTCGTCTCCATCGGATTCGGAGCCGCGGATTCGCGGCCGAGGCGCCGGCCCGCGAGGGTGAGCTCGGCGCGAGAACCGAAGTTGGCCTGGAGGAGCACGCCCACGGTGTACGCGTGATCGCCCGAGCGCACCACGCGCGACGCCGTCCCCGTGCCGCCCTTGAAGCCGTAGCAGTTCATGCCGGTTCCGCCGCCGGTGCAGCCCTCGGCGACGGGTCCCGGCCCGGCCGCGTCGATCGCGGCGATCGCGTGCTCGGGCCGCACGATGTCCGCGTTGATCGAGTTGAGGTAACCATCCCAGGTCTCGCCGACGACGGGGAGCATCCACGCGGCCGCGGACTCCGGGTGGTGCTCGGCCATCCAGGCGTCGACGCCGCGGTGCACGGCGCCGACGGCGTGCGAGTTGGTGATCGCGATCGGGGTCTGGAACTGGCCCGACTCCTCGATCCAGCTTCGACCGGTGAGCTCGCCGTTGCCGTTCAGTACGGCGATCCCCGCGGCGCAGGGTTCACCCGCGCGGTCACGGCCGCGGGGAAGGATCGCGGTCACGCCCGTGCGCGCGACGACGGGGGAATCCTCGATGATCGTGACGAGCCCGACCTCGAGGCCCGGCACGTCGGTGATCGCGTTCTCCTGCCCCGGCTCGCCATCGAAGGGGATCCCGAGTGCGCGGGCGCGGGGCGATGCTGTCGATCGGTTTCGCGAATCATCGAACATTGTTCAATCCTTCCATTTGTGCTTACATTACCTGGAAGCGGGTAATGATCGGTAGTTTTCGATCATTGTTCAAAGCATTCGAGTACGACGAGGGAGTCGAGATGTCCACACCGCACGCAACCGAGCGCTCGAGCACGCCACCCGGAGCGGACGGCAGCAGCGACGGCTCTTCCCCCACGAGTCTCGCATCCGGCCGTCTGGGGACCTGGGACATCGTGTTCTTCGTCGTGTCTGCCGCTGCGCCGCTCACCGTGATCCTGAGCGGCGCTGTCACCTCCTTCCGCATGGGCGGGATCGGCGCGCCAGGGGCAATCCTGTTCTGCGCCGTGGTCCTGATCTTCTTCGCCCTCGGCTTCACCGCGATGTCGAAGAGCGTGCGCAACGCCGGCGCGTTCTACGCCTACGTGTCGCGCGGCCTCGGCAAGCCGTTCGGGATCGGGGTGTCCTCGGTCACCGTGTTCGCCTACATCTCGCTCGTGGTGTCGTTCTACGGATTCATCGGGTTCTTCGCCCAGTTCACCTTCGCCGAGCTATTCGGACTCGACCTTCCGTGGGGCGTCTGGTCGCTGCTCGCGGTCGGGATCGTCGCCTTCCTCGGCTACCGCAAGGTGGATGTCGGCGCGAAGGTCCTCGCCGTGCTCCTCACGCTCGAGGTCGCGATCCTGCTCGTGTTCGCCGTCGCGGCGCTCGCCGACGGCGGTCCCGAGCCCTGGAGCCTCGCGTCGTTCGACCCGGCGAACGTGTTCTTCGCCCCGGCAGCTGGCACCCTGTTCGTGATCGGGTTCGGCGCCTATCTCGGCTTCGAGAGCACCGCGATCTACGCCGAGGAGGCGAAGCGGCCCGAGCGCACGATCCCGCGGGCCACGATCATCGCGATCGCCTTTCTCGGCGTCTTCTACGCGTTCACCTTCTGGATCCTCACGGTCGCCTTCGGCGTCGACGGCGTGGTCGAAATGGCGCGCAGCGACGCGTTTGAAACCATGGTGATCGAGGGCACGGGCCAGCTCGCGGGAGCGTGGGCGGCGTTCGTGATGAAGATCCTGATCGTCACGAGCTTCTTCGCCTGCGTGCTGTCCTTCCACAACGCCTGCACGCGCTACCTGTTCTCGCTCGGCCGCGAGGGCCTCCTGCCGCGCGTCCTCGGCCGCACGGGCAAGAAGTCTGGCGCTCCGGCCGTCGCGAGCCTCTCGCTCAGCGCGTTCTCCGCGATCGGAGTGCTGATCGCGATCCTCGTGGGCGCCGATCCGTTCCTCGGCCTCGCGCTCTGGACCTACGCGACGGGCGTCCAGGGGCTCGTGTTCGCGCAGGCCGTGACCGCGATCGCGGTCGTCTGGTACTTCGTCAAGGATCGGCGGGGGCACAGCGTCTGGCGCGTCACGATCGCCCCGATCCTCGGCGCGATCGGGCTCCTCACCGGCTTCGTCCTGATCATCACGAACTTCGAGGTGGTGACCGGGCTCGAGGGCGCGATCAACTGGATCCTGTTGCTGCCCACGCCGATCCTGTTCATCGGCGGGATCATCGTCGGCCTCGTGCTGAAGGCGAGCAAACCGACGTACTACGCGGGCCTCACGGAAACCGTGACGGTGCCCGCGGAGGAACGCGCGGGATAGGGAGCTCGTGTTGCCGCGGGGCAGCGCCGCTCGTGCGCAGGCGTACGGTCGGTGCCGCGGCGCGGCAGCACGCTGGGGCCGGCAACCCCGGGCGGATAGGGTGGAGCGCATGAGTGCGAGCGTTCGGAAGCGGCTGGAACGACGCGACGAGATCATTCGCGCGTTCTGGCGGGTGGCGCGCTCGCGACCCCGTCGGTCGATCAACGTGCGCGCGGTCGCAGCGGAGGCCGCCATGAGCCCCGCCAACGTCCTCCACTACTTCTCCAGCCTGGACGAGCTACAGATGACCGCGCTCGCTGGCGCGCTCGAGGAGTTCCTCGTCGAGCGGCGCAAGATTCTCGAGCGACCCGGGAGCGCGACGGATCGGATCCGCGAGATGATCGACGCGGGAGTGCCGGACGTGATCAGCGACGAGCTCCGGCAGGTCTACGAGAGCGTCGCGATCCTCGTCGAACACCCCGAGTACCTCCCCGCGCACCGCTCGCTCACCGAGCGGCAGGTCATGCTCTACCGCACCATCATCGAGATCGGTGCCGGGACCGGGGAATTCACCCTGCGATCACCGGCTGGGATCATCGCGAAGAACCTCGTCGCGCTGGAGGACGCCTACGATCTGTACCCGCTCGTCGGCGATCTCACCCCGCGCGAGGAGTGCCGCCAGGCGGTGCGCTCCTACGCGGGGCTCGCGCTCGGCGTCGAGTTCGATGATCGCGAGGGCGAGGATCGGGAGGGCGCCGGCGACGGCGTCGCTCCCGCGCCGTCTCCCGAGCCAGCGGCCGCGGAGTAGCGCCGGATCCGCGTCGCCGTGCGAAGCGGGTGCGCCTAACGCGCCAGCGGGCGCGACGCCGGGGAAATCCCCGGTCGTCGCGCCCGCCGCTCGTCGAGGCGTGACCGCCTACAGCGTGTTGCCGAGCTTGAAGCCCTTCTCCTCGTCGCCCTCGCGGGTGTAGGAGAAGCCGTCAGCGCCGATGGTCACGGCGAGCTCCGAGTCCTCGGTGCGCGTGATGACCTCGCGCGGGTTGCCGTCGAGGTCGAGCACGAGCGAGGCCTCCGTGTACCAGGACGGCACGACCGGGTTGCCCCACCAGTCGCGACGCTGGTTGTCGTGGACATCCCAGGTCACGACGGGGTTGTCGGGATCGCCGGTGTAGTAGTCCTGCGTGTAGATCTCGACGCGGTGGCCGTCGGGATCGAGGAGGTACAGGTAGAACGCGTTCGAGACGCCGTGGCGTCCCGGGCCACGCTCGATCCGGTCCGACAGGCGAAGGGCGCCGAGCTTGTCGCAGATCGCGAGGATGTTGTGCTTCTCGTGGGTGGAGAAGGCGACGTGGTGCATGCGGGGGCCGTTTCCGCCCGTCATCGCCGTGTCGTGCACGGTGGGTTTGCGGCGCATCCAGGCGGCGTAGACGGTGCCCTCCTCGTCCTGGATGTCCTCGGTCACGCGGAAGCCGAGGTCCTGCATGAACTTCGTCGCGCGCGGGACGTCCGGCGTGACCTGGTTGAAATGGTCGAGGCGGACGAGCGCGCCCGGCGTGTAGAGGTCGTAGCGCCAGGCAAGGCGCTCCACGTGCTCCACGTCGTAGAAGAACTCGTAGGGGAAGCCGAGGGGATCCTCGACGCGCACCGAGTCGCCGATGCCCTTCGTGAAGCCCTCGGCGCGACGCTCGACGCGGCAGCCGAGCTCCGTGTAGAACGCGACGGCGCGATCCAGGTCCTCGGGGGTGCGCACGCGGTAGGAGAACGCGGCGACCGCGGCGACGGGGCCCTTGCGGAGCACGAGGTTGTGGTGGATGAACTCCTCCAGCGAGCGGAGGTAGATCGCGTTCTCGTCCTCCTCGGTCACGGTGAGGCCGAGCACGTCGACGTAGAACTCGCGCGAGGCCGCGAGGTCGGTGACCACGAGCTCCATGTAGGCGCAGCGCAGGATGTCGGGTGCGGGGACCGACGGGGTCGGGATCGGATTATCGGTGGCGATCGGGGCTTCCTTCGTCACGTAGAAACCTGAGGACGTCTTGACTCGATCGTTGAGTGCGGACATGTCGTGTTCCGTGCCTTTCTGAGTGGGGTGCCCTGGCGCGCGGTCCGGGCCGGGGAGCGGCGGCCGACGGGGGTCGGCCCTCGCGTGCCCGGCCCGCGCGCCGCGGGCGGAATACAGCGGTGGATTACTTGGCCCCGGTGCCGAAGCGGGGGCTGTGGGCCTCGTTCAGGGTGATGTGGACGGCCTGCTGATCGGTGTAGAAGTCGATCGAGCGGTAGCCGCCCTCGTGGCCGAGACCGGAGGCCTTGACGCCGCCGAACGGGGTGCGCAGGTCGCGCACGTTGTTCGAGTTGAGCCAGACCATGCCGGCCTCGACGGACTGCGCGAAGTTGTGCGCCCGCTTCAGGTCGGAGGTCCAGATGTAGGCGGCGAGGCCGTACTTCGTGTTGTTCGCCAGTTCGAGCGCCTCCTCGTCCGTGTCGAACGGGGTGATGGCGACAACGGGCCCGAAGATCTCCTCCTGGAAGATGCGGGCGTCGGGGGAGACGTCGGCGAACACCGTGGGGGCGACGTAGTTGCCGGTCGGGAAGCCCTCGGGGCGTCCGCCGCCGGCAACGAGTCGGCCCTCGCTCTTGCCGAGCTCGACGTAGCTCATGACCTTCTCGTAGTGCTCGGGGTGCACGAGCGCGCCGACCTCGGTGCCGGGATCGCTGGGGAGCCCGACGACGATGTTCTTCGCCCGCTCGGCGTAGCGCTCCACGAACTCGTCGTAGATCTCGCGCTGCACGAGCACGCGGCTGCCCGCGGTGCAGCGCTCGCCGTTCAGGCTGAACACGCCGAACACCGTCGCGTCGAGGGCGGACTCGAGATCAGCGTCGGCGAAGACGACGGCGGGGCTCTTGCCGCCGAGCTCCATCGACAGGCCCTTGAGGAAGGGCGCTGCGTTCGCGAAGATCAGCGATCCGGTGCTGCTCTCGCCCGTGAAGGAGATGAGCGGCACGTCGGGGTGCTTGACGAGCGCGTCGCCCGCGGACTCGCCGAAGCCGTTGACGAGGTTGAAGACGCCGTCGGGCACCCCGGCCTCGCGGAAGATCTCGGCCCACAGCGAGGCGGAGAGCGGCGTGAACTCGGCGGGCTTCAGCACGACCGTGTTGCCGGTCGCGAGCGCGGGGCCGAGCTTCCACGACTCGAGCATGAACGGCGTGTTCCACGGCGTGATCAGGCCAGCGACGCCGATCGGCTTGCGGTTCACGTAGTTCATCTGGCGGCCGGGAACCTTGAACGCGTCGTCGTGCTGGGCGACGATCAGGTCGGCGAAGAAGCGGAAATTCTCGGCGGCGCGGCGGGCCTGGCCCTTCGCCTGCGTGATGGGGAGGCCGGAATCGTAGCTCTCGAACAGCGAGAGCTGCGCGTCGCGGGACTCGACGATGTCGGCGACCCTGTGGAGGATGCGCGAGCGCTCGCGGGGGAGCATCTTCGGCCACGGGCCCTCCTCGAACGCGCGCTTCGCGGCGGCGACCGCGAGGTCGATGTCGGCCTTCTGCCCCGACGCCGCGGTGATGTAGGTCTCGTTGGAAACGGGCTCGAGGACGTCGAACTCCTCGCCTCCGACCGAGTCGACGAACTCGCCGTCGATGTAGTGGCGGATCTTGTCCGGCAGCCCGGTTGGCTTCTCCTGGATCATCTTGTCTCCGTAGTTCTGTCGTGCTGGTTGGTGTGATCTGGGGTTCCGCGCGGACTCGGGAGGGGGATTCGATCCGGATCGGGATTCTGCGCGGAGCGTGGTGCGGCGAGTAGGGATCAGGCTGCCGGGGCCGCCTGTGGCTCGCCGTGGTGGCGATGCTCGTCCGAGTAGGCGAGCACGGCATCGAGCGTCTTCGTGCGGTGCTCGCGCGCGGCGAGCTCCACCTCCAGGGCGTCGGCGCCCCGCTCGATGAGTTCAAGGATCCGCTCGTGTTCCTCGACCGATTCCTGCGCCCGGCCCGGCACGAAGCTGAAGGACGAGTTGCGCAGCACCTTCATGCGGTTCCAGCCGCGGTGCACGAGGTCGAGGATGTGCGGATTGGGGCAGGTTTCGAAGAGCACCGCGTGGAACTCGAGGTTGAGCTCCGTGAAGCGCTGCGGGTCGAAAGCGCTGAGCGATTCGCGCATGGTCGCGTTGACGGCACGCGCCCGCCGAACCTGGTCCGCGGTGATGAACGGCGCCGCGAGGCCGGTCGCGTTTCCCTCGACGAGCGCGAGCGTCTGCATCGTGTGCAGGTATTCCGTCTCTTTGATCAGGGAAACCTGCGCACCGACGTTGCGCTCGAAGGTGACGAGCTGCTCCGCTTCGAGACGGCGGATCGCCTCCCGCACGGGAACGACCGACATGCCGAGCTCCTGCGCGATCGGGGCGAGCACGAGCCGGTAGCCCGGCACGTATTGTCCGCTATCGATCCGTTCCCGAATCAGGCGGTATGCGATCTCTGACTTCGACTCCGCGGTCATCTCAGGCCCCGCCCCCTGCCGCCTTCGCGGCCCGTTCGGCGTCGTACTTGGCGCGCCATTCCGCGTTCATGGGGAAGAGCCCGTCGACGGGGTGCCCTGCCGCGACCTGATCGGCGACCCACGCGTCGGCTTCCTCCTGCGCCGCGGCCTCGGCGGCCACCTCGGCGAGGAGGAACGGCGGGATCACGATCACGCCGTCGCGGTCGCCCATGATCACGTCGCCCGGCTGCACGGCCGCGCCGCCGCACGCGATCGTGACGTCCGTCTCCCACGGCACGTGGCGGCGGCCGAGGACGCTCGGGTGCGCGCCCTGCGAGAAGACGGGGATGTCGAATTCCTGCACGGCCGCGAAGTCGCGGACGCCGCCGTCGGTCACGATCCCGGCAGCGCCGCGCACCTGCGCGCGGAGGGCGAGGACGTCGCCGACCGTTCCGGTGGAGGGGACGCCGCGGGCCTCGACCACGAGCACCTCGCCGGCCTCGACCGTGTCGAACGCGCGCTTCTGCGCGTTGAAACCGCCGCCGTGCGCCTTGAACAGGTCGGGGCGGAAGGGGATGAAACGGAGCGTCTTCGCGGTGCCGAGGATCCGGTCGCCCTCGTGGTTCGGGTGGACGCCGTCGATGAAGATGTCGACGTAGCCGCGCTTGCGGAGCGCCGCGGAGACCGTGGCGACGGCGACGCCGTCGAGCTGCGCGCGGATCTCGTCGGTGAGTGCCGCTGCGGGTGCCGAGGAACCGGCGGCCTCGGCGCTCGCCGCAGCCGAGTCGAGCGGGGTGGCGCGGCCAGCGGCGACCGCGGCCGCGTGCTCGGCCTCGCTGCCCCAGGCCTCGATGCGCTGCAGGTCGTCGGCCTTCGGCTTCGAGCCGAAGTCACCGAAGGCGGTGGTGCCCTGCGTGACCGTCGTGATGAGGCGGCCGGTGGTCGGGGCGCCCGGGGTGTTCGGGGCGTCGACCTCGACCTCGACGACGTCGCCGGGGATCACGACGGAGGAGCCTGCGGGCGTGCCGGTGAGGATCACGTCGCCGGTCTCGAGGGTCATGTGCTGCGAGAGGTCGGCGACGAGCTGGCCGAAGGGGAACTTCAGCGTGTCGCTCGTGTCGTCCTGCACGAGCTCGCCGTTAACCCAGGTGCGGACGCGCCAGTCGTCCTGCGTGAGGCCCGCCGTGGGGATCGCCTTCGGGCCGATGGGGGTGAAGCCGTCGCCGCCCTTGTTGCGGACGTTGGAGCCCTTGTCGGCTGCGCGGAGGTCGTAGAGCCCGAAGTCGTTGGCCGCGGTAATGCTGGCGACGTGCTTCCAGCCCTCCTCGGGCGTGACGCGATGGGCGGGTTCCCCGATGACGAGGGCGATTTCGCCCTCGAACGCGAGGAGCTCGGTTCCGGCGGGGCGCTCGATCGTGCCGCCGGTGGGGGCGAGCGAGGAGGCCGGCTTGAAGAAGTAGGAGGGGAATTCCGGCGTGCGTCCGCGCTGCGCGATTCGCGAAGGGTAGTTGAGATGGACGGCAATGATCTTGCCTGGGGTGGGGATTCCGTACGTCATGGCGACCTCGCTCATCTCGTTGTATTTCTTATCGTATACGATCCGTGCGGATCGGGGAAGAGGGAATGGGGTGGATTCTCGGGTGGGATTCAGGCTTTCGGCGGTGCCCTGCCCGGACCTCGGGCTCGGTCCCGGCCAAGGGCTCAGTAGCTCGCGCGGGGCGCCGGATCTGCACCATCTGCTTCGTTGTTCGCTGCCGGAATGAAGCGCTCGACCAGGGCTTCCGTCTGCCTCGCGAGGATCGCGACGTCGGCGCCGACGGCGACGAACGAGGCGCCTGCCTCGATGTAGCGCTCGGCGTCCGCCGGGACGAAGGCGTTCACCCCGGCGGGGATCCCGGCGTCGACCGCGGCCCGGATCGAGCGCAGCACCGCCTCGACGACCTCCGGGTGATTCTGCTGCCCGATCAGGCCCATCGACGCAGCCAGATCCGACGGGCCGACGAAGATCGCGTCCACGCCGTCGACGCGCACGATGCGCTCGACGTCGGCGACCGCCGCGGCGGACTCGATCTGCACCGTGACGCTCACGAACTCGTCGGCGCGGCCGAGATAGTTCTCGACGCGATTCCAGCGGGCGGAGCGGGCGAGCGCCGATCCGACGCCGCGGATCCCGTTCAGGGGGTAGCGCGCGGCGCGCACGACCTCGCTGGCCTGCTCGGCGGAATCGACCATCGGGATCAGGAGATTCTGCACGCCGAGGTCGAGGAACTGCTTGATGAGCACCGGATCGCCGAACGGCGGGCGGACGAGCGGCGCCACGGGATACCCGGACATCGCGTGCAGCTGCGCGAGCACCGATTCAAGTCCGTTGGGGGAGTGCTCGGCGTCGAGAAGCACCCAGTCGCAGCCGCTTCCCGCGACGATCTCCGCCGTGACGGGGCTGCCGGCGCAGGCCCAGAGCCCGATTAGCGGGCGGTCGGAAACGTCGAGCCGCGCCCGCAGCGTGGGCGGGAGGGTTACACGAACCGGCATGTCACCGACCCCAGTCCGTTGTAGTCGGCGTGCACGGTGTCGCCGCGCTCGACCCACATCGGCTTCGTGAACGATCCCGCGAGGATGATCTCGCCCGCCTCGAGGGTCTGCCCGTGCTGGGCGAGCTTGTTCGCGAGCCAGGCGACGCCGAGCGCCGGGTGACCGAGGATCGCGCCGGCGACGCCGGAGTCCTCGATCGTCTCGTTGCGGTAGAGCAGCGCGGAGGCCCAGCGCAGATCGGTCTCATCGACCCGCACCGGCCTGCCGCCGACGACCATCGCGCCCATCGCGGCGTTATCGCTGATCGTGTCGACGATCGTGCGGCCCTCGAGCTCGAGGTGGGAGTTCAGGATCTCGAGCGCGGGCACCACGTACGCGGTCGCGTCGAGCACGTCGAAGATCGTGACGTTGGGGCCGCTGAGCGGCTTCGACAGGACGAAGGCCAGCTCCACCTCGATGCGGACGTTTGAGAAGCGGTCGAACTCGATCACGGCTCCGGACTCGTGCACCATGTCGTCGTGGATGACGCCGTAGTCCGGCTCGCTGATGCCGGTGGCGACCTGCATCACCTTCGAGGTGAGGCCGATCTTGTGGCCCACGAGGCGGGCGCCCGCCTCGATCCGGCGGTCTGACCAGACCTTTTGAATCGCGTAGGAGTCCTCGATCTCCATGCCCGGATACCTGGACGTCAGTTTCGGCAGGATGGTGCGGTCGCGGTCGGCCTGCACCAACTCGTCCGCGATGGATTCGATCTGCGCCTTCTCGAGCATGGAACCTCACTTCCTCGGGGTCGCTTTGGATCGTATACGATCCCGGATCGATGCGCCAGGGGAAGGCGCTGGGAGCTCCAAATCCGTCCCCGAACAGGGCGTGACCAGCTCCGCCGGATGAACGCGCGGCGAGAATTTCGAAAACCGATTCGGGATCAGGGCCCTGAGCGGCGTGTGGGCGCCGGAAGCGCGGTAGAATTCTCTGATGAGCATTACCGAAAACGTCGAGCCAGAGGGCATCGACGCCACCGCCCCCGCAGAATCCGAGGGCGACCGCGTCACCTTCGCCGACCTGGGCCTCGCACCCAAGGTGCTCCAGGCGATCACCGACGTGGGCTATGAAACCCCGTCCGCCATCCAAGCCGCAACCATCCCCGTCCTGCTCGAGGGGCGCGACGTCGTCGGCCTCGCGCAGACCGGCACCGGCAAGACGGCAGCGTTCGCGCTGCCGATCCTGTCCCGCATCACCCCGGGATCCGACGTGCCCCAGGCGCTCGTCCTCGCCCCCACCCGCGAGCTCGCGCTCCAGGTGTGCGAGGCGTTCGAGAGCTACGCGTCGCATCTTCCCGGCGTCCACCTGCTCCCCGTCTACGGCGGCCAGGCCTACGGCCAGCAGCTGTCCGCGCTCCGCCGCGGTGTCGATGTTGTCGTCGGAACCCCCGGTCGCATCATGGACCACCTGAAGCGCGGATCGCTCGACCTGAGCCAGATCAAGTACCTCGTCCTCGACGAGGCCGACGAGATGCTCAAGATGGGCTTCGCGGAGGACGTCGAGACGATCCTGGCCGACACCCCCGAGGAGAAGCAGGTCGCCCTGTTCTCCGCGACGATGCCGGCCCAGATCCGTCGCATCTCGCAGCAGCACCTCCGCGACCCGCAGGAGATCAAGATCGCTGGGAAAACCCAGACGAGCTCGAATATCACGCAGCGCTACACGGTCGTTTCCTACACCCAGAAGCTCGATGCGCTCACCCGCATCCTCGAGGTCGAGGACTTCGACGGCCTCATCGTCTTCACGCGCACCCGCGGCGACTCGGAGCAGGTTGCCGAGAAGCTCCGCGCCCGCGGATACTCGGCGGCCGCCATTAACGGCGACATCCCGCAGAACGTGCGCGAACGGACCGTGCAATCGCTGAAGGACGGCAAGCTCGACGTCCTCGTCGCGACCGACGTCGCAGCGCGCGGCCTCGACGTGGAGCGCATCAGTCACGTCATCAACTACGACCTGCCGATCGACACCGAGTCCTACGTGCACCGCATCGGCCGCACGGGCCGCGCCGGCCGCTCGGGCGACGCGATCAGCTTCGTCACGCCGCGCGAGCGCCGCCTGCTCAACGCCATCGAGAAGGCCACGAAGCAGCCGCTCACGCAGATGCCGCTGCCCCGCATCGACGAGGTCAACGCCACGCGCCTGTCGAACTTCGACGACGCGATCACCGCGGCACTCGACGATTCGAGCCGCATCGAGGCGTTCCGCGACATCATCGACCACTACGTGCGTCACCACGACGTTCCCGAGAACGACGTCGCAGCGGCACTCGCCGTTGTCGCGCAGGGGGACACCCCGCTCCTCCTCACCGAGGACGACGACCGCAAGTTCGAGCGCGACCGCAAGCAGGCCGCCCGCTTCCTCGAGGACGGCGACCGGGACCGCGGCGACCGCAAGGGGCGCGAGGACCGCGGGCCGCGCGAGCGCCGCACCGACCTGCAGATGTACCGCATCGAGGTCGGCCACCGCCAGAACGTGAAGCCGGGCCAGATCGTCGGCGCGATCGCGAACGAGGGCGGCCTCAGCCGCGACGACTTCGGCCGCATCCAGGTGCGCGACGACTTCTCCCTCGTCGAGCTCCCCAAGAACCTGCCAGCGAGCACGCTCGACGCGCTCTCGTCCACAGTGATCGGCGGCAAGCCGATCGAGATCCGCGAAGACACCGGCCCCGCCCCGCGCGGCAAGGGCTGGGAAGACCGTCGCGGGGGCGGCGACCGCGGAGGCCGCGGCGGCTACCAGCGCCGCGACGACCGGGGCGACCGCGGCGGCTACGGCCGCCGAGGCGATCGCGGCGGAGACCGCGGCGGCTACCAGCGCCGCGACGACCGCGGCGACCGGGGCGGCTACGGCCGCGACGATCGCGGGGACCGCGGTGGCTACGGCCGCCGTGACGACCGGGGCGGAGACCGCGGCGGCTACGGCCGTCGTGACGATCGCGGCGGTGACCGCGGCGGCTACCAGCGCCACGACGACCGCGACGGCGGCCGCAAGCCCCGCTGGGGCGGCGGCGACGACCGCCGCGACGGCGGCGCCGACCGCGCGGACGGCCGTCGCAAGCCCCGCTGGTAACCACCGGCACTGAACGACGAAGCGGCGCCTCCCGGAGCAGATCCGGGAGGCGCCGCTTTTCGCGTTCGGGGTCTGATCAGCGCGTCCGCCTCAGACGGTCGTAAACACCTTGCTCACGATCCGCCACACGCCGTTTCTTCGCACGAGCCCAAAGTGGTTGCGGAAATTCGCGCCGAGGAAGCCCTGCTCTTCCAGTACCGCGTGCGCGGTGTCACCGGTCACGTCGATCCCGCTGATTTGCGAGGCGTAGTCGGGGCCGGCAGGTTCGGCTGGCTCGACGACGTTGACGACGAAGTCCTCCCCGGACATCTCGACGTAGTCGGGGCCGAGGTAGCCCCACATCCGGGCGTTCGGGGCGAACGCCTCGCGTACGAGCGCCGGATCCGCCGCAGCGCAGCCGTCAACGTAGCGCTGCACCGCGGCGCGGATCTCCTGATCCATCACGATCTCCTGAGTATCCGAGCGATCAGCCGCTGACGACCTGCGGCTCAGCGACGGCCTTCAGGCCGAGCGTGCCGAACTCGCGCCCGTACCCCGACTGCTTCGCGCCGCCGAACGGCACCATCGGGTGCAGCCCGCCGTGCGAGTTGATCCACACGGTGCCCGCCTGAATCCGCGCAGCGAGCTCGCGGGCCTTGTCGCGGTCCGACGACCACACCGAGGCGCCGAGGCCTACCTCGAGCTCGTTCGCGAGCTTCACCGCCTCGTCGACGTCGGAGTAGCGGATGATCGGGAGCGCGGGACCGAACTGCTCCTCCAGGACGAGGTCCTGGTGAGCGTCGATATCGGCGATGAGCGTCGTCGGGTAGAAGTAGCCGGGCTGATCCCGATCCGGATCCCCGCCCATCACCACGCGCGCACCGGACGACTTCGCCGACTCGACGAGGCGGTCGACGATGTCGAACTGCGCCTTGTTCTGGAGCGGGCCGAGCACGTTCTGATCCTCGAGACCCACGCCCATCGGCATGTTCGCCGCAACCTTCGCGAGCTCCTCGACGACCTCGTCGTAGACGTCGTCGTGCACGTAGAGCCGCTTGAGTGCGGCGCAGGTCTGGCCCGTGTTGATGAACGCGCCCCAGAACAGGTTCTCCGCGATCTCCTTCGGATCGACGTCGGGCAGGACGATGCCGGCGTCATTGCCGCCGAGCTCGAGTGTCAGGCGGGTCACGTTCGGGGCGCTCGCCTCGATGATTCGCTTGCCCGTCGGCGTCGATCCCGTGAACATGATCTTGCCGATGCGCGGGCTGCGCGTAAGGGCATCGCCCACCGTGCGGCCCGGACCGGGAACGATGTTGAGCACGCCCTCGGGGAGCACCTCGTTCATCACCTTCACGAGCGCGAGCACCGACAGCGTGGTCGTCTCGGCCGGCTTCAGCACGACCGTGTTGCCCATGCGCAGCGACGGGGCGATCTGCCAGATCGAGATCATCATCGGCCAGTTCCACGGCGAGATCGCGCCCACGACGCCGATCGGGCGGTAGTGCATTTCGGCGTAGCCGGACTCGTCATCGATGAGCACCTCGACCGGCAGCGGCGTGCCGGCCGCGGCGCGCGTCCACGCAACGCAGCCGCCGACCTCGAAGCGGGCGTTCGGGCCGTTCAGCGGCTTCCCCTGCTCGCGCGAGAGCAGCTCGGCGAGGGGCTCGGCCGCGGCCTCGATCGCGTCGGCCGCCCTGTTCAGATAGGCGATCCGCTCGTCGTCGCTGAGCGCGGCCCACGCGGGCTGCGCCGCCTCGGCGCGATCGATCGCTGCCTCCAGCTCGGCGACGCCCTGCACCGGCGCGATCCCGATGAGATCGCCGGTCGCCGGGTCGAACACCTCGCGGGTCTCGCCCTCGCCAGCCGTCGCAACCACCTGAGCCAGCAGCTGTTCGTATGTACTCATGGATCCTCCACTTCGAGTCCGGTCCTTCCTCTCAGGGTATGCGGTCGCCCAGGAACGGGGTTGACCCTTCCCGCACTGCACTTGACTCCCCGGGCATGACCGAGGAACCCATCTCGACCGGGAGATGCCCCGGTGAGAGGCTCAGAGCACCGCCCGGGCGACGGCGCCCGCGCACAACCAAGAGGAGCAGCTCTGATGTCGGAACAGCACAGCGAATCCACCCCGGCCGTCCCGCGGACGGCAATCGTGATCGGAGCGGGATCCGCGGGATCGGTCGTCACGCGACGGCTCGCCGACGCGGGCGTCGACGTGACGGTGCTCGAGGCGGGCGGCGAGGACACGAACCCCGCGATCCACGACCTCAGCCGCATGGGCGAACTGTGGCACAGCGAGGACGACTGGGACTACTTCACCGTCCCGCTGGCCGGAGCGAACGGGCACCGCATGCATCTCCCGCGCGGCAAGGTGCTCGGCGGATCGCACGCGCTGAACGCGATGATCTGGGTGCGCTGCGCGCCGCAGGACTTCGACCACTGGGCCTCCCTTGGGAACGACGGGTGGTCGTGGAACGACGTGCTGCCCGTCTACAAGTCGATCGAGAACTACTCGGGAGCGGGGGACCCCGCGCTGCACGGAACCTCCGGCCTACTCGACGTCACCGACGACTACGAACTCTCGCCGATCCAGCAGTCGATCATCGACGCCGCCGTCGAGGAGGGCCTCGAACACAACCCCGACTACAACGGCGCCTCGATCGAGGGGGTGTCCCAGCAGCAGATCACCGTCCGCGGAGGCGAACGGCTCAACACCTACATGGCGTACCTGAAGCCGGTTCGGGATCGCGTCGACGTGCGGGTGGGCTGCCGGGTGCTCGAGCTGATCTTCGCTGGTGAGTCGGGTGCGGAGGCGGGGGATGGCGCAGGCGCCGGTAGCGCGAGTGGCGCGGGTGCGGGCGGATCGCGACGCCCTCGCGTGGTCGGCGTCCGATACACGCGAGGCGGTGAGACGCATGAGGCATTCGCCGACGAGGTGATCCTCGCAGCCGGGGCGATCGACTCGCCCCGCGTGCTCCTGCGCTCGGGGATCGGCCCGGCCGAAGAGCTTCGCGAGGTCGGGATCGAGCCCGTCGTCGACCTCCCCGGCGTCGGCAAGAACCTGCACGATCACTACCTCGCCCCGGTGATCTTCGACACCGAACAACCGATCGACCCTCCCCGCGAGGGCGTCTCCGTGACGCAGTCGCACCTGTTCTGGAAGAGCCGCCCCGGACTCGATCGCCCGGACACGCAGCCGATCCACTTCTCGGTCCCCATGTACGGCGACTTCCTCGAGCCCCGCGGAGCAAACGGATTCTCCCTGATGGCGGGGCTGATCACGCCGCAAGCGCGCGGCGAGATCCGGCTCTCTGGCCCGGGTGCCGACGATCCGCTCCTGATCGATCCCGACGCGCTCGGCCACGACGAGGACGTTGCCTCGCTCGTCGCCTCGGTGCGGCAGTGCCGCCGGATCGGCTCCCAGGCGTCGCTCGCCGCGGCACCCGAAGACGGCGGCTGGGGAGCGACCGAGGTGTACCCCGGCGCCTCAGTGGGTGACGGCGAGGACCTCGTCGACTACGTGCGCAACACGCTCGCGACCTACCACCACCAGGTCGGCACCTGCAAGATGGGGACTGACGATCTGGCGGTCGTCTCGCCTCGTCTCGCCGTCCACGGCGTTGATGGCCTGCGGGTGATCGACGCCTCGATCATGCCGCGGATCACGACCGGCAACACCAACGCCCCCGCGATCCTGATCGGCGAACTGGGCGCGCGCTTCGTGCTCGCCGGGGAGCGGTAGGCCGCCCGCGGGCGGCGGCGGCGGTTTGCGGGCCGCGCCTCCCGCCGCTCGGCGCCAGGGCCGCCGCGCCTCCCGCCGCTCGCCACCCCCCAACCCGTTCAATACATAAGCAATGTGCGTTAAATAAGTACGAATGCGCGATTATCGGCTTATTTAACGCACATTGCTTATTTTACGAACCGGGGCGCGCGGGATCCGGGGCCAGGGAACCGACCGACGCCGCAGCGCCCGGTTCCAAGACCGCAATACCGGCAGGCCCGCGCGCGAAACTACAGGGCGTGCGGTTCGAGCGTGTAGTCGATCACGGTTGCGCCACCCGTGGCGTAGTTGGGGACGTCCGCTTCGACGGCACGCCCCTCGGGGGAGGCCAGAGCGGCGTGGCAGTCCGCCTCAGTGTCGAAGGTCGCCTCGAATATGGCGAAGTAGGGTCCGGCCCCGGGTTCGCAGATGCCGAGTGCGATCGAGATAGATCGGACCCCCGGCAACTGCTGGCACAGGGGGAGGTGGGTGCCGCGGTAGTACTCCTCGAAGGCGGCGCGATCGGTGGGCTCCGGGTAGAGGACCAGGAGTTTGTGCATGATTCCTCCTCGAATCAGTGAGCAACGTTTCGGAACGGAACGGCGGGTCTGGTGTGGTCGGCCGGGCCGGCCGGGCGGACGAGGTCGGCCGGGCCGGCGAGGTCGGCGGGGCCGGCGAAGTCAGCGGGGCCGACGAGGCCGGCGGGAGGGGCGATCAACTTGGGCGACGCCACCGTCTTCGCTTCCCGGGCCACCTACCTGCCCCGCGCGTACACGCGTCGTCCCGCGAACCAGGTCTCGTCGACCGTGGTGTGCACGAGTTCCGTCGCGGGGTGCGCGAAGGGATCGCGGTCCAGGATCACGAAGTCGGCGGACTTGCCGGCCGAGAGCGATCCGACCTCGTCGGCGAGTCCCATCGCCTCGGCCGCGCAGATCGTGAATGCGGCGATGGCCTCGTCGAGGGTGATCGCCTCCTCGGGCCACAGTTCGCCGGGGTACTGTCCGCTCGGGTCCTGCCGGGTGACGAGGCCGTGGATGCCCTCCCACGCGTTCGGTGAGGGGGAGACGGGCCAGTCGGATCCGCCCGCGACGTTCGCTCCGGCGTCGATGAGGGAGCGGTTCGGCTGCATGCGATCGGCGCGCTCGCGCGGGAGCACCTGCCGGATCGCCTCCACGATCGGGCCGGGGACCCAGATGAACGGGGAGATGTCGGCTGAGACGCCGAGCGGGCCGAAGCGCTCGATGTCGTCGGGGTGCACGAACTGGCCGTGCGCCACCTGGTAGCGCGTCGAGGTGATCCCCTCGTCGCGCAGCGTTTCGACCGCGTTGAGTACCTCGTGCACGGAGGCGTCGCCGGTGCAGTGCACCTTCGCGGACAGGCCGACCGCGGCGACCCTGCGCAGCCAGTCGGTGAGCTCCTCCGGTTTGAGCAGGGTATTTCCGTGGTGGTGGGCGCCGTGCGTGTCGTCGGGAAGGTACGGCTCGAGGAACGCGCCGGTGCGAGTGGGCGGGACGCCGTCGAGGAAGATCTTCACGAAGTCGGGCCGGTGGTGTTCGGTGCGGAAGCGCTCGCCGTCGAAGACGAGGTCGTTGCCGATCGCCGGGTAGCCGAAGATTTCATCGTTGATCAGGAGGGAGCTCACGACCCAGGCGTTGAGTTCGCCGGCCTCGTCGAGTGACTGCAGGGCCTCGAGAATGTGGGTGGAGACGCCGGCGTCCTGGAACGCTGTGACGCCGAACGAGTTCAGGATCTCGACGCCGCGTTGGGAGGCGGCGCGGGTCTGCTCGGGGGTGAGCCCGCCCGCAGCCTCCTGCGCGCGGGCGACGGGGAGGCCTGCTGCCTCGAGGAGAACGCCCGTTGCCCGCCCCTCCGAGTCGAGCACGACACCGTGCTGACCGGCGGAAACGCCAGCGAGTTCCATGGCTCGCGAGTTCACCCAGCGGTTGTGGTGGGAGTCGTCTGACAGCATCACGGGGCGCCCGCCGGCGGCGTCATCGAGACCCTGCAGCGCCGCAACGGTGTTGATTTCGCCGAGCCGGTCGCTCATCCAGGGGCCGCCGACCACCCAAGCATCCGAGGGCAGAGCAGCGGCGTGCGCCCGCACCGCTTCGAGGATCGTGTCGAGGTGCGCGCCGATCGGAATGCGGAGTTCGAAGAGTTCCTCCTTGCCGGCGAGGAGATGGTGGTTGTGGACGTCGATGAGTCCTGGCATCACGAAGGCGCCGTTGAGGTCGCGCACCTCGGTGTCGGGCCCCGCGAGTGCGAGGATCTCCGCGGAGGAGCCGACGGCTGCGATCCGGCCCTCGGCGATCGCGATCGCCTCGGCTTCCGGCAACGCGGGGTCGACCGTGTACACGCGGCCGCCGGTGAGGATGAGATCGGGTGTTTCGGTCATCTTTGACTCCAAACGGATCAGGGATTTCGGATGGGGATTTCGAATCGGCAAGTCAGATCAAGGAGCCCAGGACCGGGAGCCGAGATCGGGAACCAGGATCGGGGACCCAGGATCGGCAGCCCGGATCGGAGACCCAGGATCGGCAGCCCGGATCGGAGACCCGGACCGGGAGCCAGGATCGCGAATGCTGGATCGGCGGCCCGGATCGGAGACCGCGGACCGGGAGCGAGGATCGCGAACCCAGGATCGGCAGTCCTGATCGGAGACCCCGGATCGGGAACCAGGATCGCGAACGCAGGATCGGGGACCCCGGACCGGAGACCCGGATCGCGAACCCAGGATCGCGAACCCCGGATCGATCCGTCGCGTTGGGAATCCGGTCGCGGCCAGGAACCGCAGCGGCGGCACACTCCGAGCGGCAGCGGCCCGTCCGGCGCGCACGGTGGGCGCTACTTCCCGCAGGCGCAGTTGGCGCCGCTGCAGCGGCAGGTGTCGCCCGCGCAGCACCCGCAGTTCCCGGAGGCGCAGCATCCCGCGGACCCGGCCGCCGCCGCACCCGCGACCCCGCCCGCGCCCGTACCGGCGACGCCGCCACCGACGCCGCCCGCATCGCCGTCGCCCATCCCGCAGGCGCCGCCGCCGGCGCGCGCGTCCTCGGGGAGGTTCATGGCGGGGTTCTCGTCGAGGAAGCCGTGGGGCTTGAACCAGAAGCCGGAGTAGTCGACGGGCATGATCGGCCAGTCCTCGGTGCGGGGGATGTGCGTCGGCCCGAACACGTGCCACAGCACGATGTCTTCGCCGTCGAGGCTGCGGTCCTGGGCGGTCCACTCGGGGAGTCCGGCGCCGGGCGCGTGGGCGTTGGGGTAAAAGCCTGCCGGGTACATTTCCTCGGCGTCGTACCGGGTGCCCCAGAGGTGCTTCGTGGCGAAGTTGGCGCGCCCGTACACGGTCGATTCCGGCTGCGCCGCGAGCAGCGCTTTCCCCTCGGGGATCAGCCAGTACGAGGTCGGCTTGCCGACGTAGTTTGTGCGGTGAGCCGAGCGCACCTCCCAGACGCGGCCGACGAGGCCGTTCGCGATCCGCTGCGCCTCCTGCTCGCTCTTGAGCTGCGTGTCGGACCAGGTGAACGCATTGCCGTACGGGTTGTCGGGGCCGATCGGGATCCCGACCGCGTCGATCTCGTGCAGCGTGTTGTCTTCGCCGTCGATTGCGGCGTCGATCCGCGCGCAGAACAGGTGCTGGTGCACGGGCGTGAAGATGCCGGGCGCGATCTCGGGGGCGTGCGGGTTGTCGCTGCCCGGGATCCCCGCGCCCGCGAACACGATGCCCGTGGCTTTTGCCTCGACCTGGATCGAGCCGTCGAGGTAGAAGTACCAGAAGAAGCCGTAATCGTAGTTGCCGATCGTGGCGAAGTAGCTGACGACGAGGCGGCGGCTGCGCCGCGTCTCGGCGTGGCCGTCGAGGTCGGTGTGCTTCCAGAGGATCCCGTAGTCCTCCTCGTGCATGCAGATCGCCTGAGGGATCATGACGGGGTTGCCCTCGTCGTCGGGGACGAAAGCGTCGAAGTAGTGGATCACGCCGAGGCAGTCGCAGCCGAGGGCGAGCGAGTTCGCGTTCTTGCCGAGCAGGTATTCGCCGGCGTCGAAGTAGCTGATCCAGTAGCGGCTGATGGAGGTGTCGCCGTACGGGACGACCATCTCCGGCACGCTCGCGCGGTGCGCGACGCTGCGGTCTTCGTCGCCGTCGCGGAAGGTGATCTGGTTGATGACCAGGCCTTCCTGCTGGGTGAATCCGACGCGGAACTTCCAGTTCTCCCACTGCACGAGGCTGCCGTCGACCGAGAAGCTGGGGCCTTCGGGCTGGGTGATCTCGATGGGCTTGAGCGTCGTGCGGACGGGGCCCTGCACGTCGAGGCCGTAGTTGCCGTGCTGCTCGGGCACGGGCACGTCGCCCTCGTCGTCGATCCGGATCACGCGGCGCTCGGTGAGATCGACGTGCACGACGAGGCCCTCGATCGGGTGCGCCCACGGGCTGTCCTGCTCCGAGAAGCGCAGGTAGGTATGGGAGCGGATGATGCGGCGCCCGATCTCGTCCTCGCGGCCGAAGAAGCCGGGGGCGAGCGGGGAGCAGAAGGCGAGCTCCATGTGCTCGGCGAGGCCGCGGCGGGTCATGGCGGCCTGCCACTCCTCGGAGGCCTTGACGATGTCCGCGGCGTCGGCGTACTCCTCGAAGAGGTACTGGGGCTGCCCGTAGGGCGGCTCGGTCGTGGCGATCACCCGGAACGAGTCGATTTCCCCGCGCGTGACCGAGACGATCGCCTCGGAGGTGCGGCCGCTGTCGCGGTCGAGGAGGGTGACGCGGATCCGGCGGTCGAGCGCATCGCCCGGCTGCCAGGCCGCGAGCACGGCCTTGTCGGGGTCGACGGGGAGCATGCGCGGCACCCGGGTGTCGTCGGCGAAGTGCCCCGCGTCGGCGAGGATCGCGCGGGCCGCGGCGATCTCCTCGCCGGTCAGCGGATCGAGGGGGTGCGTGGGATCCTGCGGGGTCGTGACCCGCTTCCCGTGCGTGTGCGTCGTATCGGGGGTGTGCGTCATTGAAACCGTCCTCCAGCAGTTCGCGGCCCCGCCGGGGGCGAGGGCCACCATCGTCAGTATCGCAGCGGATCCGGGGGAAGGGGTTGACGGTCCGCGCTCTCGCATTGTCGGATCGGGATCGAATGTGCCGATCAGGCCGGGGACGGGCGACGATGGGCGTGTGCCGCGTGCGCGCGGCGAGGCGTTCGGCGCACGGGCGAAGGGGCCCGGCAGGAGGAGGAATCATGGTGTCGTTGGGATCGGGCCCGCGTGGGCTTCCGGATCGGAGCGTGCGCGACAAGGTCGTGCTCATCACGGGCGGCGGGACGGGGATCGGCGCCGCGGTTGCGGCGCGCTTCGCCGAGGAGGGCGCCCGCGTGGTGCTCGTTGGCCGGCGACCCGGGCCGATCCAGGAGGTCGCCTCGCACGTCGGCGGGCACGCGATCGTCGCGGATGCCGCGGATGGCGAGTCGGCGCGCGCGGCCGTCGCGGAGACGCTCGCGCTGTACGGTCGGCTCGACGTGCTCGTCGCGAACGCTGGCGGGCACGGCTTCGACCCCGTGGGCGAGACGAGCGACGAGTCGTGGGAGTCGTCGATCCGCGTGAACCTCACGACGGCGTTCGTGATGGCGCGCGAGGCGCTGCCCGCGCTGCTCGAGAGCCGCGGGGCGATCGTGATCGTGTCGTCGCTCGCCGGCGTGTTCGCGGGGCCGAAGGTCGCGGGGTACACGACGACGAAGCACGCCCTGATCGGCCTCACACGCTCGCTCGCGCGCGACTACGGGAAGCGCGGCGTGCGCGTGAACGCGGTGTGCCCCGGCTGGACGCGGACGCCGATGGCCGACGCGGAGATGGACGAGTTCATGGCGCACGCGCCCGAGCTCGAGAACCGCGATGAGGCGTACGGGCGGGTGACGCGCGACGTTCCGCTCGGCCGCGCGGCGGAATCCGAGGAGATCGCCTCGGTCGTGCGCTTCCTCGGCTCGGGTGAGGCCTCGTATCTCACGGGCGCAGTGCTCATGGCGGACGGCGGCGCGCACATCGTCGACCTGCCGACGCTCGCGTTCGAGCACGCGGGGATGTGAGGCTCGGCTTCGTGCGCGAGGGAATGCCGGGCGAACGCGAAGACGCGGGGGTGAGGCAATCGCCTCACCCCCGCCTCGTTCGCGAGAAACCCGCGAGAAACCCCGATCAGCCCCCGAGATACGCCCGCCGAAGCAGCTCCGGATCCTCGGCGAGCGCCGCGGCAGGCCCCTGCGCGTGGCTCACGTGCCCGCTCGCGACGACCATCGCCTCGTCGGCGACGCCGAGCGCGAGGTGCGTGAACTGCTCAACGAGGAGCACGCCGACGCCAGAGGCGGCGATCTGCTGGATCAGCGGCAGCAGCCGCATGAACACGACGGGCGCGAGCCCGAGCGACATCTCGTCGATGAGCAGGAAGCGCGGCTGCGAGGCGAAGGCTCGCGCGAGCACGACCATCTGCTGCTCACCGCCCGAGAGCAGCACCGCCTGCGAGTCGATCCGCTTCTCGAGTTCGGGGAAGGCCCCGAGGATCTCCGTCAGCGCAGCCTCGGTCTTTGCCGTGAGCAGGAGGTTCTCTCGCACGGTGAGCGACGGGAAGATGGCACGCCCCTGTTCGATGTGGGCGATCCCGGAGCGCGCCCGCTGCACGCGGCTGCGCTTCGCGATCGACGCACCGTCGACGAGGATGTCGCCGCCGGAGTGCGGGATCACCCCCGACACCGACTCGAGCAGGCTCGTCTTGCCCGCGCCGTTCGGGCCGACGAGCGCGAGGATCTCGCCGCCCCGAACCGTGAGGTCGACGTCCGAGATCACGGGCCCGGCCCCGCGGCTCACCGTGAGGCCGCTCAACTGCAATTCACTCATGAGCTGATCTCCGCATCTCCCATGTAGGCCTTGATCACGGCCGGATTCTCGAGGACCTCTGCGCTGGATCCCTGCGCGAGCACCTTTCCGAAGTCGAGCACGGTGAGCTCGGTGCAGACGGACCGCACGAGGTCGAGATCGTGCTCGATCAGGATGATCGCCGTATCGAAGCGCGACGGGATGCGGGTGAGACGGTGCCCGAAGGCGAGGTGCTCCTCGTGCGACAGGCCGGCGGCCGGCTCGTCGAGGATCAGCACGCGCGGCCCCGCGAGCACCGCGGCCGCGACCTCGATGAGGCGGCGCGTACCGACGTCGACCGTGGAGAGGAGTTCCTCGGGCGGCGGGCAGCCGAGGAACGCGAGCGCGTCGGCGAGCTCGTCGTGGTCGAGGCGCTTGCGCGCGACGAAGCGGACGTATGCCTCGACCGTGAGCTGCGGCGGCACGCGATCCTGCTGGAAGGTGCGGCGCAGGCCGAGTCTCGCCCGCTTCACGGGCGAGGTGCGGCTGATGTCGGCGCCGTCGAGCACGACGCTGCCCGTGTGCTGCGGCAGGAATCCGCTCACCGCGTCGACGAAGGTCGACTTGCCGGCGCCGTTCGGGCCGATCAGGCCCATGATCGAGCGCTGGGGCACGGTGAGCGAGACGTCGTCGAGCGCTTTCAGCTGGCCGAACTGGACGCCGAGTCCTCGCACCTCGAGCACCGGGGGAGCGCCCGCGGGAATCGGCTCGGCCGCCTCCGCCACGGCGAACACATCGAGCACGGAGGTGCCGGGGATCGGCTGGTCGGATCCGCCGTCGGCCGCGGGGTCCTCGACGAGCTTGCCCGTCACGGGGCCCTCGGCGGCTGCCTTCCTGCGCCGCCGCAGCAGGCCGCGGATGCCCTCGCCGAGGTTCGATCCGCTCGTGATCGCCTGGATGCCGAGCAGACCGAAGACCACGAAGCCCCAGTCCTGGGGGACGCCCCAGCGCTTCAGCAGCTCAGGCACGATCACCCACAGCAGGCCGCCGAAGATCGCCATGTCGATCAGATAGGTGCCGCTCATCACGGCCAGAATGTAGAGCGCGAGCGACTGCAGCGGCGTGAAGCTGGAGGCGAACGGGAGCTGCACCTGGCCGGCCAGCAGGCCGCCCGAGATGCCCCCGAGCGCCGCGCTCACCGCGAACGCCGACAGCTTCGCCGCCGAAACGCTCTGGCCAACCGCGGCGGTGCCGCGCTCCGAGAAGGCGACGGCCTTCCAACTGCTGCCGATCCGGCTCCGCTGCAGCCACGAGACGATCAGCGCGCAGATCACGAGCACGATCCCGGCGAAGAAGAAGTAGTCCCGGTCGCTCGAGAACGCCTGCGGCCGGTCGACGGGGATTCCGTCGACGGCACCGGGGAACTGGATCTGCACGAGCATCACGTCGAACGCCGCGGCGAAGCCGAGCGTCACGACCGCGAGGTTGACGCCCCGAAGCCGGAGCGCGGGGAGGCCGATCAGGATGCCAGCGATTCCGCCGGCGAGACCGCCCGCGAGGAGCCAGACGATAAACCCGCCAGGCACGTGGTTGAGGCTCATCCACGCGACCACCCACGCGCCGATCGCGGCGAAGGTGAGCTGGGAGAGCGCGATGATGCCGGCGGAGCCGGTGACGACGCCGAGCCCCATCACGGCGATGATCGCGGTGATGGCGCTGATGCCGAGGAACACGAAGTAGCCGGAGAGTCCCGTGCTGAGCAAATAGACCGCGACGACGCCCACGATCGCGACGACGACGGGCAGGAACGCCCTGATCCGGCGATTAGCGAGCGGCATCCCACACCTCCTTCCGCTGCGTCCACAGCAGCAGTACGACGATGAACAGGAAGGGGATGAAGTTCCGCACGAACGACAGGCTCGGGATCTGGGCGACGACGCCGGAGATCATGCCGAGCACGAGGCCGCCGACAACGGCGAGGTCGAGCCTGCGGAAGCCGCCGAGGAGCGCCGCGGCGGACGCGGGGATGATGAGCATGGAAAGGCTGATGGCGTCGTTCGACTGCGACGGCGCGATGACCATGACCGTGATCGCGGAGATCGCCCCGGTTGCGGCCCACACCCCGATCGAGAGCGGTTTCGCTGCGATGCCGATGAGCTCTGCCGTCGTGGGTCGCTCGGACAGGGCGCGCAGCTTCGTGCCGATCGTGGTGCGGCGCAGCATCAGGGCGCACCCGACGGCGACGAGGATCGCGAGCGCGACCATGACGATCGTCACCCAGCTCACCACGACTCCCGCGACGGTGAACGCAGGACCGGAGAGAATCGGCGCGAACGGCTGCGGCTTGTTGCCGAACAGGATGAACGACAGCGAGATGAGCATGAGGAACGGCGCGACCGTCATCGCCGAGCGAAGCGTGACGGACGCCTCGGACAGCCAGGTCGCGGCGACCCAGCCGATGATCCCGTTGAGCAGCGCGCCGATCACGACACCCGCGATCGTGGCGAGCCAGATCGGGAGGCCGAGCGACGTGGCGAGCCAGACCGCGGAGAAGGCCGCGAACATGCCCGTCGCGGCCTGCGCGAAGTTGACGACGCGGACCAGCCGCGACATGAGCGTGAGGGTGACGGCGAGGACGGCGTAGAGGCCGCCCGAGGCGAGCCCGGCGAGGGCGCCCTGGAGGAGCGCGCCGCCGCTCACGGGGTCACCCCGTGCGGGCGTGGAGGCGGGGAAGTGGAGAGCATGGTTCCTTCTTCGCGAGAATCGCTGACGAGAACCCGGGTGCGGCGATCGGGCCGCCGCACCCGGGAGAGGGGATTCGGGTTCCTAGCCCTTCGCGACGAGCCAGTCGTCAGCGGACTTGGACCAGGCCTTCGTACCGGACTTCAGCACGATGGGCCAGCCGCCGGGCTGGTAGTCCTGCGCGGCGATCTTCTTGAACTCGTAAGGGAACGCGACCATATCGTTCTCGATCGGCTTCATGTTCTGCAGTGCCTGCGACACGGTCTCGCGGGTGATGTCGCCCTTCATTCCCTTCAGCACCTCGACGAAATTCGTCGCGGCGAGGTAGCCGCCCTGGCTGAAGGAGGTGAGCGGGACCTTGTTCTTCTCCATCAGCGCCTTCCAGTCGGCGTTGATCTTGTTGTCCTCGGTGAACGGGTAGAACTCTGCGGGCACGTGGACGCCGCCGCCCGTCCACTCGAGCGCGGAGGCGAAGTTCTCGCTGTAGGTGCTCGTGAGGAAGAGGAAGTGGACGTCGTCCCAGCCCTGGGCCTGCGCGGCCTTGACCTGGCCGATCGCGTCGGGCTCGATACCGTTGACCGCGATCGCCTTGCAGCCCGCGTTCTTCGCCTTGACGATGTAGGACGTGTAGTCCGAGCCGCCATACGGGAGGCTATCGTCGACCATCTTCGGCTTCTTCCCGGTCAGCTCGGTCCACTTCTCGACCCCGGCCATGTACGCGGGCTTCGTGGATCCCGCGATCTCGAGCAGCACGCAGATGTCGGTGAGGCCGAGATTCTCGGAGCCGTTGTAGAGGGTGAGCGTCATGTCGTTGAACGGGCCGAGGTTGACCGGCGCGATGTTCGGGGAGTCGAAGCAGCCGGTGTCGACGCCGATCCCGGGGACCGAGAGCACCTTCTCCTGCTGGTAGTAGTTCTTGTTGATCTCGCACTCGATGAGCGAGGCGCCGCCGACGAGCGCGACCACTTCGTCGCTGCCCACGAGCTGCCGCGCCGCTGCGGTGGCCGATGCGGGATCGCCCTTGTCGTCGACCGTCGTGTACTCGATCTTGTGACCGTTCACGCCGCCGTCGGCGTTGACGCGGTCGAACACGGCCTTCGCCGCGGCCGAGGCCTCTGGGAAGGTTGCCGGCCCGCTCAGGGTGTTGACGGAGCCGATCTTGATCGTGGATCCGCCTCCGCCGTCGCCGCCGGCGCAGCCGGACAGCGCGAGCGCCGCCACGGCCGTGAGCGCCGCGGCGCTGATCATGCGTTTCTTCATTGGGGTGTCCTCTCGGGTGTGAGCTGTTCGATGAAGCTGGGGTGCGCTGCCGGATCAGACCGGCTGCACATCGGGGTATTCGACGGAGCCGATCGGGTAGATGTGCCCGCCGGCTCTGGAGTGCTCGGCGGCGCCGTCGCCCGTGAGGCCGAGGAAGATCCCCGTCGTCATGAGCTGGTAGCCGAGGTCGTGGAGCCAGACGCTCGCGACGGCGATCCGGAACTCGCGGAAGCAGAACAGATACAGCCCGTCGGCGAACTTCCACACGGTCGACATGTCCATGTCGCCGTGGCCGCGCTGCACGCCCTGCACGCACTGCCAGGCGTAGCGCTGGCTCGAGACGTAGACGTGCTCGTACAGGTGGAACGGGCTGTAGCGGTAGAGGTTGCGCTTGCCGATCAGGTCGCGGGACGGCCCGGGGGCCTCGCCGCTCGGCTCGCCCGCGTCGGTGACGCCAGCCCAGAAGGTCTGGCTGACGCGCGGCTCGCCCTCGGTGTCCTCCTCGCCGATGACGGATCGGCTCACGAGCGCGCGGTGCGTCGATTCCGAGTACACGATCGTGATCGCCTCGCGCTCGCGCGATTCGATCGGGAGGTTGACGAACACGACGTCGTCGCGCACGCGCACCGCGTCGTACGGATCGCTGAGGGGACCGTCGGTGGCGAAGTCGCCCGCGGCGCGCCACTCGACCGTTCCCTCGCCGAAGGCCAGGTCAAGGGTGGAGCCGCCGTCGAGGGTGAGGCTCAGGCGGGTCCCCGCGAGCGAGGTGTTCGGGAGGCGGAACGTATCGATTCCCGCCGCGAACTCGTCGTAGCTCCGCCACTCGTTCGGATCTGCCGCCGTCGTATCGGCGCCGGCTCGGACGGTCTCGCTTGCCATGATGCTGCACTCCTTCGTGTCGCTTCAGTCCTGGAGGGATCGGGCGTTTGGGGGCGCGGCCGCCGGGGAAGGGCCGCGCTGCTCGATCCACTGGCTTCAGAGTAGGGAGGCGAGCACGCGTGCGCAGCAGTGGGGCGGACGCCCTGCCGCGGCAGACAATGCCCGTGCCCGGGATGTCAAGGAGTGTCACGGGAAGGTTGCGGAGGCGATTCTGCCGGGCTCGAAACGAGCGCCAATCAGAGGAGCAACGGGCCGCGGCGGGATGCGCCGTGGGAGGGGAATCACGGCGCGAAGCCGGCCGCCGGGCGGGCTGAAGGACGGTGCGACGCGGGCCGCGCTGCCGAGCGGACCCCGGTGCGACGCGGGCCGCGCTGCGAGGCGAACCCCGAGGCTACGCGGGCCGCGCTGCCGAGTGGACCCCGAGGCTACGCGCGCCGCAGCTCGCTCGGCGAGACGCCGTAGGCGGCCTTGAACACGCGGCTGAAGTGCGCCGCGTCCGCGAAGCCCCAGCGGGCGGCGATCGCCGAGACGGTGCGGTCGGCGAGGACGGGATCGATGAGGTCGTTGCGGCACCGCTCCAGGCGGCGCTCGCGGATCCACGTCGAAACGGTGGTGTCGGCCTGGTGGAAGAGGGCGTGCAGGTGCCTGGTCGAGATGTAGTGCGCCTGCGCGATGCTGCCGGGTGAGAGGTCGGGAGAGGCGAGGTTCGCGTCGATGTAGCGGGTGATCTTCTGGAGGAGAACCTGGTGGGGGTCGCGCGCGGCGGGATCCGCGTCGAGGATGCTCGAGAACAGGGTCCCCATCAGGTCGAGGCTCGTGTGGGCGATCTTGTCGCGCACGCGCCCCTCGAGCGTCGCGAGCTGGGCGGGGAACTGCGACAGGAACGCCTTCACCACGGGGGCGAGCGCCGGATGCTCGGCGCCGAGGGACACCGCAGTGAGCTGCTCCGTGAAGGGGATCGGGAGCTCGAGTCGATCCTTCGGGAACATCATGATGAGGTTCCGGAACTCCTCCTCGAAGATGAGGGAGTAGGGCCGTGAGGTGTCGTAGACCGACATGTCTCCGGGGTTCAGCACGACCTCGCGCCCGTCCTGTACGAGGATCGATCGGCCGGCGAGCATCAGGCTCACCTTGTAGAAACCGCTGCCGCCCGCCGCGATGGTCTCGGGCGTGCGCTCCACGAGGTGGGCGTGAGCCGCGACCTCGGTGAAGACGATGTCGTCGGCGTCCGCGGAGGTCATCCGGCCGGAAAACGGAAGCGACTGCTCCGCGGAGATCGCGAGCGGGACGAAGGAGGATGATGCGAGGCTACGGAACTCGCTCAGGCTGCCGGCGCGGACGCCGGAGAGTCCGGGACGATGCGCCGGCTGTATTGCTGACACCATTTTTCGATCACCTCGTCGTCGATCATGCGCGGCCGCCGAGTCGCTGCTCGGGCCGCTGGCCGCGGGCCGCCGGAGCGGAGCGGCGCGCTCACGGGCAGGATAACACTAGATATCGGAAAGCGAGTCGGTGAGCGCTCCGAGAAGGATCGGAAGCTCGGCCTCGCCGAACGCGAGCGGCGGGCGCACCTTGAGCACGCTCTCGTCGCGCCCGATCCGGGAGATGAGCACGTTCCTGGCCTTCATTCCCTCGACCACCCGCTTCGCGAGTTCCGGGGCCGGTACGCCGTCCACGGCGAAGTCGAGTCCCAGGAACAGGCCGGTCCCCTTCGCCGCGCGCACGAAGTCGTGCGTTGCCGCGAGGCGATCGAACTCGGCGCGCGCTTCGGCGCCGAGCCGTTTCGCCCGGTCCATGAGCCCCTCCGCCTCCATTTCGAGGAGCACGGCCTCGCCGACCGCGGCGGAGACGGGGTTCCCCGCGAAAGTGTTGAAGAACTCGTTGCGGGATCCGAACTCGTCGAGGATCGCCTCGCTCGTGACCACGGCGGACATCGGATGGCCGTTGCCCATCGGCTTGCCCATCGTCACGAGGTCCGGGGTCATGCCGGCGAAATCGTGGCCCCACATCCATCCGCCCGTGCGACCGAAACCGCTCTGCACCTCGTCGGCGATGACCAGGCCGCCAGCACGACGGACCCGCTCGACGATCCCCGCGACCAGACCCTCAGGCACCCGGGGCATTCCCTCGGTTGAGAACAGCGGGTCGAACAGGCTGGCCGAGACGCCGTATCCCTCATCCAGCAGCGAGGCGATCGCCGCGTCGAGCTCGGCGAGCGTCTCCGCGAGCACCTCCGCCTCCGGACGCTGATCGCGATCCAGATCGGGGATCCGGAGCGTCCGCACGTGCGGGCCGAGCGGTTCCCGCGTCCTGAGGCCCGTGGTCAGCTCCGCGAGCGTGATCGTGGTGCCGTGGTAGCTGTAGTCGGAAACGATGACGCCCGTGCTCCCCGTGAGCTGGCGGGCGATCCGGAGCGCGAGCTCGTTCGCCTCCGAGCCCGAGTTGCCGAACAGGATCCGGTCAAGACGCGGCGCGAACGTGCTGAGCAGCCGCTCCGAGTAGTCGACGACCCGCTCGTTGAGATAGCGGGTGTGGATGTTGAGCGTCGCGGCCTGCTCGGCGAGCGCGGCGACGACGCGGCCGTTCGCGTGGCCGACGTGGGGCACGTTGTTGTAGCCGTCGAGATACCGCTCGCCGTTGGCCTCCTCCAGCCAGACGCCCGAGCCGCGTACGAACTGGAGCGGTTCGTCGTAGAAGAGCGGGGAGTATGGACCGATCGTGCGGTCGCGGCGGGCCTTGAGAGCTGCGTTGGCGGTCATGGTTGCGCTCCTGTTCGGGAGTTGAGTTCTGGGGGATCGGGGTGCGGATGTGGCACGGAGATGCGGTGGTGCGGTGATGCGGCGCAGCGATCGCGGCCGGCTCAGGGGTGCGGCGGCCCGCCGAGAAGCTCGCGGGACAGACGCACCACGTGGGGGAGTACCGTGGTTGCGTGCCACTCCGCCGTCGGCTCGCCGCGGCGGTCGGCCGACCAGCCCAGGTAGGTGAGGCCGCGCGCGAGCAGCATCGCGGGGAAGGCCGCGTGATCGGCCGGATCGAGCGGGCGGATCGCCTCGTACCCCGCGAACAGCGCCGCCCGATACTCGTCGTGCCTGGGGTGCGGGGTGAAGAAGTAGAGCGCCGTCGCGAGGTCGAAGAGGTGCCAGCCTGCGGCGAAATCGTCGAAGTCGATGAGCACGAGCCCGCGATCCGTGCGGAGGACGTTCTCGGGGGTGAGGTCCGCGTGGATCGGGCCGAAACGACCGGCAGGCGTGCCGTAGGCGCCGAGCGTGTGCCGGATCCGGGCGATCGCGGCGATCACGGCCGCCCGGTCGCCTCCGGCGAGCTCCGCGATCCTGAGCGGATCGCCCCAGGCGGGCTCCTCGCCGACGAGGCCGTCGAGATCCCAGTCGTCGCGCGGCACCGCCATCGTGTAGCCGGAGCGCTCGGTCGCGTCGTGCACCTGGGCGATGAGCGAGCCGAGCGCACGGAAGTCGTGAGGCTCGATCCCCGCTGAGCCGTCGACCGCTGCGCGCTCATCGCCGAAGCCACCCCGATTCTCGATGAGGCGCTGCACGTCGACCTGGTGCGGGCCGGGAAGCGCGGCGTCCCCGGAGTCGACGACCACGAAGCCGCGGCCATCTGGCGCGGTACGAAAATCGGGCACGGACACGCCCGCGGCGTGGAGTGCCCGCACGAAGTCCAGTTCGCAGGCGAGTTCCGCGTCGGAGTGGTAGCCGCGGCGGTGCACGCGGACGACGTACTCCTCGCCGTGGGAAGAGAAGGCGTAGACGTGGTTCTCGCGCCGCTTCAGGAGGCGGAGCGGCGCCGAGGCATCGAGCCCGAACGCTGCGATCGCCTCGCGAGCGATCGGCTCGGCGTGATCGTGCGGCTCGGCGGGATCCTGCGGCCCGGCGGGATCCTGCGGGGCCGTGCTCTCGCTGCTCATACGGGTCTCCTCGATGGGGCGGCCGAGCGGCCGCGACGCAAACTCTGTACTCGGAGTATAGAAACCATATCTCGAGTTCACAAGAGCTGAGCGCGTCTTCTAGACTCGGGGCATGGAAGAGTCCCGCGCATCGTCCCTCCCCGTCGGCGCGGCTGGCGCGGCTGGCGCGGCCGCTGCGCCCCGAGCGGCAGGGGGAGAGGCGCGGCCCGAAACCCCTCGCGAGCGCCGCCGCAGACGCACCCGCGAGGACCTCGTTGCCGCAACCCTCCAGGTGATCGGGGAATTCGGCGACGCAGACCTCACGATCGACCGGGTCTCCGCCGCATCGGGGATCTCCCGCGGCACGATCTACGCGCACTTCCCCGACGGCCGCGACGAACTGCTCAGCGGGGCCTACGCGGAACTCGCGCGCGACCTCATCGCGCGCACCAGCTCCGCCGCTGCGCTCGCCACCGACTGGAGAGACAGCATCGTCGCGCACGCCGAGGCCATGCTCGAGCTCGCGGGCGACGCGCGGATCGGGCACTTCTTCAACGTGTCCGGGCCGGCCCTCATCGTCGACGGCGCCGCACGCGGTATCGGTTCCGGCGCGAGCGCGCTCATGATCCGTGACGAACTCGCCGCGGCGAGCGCGGCAGGACTCATCGACCCCGGACTCGACGCCGCATCGACGGCGCGGCTGCTCGTCGGGGCGATCCGGGAATCGGCGATCGCCGTCGTAAGGGACGGCGCGGATCCCGCCGCCTCTCTCGCCGCATTCGGGCGTCTCGTCGCGGGGCTCGAGCGACGCGAGCCCCCGCGCGCGATACGAATGCCACCGGAGGCCTTGCGCGACGCAGCGACTGCGCCTTGAATGGAGCCGGAATCGCGTTCTGGCAGGCCGGACTGCCGTCACTGAGGAGGACCGATGTCGTCGTCACCTGAGTTTCCGCTCGCCTACGATCTCGTGTTCGCTGCGATTGCCCTGCTCGGCCTCGCGCTCCTCATCACCGCCCTCGTGTTCCTGGTGCGCAAGCGGGAACGGTACACGGGTATGGAGTTTGCCCTGTGGCTCGTGGTTCTGCTCGCGTTCCCGTTCGTCGCGTCAGCGATATTCCTCGTGCTGCGTCGCCGGGAGGGCGCGCCCGTGCGCGGCGCTGCCGCTCGCGGCGACGGGTGAGGGGCTACTCGGTGGCCTCGGGCGCCTCGGTGACCCGGTCGGCCGCCGCAGCGTCGGCTTCGGCCTCGGCGTCAACGGCCGCAGCAACGGACTCCGGCTCCGGATCCCCGGGGACGTGCAGCCCGTTCGCACGCTGGATCTCCAGCTGGTAGGGCGCGACGACGCTGCGCGAGATCCGGCAGTCAAGCACGAGCGTGCCGTTCGCGCCGGAATCGCGCCACTCGGCCAGGGCGTCGAGATCGTCGAGCGAGGTCACCTTGATGCCCGTGGCCCCCATTGCCGTGGCGATCGCGGCGAAGTCGACCTCGGGGATCAGCATGGGGGTCTCGTCAAGGCCCATCTCACCGTAGAGGTGGACCTCGGCGCCGTATGCCGCGTCATTCCAGACGACGACGAGGCCGCTGCGCGAGGTGCGGATCGCGGTCTCGAGATCGGGCAGCGCCATCAGCGCGCCACCGTCGCCGGTGCTGAGAACCGTCGTCGTGCCGGGGGCGGCGGCGGCGACGCCGGCCACGGTCGGGAAGCCCAGGCCGATGGTCTGGTATGCGGTGCCCACCATGATCATGCGCTCGGGCGACGCGACGGGCCAGTACATGTTCGCCCAGCCGAGGAAGTGGCCGCCGTCGGTCGTGATGTGGTGATCCTCGGGGAGGAGGCCGCCGATCTTCGCCGCGACCGCGCGCGGATCGAGCCGGCCGTCCGCGCAGATACCCTGCGGGTGCACGGTGAGACCGGTGTCGCGGACGCGGAGCGCACCGCCCGGTTCGAGACCCTCGACGCGATCGCGCCAGCCGCTCGACTGGGCGCCAGCGGCCTCGAGGGCGTCGGACAGCGCCGCAAGGGTCTCGCGGGCGTCGCCCTGGAGCAGAATGTGCGAGATCGGGGCGACCGTCTCCGGCGCGGCCACCTGCTCCCCATCGATCCGGATCACCTCCGTGCCCGGTCCGAACAACTCGCCGAAGCGCATCGTGAACTGGTTGAGGCTCGCGCCGACGACGAGCACCGTGTCGGCCTCGTGCACGACGGCCATCGCGGCCTCCTGCCCGAACCCGCCCGTAATGCCGAGATCGTAGCGATCATCGGGGAAGATGTTGCGCGCGAGCGCCGTCGTCGAGGTGAGCGCACCGAGGGTTTCTGCGATGCGGCCGAGCTCTGAGGCGGCCCCTGCGATGTGGGCGCCGCGACCCGCAAGGATCAGCGGCCGTTCGGCCTCGAGCAGGGCGAACGCCGCGGACTCGAGCTGATGCGCCGAGGGGGCGACGATCCTGCGCGGGGCGGGCGCAGGCGCTGCCGGGGCGACCGTCTCGGCCACGGAGGCGCTGAGCGCGGCGATCACCGCGGGATCGTTGAGGTCGATGCCCCCGGCCGGTGTCGCCTTGGGGCTCGGCTCAACGGCCTCGGCCTTCACGAGATCGTAGGGGATGCCGATCACGACGGGGCAGCGCAGCCGCTGCGCATACGAGACCGCGCGCTCGACCGTGCGCTCGATGTTCGCGACCGAGAGGATATGGGTGCGCACGCCGAGCGCCGCAGCGAGCATCTCCTGATCAACGTCCCACTGGCGCACGCCGGTACTCGGCGCTTCACCCACGACGACGAGCATGGGCGTCCGGGCGCGGGTCGCCTCAGCCAGCGCCGTGGCGAGGTTCGTGAACCCGGCCCCGTAGGTGGTGGTGGCGATGGCGAGCTTGCCGCTCACGCGCGTGTACGCGTCAGCGGCAGCAACGGTTCCGGCCTCGTGACGGACCGCCGTGTAGCGGAGGCCCTCTTTCGCGAGTGATTCGATGAGGTGGGCATTACCGTTGCCCATGAGGCCGAACGTGTGATCAGCGTGCTTCGCGAGAATCTCGGCGAGCGCGCGGGTGAGGGTGCGGGGTTCCGACATGGGAGTTCCTTCGAGGGAGACAAGGTGAACGGGCCTTGTGTGTCTCGCCGCGCGATCCGCGACTGCAGCGCCCCTTTTTCGAGCGCCTTCGCCGACCAGTGCCCCATTCGCCAGCGAACGGGTCCGGTCGGGCCGGACGATCCCAGTCTATCGTGCGGGGTGGTCTCCCAGCGGAACGAGACGACCTCCGAGCCGGGCTGGCCTAGTGGTAGCTGCGGCGGATGTGGTCCGCGGCGCGGCGCAGCTCGAAAACGACACCGTCGAGATCCTCGGGAACCTTGAAGTGCACCACCGCGAGGGCTGCGGGTGGCTCGCCGGCGAGCCTCAGCGGGATCGCGACCGAGGTGACGCCGTCGATTACCTCGCTCTGGCTCACCGCGTATCCGAGGCGTTTCGTCTCGCGGGCCTCCTCGCTCATCTCGTCGACACCGAGGTAGGCGCGCATCTCGGTCGCGGTGAGCGACGACTCGATCGCGTGGCCTGGCGCGCCCCGCCGGGCTGAGTGGCGCACCCCGGGATTGCGCGCGATCGTGGCGGAGACGTTCGACGGCTCCACGGTTGCGAGCGTGACGACCTCGTCGGCGTCGATCACGGTGAGGAAGCCCGTCATGCCGAGCTCGTAGGCGAGCTCGGTGATTGCGGGCGTCGCCGCCGCGTGGAGCGACGGAGCGACCCCGCGCGCGAGCACCGACAGCTTCGGCCCGAGGCGGATCCGTCCGGCGTCGTCGCGGATCACGAAGCGGCGCTCTTCGAGGGCGCGGAGGATCCGGTAGGCGTTGGAGCGGTGCACGCCCAGCCCGTCCGCGAGCTCTGCGATGGAGAGCGGGGCCTCCGCCTCGGCGAGGAGTTCGAGGGCGCGGAGTCCGCGCGAAAGGGTCTGTGAACCGGCAGTCGTGCCCTCGGAACCGTTGTCGCTCATGGTGCTATCTTCCCAAAGTTTTCGCTCGCGCGTATTGTGCGAACCGAAAACGCGGCCTATCCTGTTTGTGCGATATAAGAACACCGTGTTCAATTATCGAACAAGCTTGAGGTGCTTCGGCGCCCCGCAGCCACGCAGAGGAGAAACAGTGCAGTTCCACCACCACGGCTACGTCTCAACCGACCCCCGAGTGCAGCCGGCCGCGGGTGTCGGCCGCGACCGCCCGGACGACCTTCCCTCCGAGATTGACGTGCTGATCGTGGGTTCCGGCCCCGCGGGCGTCATCACGGCCGCCCAGCTCGCGCAGTTCCCCGGAGTGGTCACGCGCATCGTCGAGCGCCGGGACCAGCGTCTCATCATCGGCCAGGCCGACGGCATCCAGGCGCGCAGCGTCGAGACCTTCCAGGCGTTCGGTTTCGCGGAGCAGATCATCCAGGAGGCCTACCAGATCACCGAGATGGCGTTCTGGAAGCCGAACCCCGAGAAGCCCGAGGACATCATCCGCACCGCGGTCACCCCGGACGATCCGAACGGCATCAGCGAGTTCCCGCACCTCATCGTCAACCAGGCCCGCATCATCGACTACTTCAACGAGTTCGCCGAGCGATCGCCAGCCCGCAGCAAGGTTGACTACGGCTACGAGTTCGTCGGTCTCGAGGTCGCGGGCACGGGCGAGTACCCCGTCGCCGTGACCCTCCGCCGCACCGCCGGCGAGCGTAAAGGTGAGGAACTCACCGTGCACGCCAAGTACGTCGTCGGCGCCGACGGCGCGAAGTCCGGAGTGCGCCACGCGATCGGCGGCTCGCTCGCCGGCGACCAGTCCTACCACGCCTGGGGCGTCATGGATGTGCTCGCCACCACCGATTTCCCCGACATCCGCAAGAAGTGCGCCATCCAGTCGGAGGACGGCGGCAACATCCTCCACATTCCGCGGGAGGGCAATTACCTGTTCCGGATGTACGTGGACCTCGGCGAGGTCGATGAGAACGACAATGGAAAGGTGCGCGAGACCTCGATCGACGAGATCATCGCTCGCGCCAACAAGATCATCCACCCCTACCGCCTCGATGTGCGCAATGTCGCCTGGCACAGTGTCTACGAGGTGGCGCACCGCCTCACCGACCGCTTCGATGACGCCCACGCGCCCGGCGAGGAGAAGCGCTGCCCGCGCGTCTTCCTCATGGGCGACGCCTGCCATACCCACAGCGCCAAGGCAGGCCAGGGCATGAACGTCTCGATGCAGGACGGCTGGAACCTCGGCTGGAAGCTCGGCTACGTCCTCGAGGGGCGCGCTCCAGAGGCTCTGCTCGAGACCTACTCGGACGAGCGCCAGGTCATCGCAAAGAACCTGATCGACTTCGACAAGGAGTGGTCGACGCTGATGGCGAAGCGGCCCGAGGAGTTCAACAGCCCGTCCGAGCTGGAGGACTTCTACGTCTCGACGGCGGAGTTCCCGGCTGGGTTCATGACCCAGTACCAGTCCGGCCCGCTCACGGCCACGTCGGAGCACCAGTCGCTCGCCGAGGGCTTCCCGATCGGCAAGCGATTCCGCTCCGAACGCACGACGCGGGTCTCGGACGCGGTCGACGTGCACATCGGCCACCACCACCGCGCGGACGGCCGGTTCCGGATCTACGCGTTCGCGGATCGCGACGCCACGGCGATGAACGAGTGGGCCGAGTGGATGCTCTCGTCTCCCGAGTCGCCCGTGCAGCGCTTCACCCCGCTCGGCGCGGACGTTGACAGCCTGTTCGACGTCAAGGCGATCTACCAGCAGGATCACCACGACGTTGATCCCGCCACGATTTCCAAACTGTTCCTGCCGCTGACCGGCCCGTTCGAGCTCGTCGATTACGAGAAGGTCTACGCAACCAAGACCGGTGACGTCGACATCTTCGAAACGCGTGGCGTGAGCCGAGACGGCGCCGTCGTGGTCGTTCGCCCCGACCACTACGTTGCCGCGGTGCTCCCGTTCAGCGCAACGAAGGAGCTCGCGGACTACTTTGCAGGGTTCCTCAGCGAGCGGTAGCTCGGGACGTTGACGGGGCCTCGGGATCTCAGTGATCCCGAGGCCCCGTTCGCGTTCCCTGGGGTGATTGTCCGGGAGACAGCGAGGGCCCCGGGATCGTGATGATCCCGGGGCCCTCTGCGCGGTGCGCGAGCGAATTAGCCTGCGAAGCGGAAGAGCTTCTTGTTGGCGAACTCGAGCATGCCGACCTTGCCGAGCTCGCGGCCGTAGCCCGACTTCTTCACGCCGCCGAAGGGCACGTCAGCGCCCTCGAGGCCGGAGGCGCCGATGAAGACCATGCCCACGTCGAGCTGGTTGCCGACGCGCTCAGCGCGCTCCAGGTCGTCGCAGATCACGACGGAGCCGAGGCCGTAGGGCGAGGAGTTGGCGAGCTCGATCGCCTCTTCGTCGCTGGAGACCTTGTAGAGCTGTGCGACGGGGCCGAAGAGCTCCTGGCTGTACACGTCCATCGACGGGGTGATGTTCGTGATGACCGACGGGGTGTAGAGGTTGCCCTCGGGGGTGTTGTTGCCCACGAGCACCTCTGCGCCCTGGTCGAGCGCGCCCTGCACCTGTGCGGTGAGGGTCTTCGTTGCCTGAGCCGACGACATGGGACCGAAGTCACCGCTCTCGTAGGACTGGCCGGCGATCGCGGCGTTGAACTTCTCCGCGAACTCGTCGAAGTACTTGTCCATGACGACGATGCGCTTGGAGCCGTTGCACGCCTGGCCCGTGTTCTCCATGCGGCCGCCAACGGCGTAGCCGACGGCTGCGTCGAGGTCGTTCGAGTCGAGGACGAGGAAGACGTCCGAGCCGCCGAGCTCGAGCACGCACTTCTTGAGTGCGCGGCCGGCCTGCTCGGCGACGATCGCACCGGCGCGCTCGGAGCCGGTGAGTGAGACGCCCTGCACGCGGTCGTCGGCGATGATGCCGGAGATCTGCTCGTGCGTCGCGAAGACGTTGACGTAGGCGCCCTCGGGGAAGCCGGCGTCCTTGAACAGGGTCTCGAGCGCGAGTGCCGACTCGGGGCACTGTGCGGCGTGCTTCAGGATGATCGTGTTGCCGAGGATGAGGTTCGGAACGGCGAAGCGAGCGACCTGGTAGTACGGGTAGTTCCACGGCATGATGCCGAGGATGACGCCGGTTCCCTGGAAGCGGAAGAACGACTTCAGGCCGTCCTCGACCTCGAGCTGCTCGTCGGCGAGCCACTTCTCGGCGTTGTCGGCGAACGCGGCCGTGATGGCGCCCGAGAATTCGGCCTCGCCGATCGACTGGTCGAGGGGCTTGCCCATCTCGCGGTTGATGATCGCGCCCAGCTCGTCCTTGCGCTCATCGAAGAGCTCGGCGGCGCGCTTGGCGAGGGCGGCGCGCTCGGCGACCGTCGTCTTGCGCGACCACTCCTTGTACGCCTTCTGCGCCGAAGCCAGCGAGGCCTCGATCTCCTCAGCGGTTGCGTCGGGGTACTCGGCGATGGTCTCGCCCGTGGCCGGGTTGATAACGGCGAAGGTGCCCATAGATGACTCACTCCTTAGTGACTTCGTCGGGTGGTGGGTACTCCTCATCCTCCCACAACAAGCTGATCAGCACTACATCCCGGATGACTCGGATTCTGCCGGGCGCGCCGGGCCTGGACTGCGCTTTTCGTGCCTTTTGATCGAATCTTCTGCGGAATTCGTCGCAACCGGGGTGAATGATCTCTCCCGGGGAACGAAACCTCACAGCTGTAGCGTTTGGTCAACGTCATTGACTTACGGATAGGGTGTCCCCATGACAATGGAGACTCACAGCAATACCCGCGTCACCGCCGACGCGGCGGCGGATAAGGGCCTGCGGCGCGGCACGCTCGGTGTGGTCGGCTCGACGGTGATCGGCCTCGCCTCCACAGCACCGCTGTACTCGCTCGCGGCAACACTCGGCTACGTGATCCTCGCCGTGGGGGCGCAGGCGCCCGTCGCATTCATCGCGGCCGCGGTGCCCATGATCTTCGCGGCCCTCGCGTACCAGGAGCTGAACCGCGAGATGCCCGACAGCGGCACCACCTTCTTCTGGGGCGCCAAGGCGTTCGGCCCGATCACCGGATGGATCGGAGGCTGGGCGGTCGCGGTCGCCGGCGTCATGGTGCTCGCGAACGTCGGCGAGATCACCGGCAAGTACCTCTGGTACCTCGTCGGGAACGAGGAGTTCGCGAACAACCGGGTGATCGTCGTCGCCACCTCCGTCGTGTTCATCGCGATCATGACGTTCATCAGTACCCTCGGCGTCCAGATGGGCGAGCGGATGCAGATGGTCCTGATGGTGATCCAGTACGCGGCGATGGCCGGCTTCGGAATCCTCGCGGTCGTCCACGCCGTCGACGGCTCGAACCCCGACTCGGTCGCCTTCGACTGGCACTGGTTCGACCCCTCCGGCCTCGACTCCTGGTCGAGCTTCGTGCAGGCCGTGCTCCTCTGCCTCTTCATCTACTGGGGCTGGGACACCTGCCTCGCCCTGAACGAGGAGACGAAGAACCCGCGAACGACGCCGGGCCGCTCGGCCATGTGGACGATCGTGATCCTGATCGTGACCTATGTCGCGATCTCCGTGGCGATCATGATGTACGCCGGGTTCGGGGACACCGGCCTCGGCCTCACCAACCCCGACAGCCTCGACGACGTGTTCATCGTCTTCAAGGACGTCCTGTTCGGGCCGTGGGGCTGGTTCCTGATCCTCGCGATCATGGTCTCTGCCGCCTCCTCGACGCAGACCACGATCCTCCCGACCGCGCGCGGCACCCTCTCGATGGCCGTGTACAAGGCGCTGCCGAAGAAGTTCTCGGCCGTGCACCCCAAGTTCCAGACGCCCTGGTTCTCGACGATCGTCATGGGCATCGCGTCGATCGCCTACTACGTCGTGATGTCGATCGTGTCCGAGGACGTGCTCGCCGACTCGCTCTCCTCGATGGGCCTCGCGGTGGCCCTCTACTACGCGCTTACCGCGTTCTCCTGCGTCTGGTATTTCCGAAAGACGCTCCGCGACAGCGCCCGCAATCTGTGGCTGCGCGGGATCCTGCCGCTGCTCGGCGGGATCATGCTCGGCTACGCGTTCATCCAGTCGGCGATCGACATGCTCGACGTCGAGTACGGCTACACCGTCCTCTTCGGCGTCGGCGGAGCGTTCGTGATCGGCGTCGGCGCCATCCTGCTCGGATTCGTCCTCATGTTCCTGTGGTGGCTGCGGCCGGGTTCGAAGCCGTACTTCCGCGGCCAGAGCCTGAACGCGGACACGGCCGTCCTCGTCCCTGACGAGTAAACGGCGGGCATCCGGCCAGCAGCTTCGTCGCGTATTCCAAGGAGGAGACATGGAACAGTTCGACACCGTCGTCATCGGAGCGGGGATCGCGGGGCTCACCGCCGCGCGGATTCTCGCCGGCGCCGGCCAGCGGGTCGTCGTGATCGAGGCGCGCGACCGGATCGGCGGGCGCGTGGTATCGGAGCGCGGCGACGGCGTCGTCACGGATCGGGGAGCCTCCTGGATTCACGGGATCACCGACAGTGCGGTCCACGAGATCGCGACCGCGTTCGGGATGCCGATGAGGGAGTTCACCGTCGGCAGCTTCCAGGCCGGCGGGCGACCGATCGCCTATTACGGCCCTGACGGTGCACGACTCAGCGACGCCGAGGCAGAATCCTTTATCGCCGATGTCGCGGCCTGTGATCAGGCGCTTCCCGCCGCGATCGAGGCTGTCGGCCCCGTCGCGTCCTACGCCGACGCGGTCGCCAGGGCGCTCGCGGACCTCGGCTGGGAAGCCGAGCGTGCTGAGCGCGTGCGCGAGTACATGCAGCACCGCTCGGAGGAGCAATACGGGGCTTGGATCGGTGACCTCGATTCGCACGGGCTCGACGACGACGCGGTCGACGGCGACGAGGTCGTGTTCCCCGAGGGATACGACGCGCTCGCGAGCGGCCTCGCCGCGGGACTCGATGTTCGCCTCGGACGCGAAGCGCGCACGGTGCGCTGGGCCGAGGACGGGGTGCACGTCGAAACGGTGACCGCGGAGGGCGGGCGCGGGCGGCACCGCGAGCCGAAGGGAGCGGAGACGCTCGCGGCGGAGCGCGTCGTCGTGACGGTGCCGATCGGGGTGCTGCGGGCTGGCGGAATCCGCTTCGAACCCGAACTTCCCGATGAGGTGAGCCACGCGATCGCGGGGCTGCAGATGAACGCCTTCGAGAAAGTCTTCCTGCGATTCCCGGAACGCTTCTGGGACGCCGGCGTCTACGCGATCCGCCGCCAGGGTGCCGCGGGGGACTGGTGGCACTCCTGGTACGACCTCACCCCGCTCCACGACCAGCCGACGCTGCTCACCTTCGCGGCCGGACCCGCGGCGCGTGAGACCCGGGACTGGAGCGACGAGCGCATCATCGACTCCGTGATGGCGGGCCTGCGCGCACTCTACGGCGCAGAAATCCCCGATCCCATCGGGCACACGATCACGCGCTGGCAGGACGACGCGTACAGCCACGGCTCGTACGCCTACATGACCGTGGGATCGCGGACCGAGGACCACGACCTGATCGCGACGCCCATCGGCGGCGGCAGGGTGCACATCGCGGGCGAGGCGACGTGGACCGAGGATCCCGCGACCGTGACGGCCGCGGTCGAGTCCGGCCGGCGGGCCGCGGGACGGATCCTCGGGAGGGAGGTCCCGGTCGCGGAGATCATCCGGGCCGAGGAGACTCCTCCGAACCCCCGCTGAACCGGCCCCGAACTGGCGAACGGCCCCGCGCGGAAGCGAATCTCCGCGCGGGGCCGTTTCGATCCGCTCCGCCCTTCCTCGCCGATCCCGGCGGGATCAGGGGAGCGGAATGGCGAGCGTGCCCGTCTCCGGCGGCGGCTCGATGGCGCGGCCCTTGAGATCCGGGAGCTGCTTGATCGTGACCGCGGCGCAGAAGGCGCAGATCACGAGGAGGATCGTAGACGCGAGGATCGCGCCGGTCGGTCCGAAGTGGTCGATCGCGACGCCGGCGACCGCTGATCCGGCCGCGACGCCCACGAGCTGGCCGGTGCCCACCCAGCCGTAGGCCTCGGCCGTCTCTGAGAATTTCACTGTCGAACTCACGATGCTCGACACCGCGGCGAACGCGGGCGCGGTGCCGAGGCCGCCGAGGAACAGGACGGCGCACAGCCACCAGATGTTCTGGCTGACCAGGGCGAGAGAGGTGCCGACGAGGACGATCGCAATCCGCACGAGCAGCGACCACGGCCGCAGCTCGCGATGCCCAAACACGAGCCCGCCGACGAGCGAGCCGCCCGCGAACACGGCGAGCACGACGCCCGACTCCATACTGCCGTGGCCGCTGTGCCCTCCGGAGCCGCCTCCCGAGAACGCGGCGACGATACCGGCCTCGATCGCGGCGAACGCCGCGACGAAGAAGAAGCCGACCACGGTCGAGATGATGACGGTCGGGTAGCGAAGGACGGCGCCGAGGCCGCGACGCGACTTCGGGATGATCACCTTCGAGATCGACGGGCTCAGGATGAACCAGGCGCCGCCGGCAACCATGAACGCCGCTGCGACGCACAGGCCGGTGGCCGTGCCGAACTGCGACGACACGAACACCGCGACGACGGGGCCGAGCACCCAGATGATCTCCTGCGCCGCGGCGTCCAGCGAGAACAGCGCGGACAACTGCGAACCCGGGACGAGCGATGGGTAGATCGTGCGAACGGCCGGCGTGATCGGGGGCGTCGTCAGACCGATGAGGAACGCGATCCCCGCCGTGATGACGAGGGGGAGATGCACGAACGCGATCACGACGAGCAGCACGGCGCAGACGAGCGAGGTGGTGGCGAGAACCGGACGCATGCCGAGACGCCCCATGAGGCGGCTGCTCAGCGGGCCGGAGATCGCCTGGCCGATCGACTGCGTGGCGAGCACGATGCCGGCGTAGGCGTACGCGCCGTACGCGAGCTGGATGTGCAGCAGCAGGATGATCGACAGCATTCCGAACGGGAACCGGGCCATGAGCTGCGAAAAAAGTACGCGAAAAACTCCTGGATTCCGCCCAAGATCCCGATAAATGCCCATCAGAAAAGTATATGGCTGGGAGGGTTCCCAGAGAAGAGCTCCGACGACCGATTTCGCGGCGAAACGTGAATTTCTCTCCGAAATTTACGGTCGATGGACGGATCGGCTGCCGAGGTCGAACATGCTGCGCCCAAACAGGGCGGCCCCGGTCTCTCGCGAGGTGCGAGGACCGAGGCCGCCGAGACGTGTGCGCGTCGGATGACGGAGCCCGGCACGGGCGCTGCGGAGCTGACGCCGCAGAATCCGCGCGCTGGTGAGGCACCGGGAGCAAGCTCCGCGGATCATCCGCCGCGGATCAGGTGCGGTGGATCAGGCTCCGGATGAGCTCGTGGAGTAGACCGTGCCGCCGGAGCTCTGCGCGCGACGACCGGAACGACGCGCCCCGCGCTGCGGCTCGCCGCCCTGGCGCTGGCCGCCGCCCTGGCCCTGGCGCTGGCCGCCCTGGCCCTGGCGCTGGCCCTGCTGGCCCCCGCGGGCCTCCTGCGCGCCGCCGCCGTTTCCGCCGCGGCCCCGGCCGCCCTGGCCGCGGCCGGAACGGCCCTGCCCCGGCTGCTGGCCGCTCTGATCAGCGCTGCCGCCGTTGCCGCCGCGACCGCCGCGCGAGCGCTTGCGGCGCGCGTTGGCGCCCTGCGACTTGCCTTGGCCCTGCGGGGCGTGGCCGGCGGCACGCTGCTGCGCGGCCTGAGCCTCGGAACGGCGGCGCTCCGTCTCACGCGGGTCGACGCGCGGGGCGATCTCGCCGATCAGGGACAGCACCTCGGGATCGATGCTCGAGGCGTTCGGATCGACGTGACGCGGCGTCACGCGAATCTTCGCGGCGCGCAGCAGCTGCTTCATCTCGCCGCGCTGCTCGGGAAGCACGATCGTCACGACGTCGCCCTCGTTGCCGGCGCGGGCCGTGCGGCCCGAGCGGTGCAGGTAGGCCTTGTGCTCCACCGGCGGATCGATGTGCACGACGAGGTCTACGCCGTCGACGTGGACACCGCGCGCCGCGACATCGGTTGCGACGAGCACGCGCGCTTCGCCGCTCACGAACTCGGCGAGGTTCCGATCGCGCGCGTTCTGCGACAGGTTGCCCTGCAGCTCGACCGCGGGGATGCCGCGGGCGGTGAGCTGCTTCGCGAGGCGCTTCGCCTGGTGCTTCATCCGGGTGAACAGGATCCGGCGAGCCGTGCCAGCGGCCAGCGCTTCGATCAGCGCATCCTTCGCATCCTTGCCCGACACCTCGAACACGTGGTGCGTGAGCTGCGGCACGGGCGACTCCGCCGAGTCGACCGAGTGCAGGATCGGGTCGTGGAGATACTTCTTCACGAGATTGTCGACGCCGTTATCGAGCGTCGCGCTGAACAGGAGGCGCTGGCCGACCTTCGGGGTCTTGTTGAGGATTCGGGTGACGACCGGGAGGAAGCCCATGTCGGCCATGTGATCCGCCTCGTCGAGGACGGTGATCTCGACGCCCTCGAGCGACACGACGCCCTGGCGCATGAGGTCGTCGAGACGGCCGGGGGCCGCGACGACGATGTCGACGCCGGCCTCGAGCGCGGCCTCCTGGCGGCGCTGCGGGATCCCGCCGAAGATCGTCGTGACCTTCACGCCCATCGGATCGGCGAGCATCTTGAGCGTCTCGGCGATCTGGGTGACGAGCTCGCGGGTCGGGGCGAGCACAATGCCGCGGGGGCGGCTCGGACGGCGCTTCTTGGCAGCGTCGGTCGCGAGGTTCGCGACGAGCGGGATGCCGAACGCGATCGTCTTGCCGGAGCCGGTGCGGCCGCGGCCGAGCACGTCGCGTCCCGCGAGCGTGTCGGGGAGCGTATCGCGCTGGATCGGGAAGGGCTCGGACTTGCCGTTCTTCGCGAGCGCGTCAGCGATGGCCTCGGGCACGCCGAGAGAGAGGAAAGAAGGGGTGGGGGTCACGGGGACCTTTCATGCACGGTGGACCGCGCACGGCGCAGCCACGGATTCGGCGGGTGCGCGGGTTCGCGCACCGTCTCGCCGCGGGTGTCGGACCGCGCGATCCGGATCCCTGAGGCGGGAGGAGCGCGGAATGAACTGCGACGCTGGACGACCCTGATCGGGTGGTCCGAGGGGAGAGTCTACCGGATCGAGGCTCCGGGATGCTGGGCGAGTCACGAATCCGTGTCCGTTCCGGCCCGATTCCGGTCCGATCCGGACGCGATTCTGACGCGGAGACGACACGCGCGTCTGGCATGATGCACTCATGGCACGCATCACGATCCGCGAATTCCATGACGACGACCTCGACGCCGTGGTGCGTCTCTGGTGGGAGGCCCGCACCTCCTCCGAGCAGCCCGTCTACTCTCTCGCGGAGGTGACGGCGTCCTGCCGCGAGGACCACGCCGTCGTCGCGGTGCGCGACGAGCGGGTTGTGGGCGCCGCCGTGGGGCGGGCCGCGCACGCACAGGGCTGGATCGTGTTCTTCGGAGTGAGCGAGGAATCCCGGTCGGAGAACGTATCGGGCGCCCTGCTCGACGCGATCGAGCGGAAGATGGCCCCGCTCGGCCTGTCCACCCTGTCCGTCCTGGCGTCGGAGGGCACCCGCCTCGACCAGCTCACGGAGAACGGTTTCCAGCTGCGCAACAACCTGCGCTACCTCGAGCGGCAGATGCCGGTGCAGCGCCGTGAGATCGAACTGCTGAAGGACCTCGGCGGCCGGATCCTGCCCCGCCACCTGTGGGAGGGCGTCGCCGGTATGCGCCGAGAAAAGGCCCTGCTCGAAGAGCGGCTCGTCGCGCCGCTCGCCCAGCCCGACCTCGCGGATCGCTACGGCGTCGTGCCGCCCCGCGCGGTCATGCTGTTCGGGCCTCCCGGAACGGGAAAGACAACGTTCGCGAAGGCGGTCGCCTCACGGCTCGACTGGCCGTTCGTCGAGGTCTTCCCGTCGAGGCTCGGCGACGGAGCCGGGTCGGTTGCCGCGTCGCTCCGGAGCGTGTTCGAGCGGATTGACGAGCTCGAGCACGGCGTCGTCTTCATCGACGAGGTCGAGGAGATCGCGAGCAAGCGCAGCGATCCGCCGACGCCGACGCAGGGGGTGACGAACGAGCTCCTCAAGATCGTCGCCGACTTCCGAGACCGCGAGGGAATGCTCCTGATCTGCGCAACGAACTTCGTCAGGGGCCTCGACGCGGCGTTCATGCGCCACGGGCGCTTCGACTATGTGCTGCCGATCGGGCTCCCCGACGCCGAGGCACGCGAGGCGATCTGGCGGCGCTACGTTCCGAGCGAGATCGCAGCTGGGGTCGATTTCCCCGAGCTCGTGCGGCGCAGTGAGGGTCTTACGCCCGCGGACATCGAGTACGCGGCGCGGCGCGCCTCGCAGGACGGGCTGGCGCGTGCCCTCAAGGGCGGTCGCGGCGGCTCGGAATCGCCCGCCGAGCTGGGCACAGCTGACTATCTCGCGGCGCTCGAGGTGACGCGCGCAACCGTGTCGGACGAGCAGCAGGAGTCGTTCCTCGAGGACATCGAGACGATCGCGCGGCTGTAACCCCGGGCGGAACGGCGTCGTGAATGTCGGTGGCTCCCGGTAGCGTCGTTTCCGAGGCCGGCTGCGGCCTCCCCGTTCGGATCCGGACCCCAATCCGACCCCCGATCCCGGGGCGAAAGGAGACGCGATGTTCGTCCAGCAAACGGCGCTTGGCACGCGGCGCATCGTCACGAGCGCGAGCGACCTGACGGCTGCGAGCATCTGCGAATTCGCCTTCCTCAGGAGACTCGATGCGAAGCTCGGGCGCGAGGGCGAGGTGCCCGCAGACGAGGACGCGATGCTCGCCAGGGCCGCGCGGCTGGGCGATGCCCACGAGGAGCGGGTGCTGGCCGAGTATCGCGCGGAGCTCGGTGCCGGAGTGGCCGGCGCCGCGGGAGGGGTCGTCGAGATCCCGCGTCCGGAGTCCATGTCTGAGGCGGGGCTCACGGCCGTCTCCGCCCAGACGACCTCGGCGCTGCACGCGCGCGCTGGGCTCGTGTTCCAGGCCACGTTCTTCGACCCGGAGCAGCGTCCCGCAGGCAGGGGAGAGCCCGCTCTCGGCTTTCTCGGCTTCGCGGATTTCCTGAGGCTTCTGCCCAGCGGCGAATACGAGGTACAAGACACCAAGCTGGCGCGAAAAGCCAAGGTCACCGCTTTGATGCAGCTGGCGGCATACGCCGAGCAGCTCGAGCGGATCGGGGTGCCAGTGGCCGAGGAGGCCGTGCTCATCCTCGGGGACCGGAGCGAGTCGAGGCATCGCATCAGCGACATTGCGCCCGTGTTCCGGGCTCGGCGCGCGCGGCTCCACGAGATCGTCCTCGAGCGGGCCACCGCGGTCGGCGCCGACGGGCGAACGGAGAGCGCCGACCGGATCGCATGGGGGCACTCTTGGGTGCAGGCTTGCGGGCGCTGCGAGGTGTGCGAGCCCGAGATCGGCGCGGCGCGGGACCCGCTCCTCGTCGCGGGCATCCGCCGGAGTCAGCGAGACGCCCTCATCGCCGCCGGGATCGACACGATCGATCGGCTCGCGGGCCTGGACGCTGCGTCGCTTCCGCAGGGCAGGGTTCCGGGGATCGCCGCTCCCGCTCTCGAAAAACTGGCGTTGCAGGCCGCTCTCCAGATCGAGGCGCGGCCCGGCGTCGTTCCTCCCGTCCGCGTCCTGGATGCGAGCGCGCTCGCAGCGATCCCCGAGCCGGATCAGGGCGACCTGTTCTTCGACTTCGAGGGAGACCCCCTGTTCAGCGAGACGTCCCCCGGGGGAGCGGTGCAGTGGGGGATTGACTACCTCTTCGGCATGGTGGACACCGCTGAGCAGTTCACCGCGATCTGGGCGCACGACCTCGAGGCAGAGCGCGCCGCGCTCATCAGGTTCCTCGAGCTCGTGAGCGAGCGGAGGAGACGCTATCCCGGCATGCGGATTTACCACTACGCCGCCTATGAGCGCACCCATCTCACGAGCATCGCCGCGCGCCACGGCGTGGGTGAGCGGGAGGTCGACGAGCTGCTCAGGGAGCACGTGCTCGTGGACCTCTATCCGATCGTCCGAAATGCGTTGCGGGTGGGCTCGCGCTCCTACTCCATCAAAAAACTGGAACCGCTTTACATGGGCGAGGAGTTCCGCGATGAGGCGGGCGTCACGAGCGGTGCGCAATCGGTCAGCGAGTACGCGGAGGCGACCGCACAGCTCGCGTCAGACTCGTCCGAGGAGCGCGCCGCCGGCAAAGCCAGGCTCGACGCCATCGGAGACTACAACCGCTACGACTGCGTCTCGACGCTCCGGCTCCGCGACTGGCTGCTCGGCCTCGCACGCGCGCACGGGGTGCCGCCGCAGCCCGCGGAAGAGCCCGAGCTCAGTGGTCTCGCCCGAGCGGGGGTCGAAGCGGAACCGAGCCCGGTCGCCGCGGGCCTCGAGGCCGTCGCCGAGCGCACCGAGGACCGCGCGGACCGCTCGGCGATCGCCCTCGCGGCGTGCGCAATCGACTATCACGAGCGGGAGCGCAAGTCGTTCTGGTGGGCGCACTTCGCCCGCCTCGTTGACCCGGTGGAAGAGTGGGCGGAGACGCGCGACGTGCTGCTCGTGGACGATCGCGGCTGCGAGGTCATCGAGGACTGGCACACCCCGCCACGCGCACGGACCCCGAGGCGCCACATTCGGCTCTACGGAGACGCGGCTCCGGGATCGCGGATCACACCGGGCGAGGTGTTCGCCATCTACGACCGGCCGGCGCCTTTCCCGCAGCCGGGATCCGCGCCCGGAGCTCGCGGGGCGCGCACCGCCCACGTCATCGAGGTTCACGAGGACGGCGTGACGATCGCGGAGACGCAAGGCGCGGCTCCCGAGCCCTGGGACCGGATGCCCCTCGGGCTCACCCCAGGGCCCCCTCCGAACCCCGGGAAGCAGAAGGAAGCCATCGAGGAGTGGGGCGGGGCGATGCTCGACTCCCTCGGTACCGGCCGTTTCCCCCAAGACCCGGCCACCGACCTCCTTCGCCGCGCAACACCGCGCTTCCGCGACGGCGGCGCGCCAACGCCCCTGGACTCCTCCGAGGCGCTCGCAGCGGGCGGCGGAACGCCAGAGGGCGCCATGATCGGTGCGGTGACCCACTCGCTTCGACGGCTCGAGAGATCGGCCCTCGCGGTCCAGGGCCCGCCGGGAACGGGGAAAACCTACCTCGCGGCCCGCGTCATCAAACGCCTCGTCGAAGAGGACGGCTGGCGGATCGGCGTCGTCGCGCAGTCCCACAAGGTCGTCGAGAACGTTCTCATCGGCGCACTCTCGGCCGGGCTCCACCGGGATCGAGTCGGCAAGGCGCTGCCGAGGTCGGCCTCCGCGGAGGCCGCGGCAGAAGCGCCCTTCACCGTGCTCCGCTCCGGCGGGCAGGCCAGCTTCCTCAGCGCGCATGCAAACGCCGGGATCGGGTGCGTGATCGGGGGAACCGCGTGGGACTTCGCCCACCCAGAGCGGGTGGGCCGCCGCGAACTCGACCTGCTCATCGTCGACGAGGCCGGTCAATTCTCGCTCGCCCCAACGATCGCTGCGGCGGTGTGCGCCGAGCGGCTCCTGCTCCTCGGCGACCCCCAGCAGCTTCCGCAGGTGTCCCAGGGGAGTCACCCGGAACCCGTCGACACCTCCGCGCTCTCCTGGCTCCTCGGAGACCACGCGACCATGCCAGAAACGGCGGGATACTTCCTCGCCGAGACGCGGCGCATGCGGCCGGAACTCACCGAGGTGGTTTCCGAGCTCTCCTATGAGGGGCGCCTGCACGCGCACGCGAGCGCCGCGGACCGCCGCGCCAGCGGCCTGGGGGAGCCCGGCCTGCACTGGCACCCGCTGTCCCACCGCGGAAATTCGACGAGCTCGCCGGAGGAGGCTGAGGAAGTCGTCCGCCTCGTGACGGCGGCGCTCTCCGGAGAGAGCTTCGCGGGGGAGCCCATGACGCCAGAGGACCTCATCGTCGTCGCGCCCTACAACGCGCAGGTCGAGTGCGTTTCGGAGGCTCTCGAGCGGGCCGGGTTCGGGTCCGTGCGCGTCGGCACCGTTGATCGATTCCAGGGGCAGGAAGCCGTCATGGCGATCGTCACCCTCGCGGCGTCGAGCCCGGATGACGTGCCGCGAGGGCTCGAGTTCCTGCTCATGAGGAACCGCCTCAATGTCGCAATCAGCAGAGCACAGTGGTCGGCCCACCTCGTCTCCTCCGACCGGCTCGGAGACGGGCTGCCCACGAGCCCGGAGGGCGTTGCCGCGCTCTCCGGCTATCTGCGCCTCACGGAGCGAGGCCGACGGAACGAATGGCCGCTCGACTCCAGCCGCATACACTGACGCCATGGCCACCTCACGGAACGAACCTCGGGCGCTTCACCGGGCGGCCGACCGGGTGTTCGCCCTGCTCTATCCGGGATCCGAATCCTGGCGGGACACGCCAGCGGCCAGGCGGGAACAGCGGGCAATGGGCAACGCCGTTGTCGCCGCCATCGTGGCCTGCATCATCGGACTCATCGCGTTCCGCGACGCGGTCCCCATCTGGGGGCCGGTGAGTCCCGGCAGTATCTCGCTGATGCTCGGCGGCGCGACCGCGCTCGCCGTTGCCGCCATCGAGCAGCTCAGGCCACCAGGGCCGCCAGCGCACGGGGCGACCCCGCTCGTGCGGCGGATCGAGCGCATCGTCAACCCGCTCGCCCTCGCGCTCGTCAACTGCGGGATCGTCCTCATGATCCTCGCCCTGATCATCGCAGTTCTCTCCAACAGCTTTACCGGGCTGCTCCTCGACGCGATCCCGAGCGCGCTCATCGTCGCTCTCGTCTGCGCAGCCGTCGCGTACGGGGTCACGCTCTCCGTCGGAGACGTGACCCCCACCCGGATCTCCGGGCTGCTCGCCGCATTCATGACCGGCGGAGTCGTGATCGCCATGCTCACCACGAGCGACGCCAACTGGTGGAAACTCCACTTCAGTGAGCTCGGCGTCGGCGATAACCTCTCCGGCTTCATCTTCAACGCGACGCTCATCGTCGGCGGTCTCCTCCTCGCATCGCTCGCGAGCCTCGTCGCGCCGAAGCTCCGGCGCTGGAGCGACCGGGCCCGGCCCAGTAGAACGCGCAACGTTCCCCTGGTCGCGTGGGCTTTTGTGGTGATCGGCTGCTGTCTCATCGGGGTCGGATCCGTGCCGGTCAATATCAGCCTCATCATGCACAACACCTTCGCGACCGGCATGGCCGTGGTCTTCGCCGGCCTGCTCGCGAGCATGCGGTGGGTGCTCGACGGCTTCAGCCGTTCATTCCTCGCGTTCTCCGACGCCACCCTCGCAGCGCTCGTCGTCGCGACGATCCTCTTCTGGCCGGTCGGATACCTCAACCTCGCCGGGTTCGAGCTCATCGCCGCGGGAATCATCTTCGCCTGGCTCGTCATCCTCCTGCGGCACATCGACTTCTCGGCCGGCGGCCAACCCCCGGGGTTGGTTCTCGCAGACGAGACCCCTGCCGGTAACGTTGACCTCATGACGACCCCTGAGGCTGCATCCCGCTCCATGGCATCGACCACCCCCTCACCTGGAGTTTCCCGGCGATCAGAGATCCCGGCCTTCGAGGTGATGAAGATCACCGACGAGGTCGCGCGCCGCCGCCTCGCCGGCCACGACGTCGTCTCACTCTGCGCGGGGGAGCCCTCCGCGCGACCGGCGCCAGGCACGCTGAAGCCCGCGGGCTACACCGGGCCGCTCGGAACGATGCCGCTTCGCGAAGCGATCGCGGGCCACTACGCGAACTGGTACGGCGTCGACGTCGACCCGGGCGAGGTCGCCGTCACGACCGGCTCCTCCGGGGCATTCCAGCTCGTCTTCCTCGCGGCCTTCGACCCGGGCGACGCCGTCGCCCTCGCGAGCCCCGGCTACCCCGCCTATCGCAACATTCTCGCGGCGCTCGGCGTGCGCGTCATCGAAATCCCCACGGGCCCGGAAACGCGCTACCAGCCCACGCCCGAGCTGCTCGAGGCGGCGGTCTCCGAGCACGGCGCCCTCGCGGGCCTCATCATCGCTTCGCCCGCGAACCCCACCGGCACCATGCTGAACCGCGCAGACCTCGCCGCGCTCGTCGACTGGTGCGCGGCGCACGGCACGCGCATCGTGAGCGACGAGATCTACCACGGCATCGCCTTCCCCGAGCCCGGAGACCCGGATCCCCGCGGCGTCAGCGTCCGCGAGCTCACCCGCGACGCCGTGGTCATCAACTCCTTCTCGAAGTACTGGGGCATGACCGGCTGGCGGCTCGGCTGGGCGCTCCTCCCCGAAGACCTCATCGCCCCGGTCGAGGCGCTGGCCTCGAACTTCGCGCTGTCCCCGCCGGCCCCAGCCCAGGAGCTCGCGCTCACGGCGTTCACGCCCGAGACCTACGCGGAACGAGACGCGATCGTCGCCGACTTCGCCCGCGCCAGGGCGCTCATCCTCGACGCAGCGCCCGCGCTCGGGTGGGGAGAGGCCGCGCCCTCCGACGGCGCCTTCTACTACTACTCCGAACTCGGACCCCAGCTCGACGTTTACGGCACCTCCACGGCCTACGCGCGCGCCCTCCTCGAACACGCCGACGTCGCCATCGTGCCGGGCGTCGACTTCGACCCGGTCGCGGGAGACCGCGCCGTGCGCCTCTCCTACGCCGCGGGCGCACCCGCCGTCGAAGAGGCGCTCAACAGGATCCTCCGCTTCCAGGCCGAGCGCTAGGACAAGGCGAACGGCCCGGACCGGAGGAAGAAGAACACCTCCGGCCCGGGCCGTTCGCGTTGCCGAATCCCGGGGGAGGGGAATTCGCGCTCACCCCGGCTGCGGCGCGGCAGCGCAGATCAGTACTCGATGACCGTCCGAATTCCCTGCCCCTTGCGCATGCCCTCGAACGCCTCATTCACGCCCTCGAGCGGAATGCGCCCCGTCACCATCGAGTCGAGATCTACGAGCCCCTCCATGTAGAGGTCGAGGATCTTCGGGAAGTCGATGGACTGCCTGCTCGACCCGTAGTTCGATCCGATCAGCTTCTTCTCCTGATCACTCATCACGAAGGGATCGATCGAAATCTTCACGCCATCGGCGACCTGGCCCACCACCACGGCGGTCCCGCCGCGGCGGACCGCCTCGTAGCACGCCTCGATCGTGAACGGCAGGCCGATCGCCTCGAACGCGTAGTCGACGCCCCGGCCATCCGTCAGTTCGCGCACCGCCTCCGCGAGATCCCGCTCCCGGCTGTTCACCGTGTGTGTCGCGCCGAACTTCCGGCCGAGCTCGAGCTTCTCCTCGCTCACATCGGCGACGATGATCTGTTTGGCACCTGCGAGGCGAGCGCCCTGCACCACGTTGAGGCCGACACCGCCGCAACCGACCACGAGGACCGTGCTCCCCGGCTCGACCTTCGCGGTGTTGATCACGGCGCCAATCCCGGTGGTCACGGCGCAGCCGACGAGCGCCGCCTGAGCGAGCGGGGCGTCCCGGCGGATCTTGATCGCGGCGGAGGCCGGAACCATCGCGTGCGAGCCGAACGAGCCGACCGCCAGGAAGCTCTTCACATCCTCGTCCCCATCTCGCAGCCGTGGCTTGCCGTCGAAGAACACGTGCTGATAGGCGGTCTCATTGGCGAGCTGGCAGAGCACCGGATTGCCGGACACGCAGAACTCGCACTTCTGGCACGACGGCGTCCACGAGAGGATCACGTGATCGCCGACCGCGAGATCGGTGACCTCGGAGCCGATCGCGAGCACCTCCCCAGCACCCTCGTGCCCGAGGACGAGCGGCGCCGGGGTCTCCCAGTCGCCGTCGAGCGCGTGCAGGTCGCTGTGGCAGACGCCCGACGCCGCCATCTGAACGAGGACCTCGTTGGGGCCGGGCTCATCGGAAATCGTGAGATCTCGGATCTCGAGCGGTTCATTCGGGCCGACAAACACGGCCGCCTTCACGTCAATCATGAGGAGTCCTTTCGGTTCGGTGGTTACAGCAGCTGGAATCTATGCAGCGACCGGGTGGAAACCGCGGAGTGCTGCGACGAGGTCGATGATGCGTCGAGGCTCGCCCGCCGGGAACGCCGTGGCGTGGAACACGGGCGGGATCAGGACCCAGACAAACGAGCCCCCGAGCGGGGTGATCGTGACGGAGCGCGTGCCCCGCTCGGCGGTGATCCGGGCGGAGACGAGATCGATGCCGGCGAGGTGCTCGCGAACGGCCGCGTTCAGCGCGCCGAGGCGCGGGGACGCGACGAGCGCTCGATCGACGGCCCGGCCACTGCTGTTCGCGGGGCCGCCGGGGACTCCGAAAGCGCCAGTATTCGCGGGCCCGGACGAAGCGATGAAGTGTGCCCCGCCCCGCCCCCGGTGCGAGACCTCGATCCCTGCGGGGACCTCGGACTCCGGCGGCAGCTCGGCCGTCACCGTGAGATTGTAGACGCGCGAGAACACGTAGTTGCCCGGGGAATAGCTCAGCGTGAGCGGCACACCTTCCGAAGTGCGCACCCGCACCGAGGTGCGATCGGCCGCTTCGATCGTGCCGAACTGCTCGGCGACCCTTCTGAGGGAGGCCCGCGCCCGGCCGACGATCGGGCCGTCGCCCGCGAGCGCGTGCTTCCGCTGGCGGCTCATGCTCGGGCCCCCGGATCGGAGGGGGCTGCCAGCTCCGCCTCGGCCTGCTGCTCGAGCTCCTCGCCGTATTCGCCGCCGAGGTCCTCGGAGCGGATCACGATGTTGTTCTGCGTGTGCGTCAGATCGGTGGGGGTGAAGATCGGGAGGCGGTTCAGCTTCAGCCAGATCAGCGCGAAGATCGCGATGGCGGCGAGGATGATGCCCGCGCTGCCCCAGACGACGAGGCGCTGATCCATGTCGGGAACGATGAACACGATCAGGTAGACGCAGGACGCGATGCCGAGGATCTGGGGCAGCGGGTACAGGGGCGTCTTGAACGGGCGGCGTGCGTTCGGATAGCGACGGCGCAGCACGATCACGTCGACCTGGGCGATGATGTAGCTGAAGAGCCAGGTCACACAGGCGATGCTGATGAGATTCAGGATCAGGTCGATGCCGCCCTCAGTGAAGGTCGAGTAGAGGAGCACGGATGCCATGCAGCCGGCGGTCACGAGCATGCCGGCCCACGGAACGCGGGATCGCCTGCTGACCTTGGCGAGCCACTTCGGCAGCAGGCCCTCGTTTGCCAGGCCGTAGAGCATGCGGGGGATGGCCGCGAGGTACGAGTTGCCGGTCGAGAAGGACGCGAGGATCGTGACGACGGTCATGATGAGGCCGCCGGTGGCCCCGAAGATCGCGGTCGCGCCGACGACGTGCGGGATCGAGGAGGCGGCCATCTCGGCGAGGTCGGCGTAGCGCGTCGCGCCCCAGCCGAAGAGGACGTCGACGACGAAGATCGTGGAGACGCCGATGATCATTGCCAGCGGGATCGTCTTCCACGGGCGGCGGACCTCTTCGGCGAGGGGAGCGACGAACTCCATGCCGATGTAGAGCCAGATCGCGACCGCCCCCATGGAGGCGAGGGTGCCCCAGTCCGTGTTGAGGAACGGGTTGTCGACGGGGGTGCTCGAGGTGAAACCGAACACGCCGGCGAGACCCATGACGGCGAGGATGCCCATCATGCCGAACACGACGGGGATCTGCACGCGCGCGAAGATGTCGACGCCCGAGATGTTCAGGGTGAGGAGGATCGCGAGCAGGATGAACGAGAAGAGCGGTGCCGGGAAGCCGGTCAGGCCCTCGAACGAGTCGCCGGCGACGAGCAATTGGGTGCCGCCGTCGGCGGACACGAGCACGAGGTACCCGCCCAGGACGGCGAGGATCGCCGGGAGCCGGCCCAGCGCGGGCAGCGTGTACTCGCCCACCATGCCGCCGCCCGGCAGCATCGAGGCGAGCTCGCCGTAGGATATCGCCACCATTGTGATGATGATCAGCCCGATGAACGCTGGGATCGCGAAGGCGAGGCCGCCCGTTCCGAAGCCGTTTCCGAGCGACACCATCGCGGTGCCCGAGACGACGAGTCCCGTCGAGGCCGCGTAGGCGGCTCCAAAGCCGAGACTTCTCTTCAACTTGACCATGTACGAGCTCCTTTGCTGGACGGCCGGTGTCGAGACCCCTATTCTGCGGTGCGGAGCAACTCCGCCGCATTGGCCGTTTCAGTCTATTCCTGGTGAAACATGGACGTAAAAACGGGCAATCTGGTCCGAGCGAACCCCAGAATGTCGTTTTACGTCTCGAACGTTGGACGTTTTGCCACAGTGATCGCTCGGCGGTCGGCAAAACCGAACGACCCGCCTCCCGCTCGCGGAAGCGAGGAGGAGACGGGTCGTGACGTTCGGAGACGGGTCCGGGACCGCGGGCGACCGGCCCGCGCGCGGAGTGGATCGGTCAGTGGCGACCGATCGGGTCGAAGTGCTCGCGCGGGGCAGTGCGACCCTCGAAGCGAGCGGGATCCCAGTACCGCTGGAACTCCTCGTCGCCCGGACCGCCGGAGACGAGGTCGGCCAGGTACTCGCCCATGAACGCGGTGTACTTGAACCCCTCTCCCGAATCGCCGCAGGCGAGCACGACCGTCGGCGCGACCCGTCCGATGATGAAATCGCCATCGCCCGAGTCGGTCCAGGTGCAGACCTGGGCGGTCACGACCTCGGGGACGATCGAGGCGATGTCCCGGGCGATTCTGGCGCGGATCAGCTCCGAACGCTCCAGCCGGACGTCGCGCTCCAGATCGTCCCCGAGCGTGCCGTCCGCGAGCGCGCGGAGCGGTAGGTCGAGGCCGACCTTGTAGCCGAGCGGGCCGTTGGGCATCGCGTAGATGCCGGGTTCGTCGCCGATCGGGCAATCGACGAGGCCGGGCAGTTCGGGAGCCGGCGGGTGCGCCGCGGGGTCGCCGAGCGCGACGACCTGCTCGATGTAGGGCTTCAACGGAAGGGAGAGGCCCAGTCCGGGAAGCAGCTCTGCCGTGCCGGGTCCGGCCGCCAGGAGCACCTGCTCGGCCTCGATCGGCTCGCCGCCCTCGACGTGCACGAGCGCGGTGCGATCGCCCGGTTCGATCCGGGTGACCCGCGTCTGCGCGCGGAACTCCCCGCCGGCAGCGAGGAACGCGGTGAGGGACTTGCCGAGCACAACCTCGGGAAGGACGACCCCGGCCTCCTCCACCCAGAGCGCGTCGCGACCGTCGGGCCGCAGTCCGGGGAAGTGGTCGCCGACGTCGTCGGCCGGGATCCTGACGACCGGCTGATCGATCGACCTGAGTGCCGCCTCGACCCGGGGCAGGGAGACATCGTCGCGCCACACGAGTCCCGTGCGACGGAACACCGGTTCACCCAGCCGATCGCTCAGGCGCTCGAGAGCGCGAAGCGTGTCCAGCATCGCGCGGGCGCGCCACACCTGCGTGTCGGCCAGCCGCCACAAACGCGTCGAGCCGCCGTTCGAGGCGAACGGACCGCCCGGCTCGAAGCGCTCCACCAGCGTGACCGAGAACCCCTGATCCTGCAGTCGCAGCGCGGCGGGGAGGCCCCAGGCGCCCCCGCCGACGACGACTCGCTGCTCGCTCACCATCGCTCCGATCAGGCGGGCAGCACCGGCGCGAGCGCCGGATCCCAGGTGAGAACCGCCTCGCCCGTGCCGCCGGCGATCCAGTCGAGTTCGCGCTCGCCGCGCACCACGCCGACCGCGCCGTCGGGAAGCACGATCTCGAACTTCCAGCCGGAGCCGAGGTAGATCGCCTGTCGCACGGTGACGGGAATCGCGGGCCGGCCGGGGCCGGCAGCCGCGGCGTCGCGCACGAGTTCGCCGCGCTCGGGGCGAACGATCGTGACCGTCGTCCCGTCCTCGCTCTCCACAACCGTCGACTCGCCGATGAACTCGGCGACGAAGCGCGATGCCGGCTTCTCGTAGAGTTCCTTCGCGGTCCCGACCTGCTCGATCCGGCCGGCGCTGAAGACCGCGATCCGGTCCGAGAGGGTGAGCGCCTCCTCCTGATCGTGGGTCACGAACACGAAGGTGCGGCCCACCTCGCGGTGAACGCGACGCAGCTCCAGCTGCAGCTGCTCACGCAGCTTCTTGTCGAGCGCGCCGAGCGGCTCGTCGAGCAGGAGCACGCGCGGCTCGAAGACGAGCGCGCGGGCAAGGGCGACGCGCTGCTGCTGGCCGCCCGAGAGCTCCTTGGGGAAGCGATCCTCGTATCCCTTGAGACCAGCGGTTTCGAGGGCCGCCAGGACGCGCTGCTTCTGCTCCGCCTTCGGTACGCGTCGCTCCGACAGCGGGAACGCGACGTTGTCGAACACGGACAGGTGCGGGAACAGCGCGTAGTGCTGGAACACGATCCCGAGCTCGCGCTTGTGCACGGGCACCCGGTCCATCTGCTTGCCGTCGATGTAGACGCTTCCGGTCGTGAGCTCGGTGAAGCCGGCGATCAGATTGAGCGTCGTCGTCTTGCCGGAGCCGGACGGACCGAGGAAGGTCATGAACTCGCCCGCCCGGACCTCGAGGCTCACGTCGTCGAGGGCGATCGACTTGGGGTAGTGCTTGGAGACGCCGTCGAGGATGATCTCGGCGCCGCGCGCTGTTTCAGCCACGTTGCTTCCTTCCGGTGAACACGAGCGCACCAATGACGATGGCCGTGGTGAGAATGAGGATGACGGTCGCTGCGGCAGCGAGCGTCGGGTCGGTATCGCGGGTCACGCTCGCGTACATGAGGACGGGAAGCGTCTGCAGGTACGGGCTCTTGATGAAGAGCGAGATCATGACCTCGTCGAACGAGGTGACGAACGCGAACAGCGCACCCGAGACCATCCCGGGGATAATGTTCGGCAGCGTCACCCGGAAGAAGGTGCGCACCGGCGAGGCGCCGAGGCTCTGCGACGCCAGCTCGAGCCGCTCGTCGAAGTTGGCGAAGCCCGCCGTGATCGCGACGACCGTGAACGGCAGGGCGAGCACGGTGTGCGCGAAGACGAAGCCGACGAGCGTTCCGACGAGGCCGAGCTTCAGGAACACGGCGTAGATGCCGATCGCGAGCACGATCCCCGGCACGACCATGGGGGCGAGCAGCCCCACCGTGAGCGCGCCCGCGAGCTTCTTGTTGACGAGATTGCGCAGGCCCATCGCGGCGAGGAGGCCGAGCACGGTCGCGAGCGCGGCGACGAGCAGGCCGATCAGGAACGAGTTCCAAAGCGCCCCGGTCCACTGCGGGTTCGAGAAGAACGACTCGTACCAGCGGAACGACCAGCCGGTCGGCGGGAACACGAGCGAGGCCTTATCGGTGAAGCTCAGCGGGATCACGACGATCGTCGGAGCCACGAGCCAGATCGCGACGATGATCGCCGCGGTCCACAGGAGCACCTTGGTGACGGGAGTGACTTTCAGCATCAGAACACCTTCACTGCCATGCCGCGTTTGGCACCGAACTTCGAGATGAGCCCGATGATCCCGAGGACGATCAACGTGCACACGAGCAGGATCACGCCGAGTGCTCCGCCGCGACCCCACTGCAGGAGCCCGCTGACCTGGGCGTAGATCGCCTGGGCGAGCATGCTGTCGGACGGTGAACCGAGCAGGGCCGGGGTGACGTAGAAGCCCAGCGCCTGGATGAACACGAGCAGGCTGCCGGCCGCCACTCCGGGGAGCGACAGCGGAACGAACACCTTGAAGAAGGCCGCAGACGGGCGGGCCCCCAGGGAGCGCGCCGCCGTCACGAGCCGGTGATCGATGCCGCTCATCACCGCGTACAGGGGGAGGACCATGAAGGGCATGAGCACCTGGCTCAGTCCGATCAGCACGCCGGTGTTGGTGCGGATCAACTGCAGCGGCCCGATGCCGACCAAGCCGAGCAGGGAGTTCACGATGCCGCTGTCCTGGAGCAGCACGATCCAGGCGAAGGTGCGGATCATGAGCGAGGTCCAGAACGGGATCAGGGCGATCACGATGAGCACGACGCGGGCGCGCTTCCCGACGATCGTCATGAGATAGGCGTAGGGATACGCGAGCACGAGGCAGATCAGCATCGCGAGCACCGCGTTGCCGAAGGTGCGGCCGATCACCTCGAGGTTGTTCGAGTTCGAGAGCGCCCAGGTGTAGTTCTCGAGTCCCGGCTCGGGGACCGTGAAACTCTGGATGACGCTCTCAAGCAGCGGATAGGCGAACACCCCGATCAGGAGCGCGTACGCCGGAAGGATGAGCAGGAGGGCCCGCGACCGGGCGCGCGAGGACCTGCGGTCCGCGCGCCCGATCGGGATGTTCGTGGTGGTCATGGGATGTCCTGGCCTAGCCCTGCATCCAGGTCATCCAGCGCTCGAGCTCGGCGTCGTAGTTCTCCGCCCACCAGGCCTGATTCGTCTTGACCATCTGGTCGGCGATCTCCGGCTTGGTGGTGAGGTACTCCTCGGCCAGCTTCGAGAGCTTCGGCTTGGCGTCGACGTTGACCGGCGAGTAGGAGCTGTCGACTGCCATGATCTCCTGGGACTTGGTGCCCAGGTAGTAGTTGATCAGCGCCATCGAGGCGTCAGGGTTCTTCGCGCCCTTCGGAACCGCGAGTGCGTCCGCGATGATGAGTGACTGGTTCCAGATCGGCTTGTACTTTGCGCCGTTCTCGACCGCGCCGTATCCTCGGCCCGACCACAGAAGCACCATGTCGGCCTCGCCGGACTCGACCATCTGCTGCGATTCCGCTCCGGTCTTCCAGTAGATCAGGTTGTCGCGGATGCCGTCGAGCTTCTTGTACGCGCGGTCCATATCGAGCGGGTAGAGCTTGTCGGGAGCGACGCCGTCGGCGAGGAGTGCGCCCTCGTAGACGCCGGGGCCGATGTCCTCGAAGCCAGCGATCGCGCGCTTGCCCGGGAACTTCTTCGTGTCGAAGAAGTCGGCCCAGCCGGTCGGGGCCGTCGGGTAGGCCTCCTCGTTGTACATGATGACGTAGCCGTACTGCATGGCCGGCACGTAGCACTTGCCGACGAGCTCCTGGTTCGGGATCTTCGAGGTGTCGACGATCTTGGTGTCGAGGTCCATGAGCAGGCCGTCTTCGCCGCAGTTCTTGTCGGCCCAGATGATGTCGGTGTCGACAACGTCCCAGCTGACGTTCTTGCTGTCGACCTGGGCCTTCACCTTCGAGTACTCGGTCGGGCCGTCGGAGAGCACCTTCGCTCCCGACGCCTCTTCGAAGGGCTTCAGGGACTTGATCTGCGCGTCCTGGAAGATGCCTCCCCAGGAGGAGAACGTGAGGGTGACGCCCGCGAGAGCGTCCTTCTTGACCTCGCCGGCAGCAGCGGGGCCGCTGCCGAGGTCGACGTCGACCGGTCCGCCGCCGCCAGCGGTACAGCCGACGAGCATGCCGCCGACGCCGACGACCGCGAGCGCGGTCATGAGGCGGCGCTTCATGGCGCTGGTGTTCTTCATCTTCAGATCTCCTTCGATGTGGGAATGGTTCGGGGTGGTCTCAGCGGGACGGACCTGTCGGGTCCGCGACGGTCTCGTCTGGCGTCGGCGGGCTGTTGATCCACAGCACCTCCGCGCCCTGCTCGAACGGGTTCGCGACGCGGTGCGGCACATTGCTCATGTACTCGATGGAGTCGCCCTTGCGCATGGTGTAGTCGGTGCCGTCGAGAGTGAGCACGACCGAGCCTGCGGTCACGACGAACATCTCCTGCGAGGCGCCGTGCACGTAGTGATCCGGACCGGTCGAGGCGCCCGGCTCGAAGGTGCCGGCGTAGACCTCGAGCTGGCGGAGCGGCGGGAGCGAGAGGACGTATTTGATCCCGCCATCGAGGGGGATCGTGGGCCGATCCTCGGCGCGGAGCACGCCTGCGGTGTGGGTGACGCCGTCATCGAGCAGCTGGGCCGGGGTGAGGCCGAGCGCCGCGGCGACCTTCCGCAGCGAGGAGACGCTCGCGTTGGTGCGTCCGTTCTCGAGCTGGCTGAGGAAGCTCGAGCTGACGCCGGCCGCCGAGGCGAGTGCACGGAGGCTGAGTCCGCGCGAGCGGCGAACGGCGGCGACGCGGTCGCCGAGGTCCGGGCCATCATCGCCTTTGGCCGCGGGAACGGCAGTGGAGCCGGGGCGTGCTTCCGCGCGCGGGGTGCTGTGCGAGCGAGTACCGAGTTCAGTGTTCACCCTGCCACCAATCATTCTGAACGCCGTTATTCAGTCCACTGAACATCTGTGTTCAGTAAGAGCGACACTAGCGTTCACTCAGCAACTCCGCAAGTGATTCCCAGATTTGAGGTGGGCGGTTCCGAACGACGGGCTGATCAGCCGGTGCTACGGTCGACGGTCCGTGTCGAGGAAGCGCAACGCGAGGGCGAGCTCCGCTCTGGCCTGGAAATCGTCGAGATCCAGGCCAGTCAACCCGGCGATCGTGGTGAGGCGATGCGCGAGCGTGTGGCGGTGGATCCCGAGCTCCTGCGACGCCGGAAGCGGGCGTCCGTGGTGACGCAACCACACCGCGAGCGTCTCGAGGAGCGCGCCCCCGTGCTCCGCGTCATAGCCGCGCAGGGGACCGAGCAGCCTGCGAGCCACCAGCGAGCCGTCGGAGGCATCGACCAGATCAGACACCCCATTGCGCCAGATCTCGGAGAACCGAGTCACCCGCTCGGAACCCAGGCGGCGACCGTGATCCGCGGCCTTCTTCGCCTCATCGAGCGCGATCCCCAGGCCCGACCACTCGTCCGTGCGTGAGCGGCCGAGGGTGAGCTCAAACGGCGCGAGTCGTTCGATCGCGCGGTCCGCGCCGGATTCCGGCACGATGACGGCGGCGTCGCCGCGGTACCCCGCGAAAAACAGAGGCAGCTCCGGCGTCGAGGGGAGGGCCTCCAGCGCCGGGATCAGCCGCGCGGTGTCGAAGCGGCGCGGAATCCCGATCAGCGCAACGAGCGGCGGCGCAGGGAGCGGGCCCCACAGCCGCTCGACGATGTGGCTGGTCACGCTTGCGTTTCCGGTGAGGATCAGGTGCAGCAGGGCCTCCCGCAGCGTCTCGGAGAGCCCGGCGAGCTTCTGGTTCTGCTGTAGCGACACGCTGACGAGGGCCAGCACGCTCGACATGACGTCCCGGGACAGATCGTCGAGCCCGCGGCTCAGTGTCAGCGCGAGCATGCCGCTGGGCTCGCCGGGTTCGCCGAGGAGCTGCAGCACCGCTTCGACGTCGGGCGTGACCTGGGCGGATCGGAAGCGCTGGCCGGAGCTCAGCGACTCCAGCACGATGCCGGTGAGCGCCGCTTCGGCGACGCGCGGCCCGTCCGGGGCGTCGACGACGGTGATCGGCCGCCCCACCGGGTCATAGAGCGCCACGCCGCAGTCGAGCTGACGCGCCGTCTCCCGGAGCGTGGCCTCGAGGCCGTCGCGTCTCGTAGCGGCATTCGCGATCGCACGCTGCGCGCGCAGTGAACGCGAGTAGCGTTCCGTCTCATCGCGCTGCAGGACCTGGGCCGCCTCCTGCAGGAGATCCATGAACGAGATCTCATAGGGGACATCGAACAGGATCAGGCCGTGCCTGCGGCACGCCTCGGCGAGCTGGGGCGGGATCCCGCGGTGCACCACGTCGCTCCCGAAGCCGATCCCGATCACGCCGTGCGCCGAGACGAGGGCCGCGTAATCGTCGTAGATCGCGGCGAGTCGTTCGGGTTCCACCCGAACCGACGGGACCGCAGGGTCTGCGGACTCCGTCACCGGGAACTGCCAGCCCAGGGTGAGGATCACCTCCGCGGGCCCGAGAAAAGGCGTCGGATCGATCATGTCGGTGGCGTGCAGCCACTCGAAAGGCCGATCGAACGCCTGCTCCTCAGTGGTCCCCGGTCCGCCGCCGACGACGAGCCGCAGGTGGAGCGAGGCGTTCAGAAGGAGTTTGCGCAGGCTGAGGGACACGCCCCCATGCTATGCGCGGAGAGAGGCGACTAGGCGCCGAGGCGAACCTTCGTCCCTGCGCCGACGCCGATCCTGCGCTGCAGCGCCTCGGTGATGACGGGCACGGCGGGATCCATGCCCAGCTCCCGCGCAACGTCGGAACCGGATCCGCCGAGATCGAGCACCACCGCCGTGATCGCCTCGGCGAGCGGGCCCTCCAGCTCGGCAACCGCGCGGGACATTCCGGAGCGGGCCGCCCTCGCGAGCGCCGGAGCATCGTCCCCCGCCGCGGGCACTTCGGCGCGGGCATAAGTCACGCCGTCACCGGAGATCGCCTCGGCGACGATCCGCTCGCCGTCGGCGGCGGCATCGCGACGCACGACGAGCTCGAGTTCACTGCTCGACGAGACCGGGGCGACGTCGAAGGGGAGGGGAATGCCCGAAGGGGCGCCACCGTGATCGTGATCCGGTGACGCCCCTCCGAACGAGAACTTCAGATCCATGGGATCCAGAGTACTCGGGTGCGTGCTTAGGCGTTGGCCGCGAGCACGTCCTCGACGGACGAGAACGGGAGCTCGGGGAACGCGTCGGCGACGCCCTTGTAGTTCACGACGCCGTCATGGGCGTTGAGGCCCTTGGCGAGCGACGCGTCGTCGTTCAGCGCCTTGACCCAGCCCTTGTCGGCGAGCGCGACGACATAGGGGAGGGTGGCGTTGGTGAGCGCGGCGGTCGAGGTCTCGGGGACCGCGCCCGGCATGTTCGCCACGCAGTAGTAGATCGAGTTGTGCACCGGGAAGGTGGGATCGTCGTGCGTGGTCGGGTGCGAGTTCTCGAAGCAGCCGCCCTGGTCGATCGCGATGTCGACGAGCACCGAGCCCGGCTTCATCTGCGCGACCATCTCGTCGGTGACGAGCTTCGGCGCCTTCTCGCCCGGGATCAGGACCGAACCGATGACCAGATCGGCTTCCTTGAGCGCCTCGGTGATGTTGTGCGCGTTCGAGGTGCGGGTCTGGATGCGGCCCGAGAACTCGTCCTCGAGCTGCTTGAGGCGGGGGATCGCAATGTCGATGACCGTGACCTCTGCGCCCATGCCGAACGCGATGCGCGCGGCCTGCTCGCCGGCTGCGCCGCCGCCGATGACGACGACCTTGCCGCGACGGGTCGCGGTAACGCCGCCGAGCAGCACGCCGCGGCCGCCGTTGGCCTTCATGAGGGAGTGGGCGCCGACCTGAACCGACAGGCGGCCCGCAACCTCGGACATCGGGGCGAGGAGGGGGAGGGCGCGGGTCGGGAGCTGCACGGTCTCGTACGCGATCGCCGTGGTGCCCGAGTCGAGGACGGCCTTCGTGAGGTCGAGGTCGGCCGCGAGGTGCAGGTAGGTGAAGAGCACCTGGCCCTTGCGCATCTTGGCGTACTCGGAGGGGATCGGCTCCTTGACCTTGAGGATCATGTCCGACTCAGCCCAGATCTGGTCCGCGCCGTCGACGATCTTGGCGCCGGCCGCGACGTACTCAGCATCGGTGATGGCCGAGCCGAGGCCTGCGCCGGCCTGGACCAGCACCTCGTGGCCGCGACGGGCCAGCTCGAAGACGCCCGCCTGCGTGATGGCGACGCGGTTCTCGTTGTTCTTGATCTCGGTAGGGATACCGACGCGCATGATTGAGCTCCAAAGAAGTCTGCGAATGGTTGGGGTGGGTGCACTCCTGGCGCACGACACCGGCTCGCGTCGACGCTGCGTGAGGAACCTACTAATAGTGCAGTATATTCGTATTCAGTTGCGAAACGATGAATACTCTTCGGATTTCATCGTGTCCGGACTGATATTGCGAGCGAGAGGTGGCCACCATGCCCGACGGATCGAAGAATCTGCGTCCGGACGTAGAGTTGGATGACGTTGACCGCAGAATCATCGAGGAACTGCAGGCCAACGGCCGGATCACGAATGCGGAGCTCGCCGATCGTGTGGGCGTGGCGGCGTCGACGTGCATCGCTCGCGTGCGGGGGCTGCAGTCGCGGAAGGTGATCACCGGGTTTACGGCGTCGGTGGATCCGCGCGCGATGGGTTTGGACCTCGAGGTGCTCGTGAGCGTGACGGTGCGCTCTGGTGCGCGCCAGCGGATCGCCGAACTGAGCGAGGAGCTGCGCTCGCTTCCCGAGGTCATGCAGCTGTTCTTCCTGGGCGGGGTCGAGGACTTCATCATCCACCTCGCGGCGCGCGACTCGGATCACGTGCGCGACTTCGTGGTCGAGCATCTGTCTGCTGATCCCGCGGTGTCGTCGACGCGGACGAGCATCGTGTTCAGCCACCACCAGAATCCGGTGCGCGCGGAGTAGTCGTGCCCTGGGCGGACGCGCTGGGAGGGCGCGCCCGGAGCAGGCACGCCCTGATCAGGTGAGCGGCGGTGCTTTGAGCTGCGTCTCGTGCGAGTCGAGGGCCGCCTCGGCTTTCTTGAGGGCCCGCGAACTGTAGCGGCCGATGGCGCGTTCCTCGAGGAGGGCCGTTCGCTGCGCTTCGAGGCCGATGCGCGCGAGCCGCATGAAGGTCTGCTGCGGCGTCTCGACGGGGTCGAGCTCGGCTCCCGCCGCTGCGGCCGCCTCCGCCGTCTTGGCGCCGTTCGCCCTGATCACGATGGGTGTGAGCGCCATGCGCGCGCTGGCTCTGGCCTTTGCGACGATGAGTTCGCTCGGCGCTGGGGCGTTGTCCGCTGCGGCGAGGGCGTCGTCGATGGCCTCGTTGGCGGCCTCGATGAGGTCGCCGCTCAGCGAGAGGAGTTCTCCGGCGCTGTCGCCGTTGCTCGTGCCGTTGGGCCACAGCTTGCGGATAAGCGGCGGCAGCGTCAGCCCGTGCAGGAGGAGGGTGATGACGGCGACCCCGAACGCGACCAGGATGAGCTGCGCGCGGAAGGGGACCTCGGCGGGGATGGTCTGCGCCGCGGCGAGGGTGACCACGCCGCGCATGCCGCTCCAGGAGAGGACGACGCCGTCGCGCCAGCCGAGCTGCTGATCCCGCTCGTGATCGAGGTCGGCCTGGGAGCGCTGCTCGAGGATCTCGACCCGGCGCAGCCGCTCCGTGTTGACGCCTTCCCTGCTGCGGAAGCGGTCAGCGAGCCTCGCGACGCCCTCGACCTTCCCCGCGATTCGGCGAGCCGCCCGGCGCTGCACGCCGAGGAGCGGGAACACGAAGATCGCTCGGCAGATGACGAGCACGATGACGAGTCCGACCGCGATGAGGATCGTGTGCTCGAGCCGGAACGCGGAGTCGCCGGTCTGCTCGACGAGCGCGTGCAGTTGGAGGCCCATCAGCAGGAACACGCCGTTCTCGACGGCGAACTCGACGGTGCGCCAGTTGAGCCGCTCGTTCATTCGCGCGGTGGCGCTGAAGCGCCTGGACGCGTGATGCCCGGTGTAGAGGCCGGTGATCACGACGGCGAGGACGCCGGAGGCGTGCATCGCCTCGGCCGGGATGAACGCGATGAACGGCACGACGAAGGAGATCATCGTGTCGTAGATCGGGTTGCGCAGGTGCGCGCGAATCCACACCGTGACGACGCCGATCAGCGCGCCGATCAGGACCGCGACCGCGACCGAGTACGCGAACGACCCGGCGGCGTCCCAGAAGACGAATGTTCCGGCGACGGCCGCGAGGGCGGTCTTGAGGAGGACGAGCGAGGTGGCGTCGTTGACGAGGCTTTCTCCCTCGAGGATCGAGACGACGCGCTCGGGCATGCCGAGCCGCTTGCCGATGGAGGTCGCGGCGACGGCGTCGGTGGGGCTGATGACGGCGCCGAGCGCGATGGCCACGGGGAGCGGGATCGCGGGCACGACAAGGTGCAGGAGGAATCCGACGACGAGCGCAGTCAGGAGGACGAGGATCACGGAGAGCCCGATCACCGGCCGGAAGTTGCGTCTGAAGTCGACGAGTGGCACGTTGACGGCCGCGGAGTAGAGCAGGGGAGGGAGCACCACGAGGAGGATGATCTCCGGGTCGACCTCGATAAGGGGAAGGAACGGCAGGTAGCCGAGACCGATGCCGAGCACGACGAGCAGGAGTGGGGCGGCGACGCCGATTCTGCTGCCGAGAATCGAGGCGCCCACCAGCAGGACGACGGCGGCTACTGCTACGAGTCCGAACTCCATTCGGCTATTTTCCCACGCGAGCCCGGAGGTGGCGTGCGGGTGAAGCGATCCCCGGTGTCATTCTCAGGCCGTGACCGGCGCGGGCAATTCGAGCGCGTGGAACCTGGCCCAGCGCGCCGCCTCCTCGCGAAGCTCCTCCGGGGGAACGGTGTGCCCGGGGAAGGGGGAGAGCTCGATCCCGGAGGTTTTCCTCGGTGGGCGCCGCCAGGTGCCGACCACCTCCCCGCCGCGCACGATCGTTGCGAGGAACATCCCGTTCCGGCCAGGGACGATGCGGTCGAAATGCTCGGGGGCGAGTTGCGGCTCGCGGTCCGTGTACCCGAGGAGATGCTCGTCGAAGGCGGGGAGCAGGCGCCACGTGGGTTCCTCGCTCCCGTTGGCCACCTGTCGCTCTCCGAGCCACTCCAGCTGCTCCGGGGCGGCCCAGAGCTCCCCGGCTCTCCCCGCCGCCCCGTCGAGGCTGAGCGGCTGGAGACGATCGGCCTCTGCCGCGTGGGCGATCGCGGCGCGCGCCTGAGTGAGGGTGAGGCCGGTCCACCACGCGAAGTCGCGCTCCCTGATGGGCCCGCGTCCCACCGCGTACCGCGCCGCGAGTTCCGCGAGCGCGTCTTCTCCCTCGAGGATCCGCGGCCGCGGAATCCAGCGCTCCGCATCGACGAGCAGCGGCTCTCCTCCGGCGCGGACCGGTCCGAACACCGCGAGTCCGTTCTGGCAGAGCCACCAGATCGCGTGGTACCGCCACGCTGCTTGCCACTCGATTCCCGCCTCCGTCCACGCCGTAGACAACTGATCCCGATCGATTCCGTCTCCGGCTCGGATAGCGGCGAGCGATACCTCCACGATGCGTTCGAGCGCGGCATCGCTCATGCCGATGGTCTGGCGCCGCTTCGGCGCGCCAGCGAGGACGCGATGGTTGAGTGCCCGCTGGATCCAGCCGATATCTTCCGCAGCGAGGACGTGAATCGTGCCGCGCATGGGCCACGATCTCACGATCCTGCCGCTCGAGAATGCCTCGTGCACATCGGCGAGCGAGGTGCCAGGCGTGCGGAGGCCGAGGGCCCAGCGCGCTGAACGCCAGTCCTGCCCCTGCACCGCGAGCATGCGGGAGGCCGTTTCCGCGATCCCCTCGACGGGCGAGAGCTTCCTCCCGGCCAGCGGCTCACGCGGAGCCGCTGCGTCAATTCCGAGCGCCCGCGTGCGGAGCCCGAGGAGCTCGCGTGAGGTGATTCGAAGATTCATGGGGTCAGTGTAGGTCGGACCTCCGACACTGACGGGTCTCGGCGTGTCGGCCCGCCGGCGCGCGGTGTCGCGTCCGTGTCAGTGGTCTGTGACAGGCTGGATCCATCGCCCGGATCCTCGGTCGATTTCGGGTTCGATGACGGGAAGGATCGGGATGCGCCTGCTGCACACCTCGGACTGGCACCTGGGCCGCAGTTTTCACGGCCATTCGACGCTGCCGCATCTGCGAGAGGTCCTCGCGGCAATTCCGGCGCAGGTCGAGGAGCACTCGGTCGACGTGGTGCTCGTCGCAGGAGACATCTTCGATCACGCGGCGCCAGCGGCGGAACTGTATCTCGTTCTTGCCGAGGCGATCAGGGGAATCCGCGCGGCCGGCGCGGAAGTCGTGCTGATCAGCGGGAACCATGACAACGCGATCCGGCTGGGATTCCAGGCGGAGTGGGCGGCCCTCGGCGGCGTTCACGTGCTCACCAGACCCGACGCCTTCCGTTCGCCGCTCGAGCTCAGCGACGCCCACGGTGCAGTCGATATCTATGGCGTTCCGTACCTGGAACCGATGCTCAATCGCGAGCTGTATCCGGGTGAACGGTTGCGGGAGCACCGCGAACTCCTCGGACGGGTCGGTCACGAACTCGAGGAGCTCCGTTCGCAGCGCGGAAATCGCTCTGTCGTGCTCTCACACTGCTTCGCCGTGAATGCCGCAGCCGGTCGAGACGGCGAGTCCGTCGCAGCAGCGGGCGCCGATCTCGTGTGGGATCTCACCGCGGGCGGTCTCGACCTGGTGCCGGCCTCCGTGTTCGCCGCCCACGACTACGTCGCGCTCGGCCACCTGCACGGTCGCAGCGAGCTCGCCCCCAATATTCGCTACAGCGGAGCACCCCTCCACTTCTCCTTCGGCGAGGCCGGGAGACCGCGAGGCAGCTGGCTCGTCGAACTGACCGCCGATGGCCTCGGCGAGGTGCAGTGGGTCCCGCTCCCGGTTCCCCGTGATCTCGCGAGGATCCGAGGTCGGATCGCTGATCTGCTCAGTAGTTCCGAGTACGAAGGTGCTGAGGAGAGTTGGGTCGAGGCCGTACTCACCGATCCGGTCCGGCCACTCGACGCGATGCGTCGGTTGCGGGAGCGCTTCCCGCACTGCGCCAGAATCGAATTCGAGCCGGAGAGCGGGGAAGCCTCGGAACGGCGCAGCTATGCCTCGCGCGTCGCGGAGCGCAGCGACGAGGAGGTCGTCGACGAATTCCTGCAGCACGTCCGCAATGGTCACGGCCTTGACGCCGCCGAGCGTGAAGTCCTCGCCGAGGTGCTCGTGGAGTCCCGGATCGCCCTCGCGTCCCATCGAACTGGAGGCACCCGGTGAGAATCCTTGAGCTCGAAATCGAGGGCTTCGGACCCTTTAAAGACCAGCAGATTCTCGACTTCGATCGCGCGGCGAGAGGCGGAATTCTCCTGATCACCGGCCGAACAGGGGCGGGGAAGTCGAGCATCCTTGACGCCATCAGCTTCGCGCTGTACGGCTCGGTTCCGCGCTACGACGGAAAGGTCGGCAGGGTTCGCTCCGACCACCTCGCTCCGGATCGCGGCGCACGAGTCCGCCTGGATTTCGAGATGGCGGGGGAGCGGTTCCGCATCGCTCGAAGCCCCGAGTGGGAGCGGCCCAAGCTGAAGGGCGAGGGCACCACGGTGCAGAAGCCCACGGCGGAACTCTGGCGCTGGGATGCATCGCGCGAGGACTGGGAGGGGCTCGCTTCGCGGCCCGTGGACGTCGCGGCGATGCTCACCCCCGTGCTGGGACTCAGCCACGAGCAGTTCCTGCAGGTGGTCCTCCTGGCGCAGGGCGGCTTCCAGCGCTTCCTGAAAGCCGGTGACCAGGAACGGCAGGCGACGCTTCGCACCCTCTTCAGGACCGAGCGCTTCGCCGAGGTGGAACGCCTGCTGCTTGAGCGGCGGAAAGCGCTCGGCGACGAGGTCGACCTCGCCGAGGCGCGGATTCTCGGGCTCCTCGAACAGCTCGAAGCCGCCATCGCCGCGGACCCGCTCGCGGTTGCGGCTGCACCGAACGAACCGGCAGCGGAACGCAATCAATCGCATCAGGATCAGGATCAGGATCAGGATCAGGATCAGGATCTCCCACGCCCCACCACCCTGCAGGGGAGGCGGACGGTCGTGGCGGCATCGCTCGAGGCCTCCGCGGCACACGTCGCAGCGCTCACCGCAGCGGCGGGTTCCGCGCGGGAACGCACGGCAGCAGCCGAGCGAGAGCAGCGGGGCGTCGCGGCGATCGCCGAGGCTCAGGCGCGGCTCGCCGCGGCACAGGCGCGCGAGCGCGAACTCGCCGACCGGGAGCCGGAGATCGCTGCGCTGCGCGCTCGCGTGACAGCGGCAGACCGAGCGCAGCGCGCGGTCCCCGCGCTCGAACGGCTGGAGGAAGCCGAGGCCGAGCACGCGCGCCTCAGCGCGGGAGCGCGGCAGGCGAGAGAGCAGCTCGAAGCCGGCCTCGCGACAGGCTCGCCGATCGCACTCGCGTCGGAGGATTCCGGCAGCGCACCCTCGCCAGGGAAAGAGCGACTCAGCGAGGAAGAGCTCGGGTCGCTGCGCGACGGGGCCACGGCCACGCTCGCGCTCCTCGACCGGGCTCACGAGACCGAGCGGGATCTCGCGGAGCTGCGCGACGAGCAGCGCCGCAGCGCCGCCGAAGCTGAACGCGCGGCGGCGGAGGGGAGCAGGCTCGCCGCGCGAGCCGAAGCGCTCCCTGGGCTGATCGCTGATGCGCGCGCTGAGCACGAGCGCGTGCAACGCGAGGCCGCGGCCCGGCCCGAACGGGCAGCCAATGTCGAGCGAGCGGAAGGGGTGCTGCGCGCGGCGCGGCAGCTCGAGGCGCTCGCGCCGGAGATCGCACTCGCCGAGGGAGAAACGGCCGCCGCGGCGGCGGCGTCGGCAGACGCGGCCGCAGCGGTCAGCGCGCTGCTCGATCGCCGTCTCGCTGGGATGGCCGGCGAGATCGCGTCAGGGCTTCGTGTGGGGGAGGCGTGCGCCGTCTGCGGATCAACCGAGCACCCTGCGCCCGCCGTCCAGAACGACCCCGTCGATGAGGCGGAGATTGATTCGGCGGAAGCCACCCTCGCGTCGGCCCAGACCCGCTACGAGGCCGCCAGGTCCCGCGAGCGCGAGCTCGGCGAACGCCGGGCCGCGGCTCTCGCCGGTGCGGCAGGAGCATCGCTCGAGTCTGCGGCCGCTGAAGCCGCGGCCGCCCGCGCGGCGCTCGAGCGCGCGTCGACTGCGGTCGCGGAGGCCGAGGCGCGCACCCGCGCGCTCGCGGAGCTCGAAACCGAGCAGTCGGCGCACGCCCGGGACCTCTCCGCGAATCAGCAGCGGATCGCTGCGCTCCGTGAGGCGGCCGCGGCGCAGGAGCGTCGTGAACGCGAACTCTCCCGCCAGCTGGAACTCGATCGCGGCGGTTTCCCCTCTCTCGGGGAGCGGCGGCGCGCCACACGCGAACTCCGCGAGCTCGCGGAACGCGCGCTGGAGACGATGCTCGCCGAGCGAAGCGCCGTCGAACTGCGCGATCGTGCCGCACGGGAAGCCGAGGCCGTTCTCGCCGAGGCGGCGTTCAGCAGCGCAACCGAGGCGCGCGCGGCGGCACTGCCGGAGCCGGAACGCGCGCGCACGGCTGAGCAGATCGAGCGCCACACCGCCGAGCGGCAACGCATCGAGGGCGTACTCGCGGAGGCTTCCCTCGCACATCTCCCCGCAGAACCGGCGCAGCTCGACGAAGCCAACGGCCGCCTCGAGCGGGCCCGCGAAGCGGGCAATCGCGCGGCCGAGGCCGAAACCGCGGCCCGCGAGCGCCTGACCGGACGGCAGACGCAACTCGCGCGCATCGACACGGAGCTCGAGCGCATCGCCGGGGCGGCCGAGCGCCTCAACCGCCTGCGCCTCCTCGCGGACGCGGCACAGGGCAAGGAACCGAACACGCGACGCATGCGGCTCGAGGCGTTCGTCCTCGCGGCGCGACTTGAGGCGATCGTCGATGCCGCGAACCAGCGGCTCACGCGCATGGTCGGCGGCCGCTATCGACTGCTCCACGACGATGGCCTGCGCAGTCGCGGCAGGCAATCCGGGCTCGGCCTTGCCGTTCTCGACGAGTACACGGGTCGAGAGCGCAGTACGGACTCCCTCTCCGGCGGCGAGACGTTTCTCGCCTCGCTCGCGCTGGCCCTCGGGCTCGCCGACGTCGTAACCGCGGAGACCGGCGGGATCAGACTCGATACCCTGTTCATCGACGAAGGATTCGGGACCCTGGACCCGGACGCGCTCGACCAGGCGCTCGCGACACTCGACGCGCTGCGGGAAGGGGGCCGAACCGTCGCGCTCATCAGCCACGTTGCCGAACTGCGCGAACGGCTCCCCGCCCAACTCGAGGTGATCGTCGACGACCGCGGGGTGAGTTCGCTCCGCGGAGAAGGTGTGGTCGCTGGATCGTCCACCCAGAAGGAGAAGCCATGACGCTCGCCACGCTCCTCGACCGTTACGCGAGCCAGGGTGCGCCCGAGGCCGACGAGGCCTTCGCCGATTTCGAGGAGTGGGTCTGGGAAGAAAAGGGACTCCGCCTCTATCCGGCCCAGGAGGAGGCGATTCTCGGCATCACCCTCGGCGGCAACGTCATCCTCGCAACACCGACCGGCACGGGAAAGTCCCTCGTCGCGCTCGGCGCACACTTCATCGCGCTCGCGGAGGGCCGGAGCACCGTCTACACGGCACCCATCAAAGCCCTGGTCAGTGAGAAGTTCTTTGACCTCGTCGACGTGTTCGGCGCCGACAGAGTGGGCATGGTCACCGGGGACACCTCGATCAATCCCGACGCTCCGATCCTCTGCTGCACGGCTGAGATCCTCGCCAACCTCGCGATCAGAGACCGGACAGCGGGAGGTATCACTCAGGTCGTCATGGACGAGTTCCACTACTACGCCGAGCCCGATCGGGGCTGGGCCTGGCAGGTCCCGCTGCTCCTCATGGGGCAGGCACAGTTCCTGCTCATGTCGGCGACCCTCGGAGACGTCACCGAACTCGGTGAGGACCTGACCAGGCGCACCGGCCGCGAGACGAGCCTCGTCACCGGGGTGGAGCGGCCCGTCCCGCTCGAGTTCTCCTACGCGGTCGCGCCGGCACACGAGGTCGTCGAGGAACTCCTCGAGGAGCGCCGCACCCCGGCCTACCTGGTCCACTTCAACCAGTCCCATGCCGTCGAGCAGGCGCAGGCCCTCGCGAGCATCCGCATCGTCGACCGCGAGGGCCGCACCGAGATCGCCGACGCGATCGGCGACTTCCGATTCTCGACCGGCTTCGGTCAGACGCTGTCCCGGCTCGTCCGTTCCGGTATCGGCGTGCACCACGCCGGGATGCTCCCGCGCTACCGGAGGCTCGTCGAACAGCTCGCACAGCGCGGACTCCTCAGGGTCATCTGCGGTACCGACACGCTGGGCGTCGGCATCAACGTGCCGATTCGCACCGTCGTGATCACGGCGCTCACGAAGTTCGACGGCGAGAAGATGCGCCGCCTGTCCGCCCGCGAATTCCATCAGATCGCTGGCCGCGCCGGCCGGGCCGGCTTCGACACCGAGGGCGACGTCATCGCGCTCGCCCCGGAATACGAGATCGAGAACGCGAAGTCCGCGGCCAAAGCCGCGGCGAAGGCCGCTGGCGGCAAGGGCGGCAAGAAAGCGAAGCCCGCGAAGAAGAAGTCTCCGCCCCAGGGTTTCGTCGCCTGGAACGAGGCCACGCTCGACAAGATCGTCGCCTCGCCCCCGGAACCCCTGGTGAGTCGCATGCGGGTCACGCACTCGATGGTGCTCGGAGTCATCGGCCGAGGCGAAGAGCGGGAAGGCGAGGCGCTGGAGACCATGCGCACACTCGTCTTCGACAGCCATGAGCCGCGCGCCGTTCAGTATCAGCACGCCCGCACGGCAATCGAGATCTTCCGGACCCTCCGGCGCGGCGGCATCGTCGAGGTGCACGAGGACGCGAGGGGCCAGCGTCTCCTGCGCCTCACCGTCGAGCTGCAGGCCAACTTCGCGCTCAACCAGCCGCTCTCGCCCTTCGCGCTCGCCGCGATCGAGCTGCTCGACCCCGAAAGCCCGAGCTACCCCCTCGACGTGATCTCCATCATCGAGGCCACGCTCGAGGACCCGCGCGCGATCCTGCGGGCCCAGGAGCACCGGGCCCGTGGCGAGGCCGTCGCGGCCATGAAGGCCGAGGGCATCGAGTACGAGGAGCGCATGGAACTCCTCGAGGAGGTCACGTATCCGCAGCCGCTGAAGGAGCTCCTCGACGAGGCATTCCAGGAGTATGTCCGGGAAGTGCCGTGGGCGCGCGACTACGCGCTCAAGCCGAAATCCGTGGTCAGAGACATGATCGAGCGGGCCTTCGGGTTCCGCGACCTCGTTTCCTTCTACCAGCTCGGACGCTCCGAGGGCGGGGTGCTCCGCTACCTCTCGGACGCCTACCGCGCTATCGAACGCACGGTTCCCGAGCAGGCGAAGAGCCCCGAGCTCGATGAGCTCATCGAGTGGCTCGGCGAACTCGTGCGGCAGGTCGACTCGAGCCTCATCGACGAGTGGGAAGAGCTCGCGCACCCCGACCCCGAAAAGCACCGCGAGGTCGCCGAGAACGCGGCCGCGATCGCCCCGCCGCCGGCGCGATCGGTGCTCGGCAATGAGCGCGCCTTCCTCGTCATGCTCCGCAACGCGCTCTTCCGGCGCGTTCAGGCCGCCGCGTTCGAGCGATACGGCGAGCTCGCCGAACTCGACGGCGCGCACGGTTTCGGCGAGCAGCGCTGGCGCGATGCCCTCGCCGGCTACTACACCGAATACGACGAGATCCGCGTCGACGCTGACGCCCGCTCGGCCGCGCTCCTCGAGCTCGACCGCAGCGCCGAGAGTGTGGCCGCGGGCGTGTGGCGTTTCCGCCAGGTCCTCCTGGACCCCGAGGGGGACCGCGACTGGGCCATCACCGGCACCATCGACCTGGCAGAGTCCGAAGCGGAAGGAGAGCCGGCGGTCCGCGTCGAACGCGTCGGGCCGTTGGGGGAGTAGCTCGCCCGGCAGCGGCGAGCCACATGCGCGACGCGGGACCGGCGACCGCTGACCGCTGACCGTTACCCGTTCACCGCGCGGAACGCCTCGGAGACGAACTCCAAGGCGCGCCCCTCGGCGACCCCGAGCTCGCCCATGCGCGCCACGAACGCGGCGGCCGCGGCACGCGCCTCCGGCTCCTCGACCGCGGTGAAACGGACAAACGTCCCCGCGCGGCCGCGCCCTTCGGCAACACCCGCCTCCTCGAGCGCGCGGTAGGCGTGTGCAACCGTGTTCGTCGCGAGCCCCAACTCCGCGGCCAGGGCGCGCACCGTCGGGAGCCGCGATCCCGCGGGCAGATGGCCGCTGCGCACCGCCGCGATAATCGCGTTGCGCAACTGCTCGAACGCCGGCTCGGCGGCCTCGCGATCCACCGTGATCCGAAAACCCGAGCCGGGAGAAGGCATCCGCGCCGCATCAGTCATGCGAACAGCCTACGGCGACCCCGAGCGTTGCTACGCTTGCGGCATGACGAATGACGCCAGCGCACCCACCGAAGAGCTCACCGTCGACTGGTTCCTCGCGAACGCGGACCACACCCTTCTCGCCCCCGCGACCACGCGGGACGAGCTCCACGACTTCCTCGCCGCGGCCCGAGAACTCGGCGTCGCGCGCGTATGCATCAGCCCGAGCATGCTGCCCGTCGATCCCGAGGCGCTCGGCGGCCTCGAGGTCGTCACCGTGGCCGGATTCCCGAGCGGCGCGCACTCCGCCGAGACGAAAGCCGCCGAAGCGGCGCTCGCGGTCCGCAACGGGGCGCGCGAGGTCGATATGGTCGTCAACCGAGGGGCCGTGAAATCTGGCGATCGCGCCGGAGTGGAGGCCGAGATCCGTGCGGTGCGGGACGCGATCCCCGGAACCGTCCTAAAGGTCATCCTCGAGACCGCGTCGCTGAGCGACTCCGAGATCGCGTGGAGCTGCGCGGCAGCCGAGGCGGCGGGCGCCGACTTCGTGAAGACCTCGACCGGCTTCGATCCGGCTGGGGGCGCGAGCGTCGAGGCCGTGCGCATCATGGCGGACGCCGTGGGCGGTCGCCTCGGGGTCAAGGCATCCGGGGGCATCCGGACCGCGGCGGACGCGAGGCGCATGCGTGAGGCGGGCGCCACACGTTTCGGAGTATCCGCCACGGCCGCCATCGTGGCGTCGTGGGAAGAGCCGGCTCCGGCCGCCGCGTCAGCGCCGTCGGGCGGGCACTACTGATCCCGCTGCGGATCTGGGTGTTCACTTCCCCGTAGACTGCTGCTCATGCGCCTCGGAGTGATCGATGTCGGATCCAATACCGTCCACCTGTTAATCGTGGACGCGCACCCCGGGGCGAGCCCGGTGCCGTACCATTCGCAGCGCGCGATTCTGCGGCTCATGCGCTACCTCGACGCCGACGGCGCGATCATCGAGCAGGGCGTTCGCCTCATCATCGATGCGATCAAGGAATCGGTGCGCACGGCCCACGAGATAGGCGTCGACGATCTGATCTGCACCGCCACGAGCGCGATCCGGGAGGCGGCGAACGGCGAGGAGGTGCTCGCGCGGATCGCCCGCGAGACGGGCGCCGCGCTGCGGGTGCTGTCCGGCGAGGACGAGGCCAGGATCACGATGCTCGCGGTGCGCCGCTGGCTCGGCTGGTCGGCCGGAGAGATTCTGCTGTTCGATATCGGAGGCGGCTCCTTCGAGATCGCGCAGGGCGCCGACGAGTATCCCGACGTGCAGGTGTCGCTGCCGCTCGGCGCCGGCCGCACGACGGTGAACTATCTCGCGGAGGATCCGCCAACGCGCGAGGCGGTTTCCGCGCTGCGCGCGCACGCGCGGGAGGAGTTCACTCGCGTGCGCGAGGAGCTCTTCCTCGATCGTCCGCGGCCCAAGCGCGTGGTCGGCACCTCGAAGACGATCCGCTCCCTGGCGCGGCTGATCGGCGGCCCGCCCGACCCGCTCACGGGCGATCTCGCGCAGCTCCACTACGTCGGCCTGCGCGAGTGGGAGCCGACCCTGCGGGAGATGCCGGGAACCGTGCGCGAGTACCTGCCGGGAATCACGCCGGAGCGCGGCTACCAGATCATGGCGGGAGCGGTCGTGCTGCGCACCGCGATGAAGGTGTTCGAGGTCGAGACGCTCACGATCTCCCCGTGGGCGCTGCGCGAGGGCATCGTGCTGCGCTACATCGACGCGCTCGACGGTCGCGGCGCCGATCCCGTCGACGAGTCGCCGGAGGCCTGAGCCCCGGCCGCGCGCGCCCCCGGGGCGCCCGCACGCTCGTGCGCCCGCGACCCCGGGGCGCCCGCACGCTCGCGAGCGAGCAGGCGGCGCCTACGCGATCTCGCGCACCGCGAAGTAATTGCCTTCAGGATCAGCGAAATTGAACGTGGTCATGCCGCCAGCGTTGACGATCTCGCCGACCGTGATCCCCTTCTCGAGGAGCGCTTCGCGCATGGCCGAGACGTCGCGGCTCGAGAACAGGATCGAGGGCGTGCCGAGGGTGATCTCCGGAGACATCTGAGCGACCACCGCGCGATCGAAGAGCTCGATGCCCGCACCGGCCTCCGGATCGTGGGTGAGCTCGACGGAGATGATCTTCTCATCCATTTCCGTGGTGGACACCTCCGTGAGACCGACGGCGTCGACCCAGAAGTCGGCGCACGCGCGCGGGTTCTCAACGTAGATCATGACTTTGCCGAACTGATCGATCATCTGGGGCTCCTTCGGGTAGATGCGATGCTGGACCAGAGTATTCCACGGACCGCCGACACGCACGGGGAACGTCCCCGCGAAGCGCGAAGCGCGGAGGACGGCAGGGCGCGGCGCTACCGGATCCCGTCGACCGCGTGCCGGACCGCCCCGGCGAGCTGGCGAACGGCGGTCGACGGCTCGCGCGTCGCCGCCTCGGTCGGGGCGACGAGCAGCACGGATCGCGCGAACGAGGGATCCTCGATGGGGAGGAGCACGACGCCGGGGTGCACGGGGGCGCTCGCGAGCCGGGCCACGAGACCGATGACCATTCCGGCGGCGATCATTCCGAGCATCACCTGGAAATCGTCGGTGCGGATCGCGACCTCCAGGCTGCGGCCCTCGGCGGCGAACGCGTCGACGACCACCTGGTCCATCGGGTCGTTGGGCGTCGCGCCGAGCAGCCAGCGCTCATCGTGCAGGGTCAGGAGGGCTGAGCGGTCGATCGAGGTGCGCGAGGCGAGCCGGTGCTCGGCGGGGAGCGCGAGCAGGAGCGGATCGCGCAGCACCTCGGTGGCGGCGATCCCGGAGCGCAGCGGCAGCTCGTATCCGGGAACCGAGTACACGAGCGCGGCGTCGAGTTCGTGACGGTTGACGTGCGCGATCAGCGGGTCGACCTCCTCGAGCACGGCGTCGAGTTCGATCCCGAGCGCGCTGATCTCGGAGACGATCGCCGGCAGCAGGTGGGCGGCCGCGGTGGGGAACGTGCCGAAGCGGAGCTTCGCCCGGCCCATCTGGGCGAGGTCGCGGGCGTCGTGGAGGGTGCGGTCCGCGAGCGTGAGGATCTGCTGGGCGCGATCGAGGACGAGGTGACCGACCGGGGTGAGTGTGCTGCCGCGCTTGGTGCGCGTGAGCAGCGGGGATCCGACGAGCCGATCGATGTTGTGCAGGTGGTAGTCGACCGTTGGCTGGCTCCAGCCGAGCAACCGGGCTGCCCCGGTGACGGAGCCCTCGGAGTGGACCGCGCGCAGGGCCCGGAGCTGTCGCAGGTCGATCATGCGAGCACCTTTCACCTATCCAATAGTTGATGGAACGAAATTCCGTCCGTTCCATCACAGAGAGCATATGTCACATGCGAGAACTCTCGGGGATTCCCCAGCGGGCCGAGGCGCGCAAGCATGGGGGAATGCTCATCGATGCCAGCGCTGCCGCGCGCACGGAAACCCCGCTGATCCCTCGCGATGAGGCCACGACCCCCGGCGAGGCCGGCCGCACGACCGGCGAGCCCGAGGCGTTCGACCACACGCTGACCCCATATGCCTCCGCGCTCGAGCGCTACGTCGAGAGCGGTCCGACGCACCTCATGGTCCCCGGGCACGGCGGCTCGGATCGCGGGATCAACGGCCGTCTCGCCGAATTCCTGGGCGAGAAGGCCATGCACCTCGACGTGCCGATGCTGATCGACGGCATCGATCTCCCGACCGCGGAGCACCCCCGCACCCCGCTCGACGAAGCGCTCGCGCTCGCCGCGGACGCCTGGGGCGCGCGCCGCACCTGGTTCCTCACCAACGGCGCCTCGCAGGCGAACCGCACGGTCGCGCTCGCGGTCCGCGGTCTGGGGGACCGCGTCATGCAGCAGCGCAGCGCGCACTCGAGCTTCAGCGACGGCGTGCTCGTCGCCGGCATCACCCCGAGCTACGTGTTCCCGAACGTGGATCACGACAACGGGATGGCGCACGGCGTCTCGCCCGAGGCGCTCGATCGCGCGCTCACCGAGGCCGAGGCGCGCGGCGAGCGCGCCAACTCGGTCTACGTCATCTCCCCGAGTTACTTCGGCTCCGTCGCCGACGTCCGCGGTCTCTCGGAGGTCGCTCACCGGCACGGCGCCCCGCTCATCGTCGACGGCGCGTGGGGGCCGCACTTCGGCTTCCACCCCGAACTGCCGGAGTCTCCCGCCCGCCTCGGCGCCGACCTCGTGATCTCGAGCACCCACAAGCTCGCGGGCTCGCTCACGCAGTCCGCGATGCTGCACCTGGGGGAGGGCCCCTTCGCTGATCGACTCGAGCCCCTGGTCGAGCGCGCCTTCGGCATGACGGCCTCGACCTCGACGAGCGCCCTGCTGCGCGCCTCGCTCGATATCGCCCGCCACGCACTCATGACGGGCACCGAGCAGATCGGCCGGTCGATCGAGGAGGCCAAGCGCTTCCGCGAGATCCTGCGCCAGGATTCGCGCTTCGCCGTCGTGAGCGACGATTTTGGCGCGTTCGACGACATCGTGGACACCGATCTGCTGCGCGTCCCGATCGACGTCTCCGTGACCGGCGTGGGCGGCCACTGGCTGCGTCAGCGCCTGATCGAGGCGAACGACATCTATTTCGAGATGTCGACGGCGACCTCGATCGTCGCGGTGATCGGTGCGGGCAAGACGCCGGATCTCGACTTCACCTACCGCGCGATGGTGGAGGCTGTCGAGTCGCCGGAGGCAGCGGCCGAGCGGGCGGCGCACGCCGGCGCCGAGCGCTTCCCGAGTCTGCCGGCTCCCGGCGCGATGCGCGTGAGCCCCCGCGAGGGATTCTTCGCGGAGACCGAGGTCGTCGACGCATCCGCGGCGGTCGGCCGCGTGTCCGCCGACACTCTCGCGGCCTACCCGCCCGGGATTCCGAACGTCATGCCGGGCGAGGAGATCACCGATGAGGCGGTGCGGTTCTTGAGCGCCGTCGCGGCGTCTCCGACCGGCTATGTTCGCGGCGCGATCGATCCCGCCGTCACCAAGTATCGCGTGATCAGGGATTCTTAGGGCACGCCAGCGCGCTCCTCTCGCGGCGGGGTGCTCCGGAGCACTGTTCCGAACACCCCAACCGCGCGGCGCGCGCAACACCTAGACTTCGCGGTACGAACCGCGGCAGCCCGGACCTCCCGGGCGCCCGACCTGCAATAGTGTCGGGGAGGAAAAACGGGGAACGGGTCCCCGGATGAGACGAAGAAGTCGGAGAACGACCAGATGACAAGCACGTTGCGGCAGCAACTCTTCCGTGTGAAGCCCGTCCCAAAGGACGGCGGTGAGAGCGGCAGCACGCTCAAACGCAGCATCGGCCTCTTCCAGCTCACGCTGATCGGCGTCGGCGGCACGATCGGCACCGGTATCTTCTTCATCCTGTCCGAGGCGGTTCCCGTCGCCGGACCGGCCGTGATCTGGTCCTTCATCATCGCCGGCGCGGTCGCGGGTCTTTCGGTGCTCTGCTACGCCGAGCTCGCGAGCAGCGTTCCCGTCTCGGGATCCTCCTACTCCTACGCCTACAGCACCCTCGGCGAGCTGCCCGCGATGGGCGTCGCCGCCTGTCTGCTCCTGGAGTACGGCGTCTCGACGGCAGCCGTGGCGGTCGGCTGGTCCCAGTACGTGAACCAGCTCTTCAACAACCTGTTCGGGATCCAGTTCCCGAAGGAGCTGCTCGCCGCCCCCGAGGAGGGCGGGATCATCAACCTCCCCGCGGTCATCCTGATCGCACTCTGCTGCCTGCTCCTCATCCGCGGCACCTCGCACTCGGTCGTCGCGAACACGATCATGGTGCTCATCAAGATCGCCGTCCTGCTCTTCTTCGTCGCGGTCGGCATCACCGGCTGGAACGCCGATCACTTCGCCGACTTCGCGCCGTTCGGCCTCACCGGCATCATGACCGGCGCCGGCATCATCTTCTTCTCCTTCGTCGGTCTCGACGCCGTCGCCACGGCCGGTGACGAGGCGAAGAACCCGCGCCGCAACCTGCCGATCGCGCTCATCGCCGCGCTCGTCATCGTGACCGGCGTCTACGTGCTCGTCGCCATGACCGCGCTCGGCGCGCAGGCCTCGGGCGACTTCGACGGCCAGAGCGCGGGCCTCTCCGCGATCCTGGAGAACATCGTCGGCGCCACCTGGCCCGGCACGGTCGTCGCGGCAGGTGCCGTGATCTCGATCTTCAGCGTGACCCTCGTCGTGCTCTACGGCCAGACCCGTATCCTGTTCGCGATGTCGCGCGACGGCATGGCGCCGAAGATCTTCCAGAAGGTCAACCCCCGCACGATGACCCCGGTCGCGAACACGATCATCGTCTCCGTCATCGTCGCGATCCTCGCGGGCGTCCTGCCGATCAACTTCCTCGCGGAGATGACCTCGATCGGTACGCTTGCCGCGTTCCTCGTGGTCTCGATCGCCGTCATGGTGCTCCGCCGCCGCGAGCCGGATCTGGAGCGCAAGTTCCGCGTCCCGCTGTACCCCGTGATCCCGATCCTGTCGATCATCGGCTGCCTCTGGATCATCAAGGATCTGCGCCCGATCACGATCATCGTGTTCGCGATCTGGACCGTGCTCGTGCTCGTCTGGTACTGGTTCACGGGCCGCAGGAACTCCGTGCTCGGCCACCAGCTGAAGACCGGCATGATCCGCCTCGTTGGCCCCGGCAAGTACGTGATCGAGGACGAGGACGCCTACGCCGAGTCGATGTCGATCCCCGTCGTCGGCGAGGGATCCGAGCGCGAGGGCGGCCGCAAGTGAGCATCGTCGTCGGCGTCGCCCCCGGGCACGTCTCCGAGGGGGCGATCAACCTCGGCGTGCTGCTCGCGCGCAGCTACGGCCGCGAGCTCGTGGTCGCGGCGATCAACTCGGCCGCATGGCCGCCGAGCGAGAGCGCTGTCGACAGCGAGTATCAGCGGTTCCTCGTCGAGCAGGCCGAGGAGGCTCTCGACGCGGTACGCCCGCTCGTTCCCGCCGACGTGACCGCCCGGTTCCTCGTCCACGGCGCCTCGAGCGCCCGCCGCGGCCTCCTCGAGGTCAGCGAGTCGGAGGGGGCGATGCGCCTCGTCGTCGGTTCTGCGGGGAACGCCGCCGCAGGTGAGATCGGTCTCGGTTCGGTCAGCACCGGCCTCCTGCAGGGCGCGGACCTGCCCGTGGCGATCGCACCGATGGGGTACGTCGCGCCCGAGGGTGCGCGTCTCTCCCGCGTGACCGCCGCGTACAGCGGCACGGACTCCTCGGTGGAACTCGTGCTCGGCGCCGCCGCGATCGCCGCTGAGGCCGGCGCCGGGTTCCGGATCGCGTCGTTCCACACGCGGCCCCGCTCCTTCGTGTCGGCGAACATTTCGCTGCGCGCGGAGGACGAGGTGCTCGCCGAGTGGGAGCGCCTCATCCGCGAGCGCACCGCGGGAATCCTCGACCAGATCGAGGGCTTCCGCGACCTGCCAGCCTCGCTCGAGACCGCCGTCGGATCGGGCGACGGCTGGGGGAGCGCCCTGCGCTCGATCCCCTGGCAGGAGTCCGAGGTGCTCGTCGTCGGGTCGAGCAGCCTCGGCCCGCTCGCCCGGATCTCGCTCGGATCGCACGCCGCGAAGATCGTCCGCTCGTCGCCCGTGCCCGTGGTCATGGTGCCGCGCCGCGCGAGCGAGGAGTACGCCGCGCGCGCTGACGCCAAGCACGGCACTGATCCTCGGGGTTTTCCGCGCATCGAGGAGGCCCGGACGCGAACGCCGCGCCCGGGCCTCCTCGATTGGACGAGAAGCCGGGACTTCGGGTAGAGTAATCTCTCGGTGCCGCGCTCCTCGGAGCAGCGGAATCCCACCCTTGGGGTATGGTGTAATTGGCAACACGACGGTTTCTGGTACCGTTATTCTTGGTTCGAGTCCAGGTACCCCAGCCAAATGAAAGGCCCTGGTTTCCCAGGGCCTTTCGTGTTTTTCCTCGCGATCCCTCACAGCCCGGTGCCGCATCATCTTCCACAGCCTCGCGCATGAACCCTACGTGTGGATCCACCGGCGGTGACACTTGAAAGCGCGACGCTTCATCTACTCCGGCTGTGGCAAGCAAAGCACAGCACTCGACGCGGACCTTAGAGTGAAAATCTCTCGCCGGGGCCTGCGACGGGCCTTGGAAAGGGGCGTCCGTTAATGCTTGTCTGTTGCCAGGGTCGCTGAGGGGTACCGGGCCGCCTGGAACACCCCAAACACCGGGGTTCTGGGCGGGAGTTAGTGGCCGATGAGTAATGACTTGCATGCTTTGGATGGGTCACCACGACAGGTGTAGACGAGCGTGTCTGGAGGCATGCCCGAAGCGGCGACAAAAATCCCGGAAGTCTTGACGAAAGCAATCCAAGAGGGAAAAGTCGTTGGTTACCCAGGCAAGGGGACGGGGAGGCCAATCTATGAGTTCGAATACGAAGGTAAGACTTTGAAACTTGCAATTACTATCGGTGGCAACGGCTATATTGTGGGGGCGAACTTCTCCAAATGAAGAGTCTTAAGATTGACCTCGAGGTCGAGGACCCGAACGAACCGCCCGCCATCGATGTGCACTATGAGTGGACTCAGTTCGCTCTGTGGATGTCAGGGAAGTATGGCTACGGCAACTTGGATGGTCACGAGATCGGTTTGAGCGCTGAGCTCGTGCAAGATTTGTGCGAATGGGGAGACCGGGCTGATGCTGTTTTCCCGGCCGATGATCCAGCGAGCTTTGAACTGTCGGACGGTTTCCTGCAGGAGGGTTACGAATTGGCGCAGCGAGTTCGTGCTGAACTCCCTGCTGAGTGGGTAGTGACAGCTTGGAATCCCGTACTGGGATCAAACGTTGAACTTTCCCTCGAAAGTTAATGTGTAAGGGTGCCGGAATTACGCACTCGCAACGAATCTCGAATGCCTGCTCGGAGCGGGACCTTGCCGTGAGCAAGCGGGGCAGCGCGGCGCCGTGAATGGCAGACGCAAGGGTGCACGGCACGGATCTGCGTCAAGTGAATTGGCCTAGTTTTTGTTCTGAACGGTTTCCTGTCATCCGGTCGGTGACAGTAGCGTCTCGGTTTCAGCAGAATGGGCCTGTTCGACCTCGGCCGGGGTTCGAGGATCTCAGCGGAATTTTCAGGGTCAGTGGCGGGACGAGGACGAGAGCCGCGGTCGCGTAGTAGTTTCTGATTCCTCAGGCCAGAAGGCATCCGAAGGCCACCGCGGGGAGACTGGCGGACACCATGCCGAGTCCCACCTCGAGAGTGACCTCATCGAACACGAGGCTCAATCCCGGGTTCCTCAGCCAGATAAGGCCTATCGCTGACCACGCTGCGAGCAGGAACAGGGACATTCCGGCGCCGACGATCGCGGTGGCGGCGACCTTTGCGAGCAGAAGCTGCCGCTTCCCGTTCAGTATCAAGCTCCGATCAATCGATTCGTAGTAGAACTCTCGGGTGACTGAAGAGGCGGCGATGGAGGCCGTCGCAATGGAAATGCTTCCCGCTGGACGAAAGAACGCGTGGCTCGCCTCTACGGACGACACCCCGGAGAGACCATCGAAGCCACTTGTCTGGGTGAGAACAAAGAATGGGATGAGGAAGAAGTACAGCGCCGCGGCAATGAAGGAGAATCCGCTGACCGCCCGGAGCAGTTCTGCTGCAACAGCGCGTCGCATTCCTACTGAGCCGCAAATGGGTCAGTCAATTCGAAGTACTTCTCTTCGAGCGTCGCGTTGTCTGCACCCACGAGCGACTCATGGGTACCCGCGTACAGTACGGTGCGTTTCATGATCACGAGCTCGTCAACGATGCTCGAAAAATCTGCAAGCTGGTGACTCGACACCAGCACGGTTCCGCCCTCGTCTGCGAATGTGCGGAGGTTCTGTTTCAGCCAGCGCAGATCTTCCGGGTCCAGACCGTTCCCCGGCTCGTCGACTACAAAAATGGGTCGTGACCCGAGGAGCGCGGTCGCAAGCCCGAGGCGCTGCACCATTCCCGTGGAAAATGTCTTTACGCGTCGTCTCGCCAGCGCCGCTAAGTCGACTTCCCGCAACACTTCGTCCACGCGACTCCGTGGCTGGCCGAGCGCGAGGCAGGCGATCTTGAGATGGCGGCTGGCGGTGATACCGGTCTCGAACCCGATTCCGTCAAGGTGGGCTCCGACGACCAGCCCGCGGTTCTCGGGCGCCTCGAGCGGCTTGCCTAGCGCTGTTGCGGAACCGCGCGTGGGACGCAGGAGGCCGAGAATACCGCGAAGGGCCGTCGTTTTGCCGGCGCCGTTGGGTCCCAGGAACCCGACGATTGGGCCCGGAGCAACGCTGAAAGTGATCCCCTCGACTGCTCTGATCCGACCGAAGTGCTTTGAGAAGCCGTCATACTCGATGCTCGGATGCCGGGAGGAGTCGGGCATGAGCGCCTTTCACGTGCCGGAGTGCGTTCCACAGCTCGAAGTCGCACGGGTCCTGCGCATTCTCGGACGCCGTCCATGCTGACGACCCGCACTACGCAAGCACCAACATTTTTCGCACCGAATTGGTCCCTCTGCCCCCACGCATGCTCGGTGGACGTTCGGAGACGAGTTTCATTCCGGTTGCGTGTGCGGCCCGCCCCTGCCACCCCTCACAGCGTCGGGATGTTCGCGAGCAGCTCCCTCGTGTAGTCGTGGCGCGGGTGCTCGAGCACGTCGTCGACGGGGCCGTCGTCCACGATCTCGCCGCGGTTGAGTACGGCGATGCGGGTGGCGATGTGCCTGGCGAGGGCGATGTTGTGCGTCACGAATAGGATCGTGAGCTCGCGTTCCTCCTGCAGCGTGTGCAGCAGCGAGATGATGTTCGCCTGCACCGAGACGTCGAGCGCGGAGGTGATCTCGTCGCAGACGAGCACCTCGGGCGTATTCACGAGCGCGCGTGCGATCGCGGCGCGCTGACGCTCGCCGCCGGAGAGGTCGCCGGGCCGGCGGTTGAAGAACTCCCGTCCGAGCTGCACCGCGTCGAGCGCGTCGCGCACGCGTTCGCGTCGCTGCTGCGCGCTGAGCTCGCCGGACATCTCGAGCGGAACGGAGAGCGACTGGCCGAGCGTGCGGCGCGGGTTCAGCGATGAGAACGGCGACTGGAAGACGTACTGGATCGCGCGCCGCTGCTCCTGGGTGCGGTCCCGCGTGGACCGCGCGAGCTCCGCGCCACGATAGGACACGGAGCCCTCGTAGTTGCCGAGGAGCCCCGAGATCGCGCGCGCGAGCGTGGTCTTGCCCGATCCGGACTGGCCGAGCAGCAGCGTGCTCTCGCCGAGCCTGAAGTCGAGATCGATGCCGCGCAGGACCCGGTTCTTGCCGTACGCGACGCTGAGGTCGCGGACGGAGACGATCGGCTCCGGGGGAGTGTCGGCCGCTCCGGGCGCCTGCTCCTCCGCGCCCGGCTCGTCACTCGTCTCGGCGCTGCGCCGCTGCGTTTCGACGAGTTCCGGGTTCGTGTGCCGCAGGATGTCGAGCTCCCCGGTGAGGAAGTCCGCGGTGCGCGAGTCGAGCTTCCAGCGCTTGCCGATCTGGTTCTTTCCGGCCAGATCGGGGACGGCCGCGAGGAGACGGCGGGTGTAGGCGTGCTGCGGGCGGCCGAGCACCTGCGCCGTTTCCCCGACCTCCACGAGTTCGCCGTGCAGCATCACGGCGACGCGGTCCGCGATCTCGGAGACCACGGCGAGGTCGTGCGTGATGTACAGCCCTGCGACCCGGTTCTTGACCGTCATATCGCGGATCGTCTCGAGCACCTGCTCCTGCGTGGTGACGTCGAGGCCCGTCGTGGGTTCGTCGAGCACGATCACGTCGGGATACATCGCGAACGCCATCGCGATGCCGATGCGCTGCTGCTGCCCTCCCGAGAGCTGGTGGGGCCACCTGCGCTGGTAGGCGTCGGTGTCGGGAAGCCCGACCTCGCGCAGGACGGAGCGCACCCGCTCGTCGCGATCCGCCTCCGAATCGCCGAAGCCGTGCACGTCGAGCACCTCCCTGATCTGCTGGCCGACGCGAATTCCCGGGTTCAGCGAGAGCGCGGGGTCCTGCGGCACGTAGCTGACGCGTGCGCCGCGCAGCGCCTGCCGTGACGCGTCGTCGACCGTGAACATCTCGGCGGGGTCGCTGTCGTGGGAGGCGTGCAGGGTGACGGTTCCGCGCGTGAGTTCGAGTCCCCGGCGAATGTGCCCGAGGAGCGCGAGGCCGACGGTCGTCTTGCCGGATCCGGACTCGCCGACGAGGGCGAGGATCTCCGCGGCCTTCAGGCTGAGCGACACGTCCGAGACCACGGGGAGCTCGGTCGCCGTCGCGGAGATCGTGAGTCCTTCGACCTCGAGGATCGGTTCTTCCGCGATCATGCGCGAGTGCCAGGCGGTTCCGTCCTTGCGGCTCACGGTTGCGGGGCGGGCCGCTGCGTGTTTCTGAGCCATGTTAGTTCTCACCTGCGTTCGTGTTGGCGGATGCGCGTGCGATCGAATCCGCGATGAGGTTGGTGCCGATGGTGAGCACTGCGATCGCGAGCACCGGGAGCAGGACGCCCGCCGGCTGCAGCGAGAGCGCGATGCGGTTCTCGTTGATCATGAGGCCCCAGTCTGCGGTCGGGGGCTGCACGCCGAATCCGAGGAACGAGAGCGAGGCGATCGCGCCGATCGAATAGGTGAGGCGGAGCCCGGCCTCGACCGACAGCGGGCCGGTGATGTTCGGCATGATCTCGCGGAACAGGATCCGCCAGCGCGGCACCGCGTACATTTCGGCGGCGCGGATGTAGTCCTCGTTGATGACGTTGAGCGCGGCCGAGCGGGTCACCCTCGCGATTCTCGGTGCGTGGGTGATCCCGATCACCGTGACGAGCACCCAGCCGTGCGGCCCGAGGACGGTGACGGCGAGCAGGGCAAACAGCAGCTGCGGCACCGCCAAAAGCACGTCATTTGCGCGCATGATCAGGGAATCCAACCAGCCGCCCGCGTAGGCGGCTGCCATGCCGAATGCGACGCCGATGGCGAGCCCGAGGAGGGTCGCGAGGGCCGAATAGAACAGGAGGCTGAGTCCGCCGGCGAGGAAGCGCGACCACACGTCGCGGCCGAGGTTGTCGGTGCCGAACAGGCCGTCCGGCTGGAAGGGGCGGCCCGCGAACTCGGTCGCGGTGTAGCCCGTCGCCCACGGCAGCAGGAGCGGCCCGAGGAAGGCGAACAGCAGGACCACGGCGGTGAGCACGACGCCCACCTTGGCCTGGCGTTGCTGCCAGAACCGGGACACGAGGGTGACGCGCGAGCTCGCGGCGCCTCCGCCCCCGTGGCCGGGCTCAGCGGACGGTGCTCCCGTGTTCGGGCCCTGCGGGATCTGCCCATCTGAGCTGTGGACACTCGCAGCTTCTCGCTGGTTCGACATATTAATTCTCCCCTCGAGTGTGCAGTTTCGGGTTCGCGAGGATCCCGATGATGTCCGCGATGAGGTTGACGACCACGTAGATCGCCGCGACGATCATCGTGATCGCCACCACGACCATCACGTCGCGATAGTTCACCGCCTCGATGAGGGCCTGCCCGAGGCCCGGATAGCGGAACAGGAACTCGACGACCACGACGCCGCCGGCCATCCACGCGAGCTGGATCGCGATGACCTGGGCGACGGGTCCGATCGCGTGCGGGAGGGCGTGGCGCCAGATGATCCGGCGCTCGGGAGTGCCCTTCAGGCGCGCCATCTCGACGTACCCGGAATCCAGCACCTCCAGCATGGTCGCGCGCATCATGCGCGCGATGTAGGGCGTGACGACGAGCACGAGCACCAGCACGGGCAGGATCAGCTGCGCCGGGTAGTCCCACACCTGGGTGCCCGGCGGCTGCATCGTGACGGCGGGGAGGATCGGGAACACGGTGGTGGCGAACAGCGCGACGAGTGCGATGCCGACCACGAACTCGGGGAGCGCGGCGAGCACGAGGGAGATGCCCGTGATCGCGGTATCGGTGGCGCGGCCGCGCCGGAGCGCCGACCAGATCCCGACGATGATGCCGACGGGGATCGAGATGATCGCCGCCGAGACCATGAGGAAGAGCGAAGCGCCAACCCGCTGCCCGATGAGGGCCGAAACGGGCTGCGAGGTCGCCGCCGAGACACCGAAGTCCCCGACGAAGAGTCCGCCGAGCCACAGCAGGTAGCGCTTCCACGCCGGCTCGTTGAGGTTCATCTGCTCGTGAATGGCGGCGATCCGCTCGGGCGTCGCCTGCTGCCCGAGGATCGCCTGAGCGGGATCACCGGGGAGGAGCAGGGTGACGAAGAAGATCACCATCGAGACGACGAGCAGGGTCGCGACGCTGATGGCGAGTCGCTTGACGATCAATCGCAGGATCATGCCGGTTCTCCAATCCACACGCGACGCAGTTGGAACCCGGAGAGCGGCAGGCCCGTCGCGTTCGGAACGAGGCCGCCGACGTAGCTCTGGTAGGCGTCGAGCTGGTTCGCGAAGCCCCAGATGATGTTGCCCCCGCGGTCGTACATGATTTTCTGGGCCTGCTCGATCAGGCGGTTCCTCGCCGCCTCATTCGTCTCTCCGCGGGCCCGCTGCACGAGCGCCACGAACTCCTTGTCGGTCCAGTGCGTCTCGTTGAACGGGGAGTCCGGCATTGCGCCGGAGTTCGCCTGGGGCAGGAAGTTGCGCGTGTACCAGAAGCTCTGCGAGAACGGATAGTTGAGATAGTCGCCCCAGTAGGAGGTGAGATCCATCTTCTTGATCTTGACCGTGATCCCTGCCCCGGCCGCCTGCTCGGCGAACACCTGTGCCGCCTCGACGACGCCGGCCTGGATCGGGGCCGTCACGAGTTCGACGGAGAGCCCGTCCGGGTGCCCAGCTTCGGCGAGCAGGCGCTTCGCCTCGGCGAGATCCTGAACCCGCTGCGGGAAGGAGGGATACGCGGGATCGAAACTCGCGAACATGTCGTTTCCGACCGTGCCGTACCCGGAAAGGACCTGCTCGACCATCTGATCGCGGTCAACAGCGAGGCGGAAGGCCTGCCGCACCCTGGCGTCGTTGAAGGGGGCGACGTCGGTTCGCATCGTGAAGGGAAGCCACATGCCCGTCTTGGAATTGAGGATCTGCATGCGGGCGTCGGATCCGATGACCTCGGCGAGCGCCGCCGGGATCTGCGCGACGGCGTCGACCTGGCTCGACAGCAGCGCGTTGATGAGCGCGTCGGTGTCGTTGAAGTTGAGCAGCTCGACCTCGTCGAGGTAGGGCGCCTCATCGCCCCAGTAGTGCGGGTTCCTGCGCAGGATCGTCGACTGACCCGGCGTGAAGCTCTGCAGCATGAAGGGGCCGGTGCCGACGGGTTTCGCCGGGTCGAAGTCCTCGGGGACGATGGTGATGGAGTACTGCCCGAGGCTGTCATCGAGCGCGGAGTCCGGCTGGCTCAGACGGAACTCGACGGTGTGCTCGTCGAGGGCAACGACCTCGCGCAGATGGCCCAGGCTCGCCGCGCCGCTCTTGGGATCGTCGGGGTCGATGATCCTGCGCATGCTCGCCACGACGTCCTTCGACGTCACCGGCCGGCCGTCGCAGAACTTCACGCCGGGGCGCAGCTTCGCCGTCCAGACGGTCGCGTCGGGGTTCGACGTCACCGATGTCGCGAGCAACGGCTGCAGGACGAAATCGTCGTCGCGGTAGAGAAGCGCGTCATACATGTTGATCGCCCGGGCGACGTCGCCGAGGTTCGTCGCGATGGCGCCGTCGAGGGTGTCCGCGGCGCCGCCGCCGACGAAGCCGATCCGGAGAGTGCCGCCCGTGACAGGCGGGCCGATGTCGATCGGGCCGGTCTTGAGAGCCGGGGGCCTGCCGCAGGCGGTCAGGAGGCCGGACAGGCCGACCAGGAGTGTCGTGCCGATGAGTGTGCGGCGGGACGGGGTCCACCGCGCGTGGTGCAGATGCGATCCGCTGTTCACCTTGAGTCGCTTCCTTTCGCGTTTCCAGGTCCGCGGGTGCGGTTGAGCTGGGATTCGTCGGGCCGAGTTGCGATGCTCGGTGTGGGCTTCGGTCTGTTTCCTGGTGGTCCTGCGTTCTCTCGGGGGGTGGTGCCCGCGTGGGGCGCTGGTCTATTCTGCGAGCCGGTCTCGCGCGAACTCGGCTCCGCGGGTGAGCGCAGCGCCGGCCTCGTCGAGCATGCGGCCGAAGTGGAGGAAGGAGTGCAGGACTCCGGGGACGATCTCCCACTCGACCTCGTGGCCGGCGGCCTCGAGCCGCGTCGCGAGTGCCTCGCTGTCGTCCCGCAGCGGATCGAGTTCGGCCCCGATGATGAGGGCAGGAGGGAGCGCCGCGTCGAGGTCTGCCGTCAGCGGCGAGGCGTACGGGCTCTTCCGGTCCGCTGGCTTCGACAGGTACGTGTCGGTGATACTGCCGAGGTCGTCCGAGGACATGCCGTCCCAGAAGCCGCCGTAGCTGGCGCGCGAGGACGAGTTCGCGAGACCGTACGCCCCGTAGTAGAGCAGCATCGCGCGGAGCGAAGCGAAGACCCGATCGGGATCCGCTGCGGCCTCGGGGACGCGGTCCGGTTCGTCACGCAGCAGGAGCGCGGAGCCGAGCGACAGCGCGGCCCCCGCGGAGTCGCCGGCGACGGCGAGCCGCCCGCCGTCGAGTCCGTACCGTTCGCCGTCGAGCGCGAGCCGCGCGATCACTCCCGCGCACTCGTGCAGGGCCTGGGGGAACCGCGCCTCGGGGGAGAGCGTGTAGTCGACGGCGATCACGGCCGCGCCGCTGGCTTCCGCGAGGACCCGCGCGATCCGGTCGTGGGAGTCGAGGTTCCCGAGGGTGAAGCCGCCGCCGTGCAGGAACACGATCGCGGGGAGAACGCGCGCGTCACCGGGGCGGTGCATGCGCACGGGGACCTCCGTTCCGGCTGCGTTGATGAGGAAATCCCTGGTCTCGTGCATCCGCGGCCCGCCCTGGTTCCAGAACGCCCGCTCCGCGAGGTACTCGGATCGTGCCGCGGCGATCAGCGCGGCGCCGTTCGGGCCCGGCCGGGGATCCTCCGCGAGCGTCCCGTCGGTTGCCTGATCCGCGCCGTCGGCGCGCAGGGCCGCCGCGCGGTCGAGCTGGTGCTCGACGACGGCCCGCATCTGCGGGGTGAATGCGTCTCGAATGCGCTCAGGGATCGCGGAGAACGTCTGCACGGCTTTCCTTTCGGCTCGCGGGTACGGGGAACGGGAGGCATGAGGGCGTCGCACGAAGATGGGCGCGGCGACCGGGCGATGGGATTCGCTGCTCGGCGAGTCACGGCTCTGAACGCGGAGATCGCGCACCGGCTCAGGTGCGATCCGATGCGCAGGGAACGCGGAACGTTCGTCCGGGCGCACCCGGACTGCCCCGGCCGTTGGGCACGGGGCTGAATGAGCTCGTCAGGGAGGGGTCCGAGTCTTGATCAGGACACGCTCGATGAACTGGTCGGAGCGCCGGTTCGGGTCTGACAGCGCGGGCACGGAGGCACGGAGCGCGAAATTCGCACGGGCAGCGGCGCCGCCGTGTGCGACCTTGCGGTCCTGAGTGACCTGCTGCGCTGAGCTTGCCATGCCACGACGATAGGTGGCCCGATCAGGACCCGCAAGCATCAAAATTGGATGAGATTCTTGGTTGGCGACGCGGAGCGAGCGGTTTGCCGGGGCGCCGTCTTCCCATAGCTGGCAACGGCCTGGCGCCCAGGCACGCTCCGGATTTGCGGAGCGTTTCGCGACGGAAACTGGCGCCCGTGATGTTATGCAATCGTGATAATTGCCGCGAAGGCGCGCGGAAAACCGGGAAAGTGTGCCGCGGTGAGGGGCGGAGCGAGGCGAGCGTGATCGGGCCTCGCGCCGGGCGCACGCGAACCCCGGTGCGGAGCGGCCACCGCCCGGCGGTACACTGCCCGGGCTAGGGCCCCTCGGCCGCGCCGACCTTGCTCTGGACATTGTCCGCCGCGCGCTGCGCGTTGCTCTTCGACGCGAAGGCCTCGCCGGAGGAGGCGACGATGTGCCCGCCGCGCTTGGCGCGCCACCGGAACTTACCGCCGGCGTCCTCGTACACCTCGAAGTTCGCCTCGGCGGCCCCCTCCTTGAACGAGGCCGCGGCACGCTTCGCGTTCGACATGCTCGCGAACGACTCCCCGGCCCAGCACACCTGCTCGCCGTTCCCGGCGATCAGCCACCAGCTCGGCTTGCCTCCAGAGTTGTTTTCCACCTTGAATCGCACGGCGTTCCTCCGTTCGGGGGCTCCGCATCGAGCCCTATGGAATCGAAATGCTACCAGGCGTTTTTAGCGTCGTGACGAGCAAAATATGGCGAAATTGTGGACGCCTGGGAAATCGTCGGTGCGGCGTTTGCCCCAGTGTTCTTGCGGCCCGGTTTCGTGCACGGGGCGGCGCTCGAGCTCGCGCCCGGCCCGTGCCTCCTGTTTCCGAGTGAAGTCCTGATCCTGGCGGAAATTTACCGCAGTGAACGCGGTTGCTTTACTATGCTGACAGCATGAGCGAAACAGCGGGAAAGCGGCACTCAGGCACCAACGGTCTGCGGGAGCACGAGGTTCCGGTCGGAGAGGCTCCGGCCGGTGAGGGGGGCGACGTCTCGGTGCAGACGCACGCCCCAGCGAAGCCGCAGAAGCTCCCGAACCGGCTGATCGGCAAAGCGCTCAAGCACCGCATCGTGCGCGCTTTCCTGCGCTATTCCGAGAACCGCGGCTCGATGCTGGCGGACAGCATCACCTACCGGGCCCTGTTCAGCGTCTTCGCCGCGGTCCTCCTCGGCTTCTCGCTCGCAGCGCTCTGGCTCGGGGGCAATCCGGACGCGATGCAGGCGCTGTCGAACGCGCTCGAGAAGCTCATTCCCGGGATCGGCAAGGTGATCGACCCGACGAAGATCGATGCCCCGAAGAGCTTCTCGATCGTCGGCGTCGTCTCACTGCTCGGCCTTATCGGGGCCGCGATCAGCGCGATCGCCAGCCTGCGATCCGCGCTGAGGGTGCTCGCCGATGAGATGCAGGACGACGTGCTCTTCATCTGGGCGATCCTGCGGAACCTCCTGGTCGCGATCGGTTTCGGCGGTCTCCTGGTTGCCGCGGCCGTGCTCACCGGTGTCGCCTCGGTCGCGGGGAAGGTACTCGCTGAGTGGCTCGGCTACGAGGCTGGCGGGACGACGAGCGTCGTGGTCCGGATCGTGAGCGTCCTGCTCGTGTTCGTGATCGACGCGATCGCGATCGCCCTCGCATTCCGCGTGCTCTCGGGCGTGAAGCCACCCGCCCGCGCGCTCTGGACGGGCGCGGCGATCGGCGGAGTCGGCCTCGTCGTGCTGCAGGAACTCTCCGGCCTGTTCGTGCGCGGAGCGACCACGAACCCGCTCCTCGGATCGTTTGCCGCCCTCGTCGCCTTGCTCATCTGGTTCAACCTTTCATCCCAGGTGATCCTGATCGCGTCGAGCTACATCATCGTGGCGACGAAGGAGGCCCGCGAGCCCGTGCGGGAGCGTCACGGGGCCGCGACGCTTCTGCAGCACCGCCGCAGGCGCGCGGAGGACCGGGCGAGGATCGCGGCCGACGACCTGGAGAAGGCGCGCGAAGCCGAGGCCGAGGAGATCGAGAAGATCGAGGCGGGGAAAGCCTGAGCTCAGGCTGTCCGGGATTCCGGCGGCGCCAGCCCGGCCGGCCGGCGGCCGGTCAACGCGGCCCAGAGCACCAGGGCGATCGACCCGAGCGTGATGCAGATCTTGCCCTCGCCGCTCATCGCCGCCGCCGCAGGGATCGCGAACGGTGCGGCGATGCGATGCAGAACCTGGCCCGTGATCTCGCTGTGCGGCACGCGGCGGTGGTCGGCCTCAGCGTTCGCGTCCCCCTGCAGCACGTAGAGGCCGTCTTCCGCGTGGATCACGCGGTGCACGTAGGCGGTCTCGCCCAGCCCGACGACCGCGAGGTCGCCAACGTCGAGCGCCGCGGGCGCCTTCCCGAGGACGAGGACGTCTCCTCGCTGCAGCGTCGGCGACATCGAGCCGCCGCTGATGACGGCGAAGCGCACGCCGAACGCGTGGGCGAGCGGCGCCGCGAGCAGCAGGATCGCGCCGATCGCCACGAGCGCCCACGCGACGATGCGCGCCGGCCGTCCGCGCCTCCGCCGCACCTCAGCCTCGGACATCGCGCTGCCCCGTCGCGGTCACGATCACGGTGAGCGCGTACTCGGCCCCCTGCGCCTCATTGCCGAGCGTTGGAGGGGGAGTGGCGGCAACGCTGAGCTCCGTCGCCTGTCCGGGCCCGAGCCGTGCCGGACCCTCCGCGGCTCCGGCGAAGCGGGCCGTGACGGGGAGCGCGTCGAGGTGGGACGCGGTCGGGCGGAGCTCCGCTGCCGCGGACACCGTGACGGGCTGCGCGAAGCGATTGGTGAGCGCCACGGTCAGGATCGGGGCATCGTCCCCGGGGAGGATCCGTCCGATCCGTTCGTTCCGGTCGATGCCCGTGACCTCGAACAGCCGGCATCCGGCGCCGTAGCTCGTGTCGAGCCGCTCCGGGCCGGCCTGCGCGCGCGATACTCCGACCGCTTCCGCTCGCGGTGCGGTCAGCTCGGCGCCCGCGAGGAGCGCGAGGAAGGCGAGTCCGCCGATACCGGCGGCGATCGCCGTGCCGCGGTTCCGTGACCGTCGTGAGCGATCGGCGCGGAGATTGAGCGCGCTCGCGAGGAGGATCACGCCGGCTCCGGCTCCGAGGAGCGCGATGGCGAGGAGCGGCAGCCAGGTGGGTGACGCGCCGCCGAGCTGGGGGAGCGTCTCGCCGAGGCCGGTTTTTCGGGTGGTGATCGTTGCAACGCACAGCGGGGGCGGATTCATGATGCCTTTCTGATGAACCACTCGAAACCGGTCAGTGGGCGGGGCGCGGTGACGGCGGCCGATGCACGCGGGGTGCACCGGCCGCCGTTCCGTCCTGCCGGCCGGCGGGGGCGGCTGGCGGGACCGCGTTAGTTCGCGACCCAGGTGTTGCCCGTGGGAACGGGCGTGTTCTTGACCTGCGTTGCCGTGACGTTCACCGCGAACGCCGCGCTCTTGGCCTGCAGCGCGGTGTCGGTGGCGGTGCCGGGCAGGCTCGCGTTGACCGCGACCTGCGTCTCAGCGCCCGGCGCGAGCGGCGCTGCGAGCTGGAACCTGCCGCTCTGCCAGTCGGTGAGCGAGCGCGTCGTGCTGGGGCCGTCGGCCGGTCCGACCGTGAGGCGGGCCTGGAGGGCGCCGGCGAGGGTTGCGTCTGCCCCCTCTCCGACGGGGATCCCGAAGTTCAGGTAGACCGGCTCCGAGCCGCTGTTACGGACCGTGATCAGGGTTTCGGCCGCGTCGCCCGGCATCAGGCCGGTGACCTGGATCGGGCTCGAGTTCGCCGCGGTCGCCGCCGTGACGTTCACCGTGCCGGTCGTCACCTGCTGCCCCGTGACGGAAGCCTGCGCCGTGAAGAAGGCGTTCATGAGCGCGGTGCCGCCGAAGCCGAGCGCGAGCGCGCCCGTGCCCGCGATCACCATCACCGCGAGGTTGCGGCGGAGCCGGGAGTGGCGGCCCAGGGGGGCCTCCGCGGGGTTCTGCGCTGGGGAGAAGTCCGGAGCGCCGGGAGCGCCGTGGGCGACCCCGTCGGCGAGCATGGGCGGACCGGTGGGATCGGTCTCAGTCGGGCGAGGGAGCGAGCGGGACAGCGGCGGGGTGAGGGACTGCGAGGTCATCGATGGGATCCTTCCCGGTGTGGATGGGACTGCCTTGCGCTTCTGGACAGTAATCGACACCTGTAGTGCAATCCACTGTTCGCGGCGGACTCCTCGCGCGCAGGGGTCGGAGGGAGCGTCCAGGGTTGGGCGGAACACTGGACCCGACGGGGGTTCTGCCGCAGGCCAGCGACGGCCTCCGCCTGGACGCTGTCAAATAAATCGTGCCGGATCAGGACGTTAGGGTGGGCGCATGGGAACCAAGGCGAAGCACCCGACCGAAGACGAAGTCATCCGCGGCTCCAGCGTGCTGATCACCGGCGGCGCGCGCGGCATGGGCGAGCTCTACGCGCGACGTGCCGTGGCCGCGGGCGCATCCGCGATCGCGCTGTGGGACGTCGACGGGGACCGCGCGCGTGCGCTCGCCGCCGAGCTCGACCGCCCGGCAACCGCGGTGCGCGCCTACGTCGTCGATCTCGGGGACCGCGAGGCAATCCGCGAGGCGTACGCGCGCACGGTCGCCGAGTCCGGCGCGCCCGACGTGCTCATCAACAACGCCGGGATCGTCCGCGGTGCGCTGTTCTGGGACCACGACGCCGAGCGCGACATCGAGGCCATCATGCGGGTCAACACGCTCGGTCCGATGTGGCTCACCCGCGAGGCGCTCCCGGACATGATGGCGGATCGTTCCCGGCCGAAGCGGATCCTGAACGTCGCCTCGGCTGCCGGGCTGCTCGCGAACCCGCGCATGAGTGTCTACGCCTCCTCCAAGTGGGCAATGCTGGGGTGGAGCGATTCGCTCCGCCTCGAGCTCGAGCGCGAGGACGCCGGCCGGGTGCGGGTGACGACCTTCTGCCCGAGCTACATCTCCACGGGGATGTTCGCCGGTGCCCGCGGGCCGCTCATGACTCCCGTCATGACGCCGCGCCGAGCGGTGGCGGCAGCATGGCGGGGCATGATCCTCGGAACGCCGATCGTCACGAAGCCGTGGACCGTGAAGCTGTCCGCCGCGCTCCGCGGTGTCCTCCCCGTCCGCCTGTGGGACCTGATCGCCGGGAAGATTTTCCACGTTTATTCCTCGATGGATCGCTTCACCGGCCGATCCTGACGCCTTTATCCGGGGCGTAAGGCTCCTCTCGCCGCACGAAAGACGGGTGGAAAATCTCGAGCGAATCGAAATCTCGGGTAACGCCTGGCTTACCCTGATTCGTGGGGGACTACTCGTGCGAGAGGCAGAAGTGACCACAGGAGCAGGACGACCCCGCGACCGCAGAATCGATACGGCGCTCGTCGAGGCCGCGACGGAATCGATCATGCGGGACGGGTTCCCGGCGGTGACGATCGATGGCATCGTGCGCCGCGCAGGCACCACGAAGCCCGCGTTCTATCGCAGGTTTGCGAGCATCGGCGACATGATCCCCGCGATCCTCGCCGCGCGCTTCGCCCTGTCGGCGAACATCGATGAGGGATCTCTGCGCGACGACCTGCTCGCCTTCCAGCGCGAGCAGGCGCTGATCTTCGACGACGAACTCGTGCGGCAGGCGATGGCCGGCTGGCTCGCGTATCTCTCCTCCCGTCGCGGCGACGCTGAGGTCTTCATCTCGGGCTTCCTCGGTCCGCGGCTGGAATCGCTCAGCGCGATCCTCGTGCGCGGGGATCTGCGGGGCGAGATCGAGACGCCCAGGGACCCGCGCGCGGTGCTCGATGTGCTCGTCGGGCCGCTGCTGCTCCGCTCCGTCGTCCCCGGGTTCGAGGCGATCGACGGGGTCGTGGTCGAGCGCACCGTCGAGACGGCTCTCGTCTACGTGGGGGCCCGGGAGCTGGCCCGCTCGTAGTTCGCGGCTCGCCTGCGCGTCTGCCTTTCTGCGCGTCCGCTCGCCTGCGCGTCCGCCCGTTCCCGCGCCCGTCCGTTCGCGCGCCCGCCCGTTCGCGCGCCCGCCCCGCAGCTGGTAACGTTACCTTTCGTAACCAAACCGTCGAGGAGGGTGCGAGATGTACGGAACGATCGTTCGCCGCAAGGTCGAGCAGGTGTTCTCCGAGATCAATCGGGGCAACTGGCACGCGATGGTCGACGGCCTCGGCGACCCGTTCCACTACCGCTTCCACGGCGACCACGCGCTCGGCGGGGTGCGCACCTCGCGCGCCACGATCGAGGCCTGGTGGGAGCGGGTGACGCGCCTGCTGCCCGGCGCGAAGTTCGAGGTGCGCGAGGTGCTCGTCACCGGCTGGCCGTGGCGCACGCGGGTCGCCGCGCGCCTGCGCGTGAGCGGAGACCTCCCGACCGGCGAGGTCTACGACAACACGATGTTCCAGTTCATGACGATCCGCTGGGGGCGCGTCACCGAGATCGAGACGCTCGAGAATCTCCAGATCCTTGAGCGCGCCCTTGCCTCGGTCGCGGCCGCTGGCCAGACCGAGGCGATCGCTGCGCCGATCGTCGACTGAGGACTCGCAGTGCCTGGCTGCAACCCGGCGTGACTAGTCCTCCGGGTCGCCCTTCGGCAGGCCGAGGATGAACCCGGCGACCGCGCCGATGGCGAGCCCGACGCCCGCACCGGCCCCCACGGTCCCGGCGAGCGCGCCGACCGCCGCCCCGATCGCGACTCCCAGAATGATTCCAGCGGCGACCCACACCATCGGGGCGCCCCTGCCGGACCGTTTCTCGCGTTCGCTCATGGTTCCAGGCTACGCGATTCGCGGTGCGTGCTTCGCGGTGCTGCGCCCGGCGCTGAGGCGTTTTCCCCGGGAGTAGTCTGGGGTTCGGCCGACAACGGCGAAGCGGCAGAGCCGAACACGAAGAGGAGCAGCGAGATGACGAGCGAGCCACAGCCACTTGATGAGAACCTGATCAGGGAGGCGGTCGAGAAGCGTCACGATGAGACCCTCTCGGACCTCGAGGCGCTCGTGCGGATTCCGTCGGTGTCGTGGCCTGCGTTCGACCCTGCCCACGTCGCCGAAAGCGCCGAAGCGATCGCCGCGCTCGTGCGGGAGAGCGGGGTGTTCGACCTCGTGGATATCCGCCGTGCACCGATCGAGGGCGGGGAAGAGCTGGGCCAGCCCGCGGTGATCGCCCGCCGTGAATCGCGGAACGGCCGGCCGACGGTGCTGCTCTACGCGCACCACGACGTGCAGCCGCCCGGCGCCGAGGCAGCTTGGGAGTCGCCGGCATTCGAGCCGACGCGCCGAAACGGCCGCCTCTACGGGCGCGGGGCCGCGGACGACAAGGCCGGCGTCATGGCGCACCTCGCCGCGATCCGCGCGGTCGCCGACGCCGCTGCGGCCGAGGGGAGGGAACTCGAACTTGGCATCGCGCTCTACATCGAGGGTGAAGAGGAGTGGGCCTCTCAGTCGTTCGGCAACTTCCTGCGGGAGAACCGGGAGCTCCTTGCCGCGGACGCGATCATCGTCGCGGACTCGAGCAACTGGGACGAGGACACCCCCGGCCTCACGGTTGCCCTGCGCGGCGCAGCGGCGTTCAACCTGCGTATCGACACGCTCGACCGAGCGTCCCACTCCGGCATGTTCGGCGGGGCCGTACCCGACGCGATGATGGCGACCGTGCGCCTGCTCGCCACACTGTGGGACGACGACGGCGCGGTCGCGGTCGAGGGGCTCCGATCGGCCGATCTCGCTTCGCCTGACTACGACGAGGCCCGCCTCAGGGAAGAGGCCGGTCTCCTCGAGGGCGTCAGCCCGATCGGCCGGGGCGAGATTCTCTCCCGGATCTGGGCGCAGCCCTCGATCACGATCACCGGCATCGACGCGACCGATGTGGCGAACGCCTCAAATACCCTGATCCCGTCGGCGCGCGTGCGGATCAGCGCCAGGGTCGCCCCCGGCCAGGATCCCGCCGAGGCGTTCGCGGCGATCAAGGCGCACCTCGAGGCCCGCGCCCCGTTCGGCGCGCAGCTCACCTTCGAGGAACCGGGTCTGGGGCAGGCGTTCCTGGTCGATACGAGCGGCTGGGCCGTCGAGGAGATCCGCGGTGCGATGACTGACGGCTGGGAGAAGGCGCCCGTCGACATCGGGGTCGGCGGATCGATTCCGTTCATCGCCCAGCTCGTCGAGGAGTTCCCGGCCGCGGAGATCCTCGTCACCGGAGTGGAGGACCCGGACGGTCGCGCGCACAGCCCCAACGAGTCGCTGCACCTCGAGGCCTTCCGCAAGGCCGTGCTCAGTGAGGCACTGTTCCTCGGCCGCGTCGACGCGCGCACCGCGTAAACCTCCGAGGACGCGGCGAGGGGGGGGGGGGGGGGGGGGGGGGCCCCCCCCCCCCCCCCCCCCCGGGGGGGGGGGGGGGGGGCGG
>NZ_JAEHOI010000010.1 GCF_016522535.1 Leucobacter edaphi | reverse complement strand
TCCCGGCGCCCCCCGCTAAACCCCCCGCGGCGGCTCCGGGGGGTGGCCCCGCTTTCCCGGCCCCACCCCTCTGCGCGTGTCCGTTGCGAGCCGCTCGGCGCGGCTCGAGTCGCGGACTAGTGGCGGTGCGTGCCCTCGCCCGGCGTCGAGCCCGGTGCCGGCGCCTGCGGGGCGGCAGCGGAGCGAGCCTGGCCCTGCTCGCGGAGCAGATCGCGGATCTCGGCGAGGAGCTCCTCGGAATCCGGGCCAGCGGGGGCCTCCTCTGCCTTCGGGCGGAGCTTGTTCATCGGGAGGACGAACACGAAGTAGACGACCGCCGCAACGATCAGGAAGTTGATGACGCTGCCGATAATCACGCCGAAGGCGATGTGATCGCCGTTGGGGAGCGGGACCATGGCTGCCTTGTCGAACGAGTCTGCGTTGAGGAACAAGCCGATGATGGGGTTGAAGAGCGCAGCGACAACCTTCTCGACGACCGTGTTGAATGCTGCGCCGATCACCACTGCGACGGCGAGATCGACCACGTTCCCGCGCAGCAGGAACTCCTTGAAACCCTTGAACATATATTTCCTCCGTGAAGTTGATCGGGACAACAGTAGCCTGACCAGGGGTATTGCTTGAAGAGGGGCGCGCGGTGATGCCGAAATCCGTTCCGCGCGGATACGTTTCGGCACGCGACCGGCAGGCGGCGCCCGAGGGTCTCACGCGGAGCGCAGCCCCCTGGGGAGGCGCTCCGCGTGAGGACTCAGCCGCAGGCCAGCATGTCCGACGTAAAGACGTCGGTGAACTTGCTCAGCGTGTCTGTTCCCGCGGAGCTGGCCGCGTACTGGGGGTCCTCGATGTACTTCACCATGTCCGAGTACACCTGGGAGTTGCTTTCACCCACGGATCCGACCTTCTTCAGGGCGGACGTCAGTGCTGCGGAGTCTTCTGCGTTCGCAGAGCTCACCTTTGCGAGATCCTTGACTGCTGCGCAGTACTCAGGCGACAGATCGCCGCCGGCGGGCGGCGTCGCGCTCTCGGATCCTTCGGTGCCCTCGGTCGTTGAGTCGCCCGGTGACGCGGACTCCGTGAGCTCCTCCGATGAGGAAGCTGAAGCGGAACGATCGATCTCGTTGAGCGTCGCCATGCCAGCGGTCGTGGCGATGCCAGCCACGATGAAGGAGAACACAATCGCAAGGATCACGATCGCCATTTGCACGTAACCGATGATCGTGCCGGCGAGTGCGAAGCCGCGCCCGCGCTCCCCGGTCTTCTTGATCTGGCTGAGCGAGATGTGACCGCAGACGACGCCGACGAGGCCGATGAAGAATGCGCCGACGAACGAGATGATTGCGAGCGTATTCATCGGGGCCTGAGGCGCGCCCTGGGGAGCCATCGGCTGACCGGGCTGCGGCGGGACCGGGGGAGCGGGCGGCGTCGGTACGTCGCCGTCCGCGTTGCCGGGGGCGGCCGGGGCGACACCCGGCACGGAGTACGGGGCGCTCGGCGGCTGGATCACGGGCGGCTGAACCGACTGCGGCGGCTGCATCGGCTGCGGCGGCTGCGCGGAGGAGCCCGGCTGCAACGGCGGCTGGGGCTGCTCCGGTGCGTGGGACTTGGGAGATTCGGGCTGCTTGCCCTGCTCGTTCTCGGGGAGTGTGGGATCGGACATCGCCTGTCAGTGCTCCTTCTGCGTTCGGGGACCCGATCCGACGCGGTTTTCCTGTCGCCAGCGCGGGGTGGCGGACCGTGGCAACCGTGTAGAGCGGGGGCGACTCGTCGGAGTCACATTAGCCATCCTAAGGGAACTCTCAGGATCTGGGCCGTGAGATCGTTGGCGGAACTCGCTGCGGGGCGGCCGCGAATGTCAGCGGCATGGCCTAGCTTTGGGGGCATGGAATTCATCGGCGCCCCGCCCACGGTCGACCTCACCTACTCGGACGTCTTCCTCGTTCCTCGGCGGTCAGAGGTGGGGAGTCGGCTCAACGTCGACCTCGCGCCGCGAGACGGCACCCCCGCGACCCTCCCGCTCGTGGCCGCCAACATGAACGCCGTATCCGGTCCGCGCCTCGCGGCCGTGCTCGCGCGGAGAGGAGGCCTCGCCGTGCTCCCGCAGGATCTCGAGCTCTCCCGCATGGAGGAGGCCATCCGGTGGGTGAAAGCGCAGCCGGTCGAAGTGGATACCCCGGTCATCCTCCCGCCGGAGGCCACGGCCGAGGAAGCGCTGCGGCACATTCCCCGCGCTCAGGGCCAGTGCGTGGCGGTGGTCTCGGGAGCCGGATCCGGATCGCCATCGCTTCCGGGCGCGCGCCCCGCAGTGTCGGCACTCCGCGGTGTGCTGAGTGCTGAGCGACTCTCCGGGGTTCCCGGTGACGCTAGGCTCGACGATCTCGTGCGGGGGGCGGCGCCCACCGTCCCGATCACCGCGCTCACGGACCCGCGCTCGGGCTTCGACGCGGTGTATGCGGCACTCGAGTCGGCCGACGGCGACGCCGCAGCGGTCGCGGTCGCGGACGCGGAGGGAACGTCGCTCGTCGGCATCCTGACCGAGCGATCTGCGCTGCGCCGCACCATCTATCGGCCAGCGCTCGACGCGCAGGGTCGCCTCGCGGTCGGGGTCGCCATCGGCATTAATGGAGACCCCGCGACCAAGGCGCGCGCGCTGGCCGCCGCCGGAGCGGACGTGCTCGTCATGGATACGGCCCACGGTCATCAAGAGGGAATGCTGCGGGCCATCGCGGCCGTCGCCGAACTCGGGCTCGGGTTGCCGATCGTCGCGGGCAACATCGTCACGGCAGACGGGGTGCGCGACCTCGTCGGGGCCGGGGCCTCGATCCTGAAGGTCGGCGTCGGGCCCGGCGCCATGTGCACCACCCGAATGATGACCGCGGTGGGGCGCCCACAGTTCTCCGCGGTGCTCGAGACCGCGCAGGCCGCGCGTGAGCTCGGCGCGGCAGTCTGGGCCGACGGCGGGGTCAGGTATCCGCGCGATGTCGCGCTCGCGCTCGCCGCCGGGGCCTCATCGATCATGATCGGATCCTGGTTCGCAGGCACGGCCGAATCACCCGGCGGCCTCGTCACCGAGCCGGACGGCCGGCAGTACAAGGAATCCTGGGGAATGGCGTTCACGAAGGCGGTGCAGGGCCGTTTCGGCGCGCTCGACGCGTTCGAGCGAGCGAGAAAAGAGCTGTTCGCCGAGGGGATCTCATCCTCGAAGATCTACCTCGATCCGCAGCGCCCCGGGATCGAGGACCTGCTCGACATGATCACCTCGGGCGTGCGATCCTCGTTCACCTACGCCGGTGCGGCGAACCTCTCCGACTTCCACGTGCGCGCGCGGGTCGGCCTCCAGTCGGCGGCCGGGTATGAGGAGGGGAAGGCGCTCCCGGTGAGCTGGTAGCGGATGCCCCACGCCGACCCGGACCCGTCGCGGGGCATACCCGCTCCGGCCGACGGCCCCGAATAGACTGAACGAAGCATACGAGCGAAGGAGCATGGTGAAGTACATCTCGACCCGCGGCGGCATGGAGCCGGCCCCCTACAGCGCGATCCTCCTCGAGGGGCTCGCAACCGACGGTGGCCTGGTCGTGCCCGAATCGATTCCGCAGATCGACGCCGAAACGCTCGAGTCGTGGCGGGCACTCGACTACCCCTCGCTCGCAACAGAGGTGCTCTCCCGCTACGCCACCGATATCCCGCGCGAGGACCTGGCGCGGCTCTGCCGCGACGCCTACGCTCCGGAGAAGTTCGTGGCGGAGTCGATCGTGCCGCTCACCCCGCTCGACGGCGGACTCACCCTCGTCGGGCTCTCAGAGGGTCCCACGCTCGCCTTCAAGGACATGGCGATGCAGTTCCTCGGCCAGGCGCTCGAATACGCACTCGCTCACACCGACCGCACACTCAACATCATCGGAGCGACCTCCGGCGACACCGGTTCGGCCGCCGAGTACGCGCTCCGCGGCAAGGACAGCATCGGGGTGTTCATGCTGTCCCCGCAGGGTCGCATGAGCGACTTCCAGCGCGCGCAGATGTACTCGCTCACGGACGACAACATCCACAACATCGCGATCGCGGGCGTTTTCGACGACTGCCAGAACCTCCTGAAGTCGCTCTCCGGCGACCTCGAGTTCAAGCGCGCCAACGCCCTCGGCACCGTCAACTCGATCAACCTCGGCCGCATCAGCGCGCAGATCGTCTACTACGTGTGGGCGTGGCTCCGCGCGAGCGACGCGGTCGCGCCGGAGGAGCGAGGATCGTTCGAGGTCTCCGTCACCGTGCCGTCCGGCAACTTCGGCAACATCCTCTCCGGGCACCTCGCGAAGGCGATGGGGGTGCCGATCCGACGCCTCGTCCTCGCAGCCAACGAGAACAACGTGCTCGACGAGTTCTTCCGCACCGGCGTCTACACGCCCCGTACCGCCGCCGACACCCACGCCACCTCGAGCCCGTCGATGGACATCTCGAAGGCGTCGAACCTCGAGCGCTTCATCTTCGACCTGCTCGGCCGCGACCCCGAGCGCCTCGCCGCCGCGTGGCGCGAACTCGACGAGACCGGCAGGATCGACCTCTCCGCCGAGCTGCCCCGCTTCCTCGAGGAGTTCGGCTTCCAGAGCGGCACGAGCACCCACGCCGATCGCGTCGCAACGATCCGCCAGGTGCACGAGGCCACCGGAATCGTGATCGACCCGCACACGGCGGACGGCGTGAAGGTGGCGCGCGAGCACGCCGAAGACGGCGTGCCGATGCTCGTCCTCGAAACAGCGAAGCCCGAGAAGTTCCCCGAAATCGTCCTCGAGGCGACCGGGCTCAGGCTCGGAATGCCCGAGCACCTTGCCGGTCTGCTCGAACTTCCCCAGCACGTAACTGAAATGGACGACGACGAGACGGAACTGCGCGCCTTCATCGCGGCGCGCGCCGTCAAGTAACCGGGACACACCCCGGGAGAGGCACCGCAATGTTTGGACGACGACACCGCACAGAAGAACTCGAGCTCCGGCTCGCGGCCGTTGAACGGGGGACCGGCATCCGAGCGGGCCGAGGAGACGCCCCCGGCAAGCCGCCCGAAGCGCGCGCCTCGCGACTCTGGGGCGACGGACTCGGCAGCATCGCCACGCGCGCGCTGCAGATCATCATCGTCCTCGCCCTCACGGCGCTCTTCATCATCGGGCTGCGCGCGCTGAGCGTGGTCGTGATCCCGGTGCTGCTCGCGCTCATCTTCGCAAGCACCTTCGCCCCGGTCATGCGCTGGCTCGCCGCCCGCAGGGTGCCGCCGGCACTCGCGGCCGTGCTCATGCTCCTCACGATCGTGCTGCTCCTCACGGGCGTCGGCTGGCTGATCGTGTGGGCCGTACGCGACCAGTGGGACGAACTGGGGGCTCAGGCGCAGAGCGGCTTCACGCAGGTCGTCGACTGGATCCACACGCTCCCGTTCATGCCGAGCGACGGCAAACTCGCCGAACAGCTCGGCGATCTGCAGAAACAGGCCGTCGATTTCCTCACGAGCAGCCAGTTCGGTTCGGGCGCGCTCGCGGGCGTGAGCGCGGTGACGAGCTTCGTCACCGGGTTCATCCTGATGGTCGTCGTGCTGTTCTTCTTCCTCAAGGACGGCCCGCGGATCTGGAAGTTCGTCACGCGACCGTTCACCGGAAGCGCCCTCGCCCGCGCCAACCGCGTCGGCGAACGCACGGTCCAGACCCTCGGATCCTACGTCCGAGGCACCGCCGCGGTGGCACTCGTTGACGCCATCGGCATCGGGATCGGCCTGCTCATCCTCGGGGTGCCTCTCGCGGTGCCCCTCTCCGTGCTGGTGTTCGTCACGGCGTTCATCCCGATCGTCGGCGCCACTCTCGCGGGAATTCTCGCGGCCCTCGTCGCCCTCGTCGCGAACGGTCCGCTCAACGCGGTCCTGGTCGTCGGCGTCGTCGTCCTCGTGAACCAGCTCGAGGGCAACTTCCTCCAGCCCGTCCTCATGGGTCGCGCGCTCAAACTCCACTCGCTCGTAATCCTGCTCGCCCTGACCATCGGCACCGTGCTCGGCGGGATCCTCGGCGCGGTGCTCGCTGTCCCGATCGCCGCGGTGGCCTGGGGTGCGATCAAGGTGTGGGACGGCCCCGACCTCCCAGCGAAGTGGTTCCGTCCACGCCCGGGCGAGGAAGAGTAACAGCCGGACGAACGGGCGGCCCGCGCAGGCGTGTCGCCCGTCATTCCGGGAGACACACCCGGGAGTCGCGGCCGGATTTGGCGTGATGCTCGGGCCTGTGCAAAGATAGACGAGTTGCCGGGGCAGCGGGAGAAAATCCCAAGCCCTGAACAGCGTCCGGCCCCATCGTATAGCGGCCTAGTACGCCGCCCTCTCACGGCGGTAACGCGGGTTCGAATCCCGCTGGGGTCACCGGAACGAAAGCCTCACCTTCGGGTGGGGCTTTCGGCGTTTCTGGGGGTGGGCGGGATTCGAACCCGCTGTGCGGGTTGCGGGCCGGTGGGCCCGCCGCGCGCTGGGCGGAAACGCGTTGCGTTTCCCTGCGATCAGCGCGCGCCCGCTGGGGTCACCGGAACGAAAGCCTCACCTTCGGGTGGGGCTTTCGGTGTTTCTGGGGGTGGGCGGGATTCGAACCCGCTGTGCGGGTTGCGGGCCGGTGGGCCCGCCGCGCGCTGGGCGGAAACGCGTTGCGTTTCCCTGCGATCAGCGCGCGCCCGCACGATCGCGCGTGCCGTCCGCCCGAGCGGCTCTCCCGCGCCGCCGGGACTCGCGCCGGCGCTGACGGTACCCCGACCCCGCGACGATCGCCGTCAGCGTCGCCCAGAACAGCGCGCCCCACAGCAGCGGAAAGGTGGGGAACTCCCGTTCCTCGGTCTGATTCAACGAGATGCTCACGCCGACGAACCACGCGCAGGAGAAGCCGCTCGAGAGAAGCGCGAGGGTCCCAAAGGCCGCGGCGGCGGTCAAGCGTCTCGTCTCCGCCCCGAACCGCAGCGCGAGCGCCAGAGCGATCATGGCGCACAGGAACGCGGGGGACACGTCGGCCCAGAACGTCTCGTGGACGCGCCTCGCCGCGGCGACCTCGGAGGCGTCGCTCCAGTGATCCGGCGCCTCTCGCATGAGCATCGTGAGTTTGCGCGCCACGAGCCACATGAGCGCGGGCGGCAGGGCGACAAGGCCCGCCGAAGTCCAGTGGAGGAAGGATCGATCTGCTGACATCTCCGCCCTTCGTCGTTCAGATCGGGTCGACTGCTGCCCACCGCGGCCGAGTCCGATCTCGCCCGCAACGGATCGAGTATCGGATACGAGGGTGAGAAACGCCCTCGCGTCGTTCCATCTGCCTCAGTGTGGGCTGAGCGACGCATCCCGCGCCGATCAGATCGCGAGTCCAGCCGCGTCCGCCCCGGTCTATGCTGGAAGCACTCTGTCCAGGCACGAAGAGGAGCGCCACGTGACCCGCACCATCAAGCTCGCAGTTCTCCCCGGAGACGGCATCGGCCCCGAGGTGATCGAGCAGGCGAATCGCGTTCTCGACGCGGCACTCGAGGAGTCTGGCGTCGCGCTCGAGCGCACCGAGTTCAAGCTCGGTGCGGAGCGCTTCCTCGCAACGGGGGAGACGCTTCCCGAGGCTGAGCAGGCCGCGATCGCCGAGCACGATGCGATCCTGTTTGGCGCGGTCGGCGGTGTCCCCGGAGATCCGCGGCTGAAGGCAGCGAACATCGAGCGCGGGCTGCTGCTGAAGCTGCGCTTCGACTTCGACCACTACGCGAACGTGCGGCCCTGCACCCTTTTCCCCGGCGTTGCGTCGACGCTCAAGGATCCCGGTGCCGTGGACTTCGTGGTCGTGCGCGAGGGCACCGAGGGGCCGTACGCGGGCAACGGCGGCCGCCTGCGCCCCGGAACGCCGCACGAGGTCGCAACCGAGGTGTCGGTCAACACCGCCTATGGTGTCGAGCGCGTGGTCCGCTACGCCTTCGAGACCGCGCAGAAGCGGCCCCGCAAGAAGCTCACCTGGGTGCACAAGACCAACGTGCTCGTGTTCGCCGGGGCGATGTGGCAGTGGATCATCGAGGCCGTCGCCTCCGAGTACCCGGAGATCGCCGTCGACTACATGCACGTCGACGCCGCGACGATCCACATGGTGCAGGACCCCGCGCGATTCGACGTCATCGTCACTGATAATCTCTTCGGAGACATCCTGACTGACATCGCCGGTGCGATCGGCGGTGGCATCGGGCTCGCCGCCTCAGGAAACATCAATCCGAGCGGCGCGTTCCCGAGCATGTTCGAGCCCGTTCACGGTTCTGCTCCCGATATCGCTGGGCAGCAGAAGGCGGACCCGACCGCGGCGATCCTGTCCGCGGCACTGATGCTCGATCACCTGGGCCTCGAGTCCGAGGGCGAGCGCATCCGCGACGCCGTTCGCTCGGACCTCGCCTCCCGCGGTGACGCGCAGCGCGCGACCGCGGAGATCGGCGACGCCGTGATCGAGCAGCTTCCGGCACGGGCCTAGCCCGCGGCGACCCGCATCACCTGAACCGAACCCACGCAAGAGAGTGCACGCATGACGAACCTGGAATTCCGCCACACCGAGGCCGCACGGCTGTCGCCCGAGGAGCGCGAGGCGCTGCTCGTCGACCCCGGCTTCGGCAACCACTTCACCGATCACATGGTTTCGATCGTGTGGACGAAGGATCAGGGGTGGCACGACGCCGAGGTGATTCCGTACGGCCCGATCCCGATGGATCCGGCCTCCTCGGTGCTGCACTACGGCCAGGAGATCTTCGAGGGGCTCAAGGCGTATCGTCGCCCCGATGGGTCGATCGTCACGTTCCGCCCCGAGGCGAACGCGCAGCGTCTGAATGACTCGGCGCGCCGCCTCGCGCTGCCGGAGATCCCCGAGGAGCTGTTCGTTCGGGCGATTCACGAGCTCGTGAGCATCGACGCCGACTGGGTGCCGACGCGTGAGGATCAGAGCCTGTACCTGCGCCCGTTCATGATCGCCGACGAGAGTTTCCTCGGCGTGCGGTCGGCGGAGCGCGCGCGTTTCCTCGTGATCGCGAGCCCGGCAGGACCGTACTTCTCGGGCGGGGTGAAGCCGGTTTCGATCTGGCTGTCGCAGGATCTCGCGCGCGCCGGCCACGGCGGCACCGGCGCAGCCAAGTGCGGAGGGAACTACGCCGCCTCGCTGCTGCCCCAGCAGGAGGCCGCGGAGAACGGCTGCCAGCAGGTGCTGTTCACGGACACGCAGACCGAGGACACGATCGACGAGCTCGGCGGAATGAACCTGTTCCTGGTGCGTACCGACGGGACGCTCATCACCCCCGCGCTGAACGGCAACATCCTCTCGGGGATCACGCGTCGGAGTCTGATCGAGCTCGCGAAGGATCGAGGCCTTCGTGTGGAGGAGCGCGCGGTCACCGTCTCGGAGTGGCGCGAGGGCGTTGCGGACGGCACGATCTCCGAGGCGTTCGCCTGCGGAACGGCCGCGGTGATCACCCCGATCGGCTCGCTCAAGTCGAGCGACTTCACGATCGACTTCGGCGATGCCGCCCCCGGCGAACTCACGATGTCGCTCCGCGAAGAACTCACGGGGATCCAGTTCGGCCTCCGCGAGGACACGCACGGCTGGCTCGACGTGATCGTCCCCGCGAAGGAGGCCTGATCATGAAGGTTGCGCGCTTCCAGTACGAGGGAGAGATTTCCTACGGCGTGCTCGACCGCGCCGAATCGGGCGAGGGCGTCGAGGTCGTCGAGCTTGTGAGCGATCCGATCGTCGCCGGCTACGACACGACCGGCCGTCGGATCCCGCTCGAGAAGGTGCGCCTGCTCGCCCCCGTGATTCCGCGGTCGAAGGTCGTGTGCGTCGGGAAGAACTACCTCGATCACGTCGAGGAGATGAAGAGCGAAACAGGCGGGGAGGTCCCGGAGGAGCCCCTGCTGTTCCTCAAGCCGAACACCTCTGTGATCGGGCCGGACGATGCGATCGTGCGACCGGCGATTTCTGATCGCGTGGAGTTCGAGGGTGAGCTCGCGATGGTGATCGGCGCCGTCGCGAAGGACGTCCCCGAGGAGGACGCGCTGAAGTACGTGTTCGGCTTCACCTGCGCCAACGACGTCACGGCGCGCGATCTCCAGATCGCGGACGGCCAGTGGACCCGCGGCAAGGGCTTCGACACGTTCTGCCCGCTCGGGCCGGTGATCGAGACCGATCCCGATCTCGCCGACGCGCGCATCACCACGAGCGTGAACGGCGAGGTGAAGCAGGACGCGCGCCTGTCGCAGCTCATCTTCCCGCTGTCCAGGATCGTCGCGCACGCTTCGCAGGCGTTCACGCTGCTTCCGGGCGACGTGATTCTCACCGGCACGCCGGCCGGCGTGGGGCGCCTCGAAGCGGGCGACACGGTCGAGGTGGCGGTTGAGGGTATCGGAATTCTTCGTAACACCGTCTCCTGATCAGGTCCGTTCGCCTCGGCACGTGCAACACTGGGAGCCCCTAGGAAGGGCAGGTCTGAACGGTGACTGAAGCAAAGCGCGCGCCAAGGTTCGGCGTCGAAGAGGAATTCCTGCTGCTCGACGCCGAAACCGGGCGACCGCGTGACGGTTCGGACGCGATCATCGCCGCGCTGCCCGAGCTCCGCGCCGAGCACGAGTTCTTCCACAGCCAGCTCGAAACGGCCACGCCGATCTGCGACACCGCGGACGAGGCGATCGGATCGCTCCGCGAGTTCAGGGTCGCGGCCTCGCGCGAGGCGAGACGCAACGGGCTCGTGCTCTCGGGGGCCGGCCTGCCGCCGCTGGGCGGAGAGATCCCCGGGACCGTCGTCGATACGAAGCGCTACGTGGACATCAACCGGACGATGCGCGGCATGGTGTCCCGCTACTACTCGACCGGGACGCACGTGCACGTCGAGGTGCCGTCGCGCGATGCCGGGATCGACGCCGTCGCCCGCATCGCGCCGTGGACGCCGCTCCTCATCGCGCTCACGGCGAACTCGCCGGTCTGGCTCGGGGACGAGACCGGGTACGCGAGCTGGCGCTATCTCTCGTTGCAGCAGTGGCCGTCCTCCGGGTATCCGCCGCACTTCGCGAGCGCCGAGGAGTACGACCGGGTCGTCGACGGGCTCGTCGACGCCGGCGCCCTGCTGGATCGCGCCCTGGTGAACTGGTCGATCCGCCTCTCCGCGAAGTTCCCGACGATCGAGATCCGCCTCGCGGATGCTCAGCTGAGCTCGGAGGAAGCGGTGGCGTACGCGCTGATCTATCGCGCGCTCGTGGCGCGTGCGCTGCGCGAGGGCGCCGCCGGCACCGAATTCGAGCCGGCGCAGCCGGACATTCTCCGGGGCGCCTCGTGGCTCGCCGCCCGCAACGGCCTCGCGAGTGAGCTCGTCGATCCGCGCACCTGGCGGCCGGGAGCGGCTGCGGAGGTGCTCGACGCGCTGCTCGACCACGTGGGAGAGGATCTCAGCGACGCGGGTGATCTCGCCCGCGTCGAGGGGTATCTCGCCGCACGGAAGCGTGACGGCGGTCCTGCGGAGCGGCAGCTGGCGGCGTGGCGTGCAGGGGGGATCGCGGGGCTCCTCGGCGTGTACGACGCGGCGGGGGACTAGGACCGCGCGCCTCCGATCCCGATCCCCGATCCCGATCCCCGATCCCGATCCCCGGTCCACGTTCCGGCGCACTCGGAGCGAGGCGGACAGCGCCGGGACACCCCCGGTTCAGGCGTTCCTGTTCGGAGGGTGCGACAATAGACGGCGATGGATCCGAACAAGCTCAACCACGGCCCGGCCGCCGACCCCGAGAAGAAGGCCGAAGCGCCGCGCCTGATCAAGACGCGACCGGCGAGTGCCGGGTCGCGCCCGCAGGTGCGCCCGAAGACGGAGGGCTGGAAGCAGCTCACGAACCCCGATGGGCGTCCCACCCTGCAGTTCGCGTCGCCGCGGGTGAAGCAGCCGGACACCCACCTCGCCGATATGACGCTCGAGGAGCGCGAGGCGAAGGTGGTGGAGCTCGGCCTGCCGAAGTTCCGCGCGAAGCAGCTCTCGAAGCACTATTTCGAGCATCGGACCACGGATCCCGAGCAGATGACCGACATCCCCAAGGATGCCCGTGAAAAGCTCGTCGAGGCGTTCTTCCCGCCGCTGCTCACCGAGGTGAAGCGGCTCGTCACGGATGACGGCGACACGATCAAGTTCCTGTGGCGCCTGTTCGACGGCGCGCTCGTCGAGTCGGTGCTCATGCGCTATCCGGGCAGGATCACCCTGTGCGTGTCCAGCCAGTGCGGCTGCGGCATGAACTGCCCGTTCTGCGCGACGGGCCAGGCTGGCCTCACCCGCAACATGTCCACGGCCGAGATCCTGGACCAGATCGTCCAGGCGAATCGCGTGATCGCCGAGGGCGGCCTCGGGCGCAAGCGCGAGGCGGGCAACGGCGCGGAAGCCGAGCGGGTCAACAACATCGTCTTCATGGGGATGGGGGAGCCGCTCGCGAACTACAAGCGCGTGATGAACGCGGTGCACCGCATGATCGCCCCGTCGCCCGAGGGCCTCGGCATGTCCGCGCGCGGGATCACGGTTTCGACCGTGGGCCTCGCTCCGGCGATCCGCAAGCTCGCGGACGAGGAGATCCCGATCACCTTCGCGCTGTCGCTGCACGCGCCGGACGATCAGCTCCGCGACGAGCTCATCCCCGTGAACAGCCGCTGGAAGGTCGAGGAGGTGCTCGACGCCGCGTATCACTACTACGAGGTCACCGGGCGCCGCGTCTCGATCGAATATGCCCTGATCAAGGACATGAACGATCACGCCTGGCGAGCCGATCTCCTCGCCGACAAGCTAAACGCGCGCGGCCGCGGCTGGGTGCACGTCAACCCGATCCCGCTCAACCCGACCCCGGGTTCGATCTGGACGTCCTCGACCCGCGAGGTGACGCGCGAGTTCGTCGACCGGTTGAACGCGGCCGGCATCCCGACGACCCTGCGCGATACCCGCGGCAAGGAGATCGACGGGGCGTGCGGGCAGCTCGTCGCGACGGAGCAGGATCGCCGCGACGCCGAGGCTATCGCGGCCGCGACGGGCGCCTAGCTCGCGCGGAGGGCGCGCTCGAGCCGATCGACGTCCTCCTTCGTGTTCCAGAGGTGGAACGCGATTCGGGCGTTTCCTGCGCGCCCGGAGGCGGTGATGCCGGCGTTGCTGAGCTTCGCCAGCTCGGTTCCATCCGGGTCCGGCCAGGTCACGATCGCCGAGTTGCCCGCGGGGAGGCCGAGCACGGCCCGCGCGGCGTTGGCGAGGGCGATGTCGTGCCGCATGACCTCGTCGATGTCGAGCTCGGTGAAGAACTCGAGCGCCGCGAGCGTGCCCCCGAGCAGCGGCCACGACGGCGACAGGTCGAAGCGGCCAGCACTCGCCGCGAGCGGGGTGCTGCCCGCGTAGCAGGACGACCAGACGTCGTCGGCAGAACACCAGCCAGCTGCGATCGGGGTGAGGGAGTCGTCGAGCCCCTCGCGAACGGTCATGAAGGACGTGCCTCGCGGGGCGCAGAGCCACTTGTAGGCGTGGCAGACGGTGTAGTCGAAGCGGCCGGCTTCGGTGGGGAGCCAGCCGAGCGACTGGGTGAGGTCGACGAGGGTGCGGGCGCCCGCCGCGGCTGCGGCCGCCTGGATGCCGTCCGCGTCGGCGACCTCGCCGGTCGCTGACTGCACGTGCGAGAACGCGACGAGCGCGGTCTCCGGGGTGATGGCCCGTGCGAGTTCAGCGACCGGGGCGTAGCGCACGCGTACGCCGCGCCGGGCGAGCTGCTCGAACGGGTGGGTGAGCGAGGAGAAGTCTCCTGCGGCGCACAGCACCTCGGCGCCGTCGGGGACGCTCGTCGCGACGATGGAGACGAGCTGGGAGACCTGCCCGCCGAGCGCGACGCGATCGGGCGCAACCCCCGCGAGTTCGGCGTAGCGCGCGCGGCACTGCTCGGCGACGTCGCCCAGCGCGTGCGCGTCGAGGCGCCCGGCTGCCCAGGCGTCGACGAAGGCGTGCATCGCCGCGGTCACCCGCTGGGGAGGAAGGCCCGCGGTGCACGCGGCGAGATACCCGTTTCCCGCGGTGAATTCGCCGCGCAGCGTCTCGAAGTCGCTCCCGCGGTTGGAAACTGGGGATTCTTCGATACTGGAGGGCCCGAATGTCGATGTTGCTGCCATGTCGTCAGGCTAGAAGAGCCGGACGCATAATGAAAGCGAATGATTCTTATGCTTTGCTTCACCGAGGATTATGTTCGGGGTACACTGGCAGCATGAGCACCATCCGCAGCGCCGATCCGCTCGGTTCGATCGACTCGACCGAGCTCCGCATCCTCCACGCGCTCGCCACCACGGGATCCCTCACCGCGGCCGCCGCGAGCCTCGGCCTGAGCCAGCCCGCGGTGAGCCAGCGCATCAAGCGCGTGGAAAACCGTCTCGCGGTTCCGCTCATCGAACGCAGCGGACGCGGCATCCGCCTCACGACCGCTGGCAGGATCCTCGCGGATCACGGCCGCACGGTCGTCGCCGAGATCGATGCGGCGCTCGCGGCAATCGACGATCTGCGCGGGGAGCGTGCGGGCACCCTGCGCATGGTCGGGTTCCCCTCGGCCTCCGCGACGCTCGTCCCCGCGCTCATGCGCGAGCTCGGCGTCGAGGCGCCCGATGTCTCGCTGCAGTACCGGGAGGCCGAGCCGCCCGCCGCGACCGAGATGCTTCGCGACGGCGAGGTCGACTGCGCCCTCATCTTCGACTACGAGGGCGGCCACGAGCTCCCGGCGGGAAGCGCCTTCCTGCCGCTCTGGCGCGAGGAGGTCAGCCTCGTCGTTTCCGACCAGCGAGCGAGCGCGACGGATCCCGCGAACCTCGGTGACTACGCCGCGGAGCACTGGATCGCGGGCTGCGAGAAGTGCCGCGGCCACCTGCTCGCCGCGGCCGGCGAGGCCGGCTTCGAGCCGGACATCATCCAGGAGACCGACAACGTGCCAGCGATGCTCGCGATGGCCGCGGCGGGCGGGGCCGTTGCGCTCGTGCCCGGCCTCGCGCTCGCGGCGGCCAGGACGCTGCCAGAGGACGCGCGGGCGATCCGCCTCGACCCGCCGCGCTATCGCACGATCGGCCTCGTCTCGATGGCCACGGCCAACGAGAGCCCCCAGGTCCGCCTGGCGAAACGCCTGCTCGCGGGCGTGGACGGCGCGCGCTGGGGTCTGGAGCCCGTCGCATGAGCGCGGCAGGATCGGCCTCGGCTCCGACACCCCAGGCAACCGGTGCGCCCGGCACCGGCGGCTTAACCGGAGACCTGCCCCGGCGCGGCGGCCCGCTCCAGCGCCGCACGGTCTGGGTGCTCTCCATCGCGACCGTGCTCGGCGGCCTCGGGGTCGGCGCCTCGCTCTCGGTCGGGGCCCTGCTCCTCGCTGAGGTGAGCGGCAACGATGCGATCTCCGGCCTCGCCTCGTCCGTCTTCAACGCCGGCGCAGCGATCGCTGGCATCCCCCTCGCCCGCCTCGCGGGTCGCCGCGGCCGCCGGCCGGCTCTCGTCATCGGCAGCACGGTCGCCATGTTCGGTGCCTTGATCGCGATCTTCTCGACCGTGATCGGCCAGTGGTGGCTCCTCGCGATCGGGCTCGGCATGCTCGGCGTCGCGAGCGCCGTGCAGCTGCTGTCCCGCTTCACCGCCACGGACCTTGCCGAGCCCGAGAAGCGCGCGCGCGACCTCTCGCTGGTCGTGTGGGCGATCACGGTCGGCGCAGTGGTCGGACCGAACCTCGTGGGACCGGGCGCTGTCGTCGGCGATGCGCTGGGAATCCCGAAGCTCGCCGGAGTATTCGTCTTCGCCTTCGCGGCTCAGGTGCTGGCGGCCGCGGTCAACCTGTTCGGGCTGCGTCCTGACCCGCTGCTCACCGCGCGGAAGATCGCGGAGGCGGCACGTTCGGCCGTTTCCGGACTGGAATCGGCCGGGGGATCGACGCCGGGCGCCGCGGGAACGGCGGCCCCGCCGACGGGGGACCGTCGTGCGCGGATTCTCGTGATCGTCGTCATTGCGATCGCTCAGGCCATCATGGTGGGGCTCATGGCGATGACCCCGCTCCACCTCATGCACCATGAGGGCACCCCCGAGATCGTGGGCTTCACGCTGAGCCTGCACATCGCCGGCATGTACGCGCTCTCGCCGGTGTTCGGCACGCTCGCGAGTCGCTACGGGCGGATCCCGATCGTCGTGCTGGGGCTCGTGGTGCTGCTCCTGTCGATCGTGCTCGCGTTTATCGCGGGGCCGTCGCACCTCATCGTGCAGGTGTCCCTCACGCTCCTCGGCCTCGGCTGGAGCGCCGTCACGGTGGCGGGGGCGGCGCTGCTGACCGAGCTCACCCCTGAGGCGGATCGCCCGCGCTGGCAGGGGCGTTCGGACGCGACGATGAGCGCGGCCGGGGCGATCGCCGGGGCACTCTCCGGCGTGATCTTCGCGATCGGGGATTTCTCCTTCCTCGCCGCGACGTGCGCCGTGCTCCTCGCGTTGGGAGCCGTGGCCTCGATTCAGCTCGGTCTTCGCGCCCGGCGGAATGCGCGCGGCCGCGAAGCCGCTGCGGCCCCGCGGGAGCCCGCGAAGGTCACCGGCGACCGGTAAGATGGGCGATGATGTCTGAGACCTCTGCACCCCGATTCTCCGATGCGACCGGCGCCGATGTGCGCGTTCGCTTCTGCCCGTCGCCCACCGGGACGCCGCACGTCGGCATGGTCCGCACGGCCCTCTTCAACTGGGCCTACGCGCGACACACCGGCGGCACCTTCGTCTTCCGGATCGAGGACACCGATGCGGCGCGCGACAGCGAGGAGAGCTACGGCCAGATCCTCGACTCGCTCCGCTGGCTCGGCCTGAACTGGGATGAGGGCATCGACGTCGGTGGCCCGCACGGCCCCTACCGCCAGTCCCAGCGCGGCGAGATCTACCAGGACGTCATCGAGCAGCTCCGCGCCGGCGGCTACCTCTACGAGAGCTTCTCGACCGCCGAGGAGATCGACGCGCGCAACGAGGCCAACGGCCGCCCGAAGCAGCACGGCTACGACAACTTCGACCGCGACCTCACCGAGGAGCAGCGCGCGGCCTTCCGCGCAGAGGGCCGCGAGCCCGCGCTCCGCTTCCGCGTGCCCGACACGGACCTGTCGTTCACCGACCTCGTGCGCGGCGACATCACCTTCCCCGCCGGTTCCACGATCGACTTCGTGGTGGTCCGCCCGAACGGTGCGCCCCTCTACACCCTCGTCAACCCGGTCGACGACGCGCTGATGGGCATCACGCACGTACTCCGCGGCGAGGATCTGCTGTCCTCGACCCCGCGCCAGATCGCGCTGTATCACGCGCTCGTCGAGCTCGGCATCGCGAAGGCGATCCCGCAGTTCGGGCACATGCCGTACGTGCTCGGCGAGGGCAACAAGAAGCTGTCGAAGCGGGATCCCGAGTCGAACCTGCTGCACCATCGTGCGCGCGGTTTCATTCCCGAGGGACTGCTCAACTACCTGTCGCTCCTCGGCTGGTCGCTCGCCCCCGATCGCGATGTCTTCTCGAGCGAGGAGATGATCGAGGCGTTCGACATCGTGAACGTCAACCCGAACCCGGCCCGCTTCGACCAGAAGAAGGCCGACTCGATCAACGCGGATCACATCCGGCTCCTCACCGAGGAGGACTTCGGCCAGCGGATCCTGCCCTACCTCATCGGTGCCGGCGTGCTGCCGATCGAGCCGAGCGAGGCCCAGCTCGAGACGATCCGTCGTGCGGTCCCGCTCGTGCAGAGCCGCGTCACCGTCCTGTCCGAGGTCGCGCCGATGCTCGGCTTCCTCTTCACCACGAGCGATGCGCTCACCTACGAGGAGGACGCGCTGAAGTCGCTCAAGGAGGACGCCCCAGCGGTGCTCGCCGCCGGCATTGCGGCGCTCGCGCCCCTGCCGGAGTCCGAGTGGTCCACCGAGCGGATCCAGGCGGCGCTGCAGGGCGCCCTCATCGACGAGATGGGTTTGAAGCCGCGTCTCGCGTTCGGGCCGTTGCGCGTCGCGGCGTCCGGTCGCCGCGTGTCGCCGCCGCTGTTCGAATCGTTCGAGCTGCTCGGGCGCGAGGAGAGCCTCGCGCGCCTGCGCAAGCTCGCGGACCTGCTCGGCGCGAACTAACCGCCCGACCACGGACGAAGGAGGAGTCGTGACCGAGAGCGTTCCCGAGGTGGCCCCCATCGGGGTAGCCATCATCGGCGGCGGCCCTGGCGGGCTGTCCGCGGGGCTGCAGCTCGTGCGCGCCAATCGCCGCATCGCGATCCTGGACAGCAATCGGCCTCGGCACTCGGCCACGCTCCAGTCGCACGGCTTCCTCACCCGTGATGGTGCTCCTCCGCTCGAGCTGCGCCGTCTCGGCCGCGAGGAGTTCGAGCAGTACCCGACCGCGATCTTCGCCCAGGCCGCGGCCCGCGAGGTCGTTCCGCTCTCCCGTGAGGAGGCCCTCTCGGTGGGATTCCCCGATGGGATCGGGTTCCGCGTGCGCGGATCCGGGATCAGGGGGAGCTCCGACGTCGAGTTCGTTGCGCGCCGTGTTCTCCTCGCCGCCGGGCTCACGGAGGAGCTGCCGGATCTCCCGATGATCCGCGCCTACTACGGCACGGCCCTGCACAGCTGCGTCGAGTGCGACGGATTCGAGAAGACCGATAAGCCGCTCGTGCTGATCGGTGAGACCTCGGACCTCTTCGCCCGCGCGCTCCTCATCAGCCGTTTCAGTTCGGATCTGATCGTGTTCACGAACGGCGCGGACACGGTGCGCCCGGAGCAGGAGGCGCAGCTCGCCTCGATCGGCATCCGGGTCGAGCGTCGCCAGATCGATGACATCGTGGGGGAGCGCGCCGACATGACCGGGGTGCGACTCGCGGACGGCGAGATCATCCCCCGCGTCGGCGGCTTCGTGCGACCGCGCTGGCACGCGCCCGTCGAGTTCCTGGGCGATCTCGAGGTCGAGCGCGACGACTGGGGGCTCGTCGTGGTCAGTGAGCGCGGTGAAACCTCCATTCGCGGGGTGTACGCGGTCGGCGACATCGTTCCCCCCGGTCCGCAGCAGCTCATCATCGCGGCCGGCAACGGCGCCCGCGTTGCAGCAAAGCTCAACATGGACATGATCCGCGGTGCCCTCGGCGTTGGCCTCGTCGATGAGTGAGCGCGGAATGGTCGCGGCAGATCAGGGCAACGGCAACGAGGCGCGCGAGCCGGGCCAGCGCCCCGAGACGGGCGTGGAGCACCTGGCCTCGGCCCCGCTGACGGTCGGCGGCCGCGCCGCCGCCGCGGGTTCGCGCTACGCGATCGTCGTCGCGGCCTTCGTCGGGCTCCTGCTCGTGTCTAACGTGGTTGCGGTCAAGCTCATCGCCTTCGGGCCGTTCATCGTGGACGGGGGAGTGTTCCTGTTTCCTCTCGTCTACGTGATCGGCGATGTCCTCGCGGAGGTCTACGGCCTGAAGGCTTCGCGCCGCGCCATCTTCACGGCCTTCGTGCTGTCGGTCCTCATGTCACTGACGATCTGGATCGTGCAGCTCTCGCCGGCCGCGCCGGGATGGGAGCAGCAGGCGGCCTTCGAGTCCGTGCTCGGCTTCGTTCCTCGGATCGTCGCCGCGAGCCTCGGCGCTTTCCTGGCCGGGCAGCTCGTGAACGCCTGGGTGCTCGATCGGATGCGTCGCCGCACGGCCGGCCGTTTTCTCAGGACCCGGCTCATCGGCTCGACGATCGTCGGGCAGCTCGTCGACACGATCGTGTTCTGCACGATCGCGTTCTTCGGCGTCCTTGAGGGCTGGGACTTCCTCGGGTACACCGCCCTCGGCTATGCGATCAAGGTGCTCGCCGAGGTGGTGCTCCTCCCGATCACGACGCGAGTGATCGCTCGGGTGCGGGCCGCCGAGGCGCGGGGTGCCGAGGCCGGCTCCTCCCGCTGAGCGAGAAGAGCCGGGCCGAACCGAGCCTGGCCTAGTTGCCGGCGGCGTGCGGCGCCGCGTTCTTCGCGGCGAGGCGTGCCGAGTCGGGACCGTAGAGCCGCCCGAGGGTGTCCTCGCGGAACTCGGCGAAGGTTCCGTCGATGATTGATGCCCGGATCCGGTCGACGAGCCGGACGATGTAGCGCTCGTTGTGGATCGTTGCCAGGGTCGACGCGAGCATTTCCTTCGCCTTGAACAGGTGGTGCAGGTACGCGGCGGTCGTGTTCTGGCAGGTGTAGCAGTCGCATTCCTCGTCGATGGGGGCGAAGCGGCGGCGCTGCGCGGATGACTTCGCGTTGATTCGCCCGTTCGAGGAGTAGAGGGTGCCACCGCGAGCCTGCCGCGACGGTGCGACGCAGTCGAAGGTGTCTGCGCCTGCGGCGACGCCGGCGAAGAGGTCGTCGGGCTCTGAGATCCCGAGCAGGTGGCGGGGCTTGTTCTCCGGCAGTTCCTCGCTCACCCACCCGATGATCCGGGCGAGCTCGCTCTTCTCGAGCGCGCCGCCGATGCCGAAGCCGTCGAAGGTCTGCTCGGGATGCTCGGCGCCGGACATCTCGGCGAGACCGCGCGCCGCGGAGCGGCGAAGGTCCTCGTACTGTGCGCCCTGCACGACACCGAAGAGCGCCTGATAGGGGCGGTGCGATCGCTCGGCGGTCTGGCGCGCGTGCTCGTCGAGGCAGCGGACGGCCCAGCGGGCGGTGCGCAGGACGGAGTCTTCCTGGTACGCGCGGGTGTTGAGGAGCGTGGTGAGTTCGTCGAAGGCAAACATGATGTCCGCGCCGAGCTGATGCTGGATCCGCATGGAGATCTCGGGGGTGAAGCGGTGCTTGTCGCCGTTGATGAATGACTTGAAGGTGACGCCGTCCTCGTCGACGTGAGCGAGCCGCTCCTTCGTCTTCGCGATCACCTCGGCGTCCGCGTGCGCCTGCTCGCTCATGGAGATGACCTTCTTGAAGCCGACACCGAGCGACATCACCTGGAACCCGCCCGAGTCCGTGAACGTCGGACCGCTCCAGTTCATGAACTTCCCGAGCCCGCCCGCCTCGTCGACGATGTCGGGTCCGGGCTGGAGGAAGAGGTGGTACGCGTTGGCGAGGACGGCCTGGCCGCCGAGTTGCTCAACCGTTTCGGGGAGCATCGCCTTCACCGTCGCCTTCGTGCCGACGGGAATGAACGCGGGGGTCTGGATCTGACCGTGCGGGGTCGTGATGGTGCCGGCGCGGCCGAGGGGACGGCCGTCCGGTGCGTGCGCGCCACCCGTTTCGAGTCGCGCGGAAACGGAGAACCCGAAGTCGGCGGGGGAGGGGGCTGGTGTGGAGGGATCCTGAATCACGGATCCATCTAAGCATCAGGAGCGGGAGGGGAACCGGTGCGGGGTGGGACGGCAGTGCCGAGGAGCGGATCGTGGGGTGGGAGGGCGGTGCCGACGAGCAGGTCGACGCCGTGGGAGTTGAGGCGCCCCGACGTCACCACGCGATCACGCGGAGACCGCTGGGACAACTCGGCGCGAAACGCCCGGGAAACCGGGGGTTCGACCCGGAATGGGCCGGTTTCGGGCCGTTCCGCGGTAGTCCGACGGTTCTGGCTCCGATGGGCCGCACACGCAAAAACCGCGGAAAGACGCGGAGACACGCCCGGAGTCCGACCGCGAATTGCCCCGGGGTGCCGGCCCGCGTAATGTATTCCCTTGTCAGCGAGACGGAGCAGGGCGCGAAAGCGACTGGCACCGAATCGGACATCGGATCTAACGGAAGATCACACAAACTCAGGTTTGCAAATATTCCTGAAAGCGTGTAACGTTAGATTCTCGATCACACCGACATGGTGAACGGCTTGAAAGCCGGATCATTTTCGTGCGAGCGGAAGCCCGCGAAAAGGTGTGAACAGAACAGTAGCTTCTCGGAGGCTCCTTGGTTGGGGTTGACGGGTGGTGTCTGGTCTTTGAGAACTCAATAGTGTGCACTTGATTGTCAAATGCCAAATTTTTTATCCCTGGCATCCTGTTTGGGTGTTGG
>NZ_JAEHOI010000009.1 GCF_016522535.1 Leucobacter edaphi | reverse complement strand
GGATGCGCCTCAGGATCAAACCCGGACCCCCGCACAACGATCTCATCGCCCTCATACACCGTCGCACCCGACGCCAACGCCTTCCCATCAACCGTCGACACCGCAAGCTTCGGCGCCCACACCTGGGCAGGTGCCGCAGGGGTGGAGAAAGTGAACGGGTCCGTGGCCTGGCCCGAATACCGCGAGATCCCGCTGGGAGCAAGGGAAGGAGCGAACGTGCCGTTTGCTCCGGTCCAGGTGATCTTCCCGTCCGCCGTAGCCGGGGTCCCGACCGCGGGAATCGTAGCAACGATAATGCGCGCGACCGAGCTCGCACCCGCGGTGTCCGCGGTGCTGCTCTCCGCGGACACCGTCGCGGAGCCGTCGCCGTGAACGTCAACGCGCGGGTTCTGGAGCGCGATCGAGAAGCCGTGGGCCGTGCTCGTCCAGAGCACTCCGCCCGTGTAGGCGATCGTGCCGGTCCCGGCCACCGGATCGAACGTCGAGGCCGTGGACTCGGGGAAACGCGTGGTGCCGTCTGCGTTCAGGGTCGCGCCGCCGAACGGGGTCTGCGTGCCCGATGCCCAGTCGGACAGGTAGGTGCGCCAGCTCGCTTTGAAGCCCCAGTTCAGATTTCCACCCGAGTTGCGAATGTTCTCGAGCGATGCGGGGGCCGATGTTGCGATCGCCGGGGCCTTCGGCTCGCTCGGCTGCTCCGCCGCGGGCTTCTGGGGTGCACTCGGAGGCGACGCCTCGCCCGCCGGCTTGGTTGCGGGGGCCGGCGGCAGAGCGCCCTCGTTCGGAGCGCCTGGCTGGGACTTGGTCTCGGTGCTGCCCACGCCCGCTGAAGCACTGCCCGCCTGATCCCCCGTCGGTGCCGCTTCGTCCCCGCTGGCCACCACTGCCGGGCCCTGAGGAAGCTCCTCTGCCGACGCCGCAGGGATGCCCGAGGCCATGCCGCCGAGCACGAGCGTCGCGGTGATCAGTACGGATAATGCGCCTCGGAGTGTCCGGGCTTCAGCCATGGTGATTCATCCTTTGAGCCTGCGCGCTTCGGCGCTGTGCAGCACTCAATTGAGCCGAGTGAAATGGCCGATCAACGCTGAGAGGGTGACGGTTCTCCGTCCGTTCATAAGTCTGATGTTTTTCATCTGATGATGCAAGTCACGGTGTTTCTTTCGCCTCTGCAGGCGTTCGGAAGGCCTCACTGTTCTGCTGAGTGCGCGCCGTTTCTGCCCGTGGGAGCTCCGGAGGCAACTGGCGCTGAACGCGCACTCAGCGCACGTGGATCGCAGTGAGGCATTGCTATGTGCCCCAAATGGAATACTCCGGCAGTTCCGTGGCGAGTGACACCGAACGGGTCGTTTCGTCGCAACGCAAGAGCGTCACGGATCCTGGTCCATTTGCCCCAGAACCCGTGACGCTCTCAGCGCTCAGCGGGACTTACGCCTCTCGCTCGGTCCTGCTGCGGCGGCGGATGACGAGCGCGCCTCCACCGAGCGCGAGCAGGATTCCGGCCGCGAGAAGCGCTGACGTGAGCTCTTCGCCGCCGGTCTTCACGAGCCCCTTCTTCGCTTCTGCAGCGGGCACGCCGGGCTTCGCGTCAGCCTTGGGCGCCACGGTGACGGCCTCGGACTTCGGATCCGGCTTCGCCTCGGGCTTTGCCTCGGGCTTTGCCTCGGGCTTCGACGCGGGGGCCGGAGCAGGCTTCACCTCAGGCTTCACCTCGGGCTTCACCTCAGGCTTCACCTCGGGCTTCACCTCGGGCTTCACCTCAGGCTTCACCTCGGGCTTCACCTCAGGCTTCACCTCAGGCTTCGGAGCCGGTGCCGGTGCCGGAGCCGGAGCCGGGGCAGGCGCCGGAGCCGGAGCAGGAGCCGGAGCCGGGGCAGGCGCCGGAGCCGGAGCAGGTGCCGGGGCGGGCGCCGGAGCCGGAGCGGGCGCCGGAGCCGGGGCAGGCGCCGGAGCCGGGGCGGGAGCAGGAGCCGGAGCAGGTGCCGGAGCGGGCTCAGGCTTCACCTCAGGCGCAGGCGCAGGCGCAGGTGCGGGCTCGGGCTTCACCTCGGGCTTCTCAGGCACGGCGGGTGCCGCAGCCTTGTCTACGACGAAGGGCGCTTCGAGCGACTTCGCACCCGCGGTGAAGACAACCTTGTGGTCGCCCACTGCGAAGTCGCTGGGCACCTTCCACGTGACGCGAGCGACGCCTTCGGCATCCGCGATAACCTCGCCGACGGAGGTCGGCTCAGAGTGCACAGAAACCGCGACCTTCTCGTGCTTTCCGAACGGGCCGGCAACGAACGTCACTTCCTTACCCTGCTCCGCCTGGGTAGCAGGCTTACCCGCGACCTCGACTCGAGCCGCGGCCTTCGCCGCGTCCCACTCCCATGCAACCTGGAGCGGGGACGCCGGCTTGCTCGCGTCACCCTGCGCGCCAGAGTCGTAGTAGAACGAGCGGATATCCTTCGGCACCAGGTGCACGAACGGATTGGCCCAGGCTCCGCTGCGGCCCTCGCTCCAGCTGCCCGCCGCGGCTCCCTTCGCGTAGTCGAAGGCGACCGAATCGTTGATCTTGGCCGCCCCGAAGTCGGGAGCCTTGCCACCGATCACCTTTGCGACGACGACAGACTTCGATGCCGTCGGCGTGAGCGTTCCGGAACCGACGCTCACCTTGCCGGACCAGCTCCCCGTTCCCTGTCGATCGACCGCGAGCACAGGGTTCTCGATCTCGACCCAGTAGCCGTGCTCTGCCTGCGCGGATCGGTAGGCTTCCACGCGCATCTTGCCGGTGAAGGCGATGGAGGTGCAGTTGTCCGCCACCGTTGCCGTGCCGCCGGACAGGACGAAGTCCTTGTCATCGACCGCGATGTTCCCCTCGGCGACCTTCGCCCACTGGTAGCCGGACCCCACGTGCGCCGGGGAGTTCGAGTAGTCGCTCCACGCCCACTTCGCCGTGACGCCGGAGTACTCGCGCGTCGGCGTGAAGGGCTGGCAGGGCGCGGGAACGTCGGGGCTGACCACGCCGAAGCTCTTGGCCTTCTGGGAAACGCTCGCGCCGTACGCACCGGTGGGCACGTAGTTCGCGCCGAACACGTGTCCGCCGGCGTCAAGGGACTTCGTGCGGAGCACGGCCTCGCCTCCTGCGACCTCGACGGGCTTGCCCAGCTGGCGGTCTCCATCGGTGAACTGCACGGCCCCCGTCGCGCTCGCTGGCTCGACCTTCGCGGTGAGGACGACTTCCTCGCCGGTCAGTACCGGCGAGGCGGGGCTGACCTCGAGTGTCGTCTTCGTGTCGACGATCTTGGCGGGCACCGGAAGCGTGAAGCTGACCGGGTCCATGCTTTCGCCGGCCTTGTAGTGCCCCTCGAACACCTTCTGGCCGGCTTCGGTGAGCGTCGTCTTCGCCTGGGTGAACTGCTGCTTTCCGTCCGAAAGGACCGGAGCGGGAAGTTCGACCTTCGCGATTTCCACCCCCGCCTTATTGATGGCTTCACCGATTGCTTCGTCATCTTCGCTCAGCTGACGGCCTGCCACGTCCATCTTGAGGGTGGCCGTGGTCTTCCCGGAGAGTACCAGGTGGAGGTTCGTGAACTTGAGGTCCATCGCGTAGTTGGTCGTGTCCTGGGCGTCCTTCTTCGGGTGCGCCTTGAAATGCACACCGTTCGCTGCGCCGAAGCCGATATCGCCCGTCATGGTGTTGGGGTCGAAATTGCCCGAGCCCGCGGGCCACTGATAGGGACCGGCGATGACTTCCTGTTCGACACCGCCCAGCGTCTCGATCGAGGCGCCCCGCGAGACGAGGTTGCTGACGTACCGCTGCAGCGAGGCTCTGATACCCCAGCTCATGTCGACGCCCGATACGGTCTGCTCGACCGCCTGTGCGGTGGCCGGCAGGCTGATCACCCCACCCAACATCACGACACTCGCGGTTGCGAGGCTTATTGCGCGGCTCAATCGCCGCCGGATCCGCGGCACTCCCGGTGCCGCTTCGTATGGATGTGCCATATGACTCTATTCCTCTGCAGATAGAATCAGCGTGGCCGGAAAGCCTCGCTGTTTTCGAATGCGCTCACGCGCGTACGGCTCGCGGATCCGGCCGGGTGCGGGCGTGCTTCTTGGAGGGAGAGCGTCCGCACCACCACTGCAGCCCAAGGGCCGCACAGGAGCAACGAGTTCGCGGCGGACTCCGCACCGCCGGGCATTCTGTTACTGCTCGGCTCGCGAAGGCAACCGAGGCTCAACCTAATTCACATCTGATGAATCGGCCAGGGCGTTTGTGCCACTCGCCGTGGCTCATACTCCTTTCGCCTCATTTGTCGTGGCGCCAGCGCGGATCGATCCTGTCGCACCGGGGTGCCACGGGGATACACTGGCCACGGCAGTCAACCCCCGGGAGCGAACCATGAGCACCGAGCACCACAGCGGCGAATACCCGATCCAGCGCAGCGAGGATGAGTGGCGGCAGCGCCTCTCGCCGGAGGAGTACGCAATCCTCAGACAGGCCGCCACCGAGCGGGCCGGCACCGGCGAGCTCCTCGACGAGGAGCGAGACGGCCTGTACCGCTGCCGCGCGTGCGGAAACGAGCTCTTCGTCGCCGGCACCAAGTTCGATTCCGGCTGCGGCTGGCCGAGTTTCTACGAGAGCGTCCGGCCCGAGGCGGTGGAACTCATCGAGGACCGCAGCCTCGGGATGGTGCGCACCGAGGTCCGCTGCGCACGCTGCGGCTCCCACCTCGGGCACGTGTTCCCCGATGGTTTCGGCACCCCGACCGGAGATCGCTACTGCATGAATTCGCTCGCCCTGAGCTTCGACCCCGGCGCAGCCCCTGAGGCGTCATGAGCCAGAAACCCCCGGTCCAGGCCGCTGTCGAGGCGCGTCGCTCCTATTCCAAGGTCACCGACGAGGCACCCGGACAAGCCGAGCTCGAGCGCATGATCGCCTCGCTGGTCTCCCTTCCGGATCACTCGGGACTCCGCCCCTGGCGCTTCATCGCGCTCCGCGGCGCGGCGCGCGACCGTCTCGGCCACGGCCTGGCCGCCGCCGCGAAGACCGATCCCGAGAAGTACGTTTCCAAGGCGAGGCGCGCACCGCTCGTCATCGCGATCGTGGTCAGCCCGCGCCCGAGCGACAAGGTGCCCCTCTGGGAGCAGGAGGCGGTTGCGAGCGGGGCCGCCCACACGCTGGCCCTGCTGCTCCACGAAGCCGGTTGGGGCGTGATCTGGCGCACGGGCGAGCTCACGCGCAAGAAAGCCGTCCGCAAAGCGCTCGGTATCAAGAAGCCCGAGTACCTGCTCGGCTGGCTCTACGTCGGAGGAATCCCGCCGCGCAACAAGACGCCGAAACCCCGGAAGCCGCTCCAGGTGGAGCGGCACCTCACGACGCTCGTGAGCGGCCCGGAAGCGCGGCGATAACCACCGCGAGCAAGGCAATCAAGGCGCCGATGATCATGCCTTGCGAGAGACCGCCCGCGAGCGGGAGCCCCGCTTCGAACGCGACGGCCGCGATGAGCTGACCCGCAACGTTCGACATGCTCAACAGCAGCACCCCCGCGGCGCGCACGAGCATCGCGGCAACGGCGATGAAGACCGTGCCGACGAGTCCGCCCAGGTAGTACACGGGCGAGGTCGGCCACGTGGTCGGCCATCCCTCGATCGCCACCGAACCGGCCGCGATCACGAGCAATAGCGCGGCCCCGACGATGAAGTTGATGAGCGTCGAGGTGATCGCGCTCTGCGCTGAGGCGCGGACGAGACCGTTCACCATCGATTGCCCCGCAACAGCGACTCCGACGAGCACCGGGAACACCACGAGCGCGGTGGCCCGGCCGGCACCGGAGCCGAGCCCGGCGGCGAGCACCACGGCAACGATCGCGAGCGCGGTTCCCGCGACACGCGTGAGCGTCGGATCGATCCTGCCGCCAGGCCCCAGGCCCACGCGATCGAGCACGAGCCCACCGAGCACCTGCCCGGCCACGATTCCGACGGTGAAGAGCGCGAGACCGGTGAGCGGAGCGACGAGCCCCTGGCAGAGGACGAAGAAGGCACCGCCCGCACCCCCGAGCAGCGTCCACACCGGCAGCCTGCCAGCGCGAATGTCGGCACGCACCGAACGGAGGCCGGTGCGTGCTCGCCGGGAGCAGAGCGTCACCGCGATCATGATCACCAGCCCGATCGAGAAGGAGAGCGCGGCCGCGACGAACCCGTTGCCGAGCTGTTGGCTCAGACCTCCGTTGATGCGAGACTGCACGCCCACGAGAACGCCGGCCAGGCCGGACCCGAGGAGCGCAGCCCAGACCGGGATTCCGCGTCGCGCCATTCGTTCGCCCTTCCGTCTCACCGCACGGCCCCAACGCCGGAGGCCCGCACGATCACTCGCGCGGGCCTCCGCGTGTTGCCAGAGCCGCCTGTCGGACTCGAACCGACCACCTGCGCTTTACAAGGGCGCTGCTCTACCAGATGAGCTAAGGCGGCGAAGCGGGACGGCCGAGGCCGCCCCGAGAAGTCTACTGGGACTTCTTCGTATCTCCGGCGCCCTGCTCGGCACCGGCCTTCTGCTCGATCTCGCCCTTGACCTTGAGGAGGTAGGCCTCGAGGTCGCCGTCGCGGTTGGACACCCACTGCTGACCGTTCACGATGACGGTGGGGGTGCTGCGGAGACGCTGCGGCTCGCCCGCCTTCTGCAGCTCGCCCGTCGTGGGGTCGCCGACGACCTGAGCGTCCTTTGCGAGACCCTTGATCCCGACCTCGCTCACCGACTTGTAGTTCGCGGCGATAAAGCTGCCGAAGCGGACATCCTTCACGCACTGCTTCAGCTCGGTGTTGACGTCGGCTCCCGCCTTCTTCGCAACGTCGAGGAGCTGATCGTCCGTGAGACCAGGCGTGTTCTCCTGCGGCTGCTCCTCCTTGCTGAGCAGGAGGTTATGCAGCTTGAACGCAACGTCCGGCTGCTCCTCGACCACGCAGGCGAACATGTTGCCCGCTCGCGTCGAGTACTTCGTCCCGAGCGAGGAGGAGTCGAGGAAGTTCAGCGGGTACACCTGGAGATTCACGTCACCGGATCCCACGTAGTTCTCCAGCATGGTGCCGTACTGCTGCTCGAAGGCGCCGCAGGCGGGGCACATGTAGTCGACGTAGACCGTGACGTCCAGGGGAAGCTTCTCGCGGTCCGTCGAGACCGCCTTCCGCTGACCATCCGCCTTGAGCGCCGGGCCCTCCACGACCTTGAGATCCTTGGTGAACACGACTCCGCCGGACGCCATGTTCTTCGGGCCGGGACCGGCAGGTTTCATGGTCTGCGTGAGCACGAGACCGATGATCGCGAGGATCGCGAGCACACCGAGGACGATCCCGCCCTGGATGAAGAGGCGGTTCCGCTTCTCCCGCTTCTTCTCCTGTTCACGGGCGATGCGGGCCTGTTCGCGGGCCTGGTTGCGTCGTTCGTTCTTCGAGGGTCGACTGCCGGTCTCGTTTGCCATGAATGCTCTCCGTGTTCAGGGCCGCTTCGCGGCACCCGGTGATTCGTGGGGGTGGTGCACTACTTCTTCTTGTTGGCGCGACGCTCGGCGCGGTTCGCCGGGGCATCGTCCGCGGGGACCGCCTGGCCGAACGCTCCACGCTGCTGCGGCTCGGCCGGAGCCTGCTGGGCGTCGCGGCGCTCCTGCGCACGCGCCGCCTTCGCGGTCCGCGCCGAGGCGCCCTGCTGAGCCTGTGCGGGCGCGCCGCTGAGCGCGGGGGCGCCGTCCTCGTCGGGGGCGCTGTAGCTGAGCTTCGTGGTGTCCGGCGCGTCCTGATCCTCCAGGCCGCCGCCCTCGAGGTGCACGTGGTCCTGCGGGCCCTCGGCCGGACGAACCTTCACCTCGAGGTTGTAGAGGAGGCCCATGGACTCCTCCTTGATCTGGCCCATCATGCCCTCGAACATGCTGAAGCCCTCGCGCTGGTACTCGATGAGCGGATCGCGCTGGGCCATGGCGCGCAGGCCGATGCCCTCCTTGAGGTACTCCATCTCGTAGAGGTGATCGCGCCAGCGGCGGTCGATCGTTGCAAGAACGACGCGGCGCTCGAGCTCGCGCATCGCCTCGGAACCGAGCGCGGATTCGCGCTTCTCATAGGCGACCTTGGCGTCGGACATGATCTCGCGGCGCAGGAACGCCTTGTCCACGCGCTTGGAGCCGGCCTCGGCGAGCAGCTCGTCAACCGTGATGTCGATCGGGTAGACCTGGCGGAGGTCGCTCCAGAGCGCGTCGAAATCCCACTCGCCATCGGAACCGTGCGAGTCGAGGATCGCGTCGATCGTCTGCTCGCGGAACGCGTCGATCCGCGGCTCGATCTCCTCGCCGTCAAGAATCTGCTGACGGTCGCCGTAGATGGCCTTGCGCTGGCGATCGAGAACGTCATCGTACTTGAGGACGTTCTTCCGGATCTCCGCGTTGCGCTGCTCGACCTGGCTCTGCGCGCTCTGGATGGCGCGGCTCACCACCTTCGACTCGATCGCGAGATCGTCGGGGAAGCTGTCGCGGTTCATGAGCGCGGCGGCGGCCCCCGAGTTGAAGAGGCGCATCAGATCGTCGGCGAGCGACAGGTAGAAGCGGCTCTCGCCGGGGTCGCCCTGACGGCCGGAGCGGCCGCGGAGCTGGTTGTCGATGCGGCGCGACTCGTGCCGCTCCGTGCCGAGCACGTAGAGTCCCCCGGCTGCGACGACCTTCTCGGCTTCGGCGCCGACGGTCTCCTTGACCGCTGCGAACACGTCATCCCACTCGGCCTCGTACTCGTCAGGCGTCTCCGTGGTCGACAGGCCGCGCGCTGCCATCTCCTGCACCGCGAGGAACTCAGCGTTGCCGCCGAGCATGATGTCGGTACCGCGGCCGGCCATGTTCGTGGCGACGGTGACGGCACCGAGGCGGCCAGCCTGAGCGATGATCGCGGCCTCGCGAGCGTGGTTCTTCGCGTTCAGCACCTCGTGGCGGACGCCCGCCTTCGCGAGGAGGCGCGAGAGGTACTCGCTCTTCTCGACGCTCGTGGTGCCGACGAGGACCGGCTGGCCCTTCTCGTGGCGCGCCGCGATGTCGCGGACGACCTCGGCGAACTTCGATTCCTCGTTCTTGTAGACGAGGTCGGGCTGATCCTTGCGCTGCATCGGCTTGTTCGTGGGGATGGGGACCACACCGAGCTTGTAGGTCGACATGAACTCGCCGGCCTCGGTCTCGGCCGTGCCCGTCATGCCGGAGAGCTTCTCGTAGAGGCGGAAGTAGTTCTGCAGCGTGACGGTGGCGAGCATCTGGTTCTCGGCCTTGACCTGCACGCCTTCTTTCGCCTCGATGGCCTGGTGCATGCCCTCGTTGTATCGGCGGCCGGCGAGGATACGACCGGTGTGCTCGTCGACGATGAGCACCTCGCCGTTCAGCACGACGTAGTCCTTGTCCCGCGTGAACAGGGCGTTCGCCTTGATCGAGTTGTTCAGGAACGAGATCAGCGGGGTGTTGACCGACTCGTAGAGATTCGTGATGCCGAGGTGGTCCTCGACCTTCTCGATACCCGGCTCCAGGACGCCGATGGTGCGCTTCTTCTCGTCGACCTCGTAGTCGACGCCCGGCTCGAGCTTGCGCGCCACGCGGGCGAACTCGGCGAACCAGCGGTTCGCCTCGCCCGAGGACGGACCCGAGATGATGAGCGGGGTGCGCGCCTCGTCGATGAGGATCGAGTCGACCTCGTCGATGATCGCGAAGAAGTGGCCGCGCTGCACGCGCTCCGAGGCCTCGGACGCCATGTTGTCGCGGAGATAGTCGAAGCCGAACTCGTTGTTCGTGCCGTACGTGATGTCGGCGTTGTACTGCTCGCGCCGCTCGGTCGGATCCTGACCGGAGACGATGCAGCCGGTGGTCATGCCGAGGGCGCGGAACACGCGGCCCATCAGCTCCGACTGGTAGCTCGCGAGGAAGTCGTTGACCGTGACGATGTGCACGCCCTTGCCCGCGAGCGCGTTGAGGTACGCGGGCAGCGTGGCGACGAGGGTCTTGCCCTCACCGGTCTTCATCTCGGAGATATTGCCGAGGTGCAGGTTGGCGCCGCCCATGACCTGGACGTCGAACGGGCGCAGGCCGATCGTTCGCTTCGCCGCTTCGCGGACCGCGGCAAACGCCTCGGGCATGAGGTCGTCGAGGGACTCGCCCTTCGCGAGCCGCGCGCGGAACTCGTCCGTCTCCGCCCGCAGCTCCTCATCGCTGAGCTCGGAAAACGAGTCTTCGAGCTCGCCGACGAGCTTCGCCTGTCGCTCAAGCTTCTTCAGGGTGCGCCCTTCGCCGACGCGAAGGAGCTTCTCGAGAACTGTCGCCACGTTGTCTCTCCTGTAGGGTTCTGCACGGTGACCGGGCTATTGAGCCGGGTTGCCGGCGTTGCCAAATTGTGACAACTCCTCAGCTTAGCAAGGCCGGGACATGATCCTGCTGGGGAGAAGCCCAAGAGCGACGCGGATTCCTGAAACAACCCGGAGGCGAGCGAGTGCACGAGCGAAATGGCGAAGTGCTCGTCATCATGCCCACCTATAACGAGGCGGAAACACTCGAAACCGTGCTCCGGGGCGTCCGGCGGGCGGCCCCGCACGCCGACATCCTGGTCATCGACGACGGCAGCCCAGACGGCACCGGCGCGATCGCGGATCGAGCGGCCTCAGAAGATTCCCAGATCACGGTGCACCATCGCGCGGGCAAGCTCGGGCTCGGCACGGCGTATCGGCACGGCTTCCAGCACGCGCTGGCCCACGGCTACTCCACGGCGGTCGAAATGGACTCCGATGGATCCCACCTCCCCGAGCAGCTGCCCGATCTCATCTCGGCGGTCGCCTCAGGTTCGGACCTCGCGGTGGGGACCCGCTGGATCCCCGGTGGCGAGATCGTGAACTGGCCCTGGTACCGGCGGCTGATTTCCCGGACCGGGACCGGCGTCGCGCGCGTCGCGCTGCGCTCACGACTCCGCGATCTCACGAGCGGCTACCGCGCGCTCTCGGCCGACGCCCTGCGCGAGCTGGATCTCGACCGGCTCGATTCCCAGGGCTACGGCTTCCAGGTTGAGACGGCGTGGCTCCTCGAGCGCGCGGGTCTCCCGATCGCGGAGGTGCCGATCACCTTCGTCGAGCGCGCAGGTGGCAGTTCCAAGATGTCGCCGGGGATCGTGCTGGAGGCGCTGCGGAACGTGATCCGCTGGGGCTTCGAGATCCGGTTCGGCCGCTTGTCGGGAAGAGGCTCGCGAGTCTGAGCGCGAATGACAGCGGGGCGGGCCATCGCTGACCCGCCCCGCTGCTTCGTTCGACCGGCAGAACCGGTCACATCTCGCGCGCTACGCCTCCGAGAGGGTGATCACGCCGTAGTTCCAGCCCTTGCGGCGGTAGACGACGCTGGGCCTTCCGGATTCGTGCTCCACGAAGAGGAAGAAATCGTGGCCGACGAGCTCCATGAGATCGACGGCGTCCTCGACCGAGAGCCGTTCCTCCGGGAACTCCTTCGATCGGATGACCACCGGGGTGTACTGGGCATCGCCCTCGGCGAGCTCCTCCGGGGCCTCCCCCGCTGCGACCTTCTCGAGCACCTCGAGCGGTGCGGGGGTGACATCGACCATGTCGAAGTCGTTGGAGGCGGCGTCGCCGAGCGACGTCCGGCCGCGGCCGCGGCGATCCTTGCGACGATCCTTCATGCGCCGGATCCGCTCGAGCACGCGAGCGTACGCCATGTCGAAGGCCGAGTACTTGTCCCCTCCCTCGGATTCCGCTCGGATCACGGGCCCCGGTCCGATCAGAGTGATCTCGACGAGGTCCCCGGACTTGGGACTGCGATCACTCTTGCGGGAAACCCGCACCTCGAACGCCTGAGCTCTGGGGAGCAGACCCGCAATCTTCTCGGACTTCGATTCGACATAGTTCTCGAATCGGTCCGTGATTCCGACGTTCTTGCCGCGGATGTTCACTTCCATGGTGACCTCCAGAGGACTCGGGCGGGTGCGCCTGATTGGCGCGCCGTCACGCCTTTCTCGAACTTTACTCCACCCCGCGATTGGGTTTCCACTCGAAACGCGCCTCGCTTTCCCCACCTCATCTGGGACGCTGTTCCGGGACTGCGCACAGCACTGCGATCGCGGCGACGTGCGCTCCTGCGGCCTCGACCGCACGCGCCGCGGCGTTCGAGGTGGCCCCCGTGGTGCGCACATCGTCGACGATGATCACGCTCCTCCCCCGAAGCACGCCGCCGCGGCCGTGCCGGACCGCGATGAGCGCGGCGTTCTTCTCGCGCTCGGCCCTGGAGAGCCCCCGCTGCGGGACGCGCCCACGGGTCACCCTGAGCGCGTCGACCCTGAGCGCCGGGAGACGCACCGCGCGCAGGGCGGAGCGCAGCAGCAGGCGCACGGGATGGCATCCTCGCTGTCTGGCGTGCGCCGCGCGCGAGGGCACCGTGACGATGACCGGCGCGTGAGGTCCGCGGCAGTGCTGAGCTGCGGCGAGGAGGGACGGACCGAGGGAGGCACCGAGCTCGCCGGCGAGTCGGGTACGGCCCCCGTATTTCAGCGCGAGCAGCGCGCCGCGGAGCGCCCCGGAATACGATCCGGCCGCGTAGCAGGGCGGCTCAGCACCGGGAAGCGCGAGCGGCCGCTCCCCCGCGAGGCGCAGCTCGGCCCTGCAGCTCACGCAGAGCTCCCGGTCGGGGAAGCCGCACCCGACGCACGCTCCCGGCCAGAGGATCGCGGCGAGGTCGGCACCGACCTCGCGAAGGGCACGCGCGGCCGCCGACCGCGGACGGGCCCGCTGCCGGATCGCCGCATCGCTTCGCCTGGGGTGGGGTGAGCCTCGTGACATGGCTCCATGCTGGTGCGGCGCCGCGGCTCGCGGAGTCCTGCGGCGAGAACTGTGGAGAATCGCGGGAGCAGTGGCGACGTGTCGATCTGTGCACGACGATCGCCAATGTGACCGCGCCCACAAAATTCCTGATCAGCCCCGTTTCGCAAGCAATTGCACGTCGCCCTTGACCCGCTGCCAACCGCTCGCCTGCGGCGCGAACAGTCCACCACCCTCACCGAGCACCCTGATCTGAGCCGAGCTTCCACCCCCGGAGATCCGCGAGCCGCCGGGCACGGACCCCTGCTCGGTCGGGAACGTGCCGAGCCCGCCGCGGGTCACCTTCGTCGCCGTATCGGCCCGGGACAGGACGGCGAAGCGCATCGTTCCCACCCAGTCGAAATCGACGGGACGGCCCTTCGCCCACAGCAGCGCGTCCGCCTCGGCCGAGGTCCTGAGCGGCTGGCCGGTCTTCTCACGCACGATGCCGCCGACGAGGATCTCGCTCCCGCCGTCATCCTCGACGAGCGCCGCAAGCCGGCTCCCGTCCGGGGAGACGCGGAGCGCGACGGTGCGCCGCCCGGTGAGCCACGGCACGGCGATCGAGGCCGGGGTCCCATCGGGCGCCGTCACCCTGACCGTGCGGCCGGCGTCCACCGTGGTGGTCCAGGCGTAGCCGAGCAGATCATAGCTCGGCGACAGCAGGCCCGGCCGATTATCGATCAGGTCCGTTCCCTCCTCTCGCACGAGGCTGACGCCGTGCGCACCGAGCACGAGCGCGCGCTTCTCGTCGTGAGAGAGCGAGATCGATCTCGCGTCCAGCGCCGGAATCGTGTCCAGCGGTTCGGGGAGCTTCTTGAATTGCCCCGTGACCAGGTTCCCGAGTTCCTTATTGACGACGACGGCCGGATTCGAGATGTCGACCGACGCCAGGAGCTCACCCCCCGGGTTCACGGAGGTCTCGCGGACGGCGGTTCCCTCGGCGAGCAAGTCGAAGCCGTTCACGGCGCGCACGGCCTGCAGGCTCGCCTTGAGCTGCTGACGCATCTCGGAGGCAGCGGCCGGGCCGGCAGAGAGCATCGCCCCGCTGAGGTCGATCTGCGCGCGCCCGTCGACGATCGGCACGGTTCCGCTCGCGAGCTCGGTACCCGCGGGGAAGCCCGTGCGAGCGGACTCGCGCAACCGCTCGCTCGGCCCCTCGATCAGGGCGTTCACGATCTCGGTGGCCGTCGAGGCGCGGATCAGATACCACCGCGATTCCGGCACGAGAACCTTGCCAGGGCCGATGAAATAGAGCTGATGCTGCGACCAGATCGTCTGGAACATCGCCGTGTCGAGTACGATCCCGCTCGGGGCGGAAGAGATGCGCCACTCCGAGCCGATCTTCTCGAACTCGAAGCGCAGCTCGGTCTTGCTGCCCGGTTCGACGGGGAGCATCAGGCCCTGGGCGTCGACCTTCGCGGTCGCCGAGACCGACAGCGCTCCCGATCGATCGCCCTCGGAGTGGTACGGACGGCTGCCGTTGTCCACGAGCACCCCGTAGTCCGGATCCCACTGTTCCGCGTACGCCGGCGTGAGGTACTCGCGCGCGATCGCGTAGTCATCGGCGGGGGCGCTTCCCGCCTGCAGGAAGCCGGCGACGAGATCCGCTTGACTCGCGCCGGTGATCGGGCGCTGCGGATTGAACTGGATGTACTGCTCGGCCTGCTCGAGGTCCGGGAGCCCGTTCTGCACCGGCCCTGCGGAGGGGATCGTCGAGCAGCCCGTCAGGGCGAGCCCGGCGAGCACCGCGGTCGCGATCATCCGACGCCAGCGGGATCTGGTCCTCATCGGCGCCCCTCCTTCCGGATCCTGCGGCCCGGCCTGCGCAGCCAGCCGCCAGTTGCCTTCGGATCTCCCCCGGCGTCAACGTCCTCGGGGATCAGCGGCAGCGGAGACATGTAGCTCGTGACCCCATCGGTACGGGGCAGCGTGAGACGAAACACGGTTCCCACCCCGATGCGGGACCAGGCCTCGATCGTTCCGCCGTGCACCGCAGCGTCCTCCTGGGCGATCGCGAGGCCGAGGCCCGTGCCGCCGAGCGTGCGCTTCCGCGAGGGATCGGCGCGCCAGAAACGGTCGAACACGTGCTCGACGTCCGCCGCGGCCATGCCGATGCCCCAGTCGCGCACCGTGAGCGCGACCGCCGAGGCGTTCGAATCGAGCGCAACGACGATCGGCTTCCCCTCGCCGTGCTCGATCGCGTTTCCCACGAGGTTCGACACGATTCGCCTGATCCGACGGGCATCCACCTCGACGGGCACGTAGCCGCCCATCGCCCGCACCTCGATCACGCCCGCGCTCAGCGGCTGCAGCGACCCCACGACCTCGTTCGCGAGCGCCACGAGGTTCGTCGGCTCAGTCTCGAGAGTCACCCGCCCGGCGTCGTACCTCGAGATCTCCAGCAGGTCGGTGAGCAGCGACTCGAAACGCTCGACCTGGCCATTGAGCACCTCCACTGCGCGCTGATTGACCGGCCCGAGATCGCCCGCCGATCCCTGCAGCACCTCGCTCGCGAGGCGGATCGTCGTGAGCGGCGTTCGGAGCTCGTGCGAGACGTCGGATACAAAGCGCTGCTGCATCTCGGAGAGCGTGTCGAGCTCGGTGATCCGCGCCTGGAGAGTGTCCGCCATGTCGTTGAAGCCGTCCGAGAGCACATCGAAGTGCTCATCGTTCATGCGGGGCATCCGAGCATCGCTCTCGCCCGCCGTGATCTTCCGGCTCGTGTCGGCCGCGGCGCGGATCGGCCGGAACGCGAACCGGGACATCACCCAGACGAGGATTCCGATGAACGCCATCATCGCCGCAGCGGTGATCAACAGCGTGCGCTGCACGAAATTCAGGGTCGACTGGGTGTCCGACAGGTCGTACCCAATGAACAAGTCATAGGTACCGGCTCCCGCGGGGAAGGTGAGGCTCGAGGCGACGACGATGCCCGGCGATGACTTCCCAGTGTCGTCGGTGAGCGTGACGGCCTGCCAGTGCTGCGGCGCATCGCCCCTCGCGACGGCGGACGCCAGATCGGCGCTCACGGCCTCGCGCAGCTTCATGTCGGTCGTCGACGGCGGCGGCGCCTCCGCGAACGCCGGCTGCCCCGGTTGCCTGCGCAGGTAGACCATCTGGCTCGACGAGCTGTCCTGCACCGTGCGCCGCACCGTGACCGCGAGATTCGAAAGCCCTCCGCGGTCGACCGCGTCGGACGCGTCGATCTGCCGCTGTGCCGCGAGCGTTGCGCGCGCCGAGTCCTGCAGCGCCTGGTCCTTGCGGGAGGAGTAGAGGTCGCCGCCAACGCTCGACAGAATGAACAGCCCCGCGACGAGAACCATGAAACCCGTGATGAGACCAGTGATCGTCATCGTGCGGAACATCAGCGACCGGCGCCACCGGCTCCGGTACGGGCCGAGCACCGGCTGCGTCGCTCGCAACCAGTGCAGCCGCAGTCGCCTGAGCGCGGTCAGGATCCGCGAACGCCCCCGTCGAGCGGACATGGGCTAGCCCGTGGGCGTACCGGCGCGATAGCCGACGCCGCGCACGGTGGTGACGATCGTCGGCCGATCCGGATCGATCTCGATCTTGGCGCGCAGCCGCTGCACGTGCACGTTCACGAGTCGCGTGTCCGCCTTGTACTGATAGCCCCACACCTTCTCGAGCAGCACCTCGCGGGTGAACACCTGCTGCGGCTTCTGGGCGAGCAGGGTGAGCAGGTCGAACTCCAGCGGGGTGAGGGCGATCACCTGGTCGCCGCGGCGGACCTCGTGTGCGGCGACGTCGATCGTGAGGTCGCCGACCCGCAGCGACTCGTTGACCTCCTGCTGGGGCTCGCGCAGGCGGGCGCGAATGCGCGCGATGAGCTCCGCGGGGTTGAAGGGCTTGACCACGTAGTCGTCGGCGCCGGCCTCGAGGCCGCGCACCACGTCACGCGTGTCGGTGCGAGCCGTCAGCATGATGATCGGCACGCCCGATTCGGCGCGGATCCGCTCGCACACCTCCACGCCGTCCAGGCCGGGGAGCATGACGTCGAGGAGCACGAGGTCGGGACGCATCTCGCGGAAGCGTTCGAGCGCTTCGGCACCATCGGCCGAGGTCTCCGTGGCGAAACCCTCGCCCTGGAGCACCATCCCCAGCATTTCGGCCAGGGCCCTGTCGTCGTCCACCACCAGGATGCTTGCGCTCATGCCCCCATTATGTCGGGAACGGCGGGGAAACTCCGGCATGCGAGGTTCCGCGCCGTGGCGAACGCTGTCTGCGATACTGGACGCGAAATAAATCCCTAGCAGACAGCAATTGAAAGTGAGCTGACATGACTGGAACCGTACGCAAAGCGGTGACCGAAGCCCTCGCTACCTTCCTCTTCGTATTCGGCATCATCGCAGCGGTGAACGCCGAGGTGAATGCCGCGGCCGCGATCGGCTTCATGCTCATGGTCCTCGTGTACGCGACCGGCCACATCTCCGGCGGCCACCTCAACCCTGCGGTTTCGCTCGCCATCCTCATCCGCGGCGCGATGTCCGTCACCGAGTTCTTCGCCTATGTGGTCGCGCAGTGCGTCGGCGGCGTGATCGGCGCCGTGCTCTCGATGGCGATCTTCCAGCGCCCGGTTCCCGGCGATCCGATCAACATCGGCCCCTCGTTCCTCGTCGAGGCGTTCTTCACCTTCGTCCTCGTGTTCGTCGTCCTCAACGTCGCCACCTCGAAGGATCACCCGAACAACTCGTTCTACGGCCTCGCGATCGGCGCAACCGTCTTCGTCGGCGCGACCACGGTCGGCGGTATCTCCGGCGGCGGCTTCAACCCGGCCGTGGCCCTCGGCCTCGCCGTCAGCGGCCAGTTCGCCTGGAGCAGCATGTGGCTCTACATTCTCGCCCCGCTCGTCGGCGCAGTGCTCGCCGCGCTCGTGTTCCGCTTCCTCAGCCCGAACGATCACGTGAAGGCAGAGGCCTGATCACAGCGCCCTGATCGACGGCCCCGGCGGAGTATCCGCCGGGGCCGTCGCCGTTCCTGGATCCGGCGGGCGGACAGCGCACTCAGTAGTGGTCGAAACGGCCGGGGAGCAGCTCCCACGGCTCGCGCTGCAGGTACTCGCACACGGCGAGATAGACGCAGTGCTCAACGAAGTAGCGACGGTGCTCGTCGTCGTTCACGTGGAGCCCGCGCGCCCGCTGGATCGGCATTCGATACAGCATGATCGAGCGCGTGGAGCGATCCACTGAGTAGAGCATCGGGAGACGGCTCTCGCCCTCTTCCACCGGCGCGGTGCGGAAGCTGATCCGGACGCCCCGGAGTTCGTCGGGGAAGTGCGACTGCAGCACCTGGACGGCGCCGCGCGCGTACACGTCGAACCGCGACACCCTGCCGTCGGGATCGGGGAGCGTCGGCCCCGCGAGGGAGGAGCGGACCGGGCGCCGCCCGTGGCGCCTGGTGACGCGTGAGGAGGCGCGCGCAGCGCGTCGACGACCGAACATGCCAGCCATTCTACGCGCGGGAGCCCCGCAGGCCCGATCCACGCGCTCCGCGGTCCGAGCGCCGGTGCGGATCCGCTCGGACGACGAGCGCCCCGATCAGCGGTTGTAGACCGTGAGCGTTCCGTCTCGCGGATCGAGCGGCAGCACGGGATAGCCCGCGAGATCTCCGTTCGACAGGACGCGGACGCCCGCGTGGATCGACCGGTCCGAGGTGACGAGCGCCGCCGGTGGAGCCGACACCTCCGTCGCGGATCCGGGGTTCAGCCGGACCTCCGTGGTCTTCGCCTTCTCCTTCGCGTCGGCGATCCTGACGGTCGCGGACTCTTCCCCGGGGTTCACGAGGACGAGCTTGCCGCCGTCAACGATCGGAACCGCCGTCGCGGCGTCCGGCAGGATCTCCGGTGCGGGGACGAACCACTCGTTGTCGTGATCGTCGTCGTGCTGGACCGAGCCCTGCACCGCCGCAACGATCGGGAGATTCGAATCGATCACCACGGCGTTCGCCCCGGCGGGCCAGTGCTTGATCGTCAGCTCGGCGACCCCGCCGGCGAGGAGCGAGAGCTCTCCGACGTCGGTGCTCCGGCCGGCCTCGTCGAGCGCGCGCACCTTCGCTTTCCCGATGTCACCGCTCGGAGCGATCGCGCGGACGATCACCGGGAACTGGTCGCCCTCCCCCGCATCGCTCGGGCCGGCCTTCCGGTTGCTCTGGTTCGCGACACCAGGGATGACCAGGTGCTTTTCCGGCTCGCCCTGACGCGTGACGCTCGACACCGCGAACGGGTTGATCCCCGAGACCTGGCCGACCCCGAGACTCGCCGTGACCGGGGCACCCGAGCTCGACACGCGAACCGCGATTCGATCCCGCTCCGGCGCGTACCCGTTCAGGGAGATGATCTGCTGGGTCCCCGGCGCGAGGATCACGCCTGCGGTCTTGATCGCCGCGACCGGGCCCTCGCCGTCGTACAGGCTGATCTTGACCGTGGCCGTGACCGTTCCCGGGTTGCCGAGGGAGAGCGTGGTTGCGGAACCGACCGCGGTGCTTCCGCCGATGAGCCACTGCTCATTGCGCGGCTCGGCGCAGGCGCTCGCCGTGGAACCGCGCAGGTTCTCGGTCTTCACGCTCTGAATCTGGGCCGCGCCGAGGGTCTCGTGGGCGTCCGCACGGAGCACGGTCGGATCGCCGCCACCGCTCGGGCGCGTGAGCTTCGAGGCCTCCCCCGTTCCCGAGACCGCGACCGTGGCGAAGCCCTGCGGGACGGCGGTGCTGGGGTGCTCCGGATCGGCGCCGAGTTCGGCGAAGGATCCCGCGCACGCGAGGGTCCGCTGCGCCTTCTGGGTCGTATCGACCGTGACGGCGGCCGGTTTCGTGCTGACCTCGGGAAGCTTCACGGTTCCCAGCAGCGTGACGGCCGCCGCGGCAGCCCCGATGACGACGAGGCCCGTGACGGCCCGCGCGCCTCCGCGCAGCAGCCGGTTGTTGTCGCTCATCGCTCGTCCTTCCGCTGCTCGTCGTTCTCGTCGGTGTCCACGGAGTCCGCGGCGTTTGCCTCATCCGCTGCGTTCGGGGCGCGGCTGGCGTCGGCCGCATCCGCAGCCGCGGCGTCGTCACCGTCCGCAATCGATGCCGCATCCGCATCCGCATCCGCAGCCGCACCCGCATCCGAGCTCGGCTCAGAATCGGGGGCGGCCATGGTCTCGGGGTGCTCGACGGGCTCGGCGTGCTCGGTCACGACGTGCGCGTTCTCAACGTGCTCGGTCTCGGCCGGTGCATCGGTCGCGGGTGCCGCAATCGCGGGTTCCTCGCCCACGGCCTCGGCGGAGGCGTGCGCCTCGCCTTCCGTGCGGGCATCGTCGGCGAATTCGGTATCGCCTGTCTCCGCGTGGGGCGCGATCACGGTGCCGCCAGCTGCCGCTTCCTCGGCCCCGGCGATCTCGCGCTCATCGCGTTCAGCAGGCTCGTCGTGCTCCGCGAGTTCGCGACCATCAACCGCGACGGGGGCGACGACGGTCGTCTCCGGGGCGCGACCGCCGCGGCGCTTCGAGGGCTTCCTCCTGCGCTCGGGGCGGTACGTGACCTCACCGGTCGGCAGCGCGAGCAGCAGCACGCCGAAGAGGACGACGAGCTGGATGATCCAGATGGTCGTGCCGGGAAGCGTGGTGCCGAACAGCTTCTCGTTCGCGTCGCCGGGCGCGGGCGTCGCGCCCTTCGGCTCCCCGACGCGCCAGAGCAGGCCCTGCTCGGTGATGCCGGTGCTCACGAGCGCCTGCTGCTGATCGAAGATCTTCTGCAGGACGGCACGCTCCGATGCGTCGCCGCCGGTGGTCAGGAGGACGAAGCCGATCCGCTCCTCCGCGAGCTCCGCGGTGATGTCGGCGCCGCCGGCGCTCGCGAGTCCACCGACGAGCTTTGCGGTGACGCGGTCGGCGTCGGACACGCGCTGCGTCTCGGCGGCGGTGCGCATCTGGTCGAGGCGGAGGCCGGTGCCCGTGACGACGTGCGCGCGCACGCTGTGCGAGCCGTCGGCGTCGATCACGATGGTGCGCAGGCCCGGATCGTTCTCGCCTGCGGCCTGCACAAGTGCGGGCATCTGCGAGTACCCGGGGCTGAACGGGGTGTCGTTGGTGATGAGGCGGGCGCCGAGCGGCGCGATCGCGACGAGCGCGGTGACGAGGCCCACCGCGACGATCGGCCCGGCCGCTCGGCGGAGGACCCCTGCGCCGGTTGCGGCAAGGCCGAGGATCGCGATCCAGTACAGCGCGAGCCCGGATCCGGTCCAGATGCTCACGCTCTGCGAACCGATCGCTGCGAGCTGCAGCTGCGCTGCCGCGACCGCGGTGATCATGCCGAGCCCGCCGAGCAGCGCGAGCAGCATGGTGCGGCCCACGCGACCGGTGAACAGGCCGAGGAGGGCGAGCAGGGCGATCGGAAGCATGAGCACGCCGACGAGCAGCGTCGCCGGCGGGCCGCCGAGGCCGATCCCCTCGAGGATGCCAGCCCAGCCTTCAAGGCCGAAGGTCGGGAAGCCCAGCAGCAGGTGCCAGTTCGTGCCCGGCTCGAAGACCGAGACGATCCCCGGATCCATGAAGAGTTCAAGAGGCTGCTTCGAGGTCAGCGCCGCGAACGCCTTCGGGGCGAAGAGCACGGCCGGCACGAGTGCCGTCGTGAGCACGCGCGCAATGCCCCGGATCGTGGTGAAGAGCCCGACCACGAGGACCACGATCGCTGCCGGGATCAGGATCGGGGCCGAGGCGAGCGCCACCGCGGCGAGCAGCGAGGCCGTGCCGGCCCAGCTCCAGGACTCGCGGCAGCGCGAACCGGCGAGGAGCAGCCACGGCAGCACCACGGCGAGCACGAGCGTGGGAAGTCGGCCAGCGTCGATCGAGCCGAGCAGCACCGGGCTGAGCGCGAATCCGATGCCGAGCAGCGCGCGACCGGCGCGCGACTCCGTCAGCTGCGCCGCCCAGATCCATCCGCCGAGCGCCGCGAGCGGGATCGCCAGGATCATGAACAGCACCACCGCGTGCGACGGATTCCAGAACGTCAGGGTGCCGAGCAGCGCGAGCACCCACGTGAACGGATCAGCGGGAACGCCGTCGAGGGTCCTCGTGTTCCACCACAGCTCGCCGATCGGGCTCAGCGGGGCGAGCCCGCCTCCCGTGAGGCTCGTCTGCGGGAGCGCCCACCAGGTCAGCGCGATCGCGGCGACGACGGCCCCGATGAGGGTTGCGAGTCCGCCAGACGAGATGAAATGCAGTTCCCGCCGTTGCATGCCGTTCGAGGCAAGGATCGCCTCGCGGTCGATCATTCTCGCGGTGCGGACGGCCTTCGGATCGACCCTCAGCTGCCGGATCGACGACCATCCGGCGGTGTTGTTCTGCCTGATCCTGCGACGAGACGCGATGAGCGCATGCGGCTTGAAGAATACAGCGAAGGCCGACACGAACTCGCCCAGCATCTGGCCGGGCTGCTCGCGGATGAGGGCCCACAGGACGCGTGCGATCGCGTACAGCGGAAGCCCGAGCCACTCGAAGAACGCGACGAGCGCTGGAGCGTAGGCGATCCGCCGGTGGAGGTGCGAGGTGCGGGCTTGCCGGTGCGCGGCTCGCATGACGGAGCGGCGGCGGTCGATGCGCGGCCCTGCGACGCCGCTCTGGGCGAAACGGACACGCGAGGTCGGCGCGACCTCCACGCGGTAGCCGGCGAGGCGGGCGCGCACGGAGAAGTCGAGTCCGTCGTCGTAGACGGGAAGCGCGGGATCGAATCCGCCGAGCTGGTCCCATACGTCGCGGCGAACGAGCATGCCGACCGGGCCGACGCCCAAGACGTCCTGGAGGTGGTCGTACTGCTGCTGGTCGAGTTCCTGGCGGCGAAGCAGCCAGCGCGCGCCGTACCGGGTGAGACTCTGGCCGAGCTCGATGATGCGCTCGGGATGATCCCAGTCGACGAGTTTCGGTCCAGCGACCGCGACGGAGGGCGCCTTCTGCACCGCTCTCAGGATGCGCTCGAGCGCCTCGGGCTCCGGGCACGCGTCCTCGGGGAGGAGCCACAGCCACTCGTCGGTGCCGCTCGTGGGTTCGGGGATGGCCTGCACGCCCTGCGCGACGGCGCGGCCGAAGGAGACCCTGTTGGTGATGCCGACGACGCGGTCGGCGCCGCTCGAGAGCAGCTGCTCACCGACGCTCTCGGAACCGCCGTTATTCACCGCGACGATCGTGGCGGGCGCGACGGACTGCGCCGAGATCCCGGCGATGGTCTGTTCGAGCCACTCGCCACCGCGCTCGGCGACCAGAATGGCAGTTACTCTTGTGCGCATCGCCGCTCAGTCTAGGACCGGAACGCGCGGCAGCGGCTGTGCCGTGCGGCGAGGCGCGCAGATGCGCGTGTTACATGGCCTCCCGGCGGAGCTTTCGGCGCTCACGCTCGGAGAGTCCGCCCCAGATCCCGAAGCGTTCGTCGTTCTGAAGTGCGTAATCGAGGCATTCGGAACGGACCTCGCAGCCCTCGCAGATCTTCTTCGCCTCGCGCGTCGAGCCGCCCTTTTCGGGGAAGAAGGCCTCGGGGTCCGTCTGCGCGCACAGCGCGTCAGCCTGCCACGAAAGCGCCTCGTCTTCCTCCTTGCGCACCCCGGGGACACCGAGGAACACGGGATCGACGAACCAGTTACCGGGGACTGGAGTCATCGGTGAATCGTTCACGTAGTGCTCCTCTCCTCGCAGTCGATGTGCCGCGGGGCCGCGGCGATACCTCACAATTACACCGTTGTGATTCGTTCAAGTCAAGCCGGGAAGTGTAAACCCTCAAGTGCAACTTGAGGCTCTTTGACACGCCAGCGTGTTGGAATCGCGATCTCGGGGACGCGGTACATTCAGCGAGTTATGGCTTTCCCATTGGCGACACGCCGCACGCCTCACCCCCAGATGACGAGCATCCGGTAGGTCATCACCGCCGCGGAAAAATGTACGACGGCCAGCACGAGATTCGCCCAGCGGGTCCGGTCCATGAGCGCCCAGAAGCCAGCTCCGAACGGCAGAATTGCCGCGACGATCAGGTACATCCAGAACTCGAGCGGGTCTCCGCGCGACGGATTCCCGACGAGCGGCTGCACGATGCCGATGACGATCTGCACCAGAAGGAGCACGCCGACGAGCAGCGTCGCACCCATGGTCCAGTCATCCGGACCGCGTTTCCTGAGCGCCCACACGAGGCAGAGCACGGCGCTCGCCAGTGCGATGGCGATGAGCGCGATGGCGTACCAGGTGATCATTTACTGCCCCCATCGGGAGTGGGGAAGTTGGTCACGACCCGCGTGCGCCCCTTCCGCACCTCGATCAGGCCGATCAACGCGCCCCCAGGAGCGATCGCCGCAACGAGTGGGGCATCGGCCACGCGATCGGGAGCGACCTCGAAGCGCTTGCCGTGACCGAGATCGATCGTCTCGCCGGCCGTCAGCTCGAGGACCGGGAAGAGCTCTGAAGCGACACTGGCCGGTTCGAGGAGCACACCCGCGCGGCCCTCCGCGAGCTCGCTGTTGGGCGTGGCCGCCGACACGTCGAACGGGCCCACCCGGGTGCGTCGCAGCGCGGTGAGATGGCCGCCGACGCCGAGCGCGGCCCCGAGGTCCCGCGCCAGCGCACGAATATAGGTGCCGGACGAGCAGACGATAACCGCGTCGAGATCGAGAACCGGCGCACCGTCCGCCTCGCTCGCCGCCCGCGGCTCCCCCGCCGCGAACTCGTGCACGGTGACCGGACGCTTCGGAAGCTCGACGTCCTCGCCGCCCCGCACCCGGTCGTAGGCGCGCCTGCCATCCACCTTGATCGCGCTCACGGCGCTCGGGGCCTGTTCGATCGGGCCGGTGAGCTGCGCAATCCCCGCCGCGATTCTCCCGGGATCGGCCGCGAGCGCGGCAATCGCGGCGGGGTCCGCCGCGCTGATCCGATCGCCCTCGCGATCATCAGTGACCGTCGCGGTGCCGAGCCGGATCGTCGCCTCGTACGTCTTGTCGAGCCCGACGAGATGGGTCAGCAGGCGCGTCGCCGGGCCGGCCCCGAGCACGAGCAGGCCCGTGGCCATGGGATCGAGGGTTCCCGCGTGGCCCACCTTCCGCGTTCCGAGCGCGCGACGGGCCTTCGCGACGACGTCGTGGCTCGTCCAGCCGTCGGACTTGTCCACGAGCAGAATGCCGCCTTGCGGCGGGAGCGGGGCGGGGTCGATCGTCACCGCACCAGCCTAGCCGCGTCCACTGACTCCGAACTCCCTAGACTGGTGCGATGCGCGCAGCGGAGATCTCGGGGCCGATCATCGCCTGGTACACCTCGTCGGCGAGGGAGCTGCCCTGGCGCGAACCCGGCGTGAGCGCGTGGGCGATCCTCGTGTCGGAATTCATGCTGCAGCAGACGCAGGTCGACCGCGTCCTCCCCCGCTGGCAGGCCTGGCTGGAGCGCTGGCCCACCCCGCAGGCGCTCGCGGGCGAGGAACCCGGCGAGGCGGTGCGCGCGTGGGACCGGCTCGGCTACCCGCGCCGTGCCCTGTGGCTGCATCGCGCCGCGGTCGAGATCACCGAGCGGCACGGCGGGATCGTGCCCGCCGAGGTCGAGGACCTGCTGGCGCTGACCGGGATCGGGCCGTACACGGCGCGCGCGGTCGCCGCCTTCGCGTACGGCGAGCGGCACCCCGTCGTCGACACGAACACGCGGCGCGTGATCGCCCGCGCCGTTCACGGTCGAGCCGCGGCCGGAATACCTGCGCAGGCCGATCTCGCCGACATGTCCGCCCTCCTCCCGGGAGATCCCGCGGATGCCGCGCTCTTCAACGCCGGCGCGATGGAACTCGGCGCCGTCGTCTGCACCGCTCGCGCGCCGCGCTGCGGAGAATGCCCGATCGCGGACCTGTGCGAGTGGCGGGGCGCGGGCTATCCCGACAATGCTCCCGAGAAGCGACTGAGGCAGGCGCGCTTCGAAGGCAGCGACCGCCAGGCGCGCGGCAGAGTGCTCGCGCTGCTCCGTCGGGCGACGGGCCCGGTGGCGCGCACCGAGGCGATCACCGCGGCGGCCGACGATCCTGCGCAGGCGCAGCGGGCCGTCGATTCACTGCTCGCCGATGGCCTGCTGGTTCTCGACGGTCCCGGGCCCGATCGGCTCAGGCTTCCCTGATCGCCCCGCGCGGAAAGCGCAGCTGAGGCGCCCGGCGGGCACGGCTCGCGCGGACGGATCGGGGAGCCTCACCGGCGAACGCCGAGACGGGCCGTCCCTCGATCGGAGGCGAGCTAGGCCTCCTCGTCCTCGCGCGGCTTCACGTAGGGATCCGCCTCACCAGCGAACTTCGCGCCTGCGGCGAGCGCCGCGGACTCCTCGTCGCGGCGGCGGGCCTCGGCCAGGAGGTCGTTCATGTGCTGCGCGGACTCCGGCAGTTCATCGTGGATGAACTCGAGGGTCGGCGTGAGGCGAGTGCCGAGCTGCTTCCCCACCTCGCTGCGCAGCATCCCCGTGGCGGCCTTCAGCGCGGCGGCCGTGTCGGTCTGCTCCTGCTCGTCTCCGTAAACGGTGTAAAAGACGCTTGCGTGCTGCAGATCGCCCGTCACCCGGACGTCGGTGATCGTGACGAAGCCGAGGCGCGGGTCCCGCAGCCCCTTCTCGAGACGTCGCGCGATGATCTGCTGGATGCGCTCTGCCACCTTGCCGGCACGTGGATTGCTCATGGCGTCGATTGTAGCGTTCGCAGCCGCCTTCCGAAGTTCGGCCATACGCTGGAGACAGGCGCGCCAGCGCTGCTGAACGGGAGGCGGGATTCATGACTGACTCGAACGCAGGCGGCCAGCCGCGCTACGCGCCGCCCAGCCAGCCGCCGCAGTACGCCGCACCCCAGTACGGGCAGCCGCAGTATGTCGACGCGAGCGCCTACAGCTACGCGCAGCAGGTGCCGCCTGGCGGCCTGTACCCGCCGCCCGGTCCCGGCGAGCCCTTCGACGGAGCGTTCACCGCGGAGGATCTCACCCGCCCGCTCTACGGCGCGACCTTCGGGCAGGCGGTCAGGCGGTTCTTCCGCTCGTACGCCCGCTTCAGCGGCCGCGCCTCGCGGAGCGAGTACTGGTGGGCGATGGCCTTCATCGCGATCGTGCAGTTGATTCCCCTGATCCTGCTCATCGTCGGGATCGTGATGACGATCATCGGTGCGAGTGTTGCGAGCGAGACCGCCCTCGCGCGGCCGAGCGACAGCGGCATCGGTGTGGCACTCCTCGTGATCATCCTTGCTGGCGCGATCAGCGGACTCATCGGCCTCGCACTCGTCGTCCCAGCACTCGCGGTCGCGTGGCGCAGGCTGCACGACGCCGACTTCGCGGGCCCGCTCGCGCTGCTCTCGTTCATCGCCGTGATCCCGTACCTCGGCTGGGTGTTCGGCTGGATCGGGAGTATCGTCGTCCTCGTCTTCATGCTCATGCCGTCGAAGCCCGAGGGGCGGCGCTTCCTCGCCCACTGACGCCGCATCGGGCCGCGCAAGTGCGGGGCAACTACCATGGGAGGTTCCCGAGTTCTTCGACCCTGGAGTTGGTACCGTGACGCACCCCCCGCAGTCTCAGCACCCTGAACCCACGGCCGGCGACGGATCCGACCCGACGACGTCGCCACAGGCGCCGCAGCAGCCGGAGCCCTCCGTGCAGCGGGGACCGGCCGTGCCGCAGCCGCCGATCGATCCGCAGCAGGGACAGCCCGGCGCCGATCCCGGGGTCCCTGGACCGCATCCCCAGTCGCCGCAGCAACAGGGCCCGCAGCCCTACGGACCGGCGTACGGGCAAGAGGGCTACTGGCAGCAGGGGTATGGACAGCAGGGCTACGTGCAGCAGGGGTACGGCCAGCCGGGCTTTGTCCAGCCGGGCTACGGGCTGCCCACTCCTCCGCACGGCCCTCAGGCGCCATACACCGGCGCCACCGGCTACGGCCACCCGGCCGCCCCGCATCAGGCGTACCCGGCGCCGTACCCCGTCGCCGCGGCTCAGCGCCCGTCCTACGTCGGCCCGTTCCCTGCCCCGGGGCCCGGCGAACCCTTCAACGGCGCGGTCAACCCCGACGATCTCACGCGTCCCCTCTACGCGGCCACCCTGCCGCAGGCGTTGAAGCGTTTCTTCCGCTCCTACGTGCGGTTCTCTGGCCGTGCGTCGCGCAGCGAGTTCTGGTGGTCGATGCTGTTCGTGGGGCTGCTCACGATCGTGCCGTCCATGTTGCTCGACTATCTCTCCGAGGTTCAGCATCGTCACGGCGGCGGTTACGGCGGCCCGGCGGTCTTCGACTCGCTGCACACCGCGGCGATCGTCGCCCCGGCGAGCCCGCTCATGCCGGGCACCGAGACCGCCCTCACGTCATTCCTCGGTCTGGTGACCGTGGTCGCGTTCCTCGGACTCCTGCTGCCCTTCCTCGCGATTACCTGGCGGAGACTTCACGACGCCAACCTCGCCGGCCCCATGTATTTCCTGAGTTGGATCCCCTACGTCGGCGTCATCGTCTTCCTGGTGTTCACGCTGCTGGCCTCGAACCCGAACGGCCGTCGCTTCGACACGGCGCTCCACTGAGCGAGTCCTCGCGTTTCACCCGCGGGTGAATTTCCGCGACACGCGTCTGTTTCGGTCTACGATTGCTCCATTGCAGAGCGAAACACCCGTTGAGGAGGCACTTACGTGACTCAGACCCCGCCCCAGCCGCAGTACGCGTATCAGGCTCCCGTGCCGGTGCTCGCATACGGGGTTCCCGGCCCCGGCGAGCCGTTCAACGGCGCGGCCGACCCGAGTGATCTCACCCGCCCGCTCTACGGCGCCTCGCTCCCTCAGTCGCTGAAGCGCTTCTTCAGCTCATACGTCCGCTTCGGCGGACGCGCCTCTCGGAGCGAGTTCTGGTGGATGGCCCTGGTCACGACCGTCCTCCAGGCGATCCCGGTCATCCTGCTCATGATCGGCCTCGGCCTCGTCCTGAACAACTCCGGGGGCACCTACCAGTCGAGCGCGTTTGATCCCTCCTACGGCGGCGCCGTGGTAACGCCCGAGAACGAGGCCGCAGCTGCGCTCGGTTCGACGCTCTGCGGGATCGCGTGGATCCTGATCTTGGTGCTCGGCCTCGGATTGCTCCTGCCCACGATTGCCCTGATCTGGCGTCGGCTGCACGACGCGAATTTCCCCGGTCCTCTCTATTTCCTCGGTCTGATCCCCATGATCGGCCCCCTCGTCTTGCTCGTCTTCATGTTCCTGAGCCCGAACCCGAGCGGTCGTCGCTTCGACACCTGAGCGGCAATTCTGCAGTTCCCACCGGCCCCGCAGCTCATGCAGTTGCGGGGCCGAATCATTGCATCGCGGCAACACATCGAGACGGCCGATCACGAGTCGGAAACAACAAGCAAACACAAAGCAGACAGAAAGACTTGGAACTAGTATGGAGTCCGATCGACTCGTAACCCTAGGCCCAGGAGGCAAGACAACGTGACCAATCCGCCGAACCCCGATCCCTCGGGCGAGCAGGACGCCACCCCGCGGGACCCCGCGCAGCCGGAGACGCCCGAAACGGCGAACGCCGCCGCCCCTGAGTCCCCCGCAGCGCCCGGCGACCAGGCCCCGGGAACGCCCGAGCAGCCGTCGGCACCCACAGCGCCTCCGGCTCCGCCCGCCCCGCAGTACCAGGCCCCGCAGCCTCCTTCCGCCCCGCAGTACGGCGCGCCGCAGCAACCCTCGGCACCCCAGCAGCCTGCCGCCCCCGGCTACGGAGCCCCCGGCCAGCCCCAGTACGGCCAGCCCAACCAGCCCCAGTACGGCCAGCCCGGCCAGCCGCCCTACGGTCAGCCGGCACCGCCGCAGTACACCGCGGCCGCGCCGATGGGGCAGCCCGGCGCCTACCAGCAGCCCGTTTCCCCGGCGGGCCCGTACCCCCCGCCCGGACCGGGAGAACCCTTTAACGGCGCGATCAGCCCCGACGACCTCACCCGCCCCCTCTACGGGGCGACCTTCTCGCAGGCGGTCAAGCGGTTCTTCAAGTCCTTCGCGAAGTTCTCGGGCCGCGCCTCGCGCAGCGAGTACTGGTGGGTAGCGCTGTTCACGTTCCTCATCAGCCTGATTCCGCTGACACTCTACTTCGGCGGCGCCATCATCCTCGCGAGCACGAGCGCCTCCGCCTCCAGCGGCTACAGCGGCTACGACGGCACCATGAGCCCGGCGACGGCCCCCGCGAACGGCCTCGGCGTAACGTTCTTTGTCCTCGGCGGGATCCTGCTCCTCATCGTGAGCCTCGGCCTGCTCGTACCCAACCTCGCGATCACCTGGCGCCGGCTCCACGACGCCAACTTCGCTGGACCCTTCTACTTCATCGCGCTGATCCCCTACGTCGGGGGCCTCGTGGTCCTCGTGTTCACGATCCTCGGATCGAACCCCGCGGGCCGTCGCTTCGACGTCTGATCGGTCGCACCCGAACGGCAGCGGGCCCCCCCCCCACCCCGGGCGGGGCCGCGGGCGTTTGCGCTGACCACCCCGCGGGCCGTCGCTTCGACGTCTGATCGGTCGCACCCGAACGGCAGCGGCCCCGCACCACACCCGGTGCGGGGCCGCTGCCGTTTCCGCTTCCCTCACGCAGGGCTCTCGGTTCACGCGGTTCACACCGGGCGCCTCGTCGCAGGGGCGAAGCGCCTCACGGCGCGGAACCCCCTGGGATCGGATCCGGGAACGACGAAGCGGCCGGAGGCAATCGCCCCCGGCCGCTTCGCAGTCTCACCGCATCGACGCTAGTCGCGCGGCTTCTCGACCATCTCAGTCGTCTCGATCTCGTCGCCGATCTGGATGTCGTTGTACTTGCCCAGGCCGATACCCGCCTCGAAGTCAGTCTTGACCTCGGTGACGTCGTCCTTGAACCGGCGCAGCGACTCGATCGCGAGCCCGTCGGCGATCACGACACCCTCGCGGATGACGCGAGCCTTCGCGTTGCGCGTGATCGTTCCGCTGCGGACGATGACACCCGCGATGTTGCCGAACTTGGAAGAACGGAACACCTCGCGGATCTCCGCAACACCCGACTGGACCTCCTCGTACTCGGGCTTCAGCATGCCCTTGAGCGAGCTCTCGATGTCGTCGAGCGCGTTGTAGATGACGTTGTAGAAGCGGATGTCGATCCCCTCGCGCGCTGCACGCTCGCGGGCCTTGACATCGGGACGGACGTTGAAGCCGATGACGATCGCATTGTCGATCGTCGCGAGATCCACGTCGCTCTCCGTGATCGCACCGACGCCGCGGTGCAGGATCCGGAGCTGGACCGAATCGTCGACCTCGATCTTCATCAGCGATTCCTCGAGCGCCTCGACGGCACCCGACACGTCGCCCTTGATGATGAGGTTGAGCGACTCGACCTTGCCGTCCTCGAGCGCCTTCGTGAACTCCTCGAGGCTGATCCGCTTGCGTGCCTTCGCGAGCTGCGCGTTGCGCTCGGCGGCCTCGCGCTTCTCAGCGATCTGACGGGCGGTGCGATCCTCGGTCGTGACGATGAAGTTGTCACCAGCGCGCGGAACGCTCGAGAGACCCTGCACCTGCACCGGACGCGAGGGCAGAGCCTCGGCCACCGGATCGCCGTTCTCGTCGCTCATCGCGCGGACGCGACCGTAGGCCGTGCCAGCAACGATCGCGTCTCCGACGCGGAGCGTACCGGACTGGATGAGCACGGTCGCGACCGAGCCACGACCCTTATCGAGCTTCGCCTCGATGGCGACGCCGCGCGCGTCCTTGTCCGGGTTAGCGCGCAGATCAAGACCGGCGTCCGCGGTGAGGAGCACCGCGTCGAGCAGATCGTTGATGCCGACGTTGTTCTTCGCCGAGACATCGACGAACATGACGTCGCCGCCCCACTCCTCCGACACGAGGCCGAACTCGGTGAGCTGCTGACGCACCTTCTCCGGGTTCGCACCCTCCTTGTCGATCTTGTTGACCGCGACCACAATCGGCACGTTCGCCGACTGGGCGTGGTTCAGGGCCTCGATCGTCTGCGGCATGATGCCGTCATCCGCCGCGACCACGAGGATCGCGATATCGGTGACCTGAGCACCACGGGCACGCATCGCGGTGAACGCCTCGTGACCCGGGGTATCGATGAACGTGAGCGCGCGCTCGACGCCCTCGTGCTCCGTGTGAACCTGGTAGGCGCCGATGTGCTGCGTGATACCGCCGGCCTCGCCGCCGCCAACGTTCGCCTTGCGGATCGCGTCGAGCAGTCGGGTCTTACCGTGATCGACGTGGCCCATGACCGTGACCACGGGGGGACGCGGCTGCAGGACGTCGTCGCCCTCTTCCTCGAGCTCCGCCTCGATGTCGATATCGAAGCCCTCGAGCAGCTCGCGATCCTCGTCCTCCGGGGAGACGATCTGGATCTTGTAGCCGAGCTCCTCGCCGAGGATCTGGAACGTCGCCTCGTCGAGCGACTCCGTCGCCGTAGCCATCTCACCGAGGTGGAACAGGACGGTGATCAGGTTCGATGCACTCGTGTTGATCTTGTCGGCGAAGTCCGAGAGCGACGCGCCGCGACGCAGGCGAACCGGCGTCGACCCGTTGCCGCGGGGAACGCTCACGCCGCCGAGCGACGGGGCCTCCCGCATTTCGAACTCTTGCCGCTTCGCCCGCTTCGACTTGCGCGCCTTGCTCTTGGAGCCGCCACGACCGAACGCGCCAGCCGTACCGGCACCGCGGCCACCGCGACCGCGACCGGCAAAACCGCCGCCGGGACGGGGCCCGCCGAAGCCGCCGGGACCGCCGGTGCCGCCACCGGGACGGTTGAAACCGCCGCCACCGCCCGGACGACCGCCGCCGCCGGGACGACCGGGACCGCCCGGACGACCGGCACCCGCACCCTGGGGGCGCGGAGCGGGCCGCGGGATGTTCCCCGGATTCGGGCGACCGGCGCCGCCACCACGGCTCATGCCCTGGTTCGGAGCGAACGGGTTGTTCCCCGGGCGCGGGGGACGGGGAATCCCCATGCCCTGGCTCGAGGCGAACGGGTTGTTCCCGGGACGCGGGCCGGAAGGCTTCGGCGCACCGGGCTTCGCAGCACCGGGCTTCGCAGCGCCCGGCTTCGCACCGGAGGCCGGCTTCGCAGCACCGGGCTTGGGCGCACCGGGCTTCGCAGCACCGGGGCTCGGGGCACCGCTGACCGCGGGCGTAGCCGCGGACTTGGACTTGGGAGCCGGGGCCGACGGGGCCGCGGCAGGGGTCTCGGCGGGGGCAGCAGCCTCCTTCTTCGGGGCCGGCTTCGGGCCCGGCTTCGGAGCGCCTGCGCCGGGCTTCTTCGCGGCGGGCTTCGGGGCCTCGTCGCTCTTCGCCTGTGTGACGCCTTCAGCCTCGAGCGCTGCCTTGACCTTGCGCGCCACCGGGGGCGCGACGGCGGACGAGGACGCTTTCACGAACTCGCCCATTTCTTTCAGTTTGGCCAGAACGACCTTGCTATCGACACCGATCTCCGCAGCGATCTCGTGTACGCGTGGGTTTGCCACTTTTCTCCTGTCTGGGTTCACGCCAGACAGGCGAGAACCATAATTATCGGACGGGCCTCATCGTGAGCCGCTCATTAGTTGTCCATGAGTGTTTTCAGCCTGTTCTCTAAAGGGCCGGCATCGAGTTTCCCCGACACCTTCAATGCGCGCGACAGGGCGCCGCGCGACACCGCGAGTTCGAGACACCGAGCAGTGGGATGCACCCACGCACCGCGCCCCGGAAGTACCGCGCGATCATCGGGAATCAACCGACCATCGCGCACCACGATCCGAAGCAGAACTGTGCGCGCCTCGCGCTTGCGACACGCAACACAGGTCCGAACCGCATCCATCTTACCAGCTTCCCACTTTCGCGTTGTGTCCGCGCTGGGCGCGATCAGGAGAATTCACGGAGTTGTTCGCCGCGAGAACACGGCCGGCGCGCGCATCCGCCGAGATCGGCGGACACGCGCCGCTCCGCTGGTCGGATCACTGCGACGCGCGCATCCCGCGTCACGCCCGTGGGCGCTCCGCGGGATGCGCGAAGATCGACATCCGACTCAATCATTCATGATTGAATCCGGCTGAATCACTGCGATCCGGACATCCCGCGTCACGCCGGTAGGCGCTCCGTGGGATGCGCGAAGATTGATATTCAGACTCAATCATTCATGATTGAGTCTGGCTGAATATCAATCTTCGCGCCCGTCAGCTTCGCAGCGAGGCGGGCGTTCTGACCCTCCTTGCCGATCGCGAGGGAGAGCTGGAAGTCCGGGACCAGGGCGCGCACCTGCTTGAGCGCCGCGTTCAGCATGAACACGTCCGTCACCTTCGCGGGAGACAGCGCGTTCGCAACGAAAGCCGGCAGTTCAGGCGAGTAATCGACGATGTCGATCTTCTCCTCGCCCAGCTCGCTCATCACCGCGCGCACGCGGCTCCCCATCTCACCGATGCAGGTGCCCTTCGCGTTGATTCCGGCCTGCTTCGCGCGCACCGCCACCTTCGTGCGATGCCCCGCCTCGCGTGCCAGCGACACGATCTCGACGAGCCCCTCGGCGAGCTCGGGCACCTCCCGCTCGAACAGCTTGCGCACGAGTCCGGGGTGGGTACGCGACACCACGACCTGCGGGCCCTTCGTGCCCTTCGACACGCTCGTCACGTAGACGCGCATGCGCGTTCCGTGCGCGTACTTCTCGCCGGGCACCTGCTCCTCGGGAGGCAGGATCGCCTCGAGCTCACCCAGGTCGATGTGCACCATGCGCGGGTTGGGGCCCTGCTGCACGACACCGGAGACGATCTGCCCCTCCTTGTCCTTGAAAGAGCCGAGCACGGCATCGTCCGTGAGATCACGGAGACGCTGATTGATGACCTGCTTCGCAGCGCTCGACGCCACGCGTCCGAACTCATCGGTCGTGACGTAGGCCTCGCCGATCACGCCACCCTCATCGTCGTGCTCGGGAATGAGCACGGAGATCTCGCCCGACTTGCGATCGAGGGTCACGCGGACCTCGTCCTCGCGCGGGACGGGAAGGTTCTGGTTCTCCGCGTGGCGGATGTAGGCGGACTGGATCGCCTGTTCGATAATCTCGACCAGTTCGTCGAAGGGGATCTCCTTCTCACGCTCGATCTGTCGCAGCGTGACGAGTTCGATCTTCACAGTGGGCCTCCTGGGTATTGAGATGTCTATTCAGCTATGCACCCGCACGGGGGTGAAACCGAGATTCTACCTCAGACCGCCGATACGGGGCCGGGCGCCGATCACCCGAGCGTTTCCCGTCCCGGGCTCGCACCGGCGCCGGACGTGGCCATCGCATTCGGCGCGGCCGGATCATACTTTCCGTAGGTGAGCCGGCGCAGCAACACCTCGGCGGGCCCGCGTGCGCCCCGCCGCTCGAGCAGTGCCGCGATCAGGATCGAGAGCAGCCAGTACCCGATCGCGATCGCGTACGCGGCCGCGGTACCGATCCGGCTGCCGAGCCCGAAGCCCCACGCCGACAGCAGCGGGGCGAAAATCACGGACTGGAGCAGGTAGAAGCTGAGGGAGCGCTTGCCCACGGCGGCGATCGCTCGCGTGAGACCGGACTCCCTGCCCTGCAGCCGCTGCCCGATCAGGCCGAAGAGCGCTGCGTAGCCGATCCCGCCGGCCATTCCGGTGAACTGCACGACGCCGACGAACGCCCACGGTGCGGACTCGAAGCCGCGCAGCTCGCCCAGGAAGGCGAGCACCTGCGGGATCCCGCCGAGCACGCCGACGGGGATCCCGATCGCCGCGACGAGGCCGAGGCTCGGGCGCACCCCGGAGACCTCGAGCCAGCGGTGGCGCGCCGCGAGGACGCCCAGCAGCATGCTCGCGGGAACGAACACCATTCCGACGGTCATGGGCACGCTCAGGAGCCACATGCCCACTCGGAGGAGCATCGCGAGCAGGAAGTGCGATTCCCCGGCCATCAGATCGGCGTTGCTCGTGTCGTTGATCCCCATGCCGCCCATCTGCTCGAGCGATTCGACGGGGAACTGCGCAAACAGCGCTCCCATACCGATCGTCAGCAGCGAGAACAGCGCGGCAAGCCCCACCATGATCCAGACGGTGAGCTTGATCGCCCCGTCGCTGCGTCCGAAGAAGCAGGCGGTGAGGATCAGGCCCGCGAGCCCGTAGGCGCCCAGGATGTCGCCGCCGAACAGGAGGAGCGCGTGCACCGCGCCGAAGGCGATCAGCCACCAGTGGCGCCGCTGCAGCATTCGCTTCACGTTCTGCGCCGGCACACCGCGAGCGACGCGGGAGCGGGCGAACTGCACCATCCCGTACCCGAAGAGGAACGCGAACATCGGGTAGGTGCGCTGCTCGACGATGAGCATCCCGAAGATGGAGAGTCCCCGATCGAGCGCGGTTCCGTCGCTGGGGTGGTTCGTCGGCTGGTTCACGCGCTGGCCCCACAGGTAGACCATGATGTTGGCGAGCGCGATGAAGAGGAGCATCCATCCGCGCGCGAGGTCTGGCGCGAGGACGCGTGTGCTCACCCGTCGTGCGGCCGCGCTCTGCGTCGTACCTGTGGTCGTATCCTGCGGCGCACCGATGGTGACGCACCTCCTTCTCTCGGGGCGATCCGGGTGTGGTGCTCGCGCACTGGGCCCGGATCGGTTTCGATCACCTCAATCCTGACGGGGCGCGGCGGCTGGCGCCTCCCCCGAGCGATTGAGTTCCTCGAAGTAACGTAACCCAAAACCTCCGCCTCCGGGTGGAACACCGTCCACGAAACACACGAAGCGGGACGCCGCCCCAGGCAGCGCCCCGCTCAGTGCCGAGGTCCGGATCCGGGCAGGGATCGACTCCCCCGCCCGGATCCGAGAATCTCAGAGAGTCAGCTCGATCAGGCTCCGAACAGGGCAGGAACGTCCGCGAGCGCGACCTTTTCCTTGGCCCCGGTACGACGGTCCCAGACCTCGGCGAAGCCCTCCGCCGCGTCACGGCCCACGACCACGACGCGCGGCACGCCGAGCAGTTCGGCGTCCCCGAACTTCACACCGGGCGACACTTTCGGACGGTCATCGAACAGGACCTCGACGCCCGCCCGATCGAGCGTCTCGGCCAGCTCGGCGGCGATCTCGGCGATCGCGGCGTCCTTGCCCGTTGCGACCAGGTGAACATCGAACGGCGCAACGGCGTCGGGCCAGATCAGGCCGCGATCGTCGTGATGCAGCTCGGCGAGGATCGCCATGATGCGGGTGACGCCGATGCCGTAGGAACCCATCGTGACCGTCACGAGCTTGCCGTTCTCGTCGAGCACTTTGAGGCCGAGCGCCTCCGCGTACTTGCGGCCGAGCTGGAAGACGTGTCCGATCTCCATGCCGCGCGCCGTCTCGATCGGGCCCGAGTCGTCGGGCGCGGGATCGCCGTCGCGCACCGTCGCGAGGTCTGCGACGCCGTCGGCCGAGAAGTCGCGGCCGACCACGAGGTTGGCCACGTGCTTCTCGTCGATGTTCGCGCCCGTGATCCAGGCGGTGCCGTCGACGACGCGGGGATCGAGGAGGTAGCGGATCCCGGTCGTTCCCTCAAGACCGAGCACGGCCTCCTCGCCCCTCACCGGGCCGATGTAGCCGCGGACCAGGCCCGGGTGCTTCTCGAAGTCGGCGGCCGTTGCGGGCTCGACCTCGAAGCCCGCGAACGCGACCTCGGCGCGCTTGAGGTCTGCGTCGCGATCGCCGGGGATGCCGACGACGACGACCTCCCGCTCGCCCGCGGGCGAGGTGATCGCGAGGACGATGTTCTTGAGCGTGTCAGCCGCGTTCCACTCGCGACCGTCGGCGCGCGGCAGCACCGCGTTCGCGTGCGCGACGAGCGTCTCGATCGTGGGCGTGTTCGGGGAGTCGAAGACCTCGGCCGCGGGCTGTCCCGCGATCGGGAGCGCCTCGGGAGCGGGCACCTGGTATGCCTCGACGTTCGCCGCGTACCCACCGGCGGAGCGCACGAAGGTGTCCTCGCCGATCTCGGTCGGGAGCAGGAACTCCTCCGAGCGGGAGCCCCCCATCGCGCCAGCGTCTGCCGACACGATCACGTACTCGAGGCCGAGGCGGGTGAAGATCCGCTCATAGGCGTCGCGCTGCGCCTGGTAGCTCGCGGCGAGCCCCTCGTCAGTGGCGTCGAAGGAGTAGGCGTCCTTCATCGTGAACTCGCGGCCGCGCAGGAGGCCGGCGCGGGGCCGCGCCTCATCGCGGTACTTGTCCTGGATCTGGAACAGCGACAGCGGGAGATCCTTGTAGGAGCTCACGATGTCCTTCACCATCAGGGTGAAAGCCTCCTCGTGCGTGGGCGCGAGGAGGTAGTCGGCGCCGTGGCGGTCCTGGAGCCGGAAGAGCGCGTCGCCGTACTCCTCCCAGCGGCCGGTCGCCTCGTAGGGCTCTCGCGGCAGCAGGCCGGGGAAGTGGACCTCGTGGGCGCCCGCGGCGATCATCTCCTCGCGGATGATCGTCTCGAGCTTGCCCTTCACGCGCAGGCCGAGCGGCATCCACCCGAACACCCCTGGCGCCTGTCGGCGAATGTACCCCGCCCGGACCAGCAGCTTGTGGCTGGCGACCTCGGCGTCTGCGGGATCCTCACGGAGGGTCTTCAGGAAGTAGTTGCTGAGCCGTGTAATCACCCCCCTATCGTAGCCGCCGCGGGCACCCGGCTCGCTAGCCTGGGATGCATGCGGGTGTTCGAGCGTCACGGATGGGTCTTGCCCGCCGCGGTTCTCGTCGTCGCCGCGGCGCTGCGCTTCTTCGCGCTCGACCGCCCGGGCACGCTCGTCTTCGACGAGCTGTACTACGTGCGCGATGCGATCTCGCAACTCGCGCACGGTTTCCCCACGTCGTGGCCGGATTCGGAGCCGGGGATGAGCGGCGGGAGGGCGACCGCCTTTCTCGACGACCCCTCGTACGCGGTCCACCCGCCTCTGGGAAAGTGGCTGATCGGGATCGGCGTTCTCGCGTTCGGGCCCGACAACGGGTGGGGCTGGCGCAGCGCCTCCGCGCTGTTCGGCGCGCTGACGGTGGCGCTGGTCATGCGGCTCGGCTGGCATCTCTCGAAGAGCCTGATCGTCGCGTCGATCGCGGGCCTTCTGCTCGCGCTCGACGGCGTTCACGTGACGCTCTCGCGGGTGGGACTTCTGGACGGCTTCCTCACCTTCTTCGTGCTGCTCGGTGCGCTGTTCGTGTGGAAGGGTCTCGTCGCGAGCGGCCGGATCGTCGCGAGCGCTGCTGGGCCCGATGGGCGCCCGGCTGCGGCGCACCCCGGGGAGCCTCCCCCGGCGCCGATCAGGATCCCGATCACGTGGGGCCGCCCCTGGCTCGTCGCGGCGGCGCTCACGTTCGGGGCGGCCGCCTCGGTGAAGTGGTCGGGGTTGTATCCGCTCGCGGCGTTCCTGATCCTGATCGCGCTCCGCGATCTCGCGAGCCGGCTGCGCGCGCACGAGCGGTTCGCCGTGCTGCGCTCCCTCGCCCAGGCTGGGGTCACGGCCGTTCTGACGCTGCCGCTCACGGTGCTCGTGTACGCGGCGAGCTGGGTCGGCTGGATCGTGACTCCCGGCGGGTGGGGACGCGACCCGGCGGTTCCGTGGTGGTCCTCGCTGCTGAAGTACCACGCCGACATGCTCTCCTGGCACGGAACGCTCGACGCGCCGCATCCCTACCAGTCGAATCCGCTGACCTGGCCGCTCGCACTCCGGCCGACCGCGATGTACGAGACCCGCTGGACCGACGGCTGCCCGTGGCACGAGTGCGTCGCCGCGGTCACGCCGCTGCCGAACCCGATCCTGACCTGGGGCGGGGCGCTCGCGATCTGCGCGCTCGCCTGGTTCGCGGCGCGCGCCAGCTCGACGGGGAGCATCTCACTGCCGACGCGGGCCGCGACCTTCGTGGTCGTCGGCTTCCTCTCGGGGTGGCTGCCGTGGGTACTCACGTTCTCGCGCCCCGCGGTGTTCCAGTTCTATGCGGTCGTGCTGACGCCGTTCACGGCGCTCGCGCTCGCGCTCGTCTTCGCGAGGCTGTGCCGATTCGGCGAGACGGAGCCGGGCCTCGAGGCGCTGTCTCGCGACGAGCTGGGCAGCCGTCGCGCGGCCCTCGGGGTGTTCCTCACGATCGCCCTCGCCCTAGCACTGTGGTTCTTCCCGCTGTGGTCGGGGATGCCGGTCACCGACTGGTTCTTCCGATTGCACGTGTGGCTCCCCGGCTGGGACTGATTCCTCCGGTCGGAGCGCACCCCCGGGACGGCCTGCGGGAGGAACTCCTGTTCAGAGCAGGCGCCGCGACAGGGCCCACGCCGTGAGCTCGTGCCGGTTCGAGAGCTGCAGCTTACGGAGCACGTTCGACACGTGCGTCTCGACGGTCTTCACCGAGAGGAACAGCTCGGCGGCGACCTCCTTGTAGGCGTAGCCGCGCGCGATCATCCGCATGACCTCCTGCTCTCGCGCAGACAGCCGGTCGAGCTCGTCGTCCGCGGCCGCGGTCTCTCCGGTGCCCGCGCCGAACGCGTCGAGCACGAAGCCGGCGAGCCGCGGCGAGAACACGGCGTCGCCGTCACGCACGCGCAGCACGGCGGCCGTGACCTCGGCGCCCGACGACGTCTTGGTGAGGTAGCCGCGCGCGCCCGCTCGGATCACGCTCACCACGTCGTCTGCCGCGTCGGAGACGCTGAGCGCGAGAAAGCGGGTCTCCGGGGCCGAGCCGGCCGCGGCGAGCGCCCGGACCACCTCTGCGCCGCCACCGCCCGTACCTCCGGGCAGGTGAACGTCGAGGAGCACGACCGCCGGCCGGGTCTGCGCGATCACGGCGACGGCCTCGTCCACGGTTGCCGCCTCGCCGACGACATCGAGCTCGGCACCCAGTTCAGCGCGGAGGCCCGTGCGGAAGATCTGGTGATCGTCGACGATCACGATGCGGATCGCCGTTTCGGCTCCCGGCTGCTGTTCGGTCATGGCTGCGTTCCTTCCGTGGTCGGGTTCGCTGGCTGTGCGGGGCCGTGAGGCCCCTGGCCGTGGTCTCCGCCCGAGAGCGGCGTGCGCGCGATTCCGAGGCGCACCGAGGTCCCCCCGCCCGGGCCGGGAACGATGCGTGCGGTGCCGCCCGCGCGCTCCATGCGGCCGAGGATCGACTCGCGGACGCCGCCGCGATCCTCCGGCAGGTTCTCGGGGTCGAGACCGGGTCCGCGATCGGTGACGTCGATCGAGAACCGCTCGGGGGTGCCCTCGACGTACACGGTGACCTCTCCCCCAGCGTGGCGGGCCGCGTTGAGCATGGCCTCGCGGGCGGCTGCGATGAGGGGTTCTGGAGCCTCGGCGCGGTCGCCATCGCCCACCGAGACGACTTCGAAGCGCACCTCGTGCCGCTCCTCGAGCTGGGCGGCGTGCGTTCGGAGTTCGACCGCCGCGGCCTCGCGCGGCGGCGCTTCGCCGCCGTCTGCGGTCATGAACAGCCAGTCCCTGAGCTCTCTCTCCTGACCGCGGGCGATCCGCGCGACCTCGCTGCCCGGCTCGGAGCGCTGCTGGATCAGTGCGAGCGTCTGCAGCACCGAATCGTGCAGGTGCGCGGCGATCTCCGCGCGCTCCGCCTCCCGCGCCCGCGCCGAGCGCTCGGCGACGAGCTCCCGGTTGATCCGGAGGAGCAGCGGCGCGAGGGCGAGGGCGACGCCCGCAAGGACGGCGAGCGATGCGACGATCACCGTCCACACGCTCGGCTCCCGCGCCGTGACGAAGAACATCAGCACGCCGACCGCCACGAGCGCGAGAGCGCCGAGTACGCGGGGAATCTGGTTGCGATCGGGACGCTCCCGGTCGACGATCTGCCACCAGGCGAGGCCGACACCCGCGAGCACCGCGAGACCGGGGAGCACGATACCGAGGTCGATTCTGACCCCGAAGCGGGTCAGCACGAGACCGATCCCAGCCACGAGGAACGCCGTTCCGAGCAGGAGTTCTGCGATCGGGAAGCGGCGCCTCGCCTGGCGCTCGGCTGCCGGCACCTTGCCGCTGGCCCGGGCTCGTTCCCCGGTGGATCCCGCGGCGCCCCCGGCCCCGGGGGCTGCGGCGGAGTCCGGAGCCCGGAACCCCGGCGCGTTCGCGGCTCCGCCCGATCGCGCCGCGGGGTCCGCGGTTCGCGGCCCGGCCTGAGCTGGCGGGGGAACGGGAACCGCGGTCGGCGCCGCGGTGAGAGCGGCGGCCTGCGGGGCGATCGGACCGGGGCGAGCCGGGGCTTTCGCTCCGGGTTGCGCGGCGCCCGCCGCGCTCGGTGCGGCCGCCGCCGCGCCGGACCCCGCGGGGGCCGCGGGTCGCTCCGGCGCCGTCAACGCACTTCTCATACGCGGCGTCGCCGCCGTTTCGCCCTCTGCCGGGATCATGATCCAGAACCAGGCGTAGAGCATCGCGCCGGCGCCGCCGAAGAGCGTCAGCAGGAGGAGTGCGGCGCGCACCCCATTCACGGGCACGCCGAGGTGCGCCGCGAGGCCCGCGCTCACTCCAGCGAGCAGGCGGTCCTGCTGCGCACGCACGAGCGGAGGACGTTCCATACCCACTATCAAAGCAGGGACCGCCGACCCCGAAGCGCGCTGAGCCGATATCTCAGGGTCGCATCAGGGGGAACCCCCATAGCCCCGAAATCCCAGCGACGGCAGACTCGAAGCATGAACTCGACACCCGATCCCCAACCCTCCAACGCCGGCTCCGGCGCCGGAGCCCCCATGGGCGGTTCCGGCAGCGGTTTCTTCGCCTGGCTGCGCGGTCTCGGAGTCGTTCGCGGCGACGATCGCTGGTTCGCCGGCGTAGCGGGCGGCATCGCCCATCGCCTCCGCATCGATCCGCTGATCGTGCGCGGCGCCTTCGTCGTCCTCGCCCTCATCGGCGGGGCCGCCATCCTCGCCTATCTCATCGGCTGGCTCCTGCTGCCCGACAAGTTCGGGCGCATCCACCTGGAGGAGATGTTCCGGGGGCGAGCGCAAGCCGGAGTGATCATTGCGGCAGTCGTCATCGCGGCGATGCTCGTCACTCCGGTGATCTTCGGCCAGGGATCCCCGTTCGGGATCGCGAACCTGGTTCTCCTCAGCCCCTTCGGCCTCCCCGGCTGGCTGACGGCGACGCTCACCTGGATCCTGTGGATCGGTGTGATCGTCGGACTCGCGATCTGGCTGCCGCGCATCATCAAGGAGCGGGGCTCGGGATCTGCGGGAACTCCGCCGGCCGGTCCGCCGTCAGCCGGTGATCCGGGAGCCGCTGGCGCCCAGGGAGGGTACCCTGGCGCGCCCCGGTCCGGCGGAACGGAGGCACCGGCAGCGGCCGCGCACACGCAGAGCTTCGCGTCCGCGCCCGGGGCCTGGACGGCTCCCGCCGCCGGAAGCCCTGATCCTGGCGCCACACCGACCTCCTCCGGCGCACCGACCGCCTCCGGCGCGCCCACCGTTCCGCTCGACCCCGACGCGTTCCCAGCTGGTCCCGGCCCGGGAGCCGCTCCTGGCGCCACCGCGGGGGCCAGCGCCACCGGCGGCGCGGACGGCTCCGCCGAGAGCTTCGCGAGCCGCGCCGACGAGTGGGGCCGCCGCACCGGCGAGCAGGCCACCGAGTGGGGGAAGAAAGCGGGCAAGCGAGCGGAGGCGTGGGCCGAGGACGTGGGTAGGCGCTCCGAGGAGCGGGGCGCCAGATACGCGGCCGAGCACGAGGCGCGCAAGGCCGGCCCGGTGTTCACGCTCGTCTCGCTCGCGGCGGCGCTGCTCGCCGCGGGAGGCGCCGCCGCGTTCGGGCTGGCCTCCGGCCTGCCCAGCCATGATCTCCTGCTCGCCGGCCTGATCGCGGGACTCTCAACGCTCGCGCTCGCGCTGATCGTCGCGGGCATCCGCGGCAGCCGCACCGGGTGGGTCGGGTTTCTCGCGGCCTGCGGCGTGGTCGCGCTCACGGTGGCCGCGATCCTGCCGTCCGGAAGCCGCTTCCAGGCCTTCGGGAACGTGGTCACGAACGGATCGGAGCCCGGGGTTCTCGCGGTCTCCGGCAACGTCCAGCTCGACCTGAGCGAGGACACCCCGCTCAGCGACGGCAGCGGTCCGCACGCGTTCACCGCCTCGCTCGTCGCAGGGAACCTCTATGTCACCGTCCCCGAGGATCGCCCCGCGGTCGTCAACGTGCGCGTGCTCGCCGGCGTGATCGAGGACGAGGTCACGGGTTCCGGCGGCATGCACACGGGCGGCCCCCTCCTCCTCCGCACGATCACCAGCGGCGGGGCGAACGCCGCACATCCGACGAGCGATACGCTCCTGGTGACGGTCTACGTCGCTGCGGGCCGGGTCGCGGTCGACCACGCGGTACCGGGATCGGCCCCGAACGCGACCACGACGGCTCAGCTCCAGCTCGATTCGGAGAACGCACGATGAACACCCAGTACCCCACCCCCGAACCCGAGGACCGCGCTGACCCCCAGCGAACGACCCCGCTTCCGGAGCTGCCCGGACGGCAGGCGGAGTCCCCCGACGCCGGAGACGCGACGCCCGCGGGGACGTCGGCGGCAACCGCGCCAGGGTCCGGTGACCTCCCGGTGCCCCCGGCGGCCCCGGCGGCCCCGGACCCAGACCCGGCCTTCGAACGGTCCGTCCCGCCGGTCCCGCCGTCCGCTCCGGCCCCGCCCGCAGGCGAGCCCGCGCCGTCGCCCGCAGGAGAGTCTGCGCCGTCGCCCGCGAGCGTGCCCGCCTCCACACTGCCCCGCGCTGACGGCGCCGTCCCGCAGCGGCACCGATTCAACCCGCGGCCCAGTCCCATCATCTGGGGCGTCATGATCCTGGCGTTCTGCGGCTACCTCGCGCAGCGCCGCTTCGGCCCCTCGGCGAGCGAGCCCGAGATCTGGGCCATCGGCGGGATCCTCTCCGTCGGAGTGCTGCTCCTCACGATCGCTGCCGTGGTCCTGATCCGGAACCGAAAACCCTGATCGGCCCTCTTGCACGCGTGAGGCCCGTCACCGAATAGCCCCGGGAAGGGCTCGGTGACGGGCCTCACGCGATCGCTCGCCGCTACACGTTGATGCGCGGAATCTCTCTGGTCTGAGCAGAAATCCAGTGCAGGGGAACCGCCACGGCGACCTTCGTGCCCCCGCTCTCGGCCGGGCCCCAGACGATGCTTCCGCCGAGCTCGCCCTCGATGAGCGTGCGGACGATCTGCGTGCCGAGCCCGTCGCCCACCGCTCCGTCCGGCAGACCGGCGCCGGTGTCGATGACCTCGACCGTCAGCCGCTCATCCGTGCGATTCGCCCGAATCGAGACGTCGCCTTCACGCCCGGCGAGACCGTGCTCGACCGCGTTCGTGACGATCTCCGTGAGCGCGAGCGCGAGCGGCGTCGCGTACTCGGAGGGGAGCTCGCCGAACTTGCCGTCGCGGTGAAGATGAACGGTCGTATTGTGCAGGCTCGCGACCTCGGCCGCGAGGCCGAGCACGCGGTCGAACACCACGTCGAAGTCGACGATCTGCGACAGCCCGGTGGAGAGCGTGTCGTGCACGACGGCGATCGCCGCCACGCGCCGCATCGCCTGCCCGAGCACCTCCTTCGCCTCCTCGCTGCGCGCGCGGCGCGCCTGGACGCGCAGCAGCGACGCGACGGTCTGCAGATTGTTCTTCACCCGGTGATGGATCTCGCGGATCGTCGCGTCCTTGGTGATGAGCTCCTGGGCCTGCTGGCGCAGCTCGGTCACATCGCGCGTGAGCACGATCCCGCCGATGCGGACGCCGTCGCGGATCACGGGGATCGACCGCAGCGTGACGGTGCGCCCGCGCGCGTCGATCTCCACGCGCTTCGCGATCTTTCCCTGCGCGATCAGGGGAAGCGATTCGTTCGTGTCGAACTGTCCCGCGACGACCTCGGCAACGACCTCGGCGAAGTTCTCGCCCTCGATCTCGTCGCGGTAGCCGAGCGAGGAGAAGATGCTCTGGGTGTTCGGGCTCGCGAACGTCGCGATGCCCTCGGGATTGATCCGGACCAGGCCGTCCGATGCCCGCGGGGAGCCCTGCTCGCCGCCGCGCCCGCTCACCTTCGACGGGAACAGGCCGAACTGGATCATCGCTGAGAGATCCTGGGCGACCTCGCGGAACGCGGCTCCGATGCGAGAGGCCCGCTGCGTATCGCCGATGCTCGTGTGCACCGTGACGACCGCGAACGGCCCCTTCAGCTCGTCATGTTCATCGACCCGGCTCACCGAGTAGGCGGCGAGCCGCATCGGGTTCTCCTCGTACCAGGCCGGGGAGGTGGAGACGGCAGGTTGCCTCGTCTCCATCGCCTCGTCGACGAGCTCGCGCCACTCGGGGCGCAGGAAGTCACCGATGACGTCCCGGTAGAAGAGCGTCACCGAGCCAGCGGGGCGCGCGTGCGCGACCGCGAGGTACCCGTCCTCCTTCGTCGGGATCCACAGCACGACGTCGCTCAGCGCGAGGTCGGCGAGAAGCTGCCAATCAAGGACGAGCGTTTCGAGCCACTCGATCTCCGCTTCGTCGAGGTTCGAGTACTTGGTCGCGAGGTTCCGCAAAGATGCCACGCGACCAGCCTAAGGCACTGATGAGGCCGCGCGGAGCAGATGCCGAGGCGGACGGTTGAGGCACCGCGAACCACCTGTCTCGCGGAGCCTGAGCAGCCCGCTCCGCGCCCGAGCCTGGGAGCTTCCTCCATAGTGTTGATCTCCCGGCTTGCCATCCGGATCGCCACCCAGGTCGATCGCCCCTCGAGGAGAATCGTCATGCCACCTGCTCTGCGCGCGCACCTCCGCCCCGTCGCGGATCCGCCGCCCCTCGCACCGTCGCCTCCCCCGCTCAGGCCGGTCCCGCCGCTTCCCCCGGATCCGGGAGACGCGGCGGATGCCGGGGCGCATGCTCAGGAGCCCGCAGAGGCCTGGGAGGCTCAGGATCCTCTCCCCGAGCCTCCGGGGGCCGGCACCCTGCGCACGCTCGCGCTGATCGCGTTCGAAGCGCTCGAGGGGGTGCGCGCGATCGCGCAGCTCGGTCCGTGGATCACGACCGGGGTGGCGCAGCAACTGCGCGAGCGGCGAGCGGCGCGAACCGAGTTGCGGACGCTCACCCGAGACGCTCGGCGCACGGTCGCCCGGCCGGGGCGCGCGCACGCGGTGCGCGACGGCGGGGTCATCGAGGCGGTCGTGGTGCTGCACGCCGAGGCGCGCGCAACGGCCGTCGCGCTGCGCCTGGAAGTGGTCGGAGGTCGCTGGCGCGCAACCGACCTCGTGGTGCTGTGATGCGGCGGCCAGGGGTCCTGCCCGGCCGCCGCATCACCGGATCAGGCGCCGTTCTCGGCGCGGAGCTTCGACACCTCGTAGAGGGCGACGCTCGCGGCGATACCGGCGTTGAGCGACTCGGTCGCCGAGCTGATCGGGATCGAGACGATCGCGTCGCAGGTCTCGGTGACGAGGCGCGACAGCCCCTTGCCCTCGCTGCCGATGACGAGGAGCAGCGGGCGATCCGCGAGCTCGAGGCCCGGCAGCTCCACATCGCCGCCGCCATCGAGGCCGACGACGAAGACGCCCTGCTTCTTGAACTCCTTGATCGTCTGCGTGAGGTTCGATGCCATCGCGACGGGGATCCGCGCAGCGGCCCCGGCGGACGTCTTCCAGGCCGCGGAGTTGAGGGCGGCCGAGCGGCGCTGCGGGACGATGACGCCCTGGCCGCCGAACGCCGCGACGGACCGGATGATGGCGCCCAGGTTGCGCGGGTCGGTGACCCCGTCGAGGGCCACCATGAGCGGGGTCGCGTCGCTGTCGACGATCTCATCGAGCATTTCCATGGGGTGCGCGTACTCCATGGGCGGCACCTTGAGGACGACGCCCTGGTGCACCGTGTCGCGATCCGTCATGCGGTCGAGCTCGGGGCGCATGACCTCGAGGACGGGCGTGCCCCGGTTCGTCGCGAGGCGCAGGATCTCGCGCATGCGGTCGTCCATCTCGACGCGGGCCGCGATGTAGAGCGTGGTCGCGGGAATGCGCGCGCGCAGCGCCTCGAGGACGGCGTTGCGTCCGGTCACGAGCTCGGAGTCGTCGCTCTTGCGGGGGCGCGAGCCGCGCTCGGGGGCCCGGCCGCCTCGGGCCGCGTGACGTTCCTTCGCGGCCTCGTAGCGCTCGCGCGACTTCTTGGCCTTGTAGGCGGCGTGATACTCGCGATCCTCGGCCTTCGGCGTCGGGCCGCGGCCCTCGAGCGCCTGACGCCCCTGACCGCCGCTGCCGACGGCCTTGCCGAGGCCCTTCTTGCGCACGGCTCCGGTGCGGCTCTTCTTGTTCGTCATGTCAGGCTCCAGCGTGTTCCGTTCGAAGTGTCTTCCAGAGCGATGCCCGCGGCCGCCAATCGGTCGCGGATCTCATCGCTCCGTGCAAAGTCCTTTGCCGCGCGCGCCTCCGCGCGCTCGGCGGCGAGCGCACCCACGAGGGCGTCCAGCGCGTCGCGCGAGCCATCCCCCGAGGCGGACTCCCCGGCCCACTCGGCCGCGAGCGGGTTGATACCCAGCACGTCGAGCATGGCGATGGTCTCGCCGGCGTGCAGCGCGAGCGCCGCGCGATCGCCGGCTTCGAGGGCGGTGTTGCCCGCGCGCACGGTGCCATGCACCGCGGCGAGGGCCTGCGGCACCCCGAAGTCGTCAAGCATAGCGGCACGGAACTCCTCGGGCAGTTCGCCGGGCTCCGGCTCGGCCCCCAGCGCCTCCGCCGCGCGCGCGAGGAACCCCTCGATCCTGTCGAAGGCCGCCGCCGCCTCGGCGAGCGAGGACTCCGAGTACTCGAGCACCGAGCGGTAGTGCGCCGAGCCCAGGAAGTAGCGCAGCACGATCGGTCGCGCCTGCGCGAGCAATTCGGCTGCGAACAGGGAGTTTCCGAGCGACTTCGACATCTTCTGGCCGCCGGTGTTGACGAGGCCGTTGTGGATCCAGTGCCGCGCGAACCCGTGACCGGCGGCGCGTGACTGCGCGAGCTCGTTCTCGTGGTGTGGGAAGCGCAGGTCGAGTCCGCCGCCGTGGATATCGAACTCCTCGCCGAGGTAGCGCGTGGCCATCGCCGAGCACTCGATGTGCCAGCCGGGACGGCCGCGACCCCACGGCGATTCCCACGACGCCGAGGCGGGCTCGGAGTCGCGGTGCGCCTTCCACAGCGCGAAATCGCGCGGGTCCCGCTTGCCAACGGGCTCCGAGTCCGGGGCGTCCTCCATCTGCTCGCGGCTCTGCCTGGTGAGTTCGCCGTATGCCGGCCAGCTCCCGGTGTCGAAGTACACGCTCGCGGAGCCGTCGCCGGCCTGGTAGGCGTGGCCTCGCTCGATAAGCGTCTCGATCAGCGCGATCATCTCGGGAACGTTGGCCGTGGCGCGCGGCTCGTAGACGGGCGGAAGCACCCGCAGCGCGTCGTAGGCCTCGGTGAACTCCCGCTCGACGCGGTACGCGAGCGCCCACCACTCCTCGGACGAGCCCTGCTCCTGCGCCAGCCGGGCGTGCTCGAGGATCTTGTCATCGATGTCGGTGACGTTGCGGATCAGGGTGACGTCGTGCCCTGTCGCAGCGAACCAGCGCCGCATCTGGTCGTAGACCAGGGCGCTGCGCAGGTGGCCGATGTGCGGCGACGACTGCACGGTGGGTCCGCAGACATACAGCCCGACCTTCCCGGGCTCCCGGGGCTCGAAGTCGGTGACGGCCTGCGTGCGCGAGTCGTAGAGGCGTTGTTTCACGCTCCAAGCCTAGGTCATCCGGGTGGCTCCGGCCCGGGGAACGATGGCGTGGCCCTCTCGAGTCGTCCGCGCGGCGTGTCCCCCCTGGGAACGCCGAAGGGCCCGGTCCCGCGGCGTGTAAGCGACGCGCGGGATCGGGCCCTTCGGGAGGCGGTCCCGGATCCTGATCCGGGTTCGGCGCTTCCTTACTCGGCGACGCCGTGCAGGAAGAAGGCCATCTGCTTCGCCACGCTCACCGCGTGATCGCCGAAGCGCTCGTGGTAGCGGCTCGCGAGCGTCGCATCGACAACGCCGGTGGGGTTATCGGCGAGCTTGTCGCTGAGCACCTTCTCGAACACCTTGGCGTGCAGCTCGTCGAGATCGTCGTCGAGGTCGCGGATCTCGTCGATCGTGTTCGGATCCTGATCGCGGAGCAGTTCGACGACCTTCGCCGCCATCTCGACGTCGAGGGCGCCCATGCGGACGAAGGTCTTCTTCAGGCCCTTCGGGATGGCGCTCTCCGGGTAGCGGTAGCGGGCGAGCTGCGCAATGTGCTGCGCGAGATCGGCCATCCGCTCGAGCGAGGCGCTCATGCGGAGCGCGCCGACCATCAGGCGCAGGTCCGATGCGACCGGCTGCTGCCTGGCAAGGATGTCGAACGTCTGCTGATCGAGCTCGGCGACCAGTACTTCAACGGCCTCGGACCCGTCGATGACCTGCTCCGCCAGAGCGACGTCGGAGCTGCCGAACGCCGTCGTCGCATTATCGATCGCGACCTCCACGAGCTCGGCGATCTTCACGAGGCCGTCTTGGACCTCGCGCAGCGACTGCTGAAAGACCTCACGCATTCGGTATTCCCTTCCGTAGTTCAGCGCTGACGCGCACTCACCCAGTGTGATCTGCTGCTGTGAACCATGCCGCACCAGCAGGTGAACAACAGTTGAACACTACCGTTTGCGCAGACACCCCCCATCTACGATGAGAGTCATGGACCCGGTCATCATCGTGCTCGCCTCCACGGCCCTGGGCGTGGTGATCGGAGTCGCCGTCACCCTTGCGATCATGGGGGCCCGCCGCGCCGGCCGCCGCCGCTCCGCCGAAATGCGCCCCGAACTCCCCGAGGTGGCCACCGCGATCCTCGACGAGATCGACACGTTCGCCGTCGTACTGGACGCCGCGCTCGCGCCCGTCTACGCGAATCCGACGGCCCGGCAGGAACGGCACATCACCGACGAGCAGCTCACGGATCCCGAGTTCCTCGGGCGCATTCGCAGGGTCATGACCTCCGGCGTCCCCGACACCCACGAGCCGGATCCGAGCGACCCGAGCGACACGGTCCGCATCCACATCGTGCGCCTCCAGCGCCGCTTCGTGGTCATCCTCGCGGAGGACCTCGGAGAGGAACAGCGGGTAAACGCGATGCGCAGGGACTTCATCGCGAACGTCAGCCACGAACTGAAGACCCCGATCGCCGCGATCGGTCTCCTGGCGGAGGCCGTCCAGCAGGCGGCGGATGATCCGACGGTCGTGCGCGACTTCGCCAAGAGCATGGTGAAGGAGTCGCGCCGTCTCGGGGAGCTCAGCCGCGACATCATCCAGCTCTCCGAGGCGCAGTCCACGCTCCGACCCGAGGACCGCGAGGAGGTCTCGATCCGAGACCTCGTGCGCGGCGAGGTCGAGTCGCACCGAGCATTCGCCGCGCAGCACGGCGTCGAGCTCGTCGTCACCGACGAGGGCGACGAGGATCGTCCCGCGCTCGTCACCGGCCGACCGGCCTCGCTCGGCGCCGCCGTCGCGAACCTGCTCAGCAACGCGATCCGCTACTCCCCCGACGGCGGCCGCGTTGGCGTCGGCATGAACTTCGAGCGTCGCGCGTTCACCGTCACCGTGACCGATCAGGGCGAGGGCATCCCGCCCGAGCATCTGCCGCGCATCTTCGAGCGCTTCTACCGGGTCGACGGCTCCCGCTCCCGCGGCGGCGAGAGCGGCGGCACCGGACTCGGCCTCAGCATCGCCAGGCACACCATGCGCGCCCACGGCGGCGACGTCGATGTCTGGTCGCAGCTCGGCGTCGGCTCGAGTTTCACGCTCACCTTCCCGATCAGCGATGATCCGAACGAGGCGCGCGGCGGTCGATCCGGCAGGAACGGCAAAGCGGGCAAGTCGGGCAAGGGCGGGAAGTCCGCGAAGAGCGCCCGCGCGGCCAAGTCCCGCGCGGAGAAGCCGACCAGGTCCTCAGAATCCACCACGGCAGGCGATCCAGCGGCCGTCAACATCCTCTCGACACCGGACTTCCAGAAGGGAACCCGCTAATGGCACAGCACATTCTGCTCGTGGAGGACGAGGAGTCGATCTCGCGTCCCCTGTCGTTCCTGCTCGAACGCGAGGGCTACCGGGTCACCGTCGTCGCCGACGGCGCCGCCGCAGTGACCACGTTCGCCGCTGCGCAGCCCGACCTCGTGCTCCTCGACCTGATGCTTCCGAGCCTGCCGGGAACCGAGGTCTGCCGCACGATCAGGCAGAGCTCGCAGGTCCCGATCATCATGCTGACCGCGAAGGACAGCGAGATCGACATCGTCGTGGGTCTCGAACTCGGCGCGGACGACTACATCACGAAGCCCTACTCGACGCGTGAGCTCCTCGCCAGGGTCCGGGCGGCGCTTCGACGCTCGGGTTCCGTCGACGAGGAGCGCGTCGACGATCAGGAAGTCCTGGTGCTCGACGAGCTCGGCGTCCGGCTGGACTCCGAGCGCCACTCGGTCGAGGTGCGCGGCGAGGAGATCCAGATGCCGCTGCGCGAGTTCGAGCTCCTCGAGATGCTCATGCGGCACGCCGGGCGAGTGCTCACGCGCGGGCAGCTCATCGATCGCGTGTGGGGCAGCAACTACTACGGCGATACGAAGACGCTCGACGTGCACATCAAGCGGATCCGGGCGCGGATCGAGGAGGAGCCGTCGAAGCCGCAGCTCATCTCCACCGTCCGCGGGGTCGGGTACCGTTTCGGCTGATCCGCAAGGAATCGCGGGCGTCCTGCGCCATCTGGCCCCTCCCTGCTCGCGCAGGGTCAGTGCCTGGATCGCGCCCGTGAACGCGAACGGACCCCGTCGCCCTGAGGGCTGACGGGGTCCGTTCGCGTTGCCGGAGTTGCGCGGACTCGCTGTGGGGCGGATCCGCTGCGACTTACGGCTGCTGGTCGTCGTTGATCGTGGACTCGGAGGCCTTCTCGTCCGCGGTCTCCTGCTTGACCGCGGAGGGCTTCTCGTCGGCCTTCGTGAAGTCGATCGGGAGCACGTAGTCCTGGTACTCCTTGAGCGTGCCGTCGAGCACGGTCACGTTGTGGTTCTTCTCATCGGCGCCGGGCACCTGGAAGTAGGCCTTGATGGTCGATCCGACCTTCAGGCCGGGGAGGTTCACGAGCACTGGGGCCTCTTCGCCTTCGGGGTTGCCGAAGAGGGTGTTGCCGGTGGGCAGGGTGAAATCGGCGCTCGCCGTGTCGGATCCCTCGCCCGCGAAGTTGATCGTGAGCTTCGCCGGCTTGCCGGTGCGGTTGACCGCGCCGAAGACGACGTTGAAGTTCTCGCCAGACTCATCGGCGATGAGCATGACGTTGCGCAGGTCGACCCCCGTCATGGAGACGTCGACGCCGTCGCTCGGTGCGTATACCTCGAGCGTGCTCTGCGGCGCGACGAGGCCGCAGCCGGTCGCTCCGAGCCCGATTGCCGCTGCGATGGCGACGGTTGCGGCGATCCGAATCTTCAAAGTAGTCCTCCGAGCCGAGTATCGATTCGTGTGACCGTCCTCGCGTTCGCGGGGCACAGGTCGTAACCGATCATATCCGCCTTCTCAGCATGTACGCAGCTTAGGGTACCCTAACTCCGTGTCGGGGAATGTGGTATTCTAGTGGTTGGACTGTAAAGGAGTCGCTCCATGCAATTTGAGGTCGGAGAGACCGTCGTCTATCCCCACCACGGTGCCGCGAAGATCATCGAGGTCAAGAAGCGCAAGCTTGGCGGCGAAGAGAAGCTGTTCTTGAAGCTTCAGGTCAACCAGGGTGATCTGACGATCGAGGTGCCCGCTGAGAACTGCGATCTTGTCGGCGTGCGCGACGTGATCGACCAGGAGGGTCTCGAGCGCGTGTTCGAGGTGCTGCGCGCCCCGTTCACGGAGGAGCCCACCAACTGGTCACGCCGGTACAAGGCGAACCTCGAGAAGCTCGCCTCTGGCGATGTGATCAAGGTGTCCGAGGTTGTCCGCGACCTGTGGCGCCGCGACCAGGAGGTCCGTTCGCTCTCCGCCGGCGAGAAGCGCATGCTCGCCAAGGCGCGTCAGATCCTCGTGTCCGAGCTCGCGCTCGCCGAGAAGACCGACGAAGAGAAGGCCTCCGAGGTGCTGGATCAGGTGCTCGCCTCCTGATCGAGCGAGGCCCCGCGCCGCACGTTCTCCCAGAGCGCCCCGTCACTGCGACGGGGCGCTCTGCTGTTTCCGGACACTTCACCGCCCCTGGGCCGCGGCGCGCAGGCGCCGGCGGGTACGCTGGCCGCATGAGCAGCAATTCCGGATCCGGCACCGCGCGCGGCTCGGTCCCCGACGCCGCCGCCCCCCATTCCCTCCCCTCGCTCGGGGTGGTCCTCGTCGCGGCGGGACGTGGCGAGCGGCTCGGAGCCGGCCGCCCGAAGGCGTTCGTCGAGCTCGCGGACGAGACCCTCGTGGAGCGCGGGATCCGGACCGTCATCGCCCTCCCGCACGCCGGCCACCTCGCCGTCGTGGTCCCCGAGGAATGCGCAGCCGAGACGCTCGAGATCATCGACGCCGTGGCCCCGGAGGGCTCGGGGTGGGAAGTGTCAGTCGTCCACGGCGGCAGGGAACGCCACGAGTCGGTGCGCTTCGGCCTCGCAGCCCTCGCCGACACGGTCGACACGGTGCTCGTGCACGACGCCGCACGCCCGCTCGCGAGCCGTGAGCTGTTCGAGCGCGTCGCGGCGGAGGTGCATCGCACGGGCGATGCCGTCGTGCCCGCACTCCCCGTCGCCGACACGCTGAAGCGCGTCGACGCGCAAGGGGTGGTCCACGAGACCGTCGACCGGGCGCCCCTCGTCGCGGTGCAGACGCCGCAGGGTTTCCCGCGCGAACAGCTCGACTCCGCGCACGCGACCGCCGCGCTCCACGCGGAGCTCCCCACCGACGACGCCGAGGTCGTGCAGCGCGCGGGCGGCCGGGTCCGGATCGTCTCGGGCGAGGCGAGAGCGCACAAACTCACTACTGCGGAAGACCTGATCCTGCTCGAGAACTGGATCGCATCTGAGCGACGGGGAGGCGAACGATGAGCGCGATGATCCGCGTCGGCACCGGCGTCGACGTGCACGCCTACGACCCCGAAGCACCGCTCTGGCTGGCCGGCCTCGAGTGGCCGGGCGAGCCGGGGCTCTCGGGGCACAGCGACGGCGACGCGGTCTGCCACGCCATCGTGGACGCGCTCCTCGCGGCCGCGGGCCTCGGCGACATCGGCGGCCTGGTCGGCATCGACGAGGCCGGGACCGCCGGCGCGGCCAGCACGGGTTTCGTCACGCAGGCGCTCGCGCGGCTCGCAGAGCACGGGTGGCGGCCCGTCAACGTCTCCGCGCAGATCGTGGGCAATCGACCGCGGTTCTCGGCGCGCAGGGATGAGGCGCAGAAACTGCTGACCGCGCTCGTGGGCGCGCCGGTGTCGCTCTCCGCGACGACGACGGATCGGCTCGGTTTCACGGGCCGCGGCGAGGGGGTCGCCGTGATCGCGACCGCCCTCATCGAGGCGGCGTAGCTCAGCGCTCTCCGCCCGAAGCGTTACGCGGTGTAGGAACCCACGAGGCGCACCGCGCCGCCGTCGACACCCTTCGCCCCCTGCTCAAAGCCGCTGAAATCGCGCTCTGACGTGGAAATCTGCCCGGCGACCCAGGTGTCGAGACCCTGCGCCGTGAGGGCCGCGGCCACCTGCGGTGCGCGCGCAGCCTCAACGACCGCGAACATGCCGATGCCGAGGTTCCAGGCCCCCTCGAGCGAACCGAGCTCGTGCCCGCCCAGCTCCGCGAGATGACGGAAGACGGGGAGCGGCGACCAGGACGAGCGCTCGATCTCGATCCACGCCCCCCGCGGGAGTACGCGGGCGAGGTTCGCGGCGATCCCGCCGCCGGTGACGTGGCTGAGCGCGTGGATCGCGCCGTCGAGCGAGGGCTCGTCGAGCACCGCGAGCAGCGGCGAGGTGTAGAGCGCTGTCGGCGTCAGCAGGGCCTCGCCGTAGGTCGCGCCAAGCTCCTCGCTGCGGTCGCCGTAGCCGATCCCGCGCTCGGCAAGAATGTGGCGGACCAGGGAGAAGCCGTTGGAGTGGAGACCCGAGGCGGCCATCGCGAGCACGACGTCGCCGTCGCGCACGAGGTCAGGGCTGAGCATGCGATCCGCCTCGACCACGCCCGTCGCGGCACCCGCGACGTCGTAGTCGTCGGGGCCGAGGAGTCCGGGGTGCTCCGCGGTCTCGCCGCCAACGAGCGCGGTGCCGGTGGCCTCGCACGCCTCGGCGATGCCGCGCACGATATCGGCGATCCGCTGCGGGACGACCTTGCCGCACGCGATGTAGTCGGTCATGAACAGCGGCTTCGCGCCGACCACGACGATGTCGTCGACGACCATCGCGACGAGGTCCTGCCCGATCGTGTCGTGCTTGTCGATCGCCTGGGCGATCGCGACCTTGGTTCCGACGCCGTCGGTGGAGCTCGCGAGCAGCGGGCGCTTGTACCCGGTCAGGGCCGACGCATCGAACATTCCGGCGAAGCCGCCGACGCCGCCGATCACCTCGGGACCGTGGGTGCGGGACACCGCCGACTTCATCAACTCGACGGCGAGGTCACCCGCCTCGGTGTCGACTCCGGACTGGGCATAGATCGACGCGTTCTCGCTCACCCCTCCAGCGTACCCTGCGTCAGCGGAATCGCTGCTCCCACCCGGGTTCGATGTGGGACACTAGACGTTGCGTCTGCCCGACGCTCCACGAACCCCAGGGAGCAGATCCACCAGCATGTGCGGCATCGTCGGTATCGTTTCGTCAGAACCCGTGAACCAGCAGATCTACGACAGCCTGCTGCTTCTCCAGCACCGCGGCCAGGATTCCACGGGAATCGCGACGCTCGACGGCGACTTCTTCCACATGGTCAAGGCGAAAGGCCAGGTCCGCGAGGCATACCGCACGCGCGACATGCGCTCCCTCGCGGGCAACGTCGGCCTCGGTCACGTCCGCTACGCGACCCGCGGCGACGCCTCGCGAGAGGAAGAGGCGCAGCCGTTCTACGTCGGCGCCCCCTACGGCATCATCCTCGTGCACAACGGCAACCTGACGAACACCCGCGAGCTCACCGCCGACCTCTACAACGTCGATCGCCGCCACCTGAATACGCACTCGGATACTGAGCTCCTGCTCAACGTGCTCGCGAACGAGCTGCAGTCCGGGATCTCCGGGCTCTCGCTCGATGCGGAGCAGGTCTTCGGTGCGGTCGCCCGCGTCCACGAGCGCGTCGAGGGATCCTACGCCGCGATCGCGCTCATCGCCGGCTACGGCCTCCTCGCCTTCCGCGATCCGTTCGGGATCCGCCCCCTCGTCCTCGGCCGCCGCACCAACTCGGAGGGCAATGACGACTGGGTGGTCGCCTCGGAGTCGCTCGTGCTCGAGTCGGGCGGGTACGAGATCGTCCGCGACGTCGAGCCGGGTGAGGCGATCCTGATCCGCCCCGACGGCTCGATGGAGTCACGCCAGGTCGCGAAGAACCCGAAGCTCGTGCCGTGCGCGTTCGAGTACATCTACCTCGCCCGTCCCGACTCGGTGCTCAGCGGCATCTCCGTCTACGACGCGCGCCTCCGCCTCGGCGACGTGCTCGCGGAGCAGATCATGGCGGAGCTTCCCGATGCTGAGATCGACGTCGTCATGCCGATCCCGGACTCGGCTCGGCCGAGCGCCATGCAGGTCGCCCAGAAACTCGGTATCGAGTACCGCGAGGGCTTCTTCAAGAACCGCTACGTCGGCCGCACGTTCATCATGCCGGGCCAGTCGGTGCGCAAGAAGAGCGTGCGCCAGAAGCTCAACGCGATGAGCGTGGAGTTCAAGGGGAAGAACGTCCTGATCGTCGACGATTCGATCGTGCGCGGCACGACCTCTCGGGAGATCGTCGAGATGGCCCGCACCGCTGGCGCGAAGTCCGTGATCTTCGCCTCGGCCGCGCCGCCCGTCGTCTTCCCGCACGTCTACGGCATCAACATGCCGTCGCGCGGTGAGCTCATCGCGCACGATCGCAGCGCCGCCGACATCGCCGCCGAGCTCGGGGCCGATCATCTCGTCTACCAGACCGTCGAGGGCATGAACCGCGCGATCCTCGCGGGCCAGAGCGAGGTCACGGAGCTCGAGGAGAGCTGCTTCACTGGCGAGTACATCGCCGGCAACGTTGACGAGGAGTACCTGGCCTGGGTGGAGGCCACGCAGGAGAGCTGATCGGAGATTCCCGGAACGCGGGGCCCGCAGGGGCGTTGGTCCCTCCGAGCCCCGCTGCGTTGCGGGGGCCGTCGAGCCGCTCAGGGAGCGGCTGCAAATGGGGGGGGGTGAGGCGACCCCCGCAACGCCGCGACCCGGCCGCTGAGACTCGCGCCGCAGCGATCGCGTCGCCACCGCGGGGCACGAGACGCGCCCCGTATCTGTGGCGGGCAGTGCTCGTGGGAGCACCGCCCGGACCATGGTCCATCACGAGGCCCCTGGAGCGCTCCCCTCTGCCCCGTTTTCCACCCGGTTTTCGTACCGCGATTCTCAGCGGACACCCATTTCCACCTTGATTTCGTCCGGGCATGCTCGACCGTCCAAAATTCGCATTTTCCTGCGGTTTCGCACGGTCTTTCGTGCGCCGATGCCGCCTTCCGCGGCTCATTTTCGGAGGCCATTCAGGGTGAGTGGAGGATTGCGTGTTTGCGCACCTGGGATTATTGTCCAAAACAATCACCTGTAGTCAAAGTCATGGGGATGACCAAGACTCGCGCCGGGCTCAGCGGCCCGATTGGGAAGGGGACCCACAATGCGCGTCGGAAGCGTGCTGCCGTTCAATAGTTCGGAGTCGCCTTGTTGACCGCGGCCCAAGCGCTCATTGAGTCGACACTGCAGGGGGGCATCTTCCCCAGCCTCCGGCAGCTCGAACTCCTGCGCGGCGCCCGGCCAGTGATGCTCCGCGACTTCGAACACGAGGAGCGCCGGATCATCACCGCCGGAATGATCCTCGCCCGCCTCCGCACGGACGACCTCACCGGGGCCGTCGAACTCGCCGACGCCGTCGTCGCCGCAGGCTCCGACGTGCGCGATCTCGATGCCGCGCCCACCACCTTCCTCGCGCTCGAGTGCGCGCTCGCGGAAACCTACCTCACCGCAGGGACCACGGTCGGGCTGCACCGGCGCATCGACCGAATCCTGTCGATCATCGACGAGGTCGCCGATCCTCGCTGGTGGTACCGCGTCCTCGGTATCGCCGCAACATCCCGCGCGTTCGAGGGCGACATCGAGGCGGCCGAGGGCTATCTCGACGCCGCGCACGCGGTCGCGATCGAGCACGACGAATCCCGGAGCCAGGAAAGCGTCCCCGCCACGACCGCACGCCAGCCGGGGCTCGCCATTTCGGACGAGGAGGCGGATTTCATGTGCGTCATCGCCAACCTCGTCGTCGGGGCTTCTTCCCTGGACGTCGAGCGCATCAGCGGCACCGTCCCGCTGCTGCACGATCTCGTGGTTTCCGATCCGCGAGCGCTCCTCTTCGCACAGCTCGCAGAATCGGCCGTTTCGCTCCTGACCGGGGATCTTTCGGCCGCGCTCGCGCTCGCGGGCCGCGTCACCCGTGTGTCAGACGACCGCGGAAAGCCGGGAATCCTGCACTATGCGGCCCGCTGTCTCGAGGCCGAGATCCTGATCGCCCGGGGCGAACCGCTGCACGCCCTGAAGCATATCTCCGCGATTGAGTCCCCCGGCTCGCACGTGCTCTGCCCCGGAGTAGTCCGCGCCTCCGCGCGGCTGCAGCTCGGCGATTACCGCGGGGTCCTTGTCGCGACGACGAGCTGCGCGAAGATCCGCACCAAGCACAGCCAGTGGACGCTCCCCGGCGTCCTCGCGCGTCGCGCAATCGCGAACATGCGCCTCGGACACGAGGCCACCGCGATGAACGACATCGAGGACACGATGCAGCTTCTCAGGCCCACCGGGGCGGCCGCGACATTCTTCCTGATCCCGCCGAACGAGATGGCCGCTCTGCGCGACTTCGTCGAGGTGCGGAACCCCGTGTTGGGTGAGCGGCTCGCTGCGGTGCAGCAACTCCTTGACCAGGAGCTCGCGTCGCAGGGGCCCACGGTGAAGCTCCCGAGGCTCTCGGCGAGAGAGCAGGTGATCGCCGGGCTGCTCCGTTCCCCTCGCAGCTACCCGGAGATCGCGGACGCCGAGCACGTTGCGCTCAGCACGGTGAAGTCCCAGGCGCTCGCGGTGTTCAAGAAGCTCAACGTGAACACGCGAGAAGAGGCGGTGCTCCTCCTCGAGCGAGCCGGGTTCTACGAGACCTGAACACGACGTTGCCCCCGGCCGCTTGCGCGGACGGGGGCAACGTCGAAGAGCGGGCCTCGCTCAGGCCTTCGGCTGCGGACCGGAACCGGGATCGGTGGGATCCTCGGGCGAGGGCTTCGGCGCCTCAGGGGCCGGGGGCACGGGCGGAGCCGGCGGCGCGGGCGGAGCCGGTGCCTCGGGCGCCGCGGGTGCGGGAGCCGCGGGAGTCGCTGGCTGCTCGGGGGCCGCGGGCGCTTCGGGCTTCTCCGAATCGTCCCCGCGCACCTCCTTCTTCAGGATCTTCATCGACTGCCCCAGGCTCTTCGCGAGGCCGGGAAGCTTCGGCGCACCGAAAAGCAGCAGCACGATGAACAGGATGACGATGAGCGTGGGACCGCTCAGATTTCCGATCATTGAGGATGTACTCCGGTTCTCGGCCGATGCGGGCTAGGCCGCGTCGGTCGGCTTTGCGGCGGGCGACTGCTCCGTCGCCACAGCCTGAGCGGGCGTGCTGGCAGGCGCTGCGGGAGCGGGCGCGGGCGCAGCCGCGGTGGTCTCGGGAGCATCGGCGTCGGGGCCGACCTCCTTCTTCAGGATCTTCATCGACTGCCCGATGCTCTTCGCGAGCGCGGGAAGTTTCGGCGCACCAAAGAGCAGAAGGACGACCGCCAGAATGGCGATGAGGTGCACACCCGAAAGATTGCCCAGCATGAGGATCCCCGATTCTTTACCGTGATGTGGTGATTATTGCACGTCGGACTGGACGGCAACGGCACTGCCCCGACGCTTGCGGGCGCCGATCGACAGGATCAACGCGAAGAGCCCGGCGAGACCGAGTCCGATTGCAGCACCGATCAGCGCCATGAAGCCGGCCACCTCGCCGAGGGTGTATTCAGCGCCCTCAAGAACGGGGAAGAGCAGGCTCGCGACGATCGCGATCAGCGCGCCGAGGACTGCGCCCACGATGAGGATCCGGCCGTAGCGCACCGAGCGCACAACCGTGACCTCGCGCTCCACAGAGGTGACGGTCGGCTGATGCTCGTCTTGCTGCGTCTCCGGGACCTGGACCGCGTCTTCATTCACTGCACCGGCATCTTTCTCTCCGCCGGCTTCGGGCATAGTCATGGTTCTATTCTCTCAGGCTCCGGCTGCGAGTCCGACCACTGAGGAATTCGCCGCGATCAGCCCGTTCGACGCACCAGTGGCAGGATGGCAATGAGGTCGGCGCGCGACCCCGAGGCGATGACCCTGGCGTCGGCCACCGCCGAGTCCCAGTCCTCCCGGCCCGTCGCGAGCGCGATCCACGTCGCCGGATCCAGTTCCACCACGTTCGGTGGCGTGCCGCGCGTGTGCCGGGGCCCGGCGACGCACTGCACCGCGCCGAACGGCGGCACGCGCACCTCGACCGAGTTGCCCGGGGCGATGGCCGCGAGTTCCTCGAGGAGGTAGCGCACCGCGGTCGCGAGCACGGGCCGTGGCGGCGTCTCCTCCGCGAGCGCGCGATCGAGGGCGGCCATGCCCGCTTCGTGTGAGATCTTCCGCCGTGCCATATCCCCACTGTACGGGCCCGCTGTCCCCGGCGGGCCCGTGGACGGCGCCCCCTCGGACGGAGCCCGCCGCGCGCGGGACCCCCGGCCCCCGTTCCCCTCGGTTTCGCGCTCCGACTAGGCTTGACGCCGTGAAGATCCTCGTCCTGGGGCCGGGTGCCCGCGAACACGCCATCGTCCTCGCTCTCCTCGCGGAGTCCGCCGACCACGAGGTCGTGTGCGCGCCCGGAAACGCCGGAATCGCCGCGAGCGGCGTGGAGACCCCCGCACTGGCCTATACCGATCCCGCCGCCGTCTCGGCCTTCGTCGCCGAGCGCGGCTTCGATCTCGTCGTGATCGGGCCGGAGGCGCCCCTCGTGGCGGGCGTCGCCGATCCGCTCCGCGCTGCAGGCGTGCCGGTCTTCGGTCCTGACGCTGCCGCCGCAGAGCTCGAGGGCTCGAAGGCGTTCGCGAAGCGGATCATGGACGAGGCCGGCGTGCCCACGGGCCGCGCCGTTCGGGTGGCGTCGGTCGACGCGGCCGGCCCCGTGCTGGATGAGTTCGGCGCTCCCTACGTGGTGAAGGCCGACGGCCTCGCCGCGGGCAAGGGCGTGCTCGTGACCTCGGATCGCGCCGCAGCGCTCGATCACGTCGCCACCTGGGCGCCCCACGGCGAGGTGCTCGTCGAGGAGTTCCTCGACGGGCAGGAGGTCTCGCTCTTCTTCTTCGCCGACGGCCACGACGTGCTCCCCCTCAGCCCCGCCCAGGACTACAAGCGCATCTTCGACGGCGACGAGGGCCCCAACACGGGCGGCATGGGCGCCTACTCTCCCCTGCCCTGGGTCGCCGATGACTTCGTGGAGGAGATCGCCCGCACCGTAGCCCTTCCGACCGTGCGCCAGCTCGAGGCCGAGGGGACGCCGTTCGTCGGTCTCCTCTACTGCGGCCTCATCGTGACCACCGCGGGCGTGCGCGTGATCGAGTTCAACGCACGTTTCGGCGACCCTGAGACCCAGGTCGTGCTCGCTCGTATGGAATCCCCGCTCAGCCAGTATCTCCTCGCGGCAGCGCGCGGCGAGCTCGCGGGCCTGCCAGCGCCCTCGTTCTCGGAGGAGCCCGCGGTGATCGTGGTGGTCGCGAGCGAGGGGTACCCCGGCGAGGTCGTCGCGGGTCGCCCGCTCACCGGGCTCGACGAGGCCGCGGAGGTTCCCGGCGTGCATCTGGTGCACGCCGCGACCGCTCGCGACGCCGACGGCGGCTGGATCGCGACGGGCGGCCGCGTGCTCGGCGTCGTCGCGCGTGGCGCGACCTTCGCCGAGGCGCGCGATCGCGCCTACCAGGCGGTCGATCGCATCGAGCTCGAGGGCGGCCAGCACCGGTCCGACATCGCGGCGCGCGTCGCCTAGCCGCGGCGCCGTCCCTGCAGCAGGAGTCTCCGCGGGGCGCGCGGGCGCGCACGGATCGCGTCCGCCCCGGGCTCACGCGGTTCGGCCCCGCTGCGCACCGTCACCGGGATGCAGCGGGGCCGAACGCGGGCGCTGAGTACTTAGCGCTTCTTCCGCTTCTTGCGCGGCTTCTTCACGAAGTCGCCTCTGATCAGTGATTCAAAGTCGGGATCCGCGTTCTCGTCCTCGGAATCCCGTGCCGCGTCCGGAGCTGAGCTCCCGCTGTCCGCGGCAGGATCCGCCGCGTGCCCGTCCTCCGCGGCCGCGGGCTCGTCAACCGAGTCGGCTTCCTCACCGGCGCTGGTTTCCTCACCGGCGCTGGTTTCCGCACCGGCGCTGGTTTCCTCGTCGGTGCTGGCTTCGTCGTCCGTGCTGGCTTCCGCACCGGAGCTGAGTTCTGCGTGGGCATCGGCCGCATCAGCGTCGGCACCCGCTGCGGGGTCGGTGTCTTCGTCCGCGTCGGCACCCGTGTCGGTGGCGGATTCCCCGCCCGCGGCTGCTTCCGACCCGAGATCCTGCGCAGGATCGGGGGTTTCGCCCTTGGCGTCGTCCGAGTCCGCCTCGGAGGCCGCCGCTGATCCGGAGCCCGCTTCGGCGCCCTCGGGCTCCGCGTCCTCGCGCGCGTCCCCGCCGCTCCCCGGCTCCTGCACCGGCTCATCCGCTGAGGGCCCTTCCGCGTCGTCCGCGCCAGGCGCATCGGCCGTGTCCTGCGCTTCGGGACCCGCGGACCCGGCGCCCTCGGCGCTGGAGAGCTCCGCGGACTCCGCGGCCTCCGCCGACTCGCGGCGCGCCAGGTAGGCGGCGACCCCGTCCGCGGTGAAGGCTCCCGCCTCGTCCGCCGCGGTGATCGCGGCGGTGAGGTCGCGGAGCAGCACCGACCAGCCCTCCTGCGAGGCCGCGGCCCGATCTGCCGCGCCGGGAAGCGCGTCGAAGCCGGTCTCGGTGACCGTGATCCCCGTCTCGGCGCCCTGCGTGCGCAGCGTCAGGAGCACGGCGGTGTCCCGCTCGTCTCCGGCCTCGCGCCAGGTGAAACCGATCGCGTGCCCATCGACCCAGACATCGATCACGCCGGAGGCGTCTCGGCTGACCGCCGACTCCCCCTCGCCCTCGGACCAGCGCTCGGCGACGACGCCGCCGACCCCGCCATCGAGCCTGAGCTCAGGCCACCACTCCGCGCGACGCTCGCGATCGGCGAGAAACGTCCACACGTCAGAGCGGGCAACACCCACTCTGCTCCGCGCCACCACCGGCCCCAGCGGGATCATAGCTCTCCTCGATCTCGATGCCACCCGGGCGAACACCCGCACTCTGGGGCACCCGTATATCTGTAGACAATAACCGTGACCCCTGACACGGACATGGAGGGCCGCGGAATGTCCGCGTTTTCGTCGGCGCGTTCGGTCCCTCCACCGGCCCACGGTTTCGTCCACAGACCGGCAGGGAATCGCACCGATCCACAATCCCGCCGCGCCCGCGCAGCGGTGCGGAGCGAGATGAAAGAATAGCCGAGTGACCAACATCGCTCCCGCACCCGCGCTCCCCGGCTGGACCCACACCTACTCAGGCAAGGTCCGAGATCTCTACGTGCCCGCCAATGGCGACGACCGCTTCCTCCTCGTCGTCGCGAGCAACCGCGTGAGCGCGTTCGACCACGTGCTCGAGCCGCCGATCCCCGGCAAGGGCGGGCTGCTCACGGAGCTGTCGAACTGGTGGTTCTCCAGGATCCCCATGCCGAATCACCTCGCCACCGGGCACCCGGAGGCGCCGGCCATGCCGAGCGAAGTGGCCGATCGCGCGGTCGTGAGCCGTCGCCTGGAGATGTACCCCGTGGAGTGCGTCGTGCGCGGCGCACTGACCGGCTCCGGCTTCGCGGAGTATCAGCGCACCGGCGCGGTCTGCGGCATCCCGCTCCCCGAGGGGATCGAGGACGGCGATCTGCTCGACGAGCCGATCTACACCCCCGCCTACAAGGCCCCGCTCGGGGAGCACGATGAGAACATCACCTTCGAGCGCAGCGCCGAACTCGTGGGGCCCGAGGTCGCTGCCGCGCTGCGTGAAGCCTCGCTCAGGATCTTCACCGAGGCTCGGCAGCTCGCGGCTGAGCGCGGCGTGATCCTCGCCGACACGAAGTTCGAGTTCGGCCGAGACCCGGAGACCGGCGAACTCGTGCTCGCCGACGAGGTGCTCACAAGCGACTCTTCGCGCTACTGGGACGCCTCGCTGTATCTCGACGCGGCGCTGGATCGCTCAGCGCGACTCGCCTCCTTCGACAAGCAGATCGTCCGGAACTGGCTTGCGGCGCACTGGGACCGCACGGGCGAGCCGCCCGCGCTCCCGGCCGAGATCGTGTCCCGCACCTACGATCGCTATCGCGAACTGTTCGTGCGCCTGACCGGGACCGAACCCTCGGCGACCCCCGGGGCCTGAGCGAAAACTTCCCGCCGCGATCCATGCGAGAATGGACGCGATCCTCACACGAGAAACGGAGATCCCGGGTGCCCACGATTGTCGTTGATGTCATGCCGAAGGCCGAACTGCTCGATCCGCAGGGCAAGGCCACCACGGGCGCGCTGGATCGCCTGGGCCATGGCAAGTTCCAGAACGTGCGCATCGGCAAGCGCTTCGAGTTCACCGTCGACGGCCCCGTCGACGACGCAGTGCTCGCCGAGGTCCGCAAGGTCGCCGACGAGATCCTCTCGAACTCGGTGATCGAGGACGTCGTGTCCATCACCGTCGACGGCGAGGCCAAGTAGTGGCGCCCCGGATCGGGGTCGTCACCTTCCCCGGTTCGCTCGACGACCGCGACGCGCAGCGCGCGATCCGCATCGCGGGGGCCGAGCCCGTTCCGCTGTGGCACGCCTCGCACGACCTCGAGGGCGTTGACGCGATCGTCCTGCCCGGCGGCTTCAGCTACGGCGACTACCTGCGCCCCGGCGCGATCGCCGCGATCTCCCCGATCATGACCGAGGTCATCGGTGCCGCCCGCGCTGGCATGCCCGTCCTCGGCATCTGCAACGGCTTCCAGGTCCTCGTCGAGGCGCACCTGCTTCCCGGCGGCCTCATTCGCAACGCTCACCAGCAGTTCATCCGCCGCGACCAGAAGCTCGTCGTCGAGAACGCCGACACCGCGTGGACGCACCTGTTCGAGCCAGGCGAAGAGATCGTCATCCCGCTGAAGAACGGCGACGGCGGCTACATCGCCAACGAGGAGACCATCAAGCGTCTCGAGGGCGAGGGCCTCATCGCCTTCCGCTACCGCGGAGTCAACCCCAACGGCTCCCTCGACGACATCGCCGGCCTCACGAACGCCGCGGGCAACGTCGTCGGCCTCATGCCGCACCCCGAGCACGCCGTCGAGCCCGGCTTCGGCCCGGACATGCCCGAGGCAATGCGCTCCGGCGTCGACGGTCTCCGCTTCTTCGAAAGCGCGATTCAGGCGCTCGCAGCGCGCGTCTAGACCGGCCGCGGCGACCGCCGCCCCCGCGCCAACGCGATGTGGCCCCGCTTCCGACAAGGAAGCGGGGCCACATCGCGTCACGGCATGATCAGCGCGCGGCCTCCTGCACCGGACGGTAATACACCGCGACCCGATGTCCTTCGTGCTCGAGCACCTGCACCGGCGTCTCGAACACCCGCTCGAGCACGTCCGGCGTGATGATTTCCTCCGGCGCCCCAGACGCCACGATCCTGCCGTCGGCGAGCGCGATAATCCGATCCGCGTACGCCGCCGCAAAGTTCACGTCGTGAACCACGAGAACGATCGTCTTCCCCAGGGCGTCCGCGGCTGCCCGCACCTGCGACATCATGCCCACAGCGTGCCGCATGTCGAGTCCCGTGAGCGGCTCGTCGAGCAGCAGGTAGTCGGTGTCCTGGGCGAGCACCATCGCGACAAACGCGCGCTGCCGCTGCCCTCCGGACAGCTGGTCGATGAAACGGTCCTCGAGGCCGGCGAGATCGAGGAACGCGATCGCGGCGTGGATCGCGCGCCGATCCGTCTCGGTGACGCGGCCAGCAGAGTGGGGGAACCGGCCGAACGTGACGAGCTGGCGCACGGTCAGGCGCGCGACGAACGTGTTCTCCTGCTTCAGGATCGACACGACCCTCGCGAGCTCGCGCGGCTTCGCCGCCATCACGTCGAGCCCGCCGATCTCGACCCAACCCGAGTCCGGCTCGAGAAGGCGTCCGATGATCGTGAGCATCGTCGACTTCCCGGCGCCGTTGGGGCCGATCAGCGCGGTCACACCACCCTCGGGAATCTCGAGATCGATCGGCCCGAGCACGTGTTGGCCGGCGTAGTGCTTCTCGATGCCGCTGAGCCGGATCATCGGAGCCCCTTTCTGAGCAGGACGATGAGGAAGAGCAGACCGCCGGCGAACTCGATGATCACGGTCACGAGGCCCGCAGCGGAGAAAATGTGTTTGAGCACGAACGTCGCGCCGAGCAGGGTCACGAGCGCGATACCGATCGCGAGCGGCAGCACCTGCCCGTGGCGATCGCCGGGCGCGAACTGGTAGGCGAGCGTCGCGACGAGGAAGCCGAAGAACGTCATCGGCCCGACCATCGTGGTCGACACGGAGACGAGCACGGCGACCAGCACGAGCAGGATCACGACCTCCCGCCGGTACCTCACTCCGAGGCCCACCGCCACATCGCGACCGAGCGCCACGACGTCATAGGTGCGCCTTCGCAGCCACACGAATACCAGCACCAACCCCACGATCGTTGCCGCGATCGGGAGATACTCCGGATTGCCCTTGCCGATGGAGCCGAACAGTCGCGCGCTCAGCACGTCGAACTCACTCGGGGTGAGCATGCGCTGCATAAACGACGAGAACGAACCGAAGCCGATCCCGAGCACCACTCCGACGAGCAGCAGCAGGTGCAGATCGGCCCGCGGTCCCGAGAACAGCCAGCCGTACAGGATCGAGGCGAACACGACCATAATCGCGCTCTGCGCAACGATCTTCGGAATCCCCTCCATCGAGGAAGCCGAGGTGCCGAACACGAAGACGAGGGCGGTCTGCGTGAGCACGTACAGAGCGTCAAAGCCCAGGATCGACGGGGTCAGGATGCGGTTCGCCGTGGCGGTGTGGAACATCACCGTGGCGACGGCCTGCGCAACCGAGACGAGTGCGATCGTTCCCAGGGAGGTCCAGCGCGTCTGCACGATCACCCAGAACCCCGCGCTTCCGGGCTCGGCGGGGTTGCCGTAGACGAGAATCGCGACGGCGAGGGCGATCGCCGCTCCGAACACGGCGATGACCGGGAGTTCCCGAAGAAAGGCGCGGCCAACCGGGTGGCCCGCGAGCGGTTCTTCTCCGGTGCTCGCGAGCTGAACGATGCTAGCCACGGCGCCTCCTGAGGAGGAGCACGATGAAGACGACGGCACCGATGGTCCCGAGGATCAGCGACACGGGGATCTCGAAGGGCAGCCGGATCGTGCGCCCGACGAGGTCGCAGACCGCGACGAGCGCAATCCCGCCGAGACACACCCAGGGGAGGTTGCCGCGCACGTTGTCACCGCGGATCATCGAGACGATATTCGGCACGACGAGCCCGAGGAACGGCAGGAAGCCCACGACCACGGTGGTGACACCGGCGGCGACGGCCACGAGCGCGGTGCCGGCGATGAGCGTGGCCTCATACCGGACGCCGACGCTCGTTGCGATGTCCTTGCCGAGGCCGGCGACCGTGATGCGATCCGCGAGGAGAAAGACGAGGATGGTGACTATCGCGACGACCCACAGGACCTCGTACCGCCCGCGAACCACCTGGGTGAAGCTCCCGAGGAACCAGGTGCTCACCATCTGCAGCAGGTTGAACTGCGCGGCGAGGAAGGTGGTGAGCGCGCTCACCACGGCGCCGAGCATGATGCCGACGAGCGGGACCACGAGCGTCGAGCGGATCACGATCCGGCGCAGGATCAGCATGAACGCCATGGCCCCGACGAAGGCGAAGAGGCTCGAGACGATCATCTTCCCGACGAGCCCCATCGAGGGCGTGAGCAGCGCGGTGAGGAGCAGCCCGAGGGAAGCCCACTCGGTCGTGCCGGAGGTGGTTGCATCGACGAACCGGTTCTGCGTGAGCATCTGCATCACGAGCCCGCTCGTCGCGAGGGCAGCGCCCGCGAGCATGAGTGCGAGCGTGCGCGGCACGCGGGTGATCCAGAACATCTCGGCGCCGAACGCGCCGTCCCCGATGTCGTAGACGCCGACGAAGAGCGACGCGACGAGGAGCCCCAGCACGATGACGATCGCGATCGCGAGGGCGAGCGGACCGCCGGGGACGCGGCGCTCGGGGCGCCGACTCTCCTGAGTCGACGCCCCGGCTGTCTGGGGTTCCTCACCCCGTCGGGTGGTGCGGATCATGCTGCGGCGAATGCGCCCTTGATCTGCTCGAAGAGAGCCGTGTAGGTCTGGATGTCTTCGGTGAGGTAGAAGTTCGGGTCGAGTACGATCACGTGACCATTCTTCACTGCCGGGACGTTCTTCAGGGCCTCGGAGTTCTTGATGAGCTCCTCGGCGGGCTTCGAACCGGCCTCGCGGTCCTCGGGGGTGAACGCGGCGTCGCGGTCGAGCGCGATGATCCACTCGGGGTTCGACTTGGCGATGGCCTCGACGGAGATGTCGTCACCCTGGTGGTTGTTGCTCGCGCCCTCGATCTCGAGCGCGGGCTTCAGGCCGAGCGGCTCGAAGATCGGGCCGAGGCCGCGGCCGACGCCGGGAGCGATGTAGCCGATCTTGCCCGCTGAGGTGTTCACGGCCATGACGGTGTCTTTGCCGTTGTAGGCACCCTTCGCGTCCGCCATTGCGGTGTCGAGCTTGTCGTTGAGCTTCTTCGCGTCGGCTTCCTTGTTGAAGATCTTGCCGAGGATCTCGCTCTCGCGCTTCAGCTCGGAGAAGGTGTCCTTACCGTCGCGGGGGTTGATCTCGATGACCGTCGCCTGCGGGTTCTGCTTCTTGATCTCGTCGTAGGACTCGCCGAAGCGGTAGCCGCCGATGATCAGCTCGGGCTGCGCCGCGACGATGGCTTCGAGGTTGGGCTCGCGGTGCGATCCGATGTCCGTGACGTTCTTGTCGTCGGTGTACTTGGGGAAGGCGCTGCCCATGATCCCCTTGGGTGCTGCGACGAGCGGAACGTCCCACTCGCTGAGCGTCTCGAACACGTGGTTGTCGAGGGCGACGACCTTCTTGGGATTGACGGGGACCTTCACCTCGCCGTGGTTGTCCGTGATCGTGACCGTACCGGATGCTTCAGCCGGCTTGTCACCGCCGGCGGGCGAGGAGGATGAACACGCGGCGAGCGCGAGCACGGCGCTCGCTGCGAGCACGGTCAATGCGGCGGATCGGGTCCTACGGATAGTCACTTCGGCTCCTCAGTCTTCGGTCACAACAGAAAAGCGCCACTGCCTGGCGGCAACGACGCACGTGTGGGCGACCCCGCGATTCTGACTCACGAAGGCGCCAACCCTGGGGAGAGCCTACCCTTATATTCATCTGACGTTCAAGCGAAATTATGAGATCGCTTGCTAGATGGTCAAGAAGACCCGATCCAGGTGCGGAAACGGACCGGGGTCAAAATGCCCGGCCCGTCTCCGCTCGGCGTTGCGCGGCTACTGATTCGGCTGTTGCAGAACCGAGAAGTCCGGCTGCCCATCGGGGCCAGCGGGGAGCGGGCGTCCGTCGGCGAAGGTCGGCCACGGAAGCAGCTGCGGCTGCTGCTGGACGGGCGGCTGCTGGGGCTGCTGGGGCTGCTGGGGCTGCTGCACCGGCTGCGCGGCGGGGAACTGCTGCAGCTGCTGCGCCGGGTAACCCGCGGCCTGCTGCGCGGCCTGCACCTGAGCCTGGGCCTGCGCCTGCGCCTGGGCGGCCTCGCGGGCCTGACGAGCCTGCTCGCGCGCGCCCGCGCCGTAGTTCCAGCGCAGGAGCATCGTGATCGACAGGCCGAGGGCGGTCAGGATCAGCAGTGCCGTCGCGATCTTCCAGTACAGATCGGGGATCCGCAGGTCGAAGGCTTCGAGGCCGACGGGCGCGGTGAAGAGGATCCCGGACAGCACCGCGAGGATGCTCGTGATGAAGGCGAAGCGGGCGATCACGGTGGTGAGCTTCTCCCCCATCTGCAGGAGCAGCTGGCAGCACAGGATCACGAGCCTGGTCACCAGGATCACGAACAGCGACTTCCAGAAGATCTCCCAGAGCAGGAGGTACTGGTCGTACTTGGTCATCCAGATGACGATGAGCAGGAGCCCGAGAATGTAGGCGTTCGCGATGAGTGCGACGGGCGCGTACCACTCGGACCTCTGCTCGCGCCGGGTGTCGAGCGCCGTGAAGCACACGAACACGGCGAACAGCACGAAGGTCGAGAAGACCCGCTCGAATTTGCCCTCGAAGTCGCCGATGAAGAGCAGCGAGATCGACGCGATCGTGAGACCGGCGAGGAGAATGATGCTCACCTTCAGGAAGGTCGAGAGCCCCTCCTTCTTCTCGCCAGCGGCCCTGGCAGGCTTCGGAGCCTTGCGCGCCTTCGCGGCCTTCGCCGGCGCGGCGGGGTACCCAGCCGCGACTGGCGCGCCCTGCGGCGCCGCCTGCTGCGGGGATACCTGCTGCGGCTGACCCTGCGGGACCGGGGCATTCTGATTCGGATCGCTCATAAGAACAGTTTCCCGTCTCCGCCTGTGAATCGCCACCCCGGGCCCATTCCGAGCGCTCGGACGACCCTGTGGCGCCGGTTCTCGCGACGGGCGTCCCACCGGGCCTTTCCCGCGTAGACTGGTGGGGACCTGACGGCCCATCCGCGGCCGTCGATCCTGGATTCGATCAAACGGAGCACATCGAGCGTGACTGAACAGGCCGCCCCCATCACCGGTCCCCGCCCCGACACCGTCGCAGACGCGATCGCGACGCCAGAGAAGGAGCAGCCGTACGAGGCGCTCGGCCTCAAGGCGGACGAATACGCGAGCATCCGCGAGATCCTCGGGCGCCGCCCCACCTCGGGCGAGCTCGCCATGTACTCCGTCATGTGGTCGGAGCACTGCTCCTACAAGTCCTCGAAGATCTACCTGCGCCAGTTCGGCAAGAAGGTCAACGACAAGATGCGCGAGCGCCTGCTCGTCGGCATGGGCGAGAACGCCGGCGTGATCGACATCGGCGAGGGCTGGGCCGTCACGTTCAAGGTGGAAAGCCACAATCACCCCTCCTACATCGAGCCGTTCCAGGGCGCCGCGACCGGCGTCGGCGGCATCATCCGCGACATCATCTCGATGGGTGCACGCCCGGTCGCGGTCATGGATCAGCTGCGATTCGGCGCGATCGACGATCCGGACACCGCCCGCGTGGTCCACGGCGTGGTCGCGGGCATCAGCTCCTACGCCAACTGCCTCGGCCTCCCGAACCTCGGCGGCGAGACGGTCTTCGACGGGGTTTACCAGCAGAACCCGCTCGTCAACGCCCTCGGCGTCGGCGTGCTCCGCCACGAGGATCTCCACCTCGCGAACGCCTCGGGAACGGGGAACAAGGTCGTCCTCTTCGGCGCGCGCACGGGCGGCGACGGCATCGGCGGCGCGTCGATCCTCGCGTCCGACAGCTTCAGCGAGGGCGGACCGACGAAGCGCCCCGCCGTCCAGGTGGGCGATCCCTTCGCGGAGAAGGTCCTGATCGAGTGCTGTCTTGAGCTCTTCGGCGGCGAACTCGTCGAGGGCATTCAGGATCTCGGTGCCGCGGGCATCTCCTGCGCGACGAGCGAGCTCGCCGCGAACGGCGACGGCGGCATGTTCATCTCGCTCGACGACGTGCTCCTCCGCGATCCCTCGCTCACGGCCGAGGAGATCCTCATGTCGGAGAGCCAGGAGCGAATGATGGCGATCGTGAAGCCCGAGAAGCTCGACGACTTCCTCGCGGTCACCGCGAAGTGGGATGTCGAGACGAGCGTGCTCGGCGAGGTCACCGACACGGGCCGCCTCGTGATCCACTGGCGCGGCGAGGAGATCGTGAACGTCGATCCCAGCACCGTCGCCGTCGACGGCCCCGTCTACGAGCGTCCCGTCGCCTACCCGAGCTGGATCGACGCGCTACAGGCCGACACGGTCCGCGCAGCCGGCCTCGCGCGCCCCGAGTCGGGCGAGGACCTGCGCGCGCAGATGATCGCGGTCGCCGCGTCCCCGAACCAGGCCGACGTTTCGTGGGTGACGAACCAGTACGACAAGTACGTGCTCGGCAACACGGCGCTCTCATTCCCCGATGGCGCCGGAATGATCCGCGTCGATGAGGAGAGCGGCCTCGGCGTCGCCATCTCGACCGACGCGAACGGTCGCTACTGCCAGCTGGATCCCTACGTCGGATCGCAGCTCGCCCTCGCCGAGGCGTACCGCAACGTGGCGGCCTCGGGAGCCGTGCCCACGGCCGTGACCGACTGCCTGAACTTCGGCAGCCCGGAGAACCCCGAGGTCATGTGGCAGTTCTCGCGCTCCGTCGAGGGCCTGTCCGACGCGTGCCTCGCGCTCGAGGTGCCCGTCACCGGCGGCAACGTCTCCCTCTACAATCAGACGGGCGACACCCCCATCCACCCGACTCCCGTGGTCGGCGTGCTCGGCATCATCGACGACGTGGCGCGCCGCGTCCCGAGCGGCTGGCAGGATCAGGGCGAGCACCTGTACCTGCTCGGCACGACCCGCGACGAGCTCGACGGCTCCGCCTGGGCGGGCACCGTTCACGACCACCTCGGCGGCGTGCCCCCGATCGCGGACCTCGACGCCGAGCGCAAGCTCGCCGATCTGCTGCAGGCGGCGACGATCGGCGGCCTCGTCTCTGGCGCCGTCGACCTCTCCGAGGGCGGCCTCGCGCAGGCCCTCGCCGACGGGGCGCTCCGCTTCGGTGTGGGCGCCCGCGTGTGGATCGACGAGATCATCTCCCGCGACGGCGTCGACGCCGCCGCTGCAATGTTCTCGGAGTCGCAGGGCCGCGTGCTCGTCGCGGTGCCCCACGAGGAAGAGGTCAAGTTCCGTGGGCTGTGCGAGGGCCGCGGCTACCCGGTGCTGCGCATCGGCGTGACCGATGGCGCTGGCGCCGACGCCCAGATCGAGGTGCAGGACCGCTTCACCCTCCCGCTCAGCGAGCTGGGTGCCGCGGTGCGCGACACGCTCCCCTCGCGGTTCGGCGCGGTGATCTCGGAGTAATCCTCCCGAATTTCGGAATCCGGATCAGGACCGGGGCCTCGGCGCGCTGCGCCGGGGCCCTTGCCGTGTGCGGGCGGCCTCGGCCGGGCGTGATCGGGCCGGGCTCAGCCGCGAAGCGAGCTGTAGGCGTTGATGACCTTCGCGTGGATCTCGTCGGCCGGGAGCGATGCGTCGACGATGAGATAGCGGTCGGGATCGGCCTTCGCGAGGGCGCGGAAGCCCGCGCGCACGGCCTCGTGGAACTCGGCGTCCTCTCCCTCGAGCCGGTCGGTGGCTCCGCCGCGCTCTGCGCGTCGCGCCGCGGCGGTGTCGGCGTCGACGTCGAGCAGCACCGTGAGATGCGGCCAGAGCCCCTCGGCGGCCCACTCGCTGATCCGGCGCACCTCGGCGGTGTCGAGGACGCGTCCCGCGCCCTGGTACGCCAGTGAGGAGTCAATGTAGCGATCCTGGACGACGACGGCGTCTCGTTCGAGGGCGGGGCGGATCACCTTTGCGACGTGCTGCGCGCGGTCGGCGGCGTAGAGGAGCGCTTCGGCCCGGGGATCGACGTCGCCGATCTCGTCTCCGCCGTGGAGCAGGAGCCGCCGGATCTCGACGCCGAGGCGAGTGCCGCCCGGCTCGCGGGTGCGCACGACCTCCTCGCCACGTTCCTCGAGCCAGGAGCCGAGGAGATCGGCCTGCGTGGTCTTGCCAGCGCCGTCGCCGCCCTCGAAGGTGATGAAGGTTCCGCTCATCGTGTTCCTGACCTGTTCGCTGCTCGGTTACGTTCTCGGATCGGCCGTGTCAGCCCGCAGCCTCGGCGGCGGCCTTCTTCGCGGCCGCGTTGGCCGCGCGCGTCGCCGCGGCCTTCTTCGCGGCTGCGGAGCGGGCCGGATCGACGGTCTTCTTCGCTGCGGCGCCCGTCTTCTTGGCTGCCGCGCTCGTCTTCTTTGCGGCGGGCTTCTTGGCGGGAGCCTTCTTCTTGGCCGGGGCCTTCTTCTTCGCGGGGCCCTTGGCGCGCTTGATGGCGAGGAGCTCGATCGCGCGCTCGAAGGTGATGTCCTCGACGCTGTCGCCGCGCGGGATCGTAGCGTTCGTCTCGCCGTCCGTGACGTACGGCCCGAAGCGACCGTCGCGCACCCGCACGGGCTTGCCGCTCACGGGGTCGGCATCGAATTCTTTGAGGGCGCTGGCGGCCTTCCGCGCCCCGTATTTGGGCTGCGCGAAGAGTTCCTGTGCACCCGCGAGGTCGATCGTGAAGATCGCGTCCTCGCTGGGCAGCGAACGCGTGTCGGTCCCCTTCTTCAGGTAGGGCCCGTAACGGCCGTTTTGGGCCGTGATCTCGGCGTTCGATTCCGGGTCGACGCCCACGACGCGGGGCAGGTCGAGCAGGGCGACCGCGGTGTCGAGGTCGATCGTGGCGGGATCCATCGTCTTGAACAGGGACGCGGTGCGGGGCTTCTGGCCCTTCGGGAGCTCTTCACCCTCGGCGAGAAGCTCGGTGACGTAGGGGCCGAATCGGCCGTTCTTCGACACGATGCTCTTGCCGGTGCCCGGGTGGATGCCGACGACGCGATCCTCCGCTGGTTCCGCGGCGGCGAGTTCGCGTGCACGCTCCGCCGTGAGCTCGTCGGGGGCGAGCCCGTCGGGAATGTTGACGCTGCGCGGCTTCAGCGCTCCGTCCTCCCCGACCTCGCTCTTCTCGTCGAAGACCTCCAGGTAGGGGCCATATTTGCCGTTGCGGAGGTTGATCGAGTCGTCGATGCGAATGGTGTTGATGGCGCGCGCGTCGATCTCGCCGAGGTTGTCGACGACGCCGCGGAGGCCGGGATGATTGTCGGTGCCGAAGTAGAACTCACCGAGCCAGGTTCCGCGGTCGGTTTCGCCCGCGGCGATCCGGTCGAGGTCGCTCTCCATCTCGGCGGTGAAGTCGTAGTCGACGAGGGCGTTGAAGTGCTCCTCGAGAAGGCGCACGACCGAGAACGCGATCCAGCTCGGGACGAGGGCCTGCCCCTTCTTGGCGACGTAGCCGCGATCCATGATCGTGCTGATGATCGCCGCGTAGGTGGAGGGGCGGCCGATCCCGAGCTCTTCGAGACGCTTGGTGAGGCTCGCCTCGGTGTAGCGCGGGGGCGGGCTGGTCTCGTGGCCCTTGGCTTCGGGGTTCGTGACGCCGAGCTTTTCGCCGCTCGCGAGCTGCGGGAGCGTGACGTTCTGCTCCTTGTCGCCGCGCTTCTCGTCGCGCCCCTCTTCGTATGCGAGGAGGAAGCCGGGGAAGGTGATGACGGTGCCGCTCGCCGTGAATTCGGCCGCGGTGGGTGCGGGGCGCTCGGCCTCCTGCACGTCGATGCCGATCGTGACGGTGTCGGTCGAGCCCTTCGCGTCGGACATCTGGCTGGCGACGGTGCGCTTCCAGATCAGCTCGTACAGCGCGAACTCGCCCTGGTTGAGCTTCCCTCGGAGTTCGCTCGGACGCTGGAACACGTCGCCCGCGGGGCGGATCGCCTCGTGCGCCTCCTGTGCGCCCTTTGACTTGCCCGTGTAGACGCGAGGCTTCTCGGGCACCGTCTCCGCGCCGTAGAGCTCGGCGGCCTGCGAACGGGCCGCCGCGACGGCCTGCTTCGACAGGGTCGGCGAGTCGGTTCGCATATAGGTAATGTGGCCGTTCTCGTACAGGGACTGGGCGAACGACATCGTCTGGCGCGAGCTGTAGCGGAGCTTGCGCGACGCCTCCTGCTGGAGCGTCGACGTGGTGAAGGGTGCGGCGGGGCGACGCGTGTGCGGCTTCGTCTCTACGGACAGCACCTTCGCGGCGACTCCGGCCCCGATCAGGGATTCGATCGCGCGTGCCCGATCCTCGCCGAGGGCGAGGACGCCGGCCTTCGCCGACTTCTCCTTGAGCGCGCCGTCGTCACCGAAGTCGCCGCCGGTGGCGAGGCGCTGCTGGTCGAGGCGGACGAGGCGAGCCTCGAACGCGTTTTCCCCGGCTGCGGGGCTGAAGATCGCGGTGAGATCCCAGTACTCCGCTGCGTTGAAGGCTTGGCGCTCCCGCTCCCGATCGACGACGAGGCGCGTCGCGGCGGACTGGACGCGGCCGGCCGAGAGCTTGGGAGCGACCTTGCGCCACAGCACGGGCGAGATGTCGTAGCCGTAGAGGCGGTCGAGGATGCGGCGCGTCTCCTGCGCGTCGACGAGCGCGATGTCGAGGTCGCGCGTGTTGGCCTTCGCCTGCTCGATCGCTTCCTTGGTGATCTCGTGGAAGACCATGCGGCGCACGGGAACCTTGGGCTTCAGGACCTCGAGGAGGTGCCACGCGATGGCTTCGCCCTCGCGGTCCTCATCCGTTGCGAGCCAGACTTCATCGGCACCCTTCAGCGCTCGCTTCAGCTCGGCGACGGTCTTCTTCTTGTTGTCGTTGACGACGTAGTACGGGGCGAAGCCGTTCTCCACGTCGACGGCGAACTTGCCGAACGCTCCCTTTTTCAGGTCTGCGGGCAGCGCTGAGGGTTCGGCGAGATCCCGGACGTGACCGACCGAGGCGATGACCTCGTATCCGTCGCCAAGGTAGCCGCCAATCGTCTTCGCCTTCGTGGGCGACTCGACGATCACAAGTTTCTTCGTACCCGACACGGGGCTCCTTCTTCACTGCTTGACGTCCGCCGCGGCGCTCTGGCCCCCGGTAACTGACGATTCTGCATCGACACGATACACACTCTCGTGTGAGATTCCACCCGTGCCGTGATGCTCCCTACCCATTTGTACCACCCTTGTCGGGCCCGACCGGACCGGGTCGCACGCTGTTCGCACTGCGCACGCGGAGATGCGCTTCCCCCGGGGTGGCCACCGGGAAGATGCCGATGTTTCTTCACCTCGACGGGATGGATCATGTGCCTGAGGTGGTCCTCAGGGCCTCCCGAGCAGCGTGAAGGGATCTATGTCCGGATTCGTGTTCCGCGGTCCGCTGGCGATCGTGAAATGGCTGTGCGGTCCCGACGTGCAGCCGCTCATTCCCGCCCTCGCTACCTGCTGGCCGGCTCGGACGCGCACGCCCGGGGCGATGCCCAGGGCCTCTGGCGATCCCGGTTCGATGTGGTTGTGCGAGCTGAACACCGCCCGCCCGTTGGCAACGTGCCGGATCAGCACACTGTAGTTCGGTCCGTGCCACCAGTCGGGATGCTCCACACACGGCCCGGGCACCCCTCCGGGATCCAGCCCAACCGAGACCACAACCCCCGCAGCGGGTGAGCGCAGCGCCCCGTCCGCACCGACCGCGAGGTCGATCGCGTAGCCGTCGTGGTGGTCCTGGGTGATTGCGCGCACGTCGGACGGCCACACCCATCCTGCGTTCCTCCCCCGGTCGAGGATCTCGGCGACGAGGCCAGGCACACCGGCCCTCGCCCGGGCCGTGATGAACGCGAACGGCCACCCCGCGTGCAGTTCGACCTCGGCTCTCAGCTCCGGAAGACTCGTCCTGCAGGCGACAACGTCGGTGCCGTTGCTCTGCGCAATCTCGGCTGCCAATCCGCACGGGTTTCCTGGGGCCCAGCCGCTCGCGGCATCGGCTGCGGCGAGCGCCGCGGCGTCGGCAGCAGCAGCGGTTCTCGCGTGCACCACGAAGCCCTGTGACGCGCCAATCGCGGCCATCCCCGCGCACACCACAGCCGCGGCGCACCCCAGCAGCACCGGTGCACTCATGTCCCGGCATCGTCCGTTCCCGGTCGCTCTTCCGCTGACGCCACTGGACCGCCCGAGGTAATCGCAGCGCAGGACCTCCCGGAGACCGGGATCACGGCCAGCGGGCCACGGCCGGGTGAGGCCGTCACGGTGACGCAGTGCACCGCGCCACTGCGCTCCCGCGTTGCCGAGGCCTTTGGCAGGGCCCGTTCCGAGAGCAGGGCTTCGGCTCCGGCACGATCCCCTCGGGCCTCGAGTCTCGCGATTTCACCGGCCAGGGCGGTCAGGCTCACCCGATGGGAGGCGAGGGCGATCGCTCCGATCATGAGTGCGAGGACGGCGATACAGGCGGGCAGCACGAGGGCGAACTCCGCGGTGATCGCTCCGCGTTCATCGCGCCACAGCCGGAGTGCGTCCGCCCGCGCCTTCGCGATGCCCAGCCACCTCGGGCGCTTTGGCAGCCTCGAGCGGCTCGGGGCCCCGGGGAGGGTCAGCGGCGCCGGTTCTCCCCTCCCCCGCCTAGCCGGTCGTGCCCAACGCATTCTGCACCAGTGTCACGAGCATCGCCCGAATCTCGTCCGATCGGAGGATCGCTACGAGCAGTCCGGCGAAGGCGACCCCCGCCATGATGACGATCGCGTATTCCGCGGTGACCGCTCCGCGCTCGTCCTTTCGGAACCTGCTGAGGAGCGACGCGATTCGGCCGGGCCTCGGATGCGGAGGCTCGACCTCGTTGATGTGTTCGCGAGTCCGGAGATCGATCACCGGGCAGAGCCCTTTTCCTGCGGGATGCAGTCGACGGGCAAGGAGTTGCTGCGGCGCCATGGTGTGGTGCTGGGGGATCGGGCTGGTCATGGGGTTCCTCTCTCATGGTGTTGGTCGAAGCGGTGTGGGTCGAAGCGGTAAGGGGGCGAAACTGCGGTCGGCTTTACCTGCGCCGCAGGCGAAAGGATGCTGCGGTGAATGAATCCTCGCCCGCCGTCGCCTCGTGCGGGGCGGCGCGGGGAAATCTGTGGAGAACTGTTCACGCGAATGCGCTGCAGTTGCTTGGGGGCGACGCTTCTTTCCGCGCGAACCACGTCAATACCCCGCGAGCATCGAGACCACGACCGGCGCAACACCGATCACGACGAACGACGGCAGCACGCAGACGCAAATGGGGACCAGTATCCGGACGCCGAGTTTCTCGCACGAGCGCTCCATCTCACTCAGCGAGGCGGCGACTCGTTGCCGCGACTCGGCCGCGAGCAGATCACCCATCGGCGCCCCCGTGGCGCGCGCCGATGCAAGGAGCCGTGATAGCGGGGCGCAATCAGCGAGGGCGTCGAACCGGATCCACTCTGCCCCGGCCGAATCGACGGCGTCGGCAATGCGTCTGCGGATAACCGCCGCGCTCGCCCCTCCCCCGAGTGCGATCTCGGCCAGATCGAACTCCAGCCCGGAAACGGAGCGCGGCCCGACAGCGCCGCGGATGAGTGCGCGGCCCCACGCGTTTCCCGCGAGCAGGAGCGTGAAACCGATGAGCAGGAGCACCCACCCCCACTCGCCGAAGAGGACGCGGAAGGGATCGAACCCGAGCAGCCACCCCATTGCCAGGGCGAGCGGGGGCAGAGCGATGACCGTGCGGATCGTTGCAACGGGCCCGGACAGCAGCACGGCGCGCCGCTGTGCGACCTCCGAAAGTCGCACGAGGCTCGCGGCGATCCGCTCGAGCGACACGGCGAGCGGCGCTCCGCTCCCCTCCGCCAACGACCAGGCCGCGCCGAACACGCGCCACTCCGGCCCCGGTCCGGCGGAAAGCGCGATGGCAATTCCCTGCCCGGCAGCGATTTCCCCGGCGATCCTGACGACCTCAGGATCGGCACCCTCCTCGCTTGCGAGAGCGCCGAACGCTCGGTGAGCCGGCACTCCCCCTGCCAGCAGGGACGCGATGCGCCCGGCAACACTCGTGACCTCACTTCTTCCGTGGTCAGCCACCTCATCCCGCCCTCCGCAGGGCGCGCCCCCTACTGAACGGGACAATGGACAGATTTCCGGATTCGCGGACGAAAGACCCGAGCGCCGCCAGCCGATGCGCTCCCTCGACGCGCTCGACATGCACCACGAGCCCGATCGCTGCGGTGACCTGGCGCGCGACGGTCTGCGCATCAAGCCCGGCGAGGCGCCCCAGCATCTCGAGCCTCGCCGGAACCTCGGCGAGCGCGCTCGCGTGGAGTGTTCCCGCGCCTCCGTCGTGGCCGGTGTTCATGGCCGCGAGCAGGGTGACGGTTTCGGCGCCCCGACACTCCCCGAGAACGATCCGATCCGGCCGCATCCGCAGCGCCTCGCGGAGAAGCCGATCGACGCCGACCTCCCCGGCGCCCTCCGAGTTCGCCTGCCGCGCCTCGAGCCCGACAACGTGCGGGTGAGCAATCCGCAATTCGGCGACGTCCTCGATCGTGATGATGCGCTCGCTGCCGGGTACCAGGCCGAGGAGGGCGGAAAGGAGCGTTGTCTTGCCGCTCCCCGTCGCCCCGGTGATGAGCACATTCTGTCTCCGGAGCACTGCGCTCCGGAGGAGGTGCTCCGCGGTTGCGTCGCAGAACCCGGACGACACCATTTCCGTCCAGGAGACTCGCCTGAGCGCGGGCAGGCGAATCGATACGGCCGCGCCCGAGCAGCCGACGGGTGGCAGCACCGCGTGCACCCGAATTCCGTCCCCGAGCCTCACATCCGCCATGGGGCACAGCTCGTCCAGGTGCCTTCCTCCCGCAGCGATCAGGCCGCGGGCCAGGGCCGCGACGACCGCCGGACCGGCCTGCCACTGCTCGATCTCCTCAACGCCACGGCCCTGATCGACCCACAGCACGCCACGCCCGTCACGGACCTGCACGAGGACATCGCGCATGGTGGGCTGATCGATGAGCGGGAGCAGGCCGCCGAAGGCTCTGCGCGCGGCAACGCTCAGGTGCGCCGACCGCGGGCGTTCTCGTGCGCGGGCGGCGACTGATGATTCGATCGAGGTGTGTGGCGTGTGCGCGGAGTCTGGGACGAGCGTGAGTGGCGAGTTCATGCGCCCATCGAACCTGTTCTCGGGCGCTGAGAACAGACCCGAATGAAGTCTGTGGATAACTCGCGGATTCTGCCCCGTTGCTCCGTGCTTGTGCGCGAATCCCACGCGGGCACGATCCGGGGCGATCGGCCTCCGGTTTGCGGGCCCCGCGCGCCGATTCCTGCGCAACTCCCTGATCACCCCCTCCGGAAGTAGGTAGTCACACGAACCGCCCATGATGCGGATTCGTCGCCGGGTATAGCCTGGTGGCGCACTGAATGCCCCGGCGAGCGGCCGAATCCCGCACCGGTGGCGCAACACCCACGAACGGATAAGGGCGTCCATGACTGATCAGAGCGGAACTATCGAGAGCCACCCCCTGCGCGCGGGCGAGGATCCTACGACGTATCCCCCCACCGCGGAGTTCCGGGAACAGGCCAACATCAACGACCCGTCGATTTATTGGCGAGCGGCCGAGGATCCTGAGGGCTACTGGGCCGAGCAGGCGCAGAAGCTCAGCTGGACCAAGCCGTTCACGGAAATCCTGGACTGGTCGAACCCCCCGTTCGCGAAGTGGTTCCAGGACGGAGAGCTGAACGTCGCGGCGAACTGCCTCGATCGTCACGTGCAGGCGGGCCTCGGGGATCGCGTCGCCATTCACTTCGAGGGCGAGCCGGGCGATACCCGTTCGATCACCTACGCGGAACTCACGCACGAGGTGAAGCGCGCCGCGAACATGCTGACGAGCCTCGGCGTCGAGCCGGGCGATCGCGTGGCGATCTACATGCCGATGATCCCGGAGACCGTGATCGCGATGCTCGCCGTGGCACGCCTGGGCGCGGCGCACTCGGTCGTGTTCGGCGGGTTCAGCGCGGAAAGCCTCCGCGCCCGCATCGACGATGCACAGGCGGAGATCGTGATCACGGCTGACGGTGGCTTCCGCAAGGGCCGCGCCTCGGCGCTCAAGCCGACCGTCGACGACGCGCTCGCGCTGCACGGCGGCGGATCGAGCGTGCAGAAGGTGCTCGTGGTGGAGCGCACGAAGAACGACATCTCCATGACCGAGGGCCGCGACCTGTGGTGGCACGAGGAGATCACCGCGTACGACGGTGAGCACGAGGCGAAGGGCTTCCCCGCGGAGAATCCCCTGTTCATCCTCTACACCTCGGGAACCACCGGGCGGCCGAAGGGCATCCTGCACACCTCGGGCGGCTACCTCACGCAGGCATCGACCACGCACCGCGACGTGTTCGATCTGAAGCCGGAGACCGACGTCTACTGGTGCACAGCTGACGTCGGCTGGATCACGGGCCACAGTTACGTGGTCTACGGTCCGCTCGCGAACGGCGCCACCCAGGTCATGTACGAGGGCACCCCGGAAACCCCTGATTGGGGCCGCTGGTGGTCGATCATCCAGAAGTACGGCGTCACGATCTTCTACACGGCCCCCACCGCGATCCGCGCGTGCATGAAGGTGGGACGCCAGGTTCCTGAGCAGTACGATCTCTCCTCGATCCGGGTGCTCGGGTCGGTGGGCGAGCCGATCAACCCGGAGGCGTGGCGCTGGTACCACGAGGTGATCGGCGCCGGCACCGCCCCGATCGTGGACACCTGGTGGCAGACGGAGACGGGCGCGATCATGATCGCGGCGCTCCCGGGCCTGACGTCGCTCAAGCCGGGCAGCGCTCAGGTTGCCCAGCCCGGCATCCGCGTGAACGTCGTCAATGACGCTGGCGAGCGCGTCGAGCGCGGCCAGGGCGGCCTGCTCACGATCCAGCGCCCCTGGCCCTCGATGGTGCGGAACATCTGGGGCGATCCCGAGCGATTTATCGAGACCTACTGGGAGAAGTTCGGCGACATGTACTTCGCCGGCGACGGCGCGCGCGTCGACGACGACGACGGCGACGTGTGGCTGCTCGGCCGCGTGGACGACGTGATGAACGTCTCGGGCCACCGCCTCTCGACCGCGGAGATCGAGTCGGCGCTCGTCGAGCACAACTCCGTTGCAGAGGCCGCCGTGGTCGGCGCGACGGACGAGACGACCGGCCAGGCCGTCGTGGCGTTCTGCGTCCTGAAGTCCCAGCAGACCGCGCTCACGCCCGAGGACGCCGAGGCAGCGCTGAAGGCGCACGTCGCGGCGCAGATCGGGGCGATCGCGCGCCCGCGCCAGATCCTGATCGTGACCGAGCTCCCGAAGACCCGCTCGGGCAAGATCATGCGCCGCCTCCTGAAGGACGTGGCCGACGGCAAGGAGGTCGGCGACACCACGACGCTCGCCGACACCCGCGTCATGTCGACGATCCAGGAGCAGATCCGCGTCCCGTAGGCCGCTCCTGAGCGCTGGGAGGGCCCGGAACCGCCGCGCGCGGTCCGGGCCCTCCTGCGTTCTGCGCAGCGTGAGCGCGAATCCCGGATCAGGGTCCCCGACGGCCGGGAACTGGAGCGGGCCAGCCTCGGCGGCCCGTCATTCTGGGCGCTGCCCGAAAGTCGCGGGGTCAACCGGCCACTCGCTCCGGGGAAGGTTCTTCTCGATGACCAGGAGATAGGACTCGGTGACGAGGTCCTCGACGAGCTGCCTCCCGAGCGTCCCACCGGAGCGCAGGGAGATCCAGTGTCGCTTGTTCAGGTGGTATCCGGGGGTGATCTCGGGAAACGCCTCCTGCAGCGCAACAACGTCCGCCGGGGTCGCTTTGAGGCTCGTGAGCGGCACGCCCGTGACGTCGGAGACGATCATGAACATCTTCCCCCGCACCCGGTACACGTGGGTCTCCGGCCCGAACGGGTGCTCGAGGAGCGCGCCCGGGAGTTCTCGCGTTCGTTCCGCTGCCCAGTCCTGCACCTCGTCGCCGTACATGCGAACCCCTCCCGGACGAACTCACGCCCTGATCATGCTCCTGATCCTCGCTGGCCCGAGTGTACTGCCGACCACCGACACGCTCGTCCGGCGCACAAGAAAGGGGCGGAATCTCTCGATCCCGCCCCTTTCTTGTGCTGATCAGGCGACCTTTCGGCCGCGAGCGCCTAGTCCTCCACGCGGAAGATGAACTCGATCTCCACCGGGGCATCGAGCGGCAGCACCGAGACACCCACGGCCGAGCGGACGTGGATCCCCAGGTCCCCGAACACCTTGCCGAGGAACACGGACGCGCCGTTGGCGACGCCGGGCTGCCCGGTGAACGACGGATCCGATGCGACGAACGCCGTCACCTTCACGACCTGCGTGATGCGGTCGAGCGATCCGAGCACGCCGCGTGCGGCGGCGAGCGCGTTGAGCGCGCAGAGCTGCGCGAGCTCCTCGGCGCGCGCGGGGCTCACGAGGCCCTCGCCCTCGCCGACCTTGCCGGTCTCGGGCAGCTTTCCGTCAACGAACGGCAGCTGGCCGGCCGTGTAGACATAGTTTCCATCGCGCAGCGCCGGGACGTACGCGGCGACCGCCGCGGCCACCTCGGGCACCTCGAACCCGAGCTCGCTCAGGCGTTCCTCGATCACGGACGTCATTTCAGGCCTTCCTCTTCAGGTATGCGACATTGCCGCCGGCTGGACCCTCGATGATCTGCACGAGCTCCCAGCCCTGCTGACCCCAGTTGTTCAGAATCTGCGCCTCGTTATGCAGCAGCAGGGGGGTCACAAAATACTCCCAGCGAGGGGCATCAGGTGTTTCGCTCACGTCTCATCTCCTTGGAATCATGCCGAGCGGCGGGCGACAGAGTTCTCCACACCTTGGGGTGCGGTGGCGGTGTTTGCCAGCAATGTCGCTTACGCTTGATTCTATGACCCGTCAGACCTCATCGTCTTCGCGCGTGCGCTCAGTGAAGCCACGCTCCGCTGGGGGCGCCATCGGTGGCTTCTTCGGCGCGATCGCCATGAGCGCGATCGCAGGCGTGCTGCTCACCGCCGCGGTGACGCCCGTCGTGGCGCTCAGCGGCACCGCAGCCACCTCAGCAATCGACATCTTCCAGAAGCTCCCGGATCACCTGAATCCCGGTCGCCTCGCCGAGCCCTCAACGCTCTACGCGAAGCAGGGCAAGAAGGACGTCCCGATCGCCGTGTTCTACGATCAGGACCGCGAGACCGTCAAGTGGGACCAGATCTCGCAGTTCGTGAAGGACGCCGCGGTCGCCGAGGAGGACCCGCGCTTCTACACGCACGGCGGCGTCGACGTGATCGCGAGCTCCCGCGCGGTGCTGCAGAATGCGGCCGGCACGGGCTTCTCCGGCGCCTCGACCATCACGATGCAGTACGTCCGCAACGTGCTCATCCAGGAGGCCATCGCCATTCCTGACAAGGAAGAGCAGAAGAAGGCGTACGAGAATGCGATGCGACAGGACGTCGACCGCAAGCTCAAGGAGATGAAGTACGCGATCAGCGTCGAGAAGAAGTACCCGAAGGACGAGATTCTGCTCGGATACCTCAACATCGCACTCTACGGCCGCCAGATCTACGGCATCGAGTCGGCCGCGAACTACTACTACAACAAGTCGGCGAAGGATCTCAGCCTTGCTGAGTCCGCGAGCCTCGTGGCAATCGTCAATAACCCGTCGAAGTTCCAGATCGACGTCGCGGACAACATCCCGGCGAACACCGAGCGCCGCAACAAGATCCTCGATTCGATGCTGCGTCACGGCAAGATCACCGAGGCACAGCACAAGGAAGCCAAGGCCACCCCCGTCACGCCGAAGATCACACCGCGCGTGCAGGGCTGCAACGTCGCCGAGCAGAAGTACGGGCTCGGCCACTTCTGCGACTACGTGCAGCGCTACATCAAGGCCGATCCCAACTTCGGTGACACGCCCGTCGACCGCGAGTTCAACTTCGCGCGCGGCGGCTACAGCATTCACACGACGATCGACCTCGACATGCAGAAGGCCGGCAACGACGCGACGCACGCGACCGTGCCAGCGCAGATGCAGGGCATCGACGTCGGCTCCGCCTCATCGAGCGTTCAGGTCGGCACCGGCCGCGTGCTCACAATGGTGCAGAACAAGCCGTTCAACAACGCAGAAGACTTCCTGAAGAAGCATCCGGGCTACACGACCGTCAACTACAACACCGACCAGGAGTTCGGCGGTTCGAGCGGCTTCCAGATCGGATCGACGTTCAAGCCCGTCACGCTCACGGAGTGGATCAAGACCGGCCATTCCGTCCGCGACATTGTGAACGTCAACGGCCGGACGGTGCAGGAAAGCTCGATTGCTGCTTCCTGTATGCCCGACGGCGTCTACGGCTTCGGCAGCTTCACCTTCTCGAACGATAACCTCGGCGTGAAGGGCAATCAGTCCGTGCTCACGGCGATCGCGCAGTCGGTCAACGGTGGTCTCGTGTCGATGCAGCAGAAGATGGACCTCTGCGGCACATTCGATACCGCGAAGAAGCTCGGTCTCCACCGCGCCTCGCCCGCTGCGAACCCCGACCTGCCCAACTACGGCACGACCGATCTCACCATGGTGCCCTCGAACGTGTACGGCGGCATCGACGAGATTGCGCCCATCACGGTCGCCTCGGCCTACGCCGCATTCGCTGGCGACGGCAAGGTCTGCACCCCGGTGCCGATCGACAGCATCACCGATTCGGACGGCAAGAACGTACCGTTCCAGAAGAGCAAGTGCTCCGAGGCGATCTCGCCCGAGGTTGCCGCGGGTGTGGCCTATGCGCTGCAGTACACCGTGACGAATGGTCTGGCCCGTCACGCGGGCTCGGCCTTCGGCACCCCGCACCTCGCGAAGACCGGTACGACGGATGACGTCGTCGACAACTGGACCGCTGGCGCCAGCTCCAAGGTCGCCACCGCAACCTGGGTGGGCAACGCCGGCCCCGTGAAAATGCCCGACGGGACCTGGAGCCGCGTTTCGACCCAGGGCTTCGGCAACCTCATGTACGCGGACCAGACCATCTGGCCCGCCATCATGAACACCGCCGATTCCAAGTACGGCGGAGACCCCTTCCGCGAGCCCTCCGCCACCGCGATCCAGCAGACCATGGTCGGCGTCCCGGATCTCAAGGGCAAGTCCTACGACGAGGCCGCGAGGGCGCTGACCGATCTCGGATTCACTCCGACGGACGGCGGCGACGTCGACTCGACCGTGCCGAAGGGCAAGGTCGCGAGCACCGACCCCGCAGGCGGCGGACAGGCTCCGCTCGGCTCGAGCGTCGCGATCCACAAGAGCAACGGCCAGGGAACCAAGGTCCCGGACGGGCTCGTGGGTCAGACCGGAAACAAGGCGAAGAAGGCGCTCAACGACGCCGGATTCAAGTCGGTCGACTTCGCCTGCGACTCCGGAGACACGGCGTACCCCAACTCCAACCGGGTCATCTCGGTCAGCCCCGACAGCGGCGCGGACGCGAAGAAGAGCGCCAAGATCACCCTCACGCTCGCGTGCAAGAAGGACTAAGTACACCCGTGCCACGTAATTCACCGCGCCCCGCCGCGGCCGCCCTCGGGCTGGCCGCGGCGGGCGTCGCCGTCTGGTCCACCGTCATCGAGCGCCGCCTCTTCACGATCCGACGCTCGACACTCCCCCTGCTCCCCGCCGGAGCCGCGCCCGTGCGCATCCTGCAGCTCTCCGACCTGCACCTCGCACCGTGGCAGACGAACAAGATCAACTGGGTGCGCTCCCTCGCGGAGCTGCGGCCCGATCTCGTCGTCCTCACGGGTGACCTGATGGGCCATCTGCAGGCGCGCAGCTCGCTGCTGCAGGCGCTCGCTCCGATCGCGGCAAGCGCGCCCACCGTGTTCGTCAACGGCTCGAACGACTACTACGGCCCGGTCCTCAAGAACCCGTTCAAGTACCTGACGGCCCCGAGCCGCCTCGCCACCCGGGTGCAGGACATCGACAACATCGCCCTCACGGAGGGTCTCGAGGAAATCGGCTGCCTCGACCTGAACAACGCCGCCGCCGAGTTCGAGATTCGCGGCACCCGCTTCGAACTCCTCGGGCTGAACGACCCGCACATCCGCTACGACGACGCAGACGCCATGCGCGCCTCGCTCGCGGCGCTCGTCGCCCAGCGCGAGGCTTCCGACTCGTCCGTGGGTGCGGCGGAGGCCGGGGATCCCGCGTCCGAGACCGCTGCCGAGGAGCGCGCTGCGGTCCGCATCGGAGTAGTCCACGCGCCCTACCAGCACGTGCTCGGCGAGTTCCTCGACGACGGCGCGGAGCTCATCCTCGCCGGACACACGCACGGCGGCCAGGTCCGCGTGCCCGGCGTCGGCGCCCTCACCTCGAACTGCGATCTCCCCGCCGATCAGGCACGCGGCATGAGCGTCTGGTACGACGCGCACCGCGCCGCCTTCCTCAACGTGAGCGCGGGCCTCGGCAACTCGATCTACGCGCCCGTGCGCTTCGCCTGCCGCCCCGAGGCGTCACTCATCACGCTCGAGGCCGCGCGCTAACGGCGACACCCGCCGCGGGGTGTGCCGCGCCCCACCCCGCCCGTGCGGTGCGGCACACCATACGGCGCGAGCGGCGCACCTGAGCGCTCACTCCACCAGCCCGTACACCTCCGCGATCCGCACCGCCTCCTTGCGCGTGTTGACCCCGAGGCGTGCGTACAACCGGCGGACATGCGTCTTCAGCGTGTTCGCCGTGATGTGGAGATCGGCCGCGATCGCGGCGCTGCTGTTTCCGAGGGCGATGAGGCGCAGCACGCGCTCCTGCTGCCCAGTGAGCGACGGGAGCCGGCGCTCGAAGAACAGCGGCCGCGACAGGATCCGCGCCCGGCCAGCGACGCTCAAGCCCTCGGGGAGATCCTCCTCGGGGAGTTCCTCGAGCCACCTGCGGTACTCGGGGGTTTCACCGCAGAGCAGGACGATCCAGGCATTGACCTGGGCAGCGACGAGCGTTGCCTGCCTGAACAGGGACTCGCCCATTTCCCGCGCCCCGTCGCGCACGAGCGCCGATCCGCGCAGCACGAGCGAGGCCGGCAGGTAGCGGGTCGCCCGCGAGCGCGCCAGTCGCTGCTCCCCCAGCGGGCCGTCCGGTTCGGTGGCCTGCAGGATCGCGGCCGTGTCGCCGACCGCGTCGCGGAGGTAGAGCGCGAAGAGCTCCCGCTGCGTCGGGAACGTTCCGGCCCCCTCCGCCTCGGTCGGCGCCCGGAGCCCGGCGAGCTGGCGCCGCGCCGCGGCGAGATCCCCGCTGCCCGCGAGATGGAACGCGTGCGACAGCTCGGCCTGGGCGTGCAGTGACGGGCTGTGCCGCTCCCACACCCCGCTGCGCTGCAGCTCCGCATAGTTGTTCGCCGCTGCGTCACGGTCGCGCGTCGCGTAGCAGACCGACATCATGATGAGGTTGTGGAACGGGCGCAGGTAGGTTCCCCGGCTGTTGCGACCGGATCGCTCGATCAGATCGGCAAGCGTCTCCGGCGTCGTGTCCGGATCCGCGCCCGTGAGCAGGAGTTCCGAGATGTCGCGGGCCGCGCGGGCCGCACCCCCAGCCCCCAGCTCATCGATCTGGGTGCGAGCCTGGGCGAAGAAGACCTCGTGTTCGACGGTCTCACCGTAGAGCGAGAGGGTCAGCATGACGAGTCCGAGCATCTCGGCGACGAGGGCGGGATCGGCTTTCGCGCTGCGCGGATCCTGCAGGAGTTCCCTGAGACGACCGAACCCCGTGGGCACGTTCGTCGTGACGAGGCCCGTGATCGCCGCGACGAACTCCGCTTCGAAGCACTCGCACTCATCGAGATCGCTCGCCGCTGCGTCCTCGAGGAGCCGCTGGGTGACGGCAAGAGAGTGCGCGGCCTCGGGAAAGTCCATTGCTGCCAGCGCGAGTCGCTGTCCGAGTACCGCGAGTTCCAGCGCGAGTGATGGGGTGAACGCCCCGCTCGTGCCGAGCGTCGCCGCGGACGCCTCGATCGCCGTCCTCAGCTGCAAGTACACGCCCAGATCGAGCTTCGGATCGCGCTCCTCCGACGCAGACCGTTCCCGCAGCGCGCGCACCTTCCCCACGAGCTCGGGAAGCGGCTCGGCCGCCACCTGGGCGATGGTTCCTCCCCTGGACTGGAAGTCCAGCACGGAGGCGGTATCCGGCAGCTCGGGGCGGGCGGAGGCGTCCGGCGCCGCACTGACGGGCCCCGCGAGCCTGCGAATCTCGCGGTCGATCTCGTGCACGCTCTTGCGGTGCGCGTCGGCGACATCGATCGCGCCGAGGATCAGCTGGGTGGAGTGCGCCCGCGCCGCGGGCATGAGCACGGCCTCGTCCGTCCGCTTCCGATAGGCCAGGATCTCGTCAATGAGGGGGCGTTTCGCGCGATCGAAGATCCCCTCGAGCACCCCTCTGAGGCGGACACCGTCCTCGGCCCGAAGCTGCGCAGGGGTGGGGTACACGCGGAGGACGGCCAGGGATTCCGGCGGCAGAACGCCCTGATGCACCAGGACGCTCGCGTACCCGGGATAGGTCTTGACGAGGTGCCGGACAGACTCGTCGATGGCGCGCTGCCCCTGCCGCACCTGTTCGCGGCGCAGGCTCAGCAGCGGATCGATCTCGGTCATCTCGGATTCCGCGAGCCGCGCGCGGTTCTGCGCCGGAATGCTCGACCAGGCTCGCGCGAGCGCGATGAACCCGTGCTGTTCCGACCCGCTCCCGGCACCGCTCACCTGGCTGCGCGGGGGAAGCAGTTCGACGGCGCGATCCGCGCTCAGTCGGAAGAGTTCGGGCCGGGACAGCAGCGCGTAGTCCGCGACGACGATGTTCTCCCCGGCCGGAGCATCCCCGGGAAACCGCCCGCTGCGGACGATCGAGCCGTCGCGTTCCGCGAGGCCGAAGCGGAGCCCGTTCCCCTCGACGACGAAGAGCGCTCGCCCGGGTTTCCCCGGTTTCGCGCCTCTCCCGCCAACGGTCACCCCTGTGTCACCCGTTTTCGAGCTCATGTCACCCCCTAATCATCCCCCATGACGACTCTAGCGACCCCAACGGTTGGCAGTGTAGGAGCGGGGGGAGATCGCGTGGACGCCTCGAGCGATCGGGGTGTCCACGCGACCTGTCCGAGTGACGACGAGAACCGGGGAGGCGATCACGATGCCGAGTGTTCTTCGAGCCGTGCGCCCAGCTTCGCCGCTCCCCGCGACCCCCTCTCCGCGACGCGAGCGCCGAGCTCCGGTCGCGGTCACCCCGAGCCGCTGCCGGGCGACGCCGCCCGCGCAGTCATCGACGCCGGGCCTCGTTCCCCACCTATGCGAGGACCGGCCGAACCGACGCTAGCGACCGCCTTCCCCGAAATTCGGGCGGGACGCCATGATCGGTTCCCGGGAGGCCCTGTTCCCCGCACTTCCCCACGGACAGGGAACAGGGCCTTCCCCCTTCACCCATATCTGCATCCACATCTGCACCTGCATCTGCACCTGCACCTGCATCCGCGGTCGCCGCCGGATCCGCCGGGAGGCGCAGCCGCTGTGGGAGCGACCCCGCGCCACAGGGACCGAGATTCCCGGGCGATCGCGGACCCTTCGAGACGTCCGCCCTGCGGGCACCTCGGGCGCCTCGGGCGCCAGAGCTGCCCCCTCGATTCCCCAGCAGATACGACGAAGGGCCGGCGATCCGTCGATCGTCGGCCCTTCGTTTCGCGCGGCGCGGGCGCCGGTGAGCGCTGCTCTGGCTCAGCCGGCCAGCTTCTGCGCGGCGACGAGCTCCGCGATCTGCACCGCGTTGAGCGCTGCACCCTTGCGGAGGTTGTCGTTCGAGATGAACAGCGCGAGGCCGCGACCTGCCGGTGCCGACTGGTCCTCGCGGATCCGGCCGACGAAGGAGGGATCCTGGCCCGCCGCCTCGAGCGGGGTGGGCACGTCGCTGAGCTCGACACCGGGCGCCTCGGCGAGCACCTCGCGGGCGCGCTCGGCGCTGATCGGACGCGCGAATTCGGCATTGATGGAGAGCGAGTGGCCGGTGAACACGGGAACGCGCACGCAGGTGCCGGAAACCAGCAGCTCAGGGAGCTCGAGGATCTTGCGGCTCTCGTTGCGGAGCTTCTTCTCCTCGTCGGTCTCGCCTTCGCCGTCGTCGACGATCGATCCCGCGAGCGGGAGCACGTCGAACGCGATCGTCTGGGTGTAGACCTCGGGCGCGGGGAAGTCGACCGCTGATCCGTCGTGGACGAGGGCCTCGAGGTTCCCGGACTCGACCGCGGCCGTTGCCTGCCCGGCGAGCTCGCGCGCACCGACGAGGCCCGATCCGGAAACCGCCTGGAAAGTGGTCACGATCAGGCGTTCGAGACCGGCCTCGGCGTCGAGCGCCTTCATCACGGGCATCGCGGCCATGGTGGTGCAATTGGGGTTCGCGATGATCCCCTTCTGGGCCTCGTCGATGGCGTGGGGGTTGACCTCGCTGACGACGAGCGGGACCTCGGGGTCGAGGCGCCATGCGCTCGAGTTGTCGATCACGGTCGCGCCCGCGTCGGCGAACGCCGCCGCGTACTTCTTCGAGGCGGCGCCGCCAGCGGAGAAGAGGGCGATGTCGATGCCCGACTTGTCTGCGGTCTCGACGTCCTCAACGACGATCTCCTCGCCGCGGAACTCGAGCGTGGTGCCCGCGGAGCGCGCGCTCGAGAAGAAGCGGATCTTGCCGATCGGGAACTCGCGCTCCACGAGGAGGCGGCGCATCACCGCCCCGACCTGACCGGTCGCGCCAACGACGGCGATCGAGAGGCCCTGCGTTTCAGCCATGAGTCTGTTCCTGTTCGTTCGTGATCGGTACGTGCGCTTCGGCGCTCCCGATCGGGGGTACGTGTGTGGGCGGCGGGTCGCCGGGACGCTAGCGGCCGGTGCCGGCGTACACGGTCGCGTCGGTGTCGGAGTCGAGCCCGAATGCGGTGTGGAGCACTCGGACGGCCTTCTCCATGAGGTCAGCGCGCGTGACGACCGAGATCCGGATCTCGGAGGTCGAGATCATCTCGATGTTGATGCCCGCGTCGAAGAGGGCGCGGAAGAGCTGGGCGGAGACGCCGGTGCTCGTGCGCATGCCCGCGCCGACGACGGCGACCTTGGCGATCTGGTCGTCGTACTGGAGGCTCTCGAACTCGAGCGCCTCGCGCTCGGCCTCGAGGGCCTGAATGACGGTGCGGCCGTCGCCGAGGGGCACGGTGAAGGAGATGTCGGTGCGGTTCGTGTCGGCTGCGGACACGTTCTGCACGATCATGTCGATGTTCGCGTGCGTCTTCGCCACGATCTCGAAGATCTGCGCGGCCTTGCCGGGAATGTCGGGGACACCGCCGACGGTGACCTTCGCCTCGCTCTTCTCGGCTGCGATTCCGGTGATGATCGGCTCTTCCACCTGATCTCCCTTCGGGTGCCCCTTGGCGGGGTCGTAGACGATGGTGCCCTCCTCGTGCGAGAACGAGGAGCGGACGTGCAGGACGACGCCGTGGCGGCGTGCGTATTCGACGGCGCGCAGGTGCAGCACCTTCGCGCCGGAGGCGGCGAGTTCGAGCATCTCCTCCGCCGTGATCGCATCGATCTTCTGCGCCTTCGCGACGATGCGCGGATCGGTGGTGAAGACGCCGTCGACGTCGGTGTAGATTTCGCAGACGTCGGCGCCGAGGGCCGCGGCGAGGGCGACGGCGGTCGTGTCGGAGCCGCCGCGGCCGAGCGTGGTGATGTCGCGGGAACCGCGGTTGAAGCCCTGGAAGCCGGCGACGATCGCGATCGCGCCGCTGTCGAGGGCCTCGCGGACGCGGCCGGGGGTGACGTCGACGATCTTCGCGGATCCGTGCTCCGCTGTGGTAATCATGCCGGCCTGGCTGCCGGTGAAGGACAGCGCCTCGAGGCCCATGCCCTTGATCGTCATGGCGAGGAGTGCCATGGAGATGCGCTCACCCGCGGTGAGGAGCATGTCGAGCTCGCGGGGTGCGGGAATGGGCGTGCAGTCGGAGGCGAGGTCGAGGAGCTCGTCGGTGGTGTCGCCCATCGCGCTGACCGCGACGACGACCTCATTGCCCGCCCTGCGGGTCTCGACGATGCGCTTGGCGACACGCTTGATGCTTTCCGCGTCCGCGACCGACGAACCACCGAACTTCTGCACGATCAAGGCCACGCGGGATCCTCCTCAAATTGCACCGCCAAGCTCCAAGTCTAGCGGTTTCATATGCGCCCCTCCGCGGGCGACTTGTCGTGTGACGCAGAATTCTGCGGCGCCCCGATCCGGTAGGGGCGGGCCACGGCCCTATTCGACGGCGCGGCGCCCTTCGAAGGCGCGACCGAGGGTGACCTCGTCCGCGAATTCGAGGTCGCCGCCGACGGGGAGGCCGGAGGCGAGACGCGATACGGGAACCTCGATCGCGGTGAGGAGGCGCGAGAGGTACGCCGCGGTGGCCTCGCCCTCGAGATTCGGATCGGTGGCGAGGATGACCTCAGTGACCTCTCCCTCGCCGAGGCGCCGCATGAGCGCGGGGATGCTGAGGTCGTCGGGTCCGATGCCGTCGATCGGGCTGATCGCCCCGCCGAGCACGTGGTAGAGGCCCCGGAACTGTCGCGTGCGCTCGATCGCGACGACGTCCTTCGGCTCCTCGACGACGCAGATGAGCGTCTGATCCCGGCGCGGATCCCGGCAGATGGAGCAGCGCTCCTGCTCGGTGATGTTGCCGCAGACCTCGCAGAACCGGACCTTCTCGCGGACCTCGGTGAGAAGTTCGGCGAGGCGGGTGACGTCGAAGTTCTGCGTCTGCAGGATGTGGAAGGCGATGCGCTGGGCCGACTTGGGGCCGATCCCTGGCAGGCGACCGAACTCGTCGATCAGGTCTTGGACGATGCCGTCGTACACGGGGGTTTCCTCCAGATCAGCGGGGTCGCGGCCGCGATCCCGTGGTGAGTTCGAGTGTACGCGCCACTACTGACGCGGAAGGGGACGCTCCTCGACGAAGCGCGCGCCGAGCACCTCGCGCACGACGGCTTCGCCGTAGCGGGTGAACTTCGGGGCGGCCGCGCGAGGCTGAGCCGGTTCGGCCGGTTTCGCGGCGCCGGGCGCTGCGGGAGCTGGCGCCGTTTCGGCGGGAGCTGGCGCCCCCTGAGCGAGCGCTGCCGGGGCAGGGACCGTCGCGGCCGGACCCGACGGGGCGGCGGGGGCGGAGGATTCCGTGCGCCCGGGCGTCGAGTAGGGATCGCCGCCGCCGTAGGGGTCGGCCGATCCGTAGGGGTCGCCTTCGCCGTCGTCGCTCGGTTCACCGGCGTTGGGATCTCCCGCGTAGGGGTCGTCGAAGTCTCGCGCGGACCCACTCGGTGCGCCGGACGGCGTCGACTGCGGTGGCACCCGCTCCGACGCTGCAGCCGGGGCGCTCGGGGCGTCTGCCCCGTCCTGCCGCGGCTGTGCGGCGGGCGCGGCAGGCGCCTCCCCGCCGGGGATTCCGGAGGGCCCATCAGGCCCGTTCGCCTCGGACGTCGCCGACCGGGCCGGAACTCCCGGTGCGAACTCGCCGCCAACTTCGGCGCCCGATCCCGGGCCAGCCGCGGTTCCTGCGCTCGTGGGGTCGGCCGTCGGATCGGGAGCGGGTGTCCCCGGCGACCCGGCGGCCGCGGGCGCTCCGGGCGTCCCATCTGCGCGTTTCTGCCGCGGCGCCGCGTCGGCGAGTTCGGCCGCGGTCATTCGCTCGGGCGCGGGCGACTGGGGCGGGTTCGGGTCCGCCCAAGCCGGGGCGGCGAGCGCGGGCCCGAACGCGCTGAGGCGGCGTTCCGCCCGCTGCAGCGGATCTTCGGAGGCGGCTAGGTCGGGCTCCTCTGCTTCGGAGCTGCGCGAGTGCTCCCGCGGAGCGGCAGCGGCGCCGGCCCCGGGGTGCGCTCCCGCGGACGCTCCGGCCGGGAGCTGCTTGGGCTGATACTTGACGCTCATCCCAACGGTCGAGCTGATCGCCTCGCGCAGGGGGCCGGCGCCCGTCGTCTTGAACACGGCGAGGTCGGAGCCGTTCGCGAAGCCGAGGGACAGGATCTCGCCGTCGAGTGACAGCGGCACCACGTTCTTTACCGCGTTCCAGGCATCGCGATCCTGCTCGAGAATCTCTTCGAGGAGGTCGGGCCAGACCTCGAGGAGGTCGTCGAAACCGCCGACCTCGCTCTGATCGTCCGCCTCCTCGACCGGATCGGTGCTGGCCTCCGCGGGACCGCCAGCGGTGTGCGGCGACGCCGCTGGGGCCTGCGACGCCTCGGGCGCTGCAGGCGCAGCCTCCGGCGCGCCTGCCTGCGGCGCGGGGCGCTGCTCCGCGGGAGCGGACGGCTGGGGTGCCGCGGGAGCCGGAGCCGGAGCCGGCTTCTCGGTGCCGATGCTCTCGATCTGCGCGGCGCTCAGCACGTCGGAGATGGGTCGGCCGAAGCCCGCGGCGCCCTCGTTGGGGTGCCGCTCCCCCTGGGTCTCCTGCGAAGCGGCCTGGGCCGGGCGCACCGGCTCGGGCTGCTCCCCGCCCGGGGCCTCGACACGGCCCTCCGCGGCGCCCTGGCCCGGCGTGGGTCCCTGCTGCTGCGGCCCCTCCGGCGCCTCGGCCTCGGCAGTGGGCGTCGCCCGGGTCTCGGCCGCTGGCGCCCCCTGGGGCGCGTTCCCGGCCGCTGACGCGCCCTCGCCGCGCAGGAACTCGCGGATCGATGCCGCGGTCTCCGCTGCGGTCGGGGCTGGACGCTGTTGGGCCGCGCCGGGCGCGCCGGCGGGCTGCGCGGGCGCGGGCTGGGGCGGAACGCTCTGCGCGCCCTGGGGAACCTGCTGGGACCTCTGGGGGGCGTCCGCCCGGGGCGCGCCGGTCTGCGCGGCCTGCCCGTGCGGGGCAGCCTGCTGCTGCGCAGCCTGCTGCGGCAGGGTGCGTTGCGGAGCGGCGCCCTGCGGCACGGCCCCTCGCTGCGCGCCGCCTGCTGCGGGCTCGCCAGCCTGAACGAGGGCGCGCGCGATCATGAGTTCGAGCTGCATGCGCGGCGCGGTGGCGCCGGACATCGCGTCGAGGCCCGCGCTCACCACGTCGGCGAGGCGAGAGAGCTCTCCGGGCCCGAAGGAACTCGACTGCTCGAACATCCGGTCGAGCTGGTCCTGGGGGACGCCGCGGAACACCGCGGCGGCGCCGTCGACGCTCGTGGCGCCGACCACGATCAGGTCGCGTAGGCGCTCGAGGAGGTCTTCGACGAAGCGGCGAGGATCCTGGCCGGTCTGGACCACGCGGTCCGTCGCCTGGAACGCGGCTCCGGCGTCCTGCGCACCGAGCGCGGCGACGACGTCGTCGAGGAGCTCGGTGTGGGTGAAGCCGAGCAGGCCTGCGGCGCGCTCGAGGCTCACGCGATTGCCCTCGGATCCGGCGATGAGCTGGTCGAGGATGGAGAGTGTGTCGCGCACCGATCCACCGCCGGATCGCACGACGAGCGGCAGCACGCCCGGCTCGATCTCGACGCCCTCGCTGTCGCACAGCTGCTGCACGTAGTCGATGAGCGTTCCGGGCGCGATCAGGCGGAACGGATAGTGATGGGTGCGGGATCGGATCGTGCCGATCACCTTTTCCGGCTCCGTGGTCGCGAAGATGAACTTCACGTGGGGCGGCGGCTCCTCGACGATCTTGAGCAGGGCGTTGAAGCCGCCTGCGGTGACCATGTGGGCCTCGTCGATGATGAAGATCTTGAAGCGGTCTCGTGCCGGGGCGAACACCGCGCGCTCGCGCAGGTCACGCGCGTCGTCAACGCCGCCGTGGCTCGCCGCGTCGATCTCGACGACGTCGAGCGAGCCGCCGCCGTCGCGGCCGAGCTCGACGCAACTGGGGCAGACGCCGCACGGGGTGTCGGTGGGACCCTCCGCGCAGTTGAGGCAGCGCGCGAGGATGCGAGCGGAGGTGGTCTTCCCGCAGCCGCGCGGGCCGCTGAACAGGTACGCATGCCCGACACGACCCGTGCGCAGTGCGGTCATGAGTGGATCGGTCACCTGGGACTGACCGATCATCTCGGAGAAGGCTTCTGGCCGGTAACGGCGATAGAGTGCGGCAACCACGGGGTCAATGCTACCCGCGGCCACTGACACTGACGGAGTCGGTACCGCTCGCGGCGCGCGCGACGCCGAATTCGCGGGGCGAACGGCTCAGCCCCGCACGAGCTCCCACGCCTGTCGAGCGATCTCGGCTTCCTCGTCCGTCGGGATCACGAGCACCTCGACGCGGGAGTCGTCGGAGGAGATGCGGCGCGGGCCACGAGCGTCTGCTTCGTTGCGATCGGGGTCGATCCGGATCCCGAACCAGTCGAGATCGGCGCAGATCTCTGCGCGCACCGCGGCGTTGTTCTCGCCGACCCCTGCCGTGAACACGATCGCGTCGGCTCCGCCGAGCTCGAGGAGGTAGGCGCCCAGATAGGCCCTGATCCGGTGCACGTAGACCGCGATCGCGAGCTGCGCGTCGGCGTTGCCGGCCTCGGCCGCTGCGCGCACGTCTCGGAAGTCGTTCGTGCCGGCGAAGCCGAGCAGGCCGGAGCGCTTGTTGAGGAGCTCGTCGATGTCGTCGACGTCGAGCCCCCTCCGCAGCAGGTGCAGGATCGCACCGGGGTCGATGTCGCCGCTCCGCGTGCCCATGACGAGCCCGGCGAGCGGGGTGAGCCCCATCGAGGTATCGACCGATCGGCCGCCGTCGATCGCGCACGCCGAGGCCCCGTTCCCCAGGTGGAGCACGATCTGCTTGAGCGAGGCGAGCGGGCGCCCGAGGAACTCGGCGGCTCGGCGCGACACCACCTGGTGAGAGATGCCGTGGAACCCGTAGCGGCGAATCCCGTGGTCCGCGGCGATCGCCGGGTCGATCGCGTAGCGGGAGGACTCTGGCGGCATCGTCTGGTGGAACGCCGTGTCGAACACGGCGACCTGGGGCAGGCCGGGGAAGAGTCGTCGCGCCGCGACGATGGCCTGGTAGTGGCCGGGGTTGTGGAGGGGCGCGAGCTCGCCGAGCTCGTGAATGCGGTTGGCGACCCCGTCGTCGAGGAGAGTCGGCTCGATGAAGTCACCGCCGCCCTGCACGACGCGGTGGCCGAGCGCGGTGATCCCGAGCGAGTCGACCGGGTGCCCCGTCGCGGCGAACGCCTCGACCATCGCGGCGAAGCCCGCGGTGTGATCAAGGACGGGGAGCTCACGCTCGACCACGGTCTCGCCGCCGTCGCCGCTCCCGCCCGCGCCGTGCGCGTCGTTGATCAGGCTCTGATGCACGACGTGCCCGAGCGGCTCGCCGATCCGCTCGACGAGTCCCGAGGCGAGCCGCTCCCCCGTGTCCGCCTCGACGAGCTGGTACTTGATCGACGACGATCCTGCGTTGATCACGAGCACTCGAGTCATGCGGTCGCTCCCTTCGACTCCCCGGCCTGCACCGCGGTGATCGCGACCGTGTTCAGGATGTCCTGGACGGTTGCGCCGCGGGAGAGGTCGTTCACCGGCTTGTTGAGGCCCTGCAGCACGGGGCCGACGGCCACCGCACCGGCCGAGCGCTGCACCGCCTTGTACGTGTTGTTGCCGGTGTTGAGATCGGGGAAGATGAACACGGTCGCACGGCCCGCGACCTCCGAGCCGGGAAGCTTCGCCCTTCCCGTGTCTGGATCGCTCGCGGCGTCGTATTGGATCGGCCCTTCGATCAGGAGTTCCGGCGCGGCATCGCGCGCGAGCGCCGTGGCCTCCCGCACCTTGTCGACGTCCGCGCCCGAGCCGGACTCGCCCGTCGAGTACGACAGCATGGCGATCCTCGGCTCCACGCCGAACTGCGCAGCCGTTTCCGCGGAGGACACTGCGATGTCGGCGAGCTGCGGGGCCGTCGGATCGGGATTGACCGCGCAGTCGCCGTAGACGAGCACGCGATCGGCAAGGGCCATGAAGAAGACGCTCGACACGACCGAGACGCCCGGCTTCGTCTTGATGAACTCGAGGCTCGGGCGGATCGTGTGCGCCGTGGTGTTTGCCGCGCCAGACACCATGCCGTCCGCGTACCCGAGGTGCACCATCATGGTGCCGAAGTAGCTGCCGTCCCGCATGATCTCGCGCGCCCGGTCGATGGTCATTCCCTTGTGCGCGCGAAGCCGCGCGTACTCCTCGGCGAACCCCTCGAGCAGCGGCGAAGCGGCGGGATCGATGACCTCAGCGGCGTCGAGGCCGAGGCCGAGTTCGCCGCCGCGCTTGCGCACGGCCGCCTCGTCGCCCAGGAGGGTGAGGCGCGCGATGCCGCGGGCGAGCAGCGTGCTCGCCGCGCGCAGGATCCGGTCGTCGTGACCCTCGGGCAGCACGATCCGGGCGTCGGCCGCTGCGGCGCGCTCGAACAGCTCGTACGCGAACATCACCGGCGTGCGCACCCCTCCGCGGTGCAGCCGCAGCCGCTCCCGCAGCGCGGCAGCGTCGACGTGCTGAGCGAACAGGGAGAGCGCGGTGTCGAACTTCGCCGGAGACTCCTCGGTGAGGAGCCCCCGCGTCCAGGTGATCCGCTGCGCGGTGTCGAAGGTGCCGAGCGGGGTGCGGATCACGGGCAGCGTCGAGTCGATGCCGTCGAGCAGCCGCTCGACGTCGGCGGAGAGCTCGAAATTGCCGTTCAGGATCACTGCGGCGATCGTGGGGAAGGTGGGCGCCTCGTGCGCCATCGTGACCGCGAGCAGCGTCTCCCCGCGGTCGGCGGCGATCACCACGGCCGATCCCTCGAGCAGCCGGGGCAGCACGTGCTCCATCGACATGCCAGCGACCACGACGTCGAGCACCTCGCGCCCGAGGAGCGCGGAATCGCCGCGCACGAGGGTGCCGTCGACCGAGGCCATGATTCCGGAGACGGGCGGCGCAACGAGCAGGATCGCCTCGGGAACGGCCCACACCGGCAGCTCGGCGGGCAGTACCCCTGCGACCGCGGCGCGGATCTCCTCGAGCGTCTCGGGGTCCGCGCGGTTCACGAGCACCGCGATCGGCACGGCGTGCTCGGCGCGCAGCTCCGCGATGCCGAGCTCCGCGATCTGCGCGATCTCCGCCGGCGTGCGCGCCTCCTGCTGCCCGAGGTGCTCCGGAGACCCCGCCGCGCGGCCGCCGAGCACGAGCAGGACGGGGGTGTCGAGGTTGGCGGCGATTCGCGCGTTGAACGCGAGCTCGGTGGGCGCCGCGACGTCGGTGAAGTCGGATCCGACGACGACGATCGCGTCACACCTCCCCTGCAGCGCGCGATACGCCGCGACGATCCGGGTCATCGCCCCCTCCGGGTCGCTGTGCGCCTCCTCGTAGGTGGCGCCGATGCACTCGGCGTATGCGGCCTCCGCAGTGGCGCGGTCGAGCAGCAGATCGAGTACGCGGTCACGCTCGTTTCCCGATCGGATCAGGGGGCGAAACACCCCGACTCGGGGAGCGTCCGCGCGAAGCGCGTCCAGCACGCCGAGCGCCACTGCGCTCTTGCCCGTGCGACCTTCTGCTGAGGTGAGGTAGATGCTCGCTGCCACGCGTTCCAGCCTACTCGGCGGCGTGCTGCACAGCCCGTCGCGCACCGTCGAATAGATCGGTTTCCCACCCGGGTTTCGGGCCGATCGCCGCGCGTCAGCCGGTGATCCCGAGCGCGGGGGCTCCCATGCCGAACTCGTTTCGCAGCGCCGATTTCGCCGCGTACCATCCCGGCAGTCCGTGCACCCCGGGACCGGGTGCGGTCGCCGACGAGCACAGGTACAACCCCTGCACGGGCGTCCGCCAGGGGTCGCGCGCGAGCGTCGGCCGCGCGAGGATCTGCCGCAGCGAAATCGCTCCGGCGCTGATGTCGCCACCCGCGTAGTTCGCGTTGTACTCGCCGAGCTCCGCCGCGGTCGTTACCCGGAAATCCCGGATCAGATCACGGAACCCCGGGGCGAAGCGTTCGATCTGGGCGATGACTGCCCCCGAAACATCGCGATCGGAGCCCGCGGGCACATGCGTGTAACTCCACACGGCGTTCACCCCGGCGGGATTGCGACCAGGATCGAACTCCGTCGGCTGCGCGAGCAGCACGAACGGCCGCTCCGGATGGATCCCGCGCGCGACCGCGTTCTCCGCGGCGGCGACCTCGGCGCGCGTGCCCCCGAGGTGGACGGTCGGCGCCTCCGCCACGCGCGGATCGGCCCACGGAATCGGGGCGTCCAGCACAAAATCAACCTTCGCCGCGCCGTCCCCGAAGCGGAACGACTCCAGGCGGCGCGCATACCCGCGCGGCAGGGCCCCGCCCGCGATTCGCGCGAGCGCCGGCGCCGAGGTGTCGAAGAGCTTCACCCTGAAACCGTCGAGCTCTCCGATATCCCTGATCGTCCAGCCGGTCTCGAACCGCCCGCCGTGATCGATGAGGTCGGCGGCCAGCGCGTTCGTGATCGCCCGCGAGCCGCCGATGGGAACCGGCCACCCGCGCGCGTGCCCCATCGCTCCGATCACGGCGGCGACGCCGGCCGGCGCGAGTCCCGGCAGCCGGCCCACCGCGTGCGCGGCGACGCCGGCGAGGAGCGCCGGGGCGGCCTCCTCCCGGAACCGGCGGTTCCACAGCGCCCCGGAGCCCTGCTCGAGCGCCCGCGCACCCAGGGCGATCGCCCCGAGCGGGTCGGCCGGAATCCGCAGCGGCGCGCCCCCGAGCGCGGCGTCCTGAACGCCATCGAGACGCGCGAGCAGCGGCCGGTACAGGCGCGCGTAGGCCGCGCCGTCACGGCCGAGCTCCTGAGCGGTGCGATCGAGGTCGCGGTACGCGACCGCCGCCCACGGCCCCGCCGCGCCGTCGAGCGGTTGCGCGTACGAGGCGTCGGGGACCGCGAAGCGCACCCGCCGCTCGAGCTCGAACTCCCGGAAGAACTCGGTTGCGAGCGCCATCGGGTGGATCGCCGAGCACACGTCGTGGAGCACCCCGGGCGTCACCCGCTCGAGCGTGCGCGCGCCGCCGCCGATCCGGTCGGCAGCTTCGAACACCGTCACGGGAATTCCTGCTCGCGCGAGCGTCACCGCGGCGGCGAGGCCGTTCGGCCCCGATCCGACGATCGCCGCACCGTGCGCACTCTTCACACCCGCCATGCTATTGGGCGAGCCGGTGAGCGCGACGACGCGCGGCGCGGTCTTGCGCGAGGCCGGTCCCGCGATGGGAAAGTGGCCGGGAGCGGAGGCCGGAGCGGCAACCGGGGCGACGGGCATCCTCCGGAAACGAAAAGACTCCCCACGCACCCGCTAGAGCCCGAGTACCCTTGCTGCATTTCTGCCCTGGGGGAGTTCCTCGAGATAGCGCCACGTGGGGAGCCTGATCAGTCTAGCGGACTATTCCCGGTCGCCGCGCCACTCCCCCGACGCCCCCGGCTCATCCGGCGCCTCGGCGTGTGCGCCCGAAATCGCTGCGGGCGCGACCGCGGGATCGACCGTGCCCTCGGCGACCGCGAGCTCACGCTCGAGTTCGTGCTCCTCTTCTTCGCCGCCGCTGAACTGCGATTCGTACAGCTCGAAGTAGGCGCCTCGACGCGCGAGGAGCTCATCGTGGGAGCCCTGCTCCACGATCCGGCCGTTCTCCATCATGAGGATCATGTCGGCGTCACGAATCGTCGACAGGCGGTGCGCGATCACGAACGAGGTGCGGTCCGAGCGAAGCGCCCGCATCGCCTGCTGCACGAGCACCTCGGTGCGCGTGTCGACCGAGGACGTCGCCTCGTCGAGGATCAGCAGCGACGGGTTCGCGATGAACGCGCGCGCGATCGTCAGCAACTGCCGTTCACCGGCCGAGAGCGACGCGGCGTTCTCGCTGATCACCGTGTCGTATCCCTCGGGGAGCTGGCGCACGAACCGGTCGACCATCGTCGCCTTCGCGGCCTCGACCACCTCGTCGTCGGAGGCGTCGAGCCGCCCGTAGCGGATGTTCTCGCGGATCGTCCCGTCGAAGAGCCACGCGTCCTGCAGCACCATTCCGACGTGCCCGCGAAGGTCGGCGCGAGACAGCTTCGTGATATCGACGCCGTCGAGAAGGATCCGGCCGCCGTCGAGCTCGTAGAACCGCATGATGAGGTTCACGAGCGTCGTCTTGCCTGCGCCCGTTGGCCCGACGATCGCGACGGTGTGGCCCGGGCTCGCCTCGAGGGAGAGGTCCTCGATCAGGGGCTTCTCCGGGTCGTAGCTGAAGTTCACGCTCTGGAACTCGACGTGCCCGTCGGTGCGATCCGGCAGGTCGTCGACCGGGGTGTCCGGATCCTGCTCCTCGGCATCGAGCAGTTCGAACGTGCGCTCCGCCGACGCGACGCCCGACTGCAGCATGTTCGCCATGCCCGCCATCTCGCCGATCGGCTGGGAGAACTCGCGCGAGTACTGGATGAACGCCGTCACGTCGCCGAGGGTCATCTGGCCCGCCGTCACCCGCAGGGCGCCGACGACCGCGATGAGCACGTAGCTGAGGTACTGCACGAACTGCATCGCTGGCATGATCGTTCCCGACAGCGCCTGCGCCTGGTACGAGGCCGTGAACAGGCCCTCGTTGCGCCGGTCGAACTCCTCGACCATCTCGGCGTCGCGGTTGAAGATGCGGATCAGCTCGTGCCCGGTGAACGACTCCTCGATGTGGCCGTTCAGCTCGCCCGTGTACTTCCACTGGGCGACGAACAGCTTCTGCGCGCGCACGCCGACGACGCCGGCGATGACGCCCGACAGCGGGAGCGCGATCAGCGCGATCAGCGCGAGCTGCCACGACACGATGAACATCATCGCTGCGATGCCGATCACCGTGAGCATCGACTGCACGAGCTGCGAGAACGCCTGCTGCAGCGCCTGCTGGATGTTGTCGACGTCGTTCGTCACGCGCGAGAGCACGTCGCCGCGCTGACGCCCATCGAAGTAGCCGAGCGGCAGCCGGTTGATCTTCGCCTCGATGTCCCTACGAAGGTTGTAGATGATGCGCATGACCAGGCGGTTCAGCAGGAAGCCCTGCAACCACATGAGCAGCGAGGCCACGAGGTACAGCGCGAGCACGATCAGGATCAGCCGCCCGAGCAGCCCGAAGTCGATGCCCTCGCCGGGAACGACGTTCGCACCTTCGAGCATGTCAGCGAACTGGCCGTGGCCGGTGTCGCGCGAGTTCTTGATGATCTCCTCGATCGGCACGCCCGCGGGAAGCTGCTTCCCGATCACGCCGTTGAAGATCACGTCCATCGCCTGGCCGAGGATCCTCGGGGCGATCACCGTGAGCACTACGGAAGCGACCACGAGGATCACGACGACCGAGAACAGGCCGGCCTCGGGTTTCAGCAGCCCGGCCAGGCGCTTCACGGACGGCCAGAAGTGCTTCGCCTTCTTCGCGGGGGCCCCTCCCGCCCAGTCGTCTGCCGGGGGCGAATAGTCCTCGGGAAGCTCGTACTCCTCCTCGGCAGTGGTCGCCGGAGACGTCGCTTTCTTCTTCGCCATCAGGCTGCCTCCGCCTCTTCCATCTGCGAGCGCACGATCTCTTGATAGACCTCGCTCGACAGCAGCAACTGCTCGTGGGTGCCGCGATCCACGATCTCGCCGTTCTCAACAACGAGGATCTGATCCGCGTCGAGGATCGTCGCGACGCGCTGCGCCACGATGATCGTGGTGGCACCTCGCGTGGCGTCCGGGAGCGCCGCACGCAGGCGGGCGTCCGTCGCGACATCGAGCGCGGAGAAGGAGTCGTCGAACAGGTAGACACGCGGCCGCGCCACGAGAGCGCGGGCGATCGAGAGCCGCTGGCGCTGGCCGCCAGACACGCTCGTGCCGCCCTGCGCGACAGGCTCGTCGAGGCCCTTGTCCTTGGCGCGCACGAAGTCGTCGCCCTGGGCGACGCGCAGCGCCTCCCAGAGTTCCTCGTCGCTCGCGTCGGTTCGACCGAAACGCAGATTCGATCCGATCGTGCCCGAGAACAGGTACGGACGCTGCGGAACGAGGCTCATCACCTCGGCGAGCTGGGCGCGCGTGAGCGACTCGAGCGGGACGCCGTCGATCGTGATGCTCCCCTGCTGGCGGTCGTAGAGCCGCAGCATGAGGTTGAGCATCACCGTCTTGCCCGCGCCGGTCGAACCGATGATCGCCGTGGTGCGTCCCGGCTCCGCCACGAAGCTCGCGTTCTTGACGACGGGCTCCTCGGCGCCCGGGAAGCCGAAGGTGACGTTCGCGAACTCGATCCGCCCGTTCGCCGGCGTCGCAGCCGACTCGACCGCGGGGAACTCGAGCGTGGAGCGGGTGTGCAGCAGCTCCGAGATGCGCTCGGCGCACACCACCGCGCGCGGGATCATCATCGTCATGAACACGCCCATCATGACCGCCATCAGGATCTGCAGCAGATACTGCAGGAACGCGGTCAGCGAGCCGACCTCGACCTGACCGGCGTCGACGCGATGTCCGCCGAACCACAGCACCGCGGCCGTCGCGACGTGCAGGACCATCATGATCACCGGGAACATGAGCACGAAGATGTTGCCGACCCGCACCGAGACGTCGGTGATGTTGCGGTTCGCTACGTCGTAGCGTTCGGATTCGAAGTCCTCGCGCACGAACGCGCGCACCACCCGGATGCCCATGATCTGCTCGCGCAGCACGCCGTTGATCGCGTCGACGCGATCCTGCATCTTGCGGAACAGGGGCAGGAGCAGCCACACCAGGAAGCCCACGATCACGGCGAGCATCGCGACCGACACCCACACGAGCCACGACAGGCCGGCGTCCTCGCGCAGCGCCATGATGATGCCGCCGATCGCCATGATCGGTGCCGTCACCATGAAGTTGAAGGTCATGAGCACGAGCATCTGGATCTGCTGCACGTCGTTCGTGCCTCGCGTGATCAGGGTCGCCGCGCCGAACTTGGTCGCCTCGAGGGTGCTCAGAGAGTCGACCTTGCGGTACACCTCACGGCGCAGGTCACGCCCCACGCCCATGGCGGCGCGCGCGCCGCAGTAGACCGCGATCACCGCTGAGGCGACCTGGCCGAGGGAGATGAGCAGCATCTGGCCGCCCGTGCCCCAGATGAAATCGGTGTCGCCCTTGGCGATCCCCTGATCGATAATCTTCGCGTTCAGGCTGGGCAGCCAGAGCGCCGCGATCGTCGACAGCAACTGCAACACGAGTACGGCCGCAATCAGGGGCCAATATCGTTTCGCATGCCGAAACGTGAGCTGGATAAGGGCCACGAGGATCCTTTCTTGGTGGTCCTGGTGCCGGGGCCCGGCCGCCGCCGATGGCGGACCGAAGCCGGGATAGACGGAAAACAATACCAGTTTGATCAGCGCAAAACCAGGCGACAACTGGTGAGAAGCAGGAGGAAAGCGAGGGGGCCGAACCGCGGCTCGCGCCGTGTGTGAACGCCTCCGCGTGTCATTCTGTCACGCTCCCCGGACATGCAAAAGGGCGGCCCTCCCGAAGGAGAGCCGCCCCGTTTCGCCTGAGCGAAAAGACTTAGGCGAGCTTGACGCCCGCGCCTGCCTCCTCGAGCTTGGCCTTGGCCTCCTCGGCGGCCTCCTTCTTCGCACCCTCGAGCACGTTCTTGGGAGCCTCCTCGACGAGGGCCTTCGCCTCGCCAAGGCCGAGGCCGGTCAGCTCACGCACGACCTTGATGACCTGGATCTTCTTGTCGCCAGCCGACTCGAGGACGACGTCGAACTCGTCCTTCTCCTCGACGGCCTCAGCGGCACCGGCGGCCGGGGCAGCGGCAACGGCGACCGGAGCGGCAGCCGAAACGTCGAAGGTCTCCTCGAACGCCTTGACGAACTCCGAGAGCTCGATGAGGGTGAGCTCCTTGAACTGCTCGAGCAGCTCTTCAGTCGAAAGCTTAGCCATTGTGTTTCTCCTTGATGTTTGCCCTCAGCGCGTGAGGGCGGGTCTTGTTGTTGGTATGTATCCGAGTGATCGGAACTTACGCGTCCTGCTTCTCCTGCAGCGCGCCGAAGCCGCGTGCGGCCTTGGCGGGCAGAGCGTTGAACAGCTGTGCTGCACCGACGAGAGCAGCCTGCATGGCGCCTGCGGCCTTGGCCAGCAGCACCTCGCGGCTCTCAAGATCGGCAAGCTTGCCAACCTCGGCGGCGGAAAGGGCGTTGCCATCGAAGTAGCCCGCCTTCACCACCAGAAGAGGGTTGGCCTTGGCGAAGTCACGCAGCGCCTTTGCGACAGCGACGGTGTCACCGTGAACGAAGGCGAGGGCCGAGGGACCGGCGAGCTCGTCATCGAAAGCGGTGATCCCGGCGTTGTTTGCCGCAATCTTGGTGAGCGTGTTCTTCGCCACGGCGTAAGTCGCGTGCTCGCGGATGCTGTTGCGGAGATCCCGCAGCTGGGCAACCGTGAGTCCGCGGTACTCAGTCAGCAGAACGGCGTCCGACTCTTCAAACTTGCGCTGAAGATCGGCGACCGTAGCGTCCTTCGTAGCCATGGCGCTCCCTAGCTTGTCGTACCCGAGCGACGGACGTCGCGCGGGGGCCGCGCCGCCGAAGGCCTCCCCTGAAACAGGAAGAAGCCCCGGCGCGCACGCACGGAGCTTCGCAAGATTCGGATCGAGGATCCGGCTCTCAAGGAGTTCGTACCTGCGCTGGTCTCCGCTTGCGCGGACGTTCCGGAGTTCTTGCGAACTCTACCGGCGGTCTTGGGCCAGGGACGATCGTAGCACAGATTCAGGGGTCCCGCGGCGGCCCGTGAGGCGCGGGGAACACGCGAGAGACCCCCGAGCGAATCCGCCCGGGGGTCTTGCAGCGCCGGTCAAGAAGTCAGACCGGCCGCGCCAGCGCCGATCAGGACGCCGGCTTGAGCATGTAGCCAGCCCCGCGCACGGTGTGCAGCATGGGGGCGCGGCCGTTGTCGATCTTCTTGCGGAGGTACGAGACGTAGAGCTCGACAACCGTCGACTTGCCCGTGAAGTCGTAGGCCCACACGCGGTCGAGGATCTGCGCCTTCGACAGCACCCGGTTCGGGTTGCGCATGAGGTAGCGGAGCAGCTCGAACTCGGTGTTGGTGACCGTGATCGGCTCACCAGCGCGCTCGACCTCGTAGCTGTCCTCGTTGAGGGTGAGGTCCCCGACCTGCAGGATCGGATCGGGCTGGGCGTTGAGCGTCATCTGCGAGCGGCGGACGAGGCCGCGCAGGCGCGCGATGAGTTCCTCGAGGCTGAACGGCTTGACCACGTAGTCGTCTCCGCCGGCGGTGAGGCCGATGACTCGATCCTCGACGGCATCGAGCGCGGTGAGGAACAGCACGGGGAAGGTCTGCCCCGTGGCTCGCGTGCGCGAGAGCAGCTGGATCCCGTCGAAGTCGGGAAGCATGATGTCGAGCACCGCAACGTCTGGCTTGAACTCCCCCACGAGTTCAAGAGCCTCATGACCGGTCGACGCGGTCATGACTTCCCAGCCTTCATAGCGGAGCGCCATCGCGATCAGCTGTGTAATCGATTCCTCGTCATCGACGACGAGCGCACGTACTTTTCCCCCGTCGGCACGTGCCAGCTTCTGCGCATGCATACTGTTCGATTATTCCTTCCGGACCCGGTTCCTTGAGTCTCGCGGAAGTTCCCCGGTGCGCGACTCCCCCATCGGCACACCATCGTTTTCCACGATCGCCCCCTCGACCTGCGCGGCGGCGACTCATTATCGCCCAGCTTAGCGGCACAGCCTGTCCATATGCAGCCCATGCAGATTACAATCGCGACATATGTCTCATCCGTGGGGCCTCCGGCGCTTTTCGGGGCCGCGTGGGAGGATACCCGGGTGACCGCTCCGATTCCGCCCGCCCATCCCGCCTCTCCGCTGCTGCAGCGCGTCGTCACCGACGGCAGCGACCGGATGGCGTGGATGCGGGCTCGCGCGCGCGGGATCACCGCGACCGACGTCGCGAAACTGTCGACTCCGCGATCGATCGAGTCCGCGGCGTTCGAGAAACTGCACGGCAGCCGGTTCACGGGCAACGCGTTCACCGAGCACGGGAAGGCCCGGGAACCGGAGATCGCGGCCTGGGTGCTCTCGGAGCACGGAATCGAGCCGAGCCGCGCCCTGTTCCACGCGGAATTCGACGTCCGTCACCTCGCCACTCCCGACGGCCTGGTCGAGCGCAGCGGCGGAACGGTGGAGCTCGCCGAGATCAAGACGACGAACAAGGTCTGGCGTTCGATCCCGCGGAACTATCTCCGCCAGGTGTGGTGGCAGCAGTACGTTCTGGGCGCCGAGCGCACCCTCATGGTGTGGGAGCGACACGAGAACTTCGTGCCGGTCGGCGATCCGGAGTGCCGCTGGATCGAGCGCGACGAGAACGAGATCGCGCGGCTCGTCTCGCTCGCGGGGCAGCTGATCGACGTGCTGCACGCCCGCACCAGCTGACCGGCAAGGCCCGAGCCGGGCCCTCAGAGGTCCATGAACCCCTGTACGCGAGTCTGATCGGCAGGCCCGGCGGGTCCCGCTGCGACGCCCGCACTCGGAAACGCGGAGCCGGATCCGGGCGGGAACCCCGCGCCGCCGAGCCCCGGTCCGCCCGTGAAACCCTGCCCGAACGCGGCCCGCTCGGCCTGTGCGTAGTTGCGCACCATCAGGTCCTGCATGGCGTCGGCAATGCGCGTGACCGCCGGGACGTCCTCGAGCCGCAGCGTCTCGGCGCCGTGCAGCAGCAGGACATCTCCCGCTCCGAACAGCCGCTGGGCCGGGCTGCGACGCGTGCGTACCTCGCGCACCCTCGTGAGCGCGAGCTCGGTGCGGCTGCGCACGAACAGCCCGCGTCTCACGATGACGCGCCGCGTCGAAACGGTCGTCGTGCCGGCGAGCCAGGTGAGCACCGGCATGATGCCGAGCAGGAGGCCGAGGGCCGCGGCGACGGCGGCCGCCGTGAGATCGATCCAGGGATCGTTGAACGAGCCCACCCAGAACCCGGCAGCCCCCGCCAGCGCGACGAGCGCAATGACGGGGAGGACGAGCCTGCGGCCGTGCCGCCGGAAGCGCAGCACCACGACCTCGGGCTGGGCGTAGCTTGCGGGCGCCGGCCCGAGCACGGCGTCGACGTCCTGCGTCACCGTGGTGTGCTTGCGAGCGGCCATGGACCTATTCTGCCGGAACCGCCTGCGAGCCGAGGAACCGGCGGGCGAGAACGAAGTCAGCGGGCCCCGAGAATCGCTCGGGGCCCGCTCACGGCGTTTTTCGGTGCGGCCTACTCCTCCGTTGCCCGCCGCGCGGCCGAGCCGAGGTCTCCGGCGGCCCGTCCGAGGTCGTCCGCGGCGCGGCGCGCGGCCGACTCGACGGCGGCACCCGCGGCGTCGATCGACGCGCCTGCCGAGTCGAGCGCGGTGCCAGCGGCATCGAGCGCGGTGCCAGCCGAGTTCAGCGCGCCGGCCGCGGCGGAGCCGGCGGCCCCGGTGCGAGCGGAGTCGGTGCGAGCGGAGTCGGCAGCCGAGGGGTCGGAGTGGCCTGCGCGGTCGCCGTGCGCGTGCTCGGGGCTGGACTGGTTCTCCGCCTCGGCCGAGTGCCCGGTGCCTGCCGCGCGACGAGCGGTGGGCTGCTCGCCCCGATCGCCCCGATCGCCCCGGGCGGCGCGCCCGGCGGCGGCGCCCGCAGCTCCCCCGGCGACGACGCCGTTGAACATGGCCGCGAGGTCGATGCCCACGGTGTCCTTCGCCATCTCCATCAGGCCCTTGATGTTGCCCATCGCGTCGGCGGCCACCTTGCCCGTTCCGTCCGCCGAGACGACCGTCATGCTGTCGATCGCGCCGATCGCGTTCGCGTACTCGCCTGCGATCTCGGGCAGCAGGTGGATGAGCTCCTGGGCGAGGACCGCCTGCGACTGCGTCTCGAGGGCGCGGGCGCGGGCGTCGATCGCGGCGGCCTCCGCGGTTCCCTTCGCCTCGATGGCCTCGGCCTCGGCGCGACCCTCGGCCGCGAGTGCTTCCGAGGCGGCGATGCGGGCGGCGCGATTCGCGAGGCCCTCGCGCTCGACGGCGGTTGCGCGGCCCTCCGCAGCGGAGACGGCCGCGGCGGCATCGGCCTTCGCGAGCGCTTCGACCCGGTACGCCTCCGCCTCGGCGACGGCGCGGACGTCCGCGTTCAGTTTCTCGGTGCGGAGCGCGACCTCCTTCTGCGCGGTGATCTGCTGCTGCTCAACAATGGCCTGCTGCTGAATCGCCTGCTCGAGGGGCTCAGCCGCCGATGCCTGCGCGGTCGCCTTGTCGGTCTCCACCTGGATCTCGGCCTGGCGCAGCTTAAGTTCGCGGTTGCGGTCGAGCAGCACGCGCTCAGCGGCGATCTTCGCCTCCTGCGAGGCCTGATACGCGTTCGTCTCGGCGATGTCGGCCTGCTGACGCACCTTCGCGGCCTCCGGGCGGCCGATGTTGGTGATGTAGTCGGCGCCGTCGCGGATCTCCTGGATCTGCAGGGTGTCGACCACGAGGCCCTGCTTCGTGAGCGCCTCCTCGGCCGCCTCGAGCACGCTCTGCGCGACGACGGCGCGGTCGCGGATGATCTGCAGGACGGTGAGCCCGCCGATGATCGAGCGGAGCGAACCGGAGAGCACCTCCTGCGTGGACTCGTCGATCTCGTCCGAGTTGGAGAGGAATCGCTGGGCGGCCGCGCGGATCATCTCCTGCGTCCCGCCGACCTTCACGACCGCGACCGCCTGGGCCTGGATCGTGATGCCGTCGGTGGTCTGGGCCTCGGTGGTGATGGAGAGTCGGCGCGAGCGCAGGGAGATGGTGAACGACTTCTGCACGAACGGGAGCACGAACACGCCGCCGCCCGTCACCACCTTCTGGCCCGACAGATCGCGGGTGCGCTGACCCGAGGCGTCGACGACCTCCTTGCCCTTTCCGCCGGTGACGATGATCGCCTCGTCTGGTTTGGCGATCTTGTAGCGCTTGATGATCACCAGGGCGATCAGGACGAGCGCGATCACGGCTCCGAAAATGCCGATGATGGCGGGGCTAGCCAAGATCATGGGGACTCCTATTCGACTTCGTCGTTGTGCGGTGCAGGACTCGCCTCGACCGGCGCGACGCGCACGGAGGTGGAGGTAACGGTGTGAGTGATGCGCACGGCGGCGCCGCGCGGGATCGCGGAGTCCGCCGTCGCGGAGAGCGAGATCCGCTCGCCGTTGCGGATCACCGCGACCTCGCCGAGACCGCCCTCAGGGATCTGGAGCACGACGGCTCCGGTCACCCCGACGAGATCCCCCGAGCTCACGGCGGTCGATGATTCAGCGCCCCTGATCAGCTTCGACAGCCAGAACGCCGCCGCGCCCCCGACGAGCCCGGCGAGCGCGCCGACGACCGCGGCGAGCGGCGTCGACATTCCGGCGCCGACACAGGCGAACGAGGCGAAGCCGAAGATCGAGGTGAATGCGGCGATCGTGGTGAGGCTGAGCGGGCCGTCGCCGAAGTCGAAGGCGTCGAAAATGCCGTCGAGTACGAGCGAGATCAGCAGGAGGACCCCGCCGACGATGCCGATGATCAGGAAAATTCCGCCCGCGACAAGCGATCCATCGAAGAGCCGCTCGAACCACTGCATGATGCCGTCCATGCGCGCCTCCTCTGCCGCTGTCTCACGATGTGTTGCATTGAGCGTACCAAGAGCGCGCGGCGCGCGAACGGGTCGGTTTCGCCGGGTGAAGCTGAATCGCCGACCGCCGCATGCGCGATCGGGAATACGGATGGCAAGGCGGGGCCTCCTGCACCCCCGATTCAGGCGGTCTGATCAGCGAGTTCCCGGAAGCCGCGGCACCGCGGCGAGGAGCTCCCGCGCGTACGGGGTCTGCGGGCCAGCGAAGAAGTCGCGGCCGGAGTGCTCCACGATCCTGCCCTCGTGCATCACGAGCACCTCGTCGCAGAGCGCGTGCACCACGGCGAGGTCATGGCTCACGAACACCAGGGAGAGTCCGAGGTCGCGACGCAGATCTCCGAGGAGTTCGATGATGCTGGCCTGCACCGAGACGTCGAGCGCGCTCGTGGGTTCGTCGGCGACGAGCACCTCGGGCTCGACGGCGATGGCGCGCGCGATCGCGACCCGCTGGCGCTGGCCGCCCGAGAGCTCGTGCGGTCGTGAGCCCGCGATCGCGGGATCGAGCCGCACGAGCCGCAGGAGCTCGGCGACGCGGTCCGGCACCGCGCTGCGCTCGACGATCCGGTTCGCGCGCAGCAGTTCGCCGAGTGTTCCGCCGACGGTCATGCGCGGGTCGAGCGAGGAGGCGGGGTCCTGCGGCACGAGCTGGATCGCGAGGCGTTCCTCCCGCGTGCGGTGGGCGCTCAGCGGACGGCCGTCGAGCAGGATCTCCCCCTGCGCCGGTCGCAGCTGGCCGACGATCGCGCGGGCGAGCGTGGTCTTTCCGGATCCGGACTCGCCCACGACGCCGATCGCCTCGCCTGCGGCAAGCGCGAAGTCCGCGCCCCAGAGCGCGAGTCCGCGACCGTAGCGGACCTCGAGCCCGCGCACCTCGAGGCGGGGCGCGGCGGCCGGCGCGGTGGGCGCGGCCGGCGCGGCGGGCGCGGCAGGCTCCACGGACGGCTCGGCTGGCCCGGTGGGCGCTGCGGCCGGCGCGGCGAGCGAGGAAGCGCCGTCGATGGGCACGGAACCGGGCAGCCGCGGCACCGCTGCGACGAGTTCTGCCGTGTACCCGGCGCCCGGCTCGCCGACGATCCGGGCGGTCGGACCCGCCTCGACCTCGCGGCCGCCGCGCAGCACGAGGATGCGTTCGCAGACGGCCGCGGTGACCGCGAGATCATGGCTCACGAAGAGCAGCGTCATCCCGCGGGAGCGCCGCAGCTCCGCGAGGAGATCGAGAATTTCCCGCTGCACCGTGACGTCGAGCGCGGTGGTCGGCTCGTCGCAGAGCAGGACATCGGGTTCCGCCGCGAGCGCCATGGCGATCACGAGCCGCTGCCGCTGTCCGCCAGAGAGCTGATGGGGGTAGCGGCGGGCGAGGCGCGCCGGCTCGGGAAGCCGCACGAGCTCCATGAGTTCGCGCGCGCGTGCTGCCGGGTCGGGCGCGGGCACGCCGAGCGGGATCGCCGCCTCGACGGCGTCCCTGAGCTGGGACCCGACCCGCGTGAGGGGGTCGAGCGCGGTGAGCGGGTCCTGGAAGACCATCCCGACGGATCCGCCCACGGCGACCGTGCCGCCCGTGACGCGGGTGCCCTCGGGCAGCTGGCCGAGGATCGCGCGCAGGGTGAGGCTCTTCCCGGATCCGGACTCGCCGACGATGCCGAGCGAGCCGCCCGGCTCGACCTGGAACGTCACGCCATCGACGAGGGGTCGCCCGTCGCTCGCGGCGATCCGGAGCCCGTCGACGCGGACCGCGCCGGGCGTCCCGCCGCCGGCCGGGGTGGCGGCCCCAGCGCCCGCGCGACCCCGCGGTGTCCGCCGCGAGCGGGTCTCGGGGACCACCCGCGACGCGTTGCGGCGCGGCATCGCAGGCCGGGCACGGAGCGCATCGGCGATGCCGTCGCCGAGCAGGGAGCAGGTCACGCCCGTGAGCACCACGGCGAGGCCGGGGAACGCAGCGAGCCACCACTGCGTCGTGAGGAAGGGCTGCGCGTCGGCGATCATGGTGCCCCAGTCGGGCGTGGGCGGCCTGATCCCGAGCCCGAGATAGCCGAGGGTCACGATCGCGACCATGATGAGGACGATCTCGGTGGCGAAGAGCACGATCGCCTGCGGCAGCACGTTCGGGAGGACGTGGCGCAGCAGCACCCTCGCGTGGGAGAGCCCTCCGCCGCGGGCGGCCAGGACCCAGCCGGACTCGCGCAGCGCCGCGCTCATCGACCTGATGACGCGCGCGTAGCCGACCCAGCCCACGAGGGCGAAGGCGAGGATGATCCCCCCGGGCCCGGCCCCAACCGCGAACACGATCGCGATCACGATGACGTAGAACGGGAAGGCGATGACCGTGTCGGTGAGCCGGGAGGCCACCCAGTCGACCGCGCGACCGAAGTAGCCGGAGACGAGCCCGACGGTGACGCCGATCACGAACGGGGCGATCGCCGCGAGCACGGCCAGTCCGAGGTCCGTTCGGGCCGCGTAGAGCATGCGGGACAGCACGTCGCGGCCCAGCTGGTCCGTGCCGAGCGGATGCGCACCGCCCGGGGCAGCGAGCCCGTTGGCCAGGTCCTGATCCCCCGGCGCGTATGGCGCGAGAACGGGGGCGAGGACGGCGACCGCGATCAGCACGAGCGCGAGCGCACCGCCCGCGATGAGCGCCGGCGATCGGCGCCGACGCGACGCGCTTGCGATTCCATCCCGCGCGCTCATCGATCGCCCTCCCCCGCCGCGCGCAACCGCGGGTCGAGCAGGGCCGACAGCCCGCTCGCGACCGCGGTCACCGCGACGACGAGCACGGCGCAGTAGAGGGCGACCCCCTGTACGACCGGGAAGTCCCTGCTGCCGATCGCCTGGAAGAGGAGCGTGCCGATCCCGTTGATCCCGAAGACCTTCTCGACGACGAGCGTGCCGCCGATCAGGTAGGCCGTGTTCACGCCGAGGAGGGCGAGCGTGGGCAGGGCGGCCCCGCGGAGGACGTAGCGGAACAGGATTTTCCGCTCGGGAATCCGCGCGGCGCGCAGCGTCGTGACGGAGTCGGCGGAGAGCGCCTCGATGAGCTGGGAGCGCAGCGACCGGATCAGCGGCGGGGCGAGGCCGATCGCGACGGCGAGCGCCGGAAGGAACAGGCTGCGCAGAGGTTCCCCGGGACCCGAACCGATCCCGCCTACGGGGAACCAGCCGAGCTGCACGGCGAACACGAGGATCAGGATCAGGCCGACCCAGAACAGCGGCAGCCCCATTCCAACCGCGGGCAGCACGCGCACGAGGTGATCGACGAGGCCGTCGCGCCGCAGGGCGGCGGCGAGGGCGAGCGGCACGGCGATGAGCACGGCCAGCACGACGGCGAGCCCCACGATGCCCAAGCTGACCGGGGCCTTTTCGAACACGAGATCGCGCGTCGGCACTCCGGAGACGAGGGAGGGTCCGGTATCGAACCGGGTGACGATCCCCCACAGGAACTCGCCGAACTGCCGTGCGATCGGCTGATCGAGGCCCAGCTGGGCGCGCAGCGCCGCGGTGGCCTGCGGCGTGGCCCGCTCGCCGAGAATCATCGCGGCCGGATCGCCGGGAACGAGCCGGAGCAGGAAGAAGACGGCCACGACGACGCCGAGCATCACGGGGAGTACGCGGCCGAGGCCGCGGCCCAGCCCTCGCATCACTCGTGCCACCGCGCCATCCATCCTGCAAATCTATCCGGAACCCGGAACGGGGCGGGGACCGTCAGCCGGTCCTCGCCCCGCGCGCGGGTATCGGGGAACTACTTCGCGTCGACCCAGGCTTCCTCGAAGCGCACGGACCCGTTCGGGAGCACCGTGAAACCGTGCACCCGGTCGGTCGTCGCCTTCAGGTTCGACGGGAAGAACAGGGGAATGTAGGGGGCCTTGTCCGCGAGGATCTGCTGGATCTCTGCATACGTCCGCTTCCGCTCGTCGCCGTTCGGCTGCGTGCGGCCCGCGTGCATGAGCTTGGTCACGCGGTCGTCGGTGAAGTGGGTCCAGTAGGACTTGCTGAAGCCCTCGGGATCGGCCTGGAAGGTGATGAAGCCGTTCGGGTCCGGGGAGTCCGACTGCCCGCTGTTGAGCATGAAGTCGTAGTCGTAGGCGAAGAAGCGCTCGCGGAACGCGGCGATGTCGATCTGCTCGATCTTCACGGTGATCCCGATCTTCGCGAGCGACTCCTGCACGATCTGCGCGATCTGCGCCCGCTGCGAATTCCCGGAAGCGATGAGCAGGGTCGTGGAGAAGCCCTTCGGGTAGGCGGACTTCGCGAGTTCCTTTTTCGCGGCCTCGACATCGAAGTCGAGCGCGACGCCCGGGTCGTTCGCCGAGTACTGGATCGTGGGCGGCAGCAGCGCGTTTGCGACCTCTGCCGTGCCGAAGGTCGTCGCCTTCGTGATCCCCTCGCGGTCGAGCGCGTGCGCGATCGCGCGGCGCACGTGCTCGTCCTCGAATTGCTTCCGCTGCGTGTTGAAGAACACCTGCTCAGTCGACCATCCCGGGGTGTTCGAGAGCACCGTTTTGCCGGCCTGCTCGACCTCGGTGGCGTTCGCGGCCGGCACCGTGTCGATCGCGTCGATCTGTCCGGCAGCGAGCTGCTGGCGCAGCTGCGTGTCATCGGCGATGAACTTGTAGACGAGCGAGTCGACGTGGGGCTTGCCCTGCTGCCAGTAGTGCTCGTTCTTCACGAAGGTGAGATCCCCGTTCGGGTCCCACTCCTTCACTGCGAACGGGCCGGTGCCGATCGGCGCCTTGAAGAAAGCCTTCTCGTCCGCGCCCCCGAAGTCCTTCGGCATGATGCCGTTCGAGAAGTTCGACAGCTCGGAGAGGAACGGTGTGTAGGCGGATTTCAGCGTGATCGTCACCTCGCGCTCGCCCGTCGCGGCGATCGATGCGATCGGCGCCGAAAGCGGGAGCGGGCCGCCGACCGTGATGTGGCGCTCGAGCGAGAACACGACGTCCTCCGGGGTGACGTCCGCGCCGTTCGAGAACTTGAGGCCGTTGCGCAGCGTGAAGACGTACTTCAGGCCGTCGTCCGACTCCGTGTACTCCGCGAGCCACGGGATGAGCTTCCCGTCCTTGTCGAAGCTGACGAGCGGCTCGAACACCTTGTCGATCGCGAAGGCGTTGTTCGCGGTGATCTGCTGGTTCAGATCGAAGTCGGTGACCGAGGCGACGCGGCCGAAGGTGAGCGTGCCGCCGTCGACCGGCTTCGCGCCAGCGTCGGCGCCTGCGCCGCCGGATGCCCCGCCAGCGCAAGCGGAGAGCAGGAGGCCTGCGGCGAGCGCCGCGGCGGCCGCAGCGATGCGGCGCCGGCTGCGCGGGGTGCCGTGGGTTCTGATGGTCACTTCGGGTTCCTCTCGGTGGGTTCGGTGATGAGATCGGGTGCTCCGCCGCGGATCACGGCTGCGACGAGTTCGGGATCGCGGAGGGCCTCCGCGGAGTCGGGCGCGCGGGTGAGGAGCACCGCGTCAGCTGCCAGGCCGCCGCGCGGCCCGTCGAGGAGGGCCGCTCCGACGGCGGTTGCGGCCTCGAGCGCCTCGCCGGGGGTGAGGCCGGCTTCGACGAGTGCGGCGAGTTCGTGCCAGCCGCTTCCGTGCTGCTCCGGGGTTCCGGAGTCGGTGCCGACCGCGATCGGCACCCCGGCGTCGCGCGCCACGCGCACCGCGACGGGGTGGGCGGCCACGGCGTCCGCGACGCGCGGGCGGAACGCGGCGGGGAGTTCGCCCCGGTCGATCATCGCGAGCACGAGCCGGTAGATCCTGATCGTGGGCACGAAGAACGTCCCGCGCTCGGCGGCGCGGGAGGCCTGCGCCGCGCTGAGGTACATGCCGTGCTCGATGCTGCGGACGCCGGCCTCGATCGCGTCGTCGATCGCGGCACCGCCCCAGGCGTGCATCATGACCTCGGCGCCGGCGGCGTGCGCGCGCTGCACGGCGTCGCGCACCTCCGCGGCGGTGAACACGGGCTCGAGCCGGGCCCCCGCGGGTGCCGCGACGCCCGCGGTGCCGACGAGCTTCACCCAGTTCGCACCGTCGGCGAGCACGCCCTCCACCGCGGCGTCGAGTCCGCCGGCGGCCGCGGCCGCGGCGCGATCGAGCAGTGCGTGGGAGAGCTCGGCCCGGGCCGCGAAGGGGCTCGCACCGGACCCGCCCGCGTGCTCCGCGGCCTCGGCGAGCTGCCCGGGGAGCAGCCCGCCAGCGTCTCGGACGCGCGTGAATCCGGCCGCGAACATGGTCCGCAGTGCCGCGCTGGTGAGGCGCGTCGTCTCCCGCGCGGATCGCGCCGATCGGTCGGCGGCGTCGAAGTCGTGCCAGGCCGCGTGCACGTGCGCGTCGACGAGCCCCGGCACGGCCCAGAGCTCGCCGCTTCCGGGGAGTTCCGCGGGCACGGGCAGCTCGATCGCCGGCGCGAAGCTCCCGTCCGTGCGCATTCGGCGGACGGCGCGCGTCGTGCCCGAACGGCGCGCGGCCTCGGCATCGAATACGGTCACGTTCCGCCCCTTCGGCGTCATCGCCCTGCGGCGAACAATCTTTGGTCTATTCGGATACGCTAATGGACCAGAAATGCATGAACCACTTGCGTGGCGATCGGCTGAACCACAGGCGGGTAGACTGTCCGGGTGACCAGCACCTCCGACCACCGCACCTCCTCCTCGGCCACGATCCTGCAGCTCGCCCGCTCGGTCTGCCACCTGATCGCCGTGGTCGCCGTGACCATCTGGGGCTTCCTCGCCTGGCCGCTGCCGTTCCCCGGGATCCTCACCGGCGTCGGCCTCCTCGCGCTCTCGGTGCTGCTCTGGGCCCTGTTCCTGTCCCCCCGCCCCGTTCTCCGCGTGGATCGTTTCGGTCAGGCACTGTTCGAGCTGCTGCTCATCGCCGGCGCCGTCGGTGCGCTCCTCGCCCTGGGCGTGTTCTGGGTCATCCCCGCGGCGTTCGGCGTCATCGCGGCCGCGATCGGCTTCATCGCTTCATCGCGCGTTCGGTAACGGCCGGCACGCTCCGGCAGCCGAGCCGACGCCCGATCCGCCTCCCGGCCGGCGCAGGCACTCCCCGAACCCAAGAACGAGTGCGAGTGCGAGACGGGCGCCTGCGCCCCTGATCCGCCGCGCAGGAATAGCCCGGCTCACGAACCCGTTGAGGGGTGCATGACGAACCACTCCCCCGCGGCGGACGCCCCGCGTGCGATCGCAGGCGCCTCACCCGAGCAGGTCGTTCTCGGGCTCGATACCTTCGGCGACGTCGCCCTGGGCGCGGACGGCAGGCCGCTCCACCACGCCCAGGTGCTGCGCGACGTCGTCGAGCAGGCCGCCCTCGCCGACCGGCTCGGCGTCGATGCGATCACCCTCGGCGAGCACCACCGCGCGGACTTCGCGGTGAGCTCGCCCGAGATCGTGCTCGCGGCGATCGCGTCACGCACCCGGCGCATCCTGCTCGGAACGGGGGTCACGGTGCTCTCGAGCGACGATCCGGTTCGCGTCTACGAACGCTTCGCCACTCTCGACGCCGTCAGCTCCGGACGAGCCGAGGTGATCCTCGGAAGAGGCTCGTTCACCGAGTCGTTCCCGCTCTTCGGGTACGACCTCAGCGACTACGACACCCTGTTCACCGAGAAACTCGACCTCTTCACGAAGCTCCGCTCCGAGGGCCCGGTCACGTGGTCGGGGCGCCATCGCGCGCGGCTGATCGAGCAGGAGGTCTTCCCCAAGACCGAGCAGCCGGACGGGGTCCGCGCGTGGATCGGCGTCGGCGGCAGCCCGCACTCGGTGCTCCGCACGGTTCAGGTGGGAATTCCCATGATGCTCGCGATCATCGGCGGCTCCCCCGACCGTTTCCTGCCGTTCGCGAACCTCTATCGCGAGGCCCAGGGGGAACTCGGGTCCGATCCGATGCCGCTCGGCGTCCACTCCCCAGGCCACGTGGCCGCAAGCGACGCCGAGGCCCGCGAGGAACTCTGGCCGCACTGGGAGGCGAATCGCAATCGGATCGGCGCCGAGCGGGGCTGGGGACCCGCAACGCGGCGCGACTTCGAGGCCGAAGCCGACGCCGGGTCCCTCTACGTCGGCTCACCCGAAACGGTTTCCGAGCGGATCGCGCACACCGTGACCACCCTGGGCGCCGACCGCTTCGACCTCAAATACGCCACGGGCGGGCTCGGGCACGGCTCCCTCATGCGCAGTATCGAGCTCTACGGCTCCGAGGTGATCCCGCGCGTACGAGCGCTCCTCGGCAGCGCACAAAAATAGCCTCTGATCTGGGGAACTCACCCGACGCTACTTGTACTGTAGAGGCATGACACAGAAATCACTCGGCGTTCTCGCCGCCTGCGTCGCCTCGTTCGCCGTGGTGCTCCTCGCGCTCTCGGTCGCCCTGTCGCTGCCGCTGTGGCTGAGGATCTCGCTCATCGCAGTGGCCGTGCTCGCGCTCGGTGCGGCCGGCGCCGCGATCGGCCTGGCCGTCTCCGCCCACCGCCGCTCGCGCGAGTAACGACGCCCCTCGCCCCGAGCCGCGCCGTGCAGCGCGACCGAGAGCTCAGATCTCGAGCACGCGCCAGGCACCCGTCTCGGCCTCGGTGGGCATCCCGTCCAGGATCCTGATCCGCCCCCGCTCCGGCTCCGTCACGACCGTGGCGAGCGTGGCCCAGTGCTCGCCAACGGGAAGCGACAGGTCGGGTCTGCAGGTGAGCGGAGCCTCGCCCTCGCCCGAGACGAGCAGGTCGACGAGCCCGGCCTCGTCGCGCGGTAGGCCGCCCTCGAGCCGGCTCCGGATCAGGGCGAGACGCGCCGAGGAGTCGGGCTCGGCCTGCGCCGTCTTCTGGCCGGCGAGCGGCGTGGAGTTCAGGAAGTGGTTCGTGCGCTGCACCGAACCGTCGACCTCACCGATCTCGAATACCCCGACGGGGCTGAGCTCGAGGGCGACGGCGCGCTCACGGTCGAGGAGGGTGAGCGCGGAGGAGGATCCGATCGGCGCGTCACCGAGCAGCTCGAGCGCCTCCTCGACGGAACGGCACTCGGTGAGAATGGCGTGCGAGAGCAGGTGCATGGGCACCCCGCCCGCCCCGTCCTCGGCGTGGAACAGAATGTTGAAGTGCAGCGCGAGTCCGCCCTCGTTGATGCCGATCTTGCTGAGGATCCCCTGCTCGGTGAGGCCCGCGTAGCTGAGGCCGGTGCCGTGCACGACCTGGGTGTGCCAGAAACGATCGAGTTCGATGTGCCAGTCCCAGGTCTGCGCCCCCACCCTCGCGCCGTCGATGACGGCGGTGACGGTGGAGCACTCGGGAGCCCCGCCCGCGAGCGCGAGGATCTCGGTGCGCGCGTTGAGCGCCACGACCTCGGCCAGCTCGACGCCGGCTCCCTCGGCCACGCCGCTCAGCTCGGCCACGACGGCGGGGCGCCACTCGCTCAGGGTCCGCAGCACCTGCTCAACGGCGACCGCCTGCGCCGCAACGGTCACGCCGACGCTGCGGAAGAGCGCATCGTAGGCGGCCGAGGCTTCAGCGAGGCTGCCGGCGAGCGCGCGCCCCCGGCTCAGCCCGATCTCGAACGGGGTGGCCCCCGTCACCTCGATGTGCGGACGTTCGGTTTCGCTCTTCCATCCCATCTGGGTATCTTCTCGCAGGATCGAGTGGGGCGAAACCCCCGAAAACGAAACGCGGGGCCGGCGCTCAGCGCCGACCCCGCGGTCTCGTTCAGTGCGACGCGTTACGCGAGGCGAGCCTGCAGGTTCTCGTCGATCGCCGCGAGGAACTCCTCGGTGGTGAGCCACTGCTGCTCGGGGCCGACGAGGAGCGCGAGGTCCTTCGTCATCTTGCCGGACTCGACCGTCTTGATGACGACGTCCTCGAGGGTCTGCGAGAAGTCGATGAGCTCCTGGTTGCCGTCGAGCTTGCCGCGGTGCGCGAGGCCGCGCGTCCAGGCGAAGATCGAGGCGATCGGGTTCGTCGAGGTCGGCTTGCCCTGCTGGTGCTGACGGTAGTGGCGCGTGACCGTGCCGTGCGCAGCCTCAGCCTCGACCGTCTGGCCGTCCGGGGTCATGAGCACGGACGTCATCAGGCCGAGCGAGCCGAAGCCCTGCGCGACCGTGTCGGACTGCACGTCGCCGTCGTAGTTCTTGCACGCCCAGACGTAGCCGCCCTCCCACTTCATGGCGGAGGCGACCATGTCGTCGATCAGGCGGTGCTCGTAGGTGAGACCGCGCTCGTCGAACTCCTGCTTGAACTCTGCGTCGAAGACCTCCTGGAAGATGTCCTTGAACTGGCCGTCGTAGGCCTTCAGGATCGTGTTCTTCGTGGAGAGGTAGACGGGGTAGTTGCGCGACAGGCCGTACTTGAAGGAGGCGCGAGCGAAGTCGCGGATCGAGTCGTTGAAGTTGTACTGGCCCTGGATCACGCCGCCGCCCTCGGGGAGCGTGACAACGTCGAACTTCTGCGGCTCGGAGCCGTCCTCCGGCTCGAAGGTGATGGTGACCTTGCCGGGACCGGCCTTGAAGTCGGTGGCCTTGTACTGGTCGCCGTGCGCGTGGCGGCCGATGATGATCGGCTTGTTCCAGCCGGGGACGAGCCGCGGGATGTTGGAGATGATGATCGGCTCGCGGAACACGACGCCGCCCAGGATGTTGCGGATCGTGCCGTTGGGGCTCCGCCACATCTTCTTCAGGCCGAACTCCTCGACGCGCGCCTCATCGGGCGTGATCGTCGCGCACTTGACGCCGACGCCGTGCTTCTTGATGGCGTTCGCCGCGTCGATCGTGACCTGGTCGTCGGTCTCGTCGCGGTGCTGGATTCCGAGATCGTAGTATTCGAGATCGACGTCGACATACGGGTGGATCAGGCGATCCTTGATGAACTGCCAGATGATCCGCGTCATCTCGTCGCCGTCGAGTTCGACGACGGTGCCTTCTACCTTGATCTTCGCCAACGCTTCTCCCATTGTCGTGATGTGTGAGCTCGGGAGCGCGCGGCTCTGATTGGACGCCGCGCGCCGATTTCCTCGCGAATTCTCGGCCTGATCGCCGGTTCCGCGTGCTGGGTCCGATTGGGACCGCGGACAAGTCTACCGGAGTCCCCGGTTTCTCTCGACATCGAGAGAAAATCGACCGAAAATCGCCGTTCCGGACTTGCGAACACCCCGGCAAACGTTAGCCTTGTCACATGACCGCCCTGAGACTTGAAGAGCTTTCCGCCGCGACCATCGTCGCTGTGAACAGCCTCGGCCTGAAGCCTGGCCAGGAGCAGTTCATCACTCCCGTGTCCTACGCAGCAGCAGCAGCCGTCACCCCGGCCCACAGTGCGTGGCAGCGGGTTGTCCTCGAAGGCGACCGCGTGGTCGGCTTCATCCACGGAAACTTCGATCCCGACGCCTCGCAGGAGGAATTCCGCGCGGCCCTGTGGCGGATCAACGTCGACGCCGAGGCCCAGGGCATGGGCGTCGGCACCTTCGCCGTCGGTGCCCTCATGGATGAGGCGCGCAGCCGCGGCGTCAAGCGCCTCACCGTGCTCTGGGAGCGCGGCGAGGACGGCCCGGAGGAGTTCTTCCTGCATATCGGCTTCGTTCCGGTGGGCGAGACGCCCTACGGCGAGGTCATCGGCGCGATCGACCTGTAAGGGGTGCGCGGCGCCCTCAACAGCACCGGCGGACGCGGCGCACTCGCCTCGGTCGCCTCTTCGGTGTTTTTCGGGGGCGTCTATTTCGTCACCCCGATGCTCGCCCCGGCCTCGGCCGAGGCGATCTGGGGCATCCGCAATCTCGTCGCCATCCCGATGATCGCGCTCGCCCTGATCTCGCTCAGGCAGTGGCGCTTCGCGGCGGAAATCGGCACGCGCATCAAGCGGAACCCGCTGCTCATCCTGCCGATCCTGGTGTGCGGCACGATCATCATGGGGCAGCTGTGGGTGTTCAGCTGGGCACCGATGCACGGCCGCGGACTCAACGTGGCGCTCGGCTATTTCCTCCTGCCGCTCGTGCTCGTCGTGGTGGGCCGCTTCCTCTACAGGGACCAACTGACCTGGTGGCACTGGACCGCGGCGGGGATCGCGGCCGCCGGTGTCGCCTTCCAGATCGTGCGGGTGGGCGGTATCTCCTGGGAGACCCTCCTCGTCGGCTTCGGCTATCCCGTCTATTTCGTGCTGCGCCGCGCCATGGGCATGGCCCATCTCGGGGGGATGTTCTGGGAGTTCCTCCTACTCTCCCCGCTCGCGCTGTTCTTCCTCGTCCGCGAACTCGTCGACGGCTCGACCCTCGCAGCGAATCCGGCGCTCGTGTGGTCCGCTCCGCTGTTCGCGCTGTGGACGGGCGTCGCGCTCATGCTCTACGTCGTCGCATCGAGAATGCTGCCGATCAGCATCTTCGGCCTGCTCAGCTACCTCGAGCCGGCGCTGCTCGTGGTGGCGTCGATCCTAATCGGGGAGAGCATCCAGCGGGGCGAGTACGTGCTGTACGGGGCGATCTGGATCGCAGTCCTGATCGTCGTGATCGGCGGCCTCGCGCAGTTGCGGCAACGACCGAATCCCAGCTGAGCGCCCTGGCGACGCGGTTTCGCTGGGGACACGGGACAACCCCGTTCCGCCGCGCTCAGCCCGCGGCGAACCCTCGCCACCGGCCCCGGAAACCCGTGTACTGTGCTGGCATGAGCGAATCGACCGGGGCGGGTGAGCCGACCGCCGACGCGGGAGCCGCCGCCCCCGCGGCCGGCGAGGCCTGCGCGCACGAGACCCACGGGTACATCGACCACAAGGACGAACTGCTGAAGCGCCTTCGTCGTGCGGAAGGCCAGGTCCGCGGCGTCCACCGCATGGTCGAGGAGGACGTCTACTGCATCGACATCCTCACCCAGGTCTCGGCGGCAACCAAGGCCCTCGAGCGCGTGGCGCTCGCGCTGCTGGACGATCACCTCCGCCACTGCGTGGCCTCCGCGGCCGCCGAGGGGGGCGAGGTCGCCTCGGACAAGATGGCCGAGGCCTCGGCGGCGATCGCCCGCCTCGTGCGCTGATCGCCCACTCCCCGCTCCTCGCTGCCGGCGCTCGAGGGGACGATCCCCCGGTCACGCACCGGATCCGCGTGGGCTCCGCCACCGCGGTGAGCGGAAAATCCGCTGATCCGGAAATGAATCCGGGATCGCAGAAACCCTCATACGTAAATTAGAGTGGGTGGTGGAGGACGCGAGCGCTCCTCCGGAGAGGCATCGCATGGCAGACGAGACCGAGAAGACCCAGGCCCCCGAGGCAACCGAGTTCGAACTGGCCGAGCCCGGTCAGATCGACGTCACCCCGGAGATCGACGAGATCGGCGAGCTCCTCCGCCACGATCTCCCGAGCGACAACAGCCCGGACGCCGCGTGGCGCCAGGGCTACCCGTACGACGAGAAGATGTCCCGCAAGGACTACGAGAAGCAGAAGCACACACTGCAGATCGAGCTCCTGAAGCTGCAGGCGTGGGTGAAGGAGTCCGGCGAGAAGATCGTGATCCTCTTCGAGGGCAGGGACGCCGCCGGCAAGGGTGGCGCGATCAAGCGCTTCACCGAGCACCTCAACCCCCGTGGCGCGCGCGTCGTCGCGCTCGAGATCCCCACGGAACGCGAGCAGACCCAGTGGTACTTCCAGCGCTACGTGCAGCACCTCCCGGCCGGGGGCGAGATCGTGCTGTTCGACCGCTCCTGGTACAACCGCGCCGGCGTCGAGCGCGTCATGGGCTACTGCACCCCGCAGCAGTACCTCGAGTTCACCCGCGCGGCGCCCGAGTTCGAGCGGATGCTCGTGAACTCCGGCATCCACCTCGTCAAGTTCTGGTTCTCGGTCGGCAAGGCCGAGCAGCACGAGCGCTTCATGGCGCGCTCGCAGGACCCGGTCAAACAGTGGAAGCTCTCCCCCACCGACCTCGCGTCGCTCGACAAGTGGGACGACTACACGGCGGCGAAGGAGGCCATGTTCTTCTACACGGACACGCCGCAGACGCCGTGGACCGTCGTCAAGTCGAACGACAAGAAGCGCGCCCGCATCGAGGCGATGCGCTGGGTCCTGTCGCAGTTCGACTATCCGAACAAGGACCACGAGGTGGTCGGCACCCCCGACCCGAAGCTCATCGGCCCGCCCGACAGCGTCTACGATGACGGCGAGACCCCGACCGGCACCTTCCCGGTCGTCGGCGGCAAGTAGCCGAATCGTCAAGGGGCGGCCGGGCGAGCACTTCGCCCGGCCGCCCCTCGCGCGTTCCGAGCGTGCGTTCCGGGGCGCGTCGGCGCGCCGAACGCCACCAGACCGCCCCCATTCAGACACCATCAGACTCTTGCGCTCGCTCCCGGGCACGGGCACGATGAGAACATGAGCGAATCGCGAGCCGAGCAGCACATCACACCCGAAACCGAGACCGCGGCGGGCGCCGCACCAGACCTCGTGTCCGACGCAGAGCTGAACGCACAGGAACCGGGAGCGGTCCTCATCTCGGTGTTCCGGCAGAGCTCTTCCCACCCTCTCGTCCTCGACGCCCGCGAGGTGGGCGGGGCCGTGCAGGAGCTCGAGGACGTGATCGGGGTCGTCGAGAGCGAGGGCGCGTCGATCCGCGGGTGGTACGACACGAGCGGGCTGCGCGGCGACGCCGACCTCATGCTCGTGCTCACCGGCGCTGCCATCGAGGATCTGCAGTGGGCGGTCCGCGAACTGCGCCGCACCTCGCTGCTGCGCCCCCTCATTCGCACCTGGAGCACCGCCGGCTTCTCCGCGGGCTCCGAGCAGTTCGCCGATGTACCGTCCAAGCAGTGGTTCACCGTCTCCCCGGCGCTGCCAGGCGGCTTCGACGGGCTCGAGGATCTCCTGGACGAGGAGTCCGAGGACGAAGAGTGGGATCCGGAGCTGGACGGCGACTGGGAGGGCGACGCGGAGCTCGACAGCGACCTCACCGATGCGAGCGACGCCGAAGAAGACGGGGACGACGACGAAGACGAGATCGCCGTCCACCACCTCACGGCGGCCGGCCTCGGCGATCAGTCCTGGCTCCTCGCCCTCGAGTCTGACGACCTCCTCGAACTCGTCAGCCTCGTCTCCGACCTCACGGACGACCCCGACGGGCCCATCCTCGACGAGCCGCGCTTCACCGGCAGGCAGATCGAGGTCGTCGAGATCGTCGAGGTGCTGCAGTAGAGAGCAGCATCCAGAGACGCTGATGGGGCGGGGATCCACGGAGATCCCCGCCCCATCAGCGTCTCCAGCAACGGTTTACAGGCCCGAGTAGGCGTGCAGTCCCTTGAAGAACACGTTCACGATCGTGAAGTTGAAGATCACCGCGGCGTACGCCACGATCGACAGCCAGGCCGAGCGGGTGCCGCGCCAGCCGCGCGTCGCCCGCGCGTGGATGAAGCCGGCGTAGAGCACCCAGATCACGAAGGTCCAGACCTCCTTCGTGTCCCAGCCCCAGTAGCGGCTCCAGGCCGCCTCGGCCCAGATGGAGCCCGCGATCAGGGTGAAGGTCCAGAACACGAAGCCGATGATCGCGATGCGATAGGCGAGATCCTCCAGCCGGACCGCGCGCGGCAGGGTCGTCAGGAAGGCCATGCCACCGGGCTCGCCCGCGGCGAACCGGTTCTCACGCCGGGTCTGCAGGAGCTGCAGCACCGAGAGTCCGAAGGAGAGCGTGAAGAACCCGACCGCGAGGACTGCCACCAGGATGTGGATCACGAGCCAGTACGAGTCGAGGGCCGGCTGCAGCGGCACGATCTCAACGTAGTAGTTGACCTTCGAGACGCCGAGGAACAGGACCGTCATGCCGGTGACCAGGGTTCCGAGGAAGCGAAGATCCACGAAGAACTGCACCAGCAGGAAGATGAGGACGATCGCGCAGGTCGCGGTGAGCGCGAACTCGTACATGTTGGCCCACGGCACGCGCTCGGCGCCGATGCCGCGGAGCACCGTCGCGCCGAGGTGCAGGAGGAAACCGAGCACGGTGAGCGAGAAGCCGATGCGGAGCGCCTTCGAGCGGCCGCCGCCCTGGCCGCCGCTGCTCGGTCCGCCGGCGACGGGGGCGCCGCCACCCGTGGCGCGCGCGGCCTGCGGGCGCACGCGCGTCGCGACGCCGCCCGAGGCCGAAGCCTCGGCGGTGCGCTCGCTGAGCGCCTGCGGCTCGACGCTCGCATCGGCGGCGGCCGCAACTCGTTCCGAGACCGTGGCCCGCTTGGCCGCCGCGGCGCCCTCGCGCTGCGCGGCGCCGGCATCGCCGCTCCGGTTGGCCAGGTCCACCGCGTAGAAGACGAACGCGATCGCGTACACGATCATCGCGGAATACAACGCGATCGTCGAGAAGTTCTCAAGCTCACTCAGCACAATGCTCCAGAGTAGCCGCTCGTGCCGCGGGATGCCTGGGAAATTCGCCAGGTCATGGCCGAAGAACGGGGCGAACGGGAAGGCGCGGCCCTGCCCGTCACGCGGCCCGCGCGGGCCGCGGCTCGACCGGGAAGGGCCGAGGCGTGAGCGCTACTCGCCCTCGGCGGGTGCCTGAACGGCGCCCGCGCGCCGCTTGGCGCGCCAGTTGCGGAAGGCACGGATGGCCTCGATCAGGATCGGGATGCCCGGGATCAGCACGAGCACGATGATGAACACCTCGCTGTACTGGCGGACGAACGGGATCTGCCCGAGGAAATAGCCGAGGAGCGTCACGCCGACGCCCCAGAGCAGCGCCCCGATCGCGTTGTACGCCACGAAGTGCCGGTAGTGCATCTTGCCGACGCCTGCCGCTGCGGGCACGAAGGCGCGGAACACGGGGAGGAAGCGGGCGATGATGATCGCCTTCGGGCCGTGCTTCTCGAAGAACGCGTGCGTGCGCTCCACGTTCTCCGGGTTGAACAGGCGGCTCTTCTCCCGGTTGAAGATCGTGGGACCGAGCTTTCGCCCGATCATGAAGCCCATCTGGTCGCCCGCGAACGCGAAGATGAAGAGCAGGACGCAGGTGATCCAGATCGGGATGTCGATGATCCCCGTGGCGGAGAACAGGCCGACGGTGAAGAGCAGCGAGTCGCCGGGGAGGAACGCGAGCACGAGCACGCCGGTCTCGAGGAACACGAACGCGCAGGCCAGCACGAGCGCAACCCAGCCCCCGGCCTTCAGCAGCGTCTCGGGGTCGAGCCAGTCGATGCCCAGGAGCGCAGGAGTCACGGTGGCCGCGTGGAGCGCGGTCGTCAGGAAGGACACGGGGCGGATCGCCTTTCGATCAGTGCGGGGTCGGGAGGGCCGCGAAGGCCGATCCAGGTCCAGTATTACCGATTCCGCTGAGCCGTACCTTTGACCGCCCCGGGAATGCGCGAAGACCCGGCCGCACGGACCGGGTCTTCGCGATGTCTGTCAGGATCAGGCCCGCTCGGCCATCTCCACGACGTTCTTGAGGAGCAGGGCCCGGGTCATCGGGCCGACGCCGCCGGGGTTCGGCGAGATCCACGCCGCGACCTCGGCGACCGCGGGATCGACGTCGCCGACGACGCGGCTCTTGCCGGTCTCGGGGTCGGTCTTGCGGGAAACCCCGACGTCGAGCACGATCGCGCCAGGCTTGACGTCCTCGGCGCGGACGATGCCCTCGACGCCAGCTGCGGCAACGATCACGTCGGCCCGGCGCAGTTCAGCGCCGAGATCCGCGGTGCCCGTGTGCGTGAGCGTGACGGTCGCGTTGTATTCGCGGCGGGTCAGCAGCGGGCCGATCGGGCGGCCGACCGTGATGCCGCGGCCGACGACGACGACGTGCTTGCCCGCCCAGGACAGGCCGTTGCGCTCGACCAGCTCGATCACGCCGCGCGGCGTGCACGGCAGCGGCGAGGTGATCTCCGTGTTGGCGTTGAGTACGAGGCGGCCCAGGTTTGTGGGGTGCAGGCCGTCAGCGTCCTTCGCGGGATCGATGCGCTCGAGGATGCGGTCGGTGTCGATGTGCTTCGGCAGCGGGAGCTGCACGATGTAGCCCGTGCACTCCGGGTTCGCGTTCAGCTCGTCGAGGACGGCCTCCAGCTCCTCCTGCGTGACAGACTCTGGCAGCTCGCGCTTGATCGACGCGATCCCGACCTCGGCGCAGTCGCGATGCTTTCCGGCGACGTACCACTGCGATCCGGGATCGGATCCGACGAGCACGGTCGCGAGCCCGGGGACGATCCCGCGCTCTCCGAGGGCCGCGACCCGCAGAGCGAGCTCCGACTTGATTTCCGCGGCGGCGCGCTTGCCGTCGAGAATCTCAGCGGCCAAGGCTTACCACTCCTCGAGGCCGGGGTACAGCGGGAAGCGGTCCGCGAGCGCGGTGACGCGGGCCTTCAGCTCCTCGAGGTCGCCCGCCTGCTGCAGCGTGAGGGCGATGATGTCGGCGACCTCCGCGAACTCGGGGTCGGCGAAGCCGCGGGTGGCGAGCGCCGGCGTGCCGATGCGGAGACCGCTCGTGACCATCGGCGGGCGCGGATCGAAGGGAACCGAGTTGCGGTTGACCGTGATGCCGACCTCGTGCAGCGCGTCCTCCGCCTGCTGCCCGTCGAGGGACGAGTTGCGCAGGTCGGCGAGCACGAGGTGGACGTCGGTGCCGCCCGTGAGCACGTCGACGCCCGCGGCGCGCGACGCCTCCGTGGTGAGGGCCTCAGCGAGGAGCTTCGCGCCGGAGAGGGTGCGCTCCTGGCGCTCCGTGAACTCGTCGGTGGCCGCGAGCTTGAACGCCGTGGCCTTCGCCGCGATCACGTGCATGAGCGGGCCGCCCTGCTGACCGGGGAAAACGTTCGAGTTGATCTTCTTGTGCAGCTCGAGGTCGTTCGTGAGGATGAAGCCGGAGCGGGGGCCGCCGATCGTCTTGTGCACGGTCGAGGAGACGACGTGCGCGTGCGGCACCGGGCTCGGGTGCAGGCCAGCGGCAACGAGGCCCGCGAAGTGCGCCATGTCGACCCAGAGCGTCGCGCCGACCTCGTCGGCGATCTCGCGGAACGCCGCGAAGTCGAGCGTGCGGGGGTAGGCCGACCAGCCGGCGATGATGACCTTGGGCTTGTGCTCGCGGGCCTTCTCGCGCACCACGTCCATGTCGACGAGGAACGTCTCGGGATCGACGCCGTAGGAGACGACGTTGTAGAGCTTGCCCGAGAAGTTGAGCTTCATGCCGTGGGTGAGGTGGCCGCCGTGGGCGAGCTCGAGGCCGAGGATCGTATCGCCCGGCTCGGCGATCGCCGACAGCACCGCGGCGTTCGCGGAGGCGCCCGAGTGCGGCTGAACGTTCGCGTACTTGGCGCCGAACAGGGACTTCGCGCGCTCGCGTGCGAGATCCTCCGCGATGTCGACGAACTCGCAGCCACCGTAGTAGCGGCGGCCGGGGTAGCCCTCCGCGTACTTGTTGGTGAGGACCGAGCCCTGCGCCTCGAGGACGGCGCGCGGGACGAAGTTCTCGCTCGCGATCATCTCGAGCGTGCCGCGCTGGCGGCCGAGCTCCTGCTTGAGGACCTCCGCGATCTCGGGATCGACGACCTCGATGGGCTCGTTGAAGAAGGAAGACTGGTTGGACATGGTGCTCCTCATCGCATAAACATTCCACGAACGGAATTCATCTCGGAAATTCTCAGACCCAGGCGAGCGGCCATTTCCTGACGAGTTGTCGTTCCCCGATGGTGACCATCTGTACGCCAGTCACGACCTTTCCAGTCTAGACGGTCGAGTGGAGCCGGGCCAGGCCGAATCGAGCCGGAGGGTCACCGCTCCCACTCGCGCGACCAGCCGGCGTCGACGGCCAGGAGCCCGGGCCACTCGTCTCCGCGGAACGTCGGCGGCTCGTTCGACCACAACCGTTGCGCCTCCGGGCTGTCCATGGAGGTCGGGACGTCACCGGCAAAGGACGGGTTCCCCTCCCAGTACACGCCGCTCTCGACCTCGACGCGCAAGTAGCTCTTCGGAACGGGGGTTCCGGGGACGCGTTCGTCCTGGGCGGGCGACACGGGAATCGCGGCCCGCAGCACCATGACGTAGCCGTCGTCGTTCCGCAGGCGATACCCCTTCCGCAGCAGCACGCCGGCCTCGTCGGTGTCATCCCACTCCGCGGGACCGGTATCGGTGGATGAGGCATCGAGCGGATCGGCCGGCCCGGAGGCATCCCGCAGGTCGCGCTTCCAACCCTGCGCCTCCGCCACGCTCAGCGCCCGCTTCGCGACGCTCCCCGGATCCCCGTCGAACAGGATCTCCCAGCTCGCCGCCAGCCGGTAGCGCTCCGGTTCATCGGCCGTCACCGAGCGCACCCCGCCGTGCGAGGCCACCAGCCACCCCTCCCGCGCGATCCCGGTGCGCACCGGCGATGCCTGCTCCTGCAACCGGTCCCAGGAGCGCTCTCGCTGCGCTTCGAAAGCGGCCCGGTCGAGGGCCACCGTGTTCGCCTCGGACGCGCCGGCGAAGTCTCTCGGACCGTTCCGCATGATCGCCGTTCCGACGCCCGCTGCGACCGCGGCGAGGACCGGGACCAGCACGAAGACCCCGATCGGGATGAGATCACGAGCCCGCATCCACCCGGCCGACTTCGGCGGCTGCGCCGTTGACTGATGAGCGGCTTCGCGGCTGGGACCGCGCGTTGCGAGCACGATCGCGACGACCAGCGCCGCGAGATAGCAGGGGAACGCGAGCATCGAGCCGAATCCGGCGATCATCCCCTCGGCCCGTTCCGAAAGTCCCGAGAAGAAGGTCCTGAGCGGGGAATCGATCGTGCCGGAATCCCCCGAGCCCCGCACCGCGAGGGACATCAGCGCGAGCCCCCAGGCGCTCGCGATCAGCAGCGAGGAGACCGAAGCGGGAGCGTACCGCCAGCCGCGGCGACGCAGGATGAACCGGGGCAGCGCAGCGAGGAGCGCGATGCCCGGGACGACCACGGGCGAGAGCATGACGAGGAACAGGGTCTCCCATCCGCCGCTCGAGAAGCGGAGCAGGATGAGGAGCACGGGGAGGAACCAGGCGACGGGCAGCCAGAGGTACCAGATCGCTCTCAGGAGGGGCGATCCAACAGCCCGGCTCAAAATCCCCGATGAGGTGGTCATGATTCAGTGTAGGCACGACGATCGGGGCGCGCGTGCCCGCCCTCGGGACGCGCCGCCGCACGCCACGATCCACTACTCTTGAGGACCGTGAACAGCATCGCGACGACCCCCGAGAACACCCAGTGGGTGCTCACCCTCTCCTGCATCGACGGACCCGGGATCGTGCACGCGATCAGCGGCGCGATCGTTGCGGCCGGTGGCAACATCGCCGAGAGCCAGCAGTTCGCCTCCGCCGACACCGGTCGCTTCTTCATGCGCCTCCAGGTCGAGGCCGTCGCGCAGCCCGAGACCTTCGAGGAGCGCTTCGCCGGTTCCCTCGCGCCGGTCACCGAGCGCTACAACATGACCTGGCGCCTCGACCGGGTCGGACGCCCCGTGCGCACCCTCCTCCTCGCCTCGACGGCGACGCACTGCGTCAACGACCTCCTCTTCCGCCATCGCGGCGGCCAGCTCCCCATCGAGGTCCCGCTGATCCTGTCCAATCACGAGACGGTGCGGGACATCGCCGAGTTCTACGACGTCCCCTTCGAGCACCGCGCGATCGCGAGCCCGGAGGACCGCGCGGCGTTCGAAGCTCGCGTGCTCGAGGCCGTCGAGGAGTTGGACATCGAGCTCGTCGTCCTCGCCCGCTACATGCAGATCCTGTCGCCCGAGCTGTGCGAGGCGCTCGCGGGCCGCGCGATCAACATTCATCACTCATTCCTGCCCGGTTTCAAGGGCGCGAACCCCTACAAGCAGGCGCACCAGCGCGGCGTCAAGCTCATCGGCGCGACGGCGCACTTCGTCACCACCGATCTCGACGAGGGCCCGATCATCGAGCAGGACGTCACCCGCGTCGATCACTCGTACACGCCGCGCGAGCTCGTGCAGCTCGGCCAGGACGAGGAGTCGCGCGTGCTGCGCCGCGCCGTGAACTGGTACGCCGAGAACCGCGTGCTCCTCGACGGGGACCGCACGATCATCTTCCGCTAGTTTCCCGGGGCGCGGATCCCTCGTCGGTTATTCGTCTGCCGCCGACAGCCCCGCGAGCTCCGCCCGGAAGCCCGCGAGCATCGCCCGGAGGCCCAGCGCGAACGAGGCGTCCGCGGCGCTCGTGCCGGTCTCCTCGATCCGCGCGGCACGCGCTGCGTATGCCGCGGAGTAGGCGGGGACATCGCCCCGCGGCCCGGGGTTCATCATGTCGGGATCCGCGGCGAGGTCGAGGGCCGCCCCCAGGATGAACGCCTCGAGCGCCACGAGGAGCTCGAGCGCGCGGGCCGGGGGCCAGCCCGCGCCAACGAGCTTCGCGATCACGTCCTCGTACATGACGGTGGTGATCGAGTCAGCGGAGAGCGGCAGCACCGCGAGCATCGCGATCGTCGGCGGATGGGCGGCGAACGCGGCACGGTAGCGATGGGCCCAGGCCTCGAGTGCCTGATCCCAGGGCAGATCGGCGAACATCTCCGAGCCGATCCTGTCGCTGATGAGCTCGCGGATCCCGGCCATCAGCTCGGCCTGACCCCCCACGTGGTTGTAGAGGGCGGACGGCCCGACGCCGAGTTCGTGCGCGATCGCCCGCATCCCCGCCCCGTCGGCACCGCGCTCGTCGATGAGGCGGAGTCCGGTCTCGAGGATCAGCTTCCGCGAGAGGATCCCGGTGCGCGGGCGTCCGGCTCGGCGGCGCACGGGCGGCTCGGACGCCGCGCCGGGCGTGTCCCCGGCCTCGGTCCCGGGCATTCCGGCCCGACGCGCCGCCTCATCAGCGCTCTGTGCCGTCATCGCCACTCTCCTGTCCGGGTCTGCCCCGCCGCCAAGCTATCGCCTTCGCGCGGGGGATTCTGTGGATCGAGTCGCGCGGGCGAGGAATTCGTACTATTCTCATCCCGATTCATTAAACGAACCGTGTTCATTTATGACACTATCGAACTCGCGCAAGGGTTCGAGCCGCATCACTGCCGCATCACAGCTGCCGCATCAAAGGAGATACACCGGTGTCCGAAACCGTCCAGCCCACACACCTCAGGAGAGAGCTCGGTCTCGGCGGCCTGATTCTCTTCGGCCTCGCCTATATGGCCATCGCCACGGTGTTCACGACCTACGGCATCGTGAACCAGATCACCGAGGGCCGGCTGCCCCTCTCCTACGTGGTCGCGCTGCTCACGATGCTCTTCACGGCGAACAGCTACGCGGCGATGGTGCGGAAGTATCCCGTTGCCGGATCGGCGTACACCTACGTGCAGCAGGGCTTCGGCGGCGGCATCGGCTTCCTCACCGGGTGGGTGCTGCTGCTCGACTACCTCTTCATCCCGATGATCAACTTCATGATCCTCGGCCTCTACGTGAGCACGCAGTTCCCGAGCATCCCGGCGTGGATCCCGTCGCTGCTCACCCTGATCGGCGTGCTCGTCTTCAACGTCCTCGGGATCAGCCTCGTGAACAAGCTCAACGTGGCGATCATCAGCCTCTCGGTCGCCGCGATCATCCTGTTCACCGTGTTTGCGGTGAAGACCGCGGTCGCCGATCCGAACGCCCCGGGCATTTTCGATCCGTTCATCCCGGGCCACGCGGGCTTCAGCCCGATCTTCACCGGAGCCGGCGTGCTCGCGCTGTCGTTCCTCGGTTTCGACGCGGTCTCCACGCTGTCCGAGGAGGCCAAGCACCCGCGCCGCGACATCCCGCGCGCGATCATCCTGACCACGCTCATCGGCGGCGCCCTCTTCATCTTCGTGTCCTGGATCGGCGCGATGTCCTACCACCTCGACGACTGGAGCACGGCTCCCCGCGAGCTCCTCGACGCCGCCGGAATCGTGCTCGCGAACCACGTCGGGGGCGAATGGCTCGGCGTCCTCTTCGCCGTCATGTCGGTCGCCGGCTGCTTCGGTTCGGGGCTCGCCGGCCAGGTCTCGGTCGCGCGAATCCTGTACTCGATGGGCCGCGATGGCACGCTGCCGCGCCCGCTCGGTATCCTGTGGTCGCGCTACGGCACCCCGGTCGTCGCCGCCGTCACCGTGTCGGTCTTTGCGCTGGCGAGCCTGTTCCTCACGCTGGATCAGGCCGCGTTCATGATCAGCTTCGGAGCCCTCGCAGCATTCGCGATGGTGAATCTCTCCGTGATCAGGGTGTATCTCTTCCCCAAGGGTGGGCTGCGCAGCCGGCTGAGCCCGAAGGACATCATCCTCACCGGCGTCTTCCCGCTCGTCGGACTCGCGCTCACGATCTGGCTCTGGACCTCCCTCAAGCCGATGACGTGGATCGTCGGCGGCATCTGGTTCGCGCTCGGCTTCGCGATCCTGCTGTGGAACACCCGCTTCTTCCGCCGCCCCGTCCCGAAGATGGACTTCTCGGAAGGGCCCGCGACCGAGGTCATCGACGCGATGGCCGAGAGCACTCCCTTCAAGTGAGCGACACGGGCTCCTCGGTTCGCCGGGGAGCCCGTTGTCGCAGGTCCCCCCCTAGTCTGAAACCAACCCTGCACCGCCGCGAGGAGGCCAGCACATGAGCATCACCGTTTTCACCGGAGGAGAAATCCTCGTCGATCCAGCCGCCGGATCGGAACCGATCCGCACCACGGCGATCGCATTCCGCGACGGCGTCGTCGCGGCGCACGGCCCTGCGGCCGAGGAGCTCGCCGCGGAGGATGGCGCCGAGCAGATCGACCTCGCGGGCGGCACCCTCGCCCCCGCCGTCGGCGACGGCCACGCGCACCCCCTCCTCGGGGGCTCCGAGGCGCTCGGGCCCAATATCCGCGCGGCGCAGGACCTCGCGGGCATTCTCTCCGCGGTCGCCGAGTGGAAGGCAGCGCACCCCGAGGCCGAGTGGATCATCGGGGGCAGCTACGACGCCACCTTCGCCGAGGGCGGCAGCTTCGACGCCCGCTGGCTCGACGAGGTCACGGGAGACACCCCCACGATTCTCCGCGCCTGGGACTACCACACGGCGTGGGTCAACTCGGCGGCGCTGGCCGCTGGCGGCATCACCGCAGAAACCCCTGATCCGCCGCTCGGTCGTTATGTGCGCCGCGAGGACGGATCACCGCTCGGCACGCTCCAGGAGACCGCGGCGAACAACTTCCTCGCCGAGGTTGCGCCGGCCTTCAGCCTCGAACAGCGGCTCTCCGCGATCGAGAGCGCCACGCGCGCCTACGCCGCCCAGGGCACCACCTGGATCCAGGACGCCTGGGTGCAGCTCTCCGACCTCGAGGTGTACCGCGCAGCGGTCGCGGAGGGCCGCCTCCACACCCGGGTCAACCTCGCGTTCGTCGCAGATCCGCTCAGCTGGCGCGACCAGGTCGACGGGTACGTTGCCGCCCGCGAGGGGATCCGCGAGCTCGGCGAGGACCGCCTCAGCGCGGAGACGATCAAGATCTTCGTCGACGGGGTGGTCGAGAGCCACACCGCCGCGCTCCTCGAACCCTACGCCGACCGGCCGGAGGAGATGGGACTCCCGAACTGGAGCAGCGAGGAACTCGCCGCGGCGGTGGAGCGCTACGACGCGCTCGGCTTCCAGATCCACCTCCACGCCATCGGCGACGGCGCCAACCGCCTCGCGCTCGACGCGCTCGAGTCCGCCGCGGCGAACAACCCGGAGCGCGAGCGGGACCACGTGATCGCGCACGTCGCCCTCCTCGACCCCGCTGACGTGCAGCGCTTCGCCGAGCTCGGCGTGATCGCGAACTTCGAGCCCTACTGGGCGCAGTGCGACGCCGTGATGCGCGACCTCACCATCCCGCACCTCGGCCAGCCGCGAGACGAGTGGCAGTACCTGATCGGATCGATCGTGCGCAGCGGCGCCACCGTGTCGTTCGGCAGCGACTGGCCGGTCACCACGGTGGACTGGCGGCCGGCTCTCGCCACGGCCATCACCCGGCGGAGCACCGACGAGCCGGACGCCCCGTCCTGGATCCCCGACGAGCGCATCGACCCGGCGGCCGCTTACGAGGCCTACACGAAGGGCATCGCACGCCAGGCCCTCGCGGCCGACACCAGGGGAACGCTCGCGGTCGGCCGCACCGCGGACGCCGTGTGGCTGACGGGCGATCCGCTCACCGTCGATCCCGATTCGATCCCGGAGCTGCGCGTGCGCGGCACGTGGCTCGGCGGCGAGCGCACCCACAGCGGATAGGACACACCGCAGAGCTTCGCGGCGTTGCCGGGGCAACCCGGCACCGCCACGGAAACACAGAAGAATATTCGACGCGAGTCGGCCGGGTTTCCCAGCGGGGGACGCGGCGGGGGACGACGGAGCACACCAGCAAGGGAGCAGTAGTGAGCGACACCACCCAACCGCATCTCAAGCGGGCCCTCGGCCTCACCGGCCTCACCCTGTTCGGGGTGACGTACATGACGGTGATCACCGTCTTCACCACGTACGGCATCGTGAACAAGGCGACCGATGGGCACCTGCCAGCCGCCTACGTCGTGGCGGTGATCACGATGCTCTTCACCGCGGGAAGCTACGGAGCCATGGTCAGGCGCTATCCGGTCGCAGGCTCGGCGTACACCTACGCGCAGCAGTCGTTCGGCGGCGGCGTCGGGTTCCTCACCGGCTGGGTCATGCTGCTCGACTATCTCTTCATCCCGATGATCAACTTCATGCTCATCGGGATCTACCTGAACACCCAGTTCCCCGCCGTGCCGGCGTGGGCCTTCACCCTCGCGGCGCTGCTCCTCGTGCTGCTGTTCAACATCCTCGGCATCAACCTCGTCAGCAAGGTCAACATGGCGATCATCGCCCTGTCGGTCGTGCTCGTCGCCGTGTTCATGGTGCTCGCCTTCAAGTACGCGCTCGGCGGCGACGAGTCGGTGAGCCTGATCGAGCCGTTCACCACGGGGAGCGGCGGCATCGCGGCGATCGCGAGCGGCGCGGCGATCCTGGCGCTCTCGTTCCTCGGCTTCGACGCCGTCTCGACCCTGTCGGAGGAGGCCAAGCGTCCGCGCAAGGACATCCCGCGCGCGATCGTGCTTTCCACCCTCGTCGGCGGGTTCTTCTTCGTGCTCGTCTCGTGGGCCGGCGCGATCGCCTACCACCCCGACTGGACGAAGCTCTCGGAAACGGAGCTGGAGGCGGCGGGCGTCACCGTCATGAACAACATCGGCGGCGAGGCGTTCACCGCGTTCTTCGTCGCGGTCTACGTGGCGGGCGCGTTCGGCTCCGGCATGACCGGCCAGGTGTCGGTGTCCCGCATCCTCTACGCGATGGGCCGGGACGGGATGCTGCCGAAGCCGCTCTCCGTGCTGAACCGCCGCTTCGGAACGCCGATCGTGGCCGCGGTCGTCGTCTCGGTGTTCGCCCTGTCGAGCCTGTTCCTGAAGCTCGAGGCGGTGAGCTTCATGATCAGCTTCGGCGCCCTCGCGGCGTTCTCCGTCGTGAACCTGTCGGTCATCCGCACCTACCTGTTCCCCAGCGGCGGCCGCCGCGAACCGGTCACCGCGTGGCGGATCATCCGCTACGGCGTCCTCCCCTTCATCGGGTTCTGCCTCACGATCTGGCTGTGGAGCGAGCTGCACCCCGAGACCTGGATCGTCGGCGGTATCTGGATCCTCATCGGGTTCGGCATCATCGTGATTGTCACCCGCGGCTTCAAGAAGCCCGTCCCCAAGATGGACTTCTCCGAGGGCGACCCGACCACCCAGCAGATCGACCAGCTCGGCGAGGAGTATCCGCTGAATCCGCGCTGACGCAGCGTGCCCTTTGGTGCGGTCCGGGAACGCCGGACCGCAGCAGAGGGCGCCGCGCGGCGTGGCGCGCGGCGGGCGGCGCGAGGTCAGTCGCGCGAGCGCAGGTGCTCCACGTCGCCGGCGGAGACCGTGAGCATACCGCCCGTCGGCAGATCAACCACGAGCGAACCGTCCTCCGCGAGGTCTCGCGCGCGCCCGTCGACGATCTCCCCGCCAGGCAGGTGGACGCGCACCTCCGCTCCGAGCGTGAGCGAGCTCCGGCGCACGCGCACGCGGGCCGAGTCGGGATCCCCCGCCGCGAGTTCCACGACGGAGAGCAGCCGGGACGCGTAGTCGGAGAGCAACGCGTCCGCGAGCGCGGGCCCCGGTCCGTCCTCGAGCGACTCAGCGCCGTTCACCTCGGCGCCCGCGGCGAGCAGCGACGTGGCGCGCTCGGTGGGCAGCTCCCACTCGTCGACGAGCACATTGATCCCCGCCCCGACGATGATCGAGCCGTCCGGGAGCATCTCGCACAGGATCCCGCACAGCTTCTGACCGGGACGACCGGCGATCGCGTCCTCCTCGTCGCGCACGTGCACGTCGTTCGGCCACTTCACGCCGACCCGGAGCCCCTCGGGGAATCGTGGCTGCAGCGACGCCGCCATCGCGGAACCGACGAGCAGCGGCAGCCAGCCGGGACCGAGCGCGCTGCCCGGGCCCGATCCGGCAGCGACACTCCCGGACCCAGCGAAACCCCTGATCAAGATCGAAGTTGCGAGGGATTTCCCAGGCGGGGTCACCCAGCCGCGCTCGAGTCGCCCGCGCCCGGCCGTCTGATCGGCCGTCGCGAGGAGGGTGCCGTGCGGCAGCTCCTCCGACCGCGCCAGTTCGCGGAGCTCCGCGTTCGTCGAGCCGACGGCATCGCGCCAGATCACGCGGGGCAGGAGGTCTCGGGTACTCGCCAGGTCCATGCCACCGAGGCTAGTGCAGGCATCGTTCGCAATTCATCGGGATCTTCCCTGGTCCTGCGCGACCGCCACGCAATACACTGCGAAGTGTGAGCCAGAAGAAAATCCCGCTCCGGCGACTCCTCGCGGGCGCGGTGCTGGGCGCGGGGTGGATGCTCGCCGCGGCCGGGATCGCCTCCGCCACGCCCCCGGTCACGCTCGACGACACCTACATCACCGACGATGTCGGGGTGATCGCGCCGGCCGACGAGGCGGCGGCCGACCAGCGGCTCGCGGCGGCGCACGAGGCGACGGGAATCGACCTGTACGTCGTCCTCGTCGACCACTTCACCGCCCCTGAAGACCGTATTCAGTGGGCGGATCAGGTTGCAACGAGCAACGGGCTCGGCAACAACCAGTATCTGCTCGCCATTTCCACCGAGGGCCGCCAGTACTTCATCTCGGCCTCCAACAGCGGCCCGTTGAAGGAATCGCAGATCGCGGCTATCGAGAAGGCGATCGTCCCGGATCTGAAGAGCGCGGACTGGGCCGGCGCCGTCACCACGGCGGCCTCCCAGCTCGAGGAGCAGCACGCGGCCCCGGGACGCAACACCGCGATCACCACCGGCGTCGTCGCGGGCGGGATCGGCGTCGCCGGCGCCGGCTACGGGGTGTGGCGCGCGGCGAAGAAGCGTCGCACGAAGCGCGAGATCGAGGAGGAGCTCCAGCAGCTCACCCAGCGCGCTGGCGCGGGGCTCGTCGCCGTCGACGACGCCGTGAAGACGGGCGAGCAGGAGCTCGAATTCGCCCGCGTGCAGTTCGGCGAGGAGACCACCAAGGACTACGCAGCGGCCCTCGCCGACGCCAAGCAGAAGCTCATCGAGGCGTTCGCGCTGCAGCAGAAGCTCGACGATGGCGATCCCGACACCGATGAGGAGCGGCGGACCTGGCTCAGCCAGATCATCGCGAGCTGCGAAGAGGTGCAGGGCCGCCTCGCCGAGCAGGCGACCTCCCTGAAGGAGCTGCGCGACATCGAGCGGGACGCCCCGGAGGCTCTCGCGAGGCTCGATCGGGGCCTGCTCGAGGCGGAAGCCTCTGGCGGCGCCGAGGCGGCACTCGCGGCGCTCGCGCAGCGCTTCTCGGCCGAGGCAATCGCCCCGGTCCGGGAGAATCCCGCACAGGCGGCCTCCCTCCTCACCTTCGCCAAGGAGCGCGCCGAGCGCGCCCGCACCGCGCTCGCGGCGAGCAGCACCGGCGAGGCCGCGACCCTCATCCACGAGGCCGAGCGGGCCGTCGCGCAGAGCGGCGCCCTGACGGCGGCGGTCACCCAGATCGGCCCGCAGCTCGACGAGGCGGGAGCCCAGGCTGAGGCCCTGATCCTCGACATCGAGGGCGACGTGAACAGCGCGCCGGGGATCAACGACCCGAGCGGTCAGGTCGCCTCGGCGGCCGCGGCCGCCACGCAGGAGATCGCGCGAGCCCGTGTCGATCTCGGGACCTCGCAGCGGAATCCCGCGCGTGCGCTGCAAGCCCTCGAGGCGGCGAACGCCGCGATCGACGGCGTGATCGCGACCGCGCGCGAGAACGAACGCGCGCTCCAGGTACTCGATGGCACGATCACCCGCGTGTCCGGCCTGATCCAGCAGACCGAGCAGTTCATCAATTCCCGGCGCGGCGCCGTCGGCTCGACCGCGCGCACCCGCGTCGCCAAGGCCAGGGCTTCGCTCGACGGTGCCGAGGCGATGCGCACGAGGTCACCGAAGGACGCGCTCGCCGAGGCGCAGCGCGCCGAACGCTACGCGAACGAGGCCATGCAGTCAGCCCAGAGCGACATGAACGGCTGGAATGGCGGGGGCGGCGGCTTCGGCGGGGGCTCGGGCAGTTCCGACCTCTCCGCGATCCTGAGCGGCATCATCATCGGCAGCAACTGGGGCGGCGGCTCGCGCAGCAGCGGGGGCGGCTCCAGCTGGGGCGGAGGCGGCTCCCGCGGGGGTGGCGGCTTCGGCGGTGGCGGAGGCGGCTTCGGCGGCGGGGGCGGCGGTCGCCGATCCAGCGGCGGCGGGAGATTCTGACCCGGCGGCCGAGACGCTCCCGGACCGAGATCCGGGCATCGATCCGTCCGCGCACTCGCACTGCGCCCTTCACCTCACCAGACACACTCCGTAAACTCACCAACCACCAGCCACTGCGAAAGGAATCCGCATGAGCAAGCAGTCCATCTTCGGTCGCATCACCACCCTGATCCGGGCGAACGTCAACGCAATGATCGACTCGGCAGAAGATCCTCAAAAGATGATCGACCAGCTGATCCGCGACTACACGAGCAACATCTCCGACGCGGAGGCGGCGATCGCCGAGACGATCGGCAACCTGCGCCTGCTCGAGCAGGACTACCAGGAGGACATCAGCACGGCCGAGGAGTGGGGCCGCAAGGCGATCGCCGCGAGCACCAAGGCCGACGAGCTGCGCACCTCGGGCTCCTCCGCCGACGCCGACAAGTTCGACAACCTCGCAAAGGTCGCACTGCAGCGACAGATCGATTCGGAGAACGAGGCTCGCGCCGCGGCTCCCACGATCGCGACCCAGCAGGAGACCACCGAGAAGCTGAAGGCCGGCCTCAACGGCATGAAGGAGAAACTCAAGGAGCTGCAGAACAAGCGCGCCGAGCTGGTCGCGCGCGCGAAGACCGCCGAGGCGCAGAACCGGGTCGCCGACGCGGTCAAGTCGATCGACGTCCTCGATCCGACGAGCGACCTCGGCCGCTTCGAGGAGAAGATCCGCCGCCAGGAGGCCCTCGCCCGTGGCAAGCAGGAGATCGCCGCCTCGACGCTCGACGCCCAGTTCAACGAGCTCGAGAACATCGACGCGGTGACCGAGGTCGAGGCGCGTCTGGCCGCGCTGAAGGCCGGCAAGCCGCAGCAGGCGCTCGAGCAGTAATCATCCAGGGCCCTCCGGGGCCGTGAACGCCGAAGGGGCGGGGACCGCAGCGAGCGGGTCTCGCCCCTTCGGCGCGCACGGCGGGATATTCCGCTGTCAGCGCAGGCCGCCTCCCGCAACCGCGAGGTTTCCGGCCCACAGCACAGCTGCCGCGAATAGGATCATGCCATGGCCGGATTCTGGGGGCGCCGCGCGCGCGAGGAAGAGGAGCGGCTCACGGCCGCAGACGAGGCGCTGTCGAAGCGGGCGCGGGTCGCGCTCGTCGCCGCGGACGAGCGGATTCGCACCACGGGCGACGAGCTGGACTTCGCCACGGCGGAGCTCGGCGAGTCCGCGACGGCGGAACTCCGCGCCGGGCTCGACGCGGTGCGCACCCACATGTCCGAGGCCTTCCAGCTGCACCAGCTGAACCACGACGAGATCCCCGATACGCCGGAGGAGCTCCGCACCCGGAACGCCCGCATCGTGCAGCTGTGCGAGTGGGCGGAGGCGGTCCTCGACGAGCGCACCTCCGCACTGCAGGCGCGGATCGCCCGCGTGCGCGAGGCGCCCTCGGTGCTGCGGGGCGTCCGCGCTGAGGCTGCGCGCCTGCGGGAGCGCCTGCCCGAGATGCGCGACACCCTGGCGCGACTCGCGGACCGCTACCGGAGCGACACGCTGCAGCGCGTGCGCATGTCGGCCGAGGAGGCCGAGCGCCTGCTCGACTTCGCCGATCACTCCGCCGAGGTATCGGAGCGCCGTCGCTCTGCCGGCCGCCCGGAGGAGGCCAACCTCGCGCTCGAGGCCGCGACGGAGTCGGTGCGCCGCGCGAACGCCGTGTTCGACGGCGTGGACAGCTTTGAGATCGAGGCGCTGCGGGCGCAAACGACGCTGTCCGACGTGATCGACGACTCGCGCGGCGACATCGCCGAGGCCATCGCGGGGCCGCGGACTCCCGCGATCGATGAGGCGCTGCGGGCCCTGCAGGAGGCGCTCGCAACCGTGACGAGCGGCGGCGACCGCGATCCATTCACCGACCTCGCGCTCCTCTCCGGGGCGAACGCCGCGCTCGATGCGGCGCGCGCCGAGGCGGCGCGTCCCGTGATCCCGCTCGAGCGGGTCCAGCACGAGATCTCTGCATCGGATCATTCGATCGGCGTCGCGACCGCGCTCATCGAGGGCCAGCGCGGCTGGATCGGTGCGGACGCGCGCACCCGCCTCGCAGAGGCCCGCCGCATCCGCCAGGGCATTGACGGGCTGGAAACCGACGTCGATGCCCGCGAGCAGGTCATTCAGCTCGCGCGTCGCGCCACGACCCTCGCGGACGAGGCGCTCCGCCTCGCCCAGCGCGACATCGATTCCTCGCGCCCCGACGGCGACGACTGGGGCTGGGGCGGCGGCGGCCGCGGTTACGGCGGCCGCGGAGGCCAGCGCGGCGGCAACGGCTCGGGGATGCTCGGCCCGATCCTCGGCGGAATGGTGCTCGGCGGACTGCTCGACGACATCTTCGACTGACCCACGGGCCGATCCTCGGATCGTTCCTGCGACGCTCGTTTTCGTAGGGTCCCAACCAAGGTTTTTCGATTCCATTGGAGAGAGTCGGAGGGTCGCGGCATGACCCCCGCGCTAGGCTGGCAAGCGTGACTGCAGAGAATGCCACCGAATCCGGCGCCCCCGCGACCACCGCGGGACGTATCGCCGATCACCGCCGCAAGTATCAGGAAGCGGTGGGTGACCGTGATGCGGCAGCCGCTGCGAAGCAGCACCCGCGCGGGAAGATGACCGCGCGCGAGCGCATCACCGCGCTCCTCGACCCTGGCTCGTTCGTCGAGTTCGACAAGTACGTGAAGCATCGCACCCAGGGCTTCGGCATGGAGAACTCGCGGCCCTTCGGCGACTCGGTCGTCACGGGCGCCGGCACGATCCACGGCCGCCAGGTCGTCGTCTACTCGCAGGACTTCACCACCTTCGGTGGCTCGCTCGGCGAGGTCGCCGGCGAGAAGATCGTGAAGGCGATGGAGTTCGCGCTCAAGACCGGCGCCCCCGTCCTGGGCATCCTCGACTCCGGAGGGGCGCGCATCCAGGAGGGCGTCGTCGCGCTGTCGAAGTACGCGAGCATCTTCCGCCTGAACACCATGTGCTCGGGTGTGATCCCGCAGATCTCGATCGTCATGGGCCCCTCGGCCGGCGGCGCGGTCTACTCCCCCGCGCTCACCGACTTCGTGATCATGGTCGACCAGACGAGCCACATGTTCGTCACCGGCCCCGACGTGATCAAGACCGTCACGGGCGAGGAGGTCGGCTTCGAGGAGCTCGGCGGCGCCCTCACCCACAACAAGACGAGCGGCGTCTCCCACTACCTCGCGAGCGACGAGCACGACGCTCTCGACTACGCGCGGGCGCTCATCAGCTACCTGCCCGACAACAATCTCGCCGAGGCCCCCGTCTACGACACGGACACGGCGCACGAGATCACGGCGGCGGATCGCAAGCTGAACACGATCATCCCCGACAGCCCGAACCAGCCCTACGACATGAAGGTCGTGATCGAGGCGATCCTCGATGCCGGCGAGTTCCTCGAGGTCCAGCCCCTGTTCGCACCGAACATGCTCATCGGCTTCGGCCGCGTCGAGGGCCGCACGGTCGGCATCGTCGCGAACCAGCCGAACCAGATGGCCGGCACCCTCAACATCGACGCGAGCGAGAAGGCCGCGCGCTTCGTGCGCTTCTGCGACTCGTTCTCGATCCCGATCCTCACCCTCGTCGACGTCCCCGGCTACCTTCCCGGCACCGACCAGGAGTTCCAGGGCGTGATCCGGCGCGGAGCCAAGCTGCTCTACGCGTACGCCGAGGCCACCGTGCCGCTTGTCACGATTATCACGCGCAAGGCCTACGGCGGCGCGTACATCGTGATGGGGTCGAAGCAGATGGGCGCCGACTTCAACATCGCGTGGCCGACCGCCGAGATCGCCGTCATGGGCGGCGCCGGCGCCGTGAACATCCTCTACCGCAAGGAGCTCAAGGCCGCGGAAGAGGCCGGTCAGGACGTGGAAGCGCTGCGCGCCGAGCTGACCGCGAAGTACACGGCCGACGTGACGAGCCCGTTCCTCGCGGCCGAGCGCGGCGAGCTCGACAACGTGCTCGAACCGGCGGGTACCCGCCTCGCGGTGATCAAGTCGCTGCGCGGCCTCCGCGGCAAGCGCACGGAACAGCCCGCCAAGAAGCACGGTAACATCCCGCTGTGAGCGAGACTCCGATGGACGAGACGACGCCCAGGCAGCGGGGTCGGCACCGGGCAGACGCGCCCGCTGATGCCGCCGCGCCGGTCCCCGGCCCGGACGCGGAAGCGATCGCGGTCGCGGCCGATGACGCTGACCTGCCGCCCGACGCCGCCGAGCGCGACGCCGCGAAGCGCGAGGAGCTCGGCGAGACCGACCCCGCCATCACGGGAGACGACGTCACCTTCGTGACCCGGCTCGTGAGCGACGATGAGCGCGCAGCCGTGATCGCGGTGCTCACCCGCGTCCGCGAGGAAGAATCGCAGCAGGTGAAGCGTGTGGCGCGCCGCGACCGCGAGCCGTGGGCCCGCTCGCAGCGCGTCCCCGAGGGCATCTCGGACCTGCTCACCGAGGGCTGACCCGTGCCCCGCACCGTCGCCGACGCGCAGCGCGAGCTCCGCGAGCTGCTGCGCCGCGACGTGCCGATCGACTACATCCCGCAGGGTGCGCTCGCGGATCGGCCCGTGCGCAGCTCCGCCGTTCTCATCCTGTTCGGGGCGCTCGATCAGGTGCCCGCGCGCGGTGCCCTCGCGGGGTCCGAGCGCGAGGGCGTTCCCGCCGAGCTCGACGTGCTACTCACGCGGCGCGCGGACGGCATGCGGCACCACCCGGGCCAGATCGCGTTCCCCGGCGGCGGCGTCGAGGCCGGCGACGCGGATCGCGGGGCGACGGCGCTGCGCGAGGCCCACGAGGAGACGGGCCTCGATCCCGCGGGCGTCGAGCTCCTCGGATCGCTCCCCGAGATCCACATCCCGGTGAGTAACAACCTGGTCACTCCAGTAATCGGCTGGTGGTCGCGGCCCAGCGAGGTCGCCGCGGATCACTCGGAATCGGTCGAGGTGTTCCGCGCGCCCGTCGCCGAGCTGCTAGATCCGGCCTCGCGCGGCACCTCCGTCCTGCGCCGTCCCGGCGCGACATTCCGCGGCCCGGCGTTCCGGCTCGACGAGCGTTTCGGCGGCCGCATCGTGTGGGGGTTCACGGGGATCCTCCTGTCGGCGCTCTTCGACGAGCTCGGCTGGGCAGTGCCGTGGGATCGGGAGCAGCGCTTCGAGGTGCGGGGCTGACACGTCGACCAGCGCGCGGCCGTCAGCGCCCGCACTCGCCGATCTCGAACGGCCCGAGGTCGAACGAGCAGCGCTCGATGTGGGTTTTCCGCTCCAGCGCGTCCTGATTCGACACGAGGCGCGTCTCGGGCTCCCGCGTGAGATAGGGCCATCCCCACAGCCCGTACTCGTCGAGCGCGGTGAGGCACTGCGTGTCGCACTTCGCGTACTCGGCGCGGGAATCGGCGACGAATTTCTTGAGGGACCGGCACACGTCGGCAGCGTGCTCCGTGTATTCGTCGTCCGCAGCGCAGGCCGACTGGTAGACCGCGTCGTGTTTGTTCACGCAGGCGAGGTAGTCCTCGTCGCCCCCGCAGATGCGGCGGTCCTCCTCCTCGATGAGCTCGATCCGCCCGGTTGGCTCCTCCCGCTGGGTTGCGGCGCGCGCCTCCTGGTCGACCACCTCGACCGAGTAGCCGCGGCTCACGCCCGCCGCGATGACGATCCCGATCAGCACCGCAAACGCGACGATGATCGCGGACAGCCGGAGCGGTGTCAGCGCCGATCCGCGCCCGAACGCGAACGCCGGAGCACCCGCGGCGGCCGGGCTGGTGGCCGCGCCCGTGCCCGTCGCGATCGGGGCTGCGCTCCGCGGCGGAACGGGGGGAGCGAGCGGGATCACGGGCTCGTCGCCGGGGGCGGCCGGAGCGGAATCGGCGCGGCGCGCTCGATCCATCTCGGTCGGCGTCGGGGTCGCGAGCGGGTAGTCCTCCGCGGCCAGGAATGCGGAACCGGCCCTGCCGACCGCGTCGGCGAAGTCCTGCACCCTGGCCCGGCCCGCCTCGGAGAAACCCCCGGTGCCGAGTGAGAACTCCCAGCTCGGCTCCGTGGGGAGCAGCCACGGCTCCCCGAGTGGCTCGACGCGCGTGTAGACGGTGCGGACCGCGCCTCCTGGCCCGCGGAGCGCGGTGATGTCGACCCGGTTCTCCTCGGCGGCCGACTCGGCTGCGGCGGAGATCCACTCCTGCTCAGCGGCGTCGCTGGCCCGCCAGGTTTCGCCGGCCCAGGACGGCACGGCGAGCAGGAGCACCTCGCGCCGCCCCTCGTCGAACAGGGCGAGCACGCCGTGCTCGAACACGATCCGGTGCTCGGGATCCGCGGTGTCCGCGGGGAACTGCTCGGCGAGCTGCATCGGGCGGGCTCCCGCGAAGGCGTCGGGGACGCTCAGCCGGCGGTCGATCGTGAGGAGTTCGCGCCACTGCGCGGCCCACGTCTGCGCCGACATCCGGATCCTCTCCTCGGCGGGGCGAACGCCCCACGCACAGGAACCCAGATTAGCCGAGCATTCGGGCGATCCGAGCGTGCCTCTGCCCGGCGTCCGTCCGGTCTACGCGTGCGTCGCCCCGAGATCCGGGAACACGGTCGTCTCGTCACCCAGCTGCAGCGCGAGCGCAGTCGCCTGAGCAGCGTCCTCGAGGTTGAGGGCCCGCCGGTAGGCCATGTCGACGGTGTCGGCCACGACGGAGCAGCCGTGATGCTGCATGATCACGCAGTTACTGTCACGGAGCGCGTCGGCGGCCGTCGCCGCGAGCTCCTCGCTGCCGTTGTGGAAGAACGGGACGACGGCGATCCGGCCCAGGTAGTAGGCGTGATCGAGGGTGAGCATCCGGATCTCACGACCGAGGCTCGCGAGGACGACCGCGTTGCGCGGGTGCAGGTGCAGCACCACCTCGGCGTCGGGCCGGGCACGGTAGGCGTGGTGGTGGAGCTTCCACTCGCTCGACGGCTTCGCGCCGCCATCGCGGGCGGATCCATCCTCGTCGGGATCGAGAGTGAGCACCGCGAAGTCCTCAGGAGTGAGCCGATCGAGCCAGGTGCCGCTGCCGGTGACGGCGAACTCAGTGTCGGAGATCCGGGCGGAGAGATTGCCGGCGCTCGCGAGCACGAGCCCGCGCTCCACGGCGTCACGCCCGACGGCGATCAGCTCGGCGATCCTGGCGTCTCGATCCCGGTGCGCAGTGTCGGTCACAGCCCTGCCCCTCCTGTCAGCGTCCGATGCGTGGTAATGGCCTGCTGGTCGCTGAGCGAGGCCACGTAGTCGAGTATCGCGCGGCTGCGGCCCTGCCGCACGAGGCCGGCGTCGCTCGGATCCCCGAGCAGGAGATCGGGGCGGGTGCGGCGCAGCTCGAACGCCTCCGCGGTCGTCTCCGCGACCCACTCGATGAGGCGGCGGGGTGCGCGCCCGGAGTCGTCGGGATCCGAGAGCCAGTCGTCGAAGGCGAGCACGAGTTCCTCGACGATCCGCGCGAGCCCGCGCTGCGGCTGGCCGAGCTCGGGCCGGTCGAGCACGAAGTGCGCGTGCACGAACTTCAGCACCACGACCTCGTGCCAGGCGCGGGCGTCGAGGCGCACGTGGCCGCTGCGGATGTTCGGGCGCTCCTCGACCACGATCGAGGTGCGGAGGCGCTCGATCCACCGCCGGGTGAAGCCGGAGACGGCGCGCTCGCTGTCGATCCCGCCGTCGTACGGGGCCGCGAGCAGCGAGCCGCCGATCTCCTCGCTCACCACGCGGACGGCATCGGCGAAGGCGTCGCGATCCGCGATCCACGCGTCCTTCACCCTGATCCGGCGCCAGAGCAGCTCGAGCGCCCGCCCGGGAGCCCGTGAGTCGGCGCGCAGTTCGGCATCGTCGATCGCGGCGAGCGCGCCAGCCCCGGCGATCCAGGCGTGGAATTCGCCGAGCACCGCGGAGTGCTGCAGCACGCCTGCGCGGGTGAAATCGTCGAGGTCGTGGACGGCGTAGGCGATATCGTCCGCGAGGTCCATGACGGCGCACTCGACGGTCTGCATGCCGGACGGGATCCCGGGGAACGCCGCGAGCGCGGTCTCCATCTCGTCGGCGTCGAGCGCGTAGCTCGAGAATTTCTCCGCCCCCGTCGCCGGATCGGCGCCGACGCCGCGCGGGCGCTCCCAGGCGGGCACCTCGGCCTCGCTCACCCCGACCCACGATCCGCGGGTCCAGGGGTACTTGAGGGTCGCCGCGCGCGTCGCCGCGGTGAGGTTGAGGCCGGGGAAGTCGCGGCCGAGCGTGTCGAGCCGGGTGAGGATGCGGAAGCTCTGCGCGTTCCCCTCGAAGCCCTCGGCGAGCCCGAGCCGTTCGCGCGCCACCCGGTCGAGCACCCGCTCGCCGAGGTGCCCGAACGGCGGATGCCCGAGGTCGTGGGCGTGCGCCGCTGCCTGCGCGACGATCGTGTCGCAGCCGCCGAGCCTGGTAATGATCGCGCCGACCTCGTCGGCCGGGGCCTCGCCGCGGAGGCTCGCCCGATGCTGCGCCGCGCGGCCGGCGAGCTGCGCGGCGATCACGCGGGCCACGGCGCTCACCTTGAGCGAGTGGGTGAGCCGGTTGTGCATGACGGGGCCGACGCCGGACTGCGGCACGACCTGGGTGACGTCGGAGAGCCTGGCGAAGAAGGAGGAGAATCGGATGCGCTCGAGGTCGACGCGGTACTCCTGCGGGTCGCCGTCGATCGCCAGGCCGGCCGCGTCGCCGTCCTCGGCGCCGGATCGATGCTGCGAGGTCTCGACTTCGATGTATGTGCGCGCCTCGCGCGGGTCTGGATCGCGCACCTCGACGGATTCCTGCATACCCCCATTCAAGCACCCGACCGGGGGCGAATCGGCACCGCCCCGCGCGGGGCACCGCAGATACACTGGGCGCACACGGTTCGAAGGGGGACGGTTCATGACGAAGAAGTCTGCGGCTGCTGGCAACGAGACGCGGGGCACGAGTATCGCCGGGATCGAACGCGCGACCGGCCGCGACTGGGCTTCCTGGATGGCCTACTTCGACGCGAACAACGCCCGCGAGCTCGCCCACCCCGAGATCGCGAAACTCGCCCTGGCCGCCACCCCCGAGGACATGCAGAGCAGGCACTGGTGGGCGCAGGGCGTCGCCATCGCCTTCGAGCAGCAGGTCGGGCTCCGCGTGCCCGGGCAGTCGTCGACCGGAACGTTCCGGGTGAGCGCCACGCGGACGCTTTCCCTGGACCGCGACGCGGCGGTCGCCTCGTGGGTCGCGGCCCACGGCGAACGGACCGAGCACCTCGGCCACGCCGCGGGAGTGCCGCGCCCCTCGCGCACCGACAAGCGCACCTTCTGGCGCCTCCCGCTGGAGGGAGCAGGGAAGGTCGAGGTCGCGGCAGTCGCGAAGGACGCCGATCGCTCGATCCTCACCGTCAGCCAGGACGGGATCCCCGATCAGGAGCAGATCGAAGCGTGGCGCGCGCACTGGAAAGCGCTCCTCGTCGAGCTCTGAGCGAGCCGGAACCCGACCCATCCCCTCCCCCCCCAGGAACACTCGAGAGAAAGAACGAGAACGAAATGACCGAACCCGTTGGGATCGTATGGAACCCCTCGAAGATCTCCGAGGACGAGTTGCGAGCGGCCTGGGAGGCCGCAACGGAGGAGCTCGCGGGCGCCTCGGGACCGGAGGACAGCCCTGAAGCGCTGTGGTTCTCCACGAGCGAGGACGATCCGGGAGCGTCAGCGACCCAGGAGGCTCTCGCCGCGAGGTGCGGACTGATCATCGCGGCCGGCGGGGATGGCACCGTGCGAGCCGTCGCGGCGGAACTGGGCGCGGGCAAGCGCGTCGATCAGGGTGCGGAACTGGGGATTCTGCCCCGGGGAACGGGCAATCTCCTCGCGCGCAACCTCGATGTCCCCCTCAACGACCCCGCTGCGGCGCTCGTTCGAGCCCTGTCGGAGCGTGCACGGCCCATCGACCTCTGCGAGCTCGAGCTCGAGCGCGCCGATGGCTCCACGGAGACCCAGGCCTTCGTGGTCATGGCGGGTTTCGGGATCGACGCGCAGATGATCGTGGAGACCGACGACGAGCTGAAGTCCCGGGCGGGGTGGCTCGCCTATGTTGAGTCGCTCGGACGCGCCGTCGCCGGCAGCGACGTGACCGACTTCACGATCACCCTCGGCGACGACGATCCCGTGCACGATCGGGCCCACACGGTGCTGATCGGGAACTGCGGCACGCTCCAGGGCGGGGTCACCCTGCTTCCGGACGCCGAGCCGGACGACGGGAAGCTCGATCTGCTGCTGCTCCGCGCCGACGGCGTCGTCTCCTGGATGGAGACCCTCAGGAACGTCGTGTGGGACAACGGCGTGAAGCGCCTCATCTCGGGCGCCGACCAGGCAGAGAGCACCGAATCGACCGAGCACGCCCAGGCCGAGCGCGTGAGCCTGCGGCTCGATCAGCCGCTCGAGCTCGAGGTCGACGGCGACGAGGTCGGCGAGGTCGTGGCCTTCACGGTGGTCGTGCGCCCCGGGGCGCTGCGGGTGCGCTGATCCGGCGGCGCGCTCCCGGCCGCCCTCGCTGGCGGGATTGTCAGGCTCCTCACGACTCCCTCGGAGGTCCCTCCTCGGCGGGGCTGCGATGCTGAGTGCGTTGAACCCCCGTCTGGAGCGCACGTGAAGAAGTCCCACAAAGTCCTGATCGTCACGGGCGCCGCGGTGCTCGCGGTGGTCGCTGCCGCGGCGATCGCCGGTCCCCTCATCTATCGGGACCTCGTCGCTGGGCAGGCCGCGAGCGCGCCGACGCTCTCCGCGAAGGAGGGCGTCCTCGGCGGATCGGCCGTCGGTGACGCCCTCGAGCCGTCGGCGGTCGCCGGCGAGTGGACCGTTTCCGAGGGCTCGGAGGCGGGGTACCGGGTCAACGAGGTGCTCAACGGGACCGATGTCACGGTGACGGGTCGCACCTCCGACGTGCGGGGCACCTTCACGATCTCGGAGGACGGCAAGACGCTCTCGGCCGCGCGGATCGAGGTCGATGTCGCCTCGATCCAGACCGATAGCTCCTCACGCGACAGCTATTTCCGCGACAACGCCCTGCGCACCGCGGAGCATCCCACGGCAACGTTCACGCTCACGAAGCCCGTCACCCTCGCCGAGACGCCGAAGTCGGGCGACGCCGTTCAGGCGACCGCCGTCGGCGACCTGTCGATCGCGGGCACCACGCGCAGCGTCGAGGCCGCCGTCCAGGTGCAGAGCGATGGCAGCACGGGTCAGCTCGCGGGCAGCATCCCGATCACCTTCGCGGATTTCGGCGTCGAGGCTCCCGACCTCGGGTTCGTGAAGGTCGAGCCGAAGGGCGCGGTGGAGTTCCAGCTGAACGTCGCGCACTGACCGGCAGGCGCGTGCCGACCGCGGCCGTCGCACCGGGCGACGGACCGCACCCGGGGTCTCTTCTGCTTACTTCCCGAGCGGGGTGAACGGCTGCGTCCGGCCGTCGCCGCAGCGATAGGTTTCGGGCTGGCCGCCCGTTCCATCGTCGACGTAGAGCGATGGCGTCCAGGTGGTCGGCGGGGTCTGCTCAAGGGAGGGAATCGGCTTCGGGTACTTCGCCGTGAACGCGCCGTCCTCCAGCTTCACCTCGGTCTTCAGCGGGGTGATCTCGGCCTCCTCCTGGAAGCCGCTCTGCGCGAGCGTACCGCGCTCGTACTGGAAGATGAGCGCGGTCGAGTCGCCGTTCTCCGGGTCCCACAGGCTGACGCCGAAGGTGGTGCGTCCCTCCTTCGGCTGCATGGTCTCCGGGGTGATGAAGTCGCCGGTGAAGGTCACCTCGTAGGCGTCCGCCGTCTCCGTGATCGTGGCGGTCTTCGGCCCGTCCCCGCTGAAATCGCAGGTGGCGGTGCCCGGCGTTGCGGCGGCCTCGGTCTTGGTGCCGTCGGCTTTCTGCTCGGGTTCCGCCCCCGTTCCTGCGCCGGAACAGCCGACGAGCGCGAGCACGAGCGAGGAGCCTCCGGCGAGGCCGAGCATTGCGGGGCCGCGCGAGCGCGCGGCACGAAGACTGATCGCCATATGGAATCCCCCTGATCGCTTCGGTGCGGGTGCCGGATCTGTCCGACTGCACTCCTCACCCTATGGGATTGCTATGGGCGATTCGCAAATCGAGCGGGCGGGGCGCCCTCGCGCCGGAGCCGACACCGGTACCGGTACCGGGTCGGGCCCCCGTGTGCGCCCCCGTCTCCGCCTCCGCCTCCGGTCAGGATCCGAAGTCCTGCGCCCCCTTCGGCAGCTTCCGCACGCGCGCCCTGCGGCGCTTCTTGTCCGGAATCATCGACCGCATCTCCTCGAGCCGGCCGAAGCACAGCAGCCGGTCCTCCGCCTCGAGCACGAGGTGCTTGCGCGGGTTCGGGATCACCTGCGCCCCGCGATGCAGGGTCAGCACCGTGATGTCCCTGTCCCACAGCCCGAGATCGCCGAGCGTGCGTCCCACGTGATCGGTTCCCGCGTGCATCGTGAGCTCCGCAACGCCGTACCCCGTCGAGACGCTGAGCCGCTGCCGAACGTCAATCTCGGGGAAATTGACCTGGTTGGCGATGAAATCGACGATCGCGCCCGCGACGTCCAGTCCGGTCGCCGTCTCGATCCCCTGCAGGCCGGGCGAGGAGTTGACCTCCATCACGAGCGGCCCGTCCTCGCCCTCCAGCATGTCGACGCCGGCGACCCGCAGACCCATGATCTGCGCCGCGCGCACCGCGACCTGCTCGTAGGCGGAGTCGAGCTGCACGGCCTCGACGGTTCCGCCGCGGTGCACGTTCGAGCGGAACTCGTCGCCGCTCGCGATCCGCCGCATCGCGGCGACGACACGGTCCCCGACCACGAGCGCCCGGATGTCACGCCCCCTGCTCTCGGAAATGAAGCGCTGGATCAGGACGTTCTGGCGAGTCGAGTGCAGCGTCTCGATGATCGCCTCCGCGACCTTCACCTGCGGCGCGAGGATGACCCCGATGCCCTGGGTGCCCTCGAGCAGCTTGATCACCACCGGCGCGCCGCCGACGCTCTCGATCGCCGGTCGCACGTCGGCGCGATTGCGCACGAACGCCGTTGCGGGCATGTCGATGTTGTGTCTCGACAGAATCTGAATCGCGCGCAGCTTGTCACGCGCGTTCGAGATGCCGTTCGCGGTGTTCGGAGTGTAGACGTCCATCTGCTCGAACTGGCGCACGACCGCGGTGCCGAAGTAGGTGATGGAGTTGCCGATCCGGGGAAGCACCGCGTCGTAGTCGCTCAGCTGCTTGCCCCGATACTGCAGGTCGGGTTCCTCTCCCGCGAGGTCGATCGCGAAGCGGAGCGTGTTGAGGACGCGGACCCGGTGACCGCGCTGCTCGGCGGCGGCGACGAGCCGCTGCGTCGAGTACGCCTGGGGTGCGCGCGAGAGAAGAGCAAGTTTCACGGAGTTCCCTGCCAGAATAGGAGCATGGTGGATCCCTCCTATTCAAGCACTCCCATCGGGTGGCGGGAGTGGGTGAATCTGCCCAGTATCGGGATCCCGTGGGTCAAGGCCAAGATCGACACGGGCGCTCAGACCTCCGCGCTGCACGCGACGGGAATCGAGGAGTTCGAGCGCGACGGCGCGCCGTGGGTGCGCTTCCTCGCGCATCCCTGGCAGCGGGCCGATTCGGACGAGGTCGCGGTCGAACTCCCGATCCACGATCGCCGGATCGTGCGCAGTTCCTCGGGCCACGCCCAGGAGCGTCCGGTGGTGCTCATCGACATCAAGATCGCGGGCCGCACCGTCCCAGCGGAGGTCACGCTCACGGATCGCGAGGAGATGGTGTTCCGGATGCTCATCGGCCGCGAGGCGCTGCGACGCGGCTACCTCGTCGACTCGGCCTCGTCGTTCCTCGGCGGCAAGCCGAAGCGGGCGATCCGGCGCCGCAATCGCGGTCGCGAGTAGCGGCTCCCGGATCGCGATCGGATCAGGCTTTCCGCTCGAGCGCGCCGATCTCCTTGCCCGCGTGGTCGAGCACGTGCAGCTGCGTCCCGTCGACGCGGACCTGCGCGACCCCGCTCAGCCAGGTGTCAACGCCCTGGCAGGCCTTGAGCGTGGAGGCCCGCAGCTTGACGTCGGCCCCCTCCGCGGTGGCCTCGTAACTGCCGACGATGCGGTTGCAGCCGTCCGTTCCGTTCACGACGCCCTTCGGCTCGAAGTTGAGCTCGGGGTTCCCCTCCTGCTGCGAGGTCCAGGTGCCGAGCACGGCGTCGCTGCCCGGCTGTGCGGTCGTGTCGGTCGTCATTTTTCCCTGTTCTCCGTCCCCTGCGCCCTTCGAGTTCTCGGGTCCCTGCGCCCCCGGTGCGCAGGCGGTCAATCCCGCCAGCAGGATCCCTGCGGCGATTGCCGCAATGGTCGTGCGTCGTGTGTTTCGCATCATGGTCCGCATTCCCCTCTCGAATGAACTCATCGTAACCAGGAAGAAAATCCGGAATCCTGAGCATCGAATTTTTATGGCGTTCTATCAGGTGTTTTTCCATTCCTATGAATGACCCGAATAATCACTGTGTGTTGCGGCATAGTCTCCCAGCGATTACGTTGGATAAGGCTCTATCACTTCTGTTGGTGTGGTCTCCCCCCTGAATGTCTCATTCGAGCATTCGACCTGAATCAACTACGGATAAAGCCAAACTTTGCACCTTGTAAGTAACTGGGAGGACTCCACACGTGACGAAACGTCGCCCGCTCGCCTTCGGCGCAGCTCTCGCGATCGGTTTCGGCAGCCTCTTTGCCGCCTCACCCGCGATGGCAGAGAGCACCGAAGCGCCGAACGATCAGAACATCGCCGATTCCGGCGCCGCACCCTCGGAGGCGAAGACCGCCGAGACGACCGCCCCCCGGGCGGACGCCCCGACCACCGACGCCACGGACGACGCGAAGGCCGCACCCCAGGCTCCGGCCGCGGAGAAGCCCGCGACGAAGCCGAGCGACGACGCCGTCGCCGCGCCCTCCAAGGAAGAGGTCAAGAACCTCGACCAGGCCGGAGTGGAGCTCGTCGCCGTCGGCCTGAACGACGAGGGCAAGACCGTCGTCGTCACGACCGCCGCTCCCGAGACGAAGGAAGCCGACCAGGCGATCCAGTCCTTCGCCGAGACGCGCGGGGCCGAGACCCCGTCCGACGTCGTCACGGTCGAACTCCCCAACGCCCCGAAGTCCTTCGCCGCCGGTGACGTCGTCGCGGGCGCGGGCTACATCACGCTCGACGTGACGAACAACAAGATGTTCGCCTGCTCGATCGGCTTCAGCGCCTGGGGCGCAGGCAAGAAGCCCGCCGTGCTCAGCGCGGGCCACTGTGGCTTCGGTGCGACGGACAACCCGCTGAAGGACACGATCCTCTCCATCCCGGACCAGGAGCCGGCAGTCGGCGGCGAGGGCTACGGGTACGAGAAGGACCCCGTCCGCTTCGGCAGCTTCAACTTCGTCCAGTTCGGCGGCCCCGGCAGCACGATCGGTGCGAACAACGACCAGAACTCGACCGACGTCTCGGCGATCGACGTCAACACCGATGGTGGCTGGAACCTCAAGCCCGAGGTCACCACCTGGAAGACGGCCGGTCCCTCGCTCGACTCGCTCGGCGGCGACACCGTGAAGATCAAGTCCGTCGGCGACGCGACCCGCACGGGCGTCACGAAGTCGGGCCGCACCACCGGTTACACCTCGGGCACCGTCTCCAACGAGGACATCATCAACGGCTGGAGCCGCATCGAGGACAAGTGGGTCAAGGGCTTCTCGAGCGACGTGAAGGCCGCGCCGGGCGACTCCGGCGGCTCCGTCATCCAGGGCACCAAGGCGGTCGGCCTCATCAGCGGCGGCCTGACCCCCGACCAGAACAACGGCAAGCAGTGGACCTGGTCGACCTCGATCCTGGACGCCACCCGCATCGCCGGCTACGAGGTCGCGCTCGACATCGACGCCCCCAAGGTCGCAACGGGAACCACCGTCGCGCCGGGCGCCTCGATCGTCGTCAACGCGCCGACGAACGCCACCAAGGTCGCCGAGTCGACCTCCGGCGCCTCGGCCAACGTGAGCGGCGGCAACGCCACCTTCACGGCCCCGACCACCGAGGGCACCTACACCTACTCGTTCACCGCGCAGAACGGCATGAGCTCCTCGAAGGCCACCTCCTTCGCGTTCACGGTCGAGAAGCCGGACACGACGGTCGGCGCCCCGACGATCAAGAACGTCGACTCCGAGCTGAGCGATGTCACGATCACCGGCACCGGCACCCCGGGCGCCACGATCACCCTCGGCGGCGACGCCACGGGCACCGCAACGGTCGACGCGAAGGGCAACTGGAGCGTTAAGGCCGGCTTCGAGATCGGCAGCCACTCGGTGACCGCGACGCAGACCATCGACGGCAAGACCGGCCCCGCCGCGACCGGCAAGGTCGTGGTGCGCCCGGTCGCTCCGAAGATCACCTCGATCAAGGACGGCCAGAACTTCAAGGACACCAACGCGCCGAGCACGATCTCGGGCACGGGCATCGAGGGCGCGCGCGTCGACGTCGCCGTCGAGGGCAAGCTCGCCAAGGCCATGGCCGAGGCTGGCAAGGCGCCCTTCGCCGACGGCGCGGCCGGTGCCGATGGCACCTGGACCGTCGACTTCGGTGAGAAGTTCAAGCCGGGCACCTTCACGGCGTCCGCGACGCAGACCGTCAACGGCGTGAAGTCGAAGCCGACCGCGGTGAAGTTCACGGTTGAGGGCGGCGTCGCCGTGAACCCCAACCCGAACCCGAACCCGGGCACGAACCCCGGCACCGACCCGGCCGGCAACCCCGGCGACGGCAACACCGGTGGAGACGACGGCAATCTCGCCGTCACGGGCGGCGACGCCCTCCTCCCCCTCGGGATCGCCGCTGGTGCCGCGCTGCTCCTGGGCGGCGGCGTGATCGCCTTCGCCGCGCGCCGCATGCGCGCTGACCGGATCTAATCCGATCGCACCCGTGAAGGGCCTCCGGCGTTCTCGCCGGGGGCCCTTCCGCTGTGTTCGGGGATCCTGAACCCGGCCCGCTGCCGCTCCGGCACCAAGGTACCCGGGTACCACGCGCAGGCACCCCGGGCCGATCCGGGGCGGAATGCTTCCGACGAAGCTGGAACCATGACTGCCAGCATCCCGACCGCCGCACCCCCCGTGTCCGCGCCATCGCCCCGCACCGCGTCGGCGGCCGACACCGTCCCGGACCGCGCGTCCGCGAGTCGCGATGCGGCCCTCGACGGATCGGGCGCCCGCCTCGTCGGCGTCGATATCGCCCGGCTGCTCGCGATCGTCGGCATGATGGCCACCCACCTCATCGCGACGACGACCGCGGTCTCCGCTTCTGGGCCCGTCGGCGCGGTCGCCGCTGAGGTGGTCAACCTCACCGCCGTGGGGATCGCCGCTCCGCTGTTCGCCGTGCTCGGCGGGGTGAGCAGCGCGCTCGCCTCCCGCCGCCTCCTGGAACAGGGCCGGGTCGGCGCGGCAATCGCTGCGATCGCGATCCGGGGCTCCGTGGTGTTCTTCATCGGGCTGCTCCTCGGCATGCTGGCGAGTCCGGTCGCGGTGGTGCTGTGCTTCTTCGGCGTCGCGATGATGCTCGTCGCGCCGCTGATCGCGGTTCGCGGGCCGCTGCTCGCCCTGATCGCAGTCGTGGTCGGGGCCGCGAGCGGGCCCGTGAACGCGTTCGTGCGCCAGTCCATCGGGGAGGTGACCGAGGGCGGATCCCCCACGTTCGAGACGCTGTTCACCGCGCCGATCGAGTCGCTGCGGGCGCTCTTCGTGACGGGGATCTATCCGGCGCTCACGTGGTTCGTCTACCTCACCGCGGGAATTCTGCTGGCGCGCGCCCTCATCGCTGCGATGCGGCGGGGAACGCTGGGCCGGGTCGCTGCGCTCTTCGCCGGCGGCGGGATCGCGGTCGCGATCGCGGGTCAGGCCGTCTCCGAGTGGGCGATCTCCCACGTTGCGCTGCTCGGCTCGAGCCTGCCCGACCACGTCGATCAGGCGCTCATCCGGGTCCTCCTCGAATCGCCCGGGTATGGGGCACCGGCGGGCACCGGGCTGTGGGCGCAGCTCGTCGCAACGCCGCACTCCGGATCGGGCATGGATCTCGTGCGGACCATCGCGATCAGTTTCGCGGTGATCTGCGTCCTCGTCCTCGCCTTCGATGCGCGCGGCAAGCGACCCGGCCTGATCACGGATGTGTTCCGCGCGGCCGGAGCGGCTCCGCTCACGATCTACGTGCTGCACATCGTGCTCGTCGCGCTGACGCTCGGGGTCGCGGAGTCGGACCCGCAGGCCTTCGGCGGCTCGCTCCCCTGGTGGACGATCGGCGTCGGCGGCCTCGCGGTTCAGTTCGCGGGGGTCCTGCTCATCGGCTTCGTGCTTTCCCGCACCGGCCGATCCGGCCCGCTCGAGACCCTGATCTCGCGCGGCGTCACGAACACGATCGCGATCACCACGCGAGCGCGCACGCGAATGTGACACTGAGTGACCCTCGATGACTCCGCTTTACCGCGGCGCTGGAAGTTCGCTTTCCATGGGGTCATCATGGGGTCATGAGTGAGGCAGCGTGTATCGAGGCTCAGCAGCGCGGCGCGGGCGGGGTATCGGCTACCGCCGACCCGGGCGGGGTTCCGTTCGCGGAGCTCACCCCCGAGCGGCTGCGGCAGCGACGCACGAGCATCAAGTGGACGCGGTTCCCCGACGACGTGCTTCCCCTCTACGTCGCCGAGATGGATTACGAACTCGCGCCCGCGATCAAGCGCGCCCTGATCGAGCGCGTCGAGGCGAGTGATACCGGCTACCTCGATGGCCCCGGGCCGCTGGCAGCGGCGTTCGCCGGCTTCGCGGAGGATCGCTTCGCCTGGGCCGTTCCCGAACACCGGGTCCATCTCGCGACGGATGTCGCGACGGGCGTCGTCGAGGCGCTCAGGGTCGCTCGCCCGAATGGCGGCCGGCTCGCCCTCGCGACGCCCTGCTATCCGGGCTTCTTCGAGATGCTCGAGGAGGTGCCGTTCGAGACGGTCCAGCTGCCCCTGATCAGCGCGGACGGCAGCGATTTCCGCCTCGACCTCGCGGGAATTGCCGCGGCATTCGCCACGGAACCGGGGATCGACGCCTTCATCCTCTGCAACCCGCACAATCCGCACGGCACCGTGCACAGCGAGGAGGAGCTCGCCGAGCTCGCGCGCCTCGCAGCCCGCCACGACGTGTTCGTCGTCTCCGACGAGATCCACGCGCCGCTCACGCACCCGGGAACGACGTTCACCCCGTTCGCGCCGCTCGCGGCCGCCGCCGGAGCCCTGTCCGTGACGACCACCTCGGCGAGCAAGGGATGGAATCTCGCGGGGGCGAAGTGCTCCGTGATCGTCGCCGCCGACGATCGCGCCGACGCGCTCCTGCGCGGCCTCCCCCCGGAAACCACAACCCGCGCGAGCATCCTCGGCCTCCACGCCGGCGTCGCGGCGTTCGCCGAGTCCCGTGACTGGCTCGACCGCGCCATCGCGCTCGTCCGCGCGAACGAGGCGCGGCTCCACGAGCTCGTCGCGGAGCGGCTCCCGGGAGTGCGGCTCATCCGGCCGCGCGCGGGCTATCTCGCCTGGCTCGACTTCACGGGCTCGGGCCTCGGCCCCGGTCCCGCCGGACGCATTCTCGCGGAGGCGCGCGTCGCGCTGAACGACGGGGCGGCATTCGGCGTCGGCGGGGCCGGGCACGCGCGCATCAATCTCGCCTGCGCACCCGACACGCTCGAGCGCGCGATCGACCGGATCGCCGGGATCCTGCCCGGATCGGGGGCGGAAGCATGAGCCCCGAACTGGCGGCGGCAGAGCTTGCGCGCGAGGCCGGTGCTGCGGCGACCCCAGCGCGACCACCGGCGGCGAGCGCGCCGAGCCCTGCCGAGCCCCCGGTCGACGACTGGGACGGCTTCGGCTTCGACACCAGGCAGGTCCACGCCGGCGAGTACGCCGATCTCAACACGGGCCTGCGCGTCCCGCCGCTCGCGCTGTCCGCAGGCTACGTCTTCGACGACTTCGACGATCAGGTCGATCGCTTCGCCGGCCGCTCCATCGACCCCATCTACTCGCGCCAGGGCAACCCAACGAACGGGGTGGCGGAGGCCCGGCTCGCCTCGCTCGAGGGCGGGACGGTCGCTGTCGCCGTGTCGAGCGGGCAGGCCGCGATCTCCTCGGCGCTGTTCGCCCTGGCGCAGCACGGCGATCGGATCGTGTCGACCGCGTCGATCTACGGCGGCACGCGCATCCTGTTCGGGCGGAGCTTCAAGCGCTTCGGCATCGAGGTGGATTACGTCTGGGACGCGGACGACGACGCAGAGTGGGATCGCGCGATCGGCCCGGACACCCGGGCGATCTACACCGAGACGATCCCGAACCCGCGAAACGACGTCACGGACCTGCGCAGGATCGCGGCCGTCGCCGCCCGGCACAACCTGCCCCTCGTCGTGGACAACACCGTCGGCACTCCCGCGCTGATCAGGCCGTTCGAGCACGGCGCGAGTATCGTCGTGCACTCGACGACGAAGTTCCTCTCGGGGCACGGCGCCTCGATCGGCGGCGCGGTCGTGGACGGTGGGAACTTCGACTGGGAGGCGGCCGAGCGCGCCGGGCGCAGCTATCCGCTCATCACCCGCGCTCCCCGCCCCGGCCTCGGGTCGATGCTCGACCGCTTCGGGAGTGGCGCCTACGCGCGGGCCGTCCGCGAGGCCGTCGTCAACGACATCGGCCCCTCGCTCGCCCCGTTCAACGGGTTCCTGCTCCACCAGGGCATGGAGACGCTGTCGCTCCGCATGGAGCGTCACGTCGACAGCTCGCTCCGCATCGCAGCGTGGCTGGAGGAGCAACCGGAGGTCGAGTCGGTTGACTACGCGGGCCTCCCCTCGCACCCGCTGCACGGCATCGCGCGCCGCGACTACTCCGGCCGGACGGGCTCCGTCTTCGGCGTGACCGTGCGCGGCGGAATCGACGGCGCCCGCGACTTCGTCAACGGGCTCCGGGTGTTCTCGCGCATGACGGGCATCGGGGATACCCGCTCGATGATCATCCACCCGCTCACCTCGACGCACGCGACGTTCGCCGGCGAAATCAACGAGCGGCTCGGGATCACGCCGGGGCTGCTCCGCCTCTCGGTCGGACTCGAGTCCGCGGATGACCTGATCAGGGACCTACGAGCGGGACTCGACCGGGTACGGTAGCGCGCCGCGCCTGCCATTTCCGGCGCGGCGCGGGCACGCGCCTTCGCTACTCCGACGCGTGAGCCGCGAGGGCCTGGCGCGCCGCCTCAAGCGCCTCCGGCGTCCCCGCGTAGCCGTGCTCTTCCGCGGGGAAGGCGCGCGAGCGCACCTCCTCGCCGTAGGCCGTGATCGCGGCGACGGCGTCGGCGCCGATCGTGCCGAACTGCTTCACGAACTTGGCGGTGTGCCCCTCGGTGATCCCGAGCAGATCGTGGAGCACGAGCACCTGCCCGTCGGTGGGCCCGGCGCCGATCCCGATGATCGGGATCGTGAGCGCCTCCCGCAGCACCTCGGTGATCTCGGAGGGGACGGCCTCGACGACGATGCAGAACGCGCCGGCGGCCTCGATCCCGATGGCTTCCTCGACGAGACGGGAGGCACTCGCGACGGTCCGTCCCTGGGCGCGGAAGCCGCCGAGGGCCGTCGCCGTCTGCGGGGTGAGTCCGATGTGGCCGACGACGGGGATCCCGGCCGCGACGATCGCCCGGATCCGGCTGAGCCGCTCCGCTCGACCGCCCTCGATCTTCACGGCGTCGGCTCCGGCCTCCTTCACGAAGCGGACGGCCGTCTCGACGGCCTGCGCGTCGGAGGTCTCGGTCGTACCGAATGCCACGTCGCAGACGAGGAACGCGGTTTCCGTGCCGCGGCGCACCGCGCGCGCGAGCACGAGCATCTCGTCGGTCGTGACGGGAACGGTGGAGTCGTATCCGAGCACTACCTGGGCGCCGGAGTCTCCGACGAGCACCATGTCGACTCCGGCGCGTTCGGCCCAGCGCGCGCCGGGGAAGTCGTACGCGGTGACCATCACGATCGGTTCGCCTGCTTCCCGCTTGCGCGCGAGCTCGGGGATCGAGATCTTCGGCATTTCCATCACTCCTCGGTTGTGCGGTGCGGGGGTGCTGCGTCCGCGGGGACGGCGCCGCAGCGAGGCGTTTGCCCCATTGGGTCGGTCATCGGGGAACGGGGGTCCCGGTATCCACTACTACGTTATCGATCAGGCGCGTATTCCCCGCCCGCGCCGCAGCGAGCACGAGCACCGCGCCTCCAGCCGGCGGAGCGTCCACGGGCGTCAGGTCCTCGGGATCGACGATCGCGAGGTACTCCGGATCGAGCCCTGCGGCACTCAGCTCCGCGAGCCCGCGCCGCCTGGCCGTTTCGAAGGCGCCGTGATCCGCGAGCGGCTCGGCGCCGGTCGGAGCAGGATCCCCCGATGGGGCCGCCGCGGCTGCCTTCCCTGCTGCCCCGATCCGGATCGCCTCGGCGACCCTCCGCAGCACACGCGGGATGGCGAGCGCCCGCTCGCGCTCCTCGGCGGTGAGCCTCGTGTTGCGACTCGACAGGGCGAGCCCGTCGGCGTCGCGCTCGGTGGGACAGGCGACGATCCGGCACGGTATCCCGAGATCGCGCACCATCCGGCGCACCACGAGCACCTGCTGGGCGTCCTTCATACCGAAGTACGCCGCATCCGGCAGGGCTGCGAGCAGCAGTTTCGACACGATCGTCGCGACGCCGTCGAAGTGCCCGGTGCCGCGCCCCGCGGCCTCGAGGGTCGCGGTGAGCGGGCCGCCGACGTGCACGGTGGTCGCGAAGCCGTCCGGATACATCTCGGCGGCCGACGGCGCGAAGATCACATCGGCGCCCGCCGAGCCAGCGAGTTCCGCGTCGCGCTGCTCCGTGCGCGGGTAGGCGGCGAGATCGCTCGGGTCATCGAACTGCGTCGGGTTCACGAAGATCGAGAGCACGACCAGCGCATTCTCTGCCCGTGCCGCGCGCACGAGGGACAGGTGTCCCTCGTGGAGCGCCCCCATCGTCGGGACCAGGGCGATACCCGTCCCCGTCGTCCGCGCGGCCAGCGTGGCGTCACGCAGCTCGGCCACCGTGCGCACAATCCTCATGACGGCTCCCCCGTGTCTGCGTTCCGCGCGCGGTCAGTGGTTCGATGCGCTCGCGTCCGGCCCGCGAGCCGCTCGGTCGCGGCGACGAGCGCGTCGAACAGCGCGAGTTCACCGTGAAGCCGCTCCGCGACGGCCGCGCGCTGGCGGGCGACCGTGTCAGCGTCTCCGCGCACCACGGGACCCGTGAGCGCTTCGGCGGCCCCCACCCGGCCCCAGTTCTCGAGCGAGCCGCGCGCGAGCGCGAGCAGCGCCTCCCGGGGAACGCCCGCTGAGCGGCCGAGATCCTCGGCGGCGCCTTCAAGCGTGATCAGGAAGTTCGCCGCGATCGATGCCGCGGCGTGATATGCGGCGCGATCGTGATCAGCGACGGAGAACGGACGCAGGCCGAGGGCCTCGACGATCACGGCGGCTACCGAAGCAGAGGACGGACTGTCGGAATCGACCGCGGCCCACGAACCGGCGAAGTCCGTCTCGGGGCCCGTCACCGAGAGCAGCGGGTGCACGCTGAACACGCCGGAGCGCCCCGCGAACACGGAGAGCGGCGTCGCCCCGGACAGATGCCCGATCAGCGGCCCGTCGCAGATCAGCGCCGCGGCGTCCGCGATTGCGGCGTCGGGCACGGCGAGCAGCACGACGTCGACGGGCGCGCCACTCGGGTCGCGCCCGTCGGCGCCGCGCCCGGCCGGCGGCAGCACCTCGTGCCCCGCCGCGGCGAGCGCGGGCACGAGCGCGCGGCCCATCCGCCCGCGCCCCACGATTCCGACGCGCACGGGCGCTACAGCTCCAGGCCGTACAGGTTCGGTTCGGGCTGCAGGATCACGCCGAACTCCTGCTGAACCCGCTGCACGACCAGCCGGCCGAGCTGCGCGACCTCATCGGCGGTCGCGTTGCCGCGGTTCGTGATCGCGAGCGTGTGCTTGGACGAGATCGCAGCGCCGGAACCCGGGATCCGGAATCCCTTCCGCACGCCCGACTGCTCGATCAGCCACGCCGCTGAGAGCTTCACGAGGCGTTCCCCAGTCGGCTCGGGCACGCGCAGCGGCATTCCGAGCGAGAGCTCCTCGAAGGTGGTCACGGCCGGGGCGTCGTCCTCGTCGCCGATCTCGAAGCGGGGCGCGTCGGCGGGCAGCGTGCGCGCGAAGCGCTCGGACACGATCGGGTTCGTGAAGAACGATCCGGCGCTCCAGGTGTCGTGATCAGCGGGATCGAGCACCATGCCCTTCGAGGCGCGCAGCTTGAGCACCGCGTTGCGGACCTCGCGCAGGGGGGCACGATCGCCGATCTCGGCGCCCAGCGCCGCGGCGAGCTGCCCGTAGGCGATCGGCGCCGAGCCGTCGGCATCGCCCTCGGCGGTCGGCGTGAGCAGCAGGTCGATCGAGAGCACGACGCCCTCGCGGCCGCGTTTGAGATCCGAATCCCGATACCCGAGCCCCAGCTCCGCCGCGGGAATCCGGATCACCTCGTCGAGATACCGGTCGAGGAACTCGATCGAGTGGAGCACGTCGGAGAGCTCCTGACCGTACGCGCCGATGTTCTGCACGGGCGCCGCACCGGCGCGACCGGGAATCCCCGACAGCGCCTCGATCCCCGCGAGCCCGCGCTCCACGGTCGCGGCGACCAGGTGATCCCAGTCGTGGCCGGCCTGCACGCGCAGGCGCACGCGCCCCTCGGCGGCCGCCGCCTCGTCCGCGATCGGCGAGATCCCGGTCGAGCGGACGAGCAGCACGGGACCGGGGTATCCGTCGTCGTGGACGACCGTGTTCGAGCCGCCGCCGAGCAGCAGCCAGTCCTCTCCGTCGTCCCAGAGTTCGCGAGCGTGCTCGACGAGTTCCTCGGAGCTGTGCGCCGCGAGAATCCGCTCAGCTGGCCCGCCCACGCGCATCGTCGTGAGCGCCGAAAGCGGAGTCTCCTCGCCGACCGGTTCCGGCCGAATATCGGGAAAACTCACGCGAAGGCCGCCACGAGCTGCGATTTTCCGAGCACCGTCGAGCCGTCGAAGACCACCTTCAGGTCGATCCGCGCGGTTCGCGCCTCGGTATCGAGCGCGCCGATCGTCGCGGTGACCGTGAGGGGGGCGCCGCCCTCGGCCTGCACCGGAACGGGGCGGGTGAAGCGCGCCTGGAAGTCGGCCACCGTTGCAGCGGCGCCGAGCCAGTCGGTGGCGACGGAGCCTGCGACGCCCATCGTGAGCATTCCGTGCGCGAGCACGCCGGGGAGGCCCACGGAGGTCGCAACATCGTCTCGGTAGTGGATCGGGTTGAAGTCCCCGGAGGCACCCGCGTAACGAACGAGTGCGTCTCGGCCCAGCTCGATCTCGCGCTCGGCGACGACGTGCCCGACGGACAGTTCAGAAAAGTTTGGGGCGGTCATGCGTTACTCCTCCCCGCGCACCACGAGCGTGGAAATGGCGGTGACGACGTGCGAGCCCGCGGCGTCGACGACCTCGGACGATGCCGTGACCATCGAGTGGCCGCCGAGCTGTTTCACGGCGGCGATCGTGAGGGTCGCCGTGAGTTCGTCGCCCGCCACGATGGGGCGGGAGTAGGTGAAGCGCTGGTCACCGTGGACGACGCGCGAGAAATCGACGCCGGCCTCCTCGTCGGCGAGAAGCTGCGCCAGCGTGGCCTCCTGCACGACGACCGCGAAGGTCGGCGGGGCCACGACGTCCGCGAAGCCCGCGGCGCGGGCCGCCTCAGGATCGAGGTGGAGCGGCGAGGCGCTCAGAACGGCGCGCGCGAACTCGCGCACTTTCTCGCGCCCGACGAGGTACGGTTCGGTCGCCGGATACACCCGGCCCTGGATCTCTGGATTCACCACGCCGACAGTCTACCGAGCGGGGCATCCTCGCGGCAGAACGAGCCGCGGATCAGGGAAGGAACGGGCCCGGAACGGGATCGGCGCCCGCCGTGCGCCGCCGCACGAAGGACGCCGATCCGGAACCGCTCCTCGACTACTTCCCGCCGAGCAGGCCGCCAAGGAGACCGCCGAGGCCGCCGCCGCCCGAACCGGAGCTCGAGCCGCCGCCGAGCAGGCCGCCGAGCAGGTCATCGAGTCCGCCGCCCTGGCTCTGCTGCGACTTGGCCTGCGGCTGCGAACCGCCGCCCAGCAGCCCGCCGAGGAGATCACCGAGGATCCCGCCGAGGCCGCCGCCGCCCTGCGCCGGCTGGCTCGCCACGGTGCCGTTGGACCCGCCGCCGAGCAGCTTCCCCGCGAGGAACTGCATCACAATCGGGGCGAGCAGCGGGAGGAGCTTCGGGATCAGGCTGCTGATCACCGAGCTGCCGGCGTTCTGGCCGAGCGCGTGGGCGACATCGCTCTCCTTGTCACCGAGCACGTGGGTGACGATCTTCTGGCCGTCCGCCTCGTCAATCGCGTCGAGCGAGATCCCGCCCTCGGCTCCGCTGTGCTTCTCGAGCGCGGCCTCGAGCTTCTGCGCGCCCTCCTGGTCGCTCGCGTTGACCGCCATGCCGCCGACGAGTCCGGGGAGCGCCTGCTGCACCGCCTCCCGCATCGTCGCGTCGTCCACGCCGAACTTCGCGGCGAGATCGCCGATCGGCACCTGACCGAGCAGTGCCTGGAGTTCCGAATCGCTTGCCATGTGTTCCCTCCATCGGGGTCGGTGCACCGTCCAAAAAGCGCGGTCACTGGGTCAAGGCTAGCGCCTGATGGGGGCTTCGGGGCGGGAAGATTCGCTCGGTTGATCTGTGGATTCCGAGAAGGAATCCGGAAAAGGTTGTGCGATATATCCAAGGGAGGCACCACCCCCTCCAATAGGCTGTACTCCATGTCGCGCATTCGTAAAGTCCTCGTCGCCAACCGGGGAGAGATCGCCGTCCGCATCATCCGAGCCGCAGCGGACAGCGGGATCGCCTCCGTCGCCGTGTACGCCGATCAGGATCGGGATGCGCTCCACGCTCAGCTCGCCGATGAGGCCTACGCGCTCAACGGCACCACCAGCGCGGACACCTACCTCGTGATCGACAAGATCCTCGCCATCGCCCGCCGCTCCGGCGCCGATGCCGTGCACCCCGGCTACGGCTTCCTCGCCGAGAACGCGGACTTCGCGCGCGCCGTGATCGATGCCGGACTCACCTGGATCGGCCCCGGCCCCGAGGCGATCGAGCGCCTCGGCGACAAGGTCTCGGCGCGGCACGTCGCAGAGAAGGTGGGGGCGCCCCTTGCCGCGGGCACGAGCGATCCCGTCCAGAACGCGGAGGAGGTGCTCGCCTTCGCGGACGAGGTCGGCCTCCCGATCGCGATCAAGGCGGCGTTCGGCGGCGGCGGACGCGGCCTGAAGGTGGCCTACGATCGCGACGAGGTCGCCGAGCTGTTCGAGTCGGCCACGCGCGAGGCGGTCGCCGCATTCGGCCGCGGCGAGTGCTTCGTGGAGAAGTACCTCGAGAAGCCCCGCCACGTCGAGACCCAGTGCCTCGCGGATCAGCACGGCAACGTCGTCGTCGTGTCCACTCGCGACTGCTCCCTGCAGCGCCGCCACCAGAAGCTCGTCGAGGAGGCGCCGGCGCCGTTCCTCAGCGAGGCGCAGATCGACTCCCTCTACTCGGCGTCGAAGGCGATCCTGAAGGAGGTCGGCTACGTCGGTGCCGGCACGTGCGAGTTCCTCGTCGCCAAGGACGGCACGGTTTCCTTCCTCGAGGTCAACACGCGCCTCCAGGTCGAGCACCCGGTCTCCGAAGAGGTCACGGGCATCGATCTCGTCCGCGAGCAGTTCCGGATCGCGGAGGGCGGCGTCCTCGACTACTCGGACCCGCAGACGATCGGCCACTCCTTCGAGTTCCGCCTGAACGGCGAGGACCCTGGCAACGGGTTCCTCCCAGCTCCAGGGCCCGTTTCCCTGTTCAAGCCCGCGCTGGGCCCCGGGGTGCGCGTCGACACCGGCGTCGCCTCCGGCGATGTCGTCTCGGGTTCCTTCGACTCGATGCTCGGCAAGCTCATCGTCACGGGCGCCACCCGCGAGGAGGCGCTCGAGCGCTCCCGCCGCGCGCTCGATGAGTTCGAGATCCAGGGCCTGCCCACCGTGCTCCCGTTCCATCGCAGGATCGTCCGCGATCCCGCGTTCACCGCACCCGATGGCCGCTTCGGCGTCTACACGCTGTGGATCGAGAGCGAGTTCGAGAACGACATCGAGCCGTGGGAGGGCGAAGTTCCCCCGCTCGCGCAGGACGAGAAGCGCCGCAACGTCGTCGTCGAGGTCGAGGGCCGCCGCGTCGAGGTGACAATGCCCGCGACGCTGCTCCCCCTCGTTGACCAGGAGGTCACTCGCGGCCCCGCACCGAAGCGCGCGAAGGGCGCCGGTGTTGCCTCCGCCGCCGGCGACGCGGTAACCGCCCCGATGCAGGCCACCGTGGTGAAGGTTGCCGTGGAAGACGGCCAGTCCGTGACCGAGGGCGATCTCATCGTCGTGCTCGAGGCGATGAAGATGGAGCAGTCGCTCTACGCGCACCGCTCCGGTGTCGTCGTCGGCGTCGATGCCCCGGTCGGCCAGACGGTCGCCAACGGCCATGTGCTGCTGTCGATCGTCGATCAGGCGGAGTAGCCGGACCGACCCGGCTCCGCTCAGGCCCGCGAATCCACTCACGGATTCGCGGGCCTTTGTGCGTGTCGACGCTGGCGTCGACACGCACAACCTGCTACTCACGTGTCGCCTAATGTCACAGCTCGATTACACCCGAATCTCACCCTCGCGCTGAGCGAGAAATTGACTTAGGCTCGAATGCGATAGCTATTCAATAGTTGGACAAGGATGTCACATAATGACTGCACCCGCCACAGTTCCGTATGAGTCAACCCCACGCGAGCGGCGAAAGGTCGTCGCTGCCTCCATCGTGGGCACCACGATCGAGTGGTACGACTTCTTCATTTACGCCTTTGCAGCGAACCTCGTGCTTGCAAAGCTGTTCTTCGAACCGGCGGGCCCGCAGATGATGCAGCTCCTCTCGCTCGTTACGATCGGCCTGTCCTTCCTCTTCCGCCCCCTCGGCGCGTTCCTCGCCGGCCACTTCGGCGACCGGCTCGGCCGCCGCCCCATGCTCGTCATTACGCTGCTCCTCATGGGCATCGCCACCGTCGGCATCGGCTTGCTCCCCACCTTCCAGAGCATCGGCTACGCGGCGCCGGTGCTGCTGATCCTGCTCCGCATCCTGCAGGGCCTCTCGGCCGGCGGCGAGTGGGGCGGCGCCGTGCTCATGTCGGTCGAGCACGCGCCCCCCGGCAAGCGCGGCCTGTTCGGCATCTACCCGCAGCTCGGCGTGCCGTTCGGCATGCTGCTCGCCTCCGCGGTGCTCGCGCTCATGCGCTTCCTCGCTCCCGGCGCGGCGTTCGAGGCCTGGGGCTGGCGCGTGCCGTTCCTGTTCTCCGTCGTCCTCATCGTCGCTGGCTTCATCATCCGCCGCACCGTGGACGAGTCGCCCGTGTTCAGCGAGATCAAGGAGTCGCGTCAGCAGGAGAGCGCGCCGATCGCGCAGGTCTTCCGCCAGCACTTCCCCCTCGTGATCCTGTGCGCCCTCCTCTTCGCCGGGAACAACGCGGTGGGCTACATGCTCACGGGCGGCTACGTGCAGGGCCTCGCGTCGCGTCCGCCGAGCGAGGGCGGCCTCGGCTACGACCCGGTTCAGGTGCAGCTCGCGGTGCTTCTCGCCGCCGCCGTCTGGGCGGTCTTCACCTACCTCTCCGGCCCGCTCTCCGACCGTTTCGGCCGCAAGATGGTCATGAACATCGGATGGATCCTCCAGGCCGCCGCAGTCGTGCCCCTCTTCCAGTTCGTCTTCAACGGCGGTGTCACGGGCGTCCTCATCGGGACGTGCCTGCTCGCGATCGGCCTCGGCATCACCTACGGTCCCGCGGCCGTGTGGTTCGCGGAGTCGTTCCCGGCTTCGATGCGCTACTCGGGCATCTCGATCAGCTACGCCCTCGGCGGCGTGCTCGGCGGCGCTTTCGCCCCGACCATCGCGCAGCTCCTGCTGCAGACCTTCGGCACCACCTGGGCCATCGTCGTCTACCTCCTCTTCATGACCTCGCTCGGTTTGCTCGCGAGCATTCTCCTCAAGGATCGCTCCAACATTCCGCTCGACATCGAGTTCGAGCGCACCGGGCAGATCGCCGTCTGGACCCCGGAGCCGCGCAGGTAGCGCGCCGCGGGGGAATACCCGGAGCGGGGTGGAGGTTGTGCTGAGCATGACCGCCACCCCGCTCTCGATTCTGGACCTCGCGACCGTCGAGGCCGGCGGGAGCATCGGCGACGCGCTCCACCACTCGGAGGTGGTCGCCCGGCTCGCCGAGCGCAGCGGCTACACGCGGATCTGGTACGCCGAGCACCACAACATGCGCTCGATCGCGTCGAGCGCCACCGCCGTGCTCATCGCCCACATCGCAGCGCGCACCGAAACGATCGGGCTCGGCGCCGGCGGGATCATGCTGCCGAACCACTCTCCGCTCGTCATCGCCGAGCAGTTCGGCACCCTCGCGGAACTGCATCCGGGCCGCATCTCCCTCGGGCTCGGCCGCGCGCCAGGCACCGACGGCGCCACCTTCCGGGCGCTCCGCCGCTCCCTCGAGGCCTCCGATCGCTTCCCGGAGGATGTGCTCGAGCTGCAGAGCTACCTGTCATCGGAAATCCCGCAGAACCGGGTCAACGCCTATCCCGGCCGCGGCACGAACGTTCCGCTCACGATCCTCGGCTCGAGTCTCTTCGGCGCGAGTCTCGCGGCGCAGCTGGGACTCCCCTACTCGTTCGCCTCGCACTTCGCCCCGCAGCAGCTCCGCCCGGCGGTCGAGCTCTATCGCGGATCCTACGTGCCGAGCGAGCGCCATCCCGAGCCGTACGTGAGCGCCGGCGTCAACGTCGTTGCCGCTGCCGATGACGCCGCCGCCGAGGAGCTCTTCGCGCGCACCGAGCTCAACCGGGTGCGCACCTTCCTCTCGCGCGGGCGCGAGCGCGAGCTCACGATGGACGAGGCAAAACCCCTGATGGACACCCCGGCCGGACGCGAGATCCGGGCCATGCTGAAGCACACGGCCATCGGCGGGCCGGAGCGGGTCCGCGCGGAACTCGAGGCGTTCGCAAACTACGCCGGGGCCGACGAGCTCATCACGGTCCACGCTGCGCCGACGCGCGCGGAACAGCTCGATTCGATTCGGCACGGTTCGCCCTCCGCGCTCACCGCCTGAGTGATCGGCGGCCGCCCGGAGGCTCCCCGCGGCCGCGCGGCCGCCGCGAACGCCGCGCCCACGCCCCGGCTGACTCGCTCGAGAGCGCGAGCAGCGCGAGGCACATGAGCGACGCCGTGAGCAGCGTCGCGTTCAGCTGCAGCGGTGAGGTCCCATCGAGATAGTTGATCGCGGTTCCCAGAATCCCGACGAACAGCAGCACCATGAGCACGACGCGGGCCCTCCTGCCGCCGCGGAGCACAAACCACCCCATCAGGAGCTGTGCCACGGTGAGCAGGCCGCCGATCGTCGCGACGGTGCCGTAGGCGATCGATTCGAGCTCGTCTCCGCCCCACAGCGCGCGCACCTCCGGATCGAGCAGGAGAAAGACCAGGTCGAGAAGCCCGCCCAGCACGATGATCCCGACGGCGACGCTCACGGAAAGCGGCACCCGCTCGAGCAGGTATTCGGCGGACTGCGTCTCGAACGCCGGGACGCGGCCAGCGGGAGGTTCGGGGGCTCCGCCCGGGTCGGGGCTCGCGGCAGCCGGCGCCCCCGGCGCACGGTCCCCGGCCTCCTCGGCGAGCGGGACCCCGGTCACGTCGAGGATCGGGAGATTTCCGTCCGTGATGAAGCGGTCGCCGCCGCCGTTCCGGGAGTGATAGCCGGTCGTGAAGTCGTGCAGCGTGCGCACCCGGACCTCGGGGTTCGCGGACGTTGCGCTGTCGACAACGAAGTCGCGCTCCTCGTCGGTGTTCTCATCGATACGGTGGGTGATCTGCAGTGTGAACAGGGAAAGCCCAACGTCGGTGTCGTAGGTTCCTGCACCGAGCCAGTCGGCGTGCGCGCCGCCGGGCAGCAGCCACCCGGGTGGGCAGTGCCAGAAGCGCACGTGGTGACGCTGCTTCGGGTTGCCCTCGACCTCCTGCTGATAGGCGACGTCGTGGCGCCGTCCGAACAGCATGAGCGGTGAAACCGGGGCGGACGGGTAGCTCCTGCGCGTGAGCGTTGAGGCGATGATCCGCCACGTGGATCCCGCCGTGATCTCGTCGGCCCGGATCCAGCCGGCGCGCCGCATCGCGGTGTCGAGCTGCTCCGCCGAGCCGTCCACGCCGAGATTGACCGGGTCTCCGAGCAGCCCGTCCGCGGTGCGGGTGCGGCCGAAGAAGTAGTCGGGGACGTACAGGTCGGAGAGCAGCCGGTGCAGGCGCGGCAGCACGAGATAGGCCATGATCGCCCAGACCGGGATGAACAGCAGCAGCGCCCACCACGATCGGAATCCCTGCACGGCGAACACCGCAGCGAGCCAGATCGCGCAGACGGTACCGACGAGGAATGCGACGCGGTCGACGATCGTCGCCGTGGGGAGCGGCTGCTGCATCTGCATCGCGAAGCGGCGCTTCGAGGCGTGCTGCTCGTCGCGCCGGTCGGCCCCCTCGGATGCGGACATGCCGTCAGCCTAGCCGGAGCGCCGCCCATTCACCCGGCGGGTTTCACGGCCCGCAGGGTGTAGCTCAGCGGCATCGACTGCGCGTGCCGCGCGAGCGCCCACTCGCCGCCGTCACGGCGCTCCATCTGCCCGGGGAGCGCCTCCCACGGCACGCTGTCGTGCTCGACGAGGAGCTCGATCCTGAGCCCCTCGTCGATGAGGGCCGTCACGATCTCGCCGAGCGAGTGATTCCACTCGTAGGTGCGCGTCGAGGTGAGCGCCGCCGAGGTCGACACGTAGCTCTGCTCGTCATCCCACTCGAGCGGCTCGACAGCCTCGAAGTAGGGGAATCGGAGGTGCGGTTCGCCGGCGATGGTCTCGTCGACCGCCCACAGGATCGGGTGTCCCTCGCGCAGGAACAGCACGCCGCCCGGTGCGAGGAGCTTCGCCACGACCGCCGCCCACTCGCGGATCACCGGAAGCCAGCACAGCGCGCCGATTCCCGTGTAGACCAGGTCAAAGCTTCCCGCGGGAAGCCGGTGGGGTGCGGCCATCACGTCCGCCTGAACGAAGTCGACCGCGTCGCCCGATTCCGCGACGAGCTTCCGGGCCTCCTCGATCGCCGTCTCCGAGAAGTCGAGGCCCGTCACGCGAGCGCCCAGCCGCGCCAGGGAGAGCGTGTCGGTTCCGATGTGGCACTGCAGGTGCACGGCGCGCGATCCCGCGATGTCCCCGAGCAGGGGCAGGTCGAAGCGCACCACGTCGGAGAGCAGCTCGGGGTCCTCGACGAAGCGGCCGGTCGCGTAGCCGGATCCGGAGCGAGCCGCGTGCAGGGTTGCGCGCTCATCCCAATTGGCCTGATTGGCCGCGAGATACTCGGCGTTAACTGCGGCGGTGTTCTCGGTCATTGCGCCCCTTCGCATCGGCTTACGAGCCCAGTATCCCCGATCCCGCGGGGGCGCCGCCCCCGCCTCAGCGCGCTTCGAGACCGAACAGCGCCTCCGCGGCGATGCGGGCCTCCTCCGCGCGGCCGGCGCGCCCGAGGGCCCGGATCCGCTCGCTCGGCTCGTGGAGGAGCCGGCCGGTGAAGTGCCTGAGGGCGCTCTCAACATCGGGATCGGGGCTCTTCTCCGGGTCCCCCTCCGCGGCGGACGGATCACCCGGCCGCCGGGAGCGTGCGCGGCAGAGTTCCTCCTCGAGGATGCCGAGCACGTGTTCTCGCAGAATGACGAGCGTGGGCACGGCCTCCCGCTCGGCGCGGTCCGCGCTGAATTCCTCCGCGGCGCCCCGCACGAGACGCCGGGCCTCGGCCTCCGCGCTGAGCTCGGGAACCGGGGCGTGTCGGGAGATCGCCTCGATGTCGAGGAGCTCGGTGCCGAGGATTCCCGTGACGTCCGGATCGATGTTGCGGGGCATCCCGAGGTCGAGGAACAGTCGCGATCGATCGGGAATCTCCGCGAGGTCTTTGGGCGTGATCAGGGGGTCTTTCACGGCGCTACACGCGATGAGCAGGTCGGCCGAGGCGAGCGCAGCCGGGAAACCGTCGGGCGCGACCGCCCCGATGCCGCGCGCGTCGGCGAACCCGGCCGCCCGGCCTGACGGGGAGTGCACGGCGATTCGTTTCGCGCCGCGCTCGCGGAGCGCCGCGACGGTCGCGCCGGCGTAGGCGCCCGTGCCGACGAGGAGCACGCGCGCGTCCCGCCAGGAGTCGATCCGGCGCTCGGCGAGGAGCAGCGCGAGCCGCACGAGCGAGCGCCCCTCCCCCTGCAGCGCCGTGCGGTGCTTCACATCTCGGGCCACGCGGTGCGCGCTCTGGAAGAGGCGCTCGAGCAGGTGGGTGACGCGGCCGGCCTCGCGGGCGTCTGAGTGCGCGCGACGCACCTGACCGGCGATCTCCCCCTCGCCGACGGCCGCGGACTCGAGCCCGCTCGCCACGGCGAACAGGTGCTCGGCCGCGACCTCGTCGGTGAAGCGTCCGAGCCCGGCCGAGAGGGTCTCCGTCTCGATCCCCGCGACGAAGGAGAGGTCGGCGAGCAGCGCGGCCGCCGCGGTTCCACGCGAGCCACCAGGAACTTCAACGTAAGCTTCAAAGCGGTTGCAGGTCGCGAGCACGACGGATCCCCGCACGTCGTCACGCCCGTCGAGTTGCAGCGCGATCTCGTGCGTTCGACGCTCGAGCTGCTCCAGGATCGGGATCGGGGTTCTGCGGTAGTCCGCGGACAGGCAAATGAGCATTCTCTAGAAATCCTCGTCAGTCGTTCGACCGAGAATGGAAGAATTCGGCCGCAGGAATAGTACACCTCATAGATCTGATCTATCTCATCAGATCTATGAGCTACCATCCTTCTCGATGAATACTCACACCGAGAACGCGTCCCTGGTCCTCTCAAATGAACACCCGCTGAACGACGGTCGTACCGCCGCGTCGCCGCTCGTGCGGGCACTTCGCGGCGATCGCCCCGACCGTCCGCCGGTGTGGTTCATGCGCCAGGCGGGCCGGTCACTGCCCGAATACCGGGCGCTGCGCGCGGAGACGCCCATGCTCGAGGCGTGCCTCACCCCCGAGCTCGCCGCCGAGATCACCCTGCAGCCCGTCCGCCGTCACGGCGTCGATGCCGCGGTCTTCTTCAGCGACATCGTCGTCCCGATGCTGCTCGCCGGACTCGACGTCGAGCTCGTCGCGGGCCGCGGCCCCGTCTTCGCCACGCCCGTGCGCACCGCGGCCGACGTGGCCCGCGTGCGGGCCGAGCACCCGGTCGAGCGCCTCCGCGAGCGCCTCGGCCCCATCTCGGAGGCCGTCGGCCAGTGCATCGCGGAGCTGGGCGGGACGCCCCTCATTGGTTTCGCGGGCGCCCCGTTCACGATCGCGGCGTATCTCGTGGAGGGAGGCCCGTCGCGGGATCACCTGCGCGCGCGTTCGCTCATGCACTCCGACCCCGAGGCCTGGCGTGATCTCCTCGCGTGGACGGCCGAGCTGAGCGGGGCGTTCCTCGTGGCGCAGGTCGAGGCGGGCGCGAGCGCCGTGCAGCTGTTCGACTCGTGGGCCGGCTCGCTGAGCCTCGCCGATTACCGCGAGCGCGTCGCCCCCGCCTCCCGCGCGGCTCTCGCGCCGGTACTCGGGTCCGTCCCGGCGATTCATTTCGCGGTGGGATCGGGGCATCTGCTCGAGGAGATCGCGCTCGTCGGGGGCGAGCCCGGGGCCGTCGCCGTTGGCGTCGACTGGCGGACCCCGCTCGACGAGGCGATCGCCAGGCTCGGCAACCGCACGCCGGTGCAGGGCAACATCGACCCCGCGTTCCTCGACGCCCCTCCCGCCGTCCTGGAGGCGCACGTTCGCGATGTCATCGCCCGCGGCGCCTCCGCCCCCGGTCACGTGCTGAATCTCGGCCACGGGGTACCCCCGACGGCGGATCCGACCGTGCTGACCCGGATCGTGGAACTCGCCCATGCCTGATGCTCCGATCCGGATCGCGGTCGTCGGAGGCGGCATCGCCGGCCTCGTCGCGGCCCGCGATCTCGCTCGGGCCGGTGCCGAGGTCGTCGTGTTCGAGGCCGAGGATCGTCTCGGCGGGAAACTCCGCGCCGCGCCCCTGGGGAGCGGGGCGTTCGACATCGGCGCCGAGGCGTTCGCAACGCGCACGGGCGCGGTGGCCGAGTATCTCGGCGAGCTCGGCCTCGCGGATCGGGTCTGCACCCCAGCGCCCCTCGGCAGCTGGTGCGTGGCCGGTGGCCGCGCCTACGCGATGCCAGAGTCCGGCGTGCTCGGCATTCCGGCCGCCCCGCTCTCCGCCGCGGGCCGCCGGGCGCTCGGGCTCGCTGGCGCGCTGCGCGCCGCGGTGGAGCCGCTGCTCCACTCGGGCGTGGGGCGCGATGCGACCTCCCTGGCGGAGCTCGTCGAGTCCCGCCTCGGACGTCGCGTCCTCGACCGTCTCGTGCGCCCCGTCGCGCTCGGGGTGTACTCGAGCGATCCGGCCGACCTCCCCGTGTCGGCCGCTCCGGGGCTCGCACCGGCATACGCCGAGGAGGGATCGCTGCTCCGCGCCGCTCGCCGGCTTCGAGACCGCGGGCGCGCAGCCGGCAGCGCCGTCGGGGCGCTTCCCGGCGGGATGGCACCCCTCGTCGCCGCCCTCGAATCGGAACTCCGAGGTCTCGGGGTCGCGTTCCGTCTCGGAGCAGCGGTGACGGCGCTCACCGAGGTCGCGGCGGACGCTCCCGGGCACACCCCGGTCCCCGCCTCCGACGCCGCCACTGACGCGGCTCCCGGCCCCGCAGCGGCTCATCCCGCAGCAGCTCACCCCGCATCGGCTCACTCCGAAGCGGCTCACCCGGCACCGTCCCACGCCGACGCCATCCACCCCGCACAGCCCGGCTGGCGGATCGAGACCGCGACTCCTGCCGGTCCCGCAAGCTGCGGTTCATTCGACGGCGTCCTCCTCGCGGTTCCCGAGCGGCAGGCACGCACGCTGCTCCGAGCGGAGGATTCCGCGGCGACACCCGCCGATCAAGATCCGCAGCTCGTCGAGGTGATCGCGCTGCTCGTCTCATCCCGCACCCTCTCCGCAGCACCCCGCGGCACGGGCGCTCTCGTTGCGCCCGGCGGCGAGATCCGGGCGAAAGCCCTCACGCACGTCACGGCGAAGTGGCCCGATCGCGCAGGGAGTCTCGGCGTCGACGAGCACGTGATCCGGCTCTCCTACGGCCGCCGCTCCGAGGCGCCAGCCACGCTCGCCCTCGACGACGATGCGGCCCGCGCGCAGGCCATCCGCGACGCCGCGCTCATTCTCGGCGTGCCCCTCTCACCCGACGAGGTCACCGACTTCGCGCGCCGCACCTGGGAAATGCCCGCTCCCCCCGCCGCATCGGCGGCTGAGCTGCCGGCCGGCCTGCTGCGCTCCGGCGATGCCGTCGCCGGGACCGGCCTCGCCGCCACGATCCCGCACGCGCGCCGCACCGCGCGCGACCTCTTTGCGCAGCTCTCAGCACGCACCGAACCCACCGACCGAACCGATTCGCCTCACACCACCCCAGCCGGCGCCGCACCGGCGCCACACCAGGAGCATCACGCATGACCACCCCGTCGTCCATCGACACCGTCTCCGACACGCAGCCCGGCCGGGTCTTCCGGTCCGACGGGCCGCTCGCCGCCTCGCCGACCACGCTCAGGGTCGCCACCCGAGGGAGCCGGCTCGCGGTCACGCAGACCACGACGGTGGCGGAGGGAATCGCCGCCGCGACGGGACTCGACGTTGCGATCGTCATCGTCAGGACACAGGGCGACATCTCGCGCGCCCCGCTCGCGCAGCTCGGCGGCACGGGCGTCTTCGTGAGCGCGCTCCGCGAAGCGCTGCTCGCGGGCGAGTGCGACTTCGCCGTGCACTCCCTCAAGGATCTGCCCACGGGGCCGTGCCCCGGAATCGCGCTCGGGGCGATCCCGCCGCGCGCGGACGCCCGCGACGCGCTCTGCGCCCGGCCGGGGAAGACGCTCGCCTCGCTCGCCCCCGGTGCCCGCGTGGGGACCGGATCGCCGCGCCGCGCCGCGCAGGTCCTGGCACGTCGCCCCGATCTCGAGGTCGTCGATCTGCGCGGCAACGTCGATACCCGGCTCGCACGCGTCGAAAACGACCTCGACGCGGTGATCCTCGCCGCGGCGGGCCTCGATCGCATCGATCGCGGCGAGGCGATCTCCGAGCGCTTTTCGCTCGCGGAGGCCCCGACGGCGGCCGGCCAGGGAGCCCTCGCGGTCGAGGTTCGCGAGGAGGATCTCCTGGACACGCGGGTCTCCGTTGCGCTCGCGGCGCTCGATGATCCCGTCTCTCGCGCCACCGCGAACGCCGAGCGCGAGATGCTGAACGCGCTCGAGGCCGGCTGCGCCGCCCCCGTCGGCGCGGCGGCGAGCGCCGACGACGGGAGACTGTCGCTGCGGGCGACCGTCTACCGACTCGACGGTTCAGCGTCGCTCACGGCCGAGGCCTCTGTTCCGTGGACCGCCAGCGGCGGAGCCGCCGCCGATTCTCCCGGAATGCCTCCGGGATCAGGAAGTCCTTTGCCGGCCAACCTCGGTCGCGAGGTCGCAGCCGATCTACTCAACCAGGGCGCAGCAGCGCTCGCCCCGCTCGGAGGTCCACAGTGAGTCTCGCCGGAAATAGCATCCTGATCCCGCGCGGCGGGAGCTCCGCCGACCGCTGGTCGGCCGCGGTCACCGCGCGGGGCGCGACCCCGCTCGTGCTCCCCCTCATCGAGTCGGCAGCGCCCAGCGACCCCGGCCCGCTCGCGGAGGCCGCTGCCCGCTGGAACCGTGGCGACTACGACTGGGTCGCGATCACGAGCGCGACCGGTGCGAGCGCCTTCGCCGAGGCCGGGGCCCGCCCGCACACGTCCTCCCGTCCGGGATCGCAGCGGCCTCGCGTCGCGGCCGTCGGACCGGCAACCGCCGCGGAGCTGCGCCGCCACGGCTTCCCGATCGACCTCGCTCCCGCGTCGGATTTCTCCGGCGACGGACTCGCTGAGGCGTTCCGCGCCGCGGAGATCGCCCCGTCCCTCGTCCTGCTGCCGGCCTCCGAGATCGCCGACGACACGGTCGAGTCCGGGCTCACCGCTGCGGGGCACCGGGTCGAGCGCGTCACCGCGTATCGCACGGTCCCAGCCGCCACCGATCGACGAGCCGCTCGCGAGCGGGCGCGCGAGGTCGACATCGTGCTCGTGAGCAGCGGTTCCGTCGCTCGTGAGCTCGCAGCGACCCTCGCCCCGCTGCCCCCGCTCACGACGGTGATCGCGATCGGCGGACCCACCGCCCGCGCGCTCGACGAGCTCGGCATCCTTCCCGACGCGGTCGCGGAGGAGCACACGGTCGACGGCATGCTCGATGCCGCAGACGCGCTCCTGTCGCCCCGCCGCACCCCTCCCCATGCTCCTCAGCACGCATAGCTCCCCGCCGCCCCCACCCCACACCAGGAAGCCTCCTATGACCCCCGCACCCACGCTTCGGCCGCGCCGCCTCCGCCGCACCCCCGCGCTTCGCCGTCTCGCCACCGAGACCCGGCTCCATCCCGCCGAGCTGATCCTCCCGGCCTTCGTCCGCGAGGGGATCGACGCTCCGCGCGACATCGTCTCGATGCCCGGCACTCCGCAGCACTCGCTCGACTCGCTCCGCCGCACCGCGAACGCGGCCGCGGAGGCCGGGATCGGCGGGATCATGCTGTTCGGCATTCCCGAGCGGCGCGACGCGATCGGAAGCGCCGCGGACGATCCGAACGGGATCCTCAATGTCGCCACGCGCGCGGTGGCCGAGGAGGTCGGCGACGCCCTCGTCGTCCAGACCGATCTCTGCCTCGACGAGTTCACGGATCACGGGCACTGCGGGGTCCTCGATCCCGACGGCGGCGTCGACAACGACGCGACGGTCGACCGGTATCGTGCGATGGCGATCGCCCAGGCCGACGCCGGTTCGGCCGTGCTGGGCCTCTCGGGCATGATGGACGGGCAGGTCGCCGCGGTGCGCGACGCGCTCGACCTCGCCGGGCACGAGGAGGTCGCCGTGCTCGCCTACTCCGCGAAGTACGCCTCCGCGTTCTACGGCCCGTTCCGGGACGCCGTCGAGTCGGAACTGACCGGCGATCGCCGCACCTATCAGCAGGATCCGGCGAACCGGCGAGAGGGGCTCCGCGAGGCCAGCATCGATCTCGACGAGGGTGCCGACATCGTGATGGTGAAGCCGGCGATGTCCTACCTCGACGTGCTCTCCGACGTCGCATCGATCAGCCCGGTGCCCGTGTGGGCCTACCAGGTGTCTGGTGAGGCCGCCATGATCGAGGCCGCGGCCGCGAACGGCTGGATCGATCGTCGCCGCGCGATTGAGGAGTCCATCGTCAGCATCAAGCGCGCCGGAGCCGATGCGATCCTGAGCTACTTCGCCATCGAGCTCGCGGGGTGGCTCCGATGAGCGCCGCGGCCTTCGCTGCGGGCGAGCGGCCGGGCTCCCGGCCGACGACCGTCAGCCGGGACCTTGCGGCCCGCGCGGCGCGCGTGATTCCCGGCGGAGTGAATTCCCCGGTCAGGGCATATGGATCCGTCGGTGGCACGCCTCGCTTCCTCGTCTCGGGATCCGGCCCGTACGTCACGGATGCCGACGGCAACAACTACGTCGACCTCGTCGCCTCGTGGGGCCCCGCGCTGCTCGGGCACGCCCATCCCGACGTCGTCGCGGCCGTGCGCTTCGCCGCAACGCACGGCCTCGGCTTCGGCGCGTCCGTCCCGCAGGAGGCCGAGCTCGCCGAGGCGATCATCGAGCGCGTGCCGCTCGTGGAGCGGGTTCGCCTCGTCTCCACCGGCACGGAGGCGACCATGACCGCGATCCGTCTCGCCAGGGGCGCGACGGGCCGCCCGCTGCTCGTGAAGTTCGCGGGCCACTACCACGGGCACTCGGACGGCCTGCTCGCCGAGGCCGGATCGGGGCTCGCAACGCTCGCGCTCCCCGGCTCCGCGGGAGTGACCGCCGAGACCGCGGCGCAGACCTTGGTCGTGCCGTACAACGACCTCGACGCGCTGCGCGCAGTTTTCGCCGAGCACGGCGATCGGATCGCCGGTATCATCGCCGAGGCTGCCGCCGCGAACATGGGCGTGCTGCCGCCGGCGCCCGGGTTCACGCGCGCGATGATCGAGCTCGCCCACTCCCACGGAGCGCTCGTGATCCTCGACGAGGTGCTCACGGGCTTCCGCGCGAGCGCCGGCGGCTACTGGGGTATCGAGGCTGCTCAGGATCCGGACCTGATCAGCGACGGGGTCACGCCGGACCTCTTCACCTTCGGCAAGGTCGTCGGCGGCGGCCTCCCGCTCGCGGCACTCGGTGGCCGCGCCGAGATCATGGACCTGCTGGCACCGCTCGGCCCCGTCTACCAGGCGGGCACCCTGTCCGGGAACCCGATCGCTGTTGCGGCCGGGCTGACCACCCTCTCGCTCGCCGACGACGCGGTGTACGCCCGCCTCTCCCTGGTGTCGGACGCGATCGCCGACGGCCTCGGCGATGCGCTCGCCTCCGCCGGCGTGCCGCACCGCATCCAGCGGGCCGGGACCCTGTTCAGCCCGATTTTCGGTGATTTCTCCGAGGCACCGAGGGGGTACGCCGACATGCAGCGTCAGGAGACGTGGCGGCACCGGGCGTTCTTCCAGGCCATGCTCGATCGGGGCGTCAACCTGCCGCCGAGCGCGTTCGAGGCCTGGTTCGTGACCGCTGCGCACAACGACCTCGCCGTGGAACTCGTGCTCGCGGCCCTCGGTCCGGCGGCGCGAGCCGCGGCTGCGGCGGAGGCGCCCGCTGCGGGGTAGCCTGCGCCGGGGGTGCGCGTCGCATGGGGGCTCGGCGGCGAGCGCCCGCGGATCCGGCGGCCGGCGGCGCCGGCTCACCGCAACACCGGTCGAATGCCCCGAATACTTGAGGCGTCCGGCGTAGTGTGCACACAGCGCAGCGAACGCTTCGCACGAGTGCGGTATCGTCTCGTGCTTGTTCCCACCCGTGGCACCCGCGCCCCGGGTGCCACGTGACCCCGCAGGAAGGCCCGGGATGACCGCAACGTCGCAGCAGACGGCCGTGAGCAGCGGCCAGGCGTCCCGGACGGCCCAGACGCCCGGGTCGCCCCGCAGCGCCCGGGGCATCCGTCTCGACGTGCAGGGGCTGCGAGCGCTCGCGGTGGTCCTCGTCGTGCTGTTCCACCTGTTCCCGAAGCGCCTCACCGGCGGCTATATCGGCGTCGACGTGTTCTTCGTCATCTCGGGGTTCCTCATCACCGCCCATCTGCTCCGGGAGGTCGAGGCGACGGGGAAAATTCGCCTGGCGAGGTTCTGGGCGCGGCGCGTCCTCCGCCTGATCCCTGCGGCGATGCTCGTGCTCGCCGTGTCCCTCGTCGCCGTGCTCACGTTGCTCCCGGCGATCACTCGCGGCCGCAGCCTCACCGAGATCGGCTTCGCCACCACCTACCTCCTCAACTGGCGTCTCGCCGCCGACTCGGTCGACTACCTCGGCTCGACCAACCAGCCGTCGATCGTGCAGCACTACTGGTCGCTCTCCGTCGAGGAGCAGTTCTACCTGGTCTGGCCGATCATCATCGTGCTCGCGCTGCTCCTCGCCGCCCGGGTCGCGGGCCGCCGCGGACGCACTCTGAATGTCCACCACCGGCGCACCGCCGTGGCGGTCGCCCTGATCGCCGTCTTCGCCCTGTCGCTCGCGTTCTCCATCTTCGAGACGGCTCGCTCGCAGCCCTCTGCCTACTTCATTACGACGACGCGCGGATGGGAGTTCGCGGTCGGCGGGATCGCGGCGCTCTTCCCCGCGCTGAAGCTCGGGCGGATACTGCACGCTGGCCTCAGCTGGGCCGCGCTCGCGGCGATCCTGCTCTCCGCGCTCCTCCTCGGGGCCGGATCCCCGTTCCCCGGATCAATCGCGCTGATTCCGGTCGTAGCGACGGCGATCCTGCTCGTCGTCGGCGACACCGATGCCGGGCTCTCCCCGCAGCGGCTCATGCACCCCCGCTTCGTCCAGCTCACAGGCGACCTCTCGTACTCCATCTACCTCTGGCACTGGCCGCTCATCGTGATGGCCCCCGCGCTCTTCCACGCTCCGCTCAACAACTGGCAGACCGCGCTGTTCGTGGTCCCGGCGACCGCGGTGCTCGCCTGGCTCACGAAGAAGTACGTGGAGGATCCCATCCGTCGCGGCCCGGGCGCGCTGCAGAGCACGAGGGTCACGTTCTCCCTGCTCGCGATCGCGATGATCGCGATGCTGACCGTCGTCGTGACGCAGTCTCAGGCCGTCGCCGCTCAGATCCGCGAGCAGCAGGCCGCGATCGAGGAACAGCTCGCTGGCGGGAAGCAGCACCGCTGCCTCGGCGCCGGCGCGATCCTGAACGACTGCGAGAAGCCGTTCGAGTGGACCGCGACCATCAACCCCGCCACGGCGCAGGCCGACGAGCCGTGGCTCTGGTTCAGCGGCAAGACCGGGAAGCCGCACTGCTCGCAGAAGAACGCCGCGAACGGGACCGAGCGCAGCTGCGACTTCCCTGGCAAGACGAAAAACGTGATCGTGATCGGGGATTCGCACGCCGAGCACGTCTTCGCCCCGATCCAGCGCGTCGCCGCGGAGCACGACTGGCGGCTGCGCCTCGAGAGCCGCTCCGGCTGCCAGATCGCGCCGGATCCGGACCGGAACGGGGGCCTGAACGCGGATCAGACCCGCTGTCTCGAGTGGGGCAAGCAGCTCGTGGATCGTGTCGTTTCGGATCGCTCGATCGACGCGGTCATCGTCGGCCTGCGGACGAGCCCCGGCTACGACAGCGGGGCAAAACTCGGCCCCGCCATGCTGACCCAGCTCAAGGAGTCGGGGAAGCAGGTGATCGTGCTCGGCGATGTCCCGGTCGTCGGCGTTCCAACCGCCAACGGATCCCAGCAGACCGGCCCCGCCTGCCTCACCATCGCCGGCCCTCAGGATGACGCCTGCCGCTGGAAGGATCAGCGCCCCTCCGACTGGCTCACCTCCGCGGCCAAGAGCCAGCAGCTTCCCGTCATCGAGCCGCGGAAGATGGTGTGCCCCGGCGGCACCTGCCACCTCATCGAGGGCGGCCTCGTCACCTACACCGACGACAACCACCTCACCGGGGCCTACAGCACGAGCCTTGCACCGTGGTTCGCCCGGGAGCTCACCCCGCTGCTCCAGGGGTGAGTCTCGGGCTCACCCGCCTCGCACACGCACGCACGAGGGGCCCGGACGCCGCGCGCCCAGGCCCCTCGACCGATCAGTCCGCGGTCACCTTCGGGTGCGTTCCACCTCCGCGTTGAAGTCCATCGCGATCTGAATGCTCGCGGTCGGGGTTCGCATATCCCAGGCCTCCGTTCCCCTGATCCCGAGGCTGATCGGATCGAACACCGGGTCGAGGCCGAGCTTGCGCTGCCGGTCGTAATCCTTGAGCGTCTTCCGGACCACGGGAGCGAGCAGCAGGATGCAGATCATGTTGATCCACCCGAGCGTCCCGTACCCGATATCGCCGAGGCCCCAGATGAGATCCGCTGGTGCGATCGCACCGAGGAACACCATGACGAGCATGATCACCTGCACGCCGCGCATCACCGCGGGGAGCACCCGCTCGGGGATCAGGTATGCCGCCGCGGAGCTCGCGATGTAGTTGAACGCGATCAGCGTCGTGAACGCGAACAGGAAGAGCGCGACCGCCACGAAACCCGGACCGAAGCCGGGAAGGATCGTCTCGATCGCCGACTGCGTGAACGCCGTGCCCGCCTCGACACCGGGGAGGTTCTCGGTCAGCTTCGGTCCCTGCTCGGGGATCACGTTGTACGCCCCGGTCATGAGGATCATGATCCCGGTCGCCGAGCACACGAGCACGGTGTCGATGTACACGGAGAACGCCTGCACAACGCCCTGCTTCGCCGGGTGGGAGACGGCCGCGGCCGCGGACGCGTACGTTCCCTCGCCGACACCGGCGACGTTCGAGAACACCGCGCGACGCACACCCCACGCGATCGCCGCGCCGACGATGCCGCCGAAGACCTGGTGCACCCCGAAGGCGCTCTGGAAGATGAGCGAGAAGACCTCGGGCACCTTCTGGATGTTGACGCCGATGATCACGATCGCCATCAGGATGTACCCGATCGCCATGACCGGAACAACCTTGTCAGCGACGGCCGCGATCCGCTTGGTCCCGCCCATGATCACGAGCGCGAACAGCGCCGTGACGCCGATACCCGTGATCCACTCGGGGAGGTTGAAGCCGACTTTCACGCTGTTTGCGATGTTGTAGCTCTGCACGCCGGGGGCAAGCGCGGCGTACAGTGCCAGCGTGGCGCACGCGGAGATGACGGCCAGCCACTTCTGCCCGAGGCCCTTCTCGATGTAGTACGGGATGCCGCCGCGGTACTCGCCGCCGACGCGACGCTTGTAGATCTGAGCGAGCGTTGACTCTGCGAAGGCGGTTGCGCCGCCGAGCAGCGCCATGACGACCATCCAGAAGAGCGCTCCGGGGCCGCCCGCGGCGATCGCGGTCGCGACGCCGGCGATGTTGCCGACGCCGACCCGGCTGGACAGGGTGAGCATGAGCGCCTGGAAGCTTGAGATCTCGCCCTCCCCCCTCCCGGCTTTCTGCCGGAGCACCGAGACGAGCGTCGGGAGGTGTCTGATCTGCACCGCCCCGGTCCAGACGGTGTAGAACAGGCCGAGCCCGAGTGCCAGATAGGCCATCGGGTTCCAGATCCACGTGTTGATAGTGCCGATGGACGCGAGAATATCTTCCAAAAGTGAGCTCCTTTGCGCACTGGTCGTCGGGCGTTTCCTTCTGCGCCATGTACCATATCACATGATATTCCGTGCGCGGCGGGAACGCGCATTGACGGCGCCAACGCGGCCCGGACCGCGGCCGCAAATCTGCGTCCGCCAGGGCGAGCGGGTGGCCCTCGGCGAGCGGGGCCCAGGCCGTCGCAACGCGCACGGGGTCGGACCCGGGGCGCTGCCGGATCGGCGGCGGGGACTGCCGGATCGGCGGCGGGGACTGCGGGATCGCTCGCGGGGCATCCGGATCGCTCACGGGGCATCCGGATCGGCGGCTGGGCTCCCAGATCGGCGGCTGGACGGCCAGATCGGCTGCGGGGCTCCCCGGATCGACACTGGGCCGCCTGGCCGCGTGTGGGCGCTTCCGCGCGGTATCCCGAGGAACCTCCGGATCGACGAGTCCACCGGAGTCACACGGGCCGTCCGGATCGGCGGAGCCGCCGCGTACAGCAGAACCCCCACCTGAGGCAGGGGTTCTGAGTGACTCTGGTAGCTGAGGCGGGGCTCGATCCCGCGACCTCACGATTATGAGTCGTGCGCTCTAACCAGCTGAGCTACTCAGCCAAACTTCCGGCGAACCGGCAGAGTCAGAGCCCCGAGCCAGGATTGAACTGGCGACCCCTTCCTTACCATGGAAGTGCTCTACCACTGAGCTATCGGGGCGCGGCCATCTCTCGATGACAACCGTTAGAGCGTAGCACTTTTCGCATCCCGATGCGAAATCTGCTTGGCTAGTACGGGACGCCCTCGCGTTTCGCCGCAGTGGGCGGGGAAAGCCAGGGTTTTTGTCTGCTGAGGAGGAATCGTGAACGGCCGGATCGTGGCGATCGTCGGAGTGGTGCTCGCGCTGTGGATGGCGGCGGGCCGCTGGCTTTTCGGCATCGGCGGATCGCTCACCTGGTGGTATGCGCCGACGATCGGGCTCATCTACGCGGCGCTCAGCATCTGGCTCGGGGCACGGATCCGGATCACCCACGCGCGCGGCAAGCGAACTGGCCGGGCGACGATCGCGAGCACCGTCCTCACCTGGTTGTGCGCGATCGGCTTCGGCCTCACCGTGCCCGACCTCGCGGGCGGGCAGCTCGTCTCGATCCTGAGCCTCGCCTCCGGTTCGGCGTTCTCAGCGGAGATGTCGATCGCCCTGTGCAACCCGCTCGGGATCATCGCGTTCGCGATCATCGTCGCGGCGCTCGCGTTCGCCTACGCGGACGCGCGGGATCCGAAGCCCGAGGAGGACGAACTCGACGGCGGCGGCGAGGGCGGCATGGTCGCGCACCCGCTGGCGTAGCGAGCGGGTCGGCCCGAGAACGAACGATGCCCGGCCAGAATTCGCTTCTGACCGGGCATTCGTGGCGGAGGGTAGGGGATTTGAACCCCTGAGACGGGGTTACCGCCTGCTTGTTTTCAAGACAAGTTCCTTCGGCCGCTCGGACAACCCTCCGCGGAGAAGCCTAGCAAAGCCGGGCGCGCGGGCCTTCCACCCCGGCGCCGCCGCCGCACACACGCGGTTACCCGGCCGCCTCTCGCCGCGGGGCGTGCCTCTGCCCTGCCGCCCGCTCCTCGGGCGGCAGGGCGTGCAATAACTGAGCGATGTGCGTTTAATAAGCCCGAATCCGCGATTCTGGGCTTATTAAACGCACATCGCTTATTTTGTGAACCGGACCGGCCGGGCACGGCACGGCCCCAACAACCGGCGCGGCCCGCAATGCCGACGCGGCCCGCAACGCGGCACGGCCCCAACAACCGGCACGGCCAACAACGCCAACAGGGCGCGGCCCCAGGCCCGCCCGCCCCGGATCAGCACCGGGCGCCGGGCGGCCGCGGCGGCACCGCCGTTACGCCCCGAGCACCTCGGGGAATCGCTCGCGCAGGGCCGCGAGCAGGCCGTTCTCCTCGATCGTGCCGGTGACGCGGCGCGCCGCGGCCTGCACCTCGGGTACGGCCTGGCCCATCGCGGCGGAGTCGCCGTGGCGCCCGGCCCACCGGAGCATGTCGATGTCGTTGCGGCCGTCGCCAGCGGCGAAGACGCGGCTACGGTCGATGCCCATGCGGCTCGCGATCACGTCGAGGGCGCTCGCCTTGGTGACACCGTCGGGTGCGATGTCGAGCCAGGAGGTATTCCCAACGGCGTAGGAGACGTGGGTGAGCCCGAGCGTCGAGACAGCGTCGAGGAACTCTTCGAGGTCGTGATCGGGGGAAACGACGACAACGCGGGAGGCCTGCACCCCGAGGAGTTTCTCGAAGGGCACGAGGCGCTGCTCCGAGGGGAGGGTGCCAGTGGGGATCGGCTGCGTGTAGAGGAACCCGCCGTCGGCGAGTTCGACCGCGAAGCTCGCCGTGACGAGCCGGGTGCGGATCTTCTTGAGCGCGTCGCTCGGGTCGAACGCCTCGACGTATTCGCGGCGGTAGGCCCGATGGGCGAGGGGATCCCGCTTCAGCGTGACGGCCCCGTTCGCGGCCACCATCCACTCGGGACGGATGCGCAGGCGCTCGGCGATCGGGATCGTCGCGTCGACGGATCGCCCGGTCGAGAGCACGATTTCATGGCCGGCGAGGTAGAGGGCGCGGATCGCCTCCGCGAGATCGGGGTCGATGTGACCGCCGAGCGCGTCGTCGCCCGCGCCGCCGAAGCCGTGGCTGAGCACGGTCCCGTCGATGTCGAGCGCGACGATGTGCCGTTCGGAAACGGGAAGCCGATCCGCCTGTTCTGACGAGATGCGGGCCATTCCGATCCCTCCTTATCCGTCCGTGACCGGGGTCAGGACCTCGAGCCCGCCGAGGAATGGGCGGAGCGCTTCGGGGACGAGCACGCTGCCGTCCTCCTGCTGATGGGTTTCCAGGATCGCGACGAGCCAGCGCGTGGTCGCGAGAGTGCCGTTGAGGGTCGCGACCGGGGCCGTCTTGCCGGATTCGGTGCGGAAGCGGGTGGCGAGGCGGCGCGACTGGAACGTGGTGCAGTTGCTCGTGGAGGTGAGCTCGCGGTAGGCGTCCTGCGTGGGCACCCAGGCCTCAATGTCGAACTTGCGGGCGGCGCTGGATCCGAGGTCGCCTGCGGCGACGTCGATCACGCGGTAGTGCAGGCCGAGCGCGGTGAGCATCTCCTCCTGCCAGGCGACGAGGCGATCGTGCTCGGTCTCGGCGTCGGCGGGGTCCGTGTAGACGAACATTTCGAGCTTGTTGAACTGGTGGACGCGCAGGATCCCGCGGGTGTCCTTGCCGTGCGAACCGGCCTCGCGGCGGTAGCAGGTGGACCAGCCGGCGTAGCGGATCGGGCCGTCGGCGATGTCGATGATCTCGTCGGAGTGGTAGCCGGCGAGGGCGACCTCGCTCGTGCCCGTGAGGAACAGGTCGTCGGCCGGGAGGTTGTAGACCTCGTCCGCGTGCTCCCCGAGGAAGCCGGTGCCGCGCATGATCTCGGGCTTCACGAGCGTCGGGGTGATGAGCGGGATGAAGCCGTGGGCGAGCGCGCGTTCGAGCGCGAGGTTCATGAGCGCGAGTTCGAGCCGGGCGCCGACGCCGCGCAGGAAGTAGAAGCGCGCGCCGGAGACCTTGGCGCCGCGCTCCATGTCGATCGCGCCGAGCATCTCTCCGAGCTCCAGGTGATCGCGTGGCTCGAATTCGAAGGTCGGCTTCTCCCCCACGGTGCGCAGGGTGACGAAGTTCTCCTCGCCGCCGGAGGGCACGCCCTCGATCACGATGTTCTCGATCCGCATCGCGAGGGCGTCGAACCGCTCGCCCGCCTCCTTGGCTCTGGCGTCCGCGGCCTTGACCTGAGCGGCGAGTTCCTGCGCCTGCGCGATGAGCGCGGGCTTGTCCTCGCGCGAAGCGGTCTTCACCCGCTTGCCGAACTCGTTCTGCTCGGCGCGCAGCGTCTCGTACTCGGTCAGCGCGGCCCGGCGGGCGGCGTCTGCGGCGAGCGCCTCGTCGACCACCGCCTCGTCGTTTCCACGGGCGCGCTGCGAACGCTTGACGGCATCGGGATCGTTGCGGAGGAGGACTGGATCGATCACCGCACCAGCTTATCGGGGACGGGCTGAGCGGGGGCGGCGGATTGGACGCGGCCGGGCCGGTCGGCCCGCCGTGAGGTGCTTGGACCAGCCGCTCGCCTCGCACCGCTGCACGCCGAACAAAAGCCCACCGTTTTTTGTTGCTACCAGGTGACTCCAGCCTCGACGAGGATACGATTTAGCCATGTCCGCCGCCCCCGATCGCCACCAGCCGCGAGCCGCGGTGGTCTATCAGCCGCACAAGACCGATGTCGCGGCGCTGCGCTCCCTCGTTGCCGAGCAGGAGAACATCGCCGGGTGGAGCGCCACCCGCTGGTACGAGACCGAGGAGGCGGACGCCGGGCTCGGGGCCGCACGACGGGCGGTGGCCGACGGCGCGAGCGTCGTACTCGCGAGCGGCGGCGACGGCACGATCCGCGCGGTTGCGGAGGGTCTCCGCGACACGGGAGTGCCCCTCGCGGTGGTCCCGCAGGGCACGGGCAATCTGCTCGCCCGCAATCTCGGGATGCCGCTCGGTCGCATGGAGGATTCGGTTCGGGCCGCGTTCTACGGCAGGAATCGGCCGATCGACCTGGGGATCGTCACGATCGTGCGCGAGAACAATGTCGAGGAGGAGCGCGTATTCCTCGTGCTCGCGGGGATGGGGCTCGACGCCCGCACCATCTCGGCGACGAGCGCCACACTCAAGAAGCGCCTCGGCTGGCTCGCGTACGTGGACGCCGGGGTGCGCACGATGCTCAAGGACAAGCCACTGCAGATCCACTACTCGGTGAATCGCTCTCCCGTGCGCACGCAGTCCGTCTACACGGTCATGATCGGGAACTGCGGCCTCCTGCCCGGCGGTGTGCTGCTCATCCCCGACGCGAAGCTCGACGACGGGCAGCTCGACGTCGTGGCGCTCCGACCCCTCGGCCCGTTTTCCTGGCTGCGGATCTGGCGGAAGATCGGGTGGGAGAACGGCGTGCTGCGGAAGTCGAAGGCGGGCCGCAAGATCATCGACCTCGTGAACGACAGTCGCTCGGTGACCTACCGCCGCGCTGAGCGGTACGCGCTCGCGGTTTCGGAGCCGGAGCCCCTGCAACTCGACGGCGATGATTTCGGGCTCGCGCTCGCGGTGCGCGGCGCGGTAGACCCGGGTGGGTTGATCGTGCGCGTGCTGCCGGAGTGGAGCGAGCCGACGCTCTAGGAAGCGCTCGCCGGCGCGGGATCAGGACTCCCCGTCCGGCGTTCCCTCGATGACTCCGCGCAGCCAGTCCCTGGCGTCGCGGAAGGCGTCGTTGTCGTGCACGTCGCGGGTGGTGGCGGCGATGCGGTCGGCGCGCGGGTAGGAGCCGAGGAAGACGACGCGCGGGCTGAAGCGCTTCACGCCGAGGAGGGCGTCAGCGACGCGCTCGTCCTTCACGTGCCCCTCGGCATCGATGACGAAACGGTACCGACCCATCCGGTCGCCGATCGGCCGGGAGGCGAGGAGGGTGAGGTTGACGCCGCGTGCCGCGAACTGCTCGAGGAGGTCGAGCAGCGCGCCGGAGCGGTCCTCCGGGAGCTCGACGATGAGGGAGGTCTTGTCGGCTCCGCTCGGCTCGCCGACCGGGACCGTGCGGCTGACCAGGACGAACCGGGTGACGGCGTCGGGATTCTCGGCGATCCCCTCGGCAAGGACGTCGACGTCGTAGTGGTCCTGGATCCCGGGTGGGGCGATCGCCGCGTCGACGCCCTTCTCCGCGGCGAACAGGTCGGCCGCCGCCTGCACGTTCGAGGTCGCAGGGAGGTGCCGGTGCGCGGGCGCGTGCGCATCGAGCCAGGCGCGGCACTGCCCGTAGGCGACGGGGTGACCGGCCACGACGCGCACGTCCTCGAGCTTCGTTCCCGGCCGCACGACGAGCACGAAACGCACGGGAACCAGGTATTCCCCGATGATCCGAAGTCCGGGGATCGTGGCGAGCGCGTCCTGCGCGACCGTGACGCCGCCGTCGATCGAGTTCTCGATCGCGATCATCGCTGCGTCGCTCGCCCCGGTCACGACGTCATTGAGAGCCTCGCCGAGGTTCGCGACGGGGTTCCAGGTCTGGCCGGCCGCCTCGGGCACCTGCTTGAGCGCGGCCTCGGTGAACGTGCCCGCGGGGCCCAGGTAGGAGTAGCGGCGGGTTCCCTCGGGGGTGTGCGACATTCCCCCAGGGTATCGTGCGGTTCGCGGGTCGGCTCGGCGGCGCTATCCGAGTACGCGGGCGACGAGCGCCTGCGCCGCCGCCTGCACCTCGGCGAGGTGCTCCGGCCCCCGGAACGACTCGGCGTAGATCTTCATGACGTCCTCGGTGCCCGAGGGTCGGGCGGCGAACCAGGCGTGCTCCGTCTGCACTTTCAGGCCTCCGATCGGGGCGTCGTTGCCGGGTGCGCGGGTCAGGATCGCCGTGATCGGGTCGCCTGCGAGTTCGGTGTCGGTGACGTCGGCCGGCGACAGCGCGCCGAGCCTCACCTTCTGCTCGGGGGTCGCGGCCGCGTCGATCCGCGCGTAGGCCGGTTCGCCGAATTCGGCGACGAGCTCGCGGTAGCGCTCGGAGGGCGACTTCCCGGTCACCGCGAGAATCTCGGCCGCGAGCAGCGCGAGCAGGATCCCGTCCTTGTCGGTGCTCCACGCCGATCCGTCGAAGCGCTGGAACGATGCCCCCGCGCTCTCCTCGCCGCCGAATACGACGCTGCCGTCCGACAGTCCGGGCACGAACCACTTAAAGCCGACGGGCACCTCGAGGAGCGTGCGGCCGCGCGCGGCGACCACGCGATCGATCAGCGCCGACGACACGAGCGTCTTCCCGATCCCCGCCGTGACCGGCCAGTCCGGGCGATGCTCGAGCAGGTAGTCGATCGCAACGGCGAGGAAGTGGTTCGGGTTCATGAGGCCGCCGTCTGCGGTGACGATCCCGTGCCGATCCGCGTCGGCGTCGTTGCCCGTCACGATCGCGAAGCCCGGGGCGTCCGCCTCAACGGTCGCCATGACGTGCGCCGATGACGGATCCATCCGGATCTTGCCGTCCCAGTCGAGGTGCATGAACCCCCACTGCGGGTCCACGCCCGGGCCGAGCACGGTGAGGTCGAGATCGTAACGGTCCCGGATCGCCGCCCAGTAGGCGACGGAGGCGCCCCCGAGCGGGTGCGCCGCGAAGCGAATCCCTGAGTCCCTGATCGCGGCGAGGTCGATGGCATCACTGAGGTCCTCGACGTAGCCGCCGAGGAAGTCGTAACGTCCCAGCGCCGCCCGCTCGTCGCCGGCGAAGGCCCGCGGGATGTTCTCGATTCCGGCCTCGAGCAGCTCGTTGGCGCGGGCCGCGATCCAGTTCGTCGCGTCCGTGTCGGCGGGGCCGCCGTGGGGCGGGTTGTACTTGAAGCCGCCGTCGGCCGGAGGGTTGTGGCTCGGGGTCACGACGATGCCGTCGGCGCGCATCGGATCGTCGGCCGCGCGGTCGCTGTTGTGCGTGAGGATCGCGTGACTCAGCGCGGGCGTCGGAACGAACGCCTCATCGCCGGTGCCGGACGCCGCGAGGACGTGCACGTCGGCCGCGAGCAGCACCTCGCGCGCGACGCGCTCGGCCGGCGCGGACAGCGGGTGCGTGTCGGCGCCGATGAACAGCGGCCCGCGGATCCCCTGTTCGGCCCGGTACTCGGCGATCGCGGCGCTCATCGCCACGATGTGCGACTCGGTGAAGGATCCCTTGAGCGAGGATCCCCGGTGTCCCGACGTGCCGAAGACCACGCGCTGCGCGGGATCGCTCGGATCCGGGGTCCGCTCGGTGAACGCTGCAAGCAGCGCTTCGACGTCGATCAGGTCTTCGGGGCGCGCGGGGCGGCCGGCTCGCTCGTGCATGGACCCAGTCTGCCAGGGAATCCAATGAATGACCCGGGTCACCTCGCGTTCATCCGCGCTGGCTATCCTGGTGCCATGGCGCAGAGCGATCCCCACAACCGTCGCGACGAGATCGAGTGCTGGCTCACCGACATGGACGGAGTGCTCGTCCACGAGGATCGCGCGATCCCCGGAGCTGCCGAGCTCATTCAGAGCTGGCGCGACCAGGAGATGCCGTATCTCGTGCTCACGAACAACTCGATCTTCACGGCCCGAGACCTGAGCGCGCGGCTCGCGGGCTCAGGCATCGACGTTCCGGAGGACCGGATCTGGACGAGCGCCCTCGCGACCGCGGCGTTCCTCAAGCAGCAGAAGCCGGGGGGCTCGGCGTTCGTGATCGGCGAGGCGGGGATCCTCACCGCCCTGCACGATGCCGGCTACGTGATGACGGAGACCGATCCCGACTTCGTCGTGGTCGGCGAGACGCGCAACTACTCCTTCGAGGCGATCACGAAGGCCATCCGCCTCATCATCGGCGGTGCTCGCTTCATCTCCACGAATCCTGATGCGACCGGACCCAGCCCCGAGGGGCCACTCCCCGCGACGGGATCGATCAACGCGCTCATCACGAACGCGACGGGCAAACGCCCCTACATCGTGGGCAAACCGAACCCGATGATGTTCCGTTCGGCGCTCAACCGGATCGGCGCCCACTCCCACAACACGGGAATGATCGGCGACCGCATGGACACCGACGTCGTCGCGGGCATGGAGGCCGGGCTCCACACCGTGCTCGTCATGACCGGGATCTCCGACCTCGCCGAGATCGAACGTTTCCCGTTCCGCCCCGACGAGGTGCTGCCCTCGGTGGCCGACCTGCTGTAGGCCGCGCGCCCGGCGCACCCCGAGCCTCCGGGGCGTCTCTGCTACGCCTCCCGGGTCTCCCCCAGTGCCGCGCGAATCCCACCGATCGCGGCGCGCGCGCCCGTGACGAGCGGGAGCTCGCCGTCCGGCAGGAACTGCGGCGAGTGGTTGACGGGCTGCTCGGTCGCATCTGCGGCGTACGCCCCGAAGAACCAGTAGACGTTCGGCACGCCGATGCTCGTTGCGAGGCCGCCGAAGTCCTCCGACCCCATTCCCGGTCCGACCGTCAGCACCCGCTCGGCGCCGAGTTCGGCGGCGATGCCCGCGCGAACCACGCGCGCCTGCTCGGCGTCGTTGACGAGTGCCGGGAAGCGGTAGAGCTCCTCGACCTCGGGCTCCGGCGCACCGGAGGCGGCGGCCTCCGCGCTGATCACCCGCCGGATCGCGGGGATCAGCGCGTCCCGAACCTCGTCGGTGAGCGTTCGCGTGTTGAGGGTGAGTTCGGCCCGATCGGGGATGATGTTCTCCTTCACCCCGGCGTGGAACGTTCCGCAGGTCACGACGGCCGCCGACTGCGGCGCGATCTCCCGCGCCACGATCGTCTGCAGCCGGGTCACGATGAACGCGCCGAGCACGATCGGGTCGATCGAGTCCTGCGGCTGCGAGCCGTGGGACTGCTTGCCGTGGATCGTGACCTTGAGCGCATCCGCGGCCGCCATCGCGGGACCCTCGCACAGGGCGACGGATCCAGCCGGGACCGCGGGAACCACGTGCTGGCCGAGCACCACGGCGGGCCGCGGGGCGCGATCCCAGAGCCCGTCGGCGACCATCGCGTTCGCGCCAGCCGCGGTCTCCTCACCCGGCTGGAAGATCCACACGATCGTGCCCGACCACCCCGCGCGATCGCGCTCGAACACTCCGCACGCGGCGAGCGCGGCAGCGGTGTGCGAGTCGTGGCCGCAGCCGTGCATCACGGGAACCTCGGTGCCATCAGGGAGAGTGCCGCGCGCCTCGGAGCGGAACTCCGCGCCCGTCTGCTCCTCGATCGGGAGCCCGTCGATGTCGGCGCGGAACGCCACGACCGGGCCATCGCCGTTGCGCTGCAGGCCGACGACGCCCGTGCCGCCGCAGCGGAAGTGCTCGATCCCGAGCCGATCCAGCGCCGCCTCAATGAACTCGGCGGTGCGATGCTCCTGCATCGAGAGCTCGGGATGGCGGTGCAGCTCACGGTAGGTGTCGGTGAGTTCGATTCGATCCTGATCTGCGAGTTCAAACACGTTCGGTCCCTTCGTACGTTTTCTCGGTCCACGGCGGCCCGGTTTGCCACACCGGCCGCTCGCGCTCGAACTGCCTGGCGAGCGCGAGCAGCTGCGCTTCGCTTCCCGGTCGGCCGACGAGCTGCAGGCCAACGGGTAGGCCCTCCTCGCTGAACCCGCACGGTATGCTCAGCGCCGGGTACCCCGTGAGCGAGATCCGCCAGGAGGCCCTCATCCAGTCAAGGTAGTCGTGCTGCGCAACCCCGCCGACCTCTTTCGGCCAGATTTCATCCGCGAGGAAGGGCAGGGCCATGGTGACGGGCGCGGCGAGTACGTCGATGCGGGCGAACAGCTCGACGAACCGCTCGTGCACGCGCTGCCGGGCCCGCCGGGCGGCGTGAAAATCGTCGAGGCTCAGGCCGAGGCCGAACTCGGTGTTCTGGACGAGTTCCGGCCCGAGCAGCTCTCGGTGCTCGGCGAGCATCTCGCCGAAACCGTCGGCGTAGTTCAGCCCGCGCAGCACGCGGAACGCGCGATCCGCGCCGGTGAAGTCCGGTTCGACGTCGATCACGCGGTGGCCGAGCCCCGCAAGGGTCGGCCGCCCGTCGCGCTCGAGAACGCTGCTGATCTCCGCCTCGATCTCGAGGCCCCCGAGCGTGCGGCTCCACCCGATCAGGAGCGGTGCCGACTCAACCACGGGAATACTGGCGGGCAGCGACCCGGCAATCGCGATCGGCGAGCGTCCGTCGGCCCCCGAGAGCACGCTGAGCAAGAGCGCCGTGTCGGCGACGGTGCGGGCCATCGGCCCATTCGTCGCGAGTGTGTCCCAGCTGTCGCTCCCGGGCCAGTTCGGCACCCTCCCGGCGGTCGGTCGCAGGCCCACGACGTTGCAGAACGCCGCCGGATTCCTGAGGGATCCGCCCATGTCCGAGCCATCGGCGACGGAGGTGAAGCCCGCGGCGAGCGCCGCCGCGGCGCCGCCGCTCGAGCCGCCAGCGCTGCGCGCGGGGTCGTAGGGGTTCACAGTGGTGCCGAACACCCCGTTGTAGGTGTGCGATCCCGTGCCGAACTCCGGCGTGTTCGTTTTCCCGATGATGATCGCACCGGCAGCGCGCATCCGTTCCACGACGAGGGAATCCCGCACCGGCACGTGATCCGCGAAACGCCTCGACCCGTAGGTCGTGCGGAGCCGGGCCGTATCCTCCAGGTCTTTCACCGCGACCGGAAGGCCCTCGAGCGGCCGCACCGGGAGCTCCGCGGCACGCCGCCGATCCGACGCCGCAGCGGCAGCCTCCGCCGCGCCGAAGTCCGTCGTCACCACGGCGTTCAGCACCGGATTGCGGATCTCGATCGCGCGCCTGGTTTCCGCGAGCAGTTCGACGGCGGAGAGCTCGCCGCGCGCAAGCAGCTCGAGCTGCTCGAGCGCGGGCCGCCGCACGAGCTCCTGATCTGAGGTTTCGCTCATTGATTCTCCCGGGCTGATCGGCGCCGCTGCTGCAACGCGCCTCCGCAACCGATGCTCCGCTCACGGGCCGGAAGTGTCAACCGAAAGAATCGCGGAGCCGGGGCGAACACCCCGAAATTCTGCGCGCTCCCGGCTCAGCCCCGCTTCAATCCCGCTTCGAGGACCGCATCTTCAGCAGCATCTGCACCAGGACGAACACGAGTAGCAGGGAGAAGGCCACGTTCGACCAGAACGGGGTGATGTGCGTCGCCACGATCGAGCCGACCGGCGACAGCGCCGCGGCAGCGATCCCGACGATGGCCGCTGTCCGCAGGTCGACGTTCTTCCTGCGAGTATTCCCGATCGTGCCCGAAATCGAACCGGGGATCAGCATCACGAGCGAGGTCCCCTTCGCGATCAGGTCGCTCGCACCGAAGAAGAACATGAGCACGGGCACGACGATCACGCCGCCGCCCACGCCCAGCAGCCCGGACAGCACGCCGGTCACCACTCCGACGAGCACGAGCATGATCCCCATGAAGACCGTCATCGAGATCGCGGCATCGCGCTGCGGGACCACGAACCACAGGCTCACCGCGACGACGAGCAGGAAGCTCATGAACAGCCAGCGGAGGAACGCCGTCGGAACGCGCGCGAGCAGATAACTCCCGATCTGCGCCCCCACGACGACACCGGCCGCGAGCAGCACCGCGGCGAGCCAGTCGACGTTCCCCTGCACCGCATAGCCGATACTGCCCGCGATCGCGGCTGGCAGAATCGCCGCGACGGACGTTCCCGCCGCGAGCCGCTGCTCGAAGCCGAGGAACATGACGAGCAGCGGGACCAGGACGATGCCGCCACCGATCCCGAACAGCCCGGAGAGGAGACCGGTCAGACAGCCGAGCAGCAGGAGGATGAGGACGTTGGGGCGTTGAAGCTGTGCCATTCGTGGGTTCGATTCTGTGCAGAGGGTGGGATGGGTTCGAGTGCGATGCTCCGCGTCAGCCGCCTCCGCCGACAACGACCGCAGACCCGTCCGAGCGCGGATCGCTCGCAGCGTCCACGCGAGCAGGTGCTGCCTCGCGTCGGATCCTGATCAGGTTCGAGTGGCCGAGTTCCTCGGAGAACGGGGCGACCTCCTCGAGCGTAAACCCCGCGGCTCGGATCGCGTCCTTCGCGGTCTCCGGCACGTCCCGCTCGGCGAGCACGCGCGGTGCTTCGCCTGGGCGTCGCTCGGTCACCATCCAGCGGGGCGCGTGCGTCGCCTCCGCGGGCGAGGCTCCCGCGACGCTGCGGAGCAGCAATTGCGCGTGGATCTGGGGTTGTGCTGCGCCACCCATGGTCGCGGGCACCCAGGCGACCTCGTCGCCGTCGAGCACGAGCACCGGCATGAGGGTGTGCCTCGGCCGCTTGCCCGGGCCGAAGGCGTTCGGCGATGCGGGGTCGAGGGAGAACGAGGTGCCGCGGTTCTGGAAGATGATGCCGGTCTCTGGCTCGAGGATATGCGAGCCGAAACCCCAGTACACGGAGTTAATGAGGGAGACGGCCCAGCCGTCGGCCGTCCAGGCGGAGAAACCGACCGTGTCGCCGCTCGCCTTCGGGTCGCCCGGCAGCTGCTCCTCGACCGGCGGAGCGGCGTGCGCGACGAGTGCTTCGCCGGAGGCGCCCGTCCTGGGATCCGCGAGCAGCGCTGCCCGGATCGCGTTCGCGTCGCGGAACGCCTGAGCGAGCTCGCCGGCACCCGCGCCCAGCGGATCGTCGATCCCGTCGGTCACCGCGCGCAGCGCCCGCAGCAGCATGAAGCCCGAGGTGTTGGGCGGGCCGGTGAGCACGCGCAGGCCCGCGAACTCGCCCTCGAGCGGGTCGGCCCAGAATGCCTGATAGTCGATGGCGTCCTGTGCCGTGATCCGGGATCCGAGTCGCTGCAGACCGGCGATCCACTTCGCCGCGGTCTCGCCCTCGTAGAACTCGGCGGAGCCCCCCTCCGCGAGCCGTCGCAGCGTCCGCGCGAGCGCTGGCTGGACGAGCGGCTCGCCCTCCGCGATGGGCTCGCCGTCCGGGTAGAAGACGGCGCGCGCGCCGGGATCCTGGGCGAGCGACTCGCGGTCCTCGACGAGCGCGGCCGCAACCGATCGCGAGTTCGGGAATCCCTGTTCGGCATACCGGATCGCGGACTCGAAGTGCGCGGCCCATGGGCGCGTCGCGCCGTACTCGTGGAGCGAATTCCAGCCGCAGATCCCTCCCGGGACGGTGATCGTGTCGATGCCGCGCAGCGGGAGCGCGTCGCCGTGCTTCTCGCGCAGCGCCTCGATCGTCTGCCCGGCCGGCGCCGCGCCCGTCGCGTTGAGGAAGCGCACCTCCCCTTCCGGGCTCCGCACGAGCGCCACGAGGTCTCCGCCCAGCGCGACGTTGTTCGGGTAGACGACGCACAGCGTCGCCGCGGCGGCGAGGGCCGCGTCGACCGCGTTCCCGCCGGCCGCGATCACGGCCGCTCCGGCCTCGGTGGCAAGGTAGTGCGAGGTCGAGATCGCGCCTCGCGGGGCGGTGGTTGCGGATTCGGTCACTGCGTCGTCTCCTGCTCCTGTGATGCGCGCGCGATCTGGTGCCCGATATCGAGCACGTGATCGCGGGCCTCGTGTTCGGCGAGGTCGCCGTCGCCGGTGGCGATGGCTTCGTAAATGCGCCGGTGGGCAGCGCTCGATGCGGCCCGTCTGGCGCGTGTCTGATACCGGCTGGACCTGCTCGGCGCGATCTGCTGAGCGATCTTCTCGTTGATCAGGGCCAGCAGCGGGTTGTGCGCGTACTGCGCGATGGCCTGGTGGAAAGCTCGGTCGAGTTCCGCGTAGCGCTCCTGCGATACGTCGGCTTCCATGGCCTCGACGAGCTCCCGGAGCTGGGCGAGATCGCGGGCCGTCGCCCGCTTCGCCGTGATGCGGGCGATCGGGGGCTCGAGAATCGCTCGAAGCTCCATGATGTGCTGGATCTCGGGGTTGAGTCCACTCACGGATTCGGAGAGCCCCTCGGCGATGCTCGAGCCCTCCCCCGGCGCGAGCACCACGGTGCCGCGGCCGGGCCTGCGGTCGATGAGCCCGCGGTTCTCGAGCTCACGCAATGCCTCGCGGATCGAGACGCGGGAGACCCCGAGATGCTCGGCGAGCTCCCGCTCGGGCGGAAGCCGATCGCCTGGGGCGAGTTCGCCCTCGAGAATCAGTCGTTCGAGGTCGACCGAGAGCCGGTCCGGAAGTGACAGGGTCGTCGCGTGACCGATCTTGCTCCAGTCCATCGAACCCTCCCGCGCCGCGCATCACCCTCATTGGTAGGACCAACTAATGATCTACCCTATCCGATTTCGCGGGGATCGGCCCCATCCAGAGGGTATGCGAGGCGGAACTGTTCGGCGGTCGGGCCCGGCGCGCAGTGCACGATTCGCTCGCAATACCTGCACGGCGGATCAAGCCCTGTCGCATCGGGAACGCAAAAGGCCGGGCCCCGCCACGGGGTCCGGCCTTTCGCGGGATCGAGCAACTACTGCGGCGAAAGCCCCAGATCCTCGAGCCCGATCGCGAAGCGGTATTCGTAGCCCTCGCTCTCGATGCGCTCCTTCGCGGGCGCCTGGCGATCGACGACGACGGCGACGGCAGCGATCTCCGCACCGACCTTCTTGAGCGCCTCGATCGCCTTCAGCGGCGATCCGCCCGTCGTGGACGTGTCCTCCACGACGACGACCCGCTTCCCGTTGAGGTCGGGGCCCTCGACCTGCCGCCCGCGCCCGTGGTCCTTGGGCTCCTTTCGGACGACGAACGAGTCGTAGACCTCGCCGCGGGCGACGCCCTGGTGCATGATCGCGGACGCGATCGGGTCGGCGCCCATGGTGAGCCCGCCGACGGCGACGACGCCGTCGATGTCGCCGATGAGGTCGAGCATGACCTGTCCGATCAGCGGTGCCGCGCGATGGTCGAGGCTCAGCTTGCGCATATCGATGTAGTAGGTGGCCTTCTTGCCGCTCGTGAGCGTGAAGTCGCCGTGGAAGACGGCCTCGTCCTTGATGAGCTCGATGAGCTGTTCGCGTGCGCTGGTCATGGCTTCGATTCTAGCGGCGGGGCGTCACGCGAACGGCCCCGCCCCTGATCCGGCGCTGGATCTGGGGCGGGGCCGGGACGGCGCTCAGCTACGAGGCGTTTGCCGCCTGGTTCACCTCGGCGGACTTCACCGCGTAGGCCGCGATCTTGTTGCGCTCGAGCACCTTCTGGTAGCTGCCCTCGTCGATCAGCGCCTGGAACGCCTTCTGGATCGCGGTCACCATCTCGGTGTCCTCCTTCAGGACGCCGATCCCGCTGTAGACCGGGTTGAATCCCGCGGGGTTCTTCGGGTCGCGGACGATGTCGAAGGTCTTGCCGTTGCCCGTCGAGGCGACGACGTACTCGACCACGACGGCATCGGCCACGTAGGCCTGACTCTTCCCGGCGCGGAGCGCGGTCTGCGCGTCGAGGTCCATCGGCAACTCCATGAGCGTGATCCCGCAGTTCATGTTGCGCAGCAGTTCGACCTGCACGGTCGCCTTCTGCACCGAGACGGTCTTGCCGCAGAGGTCCTGCTGGGTGGTGATCTTGTCGGGGTTGCCCTTGCGGACGGCGACCGCGAAGCCGCCGTGGGAGTAGTCGATGAACGAGAGCGTCTTCTCGCGCTCAACGGTGTCGTTCATGCCGCTCATGATGATGTCGTTCTTGCCGGCCTGCAGCGACGGGATCACCGAGTCGAAGGGCTGCTTGTTGATGGACACGTCGATCCCGAGTTTCTGACCCAGGAGCCGGCCGAGTTCGGGATCGAAGCCGATCGCGCGGTTGTCGGCGTCGTACATCGCCATGGGCGGCGCGGGGATGTCGACGGCGATGTTGATCTTGCCCGCCGCGGTGATTTTCTCCGGGAGGAGCTTCGTCAGTTCGGGATCGGCCTTCGTGGTGATCTCGTCGCCCGCCGGTTTGGCAGAGCTCGCGTTCGAGCTCGCGGCGGAGTCCTTCGCGGCGGAGTCCGCGCCGCCGGAACAGCCGGTGAACGCGAGTGCCGCGGCGGCCGCGAGCGCGAGGAGGGACAGCTGGGTCTTTTTCATGTGTGATCCTTCGTCGTTGGAGGTCAGCAGTGGGTGGAAAGGAAACCTGGGGTGGTGTCGGCTGAGGCGGTCAGCTGGCGGCATGGCGGGTCCCCGGGCCGCTGGCGCCGCCTGCCGCACACGCGAGCGGCGGGGGGGGCGCGGGGCGGGGGGGGGGGGGGGGGGGGGGGGGGGGGGGGGGGGGGGGGCGGGGGGGGGGAGGGAGATGGAGG
>NZ_JAEHOI010000008.1 GCF_016522535.1 Leucobacter edaphi | reverse complement strand
GGCCGCGGGCGCCGCCGGCCGCCCCCGCGAGCGGCCCCGTTCCCCGATCCGGTGAGGGATCGGGGAACGGGGCCGCGCGGCGCGTCGAGCACGTTACTTCATCACGCTTTCGAGGAAGTTCTTCGTGCGCTGGCGCTGCGGGTTGCCGATGACCTCTTCCGGATCGCCGGCCTCGACAACGACGCCGCCGTCCATGAAGACGACCTGGTCAGCGACGCTTCGCGCGAAGCCGATCTCGTGCGTGACGACGATCATCGTCATGCCATCGCGGGCGAGCTCGCGCATCACGTCGAGCACGTCACCCACGAGTTCCGGGTCGAGCGCCGAGGTCGGCTCGTCGAACAGCATGAGCTTCGGTTCCATCGCGAGGGCGCGGGCAATCGCGACGCGCTGCTGCTGGCCGCCGGAGAGCTGCGCCGGGTAGTGCCCGGCGAAGTCGCCGAGGCCGACGCGCTCGAGGAGCTGCATGGCCCGATCCTTCGCGTCGCCCTTGTTGCGTCCGACGACGCCGATCGGCGCCTCGCACACGTTCTCGAGCGCGGTCATGTGCGGGAACAGGTTGAACCGCTGGAAGACCATGCCGATGTTGCGGCGCTGCTTCGCGATCTGACGCGGGGTCATCTCGTGCGCTTTGTCGCCGGCCTGTCGATATCCGATGAGGTCGCCATCGACGATGATCCGGCCACCGTCAATCGTTTCGAGGTGATTGACGCAGCGAAGCAGCGTCGACTTCCCCGATCCCGACGGGCCGAGCAGCACGGTCACCGTGCCGGCCGGAACGGCGAGGGAGACGTCCCTGAGCACCTGGTGCGCGCCGAAGCTCTTGCGCACGCGGCGGATCTCGACGAGGGCGTCCTGGACGATCTCGGCGCCCGAGGGCGCCGGGGCCGCGTGGGACGCTGCGCTGGTGTCGTTCGCGGTCATTCTCCGACCACCTCCACGAAGTTGGTCTCCGGAGCGGGCGCGGGGCCCGGCTTCCGGCTGTTGAACATTGCCTTGACCCGCTGGATCGGGGTGGGCGGCAGGTTACGGGTCGTGCCGCGCCCGAAGCGACGCTCCAGGTAGTACTGGGGCACGGAGAGCACGCTCGTCATGAAGAGGTACCAGATGCTGACCACGATCAGGAGTTCGACCTGCTTGAGGTTCGCCGCCGAGATCATCGACGCCTGCGTGTAGAGCTCGAGCACCGCGATCACCGAGAGCAGCGAGGTGTTCTTCAGCATCGAGATGAGCTCGTTGCCCATCGGCGGGATGATGACGCGCATCGCCTGCGGCAGCAGCACCCGCCGGAAGGTGTAGAGCGGCGACATGCCGAGCGAGTAGGCGGCCTCGCGCTGGCCCTCATCCACCGACACCATGCCGGCGCGGACGATCTCCGAGGAGTAGGCGGCCTGGTTGAGCGTGAGCGCGAGCAGACCGGCGACGAGCGGGGTGATCAGGGTGTTCGTGTCGATCGACCAGAACACGACGTCGGTCATCGGGACGCCGAGGGTGATCTTCTCGAACAGCAGGCCGAGGTATCCCCAGAGCACGATCTGCACGAGGACCGGGGTGCCGCGGAAGGCCCAGACGTAGAACCAGGCGACTCCGGAGAGCACGGGATTCGAGGACAGGCGCATCGCCGCGACGATGATCGCGAGTAGGGTCGAGACGACCATCGACACGAGGGTGATGAAGAGGGTCAGTCCGACACCGGAGAGGATCCTGGGGTCGAACAGGAACTCGCCGACGACCGGCCAGTCGAGATTCTTGTTCGTCGCGAAGACGTAGACGAAGGCGACGACGAGCGCGATGACGACCAGCGCGCTGATCCAGCGCCAGGGGCGGCGAAGCGGGACCGCGTCGACGTCGTCCTCGGTGGAGAGGACCGGCATCGTCGCGCCGTCGAGCGTCGGGGTGTTGCGCGGTGCACTCACGAGGCGTTCGCCCCCTGGTTGATCTCGGCGGACTCGACGGCGTAGGCGCCGATGTTATTGCGGTCGAGGACCTTCTGGTAGGTGCCCTCCTCGATGAGCGCCTGCAGCGCCTTCTGCACGGCGGTCACGAGCTCCTTGTCCTCCTTCAGGATGCCGATGCCGCTGTAGACCGGATCGAAGCCCTTGGGGTTCTCGGGATCGCGGACGATCTCGAACGTGTTGCCGTCGCCGGTTGAGGCGACGACGTACTCGGTGACGACGGCGTCCGCGGCGTATGCCTGGCTCTTGCCCGCGCGAAGCGCGGTCTGGGCGTCGAGATCGGAGGGGAGCTCCATGACCGTGATGCCGCAGTCCATGGCGCGGAGCAGGTCGCCCTGCACGGTCGCCTTCTGCACGGAGACGGTCTTGCCGCAGAGGTCCTTCTGACCGGTGATCTTGGCCGGGTTGCCCTTCTTGACCGCGATCGCGAAGCCGCCCTGCGTGTAGTTCACGAAGCTCAGCGTCTTCTCCCGCTCAGGGGTGTCGTTCATGCCGCTCATGATCATGTCGTTCTTGCCGGCCTGCAGCGACGGAATTACCGAGTCGAAGGCCTGCTTGTTGAGCGAGACGTTGATGCCGAGCTTCTGGCCGATGAGACGTCCGAGCTCGGGATCGAAACCGATCTCGCGGTTGCTCTTGTCGTACATCGCCATGGGCGGGTAGGGGATGTCCACGGCGATGTTGATCTTGCCGGCGTCGACGATGTCCTTCGGGAGCAGCTTCGTCAGCTCGGGATCGGCCTTCGTGCTGATCTCCTCACCCTTCGGAACGTTCGGCCCGGAGGATTCCGCGGAGGACGAGTCGCCGCCCCCGGCGTTCGAGCCTCCCGCGCAGCCGGTAAAGGCGAGCGCCGCTGCAGCGGCGAGCGCGAGGAGGGAAAGCTGGGTCTTCTTCATTACTGATCCTTCGTCTTCGGAGGTCTCGATGTTGGGGATGGGAGTGAGTGGGGCGGCTCCAAGGAAGGGCCGCCCCACCTGGGATTTAGTTGTCGATGGCCGGCGCGTGGAGGCGGAGGAGATCCTCGTAGGTCTCCCGGCGCGCCACGAGACGCTCCTCGCCGTTCTGCACGAACACGATCGCGGGACGCAGCGCGCCGTTGTAGTTGTTCGTCATCGTGTAGGAGTACGCGCCGGTCGTGGCCATCGCGACGAGATCGCCGACCTTCGGGGCGGGGAAGTTCGCGCCGTCGATCATGAGGTCACCGGACTCGCACTGGCGTCCGACGAGCTGCACCGAGTCGGTCCACGGCTCCAGCAGGCGCTCGGCGAGCACCGCCTCGTACCGCTGATCGGTCAGCGCGATGTCGAGCTGATCGGCCATTCCGCCGTCAACGGCGACGAAGACGTCGCCCGTGCGCTTCACCGAGGTGGCCCGGTAGAGCGAGATGCCCGAGCGCGCGACCACGGAGCGGCCCGGCTCGATCATGAGTCGAGCGCCCTCGGGGAGGTGCTCGCGCGCCGCGGCGACGATCGCGTCGAGGTAGTCCTCGACGCTCGGCGCCTCCTCCTCGTAGGTGTACTTCACGCCCAGCCCGCCGCCGACGTCGTAGGTGCCGAACTCCCCCGAGGTGGAGATGTTCGCGACCGACTCGGCGAACTGGCGGGTGTTGAGGATCTGCGAGCCGATGTGGATGTGGACGCCCTCGAACTCCATGAGGGGGTGCGCCTGCATGCGCTCGATCGCGTGCTTCGCCTGGTCCATCGGGAGGCCGAACTTCGACTTCACGCCGCCCGTCGCCTGCGAGGCGTGGGTCTCGGCCTCGACGCCGGGGATGATGCGGAGGAGCAGCTTCTGGGGGCGCTCGAGGAGGCGCTCGAGGCGGTCCAGCTCGTCTTCGTTGTCGACGATGATCGTGCCGACACCGGCGTCGAGCGCGATCTTCAGCTCGTCGTCGCTCTTCGCGTTGCCGTGGAAGTGGAGGATCTTCGGGTCGACACCCGCGGCGAGCGCGAGCTTGATCTCGCCGCCGCCGGCGACGTCGATCGAGAGGCCCTCTTCCTGGGCGAGCTTGTACATTCCGACGACCGGGAACGACTTCGAGGCGTAGAGCACCTCCGAGTTCGGCCAGCGCTCGCGGAGGCCTGCGGAGAAGCGGCGCGCCTGGCGACGGAGACCCTCCTCGTCGATGATCTGGAGCGGAGTGCCGTAGCGTTCGGCGAGCTCGTCGACGGCGACGCCGCCGATCGTGAGCACGCCGCGCTCGTCGGCCCCGGCCTCCTCGGGGAAGATGTCCCACAGCTCAGCGAGGCGGGTTCCCTCGGCGCTGGGCTTGCTGATCTGGCCGGTCGTGCTCATTCCATCTCCTATCGCGACGTTGCGTGTCCCACCATACGTGCGCATCCCCTCTCGTTTTTTGGAGTTTTCGCATATATTTGTGGTGTGGATCCGATAAGTTCTCCAATCGCCTTCATCGATGGCATCCCGATCGGCGAGCTCATCGACGGGCTCGGCCCGAACACGGCGACGGTGCTCGGCGGATTCGATCCCGGACGGATCGTGCGCGGCGCGGAGTTCCACGATGCGCTCGAGGCGCTCCCAGGCGATCCCGACCTCCTGTTGCTCGCGCCCTCCGCTGGCGGCGCGACGCCCGTCGAGGTCGCCGGACTCGCGGATCGCGCGAGCCGGGCCCGCGTCGCCGGAATCGCGCTCAAGTGCCGCGACGAGGACGCTGCAGAGCTCGCCGCCGTCGCGGAGACGAGCGGCGTCCCCCTGGTGCGGGTGGGGGAGCAGGTGAGCTGGCGGCTTTTCGACGCCCTGCTCGCGCAGTCGCTCGGCGAGCAGCGGCACTCGGAGGACGCGCACCGCGATAGTGGGGCGGAACCCCTGTTCGCGCTTGCGAACGAGCTCGCCGAGGTATTCGGCGGATCCGTCGCCATCGAGGATCTCGGCCGCCGCATCATCGCCTACTCCTCCGTGCCCGGCCAGCTCATCGACCGGCTCCGCACCCAGGGCATCCTCACCCGCCGCGTCCCCGACTCCCCCTTCAACGACGACCAGTACCGCACCGTGCTCCGCTCCGAGCGCCCCCTCAAATATCCGCGCCTCGACGACGAGGAGCCGCGCATGGCGTGCGCGATCCGCGCCGGCACGCTCCCGCTCGGCACGATCTGGGCGATCGACGCGAGCGGCGAGGACGAATCGACCCCTGAACAGGAGAACGCGATCCAGAACGCGGCGACCGTCGCGGCCGCGCACCTGCTCGACAACCTCCGATCGGGCGAAGCGACGCAGGCGCCGAGGGCCGCACGCCTGCGCACTCTGCTCGACGGCAGCGACGTCGCGGGCTCCGAACTCGCCGAGCTCGGCCTCCCCGAGGAGCGCGGATCGGCGATGCTCGTCTTCGCGCCGGCCGACGAGCGCCCCACCGCGCTCGCACAGCTCCGCTCCACGGTGCAGCGGCACCTCGCCCTCCACCGTCCCGAGGCGGTCACCGTGGCCAGGGGCGGCCGCATCTACTCGCTCGTCGCGCACGATCAGCAGGGGGGCTCCCTCGCGCTCGTCGAACCGCTCGTCCCCGTGATCGACCGCCTGATCGGGCCCGGAACTCGGATCGCCCTCCCCGGGGTCGCGCACCGCTCCGGCGAGGTCGCGGAGCTCCGCCGGCTCGCCGACCGTCTCCTCGGCACCGCTTCCCGGCACGAGGCCACCTCGGGCGATCGGATCCTCACCGTGTCCTGCCTGCGCCCGTTCCTGGTGCTCGACCGCGTCGGCGAGATCCTCGGCCTCGAGGAGGAGCTCCGCTCCCCCGCGCTCGCCCGGCTCGCCGAGGAGGATCCCGCGTTCGCGGAAACCCTGATCGCGTGGTGCAGCAACTTCGGCAACGTGGCACGGACGGCGCGCGAGCTCGGCGTCCACGAGAACACGGTGCGCTATCGGGTGCGTCAGATCGAGGAGCAGTACGGGATCGCCCTCGCCGATCCCGACGAGCTGCTCACCACCTGGCTGCAACTGCGCGCACTCCCCACGCACGCCCCCGCGCAGGAGGGATCTCACGCATGACCGAACCGCAGTCCACCCCGCAAGTCGACCCCGCCCGCGAGCGCGAGCTCGATCGGCTCGTCGCGATCTTCTCCGCTGGCCCCGTCGCGGTGCTCACGGGCGCGGGGATCAGCACCGACTCCGGGATTCCCGACTATCGCGGCGCGGGCACGCCGCCGCGCACGCCCATGAGCATTCAGCAGTTCATGCGCGATCCGGGCTACCGCCGCCGCTTCTGGGCGGGCGCCGCGGCCGGCGACCGCGGCTGGTCCCGGATCACCCCGAACGCCGGGCATCGCGCACTCGCCGCGCTCGAGCGAGCGGGCCGCGTCGACGGCGTGATCACGCAGAACGTCGACGGCCTGCACCGCGCAGCCGGGAGCGAGCGCGTCGTCGAGCTGCACGGTTCAGGGGCGACGATCCGGTGCGTCGACTGCGGTTCCCGGTTCCCGCGAGCAGAGGTGCTCGGCTGGTTCGATCAGGGCAATCCCGGCTTCGCCGAGGAGCACGCCGGCGCGACGATCGCCCCGGACGGCGACGCGGACGTGACCGGGATCGACGCCGTGAGGGTGCCCCGCTGCCCCGTGTGCGGCGGGATACTCCGCCCGGACGTCGTCTACTTCGGCGAAACCGTCCCGACCGGGGTGTTCGCCTCGGCCGAGCAGCTCCTCGCCGACGCGGGCGCGTTTCTCCTCGCCGGCACCTCGCTCGCCGTGAACACGGGCGTACGGCTGCTCCACCGCGCCCAGCGGCGCGGGATCCCGGTCGGGGTCATCAACCGTGGCCCGACCGCCGCCGATGGCGCGGCGGACGTGCGGATCGAGGGCGGCACGAGCGAGGCGCTCACGGAGCTCGCCGCGCGGCTCGGGGCCTGAGCGATCGGCCCCGGCGTCCGCGGCCGCGCACCGAGCAGGGCCGCTACTCGCCGCGGGAAACGCGCGTCATCTCGTCGCGCGGAACCACCTTGATGCGCGTGCGCCCCTCGGCCTCGCCGAGGGCGAGCTCGTGCTCGTCGAGGCGATGCCAGCCCTCGATCGTCGTGTAGGGCACGTTGCGCTCATGGAGCAGCGCCGGGATCGCCTCGGAGTCGGTGACCTCGGGCTTCCACCAGCTCGCGCGATCCTCCATGAGGCACTCGAGCGTTTCCATCGCGTCGGACTTCGTGTGACCGATCAGGCCGACCGGCCCGCGCTTGATCCAGCCGGTCGCGTAGATCCCGGGGATCTGCTCGCCGGAGAGATCCTGCACGCGGCCCTGCGCGTTCGGGATCACGCCGCGCTGCTCGTCGAACGGGATCTCGTCGAGCGGCGAACCGAAGTACCCGATCGCGCGGTACAGCGACTGCATCGGGATGACCTCGAACTCGCCCGTGTCGACGACACCGCCCTGGCCGTCGGGCGCGGTGCGCTCGATCTTCAGGCCGGCGACGCGGCCGTCCTCGACAACCACCTCGACGGGCTTCGACCAGAAGTGCATGTGGAGGCGGCGGGAGGCGCGCTCCCCGCTCGCCTCGCGCTCCTTCTGCTCGGCGCGCCACTTGTCCATGATCCGGGAGATCACGATGACCTGCTTGTTCTTCGCGAGCACCTCGTCGGCGTACGCGTCCTCGATGTCGAAGTCGCGCTCGTCGACGATCATGTCGACGTCGCGCACCTCGCCGAGCTCGCGGAGTTCGAGCGGGGTGAACTTCACGTACTTCGGGCCGCGGCGGCCGAAGAGGTGCAGCTCCTCGATCGGGTTCGCGTCGAGTCCCGCGTGCACGTTCGCGGGGATCTCCGTCGGGAGCAAGTCTTCCGCGTGCTTGATGAGCATGCGGGAGATATCGAGGGCGACGTTGCCGTTGCCGATCACGCCGACCTCGCGCGCTTCGAGCGGCCACGTGCGGGGCACGTCGGGGTGGCCGTCGAACCAGCTCACGAACGGGGCAGCACCGTAGCTGCCCTCCGCGTCGATGCCCGGGATGTCGAGGCCGGCGTCGCGGATCGCGCCCGTCGCGAAGATGACCGCGTTGTAGTGCTTCTTCAGGTCGTCGAGCGTGACGTCGACGCCGTAGCGGACGTTGCCGAAGTACCGGATCACGCCGCTGTCGAGCACGTCGCGGAGCGCGCCGATGATGCCCTTGATACGGGGGTGATCGGGGGAAACGCCGTAGCGGACGAGGCCGTAGGGTGCGGGGAGCTGCTCGAACAGGTCGATCTCGACCTCGAAGTCGCGCTCCGCCTTCTTCAGCAGATCGGCGGCGTAGATTCCCGCTGGGCCGGCCCCGACGATCGCCAGTCGCATCGTTTCGCTCATCGCTTCGTTACTCCCCTATCTCGCCCCGTACATGCCCGCGGGGACCTTCTCTGTGTCGCTTGACTGCTGTCTGCGGTGCGCCGCCGCGCACGAAGCCTAGCCTTCGCGGTCGACAATCGACTCGGCCATGCGACCGAGCGCGCGCTTCACCGGGGACTTCGGCAGCACGTCGAGTGCTTCGACGGCGTCCTTCGCCCAGCGTCGGGCCGTCTCCTCGGTTTCGCGGGTGACCGCGTGGTCGCGGAGCGCCTCGACCTCGGGATCCAGGATCGACGGATCCTCGCCCGCCTCGATCCGGGCCACGCCGGCCTCGATCGAAGCGACCAGGGCCTGTGCCTCGGCGTCGCCCGCAGCGGCCTGCTCGCGCAGGAGCAGCAGCGGGAGCGTCGCCACTCCCGCTCGGAGGTCGGTGCCGGCGCGCTTGCCCGTCTGCTCCTTCTTCGGGGACAGGTCGATCACGTCGTCGATGAGCTGGAAGGCGACGCCGATCCGCTCGCCGTACTCCATCACCGGGTCCGCGTACTCCGCTGGGGCGTCGCCGAACATGACGCCCATGCGGGCCGCCGTCGCGATCAGCGCGCCGGTCTTGTCGGCGAGGACCTGCAGGTAGTGCGGGATCGGCTCGTCGCCCTCCTGCGGTCCCACGGTCTCGTGCAGCTGGCCGAGGCAGAGCCGCTCGAAGGTGCGCGCCTGGAGCAGGATCGCCTCCTCGCCCATGCCCGAGACGAGGCTCGAGGCGCGGGCGAACAGCAGATCACCCGCGAGAATCGCGACGGAGTTCGACCACACCGTCTGCGCGGCGGGCACCCCGCGACGCAGCTTCGCATCGTCCATGACGTCGTCGTGGTAGAGCGAGGCCAGATGGGTCATCTCGACGGCCTGCGCCGCACGGCGCACGAGCGGGTTCGGGCCGGAGCCGAGCTCGCTCGTGAGCAGCGTGAGCATCGGACGGATCCGCTTGCCACCCGCCGCCATCAGGTAGCGGGCCGGGGCGTCCGCCACGGGCGAGGCGAAGCGCAGGTGCTCCATGAGTTCGGACTCGATGACCTCGAGCTGCTCCTGCATCTTCTTCGCGTGACGTCGATCCTGCACGCCGCGGAAGAGGTTCATCGGCAGCGCCTGGGTTGCCGTGTCTTCGGCGATCGGACGGCTCACTTCGCTTCTCCGGACTTCGGCGCAGCGGGCTTCGCCGCGGCAGGCTTCTTCTGGCCGGCCGACTGAGCTGCGGCGGGCTTCTTCTGGCCGGTCGACGAGGCGGCCGGCTTCTTCGCGGCAGGCTTCTTCGCGGCAGGCTTCTTCGCCGCGGAGACCTCAGCGACCGCGCCCTTCGTCGCGGCGTGCTTGGCGGTCCCGTGCTCCGGCGCCGCGGGAGTCTTCGCGGCCTCAGCGGGCTTCGCGGCCTCGGCGGGCTTCGCGGCCTCAGCGGGCTTCGCGGCCTCAGCGGGCATCGCGGCCTGAGCTGCCTTCCGCGGCACGAATCCGCGATGCAGGGCGACGATCCCGAACGTCAGATTGCGGTATGCGACCCGCTCGAGCCCGGCATCGCGCATCCAGCGCGCGAGTTCTTCCTGATCGGGCCATGCTTCGATGGACTCGTTGAGGTACTTGTACGCTCCTGCGGCCTCGCGGTTGATCGCGCCGGCGATGCGCGGCAGCACGTGCCGACCGTAGAAGGAGTAGGGCCCTCGGACGATCGCGGAGGGCGGGGTCGAGAACTCGGCGATCACGACGCGTCCGCCCGGCTTCACGACGCGTGCCATCTCCGCGATCGCTTTCTTCGGGTCGTTGATGTTGCGCAGGCCGTAGGAGATCGTGGCCGCGTCGAAGCTGTCGTCCGCAAACGGCAAGTCGGTGCCGTCGGCCCAGACGAAGTCGATGAGGTCGTTGTCCGCGTGACGCTTCCTGCCCTCGGCGAGCATGCCCTCTGAGAAGTCAGCGGCCGTCACGTGCGCACCCTGCGCCGCGAAGGCCGCTGAAGACGTCCCGGTGCCCGCCGCGAGGTCGAGGATCCGCATCCCCTTGCGCGGGGCGACGGCGCGGGTGGTGGCGATCCGCCACAGACGGTCGTTACCGACCGTCAGCACGTCATTGATCAGGTCGTATCGAGGCGAGACCTCGTCGAACATCGCCGAAACGTCGGCGGCGTGCTTGGTCGCAGTGTCGGGGCGGGTCACCCGACCATCGTATCCCGTAGTACCTCTACAGAAACTGCGCCTGATCAGAGTTGCATGGGAGCGAGGTGATCGTGCCCAGCGCATCGCGGTAGATTGGCTGGGTGACCAGCACTCCTGAGGCTCCGCGACTGCGGGCGATCAGCCGCCCGCTCGCGGCCGCCCCGCCCCTCGTCGACCTCGCGGACGCAGGGAATCCCCTGCTCTGGACGCGTGGGGATCGCGGCTGCGTCGGGATCGGCGAGACGCTGCGGCTCACGTTCTCGGGCCCGGATCGCTTCGCTGAAGCGTCCGACGCCTGGCGCGCGATCGGGGCGAACGCCGAGGTGGACGATCCGGTGCGGATGCCGGGTTCTGGACTCGTCGCGCTCGGCGCCTTCGCGTTCGACGATCACAGCGGCGAGCAGAGTGTCCTGATCGTGCCGCGGATCCTCGTGGCGCGGCACCGAGATCAGTGGTGGATCACCGAGACGGTCGACCTGGCCTCTGAGCCGGCGTCGAACGCGGATCCCGCCGATCCCGAGCTTCCCGCCGCGCGACCCCGCGGCGAATGGGCCGGCGTCGAGTTCGCGGCGGCCGAGGGATCGATCGACGCCTACATCGCCGGCGTGCGCGAGGCGACCCGCCGCATCGACGCGGGCGGCATCGAGAAGATCGTCCTCGCCCGGCAGGTGCGCGGCGAGGTGCCAGCTGGTTCCGACCTCAGGTTCCCGCTCGAACGCCTCGCGGATCGCTACCTCGACTGCTGGACCTTCGCGGTCGACGGCCTCATCGGCGCGAGCCCGGAAACCCTGGTCCGCTCCACTTCTGGCGCGGTTTCGGCGCGCGTCCTCGCCGGCACGCGCGCGCGGCACGCCGACCGTCCGCAGCGCGACGCTCAGGCCCGCGACGAGCTGCTCACGAGCACCAAGGAGCAGCACGAGCACGCGTTCGCCGTGCAGAGCGTCGTGACGGCGCTGTCCCCGCACGTTCGGGATCTGCGCACGAGCGAGGAGCCCTTCCCGCTGCGGCTGCCCAACGTCTGGCACCTCGCAACGGACCTCGGCGCGACGCTCCACGAGCAGAGTTCGGCGATCGAGCTCGTGGGAGCCCTGCACCCCACGGCCGCCGTCGCGGGGACCCCGAAGAGCGTCTCGATCGCCCAGATCGCGGAGCTCGAACCCTTCGACCGCGGCCTCTACTCGGGAGCGGTCGGCTGGATCGACGCTGCGGGCGACGGCGAATGGGTGATCGCGCTGCGCTGCGGCCGCCTCGGCGCCGCGGATCCCGATACGGGCGCGCGCCCCTTCGTTGCGACCGCCGGCGGCGGGATCGTGGCCGGATCCGATCCGGAACACGAGCTCGGCGAGACGGTGTCGAAGCTGCGCCCGATCACGGAGGCGTTCGCGCGCTAGGTCGCTGAGGACATTCACACCTCTTTCACGCGCGACACCTGGGCACGTTGAAGAACCTCCGACTCGCTACTGATCGAGGATCAGCTTGAATCCGAGATGCGACTGGGTAAACCCCAAGCGCTCGTAGAAGCGATGTGCCGAGGTGCGCGCGCGATCGCTGGTTAGCTGGACCATTGCAGCGCCGCGTCGTTTGCCCTCCGCGACGGCCCACTCGATCATCGAAGACCCGAGGCCATTCCCTCGGAGCCGCTCATGCACCCTGACCGCTTCGATCGTCATACGCTTCGCTCCCCGCCGCGCAAGACCCGGGGTGAAGGTGAGCTGCAGTGTCGCGACCACCTCGTGCGTCTCGTCTTCGACGACGATCAGCAGTTGGCCCGGGTCTCTCTCGATCTCCCGAAAAGCCTCTGCGTACGCCGATCGATCCTCTGGTCGCGTCGAATTCTCGCTCCGGCGGAGCGGATCGTTCGAGAGCAGTGCAATCAGCTCTGAAAGGTCTTCCTCGACTGCTCTGCGGAGCAGGAAACGGGATCCATTGAGGACGAAGGTTGTCCGAGGCTCCATCGGTTCACCTTTCAGTCAGCTATTGCTTCTCACAGCGGCGACTTTGCTTGCTTTCAGCCTAGCCGAGCTGCTCGCCGCCCCACGCGGCGCGCACCGCGCCGAGCGCCTGCTCCAGGTCGAGCCCGTGTGCGGGCGCGGTCACGGCGGCGACGTAGGAGCGCGCGGCCGCCTGCACGGCAGCGGAGTGGGTGCGGCCGTGTGCGACGCGCGTGCCTCTCGTGCGGCTCGTCTCGATGAGGTCCTCCTGTTCGAGCGCGGCGTAGGCCTTAGCGACGGTTCCCGGCGCGACGCGCAGGTCCGCGGCGAGCTGCCGGATTGCGGGGAGCCGCTGCCCTCCGGGCAGGGAACCGGACCGGATCTGATCGGCGATCTGCCCGCGGATCTGGTCGAACGGGGCGACCGCGCTCCGCGGATCGAGCCGGATCACCGCGCCGCCTCCGGCGCTGCGGCCCCGCGATCTGCTGCCGCCGCGGCCGGGGCCGGGCCTGGCGCAGTGCCAGCCGCGAGCACGATCCCTGGGAGCCCGAACGCCCACTTGGCGGCGAGCACGATCAGGACCAAACAGCCGATCCCGGCGGCGATTGCGACCACGAGGAGGACGACGGCGAGAATCAGCCACGATGTGGCGCCCGCGCCGAGCGCCGCGCTGCGGATCGTGATCCCAGCGATCCCTGCGATCTGGGAGAACTGCAGGAGCAGCGCCCCGCCGGCGACCGCGAGGACGACCCGGTTCGAGACGGCACGCCAGCCGGCGTCGCTCTCGGCCCAGGCGAGCCGGGGAAGCGCTGGCGTCCCGCTGATCCGGCGCAGCGCGAAGTATGCGGCGCCGACGAGGATCGCGGTTCCGACGAGCAGTGGGACGCCGTAATACCAGCCGGGGTAGGGGCTCGCGGTGCTCGCGGCCTCGGGGCTCTCGAGGGCGATGACCCGGGATCGGCCGGCCTCGTCGAGCGAGGCGGTTACGCCGGTGAAGACGAGCAGCGCGGCCTGCGCCGCGAGCAGTGCGGCGAGCCAGATCAGCGCTCGGCGCGGCAGGGAGCCGAGCGGCATGCGGGGTGTGAGCTGGGCCTCGCGCGGCTCGTCCGCTGCGATCTCTGTCGCGCGGGGTGGAACGACCCCGTAGAGCAGGAGTCCCACGGTTCCCGCGAGCGCTGGCGCGAGCAGGAACGGGAGCCCCGCGAAGGTGTCTCCCCCGAACTCGATCCAGAACAGCGCGGTGAGCGTGACGACCGCGCCCCCGACGGCGAGCAGCGCGCCCCGCCTGGCGGCCTCGAGCAGCTGCGCGACCTCGGGCTCCGAGGCGCGCGCCGCCCGCGTCTTTCCGGCCAGGATCGCGAGCAGCGCGACCGCGAGCGCTGCACCGCACAGGAGCACCCCGACGATTCCGTTTCCGAGCATCTCGCACCTCTGTGTATCAATACATTGAGACAAGGATGCGCTTGCTGTATCAATTTGTCAATACACGATGGCGAGGATCGGATCACTCCTCATCCGCGGACTCCGCTGGCCGAGGCGCAGGGCGATCAGGCAGCGGCCGCCCCCAACCGAGGCGCAGGGCGATCGTCGCCGCGATCGCGCACAGGAAAAAGCTGGTTGCGGGCACGAACCCAAACGCGAACAGATACACGATCCGCCACGCCGTCCCCCGGATCCATGCCAGCGGCCCGAACTGAAGATCAGCGAGTGCCAGCATGAGCGCCGCCGCGGCGTATCCGGAGAGCGTCGCCCGAAGCGAGGCGAGCATGATCGGCCCGACCGCGAACCTTCGCCTCCGCGCGAGCACCGCGAGCACGATCGTCATGACCGCCGACGCCAGAACGAGCGACGGAGCTACCACGAGGTGCACTGCGAACAGGGGCAGGAACACCAGCGCGGGCAGCACGTTCCTGGGACGGATGCGGTCGGGCGTGAAACCGTAGTCGGCCTTCATTCGCCCCCCCCTTTTACGTCCGTCAGCGCTCGAGCGGCACCTCGACGATCACGGGACCGGTGACGGGCTCGGTGAGATAGCGCTCGAGTTCGCCGCGAGTGGCGATCACGCGATGCTCCCACGAGTATGCCGCGGCGAGCGCGGCGAGGTCCACGCGCTGCGGGGTGAACAGCACACGGTCGAACGCGGCCGTGTCCGCGGACGCCGCGACCTCGAGCCCGTCGAAGATCGTTCCGCCGCCGTCGTTGCCCACGAACACCTGGATCCGCGGACGCGTTTCGCCCTCGGGGATGAGCAGCGAACCCGCGTCGTGGAGCAGCGCGAGATCCCCGATCAGCAGGCGCGTCGTGCCGGCCGAGCGGGCGGCGTCGCCGTCGGCCTGGCTCGCATCGGCGATGCCGAGCGCGGTCGCGACGGTTCCGTCGATTCCCGCGAGGCCCCGATTGGCGTGCACGCTCAGGCGGCGCGCCGGGGCGAGGCCGTCGAGCACCCGCACGAGCCGCGACGCCGCGAGCACGAGCCGGTCATGCGGCCAGGTCGCGCGCCACACGCTCTCCACGAGCAGCTCCCGCGTGATCCGCTCCTTCTTCGCCGCCACCTCGGCGCGCGCGTATGCGTTGCGCTCCTTGTAGCCGGTCTCGAGCGCGGCGTTGAGATCAGGCTCGTGCACGGTGCTGCGCTCGCGCTGCAGTTCCCGATCCGGGACGACCCAGGCGCCGAGCCAGCGCCGGTGCACCCGCGGATCGTGCTCCTCGCCCACGCGAGCCGAGCGCACGATCCGGGCTGCACGCGTCGGGTCGGCGTGCTCGACCCCGGGGCCGGCGTGCGGATCGACGACGATGACCTCGACGTCCTCGCGCTTGAGCAGCGCGGGAATCTGCCGCGTGAGCGTGGGATGACCGAACACGATCGCGCGCTCGACGAGCCCGCCGACTGCCGGATCGTCGAGCAGCGTCGCGTACGCGGTGATCGCCTCGCGCCCGAATCGCGCCCCGCTCACGACCTCCGCGAGCAGCGGCAGACCGGCGGCGCGCGCGAACTCCTCGGCAGCGTCGGCTCCTTCCGCCCCGTCCGCCCCGGCGACGACCACGGCGAGGGCGTCGTCATCGTGCACGTAGGTGTCCCGATCCGGGGGTTCAATCCCCGCACCGGTGTGACCGGCCGTCGCGGGCGCTGAACGCACACCGGGCGCGAAGAAGCCTGGATCCCCGATCCGAGCGAGCAGGCTGTCCTCGGCGCGTGCGGTGGCCGCCTCGTCTGCGGCGGCCGCGAAGCCCTGCCCGATCATCGCGTCGAACCCGGCGGTGCCGGAGAGCGGCTCACGGAAGGCGATGTTGAGCTGGACCGGACCGGCCGGGGAGGCGCCGATCGTGCCGGTCGCGGCGACGAGCGCGGAGAGCGCGAGGCCAGCGGGATCAGCGTTTCCGGCAGACTCCTCAGAGCTCCCGATCACGGCCCGAGTATCGGCGTCGACGTCGAGGTCGAGCCGCGCGAAGTCCGCGAAGATGCCCGCCTGCGCCGTCGTCTGGTTCGCGCGCACGCCGCGCAATTCCTCCGGCCGGTCAGCCGTGAGGAGGAGCAGCGGAACACGTCCGGCGTGCGCCTCCATCACCGCGGGCAGGAGGTTGGCAACCGCCGTGCCGCTCGTGACGATGATCGGTGCCGGCACCCCCGTTTCACGTGCAACGCCGAGCGCGAAGAAACCGGCGGAGCGCTCGTCGACGCGGACGTGCAGCTTGATCGCGCCCACCCGCTCTGCGGCGGAGGCCGCGAGCGCGAGGGCCTGCGAGCGGGAACCGGGGCAGACGACCACGTCGCGCACCCCCATTCGGATGAGCTCGCCGAGGAGCTCGACCGCGAAGATCGAGGCCCGCGCGGGGCCAGGGGTCGGCGCCTGCGCTCCGGCACCTGCGGGAGGGGTGTCGCCGCTCACGGGCGCGGAGCGTCGCCGTCGGGTCGCGGACCGCGCTTCCCGGGATGTTCGCGTGCCTCACCGCGGTCGGTATCCCCCGGATCAGTGGGGTCCTCGTGCCCGCGATCGCCGGCATCGGCATCGTGCCCCGCAGCGGGACGCGACGGTGCGGAGCCCGATCCGGATCCGCCGGATGGCCTTGCAGGCGGAGCCTGCGCGGATCCCTCACCGGGGAAGACCTCGTCATCAAGCTCTCTGAGGCGTGCTTCAAGGTCCTTCATGTGGTCGTCGAGCTGATCGCGCGGCATCTGCCTGCCCGTGAACCGGGGATCGTCATCGGGAGCCTGCGGCGCACGCGACGGCACCGCCTCCTGCCCCTTGCCGATCAGGAACCAGAGCGCCGCCCCGATCACCGGGAGCACCACGATCAGTACGACCCACACCGGCTTCGCCACCCCGCGGGCACGCGAGCTGTCAGTCATCGCCGCGTCCACGAGCGCGTACAGCGTAAAGGCCACGGCGATGACGATTCCGATGATCACGAACCGCACCATACCCGACATGGTACCCGTCGCGGCAGTACCTGATCTGATCGGCGGCGGAGGGAGAGTACAGGTCTGATCGGTAGAATCTCTCGGGTGAACAAGACCAGGACCGCATGGATCACCTATATCGCTCTGCGACTGCTGTTCTTCGCCGTCCCGTTCGCGCTGCTCTACTTCCTCGGGATCTGGCCGTGGCTCGCGGCCGTATTCGCCGCTCTCATCGGTGTCTCCCTCTCGATCATCTTCCTCTCGAAGCCCCGAGCGACGGCGTCCGAGAGCATCTACGACTGGCGTAACCGCGATCGCACTGCCGACGACATCGTCGAGGACGACGCGGTCGAGAGCGCGGACGCTCACGCCACGAGCGCGCCCGCGACGAGCGTGACCGAAGACCCGTCATCGCCCACCGCGGACGCCGCGGCCAGCGAGGCGCCGAACGCAACCCCCGCGCCGAACGCCCCGAACGCAGCGAGCGAAACCGAGTCGCGCTAGAACGCGAACGCCACTCCCACGAGCACGCCGTAGGCGAGCGCCGCGAGGCTCGTGAGCTGGAGCACGAGGATGAGCTCCCTCGGCGTCTTCGCGAACCAGGTGATGAGCACGCACGGCAGCACGACCAGCATCACGAGCCAGACGAGGATCATGCCGGGGTTCGCGAATCCGAACAGGGCGGGAACCACGAACGGCAGGATCACGCAGGCCGAGTAGAGCACCCGCGAGGCGCGATCCCCGATCCGCACCGACAGCGTTCGCTTGCCCGCGAGCGTATCGGTCGGAATGTCGCGGATGTTATTGACGACGAGCACCGCGACCGCGAACAGGCCGACGCCCGCGCCCGTGAACCACATCTCCTGCGTCTGGACATCGGTCTGCAGGTACACCGTGCCGACGGTCGCGACCATACCGAAGAAGATGAAGACCATCACCTCTCCGAGGCCCGCGTAGCCGTACGGGCGCTTGCCACCCGTGTAGAACCAGGCCGCGATGATCGCGATCACTCCGAGCGCGAGGAACCACCAGCGGCCGCTCAGCACGACGGCCACGAGACCGGCGGCGGCCGCAAGCCCGAAGAACACGAGCGCGAGCGCGAGCACCTTCTTCGGGTTCACGAGTCCCGATCCGGTGAGACGGGCCGGTCCGACGCGGAACTCGTCGGTTCCGCGGATCCCGTCGGAGTAGTCGTTCGCGTAGTTCACGCCGATCTGCAGGAACACCGCAACGGCGAGCGCGAGGAGCGTCAGCGTGAGGGAAAAGCCGCGCACCATGTGCGCGATGCCGGCGCCCGCCGCCACGGGCGCGATCGCGAGCGGGAGGGTGCGCAGGCGCGCGCCGCCCACCCAGTTCCGCCACGTGATCCGGGGTTCCCCTCCCGCAGCTGCCTGCCGCTCCGCGGCGGCCCTGATCGCCGGGTTGCCGGACTTCCTGCGGTCCCTGGCCTGGTTCACTCCTGCTCCTCTGTGTTCTGTTCGGTCCTGCCCCGTTCGGTCTGGTGCCGCTCGTCCCGAGCCGCGGCGGGGGCATCCGCAACGGGGGTGCGAGCTGCGCCGCTCTCGCGGAAACTCTCGCTCAGCCGCTCGCGCCACGCACGCAGTGCGGCCAGGTCGGGCTTTCCGCCAGCGAGCCGCGGGATCTCCTCGACCTCCGTCGCCCACTCCGGTGCCGCTGCGGCCCCGAGGCGCTCGCGGATCGCGGTCCGCACCTCCGTGAACGGCAGCGCGCCCTCCGCGCCTGACTCGGCGAGCTCGACCACGAGCGACGGGCGCTGCCCCCACTCCGGGTGCTCCGTGGCGAGCGCCACCGCGCTCCCCCAGCCGGGAAGATCGCGCGCGACCCGCTCGATCTCGTCGAGCGACACGTTCACGCCGCCCGAGATAAGCACCCGGTCGAGCCGGCCGGTGACGGTCAGCATCCCGCCGAGCAGCTCGCCGGCGTCGCCCGTGCGGTACCAGCGAGTGGTCGATCCGTCGCGCTCCGTGTCGTCGATGAAGCGCTCAGCGGTGAGATCCGGATCGCCGACATACCCGCTCGCGAGCGAGGATCCCGCGAGCTGCACCTCGCCGCCGCGGATCCGCACGCGGGTATCGCCGATCTCGACGCCGTCGTAGACGCAGCCTCCCGCGGTCTCGGTCATGCCGTAGCTGCGGCGGAGCTGGACCCCGAGCTTATGCGCGCGGGTGCGGAGCGCGAGCGACACGGCCTGCCCGCCGACGAGGACGGCATCGATCCGCGCCAGGGACTGCGCGGCGAGTTCGTCGGACTCCGCGAGGTCGAGGAGGCGCGCGAGCTGGACGGGCACGAGCGAGAGGTAACGGCGATCCGCGTCCATCGCGTCCGCGGCGGCGAGCAGCCGCTCGGGGTCGAACGGGCCGTCGAAGAAGGCGGGGTGGATGCCGGACGCCTCGCTGCGCACGAGCATTTGCAGGCCGCTGATCAGGTGTGCGGGCAGGGCGACGAGCCACTGCCCCGGGCCGCCGAGCTCCTCGTGCGTCGCCTCGGCGCTCGCGCGCAGGGCGTCGGCGCTGAGGGCGACGGCTTTCGGGACCCCGCTCGAGCCCGAGGTGCGCACCACGAGCGCCGTTCCTTCGGGGAGCTCCGCCCGCTGCAGTGCTGCGACCGCCTCGGGATCCGTGTCGGGCGCCACGGGCAGTACGGGGCATCCACCCCGGAGTGCGTCGGAGAGCGCGGTCATGAGCCAGGCGCGATCCTCGGTCGGGATCGCCCGGAGTCCGTTCGGCGAAGTCACCCCACCAGGCTACTCGGGGTCGGCGGCGCGGCGCTCCGCTCCGGGCATGCCGGTGCGATCGGGTTCTGGCCCGCGCCGGTTCGGTCAGGCCCCGTCCCGCGCCGCCCCGAGATCCCGGGCTGCCGCCGTCAGCTCCGCGACCGCGGTCCGCACGATCGCGTCCGTCATGCGAGCGGCGGGACCCGAGATCGAGACCGCGGCCGGCGGGTTCGCGCCGGGGATCGCGACCGCGATGCAGCGCACCCCGACTTCCTGCTCGCCGTCGTCGATCGCGAATCCGCGGCGGCGAGCTTCCCGCAGGTCGGCGAGGAAATCCTCGGGGTCGACGAGGGTCGTGGGCGTGTACTCGGGCAGGCCGGTGCGCGCGACGATCTCCCGCACGCGCGGCTCCGGGAGCGTGGCGAGCATCGCCTTCCCCACCCCGCTCGCGTGCGGAAGCACCCGGCGACCCACCTCCGTGAACATGCGCATCCGATGCCGCGACGGCACCTGCGCGACATACGCGACGAGGTCCCCGTCGAGCACCGCGAGATTCGCTGTCTCCCCCGCGACGGCCTCGAGTCGCGCGAGCGCTGGCCTTGCCAGCTCGGCGAGCGGCGGCTTCGCGCGGTCGCCGAGGCCGATCAGCCCGGCCCCGAGCGCGTAGGACCGGTTGGGAAGCTGCCGCACATATCCGAGCTCGAGCATGGTGCGGAGCAGCCGATGCGCCGTCGGCAGCGCGAGCCCCGTGCGGGCCGCGAGTTCCGCGAGCGGAAGCGCTCCGGGGGCCCAGCGCTCGGTGATCCCCGGCCTCATTCCCGCCGCCGGTCCAGTTAATCCCGCGTCGGAGTGTGCGGCCGGTCCCGCGGGTCCTGCCACGCTCGCCGGCCCCGCCGCGCTCGCGGATCCTGCCGCTGCCGCCGCGCTCGCGGCGCCCGCCGGTCCAGCCCCCGCTGCCGCCGCGGTCGCGGCGCCCGCACCTCGGCCCGCGTCCTCGGCCGCAGCCGCGGCGAGCGCCTCGAGGAGCGCGAAGGAGCGCACAACCGACTGCACACCGCCCGCTGCGGCGCGGGCGTTCGCGGGATCTGCTCCCGGATCCGGAACTGGATTCGTCATCTTTCCATCATACGGAATGGATATTCCATTCTTGTGCGATCCCCCTATCGTGGAGGCGTCAGCATCGCCGCACCGAGGGAGTATCCATGACCACGTTCGTCCCCCGCTCCGACCTGTCCGTCGCCGAGCCGATTGCCTCATTCGCGGAGGAGTCGCTGAGTCGGCACGGACTCGACGCCGGCGCGTTCTGGACCGGCGTGAGCGAGATCCTGCGCGATCTCGCCCCCCGCAACGCGGAGTTGCTGCGCGTGCGCGACGAACTGCAGACCCGCATCGACGAGTACCACCGCGCCCACCCCGGACAGCCCGATCCCAAGGCCTACCGGGCATTCCTCACCGAGATCGGGTACCTCGCCCCTGAGCCGGCCACCTTCGCCGTGACCACCGAGAACGTCGCTCCCGAGGTCGCGACGCTCGCAGGACCCCAGCTCGTGGTGCCGATCCTGAACGCCCGCTTCGCCCTCAACGCGGTGAACGCGCGCTGGGGCTCCTACTACGACGCCCTCTACGGCACGGACGCGATCGCCCGCGACGGGGAACTCGCCCCGGGCGCCGAGTACAACACCGCGCGCGGCAATGCGGCGATCGCCCGCGGTCGCGAGCTGCTCGATCTCGCAGCTCCCCTCGCCGCTGGCTCCCACGCGGACTCGACCGGCTACACGGTGGTCGACGGGGCGCTCGCCGTCGCGCTCGCCGACGGCACGTCCGTCGGGCTCGCCGATCCCGCGGCCTTCGCGGGCTTCACGGGCGACGCCTCCGCCCCGACCTCGGTCCTGCTCGTGCACAACGGGCTCCACCTCGAGATCGTGATCGACCGCGCCGGGCGGATCGGCGCCACTGACGCCGCCGGCGTGCAGGACATCGTGCTCGAGTCCGCGCTCACCACGATCATGGACCTCGAAGACTCCGTCGCCGCCGTCGACGCCGAGGACAAGGCCCTCGGCTATCGCAACTGGCGCGGGCTCATGGACGGCACGCTCACCGAAACCGTCACCAAGGGCGATCGCACCTTCACGCGCTCCATGAACCCCGACCGCGTGTACCACGCGCCCTCCGGCGGCGAGCTCGTCCTCCCCGGGCGCTCCGTGCTGTTCGTGCGCAACGTGGGCCACCTCATGCTCGGCGACGCGATCCTCGATCCCGAGGGCAACGAGACCCCGGAGGGAATCGTCGACGCGGTCATGACCGCGCTCGGCGCCCTCGACGACGTGCTCGGCTCGCAGGCCAACTCGCGCACCCCGTCCGTCTACATCGTGAAGCCCAAGATGCACGGCCCCGACGAGGCCGCCTTCACTGCGTCGCTGTTCGAGCGCGTTGAACAGCTCCTCGGGCTGCCGGAACGCACGCTCAAGGTGGGGATCATGGACGAGGAACGCCGCACCTCGGCGAACCTCGCCGCCTGCATCGAAGCCGCCGCCGACCGGGTTGTCTTTATCAACACCGGCTTCCTCGACCGCACCGGAGACGAGATCCACACCTCCATGCACGCCGGCCCCTTCCTGCCGAAGGGCGCGATCAAGGGGCGCCCGTTCATGGGCGTGTACGAGAACCGCAACGTCGCGATCGGCGTCGCGAACGGCCTCGACGGGCACGCCCAGATCGGCAAGGGCATGTGGGCGATGCCGGACCTCATGCACGACATGCTCGAACAGAAGATCGGCCACGTCCGCGCCGGCGCCTCCACCGCGTGGGTGCCCTCCCCCACCGCGGCGACGCTGCACGCCACCCACTACCACCAGGTCGATGCCTTCGCCGCGCGCGCCGCGCTCCCGCCCGTCCCCGCCGACTCGCTCGACACCCTGCTCGTGCCGCCGCTCGCCGATCCGGAATCCGCGACCGATCTCGCCCCCGAGATCGTCCGCGAGGAACTCGAGAACAACGCCCAGTCCATCCTCGGCTACGTGGTGCGCTGGATCGACCAGGGCGTCGGCTGCTCGAAGGTCCCCGACATCCACGACGTCGCCCTCATGGAGGATCGCGCGACGCTCCGCATCTCGTCGCAGCTGCTCGCGAACTGGCTGCTCCACGGCGTGATCACCGAGGCCGAGGTCGACGCGGCGCTCACGAAGTACGCGGCCGTCGTCGACCGGCAGAACGCGGGCGATCCCTCCTACGAAGCGCTGCTCGGCGACGACGGGGAGACCCCCGGCGTCGCGTTCACCGCGGCCCGCCGGCTCATCCTCGAGGGCGCCGCGCAGCCGAGCGGCTACACGGAACCCCTGCTCCACGAGCTCCGCCGGGCCAAGAAGGCCGGGGCGCGGTAGGGCTGGGGCGGGCTCGGCGCGGTCCGGGCCGCGGGCCGCGCCTCGGCCTGCGGCACGGACCTGGCGCCCGGCCCGTACCTGGCGCGCCGCCCACCTGGCGCGCCGCCCGCCTGGCGCGCCGCCCGCCTGGCGCGCCGCGCCAGGTCGCACGCAGCGTCCGGCGCACCCGGCACGCCGGTCCCCCACCCAGCCCGGTTCATAAACAGAGCAATGTGCGTTAAATAAGCCCGGATTCGCGAATCTGGACTTATTTAACACACATTGCTTATTTAACGCACGCCCGAGGCGCGGGCACGCCTCCCGAAGGCGTGCCCGGGCGCAAGCCCGCGTCCGGAACACACGCCCGTGTGCAAGCCCGCATCCGCAACGCACGCCCGGGGCGCAAGCCCGCGTCAACGCCGGCGCGCAGCGCGATCGCGCGCGATCTGCACCGCGCCGAGCGCGAGCAGCACCCCCGACGCGAGCAGAATCGCACGCGGACCCCACCAAGCGAGGGCGAAAGCCCCGATCACAGCACCCACCGTGATCCCGAGCCACAGCGCGAGCGGGCGGATCCACGTCCCGCGCGAGCGGCCGGCGATCTGGTCGGCGACGCCGAGTCCGAGGCTCACGAGCGTGCCGGTCGCGTAGGTGACCGCGATCCGCGCCCGGCCATCCGCCACGAAAAGCGTGTTCAGCGCGCCCATCACGAACGCGACGGCGGTCAAGGAGTACCCCGGATCGGGCCAGAGCACCACGAGGAGCGTTGCGCCGAAGAGCGCGACGGCGAGGGTGACGAGGCGTTCGCCGATCCGGGACTCGTGGTTCGCGAGGCTGAGGATCCGGCCAGCAACGACACCGGCCACAAAACCCCCGATCAGGGCAAGGGCGAGGAGCGCGATCGTGAGGCTGCCTCGACTCGCCTCGACGCCGGCCTGCGTCGAGTTGCCGCTCATGAACGAAACGAACAGGCCGCCGGAAAGGACGAACCCGATCGCGTCGACGTAGCCCGCGACGGCGGACAGCAGCACGGAACCGCCGAACGCGGAAGAAGAAATCGTCTTCACTGGCGCAAAGCCCCCGGATCAGGGATTCAGTAGTGGTACGGGAAGGGGGCCCAGTCGGGCTCCCGCTTCTCGAGGAACGAGTCGCGGCCCTCGACAGCCTCGTCGGTGCCGTAGGCGAGGCGGGTCGTCTCGCCGGCGAAGAGCTGCTGGCCGACGATCCCGTCGTCGACCGCGTTCATCGCGTACTTGAGCATCCGGATCGCGGTGGGTGACTTGCCGAGGATCGTGCGAGCCCACGCGATGCCCGTGCGCTCGAGCTCCTCGTGCGGCACGACCTCGTTCACGGCGCCGATCTCGCGGGCCCGGTCAGCGGAGTATTCCTCGGCGAGGAAGAAGATCTCGCGGGCGAATTTCTGTCCCACCTGGCGGGCGAAATAGGCGCTTCCGTAGCCAGCGTCGAAGGATCCCACGTCGGCGTCGGTCTGCTTGAACTTCGCGTGCTCGCGGCTCGCGATCGTGAGGTCGCACACCACGTTGAGGGAGTGCCCGCCGCCCGCGGCCCAGCCGGGGACGAGCGCGATCACGACCTTCGGCATGAACCGGATGAGGCGCTGCACCTCGAGGATGTGGAGGCGTCCGGCGCGCGCCTGCGCCTCGGGTCCGACGGTGGTTTCGTCGTCGGAGTACTTGTAGCCGTCACGGCCGCGGATCCGCTGGTCGCCTCCGGAGCAGAACGCCCAGCCGCCGTCCTTCGGGCTCGGGCCGTTGCCGGTGAGGAGTACGACGCCGACGCGCGGGTTGACGCGCGCCCGCTCGAGTGCGTCGTACAGCTCGTCGACGGTGTGCGGGCGGAACGCGTTGCGCACCTCGGGCCGGTCGAACGCGATCCGCGCGATCCGTCCGTCGCGGCTGAGGTGCGCGGTGAGGTCGGTGTAGTCGGCGGCGCCGGGGGCGACCTCCCACTCGGCGGGATCGAAGAGCTCGGAAACCTGCTGCGTCATGGTCTCGAGTCTATTCGGCCGCGCGAGAGCGGGGTCCGATCGGCCTTTCGGGAGCGCTGGTGCGACCGGCTATGCGGGACTGGCGCGCGATCGGGCGGACGGGAACGGAGGTAGGACCAGCCGCACGGGAACGGAGGTCCGGGCCGCACGGGAACGGGGGTCCGATCGGACATAAGGGAGCGGGGCCGACCGGCTATGCGGGACTGGCGCACGATCGGCCGCGGCGAGCAGGTGCGCGATCGGCCGCGGCGAGCAGGCGCGCGATCGGGCCGAACGAGCGCCCCGGTCCGCCCCGCAGGCCCGCCAGAGCCGACAAGCCGCGCAGGCCAACCGCGGCCAGCCGCCGCCGCTCGTATCAGCGGCGCTTATCCGACGGCGGTCCCGAACAGGTATCCGATCAGGTAGGTCGCCCCCATGGTCGCGAGCCCCATGAGCACGTTGCGGAGAATCGCCCGGCCCTTCGGCGCCTGACCCAGCGCCGCGCTGATCCACCCGGTGAGGAAGAGCCCGATCACCACGGCGATCGCCGCGATCCAGACTCGGGCGCCGTCGAAGGGCAACAGGATCATGACGAGCGGGATCAGGGCGCCGATCGTGAAGGCCACGAACGAGGAGATCGCGGCCGCCCAGGGGCTCGTGAACTCTTCAGGGTCGATGCCGAGCTCGACCTCCGCGTGCGCGGCGAGGGCGTCGTGGGCGGTGAGTTCGACGGCGACCTGCTCGGCGAGGTGCGCGGAGAGTCCGCGCTGGCGGTAGAAGCCTGCGAGCTCGGCGAGCTCCTCCTCCGGCTGCTCGCGCAGCTCGCGGATTTCTTTTTCGATCAGGGCCTTCTCGGTGTCGCGCTGAGTGCTGACCGAAACGTACTCGCCGCCGGCCATCGAGAACGCGCCGGCGACGAGGGCGGCGAGCCCGGCCGTCGCGATCGCGAGGACGTTTCCGGGTGTCGCGGCGGCGACACCCATTACGACGCCGGCGGTCGACACGATGCCGTCGTTCGCGCCGAGCACTCCGGCGCGCAGCCAGTTCAGTTTCTGCCCGATCTTCGCGTTGTGGGCCTCGCCAACGTGCGGGGCAATCTCCTCAGTCATGACTTGATTGTCGGCCGCAATCGTGACGCCCGCAAGCAAGGGCAGGCAAGCCTGAGTCTCCTCAGATCAGGTTCGAGAGCCTGGTCAGCGCAGAAAATCGAGGGGCAGCTCACGCGACCACGGAAGCGAGCGTCGGCCGGGCCCCCGCGATTCGCCGCCGGAATAGACTCGGATCATGATCAGCCCGCGCGCGCTCCCCTCGATTGCCGAGGTGCTCGCAGCGACGCGCGTGGTGGCGATCCCGACGCGCACGCGGTTCCGCGGCATCTCGGTGCGAGAGGCGGCGATCCTCGATGCGCCGTCCGGCGCGAGCGAGTTCTCACCGTTCCCCGAGTACGGCGACGTCGAGGCTGCCCCCTGGCTCGCCGCGGCGCTCGAGTTCGGCTGGGGCGTGACGCCCGCGCCGCGCCGCGCCGCGATCGATGTGAACGCGACCGTTCCCGCGGTGGCGGCCGATCGCGTCCCGGCGATCCTCGCCGGCTTCCCCGGGTGCCGCACCGCGAAGGTGAAGGTCGCGGAGCCGGGGCAGTCCCTCGCCGATGACGTGGCGCGCGTCCGCGCCACCCGTGAAGCGCTGGGCGCAGACGCCCTGGTGCGGGTCGACGCGAACGGCGGGTGGACGGTCGACGAGGCCGTGGCCGCACTCGCGGCGCTCGAGGAGTTCGGGATCGACTACGCCGAGCAGCCCGTGCCCGACGTGCCCGGCCTCGCAGCGGTGCGCGAGCGTCTCGATGCCCGCGGGATCCGGATCCGGATCGCCGCCGACGAGAGCGTGCGGAAGGCGGAAGACCCGCTCGCCGTCGCGCGCGCGGGGGCCGCGGATCTCCTGATCGTGAAGGCGCAACCGCTGGGCGGGATCGCCCGGGCGCTCGAGATCGTTGCCGAGGCCGGGCTGCCCGTTGTCGTGGGGGGCGCGCGCGACACCACCGGGGGGGGGTCGAGGGGGCGGCCCCACGCGGCCGCCCCGCCCCACCGCGCGCG
>NZ_JAEHOI010000007.1 GCF_016522535.1 Leucobacter edaphi | reverse complement strand
CGCGCGGCCGCCGCCGCGGGGGGCGCGGGCCGGCCGCCCCGGGCGCGGCCCCCGCCCCCCCCCCACCTCGGTGGGGATCTCGATGGGCCTGCACCTCGCGGCAGCCCTGCCCGACGGCGCGCTCGCCGGCGCGTGCGGGCTCGGGACGGTCGCGCTGCTCGACGGCGATGTGGTCGATGAGCCGCTCCTCCCCGTCGACGGCGCGATCGCCGTGACGCGCCCCCGACTGGATGAGGACGCACTCGCGCGTTTCGCCGCCGCCCCGGACCGCGACGCGTGGTGGCGGGATCGGATCCGGCGCTGTTACGCGCACCTCTCCGCGTGAGATTCAGCGTCTCGACTCCGAACATTCACTTCCCCGACGGACGAGAAGGGTGCACACTGGTGACGTCGTGTTCGCTGAAGATCACCAGGTCAAGGAGCGATTTTGCGACGAGACCGGGATCATCCGGCACGAACCGATGAGGGAGAAACCATGAGCGACATCACTCCAACGCCCGGCCGCCCGGTGCACTTCGAGATCCACGCGGCGGAGCCGAAGCGCGCCGTCGCCTTCTACTCGGGCGTCTTCGGCTGGACCGTGGAGGACTGGTCCGAGTTCGCAGGCATGCCCTACTTCGGCGTGCGCACGGGCGAGGGCGCTGGCCCCGGCATCGACGGCGCGATCATGCAGCGGCACGGCGCGAACCCCGAGCCGGGCGCGGCGGTCGCGGGCGCCGTGCTCACGATGGGCGTCGAGTCGTTCGACCGCACCGCGGAGGCGATCCTCGCAGCAGGCGGCACGGTCGCGCTCCCGAAGGCCGCACTCCCCGGCATGGCCTGGCAGGGCTACTTCCTCGACCTCGACGGCAACGTCTTCGGTATCCACGAGCCGGATCCCGAGGCGAAGTAGGGTCTGTCGCGGCGGTGACCTGACCGCCGCGAGCCGCGGCACGGTGATCCATCGCGGGACGATCCGTTCGCCCGCAATCCGTCGTGGGCGACCCGTCCGCCCGCAATCCGTCGCGGCACGATCCACCGCGGGACGATTCGCCCGCCGGCGGTCGGGCCGCCGCCCGCCAACGGCCTCGCCCGCTACCCCTTCAGCCCGGGGAAGTCTTCCTCGCGCCACTCGGACGCGATCCGCTCGCCCGCGGCGTACGCCGCTTCCTCACGCTGGCGGAGTTCGACGCGGCGGATCTTGCCCGAGGTGGTTTTGGGGAGTTCGAAGAACTCGACGCGGCGCACGCGCATGTAGGGCGGCAGGACCACGCGGGCGTGGGCGAGCACGGCGCGCGCGGCGTCGGAGTCCGGGTCGATGCCCGCGGCGAGCGCCACATACGCCTTGGTCACGTTGAGCCTGGTGGGGTCCGGGGCGCCGATCACGGCCGCCTCGGCGACGAATGCGTGCTCGAGCAGCGCGCTCTCCACCTCGAAGGGCGACACCTTGAAGTCGCTCGACTTGAAGATGTCGTCGGTGCGGCCCACGAAGGTGAGCACCCCGTCCTCACCCCGCTGGGCGACATCGCCCGTGTGGAACACGCCGCCCTCGGTGGCGCGGGCCGTGGCCTCGGGGTTGCCGTAGTAGCCCGGGGTGAGGTTGATGGGCGAGATCCAGGTGGGGGCGCCGTCAGCGGCGGGCGAACCCTCGGCGCGCGAACCGGCGGCGGACGAGCCCTCGACGAGCGAACCCGCGGCGGACTCACCCTCGACGATGCGCAGGCACACCTCGCCCTCGTCCGCTTCCTCACCCGTCATCGGGTCGATGAGGACGGCGTCGACGCCCGGCAGCGGGCGCCCCATCGCACCGGGCACGAGCGGATCGCCCGGCATGTTGCCAATGAGCGCCGTCGTCTCGGTCTGGCCGTAGCCGTCGCGGATCTCGAGCCCCCACCACTCCTGGATTCGCGCGATGACCTCGGGATTCAGCGGTTCGCCCGCCGACATGACCTCGCGCAGCGCGCGCGGCTTGCGATCCAGCTTCCGCTGGATGAGCATGCGCCACACCGTCGGCGGGGCGCAGAACGTGTTGACGCCCACGCGATCCAGCTCCGAGACCAGGAACTCGGCGTCGAAGCGCGCGTAGTTCGCCACGAAGATCGTCGCGCCGACGTGCCAGGGCCCGTAGAACGCGGACCAGGCGTGCTTGCCCCAGCCGGGCGCGCTGATCACGAGATGGATATCCCCCGGTCGGACGCCGATCCACGACATCGTGGTGAGGTGGCCGAGCGGGTAGCTCGTGTGCGAGTGGACGACGATCTTGGGCAGGCTCGTGGTGCCAGAGGTGAAGTAGATGAGCGCCGGATCGGTGCTCGCTGTCCGCTTCGGCACCGCTCCCGTACCCGCTGAACGGGACTCCTCGTAGTGGAACCACTCCCACAGCGCCGCGCGCTGATCCTTCGTTCCGGCCTCGAGACCGACGCCGACGCCGCGGTAGTTGCCGGGCACCTCAGCGAATTTGATCGCGTCCTCGGGCGCCGCGAACACCCAGGAGACCGTTCCGCGCTCGACGCGGTCGACGAGCTCGTGCGCCCCCAGCACCACCGAGGTGGGCAGGATCACGACACCGAGCTTCATCGCGGCGAGCATGATCTCCCACAGTTCGAGCCGGTTGCCGAGCATGAGCATCGCCACGTCGCCCTTGCGCGCCCCGATCCCGCGCAGCCAGTTCGCGACCTGGTCGGAGCGGCGTTTGAGCTCGGCGAAGGTGATCTTCTGCTCGCTGCCGTCTTCCTCGGCGATCCACAGGGCCACGTTGTCGTTGCCCTCGGCGATCGCGTCGAAGACGTCGTGCGCCCAGTTGAAGGACGGGCCGACGTCCGGCCAGGTGAACTCGGCGCGGGCCCGATCGGGGTCGCCCGCGAGTTCGAGCAGCTGGTCGCGCGCCGCGAAGAAGGCCGTGGTCGGATCGATTTCGGTCATGCGCTCTATTCTTCACCGATTCTTGGCTGTTTGGACACAGATTCCGCCACGGGTTCACGGCTGCGACGCCACACGATGAGCGCGGCAGTGCCGACGGCGATCCACATCGCAACGCCCACCGCGATCGCGACCGCGCCGGCCGCCTCGCCGCTCGGCATCGAGAGAATCGCCCACCCGTTGAGCACGGACTGGGCGAGAGCGAAGACCGGCAGCGTGAGAAAGGCGATGAACCGACGCGAGAACCCGGCCGGTCGCGCCGAGCGGAACGTCAGCACCCCGAGAATCACCGCGAAGATCAGGACCAGACCCGCGCCCCCGACGGTCACGGCGTAGGGCACGGAGCGCTCGATCGCGTACCGCTCAGCGGCGGCGCGGTCGACACCCGTGAACGTGCCTGCGGGGAAGTCGATCATCGCTCCGAGGTCACCGGACAGGTCCGCCGAGTACTTCGTGAAGTCCGGCTCCTTCGCGTCGCCGAGGTCGAGGACCGCAACGCCAGCTCCGTCAGCGCGGCGCTCGAACGATCCGAGCGTACCCTCGGCGAGACCCTCGCTGTGTTCGCTCCCGAACGAGTAGTCGAAGCGCCAGGGGCGTACGCTGTTGCCGCGTTCGAACCGGTTCTTCGGCCGGTCGTAATCGGTATCGAGCCATCCGCCGGAGAGCGCGCGGTCCATGAGACTCGGCGCGATCACGAGCTCGATCCGGGCGGGATCGACTCGCACCCGATCCGTCAGGGAGCCGTCGGCCGGGCGCACCTCGTCCGTCCAGAAGGGGAGCTGCGCCGTCCAGCGCACCTGCTCGACCCAGCGCTCGCCCCTGCCCGATCCGCCTCCGGCTCCCCCGGTGTCGATCCCGGGGGCCTCCCCCGGATCGGGCACGCGCGCAGCGACGGCGGCGTGGCCGAGCGAGTACCGGACCTCAACCTCGTGCTGCCCCTCGACCACCTCGGCGAGCGCCGTCGTTACGGCACGCGTCGACGGCCCCGAAAGTTCCCGGATCGGCACTTTCTTCCCGTCGATCAGGATCCCGTCGATGCGGAGCCCGAGCGACTGACCGATCCGCTCAGCCGGCCACTCGCGGGTGAACTGCGGCGGCCTCGGGGCGTCCTCCTCGAACCTCACGGTGTGATGCTCGGTCACGTCGATGCGCGCAGCACCCTTCGCGTCGCGGCCGAGCTGCGCAGAGATCGAGAACCCGACGGACTCCGTGGAGCGCGAGCCGGGGATGTCGCTGTGCTCCGTCGCGAAGTCGACGCCCTGCGCATAAGGCGCGGAGATCGTCGCGGCGGTCACGATCGTGAGCACAAGCGCTGCTGCCGCCGTCACCGCACTCAACAGGGCCGGCAGCGAAATGAAGCGTTCGGACCGCCACCCCTTCGCGATCTCGCGGTCCCCGCTCTCCACCGCGGCGAGCGCGGTGAGCCGCTTCCCCGCCCGTCGCGGACGCTCGAGCAGGATCGCGTACGGGATCAGGGGATCGGTGATCGGACCTCGCTCGAGGAGGCGCGTCGCCCGGGCGAAGGCGTCGATCCCGCGCAACTCCTGCACCGCCAGCGCCCCCTTGGGCGTGAGCGGCCGCGGTCTCAGCGCGGCGAAGAACGCGATCGCCCCAAGCACCGTGGACAGGGCGACGAACGCGAACGGCCACCACACGATTGCCAGCACGACCTGGGCGGAAAGCTGACGAAGCAGCCCCCACTGCACGAGCACCATCGCGATCGGTGCGAGCAGGAACGCATCGCGGACATACCCGCTCGGCACCCAGCGCAGCTTCCGATCCACGACCGGATCCGAGAGCGGCCAGCGCGCGATCGCCGCCGCCGTCTCGGGCAGACTCCCGGGACGGCCCGTCCGCGACGCAGTGCGCGCGACCCGGGCGAGCCAGTTCCGCCTGCGATCCTCGGCCCGCGCACGCGGCGGGTCGCCGAGCGCCGCCACCAGGGCCGCGTGGCTCGACCGCTCGAGCAGGCGCGTCGCGAGCTCGGGTGAGATCCCTTCGGGCGGCTCGGAACGTGCCGTGTACCAGGGCTTTCCCGCGCTGTCCGCCCACACCACACGGCGTGCAGCGAGCGCCGCGACGGCGATCGCGGCGAGCAGGACCAGCGGGAGGAGCGGCCCATACGTCTGCAGCCAGAACAGTGCCGTAGTCGGCGGCTGCGCGAAGGTGCCCGGTGTGAAGTTCGCACTCACCCACAGATCGGCGTTGGGCGGCAGCGTCTGATCGTTCGAGAACGAATACCGAGTCCCGCCATCGGGAGTTTCGCCCTCTGCGTCGAGCCAGGAGGTCGCGCTGAGCAGCAGCCAGCCGACAGAGGCCCGCGGCTGTCTGACGAGCGACGCCTCGAGTTCGGGCGCCAGGGTGAGGCTGACATCGATCCCCTTCGTCGCCTGTGGCCACGTCGGCGCGAACAGCGGCCAGTCCCAACGGTCCACCGGGGCACCGCTCGCCTCATCGATCTCCGCCGTCACCAGGTCCCGCAGCGTGTACGCGTAGGTGATCGTGTGGGTGCCGCTGAATTCCCCGCCCTCACCAGGCAGGATCACGATGTCCGTGTTCGTCGGATGCCCGGAGACCTTGGGATCCACGGGCTTGCCATCGACCGTCACCTCGCCGAGCTGGAAGCGGACGTCGTGGCCCGCGTACTCGGTGACGATCGTGCGTTCGATCTTCGGCGCGGACCCCGAACGGAAGTCCGCGGTGAAACGCTCCCGCACCTCGGCGACGAAGCGGCCGTCGCCGTCGCGGCTCAACGCGTAATCGACCTCGGCGTCGCGGGCGATCCAGTCGACGTCCGACAGCTTTGCCGAGTCGATGACGTCCTCGAAATCAAGGGGCTTATTGATGATCGGCCCCACCAGCAACACGGCGCCGATCAGGCCGACGACCACCCAGATCGCCCGGATTCCGTTGCGCAGACCGCGCGAGCCACGCGCCCTCAGCCGCTCCTCCAGCGCTGTCAGCACGCTCGCGATCCACCCGAAGAAGGGCGTGTGCTCCGGCTGCGGATCCGGGATCCGGCCGGAGCGCAGCAGCTCAGGATCGGAGCCCGCGAGATCGAATGGGTCGTGATCGGCGGCCGAACTTCCATCGCCGCTGCGGCCGCGGCTCACCTCAGGCCCACCCGGCCTTTCTGACCCAGCAGGATCCTCATTCTCCCTGATCCCCATGAGAAATCAGACTACCTTTGGGGCGGGAAGACCGCCGCCAGGGTCGGCGTGGTCAGCCGTTGAAAACGGTGTGCAGCAGCGGGTCGTTGAGCGTATCGCGGCCCCCGAGGTCCGCGATCTCGAACAGCACCGCGGTACCCGCGGCCGTGTACCCGAGCCGCTCGATGAGCTTGTGCGCCGCGGCGAGGGTGCCGCCCGTTGCGAGCACGTCGTCGATCAGGAGCACGCGGCTGCCCCGCGGGAAGTCGTCGTGCGCCTCCACCATCGCAACCCCGTACTCGAGCGAGTAATCGACCGCCGCCGCCGGACGGGGCAGCTTGCCCGCCTTCCGGATCGGCATCAGGCCGGCGTTCGCGGTGTACGCCGCAGCGCTCGCGAACAGGAAGCCTCGCGCCTCGAGCCCGGCGACCACGTCGAAGGTGCCGAGGAACGGCGCAATGAGCGCGTCGACAGTTGCGCGGAACGCCCGCGCATCGGCCAGCAGCGGCGTGATGTCGCGGAACAGAATGCCCTGCGAGGGAAAGTCATCCACCTCGCGGATCAGGGATTCCGCCCGTGCCAGTTCGGGAGTGAGTTCGGGGATCAGCGGAAGGTCGAGCTGGTTCTCGGTCGAGTTCGATGCCACCGGACCAGGGTACCCCGGCGCGTTCGGGGGCGTGATCGAACTCGCGGGTTCCGAGATGTGAGCGCGTCCGCGCGCGGGCTCGGGAGTGCGCGCAGACGCGCCCGGGACGCAGCGCCCAGGCGGCCCCGATTTTCATTTTGGGGACCGCTCGTGTAATGTCTTTCTGGTTGGGAAACCAACGTGCGCCCCTAGCTCAGCTGGATAGAGCATCTGACTACGGATCAGAAGGTCGGGGGTTCGAATCCCTCGGGGCGCGCAGATCTGAAACCCCCGTCGCGACAGCGGCGGGGGTTTTCTCGTTCCCCGTGTCGCACCTCGTCCGCGACTCGAAGGCGATCGGGGCGCGCTCGCGATCGCCAAAAGCGGCGCACGCAAGCCCTCGCTTCCGGCGCCGTAAAAGCTTCATGAACTGCAGTTCAGCGCGCGCAATTCGTTACACGTGCAGCGCTACTGAACGACAACTGCTGCACTGGTCCCCCAACGTCCCGAAAATATTTACATTCAGTGGGAAATTACTTACTGTTAGCTTGATCGACCAGGGATTTTGCCATTTCGAGAGCCCCGGAACCCGATCTCAGGGTCGCTCTCTGAGCGCCCGAGAGGCGGCCCCTCCCCGTTTCGCTCTGTCCCCACGTTCCCTCACAAGAAACGCGCAATGAGACTCTTTTCGATCGATCGTCCACGCCCTCTCCGGGTTGGGATTCTCGCCCTCGCCCTTCTTCTCGCCCTCATGCTCGGGGTCACTCCTTTCTCACCCTCCTCACCCGCTCAGGCCGCGACCACTTACCAACTCGCTGCCGAGTGGGCTTCGGAGCCGCCCCAGCCCGTCGCGGCGGGGACGGTCGTCAGTGCCGAAATACGCCTCAGCATCAATGACGACGCAGCGGCGCCGGGGAACGAGGCCGTGGCGGACAATATCGTCACGATCTCCGCGCAGAACGGCCGTTTCACCACGCTGCCCGCGGAGTGTCGCACCGATCAGGCCGTCGGGTCTTCCCTGAGTGCCGACCGCAGGAGCCTCTCCTGCAACCTCGGCGGGCAGGTGCAAGGCACCGCCATCGTCCTCGGCGTCCCCGTCACAGCCGACGGCCCGGACCAGTCCAAGCTCCGCCTTACTGCGAAGGTCGGCGACGCTACGGCGACCACGCCGGACCTCACCCTCACCGCAAAATTCACCCAGGACATGTCCTGGACGAACCCGACGACTTGGTCTGAGGACCTCGACGGCACGAAGCGTCGGGCCGCGTTCAACTGGACACTCTCGACGGGGAATGGGTCTCCCGCCGGACCGGATTCGCTCACCTACACAATCCCACCCACCGCGGCGAGCATGCAGGTCACGGATCTCGCGTGCGCTCCCTCGGACATGAAAGAGGGCGGGCAATCATCGCTTTCCGGTCACCCGGTGAGCGCCGAGGTCTTCCGCGACGGCACCCCTGTTCCGAGCGATCGGCGCGCGCCCTACGTCTCGAACTGCTCCGTCTCTGTTGCGAAGACGCCAGGTGGCCAGCAGGTCATCACTCTCACGATCAGCGGTATTGATTACAGCAAGCAGCAGGTCCCGACGAAGTCGGCGTCGGGAGTCAACCTCCCGACGGATCGGCAGGCCGTCGCCACGGGCGTGGTCCTCTTCACGGTAGATCTCGGCCAGAACTCATCGGGAACCGTCGGGTTCCCCTCTGTCGCCTCCCCCGCATATCAATCCGGCGGGCTCTCCGCCACCGATGAGACACCGAACAACTCCGCGACGCGCACGTTCACGCGCGCTGGCAACTGGTACGCACGCTGGGGAAACTCAACGAACACCGGAAACATCGTGCGCGCTCCCGGCCAGATATGGAGCTTCTTCACGATCGCAACCAACTTCCGCGCGCACTATTCGTACCCGCTGGCACCATACGACGAGCACACCTTCGGCATGTGCAACGTCCTCGACACGCGAAATGCCAAGTTCACCGGGACCAACACCGTCGTCGGCCTGAAGAATGCGAACTCGGAGACGCCCATCACCTCCGGGATCACCTACGCCTACTACACCGGCTCGGATGCTCGCCTGAATCCCGCGAGCGGCGCAGCGTACAACCCGCGAGGCTTCCTGTGTTACGACGACCCGAGCGGATGGTCGACCACGGCGCCCGCCGACTGGTCAACCGTGAAGGCGGTCCGAGCGATCTATCGCGACTCCGACATGATCGCTCTCGGGGTCGCCAATACGGTCCTCCACACGCAGGTTCGGGTCGATTCTGACGCCGTCACGGACGGCAGTCAGGGCGTCTGGATGGTCGGCCAGAACCTCTCCCCCTATGGCTGGGGAAACGGCGGCACGACGCTGCCTTCGATGCCGCACGATGCGCTCTACTCGACGGGCTCGACCACGAGCGATTTCATGCGGATCGCGGCGGTCACCACGACAAATGCCGTCACCACGGACAGCGCGATCATCCGACCGGGAACCCCTCTCGGAGTGACCGCGGCTTACAGCCTCAACTCCTCTGAGCTCGGCGGCGACGCCTGGGGCGGTGCGGTGCTCGTGAGGCTTCCCGTTGGTCTGGAGTACAAGCCGGGATCCGCGCTCTCTGAGCCCACGATCGAGATCGACGCTCAAGGCCGACAGATCCTGACCTGGCAGCTCGAAACCACGCAGATCAATACGACCAGGGCAATCGACTTCCAGGCGCTCCCGAAAGCGCCGCTCACCCCGGGGACGACGCTCAAGATCGATAGCAACACGCAGTACCCTGGTGCGCCGACCGCGTCGAGCCAGGCGAGTGTCGTGGTGACGAACGTCGGCGCCACCACGATCGGGAAGTCCACCACACAGGCCCTCGTCACGCTTCCAGAGAACGGCGGCGAGGCGACCGCCGCATGGTCGGTCACCGTGAAATCAACGGATCTCAAGGAGCAGAAGTTCACTGACGTCATCGATGTGCTCCCCTCCGACGGCGATGCGCGCGGATCGTCGTTCACTGGGTCTTTCTCCGTGGACGTGACCTCGAACGAGGGGACCGTCTATTACACGGATGCCACCCCAGATGAGATCCGGACCGACCCTGCCGATCCCTCGAATGGCTCGGCAGGCGATGTCACCGGAAACACGATCGGCTGGTCGACGACGAAGCCGACGAAAGTCACAGGTGTTCGGGTCATCGCGGGAACTCTCGCCTCAGGGGCGATGCGGACCTTCGACGTGCACCTCACCGTGGACGGGGCTCACCCTGGCGACGTCTACTACAACCGCGCCGACGGGCGATCCGAGCACACCCGACTCGTGATGAGCACGAGTTCCGCAGTGCGCGTCGCTGACGACTACGCGGCCGAACTCGTCAAGGAGGTGCAGCGGGCCGACGGCACGTGGGCCGACGCCGACACCGTCGAGAGCTATCCGACGGTCACCGCGGGACAGTCGCTCCGATTCCGGATCACGATCCGGAATGCTGGCAGCGGCGAGCTCACCGATGTCGCCGTCACTGACGAGCGATTCCCCGCGGGAGATTTCGCAGTCGAGAAACTCGCTCGCGGAGCCTCGAAGACGCACGAGTTCACGGTCTCCACGACCCCGTCCGATGTCGGAACGATCATCAACACCGCCACCGCCACGGCAAGCGGGAATGGCACGGTGGTCCTGATCGATCCCGAATCGGCCGGTGTCGTCGTCAAAAAGGCCGGGGGCAACCCCGACCCGGGCGGAGACCCCGTGGATCCGCAGCACCCCGAGAATCCGGGAACCCCGGCTGGACCGGGCGCGAAGAACCCGGAAACCGAGCTGCCCGTCACCGGCACCTCGACGCCATCGCCGTGGCTGCCCGCCGCCGCGTTGCTGCTCCTCGCAGGGGCCGCGGGACTCCTGGGAGCGCGCAGACGCGCGAGCCACGACTGAGGCCATCGATTCCGGGGCGGACCACCACTGGTCCGCCCCGGAATCCTTCCGGATCCTCGGAACTCCCTCACGTGGTCGCGTAACGCGGGTGTTCGAGTGAAGCTGGCGACTTGATCCCGCGCGAAGTGCGACGCTGTTCGCGCCGGGCCAGCCCGACTAAGCGTGCGTGTGTGCGAGTGTGCGAGTGTGCGAGTGTGCGAGCTCATGTTCGCTGCGTTCCTCGGCGACCGCGTGCAAAATTTGGCACAGAATTACCGGAAGTGCCTTCCGATCACGAGGTCGATTCAACTGCGGTGCTACCGATGTCTGGATTGCCCCCGATCTGCTCTCACTTAATTCGCTCGAACGAACCGTTTATACTTAATCAACCGATGTTTTCGCACCCCGGCCGCGCGTCGGATAACCCAGCTTTCGTCCGGGGACACAAGGGCAGCAACGACCTGCATTCGATCTCGAAAGGTACGCTTCAGTGGCAATCCAGTTCGATGACGCCGCAGCTGACCAGCTCATCCGCGCGCTCACCCACGCCGACGACACGCTTCGGGGCCAGAGCCTTTTCCGGAGCAGCGCGTCGGCGAATGCGCTCGACGAGTTCACAGGCGCCTACGGAGATCTCTTTCGCGTCGCCGTCGAGATCGAGAAGCACGGTCGCGCAGACCTCGCCCGCGCGCTCCACGACCTTTCCGAGTCGATCGACGATGCCAAGCGCAAAGCCAAAGAAGAGCGGGACCGCCGCAAGAAGCTGAGCGAGTGGACGACGCGGGAGAGCGACCGCGAACGCCGGCGCCGGAGCGGTGACGTGGGCGAGAACCTCATCGCCAACATCGAGTCCAGTCGAGACCCGGAGCCTTCCGACCCTCCCGTCGCAGCGCCGACGATCTCCGCCTCATTCTCGGTGAAGCCCCGATACCGCACTGCCGGGGCGGCCTTGCCGGGCAAGTCATCGGCAGACCCCACACGACTCAACGGCTATGTGGCGCAGAGTCGCACGAGCAATTCCGAGATGGAGGCGGAGCTCTCGAGCGTGAAGAACGCGTGGTCCAGCTTCACCGGTTCGTGCTCCTGGGTGCGGATCGAATCCACGACCTTCCTCACCGGATTCCAGGAATTGTTGGATGAGAACCGGCAGGATGCCGAGTGGATCGATGGCGTTGCCGCCGCCTTTGAGGCCGCCGGTGGCGGGAAGCTCTCAAACCGGGTCCTCGACCTCACGCAGTCGCCAGAGAAACCGCTCCCCGAGGCGGAACTGCTCAACGCACTCGAGGAACTGAAGGAAAACGAGATCGTGGCCTTCTTCGCGGCCAACCCCTCCGCGAAGCATCGGCTGCAAGACATTGACCCGGCCACGGTTCACTCCTGGTGGCAGCGTATGAACCCGGCCAAAGGATCGGACAGTCGGTTTTCGGCGCAGCAGCAGCTCCTCCTCGATGCGTTCCCGGAGGTTATGGGCAATCTTGAGGGCGTCGCGTATGGCGCGCGTGACTACGCGAACCGGCGGGCCCTGACGGCAGAACTCAAGAACGTGCGCGCCGAGATCGAGGAATTGCGGGCGGGCGGGTCGAACACCGAGAAGCTCGAAACACAGTTACGGGCTTTGGAAAACGTCGAGAAGTCGCTCAGAAACCCTCAGAATAGTGAGTCACGTTTCCTCATCTCGTTGACCCAGGATCAGCCGCCGCTCGCCGCCGTGTCTATCGGCGATCTCGACACAGCCTCGAAGGTCAGCTACGCCGCCCCAGGGATGGGAACCGACACCACTGGGATGATGGGCTGGACGAACGCCGCGCAGAACCTACACCGGCTCCTCCCGAGAGGTAGCGCCGTCGTGGCCTGGATCGGCTACGAAACGCCGCCCGTTCCTGAGGTAATGAATCTTGATCTGGGAGTCCTCGACTCGGATCGGGCCGTCGCCGGAGGAAACCGCCTCGCTGCGACGCTCCGAGGGCTCACCGCCACGCGCGGAGAATCGATGCCGCAGCTTGACATCGTCGCGCACTCATACGGGACAACTACCGCAGCCGTCTCGCTCACCCTGCCAGGGGCGAAGGTCGACAACTTCATTACTCTCGGCTCAGCGGGCCTGCCCGACAACATCACACGGGCGGACCATCTCCAAGCAACACACGTGTATTCGGGCCACGCGCGCGATCGAATGGCAATCGATCCCGAGTCTGGGGACGAGTGGGCGTGGGTGGGACGCGATTTCAGTGCGAACCATCACGTCAACCCGATGCTTCCCGACTTCGGAGGACAACCGTTCGGCGTCGACACGGGTGGTGACGCGGGCGATCCCGTTGTCGGACACGATCCACTCATCGTAGGCGGGGGCGGGTACTTTGATGAACGCACAGAATCACTCGCGAACATTGCCCGGATCATCGGAGGAGATACCGATCTCCTGACAAACTATGTACCTCTGGGTCCGACCAACTTGCAAGAAGGAATGCGGGAGAGTGTCAAGGTCAGGTAGAAAGCTCAGCCGAATCGGAACAACTCTCACGGCGATCGTCCTCACGCTTGGGGCTTTCGCCGCCTGCTCAGCGAAACCGGAGGAACCAATGATGACGGCACGCGAGGGGCGCGACGCCGTCGTAGGTTTCGTGAAGGACTCATCCACAAAGCTCGACATCACCGGATGGTGGTCTCGTGGTACCGCATACGCTGCCCCGTGCGAGAACGACCCAGACAATTCAAGCCAATACACCTACGACTATTGGGCCCCGAGGGGCCAAGACCCTGTGGGAGATGCGCAACGGATCGCCAAATACTGGGAGTCTCTGGGGATGAAAGTCCGCACGACCGGAAAAGAAAGCAAAACTCCGACCGTGTACGGGACAGGGGGGCCGGTGCTAAGAGCAGACTTCGACACTCAGGCGGCCGAGGAGTCCTACAGAATGGGCGCAATCGCTCCATGTTCCCCCGGTGACTACTCGGTTTTCAACAAGGAAGACGACGACGCGCGCAACCGCGGCGAGGTCCTCCCCGGCGACGACGTCATGGTCCCCGAGTCAAAGATCGGCGAGAAATTCGACGAACACCTGAGGCTCGCGAAGAAGAAGACCACGACCGCTCCGTGAAGGATATCCAAGGTTCGATCTTCACATCACGAGCAACGGCGCGGCCCGCTCACCGGCACGCCCGCAGGGGCGCACCTCTGTTGGCCTCGGCGCTGGCGATCTGCATGCTGATCGGGTGTTCGGCGAAACAGGAGGAACCAAAGATGACTGCACGCGAGGGCCGCGACACGGTCGTGGGTTTCGTGAAGGACTCTTCTGCACAGCTCGACATCACCGGGTGGTGGTCCCGCGGCACCGCATACGCCGCCCCCTGCTCCAGCGACCCGGACAACGCGAGCCAGTACCAATACGACCACTGGGCACCTGCCAGTGCGGACAAGATGCAGGACGCCGAGCGGATAGCTGGCTACTGGAAAACGCTCGGAATGAACGTCAAGATCGTCGGCGAAGACACCGGCAGCCCCTTGTGATTGCGAAGGGTGGTCCGGTGCTCCAAGCAAGCTTCGACACCGGTGCTGCCGAGGAGTCCTACCGCATCGGGGCTGTCGCCCCATGCTCCCCCGGCGACTACTCGGTGCTGAACGAGGAAGATGACGACGCGCGCAACCGCGGCGAGGTCCTCCCCGGCGACGACGTCATGGTCCCCGAGTCAAAGGTCGGCGAGAAATTCGACGAACACCTGAGGCTCGCGAAGAAGAAGACCACGACCGCTCCGTAAAAGGATCCGGGGCCTAGCCAGGCGTTCGATACTGCGTCGCGCGGCTCACGGGTTTTTCCAGGCGCGGCGTCCGGACCTGCACCGCGCGGATCGCGGGTCACGCAGGGCCTGCCCGCTCGGGTCGCTCGACCGACACCCGGCCGCCCGACCGCCCGGCCGTCCGGCCGTCCGACCGCCCGACCACTGTGCGCTCGCCCACGGTTCGGCCCGGATCCGGTGCGAAATATCACTGGATTGAGGCATACGCCCCTGACAGGCTGGAGGGGAGCATCGACCGCTCCCCTCTGTCCGCGGCGGTGCGGAACGAGACGAGGATCCATGCCGACCGAACCCCACGACGACGCATCGTTCGACCTGATTGAGGCCAGTATCGGGGATGTGCTCGGGGCGTTGGCCGCGGGCACGATCACGAGTACCTGGCTGACGGAGCGGTTCCTCGCCCGGGCAGAGGCGTATGATCGCGGGCCGGGGGGCCTGAACGCGATCGTGGTGCCCAATCCTGACGCGCTCGCGCAGGCGGCAGAGTCGGATCGGCGCTGGGCGGCGGGCACGGCCCGCCCGCTCGAGGGGGTCCCGTTCACGGTGAAAGACTCGTACATGGTGGAGGGGCTGACGGTCGCGTCCGGGTCGCCGGCGTTCGAGCACCTCGTCGCCCAGTGGGACGCGTTCTCGGTCGCGAAGCTGCGCGAGGCGGGCGCGGTCCTGATCGGGAAGACGAACATGCCCCCGATGGCGGACGGCGGGATGCAGCGTGGCGTGTACGGCCGCGCAGAAAGCCCCTACAACCGTGACTTCCTCGCGGCCGCGTTCGCGTCGGGATCGTCGAACGGGTCTGGCGTGTCGACGGCCGCGAACCTGGCCGTGTTCGGGATGGGTGAGGAGACGGTGTCCTCGGGCCGCAGCCCGGCCTCGAATAATGGGCTGTGCGCGTACACGCCGTCGTGGGGGATCCTGTCGATTCGCGGGAACTGGCCCCTGTTCCCGGCCCGTGACGTGGTGGTGCCGCACACGCGGTCGATGCCGGACATGCTGCGCCTGCTGGACGTGCTCGTGCAGGACGACCCGATCCGGCGCGGCGATTTCTGGCGCAACCAGGACGTTATCGCGCTCCCGAAGCCCAGCGAGCACCGGCCGGAAAGCTATCTCGCGCTGCAAGACCCCGACGCGCTCCGCGGGAAACGCTTCGCCGTCCCCCGCATGTACCTCGGCGAAGACCCCTCCTACCCGGTTCGGATGCGCCAGTCCGTCATCGACCTGTTCGCGGCCGCGCGCGCGAGGCTCGAGGCGCTCGGAGCCGAAGTGGTGGAGACCGATTTCCCCCTGATCGAGCGCTACGAGGGCGATCGCCCCGGCCAGAAATTCATCGGCGAGCTCGGAGACCTGCCGAGCGACTGGTCGGAGATCGAGTTCTCCGAGTTCCTCGCCTTCGGCTGGGACGATTTCCTCCGCGCCAACGGGGATCCCGAGATCCCGAATCTCGGCGTCGTCGATTCGACGCGGATCTATCCGACGCCGCCCGGATCCCTCCCGGACCGCTATGAGCGGGTCGGCGATCACGACGACCGCTTCCGAGCGGTGGTGGAGCGTGCCCGCGCCGGCCTCGGCGACCCGCGCGAGCACCCCGAGTTCACGCGCGGGCTCCGCGCCATCGTCGCACTGCGCGAGGAGCTCGTGGAGCGCTGGCTCGACGCGGGCGGCTTCGACGGGATCGTGTTTCCCGCGAACGGCGATGTGGGGCCCGCCGACGCCGACGTCAACGCCGCATCGGCGGACATCGCCTGGTCCAACGGCGTGTTCTTCTCCAACGGCAACTATGCGCTGCGCCACGTCGGCCTCCCCACCGTGACCGTGCCGATGGGGACGATGGCGGACATCGGCATGCCGGTGGGCATCACCTTCGCCGGACGCGCGTACGCGGATCCCGAGCTGCTCGGCTACGCGGCCGCCTTCGAGTCCGGCGGATCCGGCAGCCTGCGCGAGGCGCCCGGATCGACGCCGGCGCTGCCCGGGGACCGGACCGGATAGGGCACTGGGCGAGACCGCACGCGGGTCAGCTCGCGATCAGGTCAACGCCGTCGCGGATCACGCGGAGCGGGGCCGGACGATCCACAACGAGTTGCGCGATGCTCTCCGCGGAAAATTCCAGGCGGGTCGGGGAGCTCTCGGTCACCGGGCCCGAGAGTTCCTCGATGCCGAGCATTTCTCCGCCGGCCGTCGAGGCAAGCCGGTAGGCGCGCTCCAGTTCAGCGTCGGTGATCGCACCCGTCCGGTACGCGAGCAGGTGCGCCCGATCGATCATGCTCCCGGTGCCGAAGGGACTCCAGGAGTCGCGCACGCCATCGGAGCCGGCAACGACGCGCACGCCATGCCGCTCGAGAAGATCGAGGTCCGGCACGGGATCGGGCCCGAGGGCGCAAGTCGCGATCCAGATCCCGGCATCAGCGACCGCGTCAAGCGTCGCTCCGAGACTGGGCAGGGAGGGGTCGCAGAGCGCGAAGGCGTGGCCGATCGTGACCCGCCCGTGTCGCCCCGATGCGACCGTGCGGCGCGCGATCTCGCGAATCTGTGCGAGACCGTCCTCGCCCCCGTCATGGAGGTGGATATCGAGGTCGCGGCCCCGCGCGTCGGCAAGGCCGAAGATCGCGTCGAGGTGCCCGTGGAGATCACCCTCGATCCCGCCGGGATCGATCCCGCCGACGAGATCGGCCCCGGCGTCGAGGGAGGCGGCCATCGCCTCGAGGGTGCCGGGGTTGGTGAGCAGCCCGAACTGAGGGAACGCGACGATCTGCACCGTGAGGCCGGGAAGTCGCTCTGCAGCGGCCCGCACGCCTTCGACATTCGCAATACCGAGCTCACTCGAAACATCGACGTGCGCGCGCATGGCGAGGGTGCCGCTGCGGCGGGCTTCGGAGAGCAGCGCGTATGCGCGCTCCTCGACACCGCGCGTGTACCCCGCCTGCGTCACGCGATCGTTGTCGATGAGCTGACGCAGGTCGGCTGCCGGGCGTCGCGACATCCACGGCCCTCCCCAGGAGGTCTTGTCCGGGTGAATGTGCCCGTCGACGAGCGCCGGAGCGACACTGCGGCGGAGGGAGTTCTCGGTGGGTTTCTCCGCCATTGGTGTGCCTTCCCGGTGTGCTTCTGAACCGGAAGCAGTTCCGATCCTCTTCGCGTGAAACCCACGATAGTCACTTTCGGACCGGCGCTTCCGGATCGGAGTGCGCGGGCCACGCGCCGCAGACACGCCAGGGCTCCGCACAGGCCCGAAATTGCCTGCGCGGTGTACGCCCCAGCGCTCGCCGAGCACGTCCTCCGAAGCGCGGCCGGTCGTCTCGCGCAAACGATCCTGATGGCGGGGGCAATGCCTGAATGACGACGGCCACAGCGCAGCGCGTCGGCGCGCTCCGCTGCCCGTCACCGAGCTCGAAGCACTTTCAGTACGCGCAGTTCGCTTGAAGCTTTTGCGGTCAAGATCGCCGTGCACCGATACGGTGCGCGAAGTTTCTCGCCCGGTCGCGGCGCTCCTGTCTGCGGCACCGACGGAGGTGTTTGATGACGGCAGTTCTGCGGCGACGCGGCATTGTTCTGCTCATCGCATCAGCACTGATCCTCAGCACCGCCGGCTGCGCGCAAGAGGCGGACACGGCCTGGAAGCCGCCCGCCGCCGCGGCAGCCGAGGGGGTCACGCTGCTCCCCGACGGGCAAGGAACGGACGGCACGAAGGCCGGCGGCGCGAACCCGGAGGCCGCGGGGCAGGTCGCGCCGGGCAGCACTGCGCACGCCAGCGCCTCCATGAATCCCTCGCAGCTCGGACTCGTGGGCGGCAGGCTCCGCAACGACTCACTCCATCTGCAAGCCCGCTACGCGCTCCTGCCCGGGGTACCGAAGTTCAACGAACGCGTGAACGAACTGCTGTGGGGAGCGATCAAAGCCACCGGCAAGCCATACGCCCCGCAGGCGTTCCCTGCGGGCGCCGGTCTCGGCGGTCGAGACTGCATCGCCGGATCGACGGAGTTGAACGCTGCCGACCTGCTGCTCCGCCCCGAGACGGGGCCGTTCGGTGGGACGGGGACCACGATCACCTGCAGCCTAATCGGCGCGTTCGGCCCGTATGTCGGGGTTCGATTCCGCACGGTCACGGGCGAGGCGACCCCGGCGAAGCCGGGCGCCGCCGGGCCGACCGCGAAGATCTCGAGTGATCGCACCGTGAGCCTGTACGCCAATGTGCGCACGGGCGAGGTCACGGACGATGCCTCGCGCTGGCAGGACTCCGCCCCTGCCGCGCTCTGGCGGGACGCCGTGAGCCTCCTGCGCGATCGCCTCGGGAGTCTCTCTCTCGCCGGGATCGCCGATCCGGACCGCGCCCAGCTCGATCTCGCCGCGAAAGCGCTGCGTTCCGCCGCGCCCGCGGCGGATGGGGGGTTCACCGTCTCGCTCCCCGCGGGCCTCGTCGCGCCCGAGCTTCGCGCGCTCGGCTCCGCGGCAACCTCGGTCGACACCGTCGTCCGGGTGCCAGCACAGGTCGCAACCGAGTGGGCCGCTCAATCGGTGAAGGATCGCATCGCGGCCGAGAATCAGCCCTTCGAGGGATTCAAGGAAGCGCCCTGGCAGACCCCGGTCGATTGTGCGCTGGTCCCCTGTGTCGCCCTCACCTACGACGACGGCCCCTCCGCGCACACGGGGCAGCTCCTCGACACGCTCCGCGACAAGCGCGCAGTCGCGACCTTCTTCATGCTCGGAAACGCGGCGAAAGGCGCGCCTGACCTGGTGCGTCGCGCGGCCAAGGAGGGCAATGAGATCGGGAGCCACACGATGACGCATCCGGATCTCACGACGATCAGCCCGGCCAACGCCGCTGCTCAGGTCAAGAATGCCGGGGCGGCTCTGAGCGAGATCTCCGGCCAGCCCGTCAACATCTACCGCCCACCGTACGGCGCGATCAACGGTCCCGCCCTCGAGGCGATCGGGTGGCCGGCGATCCTGTGGAGCATCGACACGAACGACTGGCGGAACCCCGGCCCAGACGCCCTCCTGGATCGCTGCGTCACCCCCGTCGCGCCGGGAGGGATCATTCTGTTCCACGACACCCATCCGGACTCCGTCACCACGGCTGGCCGTGTGATCGACGGCCTCCGCGATCGCGGCTTCACCCCCGTCACCGTGAGCCAGCTCTTCGGCGGCAACATTCCCTTCGGACGGGTGACGGGACGATGAAGCGAAGCCGGAAAGCGACGAGCCGGTCGGCGCTCGACGCCGTGCCTGGATCGGGGATACGACGCGGAGCAGCGGGCGCGAAATCCTCGGGTGAGCCCGTGCAGGCTCCGCAAGGGCCCCGTCCTCATGAGCCCCGGGCTGAGTCGCCAACGGACTCCCCGAAACGCACCTGGCTCATCCTCATCGCAACGGGCGCCGCACTCTCGATCGGCATTTTCGTTGCCGCGTACTTCCTCTTCTTCTTCCGCCCGACGACGATCGCGGATGGGGTGAAGCCCGCAACCGTCGGGTCCCAGCCGTTCGCGACCGTCGTCCCCGCGAAGGAATGGTCAGTCATCGGCGATGGCAGCGACGTCGTCGAACTCGTTTCCCCTGATCGCGGAATCACCGTCACCCTCACCCCCGAGCGCAACGGCAGCCAGCCGCTTGACACCGACGGTTCCACTGGCGGGGGAAAGGTGCACACCGAGAAGCTCGCGTCTCGCCTCTCGGTCTCGCATCGCGACACTGACGATCGCATCAGCGCCACGGTGGGCGACGGCCGAAGGGGCGTCCACGTGGAAACACGACTGGACAGCGCGCAAGCGAAGAAGCTTCAGCGCGACCTCGCGACATACCGGCCGGCGCTGACCGAGCTGATCGAGTCGATCCGGCTGAACTGAAGCCTTCGCGCGGTGCGTCACCGACCGCGCACCCCTGGGAGCGCCTCAGTGGGCCCTCAGCCAGCACACCCGGGTCTCGCAGAATCGCTCCGCACCGTCCCCGCACACCGCACCCGCAGCCGCGTGCCGCGCGCCGCGCGGGTCTGATTCGGGTGGGGGTCCGCTGGCCAATTGCCCCGGGAACATGATCAGGGGGTGCCCTCGGCTTCCCGAGTGCACCCCCTGATCTGGGTACCGCGGCGGCCGCCCGTTTCCGGGCGACCACCTCGGGGTTAGGCCCTCTGCTGCTTGCGGCGGCGGATCATCAGGACTCCACCGGCGGCGAGGAGCAGCGCGCCGATTCCGGCGACGCCCCAGAGGCTCTCGCCACCCGTGACCTCGAGGCCCGAAGCCGTCTGGTGCGTGGTCTCCGCAGGCGGCGGCGCGATGGGCGGCAGGCCCGGAGGCGTTGCCGTGCCCGTCACGACGTTGCGGATCTTCACGCCCGTGGCGTCATCGTTGATCCTGACCGTGTAGCTCAGCTCGACGCGCTCACCGATGGCGAGCTTGCCGTCCCATGTGAGGGTCGTGCCCGACAGCTTCGGAGCGGTGGCCTTCGTGTGGCCGCCGTCCTCGCCGACGATCACGGCCGAGGCCGCGTCGGACATCTTCGCGTGGTTGAGCACCTTCGACAGGTCATCCGTCAGGTTGACCGGGTCGAGGACGGTCGCGCCGGTGTTCGACCCCGTCACCGTGTACGTCACCGTCGAGCCCGGCTTCACCGTGGAACCCGACTTCGGATCGCTCGACTTCGTCACCGTGAACCCGGGGATCGGGTGCTCGGTCACGACCTCGGGTGGCGTGATCGGCGGCAGCTCCGGCGGGGTCGCTTCCGACTTCGCCCGGTTGTGGAGCGTCTTGCCCTCGAAACCGGCCTTCACCTGAACGGTGTAGGTGATCTCGACGCGCTCGCCCTTCTGCAGCGAACCATTCCAGGAGAGGTTGGTCCCGTTCACGTCAGGTGCCGTGGCCGGGGTCACACCCGTCTCCGAGATGATCTTCGCGGTCGGAGCCTGCTCCATCGTGGCGAACTCGAGGACGCCGGACATGTCGTCCGAGACGGTCACCGGATCGAGCACCGTCTGACCCGAGTTCACGCCGGTCAGCGTGTACGTGATCAGATCGCCGGCCTGAACCGCCGAGCCCGTGACCGGGTTCGCGTTCTTCGTGAACGTGTAACCGGGGGTCGGGTGCCAGGTCTCAACCTCGGGCGGGGTGATGGGCGGGCCGGTCGGCGGCGTTGCCGTCGACGAGGCGTGGTTGTTCACGATCACGCCGGTGGCGTCCTTGTTCAGGGTGACCGTGTACGTGATCTTGACCTCCTGGCCCGGCTTCAGCGAGCCGGTCCACCTCACGTCCGTACCGTTCACCTCGGGCGCCGGAACGTTGCTCTCACCGGCGATGGTCGCCTCGGGGGCGGTCGTCAGTTCGGCGTTGTTCAGCACCTTCGACAGGTCATCGTTGATGACGACCGGATCGAGATCCGTCTTCCCGGAGTTGGTGCCGGTCAGCGTGTAGGTGATCGTCTGGCCCGGGTTCACGGCCGTGCCCGACTTCGGGTCCGAGGTCTTCGCGAACTCGTACTTCGGCGTCGGATGCTCGGTTGTGACCTCCGGCGGGGTGATGGGCGGACCGGTCGGCGGCGTGGCCGTCGAGGAGGCGTGGTTGTTCAGGAGAACACCCCATGCGTCTTCGTTCAACTTCACCGTGTACGTGATCACCACGTTCTGACCCGGCTCGAGCGTGCCGCTCCAGCTGAGGTCGGTGCCGTTCAGGTTCACCGGCAGCGGGGTCGCCGCGGCGGGTGATCCGTCAGCTGCGTTCACGATGGCGACCGTCGGGTCGCCCTGAATCGCTGCGTTGTTCAGCACCTTCGACAGATCATCCGTGATGTTCACGGGATCGAGCACGGTCTTGCCCGAGTTCTTCCCCGTGAGGGTGTAGGTGATCGTGTCGTTCGGCTGGACCGCCGTGCCCGACTTCGGGTCCGAGGTCTTCGTGAACTCGTACTTCGGGGTCGGATGCTCGGTCTTCACGTCCGGGGGCGTGATGGGCGGACCGGTCGGCGGCGTCGCGGAGGAGGACGCGTGGTTCTCGAGGAGCACGCCCCACGCGTCATCGTTCAGCGTCACCGTGTAGGTGATCGTCACCGTCTCGCCCGGCTTGAGGGCGCCGTTCCAGTCGAGGCTCGTGCCCGACTGGATGGGATCCGTCGCGGGTGCGCCGTTGATCGTGGCGGCCGGAGCCGTCGTGATCGTGGCGTTGTCCAGCACCTTCGACAGGTCGTCGTGAATGACGACCGGGTCGAGATCCGTCTTGCCCGAGTTGGTCCCCGTCAGCGTGTAGGTGATCGTGTCACCCGGCTGGACAGCGGTTCCCGTCGCGGGATCGGCGGTTTTGGCGAACTCGTACTTCGGCGTCGGGTGCTCCGTCGTCACATCCGGGGGCGTGATCGGCGGCAGCAGCGGCGGCGTCGCGTCCGACGAGGCGTGGTTCTCGAGGAGAACGCCCCAGGCATCGGACTTCACCTTCACCGTGTAGCTGATGGTGACCGTCTGCTTCGGATCGAGTTTGCCGGTCCAGTTCAGCGTCGTTCCGTTCAGCGCGGGATCCGGAACCGGAACCACGAGGCCACCCGTGACCGAGATGGTCGGCTGACCGACCAGATCGGCATGGTTCAGCACCTTCGACAGGTCATCCGTGATGTTGACCGGGTCGAGCACAGTAGCGCCCGTGTTCGTCCCCGTCAGCGTGTAGGTGATCGTGTCGCCCGGCTGGACGGCGGTGCCCGACTGGGGATCCGCGGTCTTGGTGAAGTCGTACCCGGGGATCGGGTGCTCGGTCACCACGTCCGGAGGCGTGATGGGCGGATCGTACGGCGGGGTCGCGGTGGACGAGGCGTGGTTATTCACGGTCTCGCCCTCATGGCCCGTGTTCACCGTCACCGTGTAGACGACCGTGACCTTCTGTCCGGGCTTCAGCGCACCCTTCCAGGAGAGCGCGGTGCCGCTCAGCTCCGCGGCGGGATTCGCAGCTGCGCCGTCGATCGTCGCCGTGGGGCCGTCGGTGAGCGTCGCGAACTCGAGCACCTTCGTGAGGTCATCGTTGATGACCACATCGAGCGGCGTCTTGCCCGTGTTCTCACCGGTCACGGTGTACGTGATGGTCGAACCGGCCTGAACGGCGGTGCCCGAGACCGGATCAGCGGTCTTCGTGAACTTGTACCCCGGGGGCGCCTTGAGCGCCATGTCCAGCGTGAAGTTCGTGAAGTCGTCGGTCGTGCCCGGCGTCACGGGCATGTTGCCCGTGTTGTCGTTCAGCGGCGCCTGGCCGTTGATCTTGTCGCCGTTGACCAGGGCCTTCAGCGTAAGCGCTCCGGTCTTGATCGAGCCGTCGCTCTGGGCTGCGCCATTGTGGTCACCGGCCTCGTTCACGTTGTTGTTCGGATCGGCCTGATAGCCCACCGTCTGCGCGACGTAGCCGGCGAGCGGACCACCCGGAGCGAGCTCCGAGGCCGGGATCACGGCGTAATAGCTGCCCTCGGGCAGATCGTTGACCACCCAGCGGCCGTCCTTGTTCGTCGTGACGTTGCCGCCCTTGACGATCTTTCCGGTCGCGTTGTCGTAGACCTCGACCTTGACTCCCTCGGGTGCCATGGTGTCGACACCCGGGGTGAACTTGCCGTCGTTGTTCGCGTCGAACCAGATCAGATCACCGATCGAGTATCCGAGAACGCGGACCATCACCTGGTTGGAGGTCAGCATCTGGTAGGTGCCGTTGTCCTTGAAGGTGTCGCTGAAGGCGGTGAAGCGGTTGACGTACAGGTCGCCCGCGGCGTTCTGATCCTGGTTCATCGTGAACTTGATCTGAAGGCCCGAGGTCGCACCCGCTGCGGTGCGCTCGAGCGGGTTCTTGGCGACGAACTTCCACGCGGTTGCATCGGTCGTGAAAGTCGTCGACCAGATTGACGGGTCCGTGTCCTTGTTCAGGTCCTGCGGGACCTTCGCCGGATCGATCGTCGTGTAATAGAACGTCCCCTCGGCGGGGGTGGCCCCGTCGAACAGGAACGCCTGCGGCGCCCCGCTGAGCTTCGACGTTCCGGAGTACTTCGAGGCCGGGTTGCGGTTCACGAGCGCGTCGTTCGTCGCGTCGCCGTTGTACGGCATAACGTCGATGATCGTCGGGGCCTGCACCCGCAGGGTCTCGGCGAAGTTCCGAACCTGGAGCGTGTAGACCTGATTCTTGTCCTGCACGTCGAGCGGCGCATCGACCGACTTCTTCAGTTGCAGCGAACCGGGCTGCGTGACAACGACCGTGTGATCGTCGAAGTGCGAGCTCTTGTTGTAGCTGACCCCATCCGCACGAATCTCGGTCTTGTTCACGAGGCTCGTGTTGTTCGGCAGGAGCGGGTCGATCCGCGTGACGACCTTGAACGGGCCGACCGGTTCGTTCGGAGTTCGCGTGCCCAAATTCCAGGTCAGCGTCGTGGTTCCGTCGGCGTTGGTGGTCGCGGTGCCGGGAGCCAGGTTGCCGGCGATCGCTGCGGTCGCGATCGCATCGTACTCGACGCCCTTGGGCAGCGTGTCGGTCACGACGACGTTCGGAACCGGCGCCGGCGACGGGTTCGTTGCCGTCAGAGTCGGATCGATCTGCCAGATCACCGGGGTGCCGGCCTTCGCCGAACCCGTTACTCCGACGTTCGATGCGCCCGTCGCGTCGACACCGTCGACCTTGCCGTTGATCGTGTGCTTCGTGATCGCCATCTGCGCTCGGACGAGCGACCAGCGGTCGCCCATGTTCGACGGCTTCCGGTCGGCCCAGTTCTGGCCCGAGGTGTTCCCAGCCCCGGGGATGAAACCGTTCTCTGGCACCCACTTCCCAAAGGAATCCGACTGCACGTTCGCGAAGTTCGCCGCGATCGTGAGCTCGGGGATCTGCTTGCCGTCGTTCGGCCCGCCGAAGAAGGTGTCCCGCTGCTGCAGGCCGAGCACCCAGATCAGCTGGGAGGAGGCCGGCTGCACGTAGCCCGGCTTCGCCTTCAGCCACACGGCGTTGACCGCGTCGATGCCGCCCGGGACCTGATCCGGCGAGTCGTACCAGGTGACATTCGGGTTCCCGCAGGCGATCCCGGTGCCGCTCGCAGCAGCGCGCTGCTTCGTCCAGTCGCCCTTCCAGCGGTTATGCGGATCGTCAAAAGTACCGGTGTTGGCCGAGTCGCCCGTGAGGTCGACGTGCGCGTACTTCGTGGTGAAGTTCGACTGGAACGCCTCCATCTTGGAGCGATCGACCTCACTCTGTCCCGGAGCGACCTGCGACACGGCCGAGTACGAGGAGTTCCAGATCGGATAGTTCGGGTTGTCGTTATCGCCCGGGATGTTCTTCAGCAGATCGAGCTTCATCATCGAGTTGTCGAAGACGTCGCAGGACTCGAAGTTCTTCATGTCGAGCTGCGCCTTCGTCGCGATCGACGAGGCGAAGGTCTGTCCCGGCTGGACCTGGCCGCTGCCGTCGCCCAGCGTGTTCGCCGATTCGGGGAGCGGAGCGTTACGGAACCAGTAGGTTCCGCGCGGGTTCGAGAGCACCTTGCCCCAGGAGCCCGGGCTGATCGTGAGGTCCGTGAGCGCCGCAACGTTGTTGCTCTGGCTGCCGTTCGGCACCTTGGCGCACTTGGTGTTCTGGTCGGATCCCGGTCCGGGCTGGCAGTAGCCGGGCTCGAAGCCCGATCCGTAGTTGCTCGCGCCGGAGATTCCATTCGGATCGAAGTCGCCGACCCGGTTGCCGATCTTCGCCGTGCCCGTGGCGTTGCCAGGGATGCCGTCCATCGCGTCGACCGCCTCGAAGGGCACGAAGATCTTGATGGCGTACGCGCCCACGTAGAACTTGTTCGCGGGAAGCTGCGTGCCCTCCTTCGACTTCGTCGGGAAACTCGCGCCCGAGGTGTCAATACCACTGAGTGTGATCAGGTATTTGCCTGTCTTGGGGTCACCCGTGCGCTGGAACGCGCAGGACCCGGAGTCGACGACGGAGTTGGACGCGTCGCTCTTGCCCTTGCCCGAGGTGTCCGGACCGCCGATCTTGCCGTAAACCGTGGTCCCGCCAGGGCCGACCGACGTGTTCCCCACGTCGGGTTCGCACGACACCATCTCCCACTCGAAGCCCGGCTGGAGCGTCGCCTTGCCGTCGTTGCTGGTCGCCCAGAACGAATCCTCGAAGGTAACCGGCTGCTTGAAGGCCTCGACGCCCGTTTTCCGATCCGTGCTGATCTGCACGGAGTACACGACCTCCCAGCCGAATTTCTTCTGGCCGTTCACCGTCTTCTCGCCGAGCTGCCACACCCACGGCCGCTGCTTCTCGAGGTCGTACCGGGGGGCGGCCGTAATCTCGAACGGGCCGAACTGGTGCGGGCCGTCGGGCCGCGCGGTCGTCACGCCCTCCGGCGTCGCGCCGTAGGTGCGGACCGAGGTGGTGAAGGTTGCGCCGTTCTGCGAGCTGCCCGAGACGAACACCTGCGAGTCGAGCGTCTTCTGGCCGACGTCGGAGCCCATGAGGCCGAGGTTGCACTTGAGGACCACCGAGGTCGTGCCAGCCGGCGGATCGACGCGGGGCTTCAGCACGGTGCCCGAGGGGAGGGCGGTGATGGTGCTGGTCGCCGCGTCGCAGCTCGTGGGGATCTGACCGAAAGTCGCGATCGCGCCGGGCCCGAGCGTGATCGTCTGCTCGAACCAGCTGGTGAAGTTCGACTTCGTGTCCTGCTCGGCGTTCGCGGTGACGGACCAGTTGTAGTTGATCACGTCGGAGGTCCTGACGCGATTGTTGCCTTCGCCACGGTCGAAACCGGGCTCGGTGTCGTTCCCGTCGAACGGTGCGGTGCCCGTGTAAATTGCCTTGCCGTCGTACCCGGCCGGATCGGCGAGCGCGATGACGTTGGTGGACCAGGTCGGATAGACGAGCGCGTTGAGCTTGAGGTCGTTGGCGTTCGCGGGGACATCGGCGACGGCGCGCTGCGGCTGTCCGGAGACGCGCGTGAAATCGTTGACGCCGGGGCTCGGCGTCGTCGGCGTCAGATAGGCGTTGCCGTTGACGCCCGCGGCATCGAGGGTCACCTTGAACGGCCCGGGCGAGGCCGAGTGGTCCACGTTCGCCGGGAAGCTCCAGTGCCCCTGGGCGTCGGTCGTGACCGTCCATCCCGGGTGGTCAGGATTCGTACCCCTGAGGGTGACCTTGACTCCCGCGAGCGGTGTGTCATTGGAGCCAGTGGCGCCCGAGTCGATGGCGTTGTTCTTGTTCGAGTCGACTACGACGACGCCCGAGGCGAGGTCTCCCGGCGCCGCGGTGGCGGCGGCCGTCGGTGCGACGACGAGGCCGAGCACCATGAGCGCGGCCATCGTCAGCGAGATCCCGCCCCTGCGCTTCGTCGAGGCATCGGGCCTCGGCTTCCCACGCAGGGAACTCTTCCGGACAGCGAAATTCATATTGGTTTCCCCCCATTAATGAACTGCATGAGATTACGCGAGAACCCCCGATGCCGGGTCGGCCCCAAACCTCCATCCCTGAACAGGAAGTTTGTTCCGCACCCGCGCGACGTATTACGGGACGACGCGAATCACCATGCCCTCATGAGCGTACAGAGAAGGTTCAGGGTCCGCCACGCCCTCACACACCCTTCTGACGTGGTTAATTTAGAATCTGCTATGTGCGTACTGATCGTCTCGATATCACACAAGAAAGTGATTATGATCAGGGTTTTTGCTCCACAAGGGACGATATTTCTCGACGCCAAACACGGGCAAATTCACCCCACTTTGACCTCGAACGCGCGGTTCAGGCCAGCCGGGTGATTCAGTGGGTGAAAAGGGCAGATCAAACGTAAACCCGGTCCGATTTCGCTCTCCGGCAGCATTTCCAGGGGCGGGAGCTCGACGCCGCATCCTGGACGCCCAGAGGAAACCCAGCCGAAACGGGAACGTGCTATCGCCGACGGATCAACCCCAGCTGCACCGCGGCTTCGACCGCCGCCTCGCGAGGTCCGGTCACCCCAAGCTTTCGCTTCAGGGAGTTGATCTGGGATTTTACGGTGTTCACGCTGACGAACTCCTCACTCGCGATCTCCGCGAGCGACATCCCTCGATCGATCGCGGCGAGCACAATGAGCTCGCGCTCGGTCAGCGAGATCGTTCGTGCCGGCGGGGAGAACACGTCGCTCTCCTCGAGCCGGTTCGCGATCAGGCGCCGCAGTTCCTCTTCGCCGGAACGCCGCACCCCGCGCTGCTCCGCGTCCCGCTCGACCGCGGAGGAGAACAGTTCGACATCTGCACGCGGGAGGAGCGTCAGCGCGAGTCTCACCGAACCAGCACCCCCCAGTGCATGAGCGCTGAGCAGCGCTTCCCGCACCCGTTCGGCGAACCCGTCGCGGGCGAGCCCGACTGCACGCACCACCGAATTGAACGCGCGCCCCCGAGGCCCCAGACGGTTGATCAGGCGTTCCGGCTCGGTTGCCCGCGCCCGGTTTCCCACGATCAGCTGGTAGTGCAGCGTCGCGATCCGGGTCAGCTCCCAGTCAGCGGGGAGCGTGCCGAGGAGGTCAGCAGCCTCGCCACTGCGCCCCTCTGCGAGCATCGCGACAATTCCCATCCACTTGGTCAGCGGCGAATCCGTCGAGACCGACCCCTCACCCTGGATCCGATCGAACTCGCGTAGCGCCTCGGCAGAATCACCGCTGAGCAGGAGGCCGAGAAGATTGGCCGCGTCCGAGATGCCCACGTCGGGGGCCTCGGACGTTCCGGAACGTCGCGCACGCACGAACTCGGAGGCGAGCCGGGGTTCGCCAGCATCGAGCAGGACCCAGGCCGCAGACGCGACGCCGCGCTCGACCGCGAGCACGCCTGCCCTGGCCAGCGGACAGGATCCGGGCCCATCGGATGGAAGCTCGACGATTCCCCGCTCCGGATAGAAATAGGCCAGCGACTCGAGTGCCCAGAAGAGATCCTGGTCCTCGCGTTGCAGCTCCGTGCGGCGGCTGATCCAGAGCAGCGCGTTCCAGGCACCGCCGAACCAGTTGAGACCCGCGAGCACACGCGCGAGCACCGCGACCGCGCTGACGAAGCCGGAGGCACTACGCAGGGCGACCGGGAGCGCCCGCAGGAGACTCCACGCCTCGCGGAGTCGCGCCTCAGCGGATGCGGTATCCGCGACCTGCAGTGCGGCCCGGGACTGCAGCGCTCGCACCAGTGCCGCCCGGACCGGGTTCTCCACGTCGATTGCGCGTCGCACGAAATTACGCGAACGGGTGCGGCTCGTGCGGCCGTCGGCGCTGGCGCGGGTGCTCAGCTGTAGGGATTCGCAGAGCGGGAAACCCGCCACGTTCGCGCCGATCAGGTGCGCTCTGACCACTCCGGGGAGGAGTGCCTCTGCACGGAGATACTCCTCCGCCAGGATCTCCTCCGCGCGCTCCCAGTGCCCGAGGAAGATCCGCTGCCAGAGCTCATCGATCGCCGCCCCGAGTTTCCGAAGGTCGTCGGCCATGAGGAGCCGCATCTCGTTGTTGTCGAGTCCCGCGTGATTGAACGCGTTCCAGAACGCCTCCGCCCACTCGAAGTAGTGCTCGCGAGCCCGCGCCGGCTCCAGCACCGTGGGCTGGCGAGACAGGGTGTCGAGCGAGTCCGCTGCCGCCTGACCGAGGAACGAGGCGACGAGCGGAACGGACAGCTGCGGGAGGAGCCGGATCTTTTGCGAGCTGGCGAGCATTCCGCGGCCGGTCGAGTCCGCAGGAACATCGTTTCGGCAGATCAGGAGGCTCACCGACGCGAGGTCCTTGTAGGACTGCTCGACGGCGATCATGTCCCCGGGCCTGCGCACGAGCGTCTCGAGGCAGAACGCCGTTCCTGCGGCGCCACCGCGCGCGACCTGCCATACGAGTTCCTCGGCTGCCGCGCTATCCGGGCCGAGGTCGGCTGCCCGAAACAGTTGGGCGTGCTCCGCGCGGGTGAAGGAGAGATCAGCGGGCCCGATCACGTCAGGGGCCTCGGATGCGTTCACCGCCCATGCGGGTGAGTCAACGGACGCGGTGACCAGGCGTGCCCCGGAAGCGAGGAGTTCGTCGACGATCCATCGCGCGCCGGCCTGTACGTCGAACCAGTCGAAATCGTCGATGAGGACGGCGCTGTTGGGGCCGATACTGCCACGGGCGAGCCCCTCAACGAGGACGGAAGGGGGCGTGTGCCGCGAGAAGAGCGGCAGGAATGTGACGTCGCGTCCGGACTCGCCGTAGGCCCTTGCGGTCTGCTGCAGGAGCGTGGTCTTTCCCATCCCGGGTGCGGCGGCGATCGCGGTCCACGGATTCCCGTCGCCAAGAATTCGCTGCACGAGTCCCGTGCGGTGCAGCACGACGGGCGGCTCGCCATGCGCATAGAGCTGGCGCCACCTCGCTCCCGATGGCGTCACGTCTTGATACATCATTTGTCCCCCCGGACCGCAGTTCCCCGCACTGCCGCTTCCCCGTTGAGGCGGCACTCGAAGCATACTTTTACGACAGCATCTATCTTTGCATCACCCGAATGATCACCCGCTCTGACGCAATTCTCCCGAAGTTGATTTGTACGCGATTCGCTGGAAACGAAGGATCGTCAGCACGAATCCGCGTGAGCTCCTTAGTAAGCAGAGAGGGGCCCGTCCGGAGCTTGGGGAAGCGCTCGGACGGGCCCAGCCCCGCGCACTACTTGGGGGCCGTACGCGAGGCGATACCGGGGGAGAGTGGAACGGACCCGTGTTGAGGTGCCGGACCGTATGGGGAGTGGCCCGGCGAATCCGTTCGACATAACCGGCGATGTCGAGTATCACATGAGTTCCAGGGGAGATTCACTGAAAGGATTCCGGGTCGCCCCATTTCAACCTCCACTTCACCCGTCGACGAACGCACTGAATTCCGCAATATCGCTCGCAATCGGCCCCTTCCCCGCGGCAGAAGGCGAATGGGGCCGCTCCCCTTCGCCACCCGCGCGCCGCGCACGGTGTGCCTCCGCGCCACCCGTATGCCAAGTTCGGAATACGATGCCTGCTGGCACCTGGCACTTGCCCGCGAACTCCGAAAGCACCTTTCCTTCGCGTGCATGCCACGCGCCCCGTTAGCGGCAGGCAACGCGCAGTGCCTACGAACTTTTACAGGAATTCCCGCCGATCGGAGGCGATATTCACGGTTTGGCACTTGCACTTCTGCCGGGGCTGCGTCTAGGTTTGTAGACGCGCGTCTACGGAGGTCGTGGGGACCAGATTCCGGAGTCGCGCACCACAACCGATACTGGGGGATTATCGATGGCATGCATCGAGCGCCGCACCGCGGCGCGCGGTGGCTCGGGGTGGGGAGCCCTCGAGTCAGGAACGGGGCCGTTCCTTGCGGGGGCCGGAGTGCACATGCACGCGGTCGCTGCAACCGCGATGCACGCCGCACCCGCGCATTCGCGAGGATCACTCGCGACGCCCGCGCGACGCCGCCACTGAGCGGCTCATGAGACCGAGGGCGTCGCGGAAATCCCACCCACCGCGGCGCCCTCACCTCACGGCGCGCGGTGCCGCAGGCCCGCGATCCGCGACCGAGCCGCGCTATGCCGCCGCCAGATCGGGACCGACCGGCTCCTCCCCCAGCACATCGGCGAGCACGCGCTCCATGTCCACCAGTTCGATCGCGCGCATCGCGAGCCTGAGAATACTCCGGCTCCGCTCAAGTGCACCATCGACGTCGCCTCGCGCCTCGAGTACGGCGTTGCCGAGGTTCGCCACAGAGAGGAACTGGGCAGAGGCAGCGACGCCGACGTTCGCCGGAATATCTCCCGCGGCATGCGCCTCGCCGACGACCTCGCCGACCGCGGCGCGCCAGGCGTCGATCGGGGGCAGCGTCATTCCCGCGGGAAGGACCCGGTCAGCGAGGAGCGACGTCGCGGCCGCAACCTCGACCTCGCGCCGTACGCTGTCATCGAAGCCGACGAGAAAGCGCACGAGCCGTCGTGCCGGGCTGTCAGGGTATTCCGCGCGGGCGATCGCGTGCTCCCGCTGGATCGCGGTCGCCATCGCGGCGAGCACCTCATGGGCGAGTAGATCCTTCGTCGGAAATTCGCGCGCGAGCGCTCCCTTGGTGAGGTCGATTCGGGCCGCGATCGAGGCGAGCGAGGACCCCGCGTAGCCATCGGCAAGCATCTCGCTCGCCGCTGCCCTGATCATGCTTTCTCGTGCGTTCATCCCCGACCGTCCCGGCATCGTTCCCCAACTTGCCACAGCGTCACGTAACTCCGTAACACTCCGAGAATATCCCACCCGCATGCGAGCGGGAGCGCTCCCTCCCAGGCACAAGGAAGCCCCCGGGACCAGTGGATCCCGGGGGCTTCAACGTTGTTCGTCTGGCGGAGACGGGGGGATTTGAACCCCCGGTCGAGTTTAACCCCGACCCTTCATTAGCAGTGAAGTCCGTTCGGCCGCTCCGGCACGTCTCCATACGCGAACAACGCCACCCATTCTAACCGGACGATCCCGCCCGTCGGAAATCGACGGGCGGGATCGGTTGCGCCGGTTTTCCCCGACGCCGCGTGAACGGCGGATCGTTAGTACACGGTTCTGCCCTGCGAGCAGGTCTGCTGGCTCGCCTTGGTGCCCGTGATGTTCTCGGGGAGCTGCACCTTCCCGTCCGGGCCCTTCGTGGGGGCCGGAGTGGCGGGAGTGCCGCCGGCCGGGGCATCCGTCGCGGGCGCCTCTGTTGCCGGCGCGCCTCCCTCGGGCGGTGCGGCCGGCGTGGTCGGCGCTCCGGTCGTGGGCTTCCCGCTCTTCCCCTCGACCTCGACGCCCTGGCCGACGCCGGTGACATCGAAGGGCTTGCCGCTCTTGATCACCGCGAACAGCTGCTCAGCCGAGGCGGTATCCGGGGTGAGGCGGCCCGTCTGGTACGGGTGGTCCGATGCCGGGTACTGCACGAAGTTGATGTTGTCGAGGTTGATGTCCTTGACCGTGCCCGCGATCTTCTGCAGGAAGGGGACGCTCGCCATGTTGCTCGAGAACGTCACGTTCTCGACCGCTGCCTTCGCGAGGCCGTAGACCTTGCGCGGGTCCGAGAGCGTGTCGGCGCTCTTCATTTCGCGAACGAGCGCGGACATGAAGACCTGCTGGTTGCTGATCCGGCTCGTGTCTCCGCCGTCGCCGACGCCGTGGCGCGTGCGCAGGAACTGCAGCGCTTCCTTGCCGACGAGGGTGTTGTCTCCGGCCGGCAGATCGAGATCGGTCGCGGGATCGACGATCGGCTGCGTGAGGCAGACGTCGACGCCGCCGATCGCGTTCGAGATGCCGATGACCCCGTCGAAGGTGACGAGACCGGCGTAGTTGATCGGCATCCCGGAGAGCTGCGAAATGGTGCGCGCGACGCAGGGCAGTCCACCCTGCTCGAGCGTGCTGTTGAGCTGCTGCTCGCTCATTGCCGGATAGTAGTCGGGCTCGCCGTTCGGTCCGGAGCAGCTCGGGATCGGGACCATCAGGTCGCGCGGGAAGCTCACGACCGTGGCGTTCTTGTGGTCGGCGGACACATGGAGGAGCAGGTTCACATCGTTGAGCTCGCCCTCCTCGCCGTCATTGATCTTCTGGCCCTTGCGGCTGTCGGAGCCGACGAGGAGAATCGTGAGCTCGCCGTCGAGCGACTGATCTCCGGCGCCGACGGTCGAGGCCTCGTTATTCAGCTCGACCGTGTGGACGTTACTCATCAGCCCCCATACGGCGTACGCCGCCGTGGCAACCCCGCTCAGCCCCACCACCAGGACCGTCGTGAGCAGCACCTTGACCGCGTTCCCCCACGCGTTCGAGCGACGCAGCTTGCCGTGGCGCACGAAGTCGGTGCGCCTCGGTTCTGCAGGTGTCTTTTTGGCCATCGTGATTCCCCGGTTCGTTTCGGGCACAGAAATGCCCGTCAATCCACGTCAATTTACCCGACCCGACTGGATGACGCCTCGAAGAAACCGTTGAGAAGGCTCCGTACGGGGCGGCCGCGACCGTGAAGAGCCCGGGGAACCGGCACGGTCCGGCCGCCCGGCTCCCCGATGAGGAGGCGGACGGCCGGACCGTCTCGTGCGGTCGATCAGCGCGAGTGGCGCCGGCGCGCGGCGAGCAGGATCCCTGTGCCGAGGACCGCGACGAGCGCGGCCCCTGCGATCAGGGCGTTCTCCGGATCACCACCGGTGATCGCGAGCGCTGGCCTCGCGTGCACCACCGTGACCGGCGGGTGCGGCGGGTTCGGATTCACCTGCGGTACCGGCGGCTTCGTCGGCACCGGCGGCTTCGTCGGCACCGGCGGCTCGGAGCATCGCGAGATGCCGAGCGAGGCGGTGGCGAGCACGGTCAGACCGCTCGGAGCCGAGGTTCGCTCCGTGGTTTCGCTGCCGGCGGCCGAGAGTGTGACCGTGTAGTCTCCGACCCCGTGGAGCGGCATGTCGACCTCCCCGGTGCCGGTGACGGGCTCCTCGGTTGTCCAGCCCTCACCGTTGTCGATCATCATCGTGGCCGTGCTCGTACCGGTGAGCTCGGTCACGTCGACGGCGATCTCACCCGGGAGCGATGCCTCGGTCGGATAGCACTCCGGCTGCGGCACGCTCATCTTCGCGGTCATGGGGTGCGGAGGCGATCCGCATCGGGTGATCGAGAAGCTCCCCGAGGAGAGGACGCTGCCGTCTGCCTTCTCAAGGGTCACCGTGTAGTCCCCGACCCCCTGGAGCGGCACCTGCACGATGCCGGTTCCGCCGACTGGAGTATCGGTGCTTCCCCCCTGCGCGCGCTGCACGTGCAGCTGCGCACCGGTCACTCTGGTGAGTGACGTGACGTTGATCCCGATCGTTCCCGGAAGCTCGGCTCCGGCCGCGAAGCACTCTGGATGCGGCACCGAGATAGCGCCCTCCTCGGGCTCCGGCGGTGCGCTCTTGCAGCCGGCCTCGAAGAATTCCTGGCCGTCGGCATCCCAGTTCTGGCTGTAGGTTGTCGTGACGCCGTTTTGCACGAGCTGGAACGGCGGGATCACGTCCGCGGAGTCCTTCCCGTAGTGCGAGGCGAATACCTCATCGGCCGGGAGCTCGAGGAGCGCGAACGGCCCGGCCGCGCTCGTCGCGTGGCAGAAGTCCACCTGCTGGGGAGCGGGCGGGCAGTGCGCCACCTCGAAGGATCCGCTCTGCACTGTCTTTGTTCCCACCTTGAGCTGCAGTTGGTAGCTTCCGTACCCGCTCACGGGAACGGCGTAGTTTCCGTTCGCGGTCACGGGGATCGTCGTCGTTCCTCCGGCGGCGCTCGAGACGACGAGCACCGTGTTCGAACCCGTCACGTTCGACACGGATACGGAGACGGAGCTTGGCGGCTGCTCACCGGTGGCGACGCAGGGCGGCGGTGTGACGGTGAGCACCGGGTTTCCGGGTTCGGGCGGCGTTACCGGCTCTGCGCAGCCATTGTTGTAAATTGCCTGGCCCGCGGCGTCCCAGTTCTGACCAGGGAAGCTCGCGATCTGGCCGTTCTCCCGGTAGTCGAAGGGCGGGATGATGTCGCGCCCGTCCTGGTGGCCCGCCCCGGCGTGACCGCTCACGTCACCGTTCGCGTTCGGCGTGTTGACCTCCCACGGATGCGAGGCCGATCCGGTCGCGTGGCAGATCGTGATCTTGACCTTCGGGTTGCTGCTGCCTCCGCCGCCCGCCGGCTTCGCCGCGGCCTGGGTCGGCTGCCCAGCCTGCTTCGCGACGGCCGATTTCGCGGGCGCGTCCGGCGTCTCGACCGGAGCCGGGGCCGCGGTCTCGGGCTGGGCGGCCGGCTGGGTTGGCGGCGCGGGATCCGGTGCGGGCGGCTGAGCCGCTGGGTCCGGCGTTGCGGGATCCGTCGCGGGTGCCGGATCGGCCGGCTGATTCACCGGCGCGGAGACGGGGTCGGCCGCGGGACCGGGAACCGGCGCCGGAGCCGAAACCGCTTCGGACGTCGGGACGGGTTCGGCAGCGGGCGCCTGCGTTTCCGCGGGCGCGGCGGCCGGCGTGGCTGCAGACCCGGTTGCAGACCCGGTTTCCGACGCCGGTGACGCGACGCCCGACTGGGGCGCGGCACCCGCGGCGGAGACCGCATCGGCGGCCTGGGCCGCGAGTGCTCCTGGGCCGAGGGTGAGCGCGATCGCGCCGAGCAAAGCGATTGCCGCGCGTCCCACCCCCCGCTTCGACCCGGTTCGAGATTGACGAGACATTGCGGGTGACCGCCCTTCGCTCCTGCAGTGGGCACCCGCCTGCGATGGTGGGAGCCGTGGTCCGGTGAGTTCCGTTCCCTGAACGGAGCCTAAAATTCCACGCACCCCCTGGGATCAGGGCAAATTACCCATTTTTCGCAGCGTGTCTCCGAATTCTCTCCCGCAGTGCCCACTCGCGGAGATCGTCTCTGCGCTCGACGCCGAGCTTTCCGAACAGATTGGAGAGATGCCGCTCCACCGTGCGCGGCGAAATGTGCAGGCGTTCCGAGATGAAGCGGCTCGTGTGCCCAAGCGCGGCGAGGAGGGCGATCTCCCGCTCGCGCGGAGTGAGCGACGACGCCGACGGGATCGGGAGCCACAGACCGTGCTCGGCGAGCACCCGAAGCTCGGTGTCGTCGTCTCCGGGGCGCGCGGCGTGCGCCAGGCGTTCGACGTGAGCGACGACTGCGTCGCCGAGCGGCGCATCAATGTGGATCGCGAGCTGCTGGATCCGGGCGAGATCGCCCGCCGGGACGGAACCGCGTTCCGCGGCGACGAAGTGTCTCGCCAGCAGTTCGACGTAGGCGTGCCCTCTCTCCTCGGATCGCGCGACGAGCCGCTCCGCGATGGCGAGCGTGTCTGGCGCCTCGAGCCACTGGCGCGCCCGCAGCGTGAGCAGCTCCGTCACCCCGCACAGGGCCTGCGCGAGACCGGGAGTCGGGTCCGCGGCTCGCCGGAGCGAGCGGGCCGCGGCATCACGTTCGCCGAGGACGGCCTGCGCGAGCGCGCGAGCCGCGTGCACGAAGGGAGCGAGCCCGTAGCTGTCCGCGCGCTCGAATCGATCGGCCGCCCGCTCGCCGGCGTCGACCGCGTCGACCCAGCGGCCCTCCTGGATCGCGAGGAGCACCTCGCAGCACTCCGCGACCCCGGAGGCTCTGAGATCGCCGACCTCCTGCGCGCCGGCCGCCACGGTCAGCTCCGCGAGGGCCTCGCGCGTCCCAGCGGAGTCGCCGCTCACCCACATCGCGACGAACCAGGCGAAGCCGAGGAGGTCCCCGATCCCCGCCCCGATCCGGCGGCCGAGTCCGTTCAGCATTCGGGCGCGCAGCGACTCCTCTACGGCCTGCGCGATCTCACCGCGCTGGACCATGCACAGGGTCCGGAGCGTCCGGCCGTGCGCGTTCGCGACCTCGACCTGGAGATCCTGCGCGAGCTCGGCTCGCGGGGCCGCGCTCCAGGCCTCGCGCACACGCCCGACCATGCTGAGAACGATCATCACGCCGCTGCGCGTGGTGGCCTCCGCCACGGGATCAGGCTGGAGCGATTCGCGCAGCTGGTCAAGATCCGTGAGCGCGGCCTCAACAGAGCCGCCCGTCCAGACGCGTTCGACGATCACCACGGTCTGGAGCGCGGCGGCGATTCCCGCGGTCTCAACCGCCGTGATCCTGCCCGACTCGATCATGCGGGTGGCGGCCTCGACGATCACCCGCAGTCGCTCGAAGTCCCCGATCTTGCGGGCGAGCTGCGCCGCGCGGGCAAGTCCCATTGCGACCTGTGTGTCGTTTGCCTCAGGGTGGGAGGCGAGGGCGAGAGCGATGCCGAGCCCCTCTCGCGCATCGACGGCACGGGCCTGCGCGCGGAACGCTCCCCACAGCCACGCGAGCGGGAGATCCCGCCCTGCCGCGAGCCCGAAGCCGACGAGCCGCTGCAGGCGCTCAGGGTCCTCAGGGGCGGTCCGCGCTTCCAACCCCTGGGCAAGCAGTGCAAACGCCTCATCGTTGAGGGCGAGCCGCTTCCTCGGATGCAGGCCCGCCCGGATCGACGCCCCCAGAAGCCTGTGCGCCAAACGCAGCACAGCGATACCGGCGACGTCACGTGAAACGACGAGTCCGCGCTCGAGCAGTCCGCCGAGCGTCGCGGAGCCGAGTTCCCGCAGCAGTGCGAGTTCACCGACGGGCTCGGCGATCGCGATGCGCTCGAGGAGCTCCCACTCCTCCGCGGAACAACTCTCCCTGATCAGCCACGCGTATTCGGGCGGGGCGTCCGCTTCTGACCCGTCGTCGGCCGCCCACGCCGCACCGCGCGCCCTCCGCACCTGACCCGCCTGATCGGCGGCGACGGCGAGCATCGAAAGCCCGTGGGAGTTGCCCCCGCAGGCCTCGGCCCAGCGTCGCAGCGTGCCACCTTCGATCCGTTCGACACCGAGCAGCACGCAGAGCAGGCGTTCAGACTCATCTTCCGACAGCGGCCCGATCGACAGCGTCGAGCCGTGCCCGAGGCGTCGCAGCCGCGCGACCGCGGGCGTTTGCCGGCGTGCGGTGATCAGGATCCGGAGCTGAATTTCGGTCATGATGCGCTCGAGGATCGCGAGATCACGGGGATCTGCGTCGTCCGCGTCCGGGACGACGAGCGTGAGCGCCCGGCCCTCGGCGAGGCGCTCGAGGTGGTCCTGCACGCGGCGGGCATCGGCGGCGACGCCCGCACCGGAGGCCCGTGCGGTCGGGCCGGATGCCCCATCCGCCTCGGCCGCGGGATCGACGAGCGAGAAGATAGGTGCGGGCTGCCCGGCGACGCGGGGAGGGAGGAGCGTCACAACCTCAGTGGGGTGCTCGGTTCGCTCGCCGATCAAGTGGGCCGCGGCCTCCGCGAGGCTCGCTTTCCCGGTCCCCGGCTCGCCGATCAGAACGGTCAGCGAGCCCTCGGGCAGTGCCGCCTGGGTCACGCGTTCCAGGCGGGCGGGCAGCGCAGCGACGGCGCGCAGGCGCACCTCTCGCCGTTCGAGCGCCCGCTCGGCCTGACCACGCTTCGCGTCGTTCATGACGCACCTCCCGACCCGGCACCCGCTGCGGCGGGCCGGATGCCCCTATTTTCACTCGATCTGATCCGATTCGCAATGATTAATATAAGCAGTCCAGATTTAGACTCCGACTAGGAATTTGCTGAAAGCCCGCCCGGCTAGGCTGGCTCCATGCGCATTGCCACCTGGAACGTGAACTCGATCCGCACCCGCTTCGGCCGTGTCGTCGACTGGCTCGTCCGCGAGGACATCGACGTGCTCGCGATGCAGGAGATCAAGTGCCGTCCGGACCAGTTCCCGCTCGAGGCGTTCGAACAGGCGGGCTACCAGGTGGAGATCCACGGCCTCAATCAGTGGAACGGCGTCGCGATCGCGAGCCGCCACGAGATGACCGACGTCGCGCGCAGCTTCCCCGGCATGCCCGGCTTCGGCAAGCCGATCAAGGGCCAGGAGGCGGTGCAGGGCGAGGGACCGAACGGCCTGCCGCTCGAGGCGCGCGCGATCGGCGTCACCGTCGGCGACCTGCGCCTGTGGAGCCTCTACGTGCCGAACGGGCGCGCACTCGACGATCCCCACCTCGCCTACAAGCTCGACTGGCTGACCGCACTCCGCACGAGCACGGAGGCCTGGCTCGACGAGGATCCGGATCTGCCGCTCGCCCTGATGGGCGACTGGAACATCGCGCCGCTCGAGGGCGACATGGGCGACCCGAGCTTCGCTGTGGGGCGCTCGACCCACGTCTCCCCCGAGGAGCGCTCGATGTTCGCCTCCTTCGAGGGCCTCGTCGAGGACGTCGTACGGCCGATCGTGCCGGAGGGCTACACGTTCTGGGATTACAAGGCCGGCCGCTTCCCCAAGGACGAGGGCATGCGCATCGACTTCATCATGGGGTCGCGCGCGTTCGCCGACGCCGTCACGGGCGCCTCCATCGAGCGCGAGGAGCGCAAGGGCGACTCCCCGAGCGACCACGTGCCCGTCGTCGCCGACATCGATCCCTCGCTCCTCGGCGACACCTTCGAGGACGAGTACGACCGGCCGATGGTGTTCTGAGCGATCCCCCGCGACGGCGTGCATGTCAGCGGCGCGAACTAGACTGGTCCGCATGGCTGAAACCCTGCGCGTCGCATCCGTCAACGTCAACGGCATCCGGGCCGCCTTCCGCAAGGGCATGGGCGACTGGCTGGAGGCCAGGAACGTCGATGTGCTCGCCATGCAGGAGGTCCGCGCACAAGACGAGCACCTGCTCGAGCTCCTCGGCGAGGAGTGGCACATTCTGCACGAGCCGTGCGAGATCAAGGGCCGCGCGGGCGTCGCGATCGCGAGCCGCGTGCCCGCCGCCGCTCACCGCATCGGTCTCGGCGCCGCGGAGGAGCAGGAGCGGATCCAGTCGTCGGGCCGCTGGATCGAGGCCGACTTCGAACTGGGCGGCAAGCCGTTCACCGTGGTGAGCAACTACACGCACTCGGGCGAGGTCGACACCCCGCGCCAGGAGGCGAAGTGGGCCTTCCTCGACGCGCTCGGCGTCCGCATGCAGGAACTGGCCGCTGAGCGGGAGTTCGCGGCGATCGTCGGCGACTTCAACGTCGGCCACCGCGAGCTCGACATCAAGAACTGGAAGGGCAACGTGAAGCGCTCCGGCTTCCTGCCCCGCGAGCGCGCCTACTTCGATCGCTTCTTCGGCCCGGCCGGCGAGACCGTCGCGGGCGTCGACGGCAGCGAGGGCCAGGGCCTCGGCTGGGTCGACGTCGGACGCACCTGGGCGGGCGAGGTCGACGGCCCCTACTCGTGGTGGTCCAACCGCGGGCAGGCCTTCGACAACGACACGGGCTGGCGCATCGACTACCACGTCGTCACCCCCGCACTCGCAGAGCGCGTCGCCGACTATCGGATCGACCGCGCAGCCTCCTACGCCGAGCGCTGGTCGGACCACGCGCCCGTCGTCGTCGACTACCGCGCCTCCTAGGCGCCCAAAAGGCGGCCGTTTCGCAGGCCGCACCAGCACTTTTCACGCTCCGCATCAATCTCGAAGGTTCAGTCATGACCGAAACCGCAAAGCCCATCATCTTCTCCGGCATGCAGCCGTCCAGCGACTCGCTGCACCTCGGCAACTACATCGGCGCCCTCAAGCAGTGGACTCAGATGCAGGAGGACTTCGACGCGTTCTTCTGCGTCGTCAACCTGCACGCCATCACGGTCCCGCAGGATCCGAAGGAGCTCGCCGAGCGCACCCGCCGCACCGCGGCGCAGTACATCGCCGCGGGCATCGACCCCGAGAAGTCCACCCTGTTCATCCAGTCGCACGTGCCCGCCCACGCCGAGCTCGCCTGGGTGCTCAACACCCTCACCGGCTTCGGCGAGGCGAGCCGCATGACCCAATTCAAGGACAAGTCGCAGCGCTTCGGCTCCGACTCGACCTCGGTGGGCCTGTTCACCTATCCGATCCTGATGGCGGCGGACATTCTGCTCTACCAGGCGGCCTCCGTGCCCGTGGGCGAGGATCAGCGCCAGCACGTCGAGCTCACCCGCGACATCGCGAACCGCTTCAACACCCGCTTCGGCGAGACCTTCGTCGTGCCCGAGGCCACGATCCCGAAGAGCGCAGCGAAGATCTACGACCTGCAGGATCCCACGTCGAAGATGTCGAAGTCGGCCGACACCGAGGCCGGGCTCATCAAGGTGCTCGACCCGGCGAACGTCACGAAGAAGAAGATCATGCGCGCCGTTACCGACGCGGACGGCGAGATCCGCTTCGACCGCGAGGCGAAGCCCGGCGTCTCGAACTTGCTCGGCATCTACTCGGTGCTCACGGGCCGCGACATTCCCTCGCTGGAGGCGGAGTACGCTGGCCGCGGCTACGGCGACCTCAAGAAGGGCCTCGCCGAGGTCGTCGAGGAGACCTTCGGCCCGATCCGCGAGCGCACCGAGGAGCTGCTCTCCGACCGCGGCGAACTCGACCGCCTGCTCGCGGGCGCTGCCGAGCGCGCGAACGAGGTCGCGAGCCGCACGCTCGACACCGTCTACGACCGGATCGGGCTACTGCGGCCGTAGGGTCCGCCGCGGGTGTGATTCCCAGGTGAGTGAGCGCATGTTCGAGACGACTCGACTTCGACTGAGACGCCCTCGCGAATCAGACGTTGCAGCGGTCTTCGCCTACCGGTCACGACCGGACGTGGCGCGGCACCTGAGCGCGGGCACTTGGACGCTCGAGCACACCTCAAGCGAGTTGTCGCTCTACGCCCGGGCGCAGTTTTGCGGGCCCGGCGACGAGCTCGTCTTACTCGTCGAGCTGCTCGAAACTTCTGAGGTCGTTGGCGAAGTTGGGCTCGTCTGGCTCTCCGACGGCAGCGCTGAAATCGGATATGTCTTCAATCCGGACTTCGGGGGTAAAGGACTCGCAACAGAGGCGGTGAGAGCGATTCTCGATGCAGCGCGTGACACCTGGGGTTTCGCGCGAGTTATCGCGACAACCGACTCCGATAATGAGCCCTCTCGGGCACTTTGCGAGCGGCTGGGCATGGTCCGCGTCTCGATTCAACATGCGGCAGACCGGCCGGGCGTCGAGGAGTCGACCTACGCGACTCCGCCGCTCCGCGAGCCCCTGGCTTCGGCTCCTGATTCAGTCCCGGGTCGCCGCTGCGTCGATGAGTGCCGCGAGTAGCGCGACCCGCGCGGGTACCGAGTCCAGGTCAAGCCACTCGCTCGGGCTGTGATCGCCCCCGCCGACCGGGCCGAGACCGTCGAGCGTCGGCACTCCGAGGGCTGCGACACGATTGCCGTCGGATACCCCACCGGTGCGCGCAAGTGCCGGATAGAAGCCCAGTTCACGTGCGATTTCCTGCGCATACCCCCCGAGCCTTCGCCCAGCGGCGGTCTCCTCGAGCGGGGGGCACGATTCCTCGGCGAGAACCCGGATGCTCGTCCCCGCGACGACCGGTGACTCGAGCCGATCTCGGATCGAGGCGATCGCCTCGTCAAGCGCCTCGGTGCGCGTTGCCCGCACCTCGATCGTGAGGGTGGCCCGCTCAGGCACGATATTCGTGCGTTCGCCCGCCCGCAGCATGCCGACATTCACGGTCAGCTCGCGTGCCGGATCGGCGAGCTCCTGGAGGAAGACCGTGAGGTGCGCCGCCTCGAGGCCCGCGTGCGCGCCGCGCTCCGGCTCGATCCCCGAGTGCGCCGCGACGCCGCGCACTTCGACTTCCAAGTCGACGACACCCTTACGGGCGAGCACGAGGTCCCCATTTTCGCGGGCGCATTCGAGACTGAAGCCCGCATCGGCTCCGTCGGCGACCCGCTGCAGCGCTGGCCCGCCGACGGGGGAACCGATCTCCTCGTCCGGCGTGCACACGAGCAGGAGTTCCCCGTAGTTTTCGATCCCCGCATCGATCAGAAGTTGCGCTGCATGCAGACCTGCCACAACGCCGGCCTTGTCGTCGGTCACGCCTGGGCCACGTCCGTGTCCGCGCTCGTCGATCCGAAACGGACGAGCACGGGCGTCGCCGCGCTCGAACACGGTATCCATGTGCGCAAACAGCACGATGCGCCTCTCGCCGGAGCCGCTGCGGCGTCCGACGACGACGTCACCGAAACGCGGGTCGGGTGAGTTCTCCCGCTCGACGGCGAAGCCGAGTCGCTCGAGACGAACGCTGACGACGTCGGCGACGCGATTCACCCCTGTGGGGTCCAGCGATCCGGAATCGATCGACACCAGTTCGGCGAGATCTCTGACGTAGGCCTCACGCGCGCATTCGGCGCGGCGCAATAACTCGGTGACGTCGATGTGCACGCGACTCCCCTCAGTGGTTCTGCAACAATCATTACAGCAACCAGATGAGGATCGTCAATCGAAATAGACATTTCTAGAGGTTCCGGCGAACACCCGCGGGCAGGGGCGTCGTGCTCAGATCAGCTCGAGCCCCTGCACGGTCTGCTCGATACGTTCAATGCGCGCCCGCGCCGGCTCACCGATCCGGGCGAGCGTCGCCTCGAACAGCGCCTCGATCAGCGCCATCACGGGAACAACCGAGTCGAAGGGACCGCGCTCGGCAGCAACGCTCGTGAGCACAGTGTCGGCGTCACCGGCGCACGGCGAGACCCAGCGATCGGTGACAAGCACGACCGTCGACTTCCGAGAGCGCGCGAGTTGCACGATCCGCCGCGTCTCCGTCTCGTAGCGGCGGAAATCAAAGGCGATCAGCACATCCTTCGCATCAAAACCGCCGAGCGCCGCCCCGCGGAGGCTCGCCATCTGCGGCACCATGCGCACCCCGGGCCGCAGCTGCTCGAGGCTCGCAGAGAGGTACTGGGCGAGGAACCCGCTGTAGCGTCCACCCACGAGCCAGATCCGCCGCTTGGGGTCGGCGAGCGCGCGCACGGTCGTTTCGAAGTCGTGGTCGCTCAGCCCGCCGAACGTCGCCCGAAGGTCCTCGGCCGGGGCCTCGGCAAGGGCAGCGAGGTCACCCGGGGCCGCGGGCCTCGCCGCGATCCCCGTGCGTCCATAGAGCGAGGAGGGCGACGCGCTCCGCTGCTCGAGTTCCTCGCGCAGCGCGCGCTGGAAGTCGGGAAAGCCGCTGTAGCCGAGCCGAGTTGTAAAGCGCACGACCGTCGCGCCGCTCACCTCTGCAAGCTCGGCAAGGCCAGCGACCGTCTCAAATCCGGCTACGGGATAGGCCGCGAGGAGGGCCCTCGCCACCTTGCGCTCGGCGGGGCTGCAGTCGCCCATGCGCTCTCGGATCCGCGTGGCGACGGAGTCGTCCTCCGCGCCAATCGCGGTTTCGTGGCCGGTTCGCACCGATGCTTCGCTCTTCATCTGCTTCCCTCCGGTCGACGGCCTCCCGGTCGAAGATCTCCTCCGAGGCCCGGCACGCCATCTCGTCGGCGGCGACTCTCAGATTTCGCGAGTCTAGCAATCCGCGCCCCGCTGATCACTGTCCCCCGCCCTGAAACGTTCATTTCTGTCTTGCGTGAAATAGCGCGCTCATGAAAACTTGATCTCGCATGGCGCCAGATCCCACCTCGATGAAGAGCCGGAGCACCGATGACCTCACTCACCTCACCCCGCCGCCGTCGCCCCAGCGCTCTCCTGCTGAGCGCCGCCCTCCTCGCGGGAGGGATCGGCCTGCCGACCGCGGCAGCCCACGCTGAGGAAGGCCAGGCGGCTCCCGCGGTCCCAACGGCGCAGGTGACGCAGTCGGGCCCGCTTCCAGGAGGCTATACGGTCCTGATCGGTGGCGGCATCGAGCCGAAGGATCCGACGAGCGAGGCGATCATCCAGGAAATCGTCGACCTCGCGAAGGCCCACGCGGAGGGGAAGAGTCCCCGAATCGCGATCGTCACCGCGGGATCCGAGCCCGCCCCGAACGCGACTGAGGCCTCCGACGGCGAGGAATACGACAACGCCACCGCGAACGGCATCTACTACGGTGACTGGTTCCGGACGCACGGCGTAGAGGTGTACGCGGTGCCCATCGACCAGAACCCGAACCCCGACTACCCCGGCGACCCGTACACCGCGAAGAACGCCGCACACCCCGAGGTCGTCGCACAGATCGAGCAATCGGACGCGATCTACTTCGGCGGCGGCGACCAGTCCCGCTACGTGCGCGCCCTCATGACCTGCTCCGGCCCGGACCCCTCCAGCCTCAACGTCACCTCCTGCGCTGATACCCCCGCGCTCGCGGCGATGCGCCGGGTCGTCGACGGCGGCGGCGTCTCCGCCGGCTCGAGCGCAGGGCTCGCGATCCAGCAGGGCCCAGGTATGATCACGGGCGGCGAGCCCTACCCGTCGTGGCGCGACGGCGCGTCGCCCGGCTCCTTCGACGACGATCGACTCGGTTACGTACCAGCCGGCGGCTTCGCTTTCTTCTCCGAGGGCCTCATCGACTCGCACTTCGCGCGTCGCGATCGCCAGCCCAGGATCGTGCGCCTCGCCATGGATCGCAAGCAGGATCGGGCATTCGGGGTCGAGGAGAACACGGCGCTCGTGGTCGACCGGGCCGCGCGGACCGGGCGCGTGGTCGGGGCTCTCGGCGTCAGCGCCTTCGACCTGCGCCAGACCACGTTCGATGGGCTGAACGCATCAGGCATCTCATACTCCTATCTCACGGCGGGCTCGACCATCGACTTCGCGGCGCGCACCGAGACCCTCGCGGGAAGCCCGACGACGGCCCCCGGAACGGGCAGCCCACCCGCACCGGCGACGGATATCTGGGGCTCCTCCGAGTGCGAGGGTGGCATCTTTGGCACCCTGAACCTCGCCCAAGCGCTGCTCGCCTCGAACGCCGCGCGAGCCCACGGCGACACGTGCGTCGCCGCCGCCGAATCCCCCAGCCTGCGAGTCACACTCAACCGCGCGGCAGGTACCGAATGGAACACGGCGGGCGGCTTCGCGGGACTCCGTATGTCGATCACGGGTACCCCCGATGTGCAGGCAACCGCAGAGGTCGACGGTATCTCGGCGCAAGGAACGCTCCCCTTGGGTTCGACCGCGAAAATCACGGTCACTGTCAGGAACTCGGGCGCAGTCCCGCTCGCCGGGGTGTCGGCTGAGGCTCACCCGTCCCGGGCGGGCACGAGCACCGAGAAAGCCGCTCAGGGCTCGCTGCTCCTTCCCGGTGCGTCCCGCAGTTTCAGCTTCACCCGGCAGGTCACCCAGGGCGCACAACGATTCGAGGTGTCCGTCTCGGGGCTTCCCGCTTCAACGGACGGCAATCCGCTCGATATGGATGCGGTCTCCGGAAAGGCCGAGGTGGCGTTCACTGGAGCACGGCCGTCCCAGCCGGGAACTGGGGGGAACGGCACCGGGGGGAACGTCGGGAACGGCGGCAACGGTGGCGACGGACCACCCGGCGCGAGCGGGCCGGGATCGACACCAGGGGGCGGCTCCGGCGCGCACCCCTCTGGCACGCTCGCACGGACGGGCGGTTCCGCGCCGATGCACGAGTTCGCGGGAGCAGGAGCGGTCGCTCTGATTGCCGCGGGCGCGGCCGCGATCTCCCTCGCGGGCGCCGCGCGGGCGCGTCGACGGAGCCGTCTCGGGGCGTAGCCTCATTGAGGCGGACGCGGCGGCCTGCTGGTGGCGATGATCCGCCAGCAGGCTGCGCGAGCGACGCGCCGCGCCGCCCCCCCCCCGGGCCGATCGCCCGTTCCGTTTTCCGCATCGAAACGATCTCGAAAAGGTGAAATATTCATTTCGAGATTGAAAACGAATATGCTGCATGAAACACTTGCTTCCACATCCCACCCTCACTGCCGAGTCTGGAGAACGTTTTGTCAGCGCACATCGATCACCGTCGCGCCGAACACGCGCAGGCGGCAGGAGTGCGTCCGGCCGGTGCGCTCTTCCTGATCGGCGGGGCGCTCGATGAGGATCCCGCGCTGATTGAGCCGCTCGCCGCGCTTCTGCGCGATGCCGGCGGAGACTCGGATCGGCCGCGCGTCGCCGTGTTCACGACGGCGTCAGAGCCCCCGGCTGCCGACTCCGATCTCGCGCACGATGCCGAGAGCGATGAGGCCGACGGCGCCTACTACGTTCGGGTGTTTGATCGGCACGGCATCGAGGGCGTCCCGATCCCGGTCGGTGTTTCCCCCGAGCCATCCTGCGCCAACGCCACCTACTCGCGGAGGCGAGCGGAGCATTCTGACGTCGCCACCCTCGTCGCCTCGTGCGACGGGGTGTTCCTGGGCGGCGGCGACCAAAGCCACTACCTCCTCGCGCTATTTCGTGGATCCGACGTGGAACCCGGCAGCGGTGAAGCGGGCGGCCGCCGGGAGACTCCGGTCATGACGGCGATCCGCGAGCTTTTCGAGAGCGGCGGAGTGGTTGCGGGCACGAGCGCGGGCCTCGCGATCCAGCAGGGCGCCGGCATGGTGACGGGCGGCACGAGCGAGCTCGGCTGGTCCCACGGCGCGCGAGCCGGCTATGAACCGGACGATGAGCTGCGGTTCTCGCTGCAGGGCGGCTTCGGCTTCTTTCCGGAGGGACTCCTCGACTCGCACTTCACCGAGTGGAACCGCGTTCCGCGCGCGATCCGGCTCGGCAGCGCGACCGGCCAGCAGCTCGTGATCGGAGTCGATGAGCACACGGCGCTCGCCTACCGACCCGGCGATCGGATCGGCGACGTAGTCGGCTCCGCTGGCGTGAACACCATCGATCTCGGCGAGCTCGAGACCGACGGGACCCCAGCTTCACCAGCCGCCCTCGGCGCACGCTGGACCCGCCTCATGGCGGGCGACCGGATCAACTTCGCCTCAGGCGTCATCACTCGCGCCTCCCGCGAACGGGCGGGTGCCGGCGACGGCCCCGTACCAGCTGCGGCGAGCGCACTGTGGAGCGACGACGATGGTGGTCCGCGCCTCCTCGCGCTCGCGCAGGCGCTCCTCGAGTCCTCCTCGAACGTCGTCGTCGGCGACACCGCTGAGGCGGATGCTCCGGGCTTCCGGATCACCCTCGCCCGCGACGAGCGCACTACCCGCACGGACGCGGGCGGCTTCTCTCAGCTCCGAGTCTCCATCACCCCGAAACCACACCACGGCTAGAAAGGCACACCATGGCCAAGCACACTCACGCCGGCCCCGGATCCCCCGGGCGCCGCATCAGCCGCGCGGGACGGCGTCTCGTCTCGGGCGCGGCAATCCTCTCCGCCGGGGCGCTCATCCTGTCCGGCTGCGCGGGCGGCAGCGGGGGCGGCCCCAAGCCCGCCGACGCCAAGAAGGACGTCGTCAACCTCGTCACTCCCGCTCAACCGGAGAGCCTCGACCCGCAGATCTCGACGGACTCGATTATGGGCGAGATCACCCTCCCCATCTTCGAGACCCTCGTCACGATCGACAAGGACCGTAAGGTGCAGCCGATGCTCGCAGAGTCATTTGAAGCGAGCGCCGACGGCAAGGAGTTCACCTTCAAGCTGCGCAAGGGCGTCAAGTTCCAAGACGGTAGCGATCTCGACGCCACGGACGTCGTCGAGTCGATGAACCGCTGGACCCGAGTCTCGATCGCCGCGCAGGAATCCTTCGCCGGCGCCAAGTGGACGAAGGTCGACGACAGCACGGTGAAGTTGACCGTTCCGAGCGCAAGCTTCCTCCATCTCCTCTACCTCTCCTCGATCGGCACCGCGTATCCGGCGATCCTGCCGTCAGAGGTCATCGCTAAGGTTGGCGACAAGCCGATCGAGGACAGCGCGGACATCATCGGTACCGGCCCCTACAAGTTTTCGAGCTGGGATGCCGACCAGAAGCTCGTCATCGACAAGTGGGACGACTACCAGCCGGTCGACGCGCCATCGAGCGGTCGCGCGGGGAAGAAGGACGCGAAACTCAAGCAGGTCGTGTTCAACTTCGTGGCTGACGCCTCGACGCGCACGCTCGGCATTCAGTCCGGTCAGTACGACGCCACGACGGAACTTCCGTTCGACAGCCTCGATCAGTTTAAGAACGACAGTAATCTCGTCCTCGACACCTACCTGATCGGCCCGATCAACCTGGTCTACAGTGACGCCGAGTCGAGCCCGTTCCATAACGTCGAGAATCGTCAGGCGGTGAACCTCGGCCTCGATCGGGATCCGATCATGATGTCCGCCGTCGGATCGAAAGATCTTTACGACCTCGTTTGGCACAACATGACCCTCGACCAGAAAGCCATCTGGGACACGAACGTCGGCAAGAACGGCTTCAACTCGCACGATGTCACCAAGGCCAAGGAAATGCTCAAGAAGGGCGGCGCCGAGGGGAAGACGATCACCCTGCTCGCGAACAAGGACTACTCCGAGGCATATAACGCCGCGGTCGTCGTCGCGGAGCAGCTCAAGGGAATGGGCTTCGAGGTCAAGCTCGATGCCTACGAGTGGGGCGCCTTCTCCGAGAAGTACCGCGAGAAGCGCGACGAGTGGGATGTCGTCGTCTTCCCGTTTGGCACCGAGACCGATCCGACCCAGACCCTCGGCTTCCTGCCCGATCGCGCCTGGTATTCCGATGACCCGGAGCTGCAAGGCCTGCTCAAGCGCTTCCGCGCACAGCCGACGCAGGAGGACGCCAGCAAGATGTTCGACGAGATGCAGTCCTACATCGAAAAGGTTCGCCCGATGAGCCGGATCGGCGACGCACATAACGTGTACGCGGCGAACAAGGATCTCGAGCTCGACTGGTTCGATGGCCACTTCACCTGGTGGAACGCTCACTGGAAGTAAGCGACCGGTGATGTCGGTCCGCGATTGGCCGCGGACCGACATCACCGCCCCTCCGCCCCCTCGCCACTTCCGTTCCCGGAGGACAGATGATCAGGTTCATTCTCAAAAGACTCCTCAGCCTCATCCCAGTGCTCTTCGTCGTCTCGGTGGTGATCTTCTCGCTGATCCACCTCACGCCCGGGGACCCCGCTCGCCGCATTCTCGGAGAAAAGGCGTCGGACGAGGCTGTGGCGAAACTGCACTCGAGCATGGGTCTTGACGAGCCGATTGTGATCCAGTATCTGAATTGGATCGGCGGCGTGTTCCGCGGCGATCTGGGCGACTCCTACTTCTTGCGCAAGAGCGTCGTGCAAGCCATCAGCGACAACGCGGTGCCCACGCTGCAACTCGCCATCATCGCGATCATCGTCGCAATCCTCCTTTCGGTGCCGTTCGGGACGCTCGCGGCCCGCTACCGCGATAGCGCATTCGACCGCACCGTCACGGGCTTCACGCTTGTCGGCATGACCGTGCCGAGCTTCGTACTCGCGCTCTGCATGATGCTGCTGTTCGGACTCACGCTTCGCTGGCTGCCGATCTCCGGGTATGTGAATCCGATCGACGATCCAATCGAGGGCATTCGCACTCTCCTGATGCCCGGCATCGCGCTCGGCGCAATCACCGCGGCACTCATCACTCGCACCACACGGGCGGCCGTGCTCGACGTACTCAACGCCGACTACATCGATTCCGCCCGATCGCGGGGCGTCTCGGAGTCCCGGCTCTTGTTCTCGCACACGCTCAAGAACGCGAGCCTCCCGGTCATCACGATCGTGGGACTCTCGCTCGGCGGCCTCGTCACAGGCGCCGCAGTGACGGAGACGATCTTCAATATTCCCGGGCTCGGCCAACTTCTCGTGACCTCAATCTCACGCCGCGACTACCCCGTGATCCAGGGCGTGATCCTGTTCGTCACCCTCATCTATCTGCTCACCAACCTGCTCGTCGATCTCCTGTACGGGCTCGTCGATCCGCGGGTTCGCGTGGGAAAGGCCTGATCGCATGAACGAGAAGCCACCGACGACGCAGGGCTCGCCCGTGCCGAGCACCACGGTGCTGTCGATGCAGCCTCAACAGCAGCGCAACTCGCTCTGGCATCGCATGCTCAACAACACTGGACTCATGGCGGGAATCCTCGTGATCCTGCTCATCTTCCTGGTTTCCTACGTACTGCCCCCGCTCCTGCACCTCGACCCCTACAAGGTCGACCCGCTGAACCGACTGAAGCCGCCGTCCCCGGAGCACATCTTCGGGATGGACAACTACGGTCGCGACCTGTTCGCGCGCATCATTTCAGGTGCTTCGACGTCACTGCTCGTCGGTTTCGTCGTCGCGGTCGTGAGCGGTGTTCTCGGAACGATCATCGGGATCGCCGCCGTGTTCAACCGCGTGCTCGACGCGATCCTCATGCGAATCTGCGACGGCCTCATGGCGATCCCCGCGATCCTGCTCGCGGTGGCCCTCGCCGCAGCCCTCGGCCCGAGCGTCACAAACCTGATCGTCGCGCTGTCGATCGTGTACACGCCGGGTATCGCCCGCCTCGTGCGCGCCCGTGCACTCGCAGTGATGTCGGAGACATTCGTCACTGCGAGCACCATGCAGGGCGGCAGCGCGCTGCACATCATGTGGAGGCACATCCTGCCGAACACCATGTCGGTCCTCGTGGTACAGGCGACCTTTACCTTTGCGGAGTCCGTGATCACGGAGGCGGCGATGAGTTTCCTCGGTGCGGGCGTGCCAGCACCGCACGCGAGCTGGGGAAACATCCTGTATGACGGGAAGGCCGTGATCATGCAGGCCCCTCAGATGATCGTCATCACGAGCGCATTCCTGATCATCACCGTGCTCGCGCTCAATCTGATCGGCGACGGGCTGCGCGATCTTGTCGACCAGCGGTCGCGGTCGCTCACGGGGCGCCCGGGAATCTTCTCCCGCGTCTTCGCCATCGTCACGCCTGGCCGTTACCGGCCCGAGCTCCGCGCACAGAAGGAGGAGCGGCAATGACCGCAGAACCGAAGTACCTCCAAGGGGGCGCACCCAGCTCGGCGCCATCGCCCCTCCGCTTCGACGGCCTCACCCTCGATATCGACACTCAACAGGGCACGGTGCACGCGGTCAAGAACCTGCGCTTGGACCTCGATCAGGGTGAGATCCTCGCCATCGTCGGCGAATCGGGCTCCGGCAAGACCCTCACGGCCCGCGCGGCCCTCGGCTTGCTTCCGCCTCGCACGCGTACACGCGGAGCCGTGATCCTCGAAGGCACGGACGTCCTCACGGCCTCGCCGAGCGACCTCCGGAAGCTCCGCGGTGGCGACGCTGCAATGATCTTTCAGGAGCCTTCGACCGCGCTGAACCCGGTCTTCCGCGTGGGCTGGCAGCTCGAAGAGGGACTTCGTGCGCACGGCGTCACAAGCGGGGCAGAACGGCGGAGGCGCGCCATCGAAATGCTGCGCGCCGTCGGTATCCCGGAAGCGGAGCAGCGGATCGACGACTATCCGCACCAATTCTCTGGCGGGCAGAAGCAGCGCATCGTCATCGCGATGGCACTCGCGCTTCGTCCCTCGGTGATCATCGCGGACGAGCCGACTACGGCGCTCGATGTGACGGTCCAGGCCGAGATTCTCGACCTTCTGCGCGAGTGCCGCGACGAGTTCGGAGCCTCGATCGTTCTGATCACGCACAACATGGGCGTCGTCGCCGACCTCGCGGATCGAGTCGCCGTCATGTACCGGGGCGAGCTCGTGGAGCAGGCCCCCGTGGAGCAGCTTTTTGCTGCACCGCGCGAGGAGTACACCCGCGAACTGCTCGCCGCGGTGCCCCGGCTCGGAAGCGGGCTCGGCCCCGGAGGCGAAAAGCGGACGGCGACACAGGCCACCGTCGTGGTCGCGGAGCGCACTGACGCAGACCCCGCGAAAACGGGCCCGGCTGTTCGCCTCGCAGGCCTCGACGTCACCTACCGGTCCGGTTTCGGAACGCACCCGGTTCGCGCGGTGCAGCAGGTGAGCTTCGAAATCTCCCGCGGCGAAGTCGTCGGACTCGTCGGCGAATCAGGTTCAGGAAAATCCACAATCGGTCGCGCAATCGGAGGCCTCGAACCGGTGTCGGACGGCGTTCTCGAGGTGTTCGGGCACGATATGAGGAAAATTCGGAAACGTGAGCTGCGGGCGCTGCGCCGCCGCATTGGTTTCGTGTTCCAGGATCCGGCCGCATCGTTCAACTCCTTCATGACGGTGGGTCAGTGCGTGGCCGAGCCCATGCAGATCCACCGGTTCCCCGGGGGCAAAGCTGCGCACCGAGCCCGGGCCCTCGAACTCCTCGACGCGGTCGAACTGCCGGCCTCGTTTGCAGAACGATTCCCGTTCGAGCTCTCTGGCGGGCAGCGCCAGCGTGTCGGCCTGGCCCGTGCCCTTGCCCTGGATCCGGAGCTCGTGATCGCTGACGAGCCGACGAGCGCGCTCGATGTATCTGTCCAGGCACGGGTGCTTGAGATCTTCACATCGCTGCAGCGAGAACTGGGGTTCGCCTCGCTGTTCATCAGCCACGACCTCGCTGTCGTCGAAATGCTCGCGCATCGAGTCGGCGTGCTGAGCCAGGGAAGGCTCGTCGAGATCGGGGATACTGAACGAGTGCTCCATTCGCCACAGGATTCCTACACGCAGCGCCTCATCGCCGCGGTTCCCGTTCCAGATCCCGCCGTGCAGCGTCTGCGACGCCAAGCGGGAACAGGATCGAAAACGCCGATCCTCGACGTAAATGGAGCCTCGGAGTGACGGCGGTAACGCAGAAAGCTACGCGTTCGGCCGAGGAGAGCGCCTTGAGCGATGGGATCCGGGCCGATCTCGTGGTGATCGGCGGCCGCGTCCACACGGGCCTCGAAGGTCGCGACGACGCCGACTTGGCAGCAGTGGCGGTGAGTGGGCGCCGGATCGTCGCGGTTGGGTCCCGCGATGACGTCGCGAGTTGGGATTGCTCAGCAGCCGAGGTTGTCGATCTCGGCGAAGAGGCAACGATCACTGCGGGCTTTGTCGACGCCCACGTTCACCCTCTGTCAGGAGCCGAGTCACGCTTTCAGGCGCTCATGCTGCACGATTGCCAGACGGTCGACGAAGTCGCAGATCGGATCACAACATTAGCGGCGCAGCGCGGACCCGACGAGTGGATTCGCGGGTTCGGACTGTCCTTTGACATGTTTGTCGGCGAGGCCGTCACAAATGCTCCGTTCCGCGCGGCGTTCGGCGGACGCCCGGGCTATCTGCTGCTCTTCGACGGCCACTCCGTCATCGCGAGCGAACGCGCCCTCGAGCTCGCCGGCATCGATGGCGCCCGCGACTTCGGGAACAACGCTTCGATCGAGGTGTACCCCGACGGCACACCCACCGGCTACCTCATCGAATCGGACGCGGAACTCTTGGTCACTGACCTCTACCCTCGGATGCCCTTCGCGCAGCGCGTCGCGGCGGTTCGGGACAAGCTCGCCGAATTCGCGGCATCGGGCTATACCTCCCTGCACCAAATGAACATGGAAGAGGGCGACCTCGAGGTGCTGCGCGCCATCGAAGAGCACGGGGAACTTCCCGTGCGCGTGCGCGTCTCTCCGCTGTGGCGGGCTAGCGAACCGTGGGCGGAAACGCTTCGCCGCATGATCGATCTCCAGGGGACTGGCGGGCGGCGCTGGTGCGTCGAAGGCGTGAAGTTCATGCTTGACGGGAGCATCGACAACGGCTCGGCCTGGCTCTTCGAACCCGATACTCAGGGCGGCGGCACCGAGCCGTACTGGGTGCCGAGCGACCTGTTCACGCGCACGATCCACGCCCTCGCAGAGAGCGGCGTGCAGACCGCAACCCACGCGATCGGCGACCGCGCTGTCGAGTTCGTGCTCGACTCCGTCGCCTCGATCCCTGCTCGTGCCCCGCGGGTCACCCACCGCGTGGAACACCTCGAAACGATTCCCGACGCGCTCGTTCCGCGCTTCGCCGAGCTCGGAGTCGTTGCCAGTATGCAGCCGATCCACGCCTTCGCACTCCGCCCTGACGGCTGCGACATGTGGACGACACTGCTCGGCCGAGAATCCGAGCGAGCGCGCCACGGCTGGCGGATCCGCGATCTCGACGAGGCGGGTGCGACCATCGCGCTCGGCTCCGACTGGCCCGTCGATGAGTTCGATGCTCGCCGCGTGTTTGCGGCGAACGTGAACCGCCGCAGGTATGGCTCGGATCGCCCCGCAGTCGACCCGCATCAGGCCCTCTCCCCCGAACGCACGCTCGCAGCGATCACGCGGAACAGTTGGATCGCAATCGACCGCCCGGAGGACGGCGTGCTCGCTCCCGGCGCCATCGCGGACCTCGCGGTGTTCGCTGCCGACCCGCTTACCCTGGCCCCGGAGCGCTTCCCCGAGGCGCCTGTGCTGCTCACCGTGGTGAACGGGAGCATCGCACACCGCGGCAGCGCTCGCGCTGATGACCGCGAGGAGGCCCACCCATGACCAGCCCCGCGACGACCGGCGTGACCGTCACGCTCATTCGGAACGCCCGCTTTCTCGGGAGCGAAACCCGCTACGACCTGGGGTTGCGCGATGGCAAAATCGCGTGGGTCGCGCGCGCAGGCGAGCGGGATGGCTCTCCCGATGTGAGCGGGAGAGCGGGTGAGGCCAGGGATGCGGACGCCGCAGCGGTCCTCGACGCCGATGGTCGTTTCGTCACCTCGGGACTGTGGGACGAGCACGTTCACTTCGGACAGTGGGCATTGGCTGCCGATCGTCTCGACCTCGCGTCCGCGGAATCCGCCGATCAGGCCCTCGAACTCATTGCCGCGGCGTGCGCCAGCGCCGAGTCATCCGGAAGAGAGCGGAACGGCGGGTCCGGCCCGCAGGAGCTCGTCGCGGTGCGCGCTCGCGCCGCCTCCTGGCCGGCGCCGATCAGCCGCGCCGCGCTCGACCGTGTGACGGGCGAGCGGCCCACGGTGGTGATCGGCGCGGACCTCCACGGCTGCTGGCTCAACTCGGCCGCGCTTGCTCGCCGCGGGATCACGTCGGCCGGCGACGGTCACATCGTCGAAGACGACTGTTTCGCGCTCGTGCGCGAGCTCGATCGAATGAGCGACGCGGAACGGGACGCGCTCGCGAGCCGGGCGGCCGCGGCCGCTTCGGCCCGGGGAGTCGTGGGAATCGTCGACTTCGAGATGCGCTGGGGGCTCACCGACTGGGCCAGGCGCGAAGCGGACGGTTTCCGGCTCCTGCGCGTCGAGAGCGCGATCTACCCGCAGGATCTGGAGCGCGCCCTCGAGGAGGGGCGTCGCACGGGTGACCCCCTCGCGGACGGACTCACCAGGGTGGGCCCGCTGAAGATCGTCACGGACGGCTCGCTCGGCACGATGACGGCCTGGTGCTGCGAGCCGTATCCCGTCTCGACGGAGGAACCGGCTGCTGGATCCGGCACCGCCGCGGAGCGGGACCCGGCGTACTCGGGCCGCAGTCTCGTTCCGGGGGAAGAGCTCCGGCGTCTGATGCGCAGAGCGTCCGATGGGGGCCTGGAGCTCGCGATCCACGCGATCGGGGATCGCGCGAACGCCGAGGTGCTCGACGCGTTCGAGGAGCTCGGAATCCCAGGCATGATCGAGCACGCGCAGTTGCTGCGTCCAGAGGACATCGAGCGTTTCGGGCCGCTCGGTGTGGTGGCCAGCGTTCAGCCGGAGCATTTGCTCGACGACCGGGAGACGACGGACCGGCTGTGGCCCCGCCGCGCCGGCGACGCCTACCCTTTCGCCCGGCTTTCGCGGGCGGGAGCGAGGCTCATTCTGGGTTCCGATGCTCCCGTTGCCCCGCTCGACCCGTGGCGTGGGATCGCGGCGGCGGTCACCCGGCGACGCGGGTCGGACGCTCCGTGGTTCCCGGGCGAAAGGCTCACTGCAGACGAGGCGATCTCCGCATGCATGCGGGGAGGCCTGCGCCCGTCCCCCGGGGACGAGGCCGACCTGATCCTGCTTGACACCGATCCGCTCGCCGCCGATCCGGACGCGCTCGATCGCACGCCCGTCGCTGCGACGCTGTTGGCCGGCCGCCTCACCCACCTCGACGACGGGCTCGCATCCCGCCTCGATTTCCTCGGGTGAACACGCGCAGTCGGCAACTTTCCGAGGCGGAAAGCAGGCTGAGGCAGATCCCCCGATTGAGCGCGATTTCCGGGCCTGAGAACCTCCCGGCACGTCCGGCGAGACCCGCGAATTCGCATTGGCGCGCCGCCTAAACTGTGACCATGCACGCCTCCGAGCCCCCCAAACCCGCGAGCGGATCCGCGTCGATCCTCGCGCGGGCTGGCTCGGAATCGGACCACCCCGTCATCCGGGCACTCAAGTTCCTGCGAAACGTCCCGTTCACGGTGCTCTTCGTGGTGACGCTGCTCGTGATCGCGATCATCACGGGCACGCTCACGAGCCGTGCGCATGAACAGGACTGGTTCCTTGACATCGCAACCGGGCTGCCAGCGTTCCGGGAGGGCCGCTGGTGGACGATCTTCACCTCACCCTTCTTCATCGAGAAACCTCGAACGTTCCTCACGATCCTGCCGCTCTCAGCCTTCAGCCTCGGTTGGGCCGAACTCCGGTTCGGCACGCTCCGCACCTTCGCTCTCGCGGTCGGCGGGCACCTCGTCGGCGTGCTCGGCGCAGCGGGCATCATCGCGCTCATCGCTCAGGGAGGCTGGCCCTGGGCGGTTCGCCTCGCGCTGACGTACGATGTCGGCCCGTCCTGCGCTGCGTTCACCGCGCTCGTCTTTGCAATCGCCACGCTGCCAGCGCCGTGGCGATTGCGTGGCCGCATCGCCGTGATCCTGTGGACCGGGATCTCGGTGCTCTACCTCGGCCATCTCTCGGACATCGAGCACGCCGTCACGATGATCGTCGCCCTGATCGTGAGCGGTTTCATCCCAGCCTTCCGGCACCCGGCAGGAAGGCCTTCCGAGCGGGAGTGGCGCCTCATCGCGCTCGCCGGAATGATCGCCGTCGGCGCGATCCAGCTCCTCGACCTCATCGTCCCCTACGACGGCCCGCTGGGACACAACAATCCCACCGCCGGCGCGATCGACGTTGCCATCGACGTGATCCTGATCGCTCTGATCGCGAACGGGCTGCGTCTCGGCCACAGGATCGCCTGGTTCGGCGCGATCGGACTCGGGTCGCTCAACATCTTCGTCGGCATCTCGGCGCTCACCCTCGTCCCCTGGCTCGTCGAGATCCAGGTGGCGAGCTCGCCCTTCGAGATCGTCGCGCTCGTCCTCTCCCCCACCATCCTGTGGGCCGCTCTCCTCGTGCTGCTCATTGCGGCGCGCGGCGCCTTCCGCGTGCCGCTCAGGCGCTCCCTCCGGAAGCTCGCGGCGCCCCCGCTCTCGCGCGACGAATACATCGAGCGCCTCGAACGCTTCGGCGGCGGCACCATCTCCTGGATGTCGACCTGGGAGGGAAACCAGAGAATCGCCGTCGGCCGCACCCTCCCCGCCCCCGAGCTCGCGACGACGACCGGAGCGAACCCCCTTCCGACCTCGACGAACCAGCACCGGATCAGGGACTTCCTGCACCGCCGCCAGGACGGCCCCGCCGGTGCGATCGCATATCAGGACCACGCCGGCGTCGCGATCGCCCTCGGCGATCCGATCGGACCGGAGGGAGACCTCGGCGAGGCGCTCGCCGACTTCGCACGCGCAACCGAACGCGCCGGACTCGTGCCGTGCGTCTTCTCGGCGACGCAGGCGGCCTCCGACGCACGGCCGGACGGCTGGCGCTCAGTGGTGGTCGCCGAGGACACGATCGTCGACCTCCCCGAGCTGAAGTTCCAGGGGAAATCCTGGGGTGACGTGCGCACCGCGATCAACCGTGCGGCGCGCGAGGGCATCGAGTTCAAACTCATCCGGCTCGTCGAGGCGCCGTGGAGCGTGCTCGCTCAGGTGCGGGCCATCTCCGAGCAGTGGTCGGGCGACAAGGGCCTCCCCGAGATGCGCTTTACCCTCGGCACGGTCGCCGAGGCCCTCGATCCCGAGGTGTGGATCGGCATCGCGGTCGACGCCGAGGGCAGTCTGCACGGCGTCACCTCCTGGCTCCCCGCCTACGGGCCGGCCGACGCGGACGGCTCGGCGCGCATCGTCGGTTGGACGCTCGACCTCATGCGCCGCCGCGACGGCGGCTTCGGCCCGGTCATGGAGTTCCTGATCGCCTCCTCCGCGAAGCAGTTCGCCGAGGAGGGCTACCAGTTCGTGTCGCTCTCCGGCGCTCCGCTCGTGCGGCCCGCTGATGCCTCGACGGGCCCGGTGGAGCAGGTGCTCGAGCAGATCGGCGCACTGATCGAGCCGCTCTACGGGTTCAAGTCGCTGCACCGTTTCAAACAGAAGTTCAGCCCTCGCGCCGAGAGCCTGTTCCTCCTCTACCGCGACGAGGGCGACCTCCCGCGCATCGGCATCGCCCTGACGCGCGCCTACCTCCCGGACGCCACCCTCCGCGACCTGCTCTCCACAGCCGGGCCGGGCGGCAGGGGCGAACGGTCACGCGGCGCGGGCGCGAACGAGCAGGCCAAGCAGTGACCGCGCCGGAGGAATCAACGGGAAACACCCCTGTTCGCCAGAGCAATCGGCGCGAGATCACCGCGCTCGTCCTCACCACGATCGGCGAGGTCCTCGGGGCCGCAGCCCAGATCGGCCTGATTTTCATCGGCGCCGGCATTCTGTGGTTCGAGACCGGTCCGAACGCCATCGCGGCCCGTCTGCTCTGGTGCATCGTCGCGAGTGTCTACCTCGGCGCGACGGTGCTCGCGCTCAACGTCCTCGCGCGCTCTCCCGCACCCGACAACGTGGCGACTCGGATCCTCGTCGGACACCCGGTCTCCCGTTTCCTCGCGACGCTCGTCACCTTCGGTTCGAGCCTGATCGGCCTCTCCGTCGCCCTCGAGCTGATCTCGAAACTGGGCAGGAAGCAATACGAACCGCTGGACGAGGCCTCGGCCGTGTGGGCGATGCTGCTGTCTTGGGCGCTGTTCAACTGGGGTTTCGCCCGCATCTACTTCTCCCGGTACCATCGGGCGTCCGAGATCTCCCTCGAGTTCCCGAACACTCCGAAGCCGAAGCTCGTCGACTTCGCCTATTTCGCGTTCACCAACGCCACCACGTTCGCGGTCTCCGATGTGAAGGTCCTCACGACCCGAATGCGCTGGACGGTCGTGTGGCACACGTCGATGGCCTTCTTCTTCAATGCCCTGATCATCGTGCTCACGATGAACGTGATCGCCCAGGGCCGCCTGCTCTCGACGCTCTTCGACTAGGCGTTCCGCCCACGGCGGAATCGAGATGCATCCCGTGCGCCTCCGTGCCGAAGGGGCTACGATTGAGCCAGTGTTCCGGGGTCGGTGAGATTCCGAACCGGCGGTGAGAGTCCGCGAGCCGCGCTCACGCGTGGTTGAGCAGGTGGAACTCCTGCACCGACGGTGATGGGCGCCCGCGCTCGAGTCCGGATGAGAGGAACGCGAAGCCACGCTCGCTCGTGGCCGTTTGCGAACCCCGGATTGATGAGAACGGCGGATCGCATGCTCGAGCGGAGGCTCCTCGAAGAGGCCATGCGCCGCGCGCTCGAACTCGCGGAGCGCGGTCCGGCGGACAACGCCAACCCGCAGGTCGGCTGCGTGATTCTCGATCCCTCGGGGCGGATCGTCGCCGAGGGCTGGCATCTCGGATCGGGCACCCCGCACGCCGAGGTCGACGCGCTCGCCCACCTCCCCGCCGAGTGGCGGAGCCGCGCCGGCGAGCTGACGGCGGTCGTGACCTTGGAGCCCTGCAACCACACCGGGCGGACCGGGCCCTGCGCTGTTGCACTCGTGGACTCCGGGATCGGCCACGTCGCCTATGCGCTCTCCGATCCGGGTGATGCCTCCTCGGGCGGCGCAGAGACGCTGCGCGCCGCTGGCGTCGAGGTGCTCTCCGGCATCGAGGCGGCTTCAGCGGAATCCCTGCTCGCCCCCTGGTTCGAGCGCGCAGCGCGCGCGGCAACCGGTGCCGACCAGTCTCTGTCAGACTCCGCGGCAGCGGGAGGCGCTGTCCGGCGCCCAGCCCCGCGCCCCCGCGTGATCGCGAAGTGGGCCCAGACGCTCGACGGCCGCGCCGCCGCTGCCGACGGCACGAGCCAGTGGATCACCGGCGCTGAGGCCCGCGCCGACGTGCACCGCCGCCGCGCCGCCGCGGACGCGATCCTCGTCGGCACGGGCACGCTCCTCGCCGACGATCCCGCGCTCACCGCGCGAGACGCGGAAGGCGGCCTGCTCGTTCCCCCGGCCGAACAGCCGATTCCCGTCGTGCTCGGGAGACGCGACATCCCGGCGGGCGCGCGAGTGCTCGCGCATCCCGCGCTCTCGGGAGCGGCCGCATCCGGATCCGGAACCGGCGCTGCTCCCGAAACGAGCTCCCCGAACGTCCCGGCCGCGCTGCTCGCCCCCGCCGCCCCCGCCGCCCCGATCCGGCTCTCCGGCGAGAACCTCGAGGCCGACCTCGCGGAGCTCGCATCCCGCGGGTTCGAGAGCGTCTTCGTCGAGGGCGGCCCGACCGTCACGAGCGCCCTCATCGCGGCCGGCCTCGTGGACGAACTCCTGATCTACGTCGCGCCCGCCCTGCTGGGCGGGCCGCGCCTCGCGCTCGGCTACCTCGGCATCCCGTCGATGTCGGGAATCCGGCGCCTCACCGTCTCCGGAATCGAGCGACTCGGTTCCGATCTACTCATCGAGGCCGTGTTCGCCGCGGCCGGGGAGGAAGCGTAATGTTCACTGGACTGATCGAGGAGATTGGCGAGATCGTGTCGATCGAGCCCGTCGGCGATTCGCTGCGGCTCACGATCGCGGGGCCCGTGGTGACGAGCGACGCCGTGCACGGCGCATCGATCGCGGTGTCCGGTGTCTGCCTCACCGTCATCGAGCAGTCAGAAACACCCGATGGGCGCGGCACGTTCGCGGCCGACGTGATGGCGCAGTCGATCAGGATGTCGACGCTCGGCGAGCTCGTCCCCGGGTCGCGCGTCAACCTCGAGCGGGCGATGCGCGCCGACGCGCGGCTCGGCGGCCACATCGTGCAGGGCCACGTCGACGGAACGGCCACGCTGCTGAGCGCGACCCAGCACGACGCCTGGCGGACCCTGCGCTTCGCGATCGATCCCGCGCTCGCCCCCCTCGTCGTCGACAAGGGATCCGTCACGCTGTCCGGCGTCTCGCTGACCGTGTCCGCCGTCTCCGACCCCGAGGCGAGCGACCCGTGGCTCGAGGTCTCCCTCATCCCCGAGACGCTCGTCGCGACGATCCTCGGCTCCCTCGAGCCCGGCGATCGCGTCAACGTTGAAACCGACATTCTCGCCCGCCACGTCGCACGCATGCTGCGCTTCGATGAGGCGCGCACCCCGAACCCCACCGGCGCCGCCGGCCGCACCGAAGGAAACCCCGCATGAGCACACCCGGAATCGCCTCCATCGAGGAGGCCGTCGACGCGATCCGCGCCGGACGGCCCGTCATCGTCGCCGACGACGAGAACCGCGAGAACGAGGGCGACGTCATCCTCTCCGCCGAACTCGCGAGCCAGGAGTGGATCGCCTGGACCGTCCGCTGGTCTTCGGGCCTGCTGTGCGCACCGATGACCAACGAGATCGCGAACCGCCTGGACCTTCCGATGATGGTTGAGCGGAACGAGGACGTGCGGTCAACCGCTTACACGGTCACCGTCGACGCCGCGGAGGGCGTCACGACCGGGATCAGCGCGCACGATCGCGCCACGACCCTCCGGGTGCTCGCGAGCGCGCAGTCCGCCCCCGGCGACGTGCACCGGCCGGGCCATATCCTGCCGCTTCGAGCGGTGGACGGCGGCGTGCGCGCCCGCGCCGGCCACACGGAGGCGGCCGTCGAGCTCATGCGGCTCGCGGGCCTGCGCGAGGTCGCAGCGATCGCGGAGATCGTCGCCGAGGACGGCGAGATGATGCGGCTCCCCGGCCTCATCGAGCTCGGCGCGCGCGAGGGCGTTCCAGTGATCACGATCGAGCAGCTCATCGCATACCTGGAGGAGCATGCGCCGCTCGCCGGCTCCGCCTCGTCTGCCACTGCGGGGTCCGAGAAGGCCGCGAACGCGGCACGCTCCGCCGCGCGTCGCGTGAGTCTCCGCGCCGACACCCTCCTCCCGACCGAGCACGGGGAGTTCCGTGCGATGGCCTTCCGCGACCGCCGCGCCGGCGTGGATCACCTGGCACTGGTTGCCAGAATGCCTGATGGCAGCCTTCCTGGCCCCGAATCTCTTGTGCGCGTCCACTCGGAGTGCATCACGGGCGAGGCCTTCGGCTCGCTCAAGTGCGAGTGCGGGCCCCAGCTCGACGCGGCGCTCGACATCATCAGCGACCGGGGCGGCGTCCTCGTATACCTGCGCGGGCATGAGGGCCGCGGAATCGGCCTTGCCAACAAGCTCCGCGCCTACCAGCTGCAGGAGCAGGGCCTCGACACGCTCGACGCCAACATTCAGCTCGGCCTCCCCGCCGACGCCCGCGACTACACGGCGGCCGCCGAGATCCTCGCTGAGCTCGGCATCTCCAGCGTGCGTCTCCTCACGAACAACCCCGACAAGGTCGCCCAGCTCAGCGAGCACGGCGTCGAGGTCACCGAGCGTGTTCCGCTGGTCGTGGGCGTCAACGAGATCAATGAGGGATACCTCAACGCCAAGCGAGACCGCATGGGGCACGAGCTCCCCGAGGACATCCGCGGCGCCTAAGACCGAACGCACACCGCAGCAACGAGCCCGGTCACCCCGGGAGAACAAGGAGAAACCCATGTCAGGAGCAGGAGCACCCGATCTCAGCGTCGACGCGAGCGGCCTTCGCGTCGCAGTTCTCGCCGGCAGCTGGCACAAGGAGATCATGAGCTCCCTCATCAAGGGGGCGCACGAGACGGTGATGGCGTCGGGGGCCGACCACACCCTCTTCCGCGTCGCCGGAGCGTTCGAACTGCCGCTCGCGGCGCAGGCGGCGCTCACCCCGGCAAGCGAGGGCGGCGGCGGTTTCGACGCCGTGGTCTGCCTCGGCGTGATCATCCGCGGCGGCACGCCCCACTTCGACTACGTCTGCAACGCCGTCACCGACGGACTCACCCGGGTGCAGCTCGACACGGGCCGACCGGTCGGCTTCGGGATCCTCACCACCGACACGGAGCAGCAGGCCCTCGACCGCTCCGGCCGGCCCGGCGCCCCCGAGTCGAAGGGCAAGGAGGCCGCTGAGGCGGCCCTGCAGCTCGCGGTGACCGCGCGCCGCATCCGCACCGAGGGGCCCACGATGCGGCTCGTTCCCGGCGTGAGTGCGTAGTCGGATCCCGCAGGCCCTCAGGGGTCTCCCTCCACGCGCCTCGGCGCCGGCACGGGAGGCCCCGCTCAGCCGGCGTGGCTTAGAGTGAAAGCCGTGACCGCGCGATCAGGTGAACAGCTTCCGAACGAATCGTCTCGACGACGCCGGGGGCGGCGGGGATCCGGCGCCGATGGCGGCGCGCGCGGCCCGCGGGCCTCGTTCACGGAGCTGCTCCCCCACCTCTTCGCGCAGCGCGGGCTCCTCGCGATCGCCCTCGTCCTCGGTCTCGTCGCGGCCGCCGCCTCGCTCGCCCAGCCGCTGCTGCTCGGCCAGGTGATCACGCGCGTGGAGAGCGGCGAGCCCCTCGGACTGCTGCTCGCGATCCTCACGGCGCTCGTCGTCGTGGGTGCCGTGCTGAGCGGGCTGCAGCACTACACGCTGCAGCGCATGGGCGAGGGCGTGGTCCTGTCGAGTCGTCGCGCCCTGATCCGCAAGATCCTCCACCTGCCGATCTCGCAGTTCGATCGCCGCCGCACGGGGGATCTCGTCTCCCGCGTCGGCAGCGACACGACTCTGCTGCGCGCGGTGCTCACGCAGGGCCTGGTCGAGGCGATCAGCGGCCTGATCGTGTTCGTCGGCGCGCTCATCGGGATGCTCGTGATCGATCCGGTGCTGTTCGGGATCACCTTCGGCGTCGTCGTCGTGGCGCTCGCGGTGGTCGTCGTCGTGTCGAGCCGTATTCGTCCCGCCGTTGCGAAGGCGCAGGAGAAGGTCGGCGACCTCGCGGCGCAGGTCGATCGTTCCATCTCGTCGATCCGCACGATCCGCGCCGCGGGTGCCGCTGAGCGGGAGCAGGCCGCGACGGAGAAGGACGCCGAGGAGGCCTTCTCCCTCGGCGTGAAGGTGGCCAGAATCTCGGCCGTGATCGTTCCGATCAGCTTCCTCGCGATGCAGCTGTCGTTCCTGATCGTGCTCGGCCTCGGGGGCTACCGCGTCGCCTCCGGGGCGATCACGATCGCGCAGCTCGTGACATTCATCATCTTCCTGTTCCTCATGATCACCCCGCTCGGGCAGGCATTCGGCGCGATTTCCGCGGTCGGTCAGGCGCTTGGCGCGCTCGGCCGGATCCAGGAGATCACGTCGCTCGAGACGGAGACCGAACGCGACGCCGAGCGTTCGCCCGACGGCCGGATCGAACCGCTCGCGTCGGCCGTCGCCGAAGGGGCTCCCGCGATCGCCTTCGAGAACGTGTCGTTCACCTACCGTTCGGCCGCCCCGGTGCGGGCCGACGCGCGCGCCCTCGTGCGCACGGGCCGCGGTTCCCGCCGCGACGCCGAGGCCGCCCCGGCCGAGATCATTGAGACCCCCGTGCTGCACGACGTGTCGTTCACGGTGCCCCGCGGATCGCGGGTGGCCCTCGTCGGCCCGTCCGGCGCGGGAAAGTCGACGATTCTCGCGCTCGTGGAGCGGTTCTACGACCCCGACTCCGGCGTCGTGTCGTTCTCCGGCGCCGATCTGCGACGGCTGTCCCGCGCCGAGCTGCGCGCGCAGATGGGGTACGTGGAGCAGGACGCGACGGTGCTCGCGGGGACGCTGCGCGAGAATCTCCTGCTCGCGGCGCCGGACGCCTCGGATGCCGCGTGCGAGCGCGTGCTCCGTGCGGTGAATTTGGGCGGTCTGCTCGAGCGCGGGGCGAATGGCGCGGCCGCGGGATCGGCGGCCCCGGGTGCGGCGGGTGCGACGGCAGCGGGAGCGCCCGCGCGAGCGGCGGGAGTGGCGGCCGCGGGATCGGAGGCGGGCGAAGCTGTCGCGAAAACTGCCAGCGCCGCCGTCTCCGCTGGTCCGGCCACTGGCCTGGACCTTCCGGTGGGCGAGAACGGCCTCATGCTGTCTGGCGGTGAGAAGCAACGGCTCGCGATCGCGCGGGCGCTGCTGACGGCACCCCCGATCCTCCTGCTGGACGAGTCGACGGCGAGCCTCGACGGCGTGAACGAGCGGCTGATGCGCGAGGCCCTGGATTCGGTGGCGACGGGGCGCACGCTGATCGTGATCGCGCACCGCCTCTCGACGGTCGTCGATTCGGACAAGATCGTCGTGCTCGATGGCGGCCGCGTGGTCGGCGAGGGCACGCACGAGGAACTCATCACCTCGACGCCCCTCTACCGGGAGCTGGCGCAGCATCAGCTGCTCGTCCCCGAGGACCAGGCATAACCAGAAAAGCCCCGCGCGAGCGGGGCTTTTCTGTCTGGACTTGCGTGTCCGTTGTGGAGCCGCCTGCCGGAATCGAACCGGCGACCTATTCATTACGAGTGAATCGCTCTACCGACTGAGCTAAGGCGGCCTGGCGGGGAATCACTTCCGCGCACGAGCAACAACTCTAGCATGGTCGGGACCCCGATTCGCACACCTGCGGCCTGGCCGTTCAGCAGACCGGGCTCCCCGAGGGAACCGTGCCCTCCACGAAGTAGTCGTCGACGATCTTCGCGACGCAGGGACTCGATCCATACGCCGTGTGCCCCTCTCCCCGGAAGGTGACGAGGACGCCGCTCTCCAGCTGCTTCGCGAGCGATTCGGCCCACGTGTAGGGGGTGGCCGGGTCGCCAGTGGTGCCGACGACGAGAATCGGGGCCGCCCCCGTTGCCGTCACCGGGGCACGATCCGCCTGGGACTTGACTGGCCACCCGGCGCATGAAACCTCGCCGTAGCCCTGATATTTGCCGATGGTCGGCGCGATCTCCACGAGTTTGGCCGCCTGGGCACGCATGCCCTCCGGGTCGATCGCGGATTGCGGATAGTCGAGGCAGTTGATCGCGGAGAACGCCTCGGTGGAGTTCGAGGTGTACGAGCCGTTCTCGCGGTCGTAGTAGAAGTCGGCGAGTCGGAGCGCGGTCTCGGCGTCGCCGGTGTTGACGGAGACGAAGAGATCGTCGAGCAGCGGCCAGTTGGATTCCGAGTAGAGCGGCGTAATGATCGCGGTGAGGAACGTCGAGGTGGTGACGGGACGGCCGTCGGAGCCGCGCAGTGGCTCCGATTCGACCCGCGCGAGAAGCTGCCCGATCTGGGACATTCCCTGGTCGACCGTGCCGGAGAGTGGGCAGTCGCGCCGCTTCAGGCAGTCGGTGACGTAGGCCCGGAGCGCCGTCTCGAAGCCGAGGGTCTGCGCTTCGACGACCTGCTCGAGCGAGGTGGTCGGATCCATCGCGCCATCGAGCACGAGCCGCCCGACGCGGTCGGGGAAGAGATCGGCGTAGCGCGCACCAATGTAGGTGCCGTAGGAGTACCCGAGGTAGTTGAGTTTCGGATCGCCAACGATCGCGCGGAGCATGTCCAGGTCGCGGACGGTCGAACCCGTATCGACGTGCGCGAGCAAGGGGCCGGTGCGTTGCTCGCACGCCGCACCAAAGGCGCGGTTCTCGAGCAGCGCCGCGTCGATCCAGGCGTCGCTTCCCTCCTTGAGGCCGGCGGTTTTCCCTTCACCGAACAGGAACTCGTCCATGCCCTTCGAATCCAGGCAGCGCACCGGGCTCGACTCACCGACGCCTCTCGGGTCCCAGCCCACGACGTCGTAGTCTCGGCGGACGGCCTCGCCGACGGCGAACTCGACGCTGTCGGCGACGTATGTGACCCCGGAGGCTCCCGGCCCGCCAGGGTTCACGAAGACGGTGCCCTTCGCATGACCGCTCGTGGCCGGGGACTTCACGAGTCCGAGCGTGATCCGCTCGCCAGCGAGCTCGGTCCAGTCGAGGGGCGCGTACACCCGAGCGCACTGCATCCCCCCGTGGCACGGCACCCAATCGGGCTTCTGCGCGCCGAACGACTCGACCGTGCCGGTGGGCAGCTGATCCGGCAGCTGCGATTCGCGGCCGCCGTTGAACGACGAGAGGAGGCCCGGCAGCGCGCCGCAGCCGGTGAGTACGAGCGCGAGGGCGGCGACCGTGGCGATCGCCGCAGTGATCGCGCGCTTGCGGCGCGTGCGGCGCGGATCCCGGGCGTCGCTCGCCCCCTGAAGCTCGGGCGGAAGGCTCTGGCCTGGAGAACGCTCGTGTGGCGTCTGCCCCGCGGCTCCCGGTGCGCCCGGTGCGCCCGGCGTCTCGGCCGTCATCGCGCCGCCCCCTGGGCGACGGAACTCGCGAAGAGCGCTTCGAGCACGAGCCCGGGGGTGATGCCGCGACCCAGCCGCGCGCGTGCCGCCTCGACCGCGGACACCATTTCGAGTGCCCGTGCCGGGGTCCAGTGCTCGGCGAGCTCCGTGATGCGCCGCTCCTGTTCCCGGTTCACGAGCTCGGGTTCCGCGCCGAGCGCGGTGAGCAGCACGTCCCGATAGAGGGAGAGCAGGTCCGTGAGGATGCGGTCGATGCCGTCCCTGAGGCTTCGCTTGGCGCGGCGCTTCTGATCCTCTTCAAGGTTGCGCAGCTGAGCGCGCATCTGCGGGGGAACCGCCGCGCCCGGCGCGATTCCGAGGCTGCGGAGGGCGTCCTCCCGCTCCCGCTGGTCGAGTTCCTCGGTGAGCGCCGCGGCATCCGCCTCGGCGACCTTCGCGAGCGCCGCAGCGCCTCGCATCGCGTCGCCGAGGGTCTCGATCGCGAGCGCCGTCGCGATCGTGCGCTCGCGACGCTCAAGCGCCTCCGGATCACTCGCGAGGCGCCGGGCCATACCGATGTGGCTCTGCGCGAGCCTGGCCGCGCGCTCGGCGGCAGCGGCGTCGATTCCGTCGCGCGCGTGCAGGAGGCCCGCGATGTCCTCCGGGCTCGGGGTGACGAGCCGGAGCGAGCGGGTGCGCGAGCGGATCGTGGGCAGCAGGTCGGCCTCGCTCGGCGCGCAGAGAATCCAGATCGTGCGCTCCGGAGGCTCTTCGAGTGCCTTGAGCAGGACATTCGAGGTGCGTTCCGGCATGCGATCCGCGTCCTCGATGACGATCACGCGGTATCGCCCCTCGGCCGGGGCATAGTGCGCCGTGGTGACGATCTCCCGCGCTGCCCGAATATCGATGACGAGCTTCTGCGTGGTGAGCACCCCGAGATCCGGGTGCGTGCGGGCATCCACGAGGTCCCACACGTGCGCGCGCTCGGCCTCCTCGCGCGCGATGAGGGCGGCGGCGAAGCGATAGGCAAGGTTCGAACGGCCGGAACCGGGAGGGCCGGTGATGAGCCACGCGTGAGCCGGTGATCCGCCGGGCGCGGAAGCGCGCTGCAGCGTTTGGACGGCCTCGGCCTGTCCGACGATCTCGCCCCAGAAGTTCACCCCGCAAGCGTATCGCGGGCCACTGACAGGGACCCGCTCAGGAGCGCTCTGCGACGTCCACGTAGCGGGCAGCCCCCTGGCGAACCTCGGCGGCGCCGGCGCTCAGCTCCGCTGCGAGCGCCGCAAGCCGGCCAGTTTCCTCCTCGGCGACGGCGAACTGCTGATCGACGCGCTCGCCGTATTCCGCGCCGAGCACCTCGTAGCCGCGGCGGCGGCATTCCGCCTCGATCAGGGGAGCGATGTCGTAGGCCGCGCTGATCGTCAGTTCCCGGCGCACGGCGCGGCGCTGCCGTTGAGCGCCGTTGAGCGCCTCGGCGACCGCGGCTCGATACGCCCGCGTCAGACCGCCCGCGCCGAGGAGCACGCCGCCAAAGTACCTGGTCACGACCGCGACAACGTCGCTCACCGCCGAGGAGGTGAGCGCATCGAGGATGGGCGCCCCCGCGGTTCCGCTCGGCTCGCCGTCGTCGTTCGAGCGTTGGATCCGGCTGTCGGGGCCGATCACGAACGCGGAGCAGTGGTGCCTGGCCCGGGGGTGTTCGGCCCTGATCCGCGCGATGACCTCGCGAGCCGCCGCTTCGTCCTCGACGCGCTCGAGCCGCGCGATGAAGCGAGAGCGGGAGATCTCGAGTTCGGCGTCGAGCGGCCCGGCAATGGTGTCGTACTCGGCGCTCATGCCTCCATCTTCGCAGGAGTGCCCCGTCGGGGCCCGGGGTCTCGCGGACGAGTAGCATCGATCGTGTGAGTGAGAGCGTGCGCGTCGATGCCTGGGTGTGGGGTGTTCGCCTCGCCAAGACCCGGAGCCAGGCGACCGCGCACTGCCGCGCAGGGCACGTCCGCATCAACGGCTCAACGGCGAAGGCCTCACAGCCCGTGCGACTCGGCGACGAGGTGCGCGTTCGCCTCAACGGCTTCGACAAGATCTATCGCGTGACCGGGCTCCCGACCCGGCGGGGAAGCGCGACTGAGGCTGCGAAGCACTTCGAGGATCTGACCCCGCCGCCGCTCCCTCGCGTGGAGCGTCCGGCCGACATTGTTCGCGATCGCGGGGCCGGGCGCCCGACGAAGCGCGAGCGCCGGGAGATCGACCGCCTGCGCGGCCGGGACGAACGGCCCGGGGAATTCGGCACGCTCTGACCCTCTCGCATTCATCCTCGCGGCGGAGACGGCTCCACTGCGAGGGGGATCCCATCGGCCACCCATCCCGGAATGCTGGGATTATGAACGAGAACCAGCTCCAGGATCCGCGCCCGGCCGCGACCTCCCCCGCCCCGGCACGCGTGCCGTGGGGGCCGGTCGCCCTCTACCTCGTCCTCGCGTTCGCGCTCGCCTGGCTGGCCATGCTCCCGGCATGGCTCGGCGGCGGGCTCGAATCTCCGCTCTTCACCCCGCTCCTCGCGGTGATGCAGCTGGCCCCCACGATCGCAGCGCTCGTCGTAGTGTTCTTCGTGCTGCGACCCAAACGCCGGGCCCGCTACCTCGGGCTCGTCCCGTTCCGCCCGGTCGGACGAAAGATCGCCGTCATCCTCCTGTGGCCGGTCGCGGCCCTCGCGCTCGTGTTCGGGGCGTTCTTCCTCTCGATCGCGTTCGGCTGGGTCACACCGGACTGGTCACTCTCGACGCTGCGAGCGATGCTGCCGGAGAACTACCCGCCCGAGGCCTACGTCGCCGTCGCGTTCGCAATGACCCCGATCACCGTGGCGATCGCGACGGCGTCCTCGTTCGGCGAGGAGCTCGGCTGGCGCGGGTTCCTCACCACGGCGCTCGCGCCGCTCGGGTTCTGGCGTTCAGCCATCATCATCGGCGTCGTTTGGGGCCTCTGGCACGCGCCAATGATCCTGCTCGGCTTCAACTTCGCTCGCCCCAACCTCGAGGGGCTCGCCTGGATGTGCGGCTTCACCCTGTTCTTCGGCGTGCTCCTGCAGTGGTCGCGCTACTGGACCCGGAACGTGTGGCCCGCTGCGGTCGGGCACGGAGCGCTCAACGCAATCACGCAGCTCAGCCTCTTCTGGATCCCGCAGGGCGCGGACTCCGCGACCTCCACGATCATGGGTGCGCCCGGCTGGATCGTGATGGGAGCGGCGATTCTGATCCTGATCGCGACCGGACTGCTCGGACGCAAGAACCTGCGCCTGCCCGACACGCAGATCGTCGCGCCCGCCCGCGTACCGGATCCTGCCCCGGTCCCCGCGGCAGAGCCCCCGACCGCTACGACTCCCCGGTAACCGTGCGGCGCGACGCCCGCCGGTGACGGAGCCACAGGAAGCCACCGCCCGCGAGGAGCATCAGCAGCGTCCCGAGCGCCCCGTACACCCAGGGCGCGCCCCGGTCCATCCCCGTCACCGCGAGGGAACCGAGCACGGCGAGGGCGCCACTCGCTCCGAGAGGAAGAGCGATCGCGGGATCCGCGCGCACCTCATCGGCCTGCTGGACCGCATCGGGGTGATCAGTGCTCGCGGGTCCTCCGCCGCGGTGAGCGATTCCGAGGCCCTCAGCCCCACTGGCGGCGGGGCTCTCGTGATCGATCAGCGCTTCGCGCCCGTCCTCACGATCGGCGCCGTGGTCGTGGCGCGACGACAGCTCGTCGGCACCAATCCAGCCCGCATCAGAGACCGCGGGAGCTGGGGCGACCACGGTCCACGTGGCACGCGATTCGTCCAGATCCGGTAGCGACCCCGCGGCGCCGTCGTCCGAGGCCAGCCAGCGCACTCGCGCGATGCTCTCCACCCGGTCGCCGGGCCTCGCGTCCTCGGCGATGCGGCCGCGCAGCTCGAGCGCGAGCGGGACCCCAACGGGGAACGCGCCTCCCCCGCGGCCGACGAACGCGCAACTCACCGCATCCTGCTCGGCATCGTTCGGCGCGCACACCCAGTCCTCCCCGGCGGTAAGCCGCGCGTCTCGGAGCCCCTCTGGGACCAGCACCCGCACCACACCCGGCACCTCTGACGGGCCATCGTTCCGGACGATGAGCTCGGCGCTCACCTCAGCGTCAGGCACCCACTCCTCCGGCGCTCCGAGCACGCGCTGCCCGATCGACACCGTGGCCCTGGTCATAACGGCGATCCGATCGACCGCCTGCGCGCGCACGATACTCGAGCTCGCCGCCCCGCCCTGACTTCGCGCGGCCCCGCGGCTGCGGAGTTCGACACGATTGCTGAGATTCTGCTGCGGCCCGAGACCAGCGTCGACCTCGGCCTCGAACTCGATCCTCGCTTCGGCGCCGATCTCCCGCCCCCCGCCGAGCGGAGGAAGCCGCCAGGACAGGACACGCCCGTCGACTCCAGGGTCGAGTTCCTCGGAGTCCGTCGCCGTACTCAGGCGGGCGCTCCCCGGCACGTAGCTGAAGCCTCTGGGGAGATGGTCACGGAGCTCCCACCCCTGCGATCCCCCCTCGCCTCTCGGGTCCGCCACCACGACACTCATGGTGACCGTCGATCCGGCCACGGCCGGTTCGAGATGCGTCGCGGTCACTCGGAGCGGCCGGGCAGCCGGTTGTTTCGCTGCACGGGCAGCGGGCACCGTCGCCGATTCGATCGGACTCGCCGCGGCCTCCCCGCTCTCGGGACCCCATCCGGTCAGAGCCGTTCCCGCGAGCAGGCCGCCGATCACGAGGGTCGCACCCGCCCGCGAACGCGCGGCGACCCCTCCTCGAGTTCTGGCGCGCGCGCCATTCCGGAACGCTGCATCGTGCACCATGTGTAGATCTCCCTTTGCCGCCACCGCGGCACCGTTGGGGACGAGTGAGCTGCTCGGTGCGTCCGTCGCGCGAGCCGAAGCCGGATCAGCAGCGCCCCGGTCCCCGCGAGGCGCGACAAGGCAGATACTTTAGGGAACGCAACGCTGCCGGACAAGCCGGGGTCAAGCCGATCGCCCCGCGGCTGGTACGGCTTCGAGCGGTACCCTGGAACGGTGCCAGCCGTTCTCCCCGCCGTTCTGGAAGCCAATTCCGCAGGTGAGGCCCGCGTTCCGGAGCACAGCTGGCGCGACGCGGCCAGGCGGCATGCCGAGCGCGCCGCCGCGCTCACGGCAGGGCATCGGGCGCGCAGGCTTCGCGGCGAACGGCACCCGGTCGAGGATTTCCTCTGGACCTACTACTCCGTGAAACCCAACGAGCTCGCGCGCTGGCATCCCGGCGCTGGAGTCTTCCTGGAGGGGGCGGCCGAGGAGCGGGGCGCCTGGCGCCACTACCGGCCCAGTGGCCGCGACGCGGCCGTCGATCTCCCGACGTTCTTCTCCCGCAGAGGTGGCACCGTCGACTACGTGGAGCAGCTGCTCACGGCAACGCTCGCGCACCCGCCCCGCTTCGGGTGTTTCGGTCTGCACGAGTGGGCGATGGTGTACCGGCTCACTCCCGAGCAGATCCGGCACTCGCAACTCGAACTCCGGATCGGTCACGAGGCGACGGATCGGGTCGTCGAATCGAACCCGATCTCATGCACCCACTTCGACGCCTACCGTTTCTTCACCCCCGATGCCGCGCCGCTCAATGCGCTCCGACCCACACGCGACACGCAGCCGGAGCTCGAGCAATCCGCGTGCCTGCACGCGGGCATGGACGTCTACAAGTGGGCCGCGAAACTCGGCCCGATCGTTCCGGGTGAGGTGCTGCTCGACGCCTTCGTGCTGGCCAGGGACATCCGCGAGGTCGACATGCGCGCCTCGCCCTACGACGTGCGCGCCTTCCGCGGCGCCTCCGGCGACCCGCTCACCCCGATCCCGATCGAAACGCCCGATGGCAAGCGCGAATACAGCGCGCTCCAGAGAGGGTTCGCGCGCCGCGGCGACGAGCTTAGGCACCGTGTGCTCGCCGCGATCGGCGTCGCTCGCGCCGCACTGGCCGCGGCCGCCGAAGCCCGGTAGGAGGCGACTGCCGTTCCCGCGCGATCGGCTCCGGGCGTTAGGCGAAGGACCCGCTCACACCCACGGCGAAGGTGGGGCATTCCGCGCCGTAGAGGCTCAGCGAGAAGGGTGCCTTCCCGTCCTTCTCGATGCGCTTCTCCTTCAGATATCCGGGCCACATGCTGATGATCTCGTTGCCCTTGAAGCAGTAGACATCCACGTTGATCGGGCCCCGAACCTGGTGCCCGGTCTTGTTCACGACGTTTCCGACCACCTCGCTGCCCGCCTGCCTCGCATCGGTGACCGTGAGCGGTGCGGCGCTCATCGGCTCGGTGTCCGGCTTCTGCGACGTCACGCTGAGCGAGATGTTCGCGTCCTCTGGAATCGCTTTCGGGTTGGAGAACGAGATCGCGGTCAGGCCGATCTCGCCCGGCTGCACGATTCCCGGTGTGGAGGACAGGCTCATGCCCTGGCCGACGACCGAGTCGCCGTTCTTCGCACTTCCCTGCCACCGCACGCTCGAGATCGGCTCGCCGGTGTTGTTGCGGAACGCGATAACGAGTGCGCCCCGCGCGTTGACCTTCGCGTCGGGCGTGACGACGACGATGCCTCCCGGATCACCGTCGGGGAATTCGGGCGCCGCGGTGCCGCCGAGCAGGCCCCCGGCGTTGAAGGGCAGCGGTTTCACCTGCTGCGGCGTGCTTTCCTTCTGTGCGCCCTTCGAGGGGGCCTGCCCGCCGGGCTGAGGCGCGCTGGCCCCTTGCGTGCAGGAGGCGAGCAGAAGGGCGGCCCCAAGGGCCAGGACTGCGGAGAACCGGGAGTGCATCTCCCCAGTCTATGCACTTGCTATGTGGCATCCCCGACGCCGGGCCGAAGTAAATTCACTCAGGAAGCTTTCTCGCTCGGGACCCGGGGTGTCGCGCGCTGAGGGACCGCAGCGCTTCGGCCGCGCGAGCGACCGCGCACCGCACGCAGCGCCCACAGAATCGCGACGAGGTCGACCACTTCCTGCAGCCACGCTCCGGCGAGCGCCGGCAACAGGCCGAATGCGGCGACGGCCATGAGCCCGACGCTGATGATGATGCCGGCCCAGATGCTCTGCAGCGCGATCCGCACGGTGTCGCGCCCGATCCGGACCGCTTCAGCGACGCCGTGGATCGTGTCGAATCGGTTCACCACGTCGGCCGACTCGCTCGCGGCGGTCGAGCCGTGAGCGCCCATGGCGAAGCCCACGTCCGCCGCGGCAAGCACGGGAGCGTCATTGAGCCCGTCGCCCGCCATGAGCAGCGGGCGCGGGGTGACCTCGGACACGATCCGCACCTTGTCCGCCGGGCGGCACTCCGCGTGCACCTCGGAGATGCCGAGCTCGGAGGCCACGGCGTTCGCGGTCGGAGCCACATCACCCGTGACGAGGAGCGTGCGCTCCACACCCAGTTCCGCGAGCTCGGCAAGGGTCTCGGCGGCCTCAGGGCGCAGGCGATCACGCATCACGATCGCCCCGACGAAGCGGTCGTCGAGGGCGACGTAGATCACGAGTTCCCCGGCCTCAAGGTCCGGCCTGAACAGGCCATCCGCCGACGCGGCGACCCAGGCGGGCTTGCCGACCCTGATGACGCCGTCGGCCACGCGAGCCGCCACGCCGTTCGTGGCGTACTCCTCGGCCTCGATCACCGGAATGAGACGAATACCTCGATCCCGCCCGGCAGAGACGACAGCCGCCGCGAGTACGTGCGAGGAGTACACCTCGGCGGAGGCGGCGAGCTGCAGGACTCGTTCCTCCGAGAAGCCTGCTGCGGTAACGATTCGACGCGGCTTAGGCCGCCCGGTCGTGAGCGTTCCCGTCTTGTCGAACGCCGCCGAGCGGACGCCTGCGAGCTGCTCGAGCGTCCCGCCCCCCTTCACGATCAGCCCGGCCTTCGCCGCGCGGCTCATGCCTCCGAGGAACGCGACGGGGGCCGCGATGAGGAGCGGGCAGGGGGTCGCGACAACGAGCACCTCGGCGAACCGGACCGGATCACCGCTCACGATCCAGGCGACCGCCGCGATGAGCAGCGAAATGACGGTGAACGGGACCGCGTACCGGTCCGCAAGGCGGACGGTCTTGGAGCGGCTCGCCTGAGCCTGTTCGACGAGGCGAACGATCTGCTGGTATTCGCTGTCCCCCGCACGCGCAGCTGCGCGCATACGAATCGCCTTCGCCCCGTTGACGGCGCCGCTCGCGATGCGCTCGCCCGAGGCGTGCTCGACGGGCAGGCTCTCGCCGGTGAGCGAGGACTCGTCAAAGGTGGCGAGCTCGTCGATGAGGATCGCATCGACGGGCACGACCTCGCCGGGACGCACGAGCAGCACGTCACCGACCTGGACGTCAGCGACATCGACGTCTTCCGTGAGGTCCGTCTCCGCGGCTTCCGTCCCAGACTCGTCAGCTCCGCGCGAACGCTGACCGGCTGCCTCGCCGGCAGCGGCCCCGGCAGGGGCGAGTTCCGGCGCGGTGACGTAGCGCGTGGCCCGCTGGGGTGCGCGGGCGAGGAGCGCGGTGAGTTCGCGCTGGGATCGGTTCTGGGCGTAGTCCTCGAGGGCTTCACCACCCGTAAGCATGAGCACGACGACGAGCGCGGCCCAGGGCTCGCCCACGAGCACCGCCGCGGTGATGGCGGTGACGGCGAGGATGTCGAGTCCGGCGTGACCGGCGAGGAGCTGCCGGATCATGCCGACCGCCTCCCACGCGGCGACGAGGAGCGCGTATCCGCCGACGATCCATGGCGCGGCGCCCCGCGCCGGTGTTGCGAGCAGCACCAGCCCGACGATGGCGACCGCGATGGTCGCGGCGACGAGAGGATATGAGCGCGCGGCGGAACGGAGTTGAGTCACACCTGTATTGTGTCGAACTCCGCACACTTTTGCACCGCAGGACAGGCTCACCTCACCTACGAGAAGTCCCGATTGCGAGCCTCTTCGGCGCCACTCCTCCGCGAGTTACCGCGCCGAAAACGCTCGGGACTGAGCTAAAACAGTGTCATTTGCCCCGCTTTCCGAGCTGCCGCGCCGGCGCGCTCAATGCGCAGCCGTTCGAGCTCAGGATCCGACTCGAGCCCGGGCAGCGATACCGCTGTTGCGCGCTCCGCCTCCACGCGCTGCAGCAGTTCCTGCGGAGGCCCCGTGTGCGCTCCAGCGGCGCTCACCGCCCCGGAAGCTGCCGGCCCTCCCGTGCGCGGCATCTCGAGCCCGTGCTTCCGAATGAGCGGTCGAATGCGCGCCGCGAGCACCTTGCGGTACGCGCTCTCAGCTTTCCCACCGGGGCCGGCGTACAGCGCGCGATAGCGGGGCACGAGGTCGGGATGCGTGTGCTCGAGCCAGGCGAAGAACCACGGTTTGACGTGGGAGCGCAGGTGAAGCGGTCCGTACATGACAGAGCGGGCGCCCGCCGCGCGGATGTCCGCGAGCAGTGCGTCCAGATCCGACGGAGCGTCGCTGAGAAACGGCAGCACCGGCATGAGGAACACGTTGGGGGCAAGGCCAGCGTCCGCTGCCGCCGCGATCGTCTCGAGCCGAGCCCGCGTTCCCGGCACTCCGGGCTCGATCGAGCGCTGCAGATCGCCGTCGCGGATCGCGATCGACATCGAGACGTCGACGGAGACCCGCTCCGCCGCATCGACGAGCAGCGGCAGATCACGCCGAATCAGCGTGCCCTTCGTGAGAATTGACAGCGGCGTACCGCTCCGTTGGAGCGCCGCGATAATGCCGGGCATGAGCCGGTAGCGCCCTTCGGCCCGCTGGTACGGGTCGGTGTTCGTGCCGAGCGCGACGGTCTCGCGTGCCCAGCCGGGGCGCCCGAGCTCACGGCCGAGCACCTCCGCGACGTTCACCTTGACCACGATCTGCGAGTCGAAGTCGCGGCCGGTATCGAAGTCGAGGTAGCGGTGCGAGCCGCGAGCGAAGCAGTACACGCAGGCGTGCGAGCAGCCGCGATACGGGTTGATGGTCCAGGAGAACGGCATCGAGGATCCCCCGGGGACCCGATTGAGCGCGCTCTTGGCGAGCACCTCGTGGAACACGAGGCCCGCGAACTCGGGGGTGCGAACCGTGCGCAGATGGCCGGGCACCGCCGCGAGGTCGCTGAGGGCGAGACCGGGCAGGGCGCCGTCCTCTGGGGGCGGCGCGGCGACCGCCTGATTGCTCCATCTCATGAGTTCATTCGAACATATGTTCGAATGAATCGCAATGGTGAATCGTCAGCGATCGCCGACCACGCGCCGGTCGAGGCGAGCGCCCCGGACTACTCCTCCCCGTCCACAACCGTGGCGGCGGCCTCCGTGTGGTGACGAATCACCTCGGCGACCACGAAGTTGAACCACTTCTCGGCGAACTCGGGATCCAGGTGCGCGTCCTCTGCGAGGCTCCTCAGCCGGGCGATCTGCCGCGCCTCGCGCGACGGATCCGAGGCGGGCATCTCGTTCTCCGCTTTCAGGATTCCCACCTCCTGCGTGCACCGGAAGCGCTCCGCGAGCATGTGCACGAGCGCTGCATCGATGTTGTCGATGCTCGAGCGGAGCCGCTCGAGGCGCTGCTGCGGCGTCGACTCGCTCATGGGATCAGCCGAGCAGGTCGTGAAGCTCGATGACCTGTTCCCGCTCAGGGCCCACGCCAATCGCGGAGAACCGGGCGCCGCTCATGCCCTCGAGCGCGCGAATGTACTCCCGCGCGTTCACGGGGAGCTCCTCAAGGGTGCGGGCTCCCGAGATGTCTTCGCTCCAGCCGGGGAACTCCTCGTAGATCGGAACCGCGTGGTGGAAGTCGCTCTGGTTGACCGGCATCTCGTCGTGGCGCACGCCGTTGACGTCGTAAGCGACGCAGACGGGAATCGTCTCCAGGCCCGAGAGGACGTCGAGCTTGGTGAGCACGAAGTCCGTGACCCCGTTGATCCGGGCCGCGTAGCGCGCCATGGGCGCGTCGTACCAGCCGGTTCGGCGCAGGCGCCCGGTGGTGACCCCAAACTCGAAGCCCTTCTGGCGGAGGTACTCGCCGTCCTCGTCAAAGAGTTCGGTCGGGAACGGACCGGCACCGACGCGGGTCGTGTACGCCTTGATGACCGCGATGACACGGTCGATCTGGTGCGGCGGCAGCCCTGATCCGGTGCTCGCACCACCCGCGGTTGCATTCGAGGAGGTCACGAAGGGGTAGGTGCCGTGGTCGATGTCGAGCATGGTCGCTTGACCTGCCTCGAAGAGGACGGTCTTGTCGTCCTGCATCGCGTTGTGCAGGAGCAGGCCGGTGTCGCACACCATGGGCTCCAGCATCTCGCGGTAGGAGAGCAGATCGTCAACGACCTCGTCCACCGAGATTGCGCGGCGGTTGTAGATCTTGACGAGCACCTGGTTCTTGAATTCGAGCGCGGCCTCGACCTTCTGGCGGAGGATGCCCTCGTCGAAGATGTCCTGGATCCGGATCCCGACGCGGTTGATCTTGTCGGCGTAGGCCGGGCCGATGCCGCGGCCGGTGGTACCGATCTGGCGTTTCCCGAGGAAGCGCTCGGTGACCTTGTCGAGCGTGCGATGGTAGGCGGTGATGACGTGGGCGTTCGCGCTCACCTTGAGTCGGGAGACGTCGAGGCCGCGGCCGCGCAGGGCCTCGAGCTCCTCGTGCAGCACCTCAAGGTCGATGACGACGCCGTTCGAGATCACCGGGGTGACACCCGGGGTGAGGATCCCCGACGGGAGAAGGTGCAGCGCGTACTTCTCGTCGCCGATCACGACCGTGTGACCCGCGTTGTTGCCGCCGTTGAACTTGACGACGTAGTCGACGCGGCTGCCGAGCAGGTCGGTCGCGCGCCCCTTTCCTTCGTCGCCCCACTGGGCACCGGTAATGAGCACTGCGGGCATTTCAGCCCCTTCCTTTGCCTAGGCAGATACCGCCCTAGTCTACCCGGGACTGTGGAAAACCTCTCCGCCCGCCCTGAAACGCCGAAATCAATGCCCTGATCCGAGCAAGGATCAGAGCCACGATTCCAGGCCGTTCAGCCCTCGAGCGCGGGGATCGCCTCGGGATCGGCCCCGTTGAGGAACTCGGCGAGTCGCACGACCTCACCCTCCTCGCCGATCGCCGCAGCACCGCGGCGGAGCGCATAGAGCGCCCGAAGCACGCCCCGGTTCGGTTCGTGCGACCAGGGGATCGGCCCGGCACCCCGCCAACCGGACTTGCGCAGGAGGTCCAGGCCGCGATGGTAGCCAACGCGCGCGAAGGCGTACGCCTCAATTTCCCGGCCGGCCGCGTCGGCCCGGTCGGAGAGCGCCGCCCACGCGGCGGGCGACTCCGGATGCCGTCGCACGATCGCCTCGGGATCCTCCCCCGCGGCGAGGGCTGCGTCGACGACGGGGTCGCCAGCGAGGAGCGTGGGTTCGGGGCCGAGCAGGTTCTCACCGATCATGCGGCCAGTGTAGCGAGCCGGCCCGCGCGCAGCCGTCTTACCGGAAGTTCACGAACTGCAGCGCGACATCGACGTCTGCGCCCTTGAGGAGCGCGATCGTTGCCTGGAGGTCGTCGCGGCTCTTGGAGGAGACACGGAGTTCGTCGCCCTGGATCTGCGACTTCACGGCCTTGGGGCCCTCGTCGCGGATGAGCTTGTTGAGCTTCTTTGCGGTCGCCTGGTCGATGCCTTCCTTGAGCTTCGACTCGATGCGGTACTCCTTGCCGCTCGGGTAGGGCTCGCCCGTGTCGAGGGCCTTGAGCGAGAGGCCGCGCTTGATGAACTTCGACTGCAGCACGTCGAGCACCGCGGAGGCGCGCTCCTCGGTGTTCGCCTTGATCAGGATGGTCTCGCCGGAGAGGGAGACGTCTGCGCCCACGCCCTTGAAGTCGTAGCGCTGCTCGACCTCCTTGCGGGCCTGGTTCACCGCGTTCTCGACCTCCATCGAGTCGATCTTGCTCACCACGTCAAACGAAGAATCAGCCATGGGGGCAAGCCTACCGGGGATTTCCCGGGGTGGCACCCGTCGCTGTCGACGCTCAGGAGCCGGGGGATCGCCGTAATACATGTCATAAATGGATACATGGAATAAGCAGAGCGAATGTTTTGCTATGGTTTTCGACTGTGCCCGACATCGGGCGTCGCCGCGCAATCCATGTCAGCGCGGCCCCACTGACGTGAAAGGACCCGATCCCGTGACCTCCCCACAGGCGACTCCAACAGCCGCCGCGACCGCGGAAGGCAACGCAGCGCCCCGCGCGAAGCGCCGCCTGCCCAAGTTCCTCACCTCTTTCGGCTGGCAGATCCTCGCCGCGCTCGTCATCGGCCTCGCGCTCGGCGGCCTCGCCCGCGCGATCGGCACGGACGCGGCAGAAAACCCGAACGGCCTGCAGGCCACGCTCGACACGATCGGCGGCAGCTACGTCTCGCTGCTCCGCGCTGCCGTGGTCCCCCTGATCTTCACCGCGGTCGTCTCGAGCATCGTCGGCCTGCGAAAGGTAACGAATGCCGCGCGTCTCGCGGGGCAGACGCTTCTGTGGTTCGCAATCACGGCGCTCATCGCCGTGACGATCGGCATCGGCCTCGGCGTGCTGCTGCGTCCCGGCTCGGTCGCCTCGCAGACCGCGCTCGAGACGGGTGCCCCGTCGACGGTCGGCACCTGGTGGAACTTCCTGATCGGCCTGATCCCGCAGAACTTCCTCGGCCTGAACGCGAGCGGAGCCGTCGACGCCGCGAGCGGTGCGCTCACGGTCACCCCGGGCTTCAACGTCCTCCAGGTGATCGTCATCTCGGCGGCCGTCGGCATCGCCGCCCTGAAGATCGGCGAGAAGGCCGAGCCCTTCATCCGCCTCACCGAGTCGGCGCTCGCCATCATCCAGAAGGTGCTGTGGTGGATCATCCGCCTCGCCCCGATCGGCACGATCGGCCTGATCGGCAACGCGGTCGCGGAGTACGGCTGGGACAAGATGGGCTCGCTCACCGCCTTCGTCGGCGTGCTCTACCTGGGTCTCGCGATCGTGCTGTTCGTCGTCTACCCGATCATCGTGAAGACGCACGGCCTGTCGATCAAGCAGTACTTCTCCGGCGTCTGGCCGGCCGTGCAGCTCGGCTTCGTGAGCCGCTCCTCGATCGGCACCCTCCCGCTCACGCAGCGCGTCACCGAGCGCAACCTCGGCGTGCCCCGCGGCTACGCCTCCTTCGCCGTCCCGCTCGGCGCGACCACGAAGATGGACGGCTGCGCCGCGATCTACCCGGCCGTCGCAGCGATCTTCATCGCCCAGTTCTTCGGCATCGATCTCACGCTCGTGCAGTATCTCCTGATCGTGCTCGTTTCCGTGGTCGGCTCCGCAGCGACCGCCGGCACGACCGGCGCGACCGTGATGCTCACCCTCACGCTGTCGACGCTCGGCCTGCCGCTCGAGGGTGTCGGCCTGCTCCTCGCCGTCGACCCGATCATCGACATGGGCCGCACCGCGGTGAACGTGGCTGGTCAGGCGCTGGTTCCCGCGATCGTCGCGAAGCGCGAGGGGATCCTCGACGAGGGGCTCTACAACGCGCCGCGCCGCGGCCTCGCCTTCGACAACAGCGACACCGACGGCGAGACGGAGATCGCAGCCGTGCCGAGCGCGGACATCGCGCCCGCGTCCGCCGCGGCCGGCGAGTCGGCCGAACAGCATCGCGTGTCCGCCGAGGCGCGCGCCTAGCCCGGATCCGATTCATCCCCCCGCAGACCGGATCCGTTGCGTGCCCAGCGCACGAGCACGAAGTGCCCCCGACCTCGAAAGGTTGGGGGCACTTCGTGCTCGTGCGGCACTCGGGCAGACTTGCCTGTGTTGAAACACAAGCGCCCGTACACATTGCTCATTCTGACCCGACGAATCTACCCCTCTGTATCCCGTTCAAATTGAGCAATTGTGTCCGTTTCCAACAGCCGAGAAACTCCGACGAACTCGATTGCCAACACTGTTCCTGAAACTGAAACATCGAGGATTACCAATCCTTCAGACAACTCGAGTGTCACGTTATGCGAAAACACACCGCTTTCGCTCAACTGCAGACTCGCTGCATCGGCCTCAGCGTCAAATTGAGCCTTCATTAACGCCCTCCTGCAAACCCGCCGCCACCGGCCCGAATGGCCGCAAGGATATTGCCATTTTTCACATTGACAACAACTCTGGTGTTCCCGACTTCCACGGTAGCGGTTCCGTTCCTGCGCTGAGTGACTCGCCCCTCACTCAATGCCTTTTTGATTGCGCGTTCAGAAACTTTCCGGGCGGCCGCCTGTCGTCAGGCATGCTTCGTAAATTGCAGAACCATCTTGAATTTTTCGGAACAGAATGCTGAGGCCACAGTGACCACGGAGGCAACAAAACGCCCTACGCCGGCCTGATTTCAGGAGTGGACAGCGCGCGCTTACGTAAGTGAATCGAGCGCACTCGGTAACTCACCGAAACCAAGTGCGTTACACCGCAATCCAACAGTGGCAATCTTCCCGTTCATCTTTCTCGTACCTTCCCATCTGGTCAATAACCGACATAAGACGCATATCCAGGTAAGTCGAGATTGAATGTGAAGCCTGAGTTCATAGCCTTGCGCCTTTTGTCCTGTCTTCACCGCCCCCCTTGATGGTCAAGTCGTCCGCGCGCAAAAATGCTCCCGGCCCTTCTCCACGACCAGGGAGCATATTTGCGTGCGGCGCGGCAGCAGACTCGCGATGCTACGTTGGCACTACCGCACCGAGGCCCGCCGCATTGCGAACCACGTGCCCGCCATCGCGAGGACGATCGCGACGAGCGCCGCGATCCCGAGCCCCGCTCGGGTGATCCCGGACACGATCTCGACGAGATTCGGCGCGATGATCAGGACCAGGATCGCGAGCGCCAGGCCGAGCGCGACGCCGAGGAACAGCGGGCCCTTCGCCCCGAAGCGCACCCAGATCGCTCCGAAGAGGCCGCCGATCATGAGGCAGAGCAGCACACCGACGAAGGCGGTCGGGAGCAGGATCAGCGGGTTGCCGTTGCCGAGCACCACCACGTCGAAGATGTGCGCGCCCATGAACCAGTGCCCGGTCACGAGCTCGACCCCGAGAAGCGCCAGCATGAGAACCGCCGCATACGCCGCGAAGATCGCGTTCGAGATGAGGGTGCCGAGAATGAAGTTCCGGCGAGTGGTGCCGAGCGCGAGCGCGAACGGATAGGTCGTCGCGACGGCCTGCACTCCGTAGTAGACGAGGAAACCGGGAAGCGCCCACGCGACGGAGGAGTTGAATCGCGCGCCCTCCTGGTAGTCGGCGCTCGCCACGTCGACACCGGCTCGCTGGATGGCGAGCTGGATGACGATGCTCACGAAGATCACGATCGCGAGGATGCCGATCGGGGTGAGAACGAAAGTCTGCCACTTGTTCAGGTGAAGCCTGGTCACCTGTGCGATGCGGTTCATGATGCGCTCCGTTCGGGGGTGCGCGCGGCGTTGGCGGCGCGCGTGGGGTCGGATTCAGGGTGGGAGGCGGTGCCGGGTTCGTCGGCGAGACCGTAGGCGGCGACGAGGTCCTGCAGGGAGACCCCGCTGAGCTCGAGGCCGAGCTCGCGCGCCTCGGCCTGCACCGAGTCGCTGGGCCGCTCGCCGATGATCGCGGTGCCGAGGCCGCCGATCGTGCGTCGCGACAGCACTTCCCGTCCCGCGAGGAAGGCGTCAAGGTCGGAGAGTTTGCCGGCGATCTGGAAGGCTTCGCCGCGGAGTTCGTCCACGTCGGCCTCTCGGACCACCCGGCCGCGATCGAGCACGATCACTCGTTCGAGCAGGCGATCCATCTCGTCGATGAGGTGCGTCGAGAGGATGATCGTGCGCGGATGCTCCGCGTAATCGCGGAGCAGTTCGTCGTAGAAGATGCCGCGGGCGGTCGCGTCGAGTCCGAGATAGGGCTCGTCGAAGAAGGTGATCGGAGCGCGCGAGGCGAGTCCGAGTACGATCCCGAGGGCCGACAGCTGACCGCGGGAGTACTTCTTCACGATCGTCCGCCGCGGAATGCGGAACACCTCGACGAGGTGGTCGGCGAGCTCCTGCGACCAGTTCGGGTAGCTGAAGGCGGCCGCGCGGAGGGCGTGGTGCAGGCGGTAGTCGTCGGGGTAGCGCTGATTGTCCCGGATGAAGCACATCCGCTCGATCGTCTCGGCGCGTTCGAACGGGGCGTGTCCGTCGACCCGGACGGTGCCGGAGCTCGGAAGATCCTGCGCGGTGATGAGCGACATCAGCGTCGTCTTCCCCGCTCCGTTTCGACCGAGCAGGCCGGTGATGACGTTCTCCTTGATCGAGACCGACACCCCGTCGAGGGCGGTCTCGCCGCGGTAGCGACGCGTCAATTCGCGCGTCTCGATGGCGTTTGCGTTCATTTCTGGTCTTCCTCTGCGATGAGTCGGATGATGTCTTGGGCGGAAAGGCCGAGCTTTCGGGCTTCCGCGAGCAGCGGCGCGATGAAGTGCTCGGTGATCCCGCGCTGACGTTCCTCCGCGATGAGGGCGCGAGCGCCCTCCGCGACGAACATCCCGATCCCGCGGCGCTTGTACAGGACACCGCGGTCGACGAGCAGGTTCAGCGCCTTGCCGGCCGTGGCCGGGTTGATCCGCATGTGGCCGGCGAGCTCGTTCGTGGAGGGCACCTGATCCTCTTCGCCGTAGATGCCGCCGAGGATCTCGTCCTCGAGCCGCTCTGCGAGCTGCTGGAAGATCGGGCGCGAATCGTCGAACATACCCTCTCTCCTCCGTGTCGTTGGTTTGCTGGTTAGTTACTTCACTAATGAACCTATGAGGCATTCGGCCCGGCGTCAACCCCTGATCGGGGATTGATACATCAGATGTTTCGACTTAGGCTTGCCTTACCCCGCGGTTCTTCCCGCATCCCGCCGCCATTCCGCTGCCCTATGCCCACTCGGTTGCCACCGGAAGGACCCCATGCCCGCACAGAACATCGCTGTCGACCACGCCTCCACCGGCCTCGTCACCGCACGCGTGGCGCGAGCCGAGCGCATCTCCCCCAGTTTCGTGAGGCTCACTCTCGAGGGCGAGCAACTCCAGGGATGGCGCGATCTCGGCTTTGACCAGTGGTTCCGCCTGGCAATCCCGGTCGCGGGAGAGGCCACCCGCTTCGACCGCCTCGCCTCGCGTTACGACGTGCGCGGGTACCTGAAATACCTCACCCTCCCCCGGTCCACCCGGCCGGCCATCCGCAACTACACGGTGCGCAGTTTCGACCGGTCGGCAGCCCGCATGGAGGTCGACTTCGTCATCCACAACTCGGACCCGCAGCACGCGGGCGTCGCCGCGCCGTGGGCCGCGACCCTCCCCGTCGGCGCGGCCGTCGCCCTGATCGACCAGGGATGCGGCTATCGCCCGGTCGAGGGCGCCGACACGGTGGTCATCGTCAGCGAGGAGTCTGCGCTTCCCGCCGCGATCGGGATCCTCCGCGATCTCCCGGCCACGAGCGCAGGCTATGCCCTGCTCGAGGTGCCCCACCGCGCCGACGAGCAGCCCATCCGCGCGCCGGAGGGCGTCGCGGTGCGCTGGATCCTCCGCGAGCGCACGGCCCGGCCGGGCGCCGCCGCCCTCGAGGAGCTACGCGGACTCCCGCCGCTCGCGGACGTACCCGTGTCGGGTTTCGTCGCCGGTGAACAGCAACTGGCCTCGCTCGGGCGCAAGCATCTCGTCAACGTGCGGGGCCTCGATCGCGGCGCCGTCGACTTCTGCGGCTACTGGCGACAGAGCTGAGGGTCGCTCACGAGAGGCTCCCTGGCGCGGTCAGATCAGCCCGCGCTTCATCGCCCGCGTCACCGCGCGGGTGCGGTCGGAGACCTCGAGCTTCTCGAACACGTGCAGCAGGTGGGTCTTCACCGTCGACTCGCCGATGAACAGCTTCGCCGCGATGGCGGGGTTGCTCATCCCCTCGGCCACGAGCGCGAGAATCTCCGTTTCTCGACGCGTCAGGGCCGAGCGGGTCGCCGTCGGCGTGCGCGGCGCCGAGGCCCGCGCCACGAGCTGCGCCGCGATCGACGGCGCGAGAACGGTCTGTCCCGCGGCGACGGCGCGAATACCCGCCGCCAGCTCCTCTGCCGGCGCCGCCTTCACCAGATAGCCGCTCGCGCCCGCCTCGATCGCGGCAAGGATCTGGTCATCGTCCTCATAGGTCGTGAACACGAGCACGCGCGGGCGCGGCTCACGCTCCGCAAGCGCCCGCGTCGCCGCGACTCCACCCATGCCGGGCATGCGGAGATCCATGAGCACGATGTCCGACTCGATCCGGGCGAGCTGATCGAGCGCCTGTTCACCGGAGGCGGCCTCGCCGACCACCTCGAAGTCCGCCTCGGTTTCGAGGAGACCCACGATCCCGCCCCGCACGATCGGGTGATCATCCACCACAAACACTCTGATCACGAACTGGTCCCTTCCCTGTCGCGCACGTCATCAGGCGCGTTCGCCGCGGCCCGCGGGGGCACTCCGTTCAGCTCCCCCGGGCTCTCGGGCGACCCCAGCGCATCCCGCGGCTCCTGATGGGGCATCCGCACCTCGAGCCGGGCGCCGCCTCCCGGCCGCGCGCCGAACGCGACCGAACCACCCACGGTGCGCACCCGATCTCCGAGTCCGCTCAGCCCGAATCCGGCAGGCGCCTCGGCACCGCTCCCGGACGGCCCGCAGCCGTCGTCGTCGACGCGAAGCAGGACTCCCCGATCATCGCTCAGCAGCGCGAGCTCGACGAGCGTCGCCCGCGCGTGCTTCCGGGCGTTCGCGAGCCCCTCCTGGGCGGCTCGCAGCAGCACGACCTGGCGCTCGCGGTCGAGGTGTTGCGCCTCGATCCGGCGCTCCACGACGATTCCGGTATCGCTCGCGAAGCGCGCCGTGATCCGCTCGAGCGCCTGCTCGAGCCCGCCCTCGCCGAGCGGCTGGGTGGTTGCGACGAGCGCCCGGGCCTCGGACACCGCGTCGCGCGCGGCACGGCCGACGTGCGCGACGCGATCCCTCGCCCGCGCTTCGTCTCCCGCGTCGAGCGCGCGTTCTGCCTGTTCGGAGAGCATGACGAGGCCGGTCAGCGTCTGCGTGAGGGTGTCGTGCAACTCGCGGGAGAGCCGCTCGCGCTCAGCGGCAGCACCGGCCGACTCCGCGAGCGCGGCCGCGGTGGCCTGGCTGCGGCGGAGTTCTTCCGCGAGGTCGCGATAGCGCTCGCCGGCCCGGTGAATGCGCGTGATCCAGGTTCCCATCACGACCGCAAAGCCGAAAGACAGCACCGCGACGAGCGCCGCGATACCGATCGGGTTCTCGGCGCCGTGCCGCGCGTACGCAACCGTCGAGCCGACGCCGACGGCGAGCGCGAGCCCCGCGCTCCACACGATCGAGTCGCGCTGCGCCGGCAGGGTGACCCAGATCAGGGGGTAGATCACGCACTGCAGGGTCGCGTAGCTCGGCTCGACGAGCGCCGCGAACCCGGTTCCGGCGACCAGCAGGACGAGTGTGAAGAGGTCGGTGCGGGTGGGGAGACCGGTCGTCATCGTCCTGCGCAGCAGCGGCCGACCGAGCACAACGTAGACGATCCCGATGCACACGAGCGGCGCCAGCGCGGTCACGAGGCCGACGCCACCCGCTGATTCATCGGCCGCGTTCAGGAACCCGATCAGCGCGAAGAACGCGAGGAGGCAGCCGAACGCGACGTCCCACCCGAGCAGCGGGAGCCGCGTTCGCGCGCCCTCGATCATGCGTTCAGCCTCTCACGATCGAGCGGGGCCGCGCCATGACCGGCGCGGCCCCGGAACGCTGGGGCATCCTTCACGAGCGACGCGTCCATCGGAAGGTGATCAGGCTGATGACGAGGCCCACCACGAGCCAGATGCCCAGGTTCACGGCAACGAGGCCGAGGTCCCAGCTGCCGCTGAGTTCCGCTTTCGCGAAGTGTTCGGGGAGGAACACGCTGCGCATCCCCTGCGCGAGCCACTTCAGCGGGAAGAGTGAAGCGAAGTTCTGCAGCCACTCCGGGAGCATCGTGAACTGCAGGTAGACGCCGGAGATGAACTGCAGGAGGAGCACGACGGGGAGCACGACCGCGGTCGCGCTGCGGGAGGAGCGCGGGAGCGAGGAGAGCGCGATCCCGAGCATCGTCATCGTGACGATGCCGAGCGCGAAGAGCCACGCGAACCGCAGCCAGAGTTCCGGTTCCTCGGGGAGCCTGACGTCGAACGCGAACTTCGCGACGGCGATCAGCAGTGCCGCCTGTGCGAGCGACGTGATCAGGATCATCCCGGCCTTGCCGATGAAGTAGCTGACGGGCGAGATTGCCGTCGCGCCGAGTCGCCTCAGCCACCCGTCGCTCTTCTCTCGCGCGATGTCGATCGCGAGGTTCTGGACGCCGGAGAGGAAGATGCCTGCCGCGACCATGCCCGGCAGGTAGTACTCCGCCATCGTGACGCCGCCGGTGCCGTCGGGGAGGGCACCGACCTTCCCCATCGATTCGAAGGCGACGCTGAAAATACCGAGCATCAGGATCGGGAACAGGAACGTGAAGACGATCGTGTCGGGGGTGCGGACGTAGCCGCGAAGCTCGATCACGAGCGCGGAGAGGCCCGCCCGCAGGATGCCGGGCGCCCTGCCCGCGCCGACGGCCCGGGTCGGTGCCGCGTGTGCGGCGCCGGTCCCGGCGGTCCCCGCCGCGCGAGTTGCGGTGGGAACGGGGTTTTCGGAGGCCGCGGCTGCGATTGCACCCGCGTCCGCCCGCTTCTCGGTGGTGCTCATCGCAGTGCTCCTGTCGTGCTCGCGCCGGCCGCCGCGAGATCGCCCGCGGTCTCGCCGATCAGGTCCAGATAGATGTCCTCGAGGCTCGGGCGTCGAATCTCGAGCGCGATCGGTTCGCCCCCGGGCACCCCTGCCTCGCGGGCCTCGCGCATCAGACGCTCGACGAGCGCCCCGGGTTCGGGCGTGCGCTGCTCGCGCGCCCGGCCCCCGGCGTCGCGCCAGGTGACCACCGGGACCCGCGCCTCGGCTCCGCCCAGCCGCTCGGGCGGATCCTCCGCCACGAGCACGCCTCCGGAGAGAACGCCGACGCGATCCGCGAGATGCGCGGCCTCATCGAGATAGTGCGTGGTCAGCAGGATCGATGTGCCCTCCGCTGTGAGCTGTTCGAGCATCACCCAGAACTGGCGTCGCGCCTCGGGGTCGAACCCCGTCGTTGGCTCGTCGAGGAACAGCAGTTCCGGGCGGCCGACGATGCCGAGGGCGACGTCCAGACGGCGCTTCTGCCCGCCGGACATCTTGCTCGCGCGCCGACCAGCCTGCGCCGTCAATCCGACCAGATCGAGGACCTCATCGACGGGACGCGGGTTCGCAGAAAGCCGGCCAAAATGCCCGATCAGCTCGCGCGGTGTATACGGCCCGAGGTCGCCGGTGTCCTGTGCGACGATCCCGATCCGGGAGCGCCACGCACGCGGGGCCGAGAGCGGGTTCGCGCCGAGCACGCTGACCTCGCCGCCGCCCGGCCTCCGAATTCCCTCGAGGACCTCGATCGTGGTGCTCTTCCCCGCGCCGTTCGGGCCGAGCAGCGCGTAGGTCTCACCGCGCGCAATGTCGAGGTCGATCCCCTCGAGGATGGTGCGGTCGCCGTAGCGTTTCTCGAGGCCGCGAACGTGAACCGCGGTGTCCGCGGGGCTCCGATGGTCCTGATGCTGAGTCATGCTCCCAGAATCGCCCGTTCCGGGAGCGCGCGTAATGGGCCGTTCGCCCGAGATTCGGCATCCTCCGACCGGTGGATGCGCGCGCCCGTCTCGGCGGCGGCACCCGGCTCAGATGGAGTTCGCGAGCACCGTGAGCGTCACGTAGATCGCCACGAAGCCCGCAACGAAGATCGTCCCGGCCCCGACCCCGAAGCGCAGACGCCTGCCGCTCTCCCCGACGCGGCCCGCGGGTCCGCGGCGCTCCATCGTCAGCTCGCCAGCGCGCGCGGTCGGCTGGTCGAGGCGGTCGTCGCGCCACCGTTCCCACTGCTCGATCCGCTCCTCGAGCGCGGTGAACGCGTGGGCGAGGCGCTGCCAGTCCGCGGGGTCCCGCGTCACCTGGTCCTGCCGGGAACGGAACACGACCTCGCGCCCGCGGAGCTCGACGTCGTACCCGCGCGCGTCGTCGATGAGCCACGCCATCACGTCGGGGGTGAAGAGGTAGAGCGCATCGCGCTCGTAGCCCTTCGGGGCGTACAGCTCGAAGTATCGGTCGAAGTCCCCCTCGAGGGAAAGGTGCTGGTCGCGGGCGGGCGCGGCGTACGCGGAGAACGCGGGGAGGCGATTGCCCCGGGCGCGGAGGCGAATGTTCGGCAGCTCCGTCGCGAGCTGCACCGCGCACAGGCCGCCGAAGTGCGTGAACCCGTCACCCACGGCGTTCGCGTCCACCGCCTCGCGGTTCGCCACGAGCACCCGGTTCCGGATCCCCTCCGCGTGGAGTTTCCGCGTGAGCACGTCCTCGCCGTCGGGCGAGACCCCCGGTTTCGGGTCGTAAATCAGGCCGTTCACTGCGGCGAATTGCGCGTAGGCGAGATGATCCACCGGGCGCGTGATCCGCGCCCGCGAGCGCACCGACCACCACACCAGGATCCCTCCGCCGAGCAGCATGAGGGCGAGGGCCGCCGACATCCCGAGCAGCTGGCTCGCGGTGTCGTCCTTGCCGCTCAGGGCCTGCTCCGTCATGCCGAACACCAACGCGATGATCCCGATCGGGAAGATCGCGGCGACGATCGACACGAACGCGCTCCCCGTCGCGGCGGCCCCCGACGCCGCGACCGCGGGATCCGCCGCGGCATAGGCGCGCCCCTCGGCCCGCGGAATCTGCCTGATGAGCGGCCGGATGTCAAAGTGCGTACGCGCCGGATCGCCCACCAGCTCGACCCCCGCCCAGTCGCGGGCAAGCACCCGGCCGGGCGCGCTCGTACTCCGCTCACGGGCCCGGCCGAGCGCCGCCCCGATCTCCGCGCCGACCGGGATTGCGAACGCGTTCGGCCAGTACCCCGGCTCGATCGTCACGGGAAGGAGCAGCGCCGTGAACAGGAGCGGAATCCCGATCGTGACGAGCGCCCGCGCCCACAGCGCCCCCGGGCGCAGCCGGTACAGCAGACGGCCGAGTCCCGTACCGATGAACACGAGAAACACCGACGCGATCATGATGCGCGGCTCCACCGAGAAGAGCAGCGCGGCCGCGAGCAACCACGGCATGAGCGCGGCAAGGAATCGACCCGGCCGGCCGAGCCCGAGCGCGCCGAAGAGCTGCGCCGACAGCGGCCCGGTGCTCCGCCCCCGACGGATCCCGGCGCCGCTGGCGGCCGCGTCCGCGAGCCGCTCCGCGGACACGGGCCGCCCCTCGGCCTCCGCGCGCCGGTCCCGCCCATTCGCGGCCAACGCGACGAGCAGGGCGATCGCCCCGGGGATCAGGAACAGCGCACCCGAGAGCATCCCGAGCGCGGTACCGAAGGGTTCACCCCCGATCACAACGCCAAACCACCAGAACACGAGGATCAGGAGCGCGCCGACGAGAATCGCGAGGGCCGGCGCGAGGAGTCGCGCGCGCCGGGGTACTGCTGCAGACATGGGTCGAGCCTAATGCCGCCCGTGCGCCGGAGCACACGCGGGCGTACCCTGGGTTCCGTGACCGCACACGACGCCTCCATCAGCCGCTTCTTCGCCTCCGACAATTGGGCGGGGGTGCACCCGGAGGTGCTCGCCGCGATCGCGGCGGCGAACGTCGGCCACGCGCCGGCGTACGGCGGCGACGACTGGACGGCCCGCTTCCGCGAGCTCGCGCAGCGGCTGTTCGGCGAGGGCACCGAGGCGTTCCCCGTGCTGAACGGCACGGGCGCGAACGTGCTCGCGCTGCAGGCGGCGGCCCCGCGGTGGGGCGCGGTGATCTGCGCGTCGGCGGCGCACATCGCGGTCGACGAGACGGGCGCCCCGGAGAAGACAGGCGGGCTGAAGCTCCTCCCCGTGGCGACGCCAGACGGCAAGCTCACCCCGGAGCTCGTGGACCGGGAGGCCTGGGGCTTCGGGAGCCAGCATCGCGCGCAGCCGAGCGTGGTCTCGGTGGCGCAGGTCACGGAGTTCGGCACCTGTTACACGCCCGACGAGCTGCGCGCGCTCGCGGATCACGCGCACGGTCTCGGCATGCGCTTCCACCTCGACGGTTCACGGCTCGGCAACGCGGCCACCCACCTGGGCACGACGCTCGGCGCGATCACGCGCGACGTGGGGGCCGACATCGTCAGCCTCGGCGGCACGAAGAACGGCCTGCTCGGCGCAGAAGCTGTGATCGCCCTCACCCCCGAGGAGACGCCAGGGATCGAGTATCTCCGCAAGATCGATCTGCAGCTCGCATCGAAAATGCGTTTCGTCTCGGCCCAGCTCCTCGCGCTCTACGAGGGCGACCTCTGGGAGCGCTCGGCCCGCCACGCGAACGCGATGGCCGCGCGGCTCGTCGCCGGAATCGCAGGGGTCTGCGAGGGCGAGGACGAGCGTGACGGATCGGGATCCGGGATCCGGATCGCCTACCCCGTCGAGTCGAACGCCGTGTTCGCGCGGATTCCCGCCACGTGCATCGCCCGCGCGCAGGAACGCTTCCAGTTCGGCCCATGGCCGGGCGATCCGGAGCTGTACCGGCTCATGTGCGCGTTCGACACGACGCCGGGCGACGTCGACGCGCTCGTGCACGCGCTGTCGGCGTAGCTTCGTCGGCTGTCCCCGAGGAGGCCCTCGCGCTATACCCCGACCCCGCCGAACACGAGCCGCGCGGCGATCACGAGCATCACGACCGCGACCACCCCGTCGAGGATCTGCCACGAGCGTGGCGTCGCGAAGAACCTGGTCAGCGCCCTGGCGCCGTAGCCGAGCAGGAAGAACCAGGCGATGCTCGCGAGCGCGCCGCCCGCGACGAACCACCAGCGAGCGGGGTCGCCCTGCGCGTTGCCGATCGACCCCATGAGCACCATCGTGTCGAGGTACACGTGCGGGTTGAGGTAGGTGATCGCGAGGCAGGCGAGGATCGTGCGCTTGAGCGAGCTCGTGCCGCCCTCACCGGCGACGAGCACCTCGGGCTTCATGGCGCGCCGGGCGGCCGTCCACGCGTACCAGAGCAGGAACGCGACACCGCCCCAGCGCACGATCTCGAGCACCACGGGCGCCCGCTCCACGACGTAGCCGATGCCGACCACGCCGAGCGTCTCGAGCAGCGCGTCGGTCAATCCGCAGATCAGCACAACGGGGAGGACGTGTTCGCGGCGGATGCCCTGGCGCAGCACGAAGGCGTTCTGGGCGCCGATCGCCACGATGAGGGACAGGCCGCTGCCCATGCCGACGAGGAAGGGAAGGAACATGGTTTCGACGTTACGGGCCGGATCGCTCGCGCCACGAATTCAGAATCCCTAAACTTTCTGAAGGATCATCAAAATTGCTTCATTTACAACCCTGAGCCGGATCACAACCCGGTTCCGGATCACACCCCCGCCAGCAAGGAGCGCCCGTGGACCTGCCCGTCGAGCACCTCACCACATTCGCGGCGATCATCGCGGAGGGCAGCTTCGAGGGCGCGGCCCGCGCGCTCCACGTCACACCGTCGGCGGTGAGCCAGCGGGTGCGGGCCCTCGAGCAGCGGGTCGGCACCGTCCTGCTGCGCCGCACCCGGCCCGTCGAGGTGACGGAGGCCGGCGCAACGGTGTTGCGGCTCGCGCGCCAGTTCGAGCGACTCGTCGGCGACGCGGCGCTCGAACTCGGCGTCGGCGCGGGGCCGGGCGGCGCGGGCGACGGCGGAGCGGGGACCGACGGCGCCGCCCCGGGCACGGCGGCCGTGATCCCGATCGTCGTCAACGCGGACACCCTGGCGACCTGGTTCGTGCCCGCGATCGCGCGCGCCGCCCGCGAGACGGGCGCGCGTTTCGAGCTGATCAGGGCCGACGAGTCGATCTCGACGGAGCGGCTGCGTCGCGGCGACGTGATGGCGGCGGTCACGGCGACGCGGGAGCCGGTGCCGGGCTGCGTGTCCACGAAGCTCGGCGTCGACCGCTATCGCGCCGTCGCGAGCCCCGAGTTCGCGGGGCGGCACTTCGCGCGCGGTGTGAACGCGGAGTCCCTCGGCGCCGCCCCGATCATCGAGTTCGACCGGCACGACATGTTCCAGCACCGCTTCATCAGGCGCTTCACGCGGGCGACCGTGACGCCGCCGCGGCACCTCGTGCCGTCGTCGGCGGAGTTCGCGCACGCCGTCGAGCTCGGCATGGGCTGGGGCATGCTCCCCGAACTCCAGTGCGGCGAGCTCATCGCGGCCGGACGCCTCGTCGAGGTCGGGCCGAACGCCGCAATCGACCTGCCGCTCTACTGGCAGCGCTGGCGCCTCGACTCCCCGCTCCTCGACGCCCTCACCCGCGTGATCACGGAGGAGGCGGCGCTGGCGCTGCGCTGAGCCGAGGCGGCGTCGCGGCTGTGCGGGGCGCCGATCCGCGCACCGGATCGCGGAAACGCAGGAGCCCGCCCCGGCGAAACCACCGGAACGGGCCCTGATCAGCATCCGCTGCGGCGAGCGCCCCGCTACGCCCCCACGATCGCGAAGCCCGCGATCACGTAGGCGATGAGCGTGAGCACCGCGGCCACCGCCGCGTACGGCAGGATCGACAGCATCAGGTTGAGCGGCTTCACGCCGACCGACTTCGAGGCGAGGATGATGCCGTCGCCGTAGAGGCAGGTGGTCGAGCCGAGCGCGGCGCCCGAGAAGACCGCCGTGCCGGCGAGCACGGGGTCGACCCCGACGGCGATCGCGAGGGGCAGCACCACGGGCGTGATGACCGCGGCGAGATCCCAGAACGCGCCCGTCGCGTAGGCGTAGACACCGCAGACGAGGAACACGATCGCGGGTAGCCAGGCGCCGTGCATGACGGGCTCGGTCACCCCGATGACCCACTCGGCGAGCTTCAGATCCATGTTCATCTGCTGCACCATGAACGCGAGCACGAAGAGCACCATCACGTACCCCATGCTCATGATGCCCTCGAAGGCGCTCTCGAACACGGCCTTGATCGTCATCCGCTTCTGCGCGACGTAGAGAATGATCGCGACGACCACGGCGGCAGCGGAGCCCTTCACGATGTCGACCTCGGTGAAGATCGTGACGGCGATCAGGGTGATGATCGGGATCAGGAAGTTGAACGGCAGCGGCCTGTGGCCGGTGTCGGTCTCATCGGAGAGCTCTGCGGCGCGCTCCTCCTCGGTGAGGCCCTCGGGCAGCGGGTCTCCGGTGCGGTCGACGCGGAGCTGCTCCCTGCGGAGCGGGCCGACGAGCGGGATCACGCCGAGGGCGAGCAGCAGGCCGATCGCGAGCGCGAACCAGCCGAAGAACACGAACGGGAGCCCCTGCACGTAGGCGCCGAAGCCGGAGCCGTTGACGGTGACGCCGTCCTGCTCGAGGAGCGCGGAGAAGAAGACAGCCCAGGTCGAGAACGGGATGATGACCGCGATCGGCGCCGAGGTGAGCTTCACGATCGTGCCGAGCAGGGTGCGCGGCACGTTGTAGCGGTCGGTGACCTTCTTCATCGACGTGCCGACGGTGAGCGCGTTGAGGTAGTCATCGATGAACAGCGCAACCGTGAGCAGCCAGGTCAGGAGCAGGGATTTCCGTCGCGAGTTGACGAACTTCTCGGTCCAGCGCGCGAAATCGCTGACCGCCCCCGACGCGTTGAAGTAGGCGATCAGGATGCCGAACAGCACGACCACGAGCGCGAGCCAGTGGACGGTCTCGTTCGACATCGACTTGCCGAAGGTCGCGACGAGCGTGTCGAAGAATCCCCAGCCGCCGAGCAGGATCGCCCCGACGATCGTGCCCGAGAGCAGGCCGAGCAGGGCGCGCTTGGTGAGCACGGAGACGAGCAGCACGGTGATCACTGGCAGGATCGCGAGTGCGGTGTTTTGTGGGTCCATGGGTGTCCTCAGGAGAAGGGCATCGCTGCGGGATGCAGAAGTGGTGGGTGCAGAGTGTGTGGTGCGTGGTGCGTGATGCGTGATGCGTGGTGCGGCGTGCGCGCCGCCGTTATTCGGCCAGGTGATCCTCGCGGATTCCGTCGACGTAGGTCGAGATGACGGGCAGCTCGGCGAGATCGTCGCCGTTCACCCGCACCGGGTCCTCAGCCCAGACGGCGAGGTCGGCGATGGCGCCCGGACGGATCACGCCCAGGTCTTCGTCGCCCTGCGCGAGGGCGGCGCCTCGCGTGTACCCGTGGAGGGCTTCCGCGTTCGTGAGCCGCTCGTGGGGCTCATACACGAATCCGTCGCGGTCCCCAGGGTGGCGGCGCAGCACCGACCAGGCGAGGCCGAAGCGCGCGTCGAGGTCCGCGATCGGCCAGTCCGAGCCGAGCGCGAGCGGAGCGCCGGCGCGGAGCACGGAGCCGGCGTTCCAGGCGCGGGCCGCGCGCTCGGGGCCGAGTCGACGCGACCACTCGTCGCTGCCGTCCGCGATCCGCCACTGCATGTGCGGGAGCTGCATCGAGGCGGCGATCCCGGTTGCTGCGAGGCGCGCGATGTCCTCGGGCGTGAGGGTCTCAAGGTGCTCGATCCGGTGCACCGGACCGCCCTGGGGGCGCAGCCCCGCAGCCTCGTAGGCCGTAATCGTCTCGCCGACGGCGCGATCGCCGATCGCGTGCGTCGCGACCTGGAAGCCCGCGTCGGTGAATTCGCGCACGGCCTCGACGAAGCGGGCCTGATCATCCCAGAATCCGGTGATTCCTTCGCCCTCGGCGTCGGGCTCGTAGAGCCAGCCGGCTCCGGTCTCGATGACGCCGTCGGCGTAGAGCTTGATGATGCCGCCGCGCCAACGCTTGCCCGCGCGGTCGCGCTGCGCGGCGATCGCGGCGCGCTCGTCGGCGGAGAAAGTGGGGCGTACGTCCATCGCGCTCGCGATGCGCACCGGCAGGCCGTCGCCGGATCCGGCGAGCGCCTCGAGCAGGTCGAGCGTCTCGGAGTTGCCGTCCATGATCGTGCCGCCCGTGAGGCCCGAGCGGCGCATGCCGGCGAAGGTAGCGCGGGAGGCCTCGAGGGTCTCCTCGAAGGTCGGCTTCGGGGCCGCCTCGACGATCGAGCGGTAGGAGCTCTCTTCGCGCAGCTCGCCAGTTGGCGTGCCGTCGCCGCGCACGACGATCTCGGAGCTGTCGCCGAAGTCGCGCGCGCCGGTGACGCCACCGCGCGCGAGCCCCTCGGTGCTCGCGAGCGCGGTGTGGAAATCGAAGAAGAACAGGATTCCGGGGAGGCCGCCGAGCGCGTCGTCGATGAGCTCGGAGCTGAGCGGCACGCCCTCAAAGACGGCGTAGTCGAGATTCCAGCCGCGCACCCAGCCTCCGGCCTCGCCGCCGCGCACGCGCGCGGCTTCCGCGCGGAGCGCCTCGTCGAGCTGGCGGCGGTTCTCGATCCCGCCGAGATCGATTCCCTGGCAGAGCTCGACGCCCTGGATCGGGTGGAGATGGGCGTCGATCAGGCCCGGGGTGATCGTGCGGGTGCGCGCATCGTCGATCCGGGTCGAGGGTCCTGCGAACGCCTCGCGGATCGCGTCGGCGCCATCGGGCTCCCCGACCGCGAGGATCCGGCCGTCCGCGATCGCGATGGATCGGGGCGCGAGCTCGCCGTCTCCCGGCTCGATCGTGCGCACGGCTGCACCCTCGATGATGATGTCGGCTATCGTCCTTGACACGACCACTCCTCTGTGTTGGTTCCCGCGCGCCGCCCCCGGCGCACGGTGCTCCGAGCCCTGACTCGAAGATCAGAGGATAATTTACGCTCATTCAATTGAACCCGCAAGACAGCGGAGAAAGCGGTGACCCGATGGCTGAGCCGGGGCCCACTCCTGGGAAGCGCGCTGCCGGGCGCCCGAAGCGTGCGGTGCTCTCGCGCGAATCGATCCTCGCTGGGGCGTTCGCCCTGGCCGAGGAGCGCGGCGCGGACTTCACCCTGGCCGCCCTCGCCCGGCGACTCGGCGTGCAGCCCTCCGCCCTGCACCACTACTTCCACGGCCGCGCGGACCTCATCGCGGGCATGCGCGGTGAGCTCGCCCTGCGGGTCGGTGATCACGGCTTCGACCGCCTGCCCTGGCACGAGGCGATCATCCCGTGGGCGATCGCCTACCGTGACACCTTCGGCACGCACCCCGGGCTGATCGCCGCACTCGCGACGCTGCCGATCGAGAGCGAGCCGGAGTCCATGGTCGACTACGAGCGCGTCGCGGCGGCGTTCGCCCGCGACGGATACCCGGAGCACCTGATCGTGCCGGCGCTCGTTGCCGTCGAATCGTTCGTGATCGGATCCGCGCTGGACGCGCTGACCCCCGACGACAACCTGCGCCCCTCCGGCGCAGAGGCCGAGGCGAACGCCCCAACGCTCGCCAGCGCCGAGCGGTCAGCGCGCGAGGCGGCCGTGGCCCGCGGGCGAAGCGTCGCGACGGAGACCTTCGAATTCGGTCTCACGGCGCTCGTCGCCGGGCTCCGCGCGGCCGGCGAAACCCGCTGATGCTCGGCGTCCTGCAGGGCTTCGTCCTGATCCTCGGCATCATCGGGATCGGCTATGTTGCGGCGCGCGCCGGCGTCGTGAAGGGCGATCAGCGCCTCGTGCTCAATCGCGTCGCCTTCTACGTGGCGACGCCCGCGCTGCTCTTCGGCGTGCTCAAGGACAGCGATCCGGCCGTCATGCTGTCGCCGGTGATCCTCGTCACGAGCCTCGCGGCCGTGATCGTCGCCGGAGTGTACGTGGTCGTCTCACGGCTCCGCTTCCCCCGGGACCTCGCCTCGACAACGCTCGGCGCAACCGCCTCCGGGTACGTCAACTCGAATAACCTCGGCCTCCCCGTCGCGATCTACATCCTCGGCGACGCCCTCTACGTGGCGCCGCTGCTCCTCGTGCAGCTCGTGATCTTCGCCCCGATCGTGCTCGCGATCCTGGAGTCCACGAGGGGAAACCAGCGCGGGGCGATCGTCGCGCTCGGTCGCGCGGCCTCGAACCCGATCATCCTCGCCTCCGTCGCGGGCCTGCTCTTCGCGCTGCTCCGGATCCCCGTGCCGGAGTTCCTGATGGCGCCCGTCACCATGATCGGCAGCGCAGCGATTCCGATGGTGCTGCTGAGCTTCGGGATCTCGCTCCACGGCCAGCGCGCGCTCGCGCCGGGCAGCGATCGCGGGGCGGTCCTCTTCGCGACCAGCCTGAAGGTGCTCGCGATGCCGCTCGTCGCCTGGCTGCTCTCCCTCGCGATGGGACTCGGCGCGCACGAGACCTTCGTCGCGACGACGATCGCCGCGCTCCCGACCGCGCAGAACGTCTACAACTACGCCGCAACGTACCGGCGCGCCGAGACCCTCGTGCGCGACACGGTGTTCCTCACGACCTTCGCTTCACTCCCCGTGATCGCCGCCGTCGCGCAGCTGCTCGGCGGCGGCTGACGAGGATCGCCGTGCGCGCTCGGCATAGCGCCCGGGCGTCTCACCGACGATCCGCACGAACGCCCGATGGAAGGCCGGTTCCGAGGCGTATCCGAGCTGCCTGGCGAGGCTTGCCGCTGTGCCGCTGCCGTCGGCGAGGCGAGCGCGCGCGACGCTCATGCGCCAGCCCGCGAGGTAGGCGATCGGTGACGCGCCCGTGAGGTCCAGAAACCGGGCCGAGAACGCGGAGCGCGACATCGACGCGAGCCGCGAGAACGATTCGAGCGTCCACGCGTCGCCCGGTCGCTCGTGGATCGCGGCGAGCACCGGACCGATCCTGGCGTCGCGAATCGCCCGTACCCAGCCGCCGGCGTCGGCGCCCGCTCCCGCGACCCAGGCCCTGATCGCCTGAACGACCAGGATCTCTGCGAGTCTCGTCGCGACGGCTTCGGAGCCGAGCGCGGGGGCCGTCTGCTCGCTGGCCATGAGCCGGAGGGTGTCCCGGATCGCGGACGCAGCGGACTCCTCCTCCCCCGAGATCACGACGATCTCGGGCAGGCTTCTCGCGAACTCGCGCGCCGTCGGATCGTCGAACCTGACGATTCCGCAGATCAACCGCGATGCGCGGCCCCCGCCGCCGTACTCGAGCACGGAATAGTGCTCGGTCAGGTACTCCTGCGGCAGCTCGTCCACGCGCGGATGGGCAGCGTGCGCACCCGCCGCAGCGGGATCCGCGAGCAGTTCGTGGCCCCGCCCGTGCGGCACGAGGGCCAGGTCGCCCGCGCGGAGTTCCACGGGCGCGGCTCCCCCGATCCGGATCCACGCCGTCCCCGCGGTGATGACGTGGAAACTCAGGGAGTCAACGGTCCCGGGCATCTCGAGCGCCCAGGGAGCCGTGAGGGCGGCGTCGCAGGTGAAAGTGCTCCGCAGCCGCAGGGTGCGGAGGAAGCGGGCGAGGCGCGCCTCGCCGTCCGTCGTTGATCCGTCCATGCGCACAGCTTCGCACACGAAAGATCTGGATGCTTGGCGGAATGATCAATAGATCAGGTAATTTGCGCATTGTTTGTCCGAATTCACCGACCTATTCTGGGGTTTCGATCCGAAAGAAACCGAGGTCCGATGCCCTGGCTCGACAAGCTCGCCGTTCTGTCCGTCGCACTCAACGGGGTCCTCGCGGGACTCTATTTCGCGTTCACTTGCGCTGTGTCCCCCGCGCTCGGGCGCCTTGAGGATCGCAGCTTCGTGGTCGCGTTCCGCGCGATCAACGCGGCGATCCTGAACGGCTGGTTCCTGTCCGTGTTCTTCCTGGCCCCGCTCACCGCCGTAGCGGCCGCGATCTGGGGCGGATCCACGGAGCGGTCGTTCCCGTGGGCGCTCGTTGCGGGTGGAGTCCTCGCGGCGGTCACGTTCATCGTCACCGTCGCGGCGAACGTTCCGCTCAACGAGGGGCTCGCCGCGGCGCCCTCCGGCAGCGCCGCCCTCGACCACGCGGCCCGCGCGGCGTTCGAGTCCGCCTGGAACGGCTGGAACCTGCTCCGCACGCTCACCGGCACCGCGGCGACGGTCTGCCTCGCGGCCGCGCTGGCCGTCGGGCGCTGAGCACCCTCGGCGCTCATTGCCGCCCTGCGGAGTGCGCCGGCGGAGAAGGCGCCGCCGTCAGCGCTCGAGATACGGCGCGATCGCGGCCTCACAGGCCTCCCAGACGGCCCGTTCACGCGACGGATCCATCGATTCAGCGGAGGAGGGCGCGATCCGGTTCCGATCGATGTAGGACCCGCTCGGTGGTGGATCGTCCGAGACGATCGCCCGCGCGAGATACTCACCGGCCCGCTGGGGGCTCGTTCCCAGCGGGGTGAGCGTGAGCGCCGGCAGAAGCCATCGCATCGCAAACCTCGAGAGCGGATCCGCGGCCCGGGCGAGCCCCGTGCCCGGCACGAATCCGGGGTTGAACGACACGATCGGGGCGCCGGTGAGCCGCCTCGCCCACTCGTGGACCAGATAGATCGCCGCGAGCTTGCTCGTCGAGTAGGCCGTGCGCCCCGCGCGGACGCGCTCGGAGCGCGGATATCCTCCGGGCCGGAGGAGCCGCTCGATCGGGGCCCAGACCGGGCCGGGAACCATGCCGAGATTGTGCCGGAGGTCTCCGAAGTGCGTGTCGCTGACCGTGACCACCACGCGGGACCCGGCCTCGAGCAGGCCCTCGAGCGAACGGGTCAGGAGGTGCGGGGCGAGGAGGTTGACCGCGAAGGTCTCCTCGAAGCCGTCCGGAGACACCCCGATGGCGTCGCTTCGCTGCAGCCCCGCGTTCCAGGCGAGCGCGCGCACGGGTGGGAGGCGGCCCGCCCCGATCAGGTCCGCCACGTCACCTGCCGCGTCCGCCGTCTGCCCCAGCGAGGCGAGCTCGGCCCGGAGAGCGGTGACTCGCCACGACGCCTGGCCGAATGCCGCGCGCTGTTCCGCGGGGGCCTGCCGCCCGATCACAACGAGATTCAGGTCTTCATGCTCGCGGAGCAGACGCTCCGCGGCGATCCGGCCGATCCCGCGGCTCGCGCCGGTCATGACGACCGTTCCCTCAGGCACGATGGCTCTCCCCGGGGAGGGGGTGATTGTCCGAGGTTCCGCCGAGGAGCCGGACGAGTGCGTCGGCCTCGGCGTCGGGCAGAAGACCGTCGCCGCTGAGCGCGTGCGCGGGCCGCCGCCCAACGGCCGGGAGCGCGACCCCCGCGAGCGCAGAGCCGAGCACGATGCGCGCGGCAAGCGCCGGCGTGACGGTGAGGCTCTCGCCCCGCGTCTCTGCCCGCAGCTGAATCGCCGCGAAGTGCTCTTCGACCGGGGTAAAAACACCTCTCGCGAGGATCGCGGCGAGCTCCGCATCGTGCGCTGACTCGCCGAGGAGCACGAGCAGCGTGGGGCCCACGGTCCCCGCGAGCACCCGGCGCTTGTGCGCGAAGAGCGCTCGCAGATCCCCCGCGAGGGTCCCCGTGTCGACATCCGCGGCCTCTGCGTCCGCAATCTGGCGGGCGGCCGCGAGCAGGAGATTCCGCTTTGAGGGCCAGCGCCGGTACAGCGTCGCAGTGGAGACGCCGGCCCGCTTCGCCACGGCTGCCGTGGAGAGCCCCGAGTATCCGCGCTCAGCGAGCAGTGCGAGGACCGCCCGGATGATGGCGGGGGCGAGCTCGGGATCCAACGGTCGGCCTCGGGCAGCCTCTGGCTCGTCCATCGCGCTCCTCAATGAATACGAAATCGTTTCGTTTCATAAGGTAGTGCGATCCGACCCGCTTCGCAAGCCGCACTTTTCCACCGACGGGAATACTTCACCGGGACTCCCCGTTGCACCTCCCCGGACCGCTGCCCGGCGGCCCTCACCCCCGAACAAGGAGCACACGCTTGAGCCCCCGAACCGCCCAGACCAGCGTCCCCGTCATCGATGCCCTCTCCGCGCGCTGGAGCCCCAGGGCCTTCGACACCGAGCACGCGTTCCCGGAGGGCGCACTCCGCGGGCTGCTCGAGGCCGCGCGCTGGGCACCGAGCGCCGCGAACACGCAGCCGTGGCGCTTCATCGTCACCCGCCGCGGCAGCGACAGCTTCGCGCGCGTCATGGACACGCTGATGGGCTTCAACCGGGAGTGGGCCGGAGACGCCGCTGCACTCATCGTCAACGTCGCCGAGATGATCGACGACGAGGGCAAGCCCCGCCCCTGGGCCGAATACGACCTCGGCCAGGCCGTCTCCCACCTCAGCGTGCAGGCCACCGCCGAGGGCTTCCACGTGCACCAGATGGGCGGCTTCGACCGCGACGCGATCGCCCGCGAGTTCGACCTCGACGAGCGTTTCCGTCCCGTCTCGATCACCGCGATCGGCATGGTCGGCACCCCGGAGCAGCTCCCCGAGGTGCTCCGGGAGCGCGAGCTCGCCCCGCGCGTACGCAAGGATCTCGACGACATCATCATCGTCAACGACTGACGGCGAAGCACCGCGACGCGAAAGCGCCGGCGATCCGGATCAGGATCGCCGGCGCTTTCTACGCGATCGAAGCGGCTATTCGGCCGGCGGAGGATCGAGCCGCAGCGCACGGATCAGCTCCGCGGCGTGCACCGTCGAGACGATCACGCGCGTGAAGGTGTCGAACTCGCCGACCCAGCCGCGCTCGAGCGCCTCCTCGGGCTGCTCGAGGTCGATGACGACCGTGTCGCGGCCGCGCCGCACGAGCATGAAGTCCCGGCCCGAGGCACTCCGCCACGTGCCCACGGCGAGGGCGCCCGGCACGAATGCGCCGGGCGAGCGGACGCCGCGCACCCAGATCCACGGGTCATTCGTCACGACCGCGGACGTGATCGCGCTGCGATCCAGCACGATGTCCTTGCGGCGGAGCGCCGCAAGCTTCTCAGACGAGGTCATCTTGATGACGACCCGATCGCCGTGGACCTCGACCCGTGCCATCGCTAGTCCAGCATGTCGCTCTGGTCGATGACCGACTCGACGGTCTCGATGACCGCGCGCTTCTTCGCGTAATCGGGGTGCGAGGGGTCAGAAGCGTCGTCGGGCAGGCCCACGGCCGCGGCCGCCTCAAGGGTGTTGACGCCGACGCAGGCGACGATCGTGTCCTCGGGGAGGTTCGGGAACTGCGCCGCGACCTCCTGGGCGATCTTCGCCGAAGCGACGAGCAGCACGTTGATCCGGCCGGACTCGATGTCCTCGATCGTGTGCACGGACGCCGGCACGCCGACCGTCCGGAACGCGAGCACCGGAGTGACATCGTGGCCGCGCGAAATCAGACCCTCGGTGAGCACCGGAATCGCGACGTCCGAGCGGAGGGTGAGCACCTTGAGCACCTCACCCGTGTCGATCTCGTCCCACTCCTCGAGGAGCGCCTGCGTCGAATTCTCGTCGCTGGGCGTACGGGTGATCGGGTAGCCGGCGTCGCGGAAGGCGACCTCGGTCGCTTCTCCGACGAGCGCGACCTGCGTGTCCGGAGGGATCACCGCGTTGTGGTGCTTGAGCACATCGGCGACCGTGGAGCTCGTTGCCGTCAACCAGTCGAAGCGCCCGGCCTCGAGATCCTTCAGGGCAGCGACGAGCTTCTCCTCCTCGCTCGTGTGCGCGAAGTCAACGAGCGGAGAGATAACGGTGTGGGCGCCTTGCTCACGCAGCGCCATTGAGACCAGATCACCCCAGGTACCGCCGCGGGGAATCAGCACCCGCAGCCCGCTGAGTGGTTTCGCCTCACTCGACATAGACCCCACTCACTTGTTCTTTCGATCGGCTACCGGTTCCTGCGTCGAACATACGTGATCTACGCGCCACGGCACCGAAATCATTGCCACCATTCTCGCTCCGACCACGCCAGGACGCAAAACGAGGATGATTCGGACCGATAACGGAATGGAATTGTGACCTCATCAGGCTTGACCGAGGGCGCTCAGTCGAAGCGTTTCGCGACGGCGGCCGCCACGCCCCACACGACCAGCCCGGTCACGACCGCGACGCCCGCCACTCCGGCGAAGAATGCTGCGGGGTTCCTGCGCTTCGTCGCGACGATCTTCATGCGCGTGTCCTCGAGCGCGTCATCGACGCGCTTCGCGTAGTTGAGCTGGACTTTGAGCTTGCCGAGGGTGTCGTACAGCTCCGCGCGTGCGCGCTCGGCGTCGACGATGCCCTGGGCCTTTTCGATGGCGCTCATCGCCAATTCCCCTCTCCGCCGGCGCGCGGCATCGACTGCGAGTGCGTCGTGGAATCCTCAGCGTTGACCTTGACCTCGCCGAGAGCGACCACATCACCGCTGACGCGCTCGATGGTCTCCTCGGGTACCGGGTTGCCGCGCTTGATGAAGAACAGGCCGGCGCCGATCGCCGCGGCGGCGAGGATCAGGAGTGCCGCCGCGACCACGAGAGCCGCGAGCCACCAGGGCCAGACGAGCGAGAGCGCGGCGATCGCCGCAACCACGAGTGCCTGCAGCATGAAGAACAGGAAGAACAGCGCGATGACCACCGCGCCTGCCCCGATTCCGGCGTTCTTCGCCTTCGAGACGAACTCGCGTTTCGCGTTCTCGTACTCGACCTTCGCGAGCGTGACGATCTGCTGCGGGAGTCGCGAGAGCAGCTCGAACGTTCCCGCTTCCGCCTTTTTGCGACCCATCACGCGTCACCCGAGGCGTCTGCGTCCGCTGCGGCCGGCTTCTTCGCGGCGGACTTCTTCCCCGCGGTCGTCTTCGCCTTGGCCGCGACCGCGGGCGTTGCCGCTTCCGTCTTCGCCTCGGAGGCGGCGGCCTTGGCCGAAGCTGCGGCTGCCTGGCGGTGCGCAGCGTTCGCGCCGCCGCTGCCGGCCGAGTCATCGCGGAACAGCGCGGTGAACGCGCCCTTGCCGGCCTTCACCACGGAGTCCTTCAGCTGGTCCACACGCCCCTGTGCTGCATCCTTGACCACGGTCACACCCTGCTGAACCGGTGCGGTGTTCCAGATCGTCTGGGCTCCGCGCTTGATCTGCTCGTACCGCTCACGGCCAGCCCGGGTTCCGAGAACGTACCCCACTGCCGCACCGAGAACGAATGCGATCTTGCCCTTCATACTGCCTCCCGCCGATGGCGTTTCGTGCTGTGTTCCGCCAAGCCTACTCCGAGCGGAACGGTGAATGCATACCTCGCGAGCTATACATGTCGATCCGGGATGCTATGTCTATCTTGAGCGTCTCCGATCAATCAGCGATCCCCGTCAGTCGGCGACGGAGCGCGATCGCTGCGCTCCGTGCGTCAGCGATCGCGGCCGCAAGGTCTCCGCCGTGCAGCGCGGGGCCGACGGGGAGCGTCTCATCGCGAGCCGCTCGCCAGACCGCGAGCCGTGAGGCTTCGGCGTCTCGCTCCTCCGTCGTGACGTAGGGGGCGACCGCTCGGTGCGAGTCGAGGCCGGCGCCGCTGAGCCGCGCCTCCGCGTGCCCGATCGCGGCCGTGGCCCACTCGAGCTCCCGCGCGGTCGCGTGCCTTCCCTGCACGGCCCCGGCGGTCGGTGCCGCGTATGGCGTCGCAGCGCTGGTGGCCTCGGCGAACCAACCTCCCGCCCCGTCGCTTCCCAGCCGGACCGACCAGGGCGCCCCGGTGCCGCCCGTGTCGGCGACCTCGAGCGCATCGAGCGCATCGCGCGCCGGGTCCATCTCCGGAAGGCCAGGGTCCTCGATCGCGGCCCGCACCCGCAGCCGAGCGCTCCGAGGAGAGAGCTCGCCGAGATCCCCCGCGAGTCCGGGGAGTTCTCCCCCGAAGGGGTCGACGCCGACCACGAGCGCGCCGACCGTCCCCTCGACGCCCCGCTCCGACACGATCGTCCAGCCTTCGACGGCGTGACGCGCGTCGACAACGGGTTGCTCCGTGAACTCGACCTCGTAGAGCGCGAGCCGGGCCAGCAACGCCTCCCGGAGGGCGGCCCAGCCGCCTGCAGGACGGACGTGGGTTTCACGTGCAACGTCGCGCTCTGCGTACGCGAGCACCGCTCCCGAGAGGGTGCCGATCACCGTGAGGTCCTCGTTGAGGCCCGGAGCCGCGATCGCCATGTCGACGTCCGCGGCGGAAACCCCGTAGCGCTCACGAACAATCGGCTCGACGAGCCGCTCCAGCGCACCCTTGCCCATCCGGGACTGCACGAGCGCCCCCACCGACCGGGTCTTCCCGATCGTGAGCAAGGGCTTGACCCGGTCGAGATACGCGCGCGTCGACGCCCCGCCCCCGAGGACCGCCAGAGTGTCAGCAGACATCGGCACCGCGGGGATTCCGAGCACCTCGGGCGTCGGCTGCGGCACCCACTCCCCGCGTGAGGAGCGGAGCAACACCGGTTTGATCGGGGATTCCACCGGATCGGCCGCCGGAACGCCCGGGCCGCCCTCCGCGAGGGGCGCAGCGACGTGGGCGAGGAAGCCACGCAGCGCCGAGTCAGGGTCGGCGACGCCGGAGGACGGCAGAGCAGCCCAGGCCTCGTCGTCGCCCGGCGCCGGTGAGACGCGAATTCGTAATCCCACCTCTGCCAGTTCGAGAGCCGCGGCGAGTTCAGCGGCTCCGGTGCCGATCACCTGGACATCAACCACGGGAATCCTCCTGGGGGGCCTGGCCGGGCGTCTGGACCGGCAGAATCTGATCGGCGGGCCCCGAGGGCGGCGCCTGGGGTTCTGGCGAAGCCGCGGCCGCGTCAGCAGGCGAAGCCGGGGCCGGGGCCGAAGCCGGGGTCGGGGCCGAAGCCGGGGTCGGGTCCGCGGGCGAAGCCGCCGCAGGCACCTGGTGCGCGGGCGCGCCCGCTGCGGCCACCGTTCCCGGGATTCCCGCAGGATCGGGGATTCCTGCGCTCGGCGTCACCGGAACCTCGATCAGATCGATGCGCTCGCGGCCGTGACCGCCCTTTCGCCAGATGCGGACGGCGAGCCAGGCGAACACCGCGAGTCCCGCGATTTCGCCGACAACGCTGCCCGGCCCGCCGGAGTTTTCGGTCTGCGCGGTCGAGCCGCCCACCCCGAACGACATCATTCCGAACGCGAACAGGTTGTTGATCACGTGGATCGCGATCGCGGCCTCGAGACCTCCGGTCTTCCAGGAGACCCAGGCGGCGACGAGACCCATCAGGCCGACGGCGAGCAGTCCCCACACGTCGTAGATGTGACCGAACGCGAACCCGACCGACGGGATCACGATCGCGAACCACGGGCTCTTGAGCCAGGACCCGAGGACCTGCATGAAAAGCCCCCGGAACACGACCTCTTCGGCCGTCGCCTGGATCGGCACGAGCACGAGAATGATCGCAAGCGAGACGATCGCGGTCGACATGTCGAACGAGGGAGCCTCGGCGCTCGGGGGCTCGGTGAGCAGCCCGGGCTCGAGGATCATCTGCACCGCGATCCCGACCCCGTTCATCACGAGCACGCCGATGACCGCGGCGAACGTCGACCGCCACAGCAGGCCCCAGCGGATCCGGCCGGCCACCGACCAGACGCGCCCGACGGGCCGCATGCCGAGCGTCAGCATCGCGAGCAGCACGGCCGGCAGCATCACGATGATCGAGAGCAGCGAGAACACGAGCGAGATGGGGCGCTGCGTGTCGAGCAGTTCGGCGTTGCCGCTCATCATGTCCGTCGCGTACGAGGGATCGACCGCGAGCATGAGCGGCGCGAGCAGGAAACCGATCAGGAGCGATCCGACGCCGAAGTAGACGCCGGCGAGCAGCAGGAGCAGGAGCGGGCGCCACCACCGATAGTTGCGTGTGCCGCGGAGCAGCCGGTGGTACTCGAGCGGCTCGGTTTCGACGGTGATGAAGCGCTGCGCAGGGCGCGCCCAGCTCCACGCCGGAGGGGCCGCGGGGCCGTTCGGGAGGGCAGCGGGCGTGGCCGGGGCCTGGGAAGGGGTCGAACCGTCGCCGGTCGGGGGCTGGGTCTGCGCGTCACTCACGCCGTCCATCCTCCCAAATTCCCCAGGGAATTCCCTCCTCCAGCACTTTTCGTTCTCTCGCGTCACAAAAAACGGCTCCGCGCCTGCGTGCGCAGGAGCGGAGCCGTTGATTCGCGCCGGGTTACGCGCCGCGAAGGCGCTCGGCGAGGTAGGCGTGAAGCTCGGCCCTGGGAACGCGCTCCTGCTGCATCGTGTCGCGCTCGCGCACGGTCACGGCGTCGTCATCGAGCGAGTCGAAATCGACCGTGACGCAGAACGGGGTGCCGATCTCGTCCTGGCGGCGGTAGCGACGCCCGATCGCGCCCGAGTCGTCGAAATCGACGTTCCAGTCATCGCGCAGGTCTGCGGCGATCTCCCGGGCGAGCGGCGAGAGCGCCTCGTTGCGGCTGAGCGGCAGCACCGCTGCCTTCACGGGCGCGAGGCGCGGATCGAGCGCGAGGAGGGTGCGCTTGTCGGTGCCGCCCTTCGCGTTCGGCACCTCCTCCTCGCGGTAGGCGTCGACAAGGAACGCCATGAGCGAGCGGGTGAGGCCGGCCGCGGGTTCGATGACGTACGGCGTGTAGCGCTCGTTCTTGTTCTGGTCGAAGAAACTGAGGTCCTTGCCGGAGTGCTTCGAGTGGGTGGAGAGGTCGAAGTCGGTGCGGTTCGCGATGCCCTCGAGCTCACCCCACTCGCCGCCCGTGAACCCGAAGCGATACTCGATATCGGCGGTGCGCTTCGAGTAGTGCGACAGCTTCTCCTGCGGGTGCTCGAAGAAGCGCAGGTTCTCGGGATCGATGCCGAGGCCGACGTACCACGCCATGCGCTCGTTCATCCAGTACTCCTGCCACTCCTCGTCGGTGCCGGGCTCGACGAAGAACTCCATCTCCATCTGCTCGAACTCGCGGGTGCGGAAGATGAAGTTGCCCGGAGTGATCTCGTTGCGGAAGCTCTTGCCGATCTGGCCGATGCCGAACGGCGGCTTCATGCGGGCCGACTGGAGCACATTCGCGAAGTTCACGAAAATGCCCTGTGCGGTTTCGGGGCGCAGGTAGTGCATCCCGGCCTCGTCGTCGACGGGACCGAGGAAGGTCTTGAGGAGGCCGGAGAAGGCGCGCGGCTCGGTCCACTGACCGCGGGTGCCGCAGTTGGTGCAGACGATCTCGTCGAGGCCGCCCTTGGGCTCGCGGCCCTTCTTCTCCTCGAACTCCTCGATGAGGTGATCCTCGCGGTAGCGCTTGTGGCACTGGAGGCACTCGACGAGCGGATCACTGAAGACCTCGACGTGACCCGAGGCCTCCCACACCTGCTTGGGGAGGATCACGCTCGAGTCGATTCCGACGACGTCGTCGCGCTTCTGCACCATGGCCTTCCACCACTGGCGCTTGATGTTCTCCTTGAGCGCCGTGCCGAGGGGGCCGTAGTCCCATGCGGAGCGGGATCCGCCGTAGATCTCACCCGCTTGGAAGACGAAGCCGCGGTGGCGGGCGAGGGCGATGACCTTATCGAGGCGGGACTGCTCAGCCATTTCTAAATTTCACTCCAAGGTGCAAGCGGGGATCTTGGGACACGCCGCAGCCGGGAGGCCGGCCGCATCCGTCCATCCTACCCGCGTCCGCTCCCGCCCACGCCGCCAGGACCGAGGCGGCCGACACACCCCATTCCCCGACCGGATCGGCCGAAATCCTCGCCACGGCCGGGGAGTCCCCGCCGAGGCGCCGGAACGGCAGGAGCCGGGGAGGGATCGCGCCCTCGCGTCGATCCCTCCCCGGCTCCCCTGCGGCAGCCGTTCGCTACTGCACCGAGATCTGACCGGTGCGGCGGCGGATCTCGTCCGCGACCGCGCGGGCGTCACCCGATGGCGCGGTGGAATGCCGGTCCGGTCGCGCAACGAACAGGTAGACGAGGCCGGTTCCGAGCACAACGGCGAGGCCGATCAGCACCACGTAGTCGGCGAAGAAATCCCCGGTCTCGCCGGGTTTCGCGAGGAGATACATCGCGAAGAGCCCGTAGGCGAGGGCGAGGATGTTCACGATCATGCCGAGCCCGCCGAGGTTGAACGGTCCAGCCGGACGCCACCCCATGAAGCGCTGCCTGAGCGACGCGAACACGACCATCTGGAAGGCGAGGTAGATGCCGAGGATCGCGAACGAGGTCACCGGAACCAGGATCGCCTCGTTGAAGTAGATCAGGACGCAGATCAGGGCGGGCACGGTGCACGCGACGATCAGGGCGTTCGTTGGCACCTTGTTCCGGTCGGACACCTTCGACAGCCAGCGGTGACCGGGCAGCATGCCGTCGCGGGCGAAGGAGTAGAGCAGCCGGCTCGCCGCCGCCTGCAGGCTGAGCACGCAGGAGATGAACGCGAGGATCGCGATGACGAGGAAGATCTTCGCGCCGACCGTGCCGAGCGTCGCCTCGAGGATCGCGGGGATCGGGTCGCCCTCCTCACCCGCCACGATTTCCTTCAGGTTCGGGGCCGCGAGGACGTAGCCGCCGAAGGAGAACAGCGCGGACACCGCGCCGACGACGATCGTCATGATCATGGCCCGCGGGATCCTGCGTGCCGGGTCGGAGACCTCCTCGGCGACGTCGCCGCAGGCCTCGAAGCCGTAGAACAGGAACAGACCCGCGAGGGCCGAGGCGAGGAACACGGGCACATAGGAGCCGTCGCCCGCCGTGCCCATCGTGTCGAAGAACACCGAGAAGTCGTGCTGACGCTTGAAGATCAGCAGGAACAGGCCGATGCCGATCACGCCGATGAGCTCGGCGAAGAGCCCGATACGCGCGATGCGCGCGAGCCACTTCGTGCCCGTGAAGTTGATCGCGAGCGCGAGCAGCAGCAGGCCGAGGGCGGTGACGAGCGTGCTCATCGGGGTGAGCTCGACGCCGAGGAGGCTCGTCACGAAGCCCGCGCCGAACTCGGCGACGGCCGTGATCGTGACGATCATCGCCCAGATGTAGACCCAGGCAGCGAGCCACGCGTAGCGGCGGCCCCACAGGCGTCGCGCCCACGGGTAGATCCCGCCGTGGATCGGGTATTGGGACACGACCTCGCCGAACACGAGCGCGACGAGCATCTGACCGCACGCGACGATCAGGATCCAGAAGATCGAGGGCGGGCCGCCCGTCGCGAGCGCGGTCGCGAAGAGCGAGTAGACGCCGACGAGCGGCGACAGGTAGGTGAAGCCGAGGGCGAAGTTCGCCCACAGGCTCATCGAACGGTCGAACTGGCCCTCGTAGCCGAGAACGGCGAGGTGTTCATCGTCGGCCAGCTGGGCCTTCGGAGGTGTTTCGGACATGCTGTTTCCTTTCGGATCACCGTTGATCCGGGGGACGGCCATCGTCCCCACTGGAGCGAGCATAGTGGCCCCCGTGCGCGCCGACGCAGCGCATTCCGAAAAGTGGAAAATACCCGTTCAATCGCGGGTTTTGGGCGACGGGTGTGCGATATTTCCTGGAGAAGATCCGCGCGGATCAGGCCCCGCCCGCCCAGTCGCCGATCACGAGATTCTCCGGCCGCTCGCCCGCACGGAGGCGTTCGATCTGGCGCCGGATCAACGCGGTCATCCGCGGCAGCATCGCGCTGGAATCGCCGCCGACGTGCGGGGTGACCAAGAGGTTCGGGCAGTCCCACAGCGGGTGATCCGCCGGCAGCGGTTCGGGGTCGGTGACGTCGAGGGCGGCGCGGAGCCGGCCGCTGCGCAGCTCCGGCATGAGCGCCTCCGTATCGACCACGGGGCCGCGCGCGACGTTCACCACGAGCGCGCCGTCGGGAAGCTTCGCGAGCGCGCTCGCGTCCAGCAGCCCGCGGGTCTCGTCGGTGAGCGGCACGGCAAGGATCACGATCTCGGCATCCGCGAGCGCGTCGTGCAGTTCGTCGAAACCGCGCACCGGAACCTCATCGCCCGCGAGATTCCGATCCGTTCGCGCGGTGCGCGCGAGCCGCGTCACCTCGACCTCGAAGCCCGAGAGGCGCCCCTCGACGGCCTTCGACACCCCGCCGTAGCCGATGAGCAGCACGCGCCGATCGGCGAGGCTCGGGAACATGCGCCCCGACCACAGGTGCTCCTCGCCCTCGCGCACGAACTCGGGGATCCCGCGCTGTGCGGCGAGCGCGAGCGCGAGCGCGAGCTCTGCGGTCGAGGTCTCGTGCACGGTCGCCGCGTTCGCGAGCGGCACGCCAGCTGGCAGATACTTCTGCACGCCGTTGTAGCCGATCGATTGCCACTGCACCAGCCGCACCTCGACGCCCTCCAGCGCCGCGAGAACGCGGTTGCCGCCCCAGTACGGCGGCACGGCGATGTCGAGTCGATCGCGCGGAGCCGGACCGGTGAGGTCCCACTCGACGAACTCGACGCCCGGCACATCGCCGAGCGCCTCGCGCAGTCCTCCGGGCGGCAGGGAGACGACCAGGTCACTCATGTGATCGAGCATAGCGAGCCGCTCGGGGGCGCCGCGATGGAAAGGAAAACGCGTGGAGGGGAGTTCGATCAGGGGGGTGCTCGGGGTTCCCCTCCACGCGGGTCTTAGTGCGCTCTTCCGCCGGCTTCCGGCGCGGAGCCGCGTCGCCCGGCCCGGGGCCGCAGGGCGAAGAGCACGATGCCGCCGACGAGCAGGATCGCTCCCGCCGCCGCGATTCCGAGGCGACCTTCGCCGCCCGTCCTCGCGAGGGGTGCGTCGCCCGGCTCTGTCGCCGTGGGAGCGCTGGGCGCCGGCGCAGCAGGGACGCCGGGCTGCCGAGGTGTCGCCGGTTCCTGCGGGGTCGCGGGTTGTGGCGGTGTGACCGGGGAATCAGGACGCTCCGGTGTGGGGTGCTCCGTCACCACGGACGGGACCGCGATGCTCGGCAGGCCGCGGGGCGTCGCGCGCGAGTCCGCGCGGTTCTCGAGCACGGTCCCCCACGCATCGGGATCCACCCTGACTCGGTACGTGATCGCGATCTGCTGCCCCACCTGCAGCGCTCCCCTCCAGCTCAGCTTCGTGCCGTTGAGCTCGGGTGCCGGGGCGTTCGTCGCGGATCCCGGGATCTCGGCGATCGGGTCTCCCACGAGCTCCGCGTGCTTCAGCACGCCCGCGAGCTCGTCGCCGATCTCGACGTCGTCGAGCCCGGTCCCGCCGGTGTTTCTGCCGGTGAGGGTGTAGGAGATCGTGGAGCCCGGTGCCACGGTGGTGCCGGATTCCGGATCGGCCGTCTTCGTGAACTCGTAGCCGGGGATCGCCGTCAGCGCCAGATCGAGCGTGAGGTTCGTGAAATCGTCCGTGACGCCCGGAGGGACGGGGAGCCCTGCAACGTTGTCGCCGATGGGGGCCTGCCCCTCGATCCGGGATCCATCGACCTTGGCGCGCAGCTTGAGCACGCCGGAGCGCACCGCCGGTCCGTGCTGAATGGTGTTGTGGTCCAGGCCCTCGTCGACGCCAGCGTTCGGATCGACGATCGCGCCCGTGCGCTGTGCCGCGTACCCGGCGAGGGGGCCTCCCGGCGCGAACTGCGACGCAGGGATCGTCGCGAAGTAGTCGCCCTGGGGCAGGCTGTTCACGATCCAGCGGCCGTTCGCGCCCGTCGTCGTGGACCCTCCCGGAACGAGTTCGCCGGTTTCGGCGTTGCGCACCTCGACCGCGACGCCCGCGGGGGCCGCCTCGTCGACGCCCGGGGTGAACACGCCATCGTCATCGCGATCCAGCCAGATCAGGTCACCGATCGAGTATCCGACCACGCGCACCGTCACCTGATTCGAGGTCAGCAGCTGATGCCGCCCGCCGTTCGCGAGGGTGTCGCTGAAGGCGGTGAATCGATTCGCGTAGCGGTCGCCCGCGGCGTTCGCCGACTGCTTCGTGGTGAACGTGATCTTCAGCCCGGCGGAGTCCCCGGTCGCGGCGACACCCAGGGCATCCGCCGCAACGAACTTGAACGCGGTCGCGTCAGCGGTGAAGTCCGGCGACCAGATCGTCGGGTCCGTGTCGTGATCGAGGTCCTGCGGAACGCGCTTCGGATCGATCGTGGTGAAGAGGAAGGTGCCGGCCGCAGGCGTCTTCTCGTCGATGAGGAAGGCCTTCGGCGCCGCCTCGATCCGGTTCTCGCCCGCGAACGACGACGCTGGGGAGCGGTTCACCCTCGCGTCGTTCGTGGCGTCGCCGTTGTAGGGCAGTACCTCGATGATCGTCGGCTTCTCGATCGTCAGCGTCTCGCTGAAGTTCCTGATCTCAAGCGAGTACTTCTGGTCCTGATCCTGCAGGTCGAGTGTCTGGTCCACCGACTTCTTGAGCTGGAGCGTTCCGGGCTGCGTGACCGTGACGGCGTGCGTCGCCTGGTGTCTCGCCGGGTTGGGCACGATCCCGTCGGCGGTGATCGCCACGGTGTTCGTGAGCTTCGTCCCGTTCGCGAGCAGCGGGTCGACGTGCGTCGCGATCTTAAGCACCGGGAGCGCCTCGTTGGGCACCCGCTCCCCGAGCCGCCACGTGAGGACCGTGGTGCCGTCGTCCCGAGTGGTGACGCTCGTCGGCAGCCGGTTGCCCGGGATCTCCGCGGTCGCGGCGGCGTCGTACTCGGCGCCCGCGGGCAGCGTGTCGGTGATCACGAGGTCGTCGATCGGCGCGGGATGATCCGTCGCCGCGCCGAGCGAGGAGTCGATCTGCCAGATCACCGGGGATCCCGCGCGCGCCGAGCCGATCGACCCGGCCGGCGCAGCGCCCGTGGCCTGCGTCCCATCGACGGTGCCGTCGGTCGTGTGCTTCGAGACGGCCATGGTGGCGCGCGTGAGCGTCCAGCGATCCCCCATCCGGGAGCCCTTGCGGTCCTGCCAGTCGCCGCCCGCGGTCGTGCCGGCGGCCGGCACGAAATCGTTCTTCTCCGCCCACGGGCCGAACGTCGAGGATCGAAGGTTCGCGAAGTTCGCGGCGACCGTCTGATCGGGGATCGTGGCGCCTGCGTGAGGCCCGCCGTGGTAGCGATCGCGCTGCTGCAGACCGAGCATCATGGTCGCGGTCGTCGCGGCCGGCTGCACGTAGCCGTCAGCGGCGCGCACCCACACCGCGTTCACCTCGTCCGCTCCACCCGGCACCTGATCGGGGGTGTCGTACCAGGTCACGGCCGGGTCCCCGCACGCGATGTTCGGGCGGCTCGCCGCGGACTGCTGGCGCGTCCAATCGCCTCGCCAGCGATCGTGCGCGGTGTCGAATGAGCCGAGGTTCGGGTTGTCGCCGGTCAGATCGACGTGACCGTAACTGAACACCCAGTTCGACTGGAACGCGGGCATGCGGGACGTCACGATCCCGTTCTGCCCGGGGGCGGTCGCGACGACTGCGGCGTATGCCGCGTTCCAGACCGGGTCGGAGGACGTGTTCCCCGCGATCCCCGCGAGCCGCTCGATCTTCAGCGTCGAATTGTCGAACACGTCGCAGAATTCGAGGTTCTTCGCGTCGATCGAGAGCCGCGCGGTGATGTGCGAGCCGAAGGTCTCACCGGGCTGCACCTGCCCCTTGCCGTCGCCGATCGTGTTCGCCGACTCGGGAAGCGGTCGCTTTCCGGCTCCCCAGGTCCCCGTCGGGTGCACGAGGGCCTTCCACCAGTTCCCTGGCACGATCCGCACGTTCGCGGCGTCCGCAACGTTGTTGCTCCGCCTCGCCTGCGCGCCCGGCGCCGCTGGCATGTCGGCGCACTTCGTCGACCTGTCGGTGTTCGGGCCGGGCGCGCAGTACCCGGGCTCCACGCCATCGCCGTGGTTGCTGGCACCGGAGATCCCGATCGGATCGAAATCCCCCACGCGGTTCCAGAGCTGCACGGCGCCGCTCGCGTTGCCCGGCGTTCCGTCCAGGGCGTCCACGGCGTCGAACGGGACGAACGCCGTGACCGCAAATGCACCGACGTAGTGTTTTCCGCTCTCGAGGGGGGTTCCGGCCTTCGACTCCGTGGGATAGCTCGACCCCGAGGTGTCCATGCCCGTGATCGTGAGCTTGAAGTTCCCGGTGGCGGGGTCGCCGACTCGCTCGAACGCGCAGGAGCCCGAGTCGACGACGGAGTTCGCTGCAGAAGAGGCCGGCTGCCCCGAGGTGAGCGCCCCGCCGATCTTTCCGTAGACCGTCGTCGCGCCTGGCCCTGCCGAGGCATTCCCGGTGTCGGGGACGCAGCTCGTGATCTCCCACGGGAATTCCGGCAGCGGCGTGGACTTCCCGTCTGAGCTGAGCGCCCAGAGCGAGTCCTCGAAGGTGACGGGATCGCGGAGCCCCTCCACTCCGACGTTGCGCTCCGCGGCGATCTGCACCGAGTAGACCACCTCCCAGCCGTACTTTTTCTGGCCGTTGATGTCCTTCTGGCCGAGGGGCCGCACGCTCGGCCGCTGCTTTTCGAGGTCGTAGGCGGGGGCCGCCGTGATCACGAAGTCCCCGTAGTGCTGCGGCTTCGCGGGACGCGCCGTCGCCGTACCGTCGGCCGCGACGCCGTAGCTGCGGACATCGGTCGACAGCTTCGCCCCGTTGGCCGACGATCCGGATACGAAGATCTGCGTCGGCAACAGGTGGTTCGGTTGCGCCTCGCTCATCGCTCCGAGCTCGCAGGCGAGCACGACGCTCGTTGTGCCTGCCGGAGGATCGACGCGCGCCGGGAGTCGCTTCCCGCTCGGCTGCGCGGTGATCGTGCTGTTCGCCCCACACTCGTTGGGAACCTCGCCGAAGTTTGCGACGGCGCCCTCCCCGAGCACGATGGTCTGCTCGAACCACCCCGTGAAGCTGCCCCCGAGGTCGACCTCCTCGCTCGCGGTGACGGACCAGTCGAAGGTGATGAGATCCCCGGATCTGATCCGGTCGTTGGCCGGTCCTGCGTCGTGGCCCGGAGCGTCGTCGTCGCCGTCGAAGGCAGCCTTGCCGGTGCGGATCGCGAGGTTCTGATATCCGCTGGGATCCCCGGCCGCGATGAGATCGAGCCGCCAGGTCGGCGCGACCAGGGCGTTCAGGGTCAGTCCCTCGGCATCGGCGGGGATCGGCGCGGAGACGCTGCGCTGCGCATCGGCTCCCTCCCGCACGAAGTCGTTGACCCCTGGCGTCGCCGTCGCGGGAACCAGGTAGGCATCTCCCGCGACCCCGTGCGCATCGATGGTCACGGTGAACGGGCCGGGAGAGGCCGAGCGATCCGCGTCGGCGGGGAATGCCCAGTGTCCCGCGGCGTCGGTCGTGACGGTCCAGCCAGGGTGGCCGGGGTTCGTGCCCCGCAGCGTGACCAGCACGCCCGCGGCGGGCAGGTCGTTCTCCCCGATCGGCTCGCCGGTCGCGATCGCCCCGTCGTGGTTCGCGTCGACGGTGACGGTGCCGCCGACCAGTTCGCCCGGCGCCGCATCGGCCGCGGTCGCCGGAAGTGTCACCGCACCGAACGCGACGAGGATCGCCAGCGCGGCCGCGCTCAGCGATCGTGCGCGGCGTGCGCGCGCCCCTGAATCAAATCGGATCCCCAAAACAGTTTTCTCCCAGAGCCTCATCGTGCGTTTCGCACCCGCGCGGACGAGACGGACCCGTCGAGCGATTCATCGATTCCCGGAGAGCGAGGTGCGACACTCGGCGAAAATTCCGCCTGGAAATCCCATGCGACACCTTCGCCGCACTGCAGAGAAAGTAACTCCGACCAGGGAATCCACCCAAGTTCTGCATGTAAATTTCTCGGATTTAGATCCAATTCCGAGTTCAATCTGTGGAGTGATGACAAACTTTTCATAAATTAATCTATGAAACTTAGATCCTATTGCGGAATTGCGTTATTTCTGATCTCGGAAGCCCACTTCACTCGTTTCGACCCCTCCTTGTCCCGATCAAAACGAAGAACGCCCCGGGGTCAAGTGACCCCGGGGCGTTCTCATGCGCAGGTTATCCGCGTGAACGTCGCCTCCGCCTACTGCGTGCGCGTGCGCCTCCGCAGCAGAAGAAGCAGCACCCCGCCGGCAACGAGCACGGCGCCACCGATCGAGAGCGGCAGGAGCGGGGCGCCGCCCGTCTCACTCAGGCCGCCGTCCTTCGGAGGGGCAGGCTTCACCGTGACCGGCTTCTCCGGGTCCGTCGGGTCATTCGGATCGGTCGGGCCTGTCGGGTCGACCGGGTCGACCGGATCTACCGGCGCCGACTTCCCGTCACCGTGGCCGAACCACACCGCCTCCGCCGTAACCGCCTCGTCGAGACCGCCCGCGGTACCCGTCACGGTCGCGGTGTTCGTGTACGCCCCCTTTGCAATCGGCCCCTTCGCCTCGAACACGACGCTGCCGCCCGCGGGGATCGTCCCGGAGAAGTCCGCGGGCTCGACCGCGGTCGTGACGGCCCCGAGCACGCTGTCCTCGAGTTTCACTCCCGAGACTGCCGTATTGCCCTCGTTCTTCACCGTGTAGCGGAAGGTGACCTCGGTGCCCTCCGTGACGTGCACCGCATCGGCCTCGGTCGCTGCGACCTTCCCGTTTCCGGTCTTCTCAATGGCGAGGCCGGTGGTCACCCCGAAACCGTGCCACGTGTCCTCAGCCGTCACCGCTGCCCCGTCACCGTCAACGCCGGACACGGTTGCGACGTTCCGGTACGCGCCGGCCGCGACCGGGCCCTTCGCCTGTGCAACGACGCTTGCCTTCGGCTCGAGCGTTCCGGTGAAGTCCGCGGGGAGTGAGGTCGCGCCGAGCACCGAATCCGTCAGCGCCACCTCCGAGAGCGGCACGTTGCCCGTGTTCGTGATCGTGTACTCGAACGCGACCTCGGCACCGGCCGCGACATTCACCGCGTCCGGCTCGGCCGGTGCGTGCACCGCATTGCCGGTCTTCTCCACGGAGATCGCCGGCGCGGGGGTCTCCGTCCGCCAGGTGATGAGCGCCGGATCGCCGGAGCCCGCCTCGTTGAAGGGTGTGATCTGGGCTTCATAGTCGGTCCCGGGCGCCAGCCCGGTGATCGTGCGTCCGATGTCGGTCGAGGCGGCCGCTCCGCCAGGCACCGCGGCCATGGTCCAGGCGGTGTCTCCCACCTTTCGGTACTTCACGACGTAATCGAGGAGATCGGGCTGCTGGTGGCCGACCGTCGACTCGCCCCAGGTGATCTCCGCGCTCGTGATCCCGGGCGTCGCCATCCCGGTACCAGCGATCGAGGTGGGCGTCTTGCCCCAGATCTGCACGATCGAACGCGCCGTGCTCGTGTTGTTCGAGTTCTGCGTGGCCGCGTAGAGCAGGCCCCGATCGTCGACCGCGAGGCCGCGCACCAGGCTCATGTAGGAGTCCTGCTGGCTGGACGGGCCGTTCAGCGCGGTCGGCGCGGGAAGCGCCGCTCCCGTGCTCGCGTCGATCGCCCCGATCTTCACCCCGGACGCGCCGTTCAGCGAGTAAAAGAGCGTGTTCGAATTCGGGTCGGCCTCGAGGCCGAAAACGGTCTGCCCGGAGAAAATCAGGCGCCCGAAGAAAACCGACAGCGTGTTATCGGAGAACTGGACCGCGCCCTGGTTGCCGAAGCTCGTGTCGAGCGTCCACTTCCAGCCGGCCGGATTCCAGCGCGCACTCGCGGGACCGCCACTCTTCGTGAGAATGTATTTCTTGATCGACGCGGGTTTCAAGTTCTTCGCCGTCGTGTCACCGTTCTGGAAGTGCACCTTGTAGTCCGGCTGGTAGTAGCCGCCCGTGTCGCCCACATAGACGACCGTCTGGCCGCCCTCCTGCTTGACGCTCAGGCCGTAGGTCTCGCCCATGAGATCGGGCTTGCCGTATTCCCGAGGAACGTCGACCATGCGCGTGGCCCACTGGACGCGGGCGGGCTGGTTCTCACCGTTCTGATCGAAGTAGCCGCTGATTGCCGTGATGAACGTGCCGTTCTGGTCGAAGACGCTGACGCCGCTGATCGTTCCCACATAGACGTTGCCCTCGGCGTCCGTGTCAACGCCAAGCGCTCCGGGGATCTCCCCGGGGACGCCCCCGCCAGCCGGGCCGAAGGTCCTCGTCGTGGCCCCGAGCGCCGAGGAGGCGTACTGTCGCATGAACGGCGAAGTGGCCGGCGCCGCCCCAGCGGGGAGTTCGTAGCTGGAGCCGGAGACCCGCCCGTCCGGGCCGAACGCCACACCGCGAGGGCCTCGGGCCTGATCCGTCGGGTAATACACGAGCGCCTCGGGGCTTGCGATCCCCTTCGGATCCGCAATCGTGCTCTTCGTGTTCACGATGTCGTACTGCCCGTTGCCGAGGTAGTCGCCGTGCCCAGCGGATCCGGGAACAGCGGTCCGCGTGAACGTCTGCAGCGCGTGGCCGGGCACCTTCGTCCCCGTTTCATTGGCAGCGAGTCCCGAATCGGTGACGGCGATCTTGGTGCCGTCGACGTCGATGCCGTAGGGCAGGAAGAACTCGCCCGCTCCGGGCTGGGTGGTCTTGTTCAGCTTGCCGAACTGGCCGATGTATCCCCACTTGTCCGAGCCGACCGCGCGGCCCTTTGCCGCGGCAACATCCGTCGAAACCGCCTGCGCGGGTGCCGGAGCCGCGACGATGGACGTGAGTCCAACGGTCGCGATTCCCAGCGCCGCGAGCGCCCCGAGTACCTTGCTTCTCAAATCTTGCTCCCTGCTGTGAAATCGGCTGCACGGTGAACATGCAGCGCGATCTCTCCCCCCAACGGGATCGGCGCGCGACAGGCCTACCAAGTTCAAGAGGGTAATCAATTTCGAGCCGTATCCAAACCGAATCGGGCAAATTTTTTCGTCGGAACGGGTGAAATTTCCCAATCAGTGATTGACCACGGATTTAGCTATGGGCGCGCCATGGTAACGCTGAAAGAAGATGCTTGGAATCGCTGGTCAGAGAGGCTTTTGAGATCTTTCGCCAGGGCTCGAGTCTGTGGCCCCTCTCGCTCCGAAATGAACGCGAACCGCCGAACTCACGCACGGCCCGGATCGCAGAGACCGCACTCCAGCCCCTCGCCCCACCCGCGCGCACGGCGCTCACAGCCCCGCAGAAACCAGAAATCCCCGGCTCCGAAAACTCGGAACCGGGGATCGCGGTGGCGGGTGAGGGATTCGAACCCCCGTAGGCAGTGCCAGCTGATTTACAGTCAGCCCCCTTTGGCCGCTCGGGTAACCCGCCGTCGGTCATGCGTGCACGACCAAGAGAACACTCTACAGGTTCTCGCGGGTCGAACGGAAATCGGCTGTTCGGCGGTCGAGTCGGCGCCGGATCGTGGCAGGATCGTCGCATGGACACCACCGGCGATGACCTCCAGCTCCGGATCGCGCGCTCGCTCGACGAGATTCCCGTGCGCACCCTGTATCGGATCGGGCGTTTGCGCCAGGAGGTCTTCGTGGTGGAGCAGGAGTGCGTCTACCTGGACCTCGACGGCAGGGACCTCGAGCCAGGCGCGGTGCAGCTCTGGTTCGAGGCACCCGATGGCACCGTCGCGGCGAGCGTGCGGATTCTGCGGGAGCACGGGGGACGCCCGGGTCTGCGCAGCATCGGCCGCGTGGTCACCCACCCCGACTTCCGGGGTCGCGGGATCGCCGCGCGCCTGGTCGAGGCGGCGATCGCGGAGTGCTCGGGCGACCCGATCCTGATCCACGCCCAGTCCTATCTGACCGAGTGGTACGCGCGCTTCGGCTTCGCGCAGGACGGCGAGGAGTTCCTGGAGGACGGGATCCCGCACACCCCGATGAGTCTCGGCTAGCGCCGGAGGCCGCCCCGAAGGCCCCGACGACGCCGGCGCCCGCGGGGTCTTCGCGGGCGCGAGGGCCCCGCTCCCCGGAGTTACTCCCCGATCAGCTCGTCGAGTCCTGGCGCGGGAGTTGCAAGGCCGTGCCGGTGGGCGCGAGCGGAGATCGCCTGCTCCCGGAGCAGAGTGAGCAGTTCGACGGGACCGGCCATCGTGACGGGTTCGGACCAGAGCGCGGTGCGGTCGAGGCCTCCCATCCACTCGGCCGTGCGCACGGCGTCGCCGCCGATCAGGCGGACGCGATCTGCGCGCTCGCCATCCGCGCCGAGCGGGCCCGATACGGCCAGGCGTTCCACCCAGTCGTCGTCGCGTTCGAGCGACACCTCGATCCCCTGGCGTTCGAGGAAGTCGGATACGGACTCGGGAAGAAGCTCACCCGTCGAGATGGTGATGGGGGCGTGGACCAGCAGGGCGGCTGCGAGCACGCGGACGAGTTCCGCGACCGAGCCACCCTCGGCGAGGCGGATGTGCGTGGGGACCGGGAGGTATCGCACAGCATTGCGTTCGATCCCGAGCCCGATGCCGTCGGTCACGATCGAGAACGTGGTCCGCCAGGAGAGCGCGTCGGCGAGCGCGGCGCGGCGCACCTGATCGAAGTCCTCGTAGTCGAGATCGGGCTGCGCAGCCTCGATGAGGAGCTGCACCTCGGGCGTGAGCCCGCGGAGGTGCAGCGTCTCGCTGCGCGTGCCGGATCGCGTGCGCCAGGATCCGAGCGGGATCAGGCGGTTCGGTCCTCCCGCGAGCGCGGGGAGGCCCATTCCGGCTTCGCCCCAGCCGCCGCCGGGGTGCCGTTCGATGCGCGCGGAGGTGGTCGGCCGGTTGATCGCGAGGAACGAGGCCCGAACGCCGTCGACCCAGGTCAGGATCTCGCTCTCGTCGTAGGACTGGATCCCGGCCGCGCCACCGCCGCCGGCGTTCTGCAGGGAGATCGCCTCACCGAGGGTGTGGGCGTGGGCGATCCCGATGACGGGCACCCCGCGAGCGTCCTCCCAGAACGTCGAGTTCGCGCCGACGCCGAGGCGCACGCCCGGGCGCCACAGCCGGCCCTCCTCGTCGAGCCGCTGGGGTTCGACGAGCCACTCTTCGCCCCGTCCGAGCTCGGTGAGGGCGCGCAGACCGGCCGCGTCGGGCGCGGCGGCCAGCGGGCCGAGGTCGAATCCCAGCGGATCCTGCCCGTCCGGGCGCGCGGTGTCGCCGACCCGGATCGCGCGGACGGCGTCGGCGAGGCCCTCGCGGAAGCGCTTGGAACGGCCGACGCTGCCGAGCAGGATCGCCACCTGGGCGCCGCGCGGATCGGATCCTGCGCCGCGAAGCGCCGACTCGACAACGTCTGAGACCGCGGCGTCGAGGTCCGCAGACGGGGTGACGAGGATCGAGCCTAGCGCGCGGAACCGGCCCTCGACGCGGAGGTCCGGCCTGCGACGCGCGAGCTCCAGCGCCGCCGCCCGGTCTCCGAGCACGACGGCGCGATCTACCCCTGGTGAGGCCGCGATTTCTGCGAGCGTCCGCCCGACAACGATCGCCTCGAGGCGCACGGCACCCGCCGAGATTCCCGCGATCCCCCACTCCTCAAGGAGCACCTGCGCGGCCGCGAACGTGCGCTGGGGGACGGACCACAGCACCCCGCTGCCCGCCGCCAGCATCGCGAGCACCGCCTCGGCCTGCGTGGACAGCGGCGTGCGCTCGTCGGCTGCGACGAGGGCCAGGGTGTCGGGAACGAACGTGGCGCCGCGCACCGAGCTCAGCGCTTCGGCGAGCTGCCCGGCGTAGCGCGCCGCGTCGACGACGTCATCGACCTCGGCGTCGAGTTCGGCCGCCGGCGCGCCCGTGTCGAGCGCGAGCGCCTGAAGGAGCCGATCGCGCGCGGCGACGACGGCGAGGGCCGCGCGCCGCAGCCGGGAGGCGCGCGTCGCGTCGGGCAGGGCGCCCCAGCGCTCGCCCGTCTCGCGTGCCTCGGACGCGGCGACTGCCGGGTCGAGGTCCGCCTCCGAGAGCGCGACGGTCTGGTTGACCTCGTCCCGCTCGCCGGCCTCCTCCGCCGCGCGGGCGAGCACGCCCCGCACCCAGTCGCGGTTGCCGGCAAGGCTCGCGTCGGTCTGCGGCTCATTCGCGAAGCCGGACGCGGAAACCACGGGGATCGGCACCGGCGCGGAAATCGCCTCAAGCTGGAATTCCCCGGTGTCACCCCTGATCAGGCCGAGCACCGCGGCCGTGAGTCCCCCGGTGTCGAACTGCGACGGCTCGTCGGGGGCGCGGTAGAACAGCGCGCTGTCGCGCGCGGTCGGGTCCCACTCCCGCGAGCGGAGCTGGGTGCGGTGCGACACCGGCGCGTCCTCGGCCGCGAGCGCTGCGGCCCCGGCGAACTCCGTGTCGGCCGCAGCGAGCGCCCGGCGCCCCAGTGCCTCCGGGTCGCCGTCCGCTCGGAGTTCCTCCTCGTCGGCGTCGGCAGCGGCGGGCTGCACGGGAGTGAGCAGGGTTTCGAGGCGGGCGATCGGGGATTCCGGATCGGCGGCCTCCGCGGCGATCCCGACGAGTGTGTCCACCGCGCCCGCGAACTCCCGCGGCGGGACGACCGGCAGAGCGACGCGCACCTCCGAGAAGCTCCCGGCGAGCACCTCGGCCAGACCGGGGGCGACCCCCGCACGCACCTGCACGCTCGCGAGCGCGCCGGAACCCTCGCGCTCCGCGATCCCGGCGACGGCGCCGAGCACGTGAAGGTCCTCGGTCTCGACGACGGGCCGGAGAAACGCCGCGCGGCCCGGATGCAGCGCGAGCTCGGCGAGCCGGAGCAGGTTCGCGGTGACCTCAACGCGGTCCTCCAGCACCGGGACGGCGAGCCCCGACTCGATCGAGAGGATCCGCTCCCGGCCCGCGACGCCGCCGACCCCGATCACCACCTCGGCCGGCGCTCCGCCCTCGGCGACGCGACGTTGCGCCCAGCGGCTGATGTGATCGTAGATCTGCCGCGATTCGGGGAGTTCGGCGAAGAGGCGGACGCCCACCCACGCGCGATCCAGCACGGGGTCCCCGAGCGCCTGGGTGAGCACCGCGGGGAGCAGCCGGCTCCAGCGCACGTCGCGCGGTTCGAGGAGGACAACCGTGCCGTGGGCCACCGAGGCCTCCAGGATCGGCCGGAGCCGCTCGGCGGCGATCGCGACGTCGTCCGCGGCGCTCCAATCGCTCCCGCTCGGGGCGATCCTGGCGGGATCGACGACGAGGTGGCCGAGCGTGGGGATCGAGGCGAGCGCGGTCAGTCGTTCCACCTCGAGGGCAGCGCCGTTCGGACCGTGCACCGGGTCGCCGAGCGGGCGCACGACGGGGACGAGGCCGCGCTCCGAGTACCCTCGGAGCCCGTCCGCGAGGGGCCCGGGTTTCGCGGCTGCGGCCGCGGTCGCCGGCAGCTTCGCCGCCAGGACGAGGCTCGCAACCCGATCGCGCAGCCAGCGGCGGGCCACCGGCATGACCGCCCACGGGAGTCCGAGCGATGCCGCACCGCCGGCGCGCACCGCGAGCCGGTCTCGCGCCGGCATCGACGTGGGAACGTCCTGCGCGACCTCGCGGAAGCCGAGCGCCGAGGCGAACGCGTCATCCGTACCGGCCACCAATTCAAGCAATCGGCGCGTGAATTCGAAGTTCTCCGGGTCGCGGCGCATGCCGCCGAGGAAGTCGACGGTCTCGGATCCGCGCTCACCGAGCGCCTCGAGCCAGCCGGCCGCACGGCCCGTTGCGGCCGCCGCGAGATCGGCCCAGGCAGCGGCCTGGGCGGTGGTTTCAGCTCCCATGTGCCCACCATAGGGGCGGGAGTTGGTGAAACGCGGAGCGCGCGCCGGGCAAGCACGCGCGAGTCGCGCGATGCCCGGCGCCGCAGCCCGGCTGACCCGTTAGGAGAGCAGCGCCCGATCGTCGAGCTGGGCACCCTTGATCTTGCCGAACTCCTCGAGCAGCGCCGCGACCGTGAGCTTCTGCTTCTCCTCGGCGCCCGCCTCGAACACGATCCGACCCTCGTGCATCATGATCAGGCGGTTTCCGAGCCGGAGCGCCTGCTCCATGTTGTGCGTCACCATCAGCGTGGTGAGCCCGCCCTGGGAGACGATGCGGTCGGTGAGCTCGGTGACGAGCGCGGCGCGCTGGGGGTCGAGCGCGGCGGTGTGCTCGTCGAGCAGGAAGATGCTGGGGTGCGTGAAACCGGACATGAGCAGGGAGAGCGCCTGCCGCTGTCCGCCCGAGAGCAGTCCGACCTTGGCCGTCAGCCGGTTCTCGAGCCCGAGCTCGAGCGACTGCAGCTCCTCCCTGAACCGGTCGCGCAGCGAGCGATTCAGGGCGAGGCCGAGGCCGCGGGGCTTTCCGCGACGGACCGCGAGGGCGAGGTTCTGCTCGATCGTGAGATCGGGCGCGGTGCCCGCCATCGGGTCCTGGAATACGCGGCCGATGAATCGCGCCCGCTGGTGCTCCTTGAGCTTATTGACCCGCTGGCCATCGATCTCGATGACGCCGGAATCGACCGTGTACCGCCCGGAAATGGCGTTGAGGAGCGTCGACTTGCCCGCGCCGTTTGAGCCGATCACGGTAACGAAGTCGCCCTCATCGAGGGTGAGGCTGAGGCCCGCGAGCGCGCGGCGCTCGTTGACGGTTCCGGGGAAGAAGGTCTTCTCGATGTTGTCGATGCGCAGCATGATTACCTCCCGGTCGTCTCGGTGGCGGCGGGGCCGGCGCCGGATCCGGATCCGGATCCGGATCCCACCGAGGGGATCGCCTCGGCCGGGGCGGTACGTGGAGCAGGATCGGGGCCTGGATCGCCACTCGGGGGGACCCGGCCCCCGCGGCCGCGGAGCGAGGGCAGCTTCTTGAGGAAGCCCCAGCGCGGGAGCAGCAGCGCGATCACGACGAGGAGCGCGGTGACGAGCTTCATGTCGTTCGGATCGAGTCCGGCGCGCAGGGCGAAGAAGATGATGAGGCGGTAGAGCACGGCGCCGAGCACGACGGCGAGGCTTGCGACCCAGATGTAGCGCTGACCGAAGATGGCCTGGCCGATGATGACCGAGGCGAGGCCGACGAGGATGAGGCCGACGCCCATGCTGATGTCGGCGAAGCCCTGGAACTGCGCCACGAGCGCCCCGCAGAGCGCCACGAAGCCGTTGGAGATCGAGAGCGTCAGGATCGTGCTGCGATCCGTGTTGACCCCAAAACTGCGGATCATCGGGCCGTTGTCGCCCGTCGCCTGGATCGCTAGGCCGAGATTCGTCGACAGGAACCAGTCGACGATGAACTTGAGGACGAGGACGCCAGCGGCGATGATCGCGACCGACGCCCAGGTGCCGAGCAGGCTGTTCTCGCGGAGCGGGGTGAACACCGTCTCGGCGCGGAGCAGCGGGAGGTTCGCCGCGACCGCGGTGCCCTCTTTCGCGGTTCCCATGATTCTGAGGTTGATCGTCCACAGGGCGATCATCGTGAGAATACCCGCGAGCAGGCCGTCGATGCGGCCCTTGGTGTGGAGGAGACCGGTGACGAAACCGGCAACGAGCCCCGCCCCGCCACCCGCGAGGGTGGCGAGGACGGGGTTCTGGCCGTTGGTGATCAGCGCGGCAGCGACCGCGGCGCCGGTGGTGAAGCTGCCGTCGACCGTGAGGTCGGGGAAGTTCAGCACCCGGAAGGTGAGGTAGACGCCGAGTGCCATCACCCCGTAGATGAGGCCGAGTTCGAGCGCGCCGATCATTCGGTATTCCTTTGTTCGCGGATCGAGATCCGGTTACTTGATGGTTTCGGCCTTGTCGAGGATCTCCTTGGGGATCTCGACGCCCATGCGCTTCGCTGCCTCGGGGTTCACGACGTACGCGAAGTCCTTCGAGAGCTCGACGGGGGTGTCGGCCGGCTTGCCGCCGTCCTTCAGGATCTTGATCGCCATCTTGCCGGTCTGCTCGCCGAGCTTCGTGTAGTCGATGCCGAGCGTCGCGACGGCGCCGCCCTTGACCGTGCCGGACTCGGCGCCGATCACGGGGATCTTCTTCGCCTCGGCGACCTGGATGAGCGAGCCGATGCCCGCGACGACCATGTTGTCGGTGGGGACGTAGATCGCGTCGACATCGCCGAGGGCCTCGGTGGCCTGCGCGATGTCGTTCGCCGTGGTGACGGTCTTGGTGACGATCTCGAGGTCGAGCCCCTTCGCGGCTTCCTTGGCGGCCTTGACCTGCACCTCGGAGTTGACCTCACCCGAGGCGTAGACGATGCCGATCTTCTTGGCGTCCGGCTTGATCTGCTTGATCATCTTCAGCTGGTCCTCGAGGGGCGCGAGGTCGCTCGTGCCGGTGACGTTGGCCCCGGGCTTCTCGTCGGACTTCACGAGCTCGGCGGCCACCGGGTCGGTGACCGCGGTGAAGAGGATGGGCTTGTCGGTGATCGCCTGCGCGGCAGCCTGGGCCGCAGGCGTCGCAACGGCGAGGATCAGGTCATTGTCGCTCGTGGCGAAGCCCTGAGCGATCGTGACGGCGGTGGCCTGCTCGCCGTTGGCGTTCTTCACGTCGAAGGTGACGGTCTTGCCCTCGACATAGCCTGCATCGATGAAGGCCTTCTTGAATCCGGCGGTTGCGGCGTCGAGCGCGGGGTGCTGAACGAACTGGCTGATCCCGATCTTGACGCTCTGGGTGTCTCCTTCCGAAGAGCAGCCGGCCAGCGTGAGCGCGGCGGCGGCGGCAACGCCGACGATGGCGAGTGCGCGGCGGCGGAACGTGGTCTGTCGCATGTGTATCGATCCTTATGCAGAGGCGGTCGCCGCGAGTTCCGCGGCGAACTGAGAAATCGGCATGAATAACCGCCGATTCCAGAATGGTAGACCGGAGCAGACCGGATCGCCCAAACCGCGGACGGCTTCGTGATCCAGCCGTTGCGAACGGTCTCCCAATCCGAGGAGGTTTTTAGGCGGCTCCGCCGAACTCCCCGGTCGAGACGATAATCGCACGGGCGATCACCGCGTCGCGCATGAGGAAACCGAGCACCGCCGGTGTGGCCTGCGGGTCGATCTCGATCTCAGGAACGTCGAGCGCGTGCACGACGAACCAGTAGTGGTGCACGCCCGTGCCCTCGGGCGGGGCAGCGCCGGTAAACGCGGGTTCACGCATTTCATTGGGCTGGGTCGTCGCGCCGGCGGGAAGCAGTTCGCTTCCCGGGGCGCCCGCCCCCGCCGCGAGCTCGGTGACGCTCGCGGGGATGTTTGCGACCGCCCAGTGCCAGAACCCGGATCCGGTCGGGGCATCCGGGTCGAAGCAGGTGACCACGAAGGACCGGGTCTCCTCGGGGAAGCCGTGCCACTGGAGCTGGGGCGATTGATTCGCGCCGCCGGCGCCCTCACCGTAGGTCTCAGCCGGCAGCGGCTCGCCGTCCTGGATGTCGGTGCTGGTCAGGGTGAAGCTCGGCACCTGGCGCATTCCCGCATAGGGGTTGAGTGCGCCTCGGCCTGGGTTCGGCTGCGACATGGAACTCCTCACTCCGTTGTTGATGATGTTTCACGTGGTCGAATCAGGCTGGTGTGCCTGCCTCAAGCCTACGGCCAGCGCTCACTCCCTGCCAGGTCGTTCATCGAGGCCGCTCGCGGGATGCGGCCCGGGATACCGGACCTTCGCCTCCGCAGCACACGGTATCGGGCTCGCCATTGTGTGCCGTACGGCCACGCTCCGTTCGTCCTCCCTCGATATACTTGCGGTTCAGCCGGGCGCACCCGCGCCCGACGGAAGTACGGGGTGATCATGGCAATGACGACGGGGTCCGAGCGGGCGCGCGCCACGCTCACTTACCTGCGCCGCAACATCACGACGGGCGAGTGGCCCGTGGGCAGCCGCATCCCCATCGAGCCCGAGCTCGCTGAGGCGACCGGCGTCGGCCGCTCCACCATCCGCGAGGCCGTCCGCTCGCTCGCGAGCGTCGGAATGCTCGAGACGCTCCCCGGCCGCGGAACGTTCGTGCGCTCCGCCGCCCCCACGAGTGCGCTCCTCAACGAGTTCCTCGCCTCGTTCACCCTCGAGGAGATCCTCAGCTACCGCCGCGCCCTCGAGATCGAGGCGGCGCAGCAGGCGTCGATGCATCGAACCGAAGAAGACGTGCGTGCGCTCGAGCACGCCGCCGAGGACGAGGTCGGCTGCACGCGCTGCCCCGTGCTCGGCTTCGCCGACGGCGAGGAGTCGGCCTTCGAGAGCCGCTTCCACCGGCTGCTCTTCGACGCTGCAAAGAACCGCCTCCTCGCCTCCCTCTACGCGGGGATCAACGAGCAGCTCCGCACCCCGGAGCATCGCGGCCGCCTCGCCAATGTGGCAACGGGCAGCGAGATGGAGCGCGACCACGCGCGCGTGCTCGACGCGATCCGCCGCAAGGACTTCATCGACGCGGTGCACGCGATGGCGGACCACGTCGACCACGACGTGGTGATCGTCAACGATCAGCACGAGGTCGTCCCGCCGCTCACCCGCACCCCCGAGCAGCAGCAGCGCATCGATTCCGCCCGAGTGGCGCAGGAGCAGGCGAACGCCTGACGCCGGCTCAGACGCGCGCTCAGCTCAGCTCGCGCGCGACGTAGGCCTGCAGGGCGTCTCGCACGAAGCCCGCTCCCTCAGCCCCGCCGTAGTTCGCGGCGAAGCGCTCGTCGGCGACGTACATCTCCGCGAGACCGAGGACGTAGCCGCGCAGGTCCCCGCCGTCGCCCGCCGGCGTCCCGGGGATTCCGCTCAGCCAGGCGACGTGCCTGGCCGAGAGTTCCTGCGCGCGCGGCGATTCCGGATCGACGCCGGCCTCTGCCGCCTCCCGCCAGGCCGCGACCAATGCGTCTGATCGGGACTTCCAGTCGCCCCGTTCGGTGTCGTTCAGGCCGCGCCACCAGGTGTCGCTCCTGCGGTAGGCCTCGCCGCCCCAGCGGCGCTCCACCTCTTCGCGGTGCTCCGCGTGGTCGAAGCCGTCGAACATTCGATCGGTCATGAGTGTCTCCTTCGTGTGGTGTGTTCCCTCCGCCGCAAGCGCGGCGATCGTGTGCTCCACCGCGGCGATCCGCGCCTCGAGGCGGGTCCGCTCGTCGTGGAGGAGCGCGAGATGGTCGGTGAGGATCCGCGTTTCCGCGGCTTCCGCCCGCTCCGTGGGGAGCCGATCGGCGTCCTGCGCCGCGAGCACCCGGCCGATCTCCGTGAGCCCGAGCCCGAGCTCGCGGAGGAGCAGGATCCTCTGCAACCGGACGAGCGCTCGCTCGTCGTAGTAGCGAAATCCGTTTCCCCCGATCCGGGTGGGTGGAAGAATCCCGATGTCGTCGTAGTGACGCAGCGTTCGCGAGGTCGTGCCCGCCGCGCGGGCGACCTGCTGAATGGTGTGTTCCATCGCTGTCCCTCCGGTCTCGTCGCTCCCGGCCCGTTCGATCGGGCCGGCACTGCCACGTTAGAAGTTGACGTTACGTCAAGGTCAAGCCTTCCGCGATCGCCCTCTCGAACCCACCGCCGCGTACGATGGATGGGTGACCGAGCCCAAGATCCTGCTGTACTACGCGTTCGCCCCGATCGCCGACCCCGACGCCGTGCGCCTGTGGCAGCGTGAGCTCTGCGAGTCGCTCGGACTGCGCGGCCGGATCATCGTGTCGAAGCACGGGATCAACGGCACCGTGGGCGGGGAACTCGACGCGTGCAAGCAGTATCTGCGGCGCACCCGCGAGTACGGTCCGTTCTCCTCGCTCGAGGTGAAGTGGAGCGAGGGTTCCGGGTTCATCGCCTCGCGACCCGAACTCCTGCACGGCGTCGACCGCGCGGCCCCCTGGCAGCGCATCGAGGATTTCCCGCGGCTCAGCGTGAAGGTCCGCGACGAGCTTGTGGCGTTCGGCATCCCCGAGGAGACCGAGGTCGACGCGAACGGCGTTGTCGGCGGGGGCGAACACCTCTCTCCCGACGCGGTGAACGCCCTGGTCGCCGAGCGCGGTGACGACGTCGTCTTCTTCGACGGGCGCAACGCGTGGGAGGCGGAGATCGGGCGCTTCCGCGGCGCCGTCGTCCCCGACACCCGCACCACCCACGACTTCATCTCGCAGATCGAGAACGGCGACTACGACGAACTCAAGGGCCGCGCCGTCGTCACCTACTGCACCGGAGGGATCCGCTGCGAGATCCTCTCGGCCGCGATGCGCAAGCGCGGTTTCGACGAGGTCTACCAGATCGACGGCGGGATCGTCCGCTACGGCGAGGCCTTCGGAAACGACGGGCTCTGGGAAGGATCGCTCGCCGTGTTCGATGGGCGCGAGGCGATGGACTTCGCCCCCGGCGCCGCGGTGATCGGGCGCTGCGCGGTGTGCGAGGCCCCCTCGAAGCAGCTCGCGAACTGCGCGGATCCGTCCTGCCGCGAGCGACTCGTGCTCTGCGCGACGCACGCGGGGGCCGGCTGCCCCGCGCACGAAACCGTCACGGCGTAAACGGCCTCCCCCGGCGGGGCAAACACGCGTTCGCTACACCTGTGAAGCGACTGAGCGCTGTGGGCGAACATGCATTGCGCCGTACGGTTCTCGTTTTAGCATTTGGGCATGGATCAGGAGAAACCCCTCGAAAGCGGCGTCGCGGCCCGGATCGTCGACCGCGCGCTCGACCGCGTGCTCGTGGTGCAGGGACCGCTCGTGCGTGCGCACGTGAAGCGCGCAACGGCGAAGCGACCGAACGCCGCTCCGGAGGACCTCGTGCGGCTGCTCGAGCGGCAGTTCCTCACGACGGTCACGGTGGGCGGCGGTGCTGTGGGCGCCGCGGCAGCCGTTCCCGGTGTCGGTACGGCGACCGCGCTCGCGATCTCGGGTGCCGAGACGGTCGGCTTCGTCGAGGCGACCGCCCTGTTCGCGCACTCGGTCACCGAGCTCCACGGGATTACCCGCGTGGATCCGGATCGGGCGCAGACCCTCGTGCTCACGCTCATGCTCGGTCAGGAGGGGCTCTCCCTGCTCAGGCAGGTATCCGGACAGGCGACGGGCGGACCTGGCCGGAACGCGTTCTGGGGAGAGTTCCTCACCTCGTCGCTCCCGCGGCAGGCCGTCGGGCCGCTGCTCGATCGGCTGCGAGCAGACTTCGTGAAGCGGCTCGCCAAAGTGGGGACCGCCTCGGTGATCGGCAAGGCGATCCCCTACGGCGTCGGCGCCGTCGTCGGAGGTACGGGAAATCACCTGCTCGGGCGCGGTGTCGTGCGGGCCTCCCGCAAGGCGTTCGGCCCCGCGCCGCTGATCCTGCCGGATCATCTGCGTTTCGAGGCGACCCCGTGGGAGGATCCCGCTGCGGCGGGCGACCCGGCGGCCGAGGCGGGCGAGAGCTCGAAGAAGCGGTCCTTCATTCTGCCGAGCCGTCTCGCCAAGCAGGCCGCGAAGAAGGCCGCACAGCGCGGCGATCCGGCGCGCGAGACGATCGTGCTGCAGGCGCCGGCCCAGTACGCTCCCCCGCAGTACGCTCCGCCGCAGTACGCTGCTCCGCAGTACGCTCCTCCGCAGTACGCACCGCGACCGGAGCAAACGGACGATCCTGGATCGCCGGCCGCCGCCTAGCCGGGAATCCCGAGGCGCTGTGAACGCCTGAGGCGACCAGGGAAAACCCGTGAGCGCTTCCCAGGGGGGGGGAATCGTCTCCCCCGAGGGCTTCGGTTATCCTCCCGCCGCCCCGTCACGCCAGGCCGGTCGGTCCTCTCCGAACTGCCGTCCAGCCCACGGCCCCGGATCCGGGACGCCCGCTGCCTGGTACGCCGGCCGCGCGATCGCGACTGTTCCGAGCGGACCGTCCACCGATCCGGGTCCCGCGAGCCGATCCGGGTCCCCGATCTCCGAGAGTTCGGTCGGGGCGAGCAGCGGGGCCCCGAGGAGCAACCCGGCGAACCCCTCGAGGGTCGCTTCGACCGTGCCCCCGCGCCCAGCACCGAGCAGGGCGATGATGCCCGCGGCGAGCAGAGCACCCGCACTGTGGTCGAGTGCCTGAGCGGGGAGCGTCCCGGGTGTGACATCCGCCCCAGACGCCGCGGCGCGACCGCCCGACCCTTCGGCGACGGCAATGCCCGTCGCCGCCTGCACGAGGCTGTCGAAGCCGCGACGGTCGGACCAGGGACTCGCACCATCGCCGCCCGGATGCGTCGCACGATCCGGGTCCGCTCCCCATGCCCGGACGCGCGCGTGGATCAGCTCAGGTCGGCGCTCGGCGAGCTGCTCCGGCTCGAGCCCGAAGCGCGCGAGCGCACCCGGGCGCGCGCCGGTGACAACCACGTCCGCCCCCGCGAGAAGCTCGGTGAGGATCCGCCTGCCGTCCGCCGATGCGAGGTCGAGGAGCGCCGATCGTTTTCCCTCCCCCGTGTCGAGCCATTGCCACAGCGGTTCGGGCCGGTGCGGCGCGTCGACACGAAGGACATCTGCGCCGAGACTGGCGAGCACCCGGGTGCCGACCGGGCCGGCGATGACCCTGGTGAAATCGAGCACCCGTAGACCGGCGAGCGGTGCAGCAGCGGTCCCGCCGCTCCACGGCCGGGCGTCTCCGACAGGGCGAAGCCGGATCGCCGGCGGCGGCCACGCGCGCCCGCGCTCGGCGGCCCACGACGCGGCGGTGCGCACTGCGACGGCGAGCCCCCCTGCGGCGAATGCGGCGCGCTCGAGCTCCCTCGCGGGCCAGTCGGCAATCGCTTCGGCCGCGGCGTCCCGAGTCCGGGTTCCGGACAGCCCGAGGGTTCGCGCGAGGGACTCGGCGTGCCACGGATAGTTGGCGTGGGTGCGTACCCAGCCGTCGCGCGCCCGGAAGAACCCACTGAGGGGATCCCAGACACTCGGCGGCTCGCCGTCCCGCCGGAAGAGGGCCGCGCTGCGATAGGACGCCCCGATCCGCTCGGGATCGAGGTCGATCGGCCCGCGCCGTTCCTGGCGGGTCGGGAGCCCGTCGATGGCGAGCGCGAGCGCGGCGGTTGCGTCTTCGGCAAGCTCGGCCGTCCGCGTGCGCGCGGGCAGCGGCACGCGGGAGGGAAGTGCGATCCGATCCGGATCAGAGCTGAGTCCGGGCTGAAGCCCAGCCATCAGCGCAGTGATAAACGAACCCATCAGGGCTTCCCTCCTCACCGCGTCCGAGGACGAACTACCAGATGCTGACGCGCTCCGCCTCATCGAGCCAGAGTCCGTCACCCGGCTTCGTGCCGTACGCCTCGTGGAACGGGGCGAGATTGCGGACGATCTGGTTACACCGGAACTCGTTGGGCGAGTGCGGGTCGATCGTGAGCAGCCGGACGGTCTCCGCTGGCCGCGACTTCTGCTGCCAGGCCTGCGCCCACGACAGGAAGAAGCGCTCGGCCCCGGTGAGACCGTCGATCACGGGAGGCTCCGCGCCCTCGAGCGAGCGGAGGTAGGCCTTCCACGCGATCTCGAGGCCGGAGAGGTCACCGATGTTCTCGCCGATCGTGAGCTCGCCGTTGACCTTCTGGCCGTCGGCACCCTCGGGCGAGAGCTCGTCGTACTGCCCGATCAGGGCCTTCGTGCGGCTCTCGAACGCGGCCCGGTCCTCCTCGGTCCACCAGTCGGTGAGCCGCCCGTCGCCGTCGTAGCGGGACCCCTGATCGTCGAAGCCGTGTCCGATCTCGTGCCCGATCACGGCGCCGATCGCGCCGAAGTTCGCCGCGGCGTCGGCGCGCTTGTCGAAGAACGGGGGCTGCAGGATCGCTGCAGGGAACACGATCTCGTTGAAGCCGGGGTTGTAGTAGGCGTTGACCGTCTGCGGGGTCATGAACCACTCGTCGCGGTCGATCGGCTTGCCAACCTTCCCCAGTTCCCGCTGGAAGTCGAACTCGGCGACCCGGCGCGCGTTGCCCATCAGGTCACCCGCGTCGGCGGCGAGCGCCGAGTAGTCGCGCCACTTCACGGGATAGCCGATCTTGGGGGTGAAGCGGTCGAGCTTTGCGAGCGCGCGCTCGCGCGTCTCCTGGCCCATCCAGTCGAGCTTCTGGATCGAGTCTCGGTAGGCCTCGATGAGGTGTTCGACGAGACCGTCCATCGCCGCCTTCGCGTCCTCGTCGAAGTGGCGCTCCACGTAGAGCCGCCCAACGGCCTCGCCCATCGCGCCCTCCACGAAGGAGACGCCGCGGCGCCAGCGCTCGCGCTGCTCGGTCGCGCCCGTGAGCGCGGTGCCGTAGAAGTCGAAGTTCGCGCGCGACAGCTCCTGCGACAGGAGCGCCGCCGATCCGCGGACGATCACCCAGTTCAGCCAGGCCTTCCAGGACTCGAGCTCAGCGGGAACGAGCAGCTCGGCGAGGCCCGTGATCGCCTCGGGCTGCGCCGCGACGACCTCGGCGAACGCGGCTTCAGGCGCACCCATCGCGGCGAGGTAGGCCTTCCAATCGAGGCCGGGGGTGAGCTCCTGCAGCTCGGCGAAACTGCGGAGGTTGTAGAGCTTCTGGATGTCGCGGCTCGCGACCTTGTCCCAGTGCGTCGCGGCGATGCGGCGCTCGAGCTCATAGCTGAGCTCCGCCTGCCGCTCGGCGTCCGGGACGCCGGCGAGTTCGAGCATGCGGGCGATGTGCGCGCGATACTGCTCGCGGGTCTCGGCGAACTGCTCCTCGCGGTAGTAGGACTCGTCCGGCAGCCCGATCCCGCCCTGCATCACGAAGACGATGTACCGCTCCGGGTTGCCCGGGTCGTTGTCGACATACATGCCGTAGAAGCCGCCGACGCCCTCGCGTTCGAGGCGTGCGACGAGCTCCACGAACTCGGGGATCGTCTCCACCGCGGCCACGCTCGCGAGGTCCGCGGCGATCGGCTCAGCCCCCAGGGCGTCCGCCCGCTCGACATCCATGAAGCTCGCGTAGAGCGCGGCGACCTTGTCCGCCTCCTGCTCGGCGGGGGCGCCGGCGGCGGGAGCCTCCGTGCCCATGATGATGTCGCGGACCGCCTCCTCCGCGTTCTCCGCGAGCACGGCGAAGGAGCCGTAGCGGGCCTTGTCCGAGGGAATCTCGGTGCGCTCAATCCATCGCCCGTTGACGTGCGTGAACAGATCGTCCTGCGGACGGATCGCTGGGTCGAGTTCGCTGATATCGATTCCGGAGACCGGTGCGGCGTTGCTCATGGGCTCCACCCTATCTGCGCGTCCTCCGGAAGTGTCCGGGGTGCCAGATACTGTGAGTAATGTGAACGAGATTCCACCCTCCACGGGGCGGGGGCCGACGAACGGCCCAGCCGCGGAGCCGGACGAGCCCGCCGGCGGGTCCGTCCAGCCTGAAAACGCGCCCGCCGGTCGCGGCGAGCGGCGAGCGATCGATCGTCGCATCGCCGCGCTCGCCGTCCCTGCACTCGGCGCGCTGATCGCCGAGCCGCTGTTCCTCGTGGTGGATTCCGCGCTCGTCGGCCACCTCGGGGCGGGGCCGCTCGCGGGCCTCGCCGTGGCAAGCGCGATACTGCAGACCGCTGTCGGCCTGATGATCTTCCTGGCCTACGCGACGACGCCGCTGGTCGCCCGGCGCCGCGGCGCAGGCGACCTGCGGGGGGCGGTGCAGGCCGGCATCGACGGGCTCTGGCTCGCGCTCGGCATCGGGGCGGTCGTCGGTCTCGGCTTGTGGGCGCTCTCCTCCCCGCTCGTGGCGGCGTTCGGTGTCGATGCCGCAACGGCGAAGCAGGCGCTCGCCTACCTGACCGTGTCGTGTCTCGGGATCCCGGCGATGCTCGTCGTGTTCGCGGCGAGCGGGCTCCTCCGTGGCCTGCAGGACACCCGCACCCCGCTCTTCGTCGCCACAATCGGTTTCGCCCTGAATGCGCTGCTGAACTGGTGGTTTATTTATGGCCTCGGCTTCGGGATCGCCGGCAGCGCATGGGGCACCGTGGCGGCGCAGTGGAGCATGGTCGTGGTCTACCTGCTCGTGATCGCGCATCACGCCCGCCGGCACGGGGCCGGTTTCCTGCCGCAGCTCGGCGGCCTCGCCCACGCGGGCCGCAGCGGCGGCTGGCTGTTTGTTCGCACGGTCGGCCTGCGGGCGGCGCTGCTCGTCACGGTGTTCGCGGCGACGAGCCACGGCACGGCGGCAACCGCCGGCTACCAGATCGTGTTCACCCTGTTCTCGACCGCGGCGTTTGCCCTGGACGCGCTCGCGATCGCGGCCCAGGCGCTCGTGGGCGACGCGCTCGGCGCAGGCGACGCCGCGCGCACCCGCATCATCGTGCGCCGCACGGTGCTCTGGGGGATCGTGTTCGGTGTGGTCGCCGGCGGGCTTCTGGCCGCGGCGAGTCCCGTCCTCGGGCGGATTTTCACGAGCGATCCCGCGGTGCTGTCGATCCTGCCTCCCGCGCTCCTCGTGCTGGGCGTCTCCCTGCCGCTCGGGGGTCTCGTCTTCGTGCTCGACGGGGTGCTCATGGGCGCAGGGGACGCCCGCTACCTCGCCTGGACGAGCCTCGTGAACCTCGCCGTCTACCTCCCGGCGCTCTGGGCGCTCACGGTGCTGGTGCCGAGCGGCACGGCCGCCCTTGTCGCGCTCACGGCCGGTTTCACGATCGTGTTCATGGCGGCCCGCGCGGTCACGCTCGGGCTGCGCACGCGGAGCGACCGGTGGATCCGGCTCGGCGTCTGATCCGCCGCGGATCGCCGCTGCGATGCCCCACTGTCGCCCGGAGTCGCCGGTCCCCTAGACTCAGCGCGTGACCACAGCGCGCCACCCCGACGCCCCCGGCAGCGGCCGCAACCGGAACTGGTCGAATGCGATCCTGCTCGTATTCGCGCTCATGGGGGTCGGCTTCGGCAGCTGGCTCGGCCGTCTTCCCGCGGTGCGCGATCACCTCGGCGCGAGCACCTTCGAGATGAGCCTGATCGGCCTCACGCTCGCCGTCGGCTCGGTGATCGGCCTCATCCTGTCCGGTCGCACGGTCGCGATTCTCGGCCCCGCCCGGTCGCTCGCGGTCTGCATCGTCGCCCAGGCCCTCGCCATGACCTGCGCGAGCATCCTGTTCTGGGTGCATCTCCCGGTCGCAGGAGCGATCTGCCTCGCCGTGTACGGCTTCACATTCGCAACGGGCGACGTCGCGATGAACGTGTCGGGGGCGAGCGTCGAACGCGCGCTCCGCAGGTCCCGCATGCCGCTCTTCCACGCCGGTTACAGCTTCGGCAGCGTCGGCGCCATGGGCATGGGCGCGCTCGCCGAGTCGCTCAGGATCCCCGTCCCGCTGCACCTGGGCGTGATCTTCGTCGCGCTCGTTGCCGGCATCCTGCTGGCGCTCCGCTTCGTCCCGAACGCCGATCCGCAGACCGCCGACACCGAGGTGCATCCGAGCGTGCACACCGGGCCGATCACTCTGCCCGCGACGGAATCGACTGCCGAATCCGTCGCGGGAACCACGGCCGGAAACGCGTCTGGAAACGCGTCCGGGCCCGTCGCGGGGGCGTCCGCTGCTTCTTCCGCGCGCGACTACTCCCCGTGGCGCGACCCTCGGATCCTGATCATCGGCCTGATCGCGATGAGCATGGGTCTCGCGGAGGGCACGGCAGCCGACTGGCTGCCCCTCGCGCTCGCCGACGGCCGCGACTTCGCCAACTCGACGGCCACGCTCATCCTCGGTGTCTTCTTCGTCTCCATGACGCTCTCGCGCATCGCGGGGACGTGGGTGCTTCCGGCGTTCGGCCGGGTCGCGGTGCTGCGCTGGGGCGCGCTGTTCGTGGTCGCCGGCGTCGCGATCACGATCCTCATCCCCGCTTCCTGGGCCGCGGTGGCCGGCGCGGTGCTGTGGGGCGTGGGGTGCGCGTACGGATTCCCGGTCGGGATCTCGGCGGCCTCCGACAACCCGCAGACCGCGATCCGCGGCGTCGCCACCGTGTCCGCGATCGCGTACACCTCGTTCCTCCTCGGACCGATGCTGATCGGTCTGCTCGGCGAGAAGTTCGGACTCCTGCCGGCGTTCTGGCCGCTCGCCGGCTTCGCCGTACTCACGATCGTCTTCGCGGGCAGCGCCCGTGAACCGGACGCGACCGCCGCACAGCGGCGCTGAGCGGCGGTCGGCGGTGCAGAAACGGTCCTGATCCGGGGTGAATACCGCGATTTTTGGCTCGTGATTCGGCACCCGCCCCGGATTACGCCGTATTTCCCCAATCATTAAACGACATCTGTAACATGGGGAATCCGGGCGGCTGCTGCGGAATCGTTCCCGATGGAACGATTCCTCCCCCCCTGCAGTCGTCCGGGCCAAGCGCCACGCGGGCGATCGCGGTCCTCGCCGAGCGCCGGCGACCCCCACCCGCAGGATCGGCAGAACCATGGCCCAGCAGCCCACCACCTCGCAGACCACGAAAGTTCATCTCGGCGGCTGGGTGCGCGCACTCCTCGGCGCCGCGATGCTCGGCGTCCTCGTGGCCTACACGCTGACCAGGATCCTCGACCTCGGGGCAGCGGTCTTCCCCGGCGACTGGCTCGTGCTCCTCCTCGTCGAGGCCATGCTGTGCGCGTTCCTCCTGAGCTGGCATCAGCTTCGGATCGAAGGCAGTGCACTGGTGATCCAGTGGTTCCCCTATTTCACCAGGCGAGTTCCCCGGGACGAACTGGAAAGCGTCGCTGAGGCGACCGCCGACCCCTGGCAGACCGGCTCGGGCGCGCGAATGATCGGCAGCGGCGCACTCACCCCCATGCAGAGCGGGACCACGGCGGTGCTGCTCACTTTCGTCTCGCAGAAGTTCCTGGTCACCCTGAACGACGACGACGAAACCGCCGAGTTCATCGCGCGATTGCAGCACTCACTCCCCCGTCCGTAACGCACCGAGCCGCCTCACCTCCGGGCCGAGCCCCTCATCTCGACCGCGGGACCGGCCGCCGTTCGAACCGTCCGCCCACCAGGGACGGGTACACTCGTGCGGGTGCGAATCGTTGTTGCAGACTGCTCCGTGGACTATGCCGGACGCCTCGCCGCGCACCTGCCGCGCGCCAAGCGCGTCCTCATGCTGAAGGGCGACGGCTCGATCCTCGTCCACTCCGACGGCGGCTCCTACAAGCCGCTCAACTGGATGAGCCCGCCCTGCTCGCTCGCGACCCTCGACCTCGACGAGGATCAGGAAGCCGCCGGTGTCGTGGAGGCGTGGCAGGTCACGCACAAAAAGACCGCGGACCGGCTCGTCGTCTCCGTGTACGAGTTCTTCCACGATTCGACGCACGACCTGGGAGTCGACCCCGGCCTCATCAAGGACGGCGTCGAAGCCCACCTGCAGGAGCTCCTCGCCGACCAGATCGAGCTCGCGGGCGAGGGCCACACGCTCGTCCGCCGCGAATATATGACCGCGATCGGGCCCGTCGACATCCTGGCTCGTGACGCCGAGGGCGCCTCCGTCGCGATCGAGATCAAGCGCCGCGGCGAGATCGACGGCGTCGAGCAGCTCACCCGCTACCTCGAACTCATGAACCGCGACCCCCTCCTCGCCCCCGTGACCGGGATCTTCGCCGCGCAGGAGATCAAGCCGCAGGCGCGCACCCTCGCCGAGGACCGCGGCATCCGATGCCTCGTGCTCGACTACGACGCGATGCGCGGCATGGAGGACCAGAACACGCTGTTCTGAGAATCTCGGCGCGGCACCTGGGCCTCCGGAATCCCGAACCGGCGGGTTCCCTCGCGGTGAGCTCTTTGCGCTTCAGAGCATCCTGACGAGAGCGCGTTTCTTGAGGAAATACGCGTGCGTCTCGATCTCACCGCGCTCGTACTGCTGCTCGAGCTCACGGATCGCCGCGGCCGCGTCGGCGCGTTGGTCGAGATCGTCCGCTGAGGCGATCTCCAGTTGCTCCCTGATTCGCACACTGCCCCCGACCCGACCGAAACTGCGTTCGATCAGGATAACCTGCGATCGCGCAGGTGGCGTGCGCAAGCGCCGATCAGGGCGCTGACGACTGACCGACGCCCCGTCGCCCGCCTCACGCGCTCAGAGGCAGCGCCGGGGCGCGCTAGCCGTACGGATTGGTCGTCGGCTTGCCCGACTCCACGTCGCGGATGAGGGCGGGGTCGTCTTCGCCCTTTCGCGGATCCGCGTCGGCATCGAAGGGCTCCGTTGCGCCGTCCATCACCGGCTCGTCGAGGGTTTCCTCGGGCTCGCGCTGATGCTCGTTTTGGTTCTCTGAACTGGGGCTCATATCTCTCAGTAACGCACAGACCGCGCGCGAAATCTAGCCCAGGCGGGCAACTTCCTCAGAGGCCTGAGGCCGGGGCATCTCGCCTCCCCGCCGCTTCGCCCCGCCAGCGGCCGCCCCGGGGCCGCGCGAACCGCACGGCGATCGACCCGCGACGGCTAGGCTCGTCGTGAGTTCAGACAGATAGGAAAGGTGCGCCCGATGAGCAGCACGAACCCGGGTCAGTACGGCGAGACCCCCCAGGATCCCGCGGCGCCGCAGCACACGGCACCCCTGGTGCCTCCGGCGCCCCCTGCTCGCCCGGCCGCACCCTCGGCCCCCTCGGTGCCCCAGTACGCGGCTCCCGCTGCGCCCGCTGCGCCCGCTGCGCCGCAGTACGCCACCCAGCAGCCTCAGTATGCCCCGCCCGCGCCGCCGCTCCCGCAGCAGCACCCGTCTGCTCCGGTCGCCCCGGGGTTCTCGCAGCAGATGCCCCAGGCGGATCCTGCGCGGTGGAGCGGCATGGCCGTCACCGGATTCATCCTCAGCATCGCGGGCTTCATTCTCCCGCTCGCCTCGCTCATCTCGATCGTATTCTCGAGCATCGGGCTCTCGGCGACGCGCGGCAACATCAGGCGGGGTCGTGCGCTCGCGGTCTGGGGCCTGACGCTCGGCATCATCAGCTGCACGCTCGGAGCGATCTTCGGCGTGATCGGGGCGATGCAGGGAAACAGCTTCTAGCGCCCTCGCGCTCTGCAATCCTTCGTGTGCCCCGGCCGTTTCTGGCCGGGGCACACGCGTTTCCGTCGCTCTACAGGTGCATTCGCCCCATGAATCGCACTCGGGTACGACGCCGAAGTTCATGCTCGGGAGCGATTCGGAACGTCTCGTATTCCGCAATCGTTGAGTCGCCGGCGCCGATCCCGCGCCCCGGCGAGCGAAACAGCTTCAGAGTGAAGGAAACGCAGCGCATGAACAGAAACATCAGATCAGTCGCGAAGGCAGGGGCGTGCACCGCGCTCATCGGCGCGATGCTCTTCGGCGGAGCAGCAGTGGCGAACGCTCACGGTTACGTCGGCAGCGAGTTCTCCGACGTCGTTGCCCGCGCGGCCATGAAGTCGAACCGCGATCTCGGCCCGATCGCCTCGGAGCCGCAGTCCGTCGAGGGACCGAAGGGCTTCAGCCTCAACCCGGCGACCGGCGGGCCGGTCGACGGCAAGCTCGCCTCCGCGGGCAATTGGCGATCGGTGAAGCTCGACGAACAGAGCCCGGAGCGCTGGGTCGAGAACGAGGTCACCGTCGGCCAGACCCTCAACATCGGATGGGAGTACACCGCTCCCCACCGCACCTCGCAGTGGCACTACTACATCACGAAGAACGGCTGGGACCAGTCGAAGCCCCTCACGCGTTCGGCCCTGCAGCCGCTCACGAGTTTCACGCACGACGGCACCCCGGCGCCGCGCGGCCGCACGCACCAGGTCACGCTCCCCGCGGATCACGTCGGCGATCACATCCTGTACGCGGTCTGGGACGTTGCCGACACGGGCAACGCCTTCTACAGCGTGATCGACCTGCACATCTCGGGGAAGGCGCAGGCCACCCAGGCCCCGGCACCGGTCACCGTTGCGCCGCCAGCGCACACCTCGCACCCCGCACCTGCTCAGCCCGCTCCCGCCCCCGCTCCCGCGGCGTCGAAGCCGGAGCTGCCGAGCAAGGGTCCCGCCTCGCCCGAGTCCCTGCACTCGATGGGTACGACCGCGACGAGCGTCGATCTCATGTGGTTCTCCGCGGAGGACGGCGCGAACGAGAGCTACGCGGTCTACCGCTCCACCCGGGGCGCACGCCCCGAGCGGATCGCAACGACCTCGAAGGCCCGCTACCTCGATCGGAATCTCACGCCCGACACCAAGTACGCCTACTTCGTCGTGACGATCGATGCCGCGGGCAACGCCTCGCAGCCGAGCGAGCCCTTCGTCGTGACGACGCGGACCGCGCCGGTCGCCCAGCCGGCACCCGCTCCGGCTCCCGCCCCTGCACCGGCGCCCGCACCGGCACCGGCACCGGCGCCCGCACCCGCTCCGAAGCCGGTCACCACCCCGGCAAAGCCCGCGCCCGCTCCCGCCCCTGCAACGGCAGGCGTCGTGAGGCCGTGGTCCTCCATCGCGGCGTACAAGAAGGGTGAACGCGTCAGCCACAACGGCGCGATCTACGTCGCCATTCAGGACTACCGCGGATGCGGGAATCCGGGCTGGATCTTTGCCCCCTCCCTCTGGAAGCGGGTCGGATAGCCCTGATCCACCGCGATATTCGCGGCATTCGTCGCGTTCGCGGAAATCGCCCCGATCCGGTTGGTTACGGTATCAAACCTGCCAGCCGGGTCGGGGCGCACGCCCACCCTCCCCCATGAAATTCGGGCCCGGTCGGCGCACACAGAGGAACCACCATTACTTCGCAATCACCCCCGCACGCCGCACCGTCTCCCGCCCAGCAGGCCCCCGCCACAGGCTCACCCACTGAGCAGCTCCACGCTCGCGAGCCTTCGCCGCCCGGCCCCCGCACGACGCCGGATCCGATCCGAATTCTCCTCGTTGACGATCAGGAACTCATCCGGATCGGCCTCCGCCTGGTCCTCGACGGCGAGCCCGACTTCGAGGTCATCGGCGAGGCGGAGGACGGCGCCCAGGCCGTACAGCTCTCGGATGAGCTCGATCCGGATGTGATTCTCATGGATGTCCACATGCCGGGGACCGACGGCATCGTCGCGACCGAGCGGATCTGCGGCGAGCGCACCTGCTCGAGGGTGATCGCCATAACGGCGTTCGACGTGGACGATCACGCCTTCGGGATGCTGCGCGCAGGCGCGAGCGGGTTTCTCCTCAAGGACGCGGGACCGGACGCACTGTGCGCTGCGGTTCGGGCCGTGCACGCCGGCGATGCCGTCGTCTCGCCCCGCGTCACTCGCCGTCTGATCGACCGCTTCGTTCACCGGCTCCCGAGCCCGTGCGCCCCGGGCTGCCACCTGGGCGAGCTCACTTCGCGGGAGGCAGAGATCCTGGGCGCGATCGGCGAGGGTTTGAACAACACGGAGCTCGCCGAGCGCTTCACCCTCTCGGAATCAACGGTCAAGACCCACGTCGGCCGGATCCTCAAGAAGCTCCACCTGCGGGATCGCGTGCAGGCGGTGCTGTACGCCTGCCGGACGTCCCACAAGGACCGCTGATCCCCTCCCCGAGTTCAGGGAGCGAGGACGCCAGGCACTCTGGTAGCTAGGACGCCAGGTGCGCGCAGGTCTGGATCACGCCCTGCATCTCGTCGACGGCGCTCGGATCGGTCGCTGCTCTGCGCTCGAGTTTCTGCATCTCGTCGAAGGTGAAGTTCTTCTCGGACTCCTGCAGCGCGCACTCGCAGTAGGCGCTCTTCCCACCCGACGTGGCCTCGCAGGATTTCAGAAAGGCCTGGCGATTCACCTCGGGCCAACCCGACGCCGTCGTGTCGCCGCCCTCCTGCTCGGCCGAGTTCCCCTCCTGGGGAGCTGGCGTCCCGCCACCCTGGGAGATGGGGTTCGGGATCATTCCACAGCCCGCGAACGAAGCCGACAGGGCGAGGGCCGCGGCGACGTACCCCAGTTTCTTCACTGTCTTCACGCGGATCACGGTATCAGCCCGGCTCCCCCGATCGGGGATTCTTCACGAGTTTTCATCTTCGTTCACGTGCCGTGCTTCGGATCGAAATCGCCCGGACCGCCTCGCCAGAGGACTCGGCCGCCAGCCGGGCTCAGACCGAGCGCAGTCCCGCGAGAATGATGTCGAGCCCCCGCTCGAACGAGGCGTCCAGGGCGGCCGTGCCGGCCCGCGAGGCGTCGACATCGCCGGGATCGTCCGTCGCTGCCGGGTTCTGGCTCGCGATCAGCGCCCCCATCTCCTCGGCCTGCTGATGGGTCTGGGTCGACTGCGTGTGCCCGAACGTGTAGAGGATCAGGGTGAGCGCCCCGTCCGGGCCGACGAGTTCGGTGAGGTGCTCTTCGATCCGGGAGGAGCCGAGCCGGAAGGCGGCGGCCGTCGCGACGACTTCGGCGCCATCGCGGATTCTGAGGAGTGCGGCCCTGAGCTCGCGGCAGAACTCGCGCGGATCCGTTGTGCGCGCTCCCACTTCCCTCACGATCTCGTCTGCCATCAGGGAAAGCAGGGTCTGCTTGTTGGGCACGTGGTGGTAGAGCGCGCTCGGCTGTACGTCGAGCTCGGACGCGACCCGTCGCATCGAGCAGCTTTCGAGCCCGTGCTCGTGCAGCACACGCAACGCCGCGGAGACGACGTCTGCGAGGGAGTTGCGCATTTCCCCAGCCTATCGGTAACCTGAACATCGTTCACCAGAACAGTGTTCAGGTGAACAGCGTTCTTGTGATCGATGTTCGGGCGACCGGCACGCAGGAGCCGCCCCGCCGGCCAGGCACCCCCCGCCTGGCCGGCACCGCTCACCGAAGGAGCCGATGTGACCCCCAACGACGCCGCGTCGCAGCCCGAGGCCGCCGGCCGGCCTGCCGCCTCTGCCGCACCAGCCACCCCGGCCGCATCGGCCGCCCCGGCCGCCCCGGCCGCCCCAGCCGCCCCGGCCGCACCTGCCGCCCTGCCCGCCTCCGAGTCCACGAGCCCCGCGCGGCCCGCAACCGCCCAGGATCCGCAGTCCGCCCCGCGGGCAGCGTCCCGCCCCGCCCGGCGCCGGCGCGGCACCGCGACGGACCTCGCCCTGATCGCCACCTTCGCTGCGCTGCTCGCGGTGTGCGCGATTCTCCCCGCGATCAGCGTCGGACCGGTCCCGATCACGCTTCAGACGCTCGCGGTCATGCTCACCGGCGCCGTGCTCGGAGCCCGCCGCGGGTTCCTCTCCGTCGCGCTGTACCTCGCGCTCGGCGCGATCGGCCTCCCGATCTTCACCGGCGGCGCGGCCGGCCTCGCACCGTTCGCCGGCCCCTCGGTCGGCTACCTCGTCGCCTTCCCGTTCGCCGCGGCGGCCACGGGATTCATTGTCGAGCGGCTCCCTCGCCGTCGGATCGCGACGAGCATCCCCCTCGTCTTCCTCGCGGGCCTCGCCGCGAGCTTCATCTTCATCCATCCCCTCGGCATCCTGGGCATGTCCTGGCGTCTCGATCTGACGCTGCAGCAGGCGTTCCTCGCGGATCTGGTGTTCTGGCCGGGTGACGTGATCAAGAACCTCCTGATGGCGATCATCGCGACGGCCGTGCACCGCGCCTTCCCGTCGCTGCTCCCGCTCCGCGCGGCACAGCGCACCTCGAGCGCCGCGCCCCTCCCGGGCGAAACCGAGTCCTCGGCAGCGCGCGCGTGAGAGAGTGAACCGGTGATCAGTCTGCGCGGAGCCTCAGTGGTCGTTCCCGGCGCGGCCGGCGAGGCGACGGTGCTGCATCCGACCACGCTCGATCTCGGCGAGGCGCGGGTTTCGATCGTCGGAGGCAATGGCTCGGGCAAGTCGACCCTCGCGCGCCTGCTGAACGGGCTCATCGAACCTGCGGCCGGCAGTGTGAGCGTTGACGGGCTCGACACCGCCCGCGACGGCGCCGCGGTGCGGCGGCGGGTCGGGTTCGTCTTCACGGATCCCGGAGCGCAGCTCATCATGCCGACCGTGATCGAGGACGTCGCGCTCTCGCTGCGCCGTGCGCATCGGGGGAAGCGCGAGCGGCTCGCGGCGGCCGGCGCGGTCCTCGACCGGTTCGGAATCGCAGCGCTCGCGGACCGCAGCGTGCACGCGCTCTCCGGCGGGCAGAAGCAGCTGCTCGCGATCGCTTCGGTCCTCGCCACCGATCCTTCGGTGCTCGTCGCGGACGAACCGACGACGCTTCTTGATCTTCGGAACTCCCGCCTGATCGGGGATCTGCTCTTCTCGATTCCGCAGCGGCTCGTGCTCGTCACGCACGATCTGGAGCTCGCGGCCCGCGCGGACCGCACGCTCGTCGTGGATGGCGGCCGCGTGGTGTTCGACGGCGAACCGGACGCCGCGATCGCCCACTACCGCGCGCTCGCGGAGGCGCCGGCGCGCGCGACGGAGCACGAGGGCCCATGACGACGTTCAACCCGCTGGGCGCGTATCTGCCCGGCAGCGGGCCGCTCCATCGAATGCGGCCGGGCGCGAAGCTCCTCGGGCTGTTCCTGTTCGCGACCGCGGTCGTCGCGACACCCGGGCCGATCTGGGCCGGCGCGCTCCTCGCGGTGGCGTTCGCGTGCGCGATCGTCGCGGGCCTGCGTGGCCGCGCCCTCTGGCGCGCGACCAGGGGATTTCTCCTCATTGGCGTCCCGCTTTTCGCCTTTCAGACCTGGCAGCACGGCTGGGAACGCGGCGTCTCCACCGTGGCGGACCTCCTCGCCCTCATCCTCGCGGCCAGCGCGTTCACGGCCAGCACCGCGGTCGACGACATGCTCGACACCATCTCCTGGGCACTCCGGCCGCTGCGCCCGCTGGGGGTCGATCCGGACAGGGTCGCGCTCGCGTTCTCGCTCGTGATCAGGGCCATTCCGAGCATCATCGGCGTCGCTCGGGAGACGGGCGACGCCGCCCGCGCACGGGGTCTCGAGCGCAGCCCGCGCGCACGGCTCGTACCGATGGTGGTGCGGACGGTCGGGCACGCGCAGGCCACGGGACAGGCGCTCGCGGCCCGCGGGATCGGCGACGAGGACGCGCGCCCCTAGAATCGAGGGCATGAAGGACCCCCAGATCCCCGAGGACATCCACGCGGACTATGTGAACGAGGGGGCGCAGGAGGCCCTGCGCGCCTTCACTGCGACGCCGGACTACGAGCGCCTCGCCGCGTTCCTCACGTCGCTGCGCGAGGGATACCTCGTCGCCGACGTCACGGGATCGCCGGGGAAGAAGAAGGGGCATCGGTTCCGCACGATCCGCTCCACGAAGGGCCAGCTCGTGCTCCCCCTGTTCACCTCGATGGACGAGCTGCGCGCGATCTCAGCGCCCGAGCGCCGCGGCGAGGTGCGCGGCGCGGTCATGCCCGGCCGATCCGCGCTCGAACTCATCGCGACGGACCGCTTCGTCGCCGCGGAGTTCGACAAGGCGTCCTCCGCGCTCGTGCTCCTGCGCAAGTACGTGACCCTCGCGGCTGGCGACGACGAGATCACCGCGGCCTCCCTCGAGGCCCTGCGCTAGCTCCCGCGTTTCCCGTGAAACGCGGCGAGGGGTGGATCCCCATCCGGATCCACCCCTCGCCGTGTTCACCTCGTGTGTTGCGAGGCGGTCAGATACGCGGCTTCTCCTGGAACGCGCGAATGACCTGCACCACGCCGAGCACGAGCATCGAAACACCGAGCAGGATCCAGAGCGTCACGGCGCCGAGGAGCGGCGAGAAAATGAGCGTCAGGCCGGCCAGCAGGCTGATGATGCCGTAAATGATCGCCCACGCTTTGCTCTCCGACTGGCTCGCGACGGAGAACGAGAGCATCGCCTCGACGATCCACAGGATGCCGATCGTCACCGACAGGAAGACGGTCAGCACAACGGCGGTCGCTCCGAGGTTCGCCATCATCACGACGCCGCCGACGACGTAGAGCAGGCCGAGGATGATGTGCCCGGTGCGGGCCCAGCCGCCGATACCGCGGCCGAAGATGGAGGTTCCCAGGTACACGACGCCGATCGCCAGGGCGTACGCCGCGGTAATGGCCGCCACGATCTGCATCGTGATTTCGCCCGATTTGCCGGGGAAGAACATGATGAGCAGGCCGAGCACGATCGCCACCAGGCCACCGATTCCGAGGGCGACCCTGAAGCCCTCGCCAATGCGATTCGGTGTCCGCTGGGTGTCGGTTCCAGTCATTTCGGATCCCTCTTTCCACTTCGTTCGATCGGCGAAATCCCAACGATCTCCCCTGATCACATGGTACGCCCGCGTGAAGACGCGTGTGGTTTTTCGCCGCGCTTTCGACCGGGAGGCCCACAGCGCGTCGTTGCTGTCGCGCCCGACTCCCCGCAGCGCGCTGTCCCCCTCGCGCCTGACTCCCCGCAGCGCGCTGCCCCCCTCGCGCCCAACCCGGTCGAGGTCATAGGGTGGCAAGTGGGCGCTGATTGCGCCCGCAGTCGAATGACCGAGGAGGATCATGAGCAACGGATCGCACGGCGAAGTGCAGCTCGAGAACGAACATTTCCGCGTCACCAAGTGGACGATCGAACCCGGCGGTGTGATCCCGATGCACCGACACGACTACGAATACGTGGTCGTCCCCATGGTCGAGGACCGCATGCACGTGGTGAACGCCGACGGCAGCGAGATCGTCGCCGAACTCGTGCCCGGCGCGAGCTACACGCGCCCCTCCGGCTCCGAGCACCAGGTGGAGAACCGCTACTCCGACTCCGACGTCGTCTTCGTCGAGGTGGAGAAGCTCGCGTGAGCAACGAAGTTCTGGTCCGGGCGATTGCGCCCGGCGACCGGGAGGCGTGGCAGACGCTCTACCGCGGCTACCGCGACTTCTACAACAAGCCGCACGACCCGGCCGTCTTCGAAACGGTCTGGGGCTGGCTGCAGGACGACGCCCACGAGACTCGCGGCCTGATCGCCGAACTCGACGGCGTTCCCGTGGGGATCGGCCATTACCGCCGCTTCGCGCGTCCCATCGACGGGGGATCTGGCCTGTATCTGGACGACCTGTTCACCTCCGAGGCCTCGCGCGGTTCGGGCGCTGGATCGGCGATTCTCGCGCGCCTCGCGGAGATCGCACGTGACGAGGGCGCGACCCTCGTGCGCTGGATCACGGCCGACAGCAACGCGACCGCGCGCAGCCTCTACGACCGCGTCGCGAAGCAGACGCCCTGGGTGACCTACGACCTCGCCCCCGCGGCTGCCGAGTAGCTCCCGAGCAGAATCCCCGTCGAGTGCGCAGTTCGGCGGGGATTCGTCGCGTCGGGGTCCGCGCGATCAGCCGCGCAGGCGCTCCGTGCCCGGCGTCGTGGTCGTGCGGCCGTGGGCGACCGGGTTGCCATCGGCATCGACGGCGACGAACACGATCTCGGAGAGGGTGAGCACCTCCTGGCCGGTCACCGCGTTCTCCACGCGGCAGCCGAGCACGACACTCGTCCTGCCGAAGCGAACCACGCGGTATTCAAGCTCGAGCAGGTCTCCGCGATCGGCCCGCGAGACGAAGTCGATCGCGGACATATGCCTGGTCACCACATCGATCGTGCCGAGCTGAGTGACGGCGACGATCGCGGCCTCCTCGTCGACCCACTGCAGGAGCCGGCCGCCGAAGAGCGCGCCGTGCTGGTTGAGGTCCTCGGGCTTGACCCACTTGCGCACGATGTGCCGGTATTCGCTCATGCCGGAAAGCCTAGACCCCGCTGTGCCCTTCGCCCCAGAAACACGGCGGTCGGTCCGCCTAAGCTTGAGGCATGTCTGTCTTCGCCGGGGTCATGCTGCTGCTCAACGCCGTCTACAACGCGGTGGTGTGGCCGCGGTTCTGGACCCGCATCAAGACCGATCCGCGCGCACGCGACGAGCAGGGGCGCCCGACCCGCTTCATGACCGTGCACGCCGTGCTGATCGGAATCGCCCTGCTCATCGCCGCCGTCTCCGCGGTGGCCGGGATCCTGCTCCTGGTGAGCTAGGACGCGCTCCCGCGCTCGGCCTCATCGACCTCGCCGAAGTTCTCCTCGGCGACCTCCGCGCGCTCGCGCTCGGCCTCCGCATCGAGCGTGCCATCCTTCGTGTGCGTTGCGGGCCCGTAGTGCGAGGCACCGCCCTCCTCCGCCCAGCCGTCACCGGGGGTGTGAGCCGGGTCCGAAATCGTGTCCCGAACCTTCCGATCTTCCTCTGACTGCATGGCGTCCTCCTCGAATGCTCACGGACGCCGTGACGGCGTCCTCCCTCCACCTTACGTTGCCGCGTCCGCGAGCGGAATGGCTGCTCAGAGGCGCCCGCCATACACTGGGAGGATGAAGCGGATCCTCACCTACGGCACCTTCGATCTCCTCCACTGGGGTCACATCCGGCTGCTGCGCCGTGCCCGCTCGCTCGGCGACTACCTCGTCGTCGCCGCGTCGACCGAGGAGTTCAACGCGGGCAAGGGCAAGAAGACCTACCACGACTTCGAAACCCGCAAGAACATGCTCGAGGCCGTGCGCTACGTCGACCTCGTCATCCCCGAGGAGGCGTGGGATCAGAAGATCCGCGACGTGCAGAAGTACGAGATCGACACCGTGGTGATGGGCGGCGACTGGGAGGGCGATCCCCGCTTCGAGGTGCTCCGCGACTACTGCGAGGTCGTCTATCTCGACCGCACCGAGGGCGTCTCGACGACCAAGATCAAGAAGGACCTCGGCGTCAACGCCTGATCAGGCGCTCGATGAAGTATCGAGCTAGCCAACCACTCGGGGCTTGCGGCCAGGTCGCATCCCCAGATAGTCGATCCGCTTGTACTCCCGGTGACGCCTCTTCGTCCACACTCGACGACGCACTTTGTTGAGACTCTTGCACGACCCACAGGGTGGTGATCTTGTTCTTGTCGACGTCAAACGCGGAGTACTTCGCGCTCTGCGACTCCCTCAGAGCGTTCAACGCATCGGGGTCTCGGTCGATCGCATTCGTCAGCACTCCGCCGACCACCCAGACCTTTCCTTCGACCCACAAGGGAACCGCCCCCACGTTCCCCACGTCTTTCCACTCGGGCGGAGGCGCTGCAATCCACAGGGTTGGTCCGTTCGGATCACTGCGGACGGAGTCTGGTTGCAGTTCCCTCTTGCGGAGAAACTCGTCGAACTCATCGCGACTGGAAACGTCCGCGTCCGTGACAATCCCGTCAAATACCATCAACGAACGCTCAACGTGCTCCCCCTCGCCAAGGCCAGGCAACACTGTGAGCCAAGACGTCGTTGACAGCGCAATTGCAAGTGGCAAGGCGATCGGATTCATTGCGCAGCAGACTCCTTCAATCTCCCACTTGCCTGAGCTCCAGCGCGGATGGATGTACTCCGGCCCGTATCGAGTTTCTTAACGCGATCCTGCACGTATTGAAGGAACGCCTGCCGGGTCTCGACCGGTGCGTCCGTAACGATGCCGTCAGAATTCATCAGGGGCCTCTGTTGCCAATGAGGCTGCGAGGACACCGACAGTCAGCATGCCCGCAATCACAAAGGAATGAGAGAAAACGTTTGATACCCAATTCAGTGCCCTCGTCTTGGCTTGCCAGTGATCCTGTCACAAGAGATCGAGGGCGGAAACGGGAGTCGACGGAATCGCCTCAGATACAGCGGAGCAAACCGCCCATTGGTGTGCTCCCCCGCAACTCGCAAAAGGGGGCGGACCCGATCCGGATCCACCCCCTGCGCCGCGCCTAGCGCGCTACAGCACCTTCGACAGGAACGCCTTCGTACGCTCCCGCTGCGGGTTCGTGAGCACCTCGGTCGGATCGCCAGACTCGACCACGACGCCGCCGTCCATGAACACGAGCTCGTCGGCCACTTCGCGGGCGAAACCCATCTCGTGCGTGACGACGATCATCGTCATGCCGCTCTCGGCGAGCCCCTTCATGACGTCGAGCACCTCGCCCACGAGCTCGGGATCGAGCGCGGAGGTCGGCTCGTCGAACAGCATGAGCTTCGGCTCCATCGCGAGCGCCCTGGCGATCGCGACGCGCTGCTGCTGGCCGCCCGAGAGGTGCGCCGGGTAGTAGTCGTGCCGATCCGCGAGGCCCACCCGAGCGAGGAGCTCCATGGCGCGCGCCTTGAGCTGCGCTTTGTTGCCCTTCTTCAGGAGATCCGGCGCGAGCATCACGTTCTGCAGCGCGGTCATGTGCGGGAACAGGTTGAACCGCTGGAACACCATGCCGATGTCCCGTCGCTGCTTCGCCGCGTCGCGCGGGTGCATCTCGTAGATCTTGTCGTCGCGCTGGTGGTAGCCGACGAGCTCGCCGTCGACGAACAGGCGGCCGGCGTTCACGGTCTCCAGGTGGTTGATGCAGCGGAGGAACGTGGACTTGCCGGAGCCGGACGGCCCGACCAGGCACAGCACCTCGCCGCGCTTCACCTCGAGCGAGATCGACTTGAGCACCAGGTTGGAGCCGTAGGACTTGGAGACGCCCTCGGCCTTGACCATCGGGGTTTCATTCGTGGTGGTCATTATTCAGCCCCTCTCGCACTCGTGGGTCCGCTGCCGCCACGGCCGGTCTGGCCGCGACCGAGCTCGGGATCCTCTTCGCCGAGCACGCCGATCACGCCGGTTTCGACGGTGGGCCGCATGACGTCGGGCCGCTGCCCGACCCCCTTCGCGAAATGCTTCTCGAGGTAGTACTGGCCCACCATCAGGATCGATGTCACCACGAGATACCAGATCGACGCGACGATCAGCATCGGCACCGGCTTGTACGTGACCGCCGCGATATCGCGCTGCTTCGTGAAGAGCTCGAGCGTGAACGGCACGGCCGTGACGAGCGAGGTTGTCTTCAGCATTGAGATGACCTCGTTGCCCGTCGGCGGGATGATCACGCGCATCGCCTGCGGGAGCACGACGCGCGTCATCGTGTGCCACCAGCCGAGGCCGAGCGCGACCGCCGCCTCATCCTGACCCTTGTCCACCGACAGGAGGCCGGCGCGCACGATCTCCGCCATGTAGGCCGCCTCATTCAGCGCGAGGCCGATGATGGCGAGCGAGAACGCCGTCATCACGGTCTTCGTGTCGAACTCGAACAGCGGCGGGATTCCGGGCAGGCCGATCCCGAGCTTCGGGTAGATCACCGCGAACAGGCCCCAGAACGTGAGCTGCACGTACACCGGGGTCCCGCGGAAGACCCAGAGATAGACCCACGCGATCGACTTCACGACCGGGTTCGGCGAGAGCCGCATGACGGCGAGGGTCACGCCCAGCACGATCGCGATCACCATCGAGTAGACCGTCAATTGCAGGGTGTACCCCGCGGCGGCGACGATCCGGGTGTCGAAGAGGTATTTGCCGACCTCGGCCCAGTCGAACGCCGGACGGTTGGCGGCATCGTACACAAAGAGTCCCGCGAGGATCAGGAGGATCACCGCGAAGATAATCCGGCCGGGGTGCTTCAGCTTGATCGCCTGAATCGGCTCGGATTCGTAGAACGGCTGGGACTTCGGGGCAGACCCCGAAGTCCCAGTGACGTTGTCAGACATGGCAGTGGGATTCTGCGTCAGGGGCGCGATCCGGGGCTACTTGCCCGCGTTGATCGTCGCTTCCTTGATCGCACCGTCCGCAACGCCGGCCTTCTCGAGGATCTTCTCGTAGTTCCCGTCGTCCATGAGCGACTGCAGTGCGGCCTGGACCGCCTTCGTGAGCTCCGAGTCCTTGGGCAGCGCGTAGCCATAGGGGGCAACGTCGAAGGTCTCGCCTGCGGCCTCGATCTTGTCGCTGCGCGCGGCGATCGCCGCGAGCGTCACGGGCGAGTCAGCGCTGAAGGCCTCTGCCTGGCCGAGAACGACGGCGTTGGTCGCCTCCGCCTGGCCCTCGAACGGCATGATCTCGATCGCCTTCTTCCCGGCGTCCGTGCACTCCTTGGACTTCGCGGGGAGCTCGTCCGTGTGCTCGAAGGTTCCGGACTGCACGGCGACCTTGATGCCGCACGCGTTCGCGGGATCAACCGACTTGCCCTTCTGCTGCGCCCACAGCACGCCCGCCTCGTAGAAGTTCACGAAGTCGACGCTCTTCTGCCGCTCGGCGTTATCGGTGAAGGAGGAGGATCCCATGTCCATCTTCCCGCCCTGAATGCTCGGGATGATCGTGTCGAAGCCCGCTTCCTCCCACTTGGGCTTCAGCCCGAGCTTTGCGGCGACGGCATCGGCGAGGTCGACGCCCCAGCCCACGATCTCGCCGTTCGAGTCCTTGTACTCGTTGGGCGGGTAGGAGGCGTCGGTGCCGATCGTGAGCTCGCCGGACTTCTTGATGTCTTCGGGCAGCAGTGCGGCGGCCTTCTCATCGACCTTGATCGCCGAGGTATCGGACTTCTCGACCGCGGGGCCCTCGGTGTTGGTCACGCAGCCGGTGAGCGTGAGCGCGGCGGCCGCCGCGAGAACCGGAATCGTGTAACGGATCTTCATGGTGAATCTCTCCCTTGAGATACGGGGGTGACTTCTGGGTGCGAAATCTCGCTCTGAGTGTATGGCACGGCGTAACCGCCACTACTTACAGAGTATCTACCCCGGTCCATACAGGCACTTGAGCCGCGGGAGCAGATCCGCGTGTTCATGCGAGAAACCGCGCGAATACGCGGGAACCCGACCCCATCACGTTTCGATCACGACGCCGCGCCAGCGGCCCGCCGCCCGATCAACACTTCGGTTGATCTTCGTCCCGGATGCCGGATATTCGCCCCCGCCGGGACGGCGCGGGCGTATTCTGGCGCCGTGGCACTCGAAGACCTCTTTCTCCGGCTGGATCGGATCGCCGGCGGGCGGCAGGCTGGTGTGCGCGTCCCCGACGAGGTGGTTCAACACCCACGCACCAGGCGCGCCTTCCGCTGGATCGGCTGGCTGCTCGCTGCAGAACTCGTGATCGGGCTCGGGGCCGTGGTGATCGCGGTGGTTCTCGCCCTCAACGGCGTCGAGGTGCCGTTCGCCGTGTGGATGCGCTCCGTCGTGGTGCTCGGCATGACGGCGACACTGTTCTACTTCTTCTGGAGGGCGACCCTCGGATGGCGCTGGGGGTATCAGCGGCTCCGGCTGTTCTCGCAGATCTTCCCGGTTATCACGCTCGTGATGGCCGCGATCCCCGGACTCTATCCCGGCTGGATGATCACCGAGCAGATCATTTTCAGCCTGATCATGATCGGGATCGCGGACTTCCTCACGAGCGACCACATGCGTGACGCGTTCAGAAGGTCCGGAAGTGCGGAGTCCCCCGAGTCACCGGATCGACCCTAGCGCTCTCCCCATAGACTCGGGCCTATGCCCCTCCACACCTTTCCGACCGCGTACCTGCGGTGGATCGGGCGAGGGTACTTCGCGGCGCAGGCCGCGGCCGGTGCAATCTGGTGGATCACGGTCTTCACCTGGGACTTCGTGCGCGAAGCGACGCTCGGTGGCTTCGACCCCGTTCTCGTCGCCGTTCTCGACGTTCCCCTCTTCGTGATCGCCTCGGCGCTCGCCGCGATCGCCCCGCTCGGCGGGCGCTGGGCCGTACGGCTCGCGACCGGCTGGACCGCACTCGTCTCCCTCGGCATGGGCGCCTACGCGACGATCACGGGGCTGGCCGGTTGGGGCGCCCTGCTCATGCTGGCGGCAGCGGCGTGCAGCGTCAGCGCTGCCCTCCTCATCGAGCTCGGCCGAATCCCCACCGAACTCCTGCTCACCGGTCCGTTCCGGATCACCGAATCGCGACCGCGCCGGACCGCGGGCCACGTGCTCCTCACCGCCGCTCAGCTCGTGGTGTTCTGGGGCATCGCGCTCGTGCTCGTGCCGCTCGGGATCGCCTGGGTCGAGGCCCGCTGGGGGCTGTCGGCTCCCGTGCCCGCGTGGGTGCGGATCGCGGGCTGGGTGCTCCTCGCTGCGGCGAGCGCCCTGGGGCTCTGGTCGGCGGGGGCCATGTCCTCTCGCGGGGAGGGCACTCCGCTCCCGATCGCGACCGCCCGCCGGATGGTCGTTTCCGGCCCCTATCGATTCGTGCGCAACCCCATGGCCGTTGCGGGGATTGCGCAGGGCGTCGCGGTCGGGCTGATCCTGGGTTCGTGGCTCGTCGTTGTCTACGCCCTCGCGGGGTCACTCCTCTGGAACTGGGGCATTCGCCCCGTGGAGGAGGCGGACCTCGAGCGGCGCTTCGGCGCGGAATACGTCGCCTATCGGGACTCGGTGCGCTGCTGGGTGCCGAGCGCGCCGCGCGAGCACTCGACCACCTGAGAACTGACCGGGGCTCCCGCAAAGTTTTAATTGACTCAATATGGGTCAATTGTGTTCAATGAGCCCATGAACATCGAAACCGCGCCCCTGCGGGTCACCCTGCTGCAGGCGGCAAGCGCTCCGGGCGAGCCCGAGGAGAACCTCCGCCGCCTCGACGCGCACGCCGGCGCCGCCGCCGGGAAGGGCAGCGATCTCCTGATCACCCCTGAGATGTTCATCACCGGCTATAACATCGGGGACCGCATCGCCGAGCTCGCGGCCCTCGAGCCGCTCGCCAGGGTCGCCGCGATCGCGCGTCGCCACGGCATCGGCATCATCGCAGGCGGCCCGGAGGTGGGTCCGGGCGGTGAAGTCTGGAACGCCGCCTGGTTCTTCGACTCCACGGGCGAGGTGATCGCCCGCCACCGGAAGATCCAGCTCTTCGGCGCGGTCGACCGCGAGCACTTCCTCCCGGGTGAATCGGCGACAACGGTCACCACCTTCCGCGGCTGGCGCATCGCCCTGCTCATCTGCTTCGACGTCGAGTATCCGGAGGCGGTTCGCGCTGCTGCGTTCGATGGCGCCGACCTCGTTGCCGTCCCCACCGCGCAGATGGAACCCTTCGCCTTCGTGAACGAGCAGGTCATCCCCGTGCGCGCGTGGGAGAACGGGGTGTTCGTGGCCTACGCCAACCAGATCGGCCGCGACGGGTCCTTCGACTACGTGGGTCGCAGCACCATCGCAGACCCGCTCGGTCGTCGTCTGGTATCCGCCTCGCCCCACGCGGAAGAGGCGATCACCGGAGAACTGGATCCGGGTGTCCTCCTCGCGGCGCGACGCCAGAACACCTACCTCGACGAGGTCAGGACCGAGCTCTACCGTCAGCATCACCCGCACATCCGCTCCTGAATCCGGCGGGCGCACCCCGCCAGTCCCCCATTCCGTGCTATCGAACAGGGAAGTTCAATGACATCGCACACCGATTCCTCACCGGCGCCAAGCCCCTCGCGGCTTCACGGCAACCTCGGCACGGGCAGCATCGCGTTCATGGTGATCGCCGCCGCGGCCCCGCTCACCGTGATCGGGGGCAATGCTCCCCTGTCGATCGGACAGGGCAACGGCGCCGGCGCCCCGGTGGGCTTCCTGCTCGCCTCCGTCGTGCTCCTGCTGTTCTCGGTCGGGTTCGTCACCATGACCCCCTTCGTGAAAGAAGCGGGCGCCTTCTTCAGCTACGTCACCGTCGGCCTCGGCAGTCGCCTCGGCATGGGCACCGCGTACGTCGCGCTCGTCGCATACACCGCGATCCAGGCGGGCATCTACGGGTACATGGGCTGGGCCATGATGGACCTCGTCCACACCCTCGGAGGTCCCGAGATCCACTGGGCCGTTTACGCCCTGGTCTCACTGCTGATCGTCGGCGTGCTCGGGTATCGGCACATCGAGCTCTCCTCGAAGGTGCTCGGCGTCGCCCTGGTGCTCGAGCTCACGGTCATGATGGTGGTCAACGTGGCCGTGCTCGTCAACGGCGGTCCCGAGGGTCGCTCACTCACCTCCTTCGACCCGCAGACGTTCCTCACCCCGGGCCTCGGCGTCGCGGTGCTGTTCGCGCTGACCGGATTCATCGGCTTCGAGTCGACCGCCATCTACCGTGACGAAGCGCGCCAGCCCGCGCGCACGATTCCCCGAGACACCTACCTCGCCGTCGGCATCATCGGCGTCTTCTACACGCTGTCCGTGTGGGTGCTCGTGGTGGCCTCCGGACCGAGCCAGGTTCGAGCCGTCGCGAAGGAAACGCTGTTCGGCGGCAAGAACATGATGCTCGACACGGCGGGTCAATTCGCTGGCTCGCTCACCAGGGACGTCATGCAGGTACTCCTGATCACCAGCCTGTTCGCCTGCGTGCTGAGCTTCCACAACATCGTCGCGCGCTACCAGTTCGCGCTCGCCAGGATCGGCTCGATGCCCGCAGCTCTCGGCCGCGTGCACCCCAAGCACGCGAGCCCCGCCCGTTCCTCGTTCGTGCAGAGCATCACTGCAACGATCCTGGTGATCATGTTCGTGATCATCGGCCTCGACCCGCTCGTCCAGGTGTTCGGGTTCATGGCGGGCGTCGCAACGGTCGGCATGGTGCTCATGATGCTGCTCACCACGATCGCCGTGCTCGTGTTCTTCAGCAGGCATCCGAAGCTCCGCTCGAACGTCTTCAAGACGCTGATCATCCCCGCGCTCGCCGTGGTCGCGCTCGGCATCGCGGCCTGGCTCGTGCTTTCCAACTTCACGATGGTCACGAGCGGGAGCGCGGCGGTGAGCACGGTCCTCGCGATCGTGCCGGGCGTGGCCCTCGCCATCGGGGCGATCGTCAATCGTAAAGACGGCGGGCGCACCGTGGACATCAACCTCGACCGCGTGGACGCCGCGCGAGAGGATCCGGAGTGAGGCCCTGCTCTTGGGTGACTAGGCTGATGGAATGTCAGCAGCGTCGGAGTCGCCCGGGGATCAAGCTGATGCCGCGGATGCCGCCGAACCGCGGGACTCGACGCTCGACTCCCTGAACGCGCCCCACATTGCGCGGATTGCGCGGCTCAGCGCCGTGGACACGGTTCGCGCGCGCGTCTCCATGGCGATCAACCTCGACCTGCTCCTCCCCGAGGAGCGGCTCCCCACCGCCGATGAGATCGCAGAGGCCTTCGGGGTGAGCCGCTCCTCCGTGGTGCGCGGCCTGCGCAGCCTGCAGGAGGAAGGAGTGCTCACCCGCCGCCCCGGAAGATACGGCGGCACGTACGTGAAGGCGGGCGAGCACCACTCCGCGGATGGGCCGGTCGGTTCCTTCGTGGCCGACTCATCGAACGTGCACACGCTGATCGACGAACGGGCGATCATGGAGGCGGGATTCGCTGCGCTCGCGGCGCAGCATCGGACGGACGAGCATCTCGAAGCGATGGCCGAGCACGTCGCGGCAATGAACTCCACCGAGAACTGGGCGGAGTTCCGCAATCGGGACCGCGCCTTTCATCGCGAAGTCGTGGCCGCCGCGCACGCGCCACTCGCCGAACCGGCCATCGCGCGCGTGAACCGCGAACTCGACCCCTACTACCTGCCCTACAGCATGGGGCTGCTGCACGACAGCAACGACGAGCACTCCGCGATCCTCGAGGCGATCAGAGACGGAGACTCGGGGCGGGCGGCCACGCTCACCGCGGCCCACGTGCAGGAGCTGCACGATTCCATGTACGTGGGCCTCACCGACGAGACCGGCGCGCGGATCCACCCGCGTTCCCCGGCCTGATCGGGGGCACTTGCCCCGCTCCACTTTCTGAGAAGTTATCCACAGAATTCATCTACGAAAATTACAACGGTGTAGTTTCGAACAGGAGTTCGACCCTGGTCAGGGCGTGTTTTTTCGATGGGCTTTCGCCACAGGAGCGAGTTCTCCCCGAATTTCACACACGGTTCTCCACAGGTCGCGCGCGGCGACCTGTGGAGAATACGCGTGCGGGTGGAAGGGTCAGGACCGGGTGTCCGGCGCCTCGGGTCCGTCCGGCCTCGGGGCCTGGGGCTCGCCATGGACCCCGGGCTCGCCGGGCGCCCCGGGGTCAGCGGGAGCCCCGGGCTCAGCGGGAGCCTCAGACTCGCCGCGCGCCTCGGGCTCAGCGGGAGCCTCAGACTCGCCGCGCGCCTCGGGCTCGCCTGGCGCACCGTCGCTCTCCCCGACGTCGCTCGCTTCGACGCCGTCAGCGGCGATCTTCGGCGCCGGCGGGGTTACGCGCTCGCCGACCGTGAGCGACGCGTCGCCCGACGCTGCACGATCGAACTCGTGCTCGCCCTTCGGCTGGATGCGGCCCGGCTCGAGCACGCGGCGCACGTCCTCGGCCGTGACCTTCTCGATGGGACCGGTGGTCGCCTCGACGTACCAGTCGGTCAGCGCGGGATCGGAGCTGTCGAAGCCGGCTCCCGCGCCCTCGTCCGAGGGCACCTCACTCGCCTCGAACACGAAGTCGTCGCCGTACTCGTCGATTCCGCGTCGCACGCCCTGCGCGATCGCGGCCTGGGCGTAGCGGCGGCGGATCAGGTACGGATCCGTGCGCAGATCCTTCGCCCACGCGAACATGATGCCAATCACGATGAACGCGAACGGCAGCGCGGACACCACCATCAGGGATTGCAGCCCCGAGAGCGCCGTCTTCCCGCCCGCGAGCAGCAGCGCGGCAGCGATCAGGCCGAGAAGCAGGCCCCACATGATCGTCACCCAGCGCGACGGCTCAGGTCGGCCGCTCTGCGACATCGACGACATCACGATCGACGCCGAATCCGCGGCGGTCACGAAGAAGATGAGCACCGCGATCATCGCGAGCACCATCGTGATCATGCCGAGCGGCAGCCGCTGCAGGAGTCGGAACAGGACTTCCTCGCTGGTCCCGCCGGCCTGCAGGTCGGCGCCGTTCTGCGTCATGTAGATCGCGGTGCTGCCGTAGACGACGAACCAGGCGACCACGATCGCGGAGGGCACGAGCACCACGGTCGTCACGAACTCACGGAGCGTGCGTCCGCGCGAGATCTTCGCGATGAACATGCCGACGAACGGCGTCCATGACACCCACCAGGCCCAGTAGTACGTGGTCCAGGAGCCGAGGAACTCCACGGCCTCCGGTCCGTCGTTGGCGTTGAGGGTGAGCATTGATCCGAGCTGCTTCGCGAACTCGACGAGCGAGGCCGGCATGTAGTTCAGGATGTAGACGGTCGGCCCCGCGATGAAGACGAACAGGGCGAGCACGCCCGTCACGATCATGTTCGTGTTCGAGAGCAGACGGATTCCCCGCTTCACGCCCGACACCGCCGAGGCGATGAAAAGCGAGGTCAGCACGGCGATCGACCCGACAAGGAAGACGTTGCCGAGCTCGCCAAGACCCGTCACGAGCATGAAGCCGCTCTGGATCTGGAGGGCACCGATTCCGAGGGACACCGCGGTGCCGAACAGCGTCACGATGATCGCGAAGAAGTCAATGAGCCGGCCGAGGACGCGATGCGAGGCGCCGGGGAACACCGGCTCGAACAGGGCCGAGATCAGTGGCGCCCGGCCGCGCCGATACGCGTTGTAGGCGATCGATCCGCCGACGAGCGCGTAGAAGGCCCACGCGATCGGGCCCCAGTGCAGGATCGTCTGCGCCATCGCGGGCAGCACTGCCTCGGTGGTTCCCCCCTGGACCGACTGGCCGGGGGCGGGATCGAGGAAGTAGGTGAGCGGCTCGAGCGGCCCGTAGAAGAGCAGACCGATGCCGAGGCCCGCGGCGAACAGCATCGAGATCCAGGAGGCCGTCGAGTACTCGGGCTCCTCGTCATCCGCGCCGAGGCGAATGCCTCCGGTGCGGCCGTATCCGACGGTCAGCATGAACACGACGCACGCGATCGCGAGCGCGCCGAACAGCCACCCGAAGTTCGTGGTGACCCAGGTGAGCGACGTCGACCCGGCCTCGGAGAGGCTTTCGGGCGCGATGAAGGCCCACGCCACGACGGCGAGCGTCACGAGCACGGCACCGCCCATCACGGCCTTGTTCGTGGGGAACCCGACGCCGGTCTCCTCGACGCCGATACCGGGGATCAACCCGGGGTGCGGCGGCTGCGGAGCCGCGACCCGCTTGATTACGCGCTTGATGGGGCCGTCGTGCGGCCCGATCGGGAGCTTCGCCGTGTCCTCGTGGCCGCTCACCGCGCCCTCGTTCCGGAGGACGCCGCCGTGCGCCGACGGCAGTCCGTCGAGCTTTCCGCTCTGGTGTTCCGGTTTCTGACCCGTGCCGCGCTTTGGCGGCTCGTTGGCTGACATGACCAGCCCTTTCCGGGCGCTGGAAAACGCCCTCACTGAGTGATTCCGACCCCTAGACGGTAACAAACGTCGTTTCTGGAGGCTCGGCCTCGAGCCCTCTCGGACTCTGAACCGCATCCAATCCTATGGGTTTGAACAGGCTTTTCTGTGGGATCACTCGATCAGGGCGCCGGGCGCGCCGGGGTCAGGCGAGCGCGCGCGCCAGCAGTTCCTCAGCCGGAGCGATAGGCCCCGTGAAGAACGGCGTCTCCTCGATCACGTGGCGGCGCGCCTCGGTGGCTCGCAGCTCGCGCATGAGATCGACGATCCGGATCAGCTCGTCGGCCTCGAACGCCAGAAGCCACTCGTAGTCGCCGAGGGCGAACGAGGCGACCGTGTTCGCGAGCACGTCGCCGTAATCACGGGCGGCGGCGCCGTGCTCCCGGAGCAGCTCCCTGCGCTCGGCATCCGGCAGCAGGTACCAGTCCCGGCCGCGCACGAACGGGTAGACGCAGAGGTAGTGGCGCGGCGCGTCCCCGGCGAGAAACGCGGGAACGTGCGAGCGATTGAACTCGGCTGCGCGATGCACGCCGATGTTCGACCAGACCGGCGCGAGCCGTCCGGCCGCGCCCTCCAGGATCACGCGATACGCGGCCTGCAGGGCCTCGGAGGTCGGGGCGTGCAGCCACACGAGCACGTCCGCGTCGGCGCGGAAGCCGGACACGTCGTACCAGCCGCGCACGGTCAGGCCCTCAATGCCCGCGAGCCCGGCAAGGATCCGCGAAATCGCGGCGGCGCCGGGCGAGGAGACCCCGTGCTGCTCCCGGAAGACCGCGTACATCGTGTAGTTGATCGACTCGTTGATGGACTCCGCGACCGCGGTGTGGTCGACGACGGGTCGTGCCTGATCAGCCATGCTGTTCATCGCTCCTTAGTGCCTGCGTACTGGGAAAGGTGGTGCGATCGGGTGCTTCAAGTTCCGCCGCGGATCGCGCGCGGCGGAACCCAGCTCAGTCCTCGACGCCGGCGAGCACCGGGATGCCCGAGACCTCGTTGTGACGCATCCGGCAGCTGCCGGGGGGCGCGATGTCCGGAAAGGCACCGAGCGCGCCGACCGTGCGGGCCGCCGCCTCCTCGCCGCGCTCCCGCGACGCGCGCTCGAGCACCATGTCGACGATGCCCGAGACGAAATCGGAGCGAGTTCCTGCCGTTCCCGCCCGCACGGCGGCGATGCCGTGCTCCGAGGCGGTCTCGAGCGCCTCGACGTCGAGATCGAAGGCGACCTCCATATGGTCGGACACGAAACCGATCGGCGCGATCACGAGCTTCGTGACGCCTGCGGCCGCGAGTTCCTCGATGCGGTCGTTCACGTCCGGCTCGAGCCACGGCACCCGGGGATCACCGGAGCGCGAGCAGTAGGCGAGCGAGGAGTCGACCCGGACGCCGGTGCGCTCGAACAGCGCATCGTCGATCACGGCGCGGACGTCCTCGTGCTGCTCGCGGTAGCCAGGCCCGGTCACCGCCGAGGCGTCCTGCATCGTGTCGGGGATCGAGTGCGTCACGTAGAGCAGGTGCGCACCCTCGAGGCCTCCCTGGAGCCCCTCAGCGGACTCGAGGATCGCCGAGATATTCGCGCTCACGAAGCCGGGGTCGTTGAAGAAGGGACGCAGGATATCGATCTGCGGGGCATCGTCACCGAGCTCGGTGCGCGCCGCGGCGAGATGCTCGCGATACTGACGGCTCCCCGAGTACGAGGCGTAGGCGCTGGTGACGAGCACCAGGATGCGGCGCGCGCCGAACGCCGCGGCGTCACGCAGCGTATCGACCGTGTAGGGATGCCAGTTCCGGTTGCCCCAGATGACCGGGAGATCGATGTCGCGGGAGGCGAGCTCGCCGCGGATCGCCGCCAGGAGCGCGAGGTTCTGCTCGTTGATCGGGCTGCGACCGCCGAAGCCGTAGTAGTGCTGCCCAACCTCCTCGAGCCGCTCGGCCGGGATGTTCTTTCCTCTGGTCACGTTCTGCAGGAACGGGACCACGTCATCGGAGACGTTCGGGCCTCCGAAAGAGCAGATCAGCAGGGCATCGTACGGTGTTACCTGGGAGGTCATGCCTCGACGCTATCCCAGCGAACCTGTACGTCTGATGTGATAGGTCTGACGTAGGCCCTCTCCGCTGGTATCCTCGCTTATCCATTCTGCTCGAAGGCCGTCGGTCCCCGGTTCTCGGCCCCGCAACACCGCGCCCGGCTATCATCGAAGAGACCGGCGGTTTCCGGTTTCCCATTTCCGGAGGTACCCCGTGCTCGACTCCCAGACAGGCTCTCAGAAAGCCCGCGACACCCTGGCATTCCTTCGGGCTCGGATTTCCCGGGGCGAGTGGCCAGTCGGGGAACTGATCCCCAAGGAGCCCGAGCTCATGGAGCTCATCGGCGTCGGCCGCACCACGGTCCGCGAGGCTGTGCGCTCCCTCGCCACGCTGGGCATGCTGAAAACGGTCCCCGGCGTTGGCACCTTCGTGCAGTCGCGCACCCCTGTCAGCTCAATTCTCACGTCCTTCCTCGCCGATCAGGATCTCGAAGAGGTGCTCGTCTACCGGCGCTCGCTCGAGATCGAGGCCGCCCAGACCGCCGCCGTGAAGCGCACCGAGGAGCAGCTGGCCATGCTGCGCGCGAGCTACGCGGAGAGCCTCGCCTCCGGCACGGAAGCCGGCGGCGAGCGCTGCGACGACACGGTCCGGCCCGACTCCTTCCACCGCCTCATCGTGGAGGCGAGCGGCAGCAAGCTCCTTCTCGACCTCTACACGGGCGTCATGGCGGTGCTGCGCGAGGCGAGCGCCTCCGGCAAGATCTTCCTCGGCACCTCCCGCGAGACGATGCAGCACGACCACGCGGCCCTGCTCGCCGCGATCGAAGAGCGCAATGTGCGGGACGCCGCCCACGCGATGGCCCTGCACGCGGACCGGGATCTCGGCCTTCACGCCGACATGCTCGACTTCGCTCAGCGCACCGAGCGCGCTGAGACGCTGATCGAGGCGGGCTACGATCCCTCGACCGAGGACGCCGCGCGGTCCTGACGACGCTCGATTCAATCGAAAGTTCGATGACGCGCGCGGCCCGCGCTGAGACGATGAGATGAGAACATCACCCACGTCTCGAAAGGTTGAAATGACTCGCCTCGCCTCCGCCGCCTTCACCTACATGCTGATCGGCGTCGGATCAGGACTCTTCTATCGCGAATTCACGAAGGCCCAGGGCTGGGAAGAGGGCGCGTACACCCAGCTCGGGCTCGCGCACACCCATCTGCTCACGCTCGGCTTCATCGTGCTCCTCATCGTGCTGCTTCTCGAGCGCGCCTTCGCGCTGTCCCGCAGCAGGATGTTCGGCTGGTTCTTCTGGACCTACAACGCCGGTGTGGTACTCACCTCGGCGATGCTGATCTGGCATGGAATCCTCACCGTGCTCGGCAAGGAGTCGAGCGCCATGATCTCCGGGATCGCCGGCCTCGGCCACATCTTCCTCACGGCGGGAATGGTCTTCCTGTTCCTCGCGCTGCTGAAGGCGATCAAGCGCGCGCCGGCCGTCGCGTCCGCTCCGGCCGCGGCAGGAGTCTCCGCAGCCTAGCCCGTCCGGGCGATCGCCCGAGCCCGCGTCCCCGATCAGGCCCCGGCTTCTGCCGGGTGCCGCCCGGGGGCGCGGGCGTCGTCGATCCGCGCGACGAACTCTCGGATCATTGAGGCGACGGGTTCGGGACTCTTGATGATGGCCTCGTGACCGCGGCCGGCGATCTCGCGATAGTCCGATCGCGGCAGGTCACGCGCGACCTCGAGCGCCCAACTGCGCGGCACGACCCTGTCGTGCTCGCCACGGAGCACGAGCGTCGGCGTCGCGATGAGCGGCAGCAGGACCTCGATCCGGTGCCGGAGCATGACACGCAGCCGGTCGAGAAACCAGAGTGGCGTCGTCTTGAAGTACTCGTACAGGCCGAGCAGCAGGACCCTGGGGCTTTCTCCCCAGAGGTCTTGAAGCATCCGGAGCGCCTGGATCGGCGCGTGCCGCTCGTGCCGATTGATCGTCGGGGCGATGAGCACGAGTTCTCGCACGAGGTCCGGCCGCCGCATGGCAACCTCCGCCACGATCTGGGTTCCCATCGAGTGGCCGACGAGCAGCACCGGCCCAGTGGCACGCTTCTCGATGAAGCGCGCCACGAGCTCAGCGTTCTCCACGATCGTGTCGGCCTCCGCCCGCTCGGGAGAATCGCCGAAGCCGGGGAGGTCGAGCGCGAACGTCCGCATCCCCGTCGCCAGCTCGCCGGCGATCCCGTCAAACGTGACGCGCCCCATCCCGATACCGTGCACAAAGACGGCGTCTCCCCTGCCGGGAGCTCCGCGCTCGGAATAGGCCATGTCGATGCCGTCCGGCTCGAAGCGCATGTCCCAAATCCTCATGTGACCAGGGTATGAGATACCGGGCGCCTCGATTGACCAGGCCGGGACGGCAGATGAGCTCGCGCCGGAGCTCGCCGTTGCGGGACCGCCATGCGCCCTCGCCCGGTACGCAACACGCGTGACCGGGCAGAATGGTGGACACACCCGCGAGCGCGGATCAGTGCGGCTTCGCGCCACGGCAGCACCGATCTCGCGCAGAGATGGAGGCCCCGATGCCGGAAACCGCGAACGCTCCGCAGCCGTCGCGCACGCTCGCCGCGCGCCTGGGGCTGCGCCACCCGATCCTGCAGGCCCCCATGGCCGGGGTGTCCAACCCCAGGCTCGCCGCCGCCGTCACGGAAGCGGGCGGTCTCGGGGCCCTCGGGATCGGGGCGAATACGGCCGACGAGGCGCGCGAGGCGATCGCTGAACTTCGCACTCGCACCTCCGGCCCATTCGCCCTGAACGTGTTCTGCCACCGGCCGGCGATCCGCGATTCCGCCCGGGAGGCCGCCTGGATCGAGACGCTCGCACCCGAGTTCGCGGCGCTCTCCGCCCCCGCCCCGACCGCGCTGCGGGAAATCTACACCAGCTTCCTCGTCGATCCGGAGCAGCAGTCGCTCCTCCTCGAGGCGCGGCCGCCCGTCGCGAGTTTCCACTTCGGGCTGCCCGATCCCGAGTATCTCGCGGCGCTGCGGCGCGCGGGTGTCTTCACCATCGCCAGCGTGACGAGCGCGGCCGAGGCCTCGCTCGCGGAGGCGGCCGGCGTCGACGCACTCGTCGCCCAGGGCGTCGAAGCGGGCGGCCACCGGGGTGTCTTCGACCCCGATGGGGCCGATCCCCGCCTCGGTGTCGACGCGCTCGTCGCCGCACTCGTTCCCGCGACCGAGCTCCCCGTGATTGCCGCCGGCGGGATCATGTCCGGCGACGATATTCACCGCGTGCTCGCGCTGGGGGCCGCCGCCGCTCAGCTCGGCACCGCGTTCGTCGCCTCCCCGGAGTCCTCTGCCGACCAGGACTATCGAACCACCCTGCGCACCGCGGGAGCGGGAGCGACCGAGCTCACCACCGCGATTTCCGGGCGCCCGGCCCGCGGCGTGACAAATCGCCTCATCGAGCTCGGACGCGCGGCCGGCTCGGCCCGGCCCGCGGACTATCCGCTCGCCTACGACGCCGGCAAGCAGCTTCACGCCGCGGCCCGAGCGCTCGGCGACGGCCGCTCCTACGCGGCCCACTGGGCGGGCACCGGGGTGCACCGCGCGCGCGAGCTCCCGGCGGGCGAGCTCGTGGAGCTCCTCGCCCGGGAGCTCGCGGACGCAGCGGCGGAGGGCGGCGCGCCAGCGGCGGAGAAGCTGGGCGAGCACCCGGACGTCACGGGTCGCTGGGGCTCCCGCGAGGATCGGGACCCGCACCTGGAACTCGCGGCCGACGGCGCCCTGACCGGGAGCGACGGCTGCAATCGCCTGATGGGCCGCTGGATGCGCCTCCCCAACGGCGTCGCGTTCGAGCGCGTCGCCGCGACGCGGATGATCTGTCCGGGGACGGACACCTGGCTCGCCGGTCTCGCCTCCGGGAAGCTGCAGGACGGCCGGCTCATCGTGTTCGATGCGGCCGGAAACCGGATCGGAGAGCTCCCCTCCCTCGATTGATCCCTGATCAGGGTCAGCGCCAGTGCGGGGCGTGCCCGCCTCCTCACTCCCCCTCCCGAGCCTCCGAGCTCCCGAGCCTCCGAGCCGATAACCATTATCATTATGGGATCGGGGCGATCGACGTTCCGAGCGCCGTCGCGCGTAACTCGACCGAAAGGCCCCGATGCGCATCCGCGAACTGCTCCAGCACTGGACCGCACCTCACCAGCACGGCGTCGCGACCGGACCCGCCACGGAAGTCGCGACGGCGAGCGCCCCCGCGCGGGCGGTGCGCGTCGCCGTCACCATCGTCCTGTCCGTGTCCGCAGCAGCCACCGTGTTCGGGGCAATCGCCCTGTGGCCCAACTACGGCGAGGCCGCGAAAGTCGCCTCGAGCGCGGAGTTCAGCGCCGCGGATGTGCGCTACGAACAGGGAGAAATCCTCACGCTCGACGAGGGCTGCGCCCAGCAGGGCGGCACGAGCCTGCTCGGACAGGCCGACGCCGGAACGCAGCAGGGCGGCGGCAGCGAGGCCGACTCGGGCGCAGCGCCCGGGACCACGCCCGAGCGCGCTGCTCCCCGCTGTCGAACCGCTGGGATCGGGATCCTGAGCGGCCCGGATCACGGCCAGGTCGTCGACGTCCCCCTGCGCGGGAGCCTCGCCCACGCCGGGCTCCGGGAGGGTGACCGCGTCGAGTTGATGGCGATGCCCACCGCGGTCACCGGCCCCGTGACCCAGGGCGGCGAGGGCGGCCCCGACAGCACGGCCCCCGACGCCACATCCGAGTATCAGATGCGCACGAGCTACGGAGTGACGGGCATCGATCGGGCCGTGCCGCTCCTCGTGCTGGCCATCGCCTTCGTCGCCGCCGTCGTCGCGGTCGGCCGCGTGCGCGGAGCCCTCGCGCTCGCGGCGCTCGCCCTCAGTGCTGCGGTACTCCTCGGTTTCGTGCTGCCCGCTCTGGTCACGGGCGGACCCGGGGTGGCGATCGGGCTCGTGGCCTCAACCGCGATCATGTTCGTGACGCTCTACTTCGTACACGGACCCTCGCTGCGCACGACCGCGGCGCTGATCGGGACCCTGGTCGGCATCGCGTGCATCACCGGACTCGCGGCGATCGCCTCGGCCGCGACGCGGCTCAGCGGGATCGGAGACGACGCCTCGAGTCGGCTCTCGGCGATGTCCGGCGCCATCGACTTCCGCGGATTGCTCATCTGCTCGATCCTCATCGCGGGTCTCGGCGTGCTGAACGACGTCACGATCACCCAGGCCTCGGCGGTCTGGGAGCTGCGTGCCGCGGGCCCCGCGCTGTCCCGCAGGGAGATTGCCGATCGCGCGATGCGGATCGGCCGCGACCATATCGCCTCGACGGTCTACACCGTCTTCTTCGCCTACGTGGGCGCGGCGCTCAGCGTGCTCATCCTGCTCTTTCTCTACAACCGCCCCATGCTGTCGGTCCTCACCACGGAGGACATCGCGATCGAGATCGTGAGCACCCTCTGCGGCAGCATCGGTCTCGTCCTCGCGGTCCCGGTCACCACGTGGATCGCCGTCGCGCTCGCGCCCGGGCCGACCCTCGATCGCGCGACACGGGCGCGCACGATCGAGGAGGCTGCGGGGGCGGGCTCCTAGTCGCGCCCGGCGACGAGCGCGAACTCCGTTGGCGCTGCCGAGAGTTTGGCGGAGGCGATCTGCTTCCCCGTGGCCAGATCGATCGCGTGCACCGAATTGCTCGCGGGTTCCGTGACGTATGCGGTGCCGCCGTGCACGATCAGGGCGGGGTAGGCGTCCTCCCACTTCGTTGGCGGCTCCCACGGGGCGATCACGGGGTGCGCGCTCCCGAGCGTGCCCGCCCCGAGGTCGAGTTCACGGAGGCCGCCATCGGCCGACAGCAGGTAGGCCCGGCCATCCTCCCCGCGCGCGACCCCGCGGAACGTGACCCGCTCGGTCCCAGCCAGTGGAACGGTGCGCTGGCTCTGCTTCGCGGTGTCGATGAGGGTCAGGGCGTCGATCATGATGCTCTTCGCCTTCGGATCGCGGGTGAGGCTTCCCACGGCGATCGGACTCACCGCGCTCGCGAACACCGCGGAGGTGCGCCCGCCCGGAGCCTCCGCCGGGAGCTTCACAAAGGCGTCGCCGGAGTGCAGCAGGACCCCGTCTTCACAACCGAACACCGCGACTTCCTTGGCAGCGACGCCCTCGCCGTGGACGGCGGGGCACGCATCGTTCGATTCGAGGCTGTGCCAGTGCCCCTCGTGCGGTTCGAAGCGGGCCACCCCCGTTCGGGCCTGCTCCGTCCCGACGGTCGTGAGGATCGTGCCGTCCTCGAGCGGCACACTGACCCCGTGATGGGGCGCGGCGCCCTGGTGTTCCAGCTGGGTTGCTCGCACGCCGTCGCCGAGTCTCGTGATGGCCTTCGTGTCGAGCACCCGCGTGGCCGCCGTCGCGTCGTCGTATACGGCGGTCAGATCCCCGTGAACAACAACGTGACCTGCCTTTTTCGCGGGGATGACGACGCTACTGAGCTTCGGACCCTCCGTGTCGAGGAGACTGAATCCCTCGGCTCCCCGCACGAACACGTGGCGCCCGTCTGCGGCTGCGTCGACGCGCGCTGCACCCTCGACCGGGAGGTCTTTCACGAGCTCCAGCGTGTCCGCCTCGAGGACGGCGATCCCGCCGGCGTGGGCGACGGCGAGCCGCGGCCGCGGCTGTGCGGCGGGGGCTTCCGCGGCGGACGGGGGCTCTGGCGCGCCGGAGCACGCGCTGAGGAGGAGCGCCGCGAGCGCGGCGGCGACGGTGACGGTGGTTCGTGCGATCGTACGTGTGGACATGGCTTCCCTTCTCTGGCCGGCGAGGAGCCGCACTCCGCGCCCGTCGCCCTGTCGTGCGGACGGGGCGTGCGCACCACCGTACGCTTTATTGGAAACGATTCTCAATAAGCAAAAAGCAGCTCTGTTCCATACGCCCCGCATTCGTCTCGCCCGCGCGGCCGATACGGTGGAGAGGGCCCCGCAGCCACCCGCGGCAGCCCGGTCGGCTACACTGAGCGCCGGGGGCACCACTGAAAGGTTGAGAGCAATCTCGGATCAGGTCTTCCTGTACATCGCACTCGGGCTCTACTTTGCCCTGATGCTCGTCATCGGCTTCGTCGCATTCCGACGAACCCAATCTCACGAGGGCTACATGCTCGCCGGACGCGGGCTCCCGCCCTGGGTCGCCGCCCTCAGCGCTGGGGCGTCCGACATGTCCGGGTGGCTCATCATGGGCCTTCCCGGCGCCATCTACGCGACCGGCCTCATCGAGGGCTGGATCGCCGTCGGACTCCTGGTCGGCTCCTACCTCAATTGGCGCCTCGTCGCGCCCCGGCTGCGCGCCTACAGCGAGGTATCGCGCAACTCGATCACGATCCCCAGCTACTTCGAGAACCGCCTCCGGGACCGCACCCACCTCCTGCGGATCATCTCGAGCGTCATCATCCTCGTCTTCTTCACGATCTACGTTTCGAGCGGCATGGTCGCCGGCGGCGTCTTCTTCGAGAGCGCCTTCGGAGGCGACTACCTGATCGGCATGGTCATCGTGACGACCGTCACGCTCGCGTACACCCTCTTCGGCGGCTTCCTCGGCGCCTCGCTGACCGACGTGGCACAGGGCCTCATGATGGTGACGGCGCTCGTCGCCGTTCCGATCATCGCGATCATCAACATCGGTGGCCTGGGCGAGACCGCACACATCGTCGAAACCGTCGGCGCCGGAAACCTCTCGATTTTCGGCAGCGCGAGCCTCGGCGCAGGCGCCGTTGCGCTCGTGATCATCTCAGGACTCGCCTGGGGTCTCGGCTACTTCGGGCAGCCCCACATCATCGTGCGCTTCATGGCTCTCAGGAAGCCCGAGGAAGCGGCGAGTGCGCGCCGGATCGGCACGAGCTGGCAGTTCCTCTCGCTCGCCGGCGCCGTCGTGTGCGGGCTCGTGGGCATCGCCTACTTCGAGAAGACGGGCGGGGCTCCGCAGAACCCCGAAACCGTGGTGCTCCTCATGTCGCAGACCCTGCTCCACCCGCTGATCGCCGGCCTCGTGCTCGCAGCGGTGCTCGCAGCGATCATGAGCACGCTGTCGAGCCAGCTCATCGTGTGCTCGTCGGCGCTCGTCGAGGACATCTACAAACTCGCCCGCAAGCCGGCCCCGAGCGAACGCTCCCTCGTGCTCCTCGGCCGCGCCGGGGTGCTGCTCGTGGCGATCGTCGCCGGGCTCCTCGCGATCTCCCCGAACGACTCGATCCTCGGGCTGGTGTCCTTCGCCTGGGCCGGGTTCGGCGCCGCGTTCGGCCCGATCGTGCTGCTGAGCCTGTTCTGGAAACGCCTCACCAACTGGGGCGCGATCGCCGGAATGCTCGTCGGCGCGGCCGCCGTCTTCGGCTGGAAGGCCCTCAACACGGGGCTTTACGAGCTCCTGCCGGCGTTCGTGATCGCGGGCGTCGTCGCGGTCGTCGTGAGCCTCTTCACCGCTCGCGAGAACTCCGCGATCGAACGCGAGTTCTCGGAAACGCAGGAAATCCTCACCGCTTCGAAGTAGCTGCTGCGCGGCCCCGCCGTCGCCGGCCCATTGCCTGAGCCGTCCGTTTGCCCCAGGATGAGAAACGAACGGCTCCCGGCGGCGGGGCCACGAGGAGGCTCGCATGGTGGATCGGGACGACGCACGAGGGTTCGAGAAGTCGAGCTCAGGGCCCAACCCTGATCATCCCGAAGATCCACAGGCGCAGGATCGCACCGGCGGGCTGAGCCGCCTCCTGCCTGCGGAGCGGAGCCTGGCGTTCGCCGATGCGGTGATCGCGATCGCGATGACTCTGCTCATCCTGCCGCTCATGGAGGCTGCTGGAGAGATTGGACGCGGCAGCAACGCGGCGTTGGCGTGGTTCGGCGAGCACTGGGGGCAACTTTTCACGTTCCTCCTGAGTTTCGCGCTGATCGGTTTCTTCTGGATCGGCCACCATCGCGTTTTCGAACGCGTCCAACGGGTGACGCTGCCGCTCCTGTGGCTCACCCTCGCGTTTCTGCTCACGATCGTGTGGCTCCCCGTGGCCACAGCCCTCACCGGTTACTCCGACAGCGCCGACACGAGCACGGTGCTCACCTACGTGCTCAGCATCTTCGCGGCGAGCGGGGCGTGGTTCCTGATCAGGGTCTATCTCGCTCGTCACCCGGAGCTTCACACCCTGAAGCCCGAGCAGGCGCGCGAGGGTGTGTTTCATTCGGGGGCGACGTCCATCATGTTTCTGCTCGTCGGGGCCATCATGCTGATCGTGCCGCGGATCGGTTACTTCGCGTTCTTCTTCATGTTCCTGTCGAGCCCGGCTCACATGCTTGCAGCGCGGCTCAGCCGGCTCGGCGCCGATCGACGGGTCCGAGATGAGGGTCTCGCCTCCGGGCTCAGCAGCGCCGTCGGGGAAGAACGGGGCTAACCCGTCTCACCCGCACGGGCGGACCGGGTCGGGTCGGGTCGGGTCAGGACCAGGGCGGCTCAGCCCTCACCCTCCCGCGACGCCGAGCGTGCCGCGCGCCGCTCCTCGACGGCCGCCGCGAGGAGACGCCTGGCGGCCGGGCCGAGATCCCGCGCTCCCCCGCGCCAGAGCGCGGTGAGTTCGCGGGTGAGCGGCCGGCCGGCGACCCGCACGCGGACGAGCCGGCCGAGCGCGAGATCATCGCTCACAGCGAGCAGGCTCAGCACCCCGGGCGCGATCCCCGCGCCGATGCTCGAGCGCACGGCCGCGTTCGTCGCGAGCTCGAGAGCGGGCGCCACCGCGTCGGCCCCGGTGCGATCCTGCACGATGCGCTCCCAGGCGAGACGAGTTCCGCTCCCCGGCTCGCGAGCCACAATCGGCGTGGCCGCCGCCTCGGCAAGCGGGATCTCGCTCGCGCCCGCCCACGGATGCGACGGCGCGACCACGAGCGCCAACTCATCCACTCCCACGATGCTCGCGCCGAGCGATCGTGGCTGATCAGGCGTTTCAATAAAGCCGAGGTCGCAACGCCCCGATTCCACCGCACGGATAACCTCGGCGCTGTTGCCCGTCGTGAGACTCAGCGAGGTCGCGATGCGGTGCTCCGCCTGCTCGGCCGCGCGAAGACGGACGATCCACTCCGGGAGCAGGTGCCCCGCGATGGTCTGGCTCGCGGCGACGCTGAGGCGTTCCTCGCGGACCTCGGTGAGGCTGCGCAGGCCCGCCGCGAAACGATCCGTCGCCGCGAAGAGTTCATCAGCCCACTCGAGCACGAGGCGACCAGCCTCCGTGAGCTCGGCCCCCCGCGGGTTTCGAATCAGGAGTTCCACCCGGTTTCGCCGCTCGAACGTGCGCAGCCGCGCGGACACGGCCTGCTGGGTGACGCCCAGCACCTGCGCTGCCGCGGAGATGCTGCCGACGCGGGCGATCGCGGCGAGCGCGCGCAGCGCCGGCAGGTCGGCCTCGAACTCCTCGAACTGGGTCACAAACGTCAATTGTATCCCTCCAAAGCAGCCACCATTCCTGAAGGCGGCTGGCGCGGGGCAGAATCGACACCGTGGTCCCAGAAGCATCTCCCTCCCCGTCCCCCGGTGTTGGCGCCCGCGTCCTCGAACGGGTTCCCGGCGTGCTCCTCTGCGCGCTCATCGCTGCCGCCGCGATCCTGATCGGGCACTTCGTCCCGTGGGCGGGAACCGCGCTCCCCGCGATTCTGCTCGGCGTCCTCATCGCCGCGGCGTGGCGGCCCGGTGCGCGCTGGACGCAGGGGATCACGTTCTCCAGCAAGATGCTCCTCCAGATCGCCGTCGTGCTGCTCGGCGCGCAGCTCTCCCTCGGCAGCATTGCCGTGGTTGGCGGCCGCACCCTGCCGGTCCTGATCGCGTCGCTCGCGGTCGCCTGGCTCGGCGCGTCACTCATCGGGCGGCTGCTCCGTGTTCCCCGGCGCGAACGCACCCTGATCGGCGTCGGCACCGCGATCTGCGGAGCCTCGGCCATCGCGGCAATCTCCCCGGTCATCCGCGCGAAGAGCGCCGAGGTCTCCTACGCCGTGGCCACGATCTTCACCTTCAACGTGCTCGCGATCGCGATCTTCCCCGCGATCGGGCACGCGCTGAACATGCCGCCCGAGACGTTCGCCGTGTTCGCCGGCACCGCCGTCAACGACACGAGCTCCGTCGTTGCGACCGCGAGCATCTACGCTCCGGCCGTCCTTGGCGTCGCGGTGACCGTGAAGCTGGTCCGCACCCTCGCGATCATCCCGATCAGCGTCTTCCTCGCCGCCCAGGAGGCTCGTCGCGAGACCGACGGCAGCCCGCTCACCGCGCGCCGCGTGTTCTCGTTCATCCCGTGGTTCCTGTTCGGTTTCCTCGCGATCGCAACGCTCAACACCGTCATCGGCTTCCCCGCTGCCGTCACCGAAACCCTCACGACGGGCAGCACCCTCCTCATCACGGTCGCAATGGCCGGGATCGGACTGTCCACGAATTTCGGGGCGATCCGGCGCGCGGGCTGGCGGCCGCTTCTCCTGGGCGCAATCCTGTGGGCGCTGGTGATCGGTGCGACACTGCTCGCGCTGCGGTGGTTCGGATAGAGACACGGGCGACTCCGACCCGCCCCTCGTCGAGCGTTTCACCTCCCAGCGATTTCCCCGGTGACACACTATTTACCTGAGCACGTCCGTGAGATTCTGGGCGGATGAGGATCCGAACACGCGCTGCACTCGCCGCCGCCGCGCTCGCCGCGTGCGCCGGCCTCGCAGCGTGCGCCCCGCTCGCGGCGGAAACAGCCGGGTCCGACACGGTTCCGATGCAGGAGGGGGTGTCGCTTGAGGCCAGCGGCTTCGGCTCCTGGAACACCCAGCGGGCCGGCGGAGTTTCGCTCGTCACACCGGGACAACCGCTGCCGAAGAGCACCACGCCGAGCCACCTGAAGGGCACTCTCGACACCAATCCGAGTGGCTGCGTCTCGGTCGCGAAATCCGACGGCACGAAGGTCCTCCTGCTCGCCCCGTTCGGATCGACGCTCTCGACGAGTGGAACGGTGTCCATCCGCGGCAAGGCCTTCGCGAACGGTGACCCGATCGAGGTCCAGGGCAGCGAGGCTCCCGTCAACGAGATCACCCTCCCCGAGGCCTGCCACAACCCGAGCCAGGCATTCTTCGCGGACAAGGTCCTGCCGACGGGCTAGCCCGAGGCGCCGAGGGGCTCAGTCGCGTCTCCCGGCATCGACGGTGCCAAGCTGAGTGGCCTGTGCGCGTACGTGCGGTGAGGAGTCGCTGGTTTTCGCGCCCTCTTCGGCGGATTCTCGCGATCGAGTCCGGGTGGCAGGTGCCCGCGTGCGGGGGGACCGTTCGACGTCGGGGCGTCAATTGCGAAAGCGAGGTGCGGCATGTCGATGCCGCGGTAGTGCTTGATGAACCGCGTTCGCACCGTCATTCCCAATCTGATTGCCACGTTCATCGATGCGATGTTGGTGTCTCGGACCTGCGCGTATACGCGGGTGGCGCCGAGTTCGGCGATCGCGTACTCGACCGCAGCCCGTGCGGCCTCGGTCGCGTATCCGCTGTGCCAGTACTCTCGATTGAACAGGTATCCGACCTCATGAACGCGATGGCCATCGATCTCCTGCCAGGTGATGCCGCACTGCCCGATCGTCTTCCCGTCGCTCTTGCGGACGACTGCCCAGAGCCCGAATCCGTCCTCGCGGTATCGCTGCTCCATGCGCTCGAGCCAAGCCCGCACTTGGCCCTCATCGAAGGGTCCTTCGTAGGCGGTCATGGTCTCCGCGTCTTGGAGGATCGATCGCAGAGCCGGGAGGTCCGCCTCGGTGAGCTCGCGCATTCCGAGCCGAGGCGTGGTGATCAGCATCGCGGGGCCTCGCAGTCTCTGCCGCGCAGCGGTTGCGCGGTGTTGCACGTGAAACGGCGCATCTCTCATCCTTCCAATCCGGTTTCCCGCATCGTGATGTTGATTCGACCAGCGGAAAGCCCACATCCCTCGGGGGCGGTTCCCGGGTGGATCTTCGTGACTCCGTGATAGGCGAAGCGCGAGGGACCGCCGAAGACAAACAGGTCTCCTGACACGAGCTCGAGGTCTTGGTAGGGACGGTTTCGATGCTCGGTGTTTCCGAAGCGGAAACGGCAGGAATCTCCGATCGAGAGGGATACGACTGGAGCATCGGTCCGCTCGTCACGGTCCTGATGCATGCCCATCTTTGCCTGCTCATCGTAGAAGTTCACGAGCGCCGTGTCCGGACGGTACGAGCCCGCGAGTGCCTCGTCTCCGGTTGCGGCCATGATCGCCGCCCGAGCCAGATCGGTCATCCAGTCGGGAAAATCGAGGACTTTTCGCCCGTTCACGTCGGTGGCGGTGCGCGTGTACTTGTACGGCTGCCAGTGCCAACCCAGGCACACGGTTGTGACGCTCATTTCGTGCCCGCGAACCTTCGCGCTTCTCGGCGGAACGGGACCTCGGGTCCACTCGTGAAAACGTTCGACGATCCAGCGTTGCTGTTCGATGGTGAGGAAACCTCGTCGATGATGGGCGCCTTCGGGGAGCGCGGGAGTCACCCGCGCCTCCTCTCCACCGAATCCGGGGCCAAAGAGCATGGTCATCGGCGAACCTCCTTCGTTTCGCACGCTTCCGTTCTGCCTGCGCCTCGACGATAACGCGATGCCGAGGCGATCATGGGACGTGCTCCAGTTCGAGGAGCGCGGTCTTCGCCTCGAGCCCTCCGATGTACCCGCCGAGTGTGCCATCTCGGCGGAGCACTCGGTGGCAGGGCACGACGATGGGAAGCGGGTTGGTGGCGCAGGCGCTGCCAACTGCTCGCACCGCTTTGGGGTTGCCGACTGCCCGGGCAACTTCGGTGTAGCTGAGGGTCGTGCCGTACGTGATCTCAGGGAGGAACTCCTGCACGGCGAGTCGGAAGCCCGTGGAGAGCGTGTGATCGAGGGGCAGGTCGAATACGCTTCGAATTCCGGAGAAGTACTCCTCGAGTTCCCGCGCCGCTGTGTCGAGTGGCTCGGGGTTCTTGAGTATCCGGGGACTGAGTTCGACCGCGATGTCGCTGAGCACAAGGTCGAAGTCCTCGCGGGCGAAGGCGACTCGCACGAGGCCGCTGCCCGTTGCTGCGAGGAGAAGTTCGCCGACTGGGCTGTCTACGGTGCGATAGCTGACGTCGATGAGCTCCCGCTCTCCGGCTTCGCTCGCGAGCCTCGCCCGAAGCCGGCGCAGTTCGTTTTCTTCGATTTCAAAGCTCGGTTCTTCCGGATTCCCGTGCATCTGTTCTTCCTCTGTTCTGCGCGACGGGCGCAGCTTCACGTGTGTTCGCGTCGGGCGCGGTGGGTGCTCGATGAGCGGTCAGTACTGCTCTGAGCTGTGCAATTCCATCAGCTGAGGCCCGCCTGATCGAGGCGGGGCTTCCGCCGATCAGCTCGGCGGTGTCGCTGTGCGGGAGCCCTCCCAGGTAGTGGTAGGCGACCGCGAGTCGCTGCCGTTCGGGGAGCTTGGCGACTTCGAGCCAGATCTCGGTTCCGGCCTGTCCGGGAATGCCGAGGGTGGACTCTGTCTCTGGCACCGTTTCGCTGGCGAGGGGGTGACGCTGGCGCTTCCGAGTCACATCGATGGCTTTTCGATGTGCGATGCGCACGAGCCACGCCTCCACGTTGGCGCCGTTATCGAGGCTTGGCCAGGCCTGCAGCGCCGAGAGAAACGTCTCTGACCAGGCATCTTCCGAATCTGCCCCTGGGCCAAGCACGGCGCGGCAGACCTTGAGCACTGTGGCGCCGTGCTGCTCGACGGCGTTTTCGAAGGGATGGTCCATGCGTGCTTCCGATGAGCGGCCCGGCTAGAAGAGCCGTTCCGCGGCTGCTTCTGCGGGCTCTTCAAGTTCGAGGAGAATGCGCTTGCGCTCGAGGCCCCCTGCATATCCGGTCAATGCCCCGCCAGCTCCGACAACTCGATGACACGGAACAATGATGGAGATCGGGTTCCTCCCGACGGCCTGGCCGACGCGCTGCGCCAGACTCCGGTCTCCGAGCGTCTCGGCGATCTGTCCGTAGGTGACGGTGGAACCGTATGGGATCTCCGTCAGCAACGACCAGATTCTCTGCGAGGTTTCGTCTCCTGCAGGGGCGATCGGGACATCGAACGACCTTCGGCTGTGGGCGAGGTATTCCCGGATCTGCTGTGCAGTGCGGCTGAGAAGCGGGTCTCGTTCCTCGGAGGTGCGCACGCCGAGGCTTCCCGCGCCGGGGTGTTTGGCGTGGTTGGGAAAGTAGATTCCGGTGATTGCGGGGCCATCAGCGACGATTTCGAGTTCGCCGATGGTTGTTTCCGCTCTGATGTGCCTGGTATCCATTGCTCGGGCCCTCCTTATCTACCTAGTAGACGCTGCAAGTGTGAGAAATGTGAGGTGGGTCGGGGCTCAATTCTTCTTTCTGGGAAGAGAAAGCGGGGCGACGTTTGCACGCCGCCCCGCTCTTCTCCTGCCTGCCCCGGTCGATGGTCGCCCGAGGCAGTGACTCCTAGGCGGAGACGAAGTAGAGTCGCTTATTCGCGAACTCGCCGATCCCGAGGGGACCCATCTCGCGTCCGAACCCGGAGCGCTTCACTCCGCCGAACGGCAGTTCGGCCGATTCCGCGGCGATCGTGTTCACGTGCGCCATGCCGACCTCGAGCTTGGATGCGACCTTCGCGGCGCGAGCCTCATCCGTTGAGAACACGGACCCGCCCAGACCGAGCGCGCAATCATTGGCGAGCTCGAGCGCTTCCTCGTCGGAAGACACCCGATACACAGTGGCCACAGGCCCAAAGATCTCCTCCCCGTAGCTCTCGGAGTCTCGGGGCACGTCCACGAGCACGGTCGGTGAATAGTACGCAGCCGGACCCTCCGACAGCACCCCGCCGGCGAGCACACGCGCGCCTTCGGAAACCGCCTTCTTCACCTGAGCATCAACCGTTTCGGCAGCCGCACGGGTGGACAGCGGGACGTACTCACTCTCAGCGAGGTCAAGCTGGTCTCCAGGCGTGAGCCCCTCCGCGAGCTTCACCAGCTCCGCAACGAACTCGTCGTAGATGTCATCCATCACGATCAGACGCTTGTTCGAGTTACATACCTGGCCAGCGTTGTAGGTCCGGAAATCCCACGCCTCCTTCGCGACCTCCGCCACGTTTTCAGCGTCGAGCACGACCATCGGATCGATCCCGCCGAGCTCGAGCACGCACTTCTTCAGGTGCGAGCCGGCCTGCGCGCCGATGATGGCTCCGGCACGCTCCGACCCCGTCAGAGAAACACCCTGCACTCGGGGGTCCGCGATAATCGTGGCGATCTGATCATGCGACGCAAAGAGGTTCTGGTATCCGCCGACCGGAACGCCCGCTTCCTCCATGATTTCCTGGATCGTCAGCGCCGAACGGGCGCACACGTCCGCGTGCTTCAGCAGAATCGTATTGCCCAGCACGAGGTTCGGCGCGGCAAACCTGGCCACCTGGTAGTACGGGAAGTTCCACGGCATCACGCCAAGCAACGTGCCCACCGGCAGATGCTCGATCACTGCCTTACCGGGCACCGTCGACGGAATCTCGTAATCGGTAATCAGGGAGGGACCGTACACGGCGTAGTAGTCAATGATCTGCGTCGCGAAGTCAACCTCGTCCAGGCTTTCCGCGATCGACTTGCCCATCTCAACCGCGATCAATCGCGCGAGCTCTTCACGCCGCTCCGCGAACAGCTCAGCAACACGCTTCACCACGTTCGCGCGCTCCTGCACGCTCCGCTCACGCCACTCCTGATACACGGAATCAGCGCTCGCGAGAATCTCTTCGATCTGCGCATCGGTTGCAGCATCGAACGTCTCAATGACCTCGCCCGTGGCAGGGTTCTGCACTCGGTACTTGGACATGTATATCAATCCTCCAGATAGGGGTTCACGGCGCCGTCAACGTGATTGACACGTCGACGTGGCCACTCGAAAACTATCATCGAATCGGTTGCGACGCCTGTGCTTGCGAGACTTTCACTCCTTCGCCGAGCACCTGGGCAAACGGGCTTATGGGCGATACAGGCTTACAACCGAGCGAACATGTCAAATTCCTCTGGGACGGGAATGCAAGCGCCAAAACTGCTGATCGTGAAGCGGCTCTCCCCGTCTGCGAGGTACCGAATGTTCTGGCGGGCATGGAACTCAGATCCCTCCGGGGCCACCATTCTCAGCCAAAGCCCCTGGTAACGAGAGTCCAGCGCTGTCTCCCACCCCTCATACGCGGCGTACTCGGTCCCGAGCTGGGCGAGGTAGCCCTGGAGATCCCTTCCCTCGGGGAAGTACACGAAGGCGTTCGAGTACGAGGCTGCTCCTCGACCGCCCCCTGCCGCCTTGCACTTGAGCACCCGACCCGGCCCCGGAAACATTTCAACCCGCCCGGTTCCGAGGTAGTCGATCGTGTGCGCGGCGAGCCTCTCGAGTGTTCGTTCTTGCGACTCACGTGACTCACGGATTGCGGACTCAGCTGCTCCTGCCGTCGGGGGAATCTCTTCTTTTCTCGACTCGCACCCGCACGCACTAACCGCGATTACGATGCTCAGCGCCGTGGCGACCATACGTCGCAGCCCTGTTCTGAGTTCCATTCCTCTCCTCAATAATGTCGACGATTTCGGCGAGTGGATCCCAGTTCGTCCGCTCGTCCTCTGCAATACGCCCGTGACCGCGGAGCTCACCCTGACCGTTCCCCGGGAACACGTGTGGTGCGAACTGTTCGGGGTGCGCGTGAGGGGTTTCGTATTTCCCGAGGTGGTCTAGTCGATTGATCATGTCCTGGTCGTATTGCAGATGGTGGTACTCAGTGCCCGGCTGCTGCGACCATCCCGGCGCGATCCATGAGCCGCCGAGCGAGAACACCATCCTGAAGTGTGCTCCCGCGTTCTCCGATGCCGTGAGGCAGCTCAATCCCGCGCTGTGTCCGACGCCGATGAGCTTCTTCCGCGAGAGAACCGGGTCCCGCTCAACGACCTCGTGCTGGAAACGCGCGACCTGTTCGCCCGCGGACTTTGCAAATTGCTCGCTCCGGTTGGACCGCTCTCCGACCCAGGTCGCCCACGGTCCGTCCTTGTAGACAAAGACCACACCCTTGGACCCCGCCTTCTCACCCGCGAGGTAGCTTCCGACCGCTTGTGGGCCCCCTTCGAAGAACTTGTCCATGCTTGCGGTGGTTCCCGGGAGAAAGGTGGCGGCGAACGTCGTCTGCGGACCGATCTCGCCCAGCATTTCGATGATTCGAAAGTCCTGAGGGTTGAGGCTCACGAGACGCACCTCACCCGAGGCGGCCTTCCGCCAGTACTCCCGCTCACGGTCGCTCAGGCCTTGACGGGCGAGGAGCTCCTCCGCCGTGATCGCGTTCGCTTGGATACGGGACTCGATTGGAATGCCGTTGAGGTTTCCGAGCCGCAATGGGTCCGCTCGGAGAAGGGCGGCTTGGTGCGAAGGACCCAAGCTGTTCCACCATTCCTCCACCTCGGTCACCGTGGCGGACTCAGGGAGGTCACGGAGCATTGCTCGGGGAGAGCGAGGAAACTCATCCCTGCCGGCCGCTCCCGCGATCGGCAGCCTCGGCCCCCGAGCCATCGTTCCAGCTCCTAAGGTCGGCCGAGCACGCGGGTCAGGACCGATCCGGGAACTGAGCTCTTCTACCCGAGTGACACACTGCGAATCTGCGTGTTCCCGGAGGCTGTCCAACTCCTCGAGCGCCCTCCGGGCCGCCGCGTTCGCACGCTCGACCTCCGCGAGTTGACGCGAGCAGGCCTGCCTGCAGTCTTGAGAGGCTCCCTCCTCCGCGGAGCTTCGTGCGAGACCTCGCTCCAGATCGAGGGCCGCCATCTCCCCTTCCTGCAGGCGTCTTCGGTGCAGATGTGCCTCGCGCTGAAGCTCTGCCAGGCGATGCGCGTACGCATCGATCACCCGCGCCGCCTGCTGCCGGAGGTCCGAGATGTGCTCGACCTCGCGACGCGAATGAACGGACGATGCGCTAAGCATCCTGATCGAAGCTGCGGTCCCCGCCCTGCCGAAATGGGTGATCCCCTGCGAGAGTTGCCTCGAGCTTCCCTGAACGCCGGAGGACCGCACGAGCGCGTGGGCGATACTGCGAAGTTCGGACGGGCTTCCCCGCAGGGCACGTCCGCCAGGAGCACCGGCGCCGTCGAGAGTGTTCACGGCTCAATGGATGCAGCGGTCTGCACATCGAGCGCACCGAACGCAGCAGAGACGGCGTCCGCTGTCCGCGCGCCCCCGTTCAGAGACGCGGCCTGAGCCGAGGTGTGAGTGAGCAGCTTCCGCAACAACTCGCCGATTGCCGCGTCGACACCCACCGAACCGCTGGAGACGTTGTGGTGCGTGTCGCCATCGCTCGCGAGCAGTCCAGCCGCCTGCCTCAGCGCATTCCCCGCAAGCGAGAGTTCGTTTCCTTGGACTTCGAGCCGCGGCATCTTCAGCGTTCCTAACCGATCCGAGACGCGATCTGGGCATCGAGTTCGCGCATGGCCTGCGCTGCCCCGACCAAAAACTGCTGGATCTCTCCCAGATGCGCGATGAGACCACTGGCGTTGGCGGCGTATTTCGTGAACGCTTCTTGGAACTTTCCGGACGCGTGCTCGGTGACAAATCCGGAACCGACGAGCGATTGAATCTGGGCTTGCAGCGAGTTGATCTTCTGGGTGATCTCCTCGCGGCCGGCCGCGAGTTGGGAAGCGGCTGCCTCGATCTCGCCGTAACTCACTCGAATACTGGTCATTCTGGCTCCTTCCGGGAATGGCAAGGGCCCTCTGCCCGTACCGAGAATCTGTTCTGAGATTCAGAAGTTAGATCTCGAGCCGCGCTCCCCACAAGGGCAAATCTGAAGGCTGGAAACGCGCGCGCTCACAGATCCCCCATCTGAGCTGCGTGTTCTTCTTGCAATGGCCTTGCCCAGCCCGCGGAATTCACCCGGGTGAGACTCGCACACAGGCCACCACAGAACTCAAGTTCTCCACACATCTACTCGGCTCGCACCACCGAGAACCGCACTTTCTCGGCCTCAATCGGGAGTTTTTCCAGGTGCTCCGATTGCGGATCCTCTCCAGCGGTGTCAGAGGAGCGCTTTATCGTCGCCTCCACACCTCGCACTCGCGTCGTCGGTCAAGGGACGGGAGTGAACCGTCGCCTTCGGCGGTCATTGCGCACCATTTCGAGCAGGATCCAGGAGGAAGTCATGCGCTTGAGAGTCACCCTCGTCGGCGGTGCCGCCGGCGCAGCCGCTCCCCGTCGGGACCTGCAGCTCGGCTGCAGCGCGAATACCCGAGTCGCCGAGGTCGCGCGGGCGCTGCTTCGTGCGGGTGCCGGGAGTGGCGAGCTCATGGCTGTTGCCGCTCGGCGAACCGCGCCGTTCACGCTTCGGGTCACCAATCCCGGATCCCCGGCTGTCCTCCTCGATGGCGCTGAACTCCTCCAAGATTCAGGGGTGCGATCCGGAGCCTCTCTCGAACCCGTTCTCGAGTCCATGGCGTCGCCGGAAGACGACGGTTGGAGGAGGTTCACCCGCCCACCTGTCGCGAGAATGAGAGTTCTCAGCGGCGCGCAGACGGGCGTCGAGTACCTGCTCCCCGAGGGGGAAGCCTTGATCGGGCGCACGCGAGGAAACCGCATCGAGCTCATGGATTCCAGCGTTTCCCGGGCGCACGCGCGCATCGAGGTCCGTGGAGACCGCGTCGACATTCACGACCTTGACTCGGTGAACGGAACCCGAATGGTGTCGAAGGGGCGTCCCGCCCGCCCCGGCAGCGGCAAACCTGATGCCGAGAACGGAATCCCGCTCGTGCTTCGGCTCCCAGGCGAGGTGGAGTTCGGGATCGTCCGCGTCCGCTTCGAATCGTTCCCCTGGCCGACAGAGCGCGTGTTACTGCCCGATCTGCCTGTCGTGCTCACCTCGCCTCGCGTTGCGGAGGTGTACGATCCGGAACCGCTCGAGTTGCCCACTCCTCCGGAAGACCCTGAACCCGCCACGTTTCCGCTCGTGGCGACGATCTCTCCGGTCTTCGCCGCCATCGTTCTGTTCGCCCTCACCCGCTCGCCATTCAGCCTGGTATTCGCGGCACTCGCCCCGTTTACGCTCATCGGGTCCTGGCTGGACTCGCGCGGGCGCGCTCGCCGCATGCACAAGGGTCGCGAGCGGACGTTCCTCGATTCGCTCGGGCGCGCCAGATCGACAATGTCGCTCCGTGCCGAGGAAGAGCGCACGGCTCGACTCGCGGAATCCCCCGGCAGTGCGGATCTGATCGACGCCCCGGATTCCCCCGACTCGATCCTCTGGAGCAGGGGTGTCGAGCACCGCCCGTTTCTGGAGTGCCGCCTCGGCCTCGCAACGCTCGAGAGCCGCCAGGAATTGCGCGCAGCAAGCCGATCGGCTGCACCGTCAGCATCACCCCTTGAGGAAGCCGTCCAGGAGCTCCAACGGACCTTTCGGGTCGTGCAGAATGTCCCGGTCACAGAGCGGCTGGGTCGGTGCGGGTCCCTTGGAGTCAGCGGCGACGCCGAGGGCGCAGCGTCCCTCGTCCGTTCGCTCATCGTGCAGATCGCGGCACTCCACTCACCCGCGCAGGTGGTCCTGGCCGCGATCGCGGACGCCGACCAGGCCGCACGCGCCTGGTCCTGGCTCAAATGGTTACCCCACGTGAACTCTGCGTTCAGCCCGTTGCGCGCGCCCCATCTCGCCGCTGATCCTGACACGGCGAACGAACTGTTGGGCGCGCTCGAGGCGCTTGTGCACACGCGCACTGATTCCCCTGGCACAGATGCCCTCCGTTCTCATCTTCCTCGGTCACTTGGCGGCGCGAACGATCGTCGGAGCCCGGTCACCGAGCCGGGCCCGCTCCCCCGCGTCATTCTGCTCGTGTTCTCGGTCGCGTTCGTCGATCAGCACCGGCTCGTCCAACTGCTCGGTTCAGCACCCGACGCCGGTGTCCACTGCGTGTGGCTCGCCAAAGATCAATCTCGGCTGCCGGCCGCGTGCCGCACCGCGATCAGCATCTCTCCGGAGCGCAGTCAGGTGCACTTCGTTCGACATGGACGAGTCGTCCCATTGACCCAGCCCGAAGCCCTCGACCTCGAATCGTCCGAGCGCTTCGCGCGCGCGTTGGCGCCGATCCTGGACGGCGGGGCCTTGCCCGTGGCGGGCCGCCATCTTCCCGCGACGGCGCACCTCACCCAACTCCTCCCGGCCGCGGTCTCGGAGTCGCAGGCTGCCGTGCGGGACCGCTGGCGCTCCACCCTCTCCCTCGTGCGTGAGTGGACCCCGAACATCATCCGCACCGAGAACGGACTCCGGGCGGTCGTGGGCCTGGGAACGGACGGGCCCGTGGAACTGGATCTCCGGGTTCACGGCCCTCACGCGCTGATCGCCGGGACTACCGGCTCAGGCAAGTCAGAGTTCCTGCAGAGCTGGATCGTCTCCCTCGCGAGCAGCTATTCGCCCGATCGACTCAACTTCCTCCTCTTCGATTACAAGGGCGGATCAGCCTTTTCGGTGTGTTCTGAGCTCCCTCACGTGGTCGGGCTCGTCACAGATCTCGACCCACGCGAGGTCGAGCGGGCGTTTACCTCGCTGCGCGCCGAGCTCCTCGCGCGCGAGCGACTCTTGCGCGCAAAGGGCGTGCCGGACCTCGCGACGCTCGAACGACGAAACGATCCCGAAGCGCCGGCGAACCTCATCATCGTCGTCGATGAGTTCGCGGCACTTGCCGCAGAGAATCCCAAGTTCGTCCCGGGCCTGCTCGACATCGCCCAGCGCGGGCGTTCGCTCGGCCTTCACGCGATCCTCGGAACGCAACGGCCCACCGGGGTGATCTCGGACGCGCTCCGCGCGAACACGAACCTCCGTGTCGCGCTGCGCACCACCGACGCGGGAGAGAGCACCGACATCATCGGCACCCCAGACGCGGCCGAATTCCCGATCGAGGCCCCGGGTCGTGCGGCCGTGCGAATCGGCGGGTGCCGGCCCCTCACCTTCCAGGCCGGATACATCGGAGGCGTGACCGGCCGAGACTTCCCCGATGAGATCTCGATTACCGATCTCGGGTTCGCAGGTTCCACGCCGCGGGACCTTGCTCCAGAGGTCCACTCTCACGAGAAGTGTTCTGACCCGAAGTTGCGGGATCTCGATCGCTTCGTCTCAGTCATCCGCGCGGCCTCACACACCGCGGGATGCGCGACACCTCGCCGCCCCTGGGTCGAGCCGCTGTCCGAGTCGCTCGTGCTCGACGAGATCCTCGACCCAGCGCACCGGTCGCCGCAGAACCGGATCGAGCGGCCCCCTCGACTGGAGATCGCCCTCGGCATGCTCGACGAACCGACGCGTCAGCGCCAAGGTGTCTTCAACGTCGACCTCACCAAACACGGCAACCTTCTCATCTTCGGGGCACCGCACAGCGGGAAAACGACGGCCCTCATCACCGCCGCATGCGCTCTCGCGCGCACCCGCCCGGATGCGCGAATCTACGGCCTTGATTGCGCGGGCGGCGCGCTCGCCCCGCTCGCGGAACTGCCGCAGACCGGGGCGATCGTCGGGTTGGAGGAACGAAATCGGGTGGGACGGCTGCTCCGCCTGCTCCGTGAGATGCTCGACGAACCCGCGGCCGGGTCGAACGAGACACGCGGGAACGGCCGAGCCACCCAGCCGCCAACGCTGCTCCTCATCGATGAACTCTCCGCACTCGAAGACGGACCTGAACCCTCCGGAGGGGCACAGTCAGTACTGTCCGCCATCGCCGAGATCACCCGCGCCGGACGCAACGCGGGCATTCACGTCGTAGCGGCAACCAGCCGCAGAACCGGCGTTCCCTCCAGCCTCGTGGAGTGCTTCGGCGAGCAGCTCGCGCTCCGCCTCGCCGCGGGGGCCGATACGCAGTTCCTCGGACTCCCCGCCGGGGCAGCCTCGGAGCAGCCGGCTGGCCGGGCATTTCAGGTCGGGACACACCTCGAGATCCAACTCGCCCTGCCGTTTCCAGTGAACCGCGACGAAGACGAAGCAGACCGTGCGACCCAGCGGGGCCTGGAACGTCTTGCGCGCGTGCTCGCTCACGAACAGGCCGGGTTCCCGCCCGCCAAGCGCATCCCGCCCGTGCCGGAGAGGCTCCTGCGCAGCGATCTCCCCCCATCGCAGCGGCAACCATTCGGTTTCGCCATCGATGCCGCGCGCCACGAGCCCATCGGCGTTCCCGGGCGAGGGATCCTCCTCGTCACCGGGCCGGCCGGCTCAGGCCGCAGCACCGCAGTCCTGTCCATGCTCGAATCCATGGCGGACGAGGCGAGCGCCACGGGACGAACCCTCGAAACTGCCCTCGTCACGCCCCACCGCTCAGCGCTCGGGGAAGCCGCAACGTGGCACGCGGTGGGCAACGACCCGGAAACGCGTCGAGAGCTCGCAGCACTGCTCGTTTCGCAGTGCCGCGAGGCCGGGCGGGGTCCAGGCCAGGAGAAACCCGACCGCCGCGCCGTGCCCGGGATCGGCGGCGCCGGACCGTCGCCACGCAGGGTGGTCGTGATCGAGGACCTCGGTTCATTCGACGGGAGCGGCGAAGAAGCCGCTCTGGCCGCGCTCCTCAAGGCGCTCAGACACAGCGAAACCACCGTCATCGTCGAGGGCGAGAATGCCACGATCGGATCAGCGTGGGAGCTCGCCGCACCGCTCCGAGGAGCGCGGTGGGCGATCGCGCTCCGCCCCGACGCAAACGACACCCCCTCGGTGTTCACCTCGCCGTTTACCGGCGCCCGCCGCGGTGACTTCGCGCCCGGGCATGGATACCTGCTGCACGACGGATACCTCACGCCAATCCAGGTCGCGCTCGCGAGAACTCCGGAGGCGGCCTCTCCCCACCGAAGAACCGACATGCGAGGTCGGCGCGGTCCCGAAACGCCGACCAACCCCGAAGCCACGCCGGGGCGCAGGCGTTTCGACGCGAAGAGAGTAGGTTCGTAGTGAGTCTTTCCGCTCCAGCTCCCGGCCGCGATACGCAGCGGCGGAGTCGGAGCGCGCCGCAAGTCAGTTTCCGAGGTCACACCACCATGTCGTCCGCCCAGCCGATGCCACGTCAGCCGTCCTCCGCATCGATCGCGCTCGCGATCACTGGGTTCATGCTCGTCGCGGGCAACCTGCGAGCGGGACTCACCTCAGTCGGGCCCGTGCTCGACCGGATCCAGAGCGATCTCGGGCTCACCGCCTTCGCGGCTTCGATGCTGATCAGCCTGCCGCTCCTCGCGTTCGCACTGGTCTCGCCAATCGTTCCACCGCTCGCCCACCGGATCGGGCTCGAACGAACGCTCGGCGGGGCCCTCCTGCTCCTCGCCGCAGGAATCGCCCTCCGATCCACGCCAGGACCCGCGCTGCTCTGGATCGGAACGGCGCTGCTCGGAATCGCGATCGCCATCCTCAACGTCGCGCTTCCCTCACTCGTCAAACGCGACTTCCCGAACAAGATCGGTCAGGTCACGGGCGCCTACTCCGCGGTCCAGTCCATCTTCGCGGCCATCGCCGCGGGCATCGCCGTTCCGATCGCGGGCGCCTCACTGCTGGACTGGCGGCTCTCGCTCGGGATTTGGGCGGGACTCGCCCTCGTGACCCTGGGGGTATTCGCACCCCGCCTGCTCCACGGCACGGCGCCGCGCCCCGCCGAAAGGACACCGCGACCGCGGGCACACGAAACGCAGGCGAACCAACCTGCGAGTGAGGCATCCATCGCCTCGGGCCGTCCCGGCGATACGGCGCCCGAAACGCGCCGCTCAGTGTGGAGCTCAGGCCTCGCCTGGACCGTCACCGCGTTCATGGGGGCGCAGTCGCTCTTCTACTACGTGCTCATCACCTGGCTGCCCTCGATCGAAATCGCCGCGGGCATCGACCCCGGGACCGCGGGATTCCACCTCCTCCTCATGAACGCGGCCGGCATCCTCGGAAGCCTGCTCAGCTCCGCACTCATTCCGCGCATGCGCGACCAGCGCGGCATCGGCGTCGGCTCCGGAGTCCTACTCGGCATCTCCACCGGCGGCCTCTTGCTCGCCCCGTCCTGGTCAGCCGTGTGGGCCAGCCTCGCCGGACTCGGCGGCGGCCTCACGATCGTTCTCGGCCTCTCCCTGTTCGGGCTCCGCACCCGCAACCATCACCGCGCCGCAGAAGTGTCAGGAATGGCCCAGTCGATCGGCTACCTGTTCGCGGCGGCCGGCCCCCCGTCCGTCGGCGCGCTCCACGACCTCACCGGGAACTGGACGCCGGCACTCATCGCCCTGACCGCGCTCAGCGCCGTCGTCGCGCTCGCCGCCTATCACGCGGGCAAAAACCGCATCATCGAGTAAAGCCCGCCGGGTCGGGCGCCAACCCCGATCACTCCCCCGAGGAATGCCGGGCTTCGCGCCGCCGCCGACGCGCACGAGCAACAACCGGCTCATACCCGGAACGCCAGTACCAGACGCCGATGCCGGCCACCCCCGCCGAATAGATCAGAATCCACCACGGAAAACCCGGGACCTCTGGCCGCGCGCCCGCCCGCTCGAGATCCGCCGCCGGCGTCGGAACCACACGCTTCCCCGTCACCAGAATGCGGTGCGAATTGATGCCCAGCGGCGTGCACGTCACGAGCGTCATCAGATCCTCACCGGCCACCGGCCGGATCTCCTCCGTCGCATCCGGAGCGACGACGTCGATCTGGTTCACCCGGTACGTGAACACCTCGCCCAACACCTCGACGCTGAACGTGTCACCCTTCTTCACCTCGTCCAGGCGGGTGAACATCTCCGCGCTCGCGAGCCCGCGATGCCCCGTCAGCACCGAGCGCGTGCCCGGCCCGCCCACCGGAAGCGAGGTCCCCTGCAGGTGACCAATACCCTTCAGCAGGGTCTCGTCGCTCGTGCCGTGATAGACCGGCAGATCGAGATCAATCGACGGAACCCGCAACCGCGCCATCGTGCCCGTCGGGCTCGGCGTCAACAGCTTCCAGTAGTCGAACTCGGACTTGGTCTGCCCCGTCCCCTCCGCAACACGGCGGCCACCCTCGAACATCGCGCCAGACTCGAGCGCCTCATTGTATTCATGGGCCTGCGCGAGCATGCTCGCGATCTCCTCCGCAGCGCGTTCAGAGTTCGCTTTTGCCTGATCAAACACGAGATTGGACTGATTGTACTGCGACACCCAGGCGGCAACAGGCGGATAGCACACGAGGCTCAGCCCCGCGAGCAGACTCAGCGCGATCAGGAGATTGATCCAGCTGAACCGCCACCGCTTCCCGGCGCCCCCGAGGCGCTTCGGACCGGCAGCGCCAACGGCGGGAATCGGATGATCGGTCCCCGCCGCGGAATCCTCCCCGGGGGAGGCCTCAGTACCGAGACCTCCCCCGACGGACTCCTCATTCCGAACGTGCATACGCGATCTCCGATCTTCCCGAGTGACTGCCGGCGCTGCCGCGAGCGCCAAAACGTGTCAGGACGTCTGCCGCGATCCGGCGCCAGCGGCCGCGCAGCGCCGCCCCGGCAGCCGCGGCGAGCGTGCCGAGACCGCTCGCCGTGAACAGCAGGCTCCCCCGGCCGCCCGTGAGCGGCAGAACCGGCATCTCCCCCGGTTCGGCGGATACGACGCGGAACACCTCGTGGGCGCCCTGTCCGATCGAGGCGTTCGCCTCATCGGCTTCGACCCAGCAGCTCTCGGGAGCGGTCGTGGGCTTGGATGCGGTCGCCGCGCACGCAGTGTCCGCGAGGTTGAGCCGCTCGATCCCGATCACGGAGCGGCCGCTCGGCACCTCGGCGGTGAGCGCGTAGCCACCCGGGTGCACGACGGCATCCGCCGTGTCCGCGTCAAGGGCGAACGTCGCCCCCGGATCTGCTGCGTCCGCACGGGTGGACCCGGCCGCGACGGGCGCTGCTTCGGGCGCTCCGCTCAGCTTCAGCCCGTCCGTTGCAGCGGTCGTCTGCCCGCCGAGCCGCTTCGTCACCAGGGTCGCCTGGCTCGCCTGGTTCGTGATCGTGCACCGCACCGGACCGGCAACCTGATCCGTGTTGCTGATCAGGAGCTTTCCACTTGCCGGGTCGAAGATCTCCGGCGCAAGGGTCGTGCCGTTCGCGTCGACGCAGGCGGGTTCGCCTCGACGGGCATAGAGCGCCGCGGTGGGATCCGGCGCGGGATCGAGCCGCAGGCGCTCGCCGACGGTCACGGCTTCGCCGCGCTTCAGCTGCACTTCGGCGCCACCGCTGATGACGCGCTCGCCGGAGTCGTCGCTGACAACGATCTCCCAGTTCTCCGGAGCCGCGGAAGCGAGACCCGGAGCGGGATCCGCGACGGGCGCGACCGACTTCAGACCGGTGATCGCGACGTCATCGAAGACCTCGAGCACGCACGGGGGCGCCGAGTGCGCCGATTCGTTCCCCGCGGGATCGACCTGGGTGACCGTCAACTCATTCCGGCCGCTCGGGAGGTCCTCCTGCGGCGTGTATGTCCAGGTGTCGCCGGAGATCGTCGCCGTGCCGATCTGCTTGTCGCCGAGGTACACGCGAACCGTTGATCCGGCCTCCACTCCGCTTCCGTGCAGTTCGGGACGGTTTTCCGTGGTCGGGGATGCGGGGCAGACGAACATCGGCGCTGCCGGCGCCACCGTGTCGATGTCGAAGCCCGAACCCCACGCGGTCGGGTTCTCCGGTGCGTCCGGGTTCGAGGGGTGGCTCGTCACGTTGAACACGCTGTCCTGCTCGGTCTGCCAGGCGACGGCGGTGTAATGGCCGTCCGCGAGCGGGGTCTTCGGCTCGTAGGTGTAGCTCCACGTCCCGTCCTGGGCAACGACGATCTCGCACTTCTCCTGCTTACAGGAGAGCTCCCCGTCCACGAGCGTTTCGAGCGACGCGTCCTCCGGGTCCGTGATCCGCCCGCCGGGGCGCAGCTTCAGCGTGATCGAGTGCCCGGGCAGGCCCGTGCCGGAGATCACGATCTTGGTGTTCTGCGCGATCGTCGATCCCTCTGCCGGGACGGTGATGACCGGGGGCGCGGGTCGGGTGATGTCGTACTTGTAGAAGGCGGACGCGACGGGCCAGCCCTCGTCCAGCGCGCGGGCGGTCGGGACATTCCCGTTGAAGAGGTCCGTTTTCGCGTACCGAATCAGGGGGGCGCCGTTGTCGGCCGTGACTTTTTTCGGGTTCTCCGACTCCGGCCAGATGAGCAGCCGGTAGTAGCCGTTGCCGCCTGCCGTGGTGAAGTCGATGTCGCCGTTCTCGGCGACCTTCGTCGTGAGTCCCTGCGCCGCCGCCTCGGGGGTGTAGGCGAGCGTCGGGTTGCCGGCCTTCACGGAAACGTTCTTCACGAGCTGCGCCGCGGTTCCCTGGTGGGTTCCGTGCGGGGTGACCCCCGTGACACGGATGGGCGCGGTGTTGATGTCGGTGACGAGTGTGCCGTTCTCGTGCACCCAGGCGTACCAGAAGCTCGTGCTGACCGATCCGGCAGGGCCCAGGGCGGCGGTTCCGAAGGCGTAGTTCGTGATGTCTGCAGAGGCCGCGTTCGAGGGGAAGATCCCGGCCTTGTGCCCGGTCAGACCCCAGTCGAGCACCTGCGCCCAGTTGGCGTGGCCCTTTGTCCAGAGCGAGGCCGAGTTGTCGACGGGCATCTGGGCGATCGGGCCGGCCTTGTACTCCGGTCCGCGTGCGGAGGAGTAGGCGCGATACTCGACCTCGCGCACGGTCGGATTGTCGTCGATCCAGCCGACGAGGGTGGTCGATTCCGCGGGTGTTCCCGTGTCAAACCCGAAATACAGGTTTCCCATCAGGGACTTTCCACCAGGAACGTTGCTCTCGGGAGTCGTCGTGATTTCCATCTTGCCCTCGACGGAGATCACGAGATAGTCGTTGGCGCCGTCACGAATGACCTTGTGAATCGTGAATCCGGGCTGGGTGTTCTTGGACCACACGTTTGCGCCGTAGGAGGTGAGCGCTTTGATGTATCGCATACCCTGAAGCCCGTCGAGCCCGTCCGCGCTGTCTCCGGTTCTGTCGTAGGCGACGCGAAGGAAACCTCGTTCCTTGTTCACAATGAGGTCTCCGCTCTTCTCGTCGACGACACCGTGCGGAACTCGCAGGACGAGTGAGGCACGAATGACGTCTACGGCATCGTCAATGCGCTTGTTGTAGGCCAGCAGGCTGAACACCTCAGGCTTCTCCACGGCTCTCGTCTGGGCGAGGGCAGGCTCCGAGGCGATCGTCGGGGTAATCAGCCCAACGATCAGGAGCAGGAGCGCCAGGGCTCGGGCGGCGACACGCGCCCCAGGACTAGACCGTTTGTGCGTGCCGTCGGCGTCGGTGGTCGACGCGCTGGATCCACTCATCGTGATGCTCCTCACTCGTGCGCAGCGCCCGATGAGGCGCGCGACTTGCTCGGATCGATACAAACTGGGGAGTATCACCGAGGTGAGGCATTCGGCCCATTTTCCACCCGCTTTTCCGCCGAAACCTGTTCCTTTCGGAACGGTTGCGCGGGATCGCTTCGGGAGGAAACGCGGTCAAATCACTGAGTCGAAGCGAGAGGGGCGCCCCGGTGCCGCAATCGGCTCCCGGGACGCCCCTCTCTTCATCATGCGGCGGGCGATCCTGCCGCGCGATGCCGACTACTCGGCAGCGCGCGCGGCCCGTCGACGCACGAGCACGACCGTGGTACCGAGGACGATCAGCGCACCGCCGGCGACCAGGAGCGCCACGCTGCCGGCCGAACCGGTCAGCGGGAGGCTGGGAAGGTCGCCCTGATCGGCGCCGATCTGCGTGTTCAGCACCTGGAGCGTGGCGTTCTCACCGGTCACGTCGAAGAGCATTCCGCCGTTCAGGCCCTTGTACCCCGCGGGGGTCAGGGTCTCGTAGACGCAGTACTTGCCCTGTGCGAGCACGATGTTCGGGGTGTTGCCGTTGGCGGCAGAGGTCTGACGCTCGAACGCAGCGACGCTTCCGGCCGCGGGCGTTGCCGCACAGTCGGTGGCGGCACTGTCCGTCGGGTAGATCGAGAACTCGGCGCCGGCGAGCGGAACCGTGTTCTGCGCGCCGCGGTTCTGGGCCATCTTCAGGATGTGCGCGCTGGCGAAGAAGTTCTCCGGAGCGATAACGGAGGGGCCTTCGCCACCCTCGGTGGTCTTGCCGTTGATCGTCAGCGCGGCCTCGTTGGCCGTGCTGCCGGTCGCGATGGCGTCGGCCGTGATCGTCAGGATCAGCGTGCCGCCGACGTTCGCGTCGAGCTTGGCAAGACCGGTCGCGGTCAGCGAGAGGACGACCTCCGAACCGCTCGCGCCCGTCGGGGCGGTGAGGGTGTAGTCAGCCGCGACCAGCGGGACCTCCGCGCCACCCGGCGCAAGGAGTCGCACCGATCCGCCGGTGTGCGTGAGCGCGCTCGAGAGTCGGTCCGTGATCCGGAACTCGGTGAACGTCTCGCCAGCGGCCAGCGGGTTGATCGGGACGTTCACATCGAAGGTGACCTTGTCACCGATGATCTGACCGTTCTTCGTGGCGCCGGAGCCCACAACCACGTTCTTCGGGTAGATGTGCGGGTTGTAGTTCCAGGTGCCAGCTGCATCCGCACCCGGGTAGGGGACGGTGATGAGCGTGGGCTGGGCGGCCGAGATCGCGTTCGCAGCCTGGGTGCTCTCCCACACGACGTAGGCCCGGTCAGCGGGAAGATCGGCGAAGGCCGTGGTGCCGTTCGTGGCATCGGTCATCCGCTCGGGGAGGCAGTCGGTGAGCGTGAGCGCGGTGGCCGCCTCGGCGACGACCGGAGGAGCTCCGGCGGCACCCGGCGTGACCGTGATGTTCCGGAGGCGATCCCAGTTGCTCGCAACGGAGAGATCGAAGTTCTCGATCGCGCAGCTCGTGAAGCCGGCGACGAGCGGCCGGGCGCCGCCGAGGTTGGTGATCTCCGTGCCGTCGTTGGGGCCGACGGCACCCGCCGGCTGCTCGAGCTTATGCACGGTGATGGATCCGGTGCCGCCGTCGCCGGGCACGGCGAAGGCCGGGGTCGCGAGGAGCCCGAGGCTGCCGAGGGCGAGGGCGGTGACCCCGAGAGCGGCCGCTGCTCGGTGTCGTCGAGTGGTGAAGTGGTTCACAGTGTGGTTCCTTTCGAATGAGGTGATGTTGCTGTGGCTGGGTGTTGCCTCGGTGACCGGGAGCACGGTTACGAAGCGATCGAGTGGGAAAGCACCTGAGCGGGGTGCTCCCCTCGGAAGCGCAGGATTCTGCGCCTGATCAGGCCTGCCGCCGCCAGGGCGAGGGCACCGGCTCCTCCGAGCGAGAAGAGCCAGCTGCCAAGCCCACCGGTGAGCGGGAGCGATGGCAGATCGACCGTGTCCGCCGCGACGATTCGGAAGACCTCGTGGGCGCCCGGTTGGAGCGAGGCCGAGACAATGTGGGAGGTGTCCCAGCAGCTTTCCGGGGCCTGCAGCGCGTTCGTGGCGTACGCCGCGCACTCGGGATCGTCCAGATCGAGCAGGTCGATTCCGACCTTCGACAGGCCCTCGGGCACATCGAAGTCGAGGCTGTAGGCACCCGGACGCACGACGGCGTCAGGTCCATCCGCGCTCAGGCGGAAGCCGGGCCGCGGCGGCAGAACCCTGGGTGTCACGGCGGAGCCGATCGAGCGCGGAGAATCCTCGGGCGATCCAGCCTCCCGCGGGGCCCTTACCGAGGGTTCGGCGCGCAGGGTCCATCCGGCGGACGCGCTGACGGTTTGGCCACCGAGCCGCTTCGTCACGAGGGTCGCCTGGTGCGCCTGGTTCTCGATCTCACACTTGACCGGCCCCGCGACGACATCGGTCTCCGAGAAGAACAGTTCGCTTTTGAGCGGGTCGTAGTTCTTCTCCGGGAGCGCGTCGCCCTGGGAGTCCACGCAGACCGGAGCGTTGCGCGGCGCGTACATGAGTGCGGTCGCGTCGGGTTCCGGTGAGGTGCGCAGGCGCTCATCAACCAGGTACCGCACGCCGCGCTCGAGCTTCACCGCGTCCTTCCCGCTGATCACCTCGTCGATACCCTGGTGGCTGACGATCACCTCCCAGTTATCGGCGTCGGCGATCGTGAGCCCCGGGGCGGGGTGGGTCACGCCGAGCACGGTCTTAGCGCCGACAATCTCGATGTCGGTGAGCACCGTGAGCGCGCAGGGCGGGGCCGAATGAGCAGACTCGTTACCCGCCCTGTCGAGCTGCGTCACCGTGAGCCTGTGTGCCCCCGCCGGGAGATCGTCTTCCGGGGTGAACGTCCACTTATCGCCCGTCACCACCGCTTTGCCGAGCACCTTGTCACCGAGATACACCTGCACGGAGGCGCCAGCTTCGATGCCGCTTCCGCTGAGTGTCGGACGGCGATCTTTCGTCGTGGTGGCCGGGCAGGGGAACAGCGGCGCCGCGGGTGCCTGGGTGTCGATCTCGAAGGGCACCCCCCACGCCGTCGGCGCGGTCGGGTGGTTCGGGTTTGACTGGTCGCTCGTGAGCTGACCGCCGCTCATCTGCTCGGTCTGCGTGGCGACAACGGTGTAGTTGTCGTCCGCGAGGGGCTGGCTCGGCGTGTAGGTGTAGCTCCAGGTGCCGTCCGGTTGAACCACCACGTCGCAGCTCGTCTTCTTGCAATTGCGTTCGCCATCGACGAGCGTCATCAGCGCCGGATCCTTCGTGCCGGGCACGAGGAGGCTACCCTGCATCAGGCTGAGCGTGATCGAGTGTCCTGGCAGTCCCGTTCCCGAGAACACGACGTTCTTGTTCTCGCGCAGCTTCGCGCCCGCCTGGGGCACCGTGATGACGGGCGCGTCGGGCCGTTTGATGGTGTACCGGTAGAAGGCAGAGCCAGCGGTCCACGACTCCTTCATCGCGTCCGGCTTCACAACGTTGCCGTCGACGAGATCCGCCGCGCTGTATCGCTTGGTCGGGGCGCCGAAGTCCGAGTCGACGATCGTTGGGTTACTGGTCTCGGGCCACACGAGCATCCGGTAGAAGCCAGTGCCACCTGCTTCGCGGAAGTCGATCGTGCCGGTTGTGCTGACCTTCTTGGTGAGACCCTGTGCCGCAGCCTGCGGCGTGTAGGCGAGCGTGGGCATCCCGACGGGCACCGGAATGTTCTTCACCGCGAGATGGGCCGTGTAGCCGCTGTGCGGAGGGATTCCCGTGACGCGGATCGGTGCCGTGTTGATGTCGGTGACCAGTGTGCCGTCCTCGTGCACCCACGCGAACCAAAAACTGTTGCTCACCGAGTTCGCGGGTCCCTTGGTGGGGCTCACGTACGCGAAGTTGGTGACGTCAACGGGAACAGAGTTCGCGGGCAGCACGCCTGCGGGGTTTCCGGCAAGCCCGTAATCGAGGACCTGCCCCAGGTTGCCCTGCCCCGCCGACCACAGCTCGTACGTGTGGGCGTACTGCATTTGCACGATGGGGCCGACGACGCTCTTCGGCAGGCGAGTCGAGGAGAAGACGTTGAAGTCCAGCGTGTGGGCAGTGAGAGCCGAGCGAATCCAGAGCGGGTCGGTGGTCGAGGCAAACGGGGACTGATCGAACGTGAAGTACAGGTTGCCGCGAAGCGGCCGACCCCCCGTGAGGTTGTTTTCCTGGTGCCTCGCGACAGTCAGGTTCCCCTCCATCGAGATCACGAGGAGATCGTTATCCCCGGCCTCGATGACCTTGTGGACGGTGAAGTGCTCGCCTATCGATCTGGCCCATCGGTCGGCGCCAATGGCGCCGAAGGTATTGAGGTAGGGCAGGCTCGTGACCAGGGCGCGCTCGGAGCGGTTGTCCGCGTTGTTGTCGAAGCCGACGCGCAGGTACTTGCCGTTGACCTGCTGCAGGTTTCCCGTGTTCGGGTCGACATACCCGTGGGGCACCTTGAGTACCAGGGAGACCCGGAGCTCGTCGATGAGGTCGTCCGTGCGGGAATTGTAGGACTGAACGCTGAACACTTCGGGCGCCTCGACCGCGGCAGCGTGCGCCTCCTGACCCCCGTCTAGGGCCACGTCGGCGATCAGACCGGTCGCGGCGAGCGCGGCCACTACGATCCGGACCGTCCAGCGGCCGAGCCGCCCTCGCCGCCTGCGACCGGGCGCGGTGAGGCCGGCGCCCGACGGTCGTACGTGCATTCGCGCCATCTCGCTTCTCCCGTTCTCCCGAGCACTCGCCCGGCTGTCCCAAACCTGTCCGCTCTGATGGAAGCGGATCCCGAGCCTCAATTTCGGGTTCGTGCTCCGATTCCGACTGCTTTTGGACTTGCGGCCTTTTCGGCCCGGCAAGTCAGGCAGGAGGGACGGGCGGCTCGTCGCCTCCGTCACGGCCGATTCATCGGCGAGACACCTCACCCGCTGAAGGCAGCACGGGGACCGGCGGGAAGCGCCCGGCGAAACGCGAAGAGAACGAAGGGCGCGAGCACGCCCGAAATGAGGGCCGCATGATCCCTGATCACGCCCGCGTTACCCGCTGCTTGCAGTTGTTTCCAACCGCTTTTCATCCGCGCTGAGAAAACGGCCGCGTCGTCATTGACTCGCACCGGGCTTATGGATAAAACTAAGAATGGGGATCCGAACCGTGAACAGGTTCTGAGTTTGGGGAGGACGGGCCGATCGGCCCACTGGCGGCGGCGACGCGCGTCGTCACTTCAGTATGTTCACATCGCAGGAAACTGACCTGGGGGTCCCACAATGCTGATTGCGGCCGCGCAAAGACTCGTCGGGTCATCGCTCCGAGATGGCCTCCAACCCGAGCTCCGGCAACTCGAGATACTCCGGAGCGCAAACCTCGCGGAGGTCCGCAAATTCGCCGACTCCGAGCAGAAACTCGTGGCGGCTGGCATGCTCATGGCACACGTGCGCGCCGACGATACCTTCGGAGCCGTCGAGCTCGCGCGACTCGTGCGGGAACGCAAACTCAACCGGATGCAGCCGCCCGATCCGATGTTCGGGTTTCTCGCGATCGAGGCGGCGCTCGCGGAAACCTATATCGCGGCCGGAATGACGGTCGAGGCGACCAAGCACACCGAGCGCCTGATCCAGGGCATGTCCGAGGGCGCATCACCCCGCTGGCACCTCCGCGCTTTCGGGCTGTGTGCCGCGGCGCACGCCATCGACGGACACCACCGCATTGCCCAGGAATACCTCGGCCGGATCTCCGCGCTCAAGGAGCGCGAGGGCTGGGAGGAGGACCGGGTCGAATACATGGACGCCGTCGCCGAGGCCGTGCTCGGTTTCACGGCGCTCAACTCGTCTCGTCTGCAGTGGCTGAAAAAAGCCGCGGAGACCCTTCCGCAGCGCGAACCGACCTCCCAGTCCCTCATCCAGCTCATCAACACGGTGGCAGCCACCACCGCGGACGATGCCTCCGACATCATCTCGATGGCCGGCAGCGTCGCCCGCGGCAGCATGCACCCCTCGGGGCCCTCGTTCGTACGGCAGTGCGCCCTCGGCGTCGCCGCGGTCGAGCTCGTGCAGCGCGGCACCCCTGGGCAGGCGATCGCCCTGCTCCGCGGGGCACGGACTCCGCCGAACCACAGCGTGTGCTTTGCCTCGGTCCGAGCCTCCGCCTACATCGTCATGGGCGACTATCGCGCATCGCTCGCCGCGAGCGACGCCTGCGTGCGTGAGCGCGCGAGCCACAACCGGTGGATGCTCCCCGGAGCGCTGCTCGCGCGGGCGATCGCCAACATGCACCTCGGACACGTGACCGAGGCGGTCGCGACCGGCGCGGATGCGCTGTCGCTCAGCGAAAGCCTCGTGAGTCCGCGGCTCGGTCTTCTCGCGCTGCCCCGACGCGACATTCTGGCGCTGGGTTCGCGTATCGCGGTGGCCCGGCCGCGGCTCCTTCGGCGGCTCCTCCAGCTGCGGGACGAGATGGATCAGGTTCCCCCGCTGATCCCGGCACCGCTGTCGCTCCCGAAGCTCTCGCAGCGCGAGCGCGTCGTTGCCCTGCGCCTCCGGAGCGACCTGAGTTACTCGCAGCTCGCCGAGGAAATGCACGTCTCCGCGAGCACGATCAAGTCGCAGGCCAACATGATCGCGAGGAAGCTCGGCGGACGCACCCGCGAGGACGCCGTCGAGCGACTCGAGAAGAGCGGGTTCTACGCGATCTACGCCCCGGACGGGTATTGACCCTCTGCCCCTCCTTCTGGAAAGGGAAGCTCCCTTCGGCCTCGGGATCGCGGCTACCCCCCTCCCCGCACTGCAGAAGTGCCCCTGGGACCGGGAGCGGTCTCAGGGGCACTTCTCGCTCACCTAGTGAGATCAGCGATTAAGCGCCGGGGTGGGCGGTCTTTCGGCGCCCGCGC
>NZ_JAEHOI010000006.1 GCF_016522535.1 Leucobacter edaphi | reverse complement strand
CCCCCCCCCCCCCCCCCCCCCCCCCCCCCCCCCCCTCCCGGGCCCCCGGGGCCCGGGCCCCCCCCCCCCCCCCACTTCTCGCTCACCTAGTGAGATCAGCGATTACTCGCCGGAGTGAGCGTTCTTTCGGCGCACGAGCACGAACGCGGTGCCGAGCGCGAGGAGCGCACCACCCGCGGCGAACAGCGCGATGCTGCCTGCCGAACCGGTGAGCGGGAGGCTCGGGAGGTCGCCCTCATCCGCGCCAACCTGCGTGTTCAGCACCTTGACCGCAGCGTTGTCGCCGGTGACGTCGAGGAGCATTCCGCCGTTGAGACCCTTGAAGCCGGCCGGAGTCTTCGTCTCGTAGACGCAGTACTTGCCCTCGGCGAGGACCATGTTCGGCGTGTTGCCCTGGTCGTCAGAGACCTGCTTCTCGAACGCGGGCTCGGTGTCAGCGGCGGGAGTCGCTGCGCAGTCGGTCGCGGCGTCAGCGGCCGGGTAGACCGAGAACTCCGCGCCGGCCAGCGGCACGAGATCCTGGGCACCCTTGTACTTGGCCTGCTTCTCGATGTGGGCACCGGCAAAGAAGCTCTCGGGGTCGACGACCGACGGGCCCTTGCCGTCCTCGGTCGACTTACCGTTGATCGTGATCTTCGCCTCGTTCTTGGTCGTGCCCGTTCCCGTAGCGTCGGCCTTGATCGTGAGGATGAGCTTGCCGCCGATGTTCGCGTCGAGCTTGGCGAGACCGGTTGCGGTCAGCTCGAACGCAACTTCGTCCCCGCCCTTGCCGGTCGGGTCCGAGAGCGTGTAGTCAGCCGCGTCGAGCGCAACCTCGGTGCCGCCGGCCGCGAGGAGCTTGACGGTTCCGCCCGTGTAGGTGATCACCGTGTCGAGCTTGTCGCTGATGCGGAACTCGTCGTACGTGTTGCCGGCGGCGAGCGGGTTGATCGGGACGGTGACGTCCCACTCGACCTTGTCGCCGATGATCTTGTCGTCCTTCGTCGCGCCGGAGCCGACGATGACGTTCTTCGGGTAGATGTGCGGGTTGTAGTTCCAGTTCCCGTCGGCACCGGTGCCCGTGTAGGGCACGGTGAGGAGCGTCGGCTGCGCGGCAGCGACGGCCCCCTCGGCGGGGGTGCTCTCCCAGACCACGTACGCCTTGTCGGCGGGGAGGTCGGCGAAGGTGGCTGCGCCGGTGCCCGCGTCGGTCTTCTGCTCGGCGACACAGTTGGTGAGGGCGAGGGTGGTGCCCTTCTCCGTGACGACGGGCTGGCCGCCCGCGGCGTCGGGTGCGATGGTGACGTCCTTCAGACGCTCCCAGTCGGCGGACACGGACAGGTCGATGCCCTCGACGGCGCAGCTCGTGAAGCCCGCGACGAGCGGCTTCGCGCCGCCGAGATCCGGGAGTTTCGTGCCGTCGTTCGGGCCGATGCTGGCGTCTTTCTGCTCGAGCTTGTAGACCGTGATCGAGCCGGTGCCGCCGTCGCCGGGGGCGGCGAATGCGGGGCCCGCAAGCATGCCCAGGCTTCCCAGGGCGAGGGCGGCGCCAGCAGCAGCGGCGATCCCTCGGTTGCGGCGAATTGTCGGATTATTCACTGTGTATTCCTTTCGAAGGGGGGAGGTGAATCTTTGCGCCGGGCCCCGGTGCGTATTCGGGGGCCGGGAGTCTCGCGGGAATATCGGCCCGGTGGTCGTGCGGACCGGATCTCGTCCGCACTGGCTCACCGCTGTTGTGGTGCGCCCGGCTCGCACCTGGCACAAACTTCAGATCGGGAGTGTGTTCTGAGTCGATGGAACCGGGGCAAACGCTCCATTTCGGGGCATTTACCCTGGTTTCCGCCTGTTTTTCCACCGGTACCTGCGCTCACACGCTGACCATCGGCATCGAACCACCGCGGTTGGCCGGCTAGCGGGCGCTGGCCGGGAGCCCGGGGAGCGAGGAGATCCGCACCTCGCCCCCCGGTGGCTAGATTTCCGTCCGGAGACGGATGACGCGGGCGAACCGCCGCTGAGCGCATGCTGCGCCGGTGAGGGCGAGTGCTGCGAGCCCGCCAAGGGTGAATATCCAGCTGCCCATTCCGCCGGTGAGCGGAAGGCCGGGGAGGTCGCCTGGACTCGCTGCAACCGCGCGGAAGACCTCATGAGTTCCCTGCAGCACGGTCGTCGAAGGGGCGTCCGCGCGCACCCAGCAGCGCTCCTCCGCTCGACCGGGTTCGGGCGCGGCGGCTGCGCACGCCTGATCAGCAAGGTCCAACCGCTCGATCCCGACCAGCGACAGCCCGGCGGGCGCCTGGACATCGAGCGCGTACTTTCCTGGCCGGGTCACGGCGCTCGACGACTCCTGCGACAGCTGAAAGGCGGTGCCCCCGCCCTGGGCTTCTGGCGCATTCGCGGTACGCGACGTTCGCGCCTCCCCCTGTCTGGCATCAACCGGGGTGCCGGAGAGCGACCAGCCCGCCGCTGCGGGGAGCGTCTGGCCCCCGATGCGTCGCGTCACGAGGGAGGTGTGGCTCGTCTGCTTCGAGAACGTGCAGGTCACCGGCGCGTCCACGGTGTCCGTACCCGCGATCCTGAGCTGGTTCTTTGCGGGGTCAAACACTGACGCAGGAAGGACATTGCCCGCTGCATCCGCGCAAACGGCGTCTCCACGCCTGTTGTACAGCGCTGCGATCGGGTCCGTTGCGGTACCACCCGCGAGCCGTTCTCCGAGCGTGTACGTCACGTCGCGCTCGAGCTTTGCCGCTGCACCGCCGCTGATCACCTGTTCGACGTCACCATTCGTGACAAACACCTCCCAGTTCGTCGGTGCCGCGTTCGGCAGACCGGGAGCCGGATGCGCGACGGCCACGATCGACTCCGTGCCGATGATCGGTACGTCAAGAGCGATCGAGAGCGTGCAGGCCGGAGTCGACGGCGCGGACTCGTTCCCCGCCCTGTCGACTTGAATCACAGCGACGTCGTGCGCCCCCGGGGTGAGGTCCTTCGCAAACGTGTAACTCCAGTTGGCGCCCGCCACCTTCGCCTCACCGACCCGGTCACCGTCGAGCAGCACAAACACCTTCGCGCCCTCCTCGACGCCCGATCCACCGATGGTCGGGCGGAGCTCCGCTGAGGGAGCCGCCGGGCAGTCCAGCGCGGGAGGCGCCGGTGCGTTGTGATCGACGGTGAAGGTGACGCCCCAAGCCGTCGGATTCTCGGCCTGATTGGGGTTCGACGGCTTGCTCGTCGTGTTGAACACGGTGTCCTGCTCCGTCTGCGTCGCGACTACGGAGTAGGGGCCGTCCGCAAGCGGCGTCTTCGGCGTGTACGTGAACGCCCAGGTTCCGTCCGGCTGCACGATGACCTCGCACGGGCGCTCCTCACAGGAGCGATCACCATCGAGGATCGTTTCGAGATTCGGATCGTTCGCGTCTGTGATCGGGCCGCCCGCCGTGAACTTCAGTGAGATGGAGTGTCCGGGCGTTCCCGTTCCCGCAATCTTGGCCACCTGGTTCTCCGTGGTGACCGTGCCGTCCACCGGGGAGGTGATGACCGGGATCCCCGGTCGCGGAATATCGTAGTTGTAGAACGCCGAACCGATCGTGAATGCCTGGTCCAAGGCCCGAGCGGTCAGAGCGCCATCCGCAAACAGGTCACCTTTCTCGTAGGAGATCACCTGCCCGCGAGTATTATCGAGCACCCGATCCGGATTACCAGCCTCGGGCCACACGAGCAGACGGTAGTACCCCGTCCCGCCGGCCCCTCGGAGATCAATCTCGCCCTCGACCCCCACCTTTTCGGTGAGACCCTGCGCCGCGGCTTCAGCGGTATATCGCATCGTCGGCTTCGGTCCGACCGGCGGGGCGTTCTTCACAGCCTGGGCGGTCGTACCCGCGAACTCCTGCCCGCTTCCGTGCGGTTCCACCCCGGTGACGTGGATCGGCGCCGAATTGATCGTCGTGGCGAGCGAACCGTCCTCCTTCACCCACGCGTACCAGAAACTCGTACTCACCGATCCCGCCGGCCCCATGGTCGGAAGTTGGTATGCGAAGTTCATGATGTCGGCCGCCACCGAGTTCGCGGGCATGACGCCAGCGGGCTGACCGTTCAGGCCGTAGTCGAGCACCTGCCCCCAGTTGGCCTGGCCGCCGGACCAGAGTCCATACCTCGTCTTCTGCTGGACCTGCGAGATCGGTCCGGCAACATAGTCCTTCCCTCGAGTGTTCTCGTAGATGTGGTAGCTCACCTCGTGCCTGGTGAGCGCGCTGCTTACCCAGGCCGAGGAGGTCGGGTTCGGATCGTTCGACCGCTCATAACTGAAGTAGAGCTGGCCCTTCGTCTCACGGCCGCCGAGCACATTGTTCTCGGGGTTGAGCACGGGATTCATCTGGCCCTCGATCGAAATGACGAGGTAATCGTTCACGCCCGCCGTAATCACCTTGTGCACGGTGTAGTGGAAGGCCTGGTTCCGCGCCCACAGCTCGGCGCCCTCCGCTTTGAAGGTGTTGATGTAGTTCATGCTCAGATCGAGCGGTTTGCCACTTCCGGTTTCGCCTCGCGCGTCGTACCCCAGTCGGAGGTAGCTCCCGTCGACCTGTTGAAGATCTCCGGTCTTCTCGTTGACGTAACCGTGCGGCACCTTGAGCACGAGATCCGCGCGGAGCTCGCCGACCTGGGAGATCATGCGATCGTTCCGGCCCAGAATGCTGAAGACCTGGGGCTGCTTCACGGGCTCCGCGCTCTGCACTGCGGGGCCCACCGCGACCGCGTCGGAGGCCGGCCCTGCGGGCAGTTGCGCCATCGATGCAGCGCCGACGATCAGAACGGCGAGCGTCCGGCTGAGCCATCGCCCGGCCCTGCGCCTTTGGCGATCGATTGGTTTGACCTGAGTCGCCCCATTGAGCAGCCTCCGCATTTTGCATTTCTCCTATCTCACCCAGCAATGAGCGCACCGTGGTGTCTCGTACCCCTCGATGCAACTCCAAACGGCCCATTGAAATGAGGCGTTCAGCCCACTTTCGGCCCGCTTTTCCACCGCCGGATCAGGCCCTGAGCGGATCGATCCGGAGCGTCATGGCCGAAGGCCTCGTGCCGTTCGCCCCACGCTGTTACGCTGCAGACGTGCGCTTACTCCGTCGTAGCCTCGCGATCCTCGCCGGTCTCCTCACGGTCGCCCTCGTGGCCGCCGTTGGCGCCTATTGGTGGCAGCGACCCATGATCCTGACCGGCACCGGCTACGCCGCCCACAACGCCTGCGCCGTTTCCCATGTCGCCGGCCGCGAGAACCCGGAATCGGACCTCCCGCCCAATCCCCTCGTCCCGTACCTCGACGCCGAGGTCACCGAGCGAGGCGCAACGGCCTCACTGCTCGGCGTGCTCGCCACGCAGCGGGCCGTCGCCACCGATGGCGCTGGCTGCACCCTCACCGATGGCCGTCCCGACGTGGCCGACGCGACGCCGATCGACGGCACGAAGAACCCCCTCACCACGGCCCCCGCTCCCCCGTCTGAACCGGCAATCGACGCCGCTCTGGCGAAGGCCTTCGGCGACGATCTCCCCGACGCCGAGCGGACGGCCCTCGGCACCCGCGCGGTCGTCGCGCTGAAGAACGGCAAGCTCGTCGGCGAACGCTACGCTGAGGGCTTCGACGCGCGAACCCCGCAGCTCGGCTGGTCGATGTCGAAGAGCGCGGCGTCGCTCCTCACCGGGATCATGGTCCAGCGGGGTGAGGTCCGACTCTCGGATTCCGAGCTGCGCCCCGAGTGGACCGACGACCGATCTCAGATCACGATCGAGGAGCTGCTCCGCATGACGAGCGGACTCCAGTGGGACGAGACCTACGATCTCGGCACCCCGATCACCCGCATGCTCTACCTCGAGCCCGACATGGCCTCCTACGTTGCGAGCCTCCCGCTCGCCCACGAGCCGGGAACTGCTCAGCAGTACTCCAGCGGATCGACGACCCTGCTCTGCTCGGTCCTCGCGGAACGGAGCGGCCTCGGGAGCGACGTGATGAACCAGCGGCTGCTGGCGCCGCTCGGGCTTTCCTCAGCGGTCATGGAACCCGACGGCGCCGGGACGCCCGTCTGCTCGTCCTACCTGTGGATGACCCCGCGGGACTGGGCCGCCCTCGGGCAGTTCGCGCTGCAGGACGGCGTCTGGAACGGCGACCGCCTGCTCCCGGCGGACTGGATGCGGAAGTCGCTCGACGTGCACGCCACCGAGTCGACCGATGACCCCGGGTTTGGCATGAGCTGGCGCGTGAACGTGCTTCCCGACGGATCGATCCGCTGGCCCGAGCTCCCCCGTGACACGTTCTACGCGACCGGTCACGACGGCCAGAAGGTGATCGTGATCCCCTCGCAGGATCTCGTGGTCGTGCGCATGGGCTTCACCCCGGAGGCCGACGCTGAGCCGTCGCAGGTGCGGCTCGCGGCGGACCTCATCGCGGCGACGCGCTGAGCCCCGCAACGGGAACGGACGGCGTGGCGGTCGCGAGGCGCGAAGGAAAGGGGACCGCCCCGCCAGGCATACCGGGGGGACAGATGCGGGCGGGGCGGTCGCGGGGGGTGGTCGGCCGGAGGGGGAGTCCGACGGACCGTCACAGTAGACGCTGTGTTCAGGGGAGCAGATCTACTGTGAGTTCATGACCTCCTGCGGACGGGAGGGGCCGGTCGCGCCGAGTGCGCCGAGCGGCGGAAAGGCCGTGAAGACGGGAGGTGCCCACGGGGATCCAGGCGGCCGAGGCGCGGATGCGCGAGCGGTCGCACCCGATCTCGCGCCGGCATCCCGGGCGTGATCGCGCGTGCCCGTTCGGGTACGCAAGTTCCTCTGCATGGCCGTGTCTCCCCAAAGACTCTCCCCCACTGCACCAGAATGGTGCCGTGGCATTTCGTGCGTTAAGACTACACGAAGAATCGTTCTCGCGCGTAACGGAACAGGGAGTTTTCTGAAGTCGGTCCATCGGGTTGGGGAGCGCACCGAAACTCCGGTCCCGTCCCGAACGGGAGGCGTTGAGACACCCCCGGCGGTTGGACGTGTTCCGCGCACACGAAAAGGGGCGGCTCCGCAAACATATCGCGGGGCCGCCCTGGGGTGCGAGATCGGTGAAGAGAAGGAACCGTCAGCGCTCCCCCGCAAGCGCCCCGATCGCAAAGGATGCGATGTCGAGGATCGGCACGGGAGTCAGCGCGGCGATCTCCCGCCGGAAGCCCGGCAGCAGCGTGCACTCGAGAACAAGCGCCCCAATTCCAGCGAATCGGCCCCCTTCCGCGGTCTCCCTTTCGAGCACAGCGACAACGCCTGAACGGAGCAGGTCCAGGTCCCATCCGTTCTTATACCCGTGGTCATTGGTGAGAATTCCGTCCCATCCAGGCTGGTCCTGCAGGCCGAGGATCTCGAGACGATCCGCGAGGTCATGATCCTCGAGCAGCCGCCGCGCGAGCGGCTCGGAGACTGTAAGCACCCCAATCGGCGCATCCGTCAGCATGCCCGCGGTCGAGAGCAGGTCCAGTCCGCTCGTGATGGTCGTTCCGAGCGGTCGGCCCTCACGCCTCGCGTACTGGAAGAATCCGCAATCGGTTATGACGAGCGAGCAATCCGCGAGTCGTTCGCGGGCATCCCAGAAGCCGGCGAGCGCTGCCGGATCGCCCGCGACGAGCGGTTCGACGCGCGCCCCTCGCGCCACGGCGTACGCAACTGGGATACCGGGCCAGCTGCGCGGGTTCTCGAAGAACCCCACGGGGTTGTCGCTGATCCCCGGGGCGTCATCTGTCAGACATTGCAGCTCATCGACCTCGTACGAATCGAGGTCGCACAGGATCACGCCGAGCTTCGCACTCGACCGGGCGTTCGCCTGACTTTCGTCGCTCATCAGCTTATTTTTCCGTGGAATCGGCCCCGGCGGCGGCCTTCGCCGCGGCGCTTCCCACGACGGCGACCGCGTTCACCTCGACCCGGATCCCCGGGAGATTCAGTTCCTCGCCGATGAGGATACCGGTTGCGGTCGGACCGGGCTCCGGGAAATATCCGAAGCGGATGTCATAGGTTCGCTGCCACTCCTCGAAGCTCAGTTCGCCCGCGTAGAAGGTATTGAACTGCACGACGTCGCCCATCGTCCCTCCGAGATCCTCGATCACGGCTTTCAGGGACTGCATGACCGAGTGGCACTGGGCGACAACGTCTCCCGGGTTGCGAACATTGCCGTTCTCGTCGAGGTCTTCCTGCCCGCCGACCCAGATCATGTCGCCAACCCGAATTCCGTGGCTGTGGTTGATCTGGAAGCGACCGGGAACCTGCCAGTGACCAGGGACGTTTGCGTGGCGCCGTTCAAGATTCATCTTCGTTCTCCTTGCGTGAGGTGATCAGGTGGCCCCAGTCTGCAAGCTCGAACTCCGCAACGGGATACCTCGAGGCCCGTGATCTCTGATGCCACGGCAAGGAAGTGTGAGGCTTAGCTCGATGCTGATCCGGTGTTCGACTCAAGCGGCGGGAGGGCCGCTGCGGCATCACGAATCTCCTGCACGACGGTTCTCACGATCGGCCTACGGAGATCTGTCCGCCGCGTCACGGCGAGCAGTCTCCTGCCGAGAGCAGGCCGTTCGAGCGGGAAGAGCTGTACTGGGGCGACAGCTCGGTCGACAGAGAGCGGCGGGAGCACGGAAATGCCGCGCCCGCGCGAGATCGACTCGATCAGAAGCAGGAGGTCGGCGGTTTGCCAGCGCACGTTCGGTTCGAAGCCTTCCGCCCGGCAGGCGAAGCGCACCGCCTGGCCGCAGGCGCCCGGTTCCTCTGGCATGACCCACCGCTCCCGCTTGAGGCCCTTCAGGTTCACGGGCCGCGGGGCCTCAAATTCGGGCGAGGTCACGAGCACGAGCGATTCCCGCAGCAATTCGGTTGTGTGCAGATAGTCGGGAAACGCCATCGGCACGTTGTCGTAGATGTCGATCACTGCGATGTCGAGGGTCCCCGCGAGGAGGGCATCGATGCTCTCGACGGGCTCAATCACGCTCACCGCGAGCTCGACTCCTGGGAGCTCCTCCTCGAGGTGCTCCGCGACGCCGAGGAGCATCGATCGAGCAACTGAGGGAATCGCCCCGATCCGCACACGACCTGCCAATTCCTCACTCAGTTGGTCCATCTCGGCTCGAGTCGCCTCGAGCGCCTGCACCACACTCCGAGCGTGCTCCACGAGGCGCTCCCCCGCCCCGGTCAGATAGACGGCCTTGGGCGAACGATCGAGGAGCCGGGTGCCGGCTTCCCGCTCGAGTGCGCTGATCTGCTGCGAGACCGCAGATGCCGTCACGTCGAGGGCCCGGGCGGCGCCGGCGAGAGATCCTTGCCGAGCGACCTCAATGAGGAGCCGCAGTCGGGGGACGTCCGGGAGGGAGTGGTCGGCCATGCGTGCCATTCTTTCACCTTTAGTTGCACTAATTGTGAAATATCTTCTATCGTAAGCTGAACTTACCTCACTCGTACACTCGTTTTCTGGAGGGACACCGATGTCTCACCCCAACCCCTCACCCACCGACAACAAATTCTCGCCCCAGCGGGGTGACGACAGCTCCCGGGCAGCGCACCGCATCTCCGCGGCCGTCGAGCGGCTCCGGCCTGAGTTGATGTCTCTGAGCAGGGAAATCCACGAACATCCCGAGATCGGATTCGCGGAGCACCGGTCCGTGCGCACGGTCGCCGAATTCCTCGAGGGGCAGGGCTTCGCGACCAAGATCGGCGAGTGGGGTCTCTCCACCTCGATCCTCGCGCAGCAGGGCAAAGGCTCACCCCGAGTGGCGATACTTGCCGAGTACGACGCGCTTCCCGGTGTCGGGCACGGCTGCGGGCACAACGTGATCTGCGCGGCCGCCGTCGGCGCCTTCATCGGCCTCGCGCAAGAACTCGCGTCCCTCGACGGAACAGTACGGCTGATCGGAACGCCAGCCGAGGAGAATGGCGGAGGCAAGGAGGTCCTCGCGCGCGCCGGGGCCTTCGACGACATCGACGCGATCGTCATGCTCCACCCATTCACCGGGCCCGAAGAGGTCGCAAACTTCGCCTCACTCGCAGTGCGAGACGTCGAGGCCACATTCCGAGGCACCGCTGCGCACGCCTCATCCGCCCCGCACGAGGGGAGAAACGCGCTCGACGCGGCCCTCGCGAGCTACCAGGGGATCGCGGCGCTCAGGCAGCACATCCTCGCCACCGATCGCCTGCATGCAATCGTCAGCGAGGGCGGGGCGGCCCTCAACGTCGTTCCGGACCGCGCCGGTATCGTCGTGGAGGTTCGTTCGGCATCGACCGAGGGACTCCGGGATCTCTCACACCGTGTGCAGCGCGTCCTCGAGGGCGCCGCCCACATGATGGATGTCCGGTTGGAAACTCGCTGGGATCCATTCCCCCCGTATCTTCCCGTCCGCAGCAATGCTGCACTCGCAGGACAGTACCTCGAACACATGCGGGCGCGCGGCCGACAAATTGAAACCGGATCAAGCGCACCCTCCGCCGGTGGCTGGTCGACGGATTTGGGAAATCTCAGCGTGCGGGTCCCCGCGATCCACCCGACGATCAGCATTTCTCCGGAGGCCGTCCCCATGCACACCGAAGAGTTCGGGCGCCGCGCGATCAGCGATGCGGGCGACACCGCCGTCATCGACGGCGCTATCGGGCTCGCCGCCACCGTCGCCGATTACCTGCGGGACTCCGATCTCCGCGAGCGCGTGCGCCTGGAGTTCGAGGCGGCGGGCGGCCGGATCGACGTGGAGCGGCTCCTTACGCCGCCGGATCGCGATCCGGCCGACCGGCCGGCGTCAGGGCCGAGCTCATGCTGAATCCGGTGCACCTCCGCACCTTCCTCGTTGTCATGCGGACGGGATCGTTCGCCCACGCCGCCCGTGAGATCGGGTACACAAGCTCCGCAGTGTCCCAGCAGGTTGCGGCGCTCGAGCAGGCGGTTCATGCGACCCTCTTCGAACGTGACGCACACAGCATTCGCGCCACCAGGGCGGCACTCTTCCTCGCCGACCGGACCGCCGATATCCTTCACGAACTCGATTCACTCGAGGCCGACATGCGCGGGCTGAGTGCTGACGGCCTCCACCAGCTTCGCGTCGGGTGCTTCTCCGCTGCGGGCGAGCATCTCCTCGCCGCCGGGGTGGCGCATTTCCTCCGGGCGAACCCCGGCGTTGACATTCAGCTCGACGAGGGGGAGCCCGAGGAAATGGTCGGCAAGCTGCGCGATGCCCAGCTCGACCTCGCGATCGTTCACGAGTACGGCCCCGCAACGCGCCAGCGGTTCCGCGGGGTCAAGACGACACCGATCCTGCACGAGGAGCTCACCTTACTGCTCCCAGAGCGGCACCCGTACGCGGACGCCGAATCTATTCCGCTCGAGGCCCTCGCCAACGAGGATTGGGTTTCGACTCGCGCCGAGTCCGCGAACGACGCCTGCCTGCTCCAGATGGCGGCCGAGGCCGGATTCACCCCCCGAATATCGGTCCGCGGGAATCACTGCGAGGCGCTGCAGTCCCTCGTGCAGGCGGGACTCGGGATCGCGCTGGTTCCATCGCTGTCATTCCGAGTTTCGGCCCGAGTCGTTCCCCTCAGAATAGACGGCGCGTTCCAGCGCCGTGTCGTAGCTCTGCAGCGTGGGACGCCGCAGAACTCCCTGATCGACGGGGTACTCCGGAGTCTGATGTACACGGCAGCTCAGCTCGCGGAGCGGTTCCCCAGCATCGCGCTGCCCGGCGGTGATTCCACCGCCCCCGAAGAACTCCGGGTGGCCTCTGCCGCGTGAGGCCGAGGCCACCCGGAGCCCCGGCTACTTCACGAGCCACGCATCGCCTGTGTCGGCGGATGACCCCGGAAGCCCGTGCTTCTTGAGGATCTTCTTCAGCTCTCCCGAGCCCTTCATTTCAGAGATGTGCGTGTTCAGGGCGTCGAGCAGCTTCGCATTCTCGAGCGACACCGGATAGCAGGTCTGCGGAGGCCTGAGAGAGGCAGCAACGGCAGGATCGGGCTTAATGACCTTGACCTTCCGGTCCGGGGCGTGAAGCGGCGCATCGCCGTAGCCGTCGAGGGCGATGGTGATGCGCCCCACCTTGAGGTCTTGATACATGTCGTTCGCCGACTTATACACCTTCAGGCCGTCCTGGAGATAGGCTTTCGCATCCTTCACCCAGAGGTAACCGTCAACGGTGCCGACCCGCTTCCCACGGAGCTGCGATAGCTCGTCAAGCCCCTCGGAGGAGACGACGGCCATTTCATCGAGATACACCGGCTCGGTCAGTGCCACGACCTTCGCGCGATCGGCAGACCGCCACCACGCGCCCGCGGCGACGTCCGCCCGTCCACCCTGCACCGCGGGAATAACCGCCGCGGTGGCGACGGGAGCCGGGGTGATGGTGAGGCATTCCTTCGCAGCGAACGACTCGAGAATGTCCGCGTCGACGCCCTCGATCCCCCCGTCGTTCGTCGGAGCAACGAATGGCGGAAGCGAGTAGAGCGATACCGTGAGCGTCCCCGGGGCGACGGTGCTGAACGTGTCGGCGGGCTTGCAGCCCTTGGGCACGGACGCACCACCGCTCGCCGCGGGTGCGCAGCCTGCGGTTCCGACGGCGAGCGCCGCCAGGGCGAGGCCAGCGAGTAGTGCACGTGGTTTCATTTCATTCTCCTTTGGTGGTTATGCGGTGACGGGCGCTTGATGGCGCGCGAGCCGCCGTTCGATACGAGCGCTCATCCAGCTCGCGGGGATGGTGATCATCAGGTACAGCAGGCCGGCGAGGGACAGAATGCTCAGGTACCGGAACGTGTTGGACCCGATCGAATAGGCCTGCGACATCAGTTCGGGAACCGCGATCGAATAGGCGAGCGAGGTCGCCTGGAAGATCATGATCGAAAAGCCGACGAGCGGCGGAATCGCAATCCTGATCCCCTGCGGAATGACGACGAATCGAAGCGCATCGAGCCGGGACATCCCGAGTGCGTCAGCGGCTTCGACTTCCGCCTCGGGGACCGCCTGCAGCCCGCCACGCATGATCTCGCTGGTGTAGGCCGCAGTTGTCAGGCTCAGCGCGATGACGGAAGCCGCGAACGAATCCAACGCAGTGCCAACCGTTGGGAGCCCGAAGTAGATGAGCTGCAGTACGACCAGCGCGGGAGTTCCCCTCCCGATCTCCACCACGATCAGCACAATCATTCGTAGAATACGGTTCCTGGCGAGGGAGCCGATTGCGAGGAGTAGTCCGCCTGCCAATCCGACGACGAGAATCACCGCGGTCAGTCGGAGGCTCACCCACAGACCCGACAGCAGCGTGGGCAGATAGGTGGTCAAATCTTCGAAGAAACTCATCTCGCTACCCGCTTTCGAAGTCGCGCGTCCAGCCGCCGTGTCAGCCACGCGCAGGGAATGGTCATCGCGATGTACAGGCCTGCTGCGAAGAGGAACGGGGTGATCCCATCTGCCGTCTTGCTCGCCTCCTGATTCGCGAAAAACACGATGTCCTGAACCCCGATCACGGAGGCGATCGATGAGTCCTTGAGTAGGCCGATCGCGTAGGCTGCAGCCGCCGGGATCGAGACCCGCAGCACCTGCGGCCCGATCACGTCGCGAAGAATCGCCAGCCGAGAAAGCCCGAGCGCGTCACCGGCCTCCCACTGCCCCCGGCTTATCGCGGCGAGCCCACCGCGATAGATCTCCGCCATGTAGGCCGCGGTCACGACGCCAAAACCGATGACGGCGGCGGCAAGCGAACTCAGCCGGATCGCACCGCTGCCGATTCCGAAATACAGGATGAAGAGCCAGACGAGCGGCGGGACCCCCCGCACCACTTCGATGCCCACGCGGGCGGCGCCCCGCAGCAGCGTGAATCTGGAGTTCCGCGCGAGCGCGAGCGGAACAGCGGCGACCGCGCCGATCGCGAACGCGCAGACCGTGACGATCAAGGTCATGAGTATGCCCTGCGCCACCATCGAGAGGTGTTCCATGGTCAGCGCTCCAGCACGGCTCGGAGGAACTGCCGTGTACGGTCCTGCGTTGGAGCGGTGAACACCTGATCAGGATCACCCTCCTCGAGGATCGCCCCGTCGGCCATCACGACGACGCGGTCCGACACGTTGCGCGCGAATTGCATCTCGTGGGTGACGACCACCATGGTCATCCCCTCGTCGGCGAGCTCCCGCATGACGGCGAGAACCTCAAGCCCGACCTCCGGATCGAGTGCCGAGGTCGGTTCGTCGAAGAGCATCACCCGCGGGTCAAGAGCGAGTGCTCGGGCGATCGCGATCCGCTGCTGTTGGCCCCCGGAACATCGTCCGGGAAACTGGTCGGCCTTGTGCGCGAGACCGACACGTTCGAGCAGTTCGAGCGAGCGCGCGTTCGCCTCCGCCGTGCTCCGACCCAGCACGCGCTCTTGCGGGAGAGAAACATTGCGGAGCACGGTCATGTGCGGAAAGAGGTTGAAGGATTGGAAAACCATCCCGACGTTTCGCCGTAGCGCGACAAGTGCACTGCGGGGAATCGCGGAACCGGTATCGACCCGGTACCCCTCGACCGTGACCCTGCCGCTATCGGGCATCTCGAGCAGATTGACGCACCGGAGGAGCGTGCTCTTTCCCGCGCCACTTGGGCCGATGATCGCGACGACCTCGCCCTCTCCGATCGACAAGGACACGTCGTTGATGACGGTGTGTTCTCCATACCGCTTCACCACCGACTCGATGGACACGGCCGGCCGGCTGCCGCCCTCTGGTCCTTGCATCACGCACCACGCTCCTCAGTGATCGATTCACGGACGACGTGCCGAGGAACCTGCCGGACAACCCATACTGCGGGCTCGTCAGTGTTCGGTGCTGCGGCATCGTCGTCGCTCTTACGCTTCTCGGGATTAGTGTGAAGGACGACGGCACGGCCCGCCATGCCGAGAGAGAGCGTCTCGGTGGGGGTAGGACAAGAAGGTCTTGGGCTGGCGGTGAGCGCTTGCGCGTTTCAGCGGCCGATCAGGGAATTGGGCCGATCTCGAGCCCCAGATCTGTGGTCACCTGACTCCTGGCAGTGCGACACAGAAATCGTGTCAGTACGGGTCCGGTTCGCCCCACTGATGGGCGCTCGACGCACTCGTCAAGCAGAGAGTCCGTGCGCACCGGGGCGAGAGAACCCTTGGTCTCCCCGGATCACCTCAACGACCGTGTGCGAGCATCGCCCTACTCCTCCGGGCCAGGGTCAGCGGATCTGGCACTTATCATCGGCAGCATCCAAGACTTCATCGCCCCTGCTCCAGCGTTTCAATCGGTCCGGTGAAGGGAATCCGAAGTGCCGGATCAGCGTCGGCGAGCTCGGTCGGGCGCTCGTGATCGACCCGTTCGCGACGCTGTCATTCGAACTCTAGGCGGACCACCGCACGGTGCTCATGCGTGTCCAAGACGACTCGCCGACGCGGTCCTGCACGTTGGTGTTCCGCGGCCCCGGCTAGCGCTCGAGCACGACGGCGAGGCCCTGGCCCACGCCGATGCAGATCGCAACGACCGCGATCCCTCCCCCGCGACGTCGGAGCTCGTGCGCGGCGTGCCCCAGGATCCGGCCCCCGGAAGCGCCCAGGGGATGCCCGATCGCGATCGCCCCACCGTGAACGTTCACCCGCTCGGGGTCGAGCTCCGGCCATCCGGCGATGCACGCCAGACTCTGCGATGCGAACGCCTCATTCAGCTCGACGACATCGACCTCGTCCCAGCGCCTCCCCGCCCGCGCGAGCGCGCGATTCGCGGCCTCAATCGGCGCGATCGGGAAGTCGTCCGGATCGACGCCGTGCGCCGCCCGCCCCGTGATTCGCGCGAGGGGCTCGCCGGGCAGCACCCCCTCGCGTCCCAGGAGCACAGCAGAGGCGCCGTCGTTGATCGAGGAGGAGTTCCCCGCGGTGACGGTTCCGGTGCCGGCCCCTGCGAACAGGGGGCGCAGCCCCGCGAGCTTCTCGAGGGTGGTCGATTCCCGAATCCCCTCGTCGCGCGCGAGTTCGCTGCCCGGAACCGGCACCACCTCCCGTTCGAACACCCCGTTGTCCCAGGCCGCGGCGGCGAGCCTGTGAGATCGGAGCGCGAAGGCGTCCTGAGCCTCGCGCGGGATCCCGCGTCGCTCCGCGACCAGCTCGGCGGCCTCGCCATTCGAGATCGTCCACGGGATCGGGAGTTGCGGGTTCACCATTCGCCAGCCGATCGCCGTGTTCCATGCGGTCTGGTTGCCGGTCGCGGGCCACGGCCGCGGTGACTTCTCCAGCACGTACGGCGCCCGGCTCATCGACTCGACGCCGCCCGCCAGAATGAGCTCCGCGTCCCCGGACTCGATAGCCCGGGCACCCTGGATCGCGGCCTCGAGCGATGACGCGCACAGTCGATTGACGGTCACCCCGGGCACCGCGGTCGGGAATCCGGCGAGCAACGCCCCGAAACGGGCCACGTTCCGATTGTCCTCACCCGCCTGATTCGCATCGCCGAAGATGACATCCGCGAGCCGGCCGGGATCGGCGCCGGCACGGTCGACGATCGCCCGCATCACGACCGCGGCGAGGTCGTCGGGCCGCACTCCGGCGAGCGCGCCGCCGGCACGCCCGAACGGGGTGCGAAGCGCATCGTAGATCCAGGCCTCAGCCACGATCGACCTTCCCGTCCTGGCCGGGCCCACCGAGCGAGAGGCCGGTCAGCTCCTCGAGCTCCGCGACGGTCGTATCGCCGAACGTCTCGCGCACCACGAAACCGTGCTCAGTGACGTCGAACACCGCGCGATCCGTGTAGACCCGGGTCACGCAGCCGACCCCCGTCAGGGGGTAGCTGCACGCGGAGACGAGCTTGGAGTCTCCCGTCTTCGTGAGGAGGTCCGTCATGACGTACACCGACTTCGCCCCGATCGCCAGGTCCATTGCCCCGCCGATAGCGGGAATCGCACCGGGGGTTCCCGTCGACCAGTTGGCGAGGTCCCCGTGCTCCGACACCTGGAACGCGCCGAGTACGCAGACGTCGAGGTGCCCACCCCGCATCATTCCGAACGAGTCTGCGTGGTGGAAGTACGCGGCTCCGGGCAGCGCCGTCACGGCCTGCTTCCCCGCGTTGATGAGGTCGGGGTCGATCCGATCCGCCTCGGGCGCACCGCCCATGCCGAGCATGCCGTTCTCCGTGTGCAGAATGATCTCCAGGTCCGTGGGGAGAAAGTTCGCCACGAGCGTGGGGGCGCCGATCCCGAGGTTCACGATCGAGCCCTCGGGAATGTCGGCGGCGATTCGGGCCGCGAGGGCGTCCCTGCTGATTCCCCTGCTCATCGTTCTCCTCCGTTCTGCTGGGTGGCACCCGCGCCCGCGTCCGCGTTCACGTCCGCAAGCGGGCGGCCCTCGAGGTCGACGCCACCGACGAAGGCACCGTCACGCACCCACCGCCGCTCCCCGACCGCGACGACACGATCGACGAAGATCCCCGGCGTGACGATCGCCTCCGGATCGAGGTCGCCGAGCGGGAGGACCGCGTCGACCTGCGCGATCGTCGTGTGCGCGGCTGCTGCCATGATCGGGCCGAAGTTGCGCGCGGTCTCGCGGTACACGAGGTTCCCCCAGCGATCGGCCGCCCGCGCGCTGATCAGCGCGAAATCTGCCCTGATCGGGAATTCGAGCAGGTACCGGCGCCCGTCGATCTCGCGCTCCTCCTTGCCGTTGGCGAGTTCGGTTCCCACGCCAGTCGGCGAGTAGAACGCCCCGATGCCCGCACCCGCCGCGCGGATCCGCTCCGCGAGGTTGCCCTGCGGGACCAGCTCGAGCTCGATCGCGCCCTCGCGGTACAGCCCGTCGAACACCCACGAGTCCCGCTGCCTCGGAAACGAGCAGATGATCTTGCGCACGCGACGCCTCGCGAGTAGCGCGGCGAGGCCGGTGTCGCCGTTGCCGGCATTGTTGTTGATGATCGTGAGCCCGGAGGCTCCCTGCTCGATGAGCGCGTCGATGAGCTCGACGGGCTGGCCGGCCCTCCCGAAGCCACCGATCATCACGGTGGCGCCATCGGGGATCCCCCTGACGGCTTCGGCCACGGAGGCCGTCGTCTTGTCGATCATGTCAGTCCTTCCCTGGGTTCGGGATCGGGCGAGCCAGGGACACTGGATTTCCCGATCAGAGTGCGGTGCACGTGGCAATCCCCCTGTTCAGCCGCGACGTCCGGCGACCGTGCGAACCCCGTCGATGATCACGCGCAGCCCGTCGCGGAACAGTTCGGGCTCGATCACGATCGGCGGAAGCAGCCGGATCACGTTTTCGTGCACACCGTTCGTGAGAGCGAGCACCCCGTTCGCGTGACAGTACTGCGAGACGGCCTTCGCGGCGTCCGGCGCGGGTTCGAGAGATTCGTCGTCGCCGAACTCGATACCGATCATTGCTCCGCGGCCGCGCACGTCGATCACCCCAACTCCGGATCCGACCAGGGGTTTCAGCATCTCGTCCGCAATTTCGCCGAGCGCTTCGGCCCGTTCGAGCACCCCGCCTCCGTCGAACTGCTCGAACACGGCGAGCGCGGCCTCGCACGAGAGCGGATTGCCCGCGTAGGTGCCGCCCAGACCGGCGGGATGCACGGCGTCCATGACCTCGGCGGCACCGGTGACGGAGCTCAGCGGCATGCCGTTGGCGAGCGCCTTGGCGGCGACCAGCAGATCGGGGACCACCCCGTCGTGCTCGATCGCCCAGATCTTGCCGGTGCGGCCCATGCCGCTCTGCACCTCATCGGCGATGAGCAGGATCCCGAACTCGTCGGCGATCTCGCGGAGACCGGCGAGGAATCCGGGCTGCGGGGGCAGGCAGCCAGCTTCGCCGAGAATCGGTTCGATGATGATCCCGGCGAAGGTTGCCGGATCATTGTCGATCAGGATCCTCCTCACCTCGTCGAGACAGGGAGCGACGGAGGCGGCGGTCTCGCGCGGGCCAGCAGGCACCGGCGCGTGGAAGACATCCTCGGAGAAGGGGCCGAAACCGGTCTTGTACGGCTTCTCCTTGGAGGTCAGCGACATCGTCATGTACGTGCGGCCGTGATAGCCCCCGCGGAACGCGATGAAGCGACGGCCGCCCGTGACATAGCGCGCGATCTTCGCCGCGTTCTCGTTCGCCTCGGCACCGGTCGAGAACAGTGCCGTGCGCTTCTCGTGATCGCCGGGTGCGTGCGCGTTGAGCCACCGGCAGACCTCGACATAGCTCTCGTACTCGGTGGTCATGAAACAGGTGTGCGTGAAGCGATCCAGCTGAGCAACGAGGCGTTCCCTCACGCGCGGGTGCGAGGCCCCGAGCGCCGTCGGTCCGAGGCCGGACGCGAGATCGATGATCTGATTGCCATCGACGTCGCGCAGGATGCCGCCGTCCGCTCGCTCGATGAAGACGGGCAGCTGGGCGCCGAAACCGTTCGACACCTGCGCCCGGCGCTCGACCATGAGTTCCCGTGAGCGGGGCCCGGGGATCTCGGTCTCCAGGTGCCGCTGCTGGGCGAGCGGTTCCGCTGTTCCCTGCTGGATTTCAGTGAGCGTCATTGCCGCGTCCCTCCATGAATTCTGCGATGAAGCCGGTGTTGAATTCTCCGCTTCGGAATTGCTTGCTGTCCAGCACTTCCGCGTGGAAATCTGCCGTTGTGACGACCCCGTCGATGCAGAGTTCGCCGAGCGCGCGCAACGCCCGTTCGATCGCCTCGTCTCGGGTTTGTCCCCAGCAGATGAGCTTCCCGATCATCGAGTCGTAATACGGCGGGATCGTCGAGCCCTGCTCGATGTGCGAGTCGAGTCGCACTCCGAAGCCTCCGGGAACGCGGAGCTGCCTCACCGTTCCCGGGTTCGGGGCGAAGCCGCGATCAGCGTCCTCCGCATTGATCCGGCACTCGATCGCGTGGCCCCGCAGGGACACGTCCTCCTGCCTGATCGTGAGCGGGAGACCGCCGGCAATCTGCAATTGCAGCTTGATCAGGTCGATTCCCGAAACCATTTCCGTCACGGGATGCTCCACCTGGATCCGAGTGTTCATCTCGATGAAGAAGTACTCGCCGGAGACGTTGTCATAGACGAACTCCACCGTGCCGGCGTTGACGTAGCCCACTTCCTCGCAGAGCGCGACCGCCGCCCGTGCGAGACCCTCGCGGGTCGCGGCGTCGAGCACGGGTGACGGCGCCTCCTCGACGAGCTTCTGATTGCGGCGTTGCGCGGTGCAGTCGCGCTCCCCCAGGTGCAGCGTCGTCGATCCGTCCGAGATGACCTGGATCTCGATGTGCCGGATGTCGGTGAGGTAGCGTTCGATGTAGACGGACGGATCGCCGAACGCGACGTCGGCCTCGGCCATGATCTCCGCGAGGTCCCTCGCGAGCGTCTCGGCCGACTCGACGACGCGAAGGCCGCGCCCGCCACCGCCCGCTGCGGCCTTGATCAGGAGGGGAAACCCCACCTCTGCCGCGACTCGTGACGCCTCATCCGGATCCGCGATCGCGCCATCCGAACCGGGCACCGTGGGAACGCCGGCCCGACGCGCGATCTTCTTCGCCTCGATCTTGTCGCCCATCCGTCGAATGATCTCCGCGGATGGGCCGACGAAACCGACGCCCTCTTCCTCGCACTGGGCGACGAAATCGGGGTTCTCCGACATGAACCCGTATCCCGGGTGGATCGCATCGGCCCCGCTCGCCTGAGCGGCCGAGATCACCGCGGTCGCATTGCGATAGCTGAGGTTCACCGGCGCGGGACCGATGCAGATGGCCTGATCAGCAAGGCGAGTGGGGAGCGCATCGCGATCGGCCTCCGAGTGGACGAGGATGCTCCGGATCCCGAGCTCGCGGCACGCCCTGATCACGCGCAGGGCGATCTCGCCGCGGTTCGCGATCAGGACGCTGTCGAGTCCCGCGCTCACGACGCGTCCCGCTTGATGACGATCAGCGGCTGTCCGAACTCGACGAGCGACTCGTTCTCCGCGAGGACGCGGACCACGGTTCCGGACACGCCAGCCTCGACGTTGTTCATGAGCTTCATCACCTCGACGATGCCGAGCACCGTATCGGGCTGGACGCGGTCACCGACCGAGACGAACGTCGGCGCGCCCGGCTGGGGCGAGGCGTAGAACGTTCCCACCATGGGCGCCGCAACGACGGTCTCGTCGGCGGCGGGCTCAGCAGAATCCCGGTCGGGGGTCGGAGCGGCCTGCGCCGCCGCCGAGGCCACGACCGGTGCTGCCGCGGCGGCCGGCCGCTCCGTGTGCGCCGCGGCCGGGGCGACAGCCGCGGCGGCCTGTGCCGGCTCCGCGGCAGGGGAAGGGGTCGGCGCTGCGGCGAGCGCCCCGCCCGCGGCGGGAGCGAACGGCGAGCCGGAGCTCTGCCCATTGCGCGAGATGTGCAGCTCAACATCGCCGACCCTGAGCGACAGCTCGCGAACGTCCTCCGCGACATTCACCCAGTCGACGATGGCCTTGAGCTCCGTGATATCGGGCGTGTGATTCGTCATTTGTTACTCTCCTTTGTCCATGGCGATCGCGAGATCCCCGCTCGTGAGCACGTGCCGGCCCGTGCCTGCCCCCTCGTACAGCGATCGCACGAGGTCGAGGATCGGCATCCCGGAATCGCCCCGGGAGCCTCCCTCGGCCGCTGCCTTCTTCATCTCGTCGACCTGCGTCCCCGCGAACTGCGCGCGGAGCAGCCACAGATCGATGTCCTCGTCCGGGTAGCGCTCGCGGAGCGAGGGCAGCATGGGCGGGATCGGCGCGGGCTCGTCGGCAATGTTCGAGGCTCCGTTCGCGAGAATCTTCTCGAGCGCCTCGGGGTCGAGGGGCGCGAGGGGCTTGCCGTAGTAGCCGAGCGCGTACTTCTTGACCTCGTTCGGCACGACCCTGTAGCGCTCGCCAGACATCACGTTCATGACGGCCTGGGTTCCGACGTGCTGGGCAAACGGGGTGATCATGATCGGGTAGGCGAGTTCTGCCCGGACCCTGGCGACCTCCTGCATGAGCTCGTCGAAGCGATCCGCGAGTCCGGCCGTCTCGAGCTGCGAGGTGAAGTTCGAGAGCATGCCGCCGGGCGTCTGGTGCATGTAGTGAGTGCCCGTGTACTCGGCGGGAGTTCCGAGCGGTTTGCCCTCGTCCTCCGCGATCCGGCGGATCTTGCTGCTGATCTCGGATACCTGTGCGTCGTCGACGTTCACGGTGTAGCCGAGAGCCCGGAGATCTCTGACGGTGCCCTGCGTGGAGGGCTGCCCGTTGCCCGAGGCGAGCGGGGCGATAGACGTGTGGATCGAGTCCGCGCCGAGTTCAACGGCCTCGAGACAGACGAGCGGGGCGAGGCCCGTCAAGCTGTGGGTGTGCACCTCGAGTGGCCGGTCGCCAATCACGCCCTTGAGCGCGGGGACGAGCGTGCGGATCCGGTCGGGGGTGAGGAGACCGCCGGCGTCCTTCAACATGATCCGGTCGACCTCTGCCCGTTCGATGAGTTCCTGCGCCTTCGCGACGAACAGCTCGTCCGTGTGCACGGGAGACTCGCAGAAGGACACGGCGCCGAAGGTCTCCGCCCCGAGGCGTTTGGCCTGGCGGAGCGCTGCCGAGATGTTGTCGACGTCGTTCAGGCCGTCGAACGCGCCGATCACGCGGAAACCGTTCGCGACGAGACGATCGACCCACGCCTCGATGACATCGTCGGGGAGGAAATCAAAGGTTGCGAGGTTCTTCGAGCGGATCAGGGCGCGGAACTTGGTGTTCGGAGCGTGCCGGTGCATGAGCCGCACCCGCTCCCACGGATCCTCCTTGAGATAGCGGACGGAGACGTCGAACTGGATCGGCGCCATCAGGTCGACGTGCTCGAAACCGGCGGCATCGAACTGCTCCACCATGTCGAGCATGTGGGAGGTGCGCATCCGCGTCGCCCAGATGCTCTGGTGACCGTCGCGGAGCGTCGTATCAATGATCTTCACCTCCCGACGGCTGCCGGCGGGGCGGCCGCCGCGGCTCATCACCTCCGCGATGTTGACCTGTGCGTGCTCAGACATGGTGTGTCGCTCCCTTGCTCGTGTGCGTGGCTGTTCGTGGGGCCGCTCGGCCGGCAATCGTCTGCACCGGGAGGTCCGCCATGGTGAGGAGTCCCGGAGGCAGGTGGGCGGCCGAGGGAATGACATTGGCCGCGACGGACACGGTCGCGCCGGAGCTGTCGATCCGGCTACTCGCGAACTCGATCGTGCGGGCCTCGCTCTCGATCAACCAGCGATCCCCCTCGGGGAACGGATCGCCCTCCTCGAAAATGCCGAAGTCGATGACCGCATCGATCACCACGTCCCCGCCGACGAGCCCGCGGGCCGCGTGGCGGACCACGACGACCGAGTCCGTGTCGAGGGTGAGATGCGAGGTGGCTCGAGGCGCCGGCGCGAGCAGGGCGGCTGCCGGATCGTCGACCTCGATCTCCTCGAGCTGCCAGCCCAGACCTGCGGCGAGCGCCGCCACGGACTCGCGGAACCCGACGTGACCGATCACCTCGCCGCCCGTGCGCGCCCGCGCGAATGCCTGCTCGTCCAGGCCGAAGCCGAACTTCGCGAGGATTCCGCCGTAACCGGACATCTCGGCGGTCCTGCGGACGGTCACTCGGGTGACCTCCGAGGTGAGGCCGGTGAGGAGCAGCGGCAGGGTGTCGAGCAGGATCCCCGGGTTGCAGCCGGTGCCGAGGACGGTGAGCCCCCGCGCAGTGGCCCGCTCGTCGATCCGCGCAGCGATCGTCTGGTGGTCGTAGTGGCCGTATCCCAGCTCCTCTGCGATGCTCACCACGTGCATTCCGCGATCGAGGAGCTCCAGAATCGCCGGCTCGACTCCGGCGATGTGGGAGGTCGTGGCCACGAAAGCGACGTCTGCGTCCGGCGCCTCGGCAATCGACGTGACGACCGGCGCCTCCGGGGCCGCGCCGGGCAGGAGATCGTCGAGCGGGACGCCAGCGAGAGCTGGCGCACGATCGACGGCCCCGATCACGCGGGCGCGTCCGTCGGCGATGACTCGGGCGCCCACCGCGCGTCCAACGGCCCCGAGTCCGACGAGCACCACTCGAGGCGGAATCCGATCAGTCATGTCCACTCCTTTGCGGGTTGCCAAAATCAGCGTCGAACCAGGAGGTCGACGCGCGGGTCATCCGGCCGCGAAGCATCGTCCGCTTCGGCCTGGGGCGGTCGGTTCCGATGGGTGCCGGTGCCCGCTTCCGCTGAGCTGTCCGGTTCTTTCCCCTGCGTCTTCGCTGCGGTGCCGCCCTGTCTCCAATCCTACGAAAAGCGGCGAAGAATCCAGCAGATTCCCCTCATCGGGCTCAAAAATTCTTGAAACCATGCACGGTTCAAAAATTCTTCGACTACGGTGGGTTCCAGACCCGCCCTGCAGAAAAATCTTTGGGAGCCAGAACCGTGCCTCAGCAGACTCCAGACGGGCGTCCCCTCGACGCCATCGACGAGAAGATCGTGTGGGAGCTCCGCCGGGAGGCGCGCATCAGCAACAACGAGCTCGCTGCGCGCGTGAACGTGGCGCCCTCCACTGCGCTCACTCGCCTTCGCGCGCTTCGCGAATCCGGCGTCATCGCGTCGACGCACGCGCAGTACGACATGACCGCCCTCGGTCTCGACCTGCACGCGATCGTATTCATCCGGTTGAAGCCCGGCGCCCAGCACAGCGGACGCGACTACGCGGAGCGGGCGGTCAAATTTATCAACGTCGTGAACGTGTTTCTGATGGGCGGCAGCTACGACCTGCTCGTGCATGTCGCGTGCACTTCGAGCAGCCAGCTGCAGAACCTCGTGGCGGAGAAGATCGCGGCCGACCCCGCTGTCGCCTCGGCGCAGGCGCACATCGTGTTCGAGCACCTCATCGCGGCACAGCACATGGACCATGTCGACGGCTTCCCCGTGATGCGGGGAGAACGCGAGCAGAGCTGACCACGCTGCCCCGGTCCCCGCACCAACAGCACAGCGCGCCCGAGGCCGAACAGGCCCCGGGCGCGCACCACAGCGGGAAGATCGTTCCCTGAAACGGGCTAACCGATCCCCTCGAGGGCGTCGGTCTCCGTGTTCCCGATCCGGCTCAGCACCTCGGGACGAACCTTTTTCACGCGGATGAACCACGCGATACCGACGGCCATCGTCGCCACAAAGAGGTACGGCAGCAGGTTCAGCGGGAACGCCGGCACCGGCCAGACGTTCGCGAAAAAGATGTATGCCATGGCGAGGACGGCGATGACCGCGCACACCGTGACGAGCTTTCGCGGCATCCCCATCTTCCGCACGTACACCGCGCAGGCGAACGCCACGAGCGCGTAGGCGACCATGTAGCCGTACACCCCGTAGGTGTCGAGCCAGACCACGATGTCCATCGGATGCACCCCGGCGAGCAGGAGCGCGATGTTGACGGCAACGGAGAGCACGCCGCCGATGAGCAGTACGCGGTGCGGGGTGAGGTGCTTTCGATGGGTGCGGCCCAGGCTCTCATGCACCACCCCCTCCTTCCCCATGACGTAGACGATCCGGCCGAGGACGTTGAGCGCGGCGATGCACACCGCGGAGAACGAGGCCGCGACACCGAAGAGCAGGAACATGGTGAACCAGCCGGGCATGCCGATCTTGTCGGCAATGTCCTGCAGCGGGTTCGCCGACCCCGCGAGCTCGTCTCCGAGCACGGCGATCTGCGTGTACGCCCCGAAGAGATAGATCAGTCCGATGCCCACGACACTCCACATGATCACGCGGGGAATGGTCCGGTAGGGGTGCTTCGCCTCGCGACCGAGCGCATCGGCCGACGAGAACCCGGCAAAGCCGAGCACGCCCAGCACCATACCGGCGGCGATCCCCTGCGGCGGCGCGCCCTCGAGACTGAACTGCTGGGGATCCCACGCGTCGGGCCCGAGCACGATGAGTGACGTGACGAACAGCGTCAGGATGATGAGGACGGAGGCGATCTCGAGCACGAACGAAACGCGCGCGGAAATCTGGATTCCCTGGATCGTGAAGAAGGTCGTGATCGCGCCGAGCACCAGGGTCAAGATGCAGAATCCGACCAGCCCCGCAGCCGGCACCCCGAACGCCTGCAGCAGGTCGGCGGCGTACGAGACCCCGCCTCCGAGCGACCCCGCAGTGACACCCCAGCACCCGATGATCAGGGCGAGACCGGCAACGTACGCGGCCGTCGGCCCGAGCGACTTGGCCACGTAGGTGTAAATAGAACCGGCCGACGCGTTCTTTCGCGCGAAGACCGCGACGCACCAGCCGACGCTGAGGATCACGATCGTCGCGAACAGCAGCGACAGCAGCGTTCCATTCCCGGCGCTCACGAAGATCGCCGCCGCGGTGAACGCGAGGACCGCACTCGGGGCGATGTTCGCGATGGCCTGAGCCCCGAGTTCCGCACCGCCCATCACGCCGCGGCGGAGACCCGCATCGACCGGTCTCGACTGTTGTGTAGTTGACATGGTTGCTCTCCTTTGAGCGGTTTGGATCTCGGAACTGCGGAGGGTCACGGGATGAGCAGCGTGCGCAGGACGCCGCCGGCCTCGAGGTCGTCAAACGCCTCCGCCGCCTCGGCGAGCGGCCGGCGGCCCGAGATCAACGGGTCGAGCTTGAGCTGGCCGTCCATGTAGCGGTCCACGAGCGCGGGGATGTCGATCGAGGGGCGCACCGAGCCGTAGTTTGAGCCGAGGATGCGCTGGTCGGCCTCGCCCAGAACGAGCGGCTCGAACGAGGCTTTCGCCCCGGTCGGCGGCAGGCCGACGATGACCGCTGCCCCACCCAGGCCGAGCATCTTGATCGACTGCTCGGTCGTGACCGTCCTGCCGATCGCGTCGAAGGCGTAATCGACGCCGTCAGGGATCAGTTCGAAGAGCTGCTCGACGGCGTCGCGTTCCGAGGCGTCGATTCGGTCTGTCGCACCGAACTGCATGGCCATGCTGGTCTTTTCCGGCACGACGTCGATCGCGATGATGCGCTCGGCACCGGCGAGCTTTGCGCCCTGAACGACGTTGAGGCCGACGCCACCGCAACCGATCACGGCGACGGTGGATCCGGGCTCAACGGCCGCAGTGTTCATGACGGCGCCGACTCCCGTCGCGACCGCGCAGCCGACGACGGCGATCACGTCGAGCGGAGCGTCGTCGCGGACCTTGATCGCACCGGACGCCGGCACCACCACCTCTTCCGCGTAGGACGAGACTCCCAGGTAGTGGTGGAGCGTCTCCTCGGCGCCGTCCGCACCGGTCATGCTCAGGCGGGTCGTGCCGTCGAACAGCACACCCTTCGGTGCGACGATCGTCGCGACCTTCTGACAGCGGGCCTCGTGACCCTGCAGGCAGTAGCGGCACTCTCCGCACGGCGGCACCCAGCTCAGCACGACGTGATCACCAACGGCGAGCGAGGTGACGCCCTCGCCGAGCTCGGTGACGACGCCGGAACCCTCGTGGCCCATCACGAGCGGCGTCGGCATCCCCCAGTCACCCTGCTTCACGTGCAGATCCGAGTGGCAGACGCCGGCAGCGGCGATCTTGACGCGCACCTCGCCCGCCTTCGGCGCTGCAAGCTCCACGTCCTCGATGGTGATCTGGGTATTCGGTTCCCGGAATACGACTGCCTTCATGCGCTTCTCTCCTTTGAAAATGCGAGCGACGGTGGATGTCGCGAATCGCGCTACCGAGATGGTAGGGATCCCGCCACCGGATTGTCACTGCACCATCGGTCCGAATATCGACCCCGTGTCCACCATTTGGTACACTCTGGCCATGACCCTCGACCTCCGCGCCGTCGTCCGCGCGCTCGGCGGCGAGTGCGTTTCCCACCGGGTCCCCGGCCACGCCCCAATCGACGGGGTCGCCCACCTCGACGAGTACGTCTTCGACGGGAGCGCCGACTTCGCAACCCTGATCACCGGCCCGGTCGATCAGTTGCGAGAGCGGCTGCTCGCGGGCGGCGAAACGGCCGAGATCACCGCGCGAGCCGTGTTCGTGACGGGCGCAGACGGACCCGAGCTGCGTACCCTCCTCGCTGCGCACGAGATGACGGGGATCCTCGGGGCCGGACACGTGCGTCGCGCCGGCGGACCGCACCCCTCGGGCAGCGCGGCCGGCGCCGTGGCGGTGCGCACCTCGGTGGACGCGCAGGCCGCGCTCCACGCCCGCCTCGTCGCAATGATCGCGAACGACCAGGCCGCTTCAGACCGCCTCGTTCTCACGGGCACGAAAGTGCTCACCCAGGTGGCGCGGCGCGGGGGCACCACCGCTGTGATCGCGGAACTCGCCCACCGCGTCGACGGCTGGGCGGTGCTGATGGATGCGAACGGACAGGTCATCGCCACCGCTGGCGCCGGACAGCTGCATATCGACGACGCCGTCGCCGTGGCGCTGGGGCGTCCCGTGCGGGTCCGCCACGATGGCCTCCAGGTGCACCAGGTGGGCACCGATCGCGATCGAACCGGCTATCTGGTCATTGCCTCCCGATCGAGCGTCCGCAGCAGGAACCGCGACCTCGCGTCGCAGGCCGCCGCGCTCTTCGACCTGCTCCTGCGCACGCACGACCCCTCGCGCTCGGAACACCTCGGCAGGGAGGCCCTGCTGGGGATCCTGAACGGGGGCGGCTCGGCCGCGGCAGAGCTGCTGCATCGATGGGGCGTTCTCGACCGCAGTCTCACCGCATTCCAGCTCGCAACGCGCACCCGGACGATCGACCTCGAGCGGGCCCTCTCGCGCTGGCTCGACGAAATTGGCGCCGAGCACATCTACGCGCTCGACGGCGCACGTGTTCGCGGGTTCGTGCCGGACGCGCTGGCAGAGGAGCTCGCGGAGCGAGTTGCGGCGTTCACTCCGCTCGGGGCCGGCTCGCTGCACCTCGGCCTCGGCCTGCCCGCGCCGGCCGAGCTGCTCGAGCGCAGCGCGCTGCAGGCCCAGCTCGCGCTCGACACCGCACTCGAAGACGGCACCGGCGTCCTCCGATACGCGGAGCTGCCCTCGGTCTCCCTCGTGATCGAAGCGCTGCCACGTGAGGCCTCCGCCCAGCTCGCGGCAGCACTCGACGGGCTGCGTGACCCCTCCGGGGCGCACGGTGAGCTCGCTGAAACCCTGCTCGTCTACCTGACGACCAATGGCGCACACCGCGCCAGCGCCGCCCGGCTCGGGATACACCGCCAGACCCTGGTCTCCCGCCTCCGCCGGATCGAGGCCCTGACCGGGTTTTCCGTGGATCGTCCCGACGACCGCGCGGCGATCTGGCTCGCACTGCGTGCGCTCGGCATTTCGAGCGCGGCGGCAGCGCCGATGTGACGCGGGATTTTCCCCGTTCCCCGCCTTACTCCGTTCCCTCCCGCCGGCCAGCCCCCGCAAGATACGCGATCTCGACCTCGAGCATGCGGATCGCGATCCGCTGACGATCCGGCGCCCCGGGGTAGCGGGCCTCCGCCAAGGCGCTGAGCGAGGCGCCGGGGTCCGCGGCGAGCGCCGCGCGAAGTTCGTCGAGGCGACCGACGCGGTGCCGGATCGCGCCGCGCGCGTGAGCAGCGAGGTCCGCGATCGCCGGGCCGTGGCCGGGTGCGCCGCGCCAGCCCTCGAGCGAGCTCATTCGCTCGAGCGTGTCGAGGTACGCGTCGAGCGTGCCTCCGTCGCGCGCGACGAGGAGCGTCGAGTTGCGCCCGCCGAGGAGGGCATCACCCGTGAAGAGCACCGGCCTCCCGCCCGAGGGCGCGAGCGCGAAACCGAGTGAATCATCGGTGTGACCGGGAAGTTTGAGAACCTTGATGGAGGCGCTTCCCAGGGCGATCTCCTGCCCGTCGACCGCGGGCGGCACCCCGCGCGCCATCGCCGGCGAGGCCGCGTACACGGGCACGCCCTCGGCGAGGAGCTCGATCGCTGCGGAGTGGTCGCGGTGCCGGTGCGTGAGCAGGACCGCCCGGATCTCGCCCCGCCGCTCAAGCGCGGCGATGTGACCCAGGTCGGCCGGACCCGGGTCGACCACCGCGATCTTCCCGTCGGGACAGGGAATCACCCAGCTGTTCGTTCCCTCGAGCGTCATGATCCCCGGATTCGGGGCCCTGACGAGGATCGGCTCGGGTCCCTCCGCGGCCTCGAGGGGCTGGAGCACGGGATCGCCCCGAACCGATCCGGCCCTACTTCCGCGCCTCGACCATGTCGAGCGCGACGTCCACGATCATGTCCTCCTGGCCGCCGATGTAGCGTCGGCGGCCGACCTCGACGAGGATGTCGCGGGCGTCGAGCCCGTAGGTCTCCGCGGCGCGTTCGGCGTGGCGCAGGAAGCTCGAGTACGCGCCGGCGTAGCCGACCGTCAGCGTCTCACGGTCCACCTGAACCGGGCGATCGTGCAGCGGGCGCACGAGGTCGTCTGCGGCGTCCTGCAGCGTGAAGAGGTCGGCGCCCACGTTCCACCCCTGCAGCTGCGCGACGGCGACGAACGGCTCGATCGGGGTATTTCCCGCGCCAGCGCCGTGACCGGCGAGGGAGGCATCGACGCGATACGCTCCCTCCTCGACCGCGACGATCGAGTTGGCGACGGCGAGCGAGAGGTTCTGGTGCGCGTGAATGCCGATCTCGGTGCCGACATCGAGCACGTCCCGGTAGGCGCGAATGCGCTCGCGCACCCCGTCCATCGTGAGCCGGCCGGCCGAGTCGGTGACGTAGACGCAGTTCGCCCCGTACGACTCCATGAGTTTCGCCTGCTGGGCGAGCCCGGCCGGGTCATTCAGGTGGGCCATCATCAGGAAGCCGGAGACGTCCATGCCGAGTTCGCGCGCCGCCGCGATCTGCTGCGCCGAGACGTCGGCCTCCGTGCAGTGCGTCGCGACGCGCACCGAGCGCACGCCGAGATCGTAGGCGTGCTTGAGCGCGTCGATCGTGCCGATCCCGGGGAGGAGGAGCGTCGTGAGGCGCGCGTTCTTCACGACCGCGGCTGCCGCCTCGATCCACTCCCAGTCCGTGTGGGAACCGGCGCCGTAGGTGAGCGATGACCCGCCGAGGCCGTCGCCGTGGGTGACCTCGATCGCGTCGACGCCGGCCTCGTCGAGCGCGCGGGCGATCTCCGCGACCCGCTCCGGCTCGATGCGGTGGCGGATGGCGTGCATGCCGTCTCGCAGGGTCACGTCCTGCAGGAATACGCTGTGGCTCATGCGGCCGTCTCCTTCTTCTCTCGCGCGGCGAGCACCAGCTGCTCGGCCGTCCGCATCGCCGCGCTCGTCATGATGTCGAGGTTGCCCGCGTAGCTCGGCAGGTACATCGCGGCGCCCTCGACCTCGAGGAACACGGTGACGTGGGTGTAGCCGTCGGCCCTGCGGGAGCCCTCGGGTACCAGCCCGTCGGTCTCCGCTCCGACGTCGTGGAACTGCACCCGCTGCTTCAGCCGGTAGCCGGGCACGTACTGCTCCACCTCGGCGACGCGGCGCTCCACCGCCTCGGCGATCGCGGCGCGGCCCGGCTCGTCCTGGCGGCCGACGAGCACCTGCACGGTGTCGCGCATGATCATGGGCGGATCGGCCGGATTGAGGACGATGATCGCCTTGCCGCGCGCGGCTCCGCCGACCTGCTCGAGGCCCGCGGCGGTCGTCTCCGTGAACTCGTCAATGTTCGCGCGGGTGCCCGGCCCCGCGGATTTCGACGCGATCGAGGCGACGATCTCGGCGTACAGCACCGGGGTGACCTCGCTGATCGCGTGCACGATCGGGATCGTGGCCTGGCCGCCGCAGGTGACCATGTTCACGTTGTCGGCGTCGCGATGCTGATCGAGATTCACTGCTGGCACCACGTACGGGCCGATCGCCGCGGGGGTGAGATCGACGATCTTCTTCCCGTACGGCGCGAGCTTCTCCGCGTTGAAGCGGTGCGCGCCCGCGCTCGTCGCGTCGAAGACGACCTCGATCTCGTCGAACTGCGGGCTCTTGATCAGGCCTTCTACGCCGTCGGCCGTGGTTTCGAAGCCGAGTCGTTGCGCTCGGGCGAGGCCGTCGGAGGCGGGATCGATGCCCACCATCACGCCCATCTCGAGCACGTCCGACAAGCGCAGCACCTTGAACATGAGGTCCGAGCCGATATTGCCGGAACCGATGATGGCGACTTTCGCCTGAGCTCTCATACTTCTTACTCCTTCAGGGGAATGTCTTCGAGGATCGCCGGCTGGTCGATCACCCACTGGGGTTCGGTCACGAGGAGGGAGTGGCCGCCGGTGACGGTCTCCACGTCGATGACGTACCGGTATCCGGCATCCTCGGCCCACGAGATCGCGTCGAGGTCGAGCTCGGGCACGGCCAGGACCACGCGCCGGCAGCGCTCGTCGGCGCGGAGCAGGGCCGCCGTGTAGTCGGCGACCGCCCGCGGATCGGGGGCGCCGCTGAATCCGAGCTCGAGGTCGTGCGTTCCGGAGGGGTAGGCGTCGCGCAGGTGGCCGCCGCGCGAACGGCGGTATCCGAGCTCGGAGCGCGCCCCGTCGATTCCCCTGACGGCCTGCACGCCCGTGAAGTCCGGGGCGAGCGGCGGTCCGTCGATCATCGTGGTCATAGGTCATCACCTCCTGCGGCAGTTGCGAATCCGCGAACGCCGATGCCGCCGTCGGCGTTCAGGATGGCGCCGGTGATGACGCCCGAGTTGTTTCGAGATGCGAGAAGCACGTAGGGCCCGGTGGAGTCGGCGGGATCGACGCTGGCGTCGTGCAGGGGCAGCCACATGTTGCTGGTGACGTCCTCCCCCTTCCCCTCGCGCTTCGCGAACCCGGCCTCGATCGAGCGGTCCTGCATGCCCGCGGATTCCGGGCCGCGCAGATCGGTCCGCAGGCCGCCGATGGCCACGCCGTTGACCCGCACCTTGGGGGCGAGCTCGTAGGCGAGCTGGGTGACGAGGCCGCGCGCGGCGTGCTTCGCGGCCGTGTAGACGGGGCCGCCGCCCGCCGGATAGCAGGACGCGTTCGAGAGGGTCATCACGATGTTCCCGCACGATTTCACGAGCTCGGGCCAGGCGACGGAGCAGGCGAGGAGGTAGCCCTTGACGTTGATGTCGAAGAGCTCGTCGTAGATCCGCTCGATCTCCTCGGGGGTGGTGCGCGTCAGCGACCTGTTGAAATCCCAGATCCCGGCGTTCGGCACGAGGATGTCGAGCTTGCCGAAGCGCTCGACGGTCGCCGCCACCGCCCCGGCGAGCTCCGCGGACGATCGGACGTCGGCCGCGATCGGGAGGATCCGGTCGGCGTGCTCGCCGGCGGCGTCGACGGTCGCCTGGAGGCGGTCGAGCGAGCGGCCGATGATCGCGACGCCTGTCGCGCCCTCCTCGAGGAAGCGCAGCGCGACGGCCTGGCCGATCCCGGATCCGCCGCCCGTGATGAGTGCGACGTCGCCCTCGAGCCAGCCCGCCATCACTCCGACCCGTCCGTGAGGAAGTCCGCGACGAGCCGCTCGAACTCGGCCTTCCGCTCGACCTGCACCCAGTGCCCGCAGTTCCCGAACACGTGCAACTGCACGCGGCGGATCTGCTTCAGCATGAGGCCGGCGCCGTCGAGCGTGATCGTGCGGTCGTCGCGACCCCAGAGCAGGAGGGTGTCTGCGCGGATCCTGCCGAGGTCGCGCCACAGCGGGTCCATGCCGCCGCGCTTCGCGAACGCCGCGTTGTACCGGTGGTAGAACTCGATGTGGCTCTCGTCGAGCGAGGCCTCGTAGCGCGCTTCGACCTCGGCCTCGTCGAACAGCTTCGGGTTCGCGACCATGACGCGGATGAAGTTGCGCATCTTCTTCACGGTCGGGCCCTCGCCGTTGTAGTAGCGGAACATCTCCTTCTGCCCCTCGGTGGGGAGCGGCGTCGTGATCGGCGCCCAGCCGCCGCCAGGGGCCATGAGCACGAGCTTCTTCACGCGCTCCGGCTGCGCGATCGCCATCCCGAGCGCGGCGGCGCCCCCGAGCGAGTTGCCGAGGAGGAAGTAGTCGCCGACGCCGAGGGCGTGAAGGGTCTGGATCATCGCGTCGACCGTGATCTCCGTGATCGAGCGCGCCTCGAGCTCGGCCTCGCTCGGCCGGTAGCTGCCGCCGAAACCGGGCTGATCCGGAAGAATCACCCGGAAGCCCGCGAACGCCTCGAGGTTGGCACGGTAGTTGGCGAGCGCGCTCGCACCCGGGCCGCCACCGTGCATGAGCACGAGCGGGGTGCCCTCCCCCACCTCGGTGACGTGGATCGCGCCGAGCGTCGTCTCGACGACGCGCTCGCGCAGTTCGCTGCTGGTCATGCGTTTCGCTCCTGACGCTCGGTTTAGAAGAAGGTGCTGATGTTCTTCATCAGCAGGACGTTTTGTTCGAACAGCAGGGTCCGTTTCACGACCTCGAAGCCGTGGGGGCCGCCGCGCCTGATGACGTCGTTGCGCCCGCCCGCGTAGATGTCCACCTCGGTCTGCAACCGGTTGCGGTAGACGATGAAGGCGCTGCGCACCTGCAGCAGCCCGTCGGGGCGTTCGCGCGCGGAGATGTTCGACACGAGATGCCGCGTGCGGCTCGGGGGATCCTCAGCCCAGGCCATGCCGGAGTCGAAGCGGCGGATCCGCCAGGCGAGCGATTCCTTGGTCTCGTCGTAGAACGCGGCCTCGCCCGGCGCCGCGATCGAGAGCGCCTGCTGGCGCCGCACGCGGTTCGAGCGCGTCGGCGCCCAGTAGTGGAGGTCGTCGGCGAGCATCTCGAGCCAGTCCGCGAAACGGCCGTCATCGAGGAATTCCGCCTCGAGGAAGTAGAACTGGTTGAGCTCGAAGTGGGTCTGCGGGTCGGCGAGCTTCATTCCGTCGACCTCGTCCTCGAGAATCGAGGTCGAGACCGAGGTTGCGCCGTTCAGGGTGTACGGGTTCAGCGTGTCTTCCGTCATGATCTCATTCCTGTCTCTTGTCCAAATGGCCGATCAGCGCTTCGCTTTCAGCAGTGACCGGAGTTGCACGTTCGAGTCGGCGAGTTCGGCGGCGGCGACCGGGATCCGCTGATCGATGATGCGCCGCGCCGCCCGCACGAGCTGGGTGTCATCGATCGCGGCCGCGCCGCGGAGCAGCCCGTCTTCGATCAGGAAGACGGCGGGATGCTCGCCACCGTGGCGCACGACGATCTCGCCGGTCCCGCTCAGCCGTCCGGTCGCCTCGAGGTGGATCCCGTGGCGATCGGACCAGAACCACGAGGCACCGCGCTCCGGCAGTTCCTCGCCGAGTATCGCGGCCGCGACGCGTTTCCCGCTCACCTGCGCGGCGTCCCAGTGCTCCTCGCGTCGCTCGAGTTCGCCGTCGGCGCTTCGCGTCCGCGCGACGTCTCCTGCGGCGTAGACGCGCGCGGCGCTCGTGCGGTAGCGCTCGTCGACGATGATCCCGTTGTCGACCTCGAGGCCGGCGGCCTCGGCGAGGCCGGTGTTCGGGATGATCCCGACCCCGACGACGATGACGTCGGCCGGGATCGGCGCGATCGGTGCTCCCTCTGCGCCGTCTACCTCGACGGCGAGCGCACCGTTCGCTTCCACGAAAGCCCTAGTCATGCCGGTAACGACGCGAATTCCCCTGGGCGCGTGCATCTCGTGCAGGCGGGCGGCCAGGAGCTCACCGATCGCGGGCACCAGCGGCACAGGGACAGGGTCGACGAGGGTGACCTCGGCTCCGGCGTCGCGGAGCGAGGACGCGAGCTCCGCGCCGATCAGTCCCGCCCCGACAACCGCGACCCGCGATCCGGGCTGGACGGCGCTGCGAAGCCCGACGGCATCGTCCCAGGTGCGCAGGACGTGCACGCCGGGGAGATCGGCTCCCGGAATCGGGAGCCGTCGCGCGCGCCCGCCGGTCGCGAGGAGGATGGTGTCGGCCCGCAGCATGGTGCCGTCGTCGAGACCCACCTCGCCGGTGGCCGGGTCGAGCGTCATCGCCGCCGCGCCGAAGCGGGGAACGATGCGCTTCTCCGCCAGCTCCTCCGCCGTCGCGAAGGCGAGGCGGTCGAGGGAGAAGTCCTCGGTGAAGAGCTTCTTGCTCAGGGGCGGGCGATCGTAGCTGCCCGCCTCCGAGTCGACGATCATGATCGGCGCTTCGTGGCCGAGGGCCCTGAGCTGCGTCGCCGCGCTGAAGCCGGCGAGCCCTGCCCCGATGATGAGAACGGATCCTGCGTCGCGTGCCATGATCAGCTCGCCAGCCGTTCCGGGTTCGGGATGACGCGGATCTCGTCGCCCTCGACGACCACGCGGTGCGGGGCAACGTCGACGGTCGCCGGCATCGACTCGACCTTCCCGGTGCCGAGGCAGAACTTCGCCGCGTGCAGCGGGCACTCGATGCAGCCGTCCTCGACCCAGCCGTCGGCGAGCGACGCCGTCTCGTGGGTGCACGTGTCGTCGAGCGCGAAATACTCGCCGTCGTCGTTGAACACGGCGACGCTGTCGACGGTGCCGAGCACGGAGGCGTCGATCTGGATGCCCTCGCCCTCGGGGATGTCGCCGATTCTGGCGACGGCGATTCCCTCGCTCATTGCTCTGCTTCCTTCTCGTGCCAGGCTGGCGTGTTCATGAGCTCGGCCCAGCGGGCGTAGAACTTGCGGCCGGCCGCGTCGCTGTAGAGTTCGCTCGTCTCGCCCGGGTACACCCCGTCTTCGCGCTCGGATCCGAGCCCCATCTGGTAGTTCAGCGGCACCGTGTTGGTGCGCCAGCCGTGGGAGATGGCCTGGACCTCGCTCCAGTTCTCGCCGTCGTCCTGCTCGAAGATGCCCGAGGGCCCGAAGGTGCGGAGGTTGTAGAGGCGCTGCGCCTCGCGGACCTCCTCCGGCATGCCCTTGTCGAGCACGGTCCAGGACCAGATCTCCATCTCCTCGGTCCCCTTGGGGTGCCAGACGCGGATCGAACCGTTGACGGGCAGGTAGGAGAAGTTCGGGAACACGGTCGCGTGACCGGTGGTCATGGGCCCCTCGACCGCGGCCTGCCCGAGGCGCTCGCGCAGTTCGTCGTAGTCGTAGTACTCGTGGACGGGCTGGGCGTCGAAGCGGCTCTTCGGGTGCGTGGGGAAGCCGGTCCCGTTGCCGCGCTCGTCGGAGTACTGGCGGCCGGGGGTGTTCGCGATCTCGGCTTTCGGTCCCTTGCCCGTGGGCGAGAGCACCATGAGCGCCGAGGCGTGCGACATGTTGACGTGGTACCAGTCGGTGCCGAACTGCTCGGCAGCGAGCTTCCAGTTGCCCTTCAGCACCCACTTCGTGATGCCGCCCACCACGGTCGTGCCCTCGGGGTCGCGGCCCAGGAAGGCCCGCATGTAGTACTTCATGTCGCCGAGCTGCTCGTCGAGCGGCGGCGCCTCCGGGTTCCAGGTCGCGAAGATGAGGCCGTAGACCGTGTCGAGCTGGGCGACCTCGACGAGGCCCCATTTGTCCCGATCCCAGTCGATCTTCGCGTAGCCCTCCTCGTTCGGCACGCTGATGAGCTTGCCCTCGAGGTCGTAGGACCAGCCGTGGTAGGTGCAGGTGAACGCGCGCGTCGCGCCGTAGTCCGCCCGCAGCACGCGGGCGCCGCGGTGCCTGCAGGAGTTGAGGTAGGCGCGGATCCGGCCCGACTTGTCCTTCGTGACGATCACCGGGTCCTCGCCCATGAAGGTCGTGAAGAAGTCGCCGGGCTTCTTGAGCTGTTCGATGTGGCCGAGGAACAGCCAGCTCGTTGCGAAGACCCGGGCGAGCTCCTGCTCGTAGAGCTTCCGGTCGGTGAAGATGGCGCGGTCGACGAGGCCGTTCTTGCGGTCGACGAGGCCCGAAACGTCGACGCTGCGCGCGAGGTCCTGCGGACGGCAGAGATCGCCGCATTCGACGTCGTCGGGACGTTCTCCCTCGTGCGTACTCGGCAACTGGGTGATGGTCATGAGTGTGTTCCGCCCTTCTTTTCCCGTTCGGTTGAGGAGGTTGAGGTCAGGCTGATCCCCGGGAGGCCGTCGGCCTCGGCCGTCCAGCGCGCACCGGGCACGAAGTCCGTTGCGGCGGCGACGGCTCCCGCGAGCACGCGGTCGCCCGCCAAGAAGCGGTCGCCCTGCGCGCCGAGCGCTTCGCCGAGCCAGTGCAGGGACGTCAGCGGGTGCCCGAGAACCGCCGATCCCGGACCGGACGAGACGATCTCACCGTCGCGCAGGAGCGTGGCGACCGCAGCGGGAAGCGCGTCGAGCAGCTCGGGCGTCGCCGGGACGAATTCGCCCCACACGACCCGCGCCATCGAGGCGTTGTCCGCGACGGTGTCGAGCAGCGTGATGCGCCAGTCGGCGACGCGCGAGTCGATGATCTCGATGCCGAGAGCCACGCCGCTCACCGCGGCGACCAGCTCGTCGTACGTCGGTGACGATGGCAGGTCCGCGCCGAGCTCGAAGGCGAACTCGACCTCGAGGCGAGGCTTCAGGAGCCGCCCGGGATCGAACTCGCCGCCGTTCGCGACCTCCATCGCGTCGGTGATAGCCCCGAAGTCGGGCTGGTCGACGCCGAGCTGGCGCTGCATCGCGAGCGAGGTCAGGCCGATCTTCCGCCCGGTGAGGCGTTCGCCCTGGGCGAGGCGGCGATCAATGTTCGCGCGCTGAATCGCGTACGCCTCTGCAAGAGTGAGCCCGGGGAAGCGCTCGGTGAGCGGCCTGACGCCGACGAGCGCTGCTTCCGCCCGCCTGAGCTCCTGCGCCGCGGCATCGATGTCGAGCGCCTCCGAGATCACTTCGTTGTTCATGCTGGCTATCGTGCGCCGAATCCGCGCGGCCCGCAGGCCGCTGTGCCGAACCTCGGAACGCGCGCATCTGTCAAGTCACTTCGGCCGCGACAATGGGCGGCACTTCGATCCCGCACCCGAGTAGTCAGGAGCACCATGCGCGCCGCCGTCGCCGTCACGCAGAATTTCGACGATCCCCTCTCCGGCCTGGAACTCACGGACCGGCCGGTGCCGGAGCCTCGCGAGGGCTGGACTCGAGTCCGCCTGCGGGCCGCCTCGCTCAACCCGCACGACTGGTGGACCCTCAAGGGTGTCGGGCATCCCGCCGAGCGGATCCCGATCGTCCTCGGCTGCGACGGCGCCGGCGTCACCGACGACGGGCGCGAGGTCGTGCTGCACCCCGTGATCGGTGACGCGAACCGCGGCGGGGGCGACCTTACCCTGGACCCGCAGCGTGCGCTCATGTCGGAAACCATCGACGGAACGCTGGCCGAGTACGTGCTCGTCCCCGACCGCCTGCTCGTCGACAAACCTCCTGCGCTGAGCTTCGCCGAGGCCGCCTGCCTCGGCGTGGCCTGGGGAACCGCCTTCCGCATGCTGTTCACGCGCGCCAGGGTGCGGGCGGGGACCCGCGTGCTCGTCCAGGGCGGCAACGGCGGGGTCGCGAGCGCCGCCATCGAGCTCGCCCGCGCGGCCGGCGCCAGGGTGTACGCGACCGCCCGGACCGCGGAGAAACGGGCCTTCGCGGCGGAGCGCGGGGCGGCGGCCGTGTTCGACGCCGGCGAGCGCCTCCCCGAGCGGGTCGACGTCGTGGTCGAGACGATCGGCGAGGCGAGCTGGGCGCACTCGCTCAGGTCCCTGCGCCCCGGCGGCACGATCGTGATCGCGGGAGCCACGAGCGGATCGATGCCGCCGGCCGATCTCACCCGGGTTTTCTATCAGCAGCTGAGCATCGTCGGTTCGACCGGCTGCACGCTCGCCGAGTTCGAGGCCCTGCTCCGCACGCTCGTCGAGACCGGCGTGCGTCCCGCGCTCGAAACGATCCGCTTCGACGAGATTCCCGAGGGCTTCGCCCGAATGCTGAGCGGAGATGTCAGCGGAAAGCTCGTGGTCGAGTTCTAGCGCGCTAGAAGGAACTCGCCGCGCTGCGGGTGGAGGCCTGCGGCGTGGTCGTCACCACGAAGACGAGCGCCTGGGGCGTGATCGCGCGGAAGAGGTGCGCGCCCTCACCGGGGAAACGCACGAAGTCCCGTTCACCGGCCTCGATCGTGCGCCCCTCCGGGCCGAGCTCGACTCTGCCCTCGAGCACGTAGCAGTGCCTGAGCACTCCGCGGGCCCCGGAGCGGGGGCGCGCGGCCCCGCGAGCCGCCTCGAGTCTGAGCACCGCGTTGTAGACGTAACCGGAGCCGTAGACCTGGTCGAGGCTGCGGACCGCGGCGTACCCCAGCTCCTGCCAGTGCACGAGTTCCCCGGACTGGAACATCACCTCGTTCCCCATCTCGGAAACGAGGGCGCGCACGCTCACTCCCAGCCCCTCGGAAAGCGTCTCGAGCGTTTCGATGGTCGGGTTCGCGCGACCGGCCTCGATGTCGACGATGGTCTGCTTCGATAGACCGCTGCGCTCGGCCAACGCGGCCTGTGACAGCCCTCGATCCTGACGAAACTTCCGAGAATTCCTGGTCAGAATAGATGAGATCGACATCGCCCCGTCCTTTCCTTCAGCGGTTTGACTCTCACCATAATGGACTCTTTCCCGTTGTTGCCGGGTGTCCTCGTGACGAAACTTGAGTCACCGCCGTCGATTCGCGGCGGCCCAGCCTCTCACGTCTCAAAGACGAGATCACCCCCGGAGGGCACCATGGAGTTCACCGAGCTCAGACTCGAATCCCAGCCGCGACGCCTCTCGAGCGACGCCGCTGGCAAGGACCGACGGACGTCGGTGGACAAGGCCGTCTGCGTGCTCAAAGCGTTCGGCGACGACGCCAACGTCGGCGTTGGCGTGAGCGAGCTCAGCCGCAGGGCCGATCTCAGCAAGTCGACCACCTTCCGGCTGCTCGCCATGCTCGAGAAGAGCGAGATGGTGGAGCGCATCGGCACCGCCTATCGCTTCGGTCCCGCGATCCAGAGCCTCGGCGGCCAGGACGAGTCCTCCCGCCGCCACGACCAGGCCAGGGATCTCCTCACCCCGTTCCTCGCCGACCTGTTCGTCGCCACCCGGCTGACCGTGCAGCTCGCGGTCCTCGAGGGGCAGCACGTCATCTACCTCAACAAGCTCGAGGGGCACCAGCGCCTGCGGACGCCGAGCCGCATCGGCGGCCACATGCCCGCGTACTGCACGGGGGTCGGCAAGGTGTTCATGGCCTTCGATCCGGCGGCGGAGGCTGACGGGCTCCGCGCGGAGCGCCACCGCTGGACCCCGAACACGATCGTCGACGAGCAGGCACTGCGCGTTGAGCTGGCCAGGGTTCGCGTGGAGGGCATCGCTCACGATCGGGGCGAGTCGCTCGAGACGCTGAACTGCATCGCGGCCCCCGTGATGAGCCGACGGGGTGTCCCGCTCGCGGCCCTGTCGGTGTCCGGGCGCGCCGACGCCTTCCGCCCGCAGGAGCACGAGCACACGCTGCGCCAGGTCGCCCTCGCGGCCTCGCGCGCGGTGGCGCGCTTCGAGGCTCGGCTCGCAGCGGCATAGCGCGGCCTCGGACGGCCCCCTCGCGCACGCGGGCCGGTTTCTGTCAGCATGGTTTTCGGGAGTTCGGCTCCGAACCGGCGACCCCGAGGCGCACGCGTCGTTTCCTTGCGGCGTTTCACCTGATCGTGCCATGCAATACGGCCCGGTGTGCCAAGCCTCGGAACGCCCGGCTGCAAACCGGGCGAATTCCCTGCAAGCTCATGAAGCGGACGAAGACGTCTCCGGAAAGGAGCCATGCAACATGAATGTGGATATCAGCCCGATCAAGCAGCTCGCCCGCCATGCGTCCGAGCACGGCGACATGGTCGTGGCCGTCTACGAGGACCGCAGGGTCAGCTACGCCGAGTTTCACCGCGAGGTCGGACTCCTCGCCGCCGCGCTCAAGGACGACGGCATCGGACGCGGTGACCGTGTCGCCTACGCCGGCCACAACAGCCTGAATTTCGTCATCACCTATTTCGCGGCGGCGTGGGTGGGGGCGGTGTTTCTCCCGCTCAACTTCAGGCTCGCCGGACCGGAGATCCGGACGGTGCTCGAAGACGCCCGCCCCGATGTGCTCATCGCCGAGCCGGAGCAGGCGTCCAAGATCGGCGCCTTCCTCGAGCTCCTCTCCGTGCGCCAGCCACTGCTCATCGACGACGATCCGAACATTCTCGATCCGGCGCCTGAATTCGGCGATTGGGCCTCTTATCGGGAGTTCCGCACCGCTCATACGGCGCTGGAGCCCCACGTTCCCCAGCACGAGGAGGATCTCGCCGCGCTGCTCTACACCTCCGGCACGACCGGCAGGTCCAAGGGCGTCATGCTCACGCACGGCAATCTGTGGTGGGGACAGGCGAACGTCGATTCCGTGCTCGACACCCGCTTCGGCGACGTGTCGCTCGCGGTCGCGCCGCTCTTCCACATCGGCGGTTTCAACGCCTTCACCCTCCGGACCGTGACGCGCGGCGGCACCCTCGTGATCCGGCGCCAGTTCGATCCGGCGCAGGCGCTCGCCGACCTCGAGGAGTTCCGCGTCAACAGCATGTTCCTCGTCCCGGCGATGCTCTCCGCGATCTCCAGGCAGGAGGGCTTCGAGGACGCCGACCTGAGCGAGCTCCGCGCGGCCACCGTGGCGGGCGCACCGGTTCCGCCCGCGCTGATCGAGCAGTACGCGCAGAAGAACGTGCTGCTCCTGCAGGCCTGGGGCCTCACGGAGACGGCGCCCTTCTCGACGCAGCTCGAGGCCGCGATGACCGCGGAGAAACTCGGATCGTGCGGGGTTCCCATGCCCTACAGCGAGGTGAAGATCGTCGACCCGGAGTCGCTCGCCGACGTCGCAGAGCCCTGCGTGACGGGTGAGATGTGGGTGCGCGGGCCGAACGTGTCGGCCGGCTACTGGAACAACCCGGAGGCCACAGCGGCCGCGTTCACCCCGGACGGCTGGTTCCGGACGGGCGACCTCGGGTACTTCGACGAGGACGGTTACTTCTTCATCGTCGACCGGCTCAAGGACATGATCATCTCCGGCGGCGAGAACATCTACCCCGCCGAGATCGAAATCGCACTCAACGCGCACCCCGCGGTCACCGACGTCGCCGTCATCGGCACGCCGCACGAGAAATGGGGCGAGACCGTCTGCGCCGTGGTCGCCTTCGCCCCCGGTGAGGAACTCGATCTCGAAGCGCTCCGCGACTTCCTGACGAAGCGCATCGCCCGCTACAAGCTGCCGTCTCGCCTCGTCACGGTCGACGCCGTCCCGCGCAACGGCGCGGGAAAGCTCGACAAGGTGCTGATCCGCGAACAGGTCGCGGCGTCCGACAACGCCCAGACGGCCCCCGCGGTGCCGCCGTACACGGAGGCCGTCCGCATCCCGCGTTAGCGCGTGCACCGCGGCCCCGCACGATCCCTCGGACGCGAAGATCCCCCGCTTCGCCTCCGCCCGCCTCACGAAAGGACACACCCCCAATGGCACGTCTCCTCGACAACTACGATCCCGGCCCCTCCGTCGCGCAGTGCGGCGCGATCAACGTCGGCACGAAGGACCTGGAGAAGTCGCTCCACTTCTTCCGCGACCTGCTCGGCATGGAAGAGGTCGCCCGCGTCGGCGACACCTCCTATCTCCGCGGCTACATGGAGCTCACCCACCACTCGCTCGTCCTCACCCAGCAGGACGAGAACATCGTCAACTCCTACAGCTTCCGCATGCGCCGTCCCGAGGACGTCGAGATCATGTACGGCGAGCTGGAGAAGCAGGAGATCGAGGCCATCGAGGTCCCAGCGGGGACCGAGCTCGGCCGCGGCACCGCGGTGCGCTTCCTGGTTCCCGGCAGCGAGCACCCGTTCGAGCTCTACTACGACATCGACAAGCCGCTCGCGCCCGAAGAGCTGCGGTCCCGCCTCCCGAGCAACAGCTCGAAGCGTCGCGGACTCGGCGTCAGGCGCGTCGACCACTTCAACGTCCAGACCTCGCGCGAGACGATCAACCAGGCCGAGCAGTGGGTGCGCGACAACCTCGGCTTCAACCGCCGCGAGTACCAGCTCCACCGCGATGACGAGACCGTGCTCGCCTCCTGGATGTCGGTCACCCCGCAGGTGCACGATCTCGCCATGGTCGCGAACTCGGAGGGGAAGCGGGCGCAGCTCCACCACATGGCCTTCAACCTGGAGAACATGTCGGACGTCCTGACCGCCGCCGATATTCTCTCCGACTTCGATGTCCACTTCGATCTCGGTCCGGGCAAGCACGGCATCGGCCAGGCCATGTATCTCTACGTGATGGATCCGGGATCCGGCCACCGCGTCGAGATCTACGCCGGCGGCTACCTCATCTTCGATCCCGACTGGGTGCCGATCAAGTGGGAGCGCGAGCAGTTCAAGGACGGGCTCACCTGGTACGGAGACCCGTTCGTGATCGAGGGAGCCATGCGCAGCCTCGCGACCACGCCGTCGGCGGGTCTCGAGCTCGCTCGCTGACGACGCCCGCGCGGCGAGCTGGAGGCAAACGCATCGCGTTTGCCGCTCGCCGCGGCGGCACCACCGCGCCGCTGAACCCCGGGGTTCAAGTCCCCGAAACGCAGGAAGCTCCGACCTCAAAGATCGGAGCTTCCGCGATTCCTACGTGCGCGAGGGGGGACTTGAACCCCCACGCCCTTGCGGGCACTGGCACCTGAAGCCAGCGCGTCTGCCAATTCCGCCACTCGCGCGTGTTCGTTGTGTTCGGGCACAGGCCCGGACAACTCCACAAGCTTAGCAGGCCCGGGGGCTTCTCACCAAAGCGGGCTACACTGATCAACGCGTGTGGCCGCGTGGCGGCGTGCGTCGGTCCCACGAGCGTGGCACCGTTAACTTGATCGGTTGTACCTCCGCTGTCGCGCGGAGGTACCGGATAGAACAGTAAGCGAGGTGGTCACGTGGGGATTCTGGATAGCGTCGAGCGCGGCCTCGAGCGTGCTGTGAATGGGGCGTTCGCGAAGACGTTCCGCTCCGGTGTGCAGCCGGTTGAGATCGCTTCGGCGTTGAAGCGCGAGCTCGATATTGGCGCGGTCGTCGTCGATCGTGATCGGGTGCTCGCACCGAATCGCTTCGTGGTGCGCGTGTCCGAGAAGGATGCGGACCGCCTGCGGGCGCTGGGGGCGACGCTCGAGAACGAGCTGCGCGCCGTCGTCGTCAAGCACGCGAAGCGTCAGAGCTACCAGTTGATGGGCGAGCCGGATGTCGAGGTGCGCGCGGATTCGTCGGTCACGACGGGCGTCCTCGAGGTCGATTCCTCGCGGGTCGAGGGCTCGGTCGAGTGGGTTGCCGCGATCGATGTCGATGGCGTGCGTCACGAACTGAAGCGCGGCACCACCACCGTTGGCCGCGGCAGCGACTGCGGGATCCGGATCTCTGACAGCGCGGCGTCGCGCCGTCATCTTGACCTGATCTGGGACGGCAGCGCCGGCATTGCCCGCGATCTCGGGTCGACGAACGGTTCGAAGATCAACGGCGAACGGTTCCGCGAGGCGGCGCTCGTCGCGGGCACGGTCATTACGATCGGGCAGACGTCGCTCGTCTTCCAGCTGGTCCCGGGACGTCAGGCGCGCGCGTCAGCGCCGCAGCAGCCGCGCCGGCAGCCGGCGGCGCCTCAGGCACCGGCTCCTCAGGCTCAGGCGGCCCCCGCCGCCCCCGCGAACTCCCGGATTGCGCGCGCCACGCGCCCGCCGTCCGAGCCCCAACCTCCTGCCGCGCCCCGCGGCAACTCCGAGCCGGGTGGGGCACCCGGCATCGACCAGGACTTCTGGAGGGGGCTGTGAGCGAACTCACCCTGCTCATCCTGCGCATCGGGTTCCTCCTGCTGCTGTGGTTCTTCATCTTCACGATCGTGTACGCGCTGCGGAGCGACCTGTTCGGCGCCCCGGTGCGCCGGCTGAAGTCCGAGAACGGGCGATCGTCGGGATCCGGATCGGCGTCGCCCGTCGTCGCCGCGGCCGCCCCGGTCTCCGCTCCCCCGGTCGCCGCGGCCGCACCGGCCCCGAGCGCCCCGAGCGCCCCCACCGAGGCCGTGCAGTCGGCGGGCGGACGCCCCGCCGACTCGGGTCCGGCGATCACCCCGTCGGCAGGCCTACTGCCTTCTGCCGGACCGGAGCCCACCGCCTCCGGGGCCGCCCCCGCGGCTGGAACCCCCGGTCACGGCGCTGCAGGCACGCTCGTCATCACCTCGGGCGTCGCCACGGGCACCGCGATCCCCCTCGATGAGGACTTCGTGTCGATCGGCCGCAGCGGCGATTCGACGCTCGTCATCGTCGACGAGTACACCTCGACCTACCACGCGCGCCTGGCCCGCCAGGGCGATCAGTGGATCCTCACGGACCTCGACTCCACGAACGGCACTCGCCTCAACGGGGAGCGCGTCAAACGCCCCGTCGTTGTTCCGCTCAACACCCCGGTCACGATCGGCACGACGACGTTCGAGCTGAGGCCCTAACCGTGACGGTCGGGTATCAGAGCGCCGTCGGTTCCCATGTGGGGATGGTGCGGGCGAACAACCAGGACTCCGGCTACGCCGGCGACTATCTGTTCCTCGTCGCGGACGGCATGGGCGGCCACGCGGGCGGCGACGTCGCCTCGGCGATTGCCACGAAGGCCATGGCCGAGCTGGACGAGAAGCCCGAGTGCTCCGCCGAGGCCACCACGAACACCCTCCGCTCTGCGGTGCTCGAGGCCAACTCGAAGCTGCGCTCGACCGTGCGCGAGCGCCCGGAGCTCGCGGGCATGGGGACCACGTTCACGGGTTTCATGACCGTCGGCGACCAGCTCGCCCTCGCCCACATCGGCGACTCCCGCCTCTACCTGCTCCGCGACAACGAGCTGCGCCAGATCACGAAGGATCACACCTTCGTGCAGCGCCTCGTCGACAGCGGCAAGATCACCGAGGAGGAGGCGAAGACGCACCCTCGCCGTTCGGTGCTCATGCGCGTGCTCGGCGACGTCGACTCGTCGCCGCAGGTCGACACCGAAGTCATCTCGACGCGGCCGGGCGACGTCTGGCTCCTCTGCTCGGACGGCCTGTGCGGCTACGTCGACGACCCCGATATCGAGAAGATCCTGCGCCGCCGCTCGAGCCTGCAGGGCGCGGTCGACTCGCTCATCGACAAGAGCCTCGCTCACGGAGCCCCCGACAACGTCACCGTGGTGCTCGTCGAAACCACTGATGAGCCCCAGGAAATCACGGAGCCGAATCCGCGTTTCGTCGGTTCGGCCGCGACCTCCCCTGCTCCCCGCGACGGATCGGTGTCGACCGCTCGCACTCGGATCCTGCGCCGTCGCCCGGTGCGCCGCCCGCCGCAGATCGAGGAGAGCCACTTCGAGGCCCGCGTCGACGAGTACCTCGCCGAGCTCATCGCCGAGACCCGCCGACGCAATCGTCGCCGCCGCATCCTGTGGGCGTTCGGCGTGGTCGCGATCCTCGCGTCGATCGCCGGTGCCCTGTTCCTCGGGTACGAGTGGACGCAGTCCCGCTACTACGTGGGAACTGACGGCGACACGGTCATCATCTACCGCGGCGTGCAGCAGTCGATCGGCTCGTTCTCGCTGAGCTCCGTTGCCGAGGACACCGAGATCCCGCTCTCCGAGCTCGACGGCCTCGAGCAGCGCCAGCTGAAGCGCACGCTCGCCGCGGGGTCCCTCGAGGAGGCCAGAGACATCGTGCTGCGATTGGGGGTGCCCGGTGAGTGACACCGCCGCCAAGGAGCCCCGCAGCTTCGAGAAGACCCGCACGAGCGAGACGGTGCTGCAGCGCATCACCGCGCTCCGCGCTCCGCGCAAGCTCATGGGACTCGAGCTGTCGCTCCTCATCTTCGCGCTCGCGATCGGCATCGCCGCGGTCGTGATCATCGACCTCACGGTGCAGGGCCGGGTCACGACGACGCTCGTGCCCGGCGGCGTGCTGTTCGCGATCTGCCTGTTCGCGCTGCACTTCGCGATTCGCAGGATCGCGCCGGACGCCGATCCCCTGATCCTGCCGATCGCCGCGTTCCTGAACAGCGTCGGCATCGCGATGATCTACCGCATCGACCTCGGACTCGGGCTCTCCGGCTGGGCGTCGACCTCGATCCGGCAGCTCGTCTGGTCTTCGGTCGCGCTCATCGTTGCGATCGTCGTACTCGCGGTCGTCCGCAACCACATGGTGCTGTTCCGCTACACCTACCTGTCGGGGCTCGCGGCAGTGATTCTCCTGCTGCTCCCGATGCTGCCCGTCATCGGCCAGGAGATCAATGGCGCCCGGGTGTGGATCCACATCGGCTCGTTCTCGTTCCAGCCGGGCGAGATCGCGAAGATCCTGCTCGCGATCTTCTTCGCCGGCTACCTCGTGCAGGCGCGCGACTCACTCGCGATGACGGGGAAGAAGATCCTCGGCATCCGCTTCCCGCGCGCCCGCGATCTCGGCCCCCTGTTCGTGTTCTGGCTCGCCGCGATGTCGGTGCTCGTGTTCCAGCGCGACCTCGGCACCTCGCTCCTCTACTTCGGCCTGTTCCTGTCGATGCTGTACATCGCGACGGCGCGGATCGGCTGGGTCATCCTCGGCGTCGGCCTGTTCCTCGTCGGCGGCATCGTCGCGAGCCAGACCCTGTCGTACGTGCACACCCGGTTCGCGAACTGGCTCGACCCGTTCCGCGATGCGCAGGGCGGCAGCTACCAGATGGTGCAGGGGCTGTTCGGAATGGCGAACGGCGGCATGACGGGCACGGGCCTCGGGCAGGGCTACCCGGAGATCACCCCGCTCGCGCAGAGCGACTACATCATCCCGAGCCTCGGTGAGGAAGTGGGCCTGATCGGCCTGTTCGTCGTGCTCGCCGCGTATCTGCTGCTCGTCGGCCGCGGCCTCCGCATCGGCTTCGCCGGCCAGGACGACTTCGGCAAGCTGCTCGCCTCTGGCCTCGCGTTCGCGATCGCGCTTCAGGTGTTCATCGTCGTTGGCGGTGTCACCCGGGTGATCCCGCTCACGGGGCTCACCGCCCCGTTCCTCGCTGCGGGCGGATCCTCGCTCGTCTCGAACTGGATCATCATCGCGCTCCTCGTGCTGCTGTCGAACTCCGTCCGCAACCGTCCGAAGCTGGTGATCCGCGCATGAACAAGCAGCTGAAGTTCATCACCCGGACCGTGTTCGGCATGTTCATCCTTCTGTTCTTCGCGGTCACGATGATCCAGTTCGTGAACGCCGACGAGCTGCAGGCGAACAGCCTGAACACGCGCACGATCAAGAACAGCTACAAGATCGAGCGCGGGTCGATCCTCGTCGACGGCGACCCGATCGCGTACTCCACCCCCACGGGCGACGAGTACCGCTTCGTCCGCCAGTACAAGGACGGCTCGATCTACGCCCCGATCACGGGCTACTTCTCGCACTCCCAGGGCAAGACGGGCCTCGAGTCGGCGATGAATCAGGAGCTCTCGGGCAGCGGCAACGCCCAGTTCTTCACCCGCCTCGAACGCACCCTCAACGGCACCTCGCCGCAGGGCAGCTCCGTGCAGACGACGATCGACCCGAAGGCGCAGAAGGCCGCCGTCGAGGCACTCACCTCGCAGAACTTCGAGGGCGCGGTCGTCGCGCTCGAACCGAAGACGGGCAAGATCCTCGCACTGGCCTCGACGCCCAGCTACGATCCGGCAGTGCTCGCCTCGAACGACGACGCCGAGATCATCAAGAACTATCGCAAGCTCGACGCCGATCCCGGCAAGCCGATGACGAACCGCGCGATCGCGGGCGACCTGTACCACCCTGGGTCGGTCTACAAGCTCGTCGTCGCAGCGGCCGCGATCGAGGACGGCAAGGCGAAGCCGTCGAGCTCCTTCGCGAACCCGGCCCAGCTCAAGCTTCCCCAGTCCTCGTCGGTCATGCAGAACGCGTCGCGCACCACCTGCGGCTCCGGCTCGAAGGCCACGCTCGAGCAGGCGATCGTGATGTCGTGCAACATTCCCATCGCCGAGCTCGCGATGAGCATGGACAAGAACAAGGTTCCCGAGATGGCCCGCGCCTTCGGCTACGGCCAGGACCTGAGCATCCCGATTCCGGTCACGCCGAGCGTTTCCCCGGAGCCGGAGGATCAGGCGCAGACGGCGCTCGCGTCGATCGGCCAGCTCGACGTGCGCGCCACGCCGCTGCAGGTCGCCATGGTTTCCGCCGGCATCGCGAACGAGGGTACGGTGATGAAGCCGCATCTCGTAGACAGCGTCATCACCCCGGATCTCCGCGTCGAGAGCCAGTACAAGCCCGAGGAGTTCAGCAAGCCGATCTCCAAGGAGACGGCGTCAGCGGTTGCCGGGATGATGGAGCACGGCGTGAACACCCAGGAGGGCCTCGCCCAGAAAGCGGGGATCCCGGGGGTTCGCGTCGCGGGCAAGACCGGCACCGCGGAGAATGGAACCAGTGCGGACGGCGCCGAGCTGCCCTACACGATCTGGTTCACCGGTTTCGCGCCGGTGGACGACCCCAAGGTTGCGGTCGCGGTCGTGATTGCGAACGGCGGCGGCGAAGCGTATGGATATGAAGGGGGATCTTTCGATCTCCCCACGGCTGTTGGAAAACAAGTTATGGAAGCGGTGTTGAGCGAATGAGGCCAGCTGCAGGTATCACGTTCGGTGGACGCTACGAGCTGAGCTCGCGAATTGCCGTCGGCGGCATGGGCGAGGTCTGGCAGGCGACCGACAGCATCATCGGCCGTACCGTTGCGATCAAGATCCTGAAGGACGAGTACATGGGGGACCCCGGGTTCCTCGAGCGGTTCCGCGCAGAGGCGCGCCACGCAGCACTCGTCAACCACGAGGGCATCGCGAACGTCTTCGATTACGGCGAGGAGCAGGGCTCGGCGTACATCGTGATGGAGCTCGTCCCCGGCGAGCCGCTCTCCACGATCATCGACCGCGAGGGCCGGCTCCCGGCGAACCGCGTACTCGGCATCGTCGCGCAGACGGCCACCTCGCTGCAGGCGGCTCACGACGCTGGCCTCGTCCACCGCGATATCAAGCCCGGAAACCTCTTGATCACGCCCGAGGGCCGCGTCAAGATCACCGATTTCGGGATCGCGCGCATCGCCGACCAGGTGCCGCTCACCGCGACCGGGCAGGTCATGGGCACCGTGCAGTATCTGGCGCCCGAGCAGGCGAGCGGCCACACCGCGACGCCCGCGACCGACATCTACTCGCTCGGTGTCGTCGCCTACGAGTGCCTCGCAGGCAAGCGTCCCTTCACGGGCGAATCGCAGGTCGCGATCGCGATGGCACAGATCAACGACACCCCGCCGGATCTGCCGGACGACGTTCCCGAGCCCGTTCGCAACCTCGTCTTCGCCTGCCTCGCGAAGGACGCGGCGGGCCGGCCCGAGACCGCGGCGAAGCTCGCGCAGGCCGCAACGGCGCTGCATCGGGGCGACGTCCGCCTCGCCGCTACGTACGTGCCGCAGGTGCTCGGGGACGAGCAGCCGGCCACGACCGTGATGCCGCAGCAGACCGACTCGATGGACGCCGCGACGACGGCGCTGCCCAAGACGACGGCGCTCGCTGGCGCCGCCGGGGCGGGTGGCGCAGCGGCCCTCGGCCTTGAGGACGGCGCGGAGGCCACGGAGCTCGATGGCGAAGCCGACGCCGAGAAGAAGAAAAAGAAGAAGAGCCCGTGGACGTGGCCCCTGATCACGCTCCTCGCGCTGCTCCTCATCGTGGGCATCGGTACCGCCTTCGCGCTCATGAACAACGGCGACGAGAAGAAGCCGACCACCACGTCGAAGACGACCACGTCCAAGACCACCTCGTCGACCCCTCCTCCCACGTCTGAGGCCCCGACGACCGGCGTCGTCGACGAGAACTCCCTGATCGGCATGAAGTACAAGGAAGCCGAGGCGGCTCTGCAGGCTGCCGGGTTCACGAACATCGCGCTCAAGCCCGGAAGCCAGGCCGCAGACGATCAGGTCGATCTCGTGACGGCCGTGACCCCGTCCGGCGGCCAGGTGCCGTTCGACGAGCGCATCACGCTCACCTACAACGTTCCGTTCGGCCAGGTGACTGCGCCCGGGACCCCCACCGCGAGCCCGAGCACGGTCGACGCGGGCGGCACCGTGAACGTGAGCTGGCCCGTTGCGAGCTGCCCCACGGGCCTCACGCTGCAGGCATACAACGTTTCGATCTCGGGCGACGGATCGGGTCCCGGCTCGACCCAGACCCCCGGCGTCGCCGTGAAGGCGAACGCGCTCGAGCCGGGTACGAGCGACGGCAAGATCACCGTCACCTACACCTACACCTGCGGCAACGGTTCGTCCGTGACGCGCAATTCCGACCCGTCGGGCGCGGCGACGATCACGGTGAAGGCGCCCGCGAAGCCTGAGCCCAACCCCAATCCCGGCACCGGGAATGGCAACGGGAACAGCAATCAATAACGATTGAAAGTCCAGATGAGGACAGTTTCGAGTGTCCTCGGGGCATTCGGAACCTGTCCGCAGTAAACTGGGATCTGTTCGATGACCATGGAAGAGGTGGAGATGCCGGAGACCGCCGACGTTGGCGAGCAGCGAATTCTGGCCGGCCGCTACGCCATTGGTGATTTCATCGGGCAGGGTGGGATGGCAACGGTGTATCGCGGCACCGATACCAAACTGGGTCGTCAGGTCGCGATCAAGGTCATGAAAGCCGACCTCGCGGGTGACGAGCAGTTCCGCGAGCGCTTCCGGCAGGAGGCCCACTCGGCCTCGCGCATGGCGCACCCGACCGTGGTGCGCGTGTTCGACGCCGGAGACGACCTGATCCAGACCGCTGACGGGGCCAAGCGTCTCCCGTTCATCGTGATGGAGTACGTCGAGGGCACGAACCTCCGGCAGCTCGTCACGCAGGGCGCGCTGTCCCAGTCCGAGGCGTGCCGCGTCGTCGATTCGGTGCTCACCGCGCTCGAGTATTCGCACCGCGCCGGTATCGTGCACCGCGACATCAAGCCCGCGAACATCATGATCACCTCGACCGGCCAGGTCAAGGTCATGGATTTCGGCATCGCGCGCGCGGTGTCGGAGACCTCGTCAACGCTGCAGCAGACCACGGCGATCCTCGGCACCGCCGCCTACTTCTCGCCGGAACAGGCGAAGGGCGAGTCGATCGACGCGCGCACCGACCTCTACTCCACGGGCGTGCTCCTGTACGAACTCCTGACGGGCGACGTCCCGTTCCGCGGCGACACCGCCGTCGCTGTGGCCTATCAGCACGTGAGCGAGCGGCCGAAGCCGCCGAGCGAGCGGCAGCCCGAGGTCACGCCCGAGCTCGACCGTGTCGTGCTCTACAGCCTCGCGAAGGATCGCGCGAAGCGCTTCCAGTCCGCGGCTGAGTTCCGCGAGGCGCTCCGCGAGGCTGCGGAGGGCCGGATGCCGAAGCTCGAGGTGCAGCAGCAGGACGCGGTCCTGTTCTCGGGCGGCGAAGAGGTTTCCGAGTCCGATCTCGCACTGCGCCAGCTGTCCGAGGGCGGCGGCGGCACCCGGACCCAGAGCCGGCCCCCGGTCATGTGGACCTGGGCGGCGATTCTGACGGTCGGCGCGGTGATCATCGCGGTCGTCTTCTGGCTCGTCACGCTCGCGCCGCAGCAGTTCCAGCCGTCGACATCGCGCGAGGTTCCCGATCTCGTGAACGTTGCGACGAGCGATGCGATCAAGCAGTTGCGCGATGCCGATCTCGTGGCCGTGCAGGTCGAGCAGACGAACGACAAGGTCGCCGCTGGCCACATTATCTCCACGGATCCCGAGGCCGGCAGCATGCTGAGCGTCGGCGACGAGGTGAAGATTTTCATCTCCACGGGCCCCGAGTCCGCTCAGGTCCCCGACTTCGCCCGGATGTCGATCAAGGACTACACCAAGCGGGTCGAGGATCTCGGTCTCTCGGTCAGCCTGGTGAAGTCCGTCGACGATCCGCTCGAGACGGAGGGCCGCGTGCTCGACGTCACGCCGAAGCCCGGAACGAAGCTCGAATCGGGCGGCGGTGTCGAGGTGAAGGTGTCGAGCGGCAAGATGCAGGTGCCCAACGTGACGGGTCAGCCGCTTGAGGTGTCGCGCTCCATGGTCGACAATCTCGGCCTGCAGGTGCAGTACACGGCGGATACGAGCTGCAAGTCCAAGGCCGGTTTCCCGGTCGAGTGGCAGTCCATCGTCGGCGATCAGCCGCAGGGCAGCAAGCTCGAAGTGAAGTACTGCTCGGGCTAGTCCGCGTCCACGCCGCGTCGCGCCCAGCACACCAGCGTCAGGGTCGCCGATCGCCGCCGCGCGCCGGTAGGATCTCTGCCGGCACCGCGTGCGCCGCGCGGCGGTCCGAGGGCGCCGGCCGACTCGGCAGCCCGCGGCCACTCGGCAGCCCGCCGCGATTCAGCGGCTGAGCAGGGGCGAGAGAGCGCGGGCGATCTCGGGCGCGTTCTGGAGGCCGGCGACCGCGAGCCAGTTGCCGAGCTGCTGGTAGCCGCCCTCCGTGAGTACGGACTCCGGGTGGTACTGCACGCCGTAGATGGGCAGCTCGCGATGGCGCAGCGCCATGACGATCCCGCTCGCCGTTTCCGCGGTGATCTCGAGCACCTCGGGGACCGTGGAGCGGACGACCGCGAGCGAGTGATAGCGGGTCGCGTCGAACTCGCCAGCGACGCCGGCGAAGAAGGGGTCCTCGGCGTGACGCACGCGCGACACCTTGCCGTGCATGAGCTCCTCGGCGTGGGTGACCGTTGCGCCGAGCGCTTCCGCGATGGCCTGGTGGCCGAGGCAGACCCCCAGGAGCGGCACGCCGGTGCGGAGCGCGATCCCGACCATCGCGATCGAGACGCCCGCGTCCGTCGGGGTGCCAGGGCCGGGAGAGATGAGCACGCCGTCGAACTCGGTGACGAGCTGCTCGAGCTCGCCCGTGGACACCTCGTCGTTGCGGATCACGCGCGTCGTCGCGCCGAGCTGCTGGAGGTACCCGTTGAGGGTGTAGACGAAGCTGTCGTAGTTGTCGATGACCAGGATGTTTGTCACGAGTTCACCGTCACTTCCTGTTCGGGGATCTGCAGGGCCACCCACGGGTAGACGTAGGTGATGAGCGCGTAGACGATCGCGGCCGCGACGAGCAGCAGGACGATCACGCGGAGCCAGGCCGGCCCGGGGAAGAATCGCCAGATCATTGAGAACATCAGCTCTTGGCTCCCTTCAGCGACGGGTTCAGTTTGAGGAGTTCGTCGGGGATTCCCTCGCTGCGCGGCTGGAAGCCCTCGAACACGGAGTAGGCGATCGCGCGCTCGTCGCTGCCAGCGAGCTTCGGGTGGCAGGTGGTGAAGGTCATGATGCGATCCTTGCCGGGCTCGCCCTCGAGGCGCGGGAACGGGTTGAGCACGTCGGTCTCGTTCGGGAGGACGTACTCGATGTCGCGGAAGCGGTAGATGTACCAGCCGTCCTTCGTCTCGATGAAGAGCGGGTCGCCGACCCGCAGGTTCATGACCTCGCGGAACGAGTTGATGAGGGGCCCGGAACGGTGGCCGGCGAGGGCGAAGTTGCCGAACTCGCCGGGCAGCTGGGTCTGCTCGTAGTGACCGATGCCCTTCTCGTCCAGGTTGAGGACGGTCCACCAGTCGGTCGTCTCGCCGATGGCGTTCGCGTAGGTGGTGCCGAAGGCGGGCGAGTAGAGCGTTGCGAAGGTTTCTGCGGCCGCCGGCTTCTTGGGGACGGGAACGCCGTCGACCATGAGCGGCTTCGGATCCGCGCCCTCCTGGGCCCAGCGCGCGGAATTCGCCGCGGAGAGTTCGGTCTGCTTCGCGGTCACGCCGACACCCGTGTGCCAGGGCTGCCACACGATGTACCCGAGCACACCGAGGCCGCCCAGCAGCAGCAGCTCGCCGATCACGGTGAGCGGGCTGAGGCGGGCTCTGCGCTTCTTCTCGCGCCGTGCGCGATGCTCGCCTGCATGAGTCACCCCACCATTCTAGGTCGCCTCACCGGTGAGGCGCCCGTGTACCAGGTAGACTCTGAGCCATGGCAGCAGCGGGTAAGAACGTAAGCAAGCGCACCTCCACCGAGCTCGATCGCGAGCGGCAGGAGGCGGCATCCGTCCGGAAGCAAGCACCGAATCCGGTGTGGTTCAAGCCGGTCATGTTCGGCTTCATGCTGCTCGGTCTTGCCTGGATCGTGCTCTATTACGTCACGAGCTCCAATCTGCAGCTCCCGATCCCCACGCTGGGCCAGGCCAACATCTTCATCGGCTTCGGTCTCGTCCTGGTCGGGTTCCTCATGACTCCCTGGTGGAAGTAGCGGCCTGAGCTGCTGAATCACACCGGTGTAATTCTCCCCAGATGGGGAGAAACCTGTGGATAACTCGAAGGCCCCCGGCGCAGTGCCGGGGGCCTTCGAGTGTTCAGGGAGTCGTCGCCAGCGCCGATCAGCCCATCAGCTGAGCGAGATCCGGGAGCGCGACGAAGAACGCGCCGGAGAGCGCGATGAGCACCAGCGAGAACGCGCCCAGCGCGATGATCCGTCGGACGCGGAATCGCGGCCCGCGGGTGATCAGGAGAAGCCACATCGCGATCGCGCCGGCGATCATGCCGCCGAGATGCGCCTGCCACGCGATCGAGGTGCCCGGGATGAACCCGATCCCCAGGTTGATCGCGAGCAGCACCGCGAGCGAGGTCACGTTCACCCGCGCCGCGCGATAGGCGACGAGGGTGGCGGCGAGGACGCCGAAGATCGCACCGGAAGCACCCACCGTGGGCACGAGCACCGCGTGCGGATCGACGTACGACCACAGCATCACGCCGAGCGAACCGCCGAACCCGGCGATGAGGTAGAGGCTCAGGTAGGCCCAGCGCCCGATCATCTGCTCGAGATTGCGACCGAACAGCCACAGCGCATACAGGTTGAACAGGATGTGCAGCAGGAACGACGGCGAGTGCGTGAACATCGCCGTCACCATCCGCCACGGCTCGAAGCTCTCGGGCAGCGAGTAGAGCGGCGCGTACCAGAGGGCGCGCGTCACCCCGTCACCGCCGAAGTAGTACCCGAGCAGCTGCAGCACGAACACGACCGCGCACGCGGCCATGATCGCGTAGGTGATCGGAGCGTCGGAGCCCATCCAGCGACGGGTGGCCACCCGCGCCCCTCGCGATGCCCTCTGGCTCGCCGGCCGGGCCGTCTGCTTCACGCACTCCGGGCAGAGCACGCCGACGGGCGACACGTTCTGGCATTTCGCGCAGATCGTGCGCCCGCAGCGCTGGCACAGCGTGAAGCTGTGCTCGTTCGGGTGGCGGTAGCAGACGTCCTCGGGACCGTATTCCGCGCGCTCGCCGAACTGAGGGCCCGAGCCGGACGTGCTCACGTGTTAGGCCGCGGCGACGTCGACGCCGGTGATCACGACGTCCTCGACCGGACGATCCATCGCGCCGGTCTGCACGGCGGAGATGGCGTCGACGACGGCCTTCGACTCGTCGTTCGCGACCTCGCCGAAGATCGAGTGCTTGCCGTTCAGCCAGTCGGGAGCGATCGTCGTGATGAAGAACTGCGAGCCATTCGTTCCCGCGAGACGGCCCGTCATATCGGGGCGCTTGCCCGCGTTCGCCATGGCGAGCTGGTAGGGGCGATCGAAGCTGAGCTCCGGGTGGATCTCGTCGTCGAAGACGTAGCCGGGGCCGCCGGTGCCGGTGCCGGTGGGGTCGCCGCCCTGGATCATGAAGTTCGGGATGATGCGGTGGAAGATGACTCCGTCGTAGAAGCCCTTCTCCGCCAGGTCGACGAAGTTCTTGACCGTCTTGGGGGCCTGATCGCCGAAGAGATTGACGACGATGTCGCCGTGGTTCGTGTGGATGGTCGCTACTGCGCTGTGAATGGTCATGCACTCAGTCTAGGCGGGCCTTTCCCGCGGATCGTGGGAATGCGCAGCGCGTTGCAATGCCCCGATCAAGTCGGCGATTCCCACCATGCGGTTTCGCTACGAGCGTGCAGACGCGGTGAATCTCCGACAAGATCTGGGAAGCTCCCACGTTGGGCCGCCCGTTCGGTGTAGCGTTGAAGTTACGAGCGAACCAGCGCAGGCATCGCCCGCGCATAGCTAGGAGGACCGGATGAAACTCTCACGCAAGCGCCGCCGCGAGATCCGCCGTCTGCGCAACGAGGCCCAGGACCTGCTGAATCAGCAGCGCGTCGTCCTCGGTCACGCAGGCGACGTGATTCAGGCCGCGGGCCGTCAGGCCAAGCACCTCAGCGATGAGCACCTCGCTCCGCGCGTGGACGAGCAGCTGGAGGCGATCCGGCCGGTGGTCGACCGCGGCGTCGCATCGGCTCGCCGCGCCGCCGACAACGTGCGCCGCTTCACGACGCCGTTCGTCGCGAGCGCCCTGGCGCGCACCGTGCAGACGCTCGATCAGCTCGAGAACCCGAAGGCCGCCAAGCAGGTGCGTCGCTTCGGTGAGCGCTCGGGGTACCTTAAGCCGAAGAAGGCCAAGGTCGGAGGGATCATTGCTCTGACGCTCGGTGTCGCGGCCGCAGCAGGCGTGGGCTACGCCCTGTGGCAGGCCTTCCGCACCGACGACGAGCTCTGGGTCGCGCCCGAGAGCAACTAGTCGCAGCTTCGCCGAACGGCGTCGATCCCTCGGGGTCGGCGCCGTTCGCGTTTCACGTGGAACATGTGCGGCGGAGGGTCCGGATTCCGGCCTTCCCGCTCCCCCGTGCTACTTCTTGGGCTTGGCGTTCGCTCGGCCGCCGCCGTTCCGGCCGCTGCCCCCGCTACGACCGCCGCCACCGTTCTGGTTTCGGCGCGTGCTGATCCCGGCCATTCGCAGACCGGTCTGCACGAGCGAGAGCGTCCGCAGGCCGCGCACCTCCCGCAGTGGCACCCAGCGGGCCTCATCGGAGGAGCCGCCGATCTCATGCACGAGCGGGCCATCCTTCACCGTTGCCCGGTAGACGATCCGGATCGTGTGCAGTTCCGGGTTGTCGCCCTCAGGAACCTCCTCGCGCACCATCACGCGCGAATCGACGCCGATGAGCTTGCCCACCCTGGCCTCGAGCCCCGTCTCCTCCATGACCTCGCGGACGACGGCGTCACGCGGATCCTCGCCGGCGTCGATCCCGCCCCCCGGAAGCGTCCACCCGTGCAGGTGGCCGCGGCGCCAGTGCGTCAGCAGGATCTTGCCGCGCCGCTCGACGACGGCGTACGCGGCGACTCTGAGATCCATGCTCTGAGCCTAGTGCTTTCCGTTCCCCGGCAGCGCTGGACGCACAGGCGGGGCGAAACCGGCCCCGTCAGCGGCCGCGAGAAGCCGCTGACGCGTGGGCCGCATCCACGGCGCGCCAGCCGACAAGCCACTCTTCGAGGCGCCGATACGCCTCCGCCCTCGGCTCGTCAGCGGAGAGGAACACGTCGTGCAGCGCACCGTCGATCCGCCCGATCGACACCACGGCACCCAGCTTCAGTGACGCCCGCGCAACGGCGTCGACGTCGAGGACCGTGTCGACCCGGGTGAGGCTCTCCGACCAGCGCGTGCGGAAGGAGTAGCGCTTCGACAGCAGCATCCCCACGGGCGCCTGGATGTCGAGCCCGCTCGCCACCCTCGCGTGCCCCACGAGAATCGCGCGCATCCAGCCCGAGAGCACGGGGTGGGTGCGATCCGGGCGCCACTCCGTGTTGACGCCGTCGAGATCCGCGCGCGGCCCGACCTCGGCCTGGGCCCGAGAGTAGAAGCCGAAGTCGAGCTGCGGACCCGCCTCGCGCGGGTTGAGCCGGACCGAAAGGTTGACGATCGGTGCGATCCACTGCCGGCCCGCCTCCGCGATCTGGAGCTCCAGCCACGGGCTGTTGAGCAGCACGCCGGCGGCCACGCCCGGGTGCCGATCCGCCCACAGGCTCAGGATCAATCCCCCCGTCGAGTGGCCGAACAGGAGCGTCCTGCGGGGCGACTCCCCCGGTGCAGCGCTGCCGCGCATCTCGTCAAGTGCGAGCCCGATCTCCTCGTCGTACTCCTCGAGATCATCGATGTAGCCGAACGTCTGCCCCGGCCGGAGGCTGCGCCCGTACTTTCGCAGATCGAGCGCGAAGAAACGAGCGCCCCGATCCGTGAAGAATCGCGCGAGGGTGCGCTGGAAAAAGTAGTCGGACCAGCCGTGCACATACAGGATGTCGATGTCCTCGAGCAGGCGTGCTTTCCCGAAGTGCCGCTCCCAGAAGCCGCGAGGAGCGGGGAGAGAACGCACGAGCGTCGCCACGAGCGGCCCCTCGGCGTCCTCCCCGAGGTCGAGATCCATGCACTCGAACCCCGGCCCGAGAATGTCCTCTTTCCAGCCGGTCATGAGTCGATTCTATGGCGGAGAGGAGGCGCCCCGTGGGCCTCAGTGCGCGTGCAGCACGGCCCAGGCGATGAGGCTATCAATGCGTCGAACGTCGGCCCCGCGGCCGAGCTTCACCTTGATGTGGCCGGCCCTCGTCCACAGTTCGATCTCGCTGTCGCGATCGAGGATTCCGCCGGCGTTCTCAGAAGACCACATGTTGATCGCGCTGTAGGGCAGGGAGTACACCTCGACCTTCCGGCCCGTGATGCCCTGCGCATCCCGCACGATCAGCCGCTTCGTGGTGAAGGTCGCGGAATCACGGAACGTCTGGAACGCCGCGACCGCCTGCTCCCCCTCGACGAGGAGCGGCAAAATGTCGTTCGGGATCGCAATCTCGTTGCGCAGCGTCCAGGCCAGGATCGGGGCGGTTTCCATGTGAGCTCCTCTGAGGCAAACGCGTGCCGAACGGCACGACGAGGTTCAGCGTAGCGGTGACCACGGACACTCATGGAGCGGCCAGCTCAACTCGCTCGGGCCGATCCCTCTGTGGCTGAGGCCAGGCGCCGGATCGCGGCCGGCGCGACGATCGAGACGCCCGCGATGGTGATCAGCGCGCCGAGCAGCAACGCCGATCCCTCCCCCGGCGCGAACAGCGCAGCCTGGGTCCCGAGGGCGACCGCGCCAACGGGAACGCCGAGCTGCGCCGCCGTCAGCGCGGCGAAGGACAGCGGCTGCTTCGTGACGGCTCCGACGAGCACGTGCACCGCGAGCGCGGCGACCCCGAGCGCCACGCCAAGGACGATCGCGCTCGGGTGCTCCACCAGATGCCGCAGATTGAGCGAGGCGCCGAGCCACACGAAGAACAGGGGCGCGAAGAAACCCTCGCTCAGGGCGAAGATCTGGTTCTGGACGCGGCGATGCTCACCGACCGCGGAGACCACGAGTCCGGCGACGAATCCCGCGAGCATCACGGAGACCTTTGATACGGAGGCGACCATCGCGAGCGAGAACAACAGCAGCAGGGTGATCCGCAGTTCCATGGCGAGCGCCCGGCGTTCGCTGTACTGGTGGAGCCGCTCGGCTCTCCCCCGCCGTGCCAGGACGGTGAGTACGAGGAACAGGAGCGCGCCCGCCGCGAGCACCGCGAGCGCGCCGAGGGCGGCAGTTCCCGCGTGCGCCGGATCGATCGCGAGCGGGAGCAGCACGATGCAGGCGGCGTCAGCGATCGCGAGCTGGGCGAGAAGTTGCAACGCCGGAACGCTCGTCAGGGGGACGCCCTCGAGCGCCGGCAGCACGAGCGAGGCCGAACTCGATGCGAGCAGGACCGCGTACAGCGGCCCGTGCCCCGTGTCGAACAGGGCCGCGATCCCGAAGCCGGCGGGTACGGACATCACTCCGACGAGCGCCGCGCGTCCCGCGGCGCGACCCAGCCCCTGGCGGAGCGCGGCGTTGCGGATCGGCACGTGACTGCCCGCGATGAACATCACGAGCGCGAAGCCGATCTGCCCCATGAACGCGAACGTGGGATTCGTCGCGTCGATCCAGCGCAGGCCGGTCGCGCCGAGCAGGATCCCGACGCCCAGCTCGCCGATCACGACCGGGAGCCGCACCCGGCGGGTCGAGGCCAGCAGCGGACCCACCAGTGCCACCGCGCACACGAGCGCCAGCAGCGCGAAACTCATGGCAGGTCGACCAGCACCGCCGGGATGTCGGTGTTCCCGTCGATGTGGTAGCTCGCGCACACCCGGTGATACCCGTCGGCGATCTGCAGCGGGTGTCCCTTCGCCGCGTCGCCGCGCACGAGCAGCACCGGAGAGAGTTTCTCGCCCCGGGCAACCTTGGCGAGGTCACCCGCCACGTGCGGGTCCGTCGCCCCGAGCAGCTGCAGCCCGGACGCCCGCAGCAGATCCTTAGCTTTGTGCCGGGTCAGGGGGCCTCGTTCGAGCGCTGCAACGACCCGCGCGACCGTCTCCTCCGCGAGCACCAGAGACAGGTAGGCCGCCGCCGCGGGGTAATCATGCGGCTCGGGCGAATCCTGCCACAGCACCGCGGCGACCCTCTCGTGATTCTGCTTGCTCATCAGGCCCTCCGACCCCTCGTAAGCAGCAACGTAGTGCACGGTGGAACGGAATACCAGGGGGACCCCGGTCCTACAGGCCGGCCGCCCAGAGCGAGAACGAAACAACCCCGATCCGTGAGGACCGGGGTTGTAGTGGTGGACGCCATCGACCACTATGGGAACAGGCGACAGCGGGTCGAGTGGCTGATCTCCGAGTGGAATCAAGGGCCTGGCGTTCCTGCTGAACCCGTTGGCGAACCTGATGATCCACTGATCAAGGCGTCGGCAGAGCCAAGGAGACGCACTCGAACACGGCTCACGACGGAGGAAGTGGACGCTATGCGAACAGCCCGCGCCAACGGCGTCAGCGTGAATGCGCTCGCAGAGCAGTTTGGCGTGCATCGCGGCACAGTGTGGGCGAAGACTGGTCTGGCGTGAAACCTACCGGTAGTCGGCGGCGGGTCGCAAAGCCGTCGGGACCATGGCGGTCTGACGAAAGTAGGCGGCCCCGTTCAGGCGTCCCCAGACTGTGCCGTCAGATCAAAGTGTGTGCCGTTCACGACCGATATCGTTGACCTCATGAACGGTGTTGACCAAACGCTTAGCCACAAGACCCGTGCGAACCACTTCAAGAACGGTATCGCGTTGGGTGGGCACCTCTGGCTTCAGGAAGGACCCCAGCCGGAGCTGGTCTTCCGTGCGCACGGACTCTTCCAGCGTAGATACGAGTTGCGCCTCTCGCTCTCGGAAGTCGTTTCCTTCGTTGGCGGCTCGGGAGGTGCGGTGGCCGGTTCGCGCTGGACTCTGACACTGGTTGATGGGACTGTCGAGGAGTTCATTGTGGCGGGGCGAACCGGGCTCCGAGAGGCACTACTGTCTGTCCACACCAACGCTAGGAACAACGCGATTCCTGCTGGAGACCCGTCGGACTCTCCTCACGCCCGCCCTGACCAATCCGCCAGGCCTCCGGCGGGGACTGCCAACAGTCGGGTCCAGCCGGTTGAGACTGCGCCGGTGCCATCTCAAGAGGATTCCGAACTGCGCTTGAGAACTACGATCACCGCAACCCCACAGCTCCCGGGCTTCAAGCATCTGGGCGTAATCGGGTTCTCCACGGCACTCAAGAGGTTTGCCCAGGCTGTGCCTCGTAGTGAATGGGGTTACGGACTCGACGTCGAAGGCAATGTGATCAGTTGGGAGTCGCGCACGGCTCTTGTCAGCAAGTCGCAGGGAGAGGTGTACGAACCCGTGCGCCTGCCCGCGCGTCGCCTGGTGATTCCGGCCAAGGTCGTTCAGATCGCTGGCTCGCAGAACGAGATACTCGCACTCACCGAGCACGGCGATGTTTGGGCCTGGGGAGAGAACTACTTCGATGAGATCGGTCAGGAGGGGCGAGACAAAGAGTCGCCGCTGCAAGTCACCAGTCTTGTCGGAATCAACGCGTTGGCTTCAACCGGCAGTACCCACTTCGCAATCGGCGCGAGTGGAGATGTCTGGTCCTGGGGATCGCAACATGGTGGGCGCCTAGGCGACGGTTCGGAAGCAAGACGCAGCGCGCCCGCTTTGCTCCCGCACTTGAAGGGCGTCAGCGAAATCCGGTGCTCGGAGCAGCAAGATGGCGTTGTGGCACTGACGAACACGGGTGCGGTCCTGGTTTGGGGTTACGGGTGGTCGTTTGACGGAGACAAGGTCGCGCGTAGCGTTCCAACTCAATTGGTCGGCCTTCCACCCATTCGAGCCTTGGGCGAGGGCCAGACGGCGATCGATGACGATGGGCGGGTTTGGAGTTGGGGCGAAGACCTCGCGGTAAAGCAAGTCCCTGATCTGACAGGCATCGTCGCCGTCGTCCACCGACGGGACTGGATCAACAATGAGAGTACCTGGCACGCTCTCAAGAGCGACGGGCGCGCCTACGGTTGGGGGTGCAACAATTTCGGCCAGATCGGAGACGGAACGACGATCGACCGTGATCACCCCGTCCCGGTAACCGGGCTCGATGACATTGTTGCGCTTGTCGTTCACGGTGCCGAGGTCTATGCGCTCACGTCAACCGGAACCGTGTATGGCTGGGGCGGTTTCCCGAGCGAACGCGTCGTTGAGAATCACGGGAACATGGAAGCCACCCACGGTCCGATTCCGCGGAGACTCCCCCTGCCGCATTTCACCGAGCCGAGAATGCAGCGCTGGGCCACCCTGGACCTCGTGAGTCTTGGAACGAACGAGCTGCGTCAGTCCTTCTTCGACCTCCGAGACGGACGCACCCCCCTCATGCAGTGTGCTGCAGCAGGCCTAGACGACGAAGTAGCTATCATGCTCACGCAGAGCGGAAGCGTCGACGCGGTGGACTCAGATGGGGACTCAGCGCTCTTCTACGCCGCGAGCAGAGGCCGGATGCGCAATGTCCAACTGCTTCTCCAGGCGGGTGCCAATCCGAACATTCATCGACGCACTGGCGGAAACTCCGCGCTAGCCCAAGCCGCAGAGATGAGTGTGCCGTCCGGCGGCAGCAGCGACCACTGGCAGGTGGCCCTCCTCCTCCTTAGGAGTGGGGCCGATCCATCAGACATGTACTCTCGTGGCATCGTGCCTGCAAGGCATACAGACCGAGGCATGCTGATGATCCGCCAGGAGCATCTCCGTAGCTACCTGGCGTACGACGACATCTTTCCGATTCGAGATCTTCGTGGAGGCCTGGTGTAGGCCCGCACCACATGGGTTTCGATCGCTACGCGTCACGGCGATCAGTTGGCTGCACGTCTGAGAACGGCCAGGGGCATCTCAAGCGTTGTCCGAGGACGAAACCCCATCCGGAGTGAACTGTCGTCGGTTCCACAAGCACGATCGAGCCGAGATCGTGGCTGGGATTCTCAACGAGTACCAGAATGTGGATGAGACCGCTGATGGCCTCGCAGACATCCTCAGGAAGTTCCTCGCCGTCGCGGATAGCCATAAGCACCAAACGAATTGACTCAGCTTCTTCAGTTATCGGAATCTCGCGAAGCCAGATGCAGGCCGCCAGGTAGGCGTACTTGAGAATCGCTATTCCGGAGGGGAACGGGTCGAACAGGCGGTAGCGAACAGCGAGCGGCTCGCCGGAGGAAATAGCGGCAAGAAGTTCGTTATCACCACTTGTCACGTGCATTTCCGGTATCGCTGAGGGAGCCTGACGTAGCGCTACAGTTGCCTTGCGGAATCCTCGAAAACCATCAGCGCCCTGTCTTGCTGCTTCAACAATGACCTCGCCTGCGACAACTGAACGCAAAGCAGCCTCGGACACCGAACCCAGCCTGTTGTTGCAGTCGCTGCACGTCCGTGTCATGACCTTCCCACCGAGCGATTTCATGGGTACATGCTCGTCGGTGAGATCGTCTGGCCTGAGGCAGATCGGGCACCTCTCAAAGTCAAACCTTGGGACTGTGTACGCGCCAGCGGTGAATCGCCCGTCACGTACGAAGCCTGGGTGACGGGCTTCCGCAGCTTCGCGGCGCCCCACCTGAGGTGGAACGCCAAGCGGCGGCGCGGGCACCTTGCGCCCCTTGCGCGGCACGTCTGTGGGCAGAACGAAGCTGACGTCCTCAAGCTGGTGGCATCTACTGCCGTTCTTCTTCACTCTACCCACAGAACCATTGTCCACTTGGAGTCAGCACCAGTCCACGACCCGCGACGGCCCGCTTGATTCGCCTCAGAACACGTTGACACTCACTCAGGGCTATCACGCGTCTTGCAGGTCAAGGTCCATACGACTCTGTATGGAATTGATCCGTGCGGCCATAGGCCACTCGGCGGCGAGGAGCGTGGTGAGGATGGTGGAGAAGTGGCGGGGTCCGGGGCGTCCGGCGTATGACTCGAAGCAGAAGCTGGTGGCTGCGACATGCAAGTTGCTGTCGGAGCGTGGTTTCGAGGCGACGAGCCCGGTGATGATCCAGAAACGGTCCGGTGTCGGGCAGGGCAGTATGTACCACCATTTCCCCGGCAAGGGGAAGGAGGGGCTGGCGCTGGATGCGATCAGCCACATGCGGGCGAGCACGCTCGCGTTCCTCGACGGCACCCCCACACCTCAAGGTGCCGAGGTTGAGGCGGTGCGTGCGCATATCGTCGCCGCGCTCGATCGCCTGTTCGACCGTCGCGAAGGTCAGGCGCTGATCCGGCTTATGGCTGACGGTGTGGCCGGTGCGATCAAGCCGCTTGCTCAGGCGACCCAGGATTGGTGTGACGACATCCGCGGCGCGGTCGTGGTGATGCTTCGCGCCGACGACCCCGACGAAGACCCTGAGGTGGCTGATGCGGCGGCCAGCTTCCTCGCTCCCGAGCTCAAGCATCTCGCCGAGGAGCTGTTCACGGCGGCGCTCGGGCGCGGGCTGGTCAGGCTGCCGAAGATCGCGTTCTACCTGTTCCCAGATCGTGAAGAGGCGTAGTCTGATCGCATCACAATTCCATACGGAGTAGTACGGTCCTTGATCTGCAAGAGGCGTGTCCCTCCGGAAGTGGGTCGTACGGCGGGCGGTAATTCGTCTGGGTGCTCTCGGTTTGGGAAGTGCTGCGCACCTACCTGGCATGAACTCTGATGCGAGGAACCTACAGCTGCGGGTGACGCGGCGTGACGAGCCCGACATGAGAAGGCTCGTCGCGTGGGTGCTCGGCATCGCCGCGGCACGGCACCGCGCCTGGATCAACGGCGAGCCAGACCCCTACGGGCTGGCACTTCCTGACGGCGTCGGGCTTGAAGTATCGGGACGCCTGGACGGTTCCGGAAATTTTCCGGGACCGTCAGCCCACGAATGCCGCTCCATACGGCATCACGGTGGTGGACATTTTCCACCACGGTCACCAAGTAGCTCTTCAACCCGTTGACGACCCTTCGAGGCGAAGTAGGCCACCATGAGCAGCACAGTCACCACCGACACCGCCGTCGAGGTGGGCGCCGCGGTGCTGCTCGCGGTGTCTTACCTGCGTGTCTCCACGCGCGAGCAGGCGGAGCGTGGCGGCGCCGAGGAAGGCTTCTCGATCCCTGCGCAGCGCGAGGCCAACGCGCGGAAGGCCGCAGAGTTGGGTGCGCGGGTCGTGCGGGAGTTCGTCGATGCTGGGGAGTCGGCCAGGTCGGCGGATCGTGACGGGTTGCAGGACATGCTCGCGTTCATCGCCGCATCCCGGGTGACCTTCTGTATCGTGGACAAGCTCGACTGGCTCGCCCGCAACCGTGCCGACGACGTGAAGATTCACGAAGCCCTCCTCGCCGCGGGCGTGACGCTCGTGTCGGCGACCGAGTCGATCGATCAAACGCCGTCGGGGGTGCTCGTCCACGGCATCATTTCGAGCATTGCGGAGTTCTACTCCCGCAACCTCGCCACCGAGGTCACGAAGGGCTTGACGCAGAAGCTTGCGCAGGGCGGCACACCCATGCGCGCACCGGTCGGGTATCTCAACGTCCGCCGCACCGACGAGGCTGGCCGCGAAGTCAGGACGGTCGAGGTCGATCCCGAGCGAGCACCGCTCGTTCGGTGGGCACTCGAGACCTACGCCAAGGGCGAGACCTCCGTCACCGGTTTGTTGCGTGACCTCACCGCTCGCGGCCTGACGACCGTGCCGTCGCCGAAGCGTCCGTCGAAGCCGCTGGGGAAGAACACGCTCTACAAGCTGCTCACGAACCCGTACTACGCCGGTGTGATCCGCTACAAGGGCGCCCTGCATCCCGGCGCGCACGAACCGCTCATCGAGCCCGCACTCTTTGATCAGGTGCAATCGCTGCTGAAGGCGCGCAACGCGAGGATGACGCGGCACGTGCAACATGCTCACCACCTGAAAGGACTGCTTCACTGCGGCTCGTGCGGGTCGCGGATGCTGCTCGACTTCGCCACCAACCCGAGAGGCACCACCTACGCCTACTTCATCTGCTCGGGCCGCGCCGCGAAGAAGACGACCTGCACCCGGCGGGCCGTGCCCGTCCAGGTCGCCGAACGGTTGGTCGAGGACTCCTACAGGGACATCACGATCAGCGAGGCCGACTACTGGCACCTCGCCGCCGAAGTCGACGCCGCGTTCGATGAGCAGAGCGCCGGGCGAGATCAGGAGTTCGCCGACCTCACCGCCAACCGGGCGAGGCTCGAGGCTGAGAGCGACAAACTTCTCGCGGCGCACTTCGCCGACGCCATCGACCTGACCACGTTGAAGCGGCACCAAGACCGCATCCGCGCGGGGCTCGCCGACATCGAGCAACGCCTCGCCCAGCACGACGAACACCACACCGGGGCGCGGGCGTTCCTCCACGACTCCCTGCGGCTCCTCACCGACGCGCACCGCGCCTACGCGCACTCCGACGACGGCAACCGCCGACTCGCGAACCAGGCGTTCTACACACGGCTGGAGATCACCGACGACGAACAACTCCGCCCACGCCTCGCCGAACCGTTCAAGACGATCATCAACGAGGCCGCCGGAGGCAAGAACGCGAAACGGGAACACCCAACATCTTCCGATGTCGCGTGTTCCCGTAGGACACTTTTGGTGGATCCTGGGAGAATCGAACTCCCGACATCCTGCTTGCAAAGCAGGCACTCTACCAACTGAGTTAAGGACCCGTAGAGAACAACATACATTGAACTCGGTGGGGCTACCAGGACTTGAACCTGGGACCTCTTCATTATCAGTGAAGCGCTCTAACCGCCTGAGCTATAGCCCCTTGACCAAGCAATGACTCTACCGGATTCGTCGGCAAATCTGAAATCGAAATCGCGGATCGGGCGATTCATCGTTTCGAACAGGAGTTTTCTGCTTTCCCCTCGGTGCGGTGCACGGCGCGGTGCGCGCCACGTTGGCCGTGGCACCGGTCCCCTCTACGGTCCGGCATTTCCCGATGGTGCGGCCCTCCCCCCGTTCACGAACTCCCAGGCCGGGCTCAGCGCGCATTTTTTCCCACCGAACGACCTCGGGTCGCCGTGCGGCCCGTTTCTGCCGCGAGATCGGATCCTCCGTGCACGTACCCGCACCGGGCAGGTCGCTCCCGAGTGCGATCCGATCTGATCCGCGAACCGTTCGAGCCCGCCACCTCCGATCGGCCCCCGCGCCTGCCGCCCCGATCAGCGCTCGATCCAGCTGCGACCCAGCTGCGATCCGTCCGCGCGGCATCCGCACCTCGTCGCACGCCGGGACTCGATGCCGGGCGCACCCCCACACGCAGCGAGGGCGCGGCCCGCCGAAGCGATGCCGCGCCCTCGTGAGCAGCGTGTGCGAAAACTAGTTGCTGGTGAATCCGAGCTGGAAGCCGCCGAGCACGCGCACGAGCAGGTTGTAGACGAGCGCGCCCACGGCGCCGAGCGCGGTGCCGACGATCGTGTTGAGGATCCCGACCACGACGGAGAAACCGAGGACCTGCGGGAAGCCGATGAACTTCATCAGGCTGTTCTCCTCGCCGACGATGTCCATGAACAGCGAGTCCACCTGGCCGAAGACGCCGGTCTGCATGAGGACCGTGTAGATCAGAATCGTCGCCACGATGCCGACAACCGCCATGCAGATGGAGACCAGGAAGGAGAACTTCACGGCCGACCAGAAGTCGACGTAGACGAGCTTCAGGCGGACCTGCTTGGACGGCGCCTTCTTGCGGGTTTTCTTGGCCAGCTTGTCGGCAACAGTGTTAGTCATTCAGGTCTTCCCCGTTCTCAGGCTGCTCGGTCTCCGGAACCTCGGTCTCATCCTCGTCGAGTCCGCGTTCCGAGTTTCGCGCGATGCCAATAATACGGTCACCCTCTGGGAACCGCGCAAACACGACCCCCATCGTATTACGTCCCTTCGCGGGAACCTCCGCGACGTCTGAACGCACGACCTTGCCGCTCGCGAGCACGGCGAGCACCTCATCGGCCTCCTCCACGATCAGCGCGCCGACCAGGTTGCCGCGGTTCTCGTCCAGCTTCGCCACCTTGATGCCGTAGCCCCCGCGCTGCTGCACGCGGTACTCGCTCACCGCGGTCCGCTTCGCGTAGCCACCCTCCGTCACCACGAAGACGAAGCCACCGGTCTCGTCGATGCGGGAGGCGGAGAGGAGTGAGTCGCCCTCGCGGAAGTTCATTCCGCGAACGCCGCTCGTCGACCGGCCCATCGGACGAAGTGCCTGATCAGATGCGGTAAATCGGACAGACATTCCGTGGCGAGAGACGAGCAGCACATCGTTCTCGGCCTCGGCGACGAGTGCGGAGACGAGCTCGTCGCCCTCGCGGAGCTTGATCGCGATGATGCCGCCAGTGCGGTTCGTGTCGTACTCGGACAGCGCCGTCTTCTTGACGAGTCCGTCGCGGGTCGCGAGCACGAGGTAGCCGGCCGCCTCGAAGTCCCTGATGTCCAGGATCTGGGTGACCGCCTCGTCGGGTGCGAGCGCGAGCAGGTTTGCGAGATGCTGGCCCTTCGAGTCGCGACCGCCCTCGGGGATCTCGTAGGTCTTCGCGCGGTACACGCGGCCCGTGTTCGTGAAGAACAGGAGCCAGTGGTGCGTCGTCGTGACGAAGAAGTGCTCGACGATGTCGTCCGCGCGGAGCTGTGCGCCTTTGACGCCCTTGCCACCGCGGTGCTGCGAACGGTAGTTGTCGATGCGCGTGCGCTTCACGTACCCGCCGCGCGTGACGGTGACGACCATCTCCTCTTCGGGGATCAGGTCTTCCATCGACATGTCGCCGTCGAATCCGTGCAGGATGTTCGTCCGGCGATCATCGCCGAACTTGTGCACGAGCTCGGTGAGCTCGGTCACGACGATCCCGCGCTGCTCCGTGGGCGAAGCAAGAACGCCCTCGTACTCCTTGATCTGGGCTTCCAGCTTCGCGGCGAGCTCGAGGATCTTCTGTCGTTCGAGCGCTGCGAGGCGTCGAAGCTGCAGGCCCAGGATCGCGTCGGCCTGGATCTGATCGACGTCGAGCAGCGACATGAGGCCCGTGCGGGCCTCCTCCACGGTGGGCGAGCGACGGATCAGGGCGATGACCTCATCAAGCGCGTCAAGCGCCTTGAGGTAGCCCCGCTGGATGTGCGCCTCGGCCTCGGCCTTCCGGAGGCGGAACTCCGTGCGGCGGACGATGACCTCGATCTGGTGCTTCGTCCACGCGGTGATGAAACCGTCGAGCGCGAGCGTGCGCGGCACGCCGTCGACGATCGCGAGCATGTTCGCGCCGAAGTTCTCCTGCAGCTGCGTGTGCTTGTACAGGTTGTTGAGCACGACCTTCGCGATCGCGTCGCGCTTGAGCACGATGACGAGGCGCTGGCCGGTGCGGCCGCTTGTCTCGTCGCGGATGTCCGCGATCCCCTGGACCTTGTTCTCCTTGACGAGGTCGGCGATCTTCACGGCGAGGTTGTCCGGATTGACCTGGTACGGGAGCTCCGTCACGACGAGGCAGGTGCGGCCCTGGATCTCCTCGATGTTGACAACGGCGCGCATCGTGATCGAGCCACGGCCGGTGCGGTAGGTCTCGCGAATGCCCTTCGTGCCCAGGATCTGGGCGCCCGTCGGGAAGTCCGGGCCCTTTACGCGCTCGATCAGCGCCTCGAGGAGCTCCTCGCGGCTCGCCTCGGGGTGCTCGAGGTGCCAGATCGCAGCCTCGGACACCTCTCGGAGGTTGTGCGGGGGGATGTTCGTGGCCATGCCGACCGCGATGCCGACCGAGCCGTTGACGAGCAGGTTCGGGAATCGCGCGGTGAGTACCGTGGGCTCCTGCGTGCGGCCGTCGTAGTTGTCCTTGAAGTCGACGGTGTCCTCGTCGATATCGCGCACCATCTCCATGGCGAGCGGGGACATCTTGGTCTCCGTGTACCGGTGCGCGGCGGCGCCGTCGTTACCGGGCGAGCCGAAGTTGCCCTGCCCGAGCGCGAGCGGGTAGCGCATGGCCCACGGCTGCACGAGACGGACGAGGGAGTCGTACACGGCGGTGTCGCCGTGGGGGTGGAACTGGCCCATGACGTCGCCGATGACACGGGTGCACTTGGAGAACGCCTTGTCGGGGCGGTAGCCGCCGTCGTACATCGTGTAGATGACGCGGCGGTGCACGGGCTTGAGTCCGTCACGGACATCGGGAAGCGCGCGTCCCACGATGACGCTCATCGCGTAGTCGAGGTAGGAGCGCTGCATCTCCTCCCGAAGTTCGACCTGATCGATCCGGCCGTGGTGATGATCCGCAAGCTCCGCGCTGGGGACGCCGTCCACGGCGACTCCGAACTCGGTCTCGGATTCCGGGGTCTGGTTCTCAGATGTCAAGGAAGCGCACGTCCTTCGCGTTCTGCTGGATGAAGCTGCGTCGCGCCTCGACGTCCTCGCCCATCAGGGTCGAGAAGATCTCGTCGGCGGTCGCCGCGTCGTCCATGTTGACCTGGAGCAGGGTCCGGGTCTTGGGGTTCATCGTGGTCTCCCACAGTTCTTCGTGGTTCATCTCGCCGAGGCCCTTGTAGCGCTGCACGCCACTCTCCTTGACGAGCCGGCGGCCGGCCTCGGCGCCGGCGGCGAGCTGCTGATCGCGCTCAGCGTCGCTGAAGACGTACTCGTCCTCGGCGTTCGCCCACTTGATGCGGTACAGCGGCGGCTGCGCGAGATAGACGTAGCCGAGGTCGATGAGCGGTCGCATGTAGCGGAACAGCAGTGTGAGGAGCAGCGTGGTGATGTGCTGCCCGTCGACATCGGCATCGGCCATGAGCACGATCTTGTGGTAGCGCGCCTTCTCGGGGTCGAAGTCCTCGCCGATACCGGCACCGAACGCGGTGATCATGGCCTGGACCTCGGCGTTGTTCAGCGCGCGATCGAGTCGCGCCTTCTCCACGTTGAGGATTTTGCCGCGCAGCGGAAGGATCGCCTGCGTGTGGGGATCGCGTCCCGTCTTCGCGGAACCACCCGCGGAGTCGCCCTCCACGATGAAGATCTCGGAGATCGTCGGGTCCTTGCTCGTGCAGTCCGAGAGCTTGCCCGGCATCCCGCCGGACTCGAGCAGGCCCTTGCGTCGGGCCGTTTCGCGCGCCTTGCGGGCGGCGAGACGGGCCGTGGCGGCCTGGATCGCCTTCCGGATGATGTCCTTCGCCGGCCCGGGGTTGCGCTCGAGCCAGTCGCCGAGCTGATCGCCGACAACCTTCTGCACGAACGCCTTCGCCTCGGTGTTGCCGAGCTTGGTCTTGGTCTGGCCCTCGAACTGGGGCTCCCCCAGCTTCACCGAGATGACCGCGGTGAGTCCCTCGCGAACGTCGTCGCCCGAGAGGTTGTCGTCCTTCTCGCGGAGGATGTTCTTTTCGCGCGCGTAGCGGTTGACCAGCGTCGTGAGCGCGGCGCGGAAGCCCTCTTCGTGCGTGCCACCCTCGTGGGTATTGATCGTGTTCGCGTAGGTGTGGACGCTCTCCGTGTACGCCGTGGTCCACTGCATGGAGATCTCCGCGGAGATCTTGCGCTCGGTGTCCTCGGACTCAAAGGAGATGATCTCCTCGTTCACGAGGTCGGCCCGCTTTGCCGCGTTCAGGTGGCGAACGTAATCCTCGATCCCCTTCTCGTACAGGAAGGTGTCACTCGGCGCGGCGGGCGTGACGAGTTCGCCCTCCTCGTTCTCGACCGGCTCCTGGGGTCGCTCGTCGGTGAGGATGATCTTGAGTCCCTTATTGAGGAACGCCATCTGCTGGAAGCGGGTGCGCAGCGTCTGATAGTCGAAGTCGACGGTCTCAAAGATCTCAGCGCTCGGCCAGAAGGTGATCGTGGTGCCCGTCTCCTCCGTGGGCTCCCCCTTCGCCAGCGGCGCGTCCGGGACGCTCCCCGTGAACGACATGTTCCACGTGAAACCTTGACGCTTCACCGACACCTCGAAGCGGGAGGAGAGCGCGTTCACCACGGAGGAACCGACGCCGTGCAGGCCGCCCGAAACCGCGTACCCACCGCCGCCGAACTTGCCGCCAGCGTGGAGCACCGTCAGCACAACCTCGACCGTCGAGCGCCCCTCAGTGGGGTGCATATCGACCGGGATTCCACGGCCATTGTCAATGACGCGCACCCCGCCATCAGCGAGAATGGTGATGTCGATCGTGTCGCAGTATCCCGCGAGCGCCTCATCCACCGAGTTATCGACGATCTCGTAGACCAGGTGATGCAGGCCGCGCGGGCCGGTCGAGCCGATGTACATGCCCGGACGCTTGCGAACAGCTTCCAGACCCTCGAGTACCTGGATTGCTCCGGCGCCGTATTCTTCCGCGGCCGAAGCCTGTTCTGAACTCATGCCTGTGATTAATCCTTCTCTGGCCCCTCAGCGCACGTTCAGCACGCCGGACGTTTCCGCATCCCAGTCTATCAAGTTTGGGTTGCCGAATCGCCTGTAACGGGCCGGAGAATAGCGGATTTTCAAAGGGATCGATCCCCCACAACGACATTTCTGTGTCAGAACGCCGAATTGACCAGCTCTCAGACAGGCTCCGTGCGGGTCGAGAGCAGGACCGTACGGGTCAATTGGCCGTCGCTGCGACAGGCCGCCCGACGGTGCAACGGACTACCCATAGGTGTCCCGCGGCCCCCTCCCCTGCACCGTGCGTGGTCCGTGACGCCAGCTTGGCGCACCGGGGGCAAGAAAACGCAGGTCCCGGATCTCGCTCTCGGGATACTCAGTGAGGAGACGCGTGAGCATCTCCGCGCGAAGACGTCGGAGTTCCGTGGCCCAGGTGGTGGAATCACACTGCACCTGGAGCACCCCATTCGAGATTCCCACCACGCTCGTGTGCTCTGCCGTCGCCTCGCCGGCGAACTCCGGCCACTCGGTGATCACACGGGCCTGTTCGAGCTCGACGCTCCAGCCCATCTCACTCGCCATCACCACGAGCACGTCTCCCAGCGCTCGAGGATCACGACCACCGCCAAATGGCTTCCCCCCGGGAGAGTCGTCCGCGAACTTCCGACGGCGCCGAACCGGACGGCCACGCCAGACCGACTTTGCGCGGAGGTAGCTCTCCGTCGCAAAGCCTGGCTCGCCCGCCGGTCTCATTGCCGCCCCTCCTCCTGTTCCGGGGACGGCGCGGATCCGGCCTCAGCGGCGTCCGACTCGGAGGCGTGATCTCCCGCATCTACAGCTGTCGCGTCGCGAAGCATCGTTTCACGTGAAACGTGCTCGGAGTGAGTATTGCTGGGAATCGGCGACATCCCCAACTTCTCTCCCGGGCCCGGCCGTACACCAGCAACCCCCAACGATGAGGAGTCCGGGTCCACGTCGGGAGATAGGGATTCGTCACCCTCGGTGGAAGCTGCGACATCGGCGTCACCGAGACCCGACTCCCCCGAGTGGTCTTCCTCCCGGCCGGCCTGCGTTTCACGTGAAACACCGTCCGAGCGCTCACCGTCCCCCTCCGCCGCACGAGCACCCGGGCTCTGCGAGCTTGTCGCCATGTCGCTCTGGCCAGGACGAGCTTCGACCAGGGTGTCTCCCTGTGGTGCCTCGGCCTGGGCCGCGCGGGTTGGCTGAGAATCCCAGGTCAGAGCATCATTCGAGGGGCCGGAATCGGAGACGATCTCGCCGGCCGCAATGGCGATCCGCCGCCAGCTGGGTCCCTCGGGGATGTCCTCTTCAACGGCGGCCGTCACGATGACCTGTTCATAGCCGCTCACCGCACTCATGAGCCGACCGCGCCTGCCGAGATCCAGCTCAGCAAACACGTCGTCGAGAATAATCACCGGATCGCCCGCCGGCGACTCCTCACTCAAGAGCGCCGCGAGCGCCATCTTCAAGGAGAGCGCAAAGGACCAGGACTCCCCATGACTCGCGTATCCCTTTACCGGCAGGGCGTTCAGCGTCAACTCAAGATCATCACGGTGCGGGCCGACGAGCGTGACACCACGCTCCAGCTCCCGTCCGCGAACTTCCGCGAGCGCGGCCCGGAAGTCATGCGCGAGCGTTTCACGTGAAACACTCGCAAGATCCTCGAGTGTCAGGGTTTCACGTGAAACATCCGCATCGAGTGCCGTGCAGACGGACTCGCTGAGCGAGAGACCCGGAAGATGATCCGCGTCGACGAGCGCACGGTAACCGTCCCGAAGCGGACCGGACAGATCTCGAATCAGCTCCCGACGCGCGAGCATGATCTGGGTGCCAGTCTCAATGAGCTGCTCGTCCCACACCGGAAGGGTGGCCTCTACGGCCCGAGCGCTCCCCGATCGGGCGGATTTCAGAAGCGAAGTGCGCTGTCGTACCACTCGTTCGTAGTCCGAGAGCACGCCTGAGGCGATGGGATGGCGTGAGACGAGTGCCTCATCAAGAAAGCGACGCCGTCCTGAGGGCTCTCCACGAACGATTGTTAAGTCTTCCGGGACGAACGACACCGAGGAAAACCATCTGGTGACCTCTCGTGGACGCACAGAATTGCGATTGACCTGCGCCTTGTTCGCACCCTCTCGATTGATCTGCAACTCGAGCAGCACATCTCGACCGGCCGCCTCGAGCCGCATCCGCGCGATTGCCGCGCTGGCCCCGGCGCGCACGAGCGGTGCGTCGCTGCTCACTCGGTGAGAGCGCAATCCCGAAAAATAGGCGATGGCCTCGATCAGGTTCGTCTTCCCCTGACCATTGGGGCCGATGATCAGGTTCGGCCCCGCAGAGAATTCGACCTCGGCGGTGGGGTAGTTCCTGAAGTCGCGAAGCGAAAGGCGAGCGACTCGCATGAGCTACCTATCGCAGCAGCAGGTTCGGCTGCAGCAGGTTCGGCTGCAGCAGGTAGCGGAAGCTCTCCTCGTCGGCCTCGTCCTTGCTGCGCTGGCTGGTGATGAGCACCGGGCCCGGCTTGCCGGGGTTGTCGGTGCGGGTAAACGCAATGCGCGCGAACTCGGAGTGCGTGGAGCGGAGCCCGTCGAGCAGGAACTGCGGCTTCAGGGAAACCACCATGTCCTCGCCGACCAGGTGTGCGTCAACGGTCTCGACGGCCTGGGCCGATTCGGTGCCGGCGGCCTCGAGGGTCACGGTGCCCTCCGCGAAGGAGAACCGGAGCGCGGCTTCGCGCTCGAGAACGAGGCCGACGCGGCCCACGGCCTCAACGAGCTCTGCGGTGTTCACGACGGCGTAATTATCGACGCTATCAGGGAAAAGTCTGCCAACGGGCGGGTAGTTGCCCTTGATCAGGAGGGAGGTAACGGTCTTCGTCCCGCCCGTGAACGCGATGAGCTCGCGCTCCGAATCCTTGACGATCGAAACCTGCACCTGACCATCGCCGGAGAAAGTCTTCCCCACCTCGGTGACGATCTTCGAGGGCACGAGAGCGCTGAGCTTCTCACCGCCGCCCTCGTTCTCCCAGTCGATTCCACGGGTCGCCACGCGGTAGCGATCGGTCGCGGTCATGGTGAGCGAGTTCTCGTCGATCTCGAACTGAACGCCCGTGATCACCGGCGTCACATCGTCCTTCGAGGCCGCGAGAGACACCTGACCGATCGCGTCGCCGAACAGATCCGCCGGAACCGACCCCGACACCGTGTCAACACGGGGAATCTGGGGGTACTCCTCGACCGGCATCGCCGGAAGACTGAACGAGGCGGTCCCGCAGCGGACCTCGACGCGGGTGTCGAGCAGCGAAACCTCGACGTCGGAGTGCGGAAGACGCGAGGCGATCTCACCGAGCAGCCGACCGGAAACCAGGGCTCGACCCGGCTCGGTCACCACAGCGGTGATCGAGGTGCGCGCGGAGACCTCGTAGTCGAATGACGACACCGTGAGGGACTCGCCCTCGGCTTCGATCAGAGCGCCGCTCAACAGCGGCTGCGTGGGGCGCTGGGGAAGGAGCTTCACTGCGAACGAGACGGCCTCGCTGAACACGTCACGATTGACGGTGAATCGCATCTGGCTTCCCTCCCGAATCCGCTCCGCGAAGGCGCGGAGCTAGCTGGCCTCACAATCTTTGCATATTCGGAGGAGCGCGGCATCCGGGCGCGGTGAAGCTGTGGTTCTCGGACCACTTGAAAAGTGACAAGAAACGTCCCGGACGAGGTTCACGCAGTGCGTGATCGAGTGCCCCGTGAAAAGACATTGATGTGTTAACAGTGTTAACAGCTGTGGATACTGTGGATAACTCGGTGGATCACTGTTCCCGACTGGGAACTACAAACTTGTGAGTTGTTGACGGGCCGTGGACGAATCCCGATCCGCGGAATGGCGGGCGAGAATGCCCGACGCGGAGATTCCACAGGGGTCCCGAAACCATCCACAATTTTGTCCGAGTTGTCCCCAACTATCCACAGGTCTCTCGAATTCTGTGGATAAGAACCTAGCGAGAACCCTGCTTGATGCGTGTCGTGAGCTCGGTCACCTGGTTGTAAATCGAGCGACGCTCCGCGATCAACTGGGAAATCTTCTTGTGGGCATACATCACCGTCGTGTGATCCCGGCCCCCGAAGAGCTGCCCGATCTTGGGAAGGGAGAGCGGCGTCAGCTCGCGGCAGAGATACATCGCGATCTGGCGCGCCGTCGCGATCTGCTGCGCGCGTGTCGGCCCGTAGAGATCGTCGACCGAGAGATCGAAGTACTCGGCCGTGCTGCTGATGATGTCGGCCGGCTGCACCTCGTTGTCCGCGTCGAGCGTGATGAAGTCCTTCAGCACCGTGTGCACGAGATTCATGTCGATGCGCTGCTGATTCAGGCTCGCGTAGGCGGTCACGCGGATGAGGGTGCCCTCGAGCTCACGGATGTTCGAGGTGAACTTGCTCGCGATGAACTCAAGAATCGAATCATCGATCTCGAGGTGCTCGCGCTGGGCCTTCTTCCGGAGGATCGCGATCCGGGTTTCGAGGTCGGGCACCTGAATGTCGGTGAGCAGTCCCCACTCGAAGCGGGAGAGCATCCGCTCTTCGAAGCCGAGAAGCTGCTTCGGCTGCACGTCGCTCGTGATCACCACCTGCTTGTTGTGATCGTGCAGCGTGTTGAAGGTGTGGAAGAACGCCTCCTGGGTCTCCACCTTGTCCGCGAGGAACTGGATGTCGTCGACCAGCAGGATGTCGACGCTGCGATAGCGGGCGTGGAACGCGGCGCCCTGGTTGTTCGCGATCGAGTTGATGAAGTCGTTCGTGAAGTCCTCGGAGCTCACGTAGCGGACGCGGACGTCGGGGAACAGCTCTCGGGCGTAGTGACCGATGGCGTGGAGAAGGTGCGTCTTGCCGAGGCCCGAATCGCCGTAGATGAAGAGCGGATTGTAGGCGCGTGCCGGTGCCTCGGCGACCGCGACGGCGGCAGCGTGCGCGAAGCGATTCGACTGACCGATCACGAAGCTGTCGAAACGGTACTTCTCGTTCAGCCGGCTATCAACGGGTTCCTCGACGCCGTGCCGCCGACGGGGCTCGTCGACCGGGCGAGCGGTGGACTCGTGATGGCGTCCCGGCGCGACGCCTCCGCTGCCGGAGCCCATTCCCTCGGCACCGCCCGCGGGAGTGAACGGGGTCGCGGGGGGACCCGTGCGCTCGATCTCCGGCTCGGGATCCAGCGGCGGATGCGCCTCCTCATCGACGAGAACGACAAAGTTCACGATCTCCGAGGCCTCGGGGATCTGGGCGATCGCCGTCATGATGGCCGGACGCAGGCGGTTCTCGAGCAGCTTCAGCGTGAACTCGAGCTGCACTGCGAGGTAGAGGGTGCCGGCCGCGATTCCCCGCGGAACGGCAAGCGCGAGCTGCGCGCCCACGGCGGGGCCAACTGATGGGTCGGCCATGACCGCCTGGGTCACCCGACCCCAGACTTCCTGAACTTCGTCCTCAGTCACGTGGCACCTGGCTCGTTCTCATATCGTGGTATCAACAGCGTTTCTCACAACTTTATCCACAGGAAACGGGAGGAAAAACCCTGAGATTATGCGGATCAGGCGTTAAATGAGAAGGTATGCGCCAACGGTAGTCAGAGATTTGTCCACAGGCAAGTTGATTTCACACGGCGCTGCGTCGGGCCCCCGCCGTGGCGCCCCGAGCTCGTGACAGCGAACTGCTGCTTTGACGATGCGGGATTATGGGCGTAGACTGACTTCCTTGTATGGGCGGCAGCCCGCTGTTGCCCTGCCCAGATCCGACTTCCTCGACGGCCACAGAGCCCCGGGGATATGTTCCAAAAGTCACGGAGTCTTCATTATGAGCAAGCGTACCTTCCAGCCCAACAACCGCCGCCGCGCCAAGGTGCACGGCTTCCGCGCCCGCATGCGCACCCGCGCCGGCCGCGCCATCGTCGCAGCGCGCCGCGGCAAGGGCCGCGCGAAGCTCACGGCCTAATTCTCTTCTGCCCCGGATCGGCATGCCTGCGAAACGGCATCGCATCACGCGGGGCGATGACTACCGGCGCGTCGTGCGCTCGGGTCGCCGCGTGGGTGGTGCGTACTGCATCACCCACGCGGTTTTGCGTACACCCGGTGAGCCCGCGCGCTTCGGTTACATCGTCTCCAAAGCCGTCGGCAACGCCGTCACCAGGAACCTGGTCCGGCGCAGGCTCAAAGCGATCAGCGAGCGCAGGCTCCAGGAGGGCTTCGCCGGCTACGACATCGTGTTCCGCGTGCTCCCGGCCGCCGCCGATGCGCCGTTCGCGGAACTCGAGGCCGAGACCCATCGCTCGCTCGCGCGAGTGCTCCGGGGCACGGCGCCGCGGGACCAGCAATGATCCGCGTCGCGCAGGAGCTCTGGCTCCTCCCCCGCAACGCAGCGCTCGCCTTCATGCATCTGTACCGGAAGCTGATTTCCCCGCTCTACGGGCAGGTCTGCAGGTACTATCCATCGTGTTCCCGATACGCTGTTGAGGCACTGCAACTTCGCGGATTCGTCCTCGGCGTCGTGCTCACCACGTGGCGACTCCTGCGCTGCAACCCTTTCAGTCCCGGCGGCGTCGATGACGTGCCACCGCGGGCTCAACCGAACTTCGTGATCAACAACCGCGGCTTCGTCCGCCCCAAAGAGCGAAAGGTCTGACCCCGGTGGACTTCTTCGAAACCATACTCTGGCCCCTGCGCTGGCTCGTCGAGCTCGTGCTTGCGGTCTGGCATCAGGCATTCTCCTGGCTCGGGCTCGACCCGGCCGCGGGCCTCACCTGGGTCCTCGCGATCATCGGCCTGGTGGTGGTGGTTCGTTCGGCGCTCATCCCGGTGACGGTGCGTCAGATCCGCTCGCAGCGTCGCATGATGGATCTCGCTCCCGAGATGAAGAAGATCCAGGACAAGTACAAGGGCAAGAAGGATCAGTTCTCGCGCGAGGCCATGAGCCGCGAGACCATGGCGCTGTACAAGAAGCACGGCACGAATCCCTTCTCCTCGTGCCTGCCGATCCTGATCCAGATGCCGATCTTCTTCTCGCTGTTCTACGTGCTCCGCCACGCGGCCGAGAACAAGACCGGTATCGGCTTCATGACCGAGGAGCTCACGAAGAGCTTCAACAGCGCCAGCATGTTCGGCGCGCCGCTGAAGATGACCTTCACGCAGGGCTGGGAGTCCGGCAACTGGGTTGTCGTGGTGCTCCTCGGACTCATCATGATCCTCATGATCGCGTCGCAGTTCTTCACGCAGCTGCAGATCATGTCGAAGAACGTCTCGGATGAGACGAAGAATTCGCCGATGTACCGCCAGCAGCGGATCCTGCTCTACATCATCCCGTTCGCGTTCCTGTTCTCGGGCGTCGCGTTCCCGCTCGCGCTCAACATCTACTGGTTCTCCTCGAACATCTGGACGATGGCCCAGCAGTTCATCGTGATCCGGAACATGCCGACCCCGGGCAGCGAGGCCTACCGTGCGCGCCAGGCGCGTCTCAAGGCGAAGGGCAAGAAGACCGACGACGAGAAGCGCGCAGAGGCTCGTGGCGAGGTCCTTCCCGACCCGCAGCAGGGCCAGCGCGTCCAGCCGATGAGCGCCAAGCGCGCCAAGAAGAAGGGCAAGTGATCACGCGATGAGCACTGACCGAGGAACTGAAGAGCTGACGCTCGAGGAGCTCGAGGCCGACGGCGATCTCGCCGCGGACTACATCGAGGGCCTGCTGGACATCGCCGATCTTGACGGAGACATCGACATCGAGGTGGCGAACGGCCGCGTCTACGTGTCCGTCACGGGCGGCGACGAGAATCTGGACCGCCTCGCCTCGAGCGACTCGGTGCAGGCCCTGCAGGATCTGTCCCGGCTCGCCGTGCAGGCGAAGACCGGACGCTTCTCCCGCCTGATCGTGGATATCGGCGGCTCGCGGGACGCGCGCGCCACGGAGCTCAAGCGCACCGTCGACGCCGCGATCGCGCAGATCGCTGCCGGCCGCGAGGAGATCGCGCTCGAGCCCATGTCCTCCTACGAGCGGAAGCTCGTCCATGACGACGTTGCGGAACGCGGCTACCACTCGGAGTCGCGTGGCGAGGGCCGGGATCGCCGCCTCGTCATCAGCAAGGCCTGAGGGCCCCAACGTTTCACGTGAAACCCATCGGCCCGCCTGCGCGCGGGCCGATGGTCTTCCAGGGCAGAAGAGCGGAGAGAGAGTGACCGAGATCGAGCAGGAGCCGGCCGCGGCCGTCGAACTCGCGGGTGACCGCATTGAGGTGCTGCGCGCCTTCGCCGCGGATCTGGGCGAGCGCGGTGAGCCGCTCGGCCTGATCGGTCCGCTCGAGCCGCCGCGCCTCTGGACGCGCCACGTGCTCAACAGCGCGCTCCTCGCTCCCCTGATCGCCGAGGGCGCACGGGTCGCCGACATCGGCACGGGCGGCGGAATGCCTGGACTGGTGCTCGCGATCGTCCGGCCCGACGCGCAGTTCAAGCTCATCGAGCCGATGGAGCGCCGCTGCGCCTGGCTCGCCGAGCAGGTGGAGCGCCTCGGGCTCGACAACGTCGAGATCAAGCGAGGCAGGGCCGAGGAGTACCACGACGCATTCGAGGTCGACCAGGTCACGGCCCGCGCGGTCACAGCGCTGCGGAAGCTCGTCCCGATCACCGCGCCCCTCCTCCGCGACGGCGGCGAGATGCTGTTCCTCAAGGGGACATCCGTGCAAGACGAGATCGACGCGGCGGCGAAGGTGCTCCGCAAGCACCGCCTGAGCGAAATCGCGGTCGAAGAGCTCGGTGTCGGACAACTGGAGGAGAGCACGCGCGTCTTTCGGGCTAAAATCGATAGACATGGCTGAGACCGAGAATTCCCTCGTCGGCGATCACCTCGTTGACAAGGTCAGGCGACGCCGGAAGCTGGCCGAAACCGTTTCGCCATTGCCCGCGAAAACACGCGTGATCACGGTTTCGAATCAGAAGGGCGGCGTCGGCAAGACGACGACGACCGTCAACCTCGCGGCCGCACTCGCCCGCCGCGGCGCGCGCGTCCTCGTGATCGATCTCGATCCGCAGGGGAACGCATCGACGGCGCTCGGGGTGCCGCATCGCCCCGAGGTCACGAGCATCTACGACGTTCTGCTCGGTGAGCTCGGGCTCGAGGACGCCATGCAGCCCACCACGGATCACGAGAACCTCGTCTGCGTCCCATCGACGATCAACCTCGCCGGCGCCGAAATCGAGCTCGTTTCCCTCGTGGCCCGGGAGCAGCGCCTCCGCACGGCTCTGCAGACCTTCCTCGACGCGGCCGAGGAGCGCTACGACTACGTCTTCATCGACTGCCCGCCGTCGCTCGGGCTCCTCACCGTCAACGCCTTCGTCGCCGCAGACGAGGTGCTGATCCCGATCCAGTGCGAGTACTACGCGCTCGAGGGGCTCAGCCAGTTGCTCGGCAACATCCAGCTCATCCAGAAGCACCTCAACCCCGGTTTGCGCGTGTCAACGATCATGCTCACGATGTACGACGCCCGCACCAACCTGGCCCACGAGGTGGCGACGGAGGTGCGCGCGCACTTCCCCGAGCAGGTGCTCGACGCCGTGATCCCGCGCTCGGTCCGAATCTCGGAGGCGCCCAGCTACGGCCAGACCGTGCACGCCTACGACGGGGCCTCGATCGGCGCCCTCGCCTACCTCGAATCCGCCGCCGAGATCGCGGAGCGCGGCGCCAAGGCGGAGCGCGCGGCCAAGAAGCAGGCGAAGAAGAACCGGCAGAACCAGCAGAACCAGCAGTCCACGGACTCACACTCACAGAACAACGGGAAGGCGTAGCGGATGGCGACGAAGAAGCGTGGCGGGCTCGGCCGCGGGATCGGGGCCCTCATCCCCCAGTCACCCGCGAGCGGTGAGCGCCCGGTCGACGTGTTCTTCCCCGCCGCGGTCGCGCCGGTCGAGGGCGATGACACGGTCGTGGAGACGGCCGAGGCAGCAACCGGGTCAGCGGCTCCGGTCGACGCTGCGGACACCGCGGCGAACGACGAGGCGCTCCAGGAGGTGCCCGGCGCCCGCCTGACGCGCCTCGCGGTCGAGGACATCGTCCCCAACCGCGTGCAGCCGCGCACCGAGTTCGATGAGGAAGCGCTCGACGAGCTCACGCACAGCGTCAAGGAGTTCGGCGTCTTCCAGCCCATCGTCGTCCGGAAGATCGATCCGGCGCCGAAGACCGGCCCGAAGTACGAGCTCATCATGGGCGAGCGCCGACTCCGCGCGTCCAAGCGCGCCGGCCTCGACACGATCCCCGCGATCGTGCGGCTCACGGCGGACGAGCACATGCTCCGCGATGCGCTCCTCGAGAACCTGCATCGCGCCCAGCTCAACCCGCTCGAGGAGGCCTCGGCGTATCAGCAGTTGCTCGCCGATTTCGGGATCACGCAGGAGCAGCTCGCGACGCGCATCGGCCGCTCGCGCCCGCAGATCTCCAACACGATCCGGCTCCTGCGCCTCCCCGAGCCCGTGCAGGCGCGGGTTGCGGCCGGTGTCCTCACCGCGGGCCATGCGCGCGCCATCCTCTCGCTCGACGGCGACGCCGAGGCCATGCAGCGCCTCGCTGACAAGATCGTCAACGAGGGGCTCTCGGTGCGAGCCGCGGAATCCGCGGCGGGCGAGGAACCGCAGCGGAAGGCCCCGCGCCCTCGCGCCGGCGGCGTGCAGGCCCAGCTCGGCGAGATCGCCGAACGCCTCGGCGATCGCTTCGACACGCGCGTCGCCGTGAAGCTCGGGGCGAAGAAGGGGCAGATCGTCATTGATTTCGCGACGATCGCGGACCTGAAGCGGATCCTCAGCGAGCTCGGCGACCCCGGGTTCGGCAAGAACTAGCCAGCTCAGCGAGGATTTCTGTGTCGCGCATCACAGGCGCGCGTGCTTGACTAGCGGCATGACCGAGGAAACCAAGATCGTATCCGTCGAACGTGTCGTCGCGGCCCCCGCCGAGGCGATCTTTGAGCTCATCGCCGACCCCGCGCAGCAGCCGCGCTGGGACGGCAACGACAACCTGGCAGAGGCGGCCCCGGGGCAGCGGGTGCGCGCCGTCGGTGACGTGTTCGTGATGACCAACACGGGCGACCGCGTGCGAGAGAACCGGATCGTGGAGTTCGAGGAGGGGCGACGCATCGCCTGGATGCCGAACCCGCCGGGAGAACCGGCGCCCGGCCACCTGTGGCGGTGGGAACTCGAGCCGCAGGAGGGCGGCACGCTCGTGCGCCACACCTATGACTGGAGCGGCCTCACTGACGAGTCTCGTTTTGATCGCGCCAGGCAGTTCACGGCTGATGCCCTGCGGGCTTCCGTGGACCGGCTGGCCGAGCTCGCGGAGCGCGAAGCGGCGTAGTCCGGGCCGGAGGCGCGGCGCAGCAGAAGGGCGGGGCCGCGCCCCCGAAGGGAGGGGGCCCCCCCGGGGGGGGGGCGGGCGGGGGCCCCCGGGGGCTGGGCGCCCCCATCCTCCTACGCCCCCCCCCCCGCCCGTGTTTGCGCGTGCGCGGCTCAGATGATGCCGTTGAGGTGCTCCTCGATCATGGGCTTCGGCATGGCCCCGATGATCTCGCGCACCTCCTCGCCGCTCTTGAACACCTTCATCGCGGGAATGGAGGTGATCTTGTACTTCGCCGCGAGGTTCGGGTTCTCGTCAACGTTGAGCTTCGCGATGAGGAGCTTGCCCTCCTGCTCGCCGGCGATCTGGTCGAGCACCGGCGCGACCGCGCGGCACGGACCGCACCAGGCGGCCCAGAAGTCCACGAGGACCGGGATCTCGCTCTGCAGGACGACCTTGTCGAAGGTCTGCTCGTCGACGATGATGGGTTCGTTCATGATGACTCCCTGATCAGTAAGTTGCGTGAATTCTTGGTGGGTCGTGCCGGTGCGGCCTAGACGGCCGAGAGCGCCGAGCGCTCCTGCTCGAGCGCCGCGAGGTGATGCTCGGCGTCGAGCGCCGCGACGGTGCCGGAGGCCGCGGCGGTGATCGCCTGGCGGTAGGTCGGATCGACGACGTCGCCGGCCGCGAAGACACCCGGGACCGAGGTGCGCGAGGTGCGCCCGTCGACCGCGATCGTGCCCTCGGCGGTGAGCTCGAGCTTGCCGTGGACGAGGTGCGTGCGCGGATCGTTGCCGATCGCCACGAACAGGCCGGTGACCGGGAGTTCGCGCTCGGATCCGTCCGCGGTGCTGCGTAGCGTGAGGCCGGTGACCTCGTTCTCGCCGTGGATCGCGGCGACCTCGGAATCCCAGATGAACTCGATCTTCTCGTTCTGGAAGGCGCGCTCCTGCATGATCTTCGACGCCTTCAGCTCGCTGCGGCGGTGGATCACGTAGACCTTGTCGGCGAAGCGGGTGAGGAACGTGGCCTCCTCCATCGCGGAGTCGCCGCCCCCGACGACCGCGATCGTCTTCTCGCGGAAGAAGAAGCCGTCGCACGTGGCGCACCAGGAAACGCCGTGGCCGGAGAGGCGGTCCTCGTCGGCGATCCCGAGCTTGCGATTGGCCGAGCCGGTCGCGTAGATGACGGTCTCGGCCTCGTGGACCGTGCCGTCCCCAGCGGTGACGCGTTTCACGTCGCCGGAGAAATCGACCTCGGTGATGTCGTCGTACACCACCTGCGTCCCGAACTTCTCGGCCTGCTCCTGCATGCGCTGCATGAGCTCAGGGCCCTGGATGCCCTCGGGGAACCCGGGGAAGTTCTCGACCTCGGTGGTGTTCATCAGTTCGCCGCCGACCGCCACGGAACTCGCGAAGAGCAGGGGCTTCAGGCCGGCGCGCGCGGCGTAGATCGCCGCGGTGAAACCGGCGGGGCCGGAACCGATAATGATGATCTGGTGCATGGTGCTCCTCGCGCGCAACGCAATCGGATGCGCGACCCGTCTGGGCCGCTGCAGTGGGTACAACCCATCCTAGGCGCGGGCTATTCCGTGTCGCCTGAGGCGGGCTTTCGCTTCCGCCTGATGCTGCGCCAGATTCCGAACCCGAGGAGCAGCACGGCGAGCGTGAGCACGACGACGAGCCCCACCGTTTCGACCACGGTGCTGATCGAGATCTGCAGGGTGCCGGTGAACACGGTGGGTTTCCCGCCCTGCGCGGTGATGCTGACCACGAGGCCGGATTCGCCCGACGAGACGCGGCTCTGGACGGGCACGAGCACGCGAACGTTCGAGCCGGCGGGGACGACGACGCCGGGGAAACGGCTCTCATCGACGGACAGCGCGGCGGACGAGGGCACGGCCTCGACGTCGACGATCGCATCGAAGGGCAGAGAATTGCGCACCTGAACGGGGACGCGTGTGGAGGCACCGACCAACTGCGTGTGCTCGGTACTGATCGCCTGCACCCCGCGGAGCAGTTCGGCGTCGCGGGAGCGATAGCGCGCGGCGACCTCCGCAAACCCGGAGTCGGCGGACGCGTACCGCGTTGCGAAGAAGTTGAGCAGGCGAGCCCGCTGATACCCGACGAGGTACTCGGGATTCTTGAGCAGCGTCTGGTGCTCCACGATTCCCGCCTCGCGGGAGAGCGCGGAGCGCAGCAGCTCGCGGCGCTCCTCGAGCGGCTCCGCGGCCACGAGAGTCGCGGTTCCTGCCCGCTGATCGGCAACGGCGGTGCGTTTCACCCAGGGAAGGTCGCCCACGCGGCCCAGCAGCTCGCTCGCGCCGGCGCCGTTCTCCGCGGTCGAGCCGCGGTCGAGGCCGAGGACGACCCCGGCGGAGCGGCCCTGGGCCGCGAGGGCGAGCTCGGAGATGAGTCGGGCCTCGCCCGCGCGGCGGCCGGCGTCCGTGGTGCTTGCGAGCGCGTCGCGGCCGGCGAGGCGGATCTCGCGGTCGATGATCACGGTGGGCGCGCCGTCGAGCGTCGCGCGGGGTCCGCCCGTTGCGCGCACGTTGCCGGAGTCGAGGACCACCGTGCCCGCGTCGGAGTTCTTGAGGAGCTCGAGCGTGCCGGCGCTGACCTCCCCCTCAGCTGGCCACGCGGTCGGGGTGCCGGCCGGCCAGTCGAGCAGGGATTCGAGCGAGGGAAGCGGCGCAGCGCCCGGCTCGGCCCCGTCTGCGCCCTCGGAGTTCTCGCCGGCCTTGGCATCGGCGGCGTCCTGCCCGTTCGTACCGGCGGCGGGCTCGCTCGGCGTCGGCGAGGGCGATGCCGTCGGGCCGGGCGTCTCTCCCGCGCCCGGATCCTGCGGATCGGCCGCGGGAAACGTGCCGTTCCGGGAGGCGAAATCGAGGGTTTTCGGGGCGAGAAGCTCTTTCATTCCGAGCGACGCCTGCGCAGCGGGATCGGCGTCGGCGAACTGGAGGAGGAAGGTGCTGTGGGGGTAGGCCTCGAGCTCGCTGAGGAACGCGAGCGCGGACTCCGGGGCGTCGTCCCCGAGGGCGCGGATCCCCGCAATGACGCGGGGATCGATGGCGAGGGTCGCGCGCTCATCCCTCGCCTCAGCGAGCAGCGGCGTCCAGGTCTCGGTGGCGCTGCTGAGCTGGGCCTTGGTGGGCATGGTGCGCACCTCCGCCGGAAGCACGATCGGCAGGATCGCCGACAGCTGCACCGTGTCCGCGCTCCCGCCCGGGCTGCGCCACAGCACGGACGTCGATCCCGTAGCGTCCGGCTCGGCGGCGGCTGAGCGGTCACGGCTCGTGTTCGCGTAGTGGGCGACGCCGACGCGGTAGACGCCCGGCGTCGAGGCCGCGGACAGCGGGAACTCGGAAATCGGTACGGTGATCGCGAGCTGCTGCTGTTCTCCCCGCGCCGTTGCTCCCACGGTGGCCTCGCCGAGGAGGGCGCCAGTGCCGGGCTTCGGGGCGGTGTCGTCGCCGAGGCCCACGGCGGCGTCGACCCGTGCGGCGTCGAGTCGCAGCTCGACGCGACCGGCGGGAAGCTCCTGCTCGCTCGGATTCGAGAGGACGACGTCGAAGACGACCTCGCGCGTGCCGGCGAGCAGAATCGAGTCGCGTGCGCCCGCCAGGATCGTCGGGACCGCGGCGTCCGGTTGCCCCGATTCCTCGGCTGCGACGGGCGTCTCGGCCCGCACCGGAGCGCCGGCGAGCACCGTGGGAGCGGCGACGAGGCCGGCGATCGCGAGCAGCGCGGCCGCGCGGAACGCACGCGTGGGGGCGTGACGTCGGAGGCGGCTGAGGAGGCGCATGGACACCAGTTTAGGAAATGCAGCCGTACGGACCCCGGTACCCTTGAGGGATGCCCTCTCTTGCCGAGTCCATGGACGCCCTGCGCGCGATCGCCGACTCCGCTCCCGTCTCCGCGCTCGCCTCGGCTTTCGCCGCGAACGGCCACGAGTTCGCCCTGGTCGGGGGCCCGGTGCGCGATGCGCTGCTCGGACGCCCGGTCACGGACCTCGACTTCACCACGTCGGCGCGCCCGGAGGAGACGCAGCGGATCCTCGAGACGCTGAGCGGCTCGGTGTGGGATGTCGGCCGGGACTTCGGCACGATCGCCGCGCGCGTGCACGGTGAGACGGTCGAGGTGACGACGTACCGTGCGGAGATCTACCGCGACGACTCGCGCAAGCCCGAGGTCACCTACGGTGACACCATCGAGGGCGATCTCGTGCGTCGCGACTTCACGATCAACGCGCTCGCGCTCATGCTGCCCGAGCTCCGTCTCGTCGACGTGTCCGGTGGGGTGGAGGACCTGCTCGCGGGCGTGATCCGCACCCCCGCCTCCCCCGCGGTGTCGTTCACGGACGATCCGCTTCGGATGCTGCGTGCCGCGCGTTTCGCGGCGCAGCTCGGCTTCGACGTCGAGGCCGGCACGCTCGCGGCCATGGCGGAGTACGCTGATCGGCTCGACATCATCTCCGCCGAGCGGATCCGCGACGAGCTGGTGAAGCTGCTCTCCGCGCCCGATCCGGCGCCGGGGATCCGCCTCCTCGTCGATACCGGGCTCGCTGACCGCTTCCTTCCCGAGCTCACCGCGCTCGTCACCACCCAGGACGATCACGGCCGCCACAAGGACGTCTACGAGCACAGCCTCACGGTGCTGAGGCAGGCGATCGAGCTTGAAATTGCGCGGCGCGCGCCCGAGGAAACCGCTCCTGATCTGGTGCTTCGTCTCGCAGCGCTGCTGCACGACATCGGGAAGCCCGCCACGCGCCGCTTCGAGCGCGGCGGCGTCACGTTCCATCACCACGACGTCGTCGGCGCGAAGCTCGCCAAGAAGCGGCTGCGGGAGCTGCGTTTCGACAACGACACGATCAAGCGCGTGGCCCGCCTCGTCGAGCTGCACCTGCGCTTCTTCGGATACAGCGACCAGCAGTGGACGGACGCGGCCGTGCGCCGCTACGTGCGTGACGCCGGGGAGGAGCTCGAGCGCCTCCACATCCTCACCCGCGCGGATGTCACGACGCGCAATCGTCGCAAGGCGGAGCGCCTGGAGCACGCCTACGACGACATCGAGCGGCGGATCGCGGAGCTCGCCGAGGCCGAGGAGCTCGCCGCGGTGCGACCCGAGCTTGACGGCGGGCAGATCATGCGCCTGCTCGGCATCCCGGCCGGCCCGCTCGTGGGCCGCGCCTACCGGTACCTGCTCGAGGTTCGGCTCGATGAGGGCCCCATCGGCGCCGAAGCCGCTGAGGATCGGCTTCGGGCCTGGTACGCAGAGCAGCCCGAGGCGAACCCCGAAGCGAACGGAGCGTGACCAGCATGGAGACGACGCAGCAGGAGGGTGCCGCGGCGCCGAACGCGGACCCCGGATCCTGGTTCGATGGCCGGTCGCGCGTGATGTTCGTGCACGCCCACCCGGACGACGAGACGATCACGACGGGGGGCACCCTCGCCGGGCTCGCTGAGGCGGGACGGGAGCCCCTCCTCGTCACCCTCACCCGGGGTGAGCGGGGTGAGGTCGTCGCGGGTCCGTTCGCGCACCTCGCCGGAACCGACGCCCTCGCACCCCACCGGCAGACGGAGCTCGCCGCGGCGCTCGCGATGCTCGGGCTCGAACGGCACGCCTTCCTCGGCGTTGAGCCGGCACGGGCAGAGGGCTACCCGCCCGTGATCTACGAGGACTCCGGCATGGCGTGGGGTCCGGACGGTCGCGCGGGAGCGGCGCCCGACGCGAGCGCCGACGCGCTCACGAGCGCCCCCGCGGTCGAGGCCCTCAACGATCTCTTGGCCGCTGCGTACCAGGCGGGCGCGCAGGCCATCGTCAGCTACGACGATGGCGGCGGCTACGGGCACCCCGATCACGTGCTCGCCCATCGCCTCGCCCGCGCGGTCGCCCAGGCGCTGGGGCTCCCGTTCTGGGAGATCCTCGGCGACGAGGCCGCCGAGCGCGCGCTCGCCGAGACGGGCGCTGCCGATCCGAGCGCCGCCGAACCTGGAGTCGCCGAACCTGGAGCCGCCGATCCCGGCGTCGCCGATTCGGGCGCCGCCGATCCCGGCGTCGCCGATTCGGGCGCCGCCGATCCGTCGATCGATGCCGCCTCCGATCAGGCTGCCGCCTCCGCTCCCGCGATCGAGGTCCACGACGTCACGGCCTGGCTCCCCCGCAAGGTTGCGGCGCTGCGCGCGCACGGCACGCAGCTCACGGTCGACGGCGATGACATCGTGCACGTCGGCGGGCAGCGGGAGCCGATCGGGGATCGCGAGACGTTCCGCCGGATTCCGGCTCCTCCCGGTCACGGTGGCTAGAATTGGAAGCTGTGGGTGCGGCGGGTCCGCACCAGCATGCGAATTGAGGGATGCGATGACGGTAAAGGTTGCCCTCGCGGGCATTGGCAATTGCGTGAGCTCTTTGGTGCAGGGCGTCGAGTACTATCGCGGCGCAGCCGACGACGAGAGCGTTCCGGGCCTCATGCACGTGCGGCTGGGCGGATATCACGTCTCTGATCTGGAGTTTGTTGCCGCCTTCGAGGTCGACGCCGAGAAGGTCGGCCGTGATCTGAGCGAGGCCATCTGGGCCGGGCACAACAACACGATCAAGTTCTCGGACGTTCCGGAGCTCGGCGTCACGGTGCAGCGCGCCCCGACGCTCGACGGTCTCGGGGAGTACTACCGCGACGCCGTCGAGGAGTCTGCCGCCGAGCCGGTTGACGTGGTGCAGGTGCTCCGCGACTCCGGCGCCGAGGTGCTCGCCTGCTATCTTCCGGTCGGCAGCGAGCAGGCCGTCAAGTTCTACGCGCAGGCCGCGCTCGAGGCCGGTGTCGCGTTCGTGAACGCGGTGCCCGTGTTCGTGGCGAGCGACCCCGAGTGGGCCGCGAAGTTCGTCGATGCCGGTCTCCCGATCGTCGGCGACGACATTAAGAGCCAGGTCGGCGCGACGATCACGCACCGCGTTCTCGCCCGCCTGATGGAGAGCCGCGGCATCGCCCTCGACCACACCTACCAGCTGAATGTCGGCGGCAACATGGACTTCAAGAACATGCTGGAGCGCAGCCGCCTGAAGTCCAAGAAGATCTCCAAGACCCAGGCCGTCACCTCGAACATCGACGTCGACCTCTCCCCCGATGATGTCCACATCGGTCCGAGCGATCACGTGCCGTGGCTCGAGGACCGGAAGTTCGCCTTCGTGCGCCTCGAGGGCCGCGGCTTCGGTGACGTGCCGATGAGCCTCGAGTACAAGCTCGAGGTGTGGGACTCCCCCAATTCGGCCGGCACGATGATCGACGCGATCCGCGCCGCGAAGGTCGCGCTCGATCGCGGCGACGCCGGTCCCGTGGAGTCCGCCTCCGCGTACTTCATGAAGTCGCCGCCGGTGCAGAAGCCCGACGATGTCGCACGCACGGAGCTCGAGGCGTTCCTCGACCGCTGATCCCTGCCGCGCGAACAGAGGCCCCGATCCCTTTCGGATCGGGGCCTCTGTCGGTATCTGAGTGCGGGAAGGCGGATCGCCGATCAGCGCCGCGCGAGTTCGCGGTAGAGCGCTTCGAGGCGCTCGGCGTGCCGCGCCCAGTCGAGCGTGAGCGCGAACGCGCGCGCGCTCGCACCGAGGGCGGACCTGCGCGCCGGGTCGCGGAGCAGGCCGTGGATCGCGCGCGCCCAATCCGCCGGGTCGCGCCCGTCGACGAGGATCGCCGAGCGGCCATCGGGGGCGGACTCGAGCAGCCCGGTGTGGCGTCCCGCGATCGTCGGAACCCCGCACGCGGCGGCCTCGACGGCCACGAGGCCGAAGGTCTCGGAGCGGGACGGCACGAGTGCGAGGTCGGCGGTGGCGAGGAGCCGGGCGGCCTCGGACCGTCCCTGCGCGGGGAGGAATCGCACGTGATCGGTCGCGCCCAGTTCTTCGGCGAGGTGCGGCAGGCCCGCGGCCCAGGCTTCGCCTCCCGGGGTCGGCTCCCCCGCGATCAGGAGTTCCGTGCGAGCCGCGAGCTCCGGATCGAGTTTCATGAGCGCGCCGATCGCGCGGATCGCGAGATCCTGCCCCTTCAGGGGCTGCACCCGGCCGAGCACGACGATGCGGAACGGGCGACGGTCCCCGAGCCGCTCCGTTTCACGGGAAACATCCCGGGGCGTAAACGCGGAGGTGTCGACGCCGGGGTGGATGACGATCCCCCTGCCCGCCGATCCGCCAGCTGCCGAGCGCGCGGCCGCGAGCTCGCCCTCGCTCCCGGCGACAAGGGTGCTCTCCCTGATCAGCGCGCGTTCAGCGGCGATCCTGAGCGGCGGTTCCCCGCGGTCGTTCGCCGCGAGCCGCGCGTTCTTCTGCGCGCCGACGGTGTGCAGGCTCAGCGCGAGGCCGACGCTGCTGCGCGCCGCGGTCTCCCGCGCCGCGACGCCGCTCAGCCAGTAGTGGGCGTGCACCGCGTCGAACGGCCCGAGCGCGGCGAGTGCGCGCGAGGCCGCGGGGAGGATCGTCGGCAGCTCTTCTTTCCGGAGCCCGGGATCCCCGGCCTCGATCGCCACGAGGCTCGGGCCGGGACGCGCGGGATCGAGGGGCCGCTCCCCCGCTGCGGCGTCGTCGCTCGCTCGCGTGATCACCGAGACCTCGTGGCCGCGGGCCGCGAGTGCGTGCGCGGCCTCCGCGACGACCACGTTCATGCCGCCGGCGTCCGCCCGTCCGGGCACCGCACCGGGCGAGGTGTGGAGGGAGACGAGGGCGATCCGCATCCCCCCAGCGTACGACCGGAATATCGGGGTGCCGAGCGGCTCGGATGATGCTAAGCTATTGGGGTTGTCTGCGCACCGAGCAATCTGCGAGGTGAGCGGGCACGATGCACAACACCCTCCTGCCACAGAAATCCTGTGGCCGTGAAGTCCGAAGGAGGTGGGTCAGTAATGCATCCGTATGAACTCATGGTGATCCTCGATCCGGGTATCGACGAGCGCACTGTGGCCCCCAGCATGGACAAGTTCCTCGGCGTCATCCGCAACGCGGGCGGCGAGATCGAGAACGTCGACATCTGGGGCAAGCGCCGTATGGCCTACGAGATCAAGAAGCAGTCCGAGGGCATCTACGTCGTGGTGAACTTCACCGCGTCGAACGAAGCCACCGCTGAGCTCGATCGTCAGCTGGGTCTCTCCGAGGCCGTTCTCCGCACCAAGGTCCTCCGCGCCGACGAGCTCATGGCTCAGCGTGCAGCGCAGGCCAAGCGCGACGCGGCCAAGGCCGCACGCGCCGCGAAGGCTGGCGCGTAGCCCATGGCCGGCGAGCCGCTGATCACCGTGGTGGGCAACCTCGTTGCCGACCCCGAGCCGCGTGTCAGCCAGGCGGGCAAGTCGTGGGTGACCTTCCGGATCGCCTCGACGCCGCGCGTGCGCGACCGTCAGTCCGGTGATTGGTCGGACGGCGAGCCCCTGTGGCTCGGCTGCCGCGCCTACGGTGAGTACGCCGACAACATCGCAGCGTCCCTCACCAAGGGCACGCGCGTGATCGTCCAGGGCCGTCTCACCCAGCGCAGCTACACCGACAACCAGGGTCAGCAGCGCACGTCGCTCGACCTCGAGGTCGAAGAGATCGGCCCGTCGCTCCGATTCGCCACCGCTCAGGTCGCCCGCGGTCAGTCGCGCGGCCAGGTCGGCGGCTTCGGCGGCGGTCAGCCCGCAGGGCAGAGCAGCTGGGGCAAGCCCGCTGCTTCCCCGCAGGACAACCCGTGGGCCAGCTCCGGCGGCCAGCAGGGCGGTTCCGCTGGCGGCGATTTCGGCGGCTTCGACGACGAACAGCCCTTCTAAAGGCACCTGTCGGCCATCGAGCCGACGCACCACTTCTTGTTCCGGGACACCCGGAGCGAAATACGAAAAGAGACCACTATGGCAGGCAAGTCCAGCGGCGCAGGCCGCAAGCCGGGTCGCGGAAAGAACTCGAAGGTTCTCGCACCGGCGAAGAAGCAGACCGTCGGCGTCATCGATTACAAGGATGTCGCTACGCTCCGCAAGTTCATCTCTGAGCGTGGAAAGATCCGCGCCCGCCGTATCACCGGCGTGTCCGTGCAGGAGCAGCGACTGATCGCGAAGGCCGTGAAGAACGCCCGCGAGATGGCACTCCTCCCCTACGCCGGCTCCGGCCGCTAAGGAGGAAACATCATGGCGAAGGTAATCCTCACCAACGAGGTCCAGGGCCTCGGTTCCGCCGGCGACGTCGTCGACGTCAAGACCGGTTACGCCCGTAACTACCTCGTGCCCCAGGGCTACGCGGTGCACTGGTCGCGTGGCGGCGAGGCTCAGGTCGCGCAGCTCCGTGCCGCGCGCGATGCCCGCGCGCTTGCTTCCGTCGAGGACGCGCAGGCGCTCAAGGCCAAGCTGCAGGAGGGCAAGATCCGCCTGCAGGCCAAGACCGGCACCGGCGGCCGCCTGTTCGGCTCCGTGAAGCCCGCCGCCGTCGCGGCAGCGGTTTCCGAGGCCGGCATCGGCGAGATCGACAAGCGCAAGGTCACCGTGCCGTCCATCAAGACGACGGGCGAGTACAAGGCCATCGTGCACCTGCACGAGGGCGTCGACGCCGAGATCACCCTGCAGGTCATCTCGCAGCGCTAATCGCGAACGCAGCTCAGCGGGGCGGCGGATTCCTTACCGGATCCGCCGCCCCGCTGGCGTTTTTCCGCTGCGTTTACCTGGTCAGAGCACCTCTCCCCAGGGGCATGAATAACAGGTGAACGAACTTCCGCTCAAAACGCCGACATCGGCTTGACAAAGCGCGATTTCATCCGAAAGTTCTCCACACCCCGAGGCCCGCCAAAAGCCTCAAGCTCTACCTTAAACTTGAAAAACTTTCCTCTTGTGGATAAGTAAAATGCCTGATCAGGCGAAGAGTTGTCGTCATCTTTGTTCGTGATTCCACAGGCTATCCCCAAGCATGTGGAAAACCTGTGGCGAAACGCGAGAGGTTATACACGGAGTTATCCACAGGTTGAGCACCCGGCCGTTTGGCGGGTGCGGAAGGTGCCCATACCGTGAATGTCCGGGGTCGGGTGTGTGATGTTCAGACACCGAGTTCGAGCCGTGGCAGAGGAGTGATCGAGTGTCTATCGCCCACCTGGGAATCCCTGATCCGTTCGTCGAAGACGAGGGTCGGGGGCACGAGCGTACCCCGCCGTACGATCTCCTCGCCGAACAGAGCGCGCTCGGCGGCATGCTGCTCTCCAAGGACGCCGTCGCCGACGTCACGGGCCAGCTCAAGGGCCCCGACTTCTACGTGCCGAAGCACGAGGTCATCTACGAGGCCGTCCTGTCGCTCTACTCGCGCGGCGAGCCCACCGACGTCATCACCGTCACCGACGAACTGACCAAGACCGGCGATCTCCAGCGCGCGGGCGGTGCCGAGTATCTCCACACCGTCACGAGCATCGTGCCCACGGCCGCCAACGCCAGCTTCTACGCCGAGATCGTCGCCGAGAAGGCGCTCCTGCGGCGCCTCGTCGAGGCGGGTACCCGCATCGTGCAGATGGGGTACGCGGGCGAGGGCGAGGCGATCGACCTGGTCAACGTCGCGCAGTCGGAGATCTACGGGGTCACGGGGGAGAACCAGGGCGAGGACTACGTTCCGCTCTCGCTCGCGGTCGACGCGGCGCTCGAGGAGATCAACAAGGCCAACGGTGCCGCGGACGGCATGCTCGGCGTGCCAACGGGCTTCAGCGAGCTCGACGCGATGACGAACGGCTTCGCCGGCGGCCAGATGATCATCATCGCTGCGCGTCCCGCGATGGGAAAGTCGACCCTCGCGATGGACGTGGCGCGTAACGCGTCCGTCCACGCGAACGCTCCGACCGTCTTCTTCTCGCTCGAGATGGGCCGCGCCGAGATCGCGATGCGACTCCTCGCCGCGGAGGCCTCGATCCCGATGCAGACGCTCCGCAAGGGCGCGCTCGACAACCGCGACTTCCAGAAGCTCGCGGCAACGCAGGCGCGCGTCGCCGAGGCGCCGCTGTTCATCGATGACAGCCCCAATCTCACGCTCGTCGAGATCCGCGCGAAGTGCCGGCGGCTCAAGCAGCAGCACGGGCTCCGGATGGTCGTCATCGACTACCTGCAGCTGCTCTCGAGCGGCAAGAAGTCCGAGAGCCGTCAGCAGGAGGTCAGCGAGTTCTCGCGCGCACTCAAGCTGCTGTCCAAGGAGCTCGACGTCCCCGTCATCGCGCTGTCGCAGCTCAACCGTGCCTCCGAGCAGCGCGCCGACAAGATGCCCGCGATCAGCGACCTCCGCGAGTCCGGCTCGCTCGAGCAGGACGCCGACATGGTGATCCTGCTCCACCGCGAGGCCGTCGGCGACCGCGACAGCCCGCGCGCTGGCGAGGCGGACTTCATCCTCGCGAAGCAGCGCAACGGCCCCACGGGCACCGTCACGGTCGCGTTCCAGGGCCACTACTCGCGCTTCCAGGACATGCCGAGCGGTCTCTAGTCCTCTCCGCGCCCGAAGACCTGGCAGCGCGGGTTGCGCGTGCCCAGGCGAGCGACCCGTGGGGAGACTGCCTGCTCAGATCAGAATCGGGCGCCGTTCGGGCCCGCATGCGCTCGGAGCCGGGCAGGGTAGACTGGGGCGGTGCGAGAAAGGGGCGTCATGTCGGCTGCGGCAGCGAACGTGTCCGGTGAGGCGACCCCGGAGGCGCGACCCTCACGGGCGATCCGTCTGATCCGCGTCGGGGTTCTCCTCGTCGCGGCGATCGCCATTGCATTCTCGGCCACGATGCACGAGCAGCTCGGCTTCGACCTCACCGTCGCGGCGCTCGCGCTCGCCGGGATCGGCGTCGCGCACGTGATCGAGGCCACGGCGCCCGCCTCGGCAGGCCGGCGCACCGTGCCGGCGCTGCTCGCTGGCGTCGCCCTCTTCGCGGCGGTGCTCGTTCCCATGAGCGCAACCGCGATCGGCTTCGCCGTCGTCATCGCCGCCTGGTCGCTCGTGAGCGCCCTGCTCGAGTTCCTCGGCAACGCGATCCGTCCAGGAAGTCGCCCCGATGTGATCATCGTCGGCGCGAGCGGCTTCCTCCTCGCCCTGTTCGTCCTCCTCGCGAGGCAAGACCAGGTCGCGATCCTCGGCTTCTTCGGCGGCTACGCCGTCATCGCCGGAGTGTTCCTCGGAATCTCCGCCTTCGACACCCAGCGCGAATCGCGCTGACCCCACCCCGACACGGAAAGCAGACGATGCAGAACCCCAGCGAGCCCGCACCCCAGGCACCCGTGACTCCGTCGCGCAGGGACCGCCTGCGCCCGCTGGAACTCGTCGGGTTCGCAGCGGTGCTCGGCATCTTCGCCGGCGGCATCGTGCTGCTCGCAACGCGCAGCTTCATGCTCGCGCTGATCTTCCTCGGGGTCGCCTTCATTGCCACCGTCATGACGGTCGCCCTGATCGGCCTCGGTACGAAGCCGAGTGCGGAGGATCTTGAGGCCCGCAAGGACCTCCAGCTCCCCGACGACGGCGGAAAGCACTGGCACTAGCCGAACCCGACCTCTCGGGAGGGATCAGCGGGCCTGAGCGCGCACGTCCCTACTTCGCTCCCGCGCCCGCCAGTTCGAGGTCCCGCGGGAACGAGACCTCGTCGAGCACGCTCCGGTCCCCGGAGTAGTGGACCTCGTTGAGCACGGTGGTGACGGTGCGCCGGATCAGTTCGGCGTCGATGGGCGGCATGCCGGGGAGGAGGCCGCGGAGGATCACCGGGCCGGTGAGCAGATCTGCGACGTACGCGGGATCCGCGCCCTCCGGGATCTCGCCGCGAGAGACGGAGCGCGCGAGGAGCACGTGCGTGTGCGCGCGGCGCGGGGCGAGATAGCCCTCGATGAACGGCTGCGCGTCGTCCGGGTTGACCGACAGGTGGTCGAGGAAGCCCGCGAGCACAGACTTCGTGAGGGGGTGGTTGAACAGCTCCGACTGGCGGATCTGGATTTCGAGCAGGTCGCCTGCGAGGGTGCCCGTATCGACGTCGGAATCGTCGCCGAAGTCGGAGGCGAGGATAAGCGGAACGACGTTCGCGATACTGCGGAATCGGCGGTAGAACGCCGGTTTCGAGGTGCGCGCGTGCTTCACGATGCGCTCAACGGTCAAGCCCGAATACCCGTACTGCGGCGCGAGTTCGGCCACTGCTCGAACGATTCGGACGTCAATCCCTGCCTCGCGGGGTCGTCCAATCTTGGTCATGCATCCAACAATAGCGCGGTTCAGTAACGGAATTCTTGAGTCTCGTGTTTCCCAGGGAAACTCGGAGCGAATACTAAGTATCGATCTCGAAAAGGGGGACTGGACGGGACTTTTCCCGATAATGACACCGGGAAACTGGCCGTTTAGTCCTCAGGATCGGCGGGATCGATAGGTGCGTGATGATCGAAGTTCGCGTCTCCGCGCTTCCAGTACCCGCTGATCGAGTAGCGCTCGCGCGGCAGCCCGAGCTCGCCGCGCAGGTATCGCCGGAGCGAGAGGAGACGCCCGGCCTCGCCCCCTGCGAAGACGTAGGTCCCGTCGTCGATGCCGGCGGCCCGGGCGGCCTCAGCGAGCCCGTCAGGGCCCTGCGGGGCCGCGGTGATGGGCACGTCGCGGCCGCCCTGGGCGGCGAGGTAGCTGCGGACCCAGTCGATCGGGCCCGGCAGGTCGACGATCACCTCGACCCTGGCGGAGTCCGGCATCTCCTCGATCCAGCGGGCTGCGGCGGGAAGAGCCGTGGGATCCACCACGCACAGCACCCGGCGGGCCTCGGTCGCGGCGTCCACGGAGCCCCGCGGCCCCACGACCACGAGCTCGTCGCCCGGCTCGGCCTCGACCGCCCAGGCGGCAGCCGGGCCGGGGTTATCGTGACGGAGCACATCGATGTCGAACTCGGTGTGCCCCGATCCCACGTTGATCCGCACGTTCAGGGGAGTGAAGTCGCGACCGAACGCGGGCCGATCCGGGCGGATGATGCCGGACTCGGTGGGACTCGCGGCGGTCGGCGCGACGAGCTCTCCGGTCTCGGGATCGGGGAAGAAGACCTTCGCGTGGTCCTCGGGCCCGGTGCTGGTCCAGTCACCGAGCTCATCGCCGGAGAGCGTGACGCGGATGAACTCCTCCATCCGTGCGACGCGCACCGCGGTGACGCGGCGCGCCGTGAACCGGTGCATCGTGCGAGTGCGGGCGAATTCTTCGGACTGCGGCGACATGCTGACGAACCTGCTTTCGCATTTGCTGGAGATCGGCGGCGGGCCGACGATCGGGAGGGGTGAGGAGGCCGTGGCGCACACGCTTTCCTCCTCTCTAGCCTCTCGCACTCCGCGACGCGCCGCATCCCGAATTCCCACAGGGGGGAACCGTGCAGGGCAAATGCCTCAATGATCGGGGCCTTCTCCTCACTTTGTTTGCGGACGAGCGGGAACGCAATCGTCGGTCGGCACCCGAACTGCGGTTGCAATCCCATATGCTGACCTGGAAAATGAGATTGGATTCTCGAATCGTTCGCGGAGGACATGTGGCGGTCAAAGAGCGCGGTGGAACCGTGCGTGGTAAGCAGAAGCGTGGGCTGGAGTCGCGAGCAACGCTGCTCGAGTCGGCCGCGGCAATTTTCGCCGAGAAGGAGTACGAGGGAGCGCGGCTCAAGGACATTTCCGAGCACGCCGGCATCAGCCTGGGCTCGCTCTACTTCCACTTCGGGAACAAGGAGGACGTCGCGAAAGCCCTCCTCGAGCAGCAGAGCGAGCGGATGGTCCAGGCCTTCGAGGCCGCGGTCGAGGGCGAGGATTCACCACTCGAGCGATTCCTCGCGGCCCGCGAGCGTCTCGGGGCCCTCATCGCAGAAGACAGGATCGTCCAGTCCGGAATCCGGCTGCGGCAGAGCACGTCCGAGGAACTCCGAAAGCTCGGTGACGCCCCCGATCGGCACTGGGCGGGAATGACCGTGGAAATGCTCCAGGCCGCCGTCGACGCGGGTGAGCTGTCCGAGGATCTCGACGTGGCCACGCTCGCGGAACTGCTCAACGAGATGTTCGTCGGCGCCCAGATCATGTCGGGGCAGCGGGGCGAGTGGTCCGAGCTGACCGGGCGTCTCGAACGCCAGCGGCCTTACGTCTCGCAGCTGCTCGGACTCCCGCAGTAAGGGCGGCCGCGTCGCAACGCGCGAGGCGCCCCGGACCGCCACAGCGGTCGCGGGGCGCCTCGCGCGTTCACCTGCCCATAAAGGGGCCTCGGATTAGCGCTGCAGGTAGTCCAGCAGGCGAGCGGCGTCGCCGATGTATCCGGCGGGCGTGAGCGCGAGCAGGCGCTCCTTCGCCTCGGAGCCGATCTCGAGGCCCTGCACGAACTCGACGAGCTCGGCCTGGCCGATCCGGCGGCCGCGGGTGAGTTCCTTGAGCGCAGCGTAGGGGTCGCTGATGGTCGAACGGCCCGCGGTCACCTCGGCCCGGATCACGGTCTGGATCGCCTCGCCGAGCACCTCCCAGTTGGCGTCGAGATCCGCCGCGAGCACCTCGGGCGCCGCGTCGATCTGGCCGAGGCCCTTGAGGATGTTGTCGAGGGCGAGCACCGAGTGGCCGATGCCGACGCCGATGTTGCGCTGCGCCGACGAGTCGGTGAGGTCACGCTGCCAGCGGCTCGTGACGAGCGTCGCGGCGAGCGAGTCCAGGATCGCGTTCGAGAGTTCGAGGTTCGCCTCCGCGTTCTCGAAGCGGATCGGGTTGACCTTGTGCGGCATCGTGGAGGAGCCCGTCGCGCCCGCGACGGGGATCTGGCGGAAGTACCCGATGGAGATGTAGCTCCAGATGTCGGTGGCGAGGTTGTGCAGGATCCGGTTCGCGTGCGCGATCCGCGTGTAGAGCTCCGCCTGCCAGTCGTGCGACTCGATCTGCGTGGTGAGCGGATTCCAGTCGAGGCCGAGGCCCTCGATGAACTCCTGCGAGATCGCGGGCCAGTCCGCGTTCGGGTCGGCGGCGATGTGCGCGGCGAAGGTGCCGGTCGCGCCGGAGAACTTGGCGAGGTACTCGATGTCGTCGATCTGGTTGAGCTGGCGCTCGAGGCGGTGCACGAACACCGCGAGCTCCTTGCCGAGCGTCGTGGGGGTCGCCGGCTGTCCGTGCGTGCGGCTCATCATGGGGAGCTCGCGGTACTGCTCGGCCTGGCGGGCGAGTTCCGCGATGACCCTCTCGAAGCGGGGGCGCCAGACGTCTGCGACGGCCTGCTTCACGGTGAGCGCGTAGGAGACGTTGTTGATGTCCTCGCTCGTGCAGCACACGTGGGTGAGCTCGGCGAGATGACCGAGGCCCTGCTGCTCGAGGCGGGCGCGCACGAGATACTCGACCGCCTTCACATCGTGCTGGGTGGTCTTCTCGGTCTCCGCGAGCTCGTCGATCTCGGCCTGGCCGAAGTCTGCGGCCCAGGCGCGCAGCGACGCGAGCTGCTCGGCGTCGATCGGGGTGCCTCCGAGCAGCGAGTGCTCGGTCAGATAGGCGAGCCACTCCACCTCCACGTGCACGCGAGCCTTGTTCAGGCCGGCCTCCGAGAGCGTGTCGCCGAGCGGGGCGACCGCGGCGAAGTAGCGGCCGTCGAGGGGGCTGATGGGCTGCGGGGGCAGGGGCGTCATGGGGTCTCCGAGCGTAATCAAGTGGAGGCCGGCGCCCGGTGGCGCGGCCGCGCGTCTATTCTCCCATGCGATCTGGCGCGTGCCGATTGGGGGAGGCCGAGCGGAATCCGTGCCCGGATCGGGATCAGTGCCCGGATCGGAGCCGGGGTTCGAGGCTCGCGAGCAGGGCGCGGCTCGCGCGCTCGACCTGGGCGAGCACGGCGTCGAAGGCCGCGTCGTCGGAGAAGTAGGGATCGAAGACGTCCGGGTCGGCGGGCTGATCCGGATCGAAGTCCGTGAGCAGCACGAGGCGGTCGCGGGGTGCTCCCGCGGCGAGCAGTGCGCGCTCGTGATCGCGGGCGAGGGCGATGATCAGGTCGTTCTCCGCGATATCCGCGTCGGTGACCTGCGCGGCCCGGTGTGCCGCGCCGTCGTAACCGGCGCGGTCGAGCGCGGCGACGGTGCGCGGGTCCGCGGGGTCTCCCGCGTGCCAGCCGCCCGTGCCGCTCGAGGTCACGGTGAGGCGACCGCCCCAGCCGGCGTCCTCGGCGAGCGCGCGCAGGACGATCTCGCCCATGGGGGAGCGGCAGATGTTGCCCGTGCAGACGAAGGTGACGCGGAACGGGCCCGGATCGGTGACGCGATCAGCGCTCATGACGCTCAGCGGTTCTCGCGCGGGCGCTTGCGGGTGCCGAGCAGGCCGTTGAGAATGCCGGAGAGGATCGACAGCACGATCGCGCCGAGGACGCCCCACCAGAAGCCGCCGACGCCGAGGCCGAAGCCGGCGAGCTGCGACAGCCAGGCGACCACGGCGATCATGATCCCGTTCACGATCAGGCCGAACAGGCCGAGGGTCAGGATGTAGAGCGGAATCGAGACGAAGCGGACGACCTTCCCCAGCGTGCCGTTGACGAGCCCGAACACGAGGGCCACGAGCACGAGCGTGAGCATCTTCCCGGCGTTATCGTTCTGCAGCGGGATGATCCACATGCCGTGATCGCCAGGGCCGCCCACGATGAGCGTGGTCAGCCACAGCGCGAAAGCGTTGACGAGGACTCGGATGATGGTGCGCATGCCCCCGATTCTCCCATCGGGGGCCGCGAAAGCTACCAGCCCGCGCTGAGGTCCTTCACGACCGGCTTCCCGTTCTCGAACTCGATCCTGCCCGACATGCGGAACTTGTCCTCGGAGAGCTTCGGATCCTTGTCGAACGAGGTGGCGTTGCGGCGGGTGCCGACGACCCCCTGATCGGTCGTGAACGAGGACATGTCGAAGCGTTCGAAGCCCTGCGGCTGGCTCACGATCTTCATCTCGGACAGCTTCGTGCTCTGGACGCTGTAAGGGCATGCGGCGTCCATGTTCGTGGGGACCTGCACGCACTTCGTGGCCCGAGCCTGCGCGGCCTTGAGCACCTCCTCCTTGAGCTTGTCCGTCGGCTCGCCCTCCACGTGCACCGACACCGAGCTCCCAGCGACCTCCTCGGGCAGGGCCCGGAGCTCATCCGTCGAGACGCGGAAGTAGTCGTCGCCATTGCCGCCCACGGGATAGACGCCCGGATAGAGGTAGACGGACTTCGACCCGGACCCGGTGAAGGCGCCGTCGGAGCTCTCGAGCTTGACCTCCGCCGTGCCGAGGGCGACGGCCGGGGCGTCGGAGCCGCTGATGTTTCCCTGCACGACAAGCGCGTCCTCGAGCTTCCACGTGTCGAGCACGAGGAACTCCTTCGGCCCGGCCGACACGGCGAAGGTGCGGGAGAAGCGCTCGCCGTCGATGGCCAGCTCGGCGCTGACGCTCGCGCCCGAGGCGCCACGATCGATCGTCTGTACCTCGACGATCTCGATCCGCTTCGACGCGGATCCGAGCACCTCGTTGGTGAGCAGCTCGCGGTCGGCGGTCCTGAGTCCGGGATCGACCATTTCGGTGGCCGCTTCGGCCTGACCGTCGGCGAGGAGCTGCAGGTACTCGCGTACCTCCGCCGCGGGGTCGCGAGTGCTGTTGATCGCCGCCGTGGCGATCACGCCGGCGACGACGAGCAGCACGACACCGAGCACGGAGAAAACCCCGATGAGCAAGCCCTTCTTGGTGCTGGGCTGAAGCGGTGCAATGGCCGGGGGAGCGCCAGCTCCCGGCGATCCGGCCGAGGGGGATTCGATCGCGGGGGATCCGGCCGCGGGGGATCCTGCCGCCGCCGGTGCCGCGTCAGGTGAGCCGGCAGGCGACGACGTGGCGGCGCCGGGCCCCCGAACCGGGAGCGGGAACAGGGCTGCGGGATGCGCGGCCGAAGCGAGCGCGGGGGGCGGGGGAGCGGTCGTCTCGAACGGCTCAGTGCCCGCCACCGGCGGGGGCGCGGTCTGCTGGCCGGTGGCCTGCGCCGCGTGATCCTGGGGGAGCGGCGGCACCGCGCCCGTGTCCGAACCGAAACTCATCGCAGCAGGCCACGGGGCGTTCGCCCCGGCGGCCGGGTCGGCTGCCACCGTGGTCGACGGCGCGGCGGCGGGCGCAGCGACCGGCGGGATCGGCTGCCCCGCGAGCCACCGCGAGATGGTCTTCTGCGAGGCGAACGCGCGCAGCAGCCCGGGACTCAAGCGGGTGAGGAAGAGCGGCAGCACCTCCGCGCCCAGCGAGACGAGCGCGGCCACGAGCGCCATCAGGAACGGAACCGACCAGTCCAGGCCCAGCTGCACGGCACCGCGCAGCGGCACGAAGCCGGTCGCGGCGCCCGTCGCGCCGATCCCGAGCAGTCCCGAGGCGAGCACGACCCAGGCGAGGAGCACGACGGCCGGGAGCTGCCAGACCCTCGCGACCTCGAAACGGCCGGTGCGGGGCCGATGCAGGCCGATCGACACCGCGGCGAAGATCATCATCAGGAGTCCAGCCAGGTGCACCCAGATCGCGTTCCCGCCGAGCAGATCACCCGCGTGAGCGGTTGCGCTCCCGGTGAAGCTCGCCGCGCCGGCAACCCCGCCGAACGAGGCGAGCGCCGCGGCGAAGCCCGCGATGTTCCCGAGCAGCGGAAGCCCGGCGAGGATCGCGAGCGGAGCCTCCATGCGGATCGCGATGATGACGAGCGCAATGAGTCCCACGACGGCGAACGTCGAGAACTGCACGGCAAGGAAACGGGCGCCCTCCCGGAGCGTGAGGGCGAGGCCGCCGTCTCGGATCCCGAGCAGCTTCCTGCGGGGAATCTCGCGCGCGAGGTACAGCGTCACGAGGAGGAGCACGAACACGGTGCAGAAGATCCGGAGCGGGTTCGTGCCCACCTGGATGGCGTCCGAGCCGGTGAGCGACGCGCTCCCGGACAGCCTCGGCAGCCCCGAGACGAGCGCGAGGACCAGCGCGATCAGCGCGGAGTCCACGGCAGCGCGGCCGAGCTGGAGTGCGGCGTTCGGAGCGGGGGAGTCCTTCGGGACCGAGCGGTAGCGCACGATGATAGCGGTCACGAGAACCACGACGGCAAGCGCGCCGAGCGCGAAGACCGAGATCGTCGCGGCGCCCTCGCCCAGGGGGCCAGCGCCCGCATCGACCTGAACCCCGCCGCCGAGGACGAGGCCCGTTCCGATGAGCAGGATCGTCATGGCCTGGGAGAACTCGACGCCGCTCCCGCTCGTGAGCCCGCCGAGGAAGAGCAGTGTCGACCCGATCAGGGCGACGCCGAGCGTGGCCGCGGCGATCACGGCGAGGGTGATGATCCCGTCTCTGCTGAACGACTTCTTCACCTCGGCGACGAAGGGGGTGTCGGCGCGGGGGGACGGCTGGTGGCCGTGGGGGTGCGCGGGGTGCGGCTGCGCTTGCTGGGCCTGCGGCTGAGGGGCCAGCGGCTGAGGGGGCTGCGGCTGCTGGGGGAACGGCTGTGGCTGTTCGAGGTGGGCCTGCGGCTGCTGGAGGTGCGGTTGAGGCTGCTCGGGGTGCGGCGCATACTGCTGCGCCTGCGGCGCATACGGCTGCGCCTGCTGGCCGTACTGCTGCCCGTGCGGCGCCTGCGGCTGCTGCGTCCCGGCCTCCGGGGCGTCGAACGGCCGATCCTGCGGGTCTGATCCGGGGTTCTCGGCAGAGGGCAAGGTGAACTCCTTCGATTCGCTGTGTCGCACTCCACCGGACCCTGCGAGCGGGCGTCCCCGGGTTGCGAAACGAGTGTAGCAATCTTGGAATCAGCTGTGTGGGCCTGGTGTTCCCGTTCCCAGCCCCGCTGCCCCGCTCACGCGCTCGAGGCGGTTTCCCGATGTGCGGCCGGCAACTCGCGCGCCAGCAGCACGCGCTCGCCGAATGCGTGGATTCCCTCGGAGTGCTCCGACGCGGGGAGTTCTCGGAGAAATCCCCGATCCGGCACTATTTCGGCGAAGCCGCGTGCGCGGTAGAACGGCGCGTTCCACGGCACGTCGCGGTAGGTGCGCAGGGTGAGCAGCTCCGCTCCGCGCTCGTGGGCGACACGGGCGGCGGTCGCGAGGAGCTCCGAGCCGATCCCGCGCCGAGTGACCGCGGGCGAGACGGAGAGCTGCTCGAGGTGGGCGAGTCGCGGGGCGCCGTCGGGATCTCCCGCGCGCGCCTCTGGTTCGAGAACGTGCGCGAAGCCCACGACGGTCCCGGCCAGCTCGGCGACGAGGAGAAACCCCGGATCAGCGTCGCGAGCGGCCCCCGTTGCCGGGGGCGGCCAGTCCGAGGCGGCGAAGCGCTCAACAAAGAGGAGGTCGGCCTCCCGCTCGATCGCCTCGAGAAGCGGAAGATCCGCGGGAGTCGCTCTCCGAACGATCGGAGGCTGCACGGCGGGGGTCAGCGGGAACCGGCGGCCGACGCCTCGGGAAGCGGGTACTCGGCGGCCGCGGCGCCGACGGCGAGCAGCCGCGTGGCGAGAGCGGCCTCGTCGACGCCGGCCTGCGAGCAGACCTCGTGGACCCAGGCGGCAGTGCTCTCCAGCACCTCCTGCGTGAAGCCGCGGCCCGCGGCGGTCGACTCGAGCTGCTGGGTGTTGCCGCTGCCCTCGCGGGAGACGTCCATGGCGAGTCCGAGAGCGCGGAGATGCGCGAGGTGCCCGGACACGGTGGGGGTCGAGTAGTCGAGTTCCTCCGCGATCTCGCGGCCGTTCAGGCCGGGTGATGCGCAGACCAGGCGCAGGATGGCGAACTGCGGGAGCGTGACGCCGTGCATGCTGAGCTGGGCCTCGGTGCGATGGTTGAGGGCCGCGAGAAAGGCGGAGAGCTCGTGCCCGAGGTTGGGTGTGGTGCGCGGGGCCGGAATCGGTGACTCGGCCGTGCGGCCGGTGACCTTCTCGCTCAGCCGGGTCGAGACGATGTCATTGAGCGCGCGGAAGATGGCCGACAGCTCCGAGAAATCCTCGCCTGCGATACGGCAGCACTCGACGAGCGGCGTGTGGAGTTCGGAGGCCAGCGCCGTGAAGAGCTCGCGGCCCGCATGGGTGAGTTCGAGCCGCTGTGCGCGGCCCTCGCCACGCTGGGTGCGGCTCGCGACGAGTTCTCCGCGCGTCAGGATCTTCAGCTGCTTCGACGCGGCGGCCCCGGAGACCCCGAGGCAGTGCGCGACACGCTTTCCCGGGATGCCGGGGGTCTCGGTGAGGATCGAGAGGATGCGGAACTGGGTGTAGCTCGTATTTCGCCTGCGCAGCACGGTCTCGCCGTAGGAGTTCATCGTGCGAGCCAGGGCGGTTGCCGCGCGCTCGAGGTCAAGGGAATCCGACATGTCGGGCCTTTCCGCTGGTGAGTGTGCGAGATCGGATCAGGATCTACGGTTTCGTAACTTACTAAATTCGTTACGCGACGTACGTAATGGTATTGCGGGCCGGAGCACCCGCGGTCTCGGAAAGAACGCGTGAACTGCGTATTCAAGCCGAGAGCGCCGAGTTGCCCCCGGCATTCCTGGCCCAGCATAGCGGAGCAAACAGTAAATTAACTTCAGCGCCGTACCGTATTGGTGGGAATTGGCTTGAAGTTTCGGGAGTTCCGGGTTACGTTCCATATCGTCTCGTTTCTCGGGGACATTTCAGTTGAGCTGCGGGCGAGGCCTCCGCAGCGTCCGGACAGGAGAGCCCATGAATCACCCGCGCACCCCGCACGCACGCGGTGCACAGCCGAGCAGAATCCGTCGCTTCGCGGCCGGAATGCTCGGCATCTCGCTCGTCGGAGGCGGACTGTTCTTCGGCGGTGGAGCGGCCGCTCCGGCCGAAGCCGCCGCGTACAGCCCCACCTGCGCTGCGGAACTCACCTCCGCTGCGATCACGCCCTCTGAGGACCTGACGCTCACGGGGCGCGTCCTTGAGAGCTGGCTGAAGCCCGACTGGGAGTTCGACAACATGAACCAGGCCGCGCAGCGGGGCCAGTCGAACTTCGACATCAAGGTGGCGCCGGAAGCGAAGGCAGGGGACACCTACACGCTGCACGTCGACGGCATCGGAACGTTCGCCGGAACGCCACGCGACCTCGTCAACAAGGCAGATGGCGCAGTGATCGCGACCGCCAAGATGATCGGGTCGACCGGCGTGGAGTTCACCTTCACGGACTACGTCAACACCCACAAGGACGTGACCGGCACCTACGAGCAGTCCTACGGCTACTCGAGCGTCTACGCCCCCGGCGGTGTCCTCCAGCCCGGCCAGGTGTACACGACGACCTTCTCCGGCTGCGAGAACGGCGTCTCGACCTCCTTCGACACCACCACCCCTGAGCAGTACAACACCACGGGACTCCGCAGCTCCTGGCGCGGAACTCAGGACGAGGCCAAGCTCGCGGTCGTCTACAACGGCCAGCCCGCAGCCTCGGCAACCGATCTCACCACGGTGTCGCTCACGATCGATCGACCGGGCACCAAGTGGGATTGCACGCAGCTCGAGAACCAGACCTCTCCCTTCGGGATCGGGTACGGGATCTGGGGCGGCAAGTTCATGACGGATGCCAAGCTGAGCACGCAGACGACCGCTGCCCCGAAGCCGGGTGAGTACCGAATCGTCTCCTGCACCGACCGTGAAATCAAGATCGAGTGGATGCCGCAGGCCGCGGGCGAGACGTTCCGCGCGCAGCTGCAGACCATCCCCGACGGCACGAGCCAGTGGGAGGCCCTGGGCCGCAATCCGTTCACGATCGGCGCGCACGAGGAGTCCCTCGAGCACGGCGCGATCGACCGCAGCGCGGTCCCCACGCGCCCCTTCACCGACGGCAGCGCCGCGGGCGATCTGAACTACGTCGACCCGGTGATCACCAAGGTGCGCGCGGCCGACGGCTCGTTCGAGCTGACGGTCACGAACCCCACGACCGATGGCGTGGTGAAGGCGCAGAGCTACACGGACGCGCTCTACAACGCGGCAGGCGTGCTTTCCGCCGATCAGCGAGCCTTCGATGGGCACCGTGTCGAACAACGTGTGGAAGCTGCCGATGCTCGCGCCCGGCGAGACGGCGACGGCGAAGGTCGCGTTCGACGAGTCGACGATCCCCGCTGGCGACAAGATCACGAACCGCTTCGGCATTGACGAGTCCGACTGCGTGACCGGTGAGCTAGATCCCGCCGAGCTGGGCAAGGTCTGCGCCGAGGTGGTCGTCGAGGTTCCCCCGACGGCGGTTGTCCCGACGCAGCCCGCGATCGCGGCCGCTGAGTGCACGCCGGCCGACGCCGGGAAGACGGTCTGGGAGACCGTGAGCGCCCCCGCAGCGGTCGAGGGCCTGACGTTCTCGGACGTCACGGTCGACGACGCGCACGTCGCCACGGTGACGGCCACCCCCGAGAAGGGCTTCGCGATCGACGAGTCCAAGCTCGGCGAGGGCTGGAAGCTCAACGCCGACGGCACCGCGACCTGGACGAAGCAGCTCCTCTCCAAGGACTGCGCTGACGCGGTCACGCCGCCGAAGGAGCCGACCACGCCCACGAACCCGGAGAACCCGGCCAAGCCGGCAACGCCGAAGGACCCGGATCTCGCGGTCACGGGCGGCGCCGAGCAGATGGGCCTCGCCGCGGGAGCCGGCGTCCTGCTGCTCGCCGGCGTCGCGAGCGTCGTAGCGGCCCGCCGCCTGCGCGCCCGCAAGGCGTAGCGACGCACCACCCGAACGGGCTCGTCGAGGGATTCCTCGGCGGGCCCGTTCGTCGTTTCTGCGGTCCGAACGGCCCAACTGGGCGTTCCCCGCAACCCCGCGCGTATCCCGATCCCGCAATACCCTGCTCACTACACTCGGAACTATGAGCGACACCGCAACGCCGCCCGTGCGCCTCCGCGCCGACGTGCTCGCAGTACCCGCCTACCGCCAGGGGGCCACTCCGAGCAAGCCGGGCTACAAACTCTCGAGCAATGAGAACCCGTTCGACCCGCTTCCGGGCGTCGCCGCCGCGGTCGCGGCGCGCGTCGACCACAATCGCTACGCCGCCGCAGGCATGCCCGACCTCCGCACCGCGATCGGCGCGGAATTCGGCGTCGGGCCAGAGCGCGTGCATCTCGCGGCCGGATCCGTGGCGATCCTGTTCCAGCTGGTCCACGCTGCAGCCGCCGCAGGGGAGAGCTACGTCTTCGCCTGGCCGAGCTTCGAGGCGTACCCCTCGCTCGGCCTCGCGAACGGCGCGCGCGGCGTTGGCGTTCCGCTCACCGCTGCCGCAGAGCACGACCTCGAAGCGATGGCCGCGGCGATCGACGAGAGCACCAGGGTCGTCCTGCTCTGCACCCCGAATAACCCGACCGGGCCGGCGATCCGGCGCGACGCCTTCGACGCGTTCATGGCGCGCGTGCCCGCCGACACCCTGGTGGTGCTCGATGAGGCGTACCGGGAATTCGTCACCGATCCGGATGCGGTTCGCGGCGAGGACGTGCTCGCGGCCCACCCGAACCTCGTGGTGCTTCGCACCTTCTCCAAGGCCTACGGGCTCGCCGGACTCCGGATCGGCACCGCGGTGGGGCACCCGGCGATCCTCGCCGCCGCCGCCAGCGTCGGTATCCCGCTGTCCGTGACGGGCGTCGCGGAGGTCGCGGCTCGCGCCTCGCTCGCGCCGGAAGCGCGGGCCGAACTCGCGGACCGGATCGGGGAGATCGTGTCCCGCAGGGAGGAACTCGCCGCTGGCCTCCGCCGGCTGGGCATCGATGTTCCCGCGGCGCAGGGCAATTTCGTCTGGCTGCCGGAGCGCGCTGACGCGCCGGGCGGCATCGCGAGCGCGGCTGCGCTCGCCGCCGATTTCGCGGAGACGGGCACCCTGGTGCGCCCGTTCGCGGGAAGCGGCGTCCGGATCTCGGTCGGCGAGGCCGAGAGCATTCCGGTGGTCATCGAGATCGTGCGCGAGTACCTCGCGCGGCAGGAGGGCAGCAAGTGAGCCACGACACGAACCGGGAGGCCCGGCACGCAGGCGCCGCGGATGCCGAGGCCGCGATTGCGGCGGTGCCCGCGTACGGCGCCGCCGATCCCGAGCCGATCCGCTTCCTCGACGCCGAGGGCCGCTATGCGCCGTCGGACTCGGCAGCGGAGTTCGCCGCGGAGCTCGATGGCGTCGGTCTCGAGGACTTCAAGGCCTGGTACCGCGACATGGTGGAGACGCGCGCCTTCGATACTGAGTGCACGCATCTGCAGCGCCAGGGCCAGCTGGCCCTGTGGGTGCCGAGTGTCGGCCAGGAGGGCTGCCAGGTCGGTCTCGCCCGCGCGAGCGAGCCGCAGGACACGATCTTTCCCGCCTATCGCGAGCACGCCGTCGCGAAGATCCGGGGCGTCCCCCTCGTCAAGGTGGCCGCGCTGTTCCGCGGGCTCACCCACGGCGGCTGGGACGTGAACGATCCCGCGAACGGGAATTTCCGTTTGTACACGCTCGTGCTCGGCGCGCAGACGCAGCACGCGACGGGCTACGCGCTCGGCCAGCTGCTCGACGCGAAGCACCGGGCGGGCGACACGAGCATGGAACCCGGCGAGGCCGGCACCGCGACCGGCGAGGCCACCATGGTCTTCTACGGTGACGGCACCTCGAGTCAGGGCGACGCGAACGAGGCGATGGTGTTCGCCGCGAGTTACCAGACCCCCGAGGTCTTCGTGGTGCAGAACAACCGCTGGGCGATCTCGGTGCCCGTGACGCGCCAGTCGCGCACGCCCCTCTACCGGCGCGCGCTCGGCTTCGGGATCCGCAGCGTTCAGATCGACGGCAACGATCCGCTCGCGGCGTACGCCGTGGGCCGCCGCTTCCTCCGCCTCGCGCGCGAGGGCAATGGCCCCGGTTACATCGAGGCACTCACCTACCGGATCGGCGCGCACACCACGAGCGACGATCCCACCCGGTACCGCGAGGAGCAGGAGCTCCGCGACTGGGAGCGGCGCGACCCGATCGACCGCCTCGAGGCGTATCTGCGGGAGCAGGGCGTCGAGGACGACTTCTTCGCCGACGTACGCGCAGGCGCCGACCGCGACGCGAAGCGGATCCGCGACGAGATTCTCGCCCTCCCCGCGCCCGAGCCGGACAGCATGTTCGCGCACGTGTACGCCGAGGAGCACCCCCGGATCGAGGAGCAGCGGGCGTGGCTCGCGCACTACGAGGCCTCCTTCGCGGGCCAGGAAGGAGCGGGCGCATGACCGGCACCGCAGCCGTTGCGACGCTGAGCGAGCGCCAGACGCTGCCGCTCGCTCGCGCACTCAACGAGGGGCTTCGCTCCGCGATGGTCGCCAACGATCGCGTGCTCATGATGGGCGAGGACATCGGGCCGCTCGGCGGCGTCTTCCGCGTCACCGACAAACTCCAGGCCCAGTTCGGCTCCGCCCGCGTGCTCGACACGCCGCTCGCCGAGGCGGGAATCGTCGGCAGCGCGATCGGCCTCGCGCTGCGCGGCTACCGCCCCGTCATCGAGATCCAGTTCGACGGGTTCATTTTCCCCGCGTTCAACCAGATTGTGACGCAGCTGGCCAAGTTCAGGAATCGCCATGAGGGCGGCGTCGCCCTCCCGATCGTGATCCGAGTGCCCTACGGCGGACACATCGGCGCGGTCGAGCATCACCAGGAGAGCCCCGAGGCCTACTTCGCGCACACGCCGGGTCTCCGCGTCGTCTCCCCGTCGACGGCGAACGACGCGTACTGGATGATCCAGCAGGCGATCGAGTCCGATGATCCTGTCCTGTTCTTCGAGCCGAAGGCGAAGTACTGGCACAAGGGCGAGGTCGATCCGACCGCCCCGTCGGGGGCCCTCCACCAGACGCGGATCGCCCGACCGGGCACCGACTGCACGGTTGTCGGCTGGGGCGCCATGGTGACCACGCTGCTGCAGGCCGCCGAGGTGGCGCAGTCGGAGGGCACGAGCCTCGAGGTCGTCGACCTCCGCAGCGTCTCGCCCATCGACTACGCGCCGCTGCTCGAGTCGGTGCGCCGCACCGGCCGCCTCGTTGTGGCGCACGAGGCCCAGGGCTTCGGCGGAATGGGCGGGGAGATCGCCGCGCACGTCGCCGAGCACGCGTTCTATTCGCTGCAGGCCCCCGTGCTGCGCGTCACGGGCTACGACGTACCGTTCCCGCCTGCCCGGCTCGAGGGCCTCTACCTTCCCGACGCGGATCGCGTGCTCGAGGCCGTCGACCGCACCATGCACTACTGAGCCGACCGGTAACGTCGGACCCACCCACCCCGGAATCACGCGGAGCAGCAAGGAGCAGCGATGAGTGAGATGACCTTCCCCCTCCCCGACGTCGGCGAGGGCCTCACCGAGGCCGAGATCGTGGCCTGGCACGTGAAGCCCGGCGACACCGTCGCGCTCAACCAGGTGATCTGCGAGATCGAGACCGCGAAATCCCTGGTGGAGCTGCCTTCTCCGTTCACGGGCACGGTCACCGAGGTGCTCGCGGAGGAGGGGCAGACCGTCCCGGTCGGCGACCCGATCCTGCGCGTCACGACCGACGCGAACGGCGACGGAGGGGCCGGGAACGGCGCCCAGCAGGATCCCGCGTCCGAGGAGGAGCGCGCGGCCGTTGCCGACGCGGTGGCCGACACGGCGGGCAGCGTCTCCCACGAAGACGGCGAAGGCGGCGACGGCGGCGGGGCGGTGCTCGTCGGGTACGGCACGGGCGGCGCGGTGCGCTCGCGACGCCGCTCCGGAGGCGAGCCGCTGCTCCATCAGGCCGCGGGTTCCGCGGCGCACTCCGCGATCCCCGTGGCGGACGCCTCGCCGGTGCTCGCAAAGCCCCCGATCCGGAAGCTCGCGAAGGACCTCGGCGTCGATCTCGCCGTGGTCTCCGGATCCGGCATCGCCGGCGAGATCCTGCGCGACGACGTCGTCCGCCAGGCCTCGCAGGCGAAGCTCTTCCGCAACATCGAGACGCCCGAGCCGTCCGAACTGCGCGAGGAGCGGATCCCGCTCAAGGGCATGCGGAAGCAGATCGCGAAGGCGATGGTGGCCAGCGCGTTCGAGGCTCCGCACGTGAGCGTCTTCACCGAGGTCGATGCGACCCGCACCATGGAGTTCGTGAAGCGGCTCAAGACGTCCACGGACTTCGCGGGCGTGAAGGTCTCGCCCCTCCTCATCTTCGCGAAGGCGATGCTCTGGGCGATCCGTCGAAATCCCCAGGTCAACGCAACTTTCAACGAGACCGAGATCATCCGGCACAACTTCGTCAACCTCGGCATCGCCGCGGCGACGCCGCGCGGTCTCATCGTTCCGAACATCAAGGACGCGCAGGATCTCAGCCTGCTCGACCTCGCGCGGGCGATCGAACAGCTCACGATCACGGCCCGCGACGGACGCACCCAGCCCGCAGACATGGCCGAGGGCACGATCACGATCACCAACATCGGCGTGTTCGGCATGGACTTCGGCACGCCGATCCTCAACCCTGGCGAGTGCGCGATCATGGCGATGGGCACGATCCGCGAGAAGCCGTGGGTGGTCGACGGCGAGGTGCGTCCCCGCATGGTGACGACCGTTGGCGGCTCCTTCGACCACCGCCTCGTCGACGGCGATGTCATCTCGCGCTTCGTCGCCGACGTCGCCTCGGTGCTCGAGGAGCCCGCCCTGCTCCTCGACTAGCTCGCGACCCCGGCGGCCGCGTTCGCCCGGATTGAGATCCCGGAGCCCTGACCCCGGGGCTGCCGCGCCGCCCCCGCGGGGGCGTTCGCCGTTCCCCTGCGCGCGTTTCGGCCTGCTTCGCTCGGCGGGGCGGGCGACTCGGCGGCCGCTGACCGTAGATCAGATGTACTCCGGCTATGATCGGGAATCACGGCCTGGCGAGAGGGGAGCCCCGAGCGGTGAAGCAAGACAGCGGCGAGAGCAGTGCGGGAGCGGTGGGAACCACCGCGACGATTGCCCGCGAGACGGCGGTCGCGAGCCCGGTTCCGGTCCTGATCCCGGCGCCCGTTTCCGAGGTTTCGCGCGGGCAGGAACGCACCGATGCGCCGGCTGTCCCGCGCGGCGAGGTCCGGCCGCGCAGCGACTCCGCCGCCGACCGCTTCATGCGGCGGCTCCTGCGCGTGCAGCTCCGCGAGGCCACCCCGGCGAACGAGCGCGCCGCGCACCGCGGCTTCCAGATCGCGATGGTGATCTCGGGGGTCCGCTGCCTCGTCACCTACCTCCTCATTCCCGTCCTCGCGCCGATCCTCAGCATTGCGAACGTGTTCGCGGCGCCGATCGGGATCCTGCTGTGCGCGATCGCCGCGGTGAGCGGGATCTCGAGCCTGCGCCGGTTCTGGGCGAGCGACCATCGCAGCCGCTGGATGTACACGGCCTTCATCGGCGTCGTCTTCCTCGTGCTCGCCGTGGCCGTGTCGTTCGACATCGGCCGGATCGTGAGCGGATCGTGAGCGGGGAGGAGCTTCGAGTGACGGAACCGGGCGCGGATCGGGCGGATCGCGGGACGGAACTCGCGGCGGACACGGCTGCGGTGCAGGCGGCCCGGCCACCGCAGGGCGTTTCCGGTGCCGACGAGGGGCCCGAGCGCGTTCCCGCGCGGGTGTGGGTGACGCTCGTCGGCTTCGCGGCCTTCGTGCTCGCGTTTGGCACCTGCGCGGCGAACTACCTGTTCAACTAGGAGTTCCGCGGGCGGGGCGCGCTATCGGTGCACGTGCGCGCCGGTGACCCTGTGGCTCTCGGGTTCGAGCTGCAATGTGACGTGCTCGGTGTCGAAGTGCTCGTGCAGGCAGGCCCGGAGCTCGTCGAGAATCGCGTGGTAGCCCCGCTCGTTCCAAGCGGTGTCGGCCACGGTCACGTGCGCAGAGAACGCGGGCACGCCCGAGGTGATCGTCCACGCGTGCACGTCGTGCACCTCGTCGACGCCGGGCACCGAGAGCATGTGCTCGCGCGCCACCTCGAGATCGAGGTTCTTGGGGGAGGCCTCGAGCAGCACGTTGACGACGTCCCTGAGCAGGGAATAGGCCCGGGGCGCGATCATGAGGGCGATGAGGATCGAGGCGATCTGGTCGATCATCATCCAGTCGGTGAGCCAGATCACAATCCCCGCGACGATCACCGCGAGCGACCCGAGCAGGTCGCCGAGCACCTCGAGATAGGCACCGCGCACGTTGAGGCTCTCCTTCTGCCCGCTGCGGAGGATCAGCAGGGACACCAGATTCGCCGTCCCGCCGATGGCGGCGGCGACGAGCATGGGCCCCGAGTGCACCTCGACCTCGGAACCGAAGCGCGAAACCGCCTGCACGAAGATCACGACCGCGATCACCCCGAGGACGATCCCGTTGGCGAGGGCCGCGAGCACCTCAACGCGGAGGTAGCCGAAGGTGCGGCGCGATGTTGCCGGCAGCCCCGCGATCAGGCTCGCGATCAGGGCGATCGCCACTCCCGTGCCGTCGGTGAGCATGTGGCCGGCGTCCGCGAGGAGGGAGAGCGAACCCGAGATGAACGCGCCGATGAGCTGGACGACGAACACCGTGAGCGTGATGCAGAGCACCACGATGAGGCGCTTGCGGTGCCGGGCCGTCGCGGTGCGCACGGCGCCGCCCGCGCCGCTCGCGTCGGCCGCCGTGAGCCCCGGGTCGGGCGCGGTCAGGCCGTGATCGTGGCCGTGTCCGCCGCTCGTGCCGGCGGAAGCCGGGCGCTCGGGATGACCGCTGCTGAACTCCGCGTCGCAGTCCTCGGCGCCGATCGGTTCCTGTGTCACCGCTCCGCCCGCCTTCCGTTCCACGTGAAACCCCACGAACCCGCGGCGTTCATGCTGTGCCTCCTGACACTCACGACTTCCGGCCCCTCCTTCTAGCTTGCGCGACGCGGCGCTAGCGTGCAATCCCGGTGAAGCGGCGCAGCCGCAGGCTGTTGCCCAGCACGAACACGCTCGAGAACGCCATCGCAGCCCCGGCGATCATGGGGTTGAGCAGCCCAAGGGCCGCGAGGGGGATCGCGGCGACGTTGTACGCGAAGGCCCAGAACAGGTTGCCCTTGATCGTCGAGAGCGTGCGGCGGGCGAGGCGAATCGCGTCCACCGCGCTGCGGAGATCGCCCCGAACGAGAGTGAGATCCGCCGCCTCGATCGCGGCGTCCGTCCCAGTGCCCATCGCGAGACCGAGATCCGCCTGCGCGAGCGCCGCGGCATCGTTGACGCCGTCGCCGACCATCGCGACGACGCGGCCCTCGGCCTGGAGCGCGCGGATCACCTCGACCTTCTCGTCGGGGAGCACCCCGGCGTGCACGCGGGCGATTCCGACCTCGGCCGCCACCCGCTCGGCCACGCCCTGATTATCGCCCGTGAGCAGGATCGGCGTGAGGCCGAGCTTCACGAACTCGCGAATCGCCTCGGAACTCGTCGGCTTCACGAGGTCCGCGACGCCGAGCACGCCACGCGCCTCGCCGTCCCACGCCGCGAGCACCGCGGTGCGGCCGTCACCCTCCACCCGCGCGAACTCCCCGGCCACCGCCTCCGAGATCGCGATGCCGCGCTCGGAGAGGAGCGCCGGGCGCCCCACGAGCACCCGCCGCCCGAGGACCAGGCCCTCGATCCCGCGGCCGGCCTCGTTGCGGAAGTCATCGACAGCGGGAAGCTCGTGCCCGAGCTCGTCGACCGCGCCGCGCGAGATCGCCTGCGCGATCGGGTGTTCCGATCCCGCCTCGACCGCGCCGGCGAGACGCAGCAGTTCGTCGCGATCCTGCCCAGGAGCCGGAGCGATCTCCATCAGGGTCATGCGCCCCGTGGTCACCGTTCCCGTCTTGTCGAGCACGACGGTGTCGACCTTGCGCGTCGACTCGAGCACCTCCGGCCCCTTGATCAGGATCCCGAGCTGCGCGCCGCGCCCCGTTCCCACGAGGAGGGCCGTCGGCGTCGCGAGACCGAGGGCGCACGGGCAGGCGATGATGAGGACTGCGACGGCGGCGGTGAACGCGGCGCTCACCGAGCTGCCGAACACGAGCCACGCGCCCAGCGTGAGCAGGGCGATCACGATCACGATCGGCACGAAGACTCCCGAGATCCGGTCGGCGAGGCGCTGTGCGGCCGCCTTTCCCGACTGCGCCTCCTCGACCATGCGCGCCATCTGGGCGAGGCGGGTGTCGTCGCCGATGCTGGTCGCACGGACCACGATCCGGCCGCTCGTCGACACCGTTCCGCCCGTCACGGGGTCACCGGCGGCGACCTCGACGGGCACGGACTCGCCCGTGAGCATGGACGCGTCGACCGCGGTGGCGCCGTCGACCACGACGCCGTCGGTCGCGAGCTTCTCGCCCGGCCGCACCACGAACAGGTCGTCGACGGCGAGGCCCGAGACCGGGATCCGCGTTTCGACACCGTTGCGGAGCACCGAGACGTCCTTCGCGCCGAGCGCCATGAGGGCGCGCAGGGCCGATCCAGCGCGCCGCTTCGCCCGGCGCTCGAAGTAGCGACCGGCGAGGATGAACATGGTGACGCCGGCGGCGACCTCGAGGTAGATGTTGCCCGAGCCGTCGTGCGGGTGGATCGTGAGCTCGAAGGCGTGGGTCATTCCCTTCTCGCCAGCGGTGCCGAGGAAGAGGGCATACAGGGACCACAGGTAGGCGGCGGCCGTGCCGACCGACACGAGCGTGTCCATGGTCGCCGCGCCGTGCCTGAGATTGACCCACGCGGCCCGGTGGAACGGCCACGCGGCCCACACGATCACGGGCGAGGTGAGGGCGAGCGCGGCCCACTGCCAGTAGGGGAACTGCAGCGCCGGAATCATCGACATGAGGATCACGGGCACGGAGAGCCAGATCGAGCCGATGAGGCGCTGGCGGAGCGAGCGGAGCTCCGGGTCGTCGGCGTCGGCCTCGGCGTCAGATGAGCCGGATCCGCCGGCGCCGTCCGCGGCCGTCGCTGTGCTCGGGGCCGCCGGAGCCGGCGGCGGGGGGAGTTCGGCGGTGTAGCCGGTGCGCTCGACCTCAGCGATGAGCGCCTCGGGGGTGATGCCCGCGGCAGCCGACACTCTGGCCTTCTCGGTCGCGTAGTTCACGCTCGCCTCGACGCCCTCCATCTTGTTGAGGCGGCGCTCGATCCGGTTTGCGCAGGAAGCGCAGGTCATGCCCCCGATTTCGAGCTCAAAGTCGGTTGCGGCAGTCATGGAGCTGTCCTCTCCTCGCGTGCTGGTGGGCTGGCGGGTGTGGGTGCGTGGCGGGCGGATGCGCTGGGGCGCGGGCCTGGACTCAGCTCCTGGCGGCGTCGTAGCCGGCCTCGTCGACGGCGGCGACGATGGCCTCGTCCGACACCTCGGCGGTTCGGGTGACGCGGAGGATCCCGCTGGCCGCGCTCACCTCGACGCCGCTCACCCCGGGGATTTCGCTGACCTCCGCGCGGATCGCCCCCTCGCAGTGGCCGCAGCTCATGCCGGTCACGGTGAATTCGGTGGTGGTCGCGGTGTCGCTCATGTGGTCCTCCCGGTGCGTGTCGACGGATGATCCGTACCTCGATTGTATACCCCCATGGGGTATCACGAAAGGCAACCCGGATGGAACCGCAGGTATTCCCGATCGGGCCGAAAAACGGTGCCGCGGATTGCGCGCTAGGTCGTCAGCTGCTCGGCGAGCTGCAGGAGCAGCACCTCGGAACCGGTGCGGCCGATGAGCTGCACGCCCATGGAGAGGCCGCTCGGCAGCGTCAGCATCGGAACGGCGATCGCCGGCAGCCCGGCCACGTTGACCATCGAGGTGTACGGCGCCCACTCGCACTGCAGCCGGTAGTCGTCGTCGGGATCGAGCTCGAGGAAAGCCCCGATCCTCGGCGGAACCATGGCAAGGCCAGGAGTGAGCACGACCTCGGTGCGCCCCCACTGCTCACGCATGCCGGCCGCGATCCCGCGCAGGATCTCGGCCGCCTCGCGATGCGCCAGGGGCCCCCGCGCCACCGCCCGCTCGCGAAAACGCGCCGTGAGCGGCATCAGGCGTTCCGCAGCCGCCGGGGGCACCCGGAGCTCGGCGAGACCGGACGTCCACACGCGAGAGAACGCCTCCGGATAGCGCGGATCGTGCCGGATCTCGGCCTCCGCGACGCGATGACCGAGTGCCGCGAGCCGCTCGGCCGCGAGCGCGTACGCCGCACGCGCCTCTGGGGAGAGTGGCACGGGATGGGCGGTTTCGAACGGCGAGGCATCGCTCATCGCAATCGCGACGCCCGTGACCTCCCCCGCCCGGTGCACCGCCTCGATCGCCGGTTCTCCCTGGGCGCCGCGCAGGGCGTCGAACAGCAGCGCGGCGTCGCGCGCGTCGCGGGCGATCGGGCCAGTGACCGCGAGCCGCGGCGCGCCGAAGTCGTCGTGCATGCCGCCGGACAGATCGGTGGGAACGGCGCCGAGCCCAGGCTTGAGCCCCACGAGCCCGCAGGCGAGCGCGGGAATCCGGATCGACCCCCCACCGTCCGTGCCCGGCGCAATGGGGAGCAGTCCCGCGGCGACCGCGGCTGCGCTGCCGCCCGAAGAACCGCCCGGCGTGCGCTCCCGGTCGAGTGGATTCCGCGCGGGGGGCGCAATGCGATTCTCGGAATAGCTGGTGAGGCCGAACTCGGGCACCTGCGTCTTTCCGAGCGTCACACAGCCGGCTGCGCGGAGTGTGGCGACCGCGGGGGAGTCCTGCGTCGCGACCCGATGCTGCAGCGCCGCGCTGCCGTGGGTCGTGCGGAATCCCGAGGCGTCCGACAGGTCCTTGTGGGCGATGGGCAGGCCCAGCAGGCGGGCCGCTGACGGCGCGGGATCGTGGTCGTGGCGGGCCGCGATCAGGCGCGCGTCCGCGGCGTCGGCGTCATCAATGGCCCGATCCCCGTCGATGCTGACGAAGGCCCCGAGCGCGCGCTCCGCCTCGATCCTGGCGAGATACGCCGAGGTCGCCTCCCGCGCGGAGAGGTCTCCCCGCCGGAGGGCGTCTCGCAGGGCGATCGCGGACCCGGGCAGCTCGCTCATCCTCCCAGCCTACGCGCGGATCGCGTCGGGCAGGCGGTGCCTCGGACGCCCCGCACCCCCGCGCTTGTTGCGAACGGTTCTCACGAGACGCTAGAGTGAGACTCGTTCTCATTTAGAAAGTACCCATATGCATCCGAACTCTCGCAAGACCACCCCCCTTCGCCTCGCAGGAGCCGTTGGGGCGCTCGCCGCAACGCTTCTCCTCGCCTCCTGTTCCGGCGGCCCAGCGGGCGCCTCCGACGGACCGGAGGGCAAGCTCAAGGTCGTCGCGACGACCACCCAGCTCCAGGACTTCGCCGCCGAGGTGGGCGGCGACGACATCGAGCTCACCGGGCTGCTCCAGCCCGGTGCCTCCGCGCATCACTTCGATCCCTCCCCCGCGGATCTGCTGGCGCTCTCGAAAGCCGACGTGCTCGTCGTGAACGGCGCGAACCTCGAGGCCTTCGTTGATAGCGCGGTGCAGGCGTCCGGGTTCTCCGGCAAGATCGTCACCGCCGCGGACGGCGTCGACCTCGAGGCCGCGAAGGAGATCACGAAGGAGAGCGGAGCCGCCGGCGGCGACGGCCACGATCACTCCCACGCGGGCGAGGGCGCTGGCGGCGATGCCCACGCGCACGCCGAGGGTGAGACCCACGCTGAGGGTGACGCCCACGCGCACGCCGAGGGTGAGACCCACGCGCACGCTGAGGGTGAGACCCACGCGCACGGCGCAGAAGAGTCCCACTCCCACGAGGGTGAGGGCGGCGCCGAGGCCGGGCACTCCCACGACCACGGCGATCTGAACCCCCACATCTGGACCTCGCCGAAGCTCGCCGAGGGAATGGTGAACGAGGTCGCGTACGGCTTCGAGCAGGCCGACCCGAAGCACAAGGCCGAGTACCAGGAGCGTGCGAAGGCCTACACGGAGCGGCTGCACGCCCTCGACGAGTGGACCGCAGCGCAGTTCGCGCGCGTCCCGGCGGCGGAGCGCGTCCTCGTGAGCGGTCACAACTCGATGACCTACTACCTGCACGACTACGGCATCGAGTTCGCCGGCTCGATCCTGCCCTCCTTCGAGGACAACGCGGAGCCGAGCGCCGCAGACGTCGACGCACTCGTGGCGAAGATCAAGGAAAAGCACGTCAAGGCTGTCTTCGTGGAGTCGTCCATGAGCCCCAAGCTCGCGCAGACGATCGCGAAGGAGGCCGGCGTGAAGGTGGTCGACGCGGAGACCCTGTACGCGGACTCGCTCGGCAAGCCCGGCACCGAATCGGGCACCTACATCGGGGCCACGATCTCCAACACGCAGACCATTCTGGACGCCTGGGGGGCCAAGACCGACAAGGTGCCGGATACGATCAACTGATGAGCGAGGCGATTTCACTGCGGAATGCGGCGTTCGGCTACGCCGGCGCCACGCGAGTCGAGGGGCTGACGCTCGACGTTCCGAGCGGCTCGGCCGTCGCACTCATCGGCCCGAACGGGTCGGGAAAGTCGACGCTGCTCCGGGGCATCCTCGGCCTCGCCGAGCGCACCGCCGGCACGATCACGGTGCTCGGCACCACGCCGGAGCGCGCCCGCCCGCGCGTGGGATCGCTCCCGCAGGCGGACACCCGCGACGCGACGCTGCCCATCACCGTCCGCCAGGTCGTCACGATGGGGCTGTACCGCAGCCGCGGTGCACTCCGCCCCATCGGGGGCGGGGGCCGCGCGGCCGTCGCGTCCGCCCTCGCGAGGGTCGGGCTCGACGGCTTCGCGGGCCGCCGCTTCGGCGAGCTGTCCGGCGGTCAGCAGCAGCGCGCCATCCTCGCGCGAGCCCTCGTGGCCGATCCCGCGCTCCTTCTCCTCGACGAACCGTTCAACGGGCTCGATCGCGAGAACCGCGACGTGCTCCTCGAGCTCGTCCGCGAACTACGCGCGGAGGGCCGCACGGTCCTCGTTTCGACGCACGATCTCGAGATCGCGAAGGAGGCGTGCACCCACGCCCTTCTCCTCGCGAGCGGGCACCGACCGGAGCAGCCCGGGCATCCCGCGGCGTTCGGCCCGCTCGACGAGGCGCTCACCCTGGATCACGTGCAGCACGCCTTCCACGACACGACCGTCGAGCTCGACCACCACACGGTCACCACGACACGGGAGACGGAATAGTGCCGCCGATCGGGGATCCCTTCGCAGGATTCGGCCCGGTCGAGGTGTTCGCGCTGCCCTTCATGTGGCGCGCCCTCCTCACGGTTGTCGTGCTCGCGATCGCCGCGGGCATCGTGGGCCTCTTCATCAGCTTCCGCGAACTGGAGTTCGTGAGCGACGGCCTCGTTCACGCGGTCTTCCCCGGCCTGGTCGTCGGCTCCGCCGTCGCCGGGACAAGCGGCATCCTGCCCGGCGCGGCCATCGCCGCGGTCGCGGCCGCCGTGCTCTTCACCGTGCTCGAACGCCGGGGCGGGGTCGGCGCCGACTCGGCCATCGCCGTCGTGCTCACGGGCCTCTTCAGCCTCGGCGTTGTCCTCGTTTCGAAGCAGGAGGGCTACGTTTCCCAGCTGCAGGATCTCCTGTTCGGACGCCTCCTCACGGTCACGGAGGAGCAGTTCTGGCAGATCGTGGTCGTCGCCGTCCTCGCTTGCGCCGTCGTGATCGTCACCTGGCGGGCGCAGCTCTTCCGGGCCTTCGACCCCGCCGGAGCAGAGGCCGTCGGCTACCGCCCGCTCGCAGCCGACCTGTCGCTCGGCGTCGCCGTCGCGCTGCTCGTCGTCGCCGGAGTGCAGGCCCTCGGCGTGCTCATGGTGATCGCTCTGCTCACCGTGCCGATGGCCGCGGCCCGGCTGCTCACTCGCCGCTTCGCGCTCCTGATCCCGCTGGCGATCGCGCTTCCCCTGCTCGCGGGCCTCTTCGGCCTGTGGGGCTCCTTCGAACTGTCCGTCGGCTTCCAGGCGACCGTGTCGCCCGGTGCCGTCGTCGTCCTCCTGCTCGTATCGCTCTACGGCGTCGCCGCCGCGTTCCGCGCGCTCGGCGGCACCGGCAGGCGTCGCGCGAAGGGTGGGGCCGCCGCATGAGCTACTTCGCCCTCGCCGCCCTCGAACTCGCCCTCCTCGGCCTCCTCTCCGGGGCTGCCGGCACGCTCATCGTGCTCCGGCGCAGGTCCTTCTTCGCCGTGGCGCTCAGCCACGCCACCTTCCCCGGCGGCGTCGTGTTCGCGATCGCGGGCTGGAACCTCCTGATCGGGCAAGCGCTCTTCGCCGGGCTGCTCGTGGTGCTCATGACCCTGCTCTCGCGCCTTCCCGGACAGGGCAGGCAGGTCGCTTCCGGCGTCGTGCTGTCCTTCGGCTTCGCGCTCGGGACCCTCCTCGCGAGCCTCAACCCGGGACTCGGCATCCCCGTTGAGGCCCTTCTCGTTGGCTCGCCGCTCGGCGTCGCGCCGAGCGACGTCGCCACCACGGCGATCGTGCTCGTCGCGGTCGTCGCCGTCCTCGCGCCCTCGGCGCGGCGGATCCTGTTCCACACCTTCGACCCGGTCGGATTCGCCGCGGCGGGATTCCGCACCTGGCCCGTCGAGCTCATCGTGACGGGTGTCATCGCGGCGTCCGTGGTCGTCGCGATGCCGGCGGTCGGCGTGATCCTCGGTGTCGCGGTGCTCATCGCCCCCGCCGCCGCAGCGCGCGTGCTCGCCCCCAGTGTCGTCTGGATCCCGCCGATTGCCGCTCTCATCGGGGTTGGAGGCGGCCTCGCCGGCCTCTGGGCATCCCGTGAATTCTCGATCGCCGCGGGCGGTTCGGTCGGGCTCGCCGTGACCGCGTGCTTCCTGCTCGCCCTCGCCTTCGACGGGGCCCGCCGCGCGCTGCGCCGCCGCGGTGGCCGCGGCGCCCGGCGTTCGCCCGCGGCAGATAGCCTGAAGAGCCAGGGTTTCGCTACGGTGGAGTGACATCGTCGGGCAACAGAGGAGCATCATGCAGCCCAAGCGGAACACGTGGCAGCGCGAAGCGGTGCGAGCGAGCCTCGCGCAGGCGCGCGGGTTCGTGAGCGCGCAGCAGCTCCACCAGGCGTTGCGCGACGGGGGCTCCACGATCGGGCTCGCCACCGTCTATCGCACCCTCGCGAGCCTCGTCGAGACGGACGAGGCCGACACGCTGCAGTCACCCGAGGGCGAGAGCCTCTACCGCTCCTGCGCCACGAAGGGGCACCATCACCACCTCATCTGCCGCGGTTGCGGGGACACGGTGGAGCTGTCGGCGAACCTCGTGGAGGAGTGGAGCCAGCGCGTCGGTGCCGAGCACGGCTTCACCGAGATCGATCACGTCGTCGACCTGTTCGGGCTGTGCGCACGCTGCCGCGCCAAGGGCGACGGCGCGGCAGCGTAGCGCGGGGACGATCCGCGGGCCCCGCGGGCCGCGCGGACGCCTCTCGGGCCGCGCGGGCCTCGCGGATCAGCGCACGGGGCGGGTCGACTCGTCCGGATCCTCCGGGTCCTCGGCTCCGGGCCGCGCCGCGTGATCCGGCCCGTCGGACCGCTCCGAACCCCCGGATCCCACCGCATTTCGCGGCCCGGTGGGCGCGGTGACCGTGGCCGACGCGGAGCCGCGCTCGGACGGGTCCCGCTGGTCGAAGAGCCCCTCGAGCTCGGTCGTCGGCGCCTCGGCCCCGGCGGGCGCCAGCTTCGCCGCACCCGAGGACCAGCTCGAACCGAATGAGCGCGCCGACGGTGCCGGCATTCCCGCGAGTGCCGCGGCCTTCCGCTCGGCCCGGTCCGCGCGCCGCGCGAGTCGCCGCTCGCGGCCGCCCTCCACGAGCGTGTAGAGCACGGGAACGAGGACGAGGGTGAGGAGCGTCGACGAGATCAGGCCGCCGATCACCACGATCGCGAGCGGCTTCGAGATGAAGACGCCGCCGCCCGTGAGCCCGAGCGACATCGGGATCAGCGCGAAGATCGTCGCCGCGGCCGTCATGAGGATCGGGCGGAGCCGGAGGCGCGTGCCGTGCTCGACCGCCTCGGCGAGCGGGGCACCCGCCGCGCGGAGCCGGTTCACGAGGTCCATGAGCACGATCGCGTTCGTCACCACGATGCCGATGAGCATGAGCAGGCCGATCATCGCGGGAAGTCCGAGCGGGGTGCCCGTCACGAGGAGACCCAGCAGCGCGCCGGTCGCGGCGAACGGGATCGAGACGAGCAGGATGAACGGTCCGCGGAAGCTGCGGAACGTCGCCACCATGACGATCATCACGAGGAGGATCGCGGCGAGCATCGCGGCGCCGAGCTGCGCGAACGCGTCGTCTTGCTCCGCGCTCACACCGCCGACGTCGAAGGAGGCGCCCGCCGGGAGCTTCGTGTCCTTCGTCGCCTTCGCGATCGCGGCGTTCGCGGCCTCGAGCTCGCCCTTCTTGGGCGTCACGCTGAGGGTGACCTGGCGCTCGCCGTCGGCGCGCGTGATCACGGGGGCGACCTTCTCCTCGGACACCGTTGCGATCGTGCGCAGCGGGATCGCCTTGCCCGTCACCTCGGTCGCGGCCTTCTGCTCCTTCTCCGCCGCCTGCTGCTCCTCGAACTGGGCGGCCTGATCCGAACGGGACTTCTGGAGGGCCGCGATCTGCTCGTCCATGCCCTCGATCCCGGACTGGGCGCCCGAGATCGCGCTCTCCAGCTGCGCGAGCTGTTCGGCGCGCTGCTGCTGCGCGTCCACCTGCGCCTGCTGCTGCGGCGACTGCGGCCGCTCGGGCACGATCGGCGCACGGCTGAGCTCGCCCAGCTGGGTGTTGAGCTGACCGAGCTGGTTCACCAGATCGGCTCGCTGCGCTGCGGCCTCGTTGAGCTGCTTCGTGATCTCCGCGTCGGCGTCGAGGCGCGCCTGCTCGGCCTCCGCCTCGGCCTTCTTCTGCAGCCGGTCGCTCGCGGCCTTCTGCGCCGCGGCCGTCTGCTGGGGCGTGACGGGGAGCAGGATCTCGCCGAGCTCCGAGGCGGAGCGCGCCGACTTCGGGGTCACCATGACGATGTCCCTGTCCTGGCCGCCGAGCGTGATCTTGCCGATCGTCTCGCCCTCGAGCGCGGCCTGGACGGCCTTCGCAACGCTCACCTGGTCGAAGCCGAGCTGCGCCGCCTTAGCCTGGTTGAGTTTGACGCTCATGGTGGGCTGATCACCGGAGATGTCGCTCTTCACGGAGCGGACGCCCGGCGCGTCCTTCAGCTGCTTCTCGAGGAGGTCGCTCGCCTGCTTGAGCGCGGTCGGGTCGGAGCCGCGGATGTTGAGGGCGATGCCGCCGCCCGAGGCGTCGGTGAACGAGTCCTGCGTGAGGACCGAGAGCTCGCCCGCATCGGGGAGCCGCTTCGTCTCGGCCTCGACGGCGTCGGTGACGACGGTCGCGTCAACGCCCTTGTCGAGCAGCAGTTCGTAGGAGACCGTCTGCTTCTCGCCCGGGGTGGCGAGCGGAATCGTCGTCATGACGTCGCGCACACCGTCGATCTTGCGGAAGGACTCCTCGATCGGGGAGACGGACTCGACGAGCTCCTTCGTGTCGGGAGCTCCCTGCTTCGCGCTCGCCGGGGTCTGCTCCACGCGGATGCTCTCCGCGCCCGAGGACCCCAGGAAGTCCTGCTTGATCAGGGAACTCATGACGAAGGTGAGAACGAGGATCAGGGCGGACGCCACGAGCGTGATGACGGGGTGGCGCCGCGTCGTGTTGAGCGCGGGCATGATTGCGCGCTGCAGCCGGTCGGGGGCGGTGTGGATCTCGTCGAGCTCGGAAGGGATCGCTGCGGGGTCTCCCGCGGCAACGCCGGCGGCGCCAGGGGCCGCGGCGTGCGCCTTCGCCGGCCGGTTGCGCAGGAACCAGAACGCCATCACGGGCACGATCGTGAGCGCCACGAGCAGCGACGCGAGCAGCGCGATCGTCACGGTGACGGCGAACGGGCGGAACAACTGCCCCGCGATGCCAGACACGAAGGCGATCGGCAGGAACACCGCGACCGTGGTCAGCGTGGACGCCGTGATCGCCCCGGCGACCTGGCGGACCGAGGCGACGACGGCCTCGATCGTGAGCGGCCCGGTTCCCCGCCGCCTGCTGATGTTCTCGATCACGACGATCGAGTCGTCGACGACGCGGCCGATCGCGATCGTGAGGGCGCCGAGGGTGAGGATGTTCAGGGTGTTGTCGCTCCACCACAGGCCGACGAGGGTGATGAGGAGGGAGAGCGGGATCGAAACCGCGGCGATCACGGTGGAGCGCCATGACCCCAGGAACGCGAGGATGACGAGGACCGCGAAGAGCAGGCCGAGTGCGCCCTCGACGGAGAGGTCGTGGATCGACTGCTCGATGTAGGGGGCCTGGTCGAAGATGGGAACGAAGTCCGCCTTGAGGCCGGGCGCGAGCCGATCGAGTTCGGCGTGGACGCCGTGCGAGATGTCGACCACGTTCGCGCCGCGGTTCGGGGTGACCTGCAGGGTGAGGGCGTCCTTGCCGTTCACGCGGGAAATGGTGGTCGCTGGCACCGTTTCGTTCGTGACGTCGGCGAAGTCCGACAGCAGTACGGCGCCGTCGGCGGTCGGGACCGGTAGGTTCTTGAGGTCGTCGATCGAGGTGATGCCCGTGCCGACGGAGACCGACAGCGGGCCGTCCTTCGAATCGGCCTGGCCCGCCGGCACCGCGGCGCCGTGGGACTCGAGGATCGGCTGGAGCTGCGCCGTCTCGACCTTGTGCTTCGTCACGTCGCCCGGACGCAGCGCGATCTGCACGCGCTGTTCGGCGCGGCCCGCGAGCTCGACGCGCTGCACCCCGGGAACGCTCTGCAGCGCGGGGACGACCGTGGCCTGGAGCGCATCGGCGAACTCGGTGGGATCGCCCGAGGTGCCGGCGCTCAGCATCATGGCCGGTATGTCCTCGGAGCCGCCGGAGAAGACCTGGACCTCGGATCCGGCCGGGAGCGTGCGCTTGAGGGTGTCGCTCGCGCCCCGGATCGCCCGCATCGTCTCGTCGTCGTCCACCGAGGTCGGCCACTCGACCGTGAGCTCGGCGTTGCCGCTTCGCGTCGACGAGGACACCTTCTTCACGCCGGGGATGGCGCGGAGAGCCTGCTCGGCGGGCTCGGTGACGGTGTGCGACATCTCCTCGGGCGCGAGCCCGGGGGACTGCGCGGACACGTAGGCCACCGGCATCTGCATCGAGGGCATGAGCTCCTGTTTGAGCGCGCCCATGGAGAAGAGGCCGACGATGGCGATCGCGATCGTGATGAGTCCGACGATCAATCGGTTCTTCAGGCTGGCGCGTGTGAGGAGGAACATGGTGCCTTTCGTGGGTACGGATCGGACGACCCTTCCACACTGGCGCAGCAGACGCCCCACGGCATCGCACTCAGGTACCACTCACCTCGTGCTCAGGGATGAGATTTTCTCACCCCATTGGAGGACTGTTTCGTTACGTGAAGTTGCGATAAGATGACGGCCCGGATCAGGGTCCGAGATCAGCGCCCGAAATCAGCGCCGGGACGCCCGCCGGAGGCCGGCTCGACACGCACCCAATCAGGAAACTTCGCCGAGCGCCCGTCGCCGCTCGAGCGCCCCGTCAGGCGGCGCTGGATCCAGGGCAGCACGTGCTCGCGCGTGTACCGCATCTGCTCCCTGCGGCCGGGACGCGGGATCGGCTCCGCCGAGAGGACCCAGTGCGCCGGCGGCTCGTACCCGAGACCGCGGAGGACGTTCGCGGCCACCCTGCGGTGCCCGATCGGCGCGAGGTGGAGCCGATCGTTCGACCAGTACTGCCGGTGCGCGAGCTCGGGGTCGCTCCAGTTGTCGACGAAGCGGATCCCGAGCCGGTCCGCGATCCCCCGAGCGGCCACCACGAGCTCGTCGCCCTTCGCCTTGACGCGGCCCCCGCCGGGAAGCCCCGCGGTGGGGTTGGCGCCGGCGAGGAGCAGCGGCTCGGAACCGGCCTCGAGGATCCGGCGCATCGCCCCCTCCGTCTCGGCCGAGATCCAGGGGATATCCGTGCCGGGGCGCAGCATGTCGTTGCCGCCCCCGTTGAAGCTCACGAGCGTCGGCGCGGGGGACAGGTCGAGAGCGGGAAGCAGCTGCTCGGCGATGATCGGGCCGAGCAGACGGCCGCGGATCGCGAGGTTCGCGTACCGCACCGGCTTGCCGGACACCTCCGCGAGCCCCTCGGCCACGAGATCGGCCCACCCGCGCACCCCGCCGTCTGGCAGGTCATCGCCGACCCCCTCCGTGAAGCTGTCGCCGATCGCGACATAGCGGATCTCATCTCCCGGGAGCTGCGCGGACATGCCACCCACCTTATGCGGAAGAACAGCGCGGCGCCCGTGACAATCGTGTGTCACGGGCGCCGCTCAGCCTCGAGGAGGGATCAGGCGTGCACCTCCTGGCCGCTCTCGCGGCGCGCGGCCGCGGGAGCGAGCCACATCGAGACGAAGCTGATCAGGCCCATGAACGCGATGTATGCCGCGATGGGCCACCAGGCGCCATCAAAGAGCGCGTAGAGGCCGGTCGCGATGAAGGGCGAGAGGCCGCCCGCGAACACGGCGGCGACCTGGTAGCCGATCGACACGGCGCTCGTGCGGATCTCGGTGGGGAAGAGCGAGCCCATGATCACGGGCTCGAGTGCGAACATGACGCAGGCGATGCCGATCGTGATCGTCATCGCGATCGTGATCGTCACGAAGTTGCCCGTGTTGAACATGAGGAAGTACGGGAAGGCGATCGCGATCGACGCTGCCGCCGCCCACAGGAACATCTTCCGGTGCCCCATCGACTCGGACCATCGCCCGAACAGGGGAATCAGCACGAACTCGACGAGCGCGCAGATGAGCACGGCGTTCAGGATGATCGTCCGATCGAGCCCCAGGGCCTCGACGCCGTAGGTGATCGAGAACACGGTCACCACGTAGAACGTCGAGTTCTCGGAGAAGCGCGTGCCGGCGGCCGCGAGGATCGTGCGCCAGTGGCCACGCACCGCGACCGCGAGCGGCATCTTCTGGACGCGACCGCTCTCGACCACCTCCTGGAAGGCGGGCGACTCCTCGATCGAGATCCGGATTACGAGGCCAACGATCACGAGCAGGAAGCTCGCGAGGAAGGGCAGGCGCCAGCCCCACGAGAGGAACTGCTCCTCGGGGAGCAGCGCGAGCAGGCTGAACGCCCCGGTCGACAGGATCGTACCGACCGGCACGCCCATCTGGGGAATCGAACCGAAGAAGCCCTTCTTCCCGGACGGCGCGTGCTCGACGCTCATCATGACCGCGGCGCCCCACTCACCGCCGACGCCGATGCCCTGGATCAGGCGCAGCGTGACCAGCAGGATCGGGGCCCAGACGCCGATCGTGGCGTAGCCGGGGAGGAGGCCGATCGCCGCGGTCGCGAAGCCCATGATGAGGAGCGTAGTGACCAGGACTTTCTTGCGGCCGATCTTATCGGCGAGGTTGCCGAAGATTGCGCCGCCGAGAGGCCGAGCGGCGAAACCGACGCCGAAGGAACCGAACGCGAGCAGCGTGCCAATGATCGGTTCCTCGCTCGGGAAAAAGACCGTGCCGAACACGAGGGCCGACGCGGTTCCGTAGAGGAAGAAGTCGTACCACTCGATGCTCGTGCCGATGAAGCTCGCGAGCGCGACCTTGCGCGGCGAGCCCGACTTTCTAGCGCGGGTGTTCGGTGAGGTGGGGTGAGCTGCGAAGCCTGCCACGGTGCATCATCGCCTTTCGGGGTGCGGGGTTAAACGGGGGTCGGTCAAGATTTGCGGGGGAAACGGTTTCGCGGAGGGTCACAGCCGCGGAGCGAGCTGCAGCCCGCCCGCAACGTGTAGCACCTCGCCCGTGATGAACGCGGCATCGGGGCCCGCGAAGAACGCGACCGCCGCCGCGACCTCGTCCGGGGTGGCCACACGGCCGAGCGGTGCGGCCTCCGCATAGCGGCGGAAGTTCTCATCGCGCGAGTCGCCCATGCCCATCGAGTCGACGAGCGGGGTGTCGACGGGGCCGGGAGCCACGACGTTGGAGGTGCCGCCCGTGGGGCCGAGGGCCTGGACCACGGTCCGGCAGAGGCCAACGATCCCGGCCTTCGACGCGGTGTACGCGGGGTTGCCTCCCGCGAGCCACGTGCGCGAGCCGACCATCACGACGCGCGCCGCCGGGGAGCGGCGCAGCGCCTCGGCCGACTCGGCGCACATCAGGTAGGCGCCGCGCAGGTTGATCGCGATCGTGCGGTCCCAGTCGGCGAGGCTCGTCGTGTCGAGGCCGCCGACGGGGGAGTAGCCCGCGTTGTTAACGAGGATGTCGATCCGGCCCTTCGCCGCGAGGACCTCGGCGATCGCCGCCGAGATGGAGGCCTCGTCCGCGAGGTCCACGCGAACGGCGCTCGCGTCGCCGAGCTCGGCGGCGACGCGCTCGGCCGCCGCGAGATCGAGGTCGGCGATCACGACGTGATTTCCCGCGGCGACGAGCCTGCGAGAGATCGCGGAGCCGAACGCGCCAGCGCCGCCGGTCACGATCGCGATCGGCTTCCCTGAAGCGGCCTCCGTCTCGAGGGAGGGGGTGCCGGGTGCGGTGTCGTTCACGATGCTGTCCTTTCGGGAGATTGCGGGGAAGCTGGGGGTGAGGAGGGTCAAGAGGGGAGGGCGAACGGACGGAGATCGACGTCTGCGCCCGAGACGCGCGGGGGCTCGCCCGCGACGAGCGCCGCGACGATGTCGCCCGTCACGGGGCCGAGTGACAGCCCGTGCATGTTGTGGCCGGACGCGACCACGATGCGCGGATCGCCGGGAAGCGCCGAGATGATCGGGAGCCCGCTGCCGGTCATCGGCCGCGGACCCACCCAGTGCTCGCTCGTCGCATCCCAGTCGATCCCGCGCAGGAAGCGGGAGGCGCGGTGTGCGAGATGCGCCTCGCGCGCGGGCTCGCTGCGGTCGTGGCTGCCGTCGAAATCCATGAGCCCGACGATTCGGAGCCGCCCGTTCATGGGGATCGCGACCGTGCGCTCCGCGAGGGAGCCGAGCAGGTGGGTCGGAAGCGACTCGGACTCGACCGTGAAGCTGTATCCCCGACCGGGGCGCACGCGGAGCCGCGCCGGCACGCGGATTCCGCTCGCCGAGAGGAGCGCGTCGGTGCGTGAGCCGGCGGCCACGATGACGGACTGGGCGGTGAGCAGGCGTTCCCCGCTCGCGGACCGGGTGAGCACCGCGGGACGTGAGCCGCCGTGGATCACGGTCGTCGCGGCGACGCCGGAGACGAAGCGCGCGCCCAGCTCGGTGAGCCTGGCGATGAGCTCGTCGACGAACAGGCCGGGGTCGATGAACCGCTCGGTCGGGGCGATGTAGGCCGCGTTCACGCTCGCTGCGAGCAGCGGTTCCGCCTCGCGTACCTCGGCACCGCGGAGGATCGGCTCGGGGTGCGCAACGCCGAGATGGTCTGCCCGGGCGATGAGCGATCGGCGGTGGGCCTCGAGCACCCGCTCGTCGGGGTGCGTGTAGAGGTAGCCCGTCCCGCCGCCGGCGAGCGCGAAGCCCTCGGCGGCGAGCGCGTCGTACGCCGCGAATGCGCCGCGGGCGAGCTGGTCGAGGGCCCGGGCGCCCGCGGCGACCCGCCTCGGCGCGCAATGGGCGAGAAAGGACAGGCCGAACGGGACCAGGCGGGGAAGCGCGAGGGGAGAAATGTTCAGGTAGTGCGTGCGGGAGAGCACCCCGCGAAGCGTTTCGGCCGCCATCGCCGGACCAGCGAGCGGCAGCGCGTTGAGCGGCGTGATCTCCCCGGCATTCCCGCGGGCGGCGCCGGAGCCGGGTCGCTCGCGATCGATGATCGTCACGCTGCGTCCGGCGCGCGCGAGCGCGTGCGCGCTGAGCAGCCCGATGAGTCCGCCGCCGACCACGATGACCTCCGTGTCGGCTGCGCGCGCGGCGGGTGCGGACGGCATCGTTCCTCCTGGATCCCGGCCCGTCCACGGCTGCCGTGCGAACGAACCTCGCTGTTCGGTGGGCCTCACGCACGTCGGCGTCGCACCCGGTCTTGCCCAGCCTGTCAGCGAATGAGCGCGCTCGAGCAGGCCATCCTGGCGAATGCCGGATCAGCGGTTGGACGAGGTGGAGGGGGAGCGATCCGCGGCGGCCTCGGGTTCACCGACGTCGCTCGTGCGGCACTCGATCGCGAGCCAGAGCTCGAGAAAATCCTCGGGGTTCGCAAGGTTTCTCCCGGTCAGTTCCATAATCCGGGTCACACGTGCGCGGACGGTGTGGCGGTGGACGCCCAGCGCCTCCGCCGTCGCCTCGTGGTTGCCGAGCGCCGTGAGATAGGCGCGGACGGTTTTCACGAGCTCGCCCCTGCCCGAACGGTCCGCCTCGTCGAGGGGCGCGAGCACCTCGTCGGCGAAGCGGTGGCGGGCCTCCGGATCGCCCATCTGCATGAGGGCGCGATACCCGCCGGTGTCGGCGCGTTCGAGCAGCGGGACGTCGCGGGAGATCGCGACGGTGCGCGCGAAGCGGGCCTGCGACAGGCTCTCGGCGATGCCGAGCAGCGGGCGGCGCTCGCCCAGGCCGGAGTGGCCGAGGCGGAGCTGCTGCACGAGCTCGCGCAGCGGATCGGCGAGCGGCCCGTGCGCGTTGATGAGCGCGAAGATGCAGCCGTCAGGCATCCGGGTCACGAGCACCTCGTCGCACAGCTCGAGCACCTCGGCGATGAACTGGTCGTAGTCCGCCTCGTCGGAGGGGAGCCCCGTGCTGAGGACCTCGATGTGCGTGGCCTCGACGCCGTGCTGTGCGAGGTAGCGCTGCACGTCCGTGACCGTGCTCGAGTCCGCGAGGAGCCCGTTGAGGAGCTGCGATTCGAGCATGCGGCGGTGCTTCTGCGAGGCCATGCGGCGCTCGAGCAGGATCCCGAGCAGCGACGCGGCGAGCCCGAGCGCTGCCCGGTCGTGCACGCTCAAGGCGGACGGTTTCGAGCGGGTGAGGATCCCCGAGAGGCGGCCCTCCGTGCCGAGGGGGAGAACGACGAGCGAGTCCTCCTGCCCCTCCATCGAGATCGACCAGCGGAGCCCCTCGCGCAGCCGCGCGCGCAGTTCGTCGCGGATCGGCGTCACCCGTTCCTCGGCCGCGGCGCTGCTCTTCGCGAGCACGCGCAGCCGCTCGTCGAGCACGACGGTCTGGAAGCCGAGCACCCGGTTCAGCACCTCGACGATCCGGTCGGGGCCGCCGGCGCTCGACGCGGCCTCGCTGAGCTGCCGCTGCACCGAGAAAGAGCGCACGAGGTCCTGATTGGCCGCGTGATAGAGCGCGTCCGAGACCTTCTGCACGACGCTCTGCATGAGCGTGTCGTGCGGCACGTGGATGAGCGCGAGACCGTGCTTCTCCGCGGCCGCGATCAGCCCCTTCGGGATCGACGGATAGGGCAGGCTCGGCCCGGTGCTCATGCCCACCACCGAGACCTGCGCGCTCGCCACCCTGCTGCAGTACTCGTCCCACGCCGTGGCGCTGTCTTTGAGCGCGAAACCTGTGGTGAGCAGGAGTTCCTTGCCGAGGAGCCAGGGTGACGGGTCGACGAGCTCACTCACGTGCGCCCACCTGATCTCGGGTGAGGCTCCGGTCGGAGTCACCACGGGCGTCAGGCCGAGCTCGGGGATTTCAAAGACGTCGTGCAGGCGGATCATGCTGGGCTTTCTTGCGACCGCTGGCGCGGGGCCCTAGACGCTGCGGAAGGCGTTGTACCCCTCCGCGATGCGACGGATGCCCTGGCTGATTCGGTCGACGGGCAGTGTCGGAAAACCCAGCCTACCCCGGCTGTATCGGGGGTTTTCGCTGTAGAACGACGAACCGGGAACAAACGCGACGCGGTACTCGGGGATGAGCACCTCGCGGAGGAACCGATCCGTATCGACGTCCTCGGGGAACTCCAGCCACAGGAACAGGCCGCCCTGCGGCGTCACGTAGCGGATGTCGTCGGAGAGCTCGGCGCGCAGCGCCGCGACCGTGTGGTCGCGCTTCCCGCGGTAGTGGTCGCGGATCCGATCGAGGTGTGCGTCGTAGTCCTGCTCCTCGAGATAGTTCGAGATCGCCGCCATGTTCAGGGTGCTGTTCTGCGTGTCCGACGCGAGTTTCAAGAGCGCCAGCCGTTCGATGAGCTCGGCATCGGCGACCACCCACGCCGTGCGCAGGCCCGGTGCGAGCGTCTTCGAGAAGCTTCCGACGTGGAACACGCGCCCGTCGGTGTCGAAGCTCTTCAGGGTCGGCAGCGGGGCCGCGCCGAAGTACAGCTCACGGTAGGGGGCGTCCTCGAGGATCACGACATCGTGCTCTCGGGCGAGCTCAACGACCCTGCGGCGGCGCTCCGTTGTCATCGTCACGCCGGTCGGATTGTGGAAATCGGGGATCGTGTAGATGAGCTTCGCGCGCGGGTTCGCGCGCAGCACCTCCTCGAGATGATCGGGATCCATTCCGTGATCGTCGGTGCGCACCGCGCGATACTCCGGCTCGTACGGGTTCAGGCCGACGAGGCCGCCGAGGAAGGTGGGCTCCTCCGTGAGCACGACATCGCCCGGCTCGAGCCACATCTTGCCGACCAGGTCGATGGCCTGCTGGGCGCCCTGAACGAGGAACAGGTGCTCCGGGCCGCACTCCATCCCGTCGGCGCGCATCCGCTCGGCAAGCTGCTCGCGCAGGCGCGGCAGGCCCTCGGAGTGGGTGTACTGCAGCGATACCGCTGCCTGCTCGCCGAGGGCGCGGGCGTAGGCCGCGGCCAGCTCCCGCGCGGGAAACAGATCCGGATCGGGGTAGCCGCCCCCGAAGGAGATGACGTCGGGATCCGCCGCGAGCGCGAGCAGCTCCCGGATCGCCGACGGCCGGACGAGTTGCATCCGTGAGGCTTGCTGCGGCATGGGAGCTCCTTCGCTGATCAGGGGATCGTGAGCCCGCGCTGGCTGATGATCCGAGCCTTAAGATAGCGCCACCCCGCGCGCAGCGGGATTCGACACAACGGATAGCCGCCGCACCCGATCTCGCCGCACTGTACAACGCCAGCCGCCCGGCTCGTTCGTAGGCTGGTGCCGCGCACCGAGGCGCCCCGGATCCGCGGGAGTCAACGGCGATGCGCGCAAGCGAAACGTGGATTCCGAGGAGGACCCCGATGGTGTACAGAGTGGTGAACCCGGCGACGGGCGAGCAGGGCGACGCGCTCGCGCCCCTGAGCGATGCGGAACTCGAGGCGACGATCGCGCGGGCCGACGCCGCCAGGGCGACCCTTGGCGCGCTGAGCCTCGACGAGCGCTCCGCGATCCTGCGCCGGACGGCGGATCTCCATCAGGAGCGCCGTGAGGAGCTCGCCGACATTATCGTGCGCGAGGTCGGGAAGCCCCGCTGGCAGGCCCTCGGCGAGATCGACTTCGTCGTGCTCATCTACCGCTACTACGGGGAAGAGGGCGCCCAGTACCTCGCCGACGAGGTCATCGACTCGAAGCGCGGCCGCACGGCGATCGTGCGCCCCACCCCACTCGGGGCCCTGCTCGGGATCATGCCGTGGAACTTCCCGTTCTACCAGATCGCGCGCTTCGCGGCGCCGAACCTGCTCGCCGGGAACACGATCCTGCTGAAGCCGGCCTCGCAGTGCCCGGAGTCGTCCGCGGCGATCGCCGCAATCCTCGCCGAGGCGGGTCTGCCTGAGGGCGCGTACCAGAACCTCTTCCTCGAGAGCGCCAGGATCGAGGGCGTCATCGCCGACCCGCGCGTGCGCGGCGTCTCCCTCACCGGTTCCGAGGCCGCGGGCCGCTCCGTCGGCGAGCTCGCCGGGCGATACCTCAAGCCCGTCGTGCTCGAGCTCGGCGGCTCCGATCCGTTCATCGTGCTCAGCGTCGACCGCATGGAGGACGCGATCACTGCGGCGTTCAACTCGCGTCTCCACAACAGCGGCCAGGCGTGCAACGGCGCGAAGCGCTTCATCATCATCGACGAGCTGTACGACGCATTCCGCGACGCGTTCGTCGGGGCGCTCGCCGCAGCTCCCGTGGGGGATCCGGACCTCGAGGGCGTGCGTGTCGGCCCGATGTCCTCGGTCGCGGCGGCCGAGGAGCTCGAGCAGCAGGTTGCGCGCGCGGTGGCGGACGGTGCGAAGCTGACGCTCGGCGACGGCGTCGCCGACGGCGCGTTCTTCCGGACCACGGCGCTCGAGGAGGTCCCGGTCGGATCGGGGACGTCGCAGACCGAGTTCTTCGGCCCCGTCGCCCAGTTCTACCGCGTCGGCTCCGAGGCCGAGGCGATCGAGCTCGCGAACGACATCCCGTTCGGGCTCGGCTCCTACCTGTTCACGACGGACCGCGAGCAGGCGTTCCGGGTTGCCGACGCGCTCGACACCGGCATGGTCTACGTCAACGAGTCCCTCGCCGACTCGCCGGAACTCCCGTTCGGCGGCACGAAGGCGTCGGGCTTCGGCCGCGAGCTCGGGCGCTACGCGATCTCCGAGTTCCTGAACCAGAAGCTCATCCACCTGCCGAGCGAGGCCGACTGGCCGGTCGCGCGGTAGCGCGGAAGCTGGTCGCGGGAGCGATCCCGCCGTTCGAACGGGGAGGCGTGGCAGCAGCCGGGCCTCCCCGTCGCGGCGTGGGGATGCGGTTACGCTGGCCGCACCGGGAGCGGCCCGGTTGACCGGCCTAGCGCTCCTCGGCGGGCCAGGTGAAGAAGCCCTGCCCGCTCTTCCTGCCGAGCTTCCCCGCCGCGACCATGTCCCGCATGATCCGGGGCGGCTCGAACCTCGGGCCGAGCTCGGCCGCGAGGTACTCGGCGATCGCGAGGCGCACGTCGAGGCCGACCATGTCGGTCATGCGGAGGGGGCCGACGGCGTGCTGGTAGCCGAGGCGCATGCCCCGGTCGATGTCCTCCGCGGACGCGACGCCCTCTTCGAGCATGCGCATGGCCTCGAGGCCGATCGCGAGCCCGAGGCGCGAGGTCGCGAAGCCCGGCACGTCCCGTGCGGTGATCGCCTCACGGCCGAGGCGCTCGGTCCAGAGCTGGGCGCGCTCCACCGTCGCGCCCGCGACGCCGGGGTGCAGGATCAGCTCGGTCAGCACGGTGTCGGGCACGGGCTGGAAAAAGTGCATGCCGAGGAACCGCTCGGGCCGGGCGAGGGCCCCGGCGAGCGACGCGATGCTCAGCGAGCTCGTGTTCGAGCACAGGATCCCATCGGCGGCGAGCTGCCCCTCCGCCTCGCGTAGGACGCGATGCTTGAGCTCCGGGATCTCGGGCACCGCCTCGACGATGAGGTCGGCGACCGGGGCATCCGCGAGGGATCCCGCGACTGAGAAGCGGGCAGGGGCGTCGTCGGCGCCGCGCGCCGTCGCGTCGGAGATGACCCCGAGCGCGAGTTCCTCGCGACGCTCCGGGTCCGTCTCCACGAGGACGACGCGGTCGGGCGTGCGCGCGAGCGCGGCGATCGCGATCCCGCGCCCCATCGTGCCGCCGCCGATCACGATCAGCGTCAGCGGGAGACCGGGATCCTGATCCGCGCGCTCGCTCATCAGGCGCCGCCCGCGAGACCGGACGGGTCGTAGCGGAACTCGCCCGCCACCGCGGTCGCGAGCACGGGGAGCGCGGCGATCCGGGTGGGATCCCCGCCGACGAGATCGCCGTCGAGCACCGCGAGATCGGCGTGGTAGCCGGCGCGGAGCATGCCGAGGCGGTCGCCCAGGCCGATCGCCAGGGCCGGGTCGATCGTGTAGCCGCGGAGCGCGGTGAGCACGTCGACGCTCTCGTGCGGGCTGAACGCTGCGCCGGTGGCAGTGCGGCGCAGCACGGCGTCCTGGATCGCGCGCAGCGGGCGTCCCGAGACCACGGGGCGGTCACTGCCGCAGATCACCGTGACCCCGGCGTCGAGCAGGGAGCGGTGGCGGTAGGTCCACGGCGTGCGGTCGCCGAGACCGGCCATGACGTTGTCGCCCAGCGCGCTCACGAACTCCGGCTGGATCGAGGCGATCACGCCGTCCGCCGCGTAGCGCGCGACCTGATCATCGCGCAGAATCGAGGCGTGCTCGATGCGGTGCCGCCACCGGTTCCGCGGTGCGGCGGCGCGCGCGGCGGCGATCACGTCGAGCGCGACGTCGTTCGCGGCGTCGCCGATCGCGTGCACCGCGAGCTGCCAGCCCGCTCGGGTGGCCGAGCAGGCGAGCCCCGTGAGCTCCTCGCGGCCGAACTGCATGACGCCCGTGCCGCCGTGATCGCAGAACGGCTCGGCGAGCGCCGCCGTGCGGCTGCTGATCGCCCCGTCCGTGAACATCTTGAGCGCGCCGATACCGAGGAAGTCGTCGCCGAAGCCGGAACGAAGCCCCAGATCAAGGCCCAGATCCACGAGATCGCTCGGCGCGGAGACCACGGAGTGGAGGTTCTCCATCGACACCATGAGGCGCACCCGCACGCCGAGCCGGCCGCGCTCCTGCGCCACCTGGTAGGGGAGCAGCTCGATCGGGCTCGACCCGACCACGGCGGAATCCCCGATCCCGGCCTCGCCGACCGAGGTGATGCCCTCGGAGAGGAAGCGGTCGCTCGCGCGGCCGAGCGCCTCCGCGAGCACCTCGACCGAGTGCGGCCTCGTGAGGTCGCGGAAGGGCGCCATCGCCTGCTCGCCGACGAGACCCGTCGGCTCGCCATCGGCCTCGCGCTCCACGAACCCGCCGTCGGGGACGGGCCAGCCCGGCGCACGCGCGCCGACGAGCTCGAACACGGGCGTGCTCGCCACGAGCATGTGGGTGGTGCGGTGGTTCACGATCACGTTGCGGCCCGGCGCCGCCCGGTCGAGGCCCGAGCGGGTCGGATGCCCGCCGAGCAGGTGCTGATCGTAGGAGTCTGCGACGATCCACTGGCGATCCGGCTCGCGCGCCGCGAGCTCGGCGATCGCGGCGTACAGCTCGTCGAGCGAGCCCAGCGCCCCGGCGTCGATGTTCGCGAGGCTGCGCCCGAACGTCGCCATGTGGTTGTGCGCGTCGTGGAAGCCCGGGACGATCGTGCGCCCACCGGCGTCGATCGTGCGCTGCGCGGGAAGGTCGGGAATCTGCTCGTCCAGGCCGACGATCCTGCCCTGCCAGATCCCGATCCGGGCCGCCGTTGGCCGCTCGGGATCCATGGTGAGCACGCGCGCGTTAGTAATCAGTGCATCGAGTTTCACAAGGCTCATCGTATGACCGGCGCGCGAGCGCGGCATTTCGACATCGTGTCCACGGCATGCCGTGAAATGTACGGCTTGGACAGCCGGTCGGCTCCCCCTCTCTCCCTATCTTTGAGCGAAGCGACGCAGATGAAAGGGACGGTAACGATGCCAAGCACCCCACATCCGTATCTTCCGAACTCGGTTCCGGAAGTACGGCAAGAGATGCTCGACACCATCGGGGTGGCGACCATCGACGATCTTTACAACACGATTCCGACGGAACTCCGCATGCGCGAGGGCCTCGATCTGCCGGCCGCGCTGAGCAGTGAGGCGCACCTCGTCTCCCACATGCGCGGCGTGCTCGGCAAGAACCGCCCGGCGGCCCCGGCGACGAGCTTCCTCGGTTACGGCTGCTACCAGCACTTCGTTCCCGCGACCTGCGGTGAGATCAACGGCCGGGCCGAGTTCCTCACCGCCTACGCGGGCGAGTCGACCGAGGATCACGGCAAGTGGCAGGCGCTGTTCGAGTACACGAGCCTGATGGCGGAGCTGCTCGACATGGACGTCGTGTCGATCCCCACCTACGACGGCTACCAGGCCGCAGCGACGGCGCTGCGCATGGGCCTGCGCCTCACCGGCCGCTCCGAGGTGGTCATCTCGACCGCGATGGAGGCCGGCAAGCTCGAGAAGATCCGCACCTACCTGCCCGACGACGTCGAGGTCCGCCTCGTCGACGTCGACGAGGCCACCGGCCGTCTCGATCCCGCGACGGTCGCGTCGCTGATCGGAGACGAAACCGCTGCCGTGCTCATCGAGTCGCCCAACGTCTTCGGCGTTGTCGAGACGGGGGCGCGCGAGATCGCGGGGACGGCGCACGCGCACGGCACGGTCGTCGTCGCCGCGACCGACCCGGTGGCGCTCGGCTACCTCGAGGCCCCGGCCAACTGGGGCGCCGACATCGTGTGCGGCGACATCCAGTCGCTCGGCGTCGGGATGCACTTCGGCGGCGGCCACGGCGGCTTCATCGCCACGCACGACGAGCCCGAGTTCGTGTTCGAGTTCGCCTCGCGACTCTTCGGCCTCTCGCCGACGGAGGAGCCTGGCGAGATCGGTTTCACCGACGTGGCCTACGAGCGCACCTCGCTCGCCCGCCGCGAGGAGGGCAACGAGTGGGTCGGCACGGCGGCGTCGCTGTGGGCGATCACCGCGGGCGTCTACCTCTCGCTCATGGGGCCGGAGGGCATGCGCGGCCTCGGCGAGTACGTCGCGGGGATGACCCGCTACGCGAAGGACCGGATCGCAGCGCTGCCCGGTTTCACGGTGCCGCACGCCGACTCCGCGAACTGGCGCGAGTTCGTGATCCGTCACGACACGCTCTCGGCGGCTGAGCTCCGCGCGCGCATGCTCGAGCGCGGATTCCACGCCGGAGTCGACCTCGGCAAATTCTTCCTCGGGCGAGACGGCGACCTGCTCGTCGCCGTCACCGAACAGCACACGCAGGCAGACATCGACGCGCTCGCGCGCGAGTTGGGAGCAATCGCATGACCACGGCACCTGACACCACCGGCGTTCCCGCGGTGTCCCGCGACCTGAGCGCGCCGCGCGAGTACCACGCGCCGCGCTGGCAGGAACCCCTGATCTTCAGCTACGACGTCCCCGGGAGCCGCGGCATCCACGTGCCCGAGCTGCCCGCGGAGCTCCGCGAGGGCCTCGCGGAGTCTCCCGAGGCGTCCGCCGCATCCGATCGCGCGATCGGCCTGCCCTCCGTGGCGCAGGCGCAGGTCCAGCGCCACTTCCTGCGACTCTCGCAGGAGACGCTCGGGGCGGACCTCAACGTCGATATCGGCCAGGGCACCTGCACCATGAAGTACAGCCCGAAGGTCAACGAGCAGTTCGTGCGCGCACCCGAGGCCGCGGAGATCCACCCGCTGCAGGACGAGTCGACCGTGCAGGGCGCCCTCCAGGTGATCCACGAGCTCGAGCGCTACCTGTGCGAGATCTCGGGCATGGACGCGGTTTCGCTGCAGGCCCCGGCCGGATCGGCGGCGATCTTCGGCAACGTGAGCCTCGTGAAGGCGTACCACGCGGCCCGCGGCGCCTCGGATCAGCGCACCGAGATCGTCACGACGGTGTTCTCGCACCCCTCGAACGCGGCGACCGCGAAGACCCTGGGGTACAAGGTCATCACGCTGTACCCGGGCGAGGACGGGCTCGTGAGCCTCGAGGCGCTGCGCGAGGTGCTCTCCGAGCGCACCGCCGCCGTGCTCATCACGAACCCCGAGGACACGGGGATCTTCAACCCCGACATTGCGGAGATCGTGGCCGCGGTTCACGAGGTCGGCGCCCTCGGCGTCTACGACCAGGCGAACGCGAACGGCATGCTCGGGATCACGAGCGCCCGCCAGGCCGGCTTCGACATCTGCCACTTCAACCTGCACAAGACGTTCTCCACGCCGCACGCCTGCGGTGGCCCCGCTGCGGGCGCCATGTGCGTCACCGCGGAGATCGAGCCGTTCCTCCCCGGGCCGCGCGTCCGCGAGCGCGACGGCGAGTTCTTCCTGGAGGAGGCCGGTCCCGAGGCCGTGGCACCGATCCGCCCGTTCTACGGCGTCGTGCCGAACCTGATCCGCGCGTACGCCTGGATCCGGGCGCTCGGCCCCGACGGGCTGCGGGCCGTCGCCGAGGACGCCGTGCTGAACAACAACTACATCGCGGCTCGCCTGCGCGACGAGCCGGGCGTGGAAGCCTCCTACGAGGTGCCCGGCCGCCTGCCGATCGAGCAGGTGCGCTACAGCTGGCAGCGGCTCGCCGACGAGACGGGGGTCACCTCGGCCGATCTCGGCAGCCGGATGGCGGACTTCGGGTTCCACTACTGGACGAGCCACCACCCGTACATCGTCCCCGAGCCCGCGACGATCGAGCCGACCGAGTCCTACTCGAAGGCCGAACTCGACGAGTACGTCAACGCGCTCATGCGCGTCGCCGCGGAGGCCCGCGAGAACCCGGAGCTCGTGCGCACGGCGCCCCACCGCAGCAGCATCCACCGGGTGCGCGAGGAGGCGATGAGCGATCCCGAGACCTGGGCGACGTCGTGGCGGGCCTACGAGCGCAAGTACCTGGGTCGCGAGACCTCGGTGCCGACGCACTGGACGCCGCCGGCCGGGTTCGTGCCGCGCGACCGCCCCGAGAAGGCGTTCCACCGCTGATCTGCGGTTTCGATACACATGCGCGCTGAAGCGAACGCCTCGCCGCCCGCGATCGGCCTCGTCGTCAATCCCCTCGCGGGGATCGGCGGCGAGGTCGGCCTCGGCGGCAGCGACGGTGCGCGCGTGCAGGAGGAGGCCTCGCGGCTGGGCGGCAGGCCGCGCTCGCCGGAGCGGGCGGCGCGCTTCGTCCGTGAACTCGAACGACTCGTGCCCGGCGCGCGCGTGCTCACGGGGCCGGGGGCGCTCGGCGAGGACGTCGCGCCGGGCGCCGAGATCGTCCCGGTGCCCGAGGGCATCGGAGCCGACGGCGCAACGACCGCCGCGGCGACCGCGAGCCTCGCCCGCTCGCTCGCCGAGCGCGGCGCCGCGCTGATCGTGTTCGTCGGCGGCGACGGCACGGCGCGCGACGTGATGCGCGGCATTGGCCGCGGAAGCATTGGCGCCGGGGGACCGGGCGCAGCCGCGGGCCCGGGTGCCGACGCGGGACAGGGTGCCGCCGCGACACAGGACGCCGTCGGACCGGGCGACGCAGCGACCGCTCGCGGCGCCGAACAGCTCTGCCTCGGTGTCCCCGCCGGGGTGAAGATGCACTCCGGCGTGTTCGCCGTCACCCCGGAGGACGCGGCGGCGCAGGCAGCTGAGGTCCTCGCGGGCCGCGGCCGCAGCGTGGAGCGCGACGTCGTCGACCTGGACGAGGACGCGCGCCGCGCCGGCGTGCTCTCCACCGCGATCTTCGGGACCATGCGGGTGCCACTGCACGAGCGGATGCAGCGCGGCAAGCGCTCGCCGGCGCACGGCAGCGGCATCGACGCTGCCGGCGTCGCCGCGGAGCTCCGCGAGAGCGCAGCGGGCCTCACGCTCGTGTTCGGCCCGGGGACGACGACGGCGCGCGTGGCCGAGCGGTTCGGGATCGAGCCGACGCTGCTCGGCTTCGACGCCATCTCGCCCGACGGCACGATCCGGCACGGACTCACCGGCGAGGAGCTCGAGCGGATCGCGGAGGCGGGCGACTTCGCCGTCGTGCTGTCGCCGGTCGGCGGTCAGGGCTTTGTCATCGGGCGCGGAAACCACCAGCTCACGGCGCGAGTCCTGGAGCGTCTGGAGCGCGAACGGCTGATCCTGGTGGCCGAACCGGCCAAGCTCGGCGAGCTCGCCGGCCGGCTCAGGATCGATGCGCCGACCGCCGAACTCAACGCGAAATTCCGCGGAACCGCGCGGGTCCTGCTCGGCCAGGGCGAGATCGCGGTCGGGCGCATCGAGTAGCCCTCGCGCGGGGAACGCTCCGCTCTGTATACCGGGAGAACCGTGTTCGACCATGTGTACCCCTCGCCGAGCGGCGGCGTCGGAAAGGATGAAACGGGCCGGACGAATCGGCCGCAGACCCCACCTGGCCGCGCCGCGGCCGGTACCCGAAGATCAAGGAGGATCTTGTGAGCGAGACGACCATCAGCCCTGAGCGCAGGCGGCAGGTGAACCGCGTCGCGGCCTCCGCCTTCGCGGGCACCGCGATGGAGTGGTACGACTACATCCTGTACGGCACGGCATCGGCGATCGTGTTCACGAAGCTGTTCTTCCCGGCCGAGGACCTCGCCGTGGCGACCCTGCTCTCGTTCGCGACCTTCGCCGCCGGCTTCGTCGCGCGCCCGCTCGGCGCCCTCATCTTCGGCCACATCGGCGACCGTATCGGCCGCCGCGCCGCCGTCGTCGGGTCGATCGCGCTGATGGGACTGGCGACGGGCCTCATCGGCCTGCTGCCCACCTACGAGGCGATCGGTGTGGGGGCGGCGATCGCGCTCCTCTTCATGCGACTCTGCCAGGGCATCTCCGCCGGCGGCGAGTGGGGCGGGGCGATGGTGCTCGTCCTGGAGCACGCGCCGAAGTCCCGGCAGGGGATCTACTCCGCGATCCCGCAGCTCGGGTCCCCGATCGCGACGCTCCTCTCCACCGGCGCGCTCACGATCGTGTCGACCCTCCCCGATGACGCCTTCTTCTCGTGGGGCTGGCGCATCCCGTTCCTGCTCGCCTTCCCGTTCCTCGCCGTCGGCCTCTACCTGCGCTTCAAGGTCGAGGAGTCGCCCGTGTTCAAGGAGCTGCAGGCGCAGAAGGAGGTCGTGAAGGTCCCGATCCTGAGCGCGATCCGCCACACCGGCGGCCGGATGGTCCTCGGCGGAATGGCCGCGCTGCTCGGCGGCTCGGGGTTCTTCATCGTGACGACCTTCCTCATCAGCTACGGCACGCAGGAGCTCGGCTACGACCGGCAGACGATGCTCACGGCGACGCTCTGGGGCGCGCTCGTGCAGATCGCGGTCATCATCACTTCGGGACGGATCGCAGACCGGATCGGCCCCTGGAAGGTCTGCGCCGCGGGCGGCCTGATCGCGGCAGTGCTCGCGTTCCCCGTGTTCTGGCTCGTGGACACCGGCAACATCGGCCTCGCGACGCTCGGCATCATGATCGGCATGGGCTCGCTCACGATCCCCTACGGCCCCATCGGCTCGCTCCTGTCCGGGCTGTTCCCGGCGAAGTACCGCTACAGCGCGATGGCCGTCTCCTACAACGTGTTCGGCATCATCGGCGGCTTCCTCCCGATCCTGTCGCAGTCGATCCTGATCGCGACCGGGAACCAGTCCTGGGGCGTTTCGCTGCTGCTCGCTGCGGTCGCGCTCACGACCATGATCGGAGCGATCGGCGCTGGCTCGGCGGCGGTCCGCCGCAAGCGAGCGGCGGAGGACGCCGAGGAGGCCGAACTCCTCGGCCAGTAGCCCCGCGCGCGACACACACGGAGGACGGCCCCCGCAACCGCGGGAGGCCGTCTTCCGTGTTTTCTGCGTTGATCAGGAACGATCCGGGCTCCCGGCGCTCCTGTACAGACCGTACGGTTCGGAAAGGCAGGTTGTCCGCATCGTCGGGTCACGATCGCGTCAACCCTCGGAATACTGAAGGTGGCCTCGGTACCCCAGAGGGTTCGGCCGGACGCCGGGCAAGGATTCCGCGAGTGTCGCATCGATGCTCACGGGCAGCACGCGTCAACGATTTCAAGGAGGAAATTGATGAAGAAGAAGCTGATCACCGCAACACTTGCGGCGGCCCTGGTCGTGACCGCATCGCTCGCGGGCTGCTCCAGCGGAGATACCGAGAAGAAGGGCGATGCAGGCGCGGCGAAGGTCGACACCGTCGAGGACGGCAAGCTCATCGTCACGTTCGGCCCGTACATGCCGTACTCGGGCGAGGAGGGCGGCAAGGCCGTCGGTCTCGATGGCGACATGATCAACGAGATCGCGAAGCGCCTCGACCTCGACGTCGAGGTCGCCGTCACCGACTTCGCCGGCATGCTGTCGGGCGTGCAGACGCACCGCGCCGACGTCGCGATCGGCACGATCAACTGGACCGAGGAGCGCGCGAAGACCGCCTTCTACACCGACGACACGTACTACAACCCGCCCGTCGTCGGCAGCAAGGAAGGCGACAACTTCAAGACGATCGACGACCTCAAGGGCAAGAAGATCGGCACGGTGACCGGGTACTCCTTCGTCGACGCTATCCCCGAGATCGACGGCGCCGAGGCCGTGCTGTTCCCGCGCATGGAGGACGTCGTCGAGGCGTTCGCCGGCGGCCGCGTCGACGCGATCCTGCTCGATCCGCTCGTCGTCACCTACACGGCGAAGCAGCGCCCCGACATCAAGCTGCAGACCAACTACCTCGAGGCACCGACCCCCGAGCAGGTCAAGGAGAAGCCCGGCCTCGCCGCGCTGCTCCCCGCGATCACCGCGCTCTACGCCGGCAACGAGTCCGTCGAGGGTGCGCTCACCAAGGAGATCCGCGCCATGTACAAGGACGGCACCATGGCGAAGCTCATCACCGAGGTCGGAGGCGATCCCAAGGAGTACATGAACGCTCCCAAGGAGGTCACCGACCGCCGCATCGGCGTCGACCGCAAGGACGGCTGGACCCCGCCGTCCGCGGAGCTCAAGAGCGAGTAATCGACCGTTGGGCCCGGCGCGCACCGCGCCGGGCCCAACCTCACACGGGAGCATCTGAACATGTTGCAGACAGCCTTTTTCACCGTCTCGTGGGGTGAATTCATCCCCGAGCTCCTCAACGGCCTGCTCACCACGCTGAAATACACGGTCGTCGGATTCGTCGGCGCCGTGATCCTCGGCATGCTCGCCGCACTCATGCGGCGCTCGCGGATCGCGCCACTGCGCATCATTGCCGCGATCTACACCGAGTTCTTCAAGAACATCCCCCTGCTCGTGATCGTGTTCGTGATCTACTTCGGCCTCGCAACGTCGGGGCTGAAGCTCGACGCGTTCACCTCGGGAACGATCGCGCTCGTGCTGTTCTACGGCGCGTACCTGTCGGAGATCTTCCGCGCAGCGATGAACGGCGTCGACCGCGGCCAGACGGAGGGCGCCCAGGCGCTCGGCATGAAGGGCTCGGCGATCTTCTTCCACATCATCGCGCCGCAGGCCGTCCGGCTCGCGCTGCCGGGCATGAACGCCTACCTCGTCGACCTGCTCAAGGGAACCTCGATCCTCGTCACGATCGCCGCCGGCGAGCTGATGGCGAAGGGCCAGGTCATCGCGGCGAAGACGTTCGCGCCGCTCGAGGTGTACATCGTGATCGCGCTGATCTACTTCGTGCTCTGCTACCCGGTCTCGCAGCTGCTGCTGTGGATCGAGCGCAAGGTGCACCGCGGCGATCCGCTCTTCCCCGGCCGGAAGCGCCGCCTGTCGAAGATCCGTCGGGAGCTCGCCGACACCTACAACGTGACGACCGCCGTGATGCGAAGGGTGCCGTGATGACTGAAAAGAAAACCCCGATGACCGGATCGATCGGGCTCGTCGAGCCCGCGATCGAGGTCCGCAACCTCGTCAAGGCGTACGGCGACAACGTCGTGCTCAAGGGCATCGACCTCGCGATCGCCCGCTCCGAGATCGTCAGCGTTCTCGGCGCGAGCGGCGGCGGCAAGAGCACGTTCATCCGCTGCCTGAACCTGCTCGAGACCCCGCGCTCCGGCACACTCGACCTGCTCGGTCAGGAGGTCTTCAACGACGGCCTCGTGCAGGGCGTCGACCTCGCCGGGATGCGGGCGAAGGTGGGCATGGTGTTCCAGCGCTTCAACCTCTTCCCCCACCTCACGGCCGCGGAGAACGTGGTCATCGCGCAGAAGCTGTCGCTCGGGACGCCGGAGGACGAGGCGATCAAGAACGCGCTTCGACTGCTCGACCGGGTCGGTCTCAGCCATCGCGCGATGGCGTTCCCGCCCGACATGTCGGGCGGCGAGCAGCAGCGCGTCGCGATCGCCAGGGCCCTCGCCCTGAAGCCCGAGGTGCTGCTCTTCGACGAGCCGACCTCGTCGCTCGACCCCGAGTCGACGCTCGAGGTGCTGAAGGTCATGGAGGAGCTCGCCGACGAGGGCATGACGATGGTGATCGTGACCCACGAGGTCGAGTTCGCGCGCAACATCTCCGACTACGTGATCTTCATGTCCGAGGGTCGGATCGTGGAGCAGGGCAGCCCGGAGTGGATGGACAATCCGAGCGATCCGCGCGCCCGCCGATTCCTGTCCTCGGACGGCTGACCGCACCGAGATCACCCCAGCGCGGGTCCGGCTCCGGCCGGGCCCGCTGCCATCCCAGCAGGGCCTGCGGCCCGCCACACCCCCGGACCACGCGGTCCCCCAGCGAAGGAAGCACATGCAGCAGTTCTCGGACATCAGCGCCGGCCACCTCATCGTCAAGCAGCTCGAGAACGAGGGCGTCTCCCGGGTGTATTGCGTGCCGGGCGAGAGCTACCTCGACGTGCTCGACGGCCTCTACGACTCCTCGATCCACACGGTCGTCTGCCGCCAGGAGGGCGGCGTCGGCATGGCCGCGATGGCCGAGGGCCGCCTGACGGGCCGCGCCGGAGTTGCGATGGTGACCCGCGGCCCCGGTGCGGCGAACGCCTCGATCGCGGTGCACAACGCGTGGCAGGACGGCACCCCGATCGTGCTCTTCGTCGGCCTTGTCGACAGCCGCGAGCGCGAGCGCGAGGCGTTCCAGGACTTCTCGCTCGGCGGCTGGTACGCGACCACCGCGAAGCGCGTGTTCACGATCGACAACCCGGCGGAGGCGGCCAGGGTGGTCCGCGATGCGTTTGCGATCGCTGAATCGGGGAAGCCGGGCCCCGTGGTCGTCGGCCTCCCCGAGGACCTGCTCAAGCACCGGGTCACCGCGACGACGGAGGATCGCCCGGACGCGCGCCCGGCGGTACCCTCCGCCGCCGATCTCGACGACGTCATCGCGCGCCTCCGCGGCGCGACCGCCCCCGCGATCATCCTCGGCGGCGAGGTCTGGAGCGCCGAGGCGGCCCGCGCGGCCGCCGAGCTCGGCGAGGCCCTCGCCGTTCCCGTCGCGACCGACTTCCGCGCGGCCGACCTCGTCGACAACGACAGCCCCGCCTACGTCGGCATGCTCGGCTACGGCCGCGACCCCGAGCTCAGCGCGCTGATCGCGGACAGCGACGTGCTGCTCTTCATCGGAACGGGCCGCGCCGACGTGCTCAGCGACGGCTACACGATCGGCGGCGACGCGCTCACGATCATCGCGAGCCCCGACCCCGAACTGCAGGGCCATCACGGCCGCGTCGACGTGAGCTTCACGGTCGATCCGAGCGTCTTCACGATCGCGCTCGCGGAGCGCGCCGTCGCCGCGGGCGGTGCCCCCGCCGAGGCGAAGTCCGCGCGGCTCGCCGCGGCGCGCGCCGCCTTCGAGAAGTACTCGACGCCGGCGCCCGACGGCAGCCGCTACGCGGACCTCGGCAGGGTCATGGAGGCCGTGAGCGAGCTGAAGAAGGACGACGCGATCGTGACCTTCGGCGCGGGCAACTACGCGATCTGGCCGCAGCGCTACCTGCCGTCGCGCGCGTACCCCTCGCTCGTCGCGCCGAAGAACGGCGCGATGGGGCTCGGGATCCCCGCCGCGGTCGGCGCCGCGATGTCGCATCCGGATCGCCAGGTGATCTCCTTCGCGGGAGACGGCTGCTTCATGATGAACGGCCAGGAGGTCGCGACCGCCGTCGCCGAGGGCGCGAACCTCACGATCTTCGTCTTCGACAACGGGATCTACGGCACGATCCGCGTGCACCAGGAGCGGGACTACCCAGGCCGGATCAGCGGTACCCGCCTCACGAACCCCGACTTCGCGAAGTACGCCGACGCGTTCGGCGGCACGGGCTTCACGCTCGACGGCACGCAGGACGCGCGCGAGGTCGTCGCCGAGGCGTTCGCCACGCCGGGCGTGACGATCGTGCACGTGAAGGCCGATCCCGAGGTGCGCGAACCGCGACCGCAGGCCTGAGCGGGCGGCAGGAGCGGCGGCGAGCCGACACACCCGGCTTGCCAGATGAGCCGGTCTCGCCTAAGCTTGCTCTTTGGCTGTGCACCGTCCCAGTGCACGCGCCGCGTGGGGTGCGTCCCGTCGCCCGGTTTCGGCCGGGCGGTGAGCGATCCCGTGCAGACAAGAAATCTTGGGTGAGGCCGTCCGGTCTCACGGTATGAGAGGAAAAACCATGGCAGCAGTGTGCCAGGTGACCGGCGCCGTTCCCGGCTTCGGTCACAACATTTCGCACTCGCACCGTCGCACCAAGCGTCGGTTCGATCCGAACATCCAGAAGAAGACCTATTTCGTGCCGTCGCTCGGCCGCAAGGTGACCCTGACCCTCTCGGTCAAGGGCATCAAGGTCATCGATGCCCGTGGCATCGAGGCCGTGGTCGCTGACCTGCAGAAGCGTGGGGTGAAGTTCTAGTGGCTAAGGACAAGGACGTACGTCCGATCATCAAGCTCCGCTCGACCGCGGGCACCGGGTTCACCTACGTGACCCGCAAGAACCGTCGGAACACCCCCGATCGTCTCGTGCTCAAGAAGTACGACCCGGTGGTCCGCAAGCACGTCGAGTTCCGAGAGGAGCGTTAATCATGGCGAAGAAGAGCATGATTGCGAAGAACAAGCAGCGCCAGGCGATCGTCGAGCGCTACGCAGAGCGCCGCGCGGAGCTCAAGAAGGCCCTCGTGGACCCGAACGGGACCGACGAGAGCCGCGAGGCCGCACGCGTCGGCCTCCAGAAGCTGCCCCGCAACGCCTCGCCGGTGCGCGTGCGCAGCCGCGACGTCATCGACGGCCGTCCCCGTGGCGTGCTGACGAAGTACGGCGTTTCGCGTGTTCGCTTCCGCGACATGGCGCACCGCGGCGAGCTGCCCGGCATCACCAAGTCGAGCTGGTAAGCACCGCTTCAGCGTCTCGAACGGGCGCGGATCCCTCGTGGGTCCGCGCCCGTTCGGCGTTTTCGCGACCGGCGGGGCCAAAGTAGTATGGCACTGGTGGAGGCGAGGCCCCACTGGGAACCGAGGAGTCGATCGTGATGGATGGCGTATCAATATCCCCGATCAAGAGTGAATCAACGGCCGCCCTGATCGCGCGGAAGCTTCGCGAGATGATCTCTGACGGCAGTTTCGCTCCCGGCCAGCAGCTGTTCGAGGTCGAACTGGCGAAACGCTTCGGGGTGAGCCGCGGGATTCTCCGCGAGGCGATGCAGCGGCTGACCCAGGAGGGACTGCTGATCAGCCGCCCCAATCGCGGGGTGTTCGTCGCGGAGTTCGGCCCGGCTGAGGTGTTCGATATCTACACGGCGCGGCTCGCGGTCGAGCGCGCCGCCTGCCTCAAGGTGATCGATGTCCTGGGGGCGGGGGAGCAGCTCGCCGATCAACTCGACGCGCTCACCGACCGGCTGGAGGGACTGCTCGCCGGCGAGGCGAGCGATTACGAGCTGCTGAGCCTCGACATCGAGTTCCACGAGTGCATGGTGCGAGCCGCGAAAAGCACCCGCCTGAGCAGAATGCACGCCACGCTCGCGACCGAGAGCCGCATGAGCAGCGCGGTGCTCGACGAGCGGGACTACCCGCTCTCCGACCGCATCGAGGAGCACCGCGAGATCGCCGAGGCGATCAGGGAGAAGAATGTGCCGAATCTGCACAGGCTGCTCGCGGAGCACATGGATCGCGCGGTCGAGACGATCGTCAGGCGCCTCGACCCTGAGGGCGTTTCCGCTCAGGCCTGAAGCGACCGAGCGGCGCCAGGCGTCGCCTCGGCGGAGTGCGGCACGCGCCGCTGCGCGATGACACTCACCTCGACCGGCGCCCCGTCCGGGAGGGAGGCGACGCCGACCGCGGCGCGCGAGTGCCGTCCGGCCTCCCCGAGGCACTCGATGAGCACCTCCGACGCGCCGTCGATCACGGCGGGGTGCGCGGTGAACTCGGGAGTCGCCGCTACGTAGCCGGTGACAGTGACGATTCGGGCGATCTTCTCGAGCCCGCCGAGGTGGGCGCCCAGCGCGGAGAGCGCGTTGAGGGCGGCGCCCCGGGCGAGCCGCCTGGCCTCCTCGGGGCTGACCTCGGCGCCGACGCGGCCTCGGATCGGGAGTTCTCCCGCAATGTGCGGGGTCTGGCCCGCCACGAAGAGGAGCCCGTCCGCCTCGCGCACGGGAAGGTAGTTGGCCGCGGGCGGCGGCGGTGGCGGGAGCAGCGGCTCGATCGCGGAGGGGTCGAAGAATTCAGGGCTGGACATTCTCACTCCCGAGGTTCACAGTAGTTGGTAGGAATGTTGACAATCTAACAAACTGGGGGCCGGAAATGAATGCTCGGGTGGAAACGCGGCGCGGCGGCTTCCGCGGCCCGGCCCTCGGCGTGGTCGTCCCCTTCGACATGGAGCTCGACCGCGAACTCTGGCGCTGGCTGCCGGAGGACGTTGATCTCCTGATCACGCGCACCCCCTACGTCGACGACGCGGTGACGATCGAGTTCGCGCGCGAGCTCACCCACGGCGCGGCGATCCCCGTCGCCGTGCGCAGCGTGGTTGCCGGCCGGGCGCGCGTCGTCGCGTACGCGTGCACCTCCGCGAGCTTCGTGGGCGGTCGCGGCGGCGAGGCCGTGCTGCGCGAGACCATGACCGGGGCTGGGGCGCAGGAGGCGATCACGACCTCGGGGGCCATCATCGAGGCCCTGTCCGCGCTCGGGGCCCGTCGCGTGGCGGTCGCGACCCCGTATCTTCCCGAGCTCTCGGCGCTCCTGGATCGGTATCTCGCCGAGTGGGGGATTGAGGTGGCGGTCCACATGGCGCTCGGGCTCGACCGGGCGATCTGGGAGGTGTCGAGCGCGCGGATCGCGGCGCTCGTGCGCGAGGTGGACCGGCCCGAAGCCGACGCGATCGTGCTGAGCTGCACGAACCTGCCGAGCTACGAGTTGATCGCCCCGCTCGAAGAGGAGCTGGGCAAGCCGATCGTCACGGCGAATCAGGCGACGATGTGGGCGGCGCTCGGGCGGATGGGCCGGGCACCGGTCGGGGAGGGGCAGGCGCTTGCGTCGCGCGAATGGGTCCCGCTCGGGCGATGAGCCGACCGGCCCCGTCCGCGTTCGGGGCCGCCACGACGGACGCTCCCGAAGGTAACGGTTGTATCACGAACTCGCACCAGCGAGTTGACGCGGGTCCAGAAATTCAGAATCGTTGGATTGCAGAATTGTCCGACAGTTCCACAATCAACGTCCGGATCGTTCTTCCGTCCCAGAGTTGTGACCGAATCGAAGGAGCCCGAAATGGCCCACATCATCTCCCAGCGCACCCGCCGCCTCACGGCGGTCATCGTCGGCGGCGCATTCCTCGCCGGCGTCCTCGCCGGCTGTACGACCACCTCCCCTGGCGGCGGTGGCGGCGGATCCGCCGGCGGCGGCGCATCCGGCGTCGGCAAGACCGTCGCGCAGGCCAAGAAGGACGGCTACCTCCGCGTCGCCATCGCCAACGAGCCGCCCTACACGCAGGTCAACGCGGACGGGACGGTCACGGGCGCCGAGCCCGACGTGCTGCACGCCGTCCTCAAGACCATGGACATCCCCGAGATCGAGGGCGTCACGACCCCCTACGAGTCGATGATCCCCGGGCTCAACGCCGGTCGCTGGGACGTCGTCGCGGCCGGCCTGTTCATGAAGCAGTCCCGCTGCGCGGCGGTTGCCTACTCCGAACCCGTGATCGTCTCGACCGAGTCCTTCGGCGTCCCCGTCGGGAACCCGAAGAACATCACGACCGTGAAGAACGTCCTCGACAACAAGGACTTGAAGATCGCGGTGCTCTCCGGCGGCTTCGAGGAGGGCATCCTCAAGACCGCGAAGGTTCCGAGCAACCAGCAGGTCCTCGTGAAGGACGCGCGCAGCGGCATGGAGGCCGTCACGGCGAAGCGCGCCGACGCGTTCCTGCTCCCGACCCTCTCCCTGAATGACCTGGTCAAGAGCGACAAGTCGATCGAGGTGACGAAGCCGATCGAGGACGCGCCGAAGACGGGATCCGGAGCGGCCTTCCGCAAGGAGGACAAGGAGCTGCGCGACGAGTACAACAAGGCCCTCGCGAAGTTCAAGGAGACTCCCGAGTTCGCCAAGATCCTCGAGAAGTGGGGCTTCGACCCCGAGGCGGTGAAGGGCGTCACGTCCGAAGAGCTCTGCAAGAACGAGGGCTGAGCGGCCCTCCCCTCGGAGTTCCCCATGGATGCAGTCATTGAGTACTCGGCCCTGATGGGGCAGGGGCTTCTGGTCACGATCCTCGTGACCGTGCTCGGGGCGGCCCTGACCATCCTCGTCGCGTTCGCGGCGGGGCTGGCCGGGCTGTCCCAGCACGGGTTCCTGCGCTGGCCGTCGTACATCTTCGTCGAGTTCTTCCGCGGATCGGGCCTGCTCGTGCAGATGTTCTGGTTCTTCTACGCGCTCCCGTTTCTCGGCATCGAACTCAATCCGGTCTTCGCTGGCGTGCTCGCGCTCGGCCTCAACGAGGGCGCCTACGCCGCCGAGGTCGTGCGCGGCACGATCCGCTCCCGCCCGCGTGGGCAGACCGAGGCCGCGATCGCGCTCGGCATGGGCCCGGTGAAACGGCTGTGGCGGATCCTGATCCCGCAGTCGATTCCGGCGATGCTGCCCTCGTTCGGCAACGTCATGGTCGATCTGCTGAAGAACACCTCCCTCGTCTCCCTCGTGACGGTCTCGGATCTCACCTGGCGCGCCTTCAACGCGCGCACCGTGACGGGCGCGACGGTGGAGCTCTTCCTCACGATCCTCGTGATCTACTACCTGCTCTCGCTCGGAATCGGGTGGATTACGCGGTTCCTCGAGCGCCGCTTCGCGCTGGACCGGAAGGCGCTGCGCGACACCCGTAAGCGCACCCTGATCGGGGCGGTGTCGCGATGAACATCTGGGATAACAACTTCGTCGCGCAGATTTTCCCCGATCTGTGGAACGGCTTCCTGCTGACGCTGTGGATCACGTTCGTCGCGTTCGTCATCAGCCTCGCGGTCGGCCTCGTCATGGCGGTCCTCCGGTTCATCAGGATCCCCGTCGTGTCGCACCTCGCGGCGTTTTACGTCTCCTTCGTGCGCGGCACGCCGCTGCTCGTGCAGGCGTACATCGCGTACTTCGTGCTGCCCTACTTCGGGATCGCGTTCGACCCGCTTCCGACCGGCATCGTGGTGCTCGGCCTGAACTACAGCGCCTACACCGCCGAGGTGTACCGTTCGGGCATCGAGCAGCTCCCGCAGGGGCAGTGGGAGGCGGCGAAAGCGCTCAGCCTGCCTGCGGCCCGCACCTGGTTCCGGATCGTCGTGCCCCAGGCGGTCCGACCGATCATCCCGGTGCTCGGAAACTACCTGATCATGATGTTCAAGGACTCGGCGATCCTGTCGTCGATCACGATCCTCGAGCTCATGGGCACCTCGCTGCAGATCGGCAGCAACTTCTACCGCTACCTCGAACCGATCACGATCGCCGGGCTGCTGTACCTCGCCGTCAGCTTCCCCTGCTCGCTGCTCATTCGACGATTGGAGCACCGCCTTGTCCCCGCACACTGACATCCTGCACACCCTGAACAACCCCGATGACGACCTCGACGTCGCGATCTCCTTCGAGAACGTGAGCAAGACGTGGGGCGAGAACCGCGTGCTCCGCGGCCTCGACTTCGACGTCAAGCCGGGCGAGAAAGTGTCGATCATCGGGCCTTCCGGCTCGGGAAAGACCACGATTCTGCGCATCTTGATGACCCTCGAAACCCCGGATGTCGGTCTCGTCACCGTCGGCGGCGACGTGCTGTGGGACGTCCGGAAGGGCGATCGGGCGCGGGAGACGAAGCAGACGGCCCGCACCCGCCGCAAGATCGGGATGGTCTTCCAGCAGTTCAATCTGTTCCCGCACATGACGGTCCTGGAGAACGTGATCGAGGCGCCGATCCAGGTGCGGGGCATGTCGAAGGCGGACGCCGTCGCCCGCGCCACCGAGCTCCTCGAGCTCGTCGGCCTGAAGGACCACATGAAGCACATCCCGCCGCAGCTCTCCGGCGGCCAGCAGCAGCGCGTCGCGATCGCGCGGGCGCTCGCCATGCAGCCCGAGGTGATGCTGTTCGACGAGCCGACGAGTGCCCTCGACCCCGAGCTCATCGGGGAGGTGCAGAACGTGATCCGCCGGCTCGCGACGACGACGAACATGACGATGCTGATGGTCACGCACGAGATGCGCTTCGCGCGGGAGATCTCCGACCGCGTGGTGATGTTCGACCAGGGGCAGGTCGTCGAGCAGGGTCCGCCCGATCAGCTGTTCGGGAGCCCGCGCGAGGAGCGGACGCGGCGCTTCCTCGAGGCGGTGACGGGGCACTGACCCCGGAAAGCCGCAGGGGCCGCGGGATCAGGTGATCCCGCGGCCCCGTCGCGTTGCTGGGCGACGCGACGCTCGCGCCTACGCCCGCTCGTAGCGCAGGGTCTCGCCCGAGGCGCCGTTCATCCAGAGGTCCTGGCAGGCGTCGACGAACTCCTCGAAGCCGTCCTCGATCGTGGCGAACACGTTGCCGGGGATCCAGCCGCGATCGCCGTTGATCAGGAGGTTGTTGCGGCCGTAGAAGACCGCGAGGTCGACGATGCCCTCGCCGGTGTCGCCGCCCTCGCCAGCGCGGTAGCCGTAGCCCGGGGCGCCCAGCTCGGTCGCCGTGAAGCTGAAGTAGCACACGTCGCGGGGGATGGGCGTGATCGTGGTGTTCTCGGGGCCCGGTTCCGCGGGGGCGAAGGACGGCACGAGGTTGTAGATCTCGTTGCGGGCGTATTTGCCGTGGTACACCTGCCCCTCCTGGGGGAGGGCGTCCCAGACGGCTCCGGCGGTGCGCGGGGCCTCGTCGTCGAGGAGGCGCGCGCGGCAGCTGATTCCGCGCTGGACGAGGGTGATGGTGATGTATCGGCTCATGGCACTCCTTCGTGTGGGGTCGTCCGGTCAGCGTAGAACCGCGAGACAGAGATTGTCAACAATCCTAATGTTGGATTAGAGTGGCGAGGGCGGACGACGATGTCCGCGAGATCTGGAGGAACACGCAATGCCCACCATCGGATTCCTGTACCCCGGCTACGGGGCCGAGGACGACTACCCCTACTTGCAGTCGATCGTGCCGGGCGACGTGAGGCTCGCCCTCGTGCACACCTCCGTCGGAGTGGACGCGCACGAGGTGGACGCGCTGCTCGATCTCGGGAGGAGCGAGCGGTTGCTCGAGGGCGCCGAGGCGCTGCGCGCCGATGAACCGGACGCGATCATGTGGGCGTGCACGTCGGGGAGCTTCGTCTTCGGCCTCGAGGGCGCGCGACGACAGGCCGCGGAGGTGGGCGATGCCCTCGCGATCCCGGCCTCGTCGACCTCCCTCGCGTTCGTCGACGCGATCCAGCACCTCGGCGCGGAGCGCGTGGCCATCGCGGCGACCTACCCGGAGGACGTGTCGCGGCACTTCCGGAAGCTGCTCCAGGACGCGGGGATCACCGTCGTCTCGCTCGTCAGTCACGACATCGAGACGGCGGCACTCGCCGGCGAGCTCGACGACGACGGCGTGGTCGCCCTCGCCGAGAGCAACAACCCGGAGGAGGCGCAGATCGTGCTGCTGCCCGACACGGCGATGCACACCGCGAGGATCGTGAACCGGCTCGAGGAGGCGCTCGGGAAGCCCGTGCTCACCGCGAACCAGGTGACGCTGTGGCAGGGCCTGCGGCTGGCGGGGATCGCGCCGGTGATCCCCCAGCTCGGTGCCCTGTTCGCGAAGAACACCACAGCCGTTACACAGTGAGGCGATAGCCTCGAAACCGTAGTCCCCAAGTCAGCAACGCAGCTCAGGAGGAGATTCACATGACCCACACCGATATTCCGAGCGCCGGAGGAGGCGCGTCCGGATCGCACCACGAGGTCGACAAGTCCACGCTCCACAAGGCCATCGCCGCCTCGGCGATGGGCAACGCGGTGGAGTGGTTCGACTACGGCGTCTACGCCGTCGCAGCGACCTACATCACCATCAACTTCTTCCCGTCCGACACGGGAGCGGGAACGGTCTGGACGCTCGCGACCTTCGCGCTGTCCTTCCTCGTGCGCCCGCTCGGCGGCATGTTCTGGGGCCCCCTCGGCGACAAATTCGGCCGTAAGCGGGTGCTCGCCCTGACGATTATCCTGATGGCAGCGTCGACCTTCGCGATCGGGCTCTTGCCGACCCACGCGCAGTGGGGCATCGCGGCTCCCGCTCTGCTGATCCTGCTCCGCATGGTCCAGGGCTTCTCGACCGGCGGCGAATACGGCGGCGCGGCGACGTTCATGGCCGAGTACGCTCCCGACAAGAAGCGCGGCTTCTACGGCAGCTTCCTCGAGGCCGGCACGCTCGGCGGCTTCGCGCTCGGCTCGCTGATCGTGCTCGTCACGAGCCTCATCGTCGGCCACGACGCCATGGCCGAGTGGGGCTGGCGCATCCCGTTCCTCATCGCGGGCCCGCTCGGCCTGATCGGCCTGTACCTGCGGAGCAAGCTCGAGGACACCCCGGTGTTCCAGGAGCAGGAGGCGCAGCAGGCCGTGGAGGGCGCGGACGAGCACCGCGGCATCTGGCGGGAACTGTTCACGCACTACGCGAAGGCCATGCTCATCATGGCGGGCCTGGTGATCGCGCTGAACGTTGTCAACTACACGCTGCTCACGTACATGCCCACCTATCTCGAGCACACCGTGAACCTCGACCCGACCGTCGTGCTGATCGTCATGTTCGTCGGCCAGTTCGGCATGATGATCTGCGTGCCGTTCTTCGGCCGGCTCTCTGATCGGGTGCGCCGCAAGCCGATGTGGCTGTTCTCGCTCGCTGGCCTCTTCATCGGCGCGATCCCGCTCTACCTGCTCATGCGGCAGGGGCTCGTGGGCGCGATCATCGCGTTCATCGTGCTCGGCCTGCTGTACCTGCCGCAGCTCTCGACGATCTCGGCGACGTTCCCCGCGTTCTTCCCCACCCACGTGCGCTACGCGGGTTTCGCGATCACGTACAACGTCTCCACGGCCCTGTTCGGTGGAACGGCCCCGATGGTGAACGAGTTCGTGATCGAGAAGACCGGCTTCGTGCTCATGCCGGCCGTCTACATGATGGGCGCCTGCGTGATCGGTTTCATCGCCGCGCTCGCGATGAAGGACACCACGGGCGTTTCGATCCGGACCGCCCCCGTGAGCGTCGTGCCTGCGGGGCAGCGGATCCCGGCCCCCGGCGAGGCCTGATCGCGGGGCGCCGTCCGGGCCCTGAGACCGTCCGCACTGATTCGAGAGGGGGCGCGCGTGCGCGTCGACACGTTGGTCGAGAACGCCAGAGTTCTGACGCTCGCCGAGGGCAGCGAGGGCAGCGAGGGCAACGAGGGCCGCGCGAGCCGCGGGCGCCGCGAGGGAGCGGCGCCCGCCGCCCACGGCCTGGGCCGGCGCACAGCGGGATCCGAGCCGCCGAGCACGATCGCCCTGCTCGGCGGGCGGATCGTGGCGGTCGGCGAAGCGGACTGCGATGGCCTGGAACCGGATCGCCGCGTGGACGCTGGCGGCGCGACCGTGGCGCCCGGCTTCAACGACGCGCACGCCCACTCGGTGTGGTTCGGGCACACGCTCCTCGAGGCCGACCTCTCCGGGCTCGGCAACCTCGACGAGCTGTATCGTCGCCTTGAGCGCGCCGCCACCGGGCTCGGGCCCGAGGAATGGCTGGTCGCAGCGGGTTTCAACCAGATGGACCTCGGCGGGCGGTATCCCGACCCCGAGGCCCTGGACCGCGCGTCGGGCGGGCGGCCCGTCTGGATCAAGCACACGTCCGGCCACGCCTGCATCGTGAGCGCTGGCGCGATGCGGCTGCTCGGGATCGACGGAAGCGAGCGCTTCGACGGCGGTTCCGTGGTGGTCGACGCGTCGGGCCGGCCGACCGGGCTCCTGGAGGAGACCGCGATGGCGCTCGTGCAGGATCATCTGCTGCCCGCGCCGCAGGACCAGATCGTCGCGGCGCTCGCCGCAGCGACCGAGGCGTACGCGGCCGAGGGGCTCACGAGCGTGACCGACGCCGGGATCGGCGGCGGCTGGATCGGGCACAGCCCGCAGGAGTTCGCCGCCTACCAAACGGCGCTCGAGCGCGGCCTGCTGCGCACCCGCATGCAAGCGATGCTGGTGGGCGATGTGCTCCAGGAGGTGCCGCTCGGCGCCGCAGCGGATCGGGGCAGTTTTCAGGGCCTTCCCGGCGGGCTGCGCTCGGGGCTCGGCGACGAGCGGCTGCAGCTCGGGCCCGTGAAGATGTTCCTCGACGGCTCCATCCTCGGAAACACGGCGCGAATGTCGGGCGGATACGACAACTGCCCCGGCAATCACGGCTATTTCCAGGGCGATGTCGCCGAGATGCGGGAGCGCGCGATCGCGACCGGCCGGGCCGGCTGGGCGCTCGCGATGCACGCGGTCGGCGACGAGGCGGTCGAACTCGCGATCGAGATCCTGAGCGCGCTGAGAGCGCAGGGCATTCGGCCCCCGCTCCCGCACCGGATCGAGCACGGCGGGGTCGTCACCGACGGTCAGCTCGCGAGGCTCGCGGAGCTCGAAACCTCGATCGTGGCTCAGCCCTACTTCATGCGCGTGTACGGCGACGGCTTCCGGGACTACATCGGCGCCGAGCGCTCCGCGCAATCGTTCCGGCTCGCGAGCCTGCTCAGGGCGGGCCTGCCCGTCGCGGGCAGCTCGGATCGACCCGTGGCGGACGGGCGGCCGCTCGCGGTGATCCAATCGGCCGTGGAACGGGTGACGCCGAGCGGCGAGGTGTACGGGCCCGACGAGCGGCTCACGCCTCGGGAGGCGCTCCGGGCGTACACGGTCGGCTCAGCGGAGGTGACGGGCTGGGGCGGCAAGAAGGGCGCGATCGTCCCCGGTCAGCTCGCCGATCTGGTCTTCCTCGGTGATGATCCGTGCGCGGTGGATCCATCGCGGATCGCCGGCATCGAGGTGCTCGCAACCGTTCGGGGCGGCGAGGCGAGCTTCGACGGCGCGGGCATCTGGGCTGGAGCCGGGCGATGAGCGGGCGGCCCGAGTCGGGACCCGAGCCGTGCCCTGCAGCGCGGCCGCTGGGAACGGCGCTCGTGACGGGTGGCGCCTCGGGAATCGGGCTCGCGATCGCGCGCGGCCTCGTCGCGCGCGGCTTTGGCGTCGTGGTGACCGGGCGCACGGAACCGGACGCGGATCTTGGGCCCCACCTGGATTTCCTGCGCGTGGATCACGCGGACCCCCGCGCCGCGGACGCCGTCGCGGCGGCTACGGGCGCGCTCGAGCGCTTCGGCCCGCTCACGGCCCTCGTCAACAACGTCGGCCGTCGGCACAACGACGCGATCGCGGACCTCGATCGGGCATCGCTGCTCGAGACGCTCGCGCTGAACACCGTGTCGCCCATGCTGCTCACGAGCCGCCTCGCCCCGCGGCTCGGCGACGCGCGCGGAGCCGTCGTCAACGTGAGCTCGCGTCTCGCGGTCGTCGGGATGCCGGGGGTCGCGGGCTACGCGGCCTCGAAGGGCGCGATCAACGCCTTCACGGTCGCGGCCGCAGTCGAGCTCGCCCCGCTCGGGATCCGCGTGAACGCGGTCGCGCCGGGGATGACGAGGACACCGCTCATCGAGGCCTGGCTCGCCGAGCAGCCGGATCCGGCGGCCGCTGAGGCGCACGTGAGCGATCGCGTACCGCTCGGTCGCCTCGGCCGGCCGGAGGACGTCGCCGGCGCGGTGGTGTTTCTCGCGTCGCCCGAGTCCGCGTTCATCACGGGCGCGGTGCTGCCGGCCGACGGCGGCTACACGGTGTCGTGAGCCTCGATGCGCGCCGCGCCGCGCTGCGCATCGGCGGCTCCCGCGTCCGATCCGGGCCCGCCGAGCGCGGCGGCGAGAGCGTCGGTGATGGCCGCCCGGCAGGCGGCGATCCGGGGTCTCCGCTCGGTGCCGCGGCGCAGGATGAGGGCGTGCGTGCGTCGGAGCGGGCCGGGCAGATCGACCACCTCGCGGATCCGCGACGGCAGACCGTCGGCGACGATCGCGGGGAGGAACGCCGCGGCGACCCCCTGTTCGAGGAGGCTCCTGTGCACGTTCGGATCGGGGGAGACGAAGCGCACCCGCGGTTCGAATCCCGCGGCGCGGCACACCCCGCGAGCCCAGCGGAACGCGTCGCTCGGGGCGGGTTCCATGGCCCAGTCGATCGTCGCGGGATCGCTGGCACCCTCGGGGAGCAGGGCGCGGATCGGCTCGGTGCCGATCGGGATCCGCACGAGGCCGGGCACGGGGGCGAGCGGGTGACCGTCGTACTCGTCGATGACGGCGAGGTCGGCGCGGCGCGAGAGCACCTCGTCGAACGCCTCCTCCGGATCGGCCTGCACGAACTCGAGCTCGAGGCCCGGCGCGCTCGCGTGCAGCCGCGCGATCACGTCGCCGAGCAGGCCGGCGGCGAAGGTGTGGAACCCGGCGAGGCGGACGCTGCCGGCGCCAGCCGAGCGCTCCGCCGCCAGATCGGACTCCGCCTCCTCGAGGATCGCGAGCACGTCCTCGGCGCGACGGACGAGCCGTTCGGCCGCCGGGGTGAGTCCGACGCCTCGACCGCGCGGTTCGAGGAGCGCGACGCCCGCGTCGCGCTCGAGCCGCCGGAGCTGCTGCGACACGTTGGAGGGCGTCATCCGCAGCGCTCGTGCCGCGCTCGTGACTCCCCCGTGGACCGCGACCTCGCGGAGGAGGCTCAGTTTTGCAACGTCGAGCACGGCGCTCCCTTCGTTCACTCAAAGTGAATAATACCGTTCCCTTTTCGCATCTTCACCGAATTGTCGACAGTTCGTATGGTGGGGGGAGAAGCATTCCAAAGGAGGAAGACATGTCTGCAGGCGCGGTGTCCCCGGCCGAACTCGATGCGCGGCTCGAGCGGGTGCGCGGCCGGATGCGTGACGCGGAGCTCACGGGTCTCGTCGTCGCGGACCCGGCGAACATCTACTATCTGAGCGGGTACAACGCCTGGTCGTTCTACACGCCGCAGATCCTGTTCGTGCCGCTCGAGGGTGCCCCGGTGCTCGCGATGCGCGAGATGGACGCGCTCGGCGCGCACCGCACCGCGGTCCGCTACGCGGAGGACGTGCTCGGGTATCCCGAGCGCCTGGTGCATCGGCCGGACGATCACCCGATGGCCTGGGTCGCCGAGCAGCTGCGGGAGCGCGGCCACGCGACCCCTGGCCGCGTGGGCTTCGAGGGCGACGCGCACTTCTTCGCCGTTCGCTCCTTCCTCGCGCTCCGCGACGGGATCCCCGAGTGGGACCTCGTCGAGAGCCGCGAGCTCGTCAACTGGGTGCGGCTCGTGAAGTCCGACTGGGAGATCGCGCAGATGCGGCTCGCCGGCAGGGTCGCGAGCGGAGCGATGCGCGCGGCGATCGACGCGATCGAGGAGGGGCGGCCGCTCAACGAGCTCGCCGCCGAGGTGATGGCGGCGCAGGCGCGCGGCGTCGAGGGCGCCGACGGCGACTACCCCGCGATCGTGCCGATGTTCCTCTACGGCGACGGCGCCGATACGCCGCACCTCACCTGGACCGCCGAGAAATTCGCGGCGAATTCCGCGGCCTCGATCGAGCTCGCGGGCGCGCACCGCAGGTACCACGCGCCGCTCGCCCGCTCGGTTTCGCTCGGCGCGCCGAGCCGGGACCTCGACCGGCTCGCCGGTGCGACCGTCGAGGGCCTGAACGCCGCCCTCGCCGAGCTGCGCCCCGGCAACACCCCTGCCGACGTCACCGCGGCGTGGGACGCGGTGCTCGCGAGGTACGGCCTCGAGAAGAAGTCCCGGCTCGGATACTCGATCGGGATCGGCTACCCGCCGGACTGGGGCGAACGGACCGTGAGTATCCGCCGCGACGACACGACCGAGCTCCAGGAGAACATGACCTTCCACGTGATCGCGGGCATGTGGATGACGGGATACGGCTTCGAGGTGTCGGAGTCGATCCGCGTCGCCCCGGGCGGAGCCGACGTCCTGACCGATGCCCCACGCAAGCTGATCGTGAAGGAGTCCTGATGAGAAGCACCGGACAGCTCGAAATGCCGCGGTCGCGGCGTGAGCTCATCGGGTCGGTGATCGACTCGTCGACGGCGCTCCTCGCGGAGCAGCAGCACGACATCGTGCGCTTCGCAATGGGTGCCCCGAGCGAGGATCTCATGCCGCTCGCCGCGCTCGATGAGGCATTTGCCTCGACTCGCTCCGGACGCTTCGATTACGGCGAGTCGGAGGGCGAGCCCCGGCTGCGCGAGCAGATCCTCCGCCTCGCCGCCGAGGCCGGAGCGCCGACCCGCGACGAGCGGATCGTGGTGACCACGGGCGGCATGCAGGGCCTCGACCTCACGTTCAAGCTCTGCGTCGATCCCGGCGACCTCGTCATCGTCGAGGCGCCAACCTACTCCAACGGACACGCGACGGCGCTCAGCTACGGCGCCGAAGTGGTCGGGGCGCCCACCGACGAGAACGGTCTCGTCGTCGAGGTGCTGCCCGGGATCGTGGAGAGGGCGGGGCGTCCGCCGCGGGCGATCTACACGATCCCGAACTTCCAGAATCCGACGGGCGTGACCCTGAGCCGAGCGCGCAAGGAGCGGTTGCTCGAGCTCGCAGAGCGCTGGGGTGCCGTGATCATCGAGGATGATCCGTACGGCATGCTGCGCTTCGACGGCGACCCCGTTCCGAGCCTCGCCGAGATCGCCCCCGATCACCCGCTGCTGTTCCAGGTGCGCACCTTCTCGAAGACGGTCGCGCCGGGGCTCCGCACCGGCTGGATCGACGTCGACCCCGCAACCCGGGCCCGCGCGATCGCCGCCAAGCAGGCGATGGACACGTGCTCGAGCGTGCCCGTGCAGCACGCCGTTGCCCGCTTCCTGGAGCGCGGAGCCCTGGAACCCCACCTCGCGCGGCTGCAGCCGCTCTACCGGGAGCGGAAGCTCGCAATGCGCCACGAACTGGCGCGCGCCTTCGGCGATCGCGCGATCGCGACCGATCCCGACGGCGGTTTCTTCCTGTGGGTGACCTTCACGAACGATCTCGCGGGGATCGACACGGAGGAGCTGTTCCCCGCGGCGCTCGCCGAGGGAGTCGCCTACATCCCCGGCCCGGCGTTCACGGTCGACGGGTCGATGCGGAACGCGCTGCGGCTCTGCTTTGCCACCTCGTCTCCCGCGCGGATCGCCGAGGGGATCGGGCGTCTCGACCGCGCGATCGCCGGGGCGAACGGCGCGACGGGGGCCGCGCGATGACCGCCGCGGCGCGCGCCCTCGCGCTCATCGACGACGACCGGATCGTCGCCGACACCTGCGAGCTCATCGCGGGCTGGGGCGAGAACCCCGGCGGGACCGAGGCGGAGACGGTGCGCCGCCTCGTGGCGATCTGCGAGCGGATCGGCGCGCGCGTGCAGCTCCAGGAGATCGCGGCCGGACGGCCCAATCTGCTCGCGTCGATCGGCCCGGAGGACGGCCCCGCGGTGCTGTTCCTCGGCCACAGCGACGTCGTGCCCGCTGGCGAGGGGTGGACCGCGGACCCGTTCGTGCCGCGGATCGCCGACGGCATGATCATCGGCCGCGGCGCGACCGACATGAAGGGCGGGCTCGCCGCGGTGCTCGAGGCGATGGCCGCGGTGGCCGCGGTCGCGCCAGGGATCCGGCTCGAGCTCCTGTGCACCGTCGACGAGGAGGATCGCGCGCTCGGCGTGCAGACCTGGCTGGCGGAGCACGGACTGCGCCGGTACCTCGCCTGCATCGTCGCCGAACCGACGGATCTCGAGATCGTCATCGGGTGCCGCGGCGCCGCGAATCTCCACGTCGAGGTGCTCGGCGGTTCGGCGCACGCCGGACGCCCGGAGGACGGCGCGAGCTCGATCTACGGGGCGGCCGCGCTCGTCGACGTGGTGCGCGAGCTCCACGCCGAGGCCGGTGCGGGGGAGGGCGATCCGCTGCTCGGGAACCCGACCTGGAATGTGGGAACGATCGCGGGCGGCTCGGGTACGTCGATGGTGCCGAGGGTCACCGAGCTGACGATCGATCGCCGCACGATGCCCGGCGAGGATCCCGAGCTGATTCTGGCCGAGCTGCTCGCGCAGTCACGCGAGGCGATCGCCTCATCGGGCGCGGCCAATGCCCAGCGGATCGAGGTGCGCGGCGTCGTCGACATGGTGATGCCCGGCTTCCGCACCACGGAGGACGACCCGGTCGTTTCGGCCGCGGCGGACGCGCTCCGCTCGCTCGACCAGGACGTCCGGATCACGGGGTGGACCGCGGCCTGCGAGGGCGGCTTCGTCGCCCAGGCGAGCGGCACGCCGACCGTGATCCTCGGTCCCGGCGACATCACGGGCCAGGCGCACCAGCCGGACGAGCAGGTCCGGATCACCGACCTCGGCGTCGCGGCCCGCGCCTACGCCCTCATCGCGCTCGCCATCGCCGGGGGCGCGGAAGACTGATCGAGGGCCCGCCGCGACCCGGCGGGCAGCTGCGGCGGCGACGCCGCGAGAAAGGAACGACATGCAGCAGGAACGGGTGGCGCTCGTCACGGGTGCGACATCGGGGATCGGCGTGGAAATCGCCAGGCAGCTCGCCGAGCGGGGATTCCGCGTCGTGGTGAGCGGGAGGAGCGCTGAGCGCGGCCGCGAGGTCGAGGAGTCCCTCGGCGAGCGCGTGCGATTCGTGCGCGCCGAGCTCACCGCGGAGGGCGCAGCCTCGCGGCTCGTCGCCGACGCGGTCGCGGCGTTCGGCCGTCTCGACGTGCTCGTCAACAACGCGGCGATCGACCACACGGGGGACCTGCTCGAGGTGGGTGAGGACGAGATCCGCTCCACGTTCGAGACGAACACCTTCGCCGCGATGAATCTCCTCATCGCCGCGGCCAGGCGGATGCGCGATCAGGGCGACGGCGGGGCGATCATCAACATCACCTCGCGGCTCGCGAGCATCGGGGTGCCGACGATGGGGATCTACAGCGCCTCGAAGGGCGCCATGCTCGCGTTCACGCGGGCCGCCGCGATCGATCTCGCCCAGTATGGGATCCGGGTCAACGCGGTCGCGCCCGGCATGACGCGGACCCCGCTCTACCAGGAGTGGCTCGACGGACTGCCTGATCCGGAAGCCGAAGCGGAGCGAGTCGCCGCGGCGATCCCGATGGGCCGGATCGCGGAGCCCGCCGATGTCGCAGCGGTCGTGTCGTTCCTCGCCTCGCCGGAGGCCGCGTACCTCACGGGCACATCGATTCCGGTCGAGGGCGGATATCTGGCGAAGTAGCCGGGTCTCGATGGCCCGGGCGGACGCCGTCCGGGCCATCTTCTCGAAATGAAGGATTGTAGGACAAGGGAACAATGAGTTAGGCTGAGGCCAGCCGGCCGCACCGAAGCGAACCCGCCGTTCCCGCACCAAGGCACGAAGGTAAGGAAGATCCATGACCCTGCTCACCCCGTCAGCGGAGCGCATCGCGGCCTCCGACGCCGCGCTCAAGAGCCTGCCAGGACACGTGAACCACGAGCCGGGAGCCGACGAATTCGCCGTGCTCGACCCGGCGACCGAGGAGCGCATCGCGACCCTCCCCAACCGCGACGCCGCCTACGCGGTGGAACAGCTCGGCATCGCCGACGAAGCGGGGCGCGCCTGGGCCCGCACCACGCCCCGCCACCGCTCCGAGGTCCTCCACCTCGTCTACGACACCCTGATCGCCGAACGGGACCGCCTCGCCTTCGTGATCAGCCGCGAAATGGGCAAGACCCTCGCAGAGGCGAACGGCGAGGTGCAGTACGCGGCCGACTACGTGCGCTGGTACGCGGACGAGCTGCTCCGCCCGGCAGGCAACTACCGGGAGAACCCCGCAGGCGGATCGACGATCCTCACCAAGCGCTCGCCGATCGGCCTCGCCGTGCTCATCGCGCCCTGGAACTTCCCGATGGCGATGATCACACGCAAGATCGCGCCGGCGCTCGCCGCCGGCTGCGGCGCCGTGATCAAGCCCGCCAGCCTCACCCCGCTCACCACGATGCTGACGGTCAAGCTGATGGAGCGGGCCGGCGTGCCAGGGGAACTCATGCGCGTCGTCACCACCAAGGACTCGGGGGCGTTCAGCGAGGCCGTACTCGCTGATCCGCGGGTGCGGAAGCTGTCCTTCACGGGCTCCACCGGCGTCGGATCGACCCTCCTCGGACTCGCGGCGAAGAACGTGGTCAAGAGCTCGATGGAGCTCGGAGGCAACGCCCCGTTCATCGTCTTCGACGACGCGGACCTGGAGCGCGCCGTCGAGAACGCCGTGCAGGCGAAGCTGCGCAACGGCGGCCAGTCGTGCATCGCCGCGAACCGCTACTACGTGCAGGAGGGTATCGCCGACGCGTTCGTCGAGGGATTCACCGAGCGCATGGCGGCCGTCACCCTCGGCCACGGCATCGCCGAGGGCGCGGGGCTCGGCCCCGTGATCAACCGCGCCGCCGTCGAGAACTTCACCCGCCTCGTCGATCAGGCCGTCGAACTCGGCGCCGAACTCCGCACCGGAGGCAGCGCCCCCGAGGGCGCCGGCTACTTCTTCGAGGCGACCGTGCTCGACCGGGTGCCTGCTGTGGCCGACATCGCACGCACCGAGATCTTCGGCCCCATCGCCGCGATCAGCCGCTTCCGCACCCAGGAGGAGGTCCTCGCCGCGGCGAACGACACCCCGTTCGGGCTCGCCAGCTACGTCTGCACCGAAAACCTCGACCGAGCGCTCAACGTCGCGGACGCCCTCGAAGCCGGCCTCGTCGGGATCAACAACGGCGTCCCCTCGAACCCCGCCGCCCCGTTCGGTGGCCTGAAGCAGTCCGGGCTCGGCCGCGAGGGCAGCGGCGAAGGCCTCGAGGAATACCAGGAGATCCGCTTCTACAACATCTCGCGGCGAGAGACCGCCTGATCACCAGCCAATCGGCGACGCACATCGAAGGAGAATCAATGACCAAGACCACGTTCAAGGCGCGGACCAGCACCGAGGTGCCTGGGCCGCGATCCCGCGAGATCAACGAGCAGCGCTCTGCCTACGTGTCGGCGTCGGTGTCGACGCTGCTCCCCGTCTACATCGACCACGCCGAGGGCTCGATCCTCACCGATGTCGACGGCAACGAATTCATCGACTTCGGCTGCGGGATCGGGGTGATCTCCCTCGGCCACGGCAACGAGGCCGTGGTCGACGCGGCCATCGAGCAGACGAGGAAGTACACGCACACCCTGTTCACGATCACCCCGTACGAGAGCTACGTCGAGGTTGCCAAGCTCCTCACCGAGATCACCCCGGGCGACTTTCCGAAGAAATCGGTGCTCTCCTCCACGGGCGCCGAGGCGATCGAGAACGCGGTGAAAATCGCCCGCTCATACACGCGGCGCAACGGGATCGCGGTCGTCGAACACGGCTACCACGGCCGCACCAACCTCACCCTCGGGATGAACTACAAGGCGCAGCCCTACTCGGCAGGCGTCGGCCCCCGACCCGGCGAGATCTACCGCATCAACAACTCCTACCCGTTCCGCGACGGCCTCGACGGCGCCGAGGCAGCCCGCCGCGGCATCGCCCAGCTCGAGAAAATCTCCGGCGCGGAGAACCTCGCGTGCCTCGTGATCGAGCCGATTCAGGGCGAGGGCGGGATCACGATCCCCGCCCCCGGCTACCTCGAAACGCTGCAGGCCTGGTGCAACGAGCACGGCATCGTCGTCATCGCCGACGAAATCCAGACCGGCCTCGGGCGCACGGGCAAGCTGTACGCGAGCGAGCACTTCGGCTTCGTCCCGGACCTCGTGGTGACCGCGAAGGCGATCGCGGGCGGCTTCCCCGTCTCAGCGGTCACCGGCCGCGCCGAGATCATGGACGCGATCCCGGCCGGTGGCCTGAGCGGGACTTTCAGCGGCAACCCCGTCGGGTGCGCCGCGGCCGTGGAGGTGCTGCGCCAGCTGCGCGAGCCCGGCTTCCTGGAGCGCACCCTCGAGATCGGCGAGCGGCTGCAGGCCGGGCTCGCCGAGCTCAAGGAGCGGCACGCGATCGTCGGGGACGTCCGCGGGCTCGGGGCGCTGCACGGCGTCGAACTCGTCGACGCCGACGGCAACCCGAACCCTGGCGCGTTCAAGCGGGTGTCGAAGGCCGCAGCGGACCGGGGGCTGCTCGTGATGGCGGGCGGCAGCGACGGGCACGTGCTGCGGCTGCTGCCGGCGCTCAACATCTCGGACGAGCTCATCGACGAGGCGCTGAGCATCCTCGACGAGGCGCTCGCGGAGGGGTAGCCGCGCGCGGGCGCGCTGCCGCCCGGTCGCGCTGCCGTCCCGCCCCCGGATCCGACCCGGCGGCCTCGCGGCGTGCAATAACTAAGCGATGTGCGTTTAATAAGTCGAAAAACGCGATTTCGGACTTATTAAACGCACATCGCTTAGAAATTGAACGGTTAAGTTCCTGGCGGGTTGGGCGGGCGAGGACCGGCCCGCGGGCGAGGCCGCTACCGAACGCGGCCGAAGCCGCTAAAGGCCCCGGACCGAACGCGGCCGAGGCCGCTAAAGGCCCCGGACCGAGGCCGCGGCCGTTACTCCTGCTCCGCCTCGAGCCGGTTGGTGAGGATCTCGCGCAGGCGGGCGTGGTTCTCCTCGATGTGCTGTTCGAGCAGCGCGTGGGCGAGCTCGCGGTCGCCTGAGATGATCGCGTCGTAGATGCCCTGGTGGCGGCTGACGATCGAGATCTCGGGGTCGATGTATTCCTCGTCCGTGTAGGAGAGCACGGTGAAGTAGAAGACGAGTTCCTTGCAGATCTGGCGGTAGAAGGAGCTGAGTCGTTCGCTGCCGAGCAGGTCGACGATGGCCTGGTGCAGGGCGAGATCCGCGGCGACGATCGGCTCCGCGACCTGGTGGGTCGCCGTGTTCTGGAGCTCCGTGAACGCGGCCGTGATCGCCGCGAGCTGTTCCTCGCTCGGCTCCTGCAGCACGCCGGCGAGTTCGAGCTGGCGGCGGGTGCGGTAGAGGTCCTCGAGGTCGGTGAGAGTCGGGGTGCTCACGATCGCGCCGCGGTGGATCTCGTATTTCACGAGCCGGCTGCGTTCGAGGAGACGGATCGCCTCGCGGAGCGAGTTGCGGGAGATGCCGAGCTTCGTGGCGAGGCTGCTTTCGCGGAGCGGTTCGCCCGCGCGGAGCGTGCCCGACACGATGAGGCCGACGAGCGCGTCGGCGACCGCCTCCGCGGTGCTGACGCGGTGCAGTGAGATATCGGCGAGTTCCGTCATTGTCCGACAAACCTATCAAGTGGCGCGGAGAATCGCCTGTTCCCCGGCCCCTCTCCCCGGCAAAAAACGAGCCCTTCAGTTACGGAAACGATCGCGATCAGGCTTTTTCTGACACGCCGAGGCGCATTGCCGTTCAGAATTCCGCAGAATTCCGCGGAAGTGGGGTAGATTCATACCGATCAACCGATCGGATCCTCCAAACCCGGGGGATACCTGAACTCGATCAGGGGCCGGACCGACGAAACCGTCACTGCCCTGGAAGGACACAACATGGCACTCAACAAGACTGAGCTCGTTGCGAAGATCGCCGCGGAGACCGGCCAGAGCCAGGCCGCTGTTTCGAACGTGATCGACGGCCTCTTCGCCGCCGTCTCCGAGACCGTTGCCGCTGGCGAGAAGGTTTCGATCCCGGGCTGGATCTCCTTCGAGACCGCGACCACCGCTGCACGCACCGGCCGCAACCCCCGCACGGGCGAGACCATCAACATCCCCGCTGGCAAGCGCGTCAAGGTGTCGGTCGGCTCGAAGCTCAAGGCTGCTGTGAAGTAACTCTTCTCGCATCGCACGGAACCCCTGGCGCGCTCGCGTCGGGGGTTCTTTGTGTGTCCGGGCTGCGGTTTCCGTGGTGACCGAGCCCTCAGCGGGGAGGCCGTAGGGTAGAGGGGTGCCCAGATTCCTGCGTGTGCTCGCTCCTGCCGTGCTGCTCGCGGCGACCCTCGCGGCCCTGATCATCGGCCTCATGATCGGCGGCGCGGCCGCCCCGCGCACGCTTGCCGACCCCGGCGCGGTCGTCCGGATCGGCCTGCCGATCGGGCGCACGCTCGTGAACGTCGCGATGGCCGGTCTGATCGGCTCGGTCGTGATGAGTGTCTGGGCGTTCGCGAGCGATCGGCCGGAGACCCGCGTCGCGATGGATCTGGCCGCGGGCTCTGCCGCCGTGCTCACCGTTGCGAGCGCGGCGACGCTGATCTTCACCTACACGGACGTTTCGGGTCTCCCGTTCTCAGGTGACGCCTCGTTCGGCGCGGGTTTTGCCCAGTTCGTCACGGAGATCGAGCTGGGTCAGCTGTGGCTGTTCGAGCTGCTGCTCGCCGCGATCACCACGGTGCTGGCGTTCGCGATCCGAGGGCGCAGGCTCACACTGCTCGTGCTCGTCGCGGCGCTCACCACGACGCTCCCCCTCGCCCAGCAGGGCCACGCGGCCGGCGCCTCGGGGCACGGCCAGGCGGTGAACTCGCTGCTCGTGCACCTGATCGGGGCGGCGGTCTGGCTGGGCGGGCTGCTCACGCTCATTTTCATCGCCCGCACGGTGGATCGCGCGCGGCTCTCGCTGCTCGTCTCCCGCTATTCGTCGCTCGCGCTGCTCGCGTTCATCGGGGTCGCGGCGTCGGGCGTGGTGAGTGCGTGGCTCCGGATCGGGAGCCTGGATGCCCTCTTCGGGACGGGGTATGGGCTCCTTGTCATCATCAAGACCGTCGCGTTGATCGCCCTCGGGGCGTTCGGCGCGTTCCAGCGGATGCGGTTGATCCCGCGGATCGCTGACGCCGAGCGCGGCGCGCGCGCCTTCGCCTGGTTCGTGATCGCCGAGCTCGTGGTGATGGGTATCGCGAGCGGCACGGCCGGCGCGCTCGGCCGCACCGCGACGCCCGTGGTGCTCGAACCCGCGCGCGACGGCGGCGGCAAGATCAGCCCGGCGGAGTGGCTGACGGGCGATCCGCTGCCGGCCCCGCTCACGCCGCTGAGCTACATCACCGAGTGGAAGTTCGATCTGGCCTGGGGCCTCGTGTGCGCGTTCGGCGCCGCCCTGTACCTCGCCGGCGTGATCCGGCTCGCTCGCCGCGGCGACAAGTGGCCGGTCGGGCGCACGATCGCGTGGCTGCTCGGACTCGGTTTCCTGTTCTACACGACGAACGGCGCCCCCAACGCCTACGAGCAGTACATGTTCAGCGTGCACATGATCGCCCACATGCTGCTGACGATGCTCATCCCGCTCGTGCTCGTGCTCGGCGCCCCCATGACCCTCGCGCTGCGCGCGGTGGAGAAGCGGACGGACGGATCCTGGGGCGGACGCGAGTGGATCCAGTGGGCCGTGCACACCCCCTACTCGAAGGTCATTACGCACCCGGCGGTTGCCGCCGTCGTGTTTGCGGGATCGCTGTGGATCTTCTACTTCACGCCGATCGCGCGCTGGGCAGCATCCGAGCATCTCGGCCACCAGTGGATGATCATTCACTTCCTGATCTCGGGGTACCTGTTCAGCCTGTCGATGATCGGCATCGATCCGGTGCCGTACCGCTTCCCGTATCCGTTGCGCATCGTCACCCTCTTCGCGACGATGGCCTCGCACGCGTTCTTCGGCGTCACGCTCATGACGGGCGACGGCCTCATGCTGGCAGATTGGTACGGGGCGATGGGGCGCACCTGGGGTCCGTCGCCGCTCGAGGATCAGTCGATCGGAGGCGGGATCGCGTGGGGCATCGGCGAGTTGCCGACGCTCGCGCTCGCGCTCATCGTGGCCGTGCAGTGGTCGCGCAGCGATGACCGGGAGCAGAAGCGCAAGGATCGCGCCGCGGATCGGCTCGGCGACACCGAGCTCGAGGAGTACAACGCGATGCTCGCGGCGCAGGCGAAGCGCGACGAGCGCGGCGTGAGCAGGGCGCGCCGGTAGCGTTCGGGCGCAGGAGGGGTCGAGCGCCCGAACGCTCGGATCAGGCCGGTGCTGAGTCCTTGCTCGCTGCCGAGCCCCGTCGGGGGCTGTCGGCGAGCTTGAGCCAGATCACACCCGCGATGATGAGCGCGAGCCAGGCGATCTGGGCCGGCGTGAGGGTTTCATCGAAGAAGACGGGACCGAGCGCTGCGGCGCCGACGGCGCCGATTCCGGCCCAGATCGCGTAACCGATCCCTACAGCGATCCGCCGCAGGGCGATGCTCAGGAAGAGCAGCGTGAAGAGGAAGAACACCACGGCGATCGATGACCACACGGGTTCCGTGAAGCCTCGGCTCCCGTTGACGCTGAGCGCGTAGCCGACCTCGAACACGCCGGCGGCGAGGAGGGCGAGCCAGGAGCGGGTGTTGGGGCGCGAGCGGTCCTCGCGGCTGGGAGGCGTTGACGTGGCAGTGGACGGTGTATTCATGATGCGTTTTCTCTCGTTCGTCTGGGGGCTCAGGCGTTTCCGGCAAGGTTGAGGCCGATGACACCGCCGATGATCACGATGATCCCGAGCAGTTTCGGCCACGTCAGTTTCTGGTCGAGGAAGAGGGCCCCGGCGATGACGATTCCCACTCCGGCGAGTGACGTCCACAGCGCGTAGCCGACTCCGACGTCGAAGGTCAGCAGCGCGAAGCTGAGGAATACCGTGGCGATTGCGCCGCTGATCAGCGTGGCGACGGTCCACCAGAGGCGAGTGAATCCGTGGGCTTTGCCAGCGGAGATTCCGACGGCGACCTCGCAGAGGACTGCGATTGCGAGACTGATCCAGTGCATTTTGGGTTCCTTTCTGCGCGCGGCGCAGGGTCAATGGGGAAGGGGGATCGGTGATGGACTCGGTGTGCGATGTATTTGTGTGTACATGCACCTATATGTGTGTGGGGATCGAGGCGGGGGATCGTGCGGCGAGCTCCTGGTCCGGTGGCGAGTGATTAGGGCTGGAGGGCGTCGCCGGTCTGAGTGAACGCCGCGCGAAGGGCCAGCGTGTTGAGGTGGGGGAAATGCGACTGCGGATTCCCCAGCAGGTCTCGTACGCGAGCCTCGAAGGGATCGCGCGCCTCGCGGAGCAGCGCGGCGCCGGAATCGTCGATGACGGCGTAGACGCCGCGCCCGTCTTCCATGCAGACGTCCCGGCGCGCGAGCCCCTTCGCCTCGAGGCGGCTCACGAGTCTGGTGGTGGAAGTCGAGGTGAGTCCGACGTTCTGGGCGAGCGCAGCGATGCGAAGTTCGCGATCAGGGGCCTGCTCCATGAAGTTCAGCGCCCAGTACTCGGTGAGTCCGAGGTTGAAGTGCTCACTGAGCCAGCGATCGAGGTTCGCGTCGAAGGCGGATGCGAACGCAGCCACTCGGGTCCAGGCGCCCGTCAGGTCGTCGGCCATGAGTCCCCTTTCCGAAGCAACTGTGTGTGCATGCACCTAACGTAGCAGAGAGTGCGGCGACACGCAGCCGCGGATCGGTGGTGTCGAGCGGCCACGTGTCGCGATCGGTTCCGCCGCGGTGGAGACGCGAAAGCGGGGCACGACCCTGACCGGTCGTGCCCCGCTCCCGCTTGGCTGGGGTGCTACGCCCGACGACGACGCGCGAGCAGGATCCCGCCCGCGACAACGCCGATTGCGGCGATGATGCCCGGGATCAGGAGTTCCTGACCGCCGGTCCGGGCGAGGGCCGAGGCGCCGCCGTTCTTCCCCGCCGCGGATGCCTGGCGTCCTGGTGCGCCGGAACCGGAAGCGGCGTCCGCTTCCTCCCCGGACCACGGTTCCGTGCCGGCGCTGGTACCGCCGCCGGTTCCGGTCCCGCCGCCGCCCGTGCCGCCGCCGTTGCCGCCGCCGCCGGGCTCAGCGGCTGCCGTCACCTGCAGCGGGAGGGAGAGCTCGCCTCCGTCGGCCCGCCGGACCACCACGGTGTGCGCGCCGACCGGCGTGTCCTTCGGGACGCTCAGCGTCGCGGCGAAGGATCCCGCCGCGTCGGCGGTGAGCCTCTGCGGGGCCGCCGCCTTCGCGGTCGGGGCGTCGGCCTGGGGCGCGCCCTGCGGCGTGCTCGGCGCCTGCGGCTTCGTCTGCGACCCGGGCTGCGCGGGAGCCTGCGGACTCGGTGCCGGAGCCGGAGCCGGAGCCTGCGTCGGCGCCGGAGCCTGTGCCGGAGCCTGCGTCGGAGCGGGCGTCTCGCCCGGGCCAGCCGGTGCCGCGTCGGCCGCGGCGCCCGTTCCCGCGCGGAGCTCGAGCGTCAGCGGCTCGTTCGGCGCGAAGTTCGTGCCGGAGACCGCGGCGGTCCCGCCCTGCGCGACGGAGCCGGACTTAAGCGCGATCTTCGCTTCGGGCTGCGGCTCGGGATCCTTCCCCTGTGCCGGGCGCGCGATGTCGATCTGGTTGACCTGCGTCGCAGCCCCGCCCGTTGCGAAGCGGTAGGCGGTGACGCGGACGCGATCGTCGTAGAGGCCGACACGCAGGCCCACGGATCCCGTGTTGGCGATCGGGGCCGCGCCCCAGTCGCCGAGCGGACCGTACTCGTCGTTGACGGAGACGGTGTTGACGATCGTCGGCCCGTGCTTCGCGGTGGGCGTGAAGCGCTGCTCGACGCTCCAGTCGCCGAGGCCGGGCGAGGAGTGCGTGTGGCTGTTGAAGAGGGTGACGTTCGGGTGCTGCCCGAGGAGTTCGCGGTAGCGCGCCTCGTCCGCGCCGAACTCGCCCTGGTAGAACGACTCGTGCGTGCCGGAAACCGAGTTGGACAGCACGTGGTGGGTGAACAGGAGGACGGGGGTCTTCCGCTCGCTCCAGTGAGCCAGGCGTCCCTGCAGCCAGGAGAACTGCTCGTCGGAGAGCTTCACGAACGGGCCGCCGCCGAGCTCCGCGCCGAAGTTGTAGAACTCGCTGCCGATCCAGAGCACGGGGAGCTTGCCGTCGACGAGCGTCTCGCCCCACAGGCCACCGTGCGCGGGGTTGGACCCGGGAACCGCGAGGCTGCGCATGTTCGTGCGGTCGAGGAAGCGCGTGATCGCGGTCTCGGCGCCGTCGGGACCGTAGAACTCGTGGTTGCCGATCGTCGAGATCTTCGTCTTGTACTGGTCGCCGACCGCGGCGTTGTAGGCGTCGTAGTAGGCCGTGAACTCGCTGTCGGCGCCGAGCGGGGTCAGGTCGCCGTTCGTGACGATCGTCTTCGCGGCGGGCTTCAGGGCGCGCAGGCCGGGAATCACCTGGTCGCGCATGCGCACGTTCGCGTTGGCGCCCTGCACGTCGCTGAACACGTCGACCACGGCGCTCGGCTGGGCCGCCTCGGCGAGCGGGGCGAGCGGGCGCACGAGCTCGACGTCGTCGACCCGCCAGGAGCCGGCGCCCTCCGGTGCGACATACGTGAACTCGAGCGTCACGTTCTTCGCGCCGGTGGGGGCCTGCAGCGGGAGTCGCAGCTGCTCCGACTCGCGATCCGTCGTGCCGAGGGAGACGAGCTCGGTGGGCGTTCCGCCGTCGAACGCCGCGGTGATCTTCGCGGTGGTGGGGCCGTTGCCCCGGCGGAGGAAGTGGCTGTCGAGGCGCAGCTCGACGGGGCCGCCCTCGCCCGCGGCGAGCGAGATCGGCTGCGAGGTGAGCGTGCCGCTGAAGGCGTGATCGTTGGTTTCCGCGACCGCGAAGGTGCCCGAGGCGCGGGAGAACGCCTGACGGCGGTCGGTTCCGTACTTCTCGAGCGATCCCGCGAGGTCCAGGAACTCCCACGCCGAGGTGCCGGCGGACGTCCATTCTGCCGGTGCTGGCGGGTTCTGCTGCTCGAAGCCGCTGTGCCAGAGCTGCGGCTCGGTGGACGCGTAGCCGGTGGGCTCGGCAGCGTTGGCGGGGGTCGCGTCGATCGGGACGGCGAGCAGCCCGCCGGTGATCGCGAGGACGGCGCCTCCGGCGAGAACGCCGCCGCGCAGGCGGGTGTTTCTGGGGTTCGGTGGCCTTGTGGACATGTGCAATTCGTCTCCTTGGGGGGGGGTGAGACACGTGAACAATGAAAATGCCCGGTGACGAGCAGTGCCGCGTGAGGGGTGGCGCGATATTGCTGTGGGCACCCGCGACGCGTGCCGATTCGATCCTGGTGGGATCACTGTCCTGGGGCGTATGCCGCGGCTGAATATTCCGGTGTTGTTCACGCAATCCCGGGCTGGATCCCCTGCCGTTTCCATTCCGTTCGCCTCGGCCGGAGGAGACTTTTGGCCCGGATCGACCGGTGCGCCGGGCCCGCTGAGGCCCCGGAAAACGACGTTGGGCCCGAGCCGAATCCGGCTCGGGCCCAACGCTTCGAGGAGCGGCTACGCGGCGCGTCGGCGCAGCAGCACGACCCCGCCCGCGGCCGCGGCCAGTGCCGCGAGCAGCGCGGCGGTCACGAGAACGGGGCCGCCGGTCGTGGCGAGCCCGCCGCCCGTCTTGGCCGGGACTTTCTCACCCGCAGCGGGCGATCCGGGCGCCGGATCGGTCCCCGCGCCAGCGTCACCGCCATTCTCGGGGGACGGGGTGCCGCCGGGACCCTCTCCCGGGCCCGTGCCGGACGCGGTGACCGCGAACGCGAGCGGAGCGACCGTGGTGCCGTCCGCGCGACGGACGGTGACCTCGTAGGCGCCCGCCGGCGCCTCGGCCGGCACGGTCAGCGTGGCGCGGAACGCCCCGTCGGCGTTCGCGGTGGCCCGAGTCTCAGCGGTGACCGGCGATGCGGCCGGTGCTGCGGCGCGCGCGGACCGGGCGGCGGGCGCTCCGTCCGCGCTCGCGGGGTCGGCGGAGTCGCCGGAGCCGCCGGCCGGCGCCAGGGTGACCGTCAGCTGCTCATCGGCCTGGAACCCGGTGCCCGTCACCGCGAGCTCGCCGCCCTGAGCGACGGAGGTCGCGCCGAGGGAAACCGCGGGCTCCGGCTGCGGCTCCGGATCGACCGGCGCCTCGCCGGGACGCGGGACGTCGATGTGCTTGACCTCCTTGGCGGCGCCTCCGGCGCCGAAGGCGTACGCGGTCACGCGGAGTCGATCCTCGTACAGTCCGACGCGCAGGCCGACGGGATCGGCGCCCGCCACCGGACCCTCCTCCCAGTCGCCGACGGGGCCGTACTGGGTGGTGACGGCCGCCGTGTTCACGATCGTCGGCCCGTGCTTCGCCGCGGGATCGAAGCGCTGCTCAACGCTCCAGTCGTTGAGCTCGGGAGCCCAATGGGTGTGGCTGGTGAGCACCGTGACGTTCGGATTCTGCGCGAGCAGACCCTCGAGGCGCGCCGTGTCCGAGGAGAAGTCTCCCTGATAGAAGCGGGCATACGTGCCCGAGACCGAGTCGTTGAAGACGTGGTGCGAGAAGAGAACAACCGGGGTGTTCTGCTCGCGCCAGTGGGCGAGGCGGCCCTGCAGCCAGGTGAACTGCTGGTCGCTCATCTCCACGAAGGGACCGCTGCCGACGTGCGAGGGATAGTCGTGGTGCTCGCTGCCGATCCACAGGACCGGGAGCTGGCCGTCCACGAGCACCTCGCCCCAGAGTCCCGCGTGCGCGGGATCCGCGCCCTCCGCTCCGAGCGCGCGCATGCCGGTGCGGTCGAGGAAGCGGGAGATGTAGGTCTCCGAGCCGTTCGCGCCGAAGAACTCGTGGTTGCCGATCGTCGAGATCTTCGTCGGGTACTGATCTCCTCCCCCGCGATTGAAGGCGTTGAAGTAGTTCGTGTACTGGAAGTCCGTCCCCTGGCTCGTCAGGTCACCGTTCGCGACGACGGTCTTGGCCGCCGGCTGCAGGGCCCGAAGCCCGGGGAGCACCTGGCTCTGCAGGCGGAGGTTCGACCCCTGCACGTCGCTGAACACGTCCACGACGGCGCTCGGCTGCGCCGCCTCGGCGAGCGGGGCGAGCGGGCGGACGAGCTCGACGTCGTCGATCCGCCAGGATCCGGATCCCTGCGGTGCGGTGAACGCGAACTCGAGCGTCACCGTCTTGGCGCCGGAGGGGATGTCGAGGGGAATCCTGAGCTGCTCGGACTCGCGATCCTCCGCGCCGTAGGCTGCGAGCTCTGCGCGCGCACCCGTGTCGTAGATCGCCGTGATCTTCGCCGACGTCGCGCCATCCCCGCGGCGGAGGAGGTGGCTGTCGAGCCGCAGCTCGAGCGGGCCGCCCGTGGCGCCCGTCACGGGGATCGCGGGGGAGCTGAGCGCGCCGTCGAAGGCCGCCTTGCTCGACTCCGCAACGGCCATGGTGCCCGACGCCCGCGTGAAGGCGTGGCGGCGGTCGGTGCCGTACTTCTCGAGCGATGCGGCTCGGTCGATCATCTCCCAGGCCGAGGCCCCCGTCGACTTCCACTCGCCCTGCGCGGGGCCGCCCTCGAAGCCGCTGTGCCAGAACTGCTGTTCGGACGAGTGATACGCGGGCTGCTTCCCCGCCAGGACGGTGATTCCGAGGTCGAGCGGGTTGGCGTCAGGGCCCGAGATGCGGACGGGGATCACTCCCGGAGCCTGGTCCGCGGGGATTGCCACGTCGAAGGCGGCGCGGCCGTCCGCGTTCGCCGCGGGCACGGGAACCGTGTGCGCGGCGCTTCCGGCCCCGACGGACGCGCTGAGCTGCTGCCCGGCGCGCAGACCGCTGAGTTCGATCCTGGCCGCGCCGCCGGCCGGGGCGACGGGCTTGCGCGCCGACTCGAGCACGGGCGTGACCGCGGCGGGTGCGGCCTCGACGGCGCGCACGTTGTCGATCATCCAGAACCAGTTGTTGGAGCTCTGCAGGTAGCTCCAGCCGAACTGCACGGTCTTCGCTCCTGCGGGAACGTCGACCGTGAACTTGGCCGACTCGTTGAGTCGGTTCGCCGCGAAGTTCTGCACCGTCTTCGCGTCTCCGCCGTCGAAGCGGGCGACCAGGCGGGCGTTCTGCGGGGCCTGGCCCTGCTTGTAGTGGCTGTCGAAGCCGATCTCGACGGCTCTCGCCGAGCTGGAGAGCTGCACCTGCGGCGACCACAGGGTCGAGTCGAAGTTGCCGGTGGTGGGCCTGTTCTTGTCGGATTCCACGACCGCGACGAGGCCCGTGCCCTTGGAGAAGCTCGAGCGATCGCCCGCGCCGTCCCAGGTGGCAACGATCTCGTCGGTCGAGTGGAAGCTCCAGCCCTGCCAGCCCGGCTTCATTCCCGCGGTGTTGGTGTGCTCAACGGTCCAGTCGCCCGGGGCCTGATCTGCGGCCGGTGCTCCGTCGAAATTCTCGACGAACTCCACGGGTGCGGCGCTCGCCGGTGCGGGCGTTCCGGGGACCGCGAGCAGTCCTCCGGCGATGGCGAGGATGGCGCCGCCGGCGAGCACTCCTCGTCGCCTGCCGGTCAGCCGGCTGGTGCGTGTGGTTCTGAACATGAGTGTGCGATTCTCCTGATCGGGGTTGGGGGGATGTCTCTATTTGGTGAGTTGAAAGACCGGCGCGGCGGGGAGGTGTATTCCTTCGTGAGGAGCCGCCCGCGACCGCGCTCTGTTTCGATAGTGGCGGCTGATCGGGACATTAAGCGACATATGTAGCGAAAGTTCTTGGATCGTTCACCCGCGTTTTTCTCCGGGCTACCCGGGCGCTCGCGGCGCCGAAACCGGCGTGCGACGCCCGCGCTTACGAGGGCGCAGAATCGCCGCGGGCGGCTACCCGGGAACGACGCCGACGCGGACCTCGCGCTGCTCCGCGGCACGCGCCAGCGCGGAATCCAGATCGTCCAGCGGGAACCTCGCTCCGACGAGCTCCGCGAAGGGGAACCGGGACCACGACCGCCGCAGGAACGCGACGGAGTCCTCGAGATCGATCGGGGCGTAGTTGTGGACCCCGGTGATCGTGGCCAGCCCCCTGACCACCCGCTCGGCCGCGACCGGGAGTGGCGCGCTCGGGAAGACGCTCCCGATCCACACGGCCGCCCCTCCGACCGCGAGCGCGTCGAGACCGGCCGCGAGCGCGGAACCCGCCCCCGACGCGTCGATCACGACGTCGTACTCGGCAGCGGGATCGCGGTCACCAGGGTCCTCGACCCGGGTGGCGCCGAAATCGAGGCCGAGCGATCGCCGCCCTGGGGCCGGATCGCTCAGCGTGACGACGGCTCCGCGCTCGCTCGCCATCGCGCAGGCGGCGAGCCCGATGAGGCCGCCGCCCGTGACGAGCACGGACGCGCCGTCGAGGCCGACCACGCGCTCTGCCGCTCGGAGCCCGGCCCTCGCCGTGGCGATTCCGCATCCGGCCGGGGCGAGTACCGAAGACGGAACGTCGATCGGCACGGGAATGATCGCGGACCCGGCGGGAAGCAGCGCGTGCGTGGCAAACATCCCGGAGAGCTCCCACGCCCGCTGGAACCGCTCGTGCCCGAACTTGCGGAGCGACCGGCACTTCTGGGGAATGCCCCGCGCGCAGCGATCGCACGATCCGCAGCGAACCGCGAGGGACCAGACGACCCGATCGCCCACTTCGGCGGGCCGTCCGTCGCTGTAGCGCGGCGCGGGATCGCCGAGCGCGACGATCCGGCCGACCGCCTCGTGACCGAGCACGAGCGGCGTCGGCTCGACCCGGTGCCCGAGGCTCGTGTGGACGTCGGAACCGCAGACGGTCGCGAGCTCGATCGCCACGAGGGCCTCGTCCCCCGCGGGCGAGGGGAGCCGCACGGTGCGGGGAGCGTGCGGGAGGCCGGGGCCACGGAACAGCATGACCGTCGCCGACTGCTGATCCCGATCCTGCCCGACCCCGGCGGACGCGGCGTGCGCGCCCGGCACTACCGCGCCTGTGCCGCCTGCGGGAGCAGGACCTCGCGCAGGCCGGTGATGTCGTCGAGGATCAGGTCGGCGCCCGCGCCCTCGAGCGTGGCCCGGTCATGCGCACCGGTGAGCACGGCCCCGACGAGCCCGGCGCCGGCACGACGGCCGGAAGCCACGTCACTGACCGTGTCGCCGAACACGGCGACGTTCTCGACCGCGGTGGCTCCCGTGCGCAGGAGCGCGGTCAGGACCAGATCGGGCGCGGGCCGTCCGCGGCCGGCGTCGACGGGGGACAGGGCGACGTCCACGAGCTCCTCCCAGCCCAGGGCCGCGAGGATCGCGTCGCGGGTCTTGGGGGCGAAACCCGTGGTCAGAGCAACTTTCAGGCCGGAGTCGCGGAGCGTGGAAATGAGCTCGGCCGCGCCGGGGATCGCCTCGACGCCGTCCTCTGCGGCGATCTCGGCGTAGGCGATCTCGAAGGCGTCGGCGGCACGGGCGGCGAGCTCCGTATCCCCGCCCGAGAGGTGGGTGAAGACGTCGAGCTTCGATCGGCCCATGGTGTCGCGGACGTACGCGAGTGCTTCCTCCCACGGCATGCGCGCGGCGACGCCGGTACGCTCGTTGGCCCGCGCGAAGGCGCGCTCCACGACGCCGTCATCGCGGACGGTCGTTCCGGCCATGTCGAGCACGACGAGTTCGATCGCCGAGGCGGCGGGAGTGAGAGCGGCGGGTGCGGAAGCGGCGGGTGCGGTGAGGTCCGACATGGGACTCCTGTTCTGCGAGGGGTGGTGGATCTGAGTGAGGGTGGATGCGCCGCGCGTCGACCGGTGTGCCGGAGATCGCTAGTGCGGCTGCTGCTCGTGCCGCCTGGCGCGGTTCGGTCGATTGCCGGCGAGGGCGGTCTCGAGCGCGTGCTCTGCGAAGCCGAGCCCGGTGGTCATCCCGATCCCGGTCGTGACCGACGCCGCGACGATCCCGTCGGCGAGCGATTCGAGCAGGAACTCCTCCGGGGACTTCGCGTAGACGCCCTGCCAGCGCTCGATCACCCGGGGTGCGGTGAATCCGAACAGGCGGCAGGCCTCATCGATGATCGCCTGCTGGCCGTCCTCCGCCTGGAACGGGGAGGCGGTCGTCTCGGTGGCGTGGGTATCGCCGAGCAGCAGGCTGCCATCGGGGAGCTGCGTGTACATCTGGTTCAGGTCGATGGCCGCGAGATCGGGGCGTTCGCCGTGGAGGCGCGCGCGCACGGTCGCGGCTTCGGGGAGGCCGGCGAAGCGGCCGTACCGGATCAGGGACCAGCCGGTGAGGAGCGGAGCGTCGAGCGGGCGGGAGAGCGCGGCCTGCACGCGCAGCATGTCGAGGGCGCAGCGTTCGACGCCCGCGCGCTCCGCGAGTTCGGGGGCGAGCTCGTCGATGTCGTGGTTCACGGCGAGCACGACGCGGCCGGCGAAGATCGGCCCGCGGCTGGTGAGCAGCGTCGGACTCGTGCCCGTCGCCGCGTCACCGGGCACGAGACCGGTCGCGGCGGTGCGCACGCGGAACTCGACGCCGAGCCGCGCGAGATGCGCCGCGATCTTCTCGCCGGCCTCACGCGGATTCGTTTGCAGGTCGGGCGCGATCTTCGCGCCGCCAACGACCGTGCCGGGGGCGACCGGGGCGGCGGCCGTGAACTCAGCGGCGTCGAGCATGCGGATCCCGCCGTCGGCCGCCGCGGCCTCGAGGAGCGCCAGCTCATCGGCGTGCCGTGCCGCGACGAGCGTGCCCGACTCCCGCAGCCAGAAGCCGGCGTCGCGGGAGAGCGCGAGCCACTTCTCACGAGCGGCGTCGCCGTAACGCCGGGCCGTGCCCGTCTGCGCGCCGATGCAGAGATGGCCGAAGTTCCTGATGCTCGCGCCGGCGATGCGGGTGCGTCGCTCGACGACGACCACGCTCAGGCCGCGCTGCACCGCAGCGTAGGCCACTCCGAGCCCGACGATGCCGGCGCCAACGACGGCGACATCGAAGGCGGACCCGAAGCCCGAGGAGGAACCGGTGCCCGCTCCCGCGCCATTTGTCAGCGGGGCGCCCCGCCGTGCCGCGCTCACCGGAGCACCTTCCGCATCCACATCGCGAGCCCCTCGACGAGCAGCACCGCGATGAGGATCATGATCACGATCGACCCCACGAGCTGGTAGTTGGAGCCCTGGCCGGCATTGAGCAGGTAGTAGCCGACGCCGCCGCCACCGACGATGCCGAGCAGCGTCGCCGCGCGGATGTTCGTGTCGAGCAGGTAGAAGGTGTGCCCGACCAGGGACTGCGCTCCCTGCGGGAGCGTGGCGCCGAAGAACATCTGGAGCCGTGAGGAACCGGCGGCGGTGAGCGCGCGCTCCGGGCCGCGGGGCACCTCCTCGAAGGAGTCGGCGATGAGCTTGCCGAGCAGCCCGATCCCACCAAAGGCGAGCGCGATCGTTCCCGCCTGCATGCCGAGGCCCGTGATCACGATGAGGACGATCGCGAGGATCAGCTCCGGGACGCCTCGGATGCCGACGAGCAGGAGCCGGAACCCGGATCGCGTCGCCGGGTTCGGGGCGACGTTGCGAGCGGCGAGCGAGCCGATCAGGAGGGAGCCGACGAACGCGAGCAGCGTTGCTGCGAGGGCGATCTCGACCGTCTCGACCATTGCGCCGAAGATCACCGCGAAACCGTAGTTGCCGAAGTTCGGCGGCCAGAACGAGGCCGCGACCGGGGGAACCTTCGCCCAGAAGGTGAGGAAATCGCCCCAGTTGATGCCGCTGACGAGGACGCCGGCGACGACGACCGCGACGGCGATCCATCCAGCGGCGAGGTTCCGCGCGCGGCCGATCGTCCAGGGCCGACGCATCGCGGCATCGACGGAGCCGAAGCTCGGCTCCGTCGCAGGGCGCTCGCCGGAGGCGCCCCTGCGGCCGGGATTCGAGCGGCCGCGCGTGAAGAGCTTCACGAACACGCCGCGGCCGGCGTTCTCGCCGAGCATGCCGACGCGCACCGCGCTCGACACGAGCTCCATGAGCACGCAGAGCACGAAGATCACGAGCGCGATCCCCAGGCCGAGCCCATAGTTGAGGGACTTGAAGGCGTTCGACATCGCGAGTCCGAGCCCGGCGACGCCGACGTAGCCGAGCACGACCGAGCCGCGCAGGTTGATGTCGTTGCGGTGCAGGACCGTCGCCACCCAGGAGGGCATCACCTGGGGCAGGATCCCGACGGTGAACTGCTGCAGCTTCGACCCGCCCGCGGCGCGGATCGCGAGCCGAGGGCCCTCATCGATCTGCTCGATCGCGTCGGCGAAGAGCTTCGAGATCATGCCGATGGAGTGGATGCCGATCGCGAGAATGCCGGGGAGCGCGCCGAGCGAGAACAGCAGAACGAACACCATGGCGAGCACAACGTCCGGGAGCGCTCGGGTGAACACCCCGATGAAGCGGGCGATCGCGCGCCAGACCGGGCCGGGGGTGGTGTTCGAGGCTGCGAGGTAGGCGATCGGCACAGAGAGGAGCGCAGCGAGCACCGTTCCCGTCAGCACGAGACCGATTGTGAGCACCGTGAGCTGCAGGAGTTCCAGGGGCTCCGGGAATTTGAGGCTGCCGACGCGAGCGAAGAAGCGCTCGGCGTTGGAGGCGCTCTCGAGCATCCCGGGAATGGAGATGTTGACCTTCGCGAGGGCGGCCCCCGCGAGCACGACGAGGAGGATCAGGGCGATGCCCGCGGCGACGCGCTGCGGATCGAGTCGGCGCTTGGGAGCCCTGGCGGCGATGTCACCCGGGGTGACGGGACCGGGAGCGCGACGGGGCGCTGGTGCGGTTGCGACGCTCACGAGACGAATTCCCCGCGCGCGCTGGGCTGATCCTGGGCTGGCGTCGCGGAAGGATCCCGCGACTCGGACTCCGCCTGGGCCTGCTCGCGCTGCTGCAGCTCGGTGCGAAGCTCCCGGTCGACCGCCTCGAGCTCCTCGGTGCTCGTGGCGACTCGGCCGTAGATCTCCATGACCTCGGCGCGGGTGAGGCCCTCGGCGGGGGTATCGAGTACGAGCTCGCCGTGGCGTAGGCCGACGATGCGGTCCGCCCACGAGATCGCGAGGTCCACCTGGTGCAGGCTGCACACGACCGTCAGCCCGTCGGTCGCTGCGATTTCCCTGATCAGAGCCATGACCTGCATGCTGGACTCGGGATCGAGCGAGGCAACGGGCTCGTCGGCGAGCAGCACCTCGGGATCCTGCATGAGCGCGCGGGCGATCGCGACGCGCTGCTGCTGGCCGCCCGAGAGGGTGTCGGCGCGCTGATAGGCGCGGTCGAGAAGCCCGACCCGCTCGAGATGCCCGAGCGCTTTGCGCTTGAGCGCGGCCGGGTAGGTGAAGAGCCCGAGCCGCGGTCCGCGGAGCGCTCCGAGCGCCCCGCTCAGCACGTTCTCGAGCACCGTGAGCGGGCCGACGAGCTCGAACTGCTGGAAGATGAAGCCGACGCGGCTGCGGAGGCCCCGCAGCTTCGCGCCGGACAGCCGCGACACGGGCTGGCCGAGAACGCCGACCGAGCCCTCGCTCGGCGTCTCGAGGCCGTTGATGTGTCGCAGCAGCGTGGATTTCCCGGATCCCGAGAGGCCGAGCAGGACGACGATCTCGCCCTGACTAACGCGCAGGTCGACTGCGTTCAGCGCGGTCGTGTGCTCGGAGTACCGCTTGGTGAGTCCTGCGATGTCGATCACGGGGGTGGTGAGCGATTCGGTCATGATGCTGGCCTCTCGGGTTCGGGGGAGTGGGTCAGGCCGGTACTAGGCCTGGCACTGCTCCGCTTTGGTCTTCTTGCAGATGTCGCGGATCTGGTCGTAGTACTTGTCGTCGACCGGCTCCGTCGCGTAGAAGGTCTTGCGGAAGGAGTCGGAGTCGGCGCTCTTCACGCCGGACTTGACGATGTCGTCGATCGTCACCTTGCTGAGCGAGTCGGTGAGCTTCTTCTTGACGTCGTCGGGCAGTGCATTCGCGAGGACGATCGGGGCGCCGGGCACCATCGTCTCGCCGATGACCTTGACCTTGTCGGACTTCGCGACCTCGCTGTCCTCGGCGAAGCCCGCCTCGCACTCCTTGCCCTCGCCGGTCTTCGTGACGCTGACGTCGTGCTTGCCCGCGAAGACGGGGGTGATGTCCTTCTTCGGGTCGATGCCGGCCTCGAGGAGGTTGTAGCTCGGGAAGAGGTAGCCGGAGGTCGACGACGGATCGACGAAGCAGACCTTGTGGCCCTTGAAGTCAGCGACGGACTTGAGCGAGCTGTCCTTCGGCACGATCGCCTGCGAGAAGTAGCCGGGCTTCTGGCCCTTCTCGGTGATGATCGAGGAGATCGGGGTGAGCTCCGCGCCGTTGTTGGTCGCGGTGACGTAGGTGAAGCCCGAGAACGAAGCCACGTCGATCTTGCCCGCGATCGCCGCTTCGATGAGCGCGGCGTAGTCGGTCGACTCGTGGTACTCGACCTTCTTGCCGGTCTCCTGGGCGATGTAGTCCATGAGGGGCTGGTAGTTCGTCTCGGTGTCGACGGAGTCGGGGACGACGCCGAAGACGAGGGTGTCCGCGTTGTTCGCGAACTTGCCGGAGACGCTTGCAGCCGACTCGGAGCCGCCAGTGGAGCTGGAGCAGAAGGCGAGGCCGAGGCCCAGGAGGGCGACGCCCACGAGTGCCACGGAGGCCTTGATCGCACGAAGGTTCATGATTGCCTTTCGGAGGGGGGTGGGAAACGAACCGCCACTACCCTCGCACCCCGAGTGGTAACGAATGTACCTATGTGGCAAACGTTCAGGGCATGTTTACCTGTTCAGGGGGGAATCTGAACAGGAAATGACCGTTTCGCCTGAAGTTGAGCCGGTGAATTCGCCGATGTAACATGCCTACGTGAGCAAAGTTGTCTACTTGCAGATCGCGGACGATCTCCGCGCCAGGATCCTCGACGGCCGTCTCGCGCCTGGAGACAACGTCCCGACCGAGGCGGACCTCGCCACGGAGTGGCAGACGTCGCGCGGCCCGGTCCGGAATGCCCTGGGCGCTCTCCGCGCCGAGGGTCTCATCGACACCGGACGGGGCAGGCCAGCGCGCGTCGTGCGCCGCAAGCCGAGCCAGGCCGTCGACGCGGAAATCCCGTTCACGCGCTGGGCCGAAGCCATCGGTGCGGTTCCAGGCGCCGTGACCCAGCAGGTCTCGCTGCGCCGCGCGGACGCCGGCGTCGCCGCCGCATTTGAGATCGACGAGGGCGACCAGGTCGTCGAGGTGCTCCGGCTCCGCTTCCTCGACGGCAGGCGCACCATGTTCGAGCGACTCGCCTACCGGAAGGACGTCGGCCGCGTCCTCTTCGAGCACGACCTCGACTCGCTCTCCATCACCGAACTCCTCGCCGAGAACGGCTTCCCCCGCGTCGACGTGCTGCACGAGATCGACGCGATCGCCGCCGATGAACTCGACAGCGAGATGCTCGGCATCCCGCTCGGCGCCCCGATCCTGCGCCTCCACAGGGTCGCCCGCGACGCGGACGGCCGGGTCACCGAGGTCTCGGACGACCACTACCGGAGCGAGATCGTGCGCTTCACCGCCTCCGCGGCGGGCGTGCCAGCGACGGATCGCGGCACGTACGTGCGTGACGTGCAGCACCTCTGAGCCGAGGGGCCCGGGCGCAGCAGCCTCCGCCGGCTACGCCCCGTTCGCCCCCGCGTCCGTCGCCGTCACGTCGGCGCGGTGGAAGTTGAGGTGCGAGCGCGAGGCCGTCGGCCCGCGCTGCCCGAGGTAGCGGGAGAATGTCGCGCCGGCGCCGTAGGGGCGCTCGGCGGGTGACGACAGCTTGAAGAAGCACAGCTGCCCGATCTTCATGCCGGGCCACAGGCGGATCGGGAGGGTGGCGACGTTCGACAGCTCGAGCGTGACGTGGCCGGTGAAACCGGGGTCGATGAATCCCGCGGTCGAGTGGGTGAGGAGGCCGAGGCGGCCGAGCGAGCTCTTGCCCTCGAGGCGCGCGGCGATGTCGTCGGGGAGGGAGACCTGCTCGAAGGTGGAGCCGAGCACGAACTCGCCGGGGTGGAGGATGAAGCCCTCCTCGGGGTCGACCTCGATGAGCCGGGTGAGTTCCGGCTGCTCCTGCGCGGGATCGATGACGGCGTACTTGTGGTTGTCGAAGAGCCGGAAGTAGCGGTCCAGGCGCACATCGACGCTCGAGGGCTGCACCATCGAGGCGTCGCTCGGGGTCAGCCCGATGCGTCCGGATTCGAGTTCGGCGTTGATATCGCGGTCGGAGAGCAGCACGCCCCCCATCCTAGTTCGGCGCGCTCCCCTCGGGCGATCCGGGAAGGGGGAAGGGGCACTCGGCCCCGGCCGCGTTCGGCGCCGTCAGCGCGAACACGAGTTCTGCGACGCGATCCCCGAGCTCGTTCAGGCCCTCCGGGGCGTCGGCGCCGCGCAGCGCGGTCATGCGGAATGCGCGATCGTAGATCCCTGAGAGCACCGGCATGGCCCGCTCGACGGGGATCACGAAGTGCCTGCCGGCGGCCAGGGCGATCTCCTCGACGAGCGAGCCGAGCTCGCCGCTGAAGCGCCCGACGAAGTCGATGAACTCGGGTGCGCTCTCGGGCTCGCGCATGGCGAGCAGCGTGAACTCGGCCTCGAGTGCGTACCAGAGCGCCTCGTCGCCGGTGGGCGCGAAGAACTCCGAGACGAAGCGTGAGGCGTCCGCTGGCGAGATCGTGCGGCCCTCGCTTCTGATGATCTCCGCCATCGTTGCCGCGCGCTCGCGGATGGAGGCGGCGCGGGTGGCGTATTCGCGGTCGAGGAGGGCGAGGAAGAGTTCTTCCTTGCTGGAGAAGTTCGAGTAAAAGGCGCCGCGGGTGAAGCCGGCGCGCTGCGTGATGCTCTCGACGCTCGCCCCGAGGAACCCCTCCTCGGCGAAGACGAGCGTTGCGGCGTCGAGGAGGCGGGCGCGCGTCTGCTGGCGGCGCGGCGTGAGCACGGGGCCGGTTGCGGGTGCCGCTCCGTGGTGGGGGCTCGGGGGCGGGGCCGCGCCGGTGGCTGCGGGGGAGAGGGTGCCGGGGTCGTGCGCCGCACCCTGAATCGGGCTGTCGCTCACGGCGCCTCCTCTCAGGGCTCCGGCTGCATTTCAGCGATCTCGGAGCGGGTGATGGATACATTACCGTATCGAGTTCGATACACTTCTGTATCGAACGCCTGTTCCTTCGATTCCACCACCCCCGGAAGGCTCGAATGTCGACGCTGCTCTACGCCCTCGGACGCTGGGCCACCCGAGCGAAATACCTGGTCTTGGCCTTGTGGATCGCGATCCTTGCGCTGCTTGGCGCGGGCGCGGCCGTGTTCGGCCAGGGGGCAAACGCCCCAATTTCGATTCCGGGCACCGAATCGCAGGATGCCATCACCTCCCTCAGCCACACTTTCCCCGAGGTGAGCGGCACGCACGCGACCATCATCGTGGTCGCCGCGAAGGGCCACTCGGTCGAGGACCAGCCGTACCGGAGCATCATCGAGGACGCAGAGCACCGCCTCGCCGACGCGAAGGATGTCACCGCGGTGCAGACCCCGTTCAGCGAGCAGGCCAGCGGCGGGCTCTCGAAGGACGGCGCCGCCGCGCTCATCACGCTGACGGTCGACGCCGAGGTGGGCCAGGTGGACCCGAAGACCGAGGAGGCGATCATCCAGGGCACCGCGGACATCCGCGACCGGCTCCCCACCGGCGCCGAGGTCTCCTACGGCGGCGATCTCTTCTCCGCGGCGATCCCCGGCATCAGCCCCACCGAGGCCATCGGAGTCGTCATCGCCTTCGTGGTCCTCATCCTCACGCTCGGCTCACTCATCGCGGCGGGAATGCCCCTGATCATCGCGATCCTCGGGGTCGGCGTCTCGATCGCGGGACTGTTCTTCGTCACGGCGTTCGCGGAACTCACCTCGACGACGCCGATGCTCGCGCTCATGCTGGGGCTCGCCGTCGGCATCGACTACACCCTGTTCATCGTGAGTCGGCACCAGGAGCAGCTGCGCGCCGGGGTTCCCGTGGAGGAATCGATCGCGCGCGCGACGGCGACGTCGGGCTCGGCGGTCGTGTTCGCGGGTCTCACGGTCATCATCGCGCTCGTCGGCCTGTCGGTCGCCGGGATCCCGTTCCTCACGGCGCTCGGCGTCGCAGCGGCGGCAGCGGTCGCCGTCGCCGTGCTCATCGCGGTCACCCTGACGCCCGCGATCATGGCGATGGCCGGCCTCAGGATCCTGCCGAAACGCCAGCGAAAGAGCCTGATCGCAGCTGCGAACGGCGATGAGAAGGCGCGCCCGCACGGGCCGTCCCGCGCCGACCGCTTCTTCGCTGGGTGGGTGCGAACGGCGACGCGACGCCCGATCATCACGATCCTCGTCGTGCTCGTGGGCCTCGGCATCGCGACGGTTCCGGCGGCTCAGATCCGGCTCGCGCTCCCGAACGCGACCTCGCTCCCCGCCGACGATCCGGCGAAGATCACCTACGACCTCACGGGGGAGCACTTCGGTGAGGGCGCCAACGGCCCGCTGCTGCTGACCGGCTCGATCATCGGCAGCACCGACCCGCTCGGGCTCATGGAGGACCTCGCCGACGAGGTCCGCAAGGTGCCCGGCGTCGCGTCGGTGCCGCTCGCGACCCCGAACCAGGGCGCGGACACCGGCATCATCCAGGTCGAGCCGGAGGAGGGACCGCACGCGCAGAGCACCGCCGAGCTCGTGCAGGCGCTCCGCGATAAGCACGACGAGTGGGAGAAGAAGTACGACGTGAGTCTCGCGGTGACGGGCTTCACGGCGGTCGGGATCGACGTCTCGCAGATGCTGCTGCAGGCCCTCGTGCCGTTCGGGATCCTAGTGGTCGGGCTGTCGCTCGTGCTGCTCGCGATGGTGTTCCGCTCGGTCTGGGTGCCGATCAAGGCGACGCTCGGCTACCTGCTCTCCGTCGGCGCGGCGTTCGGTGCCGTGATCGCGGTCTTCCAGCTCGGCTGGGGCGCCGCGCTGTTCAACGTGCACGAGCCCGGCCCCGTGCTCAGCTTCATGCCGATCATCCTGATGGGCGTGCTGTTCGGGCTCGCGATGGACTACGAGGTGTTCCTCGTGTCCCGCATTCGCGAGGAGTACGTGCACGGCGCGGACGCCCAGCAGGCGATCCAGCGCGGTTTCGTGGGCAGCGCGAAGGTCGTCACGGCCGCAGCGCTCATCATGTTCGCGGTGTTCGCGGCGTTCGTTCCGGAGGGCGATCCGAGCATCAAGGTGATCGCGTTCGGCCTGGCCGTCGGCGTGTTCGTCGACGCCTTCATCGTCCGCATGACCCTCGTGCCCGCGGTGCTGTCGCTGCTCGGGAATCGCGCCTGGTGGATGCCGCGCTGGCTCGCGAAGATCCTGCCGTCCTTCGACGTCGAGGGCGAGGGCCTGGCGCGCGAGCTCGCCCACGCGAACTGGCCCGAGGACATGCCGGACGCCGCGATCGCGGCAGATCGCCTGCTCCTGCCAGGGAACCTGCGCGTCGACGCGCTGCGCGTCCCCGGCGGTGCGGTGCTGCTGCTCGATCCGCGCGACCCCGTCTCGCTGCCGCTCGCCGAGGCGGTCACCGGTCGCGGCGCGATCGTCGCCGGGACGATGACCGTTGACGGCCTGCTCCTGCCCGAGCGCGCGGGATCGCTGCGCGGCAGAGCGGCCTGGACCGATGTCGAATCGCTGCGCGAGACGCTGCAGGATCAGCCGGCACTCGTGCTGCTCGATCTGCGCGACGCCGCGCACGCGCCCGTCACGGGTGAGCGGCTCGACGCGCTGCGATCGGGGATCGCCGCCGCGAATGTCGAGGCGCAGCACCGGGGCGCGGCGCCGCTCACCTTCGTGGTCCTCGGCGAGCGCGGGGCTGTCGAACCGTTCCTCCCCGCGGGTACCGAGCTCGTGCAGCCCGCTCGGGAGGCGCAGGGCGGCCGGGAAGCGGCCGCCGCTGAGCCGCACGGCCCGGCTCCCGCCCTCGCCGGGGCGCACGCGGCCCCTGGCCCGGACGGGCCCACCACGTCCAACAACCCGATCAACCCGGAAGGGGGTGCGCGATGAGTGCTCCGCTCGAACGCCTCAGCGGACGCAAGCCCGTGCGCTGGACCACGATTCTCGGCCTCCTGCTCGTGCCGCTCACGGTGGCTGGCGTGCTGCTGTGGGGTCTGTGGCAGCCGACCGACCGCCTCGAGCAGGTCACAGCGGCCGTCGTCAACGAGGACAAGCCCGTTGAGGTGGACGGCCAGCTCGTGCCGCTCGGCCGCGTCCTCGCGAGCGAGCTCATCGCGGGGGACGCCGAGACGAACTTCACGTGGGTGCTCACCGACGCGGAGGACGCGAAGGCCGGCATGGACGAGGGCCGCTACGCGACCTCCGTGACGATCCCCGAGAACTTCTCCGCGGCCGCGACCTCGGCGAGCAAGGGCCCGGATGAGGTGCAGACCGCGCGCATTGAGATCGCGGAGAGCGATCGCGGCCGGCTCATCGACTCGGCGCTGTCGAGCATCGTGACCCAGACCGCGACGAGCATGCTCAATCAGAAACTCGGATCGCAGTTCGTCGGCAACGTATTCGTCGGCATGAACAAGCTCCACACCGGGATCTCGGACGCCGCCTCCGGCGCCGGGAAGCTCGCGGCGGGCGGTACGCAGCTCGCCGACGGCACCACGAAGCTCGCCGACGGGACCACCCAGCTCGCCGACGGCACCCAGCAGCTCGCGAGCGGCGCCGGCACCCTCGCCGACGGCGCGGGGAGCCTCGCGGGCGGCGCTGGGACCCTCGCCGACGGCGCGCAACAGGCCGCGGACGGGCAGGCGAAGATCGCGGACGGCGTCACGGAGTACGCGAACGGCGCGCGGGATCTCGCGAAGAGCTACCAGGAGATGCTCGGCGGTGTACGATCCGCCGTCGCGGAATTCACGAAGCTGTCGCAGTGGATTGCCAGTCTTGTGCAGGAGCTCAAGGGCCCGACCCAACGGATCGCCAACGGCATCGGGACCACGATGGCCGGGTCCGAGTCGCTCAAGGCGCACGTTCCCTATCTTGACGCTCAGTGCCGCACCTCCGGGGCGACCCCCGAGTTTTGCAACGAGATGACCGACACGCTGACCCGAGATTCTGGGCAGATCAGCGGTGGGATCGGAGAAGTGCAGGCTGGCGCGGCAGAGATGCAGGAGCGGATCGCGGCCGCTGGGAGCCAACCCGGTGGCATCGGCGGGAGCGGTGGCGACCCCACCAAGAAACTCAAACAGCTGCAGGCACTCGCCAATGGCTTCGAGCAGTTCGGCGGCGGCCTCAACACCTTCGCGGCGAAGGGGCAGCAGCTCGCGACGGGCGCGCACCAGTCGGCGGACGGTGCCGCCAAGGTCGCCGGCGGTGTCTCGGAGCTCGCGGGCGGCGCCTCGCAGCTCGCGGGCGGCGCATCCGAACTCTCCTCCGGTACCGCGGCGCTCGCCGCGAAGACGCCCGAGCTCGCGGACGGTGCGAAGGAGCTCGCGAACGGTGCGAAACAGTCGGCGAAGGGGTCGAAGGATCTCGCGAAGGGCCTGGGCGCGGCAGCGAGCGGGATCCCCGACTACTCCGAGGCGCAGCGGAACACGCTGGCCGATCACGCCGTTACCTCAGTGAAGGCGGAGGGCGGGAGCGACGAACTCTTCAACTCCTCCGGGGTACCGCTGTTCGCGGGGATCGCCCTGTGGGCGGGAGCGCTCGCCGCGTTCCTCGTGCTGTCGCCGCTGTGGCGCCGCACCAGGGACGCTGCCCGCGGGGTCGGCGCGATCACGCTGCGCAGCGCGCTGCCCGCGATCGGGCTGGGTGCGCTGCAGGGCGCGATCGCCGGAATCGTGTTGCCGATCGCGCTCGGTTACGACCTCGGGAAGGGGGCCGCGTTCTTCGGCCTTGCCCTGCTCGCCGGGGTGGCGTTCTCCCTGCTGGTGCAGGGACTGTCGGCGCTGCTCGGCGGTTTCGGCCGGTTCCTCGCGTTTGCTCTGCTGGTCGTGGCGTTCGCCGTGGGGATCGTTTCCACCGTGCCTGGTCCCCTGGCCGCGCTCGGAGACGCGAGCCCGATCGGATCCGCGCTCGGCGGATTCCAGGCGATCGCGATGGACGCCTCCGGCGTCGGCGGCGCCGCGGTGCTGCTCGTCCTGTGGGGCGGGCTCGGGCTCGCGCTCACGGCCCTCGCCGTGGCCCGCGCTCGCCGCAGCCGAGAGCGCTGATCGCCGGCCGGGGGCGGGCGACACGGAGTTCCTCCGGAGCTGCCCACCCCCCCCGGCCAGGTGGGCGTCTCATTCGCCCTGGCGGGCCGGAGGCCGCCGCGCGTAGGCTCGATCGTATGAGTATCAGAGCGATCGTCGCGGTGGAGCCGGGTGGGCCGGAAGTCCTGAAACTGGCTGAAGTTCCTGATCCCGTCGCAGGTCCTGGCGAGATCCTCGTCGAGGCCGCCGCGACCGGCGTCAACTTCATCGAGACGTATCAGCGCTCGGGACTGTACCCGGTGTCCTTCCCCTTCACCCCGGGCGCCGAGGGCGCCGGGCGGGTGCTGGCGGTCGGCGACGGGGTCGCGGGGCACGCCGTCGGCGATTTCGTCGCGACGGCGGAGGCGCGCGCCACCTACGCCGAGCGGTTCGTCGTTGCAGCGGAGGGCGCCGTGCGGGTGCCAGACGGCATCGCTCCCGAGATCGCGGCGGCGATCCCGCTCCAGGGCCTCACCGCCCACTACCTCGCGAACTCCGCTGCGCACCCCGAGCCGGGCGAGACGGTGCTCGTGCACGCGGGCGCCGGGGGCGTCGGTCTGCTGCTCACGCAGCTGCTCGCCGCGCGCGGCGTTCGCGTGATCACGACCGTGTCCTCCGAGTCGAAGCGCGAGCTGAGCCTCGCTGCGGGCGCCGCGACCGTGCTCGACTACCCCGGTTTCCCCGAGCGGGTTCGGGAGCTCACCGACGGGGAGGGCGTCGCGGTGGCCTACGACGGCGTCGGCCGGGCGACCTTTGACGGATCGCTCGACTCGCTCCGGGTGCGCGGCGAGCTCGTGCTGTTCGGCGGAGCGAGCGGCCCCGTTCCCCCGTTCGATCTGCAGCGCCTCAACTCCGGCGGCTCGCTCTCCGTGACGCGCCCCACACTCACCCACTTCCTGCGCGACGCCGAGGAGCGCGCGTGGCGCTACGGCGAGCTGTTCGCCGCGATCGAGGCGGGCACGCTCGACGTGCGCGTGGGCGCGACGTTCCCGCTCGCCGAGGCCGCCGCCGCCCAGACCGCGCTCGAGGGCCGCGCGACGACCGGAAAGGTGCTGCTCACCCCATGAGTCGTGAGGATGCGGTGCGCCAGTCGACCATCGGAGGGGCGCAGTTCCCGTGGCTTCCGGGCGAGGTCGGGGAGTGGCTCGTTCCCCGCTTCGCGGAGTGGGACTCCGGCCGCGCGGCCGACGAGGGGGTCTCCGATCCGGGCGCGGCGGCCGCAAGGGCGGCCAGCGCTGACGCCGCGGGCATCCCGGACCCGGATCGTGAGGAACTCGACCACATCGTGCCGTCCGGCTTCGCTGCGCTCATCAGGGTGTTGCACCCGTTCACGCGGACGCGCCCGGTGCATGGCAACTGGGCCGAGTACGAAGCCCTGTTGAGCGACCCAAGCACCGCGAGGATCCCCGAGACGATCGAGGAGAACGCCGGCTGGAAGCAGACGGCGAGCGCGCTCGGCAACTCTGAGGCATTCGGACCGGCCGCGCTCTCCTGGCGTCTGGCCGGCGCCGCGTGGGGCGAGCAGCTCGACGCCGTCGACGCCGAAGGCTGGCGGTACTCCGAGCCGGCCGATGGGTCCCTCTCGGAGGGCGTGCTCGAGCGCGTCGCGGCCGTGCTTGCCGCCCGCACGTCAACGCCCGGTCAGGGTGTCGCCGCGATCTGGGACGGTTACGGCGGGCTCGTGTCCGCGCAGGGCGTCGGGTTCTTCGCCTTCGCCCCGCTGCCGCGGACCCCGACCTGGCTGAGCCGGATCGGCGCGCGGGCGTACAGCCGTCTCGCCGCGTTTGCGATCCGCCGAAAGATATTCGGAACGGAGCCCGCGATCAGGGCCGCCCTGTTCCCGCGCGCGGAGCAGGCCCCCGGATCCGGGTACCTGTCCCGGGAAGCAGCAACGGGCTCGCGCCTCGAACTCCCCGGGCGCGACTACATCTGCTTCGCGGCGGGCATTGCGGACTTCCGCACCCCGCGGTGGAAGGTGCGCGCCCCGTGGCTCGGCCCGGACGGCTATCGCGAGGAGAGCCCCCAGACCCCGAACCTGATCTGGCCGCGGGGCCGCGAGTGGGTGCTCGTGAGCGAGATCGACCTCGACTCGACCCTCATCGCCTGCTCCCGCGACGCGGCCGACGCGCTCCTCGCGGCGCCGGGAATCGAGGCCGTGGAGATCACGCGCGATACGGCCCTCTGGGAGGACTCGTAATCAGCGAGCCCCCTACGGCACCCTCCGCAGCCACTCCTCCGTCATGAACTTCTCCTTGACCAGGCGTTCCGCCGCATCCCATTCGCCCTCGGTGACCTCGCTGCGGGTGCCTCCGTGGCGCTGCACGAACACCTCGATCATGCGCTCGATGATCGCCTCGCGGGTGAGTCCGGTCTGGCTGCGGAGCGGGTCGACGCGCTTCTGCGCGCTCGCGGTGCCCTTGTCGGAGAGCTTCTCGCGGCCGATCCGGAGCACCTGGGTCATGGCCTCGGCGTTCATGTCGTAGGCCATGGTGACGTGGTGGAGCACGGCGCCCGAGCCGAGCCGCTTCTGGGCGGCCCCGCCGATCTTGCCCTGCGGGCTCGTGATGTCGTTGAGGGGCTTGTAGACGGCGTCGATCCCGAGCGATTTGAGGGCTTCGAGCACCCACTCGTCGAGGTAGGCGTAGGAGTCGGCGAAGCTCATGCCGCGCACGAGCTCGCCGGGCACGTAGAGCGCGTAGGTGATGGACGATGCCGGCTCCATGTACATCGCGCCGCCACCGGAGATCCGACGCACGATCTGGGCGTTGTGGGCCGCTGCCTGCTCCTCGTCGACCTCGTTCTTGACCGACTGGAAGCTGCCGATGATCACGGCGGAGGAGTCCCACTCCCAAATCCGGAGGGTGGGACCGCGCAGCCCCTCGCCCACGGCCGCGGTGAGCACCTCGTCGAGTGCGGCGTTCAGCACGGGCGAGACGGGCGGTTCGTGGACGATCTGCCAGTCGTAGTCGCGCCAGTGCGCCGCACCGGTGACGGCGCGTCGGATCGCGACGCCCACGGACTCGGGCGTGAAGCCGAGCAGGTGGACCTCGCTGGGCAGCCGATCGTGGATCGCCTTCGCGAACTCCTCGATCGTGCCGTTCGGGCTCATCCCCTCGACGGCCTCGTTGATGCACTCGAGGGCATCGTCGGGCTCGAGGAAGAAATCGCCGGACAGGCGGAAATCGCGGATCCGGTCGTCGACCAGGGTGAAGTCGACCACGACCAGCTTCCCGCCGGGAACCTTGTACTCGCCGTGCATGCTCATGCTCTCAGGCTACGCCCTGACGCGGTCGTGCGGGAGATGCCAGCGGGAACGTAACGCGGAAACGAGAGGTGGCGACGATGCACAATGCCAGTTCCGTCCGGATCACGCTGCGGGGCGTATCGAACGCGTTGAACGAGCCGCCGAAACTCTTCCCAACGTGCGATGAAAGTACCCGAATGGCAGACACCGTGTTACCTTAAAAAAATGAGTCGGAACAATCATTTATATTCAAGAGGATTAACGTGACGGCTGGAATGGTTGTTTTTTCAGGTGACGGTGGGGTTGTCTTCCATGACGCAGCGGGTGAAGAAATTGGCGGATTCGCTGCGCCCTGGGCGAAGGACGCGAAGAACCGACCGGTGCCCACTCGCTTTGACATTGATGGCCAACGCGTGCACCAGGTCATCGATACCTCCAACTTGACCCCTGCGGACTTTCCCGTGGTGGCCGATCCGCCTGTCTATGTGAACTACACAAGGACGAGCGGCACGCTCACTTCGTACAAGCCGAACGGAAAATATGCCTGCGTATAAGACACGCATCTGGTCGATGCTCAGTATCGTCGTCTTGATCCTTGGCGTAGCAATTTTCGGAGTCTTTCTCGTAGATCTCCCGAATATCGAACAGGCGTGTTCAGGCGAGGTTATCGATTCCGCTTTCTGTGACCCTGCCCGTATGGCACGGCGGGTGTTTGGATCCGTGTTGACTGGCAGCGGAGTTTTGGCGCTGGCGATCGTCGCTGGCGCATGGATACTTGCTACGAAGCACATCGACCGCGGTGAACCCTCGAAACTGGACCCCGAGAACTAACTGCTCACACGGGAGAGCTCTCGGCCGGGGAAACCGATTCCAGTTCGGGGGTGGGACAGGGTGTTCACGACGGGAACGAGGGAAGTTGCACCCTAACTCTCGTCGACGCGGTCGAGCATCCAGGTCAGGACGTCGGCGAACACCTCGTCGCGGTTCGTCTCGTTGAGTGTTTCGTGGCGCGCTCCCGGGTAGAGCTTCAGCGTCACGTCGCGCACCCCGCGCTTGCGGTAGGCGTCGGCGAGGAGTTTCAGGCTGTCGCCCTTGCTCAGCGGGTCCTCGGATCCGGAGACGATGAGGATCGGCATGTCGGGGGCGAGGCCCGCGGTCGGCTTCCCGAAGAGCCGGAGCCCGTCGGCGACGCCGAACAGTTTGATGATGTCGGCCGAGAAGCACAGCGGGTCCGCGATGAAGTCAGCTGCGGTCTGCGGATCGCGGCTCAGCCACTCGAATCCGTTCGCACCGTCGCCGGCCCAGTGGGCGTTGAGGTCGCCGCTCTCCATGTGCCGGAAGGTGCGGAACGCGCTCCCGCTCAGCACAAGGGCATCCCACGCTTGTGGGTGCTCGTTCAGGATCCTCTGCGCCATCAGGGATCCCCACGAGTGGGCGTACATCACGACGGGAAGGCCGGGGTGCCGCTCCCGGATGATCCCGGTGAGCTGCAGCACCTCGGCCTCGGTGGCGACGAGCCCGCCGGGGCCCAGCTTGCCGAGCCTGCGGAGGTCGCCGCCGGTCTGCCTGCGGCCCGTTTCGCCGTGGCCGCGGTGGTCGTCGGCGTAGACGGCGAACCCGGCGCCCGCGAGGTGTGCGGCGAAGGCGTCGTAGCGGCCGGCGTGCTCACCGATGCCGTGCGCGATCTGCACCGCGGCGATCGGCTCGTCGGGAATCCAGGAGTACGCGCTGATTTCGACGCCCTGGGCGTCGGTGTAGCTGAACTCGGATCGCGCGAACGCGGGCCGGTGGGTCTCGTGCTCGGGGGTCATGCGCCCATTCTGGCGCGTCGGGCTGGGTGTCGCCAGCGCGGCGTCGAGCGCCGGGGTGTGCCAGGATCCTCGACGCGATCGGGGATCGCGGATCCGGGATCAGCGCTGCAGGCGGAACGCCTCTGCACCGTCGACCACGGTGAGCGCGGCCGACTTGTCGAGGAGCGTGGCGGGATCGTCGGTGATGGGGTTCGCGTCCCAGACCACGAAGGTCGCGCGGTACCCGCTCGCGATGCGCCCGAACTCGCTGTCCCGACCGGTCGCCCACGCTGGCCCTAGGGTGAACGCCTCAAGCGCCTGCTCGGGGGAGAAGACGCGCTCCGGGTTGTAGGGCGCGCGGGCCCGGTCCAGCGCGGACTTCGCGGTGAGCGCGATGAACAGGTTGTTCGGGGCCTCGTGCGGCCCGGTCGGGGCGTCGGTGCCGAGAGCGAGCGCGACGCCGGATTCGCGGAACTTGTGCCACGGGAAGCCGTTGACGGCGCGCTCGTCGCCGAGCACGGCCTGCCAGTTGTCGAGCACGGCCGGATCGCAGTGCACGGGCTGCATCGAGGCGGTCACGCCGAGTGCGGCCATGCGGGCGATCGTGTCGTCCGCAACGTACTCGAGGTGCTCGACGCGGGCGCGACGGTCGGCGCGCGGGCCGTTCACGCGGATGCACTCCTGCACCATGTCGAGGGCGATCGTGCTCGCCTCGTCGCCGATCGCGTGCAGCGCGAGTTCGAGGCCGGCAGCGTCGGCGGCGACCGCGACGGGGAGCGCGAACTCCCGTTCCCAGATGGGACCGGGCATCGCCCCGTTCTTGTAAGGGGCGCGCATTGTGGCGGTGCAGGCGTCGATGACACCGTCGAGGATGAACTTCACGCCGGCGATGCGCAGCCAGCGGTCGCCGTAGGCGGCGGAAACCTCGTCGCGGATCCGCGCCACCTTCGCCACCTCGGCGAGGTCCGTCTCGAGATCCCCCGATGCGGTGAGCAGCCAGTGCGCGTTCACCGGGAAGGGGAGCCGGCCGTCGCGGTCAAGGAGGCGGCGGTACGCGCCGAGCTCAGCGTCGCCGAACGACATTTCGGTCGCCGCGGTGACCCCGGTCTCGAGGTAGGCATCGAACGCCGCCTGCAGGAAGCCGTCGCGGTCCGCGTCGGTCGCCACCGAGTCCAGGTAGCCCCACCCGTACTTCACGGCGGCGGTCTCGAGCAGGAAGCCGGTGGCGTCGCCGTTCTCGTCGCGCACGATCTCGCCGCCGACGGGATCGGGGGTGTCCCGGGTGATGCCCATCGCCTCGAGGGCGGCGGTGTTCACCCACGCGGAGTGCAGATCGTTCGCGTCGAGAATCACGGGGACGTCGGCCACGGCGGCGTCGAGCATCGCGGCGGTGGGATGCTCGCCCGGGCCAAAGATGTCGAACATCCAGCTCACGCCGAGAACGCGCGGGGCGTCTGGCTCGGCGGCGCGGCGGGCGGCGAGCCGCTCCTGCACCTCGGAGACGCTCTTCGCGTCGCGCAGCTGCACCTTCGACAGCGCCTCGCCGAGCATGAGCATGTGCGAGTGCCCCTCGGTGACGCCCGGCGTCACGAGCGCGCCGCCCAGATCGATCTCCTCGGCCCCCTCGCCGGCCGCGAGCCGCACCGCGTCGAGGTCTCCGGCCGCGACGATCAGGCCGTCCCGCACCGCGAACGCCTCGCGCATCGGAACGCTCGCCTCGCCCGTGAACACGGACGCGTTGCGGAAGAGTGTGGTGGGGGAGGACATGCGGTGGCTCGCTTTCTCGGGGCGGTGGGCGGAGACGAGGATCCTGGGCGCTGCCAGGCCGGACTCCGAACTCGCGTGCGCGGCGTCGCGCACCGGTTCCGATGCTACGCGGTTCGGGCGCGCGGGGCAGCCTGACAGACGCCTGCCTGATCGCGGTGAAAATCGGGGAGGCTCTGAGGTGCGGCTGTCTACACTGACCGCGTGACTCCCCGCTCGCTGCCCTCCCGCTCCGCTCCGCGTCGCTTTCGCGCCCGCGCGATCACCGCGTCCGTCGCAATCCTCGTCTGCGGGATCGCCGCGGTCGGCTGCTCCGCCTCGCCGCCGCAGCACAGTGAGGCGGTCAGCCCGGATACCGCGGACACCGCGGCGAACCCTGAGAGCGTGCGGGTGACGAACCTCACCGTTCCCGGGTGGGCGAGCGCCGATGAGGTTTCCGGCGCGACGGAGGACGAGCCGAATCGCACGGGGTCCGAGAAGATCCCGGTCCGCCAGTACGAGCCGAGCGGGAAACCGTGGGCGGTGCTCGTGTGGGCGCACGGCGGATCGTTCCTCGCCGGTGATCTCGATGGCCCTGAGCCCGACTGGGTGGCCCGCCAGTTCGCGGCGCTCGGGATCCGCGTGTACACGGTCGACTACGTGCTCGCGTCGGACACCGTGAAGGCCCCAGCCCCGGCGAACGATGTCGCCGCGGTCCTCGGCTGGGCGGGGGAGCAGAGCGAGCTCCCGCTCGCGGTCGGCGGGGCGAGCGCCGGTGGCCAGCTCGCGGGGTATGCGGCCCTCGAGCGGAACCTTGCGGCCCGCGGGCAGCACTCGGCAGCGAGCGGCCATCCCGGCCGGGGTGTGGCGCGGGCGCTGCTCCTCGAGTATCCGACGCTGCACCGGGTGCAGCGGGAGGATCCGGAGGTTGCCGCACTGGTCAAGGACCTGCCCGATGCGAAGCGCGAGGACGCCGATCTCGTGGCCCAGATGTATGACTACTATCTCGGTCCGGTCAGCGACGCGGACGTGGCATCGAAACACCTGGTCATGGGGGAGTTGCCCGCCGGGACGCTGCGGGCGCTTCCGCCGACCGTGATCGTCAACGCCGAGGCCGACGACCTGCGCCCCTCGGGCGAGGAGTTCGCCGATCAGCTGACGAGCGCTGGGGTGCGCGTGGCCACCTCGCTCCAAGCGGACACGACGCACGGCTATCTGAGCTTCCCGGAAGACTCTCCGGAGGCCGTCACCGCGTCGACGGAGACGATGAACACGCTCGCTGCGGGGCTGCGGGCGATCGTCGAGTGAGGGGCGGCTGGCTACTCGCCCTTCGCGCTCCTCCTGGCCCGCCACTCGTCGGCCAGCATCGCGTACAAGACCCCGTCGATCCAGCCGAGATCGCGGTGCAGGGACTCGCGCACCGCGTAGTACTCGCGCCGCATCCCCACGCGATCCATGAGGCGCCACGATGGCTCGTTGTCCGCGAAGGCGCCGGCCTGGACGCGGCGGAGCCCGAGGTCCTGGAAGCAGAGCCCCAGCAGGTCCTCAACTGCCTCGGTGGCGAGGCCGCGTCCGCCGGAGTCGGGGTGGAAGACCCAGCCGATCTCCGCCTGCACCTGTGTGGCCCGCTCGGCCACCTCGCGCTGTGCCCAGGCGTCCTCGATGTGCAGCATGAGGTTCCCGATCACGCGACCCTCGTGCTCGACGATCAGGAAGTCCGCGAGCTTTGCGGGGAGCGTGGCGTCCCAGTCCTCCCGGTCGACGGGCGCCCAGCCGAGCCACTTGCCCACCTCGGGGAGCCGCCAGAACTCCCACAGCGCCGAGGAGTCCGCGGGAGTCGCGAGCCGGATCGTGAGGCGTTCTGTCGAGCGCGGCCACGCCTGGGAGAGGAGCCTCGGCGCGGGGCTGCCGAGCGCACTCGATTCCGTGGTCGATTCCGTGGAAGACATGTGAACAGGGTAATCGGCGGCGCAGGCCGGCGCGGGATCCGGCCCGCGCAGAAGCTCCGCCTTGCCCGGGGCCTCTGCCGCAGACGAGTGCCGGGTGTTCTCGGCGCTCCCGCCGCTCCCGGCGCTCCGTTCGCCGCTCGATCCGGCTGCTCAGGCGCGTCCGGTGCCCGGCGCGGGCCGGAGCTCGCCGGCATCGATGCGCACGGGCAGCCGGTTCTCGGCGGGAGGGAACGGGCAGGTTGCCGCGGCGGAGTAGGCGGCGGGCGGGTTGACGGCCCGGTTGAAGTCGATGACGAGCGTTCCGTCCGGGCCGGGTTTCACGTCGACGAAGCGCGCGGCGGGGAAGGTCGCGTCTGCTCCGCTCGCGTCGGCGAAGATCGCGCGCAGATCGTCTCCCTCGAACGACCCGAACAGGGTCAGCTCGACGGTCGCGTCGCCCACGCTGAAGCGGGCGATCCCCGGCGAGGAGTAGTGCTGTTGCCGATCGGGCCCCGCTGCGGAGGAAACGCTCACATCCGCGCGCGGACGGGCCTTGAACTCGGCGCTGATCAGCCATTTCTCACTCGGAGCGAAGGTGGAGGTTCCCGCGTAGTCGGCGCGCGCCTGCGAGGCAGGGTCGCGCGGCCGGACCGCGATCTGGCCGCTCCGCGCGGCGACCTCGACCCGGATCGATCCCCAGCCGAGCAGCTCCGACTCGGTCCCGGTGAGCGGACCGAGTTCGACCCGGCCCTCGACCGGATCTCCTGAGCCGAGCGTCACCCCGTCGGCGGCGCTGAGCTCGACGATCACGAGCCCGTCGGCGTCGGCGCGCCACACCCCCGGCAGCCCGGGAAGGGTGCGAGGTTCGCGGGAGAGCCAGAAGATTGCGGTCGGGGAGAGCGGCCCGTAGGGGTGCCGGCGTGACTCCTCGACGCCGGCGTGCCAGCGCGCATGCGCCTCGGCGAACGCGGGATCGCTGGCGCCCGTGGCGCCTTCCGCAGAGCCCGCCGGGCGTTCGAATTCGGTGCTGCCCTCGCTCATGATTCCTCCTCGGCGTTTCGACCATCACAGCACAGACGCCGAGCGTGCGCACGAGGATGACTCGATGTTGCGGGCGGGGCCTTCGGGGTCTCCTTCAACGTTCACAAGATACGTTGCGCAAGATTTCTTGTGGAATTAGGATCTGGTGCATGAGGCACCGTCACGCTCACGTCAACATCACGGATCCGTCGGCACTTCGCGCGCTCGCGCACCCGCTCCGCCTCCGGATCCTGGGCTCGCTGCGCGCCGACGGACCTCAGACCGTCGGGAAGCTGAGCGGCAGGCTGGACGCAGCGCCTGGCTCGATCAGCTACCACCTCGGCACGCTCGAGAAGCACGGGCTGATCGAGCTGGCGCCCGAGCTCGCGCGGGACCGGCGCGAGCGGTGGTGGCGGGCAACCGCGGAATCGACACGCTTCGATCCCGCCGCGGCGCATGAGAATCCGGAGCAACAAGCGGCGGGTCGCGCCATGCGTACGACCATCGTGCACGGGTACGCCGCAGCCTTGCTCGCCTATCTCGAGTCTGAGGAGACCCTCGACCGCGCCTGGGTCGCGGCGGGCACGATCGGTGACTCGCTCGCGTGGCTGACCGTCGAAGAACTCGCCGAAATGAGCCGTGAACTCGAAGAACTCTCGACCCGCTGGGCGGGGCGCTCTGCGCGCGATACGGGGGGAGCCCGCACGGGTGCGCATCCAGTCACCATCCAATACGCGGCGTACCGACGACCATGAGCCTCCCGCCGTCCCGCCGAAGAGCCCCGCTCGTCGCGTTGCTCGCGGGGGACGGCTGCTCCCGAGCCGGGAACGCGGTCACGGTGGTCGCCATACCGTTGCTCGCTCTGCAACTCGATCCGTCACCGTGGTCGGTCACCATCGCGGGCGTCGCCGCAACGGCCCCGATCGTGATCGGAGGCACCATGGGCGGAGTCCTCGTCGATCGTTTCGGGTTCCGCTCTGCGAGTATCGTCGCGGATGCCGCAAGTGGGATCACCGTCCTCGCGATCCCGGTGCTCGCCGCAGCCGGCCTGTTGCCGATCTGGGTGCTCCTGCTCCTGGTGTTCGCATCGAACCTCCTGGATGCGCCGGGGAACGCCGCCAGGTTGAGTCAGCTCCCCGAACTTGCCGCGCTCGCCGGCGTCCCGCTCGAGAAGGCCGCCGCCGCCCAGGCGACGGTGTCACGAACCGCGGCCATGCTCGGAGTCTCCGCGGCCGGCGTGGTCGTTGCCTTCGCGAGCGCAGCTGGAGCGTTGCTCCTCACCGCTGGGGCCTTTTGCTGCGCGATTCTCCTGACGGTGCGATGCATCCCGCGGTCCGATGCGCCCGCAAGCACCGGGCCGCGTTCGAGCAACAGGGAGGGAATGCTGGCGGGATTCGCGTTCATCTGGCGGACGCCGCTCTTCCGCGCGGTGGTGATGATGGTGGTCCTCACGAACGCGATCGACATCGCCGGCGCCACGGTCCTCAGGCCTCTCTACGCGGATCGGACGGGCGACCCGAGCGTGCTGGGGCTGATGGCGGCGTGTATTGCCGGGGGCGGACTCGTCGGGGCGGCTGCCTCTGGGCTTCTCGGCGACCGGGTTCCCCGGCGGCCGCTGTTCCTCGTCCTCTTCGTCCTTGCCGGGGCGCCTCCGTATGTGATTCTCGCGTGTGAACCCCCGCTTCCGGTGGCGCTTGGCGCGCTCGCGATCGCAGGGCTGGCCGGTGGGCCCCTCAACCCGCTCATCGATTCGGCGATCTTGCATCTTGTCCCGCCCGGGATCCGCGCGCGGGTGCTGGCGGCGATCTCAGCCTGTGTGACGAGCGCGATGCCGCTGGGGAGCTTCTTCGCGGGTGCGGCGGTCGGGGGCTTCGGTCTGGACGGGGCGATGCTGGCGGCAGCCGCGCTCTACATTGCAGTGCTCGCCGCGACGGGATTCGGGGCACGATGGCGGGAGTTCTGAGATGACCGCCTCGGACGGCCACCGCGGGCCTCGACCCCGGCGCTTCCGCGTGCCACGATGGGAGCACCGGCGGCTCCGCGCGCAGCTCGCGGGCGGGTGAGCCGCCAGGATCCGGAGGCTGTCATGCGATTTCTGCTGCTGCATCACGAGACCGAGGAGGACCTCGCGGCGCGTCCCGCCGAGGAGGTCGAGTCCGCTGTCGCGTTCGCGGCCCGCTTCGAGGACGAACTGGCGGCGCGATCGGAGCTGGAGTGGGGCGAGGTGCTCGGTGCGGACGAGGCGGCGATCGTGGTGTCGCCTGGCGGTTCGGTTGAACCGGCGAGTGCCGGACCGGGGGCCGTGCGAACCGGGTCGGGCGCGGGATCAGCGCCGCTGTTGCGGCGCGTGTGGGCCGTCCGTGTCGCCGATGAGGCGCGTGCGCGTGAGCTCGCCGCCGACCTCGCCGACGGGATCGCGGCTCGGATCGAGCTGCGCGAGTGTCTGCCGGCGTCGCAGCGTCCGTAGTATCGAGATATGGCTCTTGAGCATCCCGGGACGCTGCGCGGCCGCATCGTCACCCTGGAACCCTTGTCGCTGGACCATCTGCGCGGGCTCCAGGAGGCGGCGCGCGACGGCGAGCTGTGGAAGCTCTGGTACACGTCGGTGCCGGAACCGGCGGGGATGGCGGCCGAGATTCGGCGTCGGCTCGAGCTGCAGGAGCGGGGCTCGATGATCCCGTTCGCTGCGAGGCGAAACGACACCGGGGCGATCATCGGGATGACGACGTTCATGAACATCGATGCCGCGACGCCCCGGGTCGAGATTGGTTCCACGTGGAACGGGGCGAGCGCGCACGGTTCCGGCACGAATCCGGAGTCGAAGCTCCTGCTTCTGGACCACGCATTTACCGTGTGGGGGTGCCCGGCCGTGGAGTTCCGCACGGATTTCCACAATCATCAATCGCGCGCGGCGATCGCCAGGTTGGGGGCGAAGCAGGACGGGATTCTGCGTTCGCACCTGCGGCGGCCCGCCGGGTATGTGCGCGACACGGTGGTGTTCTCGATCATCGCGAGCGAGTGGCCGGGTGTGCGGATCGGCCTGGAGCGGCGGGTGGCGGCGCATCTTCCTGACGGCGAGGATCCTGGCCGGCTCGGCTGAGCAACTTGTCGCTTCCCGTGACGGTACGGCTCCCCAGCGATCGAGGGCCCGTACCCCCCGGTGGGACCCCCGATCAGGAACTCAGTCTGCCAGAGCCGGGGTCGCTGTGCCACGGGAAGTGTGAAGCGCCCGGATCGACGTCTGGCGTTCTTCTCGCATTCACCCGGAACTGGAGGGCGCCTCGGTGCGGGTGTGGGCCCAGACGACGGCCTGGATCCGATCACGAACCCCGAGTTTCTGCAGCACATTGGAGACGTGGGTTTTGACGGTTGCCTCGCCGAGGAACAGCTGCTTCGCGATCTCGCCGTTCGAGCGGCCGAGTGCGAGAAGCTCGAGAACCTCGCGCTCTCGCTCCGTGAGCCCCGCCGCGGCAATCGCCTCGGCGAGCGGGTCGGTTTTGCCCCCGCTCGGCTCCGGCTCAGGCTCAACTTCCCCCTCCGGGCCCGCCGCCGCCGCTGGCTCGCCCGCGCCGCTCCCGGTGAGCGAAGCGGGGGTGTGTGTAACGGCGGGCGCGAGTGCCCCACCGGCGGGCGCGAGCGCCTCGCCGGGGGCCGCCGATGGCGCGTCGATTTCACCGGAGCCGCCCTCGGCCGACAGCCGCGCGAGGACCGCACGCGTGACATCCGGCCCGAGGAGGGCGCGGCCGGCCGCGAGCTCCCGCACCGCCTCGATGAGCTGTTCGGCCCTGGAGGTTTTCAGCAGGAACCCGCTCACGCCGGCCGCGATCGCCTCGAAGAGGTAGCGGTCATGACCGAACGTCGTGAGGATGAGGATGGCAGGCCCACCCGCAGAGACGTCGCCCAGAATCTCTCTCGCAGCCTCGATTCCATTCATGATCGGCATCTCAACATCCATGCAGATCACGTCGGGGGAGAGTTCCGCGGCGAGTTCGACGGCGCGCTGCCCGTTCTCGGCCTCGCCCACGATTTCGAAGTCCGGCTCCGACTCGAGGATGATGCGGAAGCCGGAGCGCACGAGGCCCTGGTCGTCGACGAGCATGATCCGGATCATGCGGCTGCTCCGCTCAGGATCTGGGCCGCGGGGGCCTCCGGCCGTTCGCTGAGGGGGACGCGGGCGCGCACCATGAATCCGCCGCGCTCGCGCCGTTCCGTGTGGACCGAACCCCCGACGGCGCCGATCCGCTCACGCATTCCACGAAGCCCGAGCCCCGATCCACCGCTGCTCCCTGGCGTCTTCGGAAGTTCACGGCGAACGCCGTCGTCGCCGATCTCCACCTCGACGGCGTCCCGCTCGAAGCGCAATCGCACCTCAGCGGAGGCGCCGCGTCCGGCGTGCTTCCTGACGTTCGTGAGCGCCTCCTGCACCACGCGATAGAGCGCAATATCGACGAGCATCGGAACCGGCCGCGGCTCGCCGGCGATGATGAGCGTTGCTGGCACCTCCGCCTGCTGCGATTCTGCGACGAGATCAGCGAGATTCGCGAGCCCGACCGTGGTGGCGCCGTCGCCGTGATCCGGTGATCTGAGGGTGCGCACGAGCCCTCGAAGCTCCTCGATCGCGGTCTGTGCGCTGTCCTCGACGACGCCGAGCGCCGACACCGTGGCGTCCGGGTTCCGGTCCAGGGTGCGTCGGGCTGCTCCGGCCTGGATGCCCATGACCGAGACATGGTGCGCCACGACATCGTGGAGTTCACGGGCGATCGCGATCCGGTCGAGGGCGACGGCCTGCGCCGCGCTCGTCTCGCGCTCGCGCTCGAGCTCCCGGCCCTGCGCCTCGAGCCGGGCCTGCAGGCGGGCCGTGCGCCAGGCGCGCTCACCGAAGATATACGCGCCGCCGAAGTAGAGCAGGTTCGTGATGATCTGCAGGACGGCAAACGTGGCGTAGGCGGAGAAAAGCCCCGATCGAGAGAAATTCGGCAGGGTCTCGGTCGAGGACGAGGACACGATGAGTGAGACGACGAGCCAGATCATGAGCGCGGTGGCGAGGCCGAGCTGCGTCCAGAGCGCGACGGAGCGGCGAGGCTCCCACGCGCCCACGGTGTAGAGCGCGAGGAACAGGCAGATGTTGACGATGAGCACCTCGGGCACCGCGAACTGCCCAACGACGAAGAAGCCGATCGCGACCACGACCGCGACGGGCGCTGGGGCGACGCGTCGGAGCGCAAGCGGCAGGGTGCAGAGCGCGAGACCCAGGATCCACACCCAGAGCTCGGCGGGCTTCTCGTAGTACCCCATGCGGTGGTAGAGCAGCGAGGTGGTCGTGGCCGCGAGGGCGAGCGCGCCGGCGAGTGCGGCATCGCCGCGCAGCCCGGCGGTCGTGGGGCGGGGGCGCGACCAGTTGTATCCGTCTGCTCGAGTCATGTCCTCCAGCGTATGGCGGTGCGCGGAGCGCGGATATCCCCCGCGCGGGGGAGTGCTGAGGCGTTTGCCCAAATTCGATCCGAAAAGTTACGAAAAAGATTCCGTCGCCCGGCGGAGGTGCCAGTTTCAGCGCTCGAATACCGTGGAAGCAACGGGCCGGGATCCGAACCCCCGGCGCAGTACAGGAGGGAGTCGACGCGATGATTGACGTGCAGAACATCTCGCGAAGCTTCGGTGATCGCCGCGTCCTCGATGGCGTGAGCTTCGAGGTGGCAAGCGGCCGGATGACGGGTTTCGTCGGCGGCAACGGCGCGGGCAAGACGACGACGATGCGGATCATCCTCGGCGTGCTCGCGAAGGACGCCGGTGAGGTGCGCTTCGAAGGCGAGCCGATCACGGCCGAGCAGCGGTCCCGAATCGGTTACATGCCGGAGGAGCGGGGCCTCTACCCCAAGATGAAGGTGCTCGAGCAGCTGATCTACCTGGGTCGACTGCACGGAATGAGCTCGCATGACGCGAAGCGCTCGGCGCAGGGTCTGCTCGCCCGCCTCGGACTCGAGGAGCGCGAGAACGAGACGCTCGAGAGCCTCTCGCTCGGCAACCAGCAGCGCGCACAGATCGCGGCGGCCCTCGTGCACGAGCCGATCGCACTGGTCCTCGACGAGCCGTTCTCGGGCCTCGACCCGATGGCGGTAGAGGTCGTCGTCGGAGTGCTGCGGGACTACGCGGCGCAGGGCGCGCCCGTCCTCTTCTCCTCGCACCAGCTCGACATCGTCGAGCGACTGTGCGACGACCTCGTCGTGATCGGCGGGGGCAAGATCCTCGCCTCCGGCTCGCGCGAGGCGCTGCGCGCCGAGCACGCCGGGCGCGAATTCGAACTCGAACTCGCCGGCCCCGCAGCGGACGCCGGCTGGCTGCGCGAGCAGCCCGGCATCACCGTCACCCACCTCGACGGCGGCCGCGCCCGCTTCGAGGCCGCAGCGGACTCCGACGCGCAGGCGGTCCTCGCCCGCGCCGTCGCCGCAGGGCCCGACGCCCAGATCCGCAGCTTCGCCCCCGTCGTCCCCACCCTCGCGCAGATCTTCAAGGAGGTCGTCCGATGAGCACCACCGAGACCCGCCGTCGCACCGCAGGCACCGATGCCCTCGCGGGCGCCAACGGCATGAGCGGCCCGAAGGGCGCCTGGATCGTCGCCGAACGGGAAATCACCACCCGGCTCCGCAGCAAGGCGTTCCTCATTTCGACCGGAGTCCTCCTCCTCCTCGTGCTCGTGAGCGTCGTCGGGAGCGGTCTCCTCGCGAAGGCCGGTCCGATCGGCGGGCCCGCGAAGGTCGCCGTGACCGAGGAGGTCGCCTCCGATCCCGCCACGGCCGCGCTGCAGACGGACGCTTTCGCCACCACGACGGTCGCGGACCGCGCCGCGGCGGAGGAACTCGTGCGCAGCGGGAAGGTCGAGGCCGCGGTCGTCGCGGGCGGCGACACCCCTGTTCACCTGACGGTGCTCGCGAAGGACAGCGCCCCGTCCGACCTGATGATGTCGCTCTCGGCGCAGCCCGCGGTTACCCTGCTCGAGCCGACCGGCACCAATCCGATGGTCGGCTACTTCATCGCGATCGGCTTCGGCCTCGTGTTCATGATGAGCGCGATGACGTTCGGAACCACGATCGCGCAGAGCGTTGTCGAGGAGAAGCAGACCCGCATCGTGGAGATCCTGCTCGCCACCGTCAGCGCGCCGACGCTGCTCGCGGGCAAGATCCTCGGCAACTCGATCCTCGCCTTCGCGCAAGTGGCCCTGATCGCGACCCTGGCCTCGGTCGGCATGCTCGCGACCGGGCAGGATCTCCTGATGGGAGAGCTCGGCGGCGCGCTGATCTGGTTCGCGATCCTGTTCGCCTTCGGCTTCGTGCTGCTCGCCGCGCTCTACGCGGCGCTCGCCTCACTGGTCTCGCGACAGGAGGACATCGGATCGGTGACGAGCCCCGTCCTGATGCTCGTCATGTTCCCCTACATCGGCGTCATCCTGTTCAACGACAACCCGCAGATGCTCGCCATCATGAGCTACATCCCCTTCTCCGCCCCCGTCGGAATGCCGATGCGCCTCTACCTCGGCACCGCAGAGTGGTGGGAGCCGATCCTCTCGCTCGGGATCCTCGCCGTGTCCATCGCGGTCGTGCTGTGGATCGGATCCCGCATCTACAGCAACTCGATCCTCCGCACCGGGGCCCGCGTCAAGCTGGCCGACGCCATCAAGGGCTGAGGCCCGGCCACGGGGCTCCCGAACGGATCGGCCGCGGAACCGCACGGGTTTCCGCGGCCGATCCGCGTTTCCGCCCCGTGCTGCCCCGCGCGTGTGCGTCCGGTGCGCACCCGCGGCCGCTGCACGTTTTTGCCCAGTTCAACCCAGCGGCTGCGAGTGCGGGTAGCCTGAGCACGTGAGTACCGAACACGCGTCAGCGGCCGTCCCGCCGGTCGACTGGGCTGCGCTGCGCGATGCCGCGCTCGTCGCGACTGCGGGATCCTACGCCCCGTATTCGGGACTTCGCGTCGGCTGCGCCGCGCTCGTCGACGACGGCCGGATCGTGTCCGGCTGCAACGTCGAGAACGCGAGCTACGGCCTCACGCTGTGCGCGGAGTGCGTGCTCGTCGGGTCGCTTCACCTCGGGGGCGGCGGGCGTCTCACCGCGTTCGTCTGCGTCGACGGCGAGGGAAACACGCTGATGCCGTGCGGCCGGTGCCGCCAGCTCCTCCTCGAGGCCGCGGCGCCCGATTTCCGGATCGAGACCCCGCGCGGCGTCCGCACGATGCCCGACATCCTCCCCGACGCCTTCGGCCCAGAAGACCTCCCGGCGTAACCGCGCGCCGGGCCGATCACACCCGATCACACCCGATTACTCAAGGAGCGACCAGCATGATCCTCGCCTTCTCCGTTGCCCCGAGCGGCCCCGCCCGCAACGGCGCCGAAAGTCCGGACGGCTCCGTCTCGGCGGCCGTCGCCGAGGCGATCAAGGTCGTCCGCGCCTCGGGCCTGCCGCACCGCACCTCGAGCATGTTCACCGAGATCGAGGGTGATTGGGACGAGGTATTCGACGTCGTCAAGCGCGCAACCGAGGCGGTCGCCCCGTTCGGATCGCGCGTCTCGCTCGTCATGAAGGCCGACATCCGCCCCGGGTACGAGGGCGAGCTCGACGGGAAGCTCGAGCGCCTCGAGCGCGCGATCGAGCACGGGGCCGAGTAGCCGGCCTCCGCGCAGGCCCGGGGACCGGCACCGGCCGCACGCCTCCCAGGAAACTCATGGAGTGCCGAAAGAGGCTAGTCGGTGCTGACGCCGCACCCCCGCGGCGAACCGTTCCGACCGCGTGAGGGAGTGCGCCCATGCTCGAGGCCTCGATCACTGAACCGTGGCTGCTCCTCGGGGCCACCGCCCTCTGCGCGGCGCTCTCGATCTACCTCCTGATCAGGAAAACATGGAGGCGAGTCCTCGCCTCTGCTGTGGGTCTCATCGTGGGCGGCGCGATCGGCCTCGGCGTGTTCTGGTGGCTCGTCGACCTGAACGACGTGTTCGGCGTGACCCTCTCCGATTACACGCGCCTGTGGGTCGCGCTCGGGTTCGCGGGCCTGGCGCTCGCGCTCGTCAACCTGTTCCGCTCCCGCTGGTGGCGGAAGGTGATCGCGATCGTCTCGATCCCGATCTTCCTCGCCACCGCTGCCCTCCAGATCAATGCCGATTTCGGGGCCTACCAAACGCTCAATCAGGTGTTCGGCGGCGCGACCTACGGCAAGCTCTCCCTGGTGAAGGGCGAGCGCGGCGAGGTGGTGAAGGGCATGGCCGACTACTCTCGCTGGCGCCCGCCGAAGGACATGCCCCAGCACGGCAGAATGGGCGAGGTCACGATTCCCGGCACGAAGTCCGGTTTCCCCGCCCGCTCCGCGATCGTGTGGCTTCCGCCGGCCGCGCTCGTCGACCACCCGCCGGTGCTCCCCGTGCTGATCGCGATGTCGGGTCAGCCGGGGGCGCCCGACACGAACTTCACCTCTGGACATCTCGACAGGGCGCTCGACCGGTATCAGGCGTCGCACCACGGCATCGCGCCGATCCTGATCGCCGCCGATCAGCTCTCCGCGCCGGGTGTGAACCCGATGTGCGTCGACTCCCAGAAGTTCGGGAACTCCGCCACCTACATCACGCAGGACGTCCCCGACTGGGTGCGCGCGAACTATCGGGTGAGCAGCGATCCGAGGATGTGGGGGCTGACGGGCTTCTCGCAGGGCGGCACGTGCGTGACCCAGTTCGTGACCGGGTATCCGGAGCTGTTCGGGTCGGGCATCGCGACCCTCAGCCAGATCGGGCCGCGCCTGAGCTGGATTCCCGACTCGATCGCGGGTGGCTTCAACGGCTCGACCGCGGCGTTCGAGGCGGCCCAGCCGATCGCCATCATGCGGAAGCACGGCACCTACGCGGACACCATGCTGTACTTCGGCAGCGGGGCGGAGGACCAGCGGTACACCGGGTTCGCCCGCGAACTCCACCGTGAGGCGCTCGCGGCCGGCATCACCTCCGAGCTCATCCTCGAGCAGGGCGGGCACGACTGGCCCACGGTGCAGGCGGTGTTCGACCGAGCCTTCCCCGCGATGGCGAAGCGGATGGGGATCGACCGGACGTGATCATCTCGCCCGTTCGCCGTTCACCGCTCCGCCCTCCCGCTTCCCGTTCGCTGGGAGCATGCTGGACGCGGCGGCGGAGGTCGCGGCGGAGCTGAACGCGTCCGTCGCGGAGGAACCCCAGTTCACTGGGGCGGTGGCCGCGGGTGCGGAATGACCGGCGCCGGCGCTGGCGGAAATGACCCCGGGAAAGCCGGACGCGCTCCCAGGCAAATGATTGATTCGACGGTCATGCTGACACCCGCTGCCGCCCAGCACTTCCGCACTGGGCTCGAACCCCGCGAGGTGAGCCGCCGATGCCTGAGGTGCCGATCACGAACTCCGGGCTCCTCATCGGAGCCTCGCTGCTCTGCGGCTCGCTGACCGTCTACCTCCTGAGTAGCGAGACCTGGCGGCGGCTCGCCCTGACGTTCGGCGGGCTTGCCGCGGGCGGCCTGATCGGCCTCGGCGTGTTCTGGTTCGCGGTCGATGTGCGAGACCTCTTCGGGGTCACGCTCTCGGACCTGACGCGGCTGTGGGTCGTGCTCGGCTTCGCGGGGATCGGCCTCTCGATCGTCAACCTGTTCCGCACCCGCTGGTGGCGGAAGACGGTCGCTGCGATCGCGGTCGTGATCTTTGCGATGACCTCCGCACTGCAGATCAACGCTGATTTCGGGGCGTTTCAGAACCTGAGCCAGGTGTTCGGGAAGACGGATGTCGCGCCGCTTGAGGAGGTCACGGGCGAGCGCGGCGAGGTCGTCGCGGGGCTCGCCGACTTCCGGGACTGGCAGCCACCGAAGGACATGCCGGCGCACGGGCAGCGCGGGGCGGTCATGATTCCCGGCGCGACCTCCGGTTTTCCCGCGCGGCAGGCGATCGTGTGGCTTCCTCCCGCCGCCCTCGTCGATCATCCGCCAGTGCTCCCGGTGCTCATCGCGATGTCCGGCCAGCCGGGCGGGCCGTACGCGAACTTCGACTCCGGCCACATGGACGAGGCGCTGGACCGGTATCAGGCGGCGCACCACGGGATCGCGCCGATCCTCGTCGCGGCCGATCAGCTCTCAGCTGGCGACGTCAACCCGATGTGCGTCGACTCGCACACCCTCGGAAACTCGGCCAGCTACATGACCATCGACGTGCCCAACTGGGTCAGGGCGCACTACCGGGTGAGCTCCGATCCGAAGATGTGGGGACTGACCGGATTCTCGCAGGGCGGCACCTGCGTCTCCCAGTTCATGGCGGGTCACCCGGAGATCTTCGGTTCCGGGATCGCGACACTGAGCGAGATCGGTCCCCGTCTGAGCTCGATCCCCGAGGCCGTTCAGAAGGGATTCGGCGGCTCGCAGGCCGCGTTCGACGCTGCCCAGCCGATCGCGATCATGCAGGCGCACGGCCGCTATCGCGACACGATGCTCCTCTTCGGCTCGGGCGAGAAGGATCAGCGCTACACGGGGTACGCCCGCGAGCTCCACGCCGCGGCGCGGGCCGCCGGGATGCAGACCGAACTCATTCTCGAACCGGCCGGGCACGATTGGCACACCACGCAGGCGGTCTTCGACCGGGCCTTTCCCCTGATGGCGGCGCGCATGGGGATCGATCGCGTCGGTCGCTGAGTATGGCGCCTCAGCGGCCAGCGGGGTCTTCCGGCACCGTAATGTCCGCGACGATCGCGCCGTAGGCGCCGATCAGCTCGTCGGCGTCGACGAAGAGGCTGTGCCCGTGCGCGCCAGCGCCGAGGGCGACCCTGCGGCCGACGATCGTCTCGTCGGCGTAGACGGGCCACGCCGTCGTGCTGCCGATCGGGGTGATCGTGCCGCGCTCGAAACCGGTGGCCTCGAGCGCGAGCGCCGGCTCGGGCATGCGGAGCTTGTTGACGCCAACGAGCGCGCGCAGTTTCGGCCACGAGATCGCGCGGCCGCCCGGCACGAGCGCGAAGAGGTAGCTGCCGTCCGATCGCTTCACGACCAGGGTTTTCACGATCTCGAACGGCGCGATCCCCAGGAGTGCCGCCGCCTCCTCGAGCGAGTTCGCGTCGGGGCGTTCCCGGATATCGATGTCGAGGCCGCGCTCCGCGGCTGCGGCGCGGACGCGGTCGAGGGAATCGGACATGCTGGCTCCTCGGGAATCGGTGATGCCCCATCCTCGCAGAAGGGGCTGGGCTTCAGGCGCCGAGGTAGGCGAGCACGGCGAGCACGCGGCGGTTGTCGGTTCCGCTGGGCGGGAGGCCGAGCTTGTCGAAGATCGCGGAGATGTGCTTCGTCGTCGCGCTCTCGCTGAGGAACAGCCGCTCGCCGATGGCGGCGTTCGAGCGGCCCTCGGCGAGGAGCTGTATCACCTCGGTCTCGCGGGGCGTGAGCGCGGCGAGGCCCGACGAGCGTCCCTGCCCGTCTCCTGTCCGTCGGCCCGGCGTCTGCTCGGTGGCATCGCCCCCGATCAGCGAGGCGATCACGGTCGGATCGATGACCGTCCCGCCGTCGGCGACGCGCTGCATCGCGTCGAGGAACTCGCGCGGATCCGAGACCCGATCCTTGAGGAGATAGCCGACCCCGCCCGCGCCGTCGGTGAGGAGCTCCCGCACGTAGAGCCGCTCGACGTACTGCGAGAACAGCAGCACGGGCAGCCCTGGGCGGGCGGAACGTGCGGCGAGCGCGGCGCGCAGGCCCTCGTCGGTGCCGGTCGGCGGCATACGGATGTCGACGACCGCGAGGTCGGCGTCCCACTCCGCAAACACCCGCTCGAGTTCCGGGCCGCTCGCCACGGACGCCACGACCTCGTGCCCCGAGGCCTTGAGCAGCAGCGCGAGCCCCTCGCGGAGCATCGCGAGGTCCTCCGCGATCACGACCCGCACGGGACCTCCACGGTGATCCGGGTCGGGCCGCCCGCGGGGCTCGACACCGTCAGCGTGCCGTCGAAGGCCGCGAGCCGCTCGGCGAGGCCGGCGAGGCCGTGGCCCGGCGTCTCCCGCGCCCCGCCAGCGCCGTCGTCGAGCACGACGAGCTGCAGGCGCTCCGGCGATTCGGTCGCCGTGACCGTGATCCGTTCGGCGCGCGCGTGCTTCAGGGCGTTCGTGACGAGCTCGCGCGCGGCGAAATACACCGCGGACTCGATGTCGGGGGCGTAATTCCCGCTCAGGGCCGCGTACGCCGTGACCGAGGTGGAGCCGGGACCCGCGGAGCCGGAGGCGATGGCGAGGTCCTCGAGTGCGGCGGCGAGCCCCCGATCGGCGAGCACCGGCGGCCTGATCCCCCGCATCAGCGCCCGCAGTTCGTCGAGCGCGGCTGAGGCGTCCCCGCGGGCCTCCTCCACGATCGCGCGCGCCCGATCCGGATCCGAGTCCCACAGCGCGTCGGCCGTGCCGAGTCGCAGGCCGATCGTCGCGAGCTGCGCCTGCGTGCCGTCGTGCACCTCGCGCTCGATCCGCTTGAGCTCGGCGGCCGCGTCGCGTCGCGAACCCGCGCGGCTGCGGGTGAGCTGATCGACGCGGGCGCGGAGTTCGGTGCGCCTGCTTCCGATCGCAGCCGAGGAGAGGCGCGCGTGCTGGCGAAGCCAGAACGTCGCGGTCAGCCATCCGACGATGACGAGCAGGAGGCCGAGGGTCATCGCCGCGACCAGGCTCATGCCGTCGGCGACCCGCACCCACAGGTACCACTCGTCCGGTTGCCAGCCCATGATCACGGTGAGCAGTGGCGCGACGAGGAGGCCGCGCAGGCCCTCACCGATGAGGAGGAGCGGCATGGTCGCCACGATGATCCCGACGAGCGACTCGACGAGTCCCCACCACAGGAGCTGCCAGGCCTCCTCCGAGGCGAGGAGGCGGATGCCCTCGGTGCGACGGAGCTTCTCCAGGACACCGTCCGCGGGGTCCGCGGGTTCTTCCGGGCGCGCGGGCAACTCCGGGAGCCTGAGCGGGCGGCCGAGGTACGGCTCGCACCGGGCCGAGACGCGCACGAGTTGCCGGTGGAGCGCCCGGTACAGCGCCGGGAGGACGAGCAGCCCGACCCAGAGCCACGACAGCCCGATGGCGGTCGCGATTCCGAGGATCAGGACCGCCACGTACAGCAGTTCGCCCAGCAGGATCAGCGCGTCGAGAAGCGCGCGGCCGCGGGCGCGAACCCGGTCGGCGAGGCGGTTCTGCCGCGCGCTGGGGGGCGTGGGCTGCGCGGTCATGCGTCCATCTTTCCACTGGGAGCGTATTCCGTGACGGAGGGTACGGCCGCGAGTTTTCCCCGCGGGGCGGGGGAGGTCGCCGCGCGAGCCGCCGCTCGCAGCGATCCCTGAACCGAGCCCCGGGCCGCCTGCCGCGCGCGGAACCGCTGCGCCGCGAGCACCGCGAGGCCGAAGGGCAGCAGGTAGAGGATGGGCAGCGGGATCGCGCCGCGCGTCGCCGCCTCCTGGTCGAGGCCGAGGAACAGGGTGATGTTCACGATGCCGTGCATCACGCCGGCGATGATCCCGCGCTGCAGGGGGTTCCCCACGGCGATCTTGCCGTACACGATCGACAGGCCGACGCAGGAGAGGGTGAACATGATCGTCGAGAGCACGCTCGCGAAGATCTGCACGTGCCAGAACGACCACAGCACGCCCGTCACGATGCAGGACGCGAGCCAGTTCATCCGCGTCGCGAGCAGCGGCTGCAGGAAGCCGTGCCAGCCGATCTCCTCGCCGATCGCGCCGACAATCTGCAGCGCGACGAATAGCGCGACGAGCCAGCCGGAGTGGAACGGCTGATCCGAGCGAAGATCCTGGGTCAGGGCTGCCGTCGCGAGCAGCATGGCGGCGTAGCCGGCGATCGCGAGCAGGGCGATGCCGAGGCGCCCCCAGGCTCGACGATGCGAGACCCGCGGCGGGAGAAATACGCTGCGCCGCACCCGGGGCAGCGCGAACAGCAGGAGCAGACCGATCGTCGGTGCGAACTGGACAATCTGGATCAGATCCGGATCGATGCCCGCGAACTGCTGGATCACGTTGAGCGCGCCCGAGACGAGCAGGGTGACCACGTACCAGGCGCAGACGATCGCGAGCACGGGACGGTCGCGCGCCGGGACGCGGCGCCGGGATGCGCCGCCCGGATCCGCGCCGCGCCGTGTCGGGGCTGGCGCGACGTCTGATTCGGTCTGCGGTGCGGAGGGGTGCCTGGGGCGGATGTTGTGCATGCTTCCAGGGTTCCGTCGGGAGCGAGCCGGCACCACGCAGAAAAGTCCCCGGTCAGGGTGGGGGAAACTGCACTATTCGCCTGAAAAAGACCACAGGGCTAGCGTCTCGGCCACACGGTGAGCGGTCCAGCCTGGGACCCGCTTCGGATAGGCCTCACAAGCTTCACCGGCATCATGACTTCGCTGGACCGGATCTTCGTTGGCGACCGCGACGTGCGAATATCCCAATCAGTCCGCAACTGTGTCCTGAACCTGGAACCACCAAACCACCGGGAAGGAGTCCCCGCATGAAGCAGCCCAGTGCGCGGCAAGTCTTTACGGGGGAGGCGCTCATCCACGGGGTGATGTGGACCCGTACTTCACCGACGCACTCGTGGAGTGCGCAAGCCACTTCCGGTACGGAAGCGACCGTTCTGAACCGGCTGAAAGCTGACAGCGTCTTCTGGCGCGAAAGGCCATCACTTGGCAGTGGCGTTTACGCCACCACACACCCGAAGACCCTGGCGGCGGACAGCGCCCACACGAACGGTCAGTCTCCATACGCGGCCGACAAACGTGCCCGCCAACTCACGGCGGCTCATGATTCGACCGCGCATGTCTGAGCGTCTCGGGCCCCTCACTGCGACGAGCGAGGGCCTCGCTATCGGCGACGTTCCCGGACGCAACGTGCTCCTTGCCCGCCAGCGGATCGTGTACCGCGATGGGGAAGTTGCCCTGGAGCAGTTTTCATGGGAGTCCCTGGAACGCCTGGATCTGAAAGTGCCCGTTACGCGATGGCTGCATCCCTGGATCGGCGACTTCGTACTGCCGCTCGCGTTCGCGGCGGTGGCATGGGTCATCGAAATGCCTGAACCGAAGACGGTCTCGCTTGAAGTGAGTAGTGGGGATTTACGCCGATCCTTCGAACTCGCGCCCCACCACGCCGTCGGCTACTCGCGGACAGGGGCGCGCCGCGCTCAGGCACTTGTCCGCGATCTTCTCGGCAGCGCGGACCTCCGCCGGGACCTTGATGACTCGCGGTCGCTGCTGAGACAGGTCCGACCGCCGAATCCAAACTGGTAGGGCCCGCGCCCGCGGGCGCAGCGATCCGCCGGGTGCGAGCCAACACCACGGATAAAAGCCCCGGTCAGGGTGGGGGAAACTGCACTATTCGCTAGCGGAACCCGCGCGGCAGGTGGACCGTCGTGACGGCGGTGTCGCTGCTCACGTTGCGGGTGACGAGGAAGCCCCCGGAGAAGGAGGGCGCCAGGTTGGTGCCCGCTTCCGTGTCGAAGGCGGTGTCGATCCGGCCCACCTCGCTGCCGTCGTTCTTGAGGATCTTGAGCGTGTCGCCGAGGGCTGTCGGGCTGACGGCGACGGTTGATCCGTCTGCCGTGACGCCCCAGTACGCCGTGCCGACGCTGAAGTCGGTGAACGGGGCGCCCGTCGCGGTGAAGACGTAGTCGAGGGGGGCTTCGAGTGCCGAGAGCACCGGTGCGCCCGTCCGGTCGACCGCGAGCGGAGCGGACGGATCCGCGAAGGACTGCAGCGCGTACCGGGCGCCCGCCGCGACCGAGGGCAGCCTCGGGGCCGCGGGAGGGAGAGAACCGAACTGCACGGCTTCGCCGGAGAAGCGGTACGCGCGTGCGGCGCTCTCTGACTCCGATCGGTAGGCGTAGCCGTCGCGCGCCCACGACACCTCGCTGAGTGCCCGGGGCTGGAAGGTCGTGCGGGTCGAGCCCGTTTTCGCGTCGAGCACCCAGGCCCGCTCGGTGCTTTCGCAGCCGATTGCCTCGCCGAGGAGCAGGCAGCGGGCCTTGATGGTGTCGGCGGGAACGGGTTCTGACCACTCGACGGCGCCGTCTGGGGTGATCGCCGTGATCTTGTTGGCGTCGCGGTCCTGCAGGAGCACGACGAGCCGTGACTCGTCCGCCCCGATGAGCTCGACGTGCCCGGAGTATTCGGTGAGGGCCTCTGACGTGATCCGCGCGGTGCCGGTGCGGGGATCCACGAGCTCGGCCGTGAGCTCGTGCTTTCCGCCCGGCTTGGCCGTGCGGACGCTGAGCAGGGCCGCGTCGGCGGTCGTGGCGTCCTCGCCGCAGGCGGTCTGGTCCCGCTGCCACAGCTGCTTTCCCGTCGCGAGGTCGGTTCCGGTGGCGTGCACGCTCGTGGCGGTCGTGGCGGAGGTGACGGCGACGCCGTCGGCGATCCCGCACAGATCCTCCGGCGACTCCCACGTCTCGCCGAGGCCGTCGGCGTAGCCGGGGTGGAGCCAGGCGCTGTCGGGTGCCGCGGGGGCACTCGTTCGCGACGCATCCCCGCCATCCTGCTCGCCGTCCGGCCCGATCCCCGGCGGGGGCCCGCCGACGAGGGTCCGAACGCCTCCCGCGACGAGGATGCAGCCGGACAGTGAGAGGCCGAGGGCCGTCGCGAGGGCGAGGGCGAGCGCACCCGCGCGGGCGGCGCGTCGCCTTCCCGGAATCTGGTGGCTCATCAGCTGTTCCTCCACTGGGGTCAGATAGCAGCACCCTAGCCGACGGCCGCGGCAGCGCGCGCGGGCGCAGCGCGCGGGGTATTCCCTCGTTCCGCGCTGGGCGGAAGCGTCGCCACCGGACCTGACCAGGGACTATCCTCCGAATCATGAGTATGAGCGGTGGTGGCGGGCGCGGGACGCGAGTGTCCGGCGGCGACATCGCCGCGCAGAAGGAGCGCAACCGGGAGGCGCCGGTCATCGCGAACCTCGGTGGCCGGATCGCCGCGCTGTTCCGGCCGTATCGCGCAGCGCTCGCGGTGATCATCGGCCTCGTGCTGATCACGGCCGCGCTCGGAATCCTGCCGCCCCTGCTCACCCAGCGGGTCTTCGACGACGGCCTCTTCCCCAAGGCGGGCGGCCCGAACCTCCCGGTCCTCGGCTGGCTCGTCGGCGCGATGATTCTCGTGTTCGTGCTGTCCTCCGGGATTGGGATCTGGCAGACCTTCCTCACGGCGCGGGTGGGCAACCGCGTGATGGGCGATCTGCGGGTCAAGCTGTTCGCGCACCTGCAGGCCATGGAGCTGGGGTTCTTCACCCGCACGAAGACGGGTGTGATCCAGTCGCGGCTGCAGAACGACGTCGGCGGCGTCGCGAACGTGCTCACGAACACGGTGTCGAACATCGTCGGCAACACGGTCACGGTGATCGCGGCGGCCGTGGCGATGGTGCTGCTGAGCTGGCAGCTCACGATCATCGCGCTCATTCTGCTGCCGGTGCTCGTATTCGCGCAGCGTCGCGTCGGTCAGGTGCGGGCGCGGATCGCGGGGCGCACGCAGGAGTCGCTGTCGGAGATGTCGGCGATCACGCAGGAGGCGCTGTCGGTGTCGGGCGTGCTGCTCGCGAAGACGTATTCGAGGCAGGGCGCGGAGACGGAGCGCTACGCCGCGGAGAATCGCACGCAGATCGAGCTGCAGGTGAAGCAGACGATGAGCGGGCAGGTGTTCTTCGCCGTTGTGCAGGTGTTCCTGTCGGCGGTTCCCGCGATCGTGTACCTCGTCTCGGGCTGGATCATGGCGCGGGCGCAGGGGACCGGGTACGACCCGGGGATCACGGCAGGCACGATCGTCGCGTTCACGACAGTGCAGTCGCGGCTGCTCTTCCCGCTGATGGCGCTGATGCGGATCGCGCTCGACCTGCAGACCTCGAAAGCCCTGTTCGCGCGCATCTTCGAGTATCTGGATCTGCGGCCAGCGATCGTCGACGCGCCCGATGCTGCGGAGCCGTCGGACGAGCCGGGTCTCGCTGGCCGCGTCGAGTTCACGGACGTGACGTTCCGGTACCCGGACGTCGGTCTGGACGATCGCCCGACCCTCGACCGGGTCTCGTTTCACGTGGAACCCGGGGAGTTCGTCGCGTTCGTCGGCGCGTCGGGCTCGGGGAAAACGACGATCGGGAACCTCGTGCCGCGGCTCTACGACGCGAGCTCTGGCACCGTGAGCTACGCCGGAACCGACGTGCGCGACCTCAAACAGGAGTCCCTCATGGACCGGATCGGCGTCGTCACCCAGGAGCCCTACCTCTTCCACGCGTCGATCGCCGCGAACCTCCGCTACGGACGCCCCGACGCGACCCAGGAGGAGCTCGAGACGGCCGCCAGGCTCGCGAACATCCACGACACGATCGAGAGCTTCGCCGACGGCTACGACACGGTCGTCGGCGAGCGCGGCTACCGCCTCTCGGGCGGTGAGAAGCAGCGCATCGCGATCGCGCGCGTGCTCCTCAAGAACCCGAACGTGCTCGTGCTCGACGAGGCGACGAGCGCGCTCGACACGGTCAACGAGCGGGCCGTCCAGCGCGCCCTCGACGACGCGCGCAGCGGCCGCACCACGATCGCGATCGCGCACCGGCTCTCCACCGTGGTGGACGCCGACCGGATCTACGTCGTCGGCGCAGGACGAATCCTCGAGCAGGGCACCCACGCCGAGCTCCTCGCGCTCGGCGGCAGCTACGCCGAGCTCTACGCGCAGCAGCAGTAGGGTTGGGGCCGCGCGGCGAATGGGCTGCGACCCGGCGGGCCGGAGCAGTACACTCACCGCGTGAACGCCATCACCCAGTCCAGCAAGCTCGCGGGGGTCCGCTACGACGTGCGGGGCCCGATCCTGCAGGAGGCCGAACGCCTCGAACGCGCGGGCAGGCAGATCCTGAAACTCAACATCGGGAATCCGGCGCCGTTCGGATTCGAGGCGCCGCCCGAGATCGTCGAGGCCGTCAGGCGCGCGCTCCCCGTGGCCCAGGGCTACAGCGACTCGCGGGGCATCCTCCCCGCACGCGAGGCGGTCGCAGCGTACTACGCGGGGGTGGGGGTGCCCGACATCGGGCCGGATGACGTGATCATCGGCAACGGCGTCAGCGAACTCATCTCGCTCGTCCTGCAGGCCCTCGTCGGACCGGGCGACGAGATCCTCGTCCCCGCACCCGACTACCCGCTGTGGACCGCGCAGGTCACTCTCTCCGGCGGGCGGGCCGTGCACTACCCGTGCGACGAGTCGAACGGCTGGATGCCCGATCTCGCCGCGGTCGAGGCCCTCATCACGCCCGCGACCAAGGGGCTCGTGCTCATCAACCCGAACAATCCCACCGGTGCGGTCTACTCGGCGGAACTCGTCCGCGGCTTCGCCGCGATCGCCGAGCGGCACGGCCTCGTGCTCATGTCGGACGAGATCTACGAGCACATCCGCTACGACGGTGCGCACCACGAGCACTCAGCGCCGCACGCGACGGGCACCCTCTGCCTCACCTTCGGCGGCCTGTCCAAGGCGCAACGCGTTGCCGGGTACCGGGCCGGGTGGCTGCTCGTCTCCGGCGACCGGGAACTCGGGCGCGACTTCCTCGAGGGGCTCACCCTGCTCGCGAACATGCGGATGTGCTCCAACGCGCCGGCCCAGTTCGCCATTCCGGCGGCGTTCTCCGAGGCCTCGCTGTGGACGGGGATCGCTGAGCTGTGCGCGCCGGGAGGGCGACTCCGCGAGCAGCGGGACACGGCCCACCGTCTGCTCACCGAGATTCCGGGGGTGAGCTGCGTGGCGCCGAGCGGGGCCCTGTACCTGTTCCCCCGGCTCGATCCCGAGCGCTACCCGATCGCCGACGATCAGGAATTCGTGATCGAGCTGTTGCGGGCGACCAGCGTCCTCGTGACGAACGGCCGGGGCTTCAACCTGCCCACACCCGACCACCTCCGCTTCGTCTCGCTTCCGGCGGTGTCGGTGCTGAGCGAGGCCATCGGCAGGATCGCCGAGCACCTCGACGCGATCAGGATCGACTGAGGAGTCCCAGATGAGCGTACGGATTTTCGCCGTTGGAAAGAAGCATGAGAGCTGGGTTTCCGAGGGGATCGGCCGCTACGAGAAGCGGCTGCGCAAGCCCTTCGATGCGTCGTGGCAGTTGCTCTCGCACTCGTCGCGGAATGGCGAGGCCGCGCGCGCGGAGGAATCCGAGCGGATCCTCGCGAAGCTCGGGCGCGACGAGTTCGTCCTGCTGCTGGACGAGCGCGGCAGGAACGTGGATTCGCTGGCGCTCGCCGCGACCCTGCGCGGGGCGTTTGACGCGGGACGCTCGGTGACGGTGCTGATCGGCGGGGCGTTCGGGGTGGACGATCGGGTGCGATCGCGCGCGGACTTCGTGTGGAGCCTGTCGAAGCTCGTGTTCCCGCATCAGCTCGTGCGCCTGATCCTCGCGGAGCAGCTGTACCGGGCGCAGGAAATCGCCGCGGGGCGGCCCTACCATCACGTCTAAGTTCCCGTTCCTGACAGTTTTCTTCGCCCTGCGCGAATAACGTGCACAATGGTGTGCAAGTTATTACACTGGTGGTCATGAGTACCACCACCCCCGCGCGTCGCCGCGATGCCGAGGCCAATCGCGAAGCGATCCTCGAGGCCGCCGAGCGCATCATCTCCGGCGATCCGGCGGCGTCGATCGACCTGATCGCCCGCGGCGCAGGCCTCACCCGCCGCGCCGTCTACGGCCACTTCGCCGACCGCACCGCGCTCGTCCACGAGGTCATCGCGCGCTGCGCCGAACGCATCGCCGGCATTGCCGTGCGCAACCGCGCCGAGTCCCTCGCCTCCGACCCCATCCTCGCGATCGCCGACCTCGCCGACGCGCTCTGGCGCGAGGCCGATCGCATCCGCGTCGTCGCCGCCCTCGCCCGCGATGGCGAGCACGGCGACGCCGTGAACGAGGCGCTCCGGCCGCTCCGCGAGCGCCTGCTCGAGGTCTGCCGCACCGGCCGGGACCAGAACGTCGTCCGTGCCGACCTGCCCGCCGTGCAGACCGCGCGCCTCCTCGAGGAGGTCGCCCGCGGGGCGATCCTCGGCACCGATGACTCGGACCCGCAGCACTTCCCCACGGCCTCTCTCGCCGTGCTCGGCGCCGCCGGCTGCGGCTGGCGCGAGGCGGACGCCGCACTCACCCGCCGCGCTGCCCTCCGTCAGGAACGGCAGGCCGCCGCGTGATCATCGAGCTGAAAGACGTCGCGAAGGGCGGCAAGTCGCGCGCGCTCCCGCCCACGAGCGTGGAGTTCCGCACGGGAGAGGCGACGCTCGTGCAGGCCGAAACCGAGCAGCGACCCACCGTGCTCGGGCTCATCGCGACCGGGCGCATGCGGCCCGACTCTGGCGAGGTGCTCGTCGACGGCAAGCGGGACACCCGGCGCCTGCGCCGCGCGTGCGCGCTCGTCGACGCCCCGATCGTGAGCGAACCCGACGCGGAGGTCCCCTCGGTGGGCGTCGTCACCGAAGAACTCATGTTCGCCGGCAACGCCGCGAACCCCATCACTGCCCGCCGCTGGATGGCCGACCACGATTTCGCGGACCTCACCATGGTCCCGATCGGCCAGGTCGAGCCGTCGCGACGCATCCGCATGCTCGCGGAACTCGCCGCCGATCGACCCGGCGTCGAGGCGCTCGTGATCGTCGCCCCCGATCGCCACGGCGGACGACCGCGCGCCTGGTGGCGCGTCGCCGAGGACCTCGCGGAGCGCGGCTACGCCGTGCTCGTGGTCGCCGGCCGCGCCTCGTGGGAGAACCTGACCGGAGAAGTTGAGGCCGTCGTATGAAAATCTTCCAGATCGTCACCGCCGAATTCCGGCGTCTCCTGTCCACCAAGATGTCCGTGCTCGCGCTCGTCGCGCTCATCTGCGTGCCGATCCTCTACGGCGGCCTGTACCTCTGGGCCAACCAGGACCCTTACGCGAAGCTCACGAACGTCCCCGTCGCACTCATCGTCGAGGACGAGGGCGCGAACGTCGCGGGAAAGCACCGCACCATCGGGCGTGAGGTCGCCGACGAACTCCTGAAGAGCGACACCTTCGACTGGCACGACGTCGACGAGCGCACCGCCAAGGCTGGGCTCGACGACGGCGGCTACGACTTCGCCGTCAAGATTCCCGCCGACTTCACCGAGTCGATCACCTCGATCCAGGGCAAGGACCCGCACGCCGCCGACATCGTGCTGCTCACGAACGACGCGAACAACTACCTCGCCTCCACGATCGGCAAGCAGGCCGTCGAGAAGATCCGCACCACCGTCGCCGAGAAGGTCGTCGACGAGGCTGGCCTCACGATGCTCGACGCCCTGAACACGATCCGGATCAGCCTCGTCGACGCCGCCAAGGGCGCTGGTCAGCTGCACGACGGCCTCGGCGACGCCGTCGACGGCGCGGGCAAACTGCACGATGGCGCCTCGAAACTGGCTGATGGCAACGCCCAGATCCACGACGGGGCGAAGCAGCTCGCGGCGGGCAACGCGCAGCTCTCCGACGGGCTCGTCACGCTCACGGACGGCGCCCAGCAGGTGCACGGAGGCACGGCGAAGCTCGCCCAGATCGCCGACTCGATCGACGACGAAGTGCAGGGCGCAGCAGGCAAGCTCCCCGGCGTTCGCACCGACATCCAGAAGCGGCTCACGGATCGCGGCTACACGCAGGCCGAAGTGAACGACGTGCTCGCCGCAATCGACCCGATCGGCAGCGACCTCACCGCCGCGGCCGGCCGCGTGCAGAACGCCCGCTCCGAGATCGATCGCCTGAACAGCGGCGCCGATCAGGTCGCCGGCGGAGCGGCGCAGCTCTCCGCCGGAGCCAAGACCGCGGCGAGCGGATCGGCGCAGCTCGCGGACGCCACGGGCACGGCGGCGGCCGGATCGGCCGAGCTCCGCGACGGCATCGGGACCCTGCAGACGGGACTCAAAACCGCAGAGGACGGCGCGGGGAAGCTCGCGACGGGCCTTTCCGACGGCGCGAAGAAGATCCCGGACACCGACGAGGCGACCCGAAAGGCGCAGGCCAAGACGCTCGCGGATCCGGTCTCGATCTCGAACAACGCGATCACGCAGGCCCAGAACTACGGGGCGGGGCTCGCCCCGTTCTTCGCCGCGCTCGCGGCGTGGATCGGCATCTACGCGCTGTTCCTCATCGTGAAGCCGATCTCGAAGCGCGCCGTGACAGCGTTGAACGCCCCGATCAGAGTCACGATCGCGGGGTGGGCGACCCCCGCGCTGCTCGGCGCGCTCCAGATGCTCGGACTGTTCGGCGTGCTCGCGATCACGCTCGGGTTCCAGTTCGCGAATCCGCTCGCGACGTTCGGATTGCTCGTGCTCGCCTCGGCGACGTACACCGCGATCATTCTCGCCCTCAACGTGTGGCTCGGTTCCGTCGGGCAGTTCATCGGCCTGATCCTGATGGTGCTGCAGCTCGTCACCGCGGGCGGCACCTTCCCGTGGCAGACGCTGCCGGCCCCGCTCGCCTCCCTGCACCACATCCTCCCGATGGGGTACGTGGTGGACGCGATGCGGCAGGTCATGTACAGCGGAGCGGGCTGGGATCGCGTGGGCGCCGACATCGGCGTGATCGTGATCTGGCTGCTCGCGGCGCTGCTGGCCGCGGTGATCGGCGTGGGCCGGATGACGCGGCGGCAGACGCTGCGGGATCTGCAGCCGAGCCTGATCGGGTAGTTTTCGGCGGGAGCCGGGCTGTTTCCCGGCGGTGCGGGGCGTGCTGCTGGCGCGCGTCCCGCACCGTTCCCGCACCCCTCATGAATGTCAGTGGTCACCCGTACCCTGGCCGCATGAATCCCTTCCGCATCTCCACCCGGTTGCAGGCGCCAGCGCGTCAGCGGCCGGGTGGCCGTGCGCCCGGGCGGGAGGTCTTGCCGCTGCGCGCGGCAGCGGGGCCCTCCTCCGGCAGTGAGGGATCGGGCGGACCGGGGTCTGCTGCGTCTGCGTCTGTCCCGTCTGCGTCTGCCAGGTCTGCGTCTGCTGCGTCCACGCCGGCTTCGCCGCAGCCCCATGCTTCTCCGCAACCCGCTGCGCCGCCGTTGGGGGCCGCACCCGCGGAGTCTGGCGCGTTCCCGGTGCCGTGGCGCATCTCGGCCCGTTCCGCCTCCGGGGTGATCGAACTGGAGCACTGCGGTGCTGCCCCGTTGCACTCGGTGCGTCTCGCGCTCGCCGGTGGCGGCATGCTCGGGCTGTCGCTTCCGCGCACGGTCCAGCCGGGGGAGCGGGTTCGCGCGGTGCTCCGCGGCTCCGACGCGGAGCGCGCCCTCGGCACCGCCGATGCGATGCTCGTGCTGCGCTGGTTCGAGCCCGACGGAAGGGAGCTGCTGTGGCCCATCTCGTTGTGATGCGATCGAGCCGCCAGCCGACGCCTGCGCGGCGCCGGCTGGTGCGCCCGGTTCACCCGGCGCGCACCCCGATAACTGGGCTTCCGAGTCCACTCAGCGACACGCCGATGACGGTGCGCCGCAGAAAATTCTTCCGGCCTGTGGGAGGTGTGGATAACCCGGGAAAAGGGGCGGAACCGCGCCGAAAGTTCTCCCCAGGACGGGGTCGAAATCGGTGGAGAGCCGGTGTAAAACTACAAAGATGTAACTACATCATCTTGTGGTCGCCGCGGGTGTGGTTCACTATATGTAGTGCCTCGGTCGGGGCACGAAGGTTTTTGAGGAGGGACGTGAGATGGCCATTACGGTATACACCAAGCCGTCGTGCGTGCAGTGCACCGCGACGTACCGAGCGCTCGACAGCAAGGGCATCGAGTACGACGTACTCGACCTGTCCGAGGACGCGACGGCGCTCGAGACGGTGAAGGAGCTGGGCTACCTCCAGGCTCCCGTGGTGGTCACTGAGGACGAGCACTGGTCGGGCTTCCGCCCCGACAAGATCTCGGAGCTCGCAAGCCGCCTCGCGGACTAACCCCCGCACGTCGAAACCGCCCGCGGCCGCACGAGGAAAGATCCTCTGCGAGCCGGGGGCGTTTCAGTAGGTCGAACATCCCAGCAGTGTCGAAGTTCCGCTCCAAACGGAGGTGGTGAGCATGGCAGACCTGGTGTATTTCTCCAGCGTCTCCGGTAACACGAAACGATTCGTCGAGAAGCTCGGAATGGATGCCGAACGGATCCCGTTGTACTCAAGGGAAGATCCGCTCGTCGTCACCGAACCCTACGTCCTGCTCCTGCCAACCTATGGCGGCGGTCCCAGCACCAAAGCCGTCCCCAAGCAGGTGATCCGGTTCCTCAACGACGAGCGAAACCGGAAGTTGATCCGCGGCGTCATGGTCGCGGGCAACACCAACTTCGGCGAGGCCTACGGACTCGCCGGCGACATCGTCGCGAGGAAGTGCCAGGTGCCACTCCTCTACAGATTCGAACTCTTTGGAACCCCGGACGACGTGACCGCCGTCCAAGAAGGATTGGAACAGTTTTGGAAGCAGCAGTGATGGAACAGGGCTTCGAGTCCTCCAAGATCAGCGACATGGATTACCACTCGCTGAACGCGATGCTCAACCTGTACGACGCCGACGGCAACATCCAGTTCGACAAGGATCGCGAAGCCGCGCGGCAGTACTTCCTGCAGCACGTCAACCAGAACACGGTGTTCTTCCACAACTTCCAGGAGCGCCTCCGCTACCTTGTCGACAACGAGTACTACGAGCGCGAGCTGCTCGAGCAGTACCCCGCGGAGTTCATCGAGGAGCTCACCAACGAGGCCTACGCGATGAAGTTCCGCTTCCCGACCTTCCTCGGCGCCTTCAAGTTCTTCACCTCCTACGCCCTCAAAACGTTCGACGGCAAGCGCTACCTCGAGCGCTTCGAGGACCGCGTCGTCATGGTCGCGCTCGGCCTCGCCCAGGGCGACCAGGAGCTCGCCCGCGGCCTCGTCCGCGAGATCGTGTCCGGCCGCTTCCAGCCGGCAACGCCCACCTTCCTCAACCTCGGCAAGGCGCAGCGCGGCGAACTCGTCTCCTGCTTCCTCCTCCGCATCGAGGACAACATGGAGTCGATCTCGCGCGGCATCAACTCCTCGCTGCAGCTCTCGAAGCGCGGCGGCGGCGTCGCCCTGCTGCTCTCCAACGTCCGCGAGTCTGGCGCCCCGATCAAGAAGATCGAAAACCAGTCCTCCGGCATTATCCCCGTCATGAAGCTCCTCGAAGACAGCTTCAGCTACGCCAACCAGCTCGGTGCTCGCCAGGGCGCCGGCGCGGTCTACCTGTCGGCCCACCACCCCGACATCATGAAGTTCCTCGACACCAAGCGCGAGAACGCGGACGAGAAGATCCGCATCAAGACCCTCTCCCTCGGCGTCGTCGTCCCCGACATCACCTTCGAACTCGCGAAGAAGAACGAGGACATGTACCTCTTCTCCCCATACGACGTCGAGCGCGTCTACGGCGTCCCCTTCGGTGACATCTCCGTCACCGAGAAGTACCACGAGATGGTGGACGACGCGCGGATCAAGAAGACCAAGATCAGCGCACGCCACTTCTTCCAGACCGTGGCTGAGCTGCAGTTCGAGTCGGGCTACCCGTACATCGTGTTCGAAGACACGGTCAACCGGGAAAACCCGATCAAGGGCCGCATCAACATGTCCAACCTGTGCTCCGAGATCCTCCAGGTCAACACCCCGACCACCTACAACGAGGACCTCAGCTACGACCACATCGGCAAGGACATCTCCTGCAACCTCGGCTCGATGAACATCGCCACCGCGATGGACGGCGGCAACCTCGGCGAAACCGTCGAGCTCGCCATCCGCGCGCTGACCGCGGTCAGCGATATGAGCCACATCTCCTCCGTCCGCTCCATCGAGGACGGCAACGATCAGTCGCACGCCATCGGCCTCGGCCAGATGAACCTCCACGGCTACCTCGCCCGCGAGCACGTGCACTACGGCTCCGACGAGGGCATCGACTTCACCAACATCTACTTCTACACGGTGCTGTTCCACGCCCTCACCGCCTCCAACCGCATCGCGATCGAGCGCGGCCAGAGCTTCGGCGGCTTCGCCGACTCGAAGTACGCGAGCGGCGAGTTCTTCGACAAGTACACCGACGGCGTCTGGGAGCCCGAGACCGAGCGCGTCCGCGAACTCTTCGCGAACGCCGGCATCGAGATCCCCACCCAGGATGACTGGCGCGCGCTCAAGGCCAGCGTCATGGAGCACGGCATCTACAACCAGAACCTGCAGGCTGTGCCCCCCACCGGCTCGATCTCCTACATCAACAACTCGACGAGCTCGATCCACCCGATCGCGTCGAAGGTCGAGATCCGCAAGGAAGGCAAGCTCGGCCGCGTGTACTACCCGGCGCCGTTCATGACGAACGAGAACCTCGAGTACTACACCGACGCCTACGAGATCGGCCCCGACAAGATCATCGACACCTACGCCGCGGCAACGCAGCACGTCGACCAGGGCCTCTCGCTCACCCTGTTCTTCAAGGACACCGCCACCACGCGCGACATCAACCGCGCACAGATCTACGCGTGGCGCAAGGGGATCAAGACGATCTACTACATCCGGCTCCGCCAGCTCGCGCTCGAGGGCACCGACATGACCGAGTGCGTCAGCTGCATGCTGTAACCCAGGGTGCGGGCCCCGCAAAACTGGGGGGTCCGCACCGCCGGAGCCGCAGGTAGGCTCAATGCGGTGGCCGTAGCGCGCGGCCCCCGCGCACGACTTCGACACGCAGAACCGTCACAGGAGAGAAGACGATGAACTTCAAGTTGGGTCACGCGGTCCAGGCCATCAACTGGAACCGCATCCAGGACGACAAGGACCTCGAGGTGTGGAACCGCCTCGTCAACAACTTCTGGCTCCCCGAAAAGGTGCCGCTCTCCAACGACGTCCAGTCGTGGGCCACGCTCACCCCCGAGGAGCAGCTCCTCACCATGCGCGTCTTCACCGGCCTCACCCTGCTCGACACGATCCAGGGCACCGTCGGCGCCGTCTCGCTCATCCCCGACGCGATCACCCCGCACGAGGAGGCCGTCTACACGAACATCGCGTTCATGGAGTCGGTGCACGCGAAGAGCTACTCCTCCATCTTCTCCACCCTCGCCTCCACGCAGGAGATCGACGACGCCTTCCGCTGGTCCGCCGAGAACCCGCACCTGCAGAAGAAGGCGCAGATCATCGTCGACTACTACGAGGGCGATGACCCGCTGAAGCGGAAGGTCGCCTCGACGCTGCTCGAGTCGTTCCTCTTCTACTCCGGCTTCTACCTGCCCATGTACTGGTCGGCGCACGCCAAGCTCACCAACACGGCAGATCTCATCCGCCTCATCATCCGCGACGAGGCCGTCCACGGCTACTACATCGGCTACAAGTACCAGCGCGGCCTCGAGGGCGTCAGCGAGGAGCGCCGCCAGGAGCTCAAGGACTACACCTTCTCCCTCCTCTACGAACTCTACGAGAACGAGGTGCTCTACACGCAGGCCCTCTACGATCCCGTGGGCCTCACCGAGGACGTCAAGAAGTTCCTCCACTACAACGCCAACAAGGCGCTCATGAACCTCGGCTACGAGCCGATGTTCCCCAAGGAGATGACCGACGTCAACCCGGCCATCCTCTCCTCCCTCTCCCCGAACGCCGACGAGAACCACGACTTCTTCAGCGGCTCCGGCTCGAGCTACGTCATCGGCAAGGCAGTCGCCACCGAGGACGAGGACTGGGACTTCTAAACGAGGGTCTATATAAGATCTTTTCACGCCCCTGATCCGCGAATTTCCGCAGGTCAGGGGCGTTTTCGTGTTTCCAAACCTAAAGACAAAAGGACGCCACTGCCGAGAATGGCAGTGGCCGATTTGTTTGGCCTACTTTGCCTGCAAAGACCTTGATGGGAGTTTGATGTGCTGCGCGTGGCCTGGCTGACTGCGCGATCAAAATTGCTCGCGGAGGAGTGCGTTGGCTATGCGGGCCGGGGCGGACGAGAAAATCTCCGGCAGCCATGTGCCGCTCTTGGGCTGTTGCACTTGTTCCTTTTTCTCGGCCGCTACCGGAGCCAAGGTGAAAGTGCCCGCATCATCACGGAGTCTTTCGGGAACGGGGTCGCTCTTGCTTGATCTGATGGGACGCCTTGGGGATCAACGCCTGCGGCAGAAGTGCGGAGCGGCGAAATGGGGAACGAGTTGTCCAGGACTATCTGAGTACTATCTGAGTGATGTAGCAAGTTGCAGCCCCGTGAGGAAAGCGCTCGCCGTTACCCGATAGTGTCACGCAGCTTGGTGAGCACTCAGTGGCGGCACGTGTCGTTCCTGCATGTTGCATAGACCAAATGAATCTCGTCTGTTGGTTGAAATGCTCCATTCGTTCTTGTTGAACACCTCGCGAGCCAGAGCCCGGTCGCAATCTACTCGTGAGGCAGACTCGGGGCGCTGGTAAAACAAGAGGGTCCCGCTTCTGCTCAGCTAAGCTGAGTTGCGGTGTCACCAGGCCTTCTTCTGCACAGGAACGAGAGACAGCGATGTCATTTGAAACTCCACAATTCCAACTCGCTGAATACGTAAAGTGGGCGCGCGACGGAAAATTGCAGCTTCCTGATTTTCAGCGTGAATATAAGTGGGACGATGAACGGGTGCGTCAGCTCATTGTGACCGTGCTGAGGGGCCACCCGATGGGTATCGTGATGCTGTTGCAAACTGGAAACGAGCAGGTACGTTTCAAACCCAAACCGATCGCTGGCTCGGGGGCACCGCGAGATGTGACTCCTGAATGGTTGTTACTTGACGGGCAGCAAAGGCTTACTTCGCTCACACAAGCGTTCAGCGGCGAGCGCGTCGTCGCAACTCGCGATGTGAGGGGCAAGCTCATGGACCGCCGCTACTTCGTTGATGTGCGAGTCTCGGTCGAGGGCGATGCTCGAATTGATGACGCCGTAATTTCACTTCCGGCCGACGGGATTGAGCGCACCAATTTTGGACGTGAAGTCAAGATTGATCTTTCAACGCCAGAGAAGCAGGTGGCAGCAGGAATGGTGCCGGTGAGTCTTTTTCTCGACACCTTTGCGCTCTTCGAACACGTCAGGAGAATCGCCGGGAGGGATGCAGGGGACGCTTTCATCAATGAAGTCGTGCAGCCGACTTCGGCATATCGAATCCCGGCTATCTCACTTGATCGACGCACGAGCAAAGCAGCTGTCGCGACCGTGTTTGAGAAAGTCAACACGGGAGGCGTTCCGCTAACTGTTTTTGAACTCTTGACTTCTACTTTTGCCGGAGACGCAGAGTATTTTGAAGAGCACGGGAAAGACTTTCGCTTGAAAGACGACTGGGCGGACATCGAAAGGAGCTTTGCCCAGTACCCGGTGCTCGCCGACACCCGCAGTGTCGAGTTCTTACAAGGCGTGAGTTTGCTGGAGACGCTGCGGCGCAACAGGGAAAGCACGGCACAGCGACCGCCTGCGGTCTCAGCCAAACGAGAAGATCTCCTCAAACTCGAGCTGCCGTCGTATCTTGCATGGCGAGACAAGCTTCGCAAGGGATTCCTGTGGGCCGCACGCTTTTTGGTTGACCAGTGCGTCTTTGATACTCGCTTCCTGCCATATTCAACGCAGATTGTTCCACTTGCGGTGGTGCGAGTGTTGCTTGGCGATCAGGCAGATTCACACGGAGTGCAGGCTCGCCTACGCCGTTGGTACTGGTCAGGCGTACTCGGCGAGAAGTACGGATCATCAACCGAAACCCGGTTTGCACGAGATGTTGAACAGGTGCCAGGGTGGGCCTCTGGTGAGACTGAGGTGTTGCCATTGACAGTAGCTGACGCGACTTTCAACGAATGGCGTTTGTACACGTTGCGATCACGAAATTCTGCTGCCTACAAGGGTATTTATGCCCTGCAGGTTGCGAAGGGTGCGGTTGATTGGATAGCGAATCATCGCTTTGACCTACAGACGCACAAAGACCTTGCGACCGATATTCACCACGTATTTCCGAAGGCGTGGGCAGTCGAACATGGAATTGAGCTCGAACAATATGACAGCATCGTGAACAAAACACCTCTCGCCGCACGCACCAACAGAGCAATCGGTGGTGTCGCGCCATCGCAGTATCTAACGCGCGTTGAGCGCGAGTCGCGGTTGTCCCGGGCAGAGGTCGATGAGTTACTAATTACACATGGGCTTGACGCGGCGGCGATGCGCGCTGATGACTTTGAGGCACATTTTGCTTATCGGCGCGAATACCTCCTCAAGCTTGTTGAAGAAGCAATGGGGTCTCCTGTGCAACGTGAAATCACTACTGCGACAAATAGCGCTGTTGTAGCCAAAGCTGCTGGAGCAGGGTTTGACCTTGATGACGAGATCGGCGATACCGGCGACTGAATTTCAGTTCTCAGGTCTTTGGCCTGAAGGCGCTTCGCGAGTCGTCTCGGCGGGCGAAGAGACAGCGGACCTGCCGGGTCCGAGCGCTAGAATTGACCCAGAGGAGGGAGGCATCATGAGCGCGTCAGAGCCTGGCGTAATTCAGCGTCGGTTACGTGCGGTGACTGACGCCCGGCGGTCATCCGAGCTTGAAGGATCGCGGAGCACGGAGGAAACTCGATGTGACCAGGATGCCTACGTGCGCGGCGAGATCGACATAGATCAGCTGGGGCGGCGCGTGCGCGAACGATACGGGATTTCTTGACCGAATTGCGGCCCTGGGAACGCGGAGATCATGAAGCCCGGTGGAACGGATATTTCATCAACCCTGATGCCACGGTGCTACGTAACTTACTCGGTGTCGAGGACGCACTGGTTCTTGCAGATGCTGAGAATGATCTCGTTGAGTACCGCATCGCCGAGCTCCGTGAGTTGCCGGGTCTCGTGCGACGCAGCTTTGACCTGTTGCACCTGCAAGCTCTACATCGGCAGTTGTTTCAGGATGTGTATGAGTGGGCTGGTGAGCTTCGCACTGTCGGGCTTGCCAAAGGCGGCGGTGAGTCATTTGTCCCGCCAGCAAGTATTTGGATGCCGGTGGACCATGTTGCTCAGAGGGTTCGGGAGTCCGACTATTTGCGCTCGATGACAACTGATGAGCTTGTGCTCGAAGTCGCCTATTTGTATGACTACCTCAATTACGCCCACCCGTTTCGCGAAGGCAATGGTCGGACCCAGAGAGAATTTTTTAGCCAGCTCCTAGCGAAGTCGGGGCGAAGCCTGGACTGGCGGCTCATTGGGATGGGCGAGCTTCACGGAGCCTGTCACACTGCTCGTAACGATGGCGACTTGGAACTGCTGGTAAGAGTAATTCACGCTGTCCTCGTTGACAGAGCTGAAAACTGAACTCGACCAGTGGAGCAAGGAATGTCCTGGGCAGCCTTGTGGAACTGAGTTAGCGCGCCAACTCATGATCGCCCGCTCGGAGATTCCTAGATCCAGCGATCATTGAGGGATCAAGTGCCTTCCGGGGCGCCCCCGGAGGCCCACGCCTCGCCGGAGACGTCCAGTTCCCGCGCCATATCGGTGATGAAGCGCGCCACGACCTCGCGCTCCGAGGGTGTGAGCCGCGCGGCCGCGTGGAAGCGCTTCGCCTGCTGGCGGCCGACGGTTTCGATGGCCGCCTCGCGCGTCGACGGGGTGACGGCGAGGGCGATCGCCCGCCGGTCATCCGGGTGAGTTGAGCGGGTGATGTGGCCGGCGCGTTCGAGACGGTCGAGGAGTTTCGTCGTCGACGCGGTCGAGATGCTGAGGTGGGCGGCGACCTGGCCTGGGGTGGCGATTGCGCCTGAGTTCCCGGTGACGATGAGGAAGTGGATCGCGCGCATGTCGTTGCGGCCGAGTTTCATGTAGGCGAGCGAGGCCTCGGAGAGGCGTTCTTCTGCGGTGCGGAGCGCGTGGAGGGCGGCCATGATCTCGCCGATCTGACGCATGGAGTCGGCGTCCATGCTGGATCGATCGATGAGCCGGCTGTCCGGATCATTCGCGTCGACGTCATAGATTCGCGGGGCGTCTCCCGATCTTGGCCAGGACTCGGACATGGTGCTATATTATCCCAAACGATCTATACACCTTGGCTAGTAAACTAACTTGGCTAGGTAAAAATGGGGGCGGTCATGAACACGGATCTTGCACAGGCGGACCCGAATCCGAAGCACGGACGCTCGCGAGGCGGCCGCTGGGCGAGGATCCTCATCCCTGCGCTCCTGATCCTGGTCTGGGTGGGCGTCGGGGGGATCGGCGGACCCTACTTCGGCAAGGTGAGCGAGGTCTCCTCCAACGAGCAGACCGCCTACCTGCCGAGTTCCGCCGACGCGACGCGGGTGCAGGAACGCCTCGCAGAGTTCCGCGACTCGGAGGCGATTCCCGCCGTGGTGGTGCTCGCGGGTGAGCGCGAACTCACCCCGGCGCAGCTCGAATCGCTCGGCAAGACCGTCGCGGACCTCCCCGACACGGTTCCCGGGGTGACTGACGACATCTCACCCCTCATCCCCTCCGAGGACGGCAAGGCCGCCCAGGTGTTCGTACCGATCGAGAGCAAGGACGATGTGGGTGACACCACGGCGGCGATCGGGGACAAGCTCCGCGCGGCCGCGCCGGAGGGCATCGCGGTCTATGTGACGGGCCCGGCAGGGTTCACCGCCGATCTGGTCGCCGCGTTCTCGGGCATCGACGGACTGCTCCTGGGCGTCGCGCTGCTCGCGGTGTTCGTGATCCTCGTGGTCGTGTACCGCTCGCTGCTGCTGCCGGTCGCGGTCCTCACCACGAGCATGATGGCGCTCACGGTCGCGCTGCTCGTCAACTGGTGGCTCGCGAAGTGGGGCCTGTTCATGCTCTCCGGACAGACGCAGGGCATCCTGTTCATCCTGGTGATCGGTGCGGCAACCGACTACTCGCTGCTGTACGTGTCCCGGTACCGCGAGGAGCTGCGGAAGACGCAGGATCGAGGCACGGCCACCCGGAACGCGCTGCGCGGATCGCTCGAGCCGATCCTCGCCTCGGGCGGCACCGTGATCGCGGGGCTGCTGTGTCTGCTGCTTTCCGACCTGAAGTCCAACAGCTCGCTCGGTCCGGTCGCAGCGGTGGGGATCGTGTTCGCGATGCTCGCTGCGCTGACGCTCCTGCCGGCGATCCTGTTCGCGTTCGGGCGGGCAGCCTTCTGGCCGAAGCGTCCGCGCTACGAGCCGGAGGTCGTCGCCGAGGAGCACGGGATGCCGACGGGCCTGTGGGCGCGCCTCGCGCGGATCGTCCGTGCGCATCCGCGAGCGATCTGGGTGAGCACGGTGCTGGTGCTCGCGGTCGGCGTCGTCGGCGCTTCGCAGCTCGAGGCGAACGGCGTCCCGCAGTCCGATCTCGTGCTCGGGTCAAGCGAGGCCCGCGACGGCCAGCGCGCGCTCGGCGAGCATTTCCCGGGCGGATCAGGAAGTCCGATGTACGTCATCACGCCGGAGGACGAACTCGAGCAGACGGCGAGCACGCTCAGGGGGCTCGACGGAGTCGACAGCGTCGCCGTCGCGGCCGCCGACTCGCCGAGCGGGACCGCCGCGGTGACCGCCGAGGGGATCCAGGCGCAGGGCCCTCCGGGCACGCCGGCCCCGGAGCCGACCGTCTCGCACGGGGACGTCCTCCTGCAGGCCACGCTGAGCGCCGCGGCGGACTCGGAGGAGGCCGAGTCGGTGGTTCGTGCGGCCCGGGCCGAGTTCGACGAGTCGAGCACCATCGTCGGCGGCGTCACGGCAACCGCGGTCGACACGAATGACGCCTCGATCCACGATCGCACGCTCATCATCCCGGTCGTGCTGCTCGTGATTCTCCTGATCCTGATGGTGCTCCTGCGCTCGATCGTGGCCCCGCTGATCCTCATCGCGACGACCGTGCTGTCCTTCGGCACGGCCCTCGGGGTGGCGGGCCTCGTGTTCACGCACGTGTTCCAGTTCCCGGGAGCGGACCCGGCGGTGCCGCTCTACGGCTTCGTGTTCCTCGTCGCGCTCGGTATCGACTACAACATCTTCCTCATGACGCGCGTACGGGAGGAATCGATCGCGCACGGCACGCGCGAGGGAATCTCGCGCGGCCTCGCGATCACGGGCGGCGTGATCACCTCAGCCGGCCTCGTGCTCGCGGCGACGTTCGCGGCCCTCGCGGTGATTCCGATCCTGTTCCTCGCGCAGATCGCGTTCATCGTGGCGTTCGGCGTGCTGCTCGACACCTTCATCGTGCGATCGCTGCTCGTGCCGGCGCTCGCGACCGACATCGGCCGTAAGGTCTGGTGGCCGTCGCGGCTCGCGCGGGGCGGCGAATAGTCCGGACCGGCGCGGCGGTGTGCCGCGGGGCGGGGACGGATCGGCCTACGCCGCCGCCCCGGCGACGAGCGTCGCGATCAGGGACACGGTCATCGCGATGATCAGGGCGTTGAACGCGAAGGACAGGGAGGTGTGCACGCGCACCGCCGTGAGGCTCGCGCTCGTGCGCGGAGTGCCGGCCGACATCGCGCCGATCGCCGACACCATGATCCCCATCGACAGGAACTCGGGGAAGCCGGGATCCTCGCGAATGTCGAACTCGATCGTCTCGCCCACCGCGTTGAGGCGCAGATACCTCAGCGCGAACGCATAGGCCACGGTGGCCCAGGCGAGCCCCACCGTGAGGAGCACGAGCGCGGTGAGCCAGATCCCGCCGCTGCGCGCGCCCACGATCGCGGCGGCGATGGCCACGGCGAGCGCGGCAAAGGCCGCCATCATCGCGAAGCTCTCGGCCGACTGCACGCCGAGCGCGCGGGCGTAGCCGCTCGGCCTCTGCCTGCTCTGGGTCGCCGCGATCAGCTTGAGCTCCTCGGCCGGGGTGCGCGAGAAGATCCGGTGCGTCCAGACGAGGTAGACGATGAAGAACACGGCGAAGGATCCGCACACCCCGGCGAAGATGAGCTCAGGGCTCGTGATCTCGAATCCGCGGTCGAGCCGAATGCCGAGGAGGGCGAGCGCGAGGAACGGAATCGAGGTGATGGTCGCGATCACGGTGCGGAAGCCGTCGTCGAAGCGGAGCGGGATATCTCTCGGGGTTCGGCGGCTCAACATCCCCGCAATCATATCGGCCCGGATCGAAAGTGGGTCGCGTGATCGCGCACCGCGAGGCGAGGGGGCGTACCCTGGCGTCATGAGCGCGAGTGACACCCCCGACCGGATCGGCGACCTCCCGAAGATCGGCCGCCCGGCCACGCGCGCTCTCGCCGCCGCTGGCCTCACCTCGCTCGCCGACGTCGCGGCAGCGGGATCGGCCAGGCTGCTCGCGCTGCACGGGGTCGGGCCTCGGGCGATCCGGATCCTGAGCGAGGAGCTCGAGGCGCGCGGGATGGAATGGGGCGAGGGGGAGCCGGCGTAATCGCGGGCTCACCCCTCACCCCTCACCCTTCACCCGCAGGGCTCACCCCTCCCGAACCCCGCACCAGGACGCGATGAACAGGGCCATCGACTTCGTGCAGCGTCGCACCGACTCGATGCTCACTCGCTCATCGAAGCCGTGGATGCTCTCGGACACGGGGCCGTAAACGAGGGTCGGCATGTCGCCGTAGTTCACGAAGACGCGACCGTCGAGGTAGCCGGGCGTCGTGAAACTCGTGAGCTCTCGATCGAAAGCCGCGCGGTGCGTCTCCTCGAGGAGAGCCTCCGCATCGCTGCCCGGCTCGAGCACGTACCCCTCGGCGTAGAAGCCGTCGGGGGTGAGGCGCACGTCGAAGGACGGCCGTGACCCGTGGACGCCCTCGGAACCGGCGGCCGCCGTCTCGACGCAGCGCACGATCTCCGCCCACGCGTCGTCGGCGGTCGTGCCCGGGTAGGTGGCGACGCGCACGCGCAGCTCGCACCAGGCGGGTACGCTCGACGGCCAGTCGCCGCCGCTGATCCCGCCGATATTGAAGTTGATCGGGTGATCCAGATCCTCGAAGTACGGGTGATCACCCCGCTGCGAGTTCCACTCCTCCTCGAGCTCGCGCAGCGCGCCGATCACCTCGTAGGCGGCGTCGATCGCGTTGAACCCGTTCGCCATCTCGCGTGGATGCGTCGGGTTGCCCGACACTCGCACCGTGAACCACAGCACGCCGACGTTCGCCCGGACCAGGGAATCCTCCTCCGGCTCCGAGATGATCACGGCGTCAGCCGTGTACCCGCGCAGCAGCGCAGCGAGTGAACCGTTGCCCGTGCACTCCTCCTCGACGACGGACTGCAGGTGCACGCGACCCGTGAGCTCGAGACCGGCCTTACGGATCGCATCGAACGCGAACAGGTTCGCGATCAGGCCCGCCTTCATGTCGCCGGCGCCGCGACCGTACATCCAGCCGTCGCGGATCTCGGAGTCCCACGGCGACCGCGACCACTGCTCCTCGGGCCCCTCGGGCACCACGTCGATGTGCCCGTTCAGGATCAGCGACCGGCCGGACTCCTCTCGAGGGCGATAGGTGCCGACGACATTGGTCATCACGCTGTAGTCGACCGTCGGCTTGCCGAACCCGGGGTGCGCGCGCAGCTCCTCCGAGTCGATCGTCCAGCGGTCGATATCGAGGCCGAGGTCGCGGAGTTGCTGCTCGATGAGGTCCTGCGCGGGCTCCTCGCCTGCCCGCAGCGATGGGGTTGCGACGAGTTCGGCGGTGCGCTCGAGCTGGGCATCGAACTGGGCGTCGACGGCGGCGAGGATACGGGTGGTGAGGTCTTCGGAAAGCATGGGGTCCTCTCTGACGGTCGGAACCGGCGGGCGGCGGTGCCCTGCGCCGGATATTCCGAGCCTAGATGTCAGAATGCAGCGCCAGAGGTGTGAAAGTGAGCCGATTTCGGCTCAGAAGTGTGCAGATGCACCCGAGGAGGGCGGGGGGCCGGCTGCGTCGTCGCCGTCCGCACCCGGCGCCGACAGGAGCACGAGCGCGATCGTCGCGTCGCGCGGAATCGTGACATCGAGCCCGGTGACGTCCTCGAAGGAGCGGAGCCGCTTGAACACGGTGTTCCGGTGGAGAAACAGCTCCTCCCCGGCTTCTTTCACCGAGCCGGAGCGGAGGAACGCGTCGACGGTCTCGCGCAGGCGGGCACGCTCACCCGGATCGGTGCTCCGCCATCGCCCCAGCACCTCACCCTCGAAGCCAGCGACCAGGCGGCCGAGCTCTTCACCCAGCAGCGCGGGGAACGCTGATCGAAGCGTCGCCACCCCGGTACGAACCTCCGCTTCGCACAGCCGCCTGGCGAGTCGCGACGCGTGGGCCAGCGCCCCGACGCCGTACACCCGGGAAATGTAGGCGGCGTGGATCGGTAGCCGCGCGATCGCCCAGTCCGCCTCGCCACGGCGCTGTCGGAAGACGAAGAGCAGGTCGCCGTCCTCGTAGCTGAACACCCCTGCGGACCCGCGCGCGGAAGCCACTGCGTCCGGCAGATCCGTGCGCGGGACAGCCAGCAACTCGAACTCGCCATCGACCGGAAGCCCGAGCGTCTCGGCCGCGACGGCCCGCTCGGGTTCCCCCGCCGTGCCGGAGAACAGCTCGGCGAGGGCACGCTCCCGCGCGGTGCGATGAAACTGGGCCATGATCTGCGCTTCGTCGAGATACGCTGCCTGCACTTCCGTCGCGTATCCCTCGACGACGGTGATGATCCGCTCGCCGTTTCGCGCGAGCACGTCGATCAGGTCGGGTTCGGCGGCGCGGTGGAGCGCGCGCCAGAGCAGGCGGAAGTTGATCCGCACGCCCTCCGAGAGCACCGGGAGCGGGACACCTTGGCGCGCTCGCCTGCGCCCGAGCGACTCCGGGAATCCTGGCGCGGGGTCCGCGGGGTCCGCGGGGTCCGCGGGATGGATCTCGCTGCCGGTGGAGCGCCCCTCGGGGGCCGCGAGCCGAGCGAGGAACACGTCGAAGGCCTGCAGCGCGGTGCGCTCGAGGTCGTCGGCCGGCACGGGACCGCGCTCGTATCCCGGTGAGGCGGCGAGTTCCGCGAGGAACTCCGTGAGGAGCACGGGGATGTCCGCGCGCACCCGTGCGAGGAGGTCGGACCAGTCGGATGGGCTCATGCTCCTATTGTTGCCTCGTCGCATGTGCGGCGCGCGGCCACCCCCGATCTCGGATCGGAAGGGCCCCGCGCCGCGCGAAATCTCGGTCAGTGTGCCGCGGGCGCGGGCGCCGGTGCGGCGGCCGAGGTCGCAGACGGCGCGCGAACCAGGCGCACGATCCCGACGATGACCAGGACGATCCCCACGACCGAGAGGCCGACACCCGCGAGCGTCCACCAGCCCAGCGGGCCGAGCACGCTGCCGACGGGGAACGGTGGCGCGGTCAATACGTCGGCGGTGGTGGCGCAATCGATCCGCACGGAGCCGCCCTGTTCCGATGAGACCTGCGCGAACGAGACGTAGTTCGTGCCGTTGACGAGCGTGTTGAGCGAGGTGCGCGGCGCCTCGGCCACCGCGGCGGTGGCGGCATCTCCGGTCACCGCGCACGCGCTCGGGTCGATCGATGCGACCGCCTTCTCCGGTGCGAGCAGGAGAATCTCGCCACCGGCCGGAATCTCGATGGGGGTGCTCGGGTGAACGCGCTCGACCTGGCCCGCGAAGTCGAGCGCGGTGGGAATGAGCGAGAGGCCCCCGATCGTCAGCCCGAGAGCGGGTCCAAAGACGACGAGGATCGAGCCGACGATGAGCGTGATGATCGCTCCCACCCTGTTTCGGGGCGCGGGAGCGCTCTGCGGTGCGGGAGCGCCGTGCGGTCCGGGAGCGCCGAGCGTGCTGGGGATCGGCGTTCCTTCGGCCGGTGCAGGGTCGGTGTGCATGTGCATGGTCACTTCCTGTTCCTTTCGGCGCGATCATCGCGCTCATCGGGTGTGGACGGGGAGGCATCCCAGCCGGGGTGCCGCGAGGTCCAGACGACGGCCTGGACGCGATCGCGCACACCGAGTTTCGCGATGATGCGGGACACGTGGGTTTTCACGGTGCCCACCTCGACGAACAGTCGAGCGGAGATCTCCGCGTTGCTGAGCCCCTCGGAGAGCGCGCGGAGCACGTCGCGCTCGCGCTCGGTGAGCGGGGGTTCCGGGGAGAGCGAGGAGTCGGGCGGCGGAGACCGGCGGGCGAACTCGCGGATGACGCGCCGGGTGACCGCGGGTGACACCAGGCCGTCACCCGCCGCGGCCGCGCGCACCGCGTCGGCGAGTTCGTGCGGGGCAGCGTCTTTCAGCAGGAAACCGGCTGCGCCGCGTTCGAGGGCCCCGAAGACGTACTCGTCGAGGTCGAAGGTCGTGATCACGACGACCGGGATCGCCGGATCGGCGTGCGGGCCGGCGAGCGCGGCTGTCGCGGACAGCCCGTCGCCGCCGGGCATCCGGATGTCCATCAGCACGACGTCGGGCCGGTGCTGCGCGGCCAGGGCGACCGCCTCGGGGCCGCTCCCCGCCTGCGCGATCACGGAGATGTCTCCGGCGCGTTCGAGGAGGATCGCGAGCGAGCGGCGCACCGAGGGCTGGTCGTCGGCGAGCAGGACGGTGATCATGAGCGGGTCTCCGTTCGTGGTTCGGTCGTGGCCCCCGGCAGCCGGAGCTCGGCGCTCCAGTGACCGCCGGACACGGGGCCCGCGTGAAACGAGCCGCCGACGAGCCTGGCTCGTTCCGCTGCTCCGATCAGGCCATATCCGGTTCCCTCAGTGCTCGGGCCGGGGTGAGGCACGAGGGCGTTGCGCACGGTGAGCGCCACCTCTCCGGCTGCTGATCTCAGGTCGACCGTTACGGGCACGCCCGCTGCGTGACGATCCGCGTTGAGGACGCACTCGCGGAGGACGCTCAGGACGGTCGAGGCGGCCGCGTCGCTGACGGGCTCCGCGACGGCGATGACGCTGGTGATCCGCGCGCCCCGGGAGTCGGCCAGCTCCGCGAGCGCAGCTGCCGCCGCGTCTCCGAGCGGGAGCCCATCGCCGGTCGGGGTGCCTGCCCCGTCCTCGGCGCCGCGGAGGGTGCGAACGACGGTGCGCATATTTGCGAGTGCGCGAGCGGTCTTCTCCTCGATCTCGGCGAGCACGGGATCCGCGCCGTCGACCCGCAGGACGCGCACGGCGAGCAGCGCGTCCATGAGTTCGTGGGCGGCGAGGTCGTGCAGATCGCGGGCGAGGCGGTTCCGTTCGTTCGCGACCGCCTCGGCGTGAACCGCGCGCGCGTGGGCCTCGACGATCCTCGAGTGCTCCTCGGCGTCCCGCGCCCGTTTCGCCTGGAACCGGAATCCGAGGCCGAGCGCCGCGCACGCGATGAAGAAGAACCCCACATCCGCGATCATCGCGAGGGCGACCTCCGGCGCGGTGATCGAGATTCCGGCCCGGACCGCGAGCGCAACCTTCAGCGCCGCGCACAGGGCCCAGCCCACGCCGATCCAGGCGGCAGCCCGTGGGATCGGAGCGTACGCCGTGAGCGCGAAGACGCAGAACCAGAGCGCGAGCGTGAGACCGCCGTTGCCCGCGTACCCGCTTGCGAGGGCACTCAGGATGTAGACCGCGAGCACCGCGAGGTACACGCGGACCGGGAACTCTCGATGCCACCACAGCAGGCCGGCCGCGGCAATGTTTGCAACGAGGAACCCCAGCTGGGCGGGCGTGGCGATCGGTTCGGAGGAGGGGATCGCGGTGAGCGCCCAGAGGTAGAGGGCGCCGGTGAGGGCGCTGAGGCCCCCGACCGTCGCAACGACGACGAGGCGGCCACGGCGTGTCTGCGCGGGTGCTGGCTGCGTCATACCTCAATCATTGCGGGTGGTCACGAAATGCGCGTCTATCGGAGGACGGATATTCGCGGGCGCGCCGAGGGACGCCGGACGGGTGCGCCTGGCGTCCAGGGCGCTGACGCGCCGCCCGGATCCACCGCCCCATCGGGACTACCCTGGAGGGATGCACCTGAACGAGACGCGCGCCTGGAACCGCTTCTACGCGCCCGGCACCCCGATCGACATCGAGCCCGTCACCGGTTCGCTCTCCGACCTGCTTGATGAGCGCTGCGCGCAGTGGGCGGATCGCGACGCGATCAGCTTCTTCGGTCGCACCGTCACCTACCGGGAACTGGGGGAGCGCGTCGCGCGCGTGGCGCAGGGACTCTCGGATCTCGGGGTGCGGGCCGGTGACCGGGTCGCGCTGATCATGCCGAACGCCCCGCAGCACGTGATCGCGTTCTACGCGGTGCTTCGGCTCGGCGCGATCGTCATCGAGCACAACCCGCTCTACACTCGCGACGAGCTGGAGACCCAGTTCAGGGACCACGGCGCGAGCATCGTGATCGCGTGGGACAAGGTCGTCGCGACGCTGCAGTCGCTTCCGGCCGACCTCGGAATCCGCACGATCGTCGCCGTCGATGTCACCCGGGCGATGCCGTTCGGCACGCGCCTCGCCCTGCAGCTGCCGATCGCGAAGGCCCGCGAATCGCGCGCGAAGCTCACGGAACCGACCACGGGGACGGTCGCCTTCGCCGCGCTCGAGCGTTCGCAGCCGCTCCCCGCCAGCCACCCGCGCCCCCGCCGCGACGACATCGCCTGCCTGCAGTACACCTCCGGCACCACGGGCGTGCCCAAGGGCGCCATGATCTCCCACGGCAACCTCTGGGCGAACGCCCGTCAGGGTGCGGCCTGGATGCCCGATTTCACCCGGGGTGAGGGCAGCATCTACGGGCTCCTCCCCATGTTCCACTCCTTCGGCGTGCTGCTCTCGGTGATTTACTCCGTGGAGACGGGGTCCCGCGCGGTGCTCTTCCCGACGTTCGATCCTGAGCTCGTCTCTCAGGCGGCGAAGCGCTTCCCGCCGACGTTCATCCCGGCCGTTCCTCCCATGTTCGATCGGCTCGCCCGCGTGGCCCGCGATGGGAAGCTCGACCTCAGCCAGGTCGTCTACGCGATCTCGGGCGCGATGACCCTCACCCCCGCGATCGTGAAGCGCTGGGAGGACCTCGCCGGAAGTATGCTTAATGAGGGATACGGGCTCACGGAGACCAGCCCGGTGGCGCTCGCGAATCCCTTCTCCGACGCGCGCAGGATCGGCGCGATCGGCATTCCATTCCCCTCGACGGATATACGCGTTGTGGATCCCGAAAACCCCACCGAGCAGGTGGCTCTGGGCGAGGTGGGCGAACTGCTCATCGGTGGGCCGCAGGTGTTCCAGGGCTACTGGAACCGGCCCGAGGAAACCGCTGCGACGCTGCTCGATGGCGGCTGGCTGCGCACGGGCGACCTCGTCGTCCAGGACGAGGACGGCTTCGTCACCGTGGTGGACCGCAAGAAGGAGCTGATCATCACGGGCGGCTTCAATGTGTCGCCGAGCGAGGTCGAGCGCGTGATCAACGCGGTGCCCGGCGTGGCCGAGTGCGCCGTCGTCGGCGTGCCGCGCGGGGGCGGCGCAGAGGTGGTGACGGCCGCGGTGATCCTCGAACCGGGAGCCACCTTCGATGAGGGTGCGGCACGGGCCGCGGCGCGCGACCACCTCGCCGAGTTCAAACGACCGAGCACCTATCTCGTGTGGGAGGAGTTGCCGAAGTCCCTGATCGGGAAGGTGCTGCGACGCCGGGTGCGTGACGCGCTGATCGCGGATCGCCGGGCGGTGCGGGCGATCGCGGAGGACGACGAGTAGCGGCGCAGATCCCCGTGAGGATCTGTGTCTCGATCGGGGGCCGTGGCCGGGTGCTTCGGCCGGGCGCTGCCACCGGGCGCCGGGACCGGGCGTCCGGATTGCGCGCCGCGATCGGCCCCTGATCAGGCCTCGCGTGAGAATACCCGCCCGAGCACCTTGTCGATCACCACGTACACGTAGGCGACGGCGAGCAGCGCGACCGTGAGCGCCGCAACCCAGCTCGCCACCCCGCCGACCCCGAGCGTCGCGACGTCGAGGAACGGGTAGGCGAAGGTGTCCCCGGACTCGAAACGCCCGCCGAATCCCCCGTAGATCAGCGCAAACGCGAGATACGCGTAGGGGATCAGGACCCACAGCAGCGGATCGAACCAGCGGATACGCCCCTTCGGCGTGAACAGCAGCCAGTCGAGGATGATCAGGCACGGGGTCACCACGTGCACCAGCGTGTCGGTGAGCGTGAACGGCGGATCGTCGCCGCTGCTCGGGTCGTACGTCGGCACGAGCACGACGATGTAGATGAGCATCGTCACCGTGATCGCGTGCATGAGTGCCGCCGCCCAGCGGGCGGAGGGCGTGCTGGTCCCGCCACGTCCTCTGGCCCTGAGATCTCGGGCCGTTCCGGTCGCCGCGATCACCATCCAGATCAGGCAGAGCAGGTTGCTGAGCTGCGTGAAGTACAGCATCGCGAGCCAGTTCGGCTGCGCGGTGAAGAGGTCGAGACTGCGGGCCAGCCCGAGCGCGATGACGAGCGCGGCGAGCACGCGGAATACCAGCGCGATCCCACGATCCGCGACGGCGCCGCCCGCGACCAGTGGAGTGTCCGTGGTGCGCGCGCCGATGCTCATGCGTCGAATCTAGTCACGGTGGCGATCCGTTGGGAAGAGCGGATCCCCGCGCGTCTTTCGGGCCGGACACGTCGGGGGCTTCGCGCCGTCGAGGCTCGCCCCTCCGCCGCAACTCGCGCGACTCGCGCGTTTCCGATGCCCGGCGATACTAAGCTGTGGTGATCGGCGCGGCTGCCCAGCCCGGTTTCGCGTCGGCTCACCGATTTGGAGGCGGAGACCTGATGACGGACATCGATGCGCGGCGAAGGGGCCGCCTCGACCAGAGCGTGATCGTCGACGCTGTGCTCGCGCTGGCGAGCGACGAGCGGGACTCGCGGATCACGTTCAAACGGCTGGGGGAGGCGCTCGGGGTTGACGCGACCGCGATGTATCGGCACTTCCGGAACAAGGAGGAGCTCACGAAGGCCGCGCTCGATCGGCTGTCGGGGATGGCCGTCGAGGATGCGCGCGCGGTTCCCGGGAGCTGGCGGGAGCGTCTCGAGCGGCACATGATCCGGAACGCGGAGCTCAGCCTGAAGTATCCGTCGGTCGCGGCGGAGTGGGCGCTGGTTGATCCGGGCGGGCCCGGCGATCTGGCGTCGGACGAGCACATCCTCGAGACGCTCTCCGAGGGCGGGCTCCAAGGGGAAACCCTGCTCAGGGCCTATGCGGCGGTGTCCGGCTTCACGCTCGCGCAGAGCGCGGCGCTCGCCCAGGACGCGCTCAACGACGGCAGCGGGGTGCGCGACGGCTCGATCCCGTGGGTGACGGGTTTCGGCGGAGCGGATCTCGGACCGTATCCGAACGTGCGCGAACACCGGGACGCGCTGCTCGCGATGAACGGGATCTCGGTGTACCGCGCGGGAATCCAGGCGATCCTTGACTCGGTCGAGCGCTGGGCGCACGAGGGCGCCGGCGCGGCAGCTGGCGAGTAACCGGGACGATCCCGGGCAGCCGGGCGAAGGCCCCGCCCCTGCGGTCCGCTCGCGCCGCCGGCAGGCGCCGGCCCCTTGGCGGGCCGAGTATTCTTGATCCGTATCCCCGTTCCACGGAACACGGGGCGGACAAGGAGGAATCGGTGCCCGAGCCCGCGGAAGCCCAGCTGCCGGAGGCGGTCGACGGGTCGCTCGCACGGAGCGGCGTGGACGGATCCTTCGATGCAGGCGAGGCGATCGAGCTCACGCGGGCGCTGATCCGCGAGGCGTGCGTGAACGATGGCACCCCCGAGTCCGGTCAGGAGATCCGCAACGTGCGCGTGCTCCAGCGATTCCTCGCGGACGCGGTGGCCGCGGGCCGCGTGGAGACGCAGGTACTCGAGTCCGCGCCGGGGCGAGCCTCGCTCATTGCGCGCGTGCGCGGCACCGACCCCGGGGCCCCGTCGCTCGGTCTGCTCGGGCATCTCGACGTCGTCCCCGTCGACCCCGAGGGCTGGAGCCGCAATCCCTTCGGCGGCGACCTCGTCGACGGCGAGGTGTGGGGTCGCGGCGCGGTCGACATGCTGTACCTGACCGCAGCCTTCGCGGTCGTGCTCCGCGAGGTCGCGCTCGCGCCGGAGCCGCCACGCGGTGATCTCGTGCTGCTCGCGGTGGCCGACGAGGAGGCCGGCGGCGAGTACGGCATCCACTGGCTCGTGCAGAACCACCCGGACGCGATCCGCGTGGACGAGGCCCTCAGCGAGTCCGGCGGCATGCGCATGGGGCGTCACGTCGCGATCGAGGTCGCCGAGAAGGGATCGGCCGGTCGCCGGCTTATCGTCCGCGGAAAGCCCGGTCACGCATCCATTCCTTATGGCGCGGAGAGCGCGGCGTACCGCGTGGGCGAGGTGCTGCACCGCCTGCGCGAGGTGATGCCGGTCGCGGAGCTCGGGCCGCTGTGGAGCGCGTTCGTGCACGCCAGGATCGACGACCCCGAGATCGCCGAGCGGCTGCTCGATCCCGTGCGCATCGACGCGGTGCTGCCGCAGCTCGGCGGGATCGCGGGCTACGCGCACGCCGTGTCACGCGTGACGATCTCTCCGACGGTGCTCCGGGCCGGCGCGGTGCACAACGTGATCCCGGCGGTCGGCACGATCGACCTCGATATCCGCACGCTGCCGGGCACGACGGACGAGAACGTCGATGATCTGCTGAGCGCCGTTCTCGGCGAGTGGGCCGAGGATGTCGAGATCGAGCACCTGCGCGGTTGGGCCGCCACGAGTTCGCCCACGGACACCCCGCTGCTCGCGGCGATCGGCCGCGCGGTCGAGGAGGTTGCCGGGGCCCCGATGGTGCCGATCATGGCCGCGGGCGGTTCGGACGCCCGCGTGCTGCGGGAACTCGGTATTCCCGCCTACGGCTTCGGCGTCCTCGGCGAGGACTGGAGCTACGAGCGCTACCGCGAGGGCGTGCACGGTCACGACGAGCGGATCGACGCGCGCTCGATCGAGCTGTCGCTCGCGGCGCTGCGGAGGATCGTCGCGGACCGGGTGGGGTGAGGCCCCGCGGGTGACGCCGCGCGGGTGACGCCCAGCGGGTGAGGCCCCGCGGGTGACGCCCAGCGGGTGACGCCCTACGACCACCCCACCACGATCCGAGCCGCTTGCGTCGGCACGAGCGGGTCCACTCCCGTGAGCTCCGCGAAGCGGCGAAGGCGATTCGCGATCGTGTTCCGGTGGCAGAACAGCTCCGCCGCCGACTCTCCGATGCTTCCCGTGCGCAGGTAGCTGCGCACGGCCTCCTCGAGTCGCGCGCGCTCGGCGATCCCGCAGGTGCCGAGGGCCGCGTTGACATCGTCGAGGATCGGCCGGCCGGAGGCCAGGAGGCTGCGCGCCGCGAGTCGCGCCCAGCCCCGCGTCAGCGTCATGGCGCCGGTCTCGTGGGTCTTGAACACCCGCGCAAGGTCGCGCGCGGTATCGGCGGCGTGGCGAAGCTCGGGCAGGCCGGCGGAGGCGACGGCGAGTCCGATGCGGGTGGTCGCCCTGATGCGCTCAGCGGATTCCTCGAGGCGCGATCCGGGCAGCATGTCCCTGCGGAGGAAGGCGATGAGCTGGTCGCCGAGGTGCATCGTGAAGACCTCAGCGCCGACGCGCTCGAGCTCGGCGATGCTCACGCGGAGCGGGGCGATGTCGTCGCCGCGTGCTGCCACGACGACGAGGGGCTCGGCGAGGTCGAGACCGAGCTCGTCTGCGATGTCGCGCAGCCGCTCCTCGCCGGGTGGCGGATCCTGGAAGAGGGCTGCGATCAGGCCGCGCCGCACCGAGGCCGCTTCGTCTCGCATGCGCTGCGTCTCGGCGACGTAGGCGCGTTGGGTCTGGCCGGCGTATTCGTCGACGGTGTTGAGCACGATCCCGGTGTGGCGCACGAGGAGCTCCGAGTCCTCGTGCGTGGCGACGCGGGTGAGGCCGGCCCACAGGATCACGAAGTCGAGCCGGATCGCGGACATCAGCGAGGTGACGGGGATCCCGGCGCGGGCGCGGGAGACGCCGACGTCGCTCGCGACCTCGAGGGTGTCGTGGAGGCCGCCGGCACGAAGGGCATCGAGGAGCCCTTCGAAGGAGAGCCGGCCGGTGCGGCGGACCTCGGAGAGCGGAACCGGGGGCGGGTCGTAGCCGGGGATGCCGACGACGGACTCGACGAATCGTGCGGTGAGTTCGTCGAGGTCGAGTCCGTCGAGCAGCTCGAGCCAGCGCGTGCGGTCGGACTCGAGTGGCTGATCACGGAGCCCCTTGGTCGATTTCTCGGGCATATCTCCAGGGTATGTGCATTCGCACACCTTGGGGATCGAAATCAAGGGTATTCGACCCCGTTTTCCGGGCAATTCTCCTGAGATGCTCATTGGGAAGCCGTCTGTTCTTGACGGCTCCCTCGGAACAGACGGATCCCGCATCCTCAACGGAGAGAAAACATGAGCGAGAAATTGCCTACGGCGACCATTGAGTACGCCGCAGTCCAGGAGTTGAGCGTCAAGGACGCCAACAAGGTCGCCCTGGGCGCCCTCATCGGTACCGCACTCGAGTGGTATGACTTCTTCCTGTTCAGCGCCGCCGCCGCGCTGGTCTTCAACGTCCAGTTCTTCGCGACGGAGAACGCGACCGCCGCGGCGCTCGCCTCGTTCGCGACGTTCGGCGTCGGTCTCGCCGCCCGCCCGATCGGCGGCATGATCTTCGGTCGCATGGGCGACCGCATCGGCCGCCGGAAGGTGCTGATGATCACGATCGTCGGCATCGGCATCGTGACCGGTCTGATCGGCCTCCTGCCGACCTACGCCGCGATCGGCATCGGCGCGCCGATCCTGCTCGTGCTGCTCCGCGTGCTGCAGGGCCTCTTCGTCGGCGGCGAGTGGTCGGGCGCGATGACGATCGTCGTCGAGAACGCGCCGCTGCACCTGCGCGCCCGCTACGCGGCGATTCCGCAGATCGGATCGCCGATCGGCACGATCCTGTCCTCGGGCGGCTTCTTCATCATGACGCTCATCTTCTCGAAGGCGAACTTCGACGCGTTCGGCTGGCGCATCCCGTTCCTCATCGCGCTCCCGCTCCTGCTCATCGCGGTCTACATCCGGAGCAAGCTGGAGGAGTCGCCGGTGTTCCGCCAGCTCGAGGAGTCGGGCGAGGTCGTCAAGAGCCCGGTGCTCACCACCTTCCGCGACAGCTGGAGGCAGATCATCGTCGGTATGGCCGCTGCCCTGCTCGGCGTCGGCGGTTTCTACCTCGTGACCGCGTTCTGCGTCTGGTACGGCGTTAACGTGCTCGGCTACGACTCGACCCTCATGCTCCTCGGCAGCATGGTTGCGGCGTTCGTCGAGATCTTCATCCTGATCTGGGGTGGCAACCTCGGTTCGAAGTACGGCGCGAGCAAGGTCATCCTGTGGGGCGGCATCCTCTCCGCGGTCGTCGCGGTCCCGGCCTTCATCATGCTCTCCTCGGGGAACCCGGTGCTCGTGGTCCTTGCGATGACGCTCGCGGTCGCCGCGCTCTCGCTGCCCTACGCGGCGTCCGGCACGGTCCTCACCGGCCTCTTCCCCGCGAAGACGCGCTACACCGGCGTGGGTCTCGCGCAGAACATCGCCGGCATGCTCTCGGGCTTCATCCCGGTCCTGGCCACGGGCTTCGTCGCCTCGGCGGGCGACCACTGGTGGCCGGCGGCGGCGATGCTCATCTTCCTGTCGCTGTTCACCGCGGTCGCCGGTGCGATCGCCCCGCGCCTGAGCGTGAGCCTTCCCGGCTTCAAGCACTAGGCACGACCCACTGAATCGGCCGAGCAGGCCGAAACGGCGGGGGGGGGGGCCCCCCCCCCCCCCCCCCCCCCACGTTTTTCAACACCCACCGAGGTGCCCCCAACCAGTGGGCCGAC
>NZ_JAEHOI010000005.1 GCF_016522535.1 Leucobacter edaphi | reverse complement strand
CCGCCCCGGTAAACCCACCCCCCCCCCCCCCCCTCACCGGCCCCCCCCCCCCCCCCGGGGGGGGGGGGCCCCCCCCCCCCCCCCCCCGCCACTTCTTTCTTCACCACCCTGAGAGGACCAGCATCCATGTCGCAGTCGGCCGGCCACCTGATCGTTCGAACGCTCGAGACCCACGGCGTCGAGCGCGTGTATGCGGTCCCCGGTGAGAGCTACCTCGATGTCCTCGACGGGTTGCACGACTCGGGAGTCGAGACCGTCGTCTGCCGCCACGAGGGCGGCGCGGGATTCATGGCGCTCGCGGAGGGTCGGCTCACGGGGCGCCCGGGGATCGCGATGGTGACCCGCGGTCCCGGCGCCGCGAACGCGATGATCGCGATCCACACCGCCTGGCAGGATGCGACCGCCCTCGTCCTCTTCGTGGGTCTCGTCCCGGTTGCCGATCGGGAGCGCGAGGCGTTTCAGGAGTTCAGCCTCACCGGCTGGTTCGGCTCGACCGCGAAGCGCGTGATGACGATCGACAACGCGGATCGCGCGGGCGAACTCGTCGCCGAGGCACTGCGCATCGCGGCCTCGGGGCGCCCGGGGCCCGTCGTGGTCGGCCTGCCTGAGGACGTGCTCGTGCACCTCACGGACGCGCAGGCGCCCACCCCGATCCCAGCCCCGCAGCCCACGCCGTCCGAGGCGGAGCTCGATGACCTGGTCGCGCGCCTCGCCGCGGCCGAGCGGCCCGCGTTCGTGCTCGGTGGCGACGGCTGGCAGGGCGGCGAGGGGCGCGCACTGGCCGAGTTCGCTTCGGCCGCCGGGATCCCGGTGTTCTGCGACTGGCGCGCCTACGACGCCGTCCCGCACGAGGGTCCGGCCTGGGCGGGCTGGCTCGGCTACGGCCGCGCCGACGCGGTCGCCGCCGGTTACGCCGAGGCGGACCTGCTCGTCTTCGTCGGCTGCACCCGCTCGGACGTGCTGAGCGACGGCTACACGGTCGGCTTCGAGGCCGAGACCGTGATCGTCGAGGCTGATCCGGAGGCCACGCAGCACGCCGGCCGGATCGACCGCATCATCCTCGCGACGCCCTCCGGCTTCGCCACGGCGCTCGCCGGGCGCGAGGCCGCGGCCCGCGGCGCACGCGACGACGCCTGGATGGCGGGCCGCGCGGCCGCTCAGCAGCGCTTCGCAGCGCATCGCCCCGACACGAGCGTGCCCGGCGCGAACGCGGAGGCCGTGGCCCGCCGCGGCGTCGACCTCGGCGTCGCCTTCGGCGAGCTCGACGATCGTCTCGGCGGCAACGCGATCCTCACCTTCGGCGCCGGCAACGCGACGATCTGGGCGCACCGTTTCGTGCGCCACCTGAACCCCGCGAGCCTCGTCGGAGCGCGCAACGGCGCGATGGGCCTCGCGGTTCCCGCCGCGGTCGCGGCATCGATCGCCTTCCCCGATCGCACGGCGGTCGCGGTGTGCGGCGATGGAGACTTCCTGATGAACGGCCAGGAGATCGCCACCGCAATCGCCCACGGCGGCGCGCCCCTCGTGATCGTCGTCGACAATGGGGTGTACGGCACGATCGTCCAGCACCAGGAGAACCACTATCCGGGCCGCCCGTCGGGCACCCGCATGGTGAATCCGAACTTCGCCGAGTGGATGCAGTCGTTCGGCGGGTTCGGCGAGCGCGTCGAGGACACGGCGGACTTCGCCGCCGCCCTCGACCGGGCGCTCGCCGCTGAGGGTCCTGCCCTCCTGCACGTGGTTATCGATTCCGAGGTGATGCCCCCGGCTTCCGCCGAGATCGCCCCGGAAACTGAGGAGGTTTCCGCATGAAACTCGATCTGATCGTCCGCGCGTCGGAGATCCTGACGATGGATCCCGCGCGCCCGCCGGCCACCGCGGTCGGCGTCATCAACGGCCGGATCGTCGGCCTCGACGAGGAGATCGCCGGCCTCGACGCCGAGCGCGAGCTCGACTTCGGCGACGCGGTCGTCACGCCCGGCCTGATCGACGCCCACTGCCACACGGCGTGGTGGGGTCTCGGCCTCGCGGCACTCGACCTGAGCAAGGCCCGCGGCCTCGACGAGATCTACTCCCTGATCGAGGCCGAGGTCGCGCGCCTCGACGCCGCGGGCGACACGGACTCGTGGGTGCACGGGACGGGCTTCAACCAGGCGCATCACGGCGGGCACTTCCCCGACATCGCGAAGCTCGACGCGCTCACGGGCGACCGCCCCATCTACCTGCGCCACACCTCCGGACACGCCTCAATCACGAACACGGCGACGCTGCGCCTCGTCGGCGCGCTCGAACCCGGCTTCGAGAACCCGACCGGCGGCGTCGTCGTGCGCGACGCGGACGGCAACCCGACCGGTCTCGTCGAGGAGGCGGCCCAGGGCCTCGTGCAGGCCCTGCTGCTCCCGTACTCGACCGAGCGGCTCGTCGAGGCGCTCGAGGCTGCGACCACGCGCTACGCGGCCGAGGGCATCACGAGCTTCACCGAGGCCGGTGTCGGCGGCGGCTGGATCGGGCACAGCCCGATCGAGGTCGCCGCGTACCAATCGGCCGCCGATCAGGGCCGCCTGCGCGCTCGCGCCCAGCTCATGCCCGCGATCGACGCGCTCCGCCCGCTCACGGGCCACGCCGCCGACTTCGCGCGCGAGGGCGCCGGATCCGGGCTTGATCTGGGGATCCGCACCGGCTTCGGCACCGACGTCGTGCGCTTCGGCCACGTGAAGGTGTTCCTCGACGGCTCGCTCCTCGGCGCCACCGCCGCCGTCACGGAGGACTACTGCGGGCACGACCACAACACCGGCTACCTGCTCGACGACCCCGCCGCCTATCGCGAACGCGTCCTCGGCGCGTACCGCGCCGGCTGGCCGCTCGCGCTGCACGCGATCGGCGACGCGGCGATCGATCTCGCCCTCGACCTCATCGCGGAGGCGCAGGAGCGCTACGGCGCCCATCCCGTGCCGTGCCGCATCGAGCACTTCGGCATCGCGCGTCCCGACCAGGTGGAGCGCGCTGGCGCACTCGGCATCGCGGTGACCCCGCAGGCCGGCTTCATCGGCCCGATCGGCGATCAGATGGCCGAGCTCGTCGGCCCCGATCGCGAGCCGTTCCTCTACCGCGGTCGCTCCGTGATCGACGCCGGGATCATCCTCGCCGGCTCCTCCGACCTGCCCGTCGCCGACAACAATCTGCGACGCGGCATGCAGGCCGCCGTGGACCGCCGAACCGACAGCGGCCGGATCCTCACCGCCGCCGAGGGCATCACGCCCGAGGAGGCGCTCCGCACGCACACCGAGTGGGCGGCGCGCGCAACGGGTCAGATCGCCGACAAGGGCACCCTCGAGCGCGGCAAGTTCGCCGACTTCGCGGTGTTCTCGGCCTCGCCGCTGACCGCCCCCGACATGCGGGACCTCGACATCGTCGCGACCCTCGTCGGCGGCGACATCACCTTCGATTCGCGCGCCTGATCAGGCCGCCGATCGGGAACAACGTTCACGAAGTTAGGATCTCACCATGACGCAGCAGCACGACGACGCATTCCTCGCCGACTGGGCCGTGCACACCCGCTTCGGCGCCGTGCCCGGCACCAACGGGGTCGACCGGCAGGCGGGCACGGAGCCCGACGGCGAGCAGCGGCGGTGGTTCGCCGAACTGCTCGAGTCGCACGGTTTCACGGTGAAGCGCGACGAGATCGGCAACCAGTTCGGCCTGCTCGAGCTCGTGCCCGGCGCCCCGTACGTGCTCACGGGGTCCCACATGGACTCGCAGCCGACCGCCGGCCGCTTCGACGGCGCGTACGGCGTGATGGCGTCGGCGCACGCCTGCTTCCGGGTCGCTGACGAGCTCCGCGCCGATCCCTCGAAGGCGCGCTACAACCTCGCGGTCGTGAACTGGTTCAACGAGGAGGGGTCGCGCTTCAAGCCCTCCATGATGGGCAGCTCGGTATTCACCGGCAAGATGCCCCTCGAGGACGCCCTCGCCACGACGGATCACGCCGGCGTCTCCGTCGCCGAGGCGATGGGTGGGCTCGGCGAGCTGGGCGAGAAGCTCGGGATCGACGTCGCGTCCTACGCCGAAATCCACGTCCAGCAGGGCCGCAGCATGGAGGAGGACGGCGTGACGATCGGCCTCGTCGACGCCACCTGGGCCGCGCACAAGTTCGAGTTCAAGGTGACGGGCGAGCAGGCCCACTCCGGATCGACGCTCATGGCGGATCGCCGTGACGCGCTGCTCGGAGCAGCCCGGCTCGTCGTCGCGGCGCGCGAACTCGTCGACCGCTTCGAGCCAGAGGCCCTGCACACGGCCTGCGGCGAACTCAACGTCTACCCGAATTCCCCCGTCGTCGTCGCGAGCGAGGTCGGCCTGCTCCTCGATCTGCGCTCCCCGAGCGCCGAGGTGATCCGCGAGGCGCATCGCATGCTGATGGAGACGGTCGAGCAGGTGCAGCGCGAGGATCGCGTCGAGATCGAGGTCGTCGCCGAGCACTCGTGGGACCGTAATCCGTACCCCGAGGCGGGCGTCGCGCTCGCCGCCGAGGTCGCGGCCGAGCTCGGGCTCACGAACTCCCGCGTGATGACCGTCGCCGGCCACGACTCCACGAACATGAAGGACGACGTGCCCACCGTCATGCTCTTCGTCCCGAGCGTCAACGGCGTCTCCCACAACCTCAACGAGTTCACGCGCGACGAGGACCTGATCGCGGGCCTCAACCAGCTCACGGGCGTCGTCCGCAGGCTCGCGGAGGGCGCGCTCACGGAGTAGCCCGCGGCGGCGGGCGGGCGCCCGCGCTCGCGCGGAGCGCTCAGCCCAACCGGCTCACTTCCCGAACAGCTCGCGCGGGTGGGTCATCCGCCACCACAGCCCGGGATCCTCGATCGCCTGCTTGGTGACGATCGGGATCTCCGTCGAGCCGGCCGGGGATCGCAGGTGCGCCGTTCCCGCGCGCTGGCCCGCCTTGCCGACGTGAATCGTCCCGGGCTTCGCAGCGATACTCGCCTGCTCGCCTGGGACGAGGCCGGCGCTCACGGTTTTCGTGGCCAGCAGGTCGATCTTCGCGCCGTCGATCGTGCGGGCCGATCCGACGACCTGGTCTTTCTGCACGTATTCCTGAGTGACGGCGAGCTTTCCCATGCCGTCGAGCAGGGCCCAGCTGGAATCGCGGCGCTCATCCGTCGTTTCCCGCTGCAGGACGGCGCTGAAGCGGATCATGTCGCGGCCGTCGACGTCCTGATGCTCCGCCGAGAGGAGCGCGTAGCCCGCGGCGCTCGTGCTGCCTGTCTTGATCCCGAGAATCCCGTTTCCCTTGCGGAGCAGGGGATTACTGCTCTTCACCGTGCCGATACCCCACGGCATGTTCGCGCTGGGGAGGCGGGTGATCTCGGACACGGTCGGGTTCGCCATGGCGAGCCTGCCGAGCCGCACGAGGTCCGCCGCGGTCGACACGTTGTACTCGTCCATCCCGGTCGGCTCGAAGATCTGCAGGCTGGTGAGGCCGTTCTTCGCGGCCCAGGTCTGCGCGGCGGCGGCGAAGGCGTCCTCGCTGCCGAACACCGAGACGGCATAGGCCGCGGCGAAGTCGTTCGCGGAGGGGAGGAGCATCATCGTGAGCATCTGCTTCGCCGTGACCCGGGTGCCGACCGGGATCGGGAACGTGACGCCTCCCTGCTCGGCGTAGGCGTTCGCGCGCGCGGCGTCCGCTTCGGTCCAGGTGTGGACCGCGCCGTCGGTGCCCGCTGCGATGGGCTGCTGCTCGAGGCAGACGAGCGCGGTGACGACCTTGGTGATGCTCGCGATCGGGCGGGGCCGATCGCTGTTGCTCCAGACCTCGGTCCCCTCCGACCAGCCCACGGCCGAGGGCCCCTGCTGGCCGTCGACGAGCTCCTGCACCGGGCCCACGTCGATGACGAGGCCCTCAGGTCCCCCTGAGCTCAGTTCCGGTGACAGCGTGATCTGAGGATCGGGGAGCGCGGCCGTCGCGCACGCCGCCGTGTACCCGCCCGCGAGCAGCGCGATCGCGATGATCGACCCGATGATGACGCGCGCGTGGCGGCGCGGCGGCCGGCGTCTGGGCGTCTGCGCGCGCTCGCCGCTCGGAGCTCCCTGCGCGCCTTCGGGCCGAGCCTCAGGAGGACCATCCGGTCCGGTGGCTGCGGCAATTGGGGAACTGCTCTTCACCCGGGGAATCCTACCCGCGCCAGGTGGGCGTGCACAGTTGAATTGGCCGGTCCTGTGCGAGGTTCTCTGGGAGCCGGCCAGGGATACCTGGCAGGATGACAGGATCGGGCCCCGCGCCCGGAGTGCGCAGCCGCACGGCCGCACCGATTCGTCGCCCCTCCGAAGGAGTCCCAGATGACCGCGCTGATCGCCGGCTACGCCCGCACCCCGTTCACCCGCTTCACCGGCCAGCTCGCCGGCCAGGCCGCAACCGTCCTCGGGGCGCACGCAGCGAAGGCCGCGCTCGAGCGCGCGGGGGTTGCTCCCGAGGCCGTCGACTCGGTCGTCGTGGGGCAGGTGCTCCAGGCGGGCGCCGGTCAGAACCCCGCACGCCAGACGGCGGTCGGCGCCGGGATCCCGCTCACGGTTCCCGCGATCACGATCAACGCGGTCTGCCTCTCCGGAACCGAGGCCGTCTCGCAGGCCGTTCGCCTGATCAACGCGGGCGAGGCCGACGTGGTGCTCGCGGTCGGCCAGGAGTCGATGTCGCTCGCCCCGCACGTCGCCCCGCTGCGCGCCGGCACGAAGTACGGCACGGCTCAGTTCGTCGACACGGTCGACCACGACGGCCTGTCCGACGCATTCGAGCAGACCGCGATGGGCGCGCTCACCGAGCAGGGCAACGGCCCGCTCGGCCTCACCCGTGAGGAGCAGGACGCGTTCGCCGCCGCCTCGCACCAGCGCGCCGCGGCATCGGCCGAGTTCTTCGCGGGCGAGATCGCCCCGTTCACGGTCGCCTCGCGCCGCGGCGACACGGTCGTCTCCGCCGACGACGGGATCCGCGCGGACACCACGGTCGAGACGCTCGCCGGCCTCCGCCCGGCTTTCTCGAAGGAGGGCACGATCACCGCGGGCAATGCCTCGCAGATCACCGACGGCGCCGCCGCGCTCGTGATCGTGAGCGAAGCGGCCGCCGAGCGTCTCGGCCTCCTCCCGATCGCGAAGGTCGAGGCGACCGCGTTCGTCGCCGGCCCCGACCTGCACCTGCACTCGCAGCCGGCCCGCGCGATCACCGCGGCGCTCGCGAAGGTCGAGGGCGGCGCTGCCGCGGCCGATCTCGCGGCCGTGGAGATCAACGAGGCGTTCGCCGCGGTCGGCGTCGAATCGGGCCGCGAGCTGGGCCTCGATCCGGCCGTCGTCAACATTCACGGCGGGGCGATCGCCCTGGGTCACCCGATCGGCGCCTCGGGCGCGCGCATCGTCGGCACCCTCGCCCGCGAGCTCGCCGAGGCGGGTTCCGGCTCGCTCGGCGCCGTCGGCATCTGCGGCGGCGGCGGGCAGGGCAGCGCGGTGGTGCTGCGGGCGCTCTGATCGGCGACCCCGCTGTCACGCCGTCCCTCGCTTGCGCGGGGGACGGCGTCGTCATTTCCGGGACAGGCCCTTTTCCCAGATCCGGCGCCGCGGGATCCGGGCCATGGCGCAGGGGGCCCTAGAACTCCGGCCAGTTGCTGTGGAGGCCCTCCAGGATGAAGTCGATCTTGACGTCGAGGATTGCGCGGGTGGCCCAGGAGTCTTCGGGGCGGAGCAGCGCGTCCGCGTCGGTGGTGGAGTCGCGGGCGGCTTCGAGGCCGGTCCTGCCGTCGTCACGGGTGGCTCGCATGGCGGCGACCCCGAGGTGGGAGGCGAACACGGTGTCCCCGATGAAGTCGAGTGCGAACGTCACCTGGCGGAGGCCGATTCCCTGCGCGCCGAGGTGCTCGGCGTAGTCGCGGAATACGGGTTCCACTCGAACGGCCGCGGTCGGGGTCGAGAAGAGGACCCGTTCAAAGCCCGGGAAGTCTTCGCACAGGCGCCAGGCCTCGTCCGCCCACAGCTGCAAGGCCGACCGCCAGTGCGTTCCTGGAGCGGGGCGGGCCACGGTTGCTCCCACGGCATCGATGCAGGCCAGCACGAGGTCGTCACGCGAGGGGAAGAGCCGGTAGATCGCGGCCGGCACCACCCCGAGGCGTTTTGCCACGGCGGCCATGGTGAAGCGGTCGATCCCCTCGGCGCACGCGGCCTCTACGACCTCGGCCGCGGTGAACACCGGCTTGCGGCCGACTTTCTTCCCCACGAGCGCCGCGCCGTGCCGGGGCGTGGTCGTCTCGTTCATCCCGGTCAGCCTACGGCGCGACCTCCGTGATCCGCCACCCCTGGGCCTCCTGGAGCCGGTCCCAGAAGCGCGCGTACGTGCCGCCCTGCGCGAGCAACTCCTCGTGGGTGCCCTGGGCTTCGACCCCACCGTGCTCGTCGAGCGCGATGATGCGATCCGCCTTGGCGATGGTGTCGAGGCGGTGCGCGATGATCAGGACGGTGGCGGTCGTCCGCAGCCGCTCGACCGCCGCGACGATGTGCGCCTCGTTCTCGACGTCCAGCGCCGAGGTCGCCTCGTCGAGCAGGACGATCGGCGAACGCTTCAGCAGCGCGCGGGCGATCGCCACGCGCTGGCGCTCCCCGCCGGAGAGGGCGCGTCCGCCCTCTCCGACGCGTGAGTTCCAGCCGTCGGGCAGCCGCTCGGCGATTTCGGTGACTCCGGCGAGATCCGCCGCCTCACGAATCTCCTCCTGTGTGGCCTCGGGGCGGCCGATCGCGATGTTCGCCTCGAGGCTCTCGTCGAAGAGGTAGACGTCCTGGAACACCATCGAGAGCTGTCCCATGAGCTGTTCGCCGGTCTGCTCGCGAACGGGGAGGCCGCCGACCCGCACGGTGCCGGCATCGGCGTCGTAGAAGCGCGAGATCAGCCGAGCGATCGTGGTCTTCCCGCTGCCTGAGGGGCCGACGAGCGCGACCATCGAACCGGCCGGAACGGAGAACGATACCTCGCGCAGCACGGGCTTAGTTCCCGGGGCGTACGAGAAGGAGACGCGGTCGAGTTCGATGGTGCCTGGCGCGCTGAGTTCGCCCGGTGCCGGAGGTTCGGGGAGCGGATCGGAGGTGAGCACGCCCTCGAGCGCGTCGAGGAGGGGCCGCCGCGATTCGAGGCCCATGGCGCCCTCGGTGATGGCGGAAAGCGTCGATGTGAACCGGAGCGCGAGGCCGATGAACGCGAGTGCGGGGATCGGCGCCAGCGTCCCCGCGACGGCGAGGGTTCCGGTGACGGTGATGAGGGCGACGATCACGGCCTGCGTGACCATGCCGCTCAGCAGAAAGCCGATGATCTCGCTCCACAGCGATTGCTTCTTCGCGCGGCTGCTGCGCCCAAGGGCGTTTTCGAGCGGCGCGAAGTGATCGGATTGCCCGCAGGAGCGCAGGGCGCCCTGGCACTGCGCAAACTCGATGATGCGGCCTGCCAGATTCACCTCTTCGGGTTCGTGCACACGCCGGCCGCGCCGCATGAGCGCGCTGGAGACCAGCGTGATGACGATGAATACCGGGATCGATGCGGTCAGGATCAGCCCCAGGAGCGGATTCCAGAACCAGGCGGCGAGGACCACCGCGACGACCGAGGTGATCTTCGTGATGAGCGGCCCGAACATGTGCGCGTAAATCTCGCCGGCCTGCATGAGCTCGTTGGAGACCATGCGCGACAGCTTGCCGGCGAGGGGGCGCGCGAACCAGCCGAGCGGCTGCTTTGCGACCTGGTCGCCAATGAGCCTGTGGATGCTTTCGAGGAAGTCGAGTGCGACCCCGTACGCGCGCTTCGCCTGCCAGTAGTTGAGGCCGAAGCTGAGGGCGGCGAGCGCCGCGAACACGATGAGCCAGCCCGCGAGGTCGAGGCCCCACACCGGGGCGCCGGAGGCGAGCGAGCTGACCGCGGGCAGCAGCGCCGCGAGTGCGATGCCCTCGACGACTCCGCAGAGCGCGGCAGCGAAGATTGCCGGCGTGATGGCCTCGGGGCGCGAGATCATGCGCCGCATGCGAGGAATGATGTCGATCAGGGGGAGATTCACTTGGCGCCTCCGAGTGCTGCGGGGGAGTTGATCCAGAGCTTGGAGTATCCCGGTTCTGAGAGCAGGTCATCGTGCGTGCCGGTTGCGATCACGCGGCCCTGTTCGACGAGGATGATCTGGTCGACGCCGCTGATCACCTCCGGCCGGTGCGCGATCATGAGTACGGTTTTGCCGCGCACGAGGTGTGCGAGTGCGTGCTGGATCTGGTGTTGTGACTCGGGATCGGTCAGGGCGGTCGCCTCGTCGAGGATCAGCACGGGGGCGTCGACGAGGATCGCACGCGCAATCGCAATGCGCTGCGCCTGACCCCCGGAAAGCCCGCTGTCGGCGCCGTACACGGTATCGAATCCTCGCGGCAGGGCCTCGATCTCCTCGAGCACCCGGGCCGCGCGCGCCGCCTCGCGGATCTGCTCCTCGGTCGCATCGGGGCGGCCGAGGGTGATGTTGTCCCGGATGCTGATCGACGGGAGCTGCGGGTCCTGCAGGACGAAGCCGACGTGCCGGTAGAGGTCTGCAACGTGATCCACCGGTACGCCTCCGATCCGGATCTCTCCGGAGCGCGGGTCGTCGAAGCGCGCGAGGAGCGTGGCGATCGTCGATTTGCCGGATCCGGAGATGCCGACGAGCGCGGTGATCGTTCCCGCGCCGAGTTCGAACGACACATCGTCGAGCGCCAGTGCGGAATGATCGCTCGTTCCGTACGAGTAGGTCACGTGGTCGAACACGACGTCATGCGCCTGCGGCGCAGCGAGGGCGTGGTGCTCCGTGAGAACCGGTGTATCGAGGAGATCGTTGATGCGGCGGGCCGACGCCCCGGCCAGCTGCGAGGACCACGTCGATCCTGAAAGCACCTCGATACCGTGGGGAATCAGCAGCGCGATCAGGGAGGTTGCGAGTACGTCCGCCGCCGTAACGCCGCCGCCCGCGACGAGCAAGGCCCCGCCGCCGAGGTTGATGAGCAGGATCAGGGGGACCGCGAGGAGTGACAGCCCCAATGAGCTGACCCTGATGAGGGGCCCCACCCAGTTGAAGTAGAACACCTGGAATTCCTTGGCCGACTCCTGATAGGCGCTGTGCGCCCGGCCCACGCGACCGAAAGCCTTCACGACGGTGATCCCGGTGACGAACTCGACCATGCGCGCCGACACGACCCCGAGCTTCTGGTCCATCTGCACCGTGCGCTCGCCCATGCCGCGCATGCTGCTCACCATCGTGATCGCGTACAGCGGGATGGTCGCGATCGCGAGCAGGCCGAGACGCCAGTCGATGACGAACGCGTAGAGCATCAACGCGGCCGGCATGACGACCGCGACCGTGCCGTCGACCGGCTGATGCGCGATGAGGTGGTGGATGGTCTCGATGTCGTCCTGCAATGCCTTGCGCACCCGGCCAGAATTGGTCGAGGTGAACCAGTTCAGCGGGGTCTTGGAGAAGCGTCGGACCATCTGCTGCCGAATGTGGTTGCCGAGCTTGATATCCGCCAGGTGGGTGATGAGCAGCGCGGCGAGGTACGCGAGCAAGCGGAATGTGAAGGTCCCCAGCAGGATCCCGAGCCAGAGGAAGACCCCGGATTCATCCACCGCGGCACCGGTGAGGGCGGCTTCGATCAGCAGCGCGCCGATGTGCACGAGCGCGATGTACGGCACGACGGCGAGGACCGCGGTGATCACGGCGAGCGTCCGGCCGAGCGTCAGGTGCGTGGAGACCGGGCGCAACAGCCGTTTCAATGCCTGTTTGTCCGCGAGCTGCTGTGCGGTGTCCCGCCCCTCGGGCGCGGTTCCCGAGTTCTGATCTGGCACGTCGCTTGCCGACATCACACCCTACCTTTTCTCATCTGATGAAGAACAGGGTTCCCTTATGTATTAGTGAACGCGATTCAGAATAAGTGCAAGTCGGCGGCGTGGCAAGGGCCATTAGCCCCGCATCGCCACGCCGTGACGCCAATACCCCATGAACGCGACATCGGCGCGGTCGACCCGGAGTTCCCGCACGAGTTGTCTGCGCAGCGTGGTGACGACGCCGCTCTCGCCGGCGAGCCAGAACCAGCGCTCGCTCGGCACGGTGTCGGGACCCTCGAGGTGTTCGTCGAGGCGTTCTCCGAGGCCCGAGAACGTCGGTGTCTCCCACAGGGGGTCGGCGGTTCCCGAGTCCTCGACCTCAACGGTCGCGCTCTCGAATTCGAGCTGCTCGAGTACCGCCGGAATGAGGAGTGAGCCGTGTGCCGCTCCGTTTCTCGGCAACCAGCGAACCTCGAAACCTGGCGGAGCGGCGATCTCCATCCGGTCTGCGGGCAGCGGCACTTCGATGAACGCGATCCCGCGGCTGCTCCGATCCGCATCCTCGAGGATGCTCGCAATGGCCGGAGCCGCAGTCTCGTCGCCGGCGAGCATTACCGTGGCCGCATCACCCGGATCGTATTCGATGCCGCCTCCGACGAAGGAGCCACGTCGGGGCCCGACGATGAGGAGTTCATCGCCGGGAACCGCCGCGCTTGCCCATCGCGATGCCGGTCCGAGTTCGCCGCCGCCCGGGTGCAGGGCAAAGTCGACGACGACACGGGTGGCCGCATCCGCGTCAAGCTCTAGGGTACGAATGGTGTAGGTGCGGATCGATCCGCGGGAGTGTTCGGGCAGGTCGAGCCAGACCCGATACCACTCGTCGCCCGACCCCTCCAGTGGCGCGGGTCCGTGGCCGGGGCTCGGGAAGATGAGCTTGATCCGCTGATCGAAGTTCCGACCGGGATTTCCCAGTTCCTGCAGAGAATCGCCGCTGAATCGGATGCGGACGAACGAGGGCGTGATCTGCTCGACGGCGTCCACGCGTGCGCGGGCGACCGCGTACGGCGAGGGCTCCGAGTCGGCCTCGATCGAAGAACCCGCGGCGGCAGTGTTATCTGGCATGGTGTCGTCCTCTCGGGAGAATGAGCGGCGATCCGGAGACCGGGTCCTCGATGATCGTGCAGTCGAGGCCGAACACGTCACGGACTGTTTCGATGCTGAGGACCTCGGCGGGGGTTCCGGCCGCCGCGACGCCGCCCGCTCGGAGTGCGATGAGATACTCCGAATAGCGCGCCGCGAGCCCGAGGTCATGGAGCACCATGACGACGGTCGTCCCGCGGTCGCGGTTGAGATCGGTGAGCAGATCGAGCACCTCGATCTGATGCGTGAGATCGAGATGGGTCGTTGGCTCGTCGAGCAGCAGAATGTCCGTGTCCTGCGCGAGCGCCATCGCAATCCAGACCCGTTGCCGCTGCCCGCCCGAGAGCTCGTCGACGGAACGGTCGGCAAGCTCGCTCGTGTGCGTTGCCTCGAGTGCGCTGGCGACCGCCTCGTAGTCCCGCGCGCTCCAACGGCTCATCGCCCCCTGATGGGGATGACGGCCGCGCCCCACCAGATCCGACACCGTGATGCCCTCGGGCGCGATCGGGGATTGCGGCAGCAGCCCGAGAACGCGGGCGACCTCTCTGGAGGGGCGCTGGCGGAGTGAGACGCCGTCGAGGATCACGTGCCCTGAGGTCGGGCGGAGCAGTCTGGCGAGCGATTTCAGCAGCGTCGACTTGCCACAGCCGTTCGCCCCGACGATCGAGGTGATCTTCCCGGGGGCGATCCGGAGATCGAGGTTCTCCACGATGCGGTGGGAGCCGTAGGAGAGGCTGAGCTCCTGTGCCTCCAGCTGATGCGAGACGGTCATATTGTGCTTCCTGTGCGGTTCATGCGGATGAGCAAGAGGATGAGGTACGGGGCGCCGAGCAAACCCGTGATCACCCCGACGGGATACTTCGTGCCGAAGAGGTACTGTCCTGCGAAATCGGAGATCAGCACGAGGAGTGCCCCGACGAGGCCCGCGGGTACGGTCAGGTTCGCGCCCGGCGAGACGAGTCGCGCGGCGATCGGACCGGACATGAAAGCGACGAACGCGATCGGGCCGGTCGCGGCGGTTGCGAACGCGAGCAGCGCGACCGAAGCGAGGATCACGGTCACCCGCGCGAACCGTACCGGAACTCCCAGGGCGGTTGCCGTGGCGTCTCCGAGGCGGAGCAGGTCGAGGCCGCGAGATGAGGCGATCAGCACAGGCACGCACGCCGCGAACGCGATCAGGAGCGGCGGGAGCTTCTCCCACGAGGAACCGTTCAGACTTCCCGTGAGCCACTGCATCGCGGCCTGGATCTCGAACGACGGTGCACGCGTGAGTACGTATGAGATCAGGCTCTGCATCATGGCTGCGATGCCGATCCCGATCAAGATGAACCGCACGCTCGTGAAGCCCCTGCGATTCGAGAGCAGGTAGATCGCCGCGGCCGTGAGGAGTGCTCCGCCGAGCGCAAAGAACGACGCCGCGGTTTCGCCGAGCGAGAGTGTGATGATACCGATGACGGCGAACGCGCCTGCGCCCGTGCTGACGCCGATGATGTCGGGCGAAGCGAGCGGGTTCCTCAGCATGGACTGGAATGTTGCTCCTGCGGCGCCGAACGCGAACCCGGCGAGTACGCCGGTGATCACGCGCGGCAGGCGGAGCTGCCCCACCGTGAAGGAGGCGCTCGTCGGTTGTCCGCCGAGGATCACTGCCGCGACCTCGCCCGGCGTGTAGAAGGTGCGGCCCGCCATGAGGGATAGCGCCGCGACACCGAGCAGGATCAGCCCGATGAAGACCGAGACGATCAGGGTCCTGCGGAATCGACAACGAGCGTCGGCGCGCACGCGCGCGGCGGGCTGCGAAAGCGTCGTCTTCATAGTGCACGCACCTTGTGCCGCCGCACGATCCAGATGAAGAAGGGCGCTCCCAGCATCGCAGTGATGATTCCGACTTCGATCTCCTGCGGTCGCGCGATGATCCGGCCGACAATGTCGGAGGCGAGGAGCAGTACGGCCCCGAACGCCGCGGAGAACGGCAGCAGCCAGCGGTGATCCGGCCCGATGAGCAGGCGGCAGAGGTGCGGCACGACGAGTCCGACGAATCCGATCGGCCCCGCGACGGCGGTCGCAGCCGCAGCGAGAACGACGGCGGCCGCAGCCGCGGCCAGCCGGTTGCGATTGACATGTTCTCCGAGCCCGACAGCGAGCTCGTCACCGAGCGCGAGGGAATTCATGGGACGTGCCATGAGAGCCACCACGAGGGCGCCCGCGGCGATCACGGGCCCCACCGTCGCGAGCGATGCCCAGTTCGCGCCGCCGAGGCCGCCGACCCGCCAGAACTCGAAGCGCTGCATGAGGTCGACCCGGGGCAGCAGAACCGCACTCGCGAGCGACACGAATGCCGCTGAACTCGCCGCACCGGCCAGGGCGAGCTTGAGCGGGGTCGGTCCGTCGCGACCGATCGACCCGACCCCGTAGACGAACGCGGCAGCACCGAGGCCCCCGATGGTCGCGGCCCCCATGTAACCGAACTGGGTACTGATCCCGAAGAATGCAATGCCGATGATCACCGCGGCCGCTGCCCCGCCGGTGACACCGAGGATGCCCGGATCGGCGAGCGGGTTCCGCGTGACGGCCTGGAGTGTCGCACCGGAAAGCGCCAGCGCGGCACCCACGAGCATGGCGAGGAGCGCGCGCGGGATTCTCTTCGCCGCAGCGGCCTCAGCCACCGTCTGCACGTGCCCACTGAGCGCATGGAAGACATCTGGTGCGCCGACGCTTTTGACGCCGAATAGGAGCGAGATTGTCGCGAGAAGCAGGATGAGGATCAGCAATGAGCAGAACAGCAGACTGCGCCGAGCTGCGGAGTGACGCATGGCAGCGAGACCCGGCAGCTCGGCGCCGCGAAGCGCCATGAACCCGTTACTGCTTCGTGCCGGTGGCGTCCGCGAGAATGCCGAGGTACTTTTTGAGGCCCCAGTCCAGGGACAGCGCGCTCGGATTCGCCATCGCCGCAAGCGGAGTGTTATCGGGAATGACGGCAACATGACCGTTCTTGATCGCGGGAATTTTCGAGAGCAGCGGGTCGGCTTGCAGCTGCTTCAGCAACTTGCCCTTGGTGTCGCCGTAGACAGCGAACACATCGGCGTCATTCAGACGGTCCGCGTCTTCCGAGCTGACTTCCACGAAGAAGCGGGTGTTGTCCTTGGGGAGGGTGTCCATGAGCTTCGGCTGAGGCAGCCCAAGGTCGCGGAGGAAGCCCGGGCGGGTGTCGGGAAGGGTGAAGACGGAAAGCTTCGAGAGGTCGCTCGGATCCACTGAGGCGAACAGGACCTTCTTGTTCTGCAGCTCAGGGAAGGAAGCGAGCGTGCTCTCACTCTTGGTGCGCAGATCCTTGACCAGCTCCTGGCCTTCGGCTTCCTTGCCGATCGCCTTGGAATTCATTTCGATCGTCTGTTCAAGGCTCGTGCCCCAGGCGATCGAGGGGTAGGCGACCACCGGTGCGATCTTCGACAGCGTCTCGTACTCCTCCTTGGTGATTCCGGAGAACGCTGCCAGAATCACATCCGGCTTCGTATCCGCGACGGCCTCGAAGTTGATGCCATCGGTCTCGTCGAAGAGCACCGGCGTCTTCGCGTCGAGGGCCTTGAGCTTGTCCTCCACCCATGGGTAGACCCCGTTCCCGTCGTCATCTCCATAGGTCATCTTCGCCATGCCCACCGGGACGACGCCGAGCGCCAGCGCGACTTCGTTGTTTCCCCACGCAACGCTCGCGACGCGTTCGGGCTTCTTCGGAATGACGGTCGTTCCGTAGACGTGCTCGATGGTGGCGAACGCGCCTGCGTGATGGTCGCTGTGCTCTGACGCCGGCGACGAAGAGCAGGCCGCGACTGTCAGGGAGAGTGAGGCGGCCAGGATCAAGCCAAGGGTTCGGGAGAGACGCATGGGCATTCCTTTCGGGGGGGGGGTGCCACGGAGGGGGTGGATCAACATCATCTGTTGAAGGTTAGGTGACCCTCAGGACTATAGGGCACAACGGCGATTCAGGAAACGGGAGATTTCCTCGAGGAGGGCCCGGCGAGCGGTCGGACTCTCGCTGCTGGGCGCAAGAGACGTCGGGAATCAACGGCGTAATCCCCGATAGAATGGCCCTTTCGTGAGGGGAGCGGCGTGCACGGGTTCGACAGGATGCTCTCGGCCGCACGCACGGCGTTTCTGAGCCTCTTCGTCGTTTCGAGCGACGCACCTCCGCGCGGTTGGATCGCGCTCCGCGCCGCGATCTCGATCGGTGTCCCGCTTGGTCTCCTGACCGCGCTGGGGCATGAGGCCATCGGCATCCAGACCTCGGCCGGTGCGTTCGTCGCGCTCTACGCGGCTGGACACGGCGCCAGGGAGCGCGCGAAGGTGCTGCCGGCGGTTGCCGGGGTGATCATCGCGTGCGCGGCGCTCGGCGTTCTGCTCGCGCCCAGCGTGATCTGGACCGCGATCGGCCTCGTCGTCGTCGCCGTGGGCACGAGCGCCTTCGCCTTCGGCTACCGCCTCGGCCCGCCTGGACCGGTGTTTTTCGTGCTCGTGTACGGCTTGTCTGGCAACATCACGACCGTGGTCGATGGCCAGCGCGTCAACGACCCCGTCGTCTACCTCCTGGCCGTCGCTGCGGGCGCTGCGTTCTCCTATCTCGTGGCGCTCGCTCCGCTTGTTCGCCCTGCGGAGCGCTGGCGCGCTGCCCGTCCGATTCGCGAGCTGCTCCCCGGCCCGTGGCTCGGCAAGGGTGAGCTGGAACTCCTGTTCAGGATCTTGATCATCGCTGTTCTCGGGATCGTGTTGAGCGCCTGGCTCGCCGATCCGCACCGCGCGTACTGGGCCGTTTCCACCGGTGTCGCGGTCGTCGGCCTGAGCGCGGTGCGCAGCCACGCGATCGCGCGGGGAGTGCACCGCACCGTCGGCACGCTGCTCGGTGCAGCGCTGGCGCTCGCCGTCGCCCCGCTCGGAAGGAACGCGCTCGCGCTCGTGCTCGTGGTGACGGCGCTGCAGTTCCTGATCGAGCTCGTCGTGGTGCGGAACTACGCGCTCGCGCTCGTGTTCATTACGCCGCTCGTGCTCCTGATCACCGTCGCGGCGACGGGCGCCGGCGACGTGATCGGCCCCACCTGGGAGCGGGTGATCGACACCGTGATCGGTTCGTGTCTCGCCGTTGTCACCGGCGTCCTGCACCGGCGCAACTAGTCCCGCGGGGCGGGCCTGCACAGCGCTTCCCCCGGCCGGTGGGCGTCGATGGCGTAGGAATCTGGGTGCTGACCGGGCAGAATGCTGCTCAGGATCGGACTTCGGCCATGCCGGATCCGGATCGGCAGCGGCGCCGCGCACGCGGTGCCCGTGACGTGAGGGAGCATCATGACCGGGTCATTCGTGTTCGACGCCGTGCGCACCCCGTTCGGAAGGGTCGGCGGCGCGCTCGCGGGGGTCCGCCCCGACGATCTCGCGGCCGCGGTGCTCGCTGAGACGGTCGCGCGCGTGGGACTGGGCCCCGCGCGCATCGACGACGTGATCCTGGGCGCCGCGAACCAGGTCGGCGAGGACAACCGGAACGTGGCGCGCTTCGCCGCGCTCCTCGCCGGGTTTCCCACGTCCGTGACGGGCGCGACCGTGAACCGGCTCTGCGGGTCCTCGCTCGAGGCCGTGATCCAGGGGTCGCGGGCGATCGAGTCGGGCGACGCCGAACTCGTGCTCGCGGGCGGCGTCGAGTCGATGACGCGGGCGCCGTACGTGCTTGAGAAGGACGCGAAGCCCTGGTCGGCGCAGGGATCCCCGCGAATCTGGAACACGTCGATCGGGTGGCGGATGACGAATCCGCGCCTGCCGGGCGAGTGGACGCTCCCGAACGGGGAGGTCGCGGAGCGCGCCGCGAGAATCGGCGGGATCACCCGTGAGGCGCAGGACGCGTTTGCCCTGCGCTCGCACCGGCTGGCCGCAGAGGCGTGGGGTGCGGGGGTCTATGACCGAGAGGTCATGCGGGTCCCGGGAGTCGAGCTGGCGCGCGACGAGGGGATCCGTGCCGACACCTCGCTCGAACGCTTGGCCGCGCTCGAACCGGTGTTCGCCACCGACGACGCGGCCAGCGTGACCGCGGGAAACTCGTCGCCCATCAGCGACGGCGCCTCCGCGGTGCTGCTCGGGGCCGAGGGTGCGCTCGACGCCGATCCCCTCGTCCGTATCGCGGCTCGTGCCGCCTTCGCCGTGGACCCGCAGGACTTCCCGTTCGCCCCGATCGAGGCGGCCAATCGGGCGCTCGCGCGTGCGGGCCGCTCCTGGGGCGACGTCGACCTCGTCGAACTCAATGAGGCGTTCGCTTCACAGGCGCTCGTGTGCCTCGCGGGCTGGCCGGACCTCGATCCCGAACGCCTCAACGTGCACGGCGGGGCGATCGCGATCGGCCACCCCCTCGGCGCCTCGGGTGGCCGCATCGTGGGGCACGCTGCCCACGAACTCGCGCGCCGCGGATCCGGCATCGCGGTCGTAGCGATCTGCATCGGAATCGGTCAGGGGCTCGCGATCGTGCTCGAGCGGTAGGGCGCCGTGGATGCGGCCGGTCTGAGGCTCCGGATCACCGAGGGGGCGCGGGTTTCAGCGAGAGCCGGGCACGGCATTCTTACTGAAATCACCCACCGGATGACTCGGCCAGATCACCAGGTGCAGCCGCTGGCCGAAACGTAGGTCGGAGTACTCGGAAATTCCGCCGTAGAGCCGCGCTGTCCACAGCGACTGCGCAATCAGTTCGGCGAAGATGAACACAGCTATCCCGAGCGGGGCGATCTGCACGATCCAATGGGCGTAGAGGAACGCGACGAAGAGAGTGCACAGGCTCGCGATTTTTGGTGCCCAGCGTTCGACCGGGACCGTCGCGTCCGCTATCTGTATGCCGAAGCACGCGCCGACGATGATCAGGCACGCGTACGCGCCGGGAGCTGACTGGAGAATCGCATCGAAGAACATTTGGATTCCGCCTTGGGGGCCCGGACAACCCGGGTGGTCGCGGACGGAGCGCGGTTCGCGCCGTACTCGTGCTGCGAGTACAACATCTCGCTCGAGTGATTTCAAGGGCAGAATGCTTACGATTCTGTGGCGAATACCGTAATTTCTTTCTTGTGGAAACACACATCGGGCCGGCACCGCGCGCTGCGGTACTGGCCCGATCCGTGGTGGGATCAGCCCCTAGTCGAGCGCGCGTACGCGCACCGAGAGGCAGGTCGGGCAGCCCTCGAGCTTCTCGTACTCGGAGATCTCCACCTCGGTGACCGTGTAGCCGAGGTCGCGGAGCATGGCCGCGGTCTTCGGGGCGCTCGCGGAAATGATGAGCTCGTCGGGGCCGAGGATCACGACGGCGGTGCCGTGCGGCTCAGGGACCGGCAGGAAGCGGTCGAAGATCGCGGGGTTGTCGACGTAGTCGGGGTAGCCGATCACGGTGCCGTCGGGGAGCGCCGTGACGGCGGTCTTGAGGTGCAGCACCTTCGTGACGGGGACGGCGACGACGGTGCCGCCGAGCGGGGTGATGATCTTGCGCAGCTGCGCGATCCCCTCGCCGTTGGTGCGGCCGCCGCGGCCGACGTAGACGGTGTCGCCGACCTTGAGGATGTCGCCGCCGTCGAGGGTGCCGGGCTCGCGGATCTCGGCGATGGGGCAGCCGAGCTCGGCGAGGGCGCGGCGGGTGCCGTCGGTCTCGGGCTTGCGGCTGTCGGCGCCGGGGCGGCTGATGATGGCGACGTTGCGGAACATCACGACGGTGTCCTCGATGAACACGGAGTCGGGGCAGTCCTCGGCGGGATCGACCTCGATCGTGGTCCAGCCGTGCTCCTGCAGCGCGTCGACGTAGCCGCGCCACTGCACACGGGCGCGATCCAGGTCGACGGCGACCTTCTCGATGTGGTCGACGATGCCGTCGTCGAGCTGCGAGCTGGGCTGGCGCACCAGGGCGATCTTGGACATAGGGGGTGTCTCCGTTTCGGTTGCTGCCGGAATTCCAGCGTATCGGCTCGGAGCGGAAGTGGTGGCGGCGATCCGGATCCGGATCCGACGGGTCGAAATGCTGTCGCTTCGGTGAATTCCCAGGTCCGGGCCAAAGAAATGGGTGGTGATTTCGTTCGCTCTGGGATAAAGTTGAGTCACATACACTCAAGTTTGCGATCAAGGGATCGTGACCGTCTGCACCGAGAAAGGACCCATATGCAGGCCAATTGGCAGCCCGCCCAGGGCGAAGGCGAACAATCCGCCCTCGAGCAGTTCGGCGTCAACCTCACGGAAGTCGCCCGCTCGGGCAAGCTCGACCCGGTCATCGGCCGGGACTCAGAAATCCGTCGCGTCAGCCAGGTGCTCACGCGGCGCACCAAGAACAACCCCGTCCTGATCGGCGAGCCGGGTGTCGGCAAGACCGCCGTCGTCGAGGGCCTCGCCCAGCGCATCGTCGCTGGCGACGTCGCCGACTCGCTGAAGGACAAGGAACTCATCTCCCTCGACATCTCGGCCCTCATCGCGGGCGCGAAATACCGCGGCGAGTTCGAGGAGCGCATGAAGGCCGTGCTGCAGGAGATCAAGGACTCCGACGGCAAGGTCATCACCTTCATCGACGAGCTCCACACCCTGATGGGAGCGGGAGGCGGCGAATCGTCCGTTGCCGCGTCCCAGATGCTGAAGCCCATGCTCGCCCGCGGTGAGCTCCGCCTCATCGGCGCCACCACCCTCGACGAGTACCGCGAGTACATCGAGAAGGACGCGGCGCTCGAGCGACGCTTCCAGCAGGTCTACGTCGGCGAGCCCACCGTCGAGGACACGATCGCGATCCTGCGCGGCCTGAAGGAGCGTTACGAGGCCCACCACAAGGTCACGATCGCGGACTCCGCGCTCGTCGCGGCGGCCTCGCTGTCGAACCGGTACATCACGGCCCGCCAGCTCCCGGACAAGGCGATCGACCTGATCGACGAGGCCGCGTCGCGCCTCCGCATGGAGATCGACTCGGCCCCCGTCGAGATCGACGAGCTGCGCCGCGCCGTCGACCGGCTGAAGCTCGAGGAACTCGCACTCAAGAAGGAGAAGGACGCAGCCTCCAAGGAGCGCCTCGAGGAGCTCCGCGAGGATCTCAAGACCAAGCAGGCCGATCTCGACGTGCTCGAGAAGCGGTGGGAGCGCGAGCGCGGCGACCTGAACAAGGTCGGCGAGCTGCGCGAGAAGCTCGACCACCTGCGCCAGGAGGCCGAGGTTGCTCAGCGCGAAGGCCGGCTCGAGAAGGCATCGAAGCTGCTCTACGGCGAGATCCCCGTGATCCAGAAGCAGCTCACCGACGCCGAGAACGCCGAAATGGCTGATGAGCCCGGCGGCGAGCCCCGCATGGTGAATGACCAGGTCACCGACGAGGACATCGCCGGCGTGATCGCTGCGTGGACCGGGATCCCGGTCGGGCGCCTCATGCAGGGTGAGACCGAGAAACTGCTCTCGCTCGAGAAGGAGCTCGGAAAGCGCCTGATCGGCCAGGGCGAGGCCGTGCGCGCCGTTGCTGACGCGGTGCGCCGCACGCGCGCCGGAATCTCCGATCCGAACCGGCCGACGGGCTCGTTCCTGTTCCTCGGACCGACCGGCGTCGGTAAGACCGAGCTCGCCAAGGCGCTCGCGGAGTTCCTCTTCGACGACGAGCACGCCATGGTGCGCATCGACATGTCCGAGTACGGCGAGAAGCACTCCGTCTCGCGGCTCGTCGGCGCCCCTCCCGGGTACGTCGGCTACGAGCAGGGCGGCCAGCTCACCGAGGCCGTGCGGCGACGCCCGTACTCGGTCGTGCTGCTCGACGAGGTCGAGAAGGCGAACCCCGAGGTCTTCGACATCCTGCTGCAGGTCCTCGACGACGGCCGGCTCACCGACGGCCAGGGCCGCACCGTGGACTTCCGCAACGTGATCCTGATTCTCACCTCGAACCTGGGAAGCCAGTACCTCATCGACACCGAGATGCCCTGGGGCGAGCGCGAAGACGCCGTGCGGGAGACCGTGCGCCGCGCCTTCAAGCCCGAGTTCATCAACCGGCTCGACGAGATGGTGATCTTCCACCCGCTCTCCGAGGACGATCTCGCGCAGATCGTGGAGCTGTCGATCGACCGGCTGCAGCGCCGGCTGGGGGAGCGTCGCCTCACCCTCGCCGTCACGCCGGACGCGCGCGGCTGGCTCGCGCACCGCGGCTACGACCCCATCTACGGCGCGCGTCCGCTGCGCCGCCTCATGCAGAAGGAGATCGACGACCGGCTCGCCCGCGCGATCCTCTCCGGCGAGGTGCGCGACGGATCGTCCGTGCTCGTGGGCGTCGCTCCCGACGGCGACTCGCTCGAGATCACGAGCGTCGAAACCCCGGCCCCGCACGGATCCGGATCGGGATCGGGATCTGCGGGCGAAAGCCCCGATGACGACGTGGTCGAGGCGGAGATCGTGGAGTAAGTCCGCGGTTCTCCCCTCACGCAGCTCGGCTCGCGAGCTTCGTGCACAACGCCCGCCGGCGTCCCAGTTCTTCACATTGGGCGCCGGCGGGCGTTCGTGTCAGGGGAAATTTGAACACGATTGACATGCTTCAGATGTCGGATGAGTGGATTCGAGGGGGGGGATCCTCGCTCAGTTGCCGTTCCAACGCACGGTGCCGTCCCCATCGATCCAGTGGTAGATGCGGTGTTTTCCCTGGCCGAAACGAATCGGCTTCAACCGGCGTCCCCGGAGTCCCTGCGCGTCCGCGTTTGTCCGGTCCAGAAGCGGGATCACCCAGTTGGAACCGTCCCGGTCGCGGTCAGGATCGCGTCCGAAACGCTCGCGATCGATCTCGAACGCGCCGATGATAAAACGTGAGGCTGGACGCGGACCAAACACAGCGACGAGGGTTTGCGGCACGGGAGACTCCCCGCTCAGCCACGATTCCATGTGCCGTTGGACCTGCCACCATTTTTCGCAGTCCCTCGCGATAATCTCGACATCCGGTGATGCAGGGTTCGCCTTCTTGCGGCCGTCCTTCATGAAATCACCGGCGGCCAAATATACGACGAGCGCCCCGCGGCCGATGCGTCCTAATTCTGACTCGCTAAGCGGTTCGAGCGGGACACGATCGGCGAGATTCCCGGGAACGCCGAGTGGCCGGAAACGGGTCTGGTCGCCTGGGGCGTCGTTGAATTCCGGGTGCAGTGCGGAAATCAGCGCGGTTTCGACGTGGAGTCCTTCCTCACGGCTCCCATAGGGGCCCGCAATTTCCAACGAATAGTCTTTGCTTTCGATGAACCGCTTGAGACGATCATTGTGGCTTGAATCCTGGTGGCTCAGCGCACGCGAAGGAGATTCCCCGTAGCCCACATAGCGTATCTTTCCTCCAGGAGAGCGATAGAGATAGACGAAATGACCTTCCTGGGCGGGTGTGGACATACTCGGGGCCACCTGAGTGCTCATATCAATCAGTGTGGCAGCTGCCACAAACTCTCCGGGCCGATTGGGCCCCAATCCGTCATCGGATGCCGGCGTCCCAGTTCTTCACATTGGGCGCCGGCGGGCGTGTTCGTGTCAGCGGCGCCTGTTAGCTTCGGAGGAGTCGCGCTTCCGCGCCCGCGCCATCCGGCCCCCGGACGGTGCGCCGCACTCATCGTCGAAGGAGCATCGCCATGACCGCAGCACCCCGCACCAGGATCGGATCTTCCGCGCTCGAGATAGCGCCCCTCGCCCTCGGCGGCAACGTGTTCGGCTGGACCGCCGACCGCGAAGCCTCGTTCGCCGTGCTCGACGGCTTCCTCGCGGGCGGCGGCGACTTCATCGACACCGCGGACGGCTACTCCCACTGGGCGCCCGGCAACTCCGGCGGCGAATCGGAAACCCTGATCGGGGAGTGGATCGCTGTCCGTGGAGCCCGCGAGAGCGTCACGATCGCCACGAAGGTCTCCACGCACCCCGAGTTCTTCGGCCTCGCGGCCGAGAACGTCCGCCGCGCTGCTGACGCCTCGCTCGCCCGCCTCGGCACGGACCGGATCGACCTCTACTACGCCCACTTCGACGACGCGAAGGTGCCGCTCGAGGAGACGGCCGCGGCGTTCTCCGCGCTCGTCGACGCCGGCAAGGTGCGCGCCATCGGCGTCTCTAACTACGCGCCGGAACGCATCGCCGAGTGGCTGCGCATCGCCCGCGAGGGCGGCCTGCACCTTCCGGTCGCGCTGCAGCCCGAGTACAACCTGGTCGAGCGCGCCTTCGAAACGAATGGTCTGCGGGCCGTCGCCGAGCAGGAGGGACTCTCGGTGTTCCCCTACTACTCGCTCGCCCGCGGTTTCCTCTCGGGCAAGTACCGCGAGGTCGCGGACGGCTCGGCGCCGGGCGCGAGCCCGCGCGCGGGGGAGGCCGCTGCCTATCTCGAACGCAACGGTCGCGCCGTGCTCGCCGTACTCGACGAGATCGCCGCCGCCCACTCGGCGCCCGTCGCGGCCGTCTCGCTCGCGTGGCTGCGTCAGCAGCCCACGGTCGCGGCGCCCATCGCGAGCGCCCGCACCGAGGAACAGCTCGCCGAGCTGCTCGCGTCGCTCCGGGTGGAGCTCAGCGCGGAGGAGCTGGCCGCGCTCGGCGCAGTGTAGGGGGGGCGGCCCCCGGCTGTCGGACTCAGCACGCGCGGGAGCGGCCCGCGGTCCACACCGAAACGAGTTGTGCTGCCGCGTCCTCGAGGAGCGCAGGGGCGCGCTCGCGGAGCTCGGTGAGCGTGGCCGGGCCGCGCGCGATCGACGCCGCGGCCGTGATCCCCGCGGCCCGGCACCCGTCGGCGCCGAGCGACACCTCTCCCGCGAGCACGATCACCGTCGCGACAGGCGACTGCGCCGCGGCCCCGAGCACGCGCGAGACGACCTTTCCGTCGAGCGATTGCGCGTCCAGCCGGCCCTCGCCCGTCACCACGAGATCGGCGCTCGCCACCGCCACGTCGAGCCCCGCAGCCTCAGCGACGAGCTCCGCGCCCGGCACGAGTTCCGCGCCCCACAGCGCCACCGGCGCGAGCGCGAGCCCGCCGGCCGCGCCCAGCCCCGCACGTTCAATCGCGGCGGAGTCGGGCAGCCCGAGCGCGCCCGCGAGGCGCCGCAACCCCTCGTCGATCAGGGGAATCTCTTCCGGCGTCGCGCCCTTCTGCGGGGCGAATACCTCGGCTGCGCCGCGCGGACCGACGAGCGGATTCTCGACGTCGCACGCGATCCGCCAGCGCGCGGCGCTCGCCGCCGGATGCACTCCGGACAGGTCCACGGACGCGAGCCCGGCGAGCCCGCGCGCACCGGGCCCGACCGGCTCACCCTCGGCGTCGAGCAGCCGGGCGCCGAGCGCCCGCAGCACTCCTGCCCCGCCGTCGCTCGTCGCCGAACCGCCGATGCACAAGAGAATCTCCCGAGCCCCGGCGTCGAGGGCGGCCGCGACGAGCACGCCCACCCCCGCCGAGTCCGCGTCGAGCGCGCGCAACGGCTGATCCTCGACGTGCGGCAGTCCGTTCGCCTCGGCGGCCTCGATCACGGCGGTCTCGGCGCCCGCGCTATCCGCGTCGCCCGCAGTCGGGACGAAGCCGATCCGGCCCGTCCGCTCGCGCCCGAGCGCGTCCGTCGTCGGAACGCCGACGATCCGTCCCCCGCGTGCAGCGATCAGGGCGTCGAGCGTGCCCTCCCCGCCGTCGGCGAGCGGCAGCTCGATCACGCGGGCGCCCGGGCCGAGCACCGAGCGCGCGCCCGCGGCAATCGCGCGCGCGGCCTCGGGGGCCGAACACGAACCCTTGAGGGAGTCCGGGGCGACGACGATCACGGGACCTGGCGACATGACCCCAGCCTAGGCGGGTCGGGCGGTCGTCGCGCCAGACCGGCGCCCAAAACTGAGACAATGGCGGGATGACCGAGCCGAGCGACGCGACCCAGGCCACCCCGCACCCGGAGCGCACCACCTCGGGAGTCGGCCCGTGGCCGGGCGGGCCCGAGGCATGGCCCACGGAACCCCACTACGACCGGGAACTTCTCGCCGAGGGCGACACCCGCAACGTGGTCGACCGCTACCGCTACTGGCGGATGGACGCGATCGTCGCCGACCTCGACGAGCACCGGCACCCCTTCCACGTGGCCATCGAGAACTGGCAGCACGACATGAACATCGGCTCGATCGTGCGCAGCGCGAACGCCTTCGCGGCCGACACGGTGCACATCGTGGGCCGCCGGCGCTGGAACAAGCGTGGCGCGATGGTCACGGACCGCTACCAGCACGTCACCCACCGCGAGGACGTCGCAGCGCTCGCCGAGTGGGCGGCCGCGGAGGGGATCCCGATCATCGCGATCGACAACGTACCCGGCTGCGTGCCCATGGAGACGTTCGAGTGGCCCGAGCGCTGCGTCATGCTCTTCGGCCAGGAAGGCCCCGGCCTCACCGATGAGGCGATCGCCGCATCGGAGGCAGTCGTCGAGATCACGCAGTACGGATCGACGCGCTCGATCAACGCCTCGGCCGCGGCGGCCGTCGCGATGTACTCCTGGGTGCAGCAGCACTCGCCGCTCGTGCCGCGGGGCTGATCCCCGCGGCGATTCCGGCGCTGATCCTGGCGGAGAGCCGGCTGTCTGGTGCCCTCGGCCCGACTAGTGCCCTCCGCCCGTGTACGGCCCGGTGACGGCGAGCCGCTCCAGGTGCGCGGCGAGCGCGAAGCGCGGATCGACGCCCGCGGCCTCGCCCGCGACAAGGGCTGCGGCCCACTCGCCGAGCTGCGGCGCGAACTTGAAGCCGTGGCCCGACAGGCCCGTGATCGTGACGACGCGGCCCGAGGCCGAGCGGTCAACCACGGGCAGGCGATCCGGCGTGTAGGCGCAGTGGTGCACGCTCTGCCGCACGGGCTCCGGGTTGACGTCGGCGAAGAGCTCGACGGCGCGCTGGCCGATCCTGATCAGCTCTTCCCGCGTGTGCGAGGTGGGGACCTCGTCGACGTCGCGGAATACGGGCCACTCGGGGTTCGTGCACGCCTTGAAGCTGAAGCCGTCGAAGCTGGGCGCGCCGAAGAAGTGCACGGGGCCCGCGTCGCGGAGGAAGGCGGGGAAATTCGCGGGGAGGAAGTCCGCGATGCGGCGCGGCATGAACCAGGTGAGGCCGAGCACCTGGAGCCGGAGCAGCTCGTTCAGCTCGGGGCTGAGGCGTGCGGACCAGGATCCCGTCGCGACGACGATCCGGTGTGCGAGCCAGGCGCCCTGCGTGGTGCGGACCACAACGCCGTTCGCGCGCTCCTCGATGTCGATGACCTCCGTGTTGAAGAACAGGCGCGCGCCGCGGGCCTCCGCCGCGTCGAGCGCGCTGCCCACGGCGACCTCGGGGCGCATGCCCCCGCCGTGGTGATCGAGCAGCCCGATGTCGCCGGGCTGGATCAGGTGCTGCGGATACTCCTTGCGCAGCTCCTCCTCGCTCAGGATGCGGTGCGGGATGTCGTAGTCGCGGGCGGTGCCCATGGCGGTGACGAGGTCGGGGAAGCCCTCCGGGGCGATGCTCAGCGCGCCCACCTCGGCGTAGATGTCGCGGCCGGAGTCGCGCTCCAGCTCGCGCCAGAGTTCGCGGGAGCGGTTCATTATTGGCACGTAGAGTCCGCCCTCGTGGTACGCGGTGCGGAAGACCCGCGACTCGCCAGCGTAGGAGCCGTGGGCGTGCACGCGGCCGTACTGCTCGATGCCGACGACGTCGAGCCCCTCTCGCTTGCTCAGCTGCCACAGGGCCATCGAGCCGACCGTGCCGGCTCCGATCACGAGAACATCGGTTTTCTGGAGGTCCATCAGGGATTCCCTTCGGGTGGAAAGCGGTAAGGCTGGGTGTTCGGGCGGGGCAGCCGCTGGGTCGCCCCTGGGGAGGTCAGGCGAACGCGGGTTCGTCCCAGAGGAGGAGCTTCTGGCCGATCCCGTCGCGGAGCGCGTTCGCGTACACCTTGCTCGCCCACGCGATGTCCTCGACGGGCATGCCGCCGACGGAGTAGATGAAGACCTCGTCCTCGCTCGTGCGACCGGGGGTTTCGCCCTGGATGATCTCGCCGACGTCCTCGAACTGTTCGGGGCGCATCCGCCCGTCCCGCACGCGGTCGACGAGGTGCATGCCCCAGATCCCCACGGTCTCGTGCGCGAGCCCCGGGATCTCCGCGGCCCATGCCTCGTAGATCTTTCGCGCGTCTGCGACGTGGCGGGCGCGAGTGATCAGGGATTCCTCGAGCTGGAGGTGGGCGGAGCAGCAGAGGAAGGCGCCGGGCTTCACCCAGTCGTTCGCGACGTACGGGTAGTTCTCGGAGCCCATCTTGCTCGGAACGGCGATGCTCACGATGTCGGAGTCGCGAACCGCGGCCTCCGTGTCGGCGACCTGCACGACCTCGGTGAGCTGCGGGAACTTATCCTTCGCCCAGGCGATGTAGCCGTCGATCGAGCCCTGGCCTCGCCCGGCGACCTTGACGGTGGTGATGCCCGGTCGCACGGCGAGGAACGCCTCGAGCGAGGTGCGATTCATAGGGCCGGGGCCGACGATCCCGACCACGCGCGCGTCCTCCCGCGCGAGGAAGCGGGCGCCGACGCCCGGGATCGCCCCGGTGCGGTAGGCGCTCAGCAAGTTGGCGGACATGATCGCGAGCGGGGCGCCCGTGTCCTTGTCGCTCAGGGTGAAGGTGAGGATCGAGCGGGGGAGGCCGCGCTCCTTGTTGGCGATGTTGGAGCCGTACCACTTGCAGCCCGCGACCTGGAAGTCGCCGCCGAGGTAGGCGGGCATCGCCATGAAGCGGCGGTCCGGGCCGTCGACCGGCATTCCCGGAAAAAGCTCCTCATCGGGGAAGAAGATCTGCGCGCCGTGCGCGTTGTTCTCGGGGCCCGCCATTCGGTAGTCGCCGGAGGAGAACAGGCCGAGCACGTCAGTCATCGTCTCGACGCAGGAGGCCATGTCGGTGACGCCCGCGCGGATCATGTCGGGCTCGCTGAGGTAGAGGAATTCGATCCGGGTATCTGACACGTCTGCGTGTCCCTTCGTGTCTCGGCCGCGTTGCGCGAGGTGGATGCCGGTGCTGGCTCGGACAGCCTAAAACTATCCATTTGGATAGTCAAGGGTGCGGGAGAAAGCTGTGGAAAGGGTGTCTTCGGCGGAGGGTGTGAGCGATGGTTGGTGCTGGCCGCCGGTCAGACGGTCCGCCGCCGCGTCGAACGCAGGGTCGAAGGCCGGTTCGAACGCCGCGTCGAACGCAGGGTCGAACCCGGGGTCGGCGGCTGGCCTCCGCGTGCCACGCGACTAGGCGCGCGCACTGTTTTCGCTGATCAGCCGTCGGATCAGGCGAAGCGCGGACGCCGGATCCGCGGGGTCGACGAGCTGCTTGAACACGATGCCGTCGAGCGCGAACCAGATGAGCTCCGTGAGCTCGGGGTCCGAGACGCCGAGCCGGCCCAGCTGCCGCTCGATTGCCTCGCGGTAGGCGCGATAGTGCCGCTCGGCGAGCGGCCGCAGCTCGGGGCGACGGCGCGTCTCGAGCAGCAGCTCGTACTGAAAGGACTGCAGCTCGCTCTCGCGATCCGCGAGAGACTCGATTCCCCCCGCGAACTCCTCGGCGGTGAGTCCCTGCTCGAGCATGTTCGAGCCGCGCAGGCTCTCATCGATCGCGAACTCCATCGCCTCGGCCACGAGCTGATCGCGCGTCCCGAAATGATGCCTGACCAGCCCGTGCGAGACCCCCGCCTCGGCCGCGACGCCGCGGTAGGTGAGCGCGCGGAGGCCGCCGCTCGCGACGACGACGATCGTCGCGCGGAGCAGGGCGGTGCGCCCGGATGGGTCGGCCATGGCATCGAGCGTAGCGAGTCGAGCGCCTCCCGTCCCCCAAGCGGCCGCGAATCGACGGAAGTCGGGGTGATCCGTGCGGCAGGATGGACCCATGACGCGGCGAGCTAGAGACACGGACCCGACCCGCGCTCCGGATGCGCGGGTACGAAGCGCGCGCGAGGTGCGGCTTGCGTGCCGCGCCCCCTACGACGCTGCGGGCACGCGGGCCTTCCTCGTCGCGCACGCGATCCCCGGCCGCGACGAACTGCACCCGGACTTTTCCCTGCACGCGATCGATGCCCCGGGCGGTCTCGCGCTCGCGCGGGTCGAGTGGGCGCGGATCGTCGAGGACGCCGAACGCGTGGAGATCCCGGTGGACCTCGAACTCGCGGACCCGGCCGACGAGGCGCACGTCGCGTCGACGCTGCACCGCATGCTCGACCTCGACGCGGATCCCGGCGCGATCGGCGCGTGCCTGGGGCAGGACCCCGTGCTCGGGCCGCTCGTTGCCGCGCGTCCCGGACTGCGCGTCGGTGGCGCGCGGGAGGCCGTGGAGTTCGCCTTCGGGGTGGTTCTCGGGCAGCAGGTCTCGCTGGCCGCGGCCCGCACCCTGCAGGGCAGGTTCGCGCGGCGCTTCGCGCGCGGCGGGCCGGACGAGCGTTCGCGATTCGTGCTCGGCCCCGATCCCGCGGCGGTCGCCGCGGTCCCCGAGGCGGAGCTGCGGGAGGCGATCGGGATCACCGGAACCCGCGCGGCCACGCTGCGCGCGCTCGCAGTCGCGGTCGCGGCGGGTCTCGACCTCGGTGCGGAGGCCGACGCGACGACGGCCCGCGAGGCGCTCGCGGAGATCCGGGGGATCGGTCCGTGGACCGTCGAGGTGATCGCCCTGCGGGCTCTGCGCGACGCCGATGCGTTCCCCTCGGGCGACCTGATCCTGCGCCGCGCCCTCGGCGATCGCACCGCCCGCAGCGCCGAGAAACTTGCGGAGGCCTGGCGCCCGGTGCGCGGGTACGCGACGCAGCACCTCTGGACGGACTTCCTGTCACGGCCGCGCGAGGGGCGGCCGTGAGGGCGTCCGCGGGCAAAAGAGCCAATAGATCGCCAACGAGCGCTCGGGCCACACGCAACAGGCCCCCTTCCTGAGGAAGAGGGCCTGATCAGAGGGGATGACGAGAATCGAACTCGCGCTGTCTGCTTGGGAAGCAGAAGTTCTACCATTGAACTACATCCCCGGAGCGGTTCCCGGAGGGGCCTGCCAGAACACCCTAGCAGATCATGGCGAGGCCCCACCCGAGCGTGAGCCGGGTGCGCGGGGCGCCGCGCGCAGCGGTTCCTCGCCCGGACGAGTGACCGGGCGCGGGAGCGCTACTTCTGGCAGATCGCCAGTTCCCCGATCTGCTTCTGCTGGTCCTCCGCGCTCCAGCCCACCTCGGGGCCGGTGCCCGACGCCTTGGAGAGCGCAGCGATCTCGAAGGCGAGCGCGCGCGCGATGCCGCCGCCGCTCGAGGAGTTGTTCAGCGAGACGATGACGGTGTAGCCCGTCGAAGGATCGTGGTAGGCGGCCGTCGCGGTGCCCGTGATCGAGCCCGCGCGACCGTAGAGCGCGTCCATCTTCTCGGTCCCGAAGGCCCACTGCTGGCCCTCCGGCTTGACCTCCTCGGTGGGCTTCCCCTCCTTGTCGCGCTTGGGGTTCGTGGTCGGGGTGGCCTCCGTGGCCAGCTTGCTGTTTTTCTCGCCCCCGAAGCCGCCCGAGAGGTACTTCTCGTAGAACTTCTTGAGGTCGGTGACCGACGTGGTCGTGGCGCCGGCGCCGGCGAGCATGGTCGGCGAGACCTCTGCCACCTTCACCGGGTCGGCGTCGCACACCGGCTTCCCGCCGCTCGACGGGTAGGTGAGCCCGGACATCGTGGTGCCCGAGACCGTGAGCGCGGAGAGATTGTACGAGGCCGAGCCCATGCCGGCAGGGCCGAACACGTGCTCGCTGAGCAGCTGGTTGATGTCCTCGCCGCTGCGGACCTTGAGCGCGCGGGCGAGGAGCACCGCATCCGTGTCGGACGCGTGGAAGTCGAGTCCCGGCCATGACAGCGGCGAGTGCGCGAGACCCTGTGCGAGGATCTCCTGCTCCGGCCAGGGGCGAGTCGGGTTGTTCGCGTTCATGTCCGTGTAACCGGCCTTGAAATCGGCGAGGCCAGAGCGGCCGTCGCAGAGCTGGCGGTAGGTGATGCCATCAATGCCGGGCTGGCGGGTCAGGTCCTTGGACACCTCGGCGTCGAGCTTGACCTTGCCCTCCTCGGCCATCTCGAGAAGGAGCGCGCACATGACGGGCTGAGTGGCCTGCGCGCCGCGGATGACGCTGTTACCGTCGAGGTGCTCGTTGCCGAAGCCCCTGACGTACTCGCCCTTCTTGCCGTCCCAGACGCCGACGATGGCCTCCGTGGAACCGCTCTTCTGCATCGCGTTCTCGACGGCGCCGTTGATGGAGCCGGAGAGCGCGGAGTCGATCGTGTCGGTCCCGCTATTGCCGCCGCCGCCGCTCCCGCCCGAGCAGGCCGTGAGTCCGAGCGAAGCGACCGCGACCATACCGATGACGACGGCGCGAGCGCGGCGCGCAATTCTCGAGCTCACACTCGACCACCTAACTCCACGAGGGATAGGGACACAGAACACGCGGAAGTCTAGTAGGTCTCTCTGAAAACGCCTCGGAACGGGCGGGTAGATCGGACCTATGGCCCCTGACAGCGGGCATTTTCGCGGCCTAGGATAGTCGGGTGACTTCCTTTAGCGAGGCCGTCGTCGCCGGGGTAACCGGCCACATGAACGGCGACCATTCCGACGATAATCTTCTGATCGCGCGTGCGTTCGGGCGTCCCGGGGCCACCGCGAGCACGATGGTGGGGGTCACGAGCGAGGGCGGCGTCTGGTCGGTTACCGACGCGGAAGGCACCAGCGATCTCGAGGTTGCCTGGCCCGGCGGATCAATCAGCGAGCGCCCGGAGATCCGGCGCGAGGTCGTCAAGCTGTACCGCACCGCGTGCGAACGCCTCGGCGTTCCCGCGCGCGAGGAGCACGCCCCGGCCGAGGGGGACGCGAAGGGGCCGCACGGCGGTGGGGCGCACGGCGGTGCAGCCCATGGATCACACGCTCATCACGGAGCCGATCACGAGCCCGAGGGCGAGAAGCAGTTCTCGAAGGTGATCCGCGAGAGCTCCTGGTCGGATCACTCCGACAGCGAGGGCGCAACGTTCATGGAAGACATCATGCGCGGTCACGGCACCCGCGAGGACTACATCGACCTCGTCGCGCAGCACTACTTCATGTATGTGGCCCTCGAAGCCGCGGCCGCCCGGGTGCTCGCGGATCCCGCATACGCGGCGTTCCACCCCGCCGCCCTCGTGCGCCTGCCGGCGCTCGAGGAGGATCTGGAGCACCTCATCGGCGCCGATTGGCGTGATCGGATCTCCCCGGTCCCCGCGACCGAGGCGTACGTCGCGCGGATCGACGAGGTCGCGGCCGAAGGCTGGGCCGCCGGGGTGATCGCGCACCACTACACCCGCTATCTCGGCGACCTCTCGGGCGGCCAGATGATCGCGAAGCGCGTCGCGAAGCAGCACGAGCTGGATCGGGCCGGAATCGCCTTCTACGACTTCACGGAGCTCGGCTCGATCCCCGAGTTCAAGGCTGCCTACCGGGAGGCGCTCGACGCGCTGGGCCCCGAACTCGACGAGGCGGAGCGGGAGCGCATGCTCGACGAGGTGCGCACGGCCTACCACTTCAACACCGCGGTGTTCGTGGACCTCGGCAAGCGCAAGCGCGAGCACGCCTCCGCCAGCGCCTGAGCGGTGAGGCCGGGGCGCGGCGGGCCCGCGAGCGAGGGCCTCAGCGCGCCGGCTCCGGTCCCGGCTCCAGTCTCGGCACCGGCACCGAAGCGCACGGCGCAGGGACTAGGCCGCGGGTGAGCCGTTCGCCCCGGCAGCGGTTCCCGCGCCCGCGGCCGCAACCCGCGAATTCATGAACCGCACCACATTCGGATCGACGATCACGTCGCGCGGCTGCAGCGGCCGCTTCAGGAACAGCCCGTCGAGGGAACGCACCCGGCTGAGCGCCACATAGGTCTGTCCAGCGCTGAACGCGCGCGGACCGAGGTCCACGATCGCGGCGTCGTAGGTGTGGCCCTGCGACTTGTGCACCGTGACGGCCCAGGCGAGCCGCAGCGGGAACTGCTCGAACTCGGCCACGACCTCCTTCTCGAGCTTCTTCGTCTCGGCGTCGTAGCGGTACCGGTACCGCTCCCACACCATCGGCTCGACCTCGAACTCCTCGCGATCGACCTCGACCCACACGGTTCCGTCGACCTTCGACACCGTGCCGATCGTGCCGTTCACCCAGCGGCCGTCCGAGTCGTTGCGGAGGAACATGACCTGCGCTCCGGGCTTCAGCTCGAGCACCTCGTCCGCGGGGTAGGTGTTCTCCCGGAATTCCCCGTTCACCTCGGCGACGGCGCGGAGGGCCGGCCCCTTGATCTCGGCGAGACGCTCGGCATTGATCCGGTTGACCGTCGCGTTCGTCGTGGCGAGCGTGATCACGTCCCGCGGCGCGGGGCGGGCGCCCGCCGCGTTGAGTTCCTCGGCCTGATCGGCCTCGACAACGCCGTGGCGGACGGCGCCGAGGATCTGCTTGAAGCGGTCGTCCCGCTGCCGGTGGACCTCGGTGAGCTCGATCACCGCCATAGGGGTCGTGGCCCACACCTTCGCGTCGAAGAACCACAGCGAGCGGTAGGTGTCGTGGAAATAGGCCCGCTCGTGCGGATCCCTCGGCGGCACGGGCGGCAGCTGGTAGGGGTCGCCGAACATGATGATCTGGGCCCCGCCGAACGGATCGTGACGTTTCCCTCGGGCGAGGCGGAGGGAGCGGTCGATCGCGTCCATCAGATCGGCCGAGACCATCGAGATCTCGTCGATGACCAGGGTGTCGATCGATGCCAGCATCTTCTTGAGTTCCGCGGGCTGATCGAGCTCATGATCGGCGATGATCCCGGTGGGGAGGCGGAGCAGGGAGTGCAGGGTCTGGCCGCCGACGTTCAGGGCAGCGACGCCCGTGGGCGCGGCGACCGCGATGATCTTGCTCGTGTTCCACGAGAGATGGTTCAGGATCGTCGACTTGCCCGTGCCGGCTCGGCCGGTAACGAAGACGTGCTCCCGCGTGTGCTCGATCCGCTCGTAGACGGCGAGCTGCTCGGGGCTGAGATCTGGACGGGGCACCGCTCCAGGGTACTCGCGAAACGACTCAGGCGGCGCTGGCCGGACCGGCCTGCAGCGAAGCCGCCGGCCTCCGATCGCGCAGGACGAGGAGCAGGACGAGGCCGAGGAGCAGCACGAGGGCGATGCCGATCGTGCCGGAGATGGTGGTGCCGCCGAGGGCGACCGCCGCGGTGAACGCCGCCGGGGCGAGGAAGGAGACCGCGCGCCCGGTCGTGGCGTAGAGGCCGAAGATCTCGCCCTCCATACCGGCCGGGATTCGGGCCGCGAGGTAGCTGCGGCTGGCCGCCTGCACGGGCCCGACGAAGATCGAGGACAGCAGCCCGAAGGTCCAGAACACCCAGGGGCCGAGCGGGGCGAGCATGAACACGAGGAGCATGCCGATCACCATTGCGGCCAGCGAGGTGATGATGACGCCCTTCGCCGTGAAGCGGTCCTCGAGGAAGCCGCCGATGATGGTCGCGGCCCCCGAGACCACGTTGGCCACGATCGCGAACACGATGATGGTCTGCGGCGCGAAGTCGAAGGAGCGGGCGGCGATGATCCCCGCGAAGGTGAAGACGCCGGCGAGGCCGTCGCGGAAGACGGCGCTCGAGATGAGGAAGAAGAGCGTCGAGCGGGATCCGCGCCAGAGCCCGGCGATGCTGCGGAACAGTTCCGCGTAGCCCGAGAGCAGCCCGGTGACCCTGCTGTTCTCGTTCGCGGGCACCTCGGGGACCGCGACGAACACCGGGATCGCGAACACCGCGAACCACACCGCGCACAGCACCATGGCGACGCGCACGTTCCAGGCGCCCTCGCTCGTCACGCCGAACCAGCCGGTCTCCGGGAGGATGAACCCGACGAGGACCAGGCTCAGGAGGACGATCCCGCCGAGGTAGCCCATGCCCCAGCCGAAACCTGAGATGCGGCCGAGCGTTGCGGGGGTGGCGAGCTGGTTGAGCATGGAGTTGTAGCTGACGCCGGCGAACTCGAAGGCGATGTTGCCGATGGCGAGCAGGATCAGGCCGAGGATCAGGTACTGCGGCTCCGGGGCGACGAGCACGAGGAGCGCGGTGCAGGCGACCGTGATGCCCGTGGTGATGGCGAGCCAGTGCTTGCGGTTGCCCGTGGCGTCGGTGATCTTGCCGAGCACGGGAGCGAGCAGCGCGATGGTGACGCCGGCGATCGTGAGGGCGAAGCCGAGCTTCACCGAGACCTCGGCCTCCTCGCCGAATGCGCCGGAGGTGAGGTAGACGGTGAACACGAACGTCGTGACGACCGCCTGGAACGCGGCGGACCCCCAGTCCCAGAGTGACCAGGCGAAGATAGTGCGCTTCTTCGCCGGCTCCAGGGGAGCGGCCGGAGCGGAGAACGCTCCTGTGGCGGGGTGACCAGGAGTCGCCGCGGTTGCGGCGTCTGCCCCGGAACCCTCGGGGGAAGTGGGGGTGGGGGAGGCGGGGAGGTCGCTCATGGGTTCAGCGTATCGAGCGAAGGAGTCCGGAGGGCAACGATTTGGGGCAGGTGTTACGGAGGCCTGATCGCGCCATGAATCAATGGAAGCTGAGAGTTGAGTGTATTCGACTCAAGTTCACCCAAACCGGCTTGACTGAATCGTGCCGCTCGGTAAACTTGAGTGCATGAGGCTCAGGGTTTGGTGGACGCGAAGGTCCCCGACTCTTGCCCCCTAGACCCGGGGTCGCGCTGCGGCCCTTCTGAACGAATCAAGAACGAATCAACAAGGAGAAACACATATGTCACGTGCAGTCGGTATTGACCTCGGCACCACGAACTCGGTCGTCTCGGTCCTCGAGGGCGGCGAGCCGAAGGTTATCGCGAATGCAGAGGGCTTCCGTACGACGCCCTCGATCGTCGCGTTCACGAAGGATGGCGAGGTGCTCGTCGGCGAGACCGCCAAGCGCCAGGCCGTCACGAACGTCGATCGCACCATCGCCTCGGTGAAGCGCCACATGGGCACCGATTGGAAGTCGGAAGACATCGACGGCAAGCACTACACCGCGCAGGAGATCAGCGCGCGCACGCTCATGAAGCTGAAGCGCGACGCTGAGACCTACCTCGGCGACAAGGTCACCGACGCGGTCATCACCGTTCCGGCGTACTTCAACGACGCCGAGCGCCAGGCCACCAAGGAGGCGGGCGAGATCGCTGGCCTCAACGTGCTCCGCATCATCAACGAGCCGACCGCTGCCGCTCTCGCCTACGGCCTCGACAAGGGCAAAGAGGACGAGCTCATTCTCGTCTTCGACCTCGGCGGCGGCACCTTCGACGTCTCCCTCCTCGAGGTGGGCAAGGACGACGACTTCTCGACGATCCAGGTCCGCGCGACCGCTGGCGACAACCGCCTCGGCGGCGACGACTGGGATCAGCGGATCGTGGACTGGCTGATCCAGCAGTTCAAGAACTCGACCGGCGTCGACGTCTCGAAGGACAAGATCGCCCTCCAGCGCCTCAAGGAGGCCGCTGAGCAGGCCAAGAAGGAGCTCTCGAACTCGATGAGCACCCAGATCCAGCTGCCCTACCTCTCCCTCACGGAGAACGGCCCGGCGAACCTCGACGAGACGCTCACCCGCGCCAAGTTCGAGGAGCTCACCAAGGATCTGCTCGAGCGCACCCGCAAGCCGTTCCAGGACGTCATCGCGGAGGCGGGCGTCAAGGTCTCCGATATCGCGCACGTCGTGCTCGTCGGCGGCTCGACCCGCATGCCCGCCGTCACTGAGCTCGTGAAGAAGCTCACCGGCGGCAAGGAGCCCAACAAGGGCGTCAACCCGGACGAGGTCGTCGCCGTCGGCGCCGCGCTGCAGGCCGGTGTCCTGAAGGGCGAGCGCAAGGACGTCCTCCTGATCGACGTCACCCCCCTCTCGCTCGGCATCGAGACGAAGGGCGGGATCATGACGAAGCTCATCGAGCGCAACACCGCGATCCCGACCAAGCGTTCCGAGACCTTCACCACGGCCGAGGACAACCAGCCCTCCGTCGCGATCCAGGTCTTCCAGGGCGAGCGCGAGTTCACCCGCGATAACAAGAACCTCGGCACCTTCGAGCTCACCGGCATCGCACCCGCGCCCCGCGGCATCCCGCAGATCGAGGTGACCTTCGACATCGACGCCAACGGCATCGTGCAGGTCTCCGCGAAGGACAAGGGCACCGGCAAGGAGCAGACGATCACCATCTCGGGCGGGTCCACCCTCTCGAAGGAGGACATCGATCGCATGGTCCGCGAGGCCGAGGAGCACGCGGCAGAGGACAAGAAGCGCCGCGAGTCCGCCGAGCAGCGCAACAACGCCGAGCAGCTCGCCTACTCGGTGGAGAAGCTCATCTCGGAGAACGAGGACAAGCTGCCCGAGAACGTGAAGACCGAGGTCCAGGGCGATCTCGACGCGCTCAAGGAGGCGCTCGCCGGCGAGGATGACGACGCGGTGAAGGCCGCCGCTGAGAAGCTCGGCGAGAGCCAGGGCAAGCTCGGCGAGGCGATCTACGCGTCCGCGCAGTCCGAGGCCCCCGAGGCCGGCGCGGAGTCGGCCGACAGCAACGATGACGACGTCGTCGATGCCGAGGTCGTCGAGGACGACGAGGAGAAGAAGTAACCATGACGCACGAGGAGCAGCACGCACAGGGCTCGGGAGACGAGCCGCGCGATGAGGTTCCCGCAGCGGGGCCGGAGGCCGGTGCCTCCGGCCCCGCGCCGCAGGGCGAAGACCTCACCGTCGACGACATCCTGGGCGCAGAGCAGAGCAGCGAGGCGGCGGAGGCCGACGGCGAAGCCGCCGGTTCCGACAACCCGTACCTCGACGATCTGCGACGTCTGACCGCGGAGTACGCGAACTACCGCAAGCGGACCGAGGCCAACGCGGTTATCGAGAAGCAGCGGGCAACCGCGGTCGCAGTATCGGCGCTCCTGCCGGTGCTGGACGATCTCGATCGGGCCGAACAGCACGGCGACCTCGAAGAGGGAACCGCGTTCGCCACGATCGCGCAGAAGATTCGGGGCTCGCTCGAGCGACTCGGACTCGAGGCCTACGGCGAGAAGGGCGAGCCCTTCGATCCGCAGATCCACGAGGCGATCGCCCAGGTGCCCGTTCCCGGAACCGAGCAGGACACCGTCCTCGATGTGATCGAGCGGGGCTACCGGATCGGCGACGTCGAACTGCGCCCCGCCAAGGTAGCGGTGGCGGTGGGGGCTGATGGCTAGTCAGGATTGGCTCGAGAAGGACTTTTACCAGATCCTCGGCGTCTCAAAAGACGTCAGCGATGCTGAGCTGAAGAAGGCCTATCGCAAGCTCGCGCGGAAGTACCACCCGGACTCCAATCCGGGCGATGCCGCAGCGGAGGCGCGTTTCAAGGAGATCAGCGAGGCGTACTCGGTGCTCTCCGACAAGGAGGAGCGCGCCGAGTACGACCAGATCCGTGCGATGGGAGCGGGCGGCGCCCGCTTCACCTCGGGCGGTGGCGGCGGACAGGGTTTCGAGGACGTATTCGGAGGCATGTTCGGCGGAGGCCGGGGCAACTTCAGCTACCAGCAGTCGGGTGGCGGCCAGAACTTCGAGGACATCTTCGGGATGTTCGGCGGCGGGGCCCCGCGCGGTCCGCAGCCCGGAAGGGACATCCACGCCACCACGACCCTCGACTTCGAGACGGCCGTGCAGGGCAAGACCGTGACGCTCGAGGCCTCGACCGGCTCGGTCAAGGTCAAGATTCCCGCCGGCGTCTCCGACGGGCAAAAGATCAAGGTGCGAGGCAAGGGCGAACCGAGCCCGAACGGCGGACCGGCGGGGGACATTATCCTCACGGTCACGGTGCGCAAGCACCCGGTGTTCGAGCGCGACGGCCAGAACCTGCGCCTGAAGCTCCCGGTCACGTTCTCGGAGGCCGCGCTCGGCGCGACCGTCGAGGTGCCGACGCTCGGCGGCCCGACCGTCAAGCTGCGCGTGCAGCCCGGAACCCCGAGCGGCCGCGTGCTGCGCGTGAAGGGCCGCGGCGTGAAGAGCTCGAAGGGCACCGGCGACCTGCTCGCCGAGGTCCAGGTGGTCGTCCCGTCGCACCTCTCGGACGAGGCGAAGGAGGCCCTCGAGGCCTTCCGCGCCGTCGAACCGAAGGAGAACCCGCGCGAGGATCTGCTCGCGCGCGCCAGGGGCTAGCCCCAGATTTTTGAGTTTCCCCTGATCCGGCCACGATTTTAAAAGCGGCCAGGATCAGGGGACACTCGAATGCCCTCGTCGGTACCGCGGACGAGGACCCAGACAACGCAATACCGCTGGAAAGGAGACGAGACGTGGTTCCCCCTCAGATGGATCGATACACCCCCGTGTTCGCGATCGCGGCGGCCGCCGAGCTCGCGGAACTGCACCCGCAGACGCTCCGCCAGTACGACCGGATCGGGCTCGTCTCCCCGAAGCGCACCGCGGGGAACACCCGGCGGTACTCCCTGCACGACGTCTCGCAGCTGCAGGAGGTCGGCAGGCTCTCCGCCGAAGGCCTGAGCCTGGAGGGCATCCGGCGAGTGCTGAAGCTCGAGAATCGCGTCCGCGAGCTCGAGGAGCACGTCCGCGAGCTCGAGCGCGCACTCTCCGAGGAGCGCTTGCAGCGCCCCGAGCGCCGTGTTTTCGCGGCGGGCGGCGCGGGCGGCGAGGTCGTCACGCTGCGCCGCGGCACGCGGGTTCGGCGCAGCTCCGAAGTCGTCGTGTGGCGCCCGTGAGCGAGCCTCGCGGTGTCCCGGAGACGCCGCCGGGCCTCGCCGAGGTGTTCGCGGCGCTCTCGCGCGAACCGGACTTCGACGCCGCAGAACTGCAGGCGCACGACGCGGCCGACGAGCTCCTGCTCGCCACCGCTGCCGATCGGATCCGCGGCGTCGCCCCGGGCGAGCTCGCCGTGATCGGCGATCGCCACGGGGCGCTCGCCGTCGGGGCCGCGCTCGTCCTCGGAGCCACCGATATTCGCGTCCATCAGGATCCCCTCCTCGGCGAGCGCGCGCTCGCCGGGAACGCTGAGCGCGCGGGTGTCGCGGACCGGATCCGCTCTCTGCCGCTCGAAGCGGGCCTGCTGGATGGCGCGCGCGTGGTGCTGCTGCAGCTCCCGCGCTCGCTCGACGCGCTTGACGAGATCGCGGAGGCGGTCGCGCGCTTCGCGGCGCCCGACGCGATCCTGTACGCGGGCGGCCGGGTCAAGCACATGAGCCGCTCCATGAACGACGTCCTGTCCCAGCATTTTTCGGAGGTCTCGGCCGGTCTCGGCGCGCGGAAGGCGCGCGTCCTGACCGCGCGGGGCGCGCGGCCGGCCCCGGAGACCTCGCCTGGTTTCCCGCGCTGGGACGACGACCCCGAGCTCGGCTTCCGGCTCGCTGCCTTCGGCGCGACGTTCGGGGGCGCCACACTGGACCACGGCAGCAGGCTCCTCCTCGCGGGACTCGAGGACGCTGCGCCTCGGGCGACCCGGATCGTCGACCTCGGGTGCGGCAACGGCTCGCTCGCCGTGTCCGCGGCACTCGCGCGCCCGCACGCCCGCGTGATCGCGACGGACCAGTCCGCGGCCGCGGTACGGGCCACCAGGGCCACGGCCGACGCTGCGGGAGTGGGCGAGCGCGTCGAGGTCGTTCGCGCCGACGGCGTCGAGGAGATCCCGGACGGCTGGGCCGAGCTGATCCTGCTCAACCCGCCGTTCCACAGCGGCGCGCTCGTCCACGCCGGAGTCGCGCACCGGCTGATCCGCGCCTGTTCCCGCGCGCTCGCGCCGGGGGGCGAACTGCGGCTCGTGTTCAACTCGCATCTCGGCTATCGACCGCTCGTGGAGCGGGCGATCGGGCCGACGCGTCAGGTGGCGAGGGACCGCACCTTCACCGTGCTCTCCGCGCTTCGACGATCCGGGCAGCGCGGACCGTCTGAGCCGAAATGAAATCGCGGGCGGTGAATCGGCGCTCCTCGCGTCCGTAGTCCTCGATCGAGATCCCGGTGAGAAGCTCGCCTGCGTCGAGTTCGAGCGCGTGCGCGAGACGGACGATCGTCTCCGCCGACGGGCTCTGCGCGCCTCGTTCGATCTTCCCGACGGTGGTCCAGCTCACCCCCGAGAGGTCTCCGAGGTCCTCGAGCGAGAGCGCGAGGCGATGTCGGCGGGCGCGGATTCTGCGCCCGATCTCGGCGGCGGCGTCGGAGTGAATTTTCGGCACCGAACCAGATTGGGGTGAAATATGGGTGAGATGCCAGGTCGCAGATGCACAGGCCGCGCCATTTCGTGAGGCGAACGACTCAAACTCCCTGCCGATCGACTCGTCAATGTGGAGCGCCTTCCCCGCGCTCATGGCACCCTGGCGCCGATACTCTGGGACTCCGATGACGAATTCCCTGCGCCACATCCTGCTGCGAATGGCACCCAGCATGTACGGACCGACGATCCTGTACACGCTCGGACAGAGCGCGCTCATGCCGCTCATCCCCGTCCTCGCCGTGCGCATGGGGGCGAGCCTCGGGCTTTCCGGGCTGATCGCATCGACAATGGTGATCGGCCAGCTCGTCGGGAATCTCCCGGCCAGCTGGCTCGTCGCCCGCGCGGGGGAGCGCATCGCGATGCTCGTGGCGGCCGGGGTCGCCCTGCTCGGAGTTCTCGGCGTGCTGTTCGCCCCGAGCCTCGGGGTGCTCGCGGTGGCCGTGTTCGTCGTGGGCTTTGCCGCCGCGACCTTCGGGCTCGCCAGGCACTCCTTCATGACGACGCGCGTCCCCTTCGCCTTTCGGGCGCGGGCGCTCGCGCTGATCGGCGGTTCCCACCGCCTCGGCCGCTTCGCCGGGCCGTTCCTCGCCGCGGGACTCGTCGCCGCGACGGGTGACCCGCTGAGCGCCGTGTGGGCGTTCGCCGGGTGCCTCGTGCTCACCGCGCTGCTCGTCGGTTTCGCCCCCGATCCGGAGCGCGTCGTTCCGCTTCCCGCGCCCAGCGAAGCCGGATCGGGGGTCGGATCCGCTCGCCCGGCCGCGGGGCAGGGCGGCTCAGGAGCGGGAGCTGCCGCGGCGGCCGCGCGGGGGTCGAGCGGCATCATCGGAGCGGTGCGCGCGCACGGGTCCGCGCTGTGGCGCGTGGGCGGATCGGCGGCGATCCTCTCCGGGCTGCGCGCGGTGAAAGACGTGCTGCTCCCGCTCTGGGGCGTCTCGATCGGCCTCGACCCCGCGGGCGTCGCCCTCGTGATGGGACTCTCTGGCACGATCGACTTCGCGCTCTTCTACCTCGGGGGCCAGATCACCGACCGATTCGGGCGGATGTGGGCGGCGCTGCCCCCGACGATCGCGATGGCCCTCAGCTTCTTCGCCCTCGCCCTCACCCACGACTCACCCGCCGCGGTCCCGTGGCTGATCGCGAGTGCGGTCGTGATCGGGATCGGAAACGGGCTGTCGAGCGGGATCATCCTCACCCTCGGAGCGGACCTCGCCCCGCGCGAGGAGCCGGCGCCGTTCCTCGGTGCGTGGCGCACGCTCGTGGACTTCGGCGGCGCGGTGATCCCGCTGGGGGTGTCCGCGATCGCGATCGCCTCGCTGCCGCTCGCCGCGGGCGCCGTCGGTCTGGTCGCGGTGCTCGGAGCTGCCGGGTTCGCTCGGTGGATCCCGCGTTTTCTTCCGACCGTCGCCCCATAGCCGGCCGTTCGGATGACTTCTCCACAGTTCACGGCCGTTCACCGACTTCGCAAGCGTCCTCGGCCTAAAATTAAGACGCCCCGCACACCCGCGGCCTCCCCGACCGAAGGACTCAGTACCCACGTGAGCACCACCGATCGTCCCGCTCGAATTCGCATCCTGATCGGGTGCGACACCTTTTTCCCCGACGTCAATGGTGCTGCGCGATTCGCGGAGCGCCTCGCCGCGGGCCTGGTCCGCCGCGGCGAAGACGTGCACGTGGTCGCGCCGTCGATCAGGCACAGCCGCACCGGGACCTTCGTCGAGACGATCGAGGGCGAGAAGATGACGGTGCACCGCTGGGCGAGCTGGCGCTGGTATCCGCACGACTGGCTGCGCTTCGTCCTGCCCTGGCGTGCCCGCCGCTACGCCCGCGAACTGCTCGACCGCGTGCAGCCCGATGTCATCCACATTCAGTCCCACATCGTCATCGGCCGCGCGCTCGCGATTGAAGGGGCGAAACGCGGCATCCGGATCGTGGCGACGAACCATGTCATGCCGGAGAACGTGCTCGACTTCACGCTGCTCCCCGAGAAAGCGAAGCGCGTGTTCGTGCGCTGGGGCTGGAACGCCGCCGACCGGGTGCTGAAGCTCGCTTCGGCCATCACCACGCCCACGAGGCGCGCCGCCGACTTCCTCGAGCGCAACACGCACCGCCGCGGTGTCCTCCCCGTGAGTTGCGGCCTGCGGGCCTCCGATTACACCGCGGTCGTCGGGCCGCGCACGCAGAACCGGATTGTGTTCGTGGGCCGCGTCACGCTCGAGAAGGAGATCGACGTGATCCTGCGCGCGCTCGCGCGGCTCGATCCGGCGCTCGACGTCTCGTTCACGATCGTCGGCGACGGCGATCAGCGCAAGAACCTCGAGAAACTGGCCCGTGAACTGGGAGTCTCCTCCCGCGTTGAGTTCACGGGGCGCGTCTCGGACGAGGAGCTGCGCGCGCATCTCACGGGCGCGAGCGCATTCGTGATCGCGTCGATCGCCGAACTGCAGTCCATCGCCACCATGGAGGCCATGGCCTCGGGCCTGCCGATCGTCGCGGCGGACGCGATGGCGCTCCCGCACCTCGTGCACCACGGAGAGAACGGGTTCCTGTTCCAGCCGGGGAACGACCGCGAGCTCGCGGACCGCATCCAGGACGTCCTCCGCCGCGACACCGCCGGGTACGAGAAGATGCAGCGCGCCTCGCTCGAGGCCGTGCAGGTGCACGACATCGACCGCACCCTCGACACCTTCGAGTCGCTCTACCGCGGCACCCCCGTCGAGAGCTGAGCGGCGCCCCCGTGCACATCCTCGTCGTCACCGATCAGCAAGCGGAGTCGCTCGGCGGCGTGCAGGTGGCGATCCGGCTCCAGCGGCGCTTCCTCGAACGGCTCGGCCACCGGGTCACCATCGTCGCGCCCGAGCTGCACCGGCCAGGCTATGCCACCGATTCCGCCGATCGGGAGGCCTACATCGACCTGCCGTCGCGCCCCATCACGAAGGACCGCGAGTACGGAGTGAGCTGGCCGGGCCGCCGCACGGATCGCGCCATCGCGAAGCGTCTCGCACAGTTGCCGCCCGTCGATCTGGTGCACATCCAGGGCGACTTCTGGGGAGCGCTGATCGGACTCCGCGCCGCCCGCGGGCTCGGTGTGCCCGTCGTGCACACGATGCACAACAACGTCCACGAGGGGACGCGCGCCGTCACCCGGCTCGCGCCCGCCGCCTTCGCCGGGCTCCGGGCCTGGCGACGACTCTGCCTCGGTGCCGTGCGCGGCGCGCTCCCGACCACGGCGGGCAAGCCGCGGGCCACGGGAGCCTGGCGATATCTCGCCGAGCTCGCAGCGGAGGCGGCCGTCGTCGCGGCGCCGTCGGCGCACTTCGCGGCGACACTCCGCGCGCAGGGCGTCGCGGAGCAGGTCGAGGTGTCCGCGAACGGCGTCGACGACGAGGCGATCGCGGCGACTCTTGCCCGCCAGCGGGAGCCGCGCTCCAGGCCGCGGCTCGTCTGGCTCGGGCGCATGAGCCAGGAGAAGCGCATCCTCGAGTTCATCGAGGCGATCGCGGAATCGGGCATCGACGCCGACGTCGCCCTGCACGGCGCAGGGCTGCTGCTGCCGCGGGTGGAGCGCCGCATCGCCGAGCTCGGCCTCGCGGATCGCGTGTCGATCCCCGGCCCCGTCTCCTATGAGGAAGCCCTGTTCGCCATGCGAAACGCGGACGCGCTTGTGCAGACCTCGATGGGCTTCGAAACGCAGGGGCTCACCCCGTTCGAGGCCGCGGCGCTCGGCACGCCCACGATCTTTTGCGACCCGAACATCGCCGATGACGTCGCGGTGTCGCCCGAGTGGCGCGCGGCTGACGGCAGCGTGAGCGCGCTCGCTGCTGCGCTGCGGACCGCGGTCGCCGAGCTGACCGCGAACCCGGGCCTGCACGTGGCCGAGGGGGCCGCTGAGCGCTTCCTGCAGTCCACGCGCGTGCGCGAGCTGGTCGCGCTCTACGAGCGGGCGCTCGAGAGCTGAGGAAGAGCCGGACGGAACGGTGCACGCACCCCGGGTGAGCCGCGCGGGGCTTAGAAGCGCCAGACGGCGACCTGGAAGCCCTCCGGGGGCTTCGGGGTCCAGTGCTCGTCCTTGCTGACGAGGCCCGAGCCGCCGGGGTTGTTCGACTCGATGATGGTGAAGGTGCCGTCGCCGTTGATCTTGGTGATCATGAGCGTGTGCACGCCCGTGACCCAGGAGGTCGGGGAGGCGATGTTCTCGTACTGGATGATGTCGCCGGGCTGGGCCGTTGCGAGGGTCATGCGGGTCGCGCCCTCGTAATTGGAGACGGGGTTGCCGCCGCCGCCCCAGGCGCCGCCGCCGGCGCGGATCCAGCGCTGGGCCGACATGATGCACTCGCCGGGGGCGCTCCAGCCGGTGGCGCGGCTCGTGCCGACCTCGCTCTCGGCGAGCGCGATCGACTTCTCGACGTCGAAGCCTGCGGGAATGGAGCTGCTGACCTGCTCGACGGGGAGCACCGAGTCGATCTCCTCGCCCGCGATGGCCGCGCCGGTCGTATCGAGCGACTGCGACACGGTGGAGGGCTGGACGGCCGCTGGGGCGAAGTCCTCGACGGGAGGGGCGGCCATGGCGGGTGCAGCACCCAGCGCAAACGTGACCGACGCGACTAACCCGACGATGAACGCCTTCGCGGTTCCCTGCATTCGCACTCCAAGATCGCCCAACAAGAACAGGGCCCGAACGAAATCGGGCACCAGAACAGTATGCGTTATCGTTCTGTTACTTTCAAGCCGAGGCCGTTGTTTTTGGAGGTTTCCCTGGTCCGGGCGGGGTGTCGCGGCGCGTTAATGAGTCTCCCCGGGCCCATTCACCCGGGCGCCGTGACCGAGCGCGACCCCGCACGGACCCCGGCAGCGCGCGGATGTTCGGGCCCGTTTCGGCGGATCGCCGCGAACCCGCTAGACTGGAGCGCGCTGGTTTCGACCAGTGAGGAGGATTCGCCTAGCGGCCTATGGCGCACGCCTGGAACGCGTGTTGGGTTCACGCCCTCGGGGGTTCAAATCCCCCATCCTCCGCCACGAAGGGCCCCGCAGCAGTGCGGGGCCCTTTTGCGTGTCCGCGCGAGGAAGCTCGCGGCGGCGACTCACGCGGCGGCGCGGTCCCTGGCGCCTGCCGCGCGCGGGCGCTGAAGGCCGTCGGTGGACCCGTAGGCGCCGATCGCGAGGAGCCCGGCGCCGAGGGCGACGGCCCACCACGGAAAGCGCGGGACGTCCGGCTTGTGCGACGCCGCGTCGAGCGCGTCCTGGGGCGTCGGCTCGACGCGTTCCCCCGTGACGAGGATGCGGTGCGTATTCACCCCGAGCGGTGTGCAGGTGATGAGCGTGACGAGGTCCTTGCCCCGCTTCGGGAGGAGGGTCTCCGTGTCCTCCGGCGCGACCACCTGCACCTTGGTGACGCGGTACGTGAGCACCTCGCCCGCGACGGTGAGGGTGAAGGTGTCATCCTCACCCACCTCGTCGAGGCGGGTGAACAGGGTCGCTGACGCGAGGCCCCGGTGCGCGGTGAGCACGGACCTCGTGCCCTCGCCGCCGACCGGGAGCGCGGTGCCCTCGAGGTGACCGACGCCGGCGAGCAGCGTCGCCTCTGACGTGCCGTGATAAATGGGAAGATCGAGGTCGATGCCAGGGATCTGAAGCCTGCCCATGAGGCCCTGGCTGTCGAAGCGCAGGAGATGATCGTAGTCCAGCCGGTGTCGATCATCAGGGTTTTCGGGCGTGGAACTCGGGGTGTTCTTGTGGGCGCCAACGACGGCAGTGCCGGTGATCCCCGCGTTGTACTCGTGCGCGAGGCGACGCGCCTCGAGGAGATGCGCTGGGGTCTCGGAGGACACGGCATCCGCGTAGTCGATGATGTTGCGCGACTGGTTGTACTGGCTGATCCAGGATGAGATCCCCGGGTAGAGGATCGTCACGAGCCCGGCGAGGGCGACGACGGTGATCGCGATCGTCAGCCAGCTCGGCCTCCGCAGGAGGCTGCGCCAGCGGCCGCGCGGCGGATCGCCGCCAGCCGGGCGCACCGGATCGGGGCGACGGGAAACTCGTGTCTCCCGCCGCCCCGATCCGGTATCAGTGCGACGGATCAGACCTCGGCCGCCATCTTGCGGCGTCGGACCACGACGGCCCCGACGGCGATCGCGAGCAGGCCGGCCCCGATCACCGTGAGGAGGATCGCACCAGAACCACCCGTGAGCGGGAGATTCGGGAAGATGGTGCCCTCGTCGGTGCGGTTGGCGATGCTGATCTCCACCGGGGTCGCAACGCCGCCCGTCGTGACGGTCACGGCGATGCGGTCGGTGAGCAGCGCATAGCCGCCCGGTGCCACGACCTCCTTGAGGTAGTAGACCTTGCTGCCGTTCTCGCCAACGCTCAGGCCGGGGATCACGACGCGACCGGTGTTGTCGGTCGTGAACTGCGTCTGCGCGGGCTTGGCGGCGTCAACGCGCACCGGAATCGGTGTGCCGCCGGTCTCGGCCTCGTACACCTCGAACACCGCGCCCGAGAGCGTGGCGGCGGCGTTGCCCTCAGCGTGCTTGAGGATCTGGACCGCGCCCCAGTTGGTCGTGCCCGGCGTCGTCGTCTCGAAGTCGTCGCCGTTGATGTTGACGAGCGCGTTGTTCTCGATGCTGCCGTCGCCGTCGTTCGAGACCACCTGCGTCGTGAGCGTCCAGCTCACGGACTTGCCCTGGTTCGCGGCGAGCCACGCGAGGCCCTGCGGATCGGTGAAGCTCAGGACCACCGGGTTGGAGCCTGCGGCGCTGAGCGTGTACGCGTCAGCGGGAACCGCCGCGCCGCCCACGACGGACAGCGCGTCCGAGGCCGCGGGGGCGTAGGCGAGCCTGGAATCAAGGGCATCCGTGATGGAGAATCGCGTGAAGGTGTCGCCGGGGGCGAGCGTCGGGATCTTCACCGTGACGGTCCAGGGGACGTGAGCTCCGAGTCCGAGGCCGTCCGGATTACCGGCTTCCTTCTCCACGCCCGTGACCGAGTTCTTCGGGTAGACGTGCACGTCGTTCAGCCACTTGTTCTCGAACGGCAGGGGAACGGACACGAAGAACGGTGCGGTGTGCGCCGTCACGTTCGCCGGTGCCTTGGTCTCCTCGACGAGGTACGCCCCAACGGGGAGGTTGCCGAAGGTCGCGATGCCGTTGGCCGCGGTCACCTGTACGGCCTGGTCGACCAGGGTGTAGGTGCTCGGCTGCGGGGAGACGGCGCCCGGGTCGGTGGCCGTCGTGGCGTTCGTGAACTGGAGTCGCTTGAGAATGTCCCACGACTCGCTCTTCTTCAGGTCGAGGCCCTGCACGAGCCGGACCGTGAACTCGACGTCGCCGAGGGGGCGAGGCCCGAGGTGTCGTTGCCCTGACCGTCGGGGCGGAAGGGCGTGGTGCTGCCCAGCTCCTCGAACTTGTGGACGGTGATGCTTCCGCTGGTCGCGCCCCCGGGGAAGTCGCCGGGGGCGGCCAGTGCAGGCGCGCCCAGGCCGCCGATTGCCAGCAGGGCCGTGATCGCGGCGCCGAGCGCGAGGCGCCAGGGCCGTGGGGTGTTTCGCCTTCTCATCGAGTGTTCCTTTCGGTTTTGGCTCCTGCGTGGGGAGCCCAGCTGCGGTGGTTGATAAAACTCTGTTGTGATCGGGATCTACTCCGCTTTGCGGCGGCGCATCTGCTGCCGGAGGATCGCGAGGGCTGTGAGCCCGAGGAGGAACCCGCCGCCCAGCAGGTAGGCGAGCGTCGAGGCGCCTCCGGTGAGCGGGATCGCCGGCGCGGAGATCTGGACGTTGGTGATCTGCCCCAGGGACTGGTCGATGCGTCCGGGCGCCGTGCCTCCGACGACGAAGGTGCGCGGGGTGGCATCGAGCTTGTAGCCCGGCGGGGCGATCGCCTCGGTGAGCGTGTACTGGCCCCAGCGCAGCCCGGTCAGGGCGAACTCCCCGGAGCGGGCGTCCGTGTCGCTGATGCCGGACCCGCCGCACGGTGCCCCGCTGCAGTCCTGGATCCGGAGCCCGGTGACCGGCAGCCCCGGTCCGCGGAGGTCCCAGGCAGACCCCGAGAGACGGGAACCTGATTCGTCGACCTTGGACCAGGTCACCGAGCCGGGCAGGTCCGAATTGGTCGCGGTGCAGACAGCGGTGCCGCCGAGCGGGATCGCCACTGCGCCTCCCGCGCCGATCTGCGCCGGGGCCCCGTTGATGTCACAGGCCCACGACCCGCGGTAGCCCGCGGGTCCTCCGCGCTCGGTGAGCACGTAGGTTCCGGGTCTGATCGGGACATCGGTGACCCCCGGGCTGCCGGAGACCCCCACCAGATCGTCGACGGGGCCGTCCGCGCTCAGCGTCCAGTCGGTCGGTGCGGCCGCTCCGCCGTGGGCGTTGTTCACCCGTTTCTGCAGGGTGAGCCTCGTGCCCTCGTAGGCGTTCGTGAAGGTGCACTTCGTGTTCGCCAGCTTCGAGACGCTCACGGAACCCGAGACGATTCCCTCGCGGCCCCCGCCCGTCTTGGTCCAGGTCCCCGCGGGGCTGTCGCAGCTCAGGTCCTTCCAGCGGTAGCCCGCGGGCGCGCCGGACTCCGTCAGCGCATAGCTGCCGATCGCCACCGGGACCCTGGTGGCGCCAGGCGAACCCGTCTTGCCTGACGCCCTGGACTGCGAAGACGATCCGGTGAGGGTCCAGGCGTCGGGTGTCGCGCTCCCGCCCAGGGTGTTATCGACCTGCTTCGTGAGCGTCAGATACGGGGGAATGTAGGTCACCGTGCACTCGGCGAACTCGCCAGCGTTCAGCTTCGCCCAGGTGGCGGGCGGCGGGTTCTGCTGCGGGTTAGCGAGGGTGCCGTTCCCCGTCCAGGGGATGCTGGTGGTGCTCGTGGACGAGGTCTTACTGCACACCCAGTTCGGCGTGTAGGAAGAGAGGTAGGTGTCCGAGACCGACGCGCCGCTGAAGGCGAACTGGAACCCGCCCGTCGCGGCGGGGACGCGGAGCCTGGCCGCCGCCCCGGTCAGGGCAGTCGCCCCCGTGGTCGAGGTGACCGCGTCGCTCTCCCCGAACTGGCCGTTCATCGGGGTGAGCTTCGCGCCGAAGTTCGTGCTGCTCGGAGCCCCGCTCGCGTTGACGATCCGGTCGGCGACGGCGACCTTCACCTCGGCGCCCGTCGTCATCACGCCGAACGCCACGGCCTGGGTGCCGCCCGCCCGCATCCGCTGCGTCACCGAGAAGGGCGACGTGCCCGCGGGGGAGATCTGCAGCATGGCCGAACCGTTCCTCGGCCCGGTCCCGTCTCCCGTGCAGGTCCGGGTGGGCGCGGTCGAGACGTCGCTGCCCGCCGGGAACTCGCTCGCCGGCGTCGCGGCACAGCCGTTGCTCCCGACCGCGGCCTGCTTGCGGGCGAGATCAGTGGTCGCGTTCGCCCACGCGACGGGGTCGTTCGGCAGCCAGCGGAAACCGGCCCCGCCCGCGCTCGACCAGGAGATGGACTCGCCGGCGGTCGTAACCTCGGCGTCGGCGGTGACGATCGAGTACCCCGAGGTGATCGGGGTCCCGTCCGACTTCTTGAGTTCGATGTCCGACATGGTGAGGGCGGTGGTCGTGCTGCGCCCGGTGTCGTAGCTCGTCGGCTGGAACAGGGCGGGCTGACCGGAGATCCCCGTGTAGACGTTGTTGTTGCCCATGCCGGCCCAGCCGCCCGTCGGGGTGGCCGTGGCGCGAACGGCGAGTCCGCGGCGATCCGGCGAGGCGGTGTCGATCGAGATGTTGGCCTTCGCGGTGAACCGGAGCGCGGAGGACAGCGAGAAGCTCACGGGAACGCCAGTGACGTTGCCCCAGTACGTGCCGTCGCTCGGGGCGCGGTAGATCTGGGTCGAGGTGTTGACAGCCGTGTTGAACGTCGCGAGGGAGGCTGCGCGTGCGTCATTCTCACGTGAGGCGTAGCTCTCGCCGGTGGTGTATGTCCAGCTTCCGTACTCGCCGCCCATGGCGCTCTCGAACGAGCCGGTGGTCTTGCAGTAGTAGGTCACAAATATGAAGCCGGTGCGTCGGCAGGTCGTGCTCGACGTGGCATTCGGGTCCGTGACCACGGAGTACTGGGTGGTGAAGCCCGTCATGTCGATCCAGCAGATCGATTTGGCGTAGGCGCCGCTCCCCGCGGCCGCGTAGGAGCAGCCGAGGTCGGATCGCATTTGCGCCCGCAGCGGCGCCGCCGCCGGCCGCGAGGCTGCGCGGCGCGGTCGGGAGGCTGCGCGCGGCTCCTCCGCGGTCGCCTCCGGTACGATCGCTTCGCGGTCGGCCCCGTCGGCATCGCCCGGGCGTTCCGCCCCCGCGGTTTCCTCACTTGGGCTGTGCTGGGTTTCCTGCTCGGTTGAGGGGCGCCCTGCGGTGCCTGGTACTGAGGGGCCGCCGGGGCCGCGGGGGGCTGCGGTGCCGCCGGGGGCGGAACCGGGGCGCCCGACGGCTGTTCCGGTGCTGCGGGCTGCTCGGGGGCGGGCTGGCCGGTGTTCGGCTGGCCGTCCTGGCCCTCCGGGGGCAGGGTCGTCATTGTTCGACTCCTTCAGTGGGATTCGGGAAGCTGCACCTACGACGTTACCGCAGGGCCGGTCGTTGATCATAGCCAAGACACAGGGAGCGCGCCGTCAGGGAGGCCGCGCGCTTCCCGCGGGGCAGTCCCCGCGCGGGGAGCGAGCAGTGCGGGGCGATCACCCCGGGGGATCCTCGCCGCCCGAGGCAAGCGCCCCGCCCCGCCTTAGAATACGTCCGGGCTGGGCGCCGCGCTGTGCAGGATCGACACGTCGGCGTGGCGGTCGAAGCGGTAGCCCGTGCCGCGGACCGTGCGGACGATGTCCTGGTACTGCGCGAGCTTCACGCGGAGGCGGCGGATGTGCACGTCGATCGTGCGCTCGCTCGGGGTCTCCTCCTCGGGGGCGTCGGCCCACAGCGAGGTGATGAGCTCGTCGCGGCTGATCGTGCGGCCCTCGCGGAGCACCAGGTACTGCAGCAGCTCGAACTCCCGGAAGGTCAGCGCGGCCGGCACGTTGTCGAGCAGCACCCGCTTGCGGGACAGATCGAGGATGATCCCGCTCGCGGCGCGATCCTGCTCGTCCGCTTCGTGCTGCTTCTGGCGGGCGTGCGCCGCGGGATCGCCGAGGGCGAGGCGGACCACATCGACGTCGCGGCCGCCCGTCCCCTCGGGGGCGAGGGCGACGGCGGCGTAGGTGTCCGCGTTCGGCGCAAGTTGGGCGACGAGCCGTTTGATCTGGGTCACGATCTGGCCGAGTTTCGGATCGCCGTCGGCGATCTTGTCGTCGGCGAGGCCAACGTAGAGGGCGAAGCCTCGCACTTCGGTGCCCTCGGGCACGTTGCGTTCCGGCGCGGCGTCAGCGGGAAGATTGGCCGTCAGGTCGGGGCGAGCGGTGCGGAGAGTGGTGGGCGTTGCGTTCATGATGATGGTGTCCTTTGAGCTGTCGATCCGCGTGCGGTGCGGAGAGTGACCGCGGCGTGCGGTCGGTGCAGTGTGCGCGAGTCGCCCGGATTCGGGCGGTGAGATCCTCGCTGTGCCGGGGCAGCGGTGCTGCTGTGGCGGTGCCGGAGACCGGAAGGAGCTTCGCTGGATGCAGCGGATCCTCGGTGCCGGCGTCTCCATCTGCGGCTCAGCCGCGGGAGAACGGGGGCGCGATCAGGAAATGATCACATGCACATTCGACAGCGCATGACACCTCGACCGGCCATCATCATGCCGGTCTGCCCAATGTTCACCTCGAAGGCGGACTGGGGACGAATAGTGTCATGCATGATTGACAGCCAACCACAGTTCCACAGCGGGTGTCAACCAATTTCCCGCAAACTCGGGGAGGCGAGACGGGAATCGGGGCGGAATGACCGCCGGATCAGTGATCCACGGTGCCGTACAGGCGGTCACCGGCGTCGCCGAGACCCGGGACGATGTAGGCGTTCGCGTCGAGCCCCTCGTCGATCGCCCCGAGCACGAGCGTGACCTTGCGATCGCCGGCCGCCTTGCGGATCACCTCGACGCCCTCGGGGGTGCCGAGCACGCAGATCGCGGTCACGTCGTCGGCGCCGCGAGCGAACAGGAACTCGATCGCCGCGGCGAGCGACCCGCCGGTCGCGAGCATCGGATCGAGGACGAAGCACTGCCGCCCCGCGAGCGAGTCCGGGAGCCGCTCGGCGTAGGTCGTGGGCTCGAGCGTCTGCTCGTCACGCACCATGCCGAGGAAGCCGACCTCGGCCGTGGGAACGAGCTTCACCATTCCCTCGAGCATGCCGAGGCCGGCCCGCAGGATCGGCACGATGAGGGGCAGCGGCTCGCTCAGGCGCACCCCGGTCGTGGGAGCAACCGGGGTCTGGATCTCGTGCGGCTCGACACGCACCTCGCGCGTGGCCTCATAGGCGAGGAGCGTCATGAGCTCCTCGATGAGGAGACGGAACGTCGGCTGCGGCGTTTTCGCGTCGCGGAGCACCGTCAGCTTGTGGGTGATCAGGGGATGGTCCGCAACGAAGACTCGCATGGTCCTATCCTATTCCCGTGAGCACGATCCCTCCATCGCCCGGTGACGACGCCGCGATGGCGGCCGCGCTCGACGAGGCCCGCTCGGCAGCGGCCGAGGGAGAGATCCCGGTCGGCGCGGTCGTCCTGGACCAGGACGGGAGGATCATCGGGCGCGGACGCAACGCGCGCGAGGGAATCTCCGACCCCACGGCGCACGCCGAAGTGCTCGCGATCCGCGAGGCGGCGCGGGCGCTCGGCGACCGGATTTTGGACGGCTGCACCCTCGTCGTGACGCTGGAGCCCTGCGCGATGTGCGCCGGAACGATCCTCGCGGCCCGGCTGCCGCGCGTGGTGTTCGGCGGCTGGGACGAAAAAGCCGGGGCCGTGGGGAGCGTGTACGATCTGCTCCGCGACGGCCGGCTGCCGCACCCCGTGCCCGAGGTCGTCGCCGGGGTGCGCGAGGCGGAGTGCGTTGCGCTGCTGCGCGAGTTTTTCGCCGAGCGACGCTAGCGGGTCTGCCGGGGACCGGATCTGCCGCGGACCGGCTCAGGCGCGCGGCGCGACCGTCACGGGTTCCGACGCGAACGCCACGTCGACGCGGTCGCCTGCCTCGTACGCGGTTTCGGATCCGTGCTGCACCGCGAGCTCGGCCCCGTCCGCGAACTGCACGATCGTCCGCCTGATCGGGCCGAGAAACCCGGTCGTGAGGACAACGGCTGAGGAGTCGCCGCCCGCGGCGGAGGCCGAGAGGCGCACGTGCTCGGGCCGGATGAAGGCGGTCACGGGATCGCCCGTCCGCCCGGGGGAGGCCCCGTCGGCGGGCTGGATGACCGGGAGCTGCGCCCCGCGCACCCGCACGGAGGCGCCGTCGAGCACGCCGGCGACCCGGTTCGACAGGCCGACGAAGTCCGCAACGAACGGAGAGACCGGTCGGCGGTAGAGATCCTCCGGCGTCCCGAGCTGGGCGATCCGCCCGCCCTCCATGACGGCGACGCGATCCGAGACCGCGAGCGCCTCCTCCTGATCGTGCGTGACGAACACGGTCGTGATCCCGAGCTCCGTCTGGATCGCGCGGATCTGATCGCGCAGCCGCACGCGGACCTTCGCGTCGAGCGCCGAGAGCGGCTCGTCGAGCAGCAGCGCGCGCGGCCTCGTGACGAGCGCGCGAGCGAGGGCGACGCGCTGCTGCTGGCCGCCGGAGAGCTCGTGCGGGAAGCGTTCCGCGAGGTGGGACAGCCCAACGATCTCGAGCATCTCGCCGACGCGCGTGGCTCGCTCGGCACGTGCCACGCGGCGCATTCCGAGGCCGAACTCCACGTTCCTCGCGACCGTCATGTGCGGGAACAGGGAGTACTGCTGAAACACCATGCCGATGTCGCGTCGATTCACGGGCACCTCGGTGACGTCCGAGCCGCCGATCAGCACGCGGCCGGCCGAAACGGGCTCCAGCCCCGCGATGCACCGCAGCGCCGTCGTCTTGCCGCAGCCGGACGGGCCGAGGAGGCAGACGAGCTCGCCAGGGGAAAGGTCCAGGTCGACGCCGTGCAGCACGGTCGTCGCGCCGAAGCTCTTCGTCACTCCCTCGAGCCGGACCGCAGAGCCGGAGGAGGGCCCCGTCGTGCCGGAGGGCGCGTGCGCGCGGGAAGTGGTGGTCTGCTCAGGAGTGGGCATGGGATTCCTTGGTCGTGTGGAGGGCTGCCGGCGCGGAAGCCGGTGCGGGCTTCGCGATCGTCGAGACGAACGGGCTGGGAGGGCTCGGGGGAACGGCTGCCGCGCCCGGGCCGGGCCGATCGGCGGCCCGCGGCCGTCGCCGCTTCCGGCTCCGCGGCGGGCCTCCCGTCCCACCGATCACGAGCAGCACCACGAAAGCTCCGATCAGAGCAAGCAGCGCGACCGCGACGGCCACGAACGGGTCCGACTTCGAGAGCTGCAGCAGCGCGGTCTGCAGCGTGATCCGGTTGAGCAGCGAGGACACCGTGAACTCGCCGAGCACGATCGCGATCGTGAGGAGCGAGGCCGCGAGCAGCCCGCGGCGCACGCCGGGAGCGATGACGCGGACGAGGATCGTGCCCCAGCCGGCACCGAGTGACCGGGCCGCCTCGGCCAGCACGCGCGCGTCCATTCCGGAGAGGTCGGCGACGATCGAGCGGTAGGCGAAGGGCAGCACGAGGACGCCGTAAGCGAGGCTCAGCGTCCACACCCCGGAGCTCACGTTCTGCCCGATCACCCGGTAGATCGGGGCGAATCCGACCACGAGGACGATCGCGGGGATCGCGATCGGCAGCACCGTGAGCAGGTCGAGCGCCCGCTGCAACCGCGGGAACGCGAGATGCACGAGCACGATCGTGGGGAAGAACACCGCGAGTACGATCGCGAGCGTGCACGCCGCGAGCAGGAACGAGTTGCCGATGCCGTCGAACAGCACGCCGTACGCGCGCGCCTTCGCCGGATCGAAGAGGCTCGCCCAGTGCTCCAGGCTGTAGCCGCCGTCCTTCGCGCGCATCGTGAACTCGAGCATTGCGACGAGCGGGATCAGGAAGATCGCTCCGATCACCGCGACGACGGCCTTGGCGACGCCGCGCGACGGCCGGCCGGGCACCCGCCCGCTCATCGCTGCCACCTCGCGGCGCGCGCCATCAGGCGACCGTAGCCGAGCATGACGATCGTCATCACGAGGATCATCCCCAGCGCGAGGATCCCTGCCGAACCGACGTGGCTCGCGCCCGTCTCACCGATGAGCGCGGCGCGGATCTGCAGCGGGACGATCTGAGAACCCTGGCTGATCAGGGCCGCAGCCGTCGCGTATGAGGAGAATGCGTTCGCGAAGAGCAGCAGGAGCGAGCCGAGGAACGCGGGTGTGAGGATCGGAAGGCCCACGCGGAACCAGTAGGCGGCGCCCCCGCCGCCGAGCGTGGCGACGGCCTCGGACCAGTCGGGCTTCAGCGCCTGGACCGCCGGGAGGAACGTGATCACCATGAGGGGCACCTGGAAGTAGAGATAGGGCATGATCAGGCCAGGGAGCTGATAGAGCCAGACGCCGTCGGCGTAGATGTCAGTGCCGAATCGATCACGCAGGACCACCGTGATGATGCCCTGGATGCCGATCGTCGCGATGAACGCGAACGCGAGCATGACGCCGCCGAACTGCGCGAGCACCGAGCTCGCGGAATCGACAACGCGCCGGATCGGGCCGCCCTCGGGGAGCGCGGCGAGTGCCCAGCACAGGACCGCGCCGAACAGCGCGCCGACCACGGCCGTCAGTGCACTCACCCAGACGCTCGCCCAGAACGCGGAGAGCGTGGTGGGGTCGGTGAGGACCTGCAGGCCGGCGAGCGTGAATCCCTCGGGGCCGAAGAACCCGCTGGAGACCGCGAGCACGGTCGGGACGGCGAGGAAGAGGAGGACGTATGCGGCGAACGGGGTGAGCCCGAGCGCGGGGAGGAGGCGACGCATGCGAGAGCCAGAAGCGGAGGGGCGGGGCCCGGACCTCCGGACCCCGCCCCCGACCGGCTACTTGATGGCCGTGGCCCAGCGGTCGGTGAGCAGCTTGTTGGCTGCCTCGACCTGCTTGGTGTCCGGGGTGACCCAGTCGGCGCTGCTCGTGCCGAAGGTCGCCTGCTCGAGCGCCTTCTCATCGACCGAGCCGGACTTCTTCAGCGCGTCGACGCGCACGGGCACGGCGTTCGCCTCGAGGTAGAGCTTCTGGGCGTCGTCCGAGAAGATCCACTCCTGCCACAGGCGCGCCGCGGCCGGGTGCGGGGCCGCCTTGTTGATGGCCTCGTTGTAGAACGAGACGTACGCCTTGCCCGGGAGCACCGTGGTCTTGAAGCTCGGCTTCTCCTTCGCGGCGCCCACGTTGTTGAACGACCAGTCGAACACGGCGGGCGTCTCGCCCGAGGCGATCGTGGCGGGCGTCGGGTCGACCGTCAGGAAGTTGCCCGCCTTGCTCAGCTTGCCGACGAAGTCGACGCCGGGACCGAAGTTGTCGACGCCGCCACCGTTCAGCGCGGAGATCGAGCCGACCGCGGCGAACGCTGCGCCGGCCTGGGTGGGATCGCCGTTGATCGCGATCGCGCCCTTGTACTTCGCGTCGAGCAGGTCGTCGAGCTTCGTCGGCTCGGGCAGCTTCGCCGAGTCGTAGCCGATCGACATGATGCCGGAGTAGTTGTTGACCCAGAGGCCGTCGGGGTGCTTGTTGCCCTCGGGGATCTCGTCCCACTTCTCGACCTTGTAGGGCGCGAACTTGGCGGTGTTCTCGAGCGCGACGGCGGTGCCGAGGTCGAAGACGTCGGGGGCCGTGTCCTGGCCGGCCAGGTTGTCTGCGGCCTGGATCTCCTCGGCGCTCGAGGCGTCGGGGTTCGCGGAGTTGACCTTGATGTCGTACTTCTCCTCGAAGCCGGCGATGATCTTGCCGTAGTTCGCCCAGTCCTCGGGGAGGGCGATCACGTTGAGCTGGCCCTCGGCCTGTGCCGCCTTGACGAGGCCGTCCATGCCCCCGAGATCGGCGGCGCTCTTGGCGGCCGCCGCATCGGAGGAGTTGCCGTCGCCGCCGGAGCCGCCGGCGGGGGAGCAGGCCGCGAGCGAGCCGCCGATGAGCAGAACTGCGGTGGCCAGGGTTGCGGAGCGCAGGAGAGCGCGTGAAGTCACGGGGACATCCTTCCTCGGTGTGGAGTGGCCGGGGGCGGTCATCGCGGCCCCGGTCCAAGATTCCACGCTAGGGAGACTCGATGTACAACAGATGTCTCAGAAGGGCCCTGGATGTGAACGGTCAGCGCGGTCGTGCGAAAAGCGCTGGTCGCGGGCAAACGGTGGGTGCCGATTGTCCTGACAAGTTGACGGAAGTGAGGCGAACGCGCCAGAAATACACGGGGCCCCTGGCCCCGAAAGCGGAGTGCGCGCCGCGGAGGCGCGCACCGGCTAGTCGCTCGACAGCATCACGATGGAGCTGGTCGAGGGCGTCCCCGCGTCCGGATCCAGATAGATGTCCGGCTCGATGTAGATGATCCGCGCGGCCGGAACCGCCTCGCGGATCCGGCGCTCGGCGAGGTTCACGATCACGGACACCTCGCCCATGGTCTTCGACGGCTCGACGTCGATCTTCGCGCCGACCATGAACTCGTCCGGTCCGAGATACAGGGTCTTCATGTGGATGATCCGGCCGACGTCCTTCGAAGCGAGCAGCGCCGTCTCGATCTTCGCGACATCGTCATCGCTCGCGCCCTCGCCCACGAGCAGGCTCTTCACCTCAAGCGCAACGATCACCGCGACCGCCACGAGCAGCACGCCGATCGCGATCGTCGCGATGCCGTCGTACAGGCCGTTGCCGGTGAGCGCCGTCAGGCCGACACCGAACAGGGCGATGACCAGGCCGAGCAGCGCCGCGAGATCCTCGAGCAGGACGATCGGCAGTTCGGGGGCCTTCGAGCGGCGGATGAACTGCACCCACGTCGAATTGCCCTTGTGGGGGATGCTCTCCTTGATCGCGGTGCGAAGCGAGAAGCTCTCGAGCGTGATCGCGATCACGAGCACGAGCACCGGCAGCCACCACACCTCAAGCGGGTGCGGATTCTGGAGCTTGGAGATGCCCTCGTAGACGGAGAACACGCCACCGATCGAGAACAGCACGATCGCGACGACGAAGGCGTAGACGAAGCGCACCCGGCCGTAACCGAACGGGTGCTCCTTGTCCGCCGCCTGCTTCGCGCGCTTCCCGCCGAGCAGCAGGAGCAGCTGGTTGCCGGAGTCCGCGAGGGAGTGCACGCCCTCCGCGAGCATCGAGGACGAACCCGAGAACGCCCAGGCGATGAACTTCGTGATGGCGATCCCCATGTTGGCGAGAAACGCCGCGATGATCGCCTTGTTGCCGCCTGTCGCACTCATGCCGCTCTGCCTCCTGGAGGGTGGGTGACTCCGTTTCCCGCCCAGTCTACGCGGCGAGGCAGTGCTCCCGCGGGATTCCTCGAGGGTCCTGCGCCGCGGGGCCGGACCGCGGAGACCTCCCGGCGCGGGCGACCGCTGCCTACACTGGAGAGCATGACCGCAGCGCACGAGCAGACCAGGGAAACCACCTCCGCGACCTCGAACGACACCGCAGAACTCCCGATCACGGCGATGCTCGGGGTGGGATCGATGGGCGGAGCCATTCTGGAGGGGCTGCGCAGGCCCGAGGTCAGGATCGCGCGCCCGATCCGGGTGACGACGCGCTCGGAGGAGAGCGCCCTGCGGTTCTCCGGCGCGTCGGACGTTGAGGCGATCGCTGGGGAGTCGGACCCCGAGGCGAACCGGCGCGCCGTCCGTGGCGCCGGCCTCGTGATCCTCGGGGTGAAGCCGTGGATGATCCGGGACGTCGTCGCCGAGATCGCCGCGGACCTGGAGCCCGGCGCGATCGTGGTGAGCGTCGCTGCCGGCGTCACCTGCGCGACCATCGAGGCCGAGCTTTCCGACGGCGTTTCCGTGGTCCGGGCGATGCCGAACACGCCCTCGCTCATCGGCCGAGGCGTGACGGGCATCGCGCCGGGCGCCGCCGCGAGCGCGAGCGACCTCGCGACCGTGAGCCGCCTCTTCGCGACCGTCGGCGACGTGATCGAGGTGCGCGAGGACCAGATCAACGCGATCGCCGCGATCTCCGGCTCGGGCCCCGCCTACCTCTTCCTCTACGCCGAGGAGATGACCGCGGCGGCCGAGCGGCTCGGATTCGACCCTGATCAGGCCCGCACGCTCGTGCAGGGCACGATCGCCGGCGCCGCGGAGCTCATGTTCGGCAGCGCCGACGAGCCCGCGCAGCTGCGCCGCAACGTGACGAGCCCGAAGGGCACGACTGAGCGCGCGATCGAGGTGCTGCAGGGCGCCGACTGGGGGACGCTGTTCGACCGGGCGCTCGCCGCGAACATCCGGCGCTCCGAGGAGCTCGAAGCGCAGTAGGGGCCGCGGGCGCTAGCCGATCGTGGCGAAGCGCTCCACGTCGGACGCCGTGCCCGACACGATGATGAGGTCGTGCGGCGACACCACGGTGTCCTGCGTGGCGTGTGTGAACGGCTGACCGGGGGTCTTGACGCCGACGACGGTCACGCGATATCGCGTGCGCACGCCGCTGTCGGCGAGCGAGCGGCCCCGGATCGAGCGCGGCGGGTACATCTTCGCGATGACGTAGTTGTCGTCGAACTGGATGAAGTCGAGCATGCTGCCCGAGAGCAGGTGGGCGACCCGCTCGCCGGCCTCGCGCTCCGGATAGATGACGTGGTTCACGCCGATCCGCTCGAGGATCTTGCCGTGGGACAGCGAGATCGCCTTCGCCCAGATCTGCGGGATCCCGAGATCGACGAGGTTCGCGGCGATGAGCACGCTCGACTCGATCGACGCACCCGTCGCGACGACGGCGATCTGGAACTCGTCCGCGCCGATCTGGCGCAGGGCCTCCATCGAGCGGGCGTCGGCCTGCACCGCGTGGGTCACGCGATCCGACCACTTCTGCACGAGCGCGGGATCGGTGTCGACGACGAGCACCTCGCGATCCTGCCGGTCGAGCTGGCCGGCCGTGGCGGCGCCGAAGCGGCCGAGGCCGATCACGATGACGGGGGCATCACTTCGAATATCAACCAACGATCGGCCTTTCCTCGGGGAGACGGTAGAGACGTGAGCGGCTCGTCGCGGCGACGGCGGCGGCGAGCGTGACGGTTCCGACGCGACCGGCCCACATGGTCGCGGCGAGGATGTACTTTCCTGAATCGGGGAGCTCCGCCGACAGGTTGCTCGACAGCCCACAGGTGCCGAACGCGGAGATCACCTCGAACAGCACGATGTCGAGGGGTTCCTTCGTGATGTGCAGGATCGCGACCGTCGACGCGAGCACGATCGTCGCGCCCCAGATCAGCACGGAGACGGAGACGCGGAGCACCTCGTTCGGGATGCTGCGGCCGAAGGCCTGGACGTCGCGGTAGCCGCGAGCCTCGGCGTAGGCGGCGAGGAACAGCACCGCGATCGTCGTGACCTTGATGCCGCCGGCCGTCGATGCGGAGCCGCCGCCCACGAACATGAGCATGTCCATCACGAGCAGCGTCGAGCCGTTCATGTCGGACGGATCGATGATCCCGAGCCCGCCCGATCTCGTCATGACGGACATGTAGAGCGAACTGAACAGCGTGTGCCCCGTGCCCTGCGAGCCGAGCGTCGCGGGGTTGTCCCACTCGAGCGAGGCGATCGCGAGCCACCCGAAGATCACGAAGATGAGCGTCGTCGCCAGGGTGAGCTTCGTGTGCAGCCCGATCCGCTTGTGGGCGCGGGAGCCGCCGGTCACGTAGCGGTACAGGGCGAAGATCACGGGGAAACCGATCGCGCCGAGGAACACGCCGATCCCGAGCACGGAGAGCAGATAGACGTCGGTGAGGAACGGCTCGAGCCCGCCGGGCATCGGAACGAAGCCCGTGTTCGTGAAGGCGGAGGCCGCGAGGTAGAACGCGAACCAGAGCGCGTGCCAGAAGTCGTAGCCCTCCATCATGAGGCGGGGGGTGATCATGATCGTGAGGGCGAGCTCGATGACGACGAGGCTCATCGCGACCGTGCCCAGCAGGCCGCCGATCTCGCCGAGACCGACCGCCTGGCTCTCCGACACGCCGCGCCCCATGCGCATGGGGTTGGTATCGCCAGCGGCGAGCAGGCGCTGGCGCAGCCCGAGGCGCCTCGTCACGGTCATGCCGAGGATGCTCGCGAGGGTGAGGACGCCGATGCCGCCGATCTGGATGCCCGCGAGGATCACGAGGTCGCCGAACAGCGACCAGTGCGTGGCCATGTCGACGGTCGAGAGGCCCGTGACGCAGATCGCGGAAACGGCCGTGAAGAGGGCGTCGGCGAGCGGGGTCACCTCGCCCGTGCGGCTCGAGAAGGGCGCGGCGAGGAGGGCGGTCCACAGCAGGATGAGCGCGGAGAAGACGAGGATCGCGAAGCGTGGCGGCGATGACTGGATCAGCGCACTGATCCAGGACTTCTGCGAGAACGAGGGGTTGCCTCGCCGACTCGCGGCGCGTGCCGTCACGGCTCCTTCTTTCTGGTCTCGTGTGAGCATCGGGATCGCCGACGTTCGAGCATTCATGGTACACACCGCTCCCGGTCCGGGAAACCACGCGTGCAGCTTCGGGAATCCCTGGTCACGAGGGAGGGGGGAAGCCGGGGACGACAGAGCGGCCCCGCTCCGACTACCCTGGTGGGTATGCCAGATATCTTCGGAGTCATCGCGGACGGCACGCGGCGGGACATCCTGCAAGTGCTGCTCGAGCGCCACCAGCAGAGCGCCGAGGCGAGCGTCTCCGAAATTGTGGCTGAGCTGGAGATCAGCCAGCCCACTGTGTCGAAGCACCTGAAGGTGCTCCGCGAGGCGGAACTCGTCACCGTGCGCGAGGAGGGGCAGCACCGCTTCTACTCGCTCGACCCCGAGCCGCTGGAGATGGTCGAGGACTTCGTGATCCCCTTCCTCTCCGCAGGCTTCGACACCGAGGTTACGGTCGAATACCTATCGGAACAGGGCGAACGGATTCCGGGTCCCGGGGCGGACGACCCGTTCGGCGACGAGGGCGAGGTGCTTCCCGAGGAGGCGGCCGCGGCCGCCGAACGGATCGGCCGGTCGGTGGCGATCGCCGAGAACCGCGTCAAGGAACTCGTGGCGCGTTTCAAGCTCCGCGGGTAGATCCCGCGGCCGGGGAAAAGCGCGTCGATGTGCGCCCCGAGCTGCGAGTTCGCGCTCGCGGCCGCATCGGAGTAGAATAATCGTTTTGTGGGCCACCTGTCTCGGGGCCCGAGATACGTGAAGAGGTGACCCATGGGTTCTGTTATCAAGAAGCGTCGCAAGCGCATGTCGAAGAAGAAGCACCGCAAGCTGCTGCGCAAGACGCGTCACCAGCGTCGCAACAAGAAGTAATCGGGGCGCCCTCGGGGCGCGGCCGATCGAGGCGTCGGGCCAGTGGTCCGGCGCCTTTTTCCTTCCTCAATCATCTCCCTGAGCTTCGGAGGCGGATCGTGCGCGAGGTGCGCGTCACCCTGATCGGCAAGCCCGGCTGTCATCTCTGCGATGACGCCCGCGAGACGATCGAGCTCGTCCGCGGCGAGCTCGCGGCCGCCGGGATCACCACCGAGTTCGAGGAGCTCGACATCCTGCGGGACGCGCAGCTGGCCCGCGTGCACGCGGAGCACATTCCCGTGGTGCAGATCAACGGCAAGCGCCACGCGATCTGGCGGGTCGACCCCGCCCGCTTCCGCTCGGCGCTCGAGCGCGCCGCCCGCGGCCCCTTCGGCGCGCTGCGCGGCCGCTGAACGCGAGACCGACCGCCTCTCACCCCGACTGGAGCACACCCATGACCCTGCGTCACATCGTGAACTGGAAACTCGCCGGCGACACCCGGGCCGAGCGCGACGCCCAGGCGGCCGAGATCATCGCCGCGCTCTCGCCGCTCGCCGACATCGTGCCGAGCGTGCGCGCGCTCGCCGTGCACCGCAACGAGCTCTTCGATGGCGAGAACTATGACCTCACCCTCGTAGCGGACTTCGACGACGCCGAGGGGCTCGCCGCGTACGCCACGCACCCCGACCACGTCTCCGCGGGCGCCGTGGTGAAGCGGTACGCGGTGGCGCGGGTGGCCTCCGACTTCACCGTCTGACGGGTCGCTGCGAAACACGAGCGGGGGGGGGGGGGGGGGCACCCCCCCCCCCCCCCCCCCCCGCGGGGCGTGGGGGCCGACCCCCCCCCCCCGCGGGGGTGGGGGCCCCCCCCCCCCCCGGGGGGGGGGGGCCCCCCCCCCCCCCCCCCCCCCCCCGCTCGCTCGTTTCGTCCTGGCGCGCTACGCCGTCACGGGGACCGCGGTGCGCGGCACGTAGTTCGACGGCTTGCCATCGCCCTCGTAGTCGAGGTAGCTGTGCTGGATCGCGATCTGGTCGCCCAGGAACTTCGCATCGTGCCAGACGCCCCAGATGAAGGTCGAGCCGCGCCGCGACTGCCAGGGCAGGCCGAGGAAGTAGACGCCGGGCTCCTTGGAGACGCCGCGCTGGTGGACGGGACGCCCGGCCTCGTCGAACGCGTCGACCTGCAGCCAGCCGTAGTCGCTGCGGAAGCCGGTCGCCCACACGATCGAGGTGATGCCCGCCTCGGCGAGATCGACCTCCCGGATCGGGTTCTCGGCGTCGGCGGGGAGCGGTCCGAGCTCGCGCGCCTCGGGCTCCTCGGGGAAGTCGAGGCCGTTGCGCTCGATGTACTCGTCGGCAGCGTCGAGCATCGACAGGTAGTTCTGGTCGCCGAGGCGGATGTTGTCCGCGAGGTCGCCGTTGAAGGTGAGCTTGCCGTCCACGAAGCCGGTGGCGCGGCCGACGAGGCGGATGCCGTCGTTCGCGAGGTTGCGGAAGTCGACCGTGTGCCCGCCGTTCGCGCCGCTCACCGCGATCGTGACGTGCTCGGCGCCAGCAGCGGGCGCCGAGGCCTCCCACATGCCGAGGACGCCCAGCCACCACACGAAGCTGCGGCCGCGGTAGCGCTGCGGCGGACGGTCGTGCGGGCCGACGGCGAGATAGACCTCGCGGCCGGCGGCGCGGAGCTCGGCGGCGATCTGCACGCCGGAGGAGCCGGCGCCGACGACGAGCACGCCGCCCTCGGGCAGCTGCTCCGGGTTGCGGTAGCCGCTCGAGTGCAGCTGGAAGAGGCCGCTGTCCTCGGGAACGATCGGGGGAATCGCCGGGAGCTGGAAGGCGCCGGTCGCGGCGACGACGTAGCGCGCCTGGATGGGCCCGTCGGACGTCTCTGCGATGAAGCCCGCGCCGCCCTCGCGCTTCTTCACGCTCAGCACCTCAACCCCCGTGCGGACGGGGGCGCCGAGCATCTCGACGTAGTCCTCGAAGTACTGTGCGACGCGCTCCTTCGGCGCGAACTCGTCGGCTTCGACGCCGGCGAACTCCATGCCCGGGAAGCGATCGTGCCACGCGGGTCCGTTGGCGACGAGCGAGTCCCAGCGCTCGGAGCGCCAGCGCTCGGCGATCCGGTTCCGTTCGAGGACGATGTGGGGGATTCCCTTCGCGCCCAGGTGCTCGCTCATGGCGACACCGGCCTGGCCCGCGCCGACGACGAGGACTTCGGTGACCTCGGCTTCTGTGCTCGACATGTGTTCTCTCCGCTCGAATTCACTGGTGTTCCCCGAGCGGGGCGAGGATCGGGGTATCCTCGCCCCGCCGTGGACGCGACGACGGTGTGCGTCCCGGGACGAAAACCAGCAAACCCTGGTCTGGGCGGAGAAGCCAATATCGCTTGGCGGTGCACTTCATCACTTCAGGTGATGAATAATCCCCAGGGGATCGGTTTTATGCATTCTCCCCGGCGTCGTCAGCGCACGACCGCCGCGTCGAACGCCTCGGATTCGGCCCGCGGCACCTTCCGCGCGCTGCCCCGGTAGGCGCCGTAGCCGAGCTGGATATTGATTTGATCGGCGAGGTACTTCGCGTCGTGCCAGATGCCCCAGATGAACGTCGAGCCCCGGCGCGACTGCCACGGCAGCCCCAGGAAATAGACGCCAGGAACGGGTGAGATCCCGCGCTGCTGGACGGGGCGGCCCTGCGGGTCGAACGCCTCGACCTGGAGCCAGCTGTAGTCGGAACGGAATCCGGTGGCCCACACGATCGACGTGACGCCGGCCGCGGCGAGATCCAGCTCGCGAACGGGGTGGGACACGCACTCGGGTTCGGCGCCCATGACGCGGGCGTCCGGGTCCTCGGGCAGGTCCAGGCCGTTCGCCTCGATGTAGGCGTCCGCGCCATCGAGGATGGACAGGTACGTGGAGTCGCCGACGGCAATGTTCGCGCCGAGATCCGGGGCGAACGACATCACCCCGTCCTCGCACGAGACCGCCCGCCCGACGAGCGTGATTCCGCTCGCGGCGAGCTTGCGGAAATCGACGGTCTCGCCGCCGTTCGCGCCGCTCACCGAGATCGTGATGTGCTCGGCACCGCGCGCGGGGGTCGGGGCGTCCCACATGCCCAGAACACCGAGCCACCACACGAAGTCGCGGCCGCGGTAGCGGCGCGGCGGACGCTCGTGGGGGCTCACCGCGAGGTACACCTCGCGGCCGGCCTCGCGCAGCTCGGCGGCGATCTGCACGCCGGACGATCCCGATCCGACGACGAGCACGCCGCCCTCGGGGAGCTGGTCGGGGTTGCGGTAGGCCGCCGAGTGGAGCTGCGTGATCGGGCTGTCCTCGGGGAGGATCGGCGGGATCGACGGTTGCTGGAAGGCGCCGGTGGCCGAGACGATGTAGCGGGCGCGGATCCGGCCCTCGGTCGTCTCGGCGATGAAGCCCTTCGCGTTCGGCTTCTTCGTCACCTTCAGGACTTCGACGCCCTCGCGGATCGGCGCGCCGACCTGCTCGGCGTAGGCGACGAAGTAGTCGGCGATCTCGTCCTTGGTGGCGAAGCCGTCGGGGTCGGTCCTGAAGTCCATGCCGGGGAAGCGATCGTGCCAGGCCGGTCCGTTGGCGACGAGCGAGTCCCAGCGCTCGGAGCGCCAGCGCTCGGCGATGCGGTCGCGCTCGAGCACGATGTGCGGGATTCCGCGGTCGGTCAGGTGCTCGCTCATCGCGACACCGGATTGGCCGCCGCCGATGACGAGGACATCGGTGACCTCGGTCTGTGGGGTGAGCATGTGTCATCTCCGATCGGGTTGTGGTGGACCGGATCGGCCCGGGGGTCCGGGTCCGAATCGGCGCGCGGTCCGTTGCGCGTCCCGGTGCTCCCAGCAAAGCCCGGATCGGGGCGGAGAAGCCAATAGAGCTTCTCGGATCAGCCGATCTGAACTACAGATGTAGTTTGCAAACCCGATCTGGAAATCACATTCCGTTGCCGTTCTCGGGATGCTGCTCGAGCACGATCTCCCTCGCCATCTCGACCACGGCGTCCGCCCGCGCCGAGCGGCGCACCTGCGCGAGCGACGACGCGACGATCTCGAGCCCCTCGACGGGATCGGTGATCTCGAGCGTGGCGATCCGGCCACCGGAGTAGGTCTGGTCGATCTGCGGTCGCTGATTCAGGATCGAGTACCCGAGACCGGCGGAGACCATCGATCGCACGCCCTCGAAGCTCGCGGTCCGATACTTCAGCTGCGGCGAAATCCCGGCCCGGATCAGGAGATCCAGGAAGTAGTCGTCGCTGTCGGGGAGGTCGAGGAGCACGAGCGGCTCATCCGCAAGGCTCTCGAAGGCGACCTCGCCGGCGTCGGCGAGCCGGTGCTCCGCTGGCACGATCACGTGCGGCCGCACCCGGCCGAGGCGATCCGACTGGAACTCGGCACCCCTGGCGAAGCGGTAGTGGAACGCGAGCTCGCTCCGGCCGGTACGCAGCGCGGACAGGCACTCGAGGGTGGTCCCCTCGATCACCTCGACCTCCAGGTCGGGGTGACGGTCACCGAGCCTGCCGATGAGCTGGGGGAGGAGGAAAGGTGAGAAGGTGCTGAAGCACGAGATGACGATGTTCCCGGAGACCTCGCTCTGGCTCGCCTTGACCGCGTCGATCGTGTCGCCGAGCATCGCGAACAGCCGCTGCGTGTCGCGCAGCAGGGTCTCGCCCGCCGGGGTGAGGATGAGACCCTTCGAGTGCTGCCGGATGAACATGGGGGTGCCGAGGGCGCGCTCCAGGTGGGAGATCGCGGTCGAGATCGCGGACTGGGCGACGTGCAGCTCCTGGCTCGCCGCCGTCATGTTGAGCGTGCGCGCGCACTCGGCGAAGTAGCTGAGCTGGGTGAGTGTGATCGAGAACCGCTGCGCCATTTTTGCCTCCGATGGGTGCAATCGCCCCTGATTGTCTGGCCTATCTGTTGAATAGATGCACTGGCTAAGTTATCCCTATTTTACAGATGACCGGCTCATTCTGACAATGGGTGGAGAGCGTGAACCGCGCCCATTCTCGATGAGGAGGACCCCAGTGTCTGAGACCACGCACCTGCGCCTGCGGAAGTTCAACACCAAGGAGACGTATCCGGAGCAGAACCTCGACAACGACCTCTGCCAGGCGGTCGTCGCCGGTGGCGTCGTCTATCTCCGCGGCCAGATCGGCCAGGATCTCGAGACCCGCGAGTCGGTCGGCATCGGCGACGTGGTCGCGCAGACCGAGCAGGCGATGTCGAACATCGCGATGCTCCTCGAGGAGGCGGGCAGCAGCCTCAAGGACATCGTCAAGGTGACCGTCTACATCATCGACCCCCGCTACCGCGAGGACGTCTACCGCACCATGGGCAAGTGGCTCAAGGGCGTGTTCCCGGTCTCCACCGGCATCGTCGTGCAGGCGCTCGCGCGCCCCGAATGGCTCGTCGAGATCGACGCAACCGCAGTGCTCAGCGAGCGGGGCGAATAATGACTTTCTCCCTGATCCTCCGCGATCCCGAGACCGGAGAGTTCGGCTCGGCCATCTCCTCGTCCTCACCCGCGGTCGCCGCGCGCTGCGTCAATCTCGCCGACGGCGTCGGCGGTGCGCACTCGCAGAACGTCACGGATCCGCGCCTCGGCCACCAGCTCATCGAACGGCTGAGCGCCGGCGACTCCGCGGAGCAGGCGCTCGCCAACGTCGTCGCCACCGCTGATCCGGCCACGATCGACTACCGGCAGCTCCTCGTCCTCGACGCGGAGGGCCGCGCCGCCGTCTTCTCCGGAGGGCGCGCGCTCGGAAACTTCGGCTCGGCCAGCCGCGAGAACGCGGTCGCCGGGGGCAACATGCTCGCGAGCCTCGACGTGCTCGACGCGCTCGTCGACACCGCGCTCTCCGCGAGCGGCCGGATCGAGGAGCGCCTCTACGCGGCGCTCCAGGCCGCGATCGCCGCTGGCGGCGAGGAGGGTCCCGTGCACTCGGTGGGCCTGAGCGTCGTCGGCAACGCCGGGTGGCGCATCACCGACCTCCGCGTCGACTGGCACGAGGACCCGATCGCCGAGCTCGGCCGGGTGCTCGAGGAGTGGCTCCCCCAGCGAGACGACTACGTCAGCCGCGGACTCGACCCGAGCGCCGCCCCCTCCTACGGGGTGCCAGGCGATGAGTAACGAGCTGAAGCAGCGGATCGTCGCGCGCCGCGAGGAGATCGACGGGCAGCTCGTCGATCTCTCGAACGCCCTCCACGCCGATCCCGAGCTCGGCTGGCAGGAGCACCGCTCCTCGGCCGCCGTCGCGGCCGTCCTCGCCGCGAACGGCTTCGTGATCGAACAGCCCTACCTCGGGCTGCCGACGGCGTTCCGCGCCGTCTCCGGAGCGGCCGATCCGCGCTTCACCGTCGGATTCCTCGCCGAATACGACGCTCTTCCGGGCCTCGGCCACGCGTGCGGGCACAATCTCATCTCCGCGATGTCGGTCGGCGGGGCGATCGCCCTGGCCGCCGTCGCCGACGAGCTCGGCATCGCCGTCGAGCTCATCGGAACCCCGGCGGAGGAGGGTGGCGGCGGCAAGATCGAGCTGCTCGAGCGCGGCGCGTTCCAGAATCTCGACTTCGCGCTCATGGCACACCCCGCCCCCGTCGACGTCGCGGAGGCGCGGCCCTTCGCGGTCGCGCACTGGCACGTCGCCTACGAGGGCCGCGCCGCCCACGCCGCCGCGTACCCCGAGCGCGGAATCAACGCGAACGACGCGTTCCTCGTGGCCCAGCTCGCCATCGCGCTGCTGCGCCAGCAGCTGCCTGCCGGGGTCCGCGTCCACGGCGTGCAGACGCGCGGCGGGGAGGCGCCCAACGCGATCCCCGAGCGCACCGAGGGGCGCTGGTATGTCCGCGCTGAAACCACGGAACAGCTGATCGACCTGGAAGAACGCGTCGTCAAGTGCTTCGAGGCCGGTGCGCTCGCGACCGGCGCGACGCTGACGATCGAGCCCGAGAGCAAGCGCTACGCTGAGATGCGCACCGACCTCGAGGCGCAGGAGCTCTACCGAGCCAACGCGATCGCGCTCGGCAGGGACTTCAACGTGGATCCCATCGCCGCGACCATGAACCGCGCCTCCACCGATATGGGCAACGTGTCCCAGGTCGTGAACGCCATCCACCCCTACATCGGCGTGGGCGGAGACGCGAGCAACCATCAGCCGGCCTTCGCAGACGCCTGCGTCGGAGCAACCGCGGAGCAGACGCTCCGCGACGGGGCCACCGCGCTCGCGTGGACCGCGCTCGACGTCGCCCTCGGGCGCGCCGCCGGCGATCCCGCGCGCCCATAACCACGGTCGGCGCACCGCGTGGTGCGCCGACCAACACCGCAACAACAGCAGGAACAATGAAAGGGGACGTCGATGTCGACTCCCAACACCGGACGCGAGATCGCGGATCTCGTCGACAAGAAGAGCCTCCGAAAGAGCGTGGTCGCGGGCTCGATCGGCGTGCTCGTCCACTGGTTCGACTGGGCCGTGTACGCCTACCTCGCCAGCACCCTCGCCGTCGTCTTCTTCCCCGAGGAGAGCGCGACGGCCGGCCTGCTCGCCACGTTCGCGGTCTTCGCCGTGTCCTTCTTCGTGCGACCGATCGGCGCGATCATCTTCGGCCGCCTCGGTGATCGCCTCGGCAGGAAGACGACCCTGTCGCTCGTGATCCTGTCGATGGCGCTCGCAACGCTCGTGCTCGGCCTACTACCCGGGTACAACGCGATCGGCATCCTCGCCCCGATCCTGCTCATCGTCACCCGCGTCGTGCAGGGCCTCGCCGCTGGCGGCGAGTTCGGCAGCGCCGCCGCGTTCCTCGGCGAGTTCTCGCCGGCGAAGCGGCGCGGCTTCGGCGTCAGCTGGCTCGAGTTCGGCAGCCTCCTCGGCTTCCTGCTCGCCTCGTTCGTCGTGTTCCTGCTCAACCAGGCGTTCACGCACGAGCAGATCGTCGAGTGGGCCTGGCGCATCCCGTTCCTCATCACGGTGCCGCTCGGCTTCATCGGCCTCTACATTCGCCGCAAGATCGAGGACACCCCGGAGTTCGAGCAGCTGCAGAAGCTGGAAACCGTCTCGCACGCGCCGGTCAAGGAAGTGTTCCAGCGCAACTGGCGCGAGTTCCTCCAGACCTGCGGCATGGAGATCTTCATGAACGTCACGTTCTACGTTGTGCTCGTGTATCTCCTCACCTACCAGGAGGTCTACATCGGCTTCGATGCCGGCCGCGCTGCCCTGCTGTCGACGCTCGCCTCCGCGCTCGGCCTCATCATCGTGCCGCTCGCCGGCATCGCTTCCGACCGGGTCGGCCGCAAGCCGGTCCTGATGACGGCGGCGATCGCGCTCACCGTGCTGGCGGTTCCGCTGTTCTGGCTGATGTCGATCGGCGAGGACTGGTCGGTCTTCACCTCGACGCTCGGCCTCGCGCTGATCCTCGCGATCGTGCTCGGCACCCACGCGGTGACCGTCGTCGAGCTCTTCCCCACGCGCACCCGCCAGACGGGCCTGTCGATCGCCTACGCGGTCACGGCTGCGCTCTTCGCGGGTACCGCGCCCTACGTCCTCACCTGGCTGCTCGACACCACGGGCAACATGCTCGTCCCGGGCTTCTTCCTCGTGGTCGTCGGCCTGGTCGGCGTCGCCACCGTCGTCTCGATCCCCGAGACCCGGGGTATCTCCCTGATCAAGCCCCAGGATCTCGAGACCGCGACGGTGTCGATCCCCGAGGCGCTCACCGACGAACGGTAGACCAACGGCCGCGGGGCCGAGCGCCCCGCGGCCGGACAGCGCGCACCACTTCGGGCGCGCCCCCCGCGGTACACATTGAAAGGAACCCCTGATGACCCGCACGCATGAGGAATGGAAAGCGGCCGCGGCCGCGCTCACGTTCGACGGGCGCCCGGTCATCGACGGCGCTCGCGTCGACGCTTCGACCGGCCGCACGATCGAGAAGCGCAACCCCGCAACGGGCGAGGTGATCTCGCAGATCCACGAGTGCGACGAGACCGACGTCGATCGCGCCGTCGCCGCAGCGCGACGCTCCTTCGAGGCGGGTGATTGGTCCCGCGCCGGCGCCGGTTTCCGCAGGGAGCGGCTGCTCGAGCTCGCGAACCTCATCGAGGCGCGCGCCGACGAGTTCGCGCTCTACGACTCGCTCGACATGGGCAAGCCCGTCCGCGAGGCCGCGACGATCGACGCCCCCGGCTCCGCCGCGCTCTACCGCTTCTACGGCGAGGCCGTCGAGAAGCAGGAAGACCTGATCCCGGTCACGCCCCCCGGATCGACGGCGCTCGTCACGCGCGAGGCGCTCGGCGTCGTCGCCGTCGTGGTCGCCTGGAACTACCCGCTCGAAATCGCCACGTGGAAGCTCGCCCCCGCGCTCGCGGCCGGAAACTCGGTCGTGGTGAAGCCGCCGGTCGAGGCCTCCCACTCGGCGCTGCTCCTCGCGGAGCTCGCCGTCGAGGCCGGGATCCCCGCTGGCGTGCTGAACGTCGTGACCGGGCGCGGATCGGTCATCGGCCGCGCGCTCGGCCGCCACGAGGACGTCGACATGCTCGCCTTCACCGGATCGACGGAGGTCGCGAAGCAGCTGCAGCAGTACGCCGGCGAGTCGAACATGAAGCGCCTGGCCCTCGAGGCGGGCGGCAAGAGCTCGAACCTCATCTTCGCTGACTGCGACGATCTCGCCGCCGCCGCTGCGAAGGCGGCGTTCGGCTCGTTCTACAACCAGGGCGAGGTGTGCTCCGCGAACTCGCGGATCTTCGTGGAGCGCGAGGTCTACGAGGACTTCCTGCGCCTCTACGCGGAGGCCGCACGGGCCTACGCGCCCGGTGATCCGCTCGACCCCGAGACCGGAACGGGATCGCTCGTGTCCGAGGCGCACGCCGACACAGTGTGGGCCACGATCGAGAACGCGCGCCGCGACGGCAGGATCGTCGCCGGTGGCACGCGCCCCGAGATCAATGGCTCGCGCGCGTTCATCGAGCCGACGATCGTGACGGACGTTCCGATCGATCACGAGGTCCACACGCGCGAGATCTTCGGCCCGGTCGCCGTGGTCACCCCGTTCGACACGGAGGAGGAGGCGATCGCGCGCGCGAACGAGACGCCGTACGGTCTCGCAGCGTCGCTGTGGACGGGCAGCCTGTCCCGCGCCTACCGCGTCTCGCAGCGCCTGGTCGCGGGAACCGTGTCCGTCAACACGGTCGACGCGCTCGGCTTCACGACGCCCTTCGGCGGCTTCAAGCAGTCCGGCTTCGGCCGCGACCTCTCCGTGCACGCGCTCGAGAACTACACCGACTACAAGACCACCTGGATGCAGTGGGGCTGATCCGTGACCCCCGGTGAGCCGGGCTCGCGGGCCCGGCCCAGCGAGTCCGGCTTACCGGATCCCGCAGCATCCCGCCGCATCTGAACAACAGATGCAGCCCCCCGAGAATCGCTATTTTACGTACTCCGGCCCCGATGAAACCATGAAACTGGGGGCCGAACCAACGGCACACCGAAGGTCAATGCCGACTGAGAGGAAACCACGACATGACTGTCCAGCAGGAGAACGCAGAGATCACGGCGAATTTCGCCGATGAGCCGAGCACGCTCGCGGAAATCGCGAAGCGCCACCTGGTCATGAACTTCACCCCGGCGAGCAAGTACCGCGAGGACGAGCTGCCGATCTTCGTCCGCGGCGAGCACTGCTCCGTGTTCGACGAGAACGGACGCCGCTTCTTCGACGGCCTCGCCGGCCTGTTCTGCGTGCAGCTCGGCTACACCCACGGCGCCGAGGTCGGCGATGCGGTCCGCGAGCAGCTCGCGGCCCTGCCCTACCAGACCACCTGGTCGGTCGCGCACCCGCCGGCCGCGCTGCTCGCCCAGAAGATCGCCGAGCTCGCTCCCGGCGACCTCAACCGCGTGTTCTTCGCCTCGGGCGGCGGCGAGTCCAACGAGGCCGCCATCAAGTTGGCCCGCCAGTACCACATCACCCGCGGCGAGGGCACGCGCTACAAGTTCATCGCCCGCCGCGTCGCCTACCACGGCACGAGCTTCGGCGCGATGTCGCTCAACGGGATGACCGATGTGCGCAAGATGTTCGAACCCCTGATGAACGGCGTGCGCCACACCCACAACACGAAGCGCTACCGCCGCCCGGAGGGGGAGACGCCCGAGCAGACCACCGCGTTCCTGCTCGGCGAGCTCGAGTCGCTCATCGTGCAGGAGGGCGCCGACACGATCGCCGCGATCATCATGGAGCCGCTGCAGAACGCGGGCGGCTCGCTCACGCCCCCCACGAAGGACTACTTCACCGGCGTGCGCGCGCTCTGCGACAAGTACGGCATCCTCATGATCGCCGACGAGGTCATCACCGGCTATGGGCGCCTCGGATCCTGGTTCGGTTCGATCCACTACGGATTCGAGCCCGACATGATCACCTTCGCGAAGGGCATCGCCTCCGCGTACATGCCGCTCGGCGGCGTGATCGCCTCCGACCGCGTGGTCGAGACGGTCCTCGACGGACCGCTCGGGATGTTCAACCACGCCCTCACCTACGGCGGCCACCCCGTCGCCTGCGCCGCAGCACTCAAGAACCTCGAGATCATGGAGCGCGAGGGCGTCGTCGAGAACGTCGCGGAGCTGAGCCCCTACCTGGGCGAGAAGCTCGGCGAGATCGCGCAGAAGCACGCGGCGATCGTCGGCGACCTTCGCGGCGACGGCTTCCACCGCAGTTTCGAGCTCGTGACCGATCACGCGGCGAAGAAGTGGGCGGACACCCCGATCAACGCTGGCGACTTCGTCGGCGGGCACCTGAACCCCGCCCTCGCCGAGGTCGGGCTGCTGTGCCGCGTCGCGATCGACGCGGAGGGCAACCCGCTCGTGCAGGTCTCGCCGCCCCTCGTCATGACCCGCGAGGACATCGACGAGCTGGCGAGCCTGCTCGATCAGGCCTTCACGAAGGCTACCGCGAGCGCAGGACTCTAACGGGCCTGCCGGCCGCGCGGCCGGCGGTCCGCCCCGAGGGGGTGCACGGAGCAGGTTCCGGCACCCCCTCTGTACTCGGCGCGCCCGATCCCCGGGCCGCGCCTGGCAAAGACGCCGAAAAGGAGACCCCGTGTCCAACGAACCCCCGGTCGTAACAAAGACCTTCGCTCGCTTCGAGCAGCAGCACATCCTGCCAATCCCCGAGAACGAACGCACCGGCACAAGCTGGTCGATCTTCGCGATCTGGGTCGGCCTCAACATGATGCCCCTCACCGTCGTCACGGGCGCCGTCGCGAGCGGCGCCTACGGGCTCCCGATCGGGTGGAGCATCGTCGCGATCCTCACCGGCAACGTGATCGGGGCGTTCGGCTCGGCGCTGCACGCCTCGCAGGGCCCCCATCTGGGAATCCCGCAGATGCTGCAGGCCCGCGCTCAGTTCGGCTACCTCGGCGGCGGGCTGTTCGCCCTGATCGCCTTCGTCATGTTCATGGGCTTCTTCACGAGCATCCTGATCGTCGCGAAGGACGCGCTCCTCGCGGTATTCCCCGGCGTCAACGGCTCGATCGCGATCATCGGCTTCGCCGCGGTCGGGATCGTCCTGTGCGTCTTCGGCTACGAGATGCTGCGCAAGACGATGGTGTGGATCTCGATCCTCATCGCGGCCGCGGTGACGCTGTCGATGATCCTGCTGTGGACGAAGCCCGAGGTGACCGGGCAGCGCGCCGAGGCGGCGTTCTCCTTCGACGGCTTCTTCGCGATGCTCGCGATCGGGATCGTGTGGCAGCTCGCGTATGCTCCCTACGTCTCCGACTATTCGCGCTACCTGCCCAAGAAGACGGGCCCGAAGACCGCGTTCTGGAGCACCTACCTCGGTCTCGTGGTCAGCTCGGTCTTCGTGATGACGCTCGGGGTGCTGCTCGGTGCCGCAAACGCAGGGAACCCGCTCGCGGCGCTCGGAGACCACCTGGGCCCGATCGGCCTGATCGTGCTCGTCATCTTCGCGGTCACTTCCGCGCTGATCAACGGCGTCGAGCTGTACTCCGCGGTGATGAACGCGCTCACGGCGATGCAGTCGAGCTTCCGGATCACGGTCACCTCGGCAACCCGCATCTGGACGACGGTGATCTGCGGCGGCGTCGCCACCATGATCGCGCTGCTCGGTCAGGGCGACTTCATGACGATGTTCGAGAGCTTCCTCACCCTGCTCCTGTACGTGCTGATTCCCTGGTCCGCGATCAACCTCGCCGACTACTTCATCGTGCAGAAGGGCGAGTACGTCGTCGACGATCTGTTCAAGCGCTCGGGCGGCCGCTACGGCAAGTGGAACACGATCGGGCTCGTCAGCTACGCGATCGGCCTCGCCGCGCAGGTGCCGTTCATGATCACGCCCCTGTTCACCGGCCCGTTCGCCGAGCCGCTGCAGGGCATCGACATCGCCTGGCTCGTCGGCTTCGCGGTCACGGTCGTGGTCTACCTCGTGCTCGTTCGGATCAACCGGTCGCGCACCGCGCTCGCGGCGGGACCGCGCCAGCGGGCAGAGGTCGAAGCCGAGGCCTGATCAGCGATTCCTGATCCCGTGGACGGGGCCGGGTCGCGTGCGCGCCGGGGCGACGTGTGACGTCGCGCCCCGGCCGCGCCGCGGCCCGGCCCCGTCGCGCGCCCGGGCCGCAGCGGGGTGACTACGCGGTCTGCGCGTGACTCGCGATCCGGAACTCGGCCGGCGGGAGCGACGCGCCGGTTGCCGCGTCCGCGAGGACCCGTCCGATCGCCGGCGTGAACTTGAAGCCCTGGCCGGAGAACCCCGCGGCGATCGTGAGCGGCCCGACGCGATCCAGCACGAAGCGCTCCGACTCGGTCGACGTGTAGGTGCAGCTGATCTCATCTCCGCTGTCGGGATCGAGGCCGGGAAACCACTCGGCCACGTGCGCTCGCCGCCGCTCCCGCACCTCGTCGGATGCGCGGAGGGTGCGGGCGTCGGGGTCGACCTCGTGTCCGACGAGGTGCAACCCGACCTTGATCCCCTCGCCCGGGCTCGGCATCCCGTAGACGTTGCCGCCGAGCGCCGCGAGCTCCTCGCCGGCGAACAGGTGGTTGAAGCTGGGCCAGATGTGCGAGGGGTCGCGCGGGGCGTAGTGCGCCGGGTGCTCCTCGGTGACGCGCAGCCGCGGGAGATCGATGATCCCCTCGAGGAGCGGCCTGGACCACGCGCCGGCCGCGACGATCGCGCTCGGGGCGGTGAGCGTCCTGCGGCTCCCGTCCGCGGCCTGCACCTCCACCGTCACGCCGCGCGCGGAGGGTGAGATCGAGAGCACCCGCGACTCCCGTTCGATCCGCGCGCCGTCCCGCTGCGCCGCAGCCGCCAGTGCGTCCAGGGCGCGCGCCGCGTACACGATCCCGGCGTCTGCGCTGAGGAGCACCGGCCCGCGGAAGCGCATCCCGGCCCAGCGGGCCTCGGCCTCGGCAGGGTCCAGGAGGGCGACATCGTGCGTGCGGGCACGGAGGGCGTCGTAGGTGGCCTCGATGATCTCGGGGTCGCCCTGGGTGACGAGGCCGTGCAAGCCGAGGAGCGGGGCGGTGGTCTCGGCCTCGAGCGATCGCCACAGCCCGAACGCCTCGTCGAAGAGGTCGAGGAAGAACTCCTCGCGGTAGGCGTCGTTGAGGTTGCGCGTGGAGCCGTGGGAGGCGCCCAGCGTGTGATGCGGCCCGAACTGCTCGATGAGGTGGACTCGCTCGCCGCGCCGGGCGAGCTGCCATGCCGCGGCGAGCCCCATGGCCCCGCCGCCGATGATCAGGTGGTCCACGTGACCTGCCGTGTCGAGCATGGGTCCTCTCCTTCTCCGGGCGAGGCAGATCGTCCGGGTGGTCCTGCGCGGCTGATCTCGCGCGCGGTCCCGGGCACTCGCGACGACTCGCGGCCTCACCGCGACCCTATCGCTCCGTCACGTTCCGGAGCTCGCCGGCGGGGTGAAGGTTGCGTTCCGTTGCGTGGTGAGCTGCACGCGGTTCCCGGGCCGCTCGCGCGCCTGCCCGCACGCAGCGACCGCCGTGGCGCTCGCGTTCGGGCCCGCGCAGCCGCTGCCGCTGGGCTACTCCGCCCCGGTCACGTGCATCCGCTCGCCCGAGGCGTTGAAAATGCTGATCACCTCGGCGGGGCGGTCCCCTTCGGCGCGCATCAGGTGGGGGATCGTGGTGGTGAACTCCGCGGCCTCGCCCGGTTCGAGCACCGTTTCGCGCTCGCCCAGGGTGAGGCGCAGGCGGCCCGACAGCACGTACAGCCACTCCTGTCCCTCGTGCACGCGCGGGTCGCCCTGGGGTGCGTCGGGGTGAAAGGTGATCTTGAACGCCCTGGTCGCCGACTCCTCCCGGGTGAGCGGGGCGATGGTTCTGCCCCGTTTGCGGATCGCGGCCCGGCGCACGCGCGGATCCCGCGCGGTCGGCGCGAGGAGATCGTCGAGGCTCACCCCGAGCAGACGGGTGAGCGGGAGGAGGAGTTCGAGGGTGGCCTGCCGCTTGCCCGACTCGAGTCGGGAGAGCGTGCTCGGTGACATTCCGGCGCGCTCGGCGAGTTCCTCGAGCGTCCAGTTCCGACCGTGGCGGGCCGCACGCAGGCGCGGTCCGAGCGCGGAGAGCGACTCCTCGGCGCTCGGCTCGGCCGGGTCAGGCGTCTCGTGCATCGAGATCCTCCTTGCTGTTTCCGCAAACGGCATTGCCATTCTCGCATGGTCTCGCGCATTCTGGGAGCATGACGCACACCACCTGGGACACCATCATCATCGGCGGAGGAGCCGCCGGCCTGAGTGCGGCGCAGACGCTCGGTCGTTCCCTCCGGCGCACGCTCGTGCTCGACGCCGCGGAGCCGCGCAACAGATTCGCCGATCACATGCACAATGTGCTCGGCCTCGACGGGGTGCCGCCCGGGGAACTCCTCACGCTCGGGCGCGCTCAGGCGGCGGCCTACGGCGTCGAATTCCGCAGCGCGAGGGTGACGCGGGTGAGTGAGCACGAGGGCGAACCCGGCGTCGAGCTGAGGCTCGAACTCGACGACGGGACGATCGCCGCGACGCGATCCGTCATCGTCGCCAGCGGGGTGCGCGACGAGCTCGCCCCGATTCCGGGCCTCGTCGAGCACTGGGGGAGCGGCGTGCTCCACTGCTCGTATTGCCACGGGTGGGAGGTGCGCGGATCCCGCATCGGCGTCATCCCGACCGCGCTGAGCGGGATGCACCTCGCGAAGATCCTCCGCCAGTGGACGGGGGACCTGACCGTCTTCGCGCACGGGCTCGGGGCCCTGACCGCGGAAGAGCGCGCCCAGATCGGCGGCCGCGGGACCAGGGTGGTCGACGCGCCGGTCGCCGAGGTGCTTGGTGCCGCGGGCGCGGTCGTCGCGGTGCGGACAGCGGATGGGAAGGAATACCCGATCGACGCGGTGTTCACGACGCCACGTCAGACGCCGCGCGACGCTTTCCTCGCCGGACTCGAGCTCGCGCGCGCGGACACCCCGCACGGGGCCTTTCTCGCGGTCGATCCGATGCAGCGCACCAGCCATCCGCGGATCTGGGCCGTCGGCAACGTCGTGGCCCCCGCGGCCACGGTGCCGATGGCCATGGCGGCCGGGACCCAGGCTGGGATCTCGGTCAACGCCGCCCTGGTCGATGAGGACTCCGCGCGCGCCGCAGCGGATGCCGCCGGCGACCCCGAGGCCGATTCGGCCCAGGGTCACGCGGGCGGGCACGAAGCCGCTCCCGCGGCCGATCCCGTCGCGTTCTGGGAGGACCTGTACGCCGGAGGGGCGCGCTGGTCCGGACGGGTGAACGCCTCGCTCGCGGCGGCCGTCGCCGATCTCCCGCCGGGGCGGTCCCTCGACCTCGGCTGCGGCGAGGGCGGTGACGTCCTCTGGCTGGCCGAGCGCGGCTGGCGCGCCACGGGGATCGATCTCTCGGCGACGGCGGTTGCGCGCGGCGAGGCGACTGCCCGGGACCGTGGGATCGACCCGGAACGGGTCAGTTTCATCGCTGGTGATCTCGGCGCATGGGCGTCTGACCCCGCCGCTCTCGATCGGTCACCGGTTCCATTCGATCTGATCACGGCCAGTTTCCTGCAATCGCCCGTGGAGCTTCCGCGCGCGTCGAGCCTGCGCGCGGCCGCGCGCAGGCTGGCGCCCGGTGGCACCCTCGTGCTCGTGTCGCACGCCGCTCCGCCGCCGTGGGCGCCCGATCATCCCGGGGAGTTTCCGACGCCGGCGGGCGAGCTCGCCGCGCTCGAGCTCGACGCGAGCGAGTGGGACGTGCTCGACGCGAGCGTGCGCACGCGGGAAGCCACGGCCCCCGACGGCGGGCCGGCGCTGTTGGAGGACACGGTCGTGATCGCGCGCCGCCGCTGAATCTTGCGGGGCCGTGGCCGGCCCCGTGAGCGGCACCCGTGAAGCCGGAAACGGCGAGGGGTGCGCCGCAACGACGAGGACCCCCGGTCGGCCGAGCCAACCGGGGGTCCTGTGTGTTCGCCGCTAGGGCAGCAGACGGTTCGGGCCGCGGAAGAGGTAGGTGACCTCGCGGATCGAGGACTGCTTGAGCATGAGCATGAGCACGCGGTTGAGTCCCATGCCGAAGCCGCCGTGTGGCGGCACGCCGTAGCGGAAGAAGTCCAGGTAGAACCCGAGTTCCTCGGGATCGAGGCCCTTCTCCTTCGCCTGCTGCTCGAGGATCTCGATGCGGTGCTCGCGCTGCGCGCCCGTGGAGATCTCGGTGCCGTTGTAGATCAGGTCGTAGCTCTTGGTGAGCGACTGATCCTCTGCATGGCGCATGTGGTAGAACGGGCGGATCGACCAGGCGTAGTCGGTGAGGAACACGAAGTCGTGGCCGAACTTCTCCTTGACGTAGGCCGCGATCTGGCGCTCGCCCTCGGGGTCCATGTCGGCGTCGGCGCGGGGCACCTCGTAGCCGCGCTCCTTGACGATCTCCTTCGCCTCCGCGAGGGGGATGCGGGGGAACGGGCGCGAGGGGATCTCGAGTTCGATGCCGAAGAGCTTCTCGATCTCGGCGCCGTGCTTCTCCTTGACGGCGGTGATCCCTGCGACGATCAGCTCCTCGTGGAGCTCCATGACGTCCTCGTGGGAGTCAACCCAGCTGAACTCGCAGTCGACCGAGGTGAACTCGGTGGCGTGGCGCGAGGTGAACGAGGGATCGGCGCGGAACGCTGGCCCGACCTCGAAGATCCCGCCGAAGCCTGCGGCCTGCGCCATCTGCTTGAAGAACTGGGGGCTCTGCGCGAGGAAGGCCTGGCCCTCGAAGTACTCGACGGTGAAGAGCTCGGCGCGCGACTCGGAGGCGCTGGCCATGAGCTTCGGGGTCTGCACCTCGATGAAGCCGTGGTCGATCCAGACCTGGCGGAGGGCGTGCAGGAAGGTGGTCTGCACGCGGAACACGAGGTTCTGCTCGGGGCGGCGGAGGTCGAGGAAGCGCCAGTCGAGGCGCACGTCGATCCCGGAGTCGTCGGCGACGGGGTTGTCGGGGAGGGAGGCCGCGACGACCTCGATCTCCTCGATCTGGATCTCGACGCCGCCGAGCTTGACGCGCTCGTTGTGCTGCAGCTCGCCCGTCACGGTCACGAAGGTGCCGTGGGTGAGCTCGGAGATGGTGCGGGTGCGGGGGACGAGGATGTCGGATCGGGGATTCTCCGGATCCGGCTCGCGGAGCACGCCGCCGTTGACGAGCTGCACGGCGCCCGTCTCGTCGCGGAGCACCACGAACTGCACGTAGCGCTGGTCCCGAACCTTTTCGACCCAGCCGGAAACTCGTACGGTGCCGTCCTCGCGGGCGGCCAGGTCCTTGATCAATACACGCTCAGTCACCCGGTCATTCTAGCTTCCGCGCGTGCATGGCGTCTGTGCCGACCGCGGAGCGGGCCCTGCGCAATCCTGGGACATAACCCGAAACAATATGACACATAGTTTGAAGTGATGAGTCCCGGTCCCTAGTGTTGCCGGTGCACCACCCGGGGGCGATCGCTCGCGGGCAAAACCCGAAAGGAACCACCATGGCCCGCTTCGCACGCAGCACCCTCCTCCTCGGCGCGATCGCCGCCGTCGCCATGGGCGCAACGGCCTGCTCGACCGGCGGGGCGAACGAGGCCGCGGGCAACGTGAGCAACGAGGGAGGCAAGGAGCGCACCCTCCTCGTCGCGACCGGCGCCTCGCCCAAGCCGTACACCTTCCAGGACGAGGCCGGAAACCTCACGGGATACGACATCGAGATCCTCAAGGAGATCGACAAGCGACTCCCCGACGTCGCCTTCGAATTCCAGGTCGCGGAGTTCCCGGCCCTGTTCGCCGGGCTCGACTCGGGCCGCTTCGACCTCGTCGCCAACAACCTGTCGGCCACGAAGGAGCGCAAGGAGAAGTACGACTTCAGCGACCCCTACATCGAGGCGCAGTTCGGGATCATCCTGCCGAAGAACTCCTCCGTCAAAGACGTGAAAACCCTTGATGATCTGGCCGGCAAGAAGACCTACGGTGAGCCGGGGCTCAACTTCACGCGCGTGCTCGAGGAGTACAACGCGCAGCACCCCGACAAGAAGATCGAGATCGAGTACACCGAGGCCGACCTGCAGACGCAGTACAAGAACCTGGCGACGGGCGGCATCGACTTCCTGTTCAACGAGCGAGTCGTCTACAACGGCTACGGCGGGCAGAAGGGCCTGAACCTCGACTTCAAGCCGCTCGACGGCGGGTACCTCACGAAGACCTTCGGCACGAACCTCTACTCGGCCTACGCCTTCTCGAAGCAGAAGCCCGATGTCGAGAAGAACGTGCAGGAGATCAACGGCGCGCTCGCCGAGCTCAAGAAGGACGGCACGCTGAAGAAGCTGAGCGAGCGGTTCTTCGACGGGGTCGACGTGACCCCCAAGACCGCGGGCTAGCGCATGGGGACCGACGCGATCATCGACTTCGGCGCGATCGGGAAGTACGCGCTCGACCTGCTGCCGTACATCCCGATCACGCTCGCCCTGAGCGTCCTCGCGACCGTGCTCGGCACGGTGCTCGGGCTCGGCTTCGCGCTCATCAAGCTCGCGCGCGTTCCCGTGCTCAGCCAGCTCACGGCGGTGCTCGTGTCCTATCTGCGGGGGACGCCGCCGCTCGTGCAGCTGCTGCTCAACGTGAACGCGGTGCCGATCCTGATCCTGTACGCGAACCACGCGTTCGGGACGCAGTGGAACGCGCTCGCGTTGAATCCGTTCCTCGTCGCCGCTGTGACGTTCGCCCTGACCGAGGCGGCGTATAGCTCGGAGACGATCCGGGCGGCGCTGCTCTCGGTGGATCGGCGCGAGGTCGAGGCGGCGCACGCGCTCGGTATGACCCCGTGGCAGACCCTGCGCCGCATCACGATCCCCGTCGCATCTGTGGTCGCCTTCCCGACCCTGGTCAACCACTTCATCGGGATGCTGAAGCAGTCGTCGCTGGCGTTCGTCGTCTCGGTCGTGGAGATCACGGCCTTCGCGAAGATCCTGGGCGGCCGCGACTATCGCTACTTCGAGGCCTATCTCGCGACCGCGATCATCTACTGGGCGCTGACCGTGATCGTTGAGCAGCTCGCTCGCATCATCGAGCGCCAGATGCAGCGGCCCCGCGTGCCGGGGCGTTCGCCCCGCCCCGGTCGGGGGACGCGTCCCGATCCAGGTTCGGATCGCGGCCCGGGCACCGGCGGGGCCTCCGCCCCGGCGCGCGAGCCGGAACCCGACGGCGGGAGCGGCGCGCTCACCGGAGCTGGCGCGCTCGCCGCCGAAGGATCGGCGCCCCAGCGGGACGCGACCGGGCGGGATCGACCGCTCACGAAACACGAACAGGAGGTACCGGCGTGATCGCACTCGAAAACGTCTCGAAGTCCTTCGGTGACCGCACGATCCTCGACGGGCTGTCGCTCGAGCTCGAGCCCGGCCGGGTGACGGCGATCGTTGGCCCGTCCGGAGCGGGCAAATCGACCCTCCTGCGCTGCATCGACCTGCTCGAACGCCCCGATGCCGGCCGGATCGTGATCGGCGACCTGAGCGTCGACGCGGCGAAGGCCTCGCGCGCCGAGGTGCTCGCGCTGCGCCGCCGCACGGCGATGGTGTTCCAGCAGTTCCAGCTGTTCTCGCGCAAGACGGCCCTCGAAAACGTGGCGGAGGGCCTGCGGATCGTCCGCGGCCTCGACCGCCGCGACGCCGAGCGCGAGGCGGCCGAACAGCTCGACCGGGTCGGCCTCTCGGCTCACGCGGCGCAGTATCCGGCCCAGCTCTCGGGCGGGCAGCAGCAGCGCGTCGGAATCGCCCGCGCGCTCGCGATGCAGCCCGACGTGCTCCTCCTCGACGAGCCGACGAGCGCGCTCGACCCGGAGCTCGTCGGCGAGGTCCTGCAGGTGATCCGGCGGATCGCCGCTGCGGGGCAGACGATGGCGATCGTGTCGCACGAGATGAACTTCGTGCGGCAGGTGGCCTCGCGCGTGGTGTTCCTCGAGGGCGGCAGGATCGTCGCCGACGCCCCGCCAGAGGAGTTCTTCGGGCCCGACGCCGGAGAGCGCACGTGCAGCTTCCTCCGGGAATACCACCTCGCGCTCGGCAGCCCGGAATACCAGATCTAGGCCCGGATTCGGGCCCCACCACACGACCGCATCGAACGATCCGAGATCCAAGGAGCATCCCATGACCACCGACACGACCGCCGCCCGCCCGCTCAAGACGCTCGGCTTCATCCACCTCGTCCCCTTCGATCGCGACGATCCGGCCCAGGGCCTGCGGGACGGCATCGAGCTGTTCCGCTACGCGGAGGAGCTCGGCCTCGACAGCGGCTGGGTGCGCACCAGGCACCTGCAGCACGGCCTGCCGTCGCCAGCGGCCTACTTCTCGGCGCTGTCGCAGGTGACCGAGCGGATCGGGCTCGGCAGCGCCGTGATCCCGGTCGGTTTCGAGAACCCGTTCCGGCTCGCCGAGGACCTCGCGACCGCGGATCTCCTCTCGGGCGGCCGGGTGCTGCCCGGGCTCAGCGTGCACGGCCCCAGTTACGCCGACGAGGTGAACGATCTCGTGCACGACGCCGGCTGGCGCGAGGAGGATTACGGGTACGGCCGGATCGAGCGGCTGCGCTCCTTCCTCGCCGGCGACCCGGTGCGCGAGGTGCCCGAGTACAACGGAATCGGCGGCGATTTCGACTCCGACCGGGTCGAACCGCACAGCCCGGGGCTCTCCGACCGACTCTGGTACGGGGGCGGATCGCTGCGCTCTGCGGAGTGGGCCGGGAGCGCGGGACTCAACTGGCTCGTGAGCAACATCAGCTCCTCGGAGAACGGGATCACCGATTTCGCGCTCGCGCAGCGCGCCCAGATCGATGCGTTCCGCGCGGCGCACCCCGCGGGTGAGGCCGCGCGCGCGAGCGTCGCCAGGGTGATCGTCCCGACCGATGGCGCCACGCCTGATCAGGTGCGGAAGTATCGCGACTACGCCGAGGCCCGCCTCCCGCGCACGAAGAAGGTCCACGGCAAGAACACGATCATCGCGCCCGACGTGCTCGGATCCCTCGACGAGATCATCGAGTTCATCACGAACGACGCCGCGTTCCAGGCCGCGGACGACTACCTCTTCGAGCTTCCTTTCGAGTTCGGCCTGCAGGATTGGAAGCACATCCTGCACCAGCTCGCGACCCGGATCGGCCCGGAACTCGGCTGGACTCCTGCGGGACAGCGAGAGGAGCGTGCTGCGGCATGAGACACGAACCGACGGCGCGGGTCGTCGCGCCCGGCGCGGCAGAGGGCGGATTCGGGGCGGCCGCGGCCGCCGGCGTTGCGATCCGCACCGCGCTCCCCGCCGAATACCCGGCGATCGACCGCCTGATCAGCGAAGCCTACGAGGCTGACTACGGCCCGCAGGAGGAAGCGGAGTTCGATTGCGACGCCGCCGCGGCGGGGAAAGCCGACCGCGATCCCGTGCACGAGGCGAGCGCGCGCGCGGCGCGCTTCGACCTGTGGGTCGCCGTCGACCCCGACGGCCGCGTGCTCGGCAGCGTGACGACGCGGCGTGCGGGCGGGCCACCGCTCCACGAGGACGTCCGGGACGACGAACTCGACGTGCGCCTCCTCGGCGTGTCGCCCGCTGCGCGGCGGCGCGGGATCGCCGCTGCGCTCATGCAGGCCGTCGTGGACCGCGCGCGCACGGCCGGTTTCGCCGCGGTCGTGTTGAAGACGGCCCCGAACATGGTCGGCGCCCACCGCCTCTACGAAACGCTCGGCTTCGCGCGCGACGCACCCCGCGACGGGCTCTGGATCGGCGGCGAGAAGGTGCTCGAGCTGCGCACCTACGCGCTTCCCGTCGGCGTGGCGTCGGGCGCAGCCGCGGGGCCCCGGCTGGCCTCTCCGGTCGGCGCGTCCGGATAGCCGTGTCGCCTGTCGGCGGCAGGGAATGCGCGCGGGCCTGCGGCCTCGCGACACCTCCGGGTCATGTCGACGTGCTAGCAACGAGGGTATGAACCCGGTTTCCGCGCCCCCGCTCGGGGGTACCCGCGCCCTGCTGCAGTCCCTCGTTCCGTCGCTCGTGCCGAGCGAGCGGCGCGTCGCTCAGTTGTGCATCGACCGGCCGGCGGCGGTGGCGCAGATGTCCGCGGCGGAGGTCGGCAGGGAAGCCGGGGTGTCGCCTGCCACGGTGGTGCGCGCCTGCCAGCGCATGGGCTTCGGCGGCTTCCAGAATCTGCGCGAACTGCTGATCCGCGACCAGGCGGCTCCGCCGGCCCCAGCGCCGAGGACGGCGCCGGCCCACCCGGTCGAAGCGCTGTTCGGGCGGGCGATCGACCACATTCACGGCGCGCTCGGCGCGCTCGACTTCGGGGTGTTCGATCGGGCCGCCGACCGGATCCGGGACGCGCGGCGGCTGCTCGTCGTCGGCAACGGGGCGTCGCTCCCGCCCGCGCAGTCCGTGGCGCTGCACTTCCTCGCGAGCGGGAAGGTGTGCGAGGCCCCCGTCGACATCGTCTCGCAGCACATCTCGGCGAAGCTGCTGAAGCCGGGGGACGTGTGCCTCGCTGTCAGCGATAGCGGGATGAACCGGTTCACGCTCCGCTCGGCCAGGCTCGCGAAGGAGGCGGGCGTCGACGTGGTCGGGATCACGAGCTACGCGAAGTCCGACCTCGCGCAGATCGCCGATTTTCCGCTGATCGCCGGTGCCGACTTCCACAGCCTGAACGACGAGGCCGTGACGGGGAACATCGTGCAGATGCTGCTGCTGTCCGCGCTGCACTCGGCGGCGCGGACGGAGCGCAAGGAAACTCTCGACGCGATCGCCGACTCGATGGACGTGGTGCGCGAAATCGTGGAGCCGGAAATCTTAGAGCCCTCCGACGAATGAGGCGAGCGGCCTGAGGCATCGGGAGCGGCCGGGGAGCGATCGTCCCCGGCCGTTTACGTTTCGCATGATCCGTTCGCGGAGACGGCCCCCGGGATTCTCGCAGCCGTTCCCTGTCGTTCACTGTGCGGGGCGACCCTGGAAGTAAGCGTTTCCTGAGAATCGAAAGTCAGGAAACATTATTTCCTGGAGGTGGCCAGTGGCCCGGCTCGTACTCTCCCAGATCACGCGCGAATTCGGTGACTTCGTTGCGACGGATCGAATCTCGCTCGAGATCGAGGACGGGGAATTCCTCGTCCTGCTCGGGCCGTCGGGCTGCGGCAAGACCACGCTGCTTCGCATGATCGCCGGCCTCCTCGAGCCCACGGGCGGCACGATCGCGATCGACGGCGAGGACATCACGGCGCTCCCGGCGCGCAAGCGCGACCTTGCAATGGTGTTTCAGAGCTACGCCCTCTACCCGCACCTCACGGTCGCCAAGAACCTCGCCTTCCCGCTCCGGGTGCGCAAGCGCAGCAAGACGGAGATCGAGGAGCGCGTGCGCGCGGCGGCCGAGGCTGTCGAGATCGGCCACCTGCTCGACCGGAAACCGAAGGAGCTGTCCGGCGGGCAGCGCCAGCGGGTCGCGCTCGCCAGGGCGCTCGTGCGAGAGCCGAAGGCGTTTCTCATGGACGAGCCGCTCTCGAACCTCGACGCGAAGCTTCGGACGGCCACCCGCCGCGAACTCGCCGCCCTGCACAGGAAGCTCGGCGCCACCTTCGTCTACGTCACTCACGATCAGGTGGAAGCGATGACGATGGCGACGAAGATCGCCCTCTTGAACGCGGGGCGCATCGAGCAGTACGGCACGCCGGCGGAACTCTACGACACACCGAGCTCGGTCTTCGCAGCGGGGTTCCTCGGCTCGCCGGCGATGAACCTGCTCCCCGGCACGCTGTCGACCAGCGACTCCCACATCACGGTGTTCGCGCCGGGGATCGAAGCGGTGCTGTGGCCGGGCAGCACCCCCGAGCGGGACATCGTGCTCGGTGTCCGACCCGAGCACCTCCAGCTGCACGGCGGAGGGGCCCCCGAGGCCGTCCCGACCTCCGGGGCGGCCTTCCGCGGCACGGTCGAGCTCGTCGAGAATCTCGGCCGTGATCAGCTCGTGCACTGCCGGGTCGACGAGGAGCGAGTGATCGCGAGCTGCGATCGCGCCGAGCAGTGGAGCATCGGCGATCTCGTCGTCCTCGCGGCGCCCGCCGAGCGCCTGCACCTCTTCGATCGCTCCTCTGGCCGCCGACTCGAGTGGCGCACCGACGCTCACGAGGTCCCGGCGGCCGCCGCGCGGGCCGCAGCGCCCGTCGCCGCGCTCAACCCCTGAACCACTCACCACCCAGCAGCACTCTCACACACTTCGAAAGGACACCCCCATGCGTTTCCGACGCACCACCGCCCTCGGCGCGTTCCTCGCCGCCGCGATGCTCACCCTCACCGCGTGCTCCGACGGGGGCGCCGGGTCCGGCTCCGCCGCGGCCGTCGTGCCCGAGCTGAAGCCGGACCAGAAGGTCGAGATCGTATTCGAGAGCTACAACCTCACCCAGGCCGGTGTCTGGACCGACACCATCAACCAGCTCATCACGGAGTTCGAGGCCGAGCACCCGAACATCACGGTGAAGGGGCAGCCCACGCAGGGTGCCGCTGCCGCCGCTGGAAACTATGTCGGCAGCATTCAGACCCAGCTCCTCGCCGGCAACCCGCCCGACGTCGGGCAGATCACCTTTGACGCCCTGGAGTACGCCGCCACCCAGCTCGGCGCGAAGCCGATCTCGGACCTGGTGCCCCCGGAGGAGCTCCAGGAGGCATTCGACGGCGCGCACCCGATGCACGAGCGCGCCAGGGTGCTCGGCGACTGGGACGGGAAGACCTACGGCATGCCCTATGTGTTCTCCACACCGGTGCTGTTCTACAACGCCGACGCACTGCGGGCGGCAGGAATCCAGGGCGAGCCGGTCCTGAAGACCTGGGATGACGTCGAGAAGGTCGCGAAGCAGATCACCGCGAAGACCGGGAAACCGTCGATCGACATCACCTGCACGGTGAAGGGGGGCAACTGGTGCATGCAGGGCGTCTTCAAGTCCAACGGCGCCGAGGTGCTCTCCGACGATCGGAAGACGATCGGATTCGGATCGGCGGAGGCGGTATCGACCGTCGAGCGCTTCGCCAGGATGAAGGACGCCGGCGTGATCCGAAACGTCGACACCCATGGCCAGATGGAGGGGCTGCCCAAGGGCGATGTCCAGATGATCCTCACGACCTCGGCGATGCAGGGACTCTTCATGCAGGGCGCGAAGGCCGGAGGCTGGAAGCTCGCCGCAGCGCCGATGCCGCAGTTCCCCGGGAAGGAGGCGGTGCCGACGAACTCGGGTTCCGCGCTCTTCATCCTCAGCGATGACCCCGCGAAACAGCGTGCGAGTTGGGAATTCATCCGATTCATGACGAGTGATCGCGCCTACGAGCTGATCTCGAGCAAGATCGGCTACCTCCCGCTGCGCACCGGGCTCACGAAGGAGGGCGGAGCCCTCTACGACTGGGTCGAGGCGAATCCCCTGGTCAAGGTAAACATCGCGCAGCTGGATCGCCTGCAGCCGTGGGTCTCGTTCCCCGGGAACAGCTACGTCCAGGTCGACGATCTGCTCTCGACCGCGATCGAGGAGGTCGTGTACTTCGGCAAGCCGGCGGAACCGACGATGCAGGAGGCGGCGAAACGCGCCCAGGAGCTGATCGGCTGAGGCCGGTCCCGCGAGAGCTTGAGACACGAGAGACGAGGAGCCAGCGCATGACCACGACGACAGAACGCCCCGCGGCGGGTCGCCCGATCCGGATCGCCGGAACGCACAACTTCCGCAGCACGGCCGGCTACCGCGCCCGCGGCGGGTCGCTCAGCAACCGGGGACTCTTCCGGTCCGACGCGCTCGACGCGCTCGACGATTCCGGGCGCGAAGCCTTCGCCGAACAGGGGATCTCCCGAGTGATCGATCTCCGTAGCACGGAGGAGCTGCGATCGGCCCCGAGCGCCCTTCCGATCGGATCCGTCGAGGCGGTGCACCACCCCATCTTCGATTCGGCGGGGCTCCCGGACGCGGGAACGCCGATCTCCCTGGTCGACGTCTACGCGCACGTGATCCGGGAGCGGGTGCCCCGACTCGCGGGGGCGGTCGGGCTCATTGCGGACGCTCCGGCGGGCGGGGTGCTCGTTCACTGCACCGCGGGCAAGGACCGCACCGGCCTCGTCGTTGCCGCCGCCCTCACCGCGGTCGGTGTGGAGCGCGATCAGGTTCTCGCCGACTACGAGGCCAGCGGACGAAACCTCGCGGGGGAGTGGGCCGAGCGGATGCTTGACGGTGCCGAGCGGCGCTTCGGCCCGCTCGATCCCAGTGCTCGAGAACTCCTGATCGCGAGCCCCGCCGAGGCCCTCGACCGCACATTTGACCTCATCGACGAGCTGCACGGCGGCGTCGTTCCGATGCTCCGCGGAGCCGGCCTCGATCGCGCAGCGCTCGAGCGGCTCGAGGAGCGGCTCGTCGACTGACTCGGGCGCTGGGACCGAGAGCCCCGCGCCCGCTCGGCCCGCACGCAGGGCCCGCCCGCAGAAGAAGCAGGAGCCGGATCAGGATCCGGATCGAACCTCCACCCGAACTCCTCCCGAAAGGACGAGAACATGCGTTCCCAGCAGTACCCGGCAGCAGAGCACTTCATCCTTCACATCAGCGACACCCACTTCGTGGCCGACGACACCCTGCTGCACGGCAGCGTCGACAGCGACGCCAACCTCACCCGCCTCTTCGAGGACTTCGCTCGCACCCAGGCTCGCCCCGAGGCGATCGTGTTCACGGGCGATCTCGCCGATACGGGCCGCGAGGACGCCTACCGGCGACTCCGGGCCCTCGTCGAACCGGCCGCCGAGGCGATCGGCGCGCGCGTGATCTGGGTGATGGGCAACCACGACACCCGCACCCCGTTCCGCAAGCATCTCCTCGACTCCGACGCCGGCGAGGAGAGCGTCGACATGGTCCACTGGGTCGGCGGTCTGCGGATCATCGCCCTCGACTCGACCGTGCCCGGCTTCCATCACGGCGAGATCACGGACGAGCAGTACGCCTGGCTCGCCGCGGAGCTCGAGACCCCAGCGCCCGACGGCACCCTCATCGCGCTGCATCACCCGCCCGTGCCGTCGATCATCGACGCCGTGTCCTTCGTGGAGCTGCGCGATCAGGCCCGTTTCGCCGAGGCCATCGCGGGAACCGATGTTCGCGCCGTGCTGGGCGGACACCTCCACTACAACACCTTCAGTGAGATCGGCGGCGTGCCCGTGTCGGTCGCTTCGGCCACCTGCTACACGCAGGACCTCAATATCGCCCCGGGCACGATGCGCGGACAGGACGGCGCGCAGTGCTTCAACCTCGTCCACCTGTACGGCGACCGCGTCATGCACACGGTCGTTCCGATCGGTGAGTTCTCCACGGTCTACGAGATGACGGCCGAGCAGCTCGAGAAGCTGACGTCGCTCTCCGCGGAGGAAGCGGCCGCCCTCATGTCGAAGCCGGTCCCCGCGGCCGACGAGGATCAGGCGCGCGCGCCCGAGGCCGATCCCCAGCCGGTCGCCTGACGCCCCGCCCCGCTCGCCGCGCGCCCCCGGCGCGGCGCGCGGGGCCCGTCCCGGCGCAGCGCTCACCCGGCGCAGCGCCCCGCGAAACCCACCCACTGCAGAACGGAGCAGACGGTTGTTCATCGAGGTCCTCCCGCCGCGCATCGCGGCCGAATCCGCCGATCCATCAGGGGATACTGATGCCGGCCCAGGTGCGTCCGATGGCCAGCGAGTCGCCGCGGCTCCCCGTCCGCGACGACGCTCGCGAGCCGGCGGGCGGGGGCGCTTCGAGCTCGCCCCCTACCTGTACGTGCTGCCCGCTACGGTCATGCTCCTGATCTGGACCTACATTCCACTCGGACGCACGGTCGGGCTCTCCTTCTACGACTGGAACCTGATTCCGACGGTGCCGAAGAAGCCCGTGGGACTCGAGAACTACGCCACGGTCCTGAGCCTCCCCGAACTGCATCAGGCGCTCTGGAACACGGCCATCTACATCGGCGCGTTCCTGTGCATCTCGGTTGCGCTCCCCGTCGTGTTCGCGCTCGTCGCCCGCAGCGTTGCCGGACGCGCCAAGACGGTCTTCCAGGCGCTCATCTTCGTGCCGTTCCTCGTCACCCCGGTTGCGACGAGCGCGATCTGGCGGTGGCTCTTCGCCCCGGAGGGGGGCACGATTCCCGCGGTCGCGCGCACGCTCGGGATCGAGCTCGGGAATGTGTTCCGCGAGCCGAGCTCCTCGCTCGCCGCGGTCGTCGTCGTGGTGGGCTGGCAGATGCTCGGCTTCGGCGTGCTCGTCGTATCGGCCGGACTCGCCGGAATCAGCCCCGACTACGCGCAGGCCGCCGCGACCGACGGCGCCCGCGGAGGGCAGATCACGTGGCGGATCACGCTGCCGCTGTTGTCGCCGTCGCTCGTGTTCCTCGCCCTCATGACGATCCTGCTCTCGGCCCAGTGGACCTTCCCGATCATCGACCTCGCCACGCAGGGCGGTCCGAGCGGATCGTCGACGAATATCTACTATCTCCTCTACCAGTTCGGCTTCAAGAACTTCGACGCCGGGCTCTCCGCGGCCGCGGGCACCCTGTTCTTCATCGGGTTCGGGCTGATCGCGCTCCTGTTCGTCGAGCTGTCCGAGCGCCTGAGCTTCCACGACAACTGATCTCCGGCCCCGATTCGATTGGATCTCCCATGACCTTCACGCTCGTCGCTCCGCAGCACCAGATCTCGCTCGGGTCCCCGCCGGAACCCGCGCTGCACGACCCCGAACAGGCGGATGCTCCCGTTCGCACGGGCGGCGCGGACCGCCGATCGGCCCACGCAGGGCTCCTGCCAGCCAGGCGACGGCGCACGATGGGCAAGATCCCGGCCTTCGTGCTCCTGACGGTCCTGTCCGTGATCTCGATTTTCCCGATCTACTGGATGTTCGTCACGGCGTTCCGGCCCGCAGACCAGATGCTCTCGACGAACCCCCTGCCGGGGCCGTTCAGTATCGAGAACTTTGAGCGCGTGCTCGACATGATCCCGATCCTGCGGATGCTCGGGAACACCTTCGTGATGGCGTTCGGCCTCGCGATCGGGCAGATGCTCGTGGCGGTCCTCGCGGCCTACGGGTTTTCCCGCTGGAGCTTTCGCGGTCAGAAGATCCTGTTCTTCTGCTTCGTGGGATCGTGGCTCGTGCCGTTCCAGGTCACGATGATCCCGAACTACGTGCTGATCTCCCAGATGGGCCTGTTGAACACGATCCTCGGCGTGATGATCCCGCAGCTCGCCGCCGCGTTCGCGGTGATGCTGCTCCGGCAGCACCTCGACTCCTTCCCGCGGGAGCTGCTCGACGCCGCGGAAATGGATGGCCGCGGCCCCTGGCGGACGCTATGGGAAGTGGTGGTGCCGAACCTCCGGCCGGCCCTCGCCGCGCTCTCGATCATGCTCTTCATCAACGCGTGGAACGAGTACCTGTGGCCCTCGCTCATCATGCAGAAGTCGACGGATCTGATCCAGGTCGGGATCCGCGGCTTTCTCGGGGCCGAGGGCAACGACTGGGGCGCGGTGATGGCGGCGAGCGCCATGGCCTGCTTGCCGATCTTCCTGATCTACATCTTCCTGCAGCGCTACGTTGTCGACGCGTTCGTTCGGTCGGGCCTGAAATAGCGGCGGGTGGCAGGGCAAGCACGCCCCTGACCGGGCAATTCACCCCGCGGGATTTCCCAGTGACCGCGAACGTACAATGGAGGGGTGAGCGACAAACTGCTGCATCTCGTGCGCCACGGGGAGGTGCATAACCCTGATCTCGTCCTGTACGGGCGGATTCCGGGGTTCCGCCTGTCCGAGCGCGGTCATCGTATGGCGGAAGCCGCGGCCCTTGAACTGGCGGGGAGCGATCGCGCGATCGCGCGGCTCATCGCCTCCCCGCTTGAGCGCGCGCAGCAATCGGCGAGGCCGATCGCGAGCACTTTCGGCCTCGAGGTCGTCACCGATGAGCGGATCATCGAGCCGACGAACTACTTCGAGGGCATGGTGAACTCGGGTCCGGACGCCGCGTTCCGGAAGCCGCGCTACTGGCACAAGTTTTGGAATCCGTTCCGTCCGAGCTGGGGCGAGCCGTACCGTCAGGTGGCTGCCCGCGTGCGCGAGGCCATGGACGAGGCGTGGGACGAGACCCGCGATGGCGACATCGTGATGGTGTCGCACCAGTCGCCGATCTGGATGGCGCACCTCGACATCACGGGGCAGAAACTGTTCCACAATCCGGCCACCCGGCGCTGCGATCTGTCGAGCATCACGAGCTTCGAGCGGCGCGGCGAGCGCTGGTTCGAGGTCGACTACCGTACCCCGGCCGAGGGGCTCATCGACGACGCCGTGGACGTGGGGGCGGTATGAACCGGCGCAGGATCGCCGCGCTCGTCGCGGCCCCGTTGATCGCGCTCGTCGCACTGACCGGGTGCAGCGAGGGCAACGGCATCGCGGACGAGTGGAATGAGGGGAGCGGGAAGAACTATGTCGCTGGCGACGGCTCCTCGCTCTCGATTCCTCCCGCCGAGCGGTCGAAGCCGGTCGTGTACGAGGGCAAGACGGAGCACGGTGAAGACTTCAGCTCCGCCGACACCCTCGGCAGCGTCACGGTCGTGAACTTCTGGTACGCGGGCTGCCCCCCGTGCCGCGCCGAGGCGCCCGATCTCAAGAAGGCGTATGACGAGTTCACTCCGAAGGGCGTGAAGTTCGTGGGCGTGAACACCCGGGACGAGCAGGCGCAGGCGCAGCAGTTCGCCGAGGAGTTCAAGCTCGAGTACCCCTCGGTCATGGACACGGCCGGTGGTCGCGCCGTGCAGAAGGCCTTCGCCGGGCAGGTGCCGCTCAACGCCGTCCCCACGACGCTCGTGCTCGACAAGGAGGGCCGCGTCGCGCATCGCGTGCTCGGCATGCTCGCGGGGGAATCGCAGCTCCGCACGCTGATCAACGAGACGCTGGACGAGAAATAAGTGGATCTCCAGCATCTCGTCGCTGACGGGCAGCTGCTCGTCGCCGTCGCGATCGCGCTCGCGGCGGGGGTGCTGTCGTTCCTGTCGCCGTGCGTGCTGCCGCTCGTCCCCGGCTATCTCGGGTACGTGTCGGGGATCGCGGGGTCGGCCAGCACGGCCGGGGCCAATCCGAAGCTCGCGGCCACGCGGGAGCGGCGCCGCATGTTCATCGGGGCCCTGCTCTTCATCCTCGGTTTCACGGCCGTCTTCCTGCTCGTCAACATCCTCGCCGGCTCCGTCGGGCTCTGGCTGTGGGAGTGGCAGGACCCGATCACGCGCGTGATGGGCGTCGCGGTGATCCTGATGGGTCTCGTCTTCATGGGGGCGTTCTCGAAACTCCAGATGACGAGCCGGCTCAGGGTGAAGCCGCGGGTTGGGCTGCTCGGGGCGCCGGTGCTCGGAGTGGTGTTCGCGGTCGGCTGGGCGCCCTGCATGGGACCGACGCTGGGCGTCGTGCTCACCCTCGCTGCCCAGTCGGGTTCAGTGGGGCGGGCGGCGATCCTCGCGCTCGCGTACTGCCTCGGTCTCGGGCTGCCGTTCATTCTCGCTACTTTCGGCTTCGGGTGGATGACCCAGACCATGTCCTTCTTCAAGCGGCACATCCGTGCCGTGAACCTGATCGGCGGCGGACTGCTGATCCTCATCGGTCTCCTCATGGTGACCGGCCTCTGGAGCAAGATGATGTTTGCGTTGCAGGCGGTGATCGGCAGCTATGTCACGCCCCTCTGATTATGATGACGGCACCGGGGCGGGAGGGTCGCTCCGCGCCGAATCCCCCGAGCTCGGGCTGAAGGGCTGGCTGCGCTGGTTCTGGCGTCAGCTCACGAGCATGCGCGTCGCCCTGATTCTGCTCCTCCTGCTCGCGGTCGCGGCGATCCCGGGGTCGCTGCTGCCGCAGCGGAGCGCCGACCCGAACGGCGTGATCCAGTACGAGGCGGATCACCCGAAGCTGTTCCCGATCCTCGACGCGTTCCCGATCCAGGCGTTCGATGTCTACGGGTCGGTCTGGTTCTCGGCGATCTACCTGCTCCTCTTCATCTCCCTGATCGGCTGCGTGCTGCCGCGCATCAAGCACCACTGGATCGCGTGGCGCGGCAAGCCGCCGAAGACGCCGATGCGTCTGCAGCGCATGGCGGGCTTCACGGAGGTGCGCGTCTCGAACCCCGACGCCTCTGCCGAGGAGCGTGAGCGCTTCGCCGAGCTCGCGGTCGAAGAGGCCGCGTCGATCCTGAAGCGGTTGCGCTACCGAGTCGAGGTGCAGCGCGCCACGCGGCGCGGCGGTGTCGAGGAGGTCTCGGTGTCCGCGGAACGCGGCTATCTCCGCGAGACGGGCAACCTGGTGTTCCACACCGCCCTCGTTGGTGTGCTGATCGCCGTGGGCGTCGGCGGGGCGCTGACCTTCAACGGCCAGAAGGTCGTCGTCGAGGGGCAGACGATGGTGAACCAGCTCATCGACTACGACTCCGTGAACTCCGGCCGCGCGTTCAACACCTCGACGCTCGAACCGTTCAGCGTGAAGCTCAAGTCCCTCGATGTCACCTATATGACCCCGGAGGACGGCAATCTCAACGCGCTCGGCCAGGTGAAGGACTACACAGCGAAGGTCACGCTCACGGGCGGAGACGGGAAGACCTCGGACGAGGTGATCAGGGTCAATCATCCGCTCCGCGTGCATGGCTCACCCGTCTACCTCATCGCGAACGGCTATGCGCCCCTGATCACGATCAAGAATGCCGAGGGGAAGACCGTGTATCGCGAGGCGATGCCGTTCATCCCGCAGGATCCTCGCAACATGACCTCACTCGGGGTCGTGAAGGTGCCGTACGGTGTCACCGAGAAGGGCGGGAAGCAGACCCAGCTCGGGCTGCGCGGGTTCTTCTACCCGACACAGGCCGAACTCGAGACCGGAGCGTTCACCTCCAACTACCCGGACCTCGAGAACCCCGTGCTCACGCTCGACGTCTTCACTGGCGACCTCGGCATCGATTCCGGGATCCCGCAATCGGTCTACGTGCTCGACACGAAGAACATGAAGCAGCTCACGGGCCGCGCCGTCGACAAGAAGTCGGTGGAGCTCCGCCCGGGCGAGACCGCCCAGCTGCCCGACGGTCTCGGCACCATCACGCTCGAGGACGTGCCCAGGTACGCCTCCTTCGACGTCATGCAGAATCCGGCGCAGATCTGGATCCTGATCTTCGCGCTCACCTCGCTCGCAGGCCTGATGTGGTCGCTGTTCGTGCCGCGCCGCCGGATGTGGGTGAAAGCGATCGCAACCGAGGACGGAGTGCTCCTGGAGTACGCGGGCCTCGCCCGCGGCGACGATCCCTCGCTCCGCCGCGCGGTCGAGGAGCTTCGGGATCGCCACCGCGAACTGCTGTAGATCCGCACGCTATCGCCTTCCGCACCGTAGTGCGGCGGGCGGGGAGCGCCGTGGGGCGTCCCCGCCCGTGGCCGCGGGTCAGCGCACCCCGTACACGACGTAGTCGTCGAAGTGCTGCCACAGCGTTCCGGACTCGCCGAACCCCGCAACGCGGAGCGACACGGTGTGGAACGCCGGTGACACGTCGAGGTGCTCCTCGTTGCCCTTCGCGGCGAACCGCGCCTCCCGCTCCGCGATGACCTCGGCGAAGCCGTCAAGCTCGGCGAAACGCTGCCACCAGGCGTCCCAGTCGGGCACGCCCTCGGCGAACGCGCCCTGCTGGCGAGCATCGTCGGCCCAACTGACCCGCTGGAAGAAGGAGCCCTCCCGGCTGAGCGGAAGGTGATCCGCGTTGAAGAAGAGTCCGCCCTCGGGGAGCAGGCGCGCGAGGCGCTCGTACAGCGAGACGAGGTTCCCCGACGGCAGCCAGTGCAGGGCAGTGCTGGAGACGACGATCTCGGGGAGCCATCCCTCGAGTGCCGCGGGCCAGTCGTCGTTCACGAGATCGGCGTCGACGATGAGGGAGCGGTCGCCGAACTCGGAGAGGTTCGCGCTGGCCAGGCTCAGGAGCGCCGGATCGATATCGAGGGTCGCGACTCTGACCTCGGGGAATCGTTCGAGGATCAGGCGTGAGAACGAGCCGAGACCGCCGCCGGCATCAAGGATCGTGCGGACACCCGGTCGTGCGTATGCGATGGCGTCGAGCACGATGCCGAAGCGCTCCGCGCGGTTCGCGACGTAGGCGTTCTGCTGGGCCTCCCAGGCGGCGATGAGTTCGGACACGCCGGGATCCGTGATTTCGTTCCCGCCGTTTTGAATCTCCGGACGAACAGGGGTGGAAGCGGGCGTTTCTGTCATGCGATGCAGTCCTTCTCTGTGGAAATGAATTATGAGCCGTTACGCTCTGTTAGCATCTTAGACATGAAAATGAGAACGGTTATCATTTGTGGTCTTGCGGCGAGTTCCCTGCTGCTGTCCGGCTGCTCGGGGACGACGTCCGCCGGCGGGCAGGCGCAGGCCGGCGAACAGGCCGGGATCGCGATCTCCAAGAATGAGGGCGCGACCAAGTATCCGCTGAAGATCCAGAACTGCGGGACCGAGGTCACCGTCGAGCGCGCGCCGGAGCACGCCGTAACACTGGACCAGCCGAGCGCAGAGATCCTGATCAGGCTCGGACTCGCGGACCGCATCGCGGGCTCGGGCTACGAGGTCGATGCTGCCCCGGAGGAGATCGCCGAGGCCTACGGCAAGATTCCGCAGCTCTCCAAGAAGGATGAGCCGATCACGCACGAGACCCTGCTCGGCGCGCAGCCCGACTTCGTCCTCTCGCACTACGCGAGCTTCTTTGCCGCCGACAAGGCCGGTGAGCGGAAGGAACTGCAGGAGCACAAGGTTCCCACCTATCTCACAGAGTTCGACTGCGCGTTCCAGCAGAAGGTCGAGAATGTCTCCTTCGACACGCTCTTCACGGAGTATGAGAATCTGGCGAAGATCTTCGACGTTCCGAGCGCCGGAAAGAAGCTCATCGAGACGCAGCAGGCCGCGCTCAAGGACGGCCTCGAGACCGCCAAGAAGATCACCGGGAAGCCGAAGCTCATGTGGTTCTACTCGACCTACAACGGCGCCCCGTTCGCCGCCGGTCCCGGCGGACTGCCGCAGCACGTCACCGAGCTCGTCGGGGCGGAGAATGTGTTCGCGGACGCGAAGACGAAGTGGCCTGAGACGAGCTGGGACGAGGTCGCCGCGCGGAACCCCGACGTGATCGTGCTCGCGGACCTCACCCGAGGCAAGCCTGGCGATTCGGCCAAGGAGAAGATCGAACTCCTGAAGAAGGACCCGGTCACGTCAAAGCTCGAGGCCGTGAAGCACGACCGCTTCGTCATCGTCCCCGGCAGCTACATGGATCCGAGCTACGGCAGCGTCTACGCCGTTCCGAAACTCGCTGAGGGCCTCGTCGGCCTCCAGTAACCCAAGCCCGGATGCGGCGGGACCCCCGCCCGTCGCATCCGTTATTCCTCCCCCATCCCCTCACGAAACACACGCACGCCCCGAGGCGCCCGGACCAGAGCCTCGCCCAAGGAGTACCCATGAACGGAACGCGACGCGCTCGCGTGCCATTCCCCCTCGCCATCGCAACGGCAGCGATCCTTCTGGTCGGATCGATCATCGGCGCAACCCTCATCGGAACGGCGGGCATCGGTCCGCTCGATGTCATCTCAACGATACTCAGGCATCTCGGCCTCGGCGCGCTCGCACCCGCGCCGGCGCTCCCGGAGCTGCTCGACGCCCTCGTCTGGGAGTCCAGAGTTCCACGAGTACTGCTCGCGGCCGTCGTCGGCATCGCGCTCAGCGTGTCCGGCACGGTTCTGCAGTCCGTCACCAGGAACCCGCTCGCGGACCCGTATCTGCTCGGTGTCTCGTCCGGAGCCTCGACGGGCGCGGTGCTGGTGCTGCTCCTCGGGGTCGGAGCGGGGGCGATCTCGCTCTCCACCGGGGCGTTCATCGGGGCGCTCACGTCGTTCGGGGCGCTGCTCCTGCTGACGCGAGGCGGGCGCGTGCACAACGCGGCGCGCGTCGTGCTCACGGGCGTGCTCGTCTCGCAGTTCTTCTCTGCCGTCACGAACGTCATCCTCATGGTGAACGGAGACGCCCAATCGACCAGGGGTTTCGTGTACTGGCTGCTCGGCTCGCTCGGCGGGGCGCGATGGCAGCCCGTGGTGATCGCTGGAATCGTGATCCTCATCGGCGTGGTCGCCGTGCAGTTCTTCGCGCCCGCGCTCGACGCGTTCACCTTCGGATGGGACTCGGCAGCGGCACTCGGCATCAACGTGCGGGCGGCGCGGGTTTCCCTGATGGTGCTGACCGCGATCATCACCGCGGCAGCCGTGGCGGCGTCCGGGGCGATCGGGTTCATCGGCCTCCTCGTTCCGCACATCATCCGCATCCTGTTCGGGGCGATGCACCGGACGCTGCTGCCGCTCGCCGGACTGGCCGGTGGCTGCTTCCTGATCTGGGTGGATGCCTTCGCGAGGTCGGCATTCGCACCGAATGAGCTCCCGGTCGGCGTGATCACGGCGCTGCTCGGCGCTCCGGTGTTCGCCATCGTGCTGAAGCGGGCGGGCAACTGATGGGTGAGCTGACCGCGCGCGAGATCGGATTCCGCATCGGAGACGCTGAGCTGTTGACTGGCGTCGACGTTACCGCAGCCGACGGCCGGGTGATCGGCCTCCTCGGCCCGAACGGATCGGGTAAATCAACGCTGCTCCGCGTGCTCGCTGGTCTCCGGCGCCCGGCAAGCGGGGAGGTCCGGCTCGACGGGCATCCGATCGCGGCGATGGCGCGACGGGCCGTCGCGCGCCGGCTCGCCGTCGTCGAGCAGGACACCACAGCCAACGGCGACCTCACCGTGCGCCAGGTCGTCGAGCTCGGTCGCACCCCGTTCCGGGGCCGCTTCGATGGACTCGGTGCCGAGGACGCCGCCGCGGTTGACGAGGCGCTCGCCCGCGTCAACATCGCGAGCAAGCAGGACCGGGTCTGGCACACTCTCTCGGGCGGCGAGCGGCAGCGGGCGCAGCTCGCCAGGGCGCTCGCGCAGCAGCCGACCGAGATCCTCCTCGATGAGCCGACGAATCACCTCGACATCCGGCACCAGCTCGAACTCCTCGAACTGCTGCGCACGCTCGGCGTGACCTGCGTGATCGCGCTCCACGACCTCAACCTCGCCGCGCGCTACTGCGATCGGCTCCTGCTGCTCGACGGGGGCCGCGTGGTCACCTCTGGCACGCCCGCCGAGGTGCTCACCCCGGCGCGGATCCGTGAGGTGTACCGAGTTGAGGCCTCGATCGCGACGGGAGACGGGCGATGCCCACGCATCGAGTTTCTCGGGCCGTGCACAGAGTGACCGTGCACTAAGTGACCATGCACTGAGTGACCGTGGAGCGACGGCCGGCCGAGTGCGGGGAACTGCCTAGAAGTCGCCACCAGGGTAGACATCTTCGGGGAGCGTGAAGCAGGGTGAGCTCGAATCGATACGGAGCTGGTGTTCTTTATGGCCGGTGCTCACGAGGTAGTTCTCTCCGTCGTTTCGGGAGGTGACGATCGTGAGCCATTGGCTGCCGAAACCGTCATCCCCGATGCTTGCTGAGTAGTCGCCTCCTGCAGTCTCGTAGTGACGTTCGAGCGCCTTGAGTGCGGTCGAATAGGCCGCATCGGGGCGCAGCTTCACTGTGATTTCCCCGTTCCACTGATGTTGACCATTGCTGCATTGGAAGAGCATGCCGGCGCCCTTCTGCTTCACAGAGTCGACAAGTTCCTTTGGTACGAGGCCGGCAATTTGCCGTTCCGTTTCCTGGGTGTCTGCTTTTGCTTTCTCCCAGGTGAGTCCTTGATTGAGCTGGTGCTCCCGTGCATTGGAGTTCTTGGATGAGGCCATTTCGGCCTTCCCCTGCATTGTGCATCCTGTGGCGAACAGCATTCCGATCGTTGCCGCGAGTATGAATTGTTTCGAACGAACTCTCATTGCGTGAGCGCACCCTCCAAGACGAAAAGAGCCTTCTGGTTGTCTGCTTCCCCAGATCACGCCCTTTGACTGTGCGTGGATGAGGATGTCGTAGTAGTTGATATTGATGTACTTCGTGCCCTCGGCCGGTGACCAGTTCTCGGGCATCCCGGCACCCGCGAGTGAAACGATGACGTCATAGTGCGCGCCCGCGACTTCTGACGAAGTGAGGTTCGCGAGGCCCCAACTTGTGCCCAATGCCGAGTTGATTGGTGTCCTTAAGGGCCGGATCGCTGCGCATCCCCACCTCAAACGAGTGGCGGCCGAGGGAGTGCGGGGAACGGTCTAGAAGTCGCCGCCAGGGTAGACGCCCTCGGGGAGCGTGAAGCAGGGGGAACGGGAATCGATGTTGAGCTGGTTTTTCTCGAGACCAGTGCTCACGAGATAGGCCTCGCCATCATCTCGAGATGTCGTGAGTGTGAGTTGGAGGTAACCGAACGCGTCATCGCCGACCTTCACTGAATAACCGCCACCTGCGGTTTGGTAGTGCTTTTCGAGTGTTCTGATGGCGGCCGGGAAATCGCTGTCTTGGCGGAGATTTACGATGGTCCCTCCGCCCCACTGGTGCTGGCCGTTGCTGCATTGGAAGAGCATGCCAACGGACTGCTGCTTAACAGACTCGACGAGTTCCTTCGGAATGAGGTCGGCGATCTGCTGCTCTGTTTCCTGGGTGTCTGATTTTGCTTTCTGCCAGGTGAGACCGGGGTTGACCTGTTGTCCCGGCTTGTCGGAATCTTGGGACGAGTGCATTTCTGGCTTCCCTTGGATTGTGCATCCGGTGGTGAATAAGGTTCCGACAAGTGCCAATGGCAGTACCCATTTTGCGAGAATCTCCATCAGTAGAGCTTCCTCTTCAAGATTTCGAGAGCTGCTCTGTTGTCCGCGCTGTCGCGCGTGATGCGATTGTGGTTGTCCATCAGGTAGTCGAACTCCTCCTTCGAGTTGATGTAGTTTCCAAGGTCCTTGTCAGGGGCAAATTGGAACTGCTGGAAGTCCAGGCTCGAAACAGGATTCCTGCCTCCCCAGACTCTTCGCTTGAGCTTCGCATTCGGTGGCGCGGTTGTAGCCTCCTCCCGTGTGAGGCCACCTCGAATAGCGGTCGAGGAGCGCGCCTCTCGCGGGCGGCTACTCTTCCCAAGTGTAACTCTGCGTAACGTAAAGCGCTGGCTCACGCTTTGGCGTGAGCCGACGCGCACCCACGTGCGTTGAAGCAGCGAAGCACCCAAGGCGAGAACAGCCAGACGCAGGTGCCAGGAATTGTGGCAGCGGCTGGTCGGGCGAGGGCCCTTAGCTCCCGAACATTGAACGCGCCGAAATCCGGGCCCACACCCAGAGCCGGGTGCTGGGAAGATCAAGATTGATGCCCAGTGAGCGGACCTGTTCCAGGCGGTAGCGAACCGTATTCGGGTGTACGTGGAGCGCGCTCGCGCACTCGCTGACGCTCCCCAGTGACTCGAGGAATACGGTGACGGTGTGCGCGAGATCGCTTCCCGTCGACGCGTCGAACTGGTCCATACGGTCCAGTGGATCTCCTTCGAGCACGCCGGTGGAATCAAGGTGACGGAGGAGGCGCTCGAGTCCGAGCTGTTCCCGCACGTCGTCGAGTCTCGCGATTCGCTTTCCCGAGGTGTCCTGATGAACGCTGCGCCCGAGAAGCTGCGCGATCGAGATCGCCTCGCGCATTGAAGCGGCGAGGTTTTCGACCCCGATCGCCTCGCTCCCGATGCCCGCAACATGGGGCATCTCGTTACTCGTGAGCACGCGCTCCGCGAATGCGTTCGCGCGTTCATCACTCGCTGAGGCCACGAGGACGACGATCTCGTCACCGAGCACCGCGACCCGGCACCACGTGAAGAGGCTTCGAGCGATCAACCAGATCTGGTGGAGTTGCCTGCGCGAAGCCAGCACGGGGTTCATGCCATCCGGAGCGCTCGCACCGAAGGCGAGGGCCCGATAGTGTTCACCGGTGCGAAGACCGAGCTCTGCGGCGGCGTGCACGCGGTAGGTGCTGTCCTCCATGATGGTGCGCAGCAGGTCGGAGCTGCGCGCGCCCTCCGCCGCCTCGAGGTCCCGGGCTTCGAGCATGTGGTGGGCGGTGAGCCCGGCGACAGAGTTCAGGAACATGATCGCGGCGTCGGCGTTCTCCTCTTCGCCGACGATCAACCAGACGCTGCCGAGCAGTTCCCCCTGGGCGCGTACGGGGAGTGCGACTCGTCCAAGCCTTCCCGGGCCGGGAGCCACCCACATCGCTCGTGTTGAACGGAACAGTGCGATGTGGTCGATGTCCTCGGAGGGAGGCTCTGCCTCCTTGAGTGCGAGCGTTGACTTCCTCCGGACCTCATCGATCGGCTGATCCGGCAGCGTGGAATAGCCGACGATGCGTCCGGCGGTGTCGACGATGCTGACGGCCCCTCCCGCAAGGGTCGCGAGTGATTGCGCGAGAGAAAAGAGGTCCCCGCGACGGAGCCCAGCGGTCTCGTTCGCAACCCCCGGAGGGCACAGTCCCCGGAGAATGGTTGCGGTGTCGCTCCAATCAGACCCCTCTGCAAGCGCGAGCGCCAAAGCGGCGAGTTCGGGACTTCGCGAGAGGTTTTCCGCGGCCCCCTCGGTGAGCAGGATCGCCACGGCACCGGCCGAGAGCGCGTCGAGCAGGCTCGAGATCACTTCGGGGCTGAGCGCACCAGGCACGAGCAGAATGCGGCCACGGTAGGCGGATGGTGCAACCCCCGGGCTCCAGAACTCCGCGCCCTCGAAAGTCCGGCTCTCCCAGCGCTCCCCTGCGCCTCCGATCACGGGGCGAAGTTCCTGGTCGAGGAGGCGAAGCGCAAGGGCCAATGTGGGCTTCTCGTGGGGAACCATGCTTAGAGATTAGTCCAGCGATTTATCGGTTTCACTAGAGGATTATCCATTCAGCTTTTTGTCAGGTTTCAAAATACTGGTCTCACCCGTCAACCCGGAGAAAGGTGGCAAAGATGCTGCTCAATCGGAAAGCTCGCACCGCAACCGGTGCTCTCGCCCTGCTGTGCACCCTGGCGCTGGCCGCATGTAGCCAGAGCGGCGATGGAGGCGGTGCCACTCCTCAGGGCGGTGAGGGCGCCGAACCCACGATTGCCGTCTACGACAAGGCACAGGCCCTCGTGCCCGAAAAGATCGCCAAGGAGGGAGTGCTGACCGTTGCAATTCCGACGAACGAACCGCCGACGCAGTTCTACCGCGAAGGCACCAAGACGATGACCGGTATCAACCCGGATGTCGCACGCTTGGTCGCCGGCACGCTCGGCCTCAAACTCCAGATCGAGGTAACAAACTTCGACTCGATCATTCCCGGTATCGAGGCGGGGCGATACCAGGCGACGGTTTCTTCCATGACCCCCACCGAGGAGAGGATCAAGGCCCTCGATTTCGTGGACTACCTGAACATGGGGAGCGGGCTCGCCGTCCGGAACGGAAACCCGCAGAAGCTCGACTTTGATTCCCTCTGCGGCAAGAAGGTCGCGGTACTGACCGGTTCGTACCAGCTCAAGGTGTATGTCCCGGATCTCAACGCGGCCTGCAAGAAAGCGGGCAAAGGCGAACTCGAAATTCAGCAGTTCCAGGACACTCGACAGGCGATCAGCTCGCTGGTGAGCGATCGGAGCGACGCGGTCTATGCTGACGGGCCGATCCTGAGTTTCGCTGCGAAGCAGAACCCGGATATCGAGGTGCCCGACAACAACACGGCCTCTCCGGTGAGCATCGGCCTGTCCAAGGATGCCGGTCTCACCGATGCCGTGAAAGTTGCGATGGAGCACATCATCACGACACCGGAGTACACCAAGGTCCTGGAAAGCTATGGCGTCGAGTCGATGGCAATCAAGACCGTGAACGTCAACGTTCCCCAGTGAGCCGCGACATGTCTGCAGAGACAATTCCGCAGGAAGAGCGTCGCTCCTCGGATCGCGAGACGCCGACCCAGGTGCAATCGACCCTCACCTCGCTGGAGGTCCGCCCTCGCCGTCAGTGGTGGTCGATTATCGGCGGTCTCTTCGTGATATTCGTGCTCGTCGCCGCCGCCTGGGATGTTGCGACCAACGAGCGCTTCCGCTGGGGCACGGTGCTGAGCTTCCTTTTCGACTCGAGGATCATCTCGGGTGTCGGTCTCACGCTGCTCCTCACGGTCGTCTCGATGACGGTGGGAATCGCGCTCGGCGTACTGCTCGCGGTGATGAGGCTGTCCGCCAACCCGACGTTCTCGCTGGTCGCACGCGGCTACATCTGGTTCTTCCGGGGGACGCCGCTGCTGGTGCAGCTCATCTTCTGGTACAACATTGCGGCGCTCTACCCGATGATCGCTCTGGGACTCCCGTTCGGCGGCCCCAGTATTGAGATCGGGTCGGCGAACGTGCTGATCACGCCGCTGACCGCTGCGCTCCTGGGTCTCTCGCTGAACGAGGCGGCGTACATGGCGGAGATCATCCGCGGTGGGATCCAGTCCGTAGACGAGGGGCAGCGCGATGCGAGCCGGGCCATCGGTATGACGAACGGCCTGACCCTGCGCCGTGTGGTCCTCCCGCAGGCGATGCGCGTGGTGATCCCGCCGACAGGGAATCAGATCATTTCGATGCTGAAGGGCACGTCGCTTGTGAGTGTGCTGGCCATCTCCGACCTGCTGTACTCCGCTCAGATCATCTATGCGATGAACTACCAGACGATCCCGCTGCTGCTCGTCGCCTGCATTTGGTATCTCGCGCTGACGACCCTGCTGAGCGCTATCCAGTCCCGACTCGAGGCGCACTACGCGCGTGGGTTCTCGCCCCGCGCGGAGCGACGCCGCGGGTCTCGGCAGCACATCACCGATCAGGAGCCGAACAATGCATAGAAGCATGGTGGACATTCGCGGGCTGAAGAAGTCCTTCCACGGCAAGACCGTACTCTCCGATATCTCGCTCACGGTTGAACCGGGCTCGGTGACCTGCCTGATCGGCCCGTCAGGTTCCGGGAAGACAACGCTGTTGCGATGCGTGAATCGGCTCGAGACGATCGATGCCGGGATGATCCTGCTCGACGGCGAACTCGTCGGAGCGGAGCGGAAGGGCAGGCACCTTGTCGCGGCGAGTCCCAAGGCGATCGCCCGATCCCGAAGGGCGACGGGCATGGTGTTCCAACGGTTCAACCTGTTCCCGCACCGGACCGTTCTGGAGAACATCATCGAGGGGCCGACGAAGGTCCTCAAGCGGCCCGTCGCTGAGGCCGTCGCCGAGGCGCGGGTGCTGCTCGAGCGGGTCGGGCTCGCGGATCGTGGCGACGCCTATCCGCAGGAGCTGTCAGGCGGGCAGCAGCAGCGCATCGCTATTGCGCGGGCGCTCGCAATGAAGCCGAAACTGATCTTGTTCGATGAGCCGACATCAGCGCTCGATCCCGAGCTCGTCGGGGAGGTCTTGCAGGTGATGAAAGACCTCGCGAACGACGGCATGACGATGCTCGTTGTGACCCATGAACTCGGCTTCGCCCGCGAGGTAGCCGATCAGATCGTGTTTATGGACGGCGGTGTGGTCGTCGAGTCAGGCCCCCCGGAGGAGGTCCTGGTCACTCCGAAGCACGATCGGACGCGCACGTTCCTGTCGAGAGTGCTCGGGTAGCCCCGCGTTCTCCACCGATTGAGTCAATTCCAAGAGTTCTGGAGCACACGAAGAACATGACTGAAAAGCTGTACAGCATCGAGGCGCTCAGGCGCCGCGCGCATCGCCGCCTGCCGAAAATGGTTTCTGATTTCCTCGACGGGGGTGCGCTCGATGAGCGCACGCTTCGTGCAAATCGCGAGGCCTTCGAATCGCTGCGGTTCAAGCAGCGCATTCTTCGTGATCTGAGCGAGATCAACGTGAGCACGAGCGCACTCGGTGAGGACCTCGGTATTCCCATGATCGTCTCCCCGATGGGACTGCTAACGATTCTGCATCCCGATTCTGATCTGGGAATAGCGCGCGCGGTTGCTCGTGCGAGAAGCCTCATGGTGCATTCCCCGTGGTCCGGTTGCTCGCTGGAGGAGACCCACGATGCCGCCGGGGGGCGAGTCCTCGCCCAGATCGCGTTCTGGCGCGATCGAAAGGTGACCGAGGAACATATCGCGCGGGCCCGAAATCTCGGGGTTTCGACGCTCGTCGTCGCCGGGGACGTTGCGTTCTCCAGCAAGCGAGAGCGGGATATCGTGCACGGCACGGGGATGCCGCCCAAACCGCCGATCCGGGACGTTTTTGACGTCGCGCTGCATCCCGGTTGGATGGCCGGTTGGCTGACCGGCCGCCCGATGACCTGGGGAAGCTATCGAATCGACGACCGCAGGATCCGCATGCGTGAAATGGACGGCTGGATGTCCCGTCACAACACCAAGGACGCAACCTGGGAAGATGTTGCCGCGATCAGGCGATCCTGGGATGGGCGAATCGCGGTCAAGGGCGTCATGTGCGTTGAGGATGCCGAGGAGGCAGTGAACGCTGGCGCCGATGCGATCTTCATTTCGAACCACGGCGGACGCCAGTTCGACAACCAGCCGGGCACGGTGGACGTGCTGCCGCGAATTGCTGACGCGGTGGGGGATCGGGCCGAGATCATTGTCGACGGCGGCGTGCGCCGCGGCTCCGACATCGTCGCGGCCCTCGGCCGCGGGGCAAACCTCGCTGCCGGTGGCAGGGCCTTCGCCTACGGGCTCGCTGCCGCGGGTGAGGCTGGTGCGGATCGCGCGTTCGCCGTGCTCTCGGACGAACTCCGAATCGCACTCGCATACGCCGGGGTGCGCTCCGTCTCCGAACTCGGACCTCACGTGTTCGCGGATGGTGCGGGTCCGGCTCTGCCGGTGGGGACTCCGTCAGAAGCGCCGCCGCAACTCTTCTCGCACGCTCGTTAGCTCGGCGAACAGGAACTCGCGCGCACGCACCGGACTGCCCAGCCGGTGCGTGCGCGCGATGCTGTTGTGTTGCCTACCTCAGTCTGTGTTGCCTACCGCGTCGCCCGCGAGTCCTCGTCTCCGCCGAGCTTCTGCGCAATAGCGATCGGAATGATCGAGACGATGATCATGACGACCGCGATCACGGCGACGATCGGGGCCTGCGAGGGGCGGAACATGTTGTTCATGATGAAGATGGGGAGCGTGGTGACACTCGAGCCCGCCGTGAAGGTGGTCACGATGATCTCGTCGAAGGAGAGGGCGAAGGCGAGGAGGCCGCCCGCGAGGAGCGCGGAGCGGAGCTGCGGGAATGTGACGAGCCGGAAAGTGGTCCACATCCCTGCTCCGAGGTCCGCGGAGGCTTCTTCGAGCGAGGTGCCGGTGCGACGCAGGCGCGCAACCACGTTGTTGAACACGGTCACGATGCAGAAGGTGGCGTGCGCGATTGCGAGCGTCCACAGCGACAGCGGGACCCCCATGATCGTCGTGAAGAAGTTGTTGAGCGCGATACCGGTGATGATGCCGGGGAGTGCGATCGGCAGGATGACCAGGAGGTTGACGGTTTCGCGGCCGAAGAACGCGAAACGCTGCAAAGCGAAAGACACCAGGGTGCCGAGCACGAGCGCGATCGCGGTGGAGATGCAGGCGACGAGGACGCTCGTACCGACCGCGTCCAGCGCGCCAGCGCTCTGGAAAGCCTTCCCCCACCACTCGAGCGTGAAACCGGGCGGCGGCCAGGTGAGGGACTTCGACGTCGAGAACGAATTCAGCACGACGACGAGGAGCGGCAGGTAGACGGCCGCGAGGATCACAGCCGTGATCCCGCCGAGGGTGACGCGCGCGGTCTTGGAGAGTCGCATTTCGGCTCCTACAGGTTGTTCAGTGCGCCCGTGCGTCGCACGAGGAACAGGTAGGCGAAGATGATGAGCAGGGGAACGAGCGCGATCGCCGCCGCGAGCGGGAGATTGTTCGCCGCGCCCACGTTGGTGTAGACGAGGTTGCCGAGCATCTGGCTGGTCCCGCCCACGATGTTGACGGTGATGTAGTCGCCGAGTGAGAGCGAGAAGCTGAAGATCGTGCCGGCGATGATCGCGGGCAACGCGAGCGGCAGGACCACAGATCCCAGTGTGCGCCAGCTCTTGCCGCCCAGATCCGCGGACGCTTCGAGCAGGGAATTTGGTACGCGCTCGAGGCCGGCCTGGATCGGCAGGATCACGTACGGCAGCCACAAGTAAGAGAGAGTGATGATCGTTGCCGTGACGCCGTAGCCCGGGCTATGCGCGCCCACAGGGGTGAGGAGCCAGCTGAGCAGGCCGTCGTCCGAGAGGACCGAGCGCCAGGCATAGGCCTTGACGAGGTACGACGCCCACAGCGGGGTGAGGACGAGTACGAGGAGGATGCGTTTCACCCGGGGTGAGGCGACCTTCGCCATGTAGAACGCGATCGGCAGGGCGAGCGCCACATCGATTACTGTCACCGCGAGCGCGATGCCGACGGTGCGGAGTGTGACGGTCCGGTACAGCGACCCGGTGATGACCTCGATCACGTTATCGAGCGTGAATTCCGTCTTGATCTGGCCGGTGAAACTGTCGACGCCCCAGAACGCCGTGACGAGGAGGAGGGCGAGGGCGACGATGTAGACGACGCCGAGCCAGAACATGGGCGCCGTGAGGAGCAGGGTGAGCCGTGCACGGGGATGCGCGTACAGGAAGGAGGAGACCCTTCGTCCGAGCGACGGTGAGCTTGCGCGCGGAGGCTGCGGCGGGGCCTGAGGCGCGGGCGACGATGCCTGCGCCTGAGCAGTTCCGGTCATGTGGGGATCCTCTCGATCCGCTGGGGCCGCGTGGAGTTCCAGGGCCGCGTGGAGCAGTGGGGCTGCGTGAAGCAGTGGGGTGAGGGAGAAAGCTGAGGACGAGAAACCTCGTCAGGGTGAGGGTGATGCGCCGGATCCACAGCTCCCCGATAGGTCGGCCGTGGACCCGGCGCAGATGGGTTAGCCCCTGATCTCCTGCCAGGCCTTCGTCCAGGCGGCGTAATCGACACACTTGACGTCCTTGCGGCCGTCGAGGCACTCCTCAATCGGAGTTGTCCAATACCAGATCTTCGACGCGTAGTCGGCGTCGCCGGCGTGGTATGCCTCACAGTCGTCGCGGTACTTGCAGGCCTCTTCGCTAGAGGGGGCCTCGCCGAAGTAGCCGGTGGCCATCGCGTTCGCCTTGGGGCTCGCGATGTAGTCGAGCCAGGCGTACGAGCAGTTCGGGTGCTTGGACTTGGAGGCGATCATCCAGGTGTCGCTCCAGCCGGTCGCGCCCTCCTTCGGGAGCGTGACCTGGGTGGTTCCGCCCTCGCCCTCGAGCACGTTCTGGATCACCTGCCAGCTCGTGCCGACGACGCTATCGCCCGACTTGAACGACTGGACTTCCTTCAGATAATCGTTCCAGTATTCGCCGACCGACTTGCGCTGCTCCTTGAGGAGCTCAACGGACGCGTCGAACTGCTTTTGGTCCAGCGCGTACGGGTTCTTGATCCCGAGCTCGGGCTTGTGCGTCATGAGGTACATGGCCGCATCGGCGATGTAGATCGGCGAATCGTAGGCGGTGACCTTGCCAGCATGTTCGCCCGCCTTATCGAATACGACATCCCAGGAATCGGGCTGCTTCGGGAAGGTCTTCTTGTCGGTCATCAGGAGGTTCGCGCCGTAGCCGTGGGGTACGCCGTAGGACTTGCCGTCCACGGTGTTCCAGGCACGGTTCTTCAGGAAGTCGTAGATGCCGTCGTAGTTCTTGAGCAACTTCGTATTCACGGGCTGCACGTCCTTCGAAGCGACGAGGCGGAGCGAGGCATCACCCGACGCGGAGACGACATCGTAGTCGCCCGTCTTCATCAGGTTGAGCGCCTCGTCCGAGGTGCCGAACGTCTTCGTGGTGACCTTGCAACCAGTCTCCTTCTCGAACGGCGTGACCCAGTCGACCTTCGGATCGTTGGAGCCGTCCTCGGTGTAGCCGGGCCAGGCGAGGATCGAGATCGCGCCCTCCGTCTTGCCGAGTTCCTTCGCCTCCGTGGGGCCGCTCGCGCTGCCCCCGCCGCCGCTCGTTCCACAGCCTACGAGGGTGAGGCCGAGTGCCGCTGCGGCGGCGAGCGCGGCAGCGACGCGGCGCTGCGTCGGTGTGCGTGTCATGTGACTCTTCTTTCGTTTGGGGCCGAATCGCGCCGCGATCAGGCCTGGTGTTGGACGGTGCGGATCAGGCCGCGGGCTGGAGTGGCACGACGTCCTCGTCGTGCCACTGGACGAAGACGCGCTCGCCGCGGGCGTCCTCGGGCGTGTGCTTGCGCACGTTCTGCTCGAGGACGGTGACCCGGACTCCCGCGTCCAGATCGACGACGACGCGGGTGGAGTTGCCCAGGTAGATCGACTCGACGACGGATCCAGCCGCGCTGCGCACGCCGAGAGCCGCGTCCTCGGAGCGAGAAACGATCATCTTCTCCGGCCGGATCGAGTGGTCGCCCGCGACCCCGAGGACGGTGTGCGACACCTCGGCGTCGAGCAGGTTCGTGTTGCCGATGAAGTCAGCAACGAAGCGTGACGCCGGGTTTTCGTAGAGGTCTCGCGGGGTGCCGAGCTGTTCGATCTTGCCCGCGTTGAAGACGGCGATCCGGTCTGAGAGGGTGAGCGCCTCCTCCTGGTCGTGGGTGACGAAGATGAAGGTGATCCCGAGGTCGCGCTGCAATTGCTTGAGCTCGACCTGCATCTGCTCGCGGAGTTTCAGGTCGAGGGCGCCGAGTGGTTCGTCGAGGAGGAGCACGCTGGGTTCGACGACGGTGGCGCGGGCGAGCGCGACGCGCTGCCGCTGGCCTCCGGAGAGCTGCGAGGGCATACGATCGGCGACGTGATCGAGGCGAACGCTCTCGAGGGCCCGCATTGCGCGCTTCTTCCGGTCGGCCCTACCGACGCCACGGACGCGTAGGCCGTACCCGACGTTGTCGAGGACGCTCATGTGCGGGAACAGCGCGTAGTCCTGGAAGACGGTGTTGACGTTGCGGTCGAACGGCGCTTTTTTCGTGACGTCGTCGCCGAACAGGGAGATCGTGCCCTCGGTGGGCTGTTCGAAGCCGGCGATGAGGCGGAGGACGGTCGTCTTCCCGGATCCTGACGGGCCCAGCATCGAGAAGAATTCGCCCGGCCTGATGTCGAGGCTCAGCCCGTCGACGGCGGTGAAGTCTCCGAACTGCTTGGTGACGGATTGGACGGACACCGCTGGGGCACCGGACGCGGCGTCGCCGCGGTTCGTGTCGTCTTCGACCATGGTGAATCTGCTCCTCAACTGCTCTGTTGAATGCACCGAACTTAACATATGGTTTGAGATGTTAAAGGCTTCGCGAGGATCGATCTGGTCACGATTCGGTCACGAGAAAGCGGTGGGTGGTCCCGACGGCGTCCCGGAACAGGGAGTTCATCGGATCCGGAGGAAGCTCCTGCCAGAATCGAACTGCCGGTGAACGACAGGGATCGGAGGGCGTCGTGCCTCACTCGCTCGCTCACTCGACCCCGAGCCGACTTCGCACCGCAGCGTTCGCGCCGCTCGGCGATGAGGGGCGCGCCGCGCTCGTCGTCACCCGCCTCACCCAGGCGATTTCCAACGGCGCATTCGTCGAGGGCGAGCGGCTGCCCAGCGAGAACGAACTCTCCGCGCTGCTCGGCGTCGCACTCGTCACGGTGCGCGAGGCCCTCGGCACCCTGCGCGACCGTGGCCTGATCGAGACGCGCCGCGGCCGCGGCGGCGGCAGCTTCGTGCGCACGAGTCAGGGCGCTGTCGAGGAGGTCAACGCGCGCTCACTGATGGAACTCCCGCGGGTCGAACTCGCCGACATGGCCGTGCACTACGAAGCCATCTCGGCAGCCTGCGCTGAGTATGCGTGCCGCCGCGCCGCGCCGGAGGAACTCGAGGTCGTCGAACGGATCCTCGCGAGCGCCGGCACCCTGGCGCGCGACGCGTGGCGCCGCCGCGTCACCGACGTGCAGCTCGAACTCGCGGCGCTCAGCCAGTCGGTGCGCCTCACCTCCGAACACGTGCGCGTGCAGACCGAATTCACGCCCTATCTGGCATTGCAGGACGCGGATCCGGATCGCCGCGCCGTCACCCACGAGACCCTCATGCGGCAGATCGCAGCCACGCGTGCGGGCGACCCTGTCGAGGCCCGCGCACAGGTGTCCGCGGGCGTGCGCGGCGCGGTCCGCTGGCTCACGGGGTTCCGCGCCGAGCTGCTCGCGGCCGCCGCTGACGGCGATCTTCGTGGCAGACTGAACGCACGCGGGAGCACCGACGCCCCCGCCCCGGACGATGGGGGACACGGTGGCAACGACGCTGCTGGCAGCCGAGCGGGCGATCCGCAACGTCGATGACTTCTTCGCGGGGGTGTTCGCGCCGCTCACCGAGTGGCGCCCGGTGCTCGAAGCGCAGCTCGAAGCGGAAACGGCCAGCGGACCGATCACCGGGCAGCGACTCGTCGAACTTGTGAGCGCCGGTTCGCATCGCATTCTCGACACGACCGAGCGTCCCCTGTACGGCGCCGGCTACTGTGCGAGCAGCGGGATCGTCTCCGAGGGCAACCCGCTCGCCTGGTGGCAGGGCCCTGAGCGATCCCTCCTCGCCTCCTCCACCTTCGGACCAGGTCAGGCCGCGATCGACCTCTTCCGCCTCGAGTGGTACCGCGTGCCCGAGACGACGGGCGAGCGACATGTCGCCGGCCCCTTCGTCGACTACCTGTGTTCCAACGAGATCACGATCACGTCGACCTTGCCAATCTTCGTCCGCGGCGAATTCGCGGGCGTTGTCTGCGCCGACGTGCTCGTCGCCGACCTCGAAGAACGCCTGCTCCCGCAGACCGAAGAGTGGGCCGGGGCGGTGCTCGTGAACGTCAACGGACGCGTCGTCGTGTCCTCCGATCCGGATCTCGCGACCGGCGACCGGATCGCCGACCTCGATGCGCTCGCGAGCGACGGGCGGCGCCTCGCGCGCTCGACGGAGTTCCCGTTCGCGATCGCGTTTCCCGCGGGGGAGTGACGGGGCGCCGAGATTGCTCGTGCGCCTGCTCGGCGAGGACGTTTCCGGGGTTCGGAAGAGCGCTTCTTGTTCTTGCCCCGAGAGAGACAAAGGCCCCCGGGATATCTGGTTTCTGCATCGAAGGACACCCCTCGTCAGTGATATCGCTGCAGCGGGGCAGCGCTGATCTACTGAAAACCTACGATCGCCTGCGCGCGACGGAGGTCTGCGACGAACGCGGTGACTGCGGTCTGATCCGTTTCGAAAGTGATCTTGGCCTGATCAGGCCATGGCCCACCGGCCTCCCCAGCTGGCGCGAATCTGATCGGGGAACTCACTCCAAGGGTTTACGACAGTCATTGATCCTTCCCTAGGAGAGGTCCAGCTCGCGAAGAGTGAGGTCCTCCGGGATGGTCTGGTTTTGGAAGTACTGGTAGTAGATATCTGTGGCTTCGTCGGCTGTGAACACCTCGGACGGTGGAACGGTGAGCGTGGAGTCCGCATAGTGGACTTCGACCATGTCGGACTGGTCAGCAGGCGCGGGGCGGCCGACCGCGTACTGGCGGGTCTCGCCGTCGATGTCTTTCCGCTTCAATTCAATGACCATGGCCTCGGCAGTACCAGCGCTCTGCAAGTAGAAGTCATTGTAGAGATCGTCATCGTACCCAGGAGCATCAGGCCAACCCGCATCATCAGGCACGAAATAGATCGAATAGGCGAATGTCTCCTCGCCGTCGAGCCGACCGAGGCTCCTGCGGATTTGATCTCGGAAAGATCGAAAAGTATCACTCAGTCGCGAGCTTATCGAGGAATTGATTTCAGTAATAATCACGGGAGTTACCTCACTTAACTCTTTGTTCAACTACGGATGTGATCTTAATTCTCTATACCATTCAGTATTGCTTCTGCCGGATTCTTCTCGCTCACTGCGTTATCGAACTGGCGTTGCTTTGCGTCGCGTGATGCCCCGCCGCTTTGCACTTCGATGCCTTACACGCGTTCCATCAGGCTTCCTGGCAAGGCCATCGTTGTGTCGGGCCTGCTTGACTTAACGCGCGTTCGCTTTTACGTGCAGCGACCTTGTTCGGCCCGCGGCGCCCGCTGGGCGCTCGCGCTGCAGCCCGACGCCAACGACGCGCCGACCGTGTTCACCGTGCCGTTCACCCACGCCAAACGCGAGGACTTCCCGGCGGGACGCGGATTCCTCGTGCGCGGCGGGAAGTAGATCGGTGTGCAGGTCGCGATGAGTTGAATCGCTGAGGAACCCTACAGCAGGTGCCCGCCGCCCTGCACCTTCATGCGGTTGACCAGGTTCTTCACGTCCTGCGCGCGGCTCTTCGTCGTAACGAGGAGCACGTCGGCGGTGTCGACAACTACGACGTCCTCGACGCCGACGAGCGCGACGAGTCGGTCGCTCTCGGAGACGACGATCCCGCTCGAGGCGTCCGACAGTACCTGGGCGCCGTCGCCGAGCACGGCGAGGTCGGTGCCGCGGCCGCGGGTGAGGAGGTTTGCCACGGAGGCGAAGTCGCCCACGTCGTCCCAGTCGAAGTGGGCGGCGACGCAGACCATCTTTCCGGCCTTCGCTGCTGGCTCGGCGACCGTGTAGTCGATCGCGATCTTCGGCAGCGTCGACCACAGGCGCTCACGCACCTCGGCGCCGCGCTTCGTGCCCCATGCCGCGGCGATCTCGCGCAGCGAGCGGACGAGCGCCGGTTCGGCGAGCGCCATCTGGTCGAGCAGCACCGAGGCGCGCGCGATGAACATGCCCGCGTTCCACAGGTAGCCGCCCTCGTTGAGGTACGCCTGCGCCTGCTCGGCATCGGGTTTCTCGACGAACTCGGTCACGTCGTAGACGTCGAACGGCGCGAGGTCGCCGCGGGCATCGCCGCAGGAGATGTATCCGAAGCCTGTGGCCGGGTGCGAAGGGTGGATCCCGATCGTTGCGATGTACCCCTGATCAGCAGCCTGCACCGCCGTGGTGACGGCGCGCTGGAACAGGACGTCGCCGCGGATCACGTGGTCGGCGGCGAAGGATCCGAGGATCGCGTCGGGGTCGCGCAGCTCGAGCAGGGCGGCTGCGAGGCCGATCGCCGCCGAGGAATCCTTCGGGGAGCTCTCGGTGATCAGGTTCTCCGGGAGCAGCTCGGGGAGCTGATCCGCCACGGAATCGCGGTGCGAAATGCCCGTGACCACCATGAGATGCTTCGGATCCGCGATCGGCGCCAGACGATCCCAGGTGGTTCTGAGCAGGGAGTCTCCCGAGCCTGTGAGGTCGAGCAGGAACTTCGGGGCGTTCGCTCGGGAGAGCGGCCACAGCCTCGATCCGACGCCGCCGGCGGGGATGACGCAGGTGAAGCGCTCGAGCGCAGGCGAGAGGGCGGTGTCCGCTGACATGCCTCCAACCCTAATGGGGGAGCCCTGTGGAAAACCGCGACGGTCTTTCCACACGGCGGAACCGGGTGACGAGAGCGGCCCCCGAATGGTGTCATAATGGGGGACGCAGCGGATTCACAGTATGGGCCTGCTCAGCGTGCGCCCATGCCTGGCAAATCCGCGAACGTCAGCTGCCGAGCGACACTCGGCGAAGCAGGACCAAGGAGGAAGCCCGTGTCAGCCCAAACGGCAGCAGCAGCGCCCGCGGTGAAGAAGAAGGTACGCCAGGGCGGCACCCTCTACCGCGGCAATGAGGGAATGTGGTCGTGGGTGCTTCACCGCATCACGGGCGTCGCAATCTTCTTCTTCCTCCTCGTGCACGTACTCGACACCGCGCTCGTCCGGGTCAGCCCCGAGGCGTACAACGCGGTCATGAGCACCTACAAGACACCGGTCATGGGCCTCGGCGAGGCGGTCCTGGTCGCAGCGATCGTGTTCCACGCCTTCAACGGCATCCGGATCATCCTCGTTGACTACTGGAGCAAGGGCGCCCACTACCAGCGCGCCATGTTCTGGATCGTGATCGTCCTCTGGGCCGTGACCATGGCGGGCTTCCTGCCGCGTCACCTCATGAACGTCTTCGGGCACTAGGCGAAAAGGGGATATTGAACGTGGCTATGGCAATCGAAAACCCGGGCACCCGGCCGGCCCGCAAGGGCACGAACTGGGAAAAGTGGGGCTGGATCTACATGCGCGTCTCCGGCGTGCTGCTCCTCGTCCTCGTCTTCGGGCACCTCTTCTCCAATCTCATGATCGGCGACGGCGTCCACGCCATCGACTTCGGCTTCGTCGGCGGCAAGCTGTCGCAGCCGTTCTGGAAGATCTGGGACACGCTGCTCCTGTGGCTCGCCCTGATCCACGGCGCGAACGGCATGCGCACGATCGTCAACGACTACGTCGAGCGTCCTGGCCTCGCGAAGACCTTCAAGGTGCTGCTGTTCCTGTCGGCCGCGCTGCTGATCCTGCTCGGCACCTTCGTCATTTACACGCTCGACCCGTGCCCCGCCGGCGCGGATCCGGCTCTCGTCGCCTCGTTCTGCAACGCCTGATCGGGCCAGCAGCTCACACTTTTCGCATCGAAGATAGAGGAACCACGTGACCACCAACACCCATCAGGGCGAGGACGTGACCGTCAAGGACGGCGTCACCTACCACCAGTTCGACGTTGTCATCATCGGCGCCGGCGGCGCCGGCATGCGCGCCGCGATCGAGGCGGCGCCCAAGGCGAAGACCGCCGTCATCACGAAGCTCTACCCCACCCGCTCCCACACGGGCGCGGCGCAGGGCGGCATGGCCGCTGCGCTCGCGAACGTCGAGGAGGACAATTGGGAGTGGCACACCTTCGACACCGTCAAGGGCGGCGACTACCTCGTCGACCAGGACGCGGCTGAGATCCTCGCCAAGGAGGCCATCGACGCGGTCATCGACCTCGAGAACATGGGCCTCCCCTTCAACCGCACGCCCGAGGGCAAGATCGACCAGCGCCGCTTCGGCGGACACACGCGCGATCACGGCAAGGCCGCGGTGCGCCGCGCCTGCTACGCGGCAGACCGCACCGGCCACATGATCCTGCAGACGCTGTTCCAGAACTGCGTCAAGCTGGGCGTCAACTTCTTCAACGAGTACTACGTGCTCGACCTCGTCATGACCGAGGTCGACGGCGTGAAGAAGCCCTCCGGCGTCGTCGCATACGAGCTCGCCACCGGCGACCTCCACGTCTTCCAGGCCAAGTCGATCGTTTTCGCGACCGGCGGTTTCGGCAAGATCTTCAAGACCACCTCGAACGCGCACACCCTCACGGGCGACGGCGTCGGCATCGTCTGGCGCAAGGGCCTCCCGCTCGAGGACATGGAGTTCTACCAGTTCCACCCGACCGGCCTCGCCGGCCTCGGCATCCTCCTGACCGAGGGCGCCCGAGGCGAGGGAGCGATCCTCCGCAACGCATCGGGCGAGCGCTTCATGGAGCGCTACGCCCCCACGATTAAGGACCTCGCGCCCCGCGACATCGTCGCCCGCTCGATGGTCCAGGAGGTCCTCGACGGCCGCGGTGCCGGTCCCCACAAGGACTACGTCTACCTCGACTGCACCCACCTCGGCGCCGAGGTCCTCGAGACGAAGCTCCCCGACATCACCGAGTTCGCGCGCACCTACCTCGGTGTCGACCCGGTCACCGAGCCCGTCCCCGTCTTTCCGACCGCGCACTACGCGATGGGCGGCATCCCGACGAACAACGACGCCGAGGTGCTGAGCGACAACACGACCGTCGTTCCCGGCCTCTACGCGGCCGGCGAGTGCGCCTGCGTCTCCGTACACGGCTCGAACCGCCTCGGCACGAACTCGCTGCTCGACATCAACGTGTTCGGCAAGCGCTCCGGCAACAACGCGGCCGACTACGCGAACACCGCCGAGTTCGTTCCCCTCCCCGCCGATCCGGCAGCCGCCGTCCGCGAGATGGTCGCCGGCTTCCGCAACGGCAACGGCACCGAGCGCGTCGCGGACCTCCGCCGCGAACTGCAGGAGGCCATGGACCGCGGCGCCCAGGTGTTCCGCACCGAAGAGTCCCTCACCGAGGTGCTCGGCGTCATCCACGACCTCCGCGTGCGCTACATGAACGTGGGCGTCCAGGACCGCGGAATGCGCTACAACACGGACCTCCTCGAGGCGATCGAGCTGGGCTTCCTGCTCGACCTCGCAGAGGTGCTCACCTACACCGCGCGCAACCGCAAGGAGAGCCGCGGCGGGCACATGCGCGACGACTACCCGAAGCGCGACGACGAAAACTACATGAAGCACACCATGGCCTACCTCACCGGCGACCCGCACTCGCCGAACCCCGAGGACCACATCCGCCTGGACTGGAAGCCTGTGGTCGTCACGAACTACCAGCCGATGGAGAGGAAGTACTAGGTCATGAGCACCGTTACCGCTGAGGCTCCGGCACAGGTCGAAGACGCGCCCAAGCCGTTCACCGTCACCCTTCTGATCCGGCGCTACCTGCCCGAGTCGGGCCGCGAGGCCTACTGGGAGGACTTCGACGTCGAGATGTACCCGACGGATCGCATCCTCGACGCCCTCCACCGCATCAAGTGGGACCAGGACGGCAGCCTGTCGTTCCGCCGCTCCTGCGCACACGGCATTTGCGGCTCCGATGCGATGCGCATCAACGGCCGCAACCGTCTCGCCTGCAAGACGCTGATCAAGGACCTCGACATCTCGAAGCCGATCTACGTCGAGGCGATCAAGGGCCTCCCGCTCGAAAAGGACCTGATCGTCGACATGGAGCCGTTCTTCGCGGCCTACCGTGAGGTGCAGCCCTTCCTGCAGTCGAGCAGCGCACCCGAGCCCGGCCACGAGCGCATCCAGTCCATCGAGGATCGCGAGCGCTTCGACGACACCACCAAGTGCATCCTGTGCGCGGCCTGCACCACCTCGTGCCCCGTGTTCTGGACCGACGGCCAGTACTTCGGGCCCGCCGCGATCGTCAACGCGCACCGCTTCATCTTCGACTCGCGTGACGACCAGGCGCAGGTCCGCCTCGACATCCTCAACGACACCGAGGGCGTGTGGCGCTGCCGCACCACCTTCAACTGCACCGACGCGTGCCCCCGTGGCATCCAGGTGACGAAGGCGATCGCCGAGGTGAAGGCGGCCATCCGCACCGGCAAGGCCTCCTGAGGCGCGCAGCTTCACCGAAGCAGCGCACCCGCTCAGTGACGACGACGCCCCGAAACTCCAGCCCAGACCCGGGCAAGGAGTCCGGGGCGTCCGTCGTCTCCGCCGCGGTTCGGCGAGGAACCCGATTCTGGGATCGCGTGCAGCGCACCCACCCGTGGCGCACCTTCTCCCACTTCGTGAACTCCGGCGGCAACGTCCTGTCCGGCGGCATGAGCTACCAGGCACTCTTCGCGGTATTCGCGGCGCTGTGGGTCGGCTTCGGCCTGTTCGGGATCGTGCTGCGCAGCCGCCCCGAACTCCTCGACTCGCTCGTCAACCTCATCAACGTCTCCGTGCCGGGACTCCTCGCCGTCAACGGCCAACAGGGCGCCGTCAGCCTCAGCCTGCTGCTCAGAAACCAGGCCCTCACCTGGACGAGCGTCGCGGCGGGTATCGCGCTGCTCGGCGTCGCGCTCAACTGGTTCACCGGAACACGCCGCTCCATCAGGATCATCTTCGGTCTCGAGGTGAAGCAGTACCGCAACTTCCTGCTCCTCAAACTGCGCGACCTCATCCTCGCACTCGGATTCGGCATCGCGATCGTGGTCTCCGCCGCGCTCACGGTCCTGAGCTCCAACTTCACGCAGGGCGTGGCCGACTGGATGGGGGTGGACCCCTCCAGCTGGTTCCTCGGCGGACTCGGCACCTTCGCCCGATACGGGGCGATGTACGTCTTCGACGTGCTCGTGCTGATCGCGATGCACCGCATCCTCGCCGAGGTGAACGTGCCGAAGTGGCCCCTCATCACGGGGTGCTCCCTCGGCGGGCTCGTGCTGCTCGGCCTGAAGATCCTCGGAGCAGAACTCCTGGTCGGCGCCACGAGCAACCCGCTGCTCGCCACCTTCGCGGTCCTCGTCGGCCTGCTGCTCTGGTTTAACTTCGTGTGCCGCACCCTCTTGCTCACGGCGTGCTGGATCGCGACCGGAATGGATCGCGAACTCGGTCTGCCGGCGGCCGGGACCGAGATCTTCTAGCTCGCCTGGACCGCGCGTCCTCGAGACCGCCCGGACCGCGCGGCGCGGAGGCATCTCGACTCCCTGCGGCGCCACGGTTCGACCGCCTACGCTGGGATCATGACCCTTGAATCCGCGCCAACGGGCGGACCCGCCCGGTCCGTCGAACCCTTCGATGTCGTCGACCTGATCGGGCGAAAGCGCTTCGCCGGGCAGCTCAGCGACCCCGAGATTGCCTGGCTCGTCGACGCCTTCACCCGCGGTGTCGTCGCCCCGGAACAGATGAGCTCCCTCCTGATGGCGATTGTGATCCAGGGAATGGAGCGGGGCGAGATCCGCGCCCTCACCGACGCGATCATCGCGAGCGGCGAGCGCATGGACTTTTCCGGGCTCGGCCGTCCCGCGATCGACAAGCACTCGACCGGCGGAGTGGGCGACAAGACCACGCTGCCACTCGTGCCGCTCCTCGCGTCGCTCGGCGTCGCCGTGCCGCAGCTCTCGGGCCGCGGGCTCGGGCACACCGGCGGCACGCTCGACAAGCTCGAGTCGATCCCGGGCTGGCGTGCGGAGCTCACGAACGACGAGATGACCGCAATGCTTCGCGAGATCGGCGGGGTGATCTGCGCCGCTGGATCCGGGCTCGCGCCCGCCGACAAGAAGCTGTACGCGCTGCGCGACGTCACCGGGACGGTCGCGGCGGTCCCGCTCATCGCGTCCTCGATCATGAGCAAGAAGATCGCGGAGGGCGCCGGGGGGCTCGTGCTCGACGTGAAGTTCGGATCGGGCGCTTTCCTGCCGTCGGTCGCGGACGCGCAGGAGCTCGCCCGCACGATGGTGGACCTCGGCACCGACTCGGGCCTGCCGACCGTCGCGCTGCTCACCGACATGGATGCGCCCCTCGGCCGTGCCGTCGGCAACGCCAACGAGGTGCGCGAATCGGTCGAGGTGCTCGCCGGCGGCGGACCGGCCGACACGGTCGCGCTGACCCTCGCGCTCGCCCGCGAAATGCTCGACCTCGCCGGACTCGGGGACGTGGATCCGGCGCCCGCGCTTTCCGACGGCCGGGCGATGGACGCCTGGCGGCGCATGATCAGCGCCCAGGGTGGCGATCCCGATGCCCCGCTCCCCGTTGCACGTGAAACCGAGATCGTGCGCGCGGACCGCGACGGTGAAATCGCTCGCGTCGACGCACGAGCCGTTGGAGTCGGTGCCTGGCGTCTCGGGGCCGGTCGCGTCCGGCCCGGGGACCCGGTGGATCACGCGGCCGGCGTCGAGGTGCTGGTGCGACCTGGAGACCGCGTGCGGGAAGGCGATGCACTGTTCGAGGTGTCCTGCGACAACGCGGGAAGGCTCGCCCGCGGGCTCGAGGCGCTCGGCACCGCGATCGAGTGGGGCGCCGCGCCGGAACGTCCCCTCGTCGCGGGTCGCGTGACGGCGTAGGGGCTGCGAGCTGGGACGCTCGAGCAGGGCGTGCACAAACAGAGCGATGTGCAGAATATAGAGTCGAAAATCGCGAATTCGGGCTTCGGAATCGCACATTGCTCTGTTTCTGAACGCCGCGATGGGGCTGGGTGAAGGCGCGCTGGTGAATGCGCGGATGGACGCGCGCCGGTGAATGCGCGGGTGAACGCGCGCCGGTGAATGCGCGGGTGAACGCGCGCGGGTGAATGCGCGCCGATGGACGCGCGCCGATGCTCGGGGTGCCGGCGTTCAGGCGCGCGGTCGTGGGAGGGAACCTTCCGATCGCAGGCCAGCGGGGATCAGGGCTGCGACGGCGGCGCAAGCGCGAGGAGCGAAGCGACCGCCTGTGGCAGGGCGTGCGCCACGTCGAGCGCGGTGATCGGCCGGCCGGACGGGGCGGCAACCCCCGGATCTGGGGATTCGGCCAGGGCGTGGGAGGAGGGCGTGTGCCCAGCAACCACCGAGTCGTCACCCGCCGCGGTCCGCGCCGCTACGTCGTGCAGAAGGGCCGCCGTCGCGCCGAGCGGGCCGAGGAGTTCGGGGTCCTCGCGGATCTCGGCTGCGCGTGAGGCGACGAGCGCCCCGAGGATTCCCGCGAGCACGTCGCCGGTACCCGCCGTTGCGAGCCACGGCGTCGCCGGGCCGGAGGCCAGCACCTGGCCGTCCGGGGTCGCGACGAGCGTAACGGAACCCTTCAGCAGCACGGTCGCCCTAACGCGGGCGGCGAGCGCCGCGGCGGCGTCGGCGCGCGCGGAGAGGCGTTCCGTGAGGCGCGGTGCGGTGGGGCGATCGGCACGCGGTGCGGCGGGGCGATCGGCATGCGTCGCAGGGACGGGGGCCGTCGCATCTCCGGGCAGTGGACCCAAGTCGAGGTCTGACCACAGCGTCGCGAACTCGCCTGCGTGGGGGGTCAGTATCAGGGGTGGGCCGAACGGTCCGGCGCCGGCCGTGGTGGCCGATCCGCGACGCGCATCACCTCGCCGGAACAGCGAGCGGTCCGCCGCCGATGCCGCCCGCCCGATCGCGAAGCCGCGAATCTCGACCGCGAGCCGCAGCGCGCCCGCGTCAACCACAACCGGCGCGGCGCCCGTGAGCACCTCGCGCAGCGCGGCCGCCTCGGCCGCGGAGGAGCGCGCGGGATCCGTGCCAGAACCGATGAGCCAGGCGTCGGTGCGTCCCGCGGGATCCACGCCGAACACCGTCTCGGGCCGTGCGGCGAGCACGGCGGCCGCGGGGGAGAGCAGCTCGAAGCGGGGTGGGAGGTCGTCGATCGGCGGCTCGTACCGAAGCAGTCCGACGCCCGTGCGCCAGGCGGCCTCGACGCCGAGCACCGCGGCGCCGGGGTACGCGGAGGAACCGGTGCGCAGCGAGAGTACGCCCCGCCGGTACTTGTCGTCGGAGGGGCCGGGCGCCCGCAATTGCGCGGCGGCGAGCTCCGGCGTCCACGAGATCACGCCCGACGGGAGCTCCGGACCGCGTCCGGATCCCGAGCCCGATCCGGATCTCGATCCCGAGCCCGATCCGGATCTCGATCCCGATGCCGAGCCGGATACCGATCTGGATCCGAGGTCCGGATCCCGACCCGAATCCTCCAGCCCTTCGTCACGTTGGGGTTCCACGCGCCAGACTCCGTTCCGCCCGGGCCCGCTGCCCTACGCGCCCTGGTACGCGTCGAGCCGCGCGCGCACGGCCGCCTCGAGCGCACCGAGAGCCGACTCTGCGGCGGCGCGGCGCTCGGCGGCGGTGCCTTCGGCGGAGAACGTGTCGAGGTACACCTTCAGCTTGGGCTCGGTGCCGCTCGGGCGGATCATCACGCGTGAGCCGTCCGCGAGGTCGTAGCGGAGCACGTCGGCGGCGACGGCCGCGGCGCCCGGATCGAGCAGGTCACGCGCTGACGCGACGGCGACTCCACCGAAATCGGCGGGCGGATCGGCACGAATCGCCGCGGCGAGGGCGGAGGCTGCCGGCATCGAGTCGAGCCGAACGGTCACCTGGCTGCTCGAGAAGTGACCGAAGCGCTCGCTCGCGTCGTCGAGGAGATCCTGCACACTGCGGCCCGCGGCCCGGAGCTCACGGACCATCGCAATGGCGTCAGCGGAGGCGGAGATGCCGTCCTTGTCGCGCACGATCTCCGGGTGGGTGAGATAGCCGAGCGCCTCCTCGAAGCCGAACAGCAGACCGGGGACCCGAGACACCCACTTGAAGCCCGACAGGGTCTCGGAGTAGTCGAGGCCGTAGTCGTCGGCGACGGCGCGCAGCGCGGGGGAGGACACGATGGTGCAGGCCAGCGCTCCCGTGAGCCGCTCACCCGAGCAGGAGGCCCGCACGCGCGCACGCTCGGCGGCGCGCCAGCCGAGGAGCAGGCCGAGCTCGTTCCCCGTGAGCCGACGGTAGCCGCCACCGCCATCGGTCCGCGGGATCGCGATCGCGAGGCGATCCGCGTCGGGATCGTGAGCGACGATGAGGTCGGCGCCGATCTCGGCGGCGGTGCGCTCGGCGAGATCGAGCGCTCCTGGCTCCTCCGGGTTCGGGAAATCGACCGTGGGGAACGCCCCGTCCGGTCGATCCTGCGCGGCGACCGCGGTGACCGACGGCAGCCCGCATGAGGCGAAGACGCGGCGGGCGATATCGGCGCCGACGCCGTGCATGGCCGTGTAGGCGATCTTGAGCTCGGTGTCCCTGCCGAGCACCACGTCGGGGCGCTCGGCATCGACGGGGAGTCCGGCCACGACGGCCGCAGCGGTCTCCGCGACGTAGGCGTCCGCAACGGCATTCCCGAGCACGACATAGTGCGTCGAGCGCGGGAGCTCGCCAACGGGGCCTCGGGCTGCGGCCTCGATCCGCTCGGCGATCATTCCATCGATCGGCGGGATGATCTGGGATCCCGCATCGGCATCGCCGAGATAGACCTTGTACCCGTTGTCCCGGGGCGGATTGTGGCTGGCCGTCACCATGACCCCGGCTGAGACGCCGAGGTGGCGCACCGCGAAGGCCGTGAGCGGGGTCGGACCCGGCTCGGGCAGGAGGTGCACCTGCACGCCAGCGCCCGCCATGATCTCGGCCGCGTCGCGAGCGAAGACGTCGGAGTTGACGCGCCCGTCGTAGCCGATGACGATGCTCGGCGGGTTCGAGGTCTCGCCGCGCGCGGCCCGCTCCAGGAGGAACGCGGCGAACCCGGCGCTCGTCTGCGAGACCACGACGCGGTTCATGCGGCGCGGGCCGGCCCCGAGTTCGCCGCGCAGGCCGGCGGTTCCGAACGCGAGTCGGGATCCGAACGCGTCCTCCAGCTCGGCGATCGCTTCGGCGGTGCCGGACCGTGCGCGGGCGACCAGGTTGCGGGCCTCGGCGCGCGTGATCGGATCGGGATCGGCGTCCGCCCAGGCCTCGGCCTCGGCCACGCGGGCCGCCACGGCGGCCGCGGCCGCCTTGCTATCCGGTCCGACCATTGCGGGGTACCCCTTCCTGCGGAGAGCGCGTGGCTTCAAGTTACCACTCGCGCGACCCCTGAACCGGCGTGGTTGCCGTGGAGCCGCGGGGGTTTCCGCCTGGTCGGGCGCGTGTTCACGAGTAAATTCGAGGTTGGGTCAAATGCCCCGTGTCTCGGGCGATCACGCGCCGGGGAGCGCGGCGGGAGAGCGAGACGGGAGAGCGGAGCGGGCGCGCGCCGCGGGGGAGCGGGGCGCAGGGCGCGGCCCCGACGCCCCGGAACCCGCTATTCCGCGGCGACACCGCTTCGCTGCTGCGCCTGCGCCGGTGCCCCGACCCCCGCGTCCGCGTCGATGATCCGTCGCGCCTCGCGCAGTCCGCTCTCGATCGCGCCGTCGATGAAGCCGCCCCAGAGATCGGCGTTATCGGTCGTCGCGAAGTGGACGCGGCCCGAGGTCTGCTGCAGCTCGCGCAGATCCCTGGTGAGCTGGCCGGGCCGATGGGTCATCCACGTGTTGCGCGACAGCGGGTCCGTCATCCAGTCGTGCGCCGTGACCTCGACGACCTCGAGGCCCGGGCGAACGGCATCGACGGCCGCCTGCACAGCGCCGACATCGGTGACGTCGATCCGCGTATGATCCGGACCGAAGCCGACGAGGATCGTGTGCGCCGAGCCGTCGTCGTCGACACCCGGATACTCGCTCTTGAGGACGGACAGCGGATGATCCTGGGTGCCGTAGGCGAAGAAGCGGGGGATCTCGCCCCGAACCTTGATCCACACTTTCGTCCCCTGCGAGGCGACCGTCTCCGCCGCAGCGCGCCGCCACACCTCGGGCAGCTCCGGTGAGAAACGCACGCCGGTGATCGCGTTGATCGGCAACGTCGAGACCACCCGGCCGGCGCGGATGCGTTCGCCATCGGCGGTTTCGACGGTGACTGAGTCGCCATCGTCCGTGACCGCCGCGACCGTCGTGCCGAAGCGGATCTCGCCGGGGACATCGCGGGCGATCGCGGCAGTCCAGTCCGACATGCCGCCCACCACGCGATACGTCGCCGACGCCTCGTGCATGAGCTCCCAGTGCCCGCCCGTCGCGGCCGCCCAGCGGTACGCGCTCGACATGCCCACCTTATCGAGCGGCGCGTTCACGTGGCCCACCCAGACCGACTCGTTCGCGGCGCGCGCCTCATCGTCGAGCCCGAGCTCCTCGAAGCGATCCTGGATCGACTGCCCGTCGAGCTCCTGGATCGCCCCCGTCAGCGGATCCACGCCGCGCGGCATCGCCTCGTTCACCCGCTCGAGCAGGCGCGCCTGGCCCTCGTCGATCACGGCCATGAAGTCGTCGAGAGACCCCGTGCGGCGCTCGCCGCCGGCACCGAGCCAGTACGCCTCCTCGGCCATCGGGCTGCGCACGATGTCGCGCCCGTAGCGGGTCATCTCCGCCCAGGTGTGCGGCTGCACCCAGTGCACCCAGGTGCCGCCGAGCTCGAGATCGTGCCCGAGGCGATGGTCGGTCCAGGTGCGCCCGCCGACGCGGTCACGCGCCTCGAGAACGAGCACGCGCTTCCCCGCGCGGCCGAGTTCGCGCGCGGCCACGAGGCCCGCGAACCCCGCCCCGATCACGACGACGTCGACGTCGACGTCCGATCCGGACCCGTCGCTCGCGCCGGCACCCGCGCCGGCCCCCGCGAATGCGCCCGACCCCTCGCTCGCGCCGCCAGCAGCCGTCTGGATATCCGCCATGATGCTCCTCTCGCGGGCCACGCGCCACTGCGAGGCCTCAGTCTGACCAGGCTAAACAGCCCGCGGCCCGCGCTGCAAGCCGCGGGAATGCGCGCGTCGGGCGCCCGCGTCATACGTTCGTACGCGGTCCCTCGTCGTCGATCTCACCCGTCTGGATCGCGGCCCGCACCGCGAGCCAGCACTCGGCGGCGTCCTCCATGCTGTTGAGATCGCGCGAGAGCACGGTCTCGACGCGGGCGATCCGCGCGACGAGGGTCTGCCGGTGAATGAAGAGCCGCTCAGAAGCGCGCACCCAACTGCGGTTCTCCTCGAGAAACACGCGCAGGGTCTGCACGAGCGGAGTCCCGCGCCTCCGCTCGTAGGCGCGGAGCGGGCCGAGCACCTGATCGGCGATCGCCCGCAGCTGCTCGGGATCGCGCGGCAGAAACAGCGACGCCTCCGCGGAGGAGCCGAAACGACTGATCGCTCCCTCGCGATTCCCGGCCTGCGAGCGGGCAATCACGGCCTGGCGGTGAGCCCCCGACGCGCTGCCGAGGCCGGCGAACGGGGCGCTCACCCCGATCTGGCCGAGTGCCGGGGCGAGCTGATCGAGCACGCGGGACGCCGAGTCATGCGACGGGGTGAGGAGAATGAGCTCCTCGTCGCGGACGGTCGCGAGCGCCGGAACCCCGGCGTCGGCAAACGCGAGCTGCGCGGTCTCGAGATGCCCCGCGGTCTCTCCTGGCGGTGCGACGCTCATGAGCAGGGGCTCCTCGAACCCCCTCGCCTGCAGGTACCGGGTCGCGAACTCCCACGGCACCGAGGCGTCAAGGATGTTGCCGAGCAGGATCGACCCGTACAGCCACTCGTTGCGGCGGGCCGCGGAGCGGACGGAGAGCGCGCTCGCCAGAATCCCCGCCGCATGCTGCATGAGCGAGGGATCGGGGGCGTTCGGATCCGCGAAGGTGAAGCGCAGCGTGGGAGAACCGAGCGTGAGCAGCGGGGTCTCGTAGGCGAGCCCGCCGAGCGCGTCGATCCGGCCGGGCTCAGCCCCTGGCCGATCCCCGTGGGGTCGCAGGTCGAGCTCCGCGCCCAGGAGCTCGCCGATCGCCGCGAGCAGGGGCGCGGCCGTTTTCGTGTCGGCGTGCTCGCGCAGTACGGCGTACATCTGCTCCGTGAGCCGGATTCGATGCGCCCGCGCGCGCTCGGACGCCTCGGCCACGGCGGTCGCGAGCAGGATGAACGGGGTCTCGTAGGCGGTCTCGAGCACGGGGAACCCGAGCTCCGTCGCGTGCGCGAGGGCCTCAGCGGTGAGCGGGGGCGCGGACATGCGCGCCCCGATCGCGACGGCCGCGATCCCGGCCCGATACATGCCATCGAAGTAGGCGATCTGCCCCGCGGCGTCCGCGGGGATCGGCAACCCCGTTGTCATGACGAGTGCCCCGTGGCCGAGCCACCGGCCGGGATCCTCGAGCTCGGAGACGTGAGCCCACGTGATCGGCCGTTCCTCGCCCACCCCAGGGGTGAGCGAACGCGTGGTCACCTCGGGGATCGCGAGAAAACTCCGGACAGTCAGGCCGGTCGCCCCGGCCGCGCCGGAACCTCCCGGCTGCCCGGTCCCGCTCGTCCCCCCGGTCGTGCCGGACACCCGAGTCAGAGCGTGTCCCCGAACCGCCGGGACAGCGCCAGCACAGCGCGATAACCGGAGTCAACGGCGCCGGACAGCGACTGGGCGAGGCCCGTGTGCTCGCCGGCGATCGCGACGCGGCCCGCCGGCTCGGTGAACGCGTCGGCGTCATCGGCGGTCCAGCCGAGACCGGGCGCGCTGTACGAGCCGCGAGCCCACGGATCGTCCTCCCAGGTCGTGAGCAGCACGTCTCCCGCGATTTCCAGTTCGGGGCGCATCTCCTTGAGCGCGGACACCCAACCGTCCGGGCCGTTCGCCACGCCGAGCGCGTCCAGGGCGAACGGTCCGCCAGCGAAGCTCGAGAGCGCGTCGATCCGGTTCTCGCCATCGATCGACAGGGATCGCCACGACCACCAGGTGTGATCGGGATTCTGCAGCGCGGTGTCGGCGTCGACGCGGGAGAACGGGACGCCGAGCTTCGCCGCGACCCCCATGAAGCGGTTGTCGAGCGCGCGCTGCTGTCGTTCGGGGAGCGCGAAGCCGAGCTCGATCTCGTGGAGGATCGGGAGCGGCACCGATACCACAGCGAAGTCGCCGTCGATCCGGGTGCCGTCCTGCAGCTCGACGACCACGCCGGAGTCGGACTGCTCGACGCGCTTCACGGGGTGCTCGAGCCGGATCCGGTCGCCGAGCAGCTCCGCGAGCCGCAGCGAGAGCGACTGGTTGCCCTCCACGAAACGGGCGCCGTCCTCGACGTAGCCCCCGGCCGTCGAGGACTCGTGCAGCAGCACCGCCTCCGCGCTCACGCGGCTCGGATCCGCCGCCGCTGAGGTGGTGGTGCGACGGTAGACGGGATCGAGGCGATAGCCCTCGCCGAGCGCCGCCTCGAAGGCCCGCTCGAGGGAGACGCCGGTCTCACCGTCGGCGATCATCTGGGCGAGCGTCCCCGTGACCTTCCGGCTCGTCTCGCCGAGCTCGGCGAAGGAGATCACGCGGCCGTTGACGGTGCGGCGCCCGTAACGCACGTTGTGCGACATGAGCGGAACGCCGACCTCCGCGGCGAGCTTGCGAATCGGAAACTCCGTCGGGAACACGTATTCGCCGCCGCGTTCGGTCCACACGCCGTTGTCGAGCCGCTGCGACCAGGTGCGCCCGCCCACGCGGTTGCGGGCCTCCAGCACGGTCGCATCGTGGCCCGCCTTGGTGAACTCCCACGCCGCGGTCAAACCGGAAAGACCTGCCCCGACTACGATGATCCTCACGAGTGCTCCTTTGCTGCTCCGCGTCGGTCATACTGGACCGCCCAAGCACTTATCGTAGGGTTGTGATCAGGACCTTCGCCACGCGTTCATACGTTTGTACAGCGTAGACACTCCCGCTCGACGGAACATACGAAGCTTCGATCCGTGCGGTAACGACTCCATAACGCGGCCCCAGATTGCCTGATCAGCGCTGGTAGCTTCAGGATCGACCCGCGGCACGAGGCAACGATGCCGCACGGGACGCCTCCGCAGGGAGACGCACCGGAGGATCGCGGGCATGAAATCACGCTGATGTGAGGGAGTATCCACCGATGATGAAGAACTCCAAGGCCCGCAGAGGCCTGGCGGTAGTCGCGGGAACCGCGGCGCTCGCCCTGACCCTGATCGGTTGCAGCGGCGGCGGCGGTTCGAGCGAGCCAGCCCCCGAGCGCGATCTGGGCAAGCCCGTCGCCGGCGAAGTGAAGAAGGACGCGCTCAAGGGCGTCACCCTCACCTTCGCCGGATCCGGCGGCATCTTCCAGGAGGGCCAGCAGAAGGCGCTCTGGGACCCGTTCGCCAAGGAGTCCGGCGCGACCTTCAACCAGGACGCCTTCGACGCCGGCAAGCTCAAGGCCATGGTCGACAGCGGCAACGTCAGCTGGGACATCGTCAACACGACCCAGTTCGACACCGCCCGCGGCTGCGGCACCCTCTACGAGGAGATCGACATGTCGCAGATCGACACGTCGAAGGTCCCCGAGGGCACCATCACCGACAAGTGCATGGTGCCGCAGATCATGTACGGCCTCGTCGTGGTCTACAACACGGACAAGTTCGGCGACAACCCTCCGAAGAGCGCCGCCGACTTCTTCGACACGAAGAAGTTCCCCGGCAAGCGCACGGTCAGCCAGTCCACCTACGTCGACCCGCAGACCGTCGAGTTCGCGCTCACCGCGCAGGGCAAGGACGTGAAGGACCTGAAGCCCGAGGACATTCCCGGCGCCTTCGACATGTACAAGAAGCTCGGCAACAACGTCATCGGCTGGACCACCGGCGCGCAGGCCCAGCAGCAGCTCGAATCGGGCGAGGCCGTCATGGGTCTCGTGTGGTCGGGCCGCGGCTACGGCGCAGCGGCCGCGGGCGCTCCCGTCGCCCCCATGTGGGACCAGTGGATGATCATGGTCGACTCCAACGGCGTTCCAAAGGGAGTGAAGGACAAGCAGGCCGCGATGGCCGCGATCAACTACTCCATCGGCGCCGATCAGCAGGCCAAGATGACGGAGCTCACCTCCTACGGCGGGGTCAACACCGATTCGAAGCCCAAGCTGGACGACACGCTCAAGGAGTTCATGACCACCGAGCACCTCGACACGGGCATCGCCCCCAACGTCGACTTCTGGGTCAAGAACTACGACGCGCTCGCCGCCGCATGGGCCGGCTGGGCGACCGGTAACTAAGGATCGCCATGACCGAGTCGACCGTCACCGGGGGCCTCGTGGCCCCCGGTGCGGACGGCGGAACCCAGCCGAAGCGGGGGCCGAAGAATTGGCGCCCGCTTCTGCTGTTGGTTCCGGCGTTCGTTATCATCTCGCTGTTCTTCCTTGCGCCACTCATCGACGTCTTCATCCGCTCGGTGACGGACCCGCAGCCCGGCACGCAGAACTACGTCTGGCTGTTCACGACCGAGGCGAACCTCGCGGTCGTGCTGCGCACCTTCGGCACGGCCCTGATCGTGACCATCGTGTGCCTCCTGCTCGCGTACCCCTACGCCTACCTCATGACGATCGTGTCGGATCGCACGCGGAACATCATGCAGCTGTTCGTCATGCTGCCGCTGTGGACCTCGATCCTCGTGCGCACGCTCGCCTGGATGGTGCTGCTGCAGGACACCGGCCCCATCAACGGCCTGCTCGAGGCGTGGTTCGGGATCGGCCCCGTGCCGCTCATCCGCACCACCTTCGGCGTGGCGCTCGGCATGAGCCAGGTGCTGCTGCCGTTCATGGTGCTGCCGCTGTACTCGGCGATGGCGAAGATCGACAAGCGGCTGCTTCCCGCGGCGTCGAACCTGGGCGCGAACCCCGTCACGGCATTCTTCACGGTGTACCTGCCGCTGTCGAAGCCCGGGATCTTCTCCGGCGGTGTGACGGTGTTCATCCTGGGTCTGGGCTTCTACATCATCCCCGCGCTGCTGGGATCGTCGAAGGAGATCATGGTCTCCGCCCTGATCCAACAGCAGATCAGCGTCTTCCTGATGTGGGGGCACGGCACCGCGCTCGGAGTGTTCCTGCTCGTCTGCACCATATTGATCCTCGTCCTCGTGTCGCGCATCAATAAGGGCGGCAGCCTGTTCCCGGGGGTGGAGAAATGACGCTCAAAAGACTGCTCGGCGTCTTCGCCGTGATCATCGTCATCTGGCTCGTGCTGCCCACGCTCGTGATCGTGCCGATGTCGTTCAACGAGGCGTCGTCGTTCAACTTCCCGCCCAAGGGATTCTCGACGCGCTGGTACGAGAACTTCTTCACCGACGCGACGTGGCTGAAGGCGCTGTTCAACTCGCTGCAGGTGGCCGTCGTGACCATGATCGTCGCCACCGCCGTCGGCGTGCTGGCGGCGCTCGGACTGTCGAAGGTGAAGTTCCGTGGCAAAGGGCTGCTGGAGGGGTACTTCCTGCTTCCGCTCATCGTTCCGGGGATCGTCCTCGCGGTCGGCCTCTACTCGCTGTTCCTGCGGATGAACCTGCTCGGCACGCTGCCCGGATTCGTCCTCGCGCACACGATCGTGTCGCTGCCGCTCGTGATCACGAACGTGATGGCGTCGCTGCAGGGCCTCGATCCGCGACTCGAGCAGGCCTCGGCCTCGCTCGGAGCCGGTAAGCTGCGGACGTTCTTCTCGATCACGCTCCCGCTCATCGCCCCAGGCGTGACGGCGGGCGCACTGTTCGCGTTCGTGACCTCGTTCGACGAGGTCATCCTGTCGCTGTTCATCCAATCGCCATCGCTGCAAACGCTGCCGGTGAAGATCTTCAACAGCGTCACCCAGACCAACGACCCGACCGTAGCCGCGGTCGCGGTCATCACGATGGTAACCTCCGTGGTCGTCATGCTCACGGCACAGTTCGCCTCGAGAAAAAGGAAGCGAGTCGCAGCGTGAACGCGATTTCTCACAACGACATCCCGGTGCCCGAGGGGCACGAGCAGGAACTGCGCGGGGAAGGACTCAACACCACCGCGATCTCCGAGATCAACGAGGCCGGCATCAGCCTGGTCTCGGTGACGAAGCGCTACGGACCGAAGGCCGTGGTCGACGAGATCGACCTGGTGATCGAGCCCGGCGAGTTCATGACCTTCCTCGGGCCGTCCGGCTCGGGCAAGACCACCACGCTGAACATGATCGCGGGCTTCACCTCCGTCACGGAGGGGCTGCTCCACATCTACGGCAAGCCGGTCGCGAAGCTCCCGCCGCACAAGCGCGACATCGGCATGGTGTTCCAGAACTACGCCCTGTTCCCGCACAAGACCGTGGCCGAGAACATCGCCTACCCGCTGCAGCGCCGCAAGATCGGTAAGGCGGAGCAGCAGAAGATGGTCGCCGACGCGCTCGGCATGGTTCGCATGGGCGAGTTCGGGGATCGCTACCCGTCGGAACTCTCGGGCGGCCAGCAGCAGCGCGTCGCGCTCGCCCGCGCGCTCGTTTACAACCCGCGCGTGCTCCTCATGGACGAGCCGCTTGGCGCCCTCGACAAGAAGCTGCGCGAGTGGCTGCAGTCGGAGATCAAGCGGATCCACCGCGAGGTCGGCTCGACGTTCGTCTACGTGACGCACGACCAGGAGGAAGCGCTGTCGATGTCGGACCGCATCGCGGTCTTCAACAACGGCAAGATCGAGCAGGTCGGCACCGCCGAGGACCTCTACGAGGCGCCGGAGACCCTGTTCGTCGGCCGCTTCCTCGGGGAGTCGACGGTGCTGCTCGGGAAGGGCGTGGCGGACGGGGACACCCGGACCGCGATCGACGTCGCAGGCCATCGCGTGCTCGCCGACGGGCAGTCGGTGCACGAGGACCTCGCGATCCTGATCCGGCCCGAGAACCTGCGGCTCCAGCCGCTGGGAGCGGAGGGCGGCCCGGGCGATAACGCGATCCCTGTGAAGGTGACGGACGTCACGTACCTCGGGGCGACCCGCCGGTACACGGTGACGCTGCCCGACGGCAACGAGGGAACCGTGCGCCTCAATAACGAGGCGCACGCCTTCGACATCGGCGACGACGCGACCATGATCTGGAACATCCGGTCCGGCGTGCTGCTGATCGACACGGGCGAGGCGGGCGAGTCGGCGACGTAGCGCGCCGCGCGGGGTCGCGGCGGTGCGGGCTTGCGGCCGTGCCGCCGTGCGGCCGTGCCGCCGTGCCGCCCTGTGGCCGTGCCGCCCTGCGGCCCTGCCGCCCCGCGGCCGTGCGGCCGAGGTCGCCGGGCCCGGTGCAATAACTAAGCGATGTGCGTTATATACTCCCTAATTCGCGAAATGGGACTAACATAACGCCCTACGCTTATTGAAGTGCTCACCTGGTGCGGGCGGGCCCGCCGGCGCGGGCCGCGGGCCGCGGGCGGCCGCGCGGCCCGCGGCCCGGCGAAGCCCCGATCAGGCCTCGATATCGACGTTCTTGGTCTCCTGGGTGAGGAGCAGCGACACGAAGGTGAGGAGCGCCGCGCCGGTCAGATAGAGCCCCACAAACACCGGGCTGCCATCCGCGAGGCCCCACAGCCAGACCGCGATGATCGGGGCGAGCGCGGCACCGAGGATCGACGACACGTTGTAGGCGACAGCCGATCCCGTGTACCGGACGTTCGTGGGGAACATCTCGGGGAGGAACGCGCCCATGGGGCCGAAGGTGAGGCCCATCAGGGTGAAACCGAGCGCGAGGAAGAACATCACGAGCGGCGTGCTGCCACCGCCGAGGAGCGGCACGAACAGGAATCCGAACACGGCGATCGCCGCGGTCACGATGAGCAGGGTGCGGCGGCGTCCGAAGCGATCCGCGAGCGGGCCAGAGACCAGCGTGAAGATGCCGAAGAACACGACGCCGAACACGAGCATCAGGATGAAGTTGTTGTAGCTGTAGCCAGCCCCGGGCACGGGGGCGTCGGTCGGCCGGGTGCCGTAGGTCAGCGTGTACGAGGTCATCAGGTAGAACAGCACGTACGTCGCGAGCATCGCGAAGGTCCCGAGGATCAGGCCGCGCCAGTGGTGACGGAACGCCTCGGCGAGGGGCATGCGCTTGACGCCGCCCGACTGCTTCGTCTGCTCGAACGCGCTCGACTCGACGAGCTTGAGGCGCACCCAGAGGCCCACGATCACCATGACCGCGGAGAACAGGAACGGGATCCGCCAGCCCCAGTCGAGGAACGCCGCCGACGGCTGCCCCGAGGGGGCGCCGGGCTCGGCGAGCACCACGTTGATCACGTAGAACAACATGTTCGCGATGATGAAGCCGAGCGGTGCACCGAGCTGCGGGAAGGTGCCGTACCAGGCGCGCTTGCCGGCGGGGGCGTTCTCGGTCGCGACCAGCGCCGCGCCCGACCATTCGCCGCCGATCGCGAAGCCCTGCGTGAGGCGCATGAGCAGCAGCAGGACGGCCGCCCACGCTCCGACCATGGCGTGCGTCGGCAGCAGGCCGATCAGGAACGTCGCGATTCCCATCGTGAGCAGGGACGCCACGAGGGTGGTCTTTCGGCCGAGGCGATCGCCGAGGTGGCCGAAGAAGATCGCGCCGATCGGGCGGGCGAGCATCGCGGCGCCGAAGGTGGCGAACGAGGCGAGCAGCGCGGTCGTCTCGTTGTCGGACGGGAAGAAGAGGTGCGGGAAGACGAGCACGGCCGCGGTGGCGTAGACGTAGAAGTCGTAGAACTCGATCGTCGTGCCGATGAGGCTCGCGAGCACGACGCGTGCCGGGGAGTTCCGGGGCTGGGTGGTGCGTTCGTTGGTGGTGGTGGCTGACACTATTGGGAAGCTTTCGAAGTGCGATTCGGAAAGGCGCAGCCGTGCCGGCGTCTGGCAGGGGTGCGCGACATCGGGCGTGTCCGCTTGTGGCGGGACCCTGCAATGATACGCCCGCGCGAATTTCTTGAAACCCCCTTGCCGCGCGGGACGCCCGGCTGTACGGTGAGACTAGTCCCACTGAACGATGTGTTCAGTGAAGGCTCGGTGAGTGTTCACCTGGGCCGGGAACAGTGCGGTTCAAAGGAGACAGCATGACCGCTGAGGATCTCGCGGCAGCCGAGCGCGAGCTCGGAGAACGGATCGCCGCGTTCCGCGAGCTCCGCGGCATGAGCCTCCGCGCGGTCGCGGCGGCGGCGGGGGTGAGCTCCAGCTTCCTCAGCCAGCTCGAGAACGGGCGCACGAACGCGAGCATCGCCTCGCTTCGCAAGATCGCGGTCGCCCTCGGCGTCTCACCCGCCCAGCTCCTCGACGACTCCTCGGCGCACACGCGCGGCGTGCTGCGCGCCGCGGATCGGACGCTCATCCCGCTCGAGGGCGCCGAGAAGTTCATCGTCTCGATCCCGCCGCTGCGGAACCTCGAGGTCTATGCCGGCCGCTTCCAGCCCGGCGGCACCACGGGTCCAGAGCCCTATGTGCACGGAAATTCGCAGGAGCTGTTCCTCGTGACCGCCGGTGAGGTCGTGCTGGAGCTCGGCGCCGAGCGCTACATTATGCGCACCGACGACTCGATCGAGTTCCTCAGCTCGACCCCGCACCGTGTGCTCAACGAGTCAGACGCGGAAGCGTCGGTGCTGTGGATCAACAGCCCGCCAACGCCCGACGAGTCCCCCCACGTCTCCCTGCACCGGGACGCCGGCGCGGGGTCCGCCGACCACCCCGCGAACGCGGACCAGTAGTACCACCCCCGAAAACGCACGAAGAGGAGCGAACTCATGATCAACGGCAACGTGTCGCACTGGTGGGAGCAGGTGGGAGCGCCGAAGCAGCGCCCCGAGCTTCCCGGCGACCTCACCGCCGACGTCGCCATCGTCGGGGCCGGATACACCGGCCTCTGGACCGCCTACTACCTGAAGCAGGCGCGTCCCGAGCTGCGCGTGGTCGTGATCGAGCAGCGGCACGTCGGTTACGGCGCCTCCGGCCGCAACGGCGGCTGGCTCACGAACGCCATCACGGGCGGCCGCGAGCAGTACGTGAAGCAGCACGGCCGCGACGCAGCCGAGCGCTTCCAGCGGGCGATGAACGCGACCGTCGACGAGGTGATCCGCGTCACGGAGGCGGAGGGGATCGACGCCGACATCAAGAAGGGCGGAGAATTCAACGTCGCGTACACGCCGGCTCAGGAGGCCAGGATCCGCGCCTTCGCCGCGTCCGAGCAGACCTGGCAGAGCTCGGATCTGGAACTCTTTGAAGCCGCCGAGGCGAAGGCGAAGATCAACGTCGAGAACACGCGGGCCGCGGTGTGGCATCCGCACGCGGCGCGTATCCAGCCGGCGAAGCTCGCGAAGGGGCTGGCGGACGCCGTTGAGCGGCTCGGCGTCGAGATCTACGAGCGGACGCGCGCCGTCGAGATCGAACCGCACCGCGTCCGCACCACGCACGGAACCGTCTCCGCAGAGTACATCGTGCGCGCCACCGAGGGCTTCACCGCGAACCTCAAGGGCCTGCACCGCCTGTGGCTGCCCATGAACTCCTCGCTCATCGCGACCGAGCCGCTCTCGCAGGACGTCTGGGACGAGTTGCACTGGAACAAGGGCGAGGTCCTCGGCGATTTCGCGCACGTCTACATGTACGCGCAGCGCACCGCGGACGACCGGATCGCGATCGGCGGCCGCGGCGTGCCCTACAAGTTCGGCTCGAAGACCGACACCGACGGCCAGACCTCGCCGGCCACGGTCGACACGCTGAGCGAGATCCTGCACCGTTTCTTCCCCGCGACCAGGGGTGCCGCGATCGACCACGTGTGGTCCGGCGTGCTCGGCGTGCCCCGCGACTGGGCCGCGACCGTCGGCCTGGACCGCGAGACCGGGATCGCGTGGGGCGGTGGCTATGTCGGCACCGGCGTCACCTCGACGAACCTGGCGGGACGCACGATCGCGGACCTGATCCTGGGCAATGACACGGAGATCGCTTCGCTGCCGTGGGTGAATCATCGGGTGCGCAAGTGGGAGCCGGAACCCCTGCGTTGGATCGCGACCAAGGGACTCTACGCGGCCTACGGCTTCGCGGATCGCACCGAGCTCGCCGGTCGCGAGAAGACGTCGCCGATCGCGCACGTCGCCGACGTCATCACCGGGCGCGGCTGAAGCGGTCCGATCGCCCCGCATCGCGGAGGCACGGGATCCCCGCGTCAAGAAGCCCCCACATCACTGAATCACCGAATCGCCAGAAAGGATCCTCAATGACTGAGATCTTGACCTTCGCCGCGCACGACACCGCGGCAGCCGACCTCGGCCAGCACGCCCCGAAGCCGACCGCCGTGACCGCCGGCCTCACCGAGGCCAGCGTCACGACCTGGTCCGAGGGGCCCATCACGACGGGCCTGTGGGAGTGCACCCCTGGAACGTTCACCGCTGAACGCGCCGGATACACGGAGATCTGCACGATCCTCTCCGGCCGTGTCACCATCGAGGTGGAGGGACAATCGCCCGAGGAGTTCGGTCCGGGCGACGTGATGGTCATGCCGTCCGGCTGGAAGGGCGTGTGGATCGTTCACGAACCCCTCCGAAAGCACTTCACCACGATCAACGACTAGGCGACGATGCCCGGCGGGAACAGCCCGCCGGGCATCTCGCTGCGAGGCGGGGAGACCCGCGGAAGCGGAGGAGCGACAATGACGACGAGCACCGGAGGCGACCTCGCCATCGTGGGGGCGCGACTGCGCACGCTCACGGGCGAGAACGAAACCGCGACTGCCCTGCTGATCAGGGACGGAAGGATCGCTGCGCTCGGCGGGGACGCGGAGATCCGTGCGGCGGCCGAGACCGCGGGGATCGAGGTCCGCGACCTCGCGGGCGCCACCGTCACCCCGGGCCTCTTCGACTCGCACACGCACCCGCACTGGGCGGCCGACGTGACCGCTGGCGTCGATCTCGGCGGGCTCGGCACGATCGCCGAGATCCGCGAGGCGCTCGCCGCAGAGCACGCGCGCCTCCCCGAAGGGGCCTGGCTGCGCGGCTGGAACCTCGAGTACGAACCCTTCGAGGAGACGGGGATGCGCGGCGACGTGCTCGCGGATGCCGCGCCAGGGCGTCCCGTCGCGCTCGTCTGCTACGACCTGCACACTGGCCTCGGCACCGCGCCCGCGCTCGCCGCGGCCGGCATCGACGGCGCCCGCGAGTTCGACGACGCGAGCGAGATCGTCGTCGACGCTGACGGCACGCCCACGGGAGAACTCCGCGAACCGACCGCCTACCAGATCCTGTTCGACGCGGCCCCCGCCCCGTCCCATGAGGTCGAGCGCGACGGGCTGCGCGACATGTTCCGCCGCCTCGCCGCCGCGGGCCTCACCGGCGGCGCGATCATGGACGGGAAGGACCGCACGGTCGAACTGCTCGCGGAGCTCGAGGAGCGCGGCGAGCTCGACCATCGCGTGACCGTGCACCACTGGCACGCCGTCGGCGACACCGACGAGGACGTCGCCCGCGTGATCGCCGCGAAGGATCGCGCCGGGCGCCTGTGGGACACGGGCGCGATCAAACTGTTCAGCGACGGCGTCATCGACACGGGCACGGCCTGGCTGCACACGGTCGACGCGTGCGGCGACGGCCGCGTCCCCTTCTGGCCGTCATGGGAGCGCTATGCGGAGGTCGTGCGCGCCTACCACGACGCCGGCATGCTGATCGCGACGCACGCCGTCGGCGACTACGCCGTCAGCCGCGTGCTCGACGTCTACGCCACCCTCCCCGAGCGCCCCGGCGTTCCCTTCCACTCGATCGAGCATCTCGAAGTGCTCGCCGACGAGGACGTGGAGCAGCTTAAGGGATCCGGGATCACCGCCTCGATGCAGCCGCTGCACATGCAGTGGCGCGCCGCCGACCACAGCGACAACTGGACCGTCCGCCTCGGCCCGGGCCGCGACGCGACCGGCTACCGTGTGCGCAGCGTGCTCGACGCCGGCGTCGGCGTGGTGCTCGGCTCCGACTGGCCCGTCGCCCAGTACGATCCGCGCCTCGGCATGGCCTGGGCGCGGGGCCGCCACACGCCGGGCGATCCGTCCGCGCACGTCTTCGAGCCCGAGCAGCGCCTCACCGGCGAAGAAGCCCTGCTCGCGTACACGCTGTGGCCCGCACGGGCGCGCGGTCACGAGGACCGCGGAACCCTCGCGGTCGGTTCCGTTGCGGACCTCACCGTGTGGGGAGCCGACCCCGTCGAGGCGACCCCCGACGAGCTCGTCGAGACACCGATCGTGCTCACGGTGCTCGAGGGGCGCGTGATCCACGAGGGGTAGGTCCTCGCCGGCGCCGCGAACGCGGTACATTGGCGCGCGAGCGGCCCCGGCCCGGAGGGACCGGGGCCGCTCGCGGACATCCGAAGAGGCGAGTGCCTGATCAACCCCGCAGCCTGGCGAGTTCCGCGGTCACGTTCGCCCGCGCCCGCGCCTCCCACAGCTTGCGGCCGGTCGGGGTCAGGTAGATCGTGTCGCGATCGAGGTACGCGGCGAGGATCGCAGAGCGGCCGCGCGCGAATTCCCTATCGGGGACGTGCGAGTATTCGCGGCGAACGTCGTGCGCGTACTGTTCGTAGCGCGAGACGGGGGCCGCGAAGATCGCGAGGTCGGCGTCGAGCAGCTGCGCTAGTGCGGGCGAAGCTGCGGCGGCGTCCCTCCCGGGTTCGGTCGCGAGAATGTGCTCCCCGACCCGCTGCGCGAGGCCGGGGGCGACGCCGAGCTCGGCGAGCGACGACACCGCGAGGCGGGCGGAATCGGCCTCGTCGACGCCCGCGGCACCCGCGTAGACCGCATCGTGGAACCAGGCCGCGAGCAGGGTGTCTTCCGCGACGAATTCTCCGCGGACCGAGATCTGGTCGAGCGAGAGCAGCACGTCCTCGAGGTGGCGCTCGTCGTGATACCCGCGGTGGGGCTCGTTCCAGCGCGCGAGGAGCCCCGCGCCGAACCCGGTCCAGCGGTCCATCGGGTGCGAGTCGGATCCTGATCCTGATCCTGATCCCCGTCCCGCGGCTCCCGCCCCGGCGGGGCCCGCCGCGCTGCCGATCCCGAGCCGTCTTCCGAGGACCTCCCACTCGCCGGCCAGATACTCGCGCCGCCGCGGCCCCGTGACCGTCACGCGGTCCACCTGCCGAACGCGCAGGCCGGCGGCCTGCAGCGCCGCGAGCACGTCTTTCCCGCTGACGGGGCGCGCCCCGAGTTCGACGGCCCGGTCGTGCAGTCGGGCGGGCACGTCGTAGTGGTCGAGGTCGAAGCCGCGTCGCGGGAGCCCGAGGACGCGCGCGAACGCGTGGAGCTCCTCGTAATCATGATCCGAGACCAGGTGGCTCCAGACGGTGCCGTGGGCCGGCCAGGTCGGCGGATCGATGAGGATCGTCACGGGAGCGTCGTGCGCGGAACCCGCTGGCCGCGCGGGGTGTCGAGCGACCAGGCGTCGACGAGCGGGTCGGCGCAGGCCGGGCGGAAGCGCGCGTCTCCCGGCGCCCGGTCGGCGCCTCCGCCGCTCCCCGCGCCCGGTTCCGGTTCCAGGGCCTCGGCGTCCAGTTCGAATCGCGCCACCGCGCAGGTCGGCAGGTGGTCGATCCCGCCGTCGGAGAGGACGTGCGCGAGTTCGCTCAGCCCGGGATCGTGGGCGACGATCAACACGGTGTCCGCGCCGTCGGAGCACGCCTCGGCCGCTCGGGCGAGCAGCGCGGAAGGGGGTGCGAGGTATAGGCCGCGGTCGAACTCGACGCGCGTCCCGAGTGCCGCGGCGAACGCCTCGGCCGTGGCGCGGGCGCGCTCCGCCGTACTCGCCACGATCCGGATCTCGCCTACCTCCGCGCCGAGCTCCGCTGCGAGCCGCGAGGCCATCGCGGGCGCGTCGCGCAGCCCGCGCGCGTTCAGCGGCCGGTCGTGGTCCGCGATCCCGGGGTCGCCCCAGTCGGACTTCGCGTGGCGGACCAGGATGAGTTCGTGCATGCCTCGGCCCCGTTCAGAGCTTCCCGACGATCCGGGTGAGGAGCGCCGCGAGCCGCGGCTCGGCCTCGCGCCCGGCCTCGATGACCTCGGCGTGGCTGAGCGGCTCCTCGCCGAGACCGGCTGCGGGGTTCGTGATGAGCGAGAGCCCCAGGATCTCCATGCCAGCCTGGCGCGCGGCGATCGCCTCGAGCGCGGTCGACATGCCCACGATCTGACCGCCGATCGTGCGCAGATACCGCACCTCAGCGGGGGTTTCGTAGTGCGGTCCCGGGAGCTGCACGTAGACGCCCTCCTGCAGGGCCGGCTCCTCGGCGCGGGCGATGTCGCGCAGCCGCGAGGCATAGAGGTCGGTGAGGTCGACGAAGTTCGCGCCCTCGATCGGCGAGGCCGCGGTGAGGTTCAGGTGATCCGAGATCAGCACCGCCTCGCCGGCGCCGAACGCGGGATCGACGCCGCCCGCCCCGTTGGTGAGGACCATGATCTTCGCCCCCGCCGCCGCGGCGGTGCGCACGCCGTGCACGGTCGCGCGGACGCCGCGGCCCTCGTAGAAGTGGGTGCGTGCGCCGATCACGAGCACGTGCTTGCCGTTCGCGAGGCGGATGGACCGGAGCGTGCCCGAGTGGCCGGGAACGCCGGAGGCGTGGAACCCGGGAACCTCGGCGGCGTCGACGACGGCGACGGTCTCGCCGATCACGTCAGCGGCCTTGCCCCAGCCGCTCCCGAGGGTGAGACCGATGTCGTGGGATTCAACCCCGGTCAGGCGCGCGATCGCTGCCGCTGCAGCAGTCGCGAGCTCGGCGGGGGAGGCGTCCGGCACGGCGGAGTCGAAGTCGTTGCTCATGCCTCGAGTGTACGATCCGCGGCGGCGTCCCGCGCCGAGGAGCGCAGGATCCGGTACCCCCGCTGCGGGTCGTAACCGTGAATCTCCCGGGTGTCGAGCACCGCCATGAAGTCGAGCACCTCTGCCGTGATGACCTGGCCGGGGACGAGCACGGGGAAGCCCGGCGGGTACGGCGTCACGAAGCCCGCGGAGACGGGGAGTTCGCCGGCGTCGACCCGCGCGCGCAGTTCCTCGGGCCGCACGTGCTCGACCGCCGTTCGGCGCTGGCCGCGGAAGAACGCCGCCCGCATGTCGCCGTCCGGTCGGACGCCGTCGGTCGTGAACTCCGGTGAGAACGCGCTGAAGTCGGGAAGCGGCGGCATGTCGGCGGGATCGGGCAGGGGGATGTCGGGATCCCGCTGCGCCTGCTCCTCCTCGAACCGCTCGGCGAGCTTCACGAGCACCTCGATGAGGTACGCGATCGCGCTTCGAGAGGTGCCGATATTCGTCATGAACAGGACCGTGTTGCGGCTCGTCTTGTTGACCTGGATGCCGTAGCGGTCCATGAGATGCTCGTGCTTGAACGTGTCGCCGTCGACGCCCGTCCGGCTGATCTCGATCGTGATCCGCGAGGGATCGATCACGAACTCGTCGCTGGCCCAGGCCCGCCACATCTCGGCGAGGCCGTCGCGCAGCGGCATCGGGCGGCCGGTCCCGCGGTGCTCCTCGGGGATGAGGTCGTGCGCGCTGAGCACGCGGAATGTGCGCCGGAGCAGGGGATGCCGCGAGATCGCCTGGGCGAGGCTCGTCGCCAGATCGAGCTGCTGCTGCACGAGGTCGTAGCCCTCGAGCTCCACCTGGCGGCGGCCGATGTCGAGCGAGGACAGGATCTGGTAGTTCGGCGACGTCGAGGTGTGCGTCATGTACGCCTCGTGGAACGGTTCCTCGGCCTCGCGCTTCCAGTCCTGGTCGTAGACGTGGATCATGGATCCCTGTCGGAGCGCGGTGAGGGTCTTGTGCGTCGACTGGGTCGCGTACACGCGGATCCGTGCGGACGGTGCCGGGAGCAGGCGTTCCTCGAGCCAGACCTCGTCGGGCGCCGGTGCGCCATCGGCCGGGAAGAGGCGCTCCTGCTGGGCGCGGTAGGCGGCGGCGTGCGCGGCGGTGGCGAGCCGTTCCTCCAGGCGCTTCGCCGATGCCATGGCCGTGCGACGGCGGGTCACCGGGTGGAACGCCCCGAAGGCGAACCAGGCCTCGTCCCAGAGGAAGACGAGATCGGGCTTGATCGCGAGGCACTCGGCCATGACCCGCTCGGGATCGTAGACGATCCCGTCGAACGTGCAGTTCGTGAGGGTGATCATGCGGACCTCGTCGAGGCGTCCGGCGGCGCGGTAGTCGAGCAGGAGCTGCTTGATCCGGCTGAGCGGGACCGCGCCGTAGAAGGCGAACTCGTCGAGGGGGTAGGCCTCGAGGTAGGCGGGGCGGGCGCCCGTCAGCATGACCGCGTGGTGGTGCGACTTGTGGCAGTTGCGGTCGACGAGCACGATCTCGTTCGGCGCCATGAGCGCCTGGTGCACGATCTTGTTCGCCGTCGACGTGCCGTTCGTCACGAAGAACGTGTGCTTCGCCCCGTAGGCGCGGGCCGCGAGCTCCTGCGCCTTCTTCAGCGTGCGCACCGGCGCGAGCAGCGAATCGAGGCCGCCGGAGGTCGCGCTCGTCTCCGCGAGCAGCAGGTTGAGGCCGTAGAAGTCGGCGAGGTCCTTGATCCACTTCGACGTCACCACGGAGCCGCCGCGCGCGACCGGCAGCGCGTGGAAGACGCCGACGGGCCGCCGCGCGTGATCCTGGATCGCGGAGAAGAAGGGCGTGTCGTACAGGTGCGAGACGCGGCGCAGCAGCGAGAGATGCAGTTCGAGCTGATCCTCGCGCCGGAATACCCGACGGAATCGCCTGGTCAGTGCGCCGGCGAGATCCTCGATGTGGGCGCCCGCCATGAGATACAGATCGAGTTCCGGTCGCACAGCGGCGAGCGTCTCCGCGAGCCCGAGCACCCGCTGCACCGATGCGAGCGAGGAGCGCGCCGGCGCCCGGCCGGGCGCCACCTCGGATCGCGCGAGCTCGATCGTCTCGAGCAGGTCGCGGCTCAGCTTCTGCCGCGTGCGGTCGCTGAAGCCGGGACGCACCACGACCGCGAGGATGTTCGGGTTCGTGAGCACGGCGGCGACCGCGTCGTCGGCCGACGGAACCACCACGTACTCGTAGATGAAGGAGTCGGCGGGGGAGCGCATCTTCAGCACTTCCTGGCGCAGCTCATCCCGATCGGCGAGCTCGGTCTCGTCGACGACGAGCACCTCGAAGCGGGGGCGCGGATCCGCCTCCGTGGCGAGCTCGAGCCGATCCTGTTCCTCCGTGAACTCGTCGCGCGGCTCCTCGGGGACGGTCGTGCCGCGGAGGCGATTGACCACGCGCCCGATGCGGTCGAGCGCGCCACGGTAGTCGCCCGCCTCGAGCAGTTCGCCCACCGTGCGCACGTAGCGCTGGCCGTAGCCCGCCCAGTACATCTCGATCGTCTCGAGGGCGCGCAGGCTGCGCTGGATCTCGCCGTCGGCGGCGAGCAGCGCCTCTGCTTCCTCGCCGGAGTCGCCGCCGAGGGCGAGGCGCTTGACCGAGTAGCGGAGATACTCCCAGGCGTCGCTGCGGAGCCGCCAGGTGCTCGACGGCATGCCGGGATCGCGCTCGAGCGTCGCTGCGCCGCGCGTGATCGGTCGGTCAGCGGTGCCGCTCGGGGTCCCGTGCGAGGGTCCGGCGTGCAGCGACGCCCGGGTGATCCGCGCTGCGCTGCCCCCGCTCGCGAGTTCCTCTGTCACGGCCGGGTCGGTCCTCGTCATTGCAGCGGTCCCTCTCAACTACTTCATCGTGCCGAGGGCGATCCGCGCCGAGCGCGCGGACGCCTATGGTTGCGGGCTCGTGGCGGCCCTTGCCGATCGATCCTACGTCGGGGCGGATACCGCAGCGGAATCCAGTGTCATGAACTGGGAAATATGTCCGCCTGACCATCTCCCGGGAGTTCACCCGATCAAAGTTAGGATGCCCTAAGATGATGGACGTGAGCGAGACCAATCCCCCAGAGCACCCCGACTTCGGCCGCACCCCAGAGGTGATCGCCGTCGTCGACCCCGATGGGCTTGAGTGCGCCATCGCCGCGGGGGACGTCACCGACCTTCCCGCGCTCCGCGACTGGCTTGCTGCACTTCCCCGTGAGGCGTACGGTCAGGTGTTCATCGAGGTGTTCGCGGAAATGCAGATCGAGCCGCTCGAGGTTCCCGCGCACGTGTCGGTCACCTGGCTGTGCCGCGAGAAGCGCGAGGCGAGCCCCCGTCCCGGCATCGGGCGCCGCCGCGGCGAGGCGCTGGCGGGCGCGGTGGAGGCCTGGTTCGACGAATGGATGTGGGCGGACGCCGACTCGGTGCGCCACATCGAACTCTGGATGGGCGCGCGCACGAGTTCGGTCATGCAGAGCTACTGGGCCAAGCTGCAGCGACGCCTCGAGAAGCGCTGGCCCGGGTGCGCCGGCGGTGAGGCGCGGCCGCCGCGCCGCGATCCCGGCTTCGCGGGGGGCTGCCCCGAGGGGTGCACCCGGGACTGCTGACCTCTCGCAAGACCCGCGGGCCGTGGCGGCGGCCCGCCACCGTGGCGCCGTGTCGGCCGGGCCTCCCCGCCAACTAGACTGGGGCCATGGCGAAGTCGAATGAACGGAAGCACCGGATCCTGGTCCTCGGAGGCGGGCCCGGCGGCTACGAGGCGGCCCTCGCCGGGGCGCAGCTCGGAGCCGACGTCACGCTCGTGGAGCGCGCCGGTGTCGGCGGCGCCGCGGTCCTCACCGACGTGGTGCCCTCGAAGAGCCTGATCGCAACGGCCGGCGCCGTGCAGGCGGTCCGCGACTCCGGCAAGCTCGGCGTGCAGGCATTCGTGCCAGGCGCGCACGGGAAGCCGGTCCGGCCCGAAATCGCCGTCAACCTCGCCGCCGTCAACAAGCGGCTCCTGGCGATGGCGGGCGCCCAGTCCGTCGACATGCTGCGCTCCCTCGAGGACGCCGGCGTGCGCGTGGTGCAGGGCGAGGGCCGCCTCGACGGTCACAGCGCCGTACTCGTCTCCACCGCGACGGGGGGCACCGACTTCGACCGCATCGAGGCCGACACGATCGTTATCGCCGTGGGCGCGAGCCCGCGCGAGCTCGACACGGCGAAGCCGGACGGCGAGCGCATCCTCACCTGGAAGCAGCTCTACAACCTCCCGGCGATCCCCGAGCACCTCGTCGTCGTCGGCTCCGGCGTCACGGGCGCCGAGTTCGCGAACGCCTACCGCACCCTCGGATCCGAGGTCACCCTCGTGTCCAGCCGCGAGCAGGTCCTGCCGGGCGAGGATCCCGACGCCGCAGCGGTGATCGAGCGCGAATTCGCCCGCCTCGGCATGCACGTCATGTCGAAGTCGCGCGCCAGCACGGTCGAGCGCACCGAGAACGGCGTGCTCGTCACCCTCGAGGACGGGCGCACGGTTGAGGGGTCTCACTGCCTCATGGCCGTCGGATCGATCCCGAACACGCACGGTCTCGGCCTCGAGGAGGCTGGCGTGCAGGTGTCCGACAGCGGCCACATCAAGGTGAACAAGGTCGCTCGCACGAACGTGCCGTCGATCTACGCCGCCGGCGACTGCACCGATTTCTTCCCGCTCGCCTCCGTGGCGTCGATGCAGGGCCGCACCGCGATCATGCACGCTCTCGGGGATTTCGTCCGCCCGATCGACCTCCGCAATGTCTCGGCGAACGTGTTCACGTATCCCGAGATCGCGACGGTCGGCTGGACCGAGCACAGCCTCGCCGACGCGACCGACGTCGCCAAGGCCGTCAGCCACACCGTCCCCCTCAGCCTCAACCCGCGGGCCAAGATGATCGGCTTCACCGACGGCTTCGTCAAGCTGTTCGCGTGGGAGGCCTCCGGCACCGTGATCGGCGGCGTCATTGTCGCGCACCGCGCGTCCGAGCTGATCTTCTCGCTGTCGCTCGCCGTCGAGCACCGGCTCACGGTCGACCAGGTCGCCGCCGCGTTCACCGTGTACCCGTCAATGACGGGCGCGATCACCGATGCCGCGCGCGCACTGCACCGGCACTAAGAAGGTCTCGGGGCCTTCCTGGCCCCGATCAGCAGATTCCGCGCCGGATCGGCGCTCTCCGGAGGAAAGGGAACCATGCACCAGCACGCAGGATCGAGCCCCGTCGTCCTCAGCCGCCGCCGCGTCTTCCGCGGACTGTTCGGCCTCCTCGGCACGGGGGCGGCGGTCGCCCTCGCCGGGTGCGGCATTCCCGGGAAGAAGCCCGACCTGGTTCCCTCGCAGGACGACGCGAAGGCCGCGCTCACGATCCGCGCCTTCGACAACGCCTACGAGCCGAAGAACGCGACGATCAACGTCGGCCAGGCGGTGCGCTGGGTGTTCGAAGGGCCGGCCGAGCACGACGTCGTCGCGGGGGACGGCAGCTTCGTGAGCGAACTCATGGTCAAGGGGAGCTATACGCACCGCTTCGAGACCGAGGGCGACTTCCCGTACGACTGCTCGATCCACCCGGAAATGGTCGGCATGATCAGGGTCATCCCGAACTAGGTCCCGCGCTTTCCTCGCTGCCCTTTCGGCGGTCACCCCGCGCGTCTACTCTGGGCGCATGGCCACATTCACGACCGTCGAGCTCTCATCCACTGACGCCGCAGCGTCCGCAGCGTTCATGTCCGAGGTGTTCGACTACGGCAATACTTTCTACGGGGACGCCTACGTCGACGTGCACGCGAATGACGGCTTCACTGTTGCCTTCGAAACCGTCGCGGATCAGGAGGTCCGCCCGCCGCTCGCGATCTTCCAGGTCGATGATCTCGACGCGACGCAGGCCGCTGTGGTCGCCGCTGGCGGGGCGATCACGGTCGAGCAGTTCGACTTCCCCGGCGGGCGCCGATTCCAGTTCCGCGAGCCAGGGGGCAACGAGCTCTCCGCGTGGGTCGCTGCGGCGCACTGAGGCTCGGCCCCGGAACGGCTCTGAAACGGCTCTGGGCCGGGGCACACGTTCGTGGCGGGGTGGTCTGCCGCTGACGCCTACTGCAGCGTGCTGCCCCAGAACACGAGCACCAGGATCGCGAGCGGAACGGCGCCGAGCACGAGCCCGGTGATTGCTTTTCCCTTTCCGAGCCCGTTCATCTTGTTGGCGGTTGAGATGCCGATGCAGCCGAAAATGGTGGAGAGGATGCTCAGGATCGGGACGAACATGAAGCCGACGATCGTGATGAGGAGCGCGGACGCGATGATTCCGAGCGTGAGGGCCGCGGTTGCCGGGCTGTTCTTCGGCTGCGCGGCCATCTGCAGGTAGGCGGGCGGACCGAACGGGGACTGCGGGTACGGCTGAGCGTAGGGCTGGACCGGCGCGTGAGTATAGGCCGGGGGGAGCGGCTGCTGCTGGGCGAACGGCTGGCCCTGCGGTGCCGGGAAAAGCTGGCCCTGCGGGGCCTGGAATGGCTGCTGGCCGTGGGAGTGGGGCTGCGGCTGCGCGGCGGGCTGCGGCTGGACGAACGGCTGGCCCGGGGGATGCAGCGGCTGCGCGTAGGGCTGCGCCGGCTGGGCGTGGGCCTGCGCCGGCTGGGCCTGGGCCGGCTGCGCGTAGGGCTGCGCCGGCTGCGCGTAGGCCTGCACCTGCTGCTCAGGCTGCACGCCAGCGCCCGGCGACCCGAGGGGTTCGAGCGGGACGGTCTCCGCCTCGCTCGGCCGGGGCGCCTGGGGCGCCGCCGGCTCGGGACGCGGGTCGCTGTTCTCGCTCATGCCTTAAAGATAACCGAAGCCACTGACATCCGGAGCGGCGAAGACGCGCCGGTGAGCCGCCGCGCGAGGAGCGCGGGCGCCCTCTCCTACTCGCGCGTGAACACCGCGAGCGTCTCGAAGTGGTGCGTGTGCGGGAAGATGTCGAACGCGCGGAGCTCGGTGAGCTCGTATCCCGACTCGCGGAGGCTCTTCGTGTCCCGCGCCAGCGCCACGGGATCGCAGGCCACGTAGACGATATTCGCGGGGGCGAGCTCGGCGAGCTGGGCGGTGACGCCGCCGCCGGCGCCGGAGCGCGGGGGATCGAGCACGACGGTCCCGCGGCGCAGCCGATCCCGAACCGGGGCGGACGCCTTGAGGAGTTCGGCCAGGTGCCGATCGACACGCGCGGTCAGGGCGAGTGCCCCAACGAGCTCGGACAGGTTCTCCGCGGCGTCGTCGGTCGCGCCGGCGTCCGCCTCGACGGTGCTCACCTTCAGCCCGGGGCCCGCAGCCTCCGCCATCGCGGCCGCGAGGAGGCCCGCACCGCCGTAGAGATCGAGATTGCCGGCGGCGGGGTCGAAACGCCCGTCCTCGATGAGCCCGGAAACGGCGTCCCGCACCGCGTCGAACAGCACGGCCGGCGCCTCGCGGTGCACCTGCCAGAACCCCCCGGCGCGCAGGAGGAATCCCCGATCATCGACGAGTTCCTGGACCGAGTCACCGGCCCCGGCGGGCGTCTTCTCGCCCGGCATGCCAACGAGCATTCGGGGATCGTCGGCTGCGGGGGCAACGAGGTCAACGGTCGCTGCTCCCGGCATCGGCTCGCCGAGGGGCGCGATCATGTTGATGCCGTCGTTCGCGAGGGGGAGCGACTCGACCGGGATCACGCGCCGGCTGCGCGCGGCGTACGGGCCAACGACGCCCGTTTCGGGGTCGACGTGGAGGCGCACGCGGGTGCGGTACCCGAGGCCGTTCGACTCGTCGTCGCCGGGGGCGGCTTCGACGAGGTCACCGAGGGCGTCGGCGAGGTCGTCGCCCTCCTCGACGGCCAGCTCCACGCCGCCGAAACGGCTCATCGCGTCGGTGAGCACCTCGGCCTTGAGGCTGCGCTGGCGATCGAGATCGATGTGCCCGAACTCGGCGCCTCCCGCTCGATCCTCGGGATCCCGGTCGAGGCCTGCCTCCGCCCAGACGTGCTCGCGGCGATCGGGCGAGGCGGACAGCACCTCGACGGTCGCGGCGCGCGCGAACGACTTCTTCTTCGCGTCCGTCACGCGGGCGAGGACGCGCTCGCCGGGGATCGCGTCGGACACGAACACGACGCGGCCGTCGTGGCGGGCGACGCTGACGCCGCCGTGGGCGATCCCGGTGACCTCGAGTTCAATGGCATCGCCGATCTCGAGCGGCGTGCGGGCGGAATGATCCGAAACTGACATGTCGTCCATTCTCCCATCAGGGGAGAGGTGGCGCGCGCAGGGTGATGGGATCCGGATCCGGGTCGTCGTGTCCGTCCGTGTCGGAGGTGCGCCGTAGACTCGCCGCATGCGCCTCTACCTCGCTTCTACCTCCCCGGCCCGTCTCTCCGTGCTGCGCGGAGCCGGCATCGAGCCGGTCTGCTTTTCCCCCGATGTGGATGAGGACGCGGCGGTTGCGGCGCGCGAGGCCGAGCTGGGCCGCGCGCTCTCGGCGCCGGAGCTCACGGAGTACCTCGGTCGTCTGAAAGCCGAGGACGTGGTGCGCAGGCACGGGCACGAGATCGACGGGCTCGTGCTCGGCGGCGACTCAATGTTCCTGCTCGGCGGGGAGATCCTGGGCAAGCCGCACCTTCCGGAGGTGGCGCTCGCCCGCTCGCGGGAGCATCGGGGGCGCACCGGATCGCTGCACTCCGGCCACTGGCTCATCGACTGCACGGGCGGGGAGGTGCGCGGCGCGGCGGGCGCGGTCGACACGGCGCTCGTGACGCTCGCCGCAGACCTCAGCGACGCGGACCTCGAGGCGTACGTCGCCACGGGAGAGCCGCTCGAACTCGCAGGCGGTTTCGCAATCGACGGGCTCGCCGGCGCCTTCATCGAGCGGATCGAGGGCGCGCCGAGCTGCGTGATCGGGCTTTCGCTTCCGGCGCTCCGCCGCCTCGTCGTCGAGCTCGGGCACGAGTACCCCAAGCTGTGGAATCGGGAGGCGCTGTAAGGGGGGCGAATCGGCGCTGATCAGGATCTGCGCGAAAGTCCCTGATCGGGCCGCGGAGCCGGACCGCCGGCCTCGTGCGCGAGCAGCGCGACCGTGAGCGTCGCGATCGTCGGCCCGTCGGCGAGATCCACGCCCAGCACCTCCTCGATCAGCGCGAGCCGCTGATAGAACACCGACCGGGACAGCCGGGCCCGCTGCGCGGCGAGCGAGCGGTTCGTCGGATGCCGCAGATACGCCTGCAACACGCGCACCAGATCGCCGCTGTGACCGGGGCCCGCCCCGGCGTCGTGCGCGAGCAGCGGCCCGAGGGTCTCCGACGCGAACGCGTTCACCTCGGGGCTCGCGGACAGGCCACGCACGAGGAACGCGAGGGCCTGCCGCTCCGCTTCCTGGACCGTGACGCGGCCCACGGCCGCCGTCGGCGACAGGCGGCCGGCCGCGCGCACCTGCTCGAGCGAGGTGATGAGCCCGCGCACACTCCGCGCCGGGACGCCGAGCCCCAGGTGAGCGCGCCACTCCGGGGGAGTCGTCGTGGGGATGAGCATGTCCAGTTCCCGCGCCAACCGCGCCGCGAGCGGCGGAACCGCCGCAGCGGGATCGGAGCCAGGACCGCCAGGCGCCGCGGTATCGGCCCCGCCCGACGCAGCGCCCCGGCCGGGATCGAGGCGCGGATCCCCTCCGGGAAAGGAGAGCAGCACGAGGAGATCGGGGGCCCGGTCGTCGTCGTCGCCCGGCCGCCGGCCGGCGGGATACACCTCGGAGGATCCGCCGCCCGCGCGCGGATCCTGAGCGATGAGCACCCTGCCCTCGGGCGCGACGGCCCGCCGGAGCGCCGTTTCGAGGAGGGTGCGCTCGAGTCCGCCGTGCGCGCCGAACGCCCCGACACTGCTGAGCGTCGCGCCCGCGAGCACTCGGCCGGCAACGGGAAGCCCGGTCGCCGTGAGCTGCGCCGCGATCTCCGCGTCCCGCCGAAACCGGCCCGTGAGCAGGGCATCGAACATGCGCTTCGAGCTGTCTCTGAGCCACTGCTCGCCGTCGGCGTCCGCGAGCCGGCCGAGGGCCAGGGCGAACGCCCCGAGTTCGAGCACCGTGCGGCGCCCGGCGGCGTGCTGCGGGCCAGGGAGCGCCGTGAGGTGTCCCCACCGCTTGCCCTGCGCCTCGACCGGAACGGTCTCGTTGCCGCTCCCGCTGCCGGTCGCGCTGCCGACCCCGCCCGCTGCCGGATCCTGCCACGCCCCGAGGATCTCCTCCGGTTCCGCCCCGCGCCCGGCCCACGCCACGACGTTCCCCGCCGAGTCGGCGAGCACGACCGGAGCGTCGAGCGTGTCGGCGAGCCGCTCGATCACGTAGTCGACGGGACTGCGATTGAGGCCGAGCTCCGTGAGCATCGCGTGCACCTCGGCCCGCGCCGCGAGCGCCTCGTGCTGCGACGCGAGCACCCGCTGGTGGAGGCGCTGCGTGAGCTGCACGAAGCGCACCTCCCGGTGGAGCGCGATCAGCGGGATCCCGCCCTGCTCGCAGGCCGCGACGAGCGGGGCTGGCGCCGCGTCGAAGTGGGTGCCGACCTCGAACACCACCGCGGCGGGGTCCTTCGCCGCGAGCTCCTCGGCGAGCCGCCCGAGCGATCGCTCGTCACGCGGCCAGCCGGCGCCCGTGGTGAGCACGAGCTCACCGCCGTCGAGCAGCCCGATGGCGTCGCCGCCGGCGACGACGTGCGCCCACCGGACCGGCCGATCCATGCCCGATCCGCCCGCGACGAGCTCCGGCCCCGCCGCGATGAGCTCGGGGAACGCGATCACGTCGGAGACGGCGGGAAGGGGGGTGCTCGAGAGGTCCACGACCACAATCGTACAGTTTGTGTGGAACATGTCGGAAGATCGGATCGATTGTCGGTGTGATCTCGCTGATCCGAATGAGACACTGGGAAACAGCGGGATCTCCGGATCCCGAACACATTGCCCGTTTCGGCGGGCGAGACCACCGAAACACAGCGAATCCACGGAGAAGAGGACGAACCGCATGGCTCTCATCCCCCACATCATCGGCGGCGAGCGCGTCACGGACGCCGAGCGCACCCAGCCGGTCTTCAACCCGGCCACCGGCGAAGAGCAGCACCAGGTCGCGATCGCCTCGGCCGCGACCGTCGAGGAGGCCATCGCCGCGGCGAAGGCTGCCCTGCCCAAGTGGCGGAAGACGAGCCTCACGAAGCGCGCCGACGTGTTCTTCAACCTGCGCCAGCTGCTCAAGCAGCGCACGCCCGAGCTCTCTGCGATCGTCACGAGCGAGCACGGCAAGGTCCTCTCGGACGCTGCAGGCGAGATCGCCCGCGGCCTCGAGAACGTCGAGTTCGCCTCGGGGCTCCTGCACCTCCTGAAGGGTGAGCGCGACGAGCAGGTCTCGACCGGCGTCGACGTCCACTCCGTGAAGCAGCCCGTCGGCGTCGTCGCGGCGATCACCCCGTTCAACTTCCCGGTCATGGTGCCGCTGTGGATGATCGCGAGCGCGATCGCCTGCGGCAACACGGTCGTGCTGAAGCCCTCCGAGCGCGATCCCTCCGCCTCCCTCTTCATCGCGGACCTCTTCCGCGAGGCCGGCCTGCCCGACGGCGTCCTCAACGTCGTCAACGGCGACAAGGTCGCGGTCGACACGCTGCTCGACAGCCCGGACGTCAAGGCGATCTCCTTCGTCGGCTCGACCCCGATCGCGAAGTACATCTACGAGCGCGCCGCGGCCAACGGCAAGCGCGTCCAGGCCCTCGGCGGCGCCAAGAATCACATGATCGTCATGCCCGACGCCGATCTCGACATGTCGGCCGACGCGGCCGTCTCCGCGGCCTACGGCTCGGCGGGCGAGCGCTGCATGGCCGTCTCGGTCGTCGTCGCCGTCGGCGGTGTCGGCGACGCGCTGGTGCAGAAGATCGCCGATCGCATGAAGAACCTCAAGATCGGCGACGGCACGGACCCCAGCTCGGAGATGGGCCCGCTCATCACCAAGGAGGCCAAGGAGCGCGTCGAGTCCTACGTCGCGGGCGCCGAGGCTGAGGGTGCGACGGTCGTCGTCGACGGCCGCGAGGCGGAGTTCGAGGGCAACGGCTTCTTCACCGGGGTCTCGCTCATCGACAACGTCCAGACCGACAGCAAGGTCTACCGCGAGGAGATCTTCGGGCCGGTGCTCGCGATCGTCCGCGTCGACACCTACGACGAGGGCCTGCAGCTCATCAACGATCACCAGTTCGGCAACGGCACCGCGATCTTCACCCGCGACGGCGGCCTCGCCCGCCAGTTCGAGTTCGAGGTCGAGGCGGGCATGGTGGGCATCAACGTGCCGATCCCCGTCCCGGTCGGGTCGTTCTCCTTCGGCGGCTGGAAGGACTCGCTGTTCGGCGACGCCCACATCTACGGCCCCGAGTCGGTGCACTTCTACACGCGCTCGAAGGTCGTCACCACCCGCTGGCCGAACCCGGACCAGTCGAAGGTCGACCTGGGCTTCCCCAGCAACAGCTGATCACGCAGCGGCGGGAGCGGGGACGCTCCCGTCGCGATCGGGTGCAGGGGGCTGCGCGGCGCACACCGTCGCGCGGCCCCTCGCATCTCACACTCAACGCTTCAGAAAAGGATTGGATCGCAGATCATGGCCGATTACATCGATCTCAACGGCGCCGAGCAGGAGTTCGGCGACACGGCGGCGCAGCGCGAGGTGCGCGAGAACGACCGCCAGTACGTCTTCCACTCGTGGTCCGCGCAGGGCCAGATCAACCCGCTGCCGATCGCCAAGGGCGAGGGCGTGCGCATGTGGGACTACGACGGCAACGAGTACCTCGACTTCTCGTCGCAGCTCGTGAACCTCAACCTCGGGCACCAGCACCCGGGCCTCGTGAAGGCGATCCAGGAGCAGGCCGGCCGCCTCGCCACGATCCAGCCCGCACTCGCGAACGACGTCCGCGGCGAGCTCGCGAAGCGCATCGTCGAGCACTCCTTCGAGGGCGCCCGTTCCGTGTTCTTCACGAACGGTGGCGCCGACGCGATCGAGTACGCTGTGCGCCTCGCCCGCCAGTCGACCGGCAAGCGCAAGATCCTCACCCGCTACCGCTCCTACCACGGCTCCACCGGCACCGCGATCACCATGACGGGTGAGCCCCGCCGCTGGGCCAACGACGTCATCGACGGCGAGGTCTGCCACTTCTTCGGCCCCTACGCCTACCGCAGCGCGTTCTGGGCAGAGACCCCCGAGCAGGAGACCGAGCGCGCGCTCAAGCACCTCGAGGAGCAGATCATCCTCGAGGGCGCCTCCACGATCGCGGCCGTCGTGCTCGAGTCCGTCACCGGCACCAACGGCGTCCTCGTCCCGCCGCCCGGCTACCTCGCCGGCGTCCGCGACATCTGCGACCGCCACGGCATCCTCATGATCTGCGACGAGGTCATGGTCGGCTTCGGCCGCACCGGCGAGTGGTTCGCCTACCAGGGCTTCGACGTCACCCCCGACCTCGTGACCTTCGCGAAGGGCGTCAACTCGGGCTACGTGCCGCTCGGCGGCGTCGTGATCAGCGAGAAGATCCACAACGCGTTCGAGGATCGCTCGTTCCCCGGCGGCCTCACCTACTCGGGTCACCCGCTCGCCTGCGCGGCCGGTGTCGCCACCTTCGACATCTTCGAGGAGGAGGGCATCATCGAGCGCGTCCGCGACCTCGGATCGCGCGTCGTCGAGCCCCGCCTGAAGGAGTTCCTCGAGAAGCACCCCTCCGTTGGTGAGTACCGCGGCAAGGGTCTCTTCTGGGCGCTCGAGCTCGTCACCGACCGTGAGACCCGCGAACCGCTCGTGCCGTTCAACGCGAGCGGCGAGGCCGCGGCCCCGTTCAACGCGGTCGTCGCCGCGTGCAAGCAGGCCGGCCTGTGGCCGTTCGCGGCCGGCAACCGCCTGCAGATCGCCCCGCCGCTGATCATCAGCGAGGAAGACCTGATCAAGGGCCTCGACATCATCGACGAGGCGCTCACGGTCGCCGACTCGTATTACACGGGCAAGTAGCGGCGCGTCCGTCGGCGGGCCCCCGGGAACCACGCGTTCCCGGGGGCCCGCTCGCGTGTCCGGGGCGCGCGCAGAACATCGTCAATCTATATAGACAAACTATGTAATCGGGCGTAGAGTGCTCCTGTGCAGAACGAAACAGGGAACGCGGACGCCGAGTCCGTCGCCGTGGTGCAGGGCACCACGCGCTTCGTCCGAATGGCCGGCCTGGCCGTCGGCTCCCACTACTCGTCCGTCGCCTGGCGGACGCTCGCCGCTCTCGACGCCGCGCGCAACGGCGCGCGTGACGCCGGGAGTTCCTCCGCGCCCGGATCCAACGCCCCCGCCGGCCTCCGCGTGAGCGAGATCGCCCGGCTGCAGCGCGTCGCCCAGCCGAGCGCCACGTCGCTCGTGAACCGCCTGGAGGGGGATGGCTGGGTGCGCCGGGACCCGGATCCGGCCGATGGCCGCGCCTCCCTCGTCACGATCACCGACGCCGGCGCCCGCGCACTCGCCGACTACCGCGCCTCCGTGGCCACCCGGCTCAGTCCGATGATCGCCGCGCTCCCGCCCCGGGACCGGTCGGCGCTCGCGCGTGCGGCCGAGCTGCTCGCCGACTTCGCCGAGCAGCTCGAGGGCGGCGCGGCCGTTCCCTAGCCGCGTGACCTCGGCGGAGCCGAGGGCGGAAGCACGGATCAGGAGCACACACAGCAGGAAACAGGAGCAGTCATGGCGGCAACCGTCACCGAAACTCACGCGCGCGAAGCGAGCGCGCACCGCAGCCCGGCGGCGAAGCCGGCATCGATCTTCCGGCAGCCGACAGCGGTCTGGGCGATCGCCTTCGCCTGCGCCGTGTCCTTCATGGGAATCGGCCTCGTCGATCCGATCTTGACCCTGATCAGCCGGGAACTGCGGGCCACGCCGAGCGAGACCATGCTGCTCTTCACGAGCTACCTCTTCATCACCGGCGCGGCCATGTTCTTCACGAACTGGGTCTCGACGAGGATCGGGGTGAAGGCGACGCTGCTCAGCGGCCTCGCTCTCGTCGTGCTGTTCGCCTCGCTCGCCGGAGCCTCGGACTCGGTCGGCGCGGTGATCGGCTTCCGCGCGGGCTGGGGCCTCGGCAATGCGCTCTTCATCTCGACGGCGCTCGCCGCGATCGTCGGCGCCGCCACGGGCGGTTCACGCCAGGCGATCGTGCTCTACGAGGCCGCGCTCGGCGTCGGGCTCGCGGTGGGCCCGCTCGTCGGCGGGGCGCTCGGGAGCGTCTCCTGGCGCGGGCCGTTCTTCGGAACCGCGGTGCTCATGGCGATCGCGCTGATTGCGATCCTGGTCCTGCTCCGCAAGCCCGCCACGGCGGGAGCGGCTGGCGGAACTGCCGAGGGAGCCGCGGCAGCGGCCGGGTCCGCGTCGCAGGCGCCGTCGAAGCCCGCGAAGGCCTCGCTGTTCTCCGGCTTCGCCGCGCTGCGTAATCGCGCGCTGCTCTCGCTCTCGGCCGTCGCGTTCTTCTACAACTTCGGCTTCTTCGTGCTGCTCGCCTACAGCCCGTACCCCATCGAGGCGGCGGCGCACGCGCTCGGCGTGACCTTCGGAGCGCACGAGCTCGGTCTCGTGTTCTTCGGCTGGGGCCTCGCCCTCGCGATCACGTCGGTGCTGGTTGCGCCGGTGCTCACTCGTCGGCTCGGGCTGCGTCCCGTGCTGTTCACGATGCTCGCGGGGATCGCCGTCTGCCTCGTGCTGCTGGGAGTTTTCGTCGACTCGCTTCCGGTGCTCGTCTGGCTGGTCGTGATCAGCGGCCTGCTCCTCGGCGTCATGAACACGGCGCTCACGGAGGCCGTGATGGAGGCGACCGATCTTCCCCGCGGCGTCGCCTCCTCGACGTACTCAGGCGTTCGTTTCATCGGCGGGGCGATCGCCCCGGCGGTCGCGGGTCCGATCGCCGTCGCGTTCGGCGACGGGGTGCCCTACTGGGTCGGGGCCGCCTCGATCCTGGTCTCGATCCTGGTGCTCGCGATCGCGGGCAAGCACCTGGCGCATATCGGACGCCCGCACGAGTCCGCGGAGGAAGAAGCCGGGGCGATTACCGCCGGCGACGCATGAGCAAGGCGAGAATGGCTGGTCGCACCCAATATCTAGTGTTAGTTTTGAGGGTATGCAGCCGGGCGAATCGAGCACGCAAAACGTCGTCGGACCGCTCACGAGCGCGGCCATCTTCCTCGTCGTGAGTGTCCCATCCCTCGCGATGGGCTCCCCGAGGCGCGCGGCCGGCCGCAGGGCCGCGCGGCACGGCGGCTCCGGGCGATCCGACGCCGCTTCGAGCGCCGCGAGCGGATCGACCGCGGGCGGAGGGGGCGGCTCCGCACCCGGCAGGATCCCGCAGGGCGTCGTCGACACTCTCGCGGGAATCGAGGACCTCGTGAAGACGGTCGGATTCCGAAACCCGGGCGCGCGACTGTCCTGCACGGTGGGAATCGGCGCGACCGCGTGGCGGGCGATGCGCGGCGACGATCCGGGTGCAGCCCCCGCCGAGCTGCACCCGTTCAAGGAGTTCGTCGGCGAGGTGCACGCGGCACGGGCGACCCCTGGCGACCTGCTCTTCCACATCCGCGCCGACCGGCAGGATCTCGCCTACGAGTTCGAGCGGCTCCTGCTCGGGGCCCTCGGCACCGATGTGCGCGTCGAGGACGAGGTGAGCGGCTTCCGCTATTTCGACGGCAGGGACCTGCTGGGGTTCGTGGATGGCACCGCGAACCCGGTCGGCCCCGACCTGCCGGTCTCGGCGCTGATCGGCGACGAGGATCCGGGCTTCGCGGGAGGCAGCTACGTCGTCGTGCAGAAGTACCTCCACAATCTCGACGCCTGGGGCGGCCTCACGGTCGAGGACCAGGAGGCCGTGATCGGGCGCACGAAGTCGGACAATGTCGAGCTCCCCGACGCGGAGAGCGGGCAGCGCTCGCACAAGACGCTCGCGACGATCACCGACGCCGAGGGCGTCGAACACGACATCGTCCGCGACAACATGCCGTTCGCGACGCCGGGCAGCGGGATCCACGGCACCTACTTCATCGGGTACTCGCGCAGGCTCACCGTGATCGAGCAGATGCTCGAGCGAATGTTCATCGGCGACCCGCCCGGAAAGTACGATCGCATCCTCGACTTCTCGACGGCCGCGACGGGCAGCACCTATTTCGTTCCGACGGCGGCCATGCTCGCCGGGCTCGGCGGCTGACTTCGCGACGATACGAGCCCTTCCGGGACGGATTGTAACGCATATTCCGCGTTTTGCATTCAGTCCTCCATAGACTCGGCGCATGCTGATCCAGCACGTTGATTCGAGGGAGAACATCATGGAGAACGGCAATTCGGACCTGCGACGCGACCAGTTCGGCAAGCCGACGGCGGCATTCGTCGGGGCCGCATGGGCGGCACTCGCGCTCGCGACGATCGTGTACTTCATCAGCCTCTGGCGCGCCGACATGGATCCCTTCGAGAAGGGCTTCTTCCTGGGCTCCTTCTTCTTCGGCCTCGTCAGCGCGGTCGGCCTGCAGAAGTCGGTCCGCGACCGGCACGAGGGCGTCCCGGTGACCTCCATCTACCTCGGCGTCTCCTGGCTCGGCCTGTTCATCAGCATAGGCATGCTCGCCTGGGGGCTGTGGAACAGCCCGCTCCTGCCGAGCGAGAACGGCCTCTACGGCATGACCTTCGCGATGGCGGTGTTCGCCGTGATCGTCGTGCAGAAGAACGTGCGCGACCTGATCGCCTACAAGGCGCAGCACCCCGAGCTCTTCGGCCCCGACGCCGTGGAGGCGCGCCGGCAGACCGCGCAGCGCGAGGACCATCGCTCCGCGGCCCCGTTCGAGCCGACGCGCTAGGCGCCCCACGCGGCCAGAAGACGCGAACGGCACCGGTCCCGCGAGGGAACCGGTGCCGTTCGCGCTGGTGCGACGGGATCGGGATCCGGCACGATCAGCCGCGCGGATCGCGCCCGATGCGGATCGACACGGCTGCGGCCGGACCGATCCCGCGCAGGATCAGGCGCCGCCCGTTGCGAGCCGCATGAGGTCGGTGTCGAGGTCGATGCCGAGCTCCGTGCCGCCGGCGCTGCCGTAGGAGTGCTGGTAGGAGCCCCAGGCGTCGCCCCGCACCGCGGCGCGGAAGCCGCCGGCGAGCAGCGCGACGAGCTCCGTCGCCGAGCGCTCGATGCGCTTGCCGAACTCGCTGCTGTTCCAGTCGTCGGGGGCGGCGAACAGGCCGGTCGGAACGACGATCGTCCGCAGGTAGGCGAAGAGGCCGCGGAGCTGATCGTCGACCACGAGCGCGTGGCGGGCGCTGCCCGCCGTCGCGGCGAGGACCACCGGGGTCCCGATCAGGAGGTCGTTGTCGAGCACCTGGAAGAACGCGGTGAACAGCCCGCTCGCGCCGGCCTTGTAGACGGGCGTCGAGGCGACGATCGCGTCGGCGTCGCGCATGATGTCGCTCGCCTCCTGCAGCGCCGGGGAGATGTGCTGGGTGACGAGCGCGGTCGTCACGTCCTCGGCGAGCGCGCGCAGATCCACGACGCGCGTCGTGAGGGCGATGCCCTGCTCCGCCGCGATCGTCGTGGCCTTCTCCGCGACGCGACCCGCGAGCATGGTGGTCGTCGAGGGATCGCTCGTGCCCGCGCTCACGAGGGCGAGGGTCATTTCGCGCGGGGCGTCGGCTGTTCCGGATCCGGGGCTCGGTGAGGCGGCGATTTCGCCATCGTATGGTGCGGTCATGATGTCTCCTGGGTGAATCTGATCTGGTGGGCGATCTGCCCGGTGTCGTTAGCGGCCTGCGAGTTTCCCGCAGAGCCTCGCGAGATCCTGCAGTTCATCAGCGGTGAGCGCTCCGCCCACCTCGCGCGCCACGCTCTTCGCGTGGGCGAGGCCGACGCGGCGCTGCAGCGCGGCGCCCGCCTCGGTGAGCGAGATCCGCACCGCCCGACGGTCCTCGGGATCGGGATGCTTGCTGACCAGACCGCGCTGTTCGAGGCGGTCGAGCATGCGCGAGAGCGCCGGCTGGCTGAGCAGCACGCCGCTCTGGACGTCGCAGATCTTGAGCGGGGCATCCGCCTTGGACAGGGTGTAGAGCACGTCGTACTCGCGCATGCTGATGTCGCCCCACATTCCCTCCGCCCCGAAGACGCTCATGAGGGCCGAGTGGGCCGTCATGAGCGCCTCCCAGGCGTGGTTCGCGAGGCGCACATCGGTGCGCTCTCCCGTGGGAACCATGGTCTACAGCCCGAAGGAGGAGCCGCGCTTGGCGGGGGAGTCCTGGTAGGGCGAGCCGCCAGTAACGTTGTCGCCGCGGTTGGCGTTCGGGCGCGGCTGGCGTGGCTCGGCGTCGCCGTACTTGGCCTTGACCAGGCTCTCGTGCGTCGGTGCTTCGGGGACCTCGGGGTCGCGGCCCTTCGCCATCTCCGCGCGCAGGGTCGGGAGAACCTCGCTGCCGAGCAGATCGAGCTGCTCCATGACGGTCTTCGTGGGAAGGCCGGCGTGGTCGATGAGGAACATCTGCCGCTGGTAGTCGCCGAACTTCTCGCGGAAGGTGAGCGTCTTGTCGATGACCTCCTGCGGGCTGCCGACCGTGAGCGGCGTCTGGCTCGTGAAGTCCTCCATGCGTGGGCCGTGGCCGTAGACCGGGGCCTCGTTGAAGTAGGGACGGAATCCGTCGATCGCGTCCTGGGACTTCTTCGCGATGAAGGTCTGGCCGCCGAGCCCGACGATCGCCTGCGCCTGCGTGCCGTGTCCGTAGTGCTCGTAGCGCTCGCGGTAGAACTTGACGAGGCGCATGAAGTGCTCAGACGGCGCGAACAGGTGGTTCGCGAAGAAGCCGTCGCCGTAGTAGGCGGCCTGCTCGGCGATCTCAGGGGTGCGGATCGATCCGTGCCACACGAAGGGGGCCACGTCGTCGAGGGGGCGCGGGGTCGAGGTGAAGCCCTGCAGCGGCGTGCGGAACTTACCCTCGAAGTCCACGACGTCCTCGGTCCAGAGGCGGTGGAGCAGGTTGTAGTTCTCGAGGGCGAGGGGGAGCGCCGTGCGGATGTCCTTGCCGAACCAGGGGTAGACGGGCGCGGTGTTGCCGCGACCCAGCATCAGGTCCATGCGGCCGCCGGCGAGGTGCTGGAGCATCGCGTATTCCTCGGCGATCCGGACCGGATCGTTCGTGGTGATCAGGGTCGTCGAGGTGCTGAGCCGCAGCGTCTTGGTCTTGGCCGCCACGTAGGACAGGAAGGTCGTGGGGCTCGAGGAGAAGAAGGGCGGGTTGTGGTGCTCGCCGATCGCGAAGACGTCGAAGCCGACCTCTTCGGCGTGGACCGCGATCTCCGTGAGCCCGGTGATGCGCTCGGCCTCGCTGGGCGTGACGCCGCTGACCGGGTCGCGGGTGACGTCGCTGACCGAGAAGATGCCGAATTCCATGATGAATGCCTCCGTTATATGCGCTTGCATATAAAGATAACACCGACCCCTCGGATCTATTCCCGGTCTCTTTGCGCGAATTTGGGTCAAATACCGTGACGGTGAAGCTCCATATGGAGCGAATCTAAATAAGTCGGTGCGCACATCTAGACAGAAGCGAAAAGCGAATCTAGCATCGTGATTGTTCATCCGATGATTCGATGGATCGCCACCCCACTGGTGAGCGCGTCGCGGATGGACCTCCACGGGGGTGGTTGGGTTCGGCCCCCGTCTCTGATGGTTCGGCAGAGACGGGGGCCGAGCTAACCCCAGGACCCGCCGCCGTAGTCTCCGCCTCGGTCTCCGGAGCGACCGCCGGTCGAGGGTCTCCGGAGCGACCGCCGGTCGAGCGCGAGAACGCAAAGGGCGTCCACTCCGTGAGGAGTGAACGCCCGTGCAGTGCGCGGGAATCCGGCGCCGAGGCCGGATCCCGGGCCGAGGCTACTCGGAGAGCAGCGCCTGAATGCGGCGGATGCCCTCGACCAGCGGCTCATCGCCGAGCGCGTAGCTGAAGCGCAGGTAACCGGACGGGCCAAAGGCCTCGCCGGGAACCGCGGCGACCTCGGCCTCGGAGAGGATGAGGTCCGCGAGCTCGAGCGACGTGGTCGGGGTGACGCCGCGGTACGTCTTGCCGAGTGCGCCAGCGACGTCGACGTAGGCGTAGAACGCGCCCTCGGGAACGGGGCACTCGAAGCCGGGAACCTTGTTGAGCTCCTCGACGATCAGGCGGCGGCGGCGGTCGAACGCGAGACGCATCTCCTCGACCGGCTCCTGCGGGCCCGTGAGGGCCGCGATCGTGGCGCGCTGCGCGATGTTGTTGATGTTCGAGCTGAGGTGCGACTGCAGGTTGGCTGCGCCCTTGATGATGTCGGCGGGGCCGACCATCCAGCCCACGCGCCAGCCCGTCATTGCGTAGGTCTTGGCGACGCCGTTCACGAGGATCGTGCGATCCTGCAGCTCGGGGACGGCCTCGACGATCGAGGTGGCGCGAACGCCGTCGTAGGTGAGGTTCTGGTAGATCTCGTCCGAGATGACCCACAGGCCGTTCGCCGCGGCCCACTCGCCGATCGCCTTGGTCTCCTCGGGGGAGTAGACGGCGCCGGTGGGGTTCGAGGGGGAGACGAAGAGGAGGACCTTCGTGCGATCGGTGCGCGCGGCCTCGAGCTGCTCGACGGTGACCTTGTAGCCCTGATCGGCGCCGGCAAAGACCTCGACGGGCACGCCGTCGGCGAGCTGGATCGCCTCGGGGTAGGTGGTCCAATACGGGGTGGGCACAATGACCTCGTCGCCCGGGTCGAGGAGCACCTGGAAGGACTGGTAGACGGCCTGCTTGCCGCCGTTGGTGACGATGACCTGCGAGGGCGAGACCGCCCAGCCGGAATCACGCGCGGTCTTCGCGGCGATCGCCTCGCGGAGCTCGGGCAGGCCGACGGCCGCGGTGTAGCGGAAGTTCTTGGGGTCGTCGAGCGCGACGCGAGCGGCGTCGACGATGTGCGCGGGGGTGGCGAAATCGGGCTCGCCTGCCGCGTAACTGATCACGGGCCGACCCTCGGCCTGGAGGGCCTTCGCCTTGGCGTCGACCTTGAGGGTCGCGGACTCTGCGATGGCGGCAATCTTCTTCGAAAGACGGGAGTTGTTGGTCACACGTCGATCCTAGCCTCGCGCGCATGTCCGCGTCGCGATCCCCTCGCAGACGGTGAGGGGATTCGGAGGCGCGGCCGTCGCGCACTGGTTCGACAACCCGCCCGGGATCGCGTACAGTAGTGCGAGGTAGTTGACATCTGCCAGAATTTCCCATGCCTGAAGGCCCCACGTTGGGTCGGCTGAGCGGCGAAGTTCAACCCGATGGGAACTCCATAGGGCGGTGGCGCAATTGGTAGCGCAGCGGTCTCCAAAACCGCAGGTTGCAGGTTCGAGTCCTGTCCGCCCTGCCGATCTCCCCCGGTGTCAGGCACCGGGGGAGACAATCGAAAGGACAGCCGAGTGAGCAGCAGTGAAGTCGAGGAGAGCGGCGGCGGCCTGGTCGAGCGCGCCAAGGCGGATCGCGCCGCAAAGCGGAACTGGTTCAGCCGGATCGTGCTCTTCATCCAGCAGGTCATCGCCGAGCTGAAGAAGGTCGTCACACCGACCCGCAAGGAGCTCATCAACTTCACGATCGTGGTGATCGCGTTCGTCCTCATCATGATGGCGCTCGTGTGGGCACTCGATCAGGTGTTTGGCTTCGTCACGATCTTCATCTTCGGAACGCCACTCCAGTAGGCACCTCCGCACGACCCCGGCGAACGGGGTGGCGGAGCCCGGCAGCAGCCCGGAGCGCACCCCACTTCGAACCCCGAGCAAGGAAAGCAGCAACATGACGACCGAGAACCAGAACACTCCCGAGGCCGATCTCGACGCGGCCCTCGACGCGCTGGTGCAGTCGGTCGACCCGGTTGCCGATGCCGCCGTCGAGGACGCGCTCGATATCGACACCGCCGAGGAGGCCGATGCCGCAGCGGCGGCGATCTCCGACGCGGAGACCGAGGACGGCGAGGCAGACGCTGCCGAGTCCGCCGAGGATCCCTACAAGGCCTTCAAGAAGGATCTGCGTCGCCGCCCGGGCAAGTGGTTCGTGATCCACACCTACGCCGGCTACGAGCGCAAGGTGAAGTCGAACCTGTGGAACCGTCGAGAGACGATGGGCGCGGTCGACGACATCTACGAGATCCAGGTCCCCATGGAAGAGGTCATGGAGGTCAAGAACGGCCAGCGCAAGATGGTGACCCGCGTGCGGATCCCCGGCTACGTGCTCGTCCGCATGAACCTCACCGAGACCACCTGGTCGGTCGTGCGTCACACCCCGGGTGTCACGGGCTTCGTTGGCAACGCCCACAACCCGGTCCCGCTCCGGATCAACGAGGCGTTCGAGATGCTGAAGAGCACGGTCGAGCTCGAGCCGGCCGCGACCGCCAAGGGCAAGGCCGCCGCGAACGCTGCGGCGCAGGGCAACGTCGAGATCGACTTCGAGGTCGGCGAGACGATCACGATCAAGTCGGGATCCTTCGAGGGCCTCCCCGGCACGATCAGCGAGATCAACCCTGCCGCTGGCAAGCTCACCGTCCTCGTCTCGCTGTTCGAGCGCGAGACCCCGGTCGAGCTCGGCTTCGATCAGGTCACCAAGATGGTCTAGATCCCGCGCGGATCTGCGACGAAGGGCCCCGCCGAGTGCGGGGCCCTTCGTGTTTCCGGGGAGACGCTGCCGGTGCGCCTCCGGGTGCGGATTCTCGCGGAATCGGGTATGATTGTGTGGTTTGCGCCTGGCTTCGCCGTGCGCAAATCATCACCGCGTTCCGGATCGGCCGGATCTGCGGGAGAACGCGCGCATCCGCGCGGGTTCGAAGCGAAAGGAAACAATCATGGCAAAGGCCAAGAAGGTTACCGGTCTGATCAAGCTTCAGATCGCAGCCGGCGCCGCCAACCCGGCACCCCCCGTGGGTCCCGCGCTGGGTCAGCACGGCGTCAACATCATGGAATTCTGCAAGGCCTACAACGCGGCCACGGAGTCCCAGCGCGGCAACATCGTCCCGGTGGAGATCACCGTGTACGAGGATCGCTCGTTCGACTTCATCCTGAAGACCCCGCCGGCCGCCGAGCTCCTCAAGAAGGCTGCTGGCGTGCAGAAGGGCTCCGGCACCCCGCACACCGTCAAGGTTGCGAAGGTCACCGCCGAGCAGGTTCGCCAGATCGCCGAGCAGAAGCAGGCCGATCTGAACGCGAACGACATCGACGCTGCGTCGAAGATCATCGCGGGCACCGCTCGCTCCATGGGCATCACGGTCGAGTAAGGGCAACGGATATGGCACAGAAGTCGAAGGCGTACCGCGCCGCTGCCGAGAAGATTCAGGCAGACAAGTTCTACACTCCCGCCGAGGCTGTCGCCCTGGCGAAGGAGACCGGTTCCACCAAGACCGACTCGACCGTCGAGGTCGCCGTCAAGCTCGGTGTGGACCCCCGCAAGGCTGACCAGATGGTGCGCGGCACCGTCAGCCTCCCCCACGGCACGGGCAAGACCGCCCGCGTCATCGTGTTCGCGGTCGGCCCCGCGGCTGAGGCGGCTCTCGCCGCCGGCGCCGACGAGGTCGGTGGCGACGAGCTGATCGAGAAGGTGGCCGCCGGCTACACCGACTTCGATTCGGCTGTCTCGACCCCCGAGCTCATGGGCAAGGTCGGTCGTCTCGGTAAGGTGCTCGGCCCGCGCGGCCTCATGCCGAACCCGAAGACCGGCACGGTGACCCCGGACCCGGCTAAGGCCGTGACCGAGATCAAGGGCGGCAAGATCGAGTTCCGCGTCGACAAGCACGCCAACGTGCACTTCATCGTCGGTAAGGCCTCCTTCACCGCCGAGCAGCTCGCCGACAACATCACCTCGGTGCTCGACGAGATCTCGCGTCTGAAGCCGTCGTCGGCCAAGGGCAAGTACGTGCAGAAGGGCGCCGTTTCGACGACCTTCGGCCCGGGCATCCCGCTCGACGTCTCCGGCCTGTAAGCAGTCCGGATCGTCGGGGCGAGTTCCCCGCAGTGAACGGCCCCCGCTCCCTCAGTGGAGCGGGGGCCGTTCTCGGTGTGGCGGTGGGGCAACCGCTCCCAGGATCACGTTTCGGCCCCGGGGTCCTGGCCGCATATCATGGGTGGTATGCGTCCCCAGCCCGTGCAGCGCCCCCGAGCGGGATCCCGCTCTCGTCAGTGCAATGGCTGAGCGGGCGGCGCCTCCGAGGCCCGTGATCCCGGGCTTCACCTATGTGCGCCCTCTGGGACGCGGCGGATTCGCCCAGGTGCATCTGTATGAACAGGACATGCCGCGCCGTGTCGTCGCCGTGAAGGTGTTGAGCGGCGAGGCGATCGGACCCGATGAGGCCGAACTGCGCGCCGTGTTCGAGCGCGAGGCGGACGTCATGGCGCGACTGAGCAGCCACCCGTCGATCGTGTCGATCCATCAGGCGAGCATCTCGCTCGACGGGCACCCCTACATCGCGATGGAGTTCTGCCCGGCCTCGATGGGCGCGCTCACGAAGGGTCGGCCGGCCGCGCTCCGCGACGTTCTCGACGCCGGTGTGCGCATGGCGGGGGCGCTCGAGACCGCGCACCGCGCCGGTGTGCTGCACCGCGACATCAAACCCTCGAACGTCCTCCTCACGACGCTCGGCCGCCCGGCGCTCGCGGACTTCGGCATCGCTCAGGTGGTGAACCACCCTGATCACGTCGACGACGAGGTCGCCATGTCGATCCCGTGGTCGGCCCCCGAGGTGGTCCGGCTGCAGAGCACCGGCAGCACCGCGAGCGAGGTGTGGTCGCTCGGCGCCACGCTCTACTCCTTCGCCGCGGGCCAGGCGCCCTTTGAAATGCCTGATCGCACCCAGAACACGCGGTCGAAGCTGATCGAACGCATTGTGAAGGCCCCGTACCGCCCGATCCCCGGCGTCGAAGGCTACGAGGCGTTCGACCAGCTCCTCACGCGCGCGCTCCGCAAGGATCCTGCCGAGCGATTCACCTCGATGTCGGAGTTCGGGGAGGCGCTGCAGGGGCTGCAGCGGTACTACGGCTACGACGTGACCCCGCTCGAGATCGTCGCTGAGGCCTGGCTGCCGCGGGCAGAGACCCTGCCGGTCGGGACCCGCGGACCCGTCATGAGCGCGGTGCCCGGCCGGGTATCGCGCTCGGAAGCCAGGGCGGCGATGCTGGCCGACCGCAACGGCACCGACAGCGACGGCGTGCTGTTGGACCGCCCCACTTCGCCCATGAAGGCAGGCATCATCGGCGCGGGATCCGCGATCGCGATCCTCGGCGGGATCGGCCTCCTGATCTGGGCGCTTGTCGGAGGGGGAGGATGAGCGCGGGTATGCCGCCCTCACCAGGACCGGGAGCAGCCGCGCCGCGAGGAGCGGCCTGGAAGGCGAAGCAGCGGAAGCCGCGCGGGCAGGGACGCCCCGCGCCGCGCACGCGTGCGGAGGCCGAGCGCACCCGCAACATCAGGCTGTGGATGGCCGGAGCGGTCGCCTTCGCGCTCGTTGCAACGATCGCGGTCGTGGCGAACGGGTACGACGCGCGCGAGACGCCCCGCGTCGAGCCGGGGGTCTGGGTCGCGCGCGACGCCGGCCAGTACGCGCGCGTGAACACGGACACGGGCGAGCTCGACCTCGTCCGCAAGGTGTCCGAGCCGTCCGGCGTCATGCAGGCCGGGGACAGCACGCTCGTGCTGAGCCACGGCAACGGGCGTGCCTGGCCCGTCGACGACGCGAACCCCGTCGACCTCAACGACCACGATCGGTCCGGCGCGGACAACGCGCAGACCGCCTCGAATCCCGGCGGCGCCGCGCAGCAGCAGGGCGCGGGCGGGCCCGGATCGGGCGCAGGCACCGAGTCCGACGCGAACGCCGAGGACAACGCGGCCGTGAGCATGCCCGAGGGCACCAGGGACGTGACCTCCGTCGGGCGCTACGTCGCGGTCCGCACCGAGTCCGGCGCGGTTTACGCCGGTTCGCTCACCCGCGACGCCGAGAACGAGCTCCCCGCGCGGGCCACCCCGGCGGAGATCGCACGGAATCTGCAGTCGCTCTCGCCGATCGACCCGATCGCGGCAGCGAACGCCGAGAAAAAGCCCGAGAAGGGCGCCGAGGAAGGAACGGACTACAAGGCCGACGCCGTCTCCGTTTCGGCCGATGGCGTCGTCGCCATGTACTCGGCCACGGAGAAGGCCGTGCACCGCTTCGACCTCGCGAAGGGCGAGTTCATCAACGGCGGGGAGGCGGTTTCGGGCCGGGCGGCCGACCCCCAACTCACCCTCGTGGGGAACGAGTGGGCCCTGCTCGACACGAGGGACGGCAGGCTCTGGCGGCAGGGCGCCGACGAATCGAAGCTCACCGCCGGAGCCTCCGTGCGCCTGCAGGCCCCGAGCTCGAAGCCGGGAGCCGATGTCCTCGTCGCCGACGAGAACGGGCTGTGGAGCGTCCCCAAGGGCGGGACGCCGAAGCGGATCGCCGAGGCGAACGGGATTCCCGCGAAACCGGCCGAGGTGAAGGGCACGCTGTACGCAGCCTGGCTCGGCCCGTCGAGCGGCAGCCTGTGGACGGGCGAGGGCGAGCCCGTGCGGCTCTCCTTCGACGAGTCCGTGCAGACGGGCGGCGACTGGGAGCCCTTCATCCGTTCCAACGGCGAGCGCGGGGTGCTCAGCGAGGAACGCTCCGGAATGCTGTGGACGCTGCCCGAGGGCAAGATGATCCCCGTCTCGCAGTGGAGCATCTCCGATCCGCCGAAGGAGAACCGCGGCAAGGTCGTCGTCGACGAGGTCACCGAGCAGCTCCCTCCCACCGCGGTTCCCGACGACTTCGGCGTGCGCGCGGGAACGCCGACCCCGCTGCCCGTGCTCCTCAACGACTTCGATCCCAACACGAACGACGTGCTCACGATCGTTCCGGAATCACTCGGCAACGGTGGTCTGCCGAAGAGTTTCGGAACCCTCCAGATCTCACCGGACGGGCAGACGCTCATGCTGTCCCCCGCAGCGGACGCGCGCGGGACGGCCTCCTTCTCGTATCGGATCACCGACGGATCGCTGCAGTCCCAGCCCGCGAAGGTGACCCTCAGAGTCGTGCCGGAGGAGAAGAACACCGCCCCGCAGTGGTGCCCGGTCGAGGGCTGCCAGCGGACGTGGGGCGTCCCGGCGATCGTGCCGGGCGGAACGCTCGTCGCCCCGATCCTCGAGGGGTGGGTCGATCCCGACGGTGACGTCATGACTCTCGTCTCGGCGCGCCCGCTGCGCGCCGACGATCCCGTGCGCGCGATCGTCACGGCCGACGGCAGGCTCGCCCTCCGGCACCTCGACCCCAACGCCGGTGCGTCCGATGTGATGCTCGACATCGTCGTGAGCGACAGCCGGGGCGCGGAGCAGCACAGGGAACTCCAGGTCAAGGTGCAACCCGACGCGGTGGCGAAGTTCACCAACTCCGCGGCGACCGTCTCGACGGGCCGCGCGCTCGTGGTGAACCCGCTCGAGCGGGTGGCCGGCGGCTCCGGATCCTTCGCCCTGCTCGATGCCGCGGTGCAGTCGGGCGCGGCCACCGTCAAGACGAACACCAGCAACGGCACGATCACACTCACCGCGAAGGACGCCGGCGTCTCCACCGTGTCCGTGTCGGTCAAGGACACCGTGACCGGGGGAGAGATCACCGGCTCGATCAAGGTCACCGCGATCTCGACGCCGTCGTCGCTCGTGCTGCCCCCGCTGCGCGCGTTCGTTCGCCCGCTCGCGGACTCCACGGTCGAGGTCCTCAACGCGCTGCCGGGCGCCTCGGCCCGCGCCCTCAGCGTCGTCGGCGCCGAGGTGACCGACGGCAACCTGAGCGCCGACATCATCGACTACTCGATGGTGCGCGTCGCCGGCGCCACGAAGACCGGCGCACCGGGGCGGATCGGCTCGGTCAACCTCACCGTCTCCGAGGACGGGCGCAAGGGCAACGGCACGCTCACCGTGTTCCAGGTCCCGGAGAACTCCGCCTCCGGGGCGATCGCCGTCGCGGATCACGCCACGGTTCGCGCCGGTCAGGTCGTCGATATCCGCGTGCTCGACAACGACGTGGCCGCTCCAGGCGAGCGCCTCATGCTGCGGCCAGAGGTCGTCGGCTCCGGGGCGAAGGGCGAACTCGCCTTCGCGAGCGGCAGCACGCTGCGCTACCTCGCCCCGCAGAAGGCCGGAACCTATCGGATCCAGTACACGGCCTACGGCGCCAGCGCGCCCCAGCAGAGCGACGTCGGCAGCGTGCTCGTCACGGTCGTGCCCAAGGGCGCCAACCGGGCCCCGAACCCCACACCGCTCACCGCGCGCGTCGCGCCCGGCGGGGATACGAGCCTGCAGGTGCCGCTGTCCGGTGTCGACCCAGACGGCGACCGCGTGCGTCTCATCGGGGTGTCCGCCTCGGACGATCCGCAGGTCACGGCAAATATCGCCAGCACCGGATCCGCCATCGAGGTGGCCGCATCCGAGACCGCGAAGGCCGGCGTGCGCTCCCTCAAATACGAGGTGAGAGATGCCGGCGGCGGGACCGCGGAGGGCGCCCTCCGCGTCATCGTCACCGACGGCACCGACACGGGCCAGCCCCCGATCGCGCTCACCGACAGCGTCCGGCTCGTTCCCGGCGGCTCTCCTGCCGTCGTGAAACCGCTCGACAACGACCTCGATCCGTCGCGGGGCAAACTCTCGATCCAGAGCGTCGTCCCCAATGTGCCCGGCGGCAAGGGCAGCCCCGAGTACGAGCGGCTCGCCAAGCGCATCGACGCGAGCGCCATGAAGGAGGGGCGCGTGCTCGTGAGCCCCGCGAGCGCCCCCGGAATCGTCTCCTACAAGTACAAGGTGCGCTCCGACAAATCGAAGAGCACGGCGGAAGGCCTGATCGTCGTGCAGACCTCGGCGAGAGTCGGCACGCAGGCGCCGTCCGTCTCCGACACGGTGCTCAACGTGCGGGACCGGGCGCTCCTGTCGAGCGAGGGCGTCGACGTGCTCACCGGAAAGGTGCGCTGGGCCACAGGCGACCCGTCGAAACTCAAGCTCAGCGTGTGGAAGGGCAACCGCGGGGAGTACCGCGTCGAGGGCAACCGCATCCTCGGCACGTACAACCCCGAGGGCGACCTCGTCGTGTTCAACGTGTCCGGCGTGGACTCCTCGGGCGAAAAGGTGTCGAGCTACGGGTTCCTCCAGATCCCGCCGCTCGACGAGCTCCGCATCACCCTCAAGCCCGGCATCGCGCCGCTGAAGGTCGACGAGGACAAGAGCGTCGAGGCGAACATCGCGAGCCTCGTCGACGTCGGCCCCGAGGACAGCGTCGAGCTCGGCTCGGGCCCGTTCTCCGTGAGCCGCGCCAACGCTCGCTGCGACGCCGCGGGCGCAACGACGCTACGCTACGCCGCGGGCAAGGACGCGCCGTGGGTGGACACGTGCCAGATGGAGGTCAGGCTGAATGGCCAGAAGGCCTGGACCGCACTCGCCGTCCCCGTCGCGATCACGCCGAAGGATCCGGTCGCTGAGCTGCGGCCGATCACCCGGACCGTGTCGCCAGGCACCACCGAGACGGTCAACCTCACCGAGATGGTCGAGTGGCCAGGCGGACGCCAGGGCGACCCGTCGAAGCTGCGCTTCTCCGTCTCGGGCGGCGGCTCCCAGTTCCAGATCGCGGCGAGCGGTTCGACGGCCCAGGTGTCGGCGGCGGCGAACGCGACGCCGGGATCCCAGCAGGTCGTCTCCGTGAACGTGAGCGGTGCAGGGACCTCGAGCTCCACGCTGACGCTCCGGGTCGGCCCCGCGGCGAGCGAATTGCCGCGCGGCGGCACCGTCTCGCTGCGCTGCACCGTCGGCTCCGCGTGCAGCACCAAGGTGATCGGCGTCCCTGGCGAATTCGACCCCTACGCCGGGAAGCAGGGCGCCGGGCTCCACCTCGTGTCGGTGCAGGCCGGAAGCTGCGCGGTCGGCACGTTCTCCGCGGGCGGCGACACGGTCTCGGTCGGGTGGCAGGGCGGCCGCGTCACGGGCGGCACCTGCACGGCAAGCTTCACCGTGAAGGACGCGCAGGGCCGCACGGGCACCGGCTCGATCGAGCTCGACGCGCAGGGCCGACCCGACGCCCCGACGAGCATCACCCAGACCGCCTACTCAGACTCCTCGGCAACCTTCGCCGTGACCCTCGGCGGCCAGGCGCACCCCGCGGTGTCGTCGGTCGTGCTCTCCGGCGCCGGATCCACGAGCTGCTCCGCGAGCGGCCCCTCCTCGTACCAGTGCGTGGCAACGGGGCTCCGCAACGGTGAGAAACACCAGTTCTCGGCGCGCGCCGTGAACGCCGTCGGGGAATCGGCCCCGTCGAACTCGGTGACCGCGTGGGCGTACAAGGCCCCCGAAACGCCCACAGTGTCGGCTGAACCGGTCAAGGACCGTTCGAACACCGACCAGGGGCACGGCGCCATCAAGGTCACCGTGAAGGGCTCGAGCGATACCCGCGAGTTCCGGATCTCCATCGGCGGGACCAATCACGGCACGCTCGCCGGCCCGAGCGGGAACCGCGAGTACTCGGGAATCGGCGCGGGCGCGACGACCGTCACCGCCGTCCCCGTGACCTCGTTCGACGTGCCCTCCATCGGCACCGGCTCATCGACGGGCTCCGAGGGATCGACGAGCGTGACCGTGATCGGGGCGCCGAGAATGTCGGGTGCGTCGATCGTGAGCACCGGAGACACCTCGGCCAAGATCGACGCGTCCGCGTCGGCGCACGCCGGCGAATCGATCACCATGAGCTACGCGATGAAGCAGGGCGGCGGCGCCGACTGCACGCGAGGGGGCGACTCAGATCCGAAGTTCGAGAACCTGACCTGGCGGAAATCCTACGGTGGCGCGGCCTGCGCGCGGAGCGATTACGGTGTCACAATGGCAACGACAGACACGATCCGGATCGGCACGGTGCCCGGCGCGCTCACCGCGAACTACAGCATCAACAAGACTCCCGCTCCCGGTGGCAGCAGCGCGAACTACAAGGTCGCGGGCGGTCTGACCGCGGTCGGCAAGACGGGCGGCACGAAGCTCGAGTGGGCCGTGAACGGCGCGAAGGTCGGGAGCAACGCGCCCAGCGTCGACGACTACGACAGCATCAACACCTACACGGTGCGGCAGTGCGTCGACCCCAGCGACGAGGGAACCTGCTCGCCATGGGCCACGGCCACGTCGAGCGGCGCCCCGGCCCCCGCGAGGGTCGACGTCAATGGTGACGCGTGCTGGGACGACAAGGCTCCGCCCGCGAACGCGATCGAGCTGTTCACGGTCTCCAACGCGGCAGCTCCGTACGCCAGGGCGGCGGCAGTGGGCCCGGGAGCGAACGGGAAGATCACGATCGAGGTCAGCTGGGTCGAGGCTTTCAAGGACCTGCAGCCCGCCACCTTCAGCGTCTGCTTCAAACCGAAGGCCGCGGACCCGCCGCCCCCGACGCCCTAGGCGCCGATCGCCCGATCCCATCAGATTTTCACCGAGAACGCCCACTCACGCGAGGACCCCATGAACATGCAGAACCAGGACACGGCAGGCACCACCCAGGTTGCCAACCAGCCCTCCCGCCGCGAGGAAGCGCTCACCCCGGACCAGGCCCAGTGGGTTGCGCAGGTGTTCCAGTCGACGGCGGGCGCGATCGAGCAGACGATCCACGGCAAGCGCCGCGTCATCGAGCTCGTCATCGCCACCGTGCTCGCGGGCGGCCACGTGCTCCTCGAGGATGTTCCGGGAACGGGCAAGACGGCGCTCGCGCGCGCCCTCGGCCAGGTCGTGCAGGGCACGTCGTCGCGCATCCAGTTCACGCCCGATCTGCTGCCCGGCGACGTGACGGGCATCTCCGTCTACGATCAGCGCGCGGGCGTGTTCGAGTTCCACGCCGGGCCGATCTTCGCGAACGTCGTCCTCGCCGACGAGATCAACCGGGCGAGCCCGAAGACGCAGTCCGCGCTCCTCGAGGTCATGGAGGAGGGCCAGGTCACGGTCGACGGCACAACGCACGATGTGGGGTCCCCGTTCCTCGTGATCGCGACGCAGAACCCGATCGAGCAGGCGGGAACCTACCGGCTGCCCGAGGCGCAGCTCGACCGCTTCATGATCAAGACCTCGATCGGCTACCCGGACGGCGCCGCGATGGCGCGCATCCTGCAGGGGCATCGCGCCGCGCACGAACCGCTGCAGCCGGTCGTCACGACCGCGATGATCACGCAGGCCATGGAGTTTGCGAACCGCGTGCACGTGAGCCCGCTCGTCGCGGACTACGCGGTCCGTCTCGTCGAGGCCACCCGCCGTGCCGAAGCCGTGCGCCTCGGTGCGAGCGTTCGCGGCGCTCTGTCGCTCGTGCGGCTCGCCTGCGCCTGGGCCGTCGCCAACGGCCGCCACTACATCACCCCAGATGACATCCGGGATCTTGCGCTGCCCGTGCTCGCGCACCGTCTCGTCCTCGAGCCCGAGGCCGAGTTCGACGGCGTCACGGCTGAGCAGATCGTCGGGCAGATCATTCTCGACGTCGCACCGCCGCAGGAGAACGGCACGGCGTGAGCTGGGAGACCGATCGCGGCCGGACCTACGGCGGCACGCTCGGGACGACCCGGCGCAGTGATACTGCGCGGGGACGTCCGCAGTCGCGTGCCACGAAGGCCCGACGCTGGTGGCGCCGCAACCGCCGCCGGGTGCGTCGCGATTTCCGGCGAGCCGCGCAGACGGTCACCCCGACCGGGCGGTTCGTGCTGGCGGCGACGATCCTCGCGAGCGTGCTCGGCGCAACGCTCGGCTGGGTCGAGGCGTGGGCCGTGGCCCTCGTCGGCGGGTTCCTGCTCCTTGCCGCGCTGCCGTTCCTCATCGGCAGCCGGGCCTACCTGATCAAGATCGCGCTCGACCGCTTGCGCGTCGTCGCGGGCGGCAATGTGCATCTCGCGATCGAGATCGAGAACGCGAGCGGGAGGCCTGCCCTGCCCGCGACGGCGGAACTCCCCGTCGGTCTTGCGCTTCGCGAGCTCGACATCCCGTTCATCGCCCCGCGAGGCGCGATCATGCTTCCCGTCGAGGTACCAACGCAGGCGCGCGGCGTCATCGAGGTGGGTCCGCTCACGCTCGCCCGCCGCGACCCGATCGGCCTGCTGCGCCGCGAGGTGACCTGGCGTGACCGTCACCTGGTGCACGTGCACCCGCGCACGGTGCTGCTGCCTCCCGGGTCCGCCGGTCTCGTGCGCGACCTCGAGGGCGTGCCGAGCAAGCGCCTCACCGACTCGGATCTCTCGTTCCACGCCGTCCGCGATTACGTGCACGGCGACGCGCTGCGTCACGTGCACTGGCGGTCGACGGCGAAGACGGGGAAGCTCATGGTGCGCCAGTACGAGGAGACGCAGACGGCGCGCGCCGCGATCCTGTTCGATGCGAATCGCGCGGAGTACGCGAGCGACGAGGAGTTCGAGCTCGCCGTGAGCACGGCGGCCTCGCTGTCGATGCAGGCGGTCCGCGAGGGGCGGGAGCGTTTCGTCGCCTCGCAGTTCACCCCCGGCAGGCTGCGCGCGGCGATCGATGGGCTCGAGGAGCTGCCGTCGGACACGCTCACCCAGGTGCTCGACGCCTGGTCGGAGCTCGAGCCGGCCGAGGATCCGCGCCCGATCGAGTGGCTCGCGCGCAGCCTCGCCGAGTCGCGGCGGCCGCTCTCGGTGGTGTTCGTGATCACGGGGTCGCTTCCGGATCCGTCGCGGCTGCGCCGCGCCGCGGTGTCGTTCCCCGGTGATGTCACGGTGATCGGCGTTCGTTGCGAACTGCTCGCCGATCCGAGCGCGAAGCTGCTGGACGTGTGCACCTTGCTCACGGTGGGCGCCCTCGGGGATCTGCCCCGTCTCATGCTGCACGGGAGCCGGTCGTGACGGGCCCCGTGCAGATCGCCGCGGAGCCGGGGAGGCGTTCGCGCGGCCCCGGGCCGGGACTGACGGTCGGTGCCGGCGTGCTCGCGCTCGGGATCGGGGTGTTCGCGGCGCTCTCGAGCGCGCCGATCTACGCCGATGCGCGCGCGTGGGTCGTGTCGCTCGTGGGCGCTGGGCTCGCGTTCGGGGTGGTCTGGCTGGGCCGTCGATTCCGCTGGGGTCCGCTCACGCTTGTCGCCCTGATCGGGATTTTTGTTGCGACGCTCGTGCCCGTGGCAGTGCCCGGGGCGTTTGCCTCAGGCCCCGAGGGCATCGTGCGCGGCTTCGGCGACGGGCTCGCCGCCGTCGCGCTCGGCTGGAAACAGCTCCTCACCCTCACCCTCCCCGTCGGCACGTATCAGAGCGTCCTCGTGCCGCTCTACGTGATCGCCTTCGGCGCGACCGCGATCTCCAGCTGGCTCGCGCTCCGCGCCGGCCGCTTCGCCGAGTGGGCCGCGCTGCCGCTCGTGCTCCCCGTCGCGTTCGGCACGGCGTTCGGCTCATCGAACCTGAGCGATCCGCTGCGGCTCGGTGCGCTGCGGATCATCGCGCCGCGGGAGCTGGCGATCTGGATCCTCGCGTTCGCGGGGATCGCGATCTGGATCGCCTGGTCGTCCGGCATCGACCGGCGGGCAGCACTCCGCAGGGGACGGGCCGGAATGGACCGGGCGCCCGTGCGTCGCCGCGGAGCGCAGCGCGGGATCATCGGCGCGGCCGTCGTGGTCCTGGCGCTGGCCATCGCCTCGTTCGCGGCCCCAGCGATCGCCGGGCCCGAGCGCAGCGTCGCCCGCGATCGCATCGATCCCGAGCTCGTGATCGCCGAGCGCACGAGCCCCCTCGCCGGCTACCGCGAGTGGAAGCGAGACGCGAACTTCGGCGCCGACCTCTTCGAGGTGCGCGCGAATGGCGCACTGCCCGGTCGCGTGCACCTCGCCGTGATGGACCGCTACGACGGCGTCGACTTCTCGGTGGGCACCGGCGGCAGCAGCGAGCGCTTCACCCGCTTCCCGAGCGGCGAAGCGGTCTCGATGTCGAGCCGGGTCACCGTGCGCATCGCGGGCGGCTACTCCGACATCTGGGTGCCCGTCAGTACCCCGCTCGCCTCGCCGCCGCAGTTCGGCGGACCGCGCGCGTCCGCGCTCGCCGACGCCTTCTACCTCAATCGCGACACCGGGGGCGCCGTCGCGGTCCCCACCAAGCGCGGCCTCGTGAACGGGGATTCCTTCTCGGCGGACATGAGTATCGCGGGGGACCGCACGCTCGCGGAGGATCCGGCGAACCCGGAATCCCAGATCGACCTCGAGAAGATGCCCGAGCTCGCGAAGTGGTGGAAGGCGCAGGGGCTCTCGCCGACGGGCAGCGGGCTCGCCGAGGGTATCAAGCGGCTGCGCGATCGCGGCTACCTGAGCCACTCGCTCACCGAGGGGCCGGGGGAGCAGCAGTGGCTCGCCGCCCTGCAGAAGGACTACGGCACGCGCTTCGTCACGAGCACGGGAGGGCACTCGATCGCCCGCGTTGAGCAGCTCTTCAAGCAGCTCAACGACCAGCAGCACGCCGCGGGGCCGAAGGCGGACGACCGCATGCTGGTCGCGGGGATCGGTGACGACGAGCAGTTCGCCGCCGCCGCCGCGCTGCTCGCCCAGTCGCTCGGCTTCGACTCCAGGGTGGCGCTCGGCGTGCGCCTCGGCGGCGACGGCGTCCCGGGGGTGCCGGCGTGCGCCGAGAGCTGCACGGGCGAGAATATGGCCGCGTGGATCGAGGTGCGCGGGGCCGACGGCGTCTGGGCGCCGTTCGATGTCACCCCGCAGGTCGAGATCCCGCCGACCTCGCTCGAGGAGGGCGAGCAGCTCCCCGAGTATCCGACCGTTCCTGAGGAGCGCGACGCGCAGGAGAGCGACCCGCCGATCGGCACGAGCGACGCCGATGGCAAGCCGGCGAACAGCACCAAGCCCGAGGGAGAAGCGATCTTCTGGCAGGTGCTCAAGTACGCGGGTCTCGGCCTCGGCGCCCTGGCGATCCTCGCCGCTCTCTCGCTGTTCATCCCGCTCGCAAAGCGTTTCCGGCGGAACAGGCGGCGCTCGGCGCCGTCGCCGGAGATCCGTGCGATCGGGGCATGGGATCAGCTGCTCGACGCCCACCGCGACGCGGGCAGGAGCGTTGATTCCGGTGTCGCACGTCGTATCGCCGCCGCCGATCTCGGCATCGAGGATGCCGACTGGATCGCGCGCGAGGTCGATCGGGCCGTGTTCTCCCGCGAGGGAATCGACGCGCCCGCGGCGGACGCCCTGTGGCGTCGCGTCGACACCGCCGAGCGCGAGCTGCGCGCAGGCCTGAGTCCGTGGGGACGGATCCGGGCCCGCTTTTCGCTCGCGTCGTATCGGAGCGGACGCGCCTCCCGGCGTCGCCGCTTCGTTTCCAGGGGGCCTGGAAAACCGAACCAAACGAAGGGGACAAGCGGATGATCCGCGAACACACCGCACCGTCAGGGTGCCCGCAGCTGCAGTACGCGCTCCGGACGGATCCGGGACGCAAGCGCGAGGTCAACGAGGACTCGGGCCTCGCGGTGCAGCCGTGCTTCATCGTCGCCGACGGGATGGGCGGGCACGAGGCGGGGGACCTCGCGAGCCAGGCGGCCGTCGCCGCGTTCCGCGACCGCTTCCCGCTCGGGAGCCGCGCAACGGTCGAGGACGTTTCCGCTGCGCTCGACGCGGCCCGAGCCGCCGTTGCCGCGATCTCGGAGGGGCACGAGCGCGGTGCCGGGTGCACGCTGACCGGGGCGGTCCTCGTGGAATCCGACGGGCACCCCCACTGGCTCGTGCTCAACATCGGTGACTCCCGCGTGTATCTCCATCGCGGTTCGGAGCTCACGCAGCTCACGATCGATCACTCGCTCAGGGCCGAGATGTCGGCCGACGGCGCCGAGGACGCTCGCCTGCCCGGGCGCAACATCATCACTCGCGCGCTCGGTTCCGCCGACAGCACTGCGGACTCGTGGCTCGTTCCCGTCGAGACGGGGACGCGCCTCCTGATCTGCTCGGACGGGCTCACCACCGAGGTCCCCGACGAGGATCTGCGTGCCGCGCTCACAATGGGCGGCGCCGCGGACGCGGTCGCCGACGAGCTCGTGCAGCGCGCCAACGATGCCGGGGGACGCGACAACATCACCGTGCTCGTGGTGGACACGATCGCCGGCGGCTCCCAGTGGGTGAAGTCGGACGTCGAGGTGGGGGAGACCGGCGATGAGACGCTCACGGTGACGATCCCGCGGAGGCGGCACGAATGACCGAGCGACCCCCGGTAACCCCCGATCCTGGCGACGATCGCGAGGTGGACGACGCGACGCGCGCAGTGGCGCGTCCCGCGGCGGTGCCGGACGACGACGCGACGCGGGTGGTGCAGCGGCGCTCTGCGGAGCCGGAGGACCCCGACGCGACGCGCGCTGTTCCGCGCCCCGCTGCGCAGCAGGACGAGGACGATGCGACGCGGAAGGCGCCGCGCCCCGCGGGAAGCGGCGAACAGTCGGCGCGCGACGCCGCGGCCCCCGGCGGCCTGCTCCGCCCCGTGCAACGGGAGTTCCCCGGGGTCGGCGGCCCGTCCACGGTCACCCGAACGGGGGCGACAACGGGCAGTAGAAACCCCGCGCCGCCGGTTGAAGAACCCCTGGTCACAAATGTTTCGCGCGATGTCGCCGCGCTCATGTTCAAGTCACCGCTCGACCCGCGCCGCAGGGTGCGCAACACCTCGGTCGCCGGGGCCGAGGACGCCTCGCCGCGGCAGGGCGTGAGCCGCGGCATTCCCGTGGTCTACGGCCCGCGAGCTCCGGAGGCGCTCCCCGTCGGCGTGGCAGCAGCACCGGCGCCCCCCTCCGGGAGCGAGGCCGAAGCGCCCCCGGCGGCGGATCGCACGGGCCTCCCCTCGACCGCGCGCATCAACCGGCGGGAACGCCTGGTCACGCTGATCGGCGGGGCCGCGCTCGTGGTGGTCGGAGTCGCCGGCCTCTGGTGGATCGCGGTAACGGCGTTCGGATCATGAGCGAAAGCGGACCCGAGGCGCGTACCGGCGCGGGAACAGGTATCTTTGGTGCAGACAAGCGCGCCCTGAGCGAATGGATGAACGATGAACGGTGATGCAGCCGGCGGCCTCGCAGCGGTGACGGCCCTCTCGCTGATCGGCGGCCTCCTCGGCCTCGCAATCTACGTCTGGTATCTGTGGGCGCTCTCGCGGCTGTTCCCGTATCTCGGACTGCCGTCGAGCCACGGCTGGATCCCCGTCTGGAACCAGTGGCAGCTCATCCAGCGCGGTGGCCTGCCCGGCTGGATGGTGCTCCTCGGCTTCGTCCCCGGCCTCGGGATCGTGGTCGCCGTGGTGAGCGTGATCGCCATCCACCGCCTGAACACCGAGTTCGGCAAGGGACCCGGCTTCACCGTGCTGGGCTTCTTCCTGCCGCCGCTCTGGGCCATGCTGCTCGCGAATCACATCGCCGATCGCGGATACTCTGGCGCAACGCCGGGCGCCTACCCCGGCGCACCGTCGCAGGTAGCGCCGAGCCACGCTCCCGGCGGGATCTTCGGCCCGAACGGGTCTCCCGCGGCCAGCCACGCGGCTCCGCCCCAGGCAGCCGTCCACGCGCCGCAGCAGCCCGTTGCGGCGTGGCCGCAGCCCGCGGTTCCCCAGCACCCCGCGCCGCACCCCGCACCGGGGTTCGCGCCCGCACCAGCGCAGGAGGCTCCGGCCTCGGCGCAGCACCACGACTTCGGGAGCCCCCAGCAGCCGCCCGCGCCGCAGCCCTACGCGCCGCAGCCCGCGGTGCCTCCGGCCGCGCCCGCACCCGCACCCGCGCAGGACTCCTCCGCTGATCACGGCAGCGGTTTCGATCAGCTCGGCTTCGCCCAGCAGGATCACGCCCAGGATCGCCCCCGGACGCCCGCCGCTCCCGCGGCGCCCGTCGGGGGCAACGACTGGGGTTTCAGCCGCACGACCGAGGGCGACTACGCGCGTCTCGCCGCTGAGGGCGCCCCGCCGCGGGTGATTCCCCCGCTCGGGGCGAGCGAACCGCTGCGTCCCTTCTCCTGGCCCGAGCCGCAGGACGAGACCGGCATGATGCCCGCGATCGTCGATCCGCTCGTGCTCCCGGAGCCGCCCGCGGGCGCGCACTCCGATCCGGAGCGGAGCCAGGGGGCGCCCGAACGCGCGGATGCCGGATTCTCCGAGCCGGGTGCGGCGCACGCCCCGGCGCACCACTCAGCCCCTGAGCGGGAGCCCCAGCAGCAGGCGCCAGCGGCACCGGCCGAGCCCCAGCCCGCGCCGAGCGAGGCCGCTCCCGCGGCCGCCTCCGAGCCCGTGCGGAGCCCGGCGCGCGAGGCCTCCCCGCGACGCGCGGTGAAGCCAGCGGGACCGGCGGTTTCCGCCGAGGTGCCGACTCCGGCGCCGAGCGTTCCCGCGCCCGCACCGGCCGCTCCCGCTGTCGCCCCGGCTCCTGCCCCGGCCGTCCCCGCCGCCCCGGCGCCCGCTCCCGCTCCCGCTCCCGCACCCGCTCACGCCCCCGCGGCCCAGGCCCCGGCGAGGGCCGCGGCTCCCGCGCCCGAGCCCGCCCCGGTGTCGATCCCGATGCCTGCGGCGGAGGAGGAAGCGGAGGAGGATCGCACGGTCGTCGTCGCGCGCCGCGCCCGCTACGGGCTCGAGTTGCCCGACGGGGAGATCGTCGAGCTCGTGGGGGACGACATCATCGTCGGCCGCAAGCCCACTCCCCGCGAGGGCGCCGTCGTGCTGCAGATCGCGGACCCGACGCGCACGATGTCGAAGTCGCACGCCCGCATGCGCCGCATGGGCGACGACTGGACGATCGAGGATCTCGCCTCGACGAACGGCGTCGCGCTCGTCGCCTCGAACGGCGACACGGTGCCGCTCGATGCAGGAGATGAACGCCCGGCTACCGAGCAGCTCGTCATCGGCACGCTCGAAGTGCGTCTGATCAGGATCGATTAACGAACCGTTCGCCACATTCCCGGGTTGATGCGCGTAGTGTGGGCGTGGTCGGAATGAAAGCAGAGGGACCCCGAGGGGGAGCATTGCAGATCATCAGCTACAACCTGAGAAAGAACCGGGCCGTCACCGAGCTCGGGGCGCTCGCCGAGTGCCACGAGGCCGATGTGCTGTGCCTGCAGGAAGCTGAGGCGGTCGCGCTCCCCACCCGGCTGGGTCACCTCGAGCTCGTCCACGCCACCGAGCGCAACCGGCTGGGCCTCGCCATGTATGTGCGGTCAGACCGCTTCCACGCGCGCTCGGCCAACACGTTCCAGCTGAAGAAGTCGCTGCACGATCGCCTGCTCGCGCCCGCGCACGAGCGGCTGCTCGGCGTCAGGCTGCACGACCTCGAGGCCCGCCGCGACCTCGTGGTCGCCTCTTTCCACGCCGCGCCGCTCACCGCGCTCAACTCGCTGCGCCGCCATCAGATTCACGCCGCTCTCGCTGAGCTGCGCATCCTCGGGCCCGGCCTGCCGGCGCTCATGGTCGGCGACTACAACTACCCGGTGTTCAAGGGGCGTCTCGATTCTGAGATGCGCGACAGCGGCTACGAGCTCAGCCTGAGCGACAAGCGAACCTACACCCGCTACCGCATGTTCCGCGGGCATTTCGATTTCGCGACCTCGGCCGGGCTCGACATCGCGAGCGTGCGTACCCTGGATCGCGGGACCTCGGACCACCTGCCGATCCTGATCTCGGCGCAGCACCGCGCGGAGGATCGCGTTCCGGAACTGCCGCTGATCAGCGTCTAAGCGCGCTCAGGAGGGCGTGAGTCGTCGCGTGAGCGGGTTGCGGTGCTCCGCGCTGTTCTCGACCACGAAGCTCGCCATCGCGGGCAGGTAGCGATCGTCCGCGGTCTCGATGACGGTCCCGAGCTCGTTGAACGTGAGCCGGCGCACCCGCAGGAGCGGGTGACCGACCTCGACCTCGAGCTGTTCGGACTCGAGCGGATGGGCCGAGATCGCGTCGATGACGTGCCGCGCGCGGATCGAATGGGCGCCGGCCGCGGCGAGCGTCTGGGAGACGCTCCGGTTGTCGAGCTCGGTGGCCAGGAGGTGTCGGCCGACCTCGAGGGGGAACGAGGCCCGCTCGAGCATCGCGGGTTTTCCGTCGAGCGAGCACAGTCGGATCATTTCGACGACGGGGGCGTCGGGGGCGATCCGCAGCTCCCTGGCGGTATCCTCCGAGGCCTGACGGCGGGTGAGCTCGACGACCCGCTGGCCCGGTTCGAAGCCGAGCTCGTTGGCCCACTCGGTGAAGGACATGAAGGTTCCGAAGGACTGGGTGGGGGCTGTGTGCTGCACGCGGGGAGGGGCTCCGCGCCCGCCGACGATCATGCCCTCGGCGCGCAGGGCGGCGAGCGCTTGCCGCACCGGGCCGCGGGAGGTGCCGAACTCGGCGACGAGAGACTTCTCGCTCGGAACTCGGTCTCCCGGGTGCCACTGGCCGGTGCGGATGCGGCGAGTGAACTCCTCGTAGAGCTGCACGTGCAGGGGGGAGGGGCTCGTCATGGGGACAGGTTACAAGTTGGAAATCCCGGGTGAGCGCCCGGGAAGTAGCCGCGAAGTGAATAGTTCGTGTGTGACGCGTCCCAAAGTGAATTGCCCCTGAACGCTAGGCGAAAGGCCGGGGACATGTTGTCTCGACAACCGCGGAAATTGGCGGATCCAGATAACGAAAGGGTGCGTCTCGCGCGGCGGGGAATGGACAGCGTGCGCCCGCGAGGGCTACGCGGCGGGAGCGTCGGGCTCGCTCCGGGGCGGAGCCTCCAGACCGTGATTCTGCTCCCGGGAGCAGCGTGCGGCGGGGCCGTCGACGGCGGGATCCGTCGAGGCCGTGTTGAACCGGTGCAGGCCGAGCTTCAGCACCTCGAGGTCGTCCATCGACCAGTCCGAGAACCGCTCGTGGTAGGACTCCGCCCAGGCGATCCGGATCTTCACGAACTGCTCCTGGGCGAGGGGGCTCGGGGTGAGGAGCGTGACGCGCTTGTCCTCGGCGGCCGGTTCGGCGACGACCAGGTCCATCTCGCGCAGGTTCGCGACCTGGCGACTCACGGTGGCCTTGTCCATGTCGAGCATCTGGCTGATCTCGGTGGCCGTCACGGGCCCCTTCTTCAGGATGAGCTGCAGCACCATGAGGCCGACACCCCGGAGCTCGGGGTGCACGCCCTCCGCGTAGCGGGCCCAGCGGGTACGCGCGAAGGTGAAGATCTCCGAGAACTCCGAGATGATCTCGGTAATCCTCGCGTCCTTCGGCGAGATGGGCCCGCCAGCGGCGGATGCGTCGTCGTGCACGATCTCAAATCCTAGTTGCTCGACCCGTGGTCCCGGCGAGAACCCGGGGAGGCCGCCGCGCTCGCGGCGGTGCGCCCGGATCGTTCGCCGCTCACGGATGTCTTCGCCGCTGCGGCCTCGCCGGCGGACTCGGCCGATTCAACCGACTCGACCGACTCGATGAGCGACGCGGCACCGGGACCCTCGAGGCCCGCGGCCGCAGCCGCCTCGCGGCGCTCGAGCTCGGCGCGCTGCTGCGCCGCGCTCTTCGAGCTCAGCGGGATGTTCGGCAGGAACAGGATCGCGACGATCGCGACGATCGCGACGGGGGAGGCCGCGAGGAAGACGTCCCCGATCGCGTGGCCGTAGGCGGACTCGACGACGAGGCGGATCGGCCCGGGGAGCTCGGCGAGCTTCGGGATCGTGCCGCCCTCGAGCGATCCCGCGCCAGCCAGCGCTGCCGGATTCGTCTTCGCGAGCTCGGTCATGCCGTCCTTGATGAACGTGACGACCTGGGAGGCGAGCATCGCGCCCATCGCGGACATGCCAGCGGTGCCGCCGATCGTGCGGAAGAAGGTGACCGCGGAGCTCGAGACGCCGAGCTCGTTGGGGGAGACCGTGTTCTGCACGACGAGCACGAGGTTCTGCATGCAGAGACCGACTCCCGTGCCGAGCACGAACATCGAGACGCCCACGTACCAGAACGACGTGTCGTAGCGGAGCTGACCCATCATGATCAGGCCGATGAGCAGGATAAAGGAGCCCGCCACCATGTAGCGCTTCCACTTGCCCGTGCGCGAGATGATCTGTCCCACGAGCGTGGAGGAGATGAGCACGCCGGCCATCATCGGGATCGTGAGCAGACCCGACTCGGTCGGGGTCTTCCCGCGCGCGAGTTGCATGTACTGCCCGAGGAACACTGAGGTGCCGAACATGGCGAGGCCGACGGCGATGCTCGCGATGACCGACATCGTGAAGGTGCGGTTCTTGAACAGGTGCAGCGGGATCAGGGGTTCTGCAACGCGGAGCTCCACGAACACGGCGATCAGGAGCAGCAGGATGCCGCCGCCCACCATCGCGAGCGTCTCCCAGGACCACCAGTCGAACTGCGATCCGCCGAGCGTCACCCAGATGAGCAGGCTCGCGAAGCCCGCGGAGATGAGCGCGGCGCCGAGGTAGTCGATCTGCACCTTCCGCTTCACCGTGTGCAGGTGGAGGGTGCGCTGCAGCACGATGATCGCGACGACCGCGATCGGGGCCGCGACGTAGAAGTTCCAGCGCCAGCCGATCGCGTCGGTGATCGCGCCGCCGAGGAGGGGGCCGCCCACGGTCGAGACCGCCATGATCGCGCCCATGATGCCCATGTACTTGCCGCGCTCGCGCGGGCTGATGATCTCCGCGAGGACGATCTGGCCGAGCGCGCCGAGGCCACCGGCGCCGAGGCCCTGGAACACGCGGAACGCGATCAGCCAGCCGGGATCCTGCGCCATGCCGGCGAGCGCGGAACCCACGGTGAACAGGACGAGCGAGGTCTGGAGCAGCACCTTCTTGCTTGTCAGGTCGGCGAGCTTGCCCCAGATCGGGGTCGAGATGGCCGAGGCGAGCATGGTCGCCGTGACGACCCACGTGAAGGCGGCCTGGTTGCCGCCGAGGTCGGCGATGATGATCGGCATCGAGGTGCCGACCACGGTCATGGAGAGCATGGAGACGGCCATGCTCAAGAAGAGGCCGGTGAGCGCGAGATTCTTCGCGCGGCCGTGGAGGATGCCCTCGTCGGTGGCGGCGCTGCTCTGCTGCGGTTTCTCGTCGGTGCGGGTCCGTGACATATCGGAGGCGGGATCCTTCGGGGTCTGTGGTGGAACGGGTGGGTGATGCGGGGACGGGAGCTCAGCGGTGCGGGCGAGTGGCCCGCAGAGGCGGAACGCCCGGTGCGCCGTCATCGCGGTCTGGGCGGGGACCCGGTTTGGGGTCCATCGTTGACGAAGATCAACTATAGGGAAATGGTTGATTGATGTCAATCAATGGAAGGGTTGAGCCCCATGTGAATTTACGTTGCGTAGAGTAACGTTTCTGGAGTAGAGTTTGCGAGACTGGCGATTCGCTCCATAAATGTGCCGAGGAAAGAAATGTCTCGTGCTTTGCTCTTGGTGAAGTGGCACTGTCTGGTTCGTTGTCGCGCATAGTCAAAACCTATAAATACACTAAGTAACGATTTCCGGGTACCCTGGGGCATGTAACTGAGTGAATTTACAGATTTGCATTACTTAGAGCTTCATGGCCGTGGCTCTATTCCGCGGCTCGCGGAACCGAGGCCTTTCATGGATTGAGGGAGCATGACACAGAAATACGAGAGTGTGGACAAGCCGCGTAGACGGCTGAATTGGCGTACCGTTTTGAAAGTTGGAGCGCTCGTGCTGGCATCCGCCCTGGCGCTTCCGGCTATGCCAATGGCCGCTTCCACCGCGGCCCACGCGGCTGATACCGCGAGCGTTACGTTCTCAAACGTCAGGGTAAACGAGGGCAACCGGCCGCTCGATGCTGACGGTTACATGGCTGCGAGCAACACCGCCGAGTTCAACACTTGGAATCCGGGTGCCCCCGCTGAGGGTGCCGGCGGCTTCGTGATTCCCTCGTTTGATGTGGCAATTGCCGATGGCGCGCAGCCGGGACAGGCTTTCTCGATCACTCTTCCGGAGTTCTGGAAGGTGCGTGGAACACAGGGTTTTGCGAATCTCGTTGACGCCTCCGGGAACACGATCGCAACGAGTTCGATCTCGAATGGGAATCGCACGGTAACTTTCACGTTGACTGCCTTCGTGAAAGACCGAGTTGACTTGGCAGGGTCCTTCTCCTTTCAGGCGCAGGAGTACTCGAATCGGAACCGTCCCGCTGGAGACTACGTTGCCCCGATCGTGTCGGGGAGCGGACAAAATCTCGTGGACCTTAAGCTTCACATCCCGCCGGCGTACTGGACTGCTCCGGCGATTTACGGGTCCTGGAGTGGCGATGCGAACACGCCGAACGGGACTGTAGAGGTGCGTTCGAAGCCGTCATGGAACGGCCAGAGTGCAGTGAAGATGGACGTCTATGCCGGGCCAGGTTACGATTTTGACTGCGCCTCGGCGTTGAGCCAGGATCCGAGCCAGCGTTATGGAATCGGCTTGACTGATATTGGATCGGCGCCCGCATCGGTGCCGACGTCTGAGTATCTCTTGGATCCGAGTAAGTACAAGTTCACCTGTGACAAACAGTCCTTTACTCTTGAGATGCCGGCGTCGTCGTGGACGAGCGCGGACGCTGAGTCGGGGCAGGTGCTCCGGATGTTCATTAAACGCATCGCAAACGGTGATGACTCCTGGCAGGTCGACGATGCGGTATTCGCGTACCTTGACCTAACGCAGAATAACGTGACCAGTAAGTATGAGAGCCGTAACGCCCGTCCGGGTTCAACGGGTTCGGGTTCCTCGAGCCAGCTCCCCCCTGGCGCGTTTGAAACGCTGATGTTCCAGGACATGAACGGGAACAACGTCTACGACGAGGGCACCGACACGGTTCTGCCGAATATCCAGGTGAAGATCACCGGGAAGACGACCACCGGCGCTGACGTGGACACCATGGTGACCACGGATGACAAGGGCCGCGCGCGTTCGACGCTGCGCGAAGGCGAGTACACGGCGACGATCGTGAACCCGCCTGCGGGAATGACGCAGGTCACTCCGAAGACGGGCAGCGATGACAAGGTCGATTCCGACTTCGATAACAACGTGGCAACGTTCACGGTGAAGTCGCGTGAGACGACTGCGCGCGACGGCGGCTTCTTCGTCCCGATGGGCACGTTCCACCTGGACAAGGCCCTGACCGGCGACGCCGCATCGTGGGTTGCCGCGAGCACCGAGTTCACGGTCGACTACTCGTATCCGGCCGGAGCCGCTTACCCCGCGGGTTCGGGCGTGGTGAAGATCAAGGCCGACGGCACGCAGGTCGAGTCGCCGAAGATCCCGGTCGGCGCAGTCGTGACGCTCAAGGAGCAGGCTCCCGCCGCGATCGCCGGCGCGAAGTGGGGCACCCCCACCTACTCGGAGAACGGTTTCACGATCACGAACGGCTCCCAGCTGACCGAGGTCACGGTGACAAACCCGATCGAGCCGACCTTCGGTACCTTCGCGGTGAAGAAGGCCATCACGGGTGAGGCCGCGAGCCTCGTCCCCGCCGATGCCGAGTTCACGGTCGAGTACTCCTACCCGGCAGGGAAGCACTTCCCCGCGGGCAACGGCGAGCTGAAGGTCAAGGCCGACGGGACCGCCGCCACGTCGCCGAAGCTCCCGCACGGCGCGGTCGTGACGATCAAGGAGCAGGCTCCCGCCCCGATCGCGAACACGGTGTGGGCCGATCCGACGTACTCCTCGGAGAACGTGACGATCGAGGGTGATCAGGCGCAGCCCGCGCTCACCGTCACCAACCAGCTCGACATGCTCTACGGCACCTTCGATGTGAAGAAGGCGCTGACGGGTGAGGCCGCAAGCGTGGTTCCCGCGGACACGGAGTTCACGGTCGAGTACTCGTACCCCGCTGGCGAGGGCTTCGCCGCGGGCTCGGGTGAGATCGTGATCACGGCCGATGGAACTGCGGTGACCTCGCCGAAGATCCCCTACGGCGCGAAGGTGACGCTGCAGGAGCAGGCTCCTGCCGCGATCGCGAACACGGTGTGGGGCGATCCGGAGCTGTCGACGGACACGATCGAGATGGGTGCGCTCAGCTCGGGTGTCGTGGTCACGGTGACGAACCCGATCGAGCTGGCGTACGGCAAGATCGCGGTTGCGAAGAAGGTTGCCGGTGACGGCGCCGATCGCGTGGCGAAGGATGCCCAGTTCACGGTGCACTACACCTACCCTGCCGGCCCGGGTTACGAGGCGGGCGAGGGTGACGTGAAGGTCACGGCCGATGGTGCTGCGGTGGAGTCGGAGCAGGTTCCGGCCGGTGCTGTGGTGACGATCGAGGAGCAGAAGCCTGAGAACGGCGCGGACTACAAGTGGACGGGCGTCGAGTACTCGGCAACGGACGCGACGGTCGTGGCGGATCAGACGGCGGAGTTCACGGTGACCAACACGGCGACGAAGGTCGACCAGCCGGTCACCCCGACCGAGCCCGGCGAGCCCGGCGTCCCGGCGAAGCCGACGCTCCCGATCACGGGTGCTGGTGCGGGCTGGATGCTCGGCGCGGTGGCCGGTGCGCTGCTGATCGGTGGTGCGGTGCTGCTGCTGGTGCGTCGCAAGGCCGCTGGCGAGTAGCCCGGTGCCCATCCGGTAGGGGCGTGTCAACGCCCTGAACCCGGAAGCACGGCGAGGGCCCGGTGCGAGGAGGAATCCACGCACCGGGCCCTTCGCGTGCGCCCGAGAAGCACGCGGTCGAATCCCTGATCAGTGCAGGCGGGCGGAGTGAAGCCGTTGGCCCCGCGGGTACGGCAGAATAGAGGGCATGGGTCTGGAGAACGGCAGCATCACGATCGGCGTCATCGGTGGCGGGCAGCTCGCCCGCATGATGGTGCCCCCGGCGATCCATCTCGGGCTCCGGATCAGCGTGCTCGCTGAGGCAGAGGGGTCGAGCGCGGCCCGCGCCGCAGACGCCGTCGGCGACTACCGCGACGCCGCCACGGTGCACGCCTTCGCCGACACCGTCGACGTGATCACTTTCGATCACGAGCACGTGCCCTCGTTCATCCTGCGAGAGCTCGAGGAGCGCGGCGTGCAGGTGCACCCGCGCCCCGACGCGCTGCAGTACGCCCAGGACAAGATCCTGATGCGGGAGAAGCTCGAGGAGCTGGGTGTTCCCGTTCCCGACTGGGCCGCCGTGGCCGACGAGGCCGAGCTGCAGAGCTTCCTCGACGCGCACGGCGGGCGCGGTGTCGTGAAGACCGCTCGCGGCGGCTACGACGGCAAGGGCGTGCGGGTCGTTTCGAGCGCGGTCGAGGCGCAGGACTGGTTCACGGCCCTCGACGAGGACGGTCACGGCGGCCGCCTCCTCGTCGAGGAGCTCGTCGACTTCACGAGGGAGCTGTCGCAGCTCGTGGCGCGCCGCCCGAGCGGCGAGATGCGCACCTGGCCCGTCGTCGAGACGATCCAGCGGGACGGCGTGTGCGCCGAGGTCCTCGCCCCCGCTCCGGTGCAGAATCCCGCGACGCTCGAGGAGGCCGCCCGCATCGGCACGGCCGTCGCCGAGGGCGTTGGCGTGACGGGCGTGCTCGCGGTCGAGATGTTCGAGGCCGCGGACGGCAGGGTGCTCGTGAATGAGCTCGCGATGCGTCCCCACAACTCCGGTCACTTCTCGATCGAGGGCTCGGTGACCAGCCAGTTCGAGCAACATCTGCGCGCTGTGGCGGATCTGCCGCTCGGGGACACGACGATGACCGCCCCCGCCGCGGTCATGGTGAACGTGCTCGGCGGGCCGGCCGAGGGCCCGATGCCCGTGCGCTACGCCGAGGCGCTCGCCGCGCACCCTCGGGCGAAGTTCCACAGTTACGACAAGCAGCCTCGCCCCGGACGCAAGGTGGGGCACGTCACCGTGACAGGCGACGACCTCGCTGAGGTGCGCGCTCAGGCGGTGGCCGCGGCCGCCGTCTTCGACTAATCGCCGCAGCCGCGGGCGGCCCTCCGGCACTACGATGGAGGTCATGGCACAGAGCGCAACGCCCATTGTCGGCGTGATCATGGGTTCCGACTCCGACTTCACGGTGATGAGCGACGCGGTGCAGGTGCTGCGCGACTTCGGGATCCCGCACGAGGTCGAGGTGGTGAGCGCGCACCGCACTCCCGAGAAGATGGTCGACTACGCGCGCGGGGCTGCCGCGCGCGGGCTGCGCGTGATCATCGCGGGCGCGGGTGGCGCCGCCCACCTGCCCGGGATGGTCGCCTCGATGACCACCCTTCCCGTGGTCGGCGTCCCCGTCCCGCTCGCGAAGCTCGACGGGCTCGACTCCCTGCTCTCGATCGTGCAGATGCCGGGCGGAATCCCGGTGGCGACGGTGTCGATCGGCGGAGCGAAGAACGCCGGGCTGCTCGCGGCGCGGATCATCGGCAGCGCCGATCCCGAGCTCGCCGCGCGTCTCGATGAGTACGCGCGCGGCCTCACCGAGATGGTGGAGGAGAAGAACCGGGCCCTGCAGGCGCGCGTGGCGGAGGACGCCGCGGCCGAGGAGGCGTGACGCACGGCGGGTTGAGGTGAGCGGGGAGACGGCGCAGGCCCCCGCGCAGGATCCGCGGGCGGCAGCGGGAAGTCCCGCGTACCGGCGCGCGCTCATTGCGCTCTTCTGCGCGGGTCTCGCGACCTTCGCGCAGATGTATTCCCCGCAGGGCATTCTTCCCGATCTCGCCCGCGAGTTCGGGGTGTCAGCCGGAACCTCGTCGTGGGCCGTCGGCGCGACGACGATCGGCGTGGCGATCGGGGTCATCCCGTGGGCGCTCGTCTCGGATCGCTTCGGCCGCATCCCCGCCATGCGGGTCGCGATGGTCCTAGCGCTGGCAATCGGCCTGGTCGCGCCAGTGATCCCGGAGTTTCCCGCGTTCGCCGTCGTACGCTGTGTCGAGGGCCTCGCGCTCGCCGGTCTGCCGGCGATCGCCGTGACCGCGATCGCTGAGACCGTGCGTCCCGAGGCGCTCGGTCCCGCCGTCGGCACATACGTGGCCGGCACCACGATCGGCGGGCTGCTCGGCCGGATCATCGCGGGCACCGTGGCGCAGGAGCTGGGGTGGCGCTGGGGCATGGGCGCGGTCGCGGTGATTGCCGCGGCGGCCACGATCGTCTTCCTCGCCAGAATCCCGCGGCCGGCGCTCCCGGCGAGGCGGGGCGAACGTGCTCTGCCAGCGATCCGGGACAATCTCGCGCGGCCCGGCGTCGTCGTACTGATTCTGCAGGCTTTCCTCCTGATGGGAGGCTTCGTCGCGGCCTACAACTACCTCGCGTTCCGGCTGCAGGAGCCGCCCTTCCAGCTCTCGCTCGGCCAGGTGTCCTGGCTGTTTCTCGCGTACCTCGCCGGTGCGGCGGCCTCGCGCTGGGTGTGGTCGCTCACCCGGCGCATTCCACCGACGATCACCCTGCTCGTCTGCGCCGGGATCATGATCGCGGGTCTCACCCTCACCCTGCTCCCATCGCTGCCCTGGGTGATCATCGGCCTCGTCCTCTTCACGGGCGCATTCTTCGCGGCGCATACGATCGCGAGCGGATTGATCGAGCGTCGTGCGGGTGCGGGACGCACGCTCGCGCCTCCGCTCTACACCCTCGCCTACTATGCGGGGTCGAGCCTGCTCGGCTGGCTCGGCGGTGTCGCCTTCGCTGCGGCCGGCTGGCCGGGGACCGCCGTCTTCGTCGGGTGCGCGGTGCTCATCGCCGCGGCGGCGTCGCTGGGCTTCGCGCTCGCGAACGGCGGTCCGAGGCTGGCAGACGCTCCCCGCGCGTAGTCCTCCCCGCGCGTAGTCCGGGGTCCGTGAGCGCTGCCCGCGGGCGGAAAAGATCCTGATCAGGCTTCGATCAGAGGTTCGCGTGGGTCTCCCAGAGCTGCCAGGCCGCGGCCTCCCAGCTGAAACCGCGGCTGCGGTCCCTGGCGAGGACCGAGAGCCGCGCGAGCGCACCGGGCTCGGTGAAGAGGCGGCGCAGCTCCGCGCCGAACGCCTCGGGCGTCTCGGCCGCGATACCGCCGTCGAGCACGAGCTCGGCGGTCGAGGGGTGGCCTGAGTGGAGCACGGGAACCGAGGCCTTGAGCGCTCCGAGCACGAGATAGCCCGTTCCGGCGTAGCTCTGAGGCGTGAGCAGGAGGCCGGCGCCGGAGATGATCGCGCCGAAATCGGCCAGCTCGCGCGGGCGCACCACAACGACCCGTCCCCGCAGCTCGGCCGGCACGTCGCCAGCGTCGCTGCCTGCCGCGGCCCCAGCGGGGTCCGCAGCCGAGTGGGTTCCGTGCGGCGCGGGAGCGCCCTCGGATCCGGGGGCCTGTGCCGCTGCTCCGGCCTGGCCGCGCGACTTCGCGCCGCTCGCGCTGTCCGCCGGCACCGGGTCGAAGCCCTCCAGCACCACGAGGGGCGGGAGGCCGGGGTCGCTGCGCATCGCGTCGAAGACCCAGTCGAGACGGCCGAGTTCGGTCGCCGTCGCGGTCGTGAGCACGTAGCGTTCGGGAAGCCCGAGCGCGGCGCGGCGGTCGGCGCTGTCCTCCTGCCGGCGGAACTCGCGCGGGGGAGCGAGCTGCATGACCTGAATGGGCAGGTCGCGGCCGTAGTGCTCCTGCACAACGCGCGCGGTGGCGTGCGTCGGGGCGAGGATGACGTCCGCGAGACGGACGGCGCGCTTCGCAAAAGAGCGGAACAGGCGCGCCTGATTGCCGGGCAGCAGCGTGGGGTGATCCCACGCGATGCTGTTCGGGATCATGACCGAGGTCTGGCTGCCATCGTCCTCGCCGCGGGAGCGGAGCGGGATCATGGGGGTGGTCGCGTGGACGAACTCGCCGTCGAGCGGGCGCGCGGTCGCACCGGATTGCCAGACGATTGGGAGCATTCCGGCACGGAGCGGCAGGCTTTCGACGTCGAGCACGGGTGACTGAAAGGCGGGGGCCTCCGTGCCGCGGGCGACGAGGTAGCGAACGCTGCAACTGCGCGGGGCGCTCTGGGCGACCGCTTCGGCGAGATCACGGCAGGCGGCGGAGTGCACGGCCGCTTCCCAATCGGGAAAAGGTTCTGCGATCAGGGTCAGGGTGGCCATCTCGCCCCTTTCGCTCGTCGCGGCGCCCACGCGCCGACAGTCTTCTGGTGAATATTCTATGGAATCCTCAGGTGTGAGTTTCCCACTTGCTGAACGTGAGTCCGAAATGTTCTCAATTCGGGACCTGAAGAGGCACCTGAATGGGCTTTTCTTCTCAGAATCGCAGATTACTCAGTCAAATGAGACCCGCGGAGCCGGCTCCAGTGGCCCCCAGGAGACGCGCCCTATCCTTGATCCATGCGCGTTCTTCTGACCGGCGGCGCCGGATACATCGGCACCCACACCGCTCTGGCCCTCATCGCCCGCGGGCACGACGTCGTGGTGCTCGACGATTTCTCGAACAGCAGCCCCGAGGCGGTGCGGCGCGTCGAGGAGCTCAGCGGGGCGACGATCCCGGTTGTCGAGGTCGATCTGGCCGATCGGGCGGCAGCGAGCGCGGCGCTCGAGGGCGTCGAGTTCGACTCGGTGATTCACTTCGCCGGGCTCAAGGCCGTCGGCGAATCGGTCGCGCAGCCAACCCGCTACTACCGCGTCAACATCGATTCGTCGCTCGTGCTGCTCGATCTCCTCGCCGAGCGCGGCGTCGACCGCCTCGTGTTCAGCTCCTCGGCGACCGTTTACGGCGATCCGGCCGTCGATTCGATCGACGAGGGCCAGCCCGTGGGTGTGGGCCTCACCAACCCCTACGGCTGGTCGAAGTTCATGATCGAGCAGATCATCACGGACACGCAGCGCGCCAGGCCCGAGCTCGCGGCCGTGCTGCTGCGGTACTTCAACCCGGTGGGCGCGCACCCGTCCGGACGGATCGGCGAGGATCCGTCGGGGATCCCCAACAACCTGATGCCGTTCATCGCGCAGGTCGCGGTCGGCAAGCGCGAGCGCCTCAGCGTGTTCGGCGACTCGTACCCCACCGCCGACGGCACCGGCGTGCGCGACTACATTCACGTGATGGACCTCGCAGAGGGTCACGTTGCCGCGCTCGAAGCCGCCGAGCAGGGCGTCTCCGTCTACAACCTCGGATCGGGAACCGGCTCGAGCGTGCTCGAGGTGATCCGCGCGTTCGAGGAGGCCGCAGGCCGCCCCGTGCCCTACGACGTCGTGGCGCCTCGCGCAGGTGACGTCGCGACCGTCGTGGCCGACCCCGCCCGCGCGAACGCCGAGCTCAACTGGCGGACGACGCGCAGCCTCGCCGAGGCGTGCCGCGACTCCTGGGCCTGGCAGTCGCAGAACCCCGGCGGATACGCCGGATGAGTCTTGACCTCGAGCGGCCGCTCAGAAACCCAGATCAGGACTCGCCGCCGCTCATGAGCAAGCGAGCCCGCTGGCTCGTCGTGCTCGGATTCCTGCTGCCGGGAAGCGCCCAGGTGCTCTCCGGGAACAAGCGGCTCGGCCGTTTCGGGCTGGGCGCCACGTTCGCCCTGATCGCGGGATTGATCCTCGCGCTGCTCGGGTTCCTGTTCGCGCGCGTCGCGACGCTCACGTTCTTCACCAACTCGATCGTTCTGCTGATCATCCAGATCCTGCTGTTCGGATACGCGATCCTGTGGGTCGTGCTCGGGCTCGACACCCTGCGGCTCACCCGGATCGTCAAGGTGCAGCGCGGCTGGCGGCTGCCCGTCGCGATCCTGTCGATCGTGCTCACGCTCGTCCCCGCCCTCGGGGCCGCGTGGGCCGGCACCACGGTCGACGCCGGCCGCAACCTGCTCGGCGGTCTCTTCCGCGGCGCCCCGGCGGTCGCGCCCATCGACGGCCGGTACAACATCCTCCTCCTCGGCACCGACGCCGGCGCAGATCGCGAGGGCCTTCGCCCGGACAGCATCTCGCTCGTGAGCATCGACGCCGAGACCGGCCAGTCGACGATCGTCGGCCTTCCCCGCGACCTCGAGGGCGTGCCCTTCGCCGAGAAGTCGCCGATGGCGAAGATGCACCCGAACGGCTTCGGCGTCGCGCCCAACGAGTACGGCGAGGGCGGCGGCTGCGAGGTGGGGCACTGCATCCTCAACGGCGTCTACGCCGAGGCGGAGCTCTTCTATCCCGAGCTGTACCCGAACGCGAAGAAGAACGGCTCGTCGCCGGGCCTCGAAGCCACGAAGGACGCCGTTGAGGGGGTCACGGGCCTGAAGCCCCAGTTCTACGTCCTCGTCAACATGGACGCCTTCGAGTCGCTCATCGATGCCCTCGGCGGCGTCGAGATCGACGTGAAGGAGCGGCTCCCGATCGGCGGCGACCAGTACGGCAACGGCATCACGGGCTGGGTCGAGCCGGGCAAGCGCAAGCTCACGGGCTACGAGGCGCAGTGGTACGCCCGATCCCGCTACGGATCGACCGGAGGGGACTACGACCGGATGGCCCGCCAGCGGGAGCTGCAGGCCGCGATCCTCGCCCAGATGAACCCCTCCAATGTGCTGCTCCGGTTCCAGGAGGTCGCGAAGGCGGGGAACGAGCTCGTGGAGACCGATCTCCCGGATTCGATGCTCGGCCGCTTCGTCGATCTCGCGACGAAGGCCCGCGAGCATCAGCCCGTCAGCGTCGAGCTCGTTCCGCCGGCGTTCGACCCGGAGGCGCCCGACTACGCGGTCGCGCGCCAGCTCGTCGATGAGGGCGTGGCGAAGGCCTCGCCCCCGAAGCAGAAGGGCTAGCCCGCCTGTTTTCTGGCGTCAGGGAGGCCTGGCGCGCCCGGATAGACTGACAGGGTTTTCTCGTGAAGGAGTGTGCACGCATGCGCGTAACCGCCGTGCTCGTCGCCTACAACCGGCGGGAGCTGCTGCGCGAGTCGCTCGAAGCGATCGCCGCGCAGAGCCGTCCCGTCGATCGCATCGTCGTCGTGGACAACGCGTCCGACGACGGTTCCGGCGACGTCGCCGCGGAAATGCTGGAGGCCTGGGAGGGCCGCGGCCGGCTCATCCGCCTCACCGAGAACACGGGCGGCGCGGGCGGCTTCGCGGTCGGCATCGCCGCCGCCGAGGTCGAGGAGTCCACGGACTGGATCTGGGTCATGGACGACGACACGGTGCCGGGCCCGGACGCGCTCGCGGGCGCGCTCGACGCGCACCAGCGCTACCTCGAGAGCGGCCAGGACGATCTCGCCGTCATGGGCTCCCGCGTCGTCTGGACCGACGGCGAGGATCACCCGATGAACACGCCGAAGCCGAAGATCGGGGCGTCGCAGTGGGAGCGCGATCGCGCCGCGAAAGCGGGCTGCATGGAGATCCGCTCGATCTCATTCGTCTCCGCGTTCCTCAGGGCCTCGCGCGTGCGGGAGCTCGGACTGCCGATCGCCGACTACTTCCTCTGGAACGACGACTTCGAGTTCTCGGCCCGGATGCTCCGCGGCGCGCGCGGACTCTTCGTGCCGGCCTCCGTCGTCGCCCACAAGACGGCCAAGCGCGGATCGAGCGACCAGGATCCCGGCCCCCGCTTCTACTACGAGGTGAGGAACAAGCTCTGGGTATTCCGCCTCAGCCCCGCGCTGCGCGGCTGGGAGAAGGCGCTCTACATCGGCGCGACCGCCCGCCGCTGGCTGCGCACGCTCCGCGCCTCCTCGGACCGCGGCCAGCTCCTCGGCTGCCTGCGCCGCGGCTGGCGCGACGGCTGGCGCACCGCGCCGCGCCCCGACCGCGACGTGCTCCGCAACGCGGGCGTTCCCGTCGACGTGAAGATCGAGATCGACCGCCTCACGCGCGCCTCGAATCGCTGATCGGCGGTCCTCGGACAGCGGTCCAGGATCGAATTCACGAGCGTCATCGCTAGGCTCGATGATCATGACGGATACTCGATCGCCCAGCGCCCCGAGCGCGGGATTCTCCCTCCTGCTTCCCGTCTACGCTGGAGACGATCCGAGGGCGCTGCGGCTCGCGTTCGAGAGCTCCGTCGACCGGCAGACGCTGCGACCGGCGGAGGCCGTGATCGTGCAGGACGGCCCCGTTCCCGACGCGCTCGCCGCAGAACTCGCGCGGATCGAGGGGGCGAGCCCGGTGCCGGTCCGCGTGGTGCGCCTGCCCGAGAATCAGGGCCTCACCGCGGCTCTGAACCGCGGCCTCGACGAGGTCGCGTACCCCGTGGTGGCCCGCATGGACGCGGACGACGTCTCCGCTCCCGAGCGCTTCGCCAGGCAGTGGCCGCTCATCGACTCGGGGTTCGACCTCGTCGGAACCGGGATGACCGAGTTTGAAACCGATCCCGATCAGGTGGTCGGCAGGCGGATTCCGCCGGTGGGCCCCGATCGGATCCGCGCGCACGCGCGCACCCACAACCCGTTCAACCACCCGACGATGATGTACAGGGTCGCCGCGCTCGATCGCGTGGGCCGCTACGAACCCTTCGGCCGGATGGAGGACTACTGGCTCGGTGTGCGTCTCATCGCCGACGGTGCTCGCGTGGAGAACCTGCCTGAGCCGCTCCTGCGCTACCGGGTCGGATCCGGTGCGTTCGCGCGCAGGGGCGGGCTTGCGGAGGCTCGCACGGAGATCCGGCTGCAGGGTGAGCTGCGCCGCATGGGCTTCATCTCAACGGGGGAGTACCTGCGCAACGTCGCGATGAAGGGCGCCTACCGGCTGCTGCCCTCGGGTGTGAAGAAGGTGCTGTTCCGGCGGCTGATCGGCGGCGGGCTGCCGGGGGATCGGTAGCGTCGGCTCGAAGGACGCTGGCGGGACGGCCGCGGTGCCGCCCGACCCGCGAGCGCCCGATCCGCGAGCGCCCGATCCGCGGGCGCCCGATCCGCGGGCGCCCGATCCTCGCGCGGGCACGAGAGCGCCGAGCTACTCCTTGAGACGGTGGAGCGCGAGCTTCCCGGTCGCCTCGACCTGGGTGTAGCGTTCCGCGAGCATCACATTGAACTCGGCAAGCTTGGAGCCCTCGCGCGGCGTGAGCACCCACCTGGGCGGGGTCTTGTCGAAGTACTCGCGAAGCTCGTGGATGACGACGCGATCGACGGAGGCCCACCAGTCCTGCAGCATGAAGAATCGGTGCGGGGGAAGGGTGTCCGTGACGAAGAAGTAGTTGGCCGGCAGGTTCCACGTGAAGATCTCATTGCGCTCCGAGACCGGGACGTGCTCGAGGAGGTGCTTGGCCTGCCTGGCCAGTTCGCCGTTGTCATAGGCCGTTGTCTTCTGGGCATCCAGCTTGTAGAAGGGCACGCTCACCCCGGCGGAGAGCGCGACCACGGTGATACCGGCGATCAGCGCGCGCGGTCCGGTGAACAGCTGCAGGATCAGCACCACGCCGAGCGCGGTTCCCGGCACGAGGAGCTGCAGGTAGTGGTAGAACCCGGTCGTCGACGACAGCACCGCGAAGGACCCGATCACGGCGAACGATGCCGAGAGAATGAGATACCAGGTTCGGGCGTTCCGCTGAGCGTCGACGAGACCCCCGAGCATGGTGAGCGCCGCGTACCCGAGCACCAGGAACAGGTACCCGTTCTTGAGGATCGTGGTGCCGTCGGGAACGTGATGCTTCGCGTACTCGAAGTTGAAGGTGAAGGTCGCGTGGATCATCTCGGGCAGTGATCCCGCGAGGGTGAACCACACGATGAAAATGCCGCACCCGGCCGCGAAGCCGCCGATGGAGATGAGGAGCGGAAGCACGAACTTGCGTCGTGTGACCAGGAGAAAGATAAAGTACGCGACGAACGCGGCGATGATCCCCGCCGAATTGTTCAGGCGAATGAAGACGACGATTCCGAACGCGACCCCGGAAAGTGCGAGGAGCAGGGGGGACGCCTCGGGTTGCCCCTCGTGAAATGGTCGCGTGAGCGCCCAGACGACGAACATGGTGAAGGGGAGCGAGTACTCCTCCGTGAGGTTCCCGGACTCGTAGAGCGGAACCAGGAGCGCAAGGAACGCCACGAGCGACGCGCTGGTGAGCACGGGGCCGAGGAAACGGCGCGCCACGAGACCGAACAGCACGAGCGTGACGGTGAGACTGACGACCTGGATCAGAAAGATCCCGTTGCGACCGGGCCAGATCACCTGCGCGAGCCACTGGATCGCGAACATCGCGGGGCCCTTGTGGTCCCAGATTTCGACATACAGCGACTTTCCGTGGGCCATGGCGGTGCCGATCATGCGGAAAATGGCGCTATCGCCGCCGAACCAGGGGTTGAGGAAGCTCGTCGTGGAGGAGAAGAAGATCAGGAACGTTGTCGCGAGGACGGTCGAACCTGCCACGAGCGGGACCGTTCGCCTGAGGGTTGCCCTGGTCGTACTCGGAGTCATTGGTGGTGCCCGTTCTGTGCTGACAAGTTCGTGTCTTCTGGGAGAAATGCGCGCGGCGGTGTCGGTCTCGTCGGCGCCGAGGAGGTGGGAGACATCAGTGCGGAGCGCCCCGGTGCTGCTGGCCGATGAGGTAGAGGGGCCGGTTCTTGCTCTCGTTGAAGATGCGGCCGATGTACTCGCCGATGACCCCGACGGAGAGGAGCTGCACGCCGCCGAGGAACAGGATGACGACCATCATCGAGGGATAGCCCTGGAGGTCGCTTCCCCAGAGGAGGGTACGGAGCACGATCACGATGAGGTAGATGAAGGCGGCGAGGGAGACGAGGATCCCGAGGACCGTGGAAACGCGCAGCGGCGCGGTGGTGAACGAGGTGATGCCGTCGATGGCGAGGTTGATGAGTCCGCCGTAGTTCCACTTGGTTCGTCCGGCGGCGCGCGGGTCGCGGTCGAACAGGATTTCCTTCTTGGTGAACCCGATCCAGCTGAACATGCCCTTGGTGTAGCGCTCGCTCTCGCGGAACAGCGTGAGGGCGTCGATGCACTTGCGGTCGAGGAGTCGGAAGTCTCCCGTGTTCTGCTGCACCTCGATTCGAGTGGTGCGCTGGAGAATCCGGTAGTAGGCGTGGGCGGTGGTGCGTTTGAGCCAGTTCTCGCCGTGCCGGGTGCGTCGTTTGGCGTAGACATCGTCGGCGCCGTTGCGCCATTCCTGGATCATTTCCGAGATCAGGCCGGGCGGGTCCTGCAGGTCGACATCCATGATGATGACGGCATCGGTGGTCACGGCGTCCAGCCCGGCGATCATGGCGCGTTCCTTGCCGAAGTTGCGGCTCAGGCTGAGGTACGAGATGCGGGAGTCTCGGGTGGCGAGGTTCTGAATGATGCTGAGGCTCGCATCGCGGCTGCCGTCGTCGACGAAGAGGACCTCGAATTCGGTGGCTTCGATCTCTGCCAGGTGGGTGAAGAGCGTTTCGAGGAAGAGTTCGATGACTTCTTCCTCGTTGAACACCGGGACCAGGATCGTGACGGAGCGGGACGGCATAGAACCTCTGTCTGCGGGCGGCGAAGGAGACGGACTAGGAAAGCACACAAAACAACGGGTGTAGTTTAAATGCTGGTTCCAGGAAAGTCCGCCAATTCAGCCGCTGGCAGTTCCGTATTCACCGAATCGCAACGTGGCAAACACCCCAAACGGGGGAGGAAATCGTTCCGGTTGCCCCGGGGTCAGGGGGTTTTGCCTCGAGGCCTCCGCTGCTCGACGCCAAGTGCGAGTGCGCCTGCGCTGAGACCGTCGACTTCAAAACCGCCGCTGATCAGGTGGGCGACCCTCAAGCCTCGATCGACACTGTCGATGCGGCCCGAGTGCACCCGAAACCGGTTCATCCGGGCCAAGATGATACACGCGTTCCCGATGCGGAGGCTCGCCCTACGCCGGTACCCGCCTGTCGGCGGCTGACCGCCGGGAGGGGGCGCCCGGGAACGCCGAGCGCCACGCCGCCGGCGTTGCTAGCCCGCTTCCTCGCCCACGATCAGCTCGACGTACTTGCGCAGCGAGGCCGCCTCGTAGGCCTCGGCATCGAACGGCGTCTCCCGGGGGAGTGCGTCATCCAGGGCCCGCGCGATCGCGGACGCCGCGCCCGCAGCGTCCGGCTCGAACAGAAAGCCGTAGCGCGCATCGGGGATGACGCTGCGGAACGGCGGGATGTCGCTCGCGGCCACCGGAAGGCCGAGGGTCAACGCCTCGAGCAGCGCGATCCCCTGTCCCTCGTGGAGCGAGGGCATCACGAGCGCGTCGCAGGCCGCCATGATCGGGTACGGATTCGACACGTGCCCGAAGAATCGCACCTGCGATGCGACGCCGAGCTCGGCCGCGAGCGCCTCGAGGGCGGGGCGGAAGGGGCCGTCGCCGAGGATCCCGAGGCGTACGTCCGCGAACCGCTGCGGTTCGGAGGCGAGCCCGCGGATCAGGGCCTCGTGGTTTTTCTCCGGCGAGAGTCTCGCGACCGTCGCGAGATGCGGGCCGCCCTCGTCCAGCCAGGCCGCGGCATCGGCGCTGAGTGGCGCGCGCGCCCGCTCCCGCACCTCGTCCGCGCGCACGAGGTTCTCGATCACCCGGTGCAGGTGCTCGGGAACGCCGTGAGACTCGGCGAGATCGTGCGCGTTCTGCTCGCGCACGCCGTCGCTCACCGAGACGAGCGCGTCGAAGTGCTTGTAGTGGGCGAAAGCGGAGTCGAGCCAGGTGAATCTGATGCGCTGCTCCGCCCGCATCGCGTTGTGCAGGAACTGGGCGTTGCGAGGCGCGATCGCGGGTTTCTGCCTCGCGAACAGGGTCGTTCTCGGGAGGGAATAGCCGTCGAAGTCGATCGCGATGTCGAAGCGGTCCCGGCCCGTCATCCGGATCGCCTCGCGGCGCGCCCCGGCGGTGAGCAGTTCGTCGATCTCCGGGCTGATCACGCGGTTCCGCTGCGACGCGAGGTCGAGGGCGTCGAGTTCGAGGCGCGTGGCCGCGTTGGGGCCGACGGTGGGGATGACGCGCGCGTGCTCGACGATCGCGGCGCTCGTCTCCGGTTCCGCGAACTCGAGGTGGCTCTTGTGGAGCAGGAGATAGGCCGACACCTCGCTCGGATCGAGCTTCAGGAACAGGTTCGTCAGCGCGCGCGTGATGCCGTTGGGGTTCAGTCCGCCAACGGAGAAGAGGGCGCGCGCGGGGCGATCGCCGCGCGGCGGGTCGAGGGGGCGATCCGCATCGATATCCTGCGCCAGCCACTCCCACACGCGCGCGGTCGCCCGGCCGTCCTCGTGCGGGCTGAAGCGCTGCCGGTCCGCGTCCGTGGGGACAGCGAACTCCGGATCGCTCGCGGTGCGCGCGAGCGCGTCCGCGAGTTCGGCGAGCGTGAATGTCGCGTGCCCCGGCACCTCGGTGTGCGCGAAGTAGAGTCCGCGCTCGGACTCGTATTCGGCGAGATCCGGAATGTGCGTGATGATCGGCCGCGAGAGCGGCACGAAGTCGAAGAGGACGCTCGAGAAGTCGGTCACGAGGACGTCGGTGATGGCGAGGAGCTCGTTGGTGTTGAGATTCCCCGGTGCGAACGTGATGTCGGCGAAGCGCGGATCCGCCCGCACGGCGGTCTCGACGAACTGGTGCGCGCGCAGCACCACGTGCGCCCCGCTCTCCTGCAGAACGCGCAGTGTCTCGAGGGTCGCCGCGCGGTCCAGGTGCTCGACGTCGCGCTTCCCGCGCCACGTCGGAGCGTAGAGGAGGACCCGGGAGTCCTCGGGCGCTCCGACCGCGGCGCGCACTGCGGCCTTGCGCGCTTCCGACGCGTTCAGCGTGAGATCGACGCGCGGGTATCCCGTGAGGCGCGCGACCCCTGGACGGACGAGCTCGCCCACGTTATGGTCCTCGAGCAGGGCGCGCATGGTGTGGTCGTCCGGCGCGATGATGTGGCTCGCCTGCAGGAGGTTGCGCGTGATGTTGCCGAACGCGTAGGTCTCCTGGCGCTCGTGCCGTCCGAGGTGCTTCCACGGGATCCCGTGCCAGGTGTTGAGGTATCGCTGCCCCTCGCGCCGGTAGTACCCGACTTCGACGCTGAGATTATTGATGATCGTGCCCGCGGTCGCGAGCAGCCGGGCGGCGTTCGCGCTCGTGCGCCGCACGAAGGTGACTCGCGGATCTGCGAGCAGGCGCGGGTCGATCACCCCATCGAACTGCATGATCCACACGTGTCGCAGGTGCGCGTTCTCGGGCGACTCGAGCGCGTGCAGGCACATCGCGAGCGGGTTGCACGACGTGGAGGCGCCGTGGAAGGACTCGTAGATGACCAGATCCGGATCGATGTCGAACATGTCGACGGCCTCCGAGAACAGCTGGTGCCAGCGGCCGGGAGGCGTGTGGACGTCGAGGTCGAAGCGGGGGAGCCCCGGCGGACGCCGGAGCGAGGTGAGCGTGAGCATTTCGCACGCCTCGCGGAACCGCCCGGCGTCCGCGTACCGGCGGCCGAGCTCGCGGCAGACCTGCGCGATGCCGAGCTGCGCCGAAACGCCGTACACGGCGCGCTCGAGCGTCTCGGTCGGCAGCGCGTCGATCTCCTCGTTCGTGAGCCCAGCGATCGGGCTGTAACTCGGCTCGTTCCGGCAGGCCCGCGGATCGACGACGGAACCGGCGAGGAAGAAGGGCACGGCCTCCTCGTGCCTGCCGAGGCGATGCAGAGTGGCGCCAGCGCGATACGCGAAGTCCGGGTTCGCGCCGGGCATCCCGGCGGCGCGGGAGAAGAGCTCCGCCGCGCGGGCGAGGTCCCCGCGGATCTCGGCGAGGAGCGCCACGTCCGCGATCTGCTTGGCGGACGGATCGCTCGCGGTATCAGCGAAGCGGTCGCCGTGCTCGGCGGCCTCGGCCCATTTTCCCTGATCGTAGGCAATACGCAGCGCGTACCACGCGTGCAGAGGATCCGACTCGGGGAGATCATGCAGCGCGTACCGGGCCGCCTCGGGATCGCCCAGCTCGAGATACTCGCGCACCACGGCGCCCGGATCCGTTCCGGCCGCGACCGCCCGGCCTGCGTCGCTCGCGAGGATCAGTTCCTCGCGCCGCGGGAGAGCCCCCGTTCGGCGTGCGGATTCCGCCGCCGCGAGCAGTGCGGCGTCTGGCGCGCCGGCCAGATCCGCCCGCTCGAAAGCGGCGGCGGCCCCCGCGAAGTTCCCGCGCTCGTATTCGAGCTTGGCGAGCCGGATCTCCGCTCGCCGCAGCTCCTGCGGGGGCGCGTCGAGCTTGAGGATCGTCTCCAGCGCCTGCCGCTCCCGGAAGTAGTTCCGACGGATCCGCTGCACCGCGGCGTCCTCGAGATAGATCGGGAGGTAGTCGCGATCCAGCACCTTCGCCCGGCCGAGGGCCCGATCGCCGTCCCGGTACTCCTCCAGGGAGAACCAGAACTCCCCGAGCTGGGTCATCCACTGCACGCTGTCGGAGTGCTCGGCCTCCAGGGCGCGGGCCCGATCGAACATTCGGGTTTGCGGCAGTACCCGGCTCAGCAGCACCAGGTACTCGAAGGCGTGCTCGGGGTAGCGCCGCAGCTGCCGCTCGATCTCAGCGCACAGCTCCTCGAACTCGGGGAAGGACTCCGCCTGTGCTCCGTGCTCGTCGACGAGGGCGCGAAGCCGGTCGAGTCGCCCCTGCCGACGCCGCTGTTGCGTCAGGAGTTCCTTGGTTGAGCGCTTCAGTCGGGAGAGCATCTGTTCCTTCGAGGAGTGCTGTGCTGAACTCCAGATGAAGATTGGATGAACAGCAGGAGACGGTGCTCGTCAATCTAGCAGTCCACGATCCCCCGAGGATCGAATCTCGCGAAGGCTCCCCCGTTTCGGGCGCGCTCGGGCCGGGCGCTACGGCTTGCGCTCGGGCCGGGCGCTACGGCTTGCGCTCGTGGAGGACGATGCCGCCCTCGCGCGCGACCGGCGTGTACTCCGCCTGGAGCAGCGCGCTGAACTCGGGCTGCTCGATCCCCTTGGCCGGCGTCACGACCCACTTCGGCGGCGTCTTCGCGAAAAACTCGCGAAGCTCGGAATAGACGATCGGATCCGTGTTCCCCCACCACTCCTGCAGCATGAAGAAGCGATGCACGGGGAGGGTGTCGGCGACGAGGTAGTACGTGGACGGGAGATCCCAGGTGAAGACCTCTCCGCGCTCCGCCTCCGGCACACGGTCGAGAATCGCGTGGACGTTCGCGGCGAAGGGCGCCTCGTTCCCCGCGACGCTCCGCTGAGCCGTACTCGCCCCGAACGGCACCAGCAGCATCGCCGACAGCGCGAGCGCGGCGACCGCGGCGAGCCACACCCGAGACTCGGTGAACAGCTGCAGGATCAGGATCGCGCCGATCGCGGCGCCGGGAACGAGGAGCTGCAGATAGTGGAAATAGCCGGTGGTCGACGACAGCACGGCCGTGCAGCCAACCACGGCGAGCGCGGCGGTGAGGAGCACGTACCAGTACCGGCGATTGCGCTGGGCATCCACGAGCCCGCCCAGGACGGTCAGCGCTGCCAAGCCGATCGTGACGAACAGATACCCGTTCGCGAGGAGCTTCGCGTAGCCGGACGGCGACTCCTTCGCGTATTCGAAATTGAAGATGAACGTCGCGTGGATCATCTCCTGGAGCGACCCCGCGAGCGCGAAATAACCGAGGAACAAGCCGCACACCAGGAAAAACCCGGCCAGGGACACGAGCATCGGAACCCAGAACCGGCGCCGCATGACGAGCACGTAGATGAAATACGCGATGAAGGCCGCGATGATGCCTGCCGCGTTGTTCAGCCGCAGGAAGAAGATGAAGGCGAGCGCGCCCCCGGACAGCGCCAGCAGCGGCAGCGGCACCTCGCCCCTGCGGTCGTGGAACGGCCGAGTGAGCGCCCACAGCACGAACATCGTGTAGGGGAGCGAGAGCTCCTCGGAAAGATTGCCGAACTCGAACAGCGGAGAGAGCAGCGCCAGGAAGAGGACGAGCGCGACGACGGTGAGAACCGGGCCGAGGAACCGTCGCGCAATGAGACCGAGCAGGAACAGGGCCACCGACAGGCTGACGAGCTGAACCAGGAAGATCCCGTTCCGCCCCGAACAGATCACCTGCGCGAGCCACTCGATCGCGAAGAGCGCCGGGCCCTTGTGATCCCAGATGTCGACGTACAGCGACTTGCCGTGGGCCATCGCGGTGCCGATCAGCCGGAAGATCCCGCTATCGCCGCCGTACCAGGGGTTCAGGAAGCTCGTCGTCGACGAGAAGAAGACGAGGAACACGGCCGAGAGAGTCGCCGAAGCGGCGGCGAGCGGGAGGCCTCGCTTGAGCGCGGGGAGCGCAGTCTCACGATTCACGGTCGGCACCTTTCTGGCCGTCGGGGAAGACGAAATGTCGGTAGAGGAAGTAGTTCCACAGCATGCTCACAACGGTCGCGGCGATCTTCCCGATGCCGAGCACGATCGGCGCGGGAAGGAGTCCGTGCAGGAGGGCTTCAGCGCCCAGGATGACGAGCGGCTGCAGGGCCCACAACCCGAACAGTGTCACCCCGAGGAACTTGACAGCCTGCAGCGCGCCGCGCTGCGTCGAGCGGAACGCGAACGAGCGGTTCGCAAAGAAACTGAAGGTGAGCGCCACGCCCGTCGAGATCATGTTGGCGGCCCACACCGGAAGCCCCGCCCACGTGAGCAGGAACAGCAGGCCGAAGTCGATCGCCGTGTTGATCCCGCCGATGAGCAGGAACCGGAAGCCGCTACTGCGGAACACCGCGGTGCTCGTGCTGGATCAGATAGAGCGGACGGTTCTTGCTCTCGTTGAAGATGCGGCCGACATACTCCCCGATCACGCCGAGGGAGAGGAGTTGCACGCCGCCGAGGAAGAGGATCACGGCCATCATCGAGGCGTAGCCCTGGAGGTCGCTTCCCCAGATGAGGGTGCGCGCAACGATCACGACGAGGTAGACGAACGCCGCGAGCGACACGAAGATGCCGAGGAACGTCGAGATGCGCAGCGGCGCCGTCGTGAACGAGGTGATCCCGTCGATCGCCAGATTCACGAGGCTCCGATAGTTCCACTTCGTCTCGCCCGCGGCTCGCGGATCGCGATCGAACAGGATCTCCTTCTTCGAGAACCCGATCCAGCTGAACATGCCCTTGGTGTAGCGCTCGCTCTCGCGGAAACGGATCAGGGCGTCGATGCACTTGCGATCGAGCAGCCGGAAATCGCCCGTGTTCTGCTGCACCTGGATCCTCGTCGTGCTCTGGAGGATGCGGTAGTACTGCTTCGCCGTCGTGCGCTTCAGCCAGGTCTCACCGTTGCGGGTGCGTCGCTTCGCGTAGACGTCGTCGTAGCCGTTACGCCACTCCGCGATCATCTCGGCGATCAGGCCGGGAGGATCCTGGAGGTCGACATCCATGATGATGACGGCGTCGGTGGTCACCGCGTCGAGCCCGGCGATCATCGCCCGCTCCTTGCCGAAGTTGCGGCTGAAGCTGAGATACGAGATGCGCTGGTCGCTGCTCGCGAGGTTCTGGATGATGCTCAGCGTCGCGTCGCTGCTCCCGTCATTGACGAAGAGGATCTCGAACGCGGTATCGCTGATCGCCGCGAGTTCTGCGGAGAGCGTCGAAAGGAAGAGCTCGATGACCTCTTGCTCGTTATACACGGGGACGAGGATCGTCACGGAGCGGGACTGCATGGATCCCCTGTCTGTGGGCGGCGGAGCATACTAGCGTGGGCGCATGAACGCCCCCGGTAGTTTACCCCGCGGCGGACGCCCAGCGGCGTACGGCACGCGAGAGTGTGCTACCTGGTGCGCTCGTACGCTGCGACGACGCGCTCGTAGTCGGGGGAGCCGGGCTCCGCGAAGCCGAGACCCTCGTCGATCGAATACCAGGCGTAGCCGTTCTGGAACGGCATCGCGCGGATGTCGAAGCTCTCGATCTGGCCCTTCGGCGAGCCCGCGACAACGCCCCAGGGGCCCTCGGGGCCGCCCGCTCGTCGATAGGCGGAGAGGAAAATGCCCTTCGTGAGGCCGATCGTCTGGCGATCCCCCTCGAGCTCGGGGGCGTGCGTGATGATGCCGCGCTCGAACTCCTGATAGAAAGACCCTTCCGCGCCGGGAAGATCGATCTGCGCCGAGGTGGGCGCGCCGAAGCCGGACGGGTTGCGATCGTAGACGGTGCTGATCGGGTGCAGGATCGGATGCGCGGGCTTCGCGCCCTCGCCGCGCTGCGACACCTCGAGCGCCTGCACGGCGTCCTCGATCGGGCCGTCGAAGATGACCTTGCCGTGCTCGAGCACGATCCCGCGGTCGCAGAGGCGGAGCACCTGGCCCGAGTTGTGGCTCACGATGAACATCGTCTTGCCGCGCTCGCGCAGCTGCTGCATGCGGTCGTTGCACTTCTCGCGGAACGCGGCATCGCCGACGGAGAGGACCTCGTCCACGAGGAGCACGTCGAACTCGGTGTGCACGGCGACGGCGAAGCCGAGGCGCGCGTACATGCCAGAGGAGTAGCGCTTCACCTCGGTGTCGATGAAGTCGCCGATCTCGGAGAACTCGAGGATGTCGTCGAACTTCGCGTCCGTCTCCTCCTTCGACATGCCGAGGATCGCGGCGTTGAGGTAGACGTTCTGCCGGCCGGTGAGGTTCGGGTGGAAACCGGCGCCGACCTCGATCAGGCCGGCGATCCTGCCGCGCGTGCGCACCCAGCCGCCGTCGGGCTGCAGGACGCCGGAGAGCATCTTGAGCGTGGTCGACTTGCCGGAGCCGTTGCTGCCCATGAGGGCGACCGACTCGCCGGCGTTGACATCGAAGCTGACGCCGTCGACCGCGTTGAAGTCGCTCGAGAGCTCCTTGCGCTGAAGCGACGCGATGAACGTCTCCTTCATGGAGTTCGTGTGCTTGATCTTGAAGGTCTTGCGCGCGTCGCTGAAGACGATCACAGGCTTCTCCTGCGACACCTGATCAGAGGTTCTGGGCAAAGGTCCCCTCCAGCTTCCGGAAGACCAACTGGCCGATGATGAGCGTGAAGATTGCGATCGCTCCGCCGATGAGCGCGAACACGAGAAGGTGCTCCGGGCGGGGCGAATTCGGCGCGAGCGGCAGCCAGAACGCGGTGTGGAACATCTCAACCGCGGCCGTCATCGGGTTGGACATGTAGATGTTGTAGAGCCACAGCGGCGCGCGCTCGTGCACCATCGTCCACGCGTAGAGCACCGGGGAGGCCCAGGTCGAGAACATGAGGATCAGGTCGACGAAGTTGCGCGCGTCCCGATACCCGACGTTGATGGCGCCGAAGAACAGGCCGAGGCCGAGCGCGAAGACAAGGATCAGCAGCATGCCGATGATGAACGCGAGAATCCCCATCCAGCTGAAGGTCCAACCGCAGAACAGGGCCACCACGAACAGGAGGACGGCCTGCGGCAGGAAGTGCACGAGGGCGACGCCGAGCGCTGACACGGGGAACAGCTCACGCGGCAGGTAAATCTTCCTGATCAGCGAGGCATTGTCGGTGAGCGCGCTCGTCGTGTTGCGGAGCGCCTCGCTGAAGAGGTTGACCGCGACGATGCCCGCGAAGAGGTACACGGGGAAGAACTGGATCTCGCGGTTGTGGTCCAGGATGACGCCCATGACGAGGTAGTACATGAGGAACTGCGCGCCGGGGCGCACATACGACCAGACCCAGCCGAGCACGGAGCCGTGGTACCGGGTGGTGCGGCCCTTCTTCTGCAGCAGGGACAGCAGGTACCGGTTCCGGAATACTCCGATCAGTCCCTGGCCCTTTCCGGGAGTATCGAACTCCGGATCGGTCCTCGCAGCTTCATACGTCACGATCGAGCAGTCTACTTCCTATCGGTGAGCGGGGTCCGGTTTCGGGCCCAGCGAGGTCGATACGGATACGGGTCGTACGCTCTCGTGCGAGCGCCACCAGGCGATCGGCTCGGCGAGCGTTCCCAGTTCAGCGAGGAGTTCCGGGCTGGGCGCGGTCTCCCCTGCGAGGAGTTCGCCCCGCGCGTAGAGCGAATGGAGGCGCTCGGCGAGTTCGGGGGCGTGGCCCGCTCGCTCCACTCCGACGGCGTTGACGCCGGTGAGGCGGGGCGGCGCCCCGTAGACCTTCGCGAACGGGGGAACGTCCCGCGTGACGGGCGTGCCCATGCCCACCATCGCGCCCGGCGCGATGATCCGGCGCTGATGCACGACGGCGTTCATGCCGATGTTCACCCGGTCGCCGATGACGCAGTGGCCGCCGATGCTCACGCCGGCGGAGACCGTCGCGTCGTCGCCGAGGAGTACGTCGTGCGCGAGATAGGCGCGGTTGAGCACCCAGCTGCGCGCGCCGACCGTCGTCTCCCGGTAGGAGCCCTGGTGGATCACGGCGCCCTCGCGGATCACCGCGCCCGCCCTGATCCGCACGCCGGCGTGGAGCAGCTCGCCCGTCCAGGCCGCGTTCTGCGGCAGGCTCGACATCTCGGGCGGGGCGCCGATCTGCGCCCCGGGTCCGATCCAGACGCCGTCCTCGATCACGCACGGGCCGAGAATCACGGCGCCTGGCCCGATCGCGACGCCGTCGCCGATCTCGACCCCCTCGCCGATGCAGGCGAGCGGGCTGATCGCGGCAGCGCTGTCGGTCACGCGCGGCGCTCCGGATCCAGGTGGATCGTCTCGCCGATGCGGGCCGACTCGATCGCGGTCTCCGCGACGCGCAGGGTCTCGAGGCCCTCGCCCAGGGTGACCGCGTCCTGCCGGACGCCGAGGATCGCGTCGCGGAACGCCTCGTGCTCGCTCTTCAGGGGCTCGCGCTTTTCGAGGGCAAACCTCGTCACGGTGCCCTCGCTCACCCCCCTGAACGCCGAAACGGCGTCCCAGGAGGCCGCTCCGTGCGTCCCGTTCTCGTAGAAGGTGAGATCCGCGGTGAGCGTGTCGGCGACGAACGCGCCGTTCTCGCCCGTGACCAGGGTGAGACGCTCCTTGAACGGGGTGAGCCAGTTCACGAGATGGTTCACCATGATGCCGTTCTCCAGCTTGCCCGTGATCGCGACCATGTCCTCGTGCTCGCGGCCGCTGCGATGCGTCGTCTGGGCGCCCACCGTCGCGTAGCGGGACTGGGCGAGCCAGGCCGTGAGGTCGATGTCGTGGCTGCCGAGATCCTTCACGACGCCGACGTCGGCGATGCGAGCCGGGAACGGACCCTGCCGGCGGGTCTGGATCTGGTAGACCTCGCCGAGGTCGCCTGCGGCGATCCGCTGACGGAGGCTCACGAGCGCGGGATTGAAGCGCTCGACGTGGCCGACCGCGGCGAACTTGCCCGCGGCCTCGAACGCCTCGACCAGGCGGGTCGCGGCCGCGAGGTCGTGGGCGACCGGCTTCTCGATCAGGGTGTGCACGCCCGCGGCGGCCAGCGCGAGGCCGACCTCCTCGTGGAACTTCGTCGGAACGGCCACGACCGCGACGTCGATCCCGGCGCCGATCAGCCCCTCAACCGAGTCGAACATGGGGGTGTCCCCCGCGACCCCGTGCGGATCGCCCATCGCGTCGGCGACGGCGACGAGGTCGACGCCCTCGGTCTCGCGGATCACGCGTGCGTGGTGCCGCCCCATCATTCCGAGCCCGATGAGTCCGTACTTGAGGGTCATGTGATCTCCTTCGCGGGGGTGTGGTCTGATCTGGGGAATTGGGACAAGTGTAGGAGGCGGCCTCAGCAGCCGGTGACCTGGTAGAGCACGGCGTCGCCCTCGCGGTCGATCTCGGTGAGCACCGGGGAGTCCTCGACGTCGGTGATGCCCGCGTACGGTTTTGCGCGCGGCGTGCCGGGGAACACGTAGTGGTCGCCGAAGTCGAGGACGTAGTAGGCCTTGAACTCCTTCACCAGGGCGCACGCCTGGGGGCTTCCCTCGGAGAGGTCCTGCGTCATCTCCTGGATGCGCGGGTCGTAGGTGCCTCCCGTGTGGGGGACGAGCACGCGCACGCCCGAGATCGCGTAGGCGAGCGCGCCACCGTTCCACGGGTTGTCGATGATCACGGCGTCCTTCGGGAGCTCCTTCGGGAGCCGCTCGAGCAGCGCTCGCTCGTCCTGGCTGAGCAGGGGAGCGAGCTCATTGGCCGTCTCGTACTTGGAACTCACGTAGCGCGTCCCGGAGAACGCTCCTGCCCCCTGCGTCGCGGCCAGCAGCATGACGGCGGCGACCGCCACGGCGACGACGCGGAAACCGCGCGGGCGGGAGGATCGGCGCGCCGCGCGCAGCACGCCGGGCGCGAGCATCGCCCAGATCGCGCTCGCGCCGTACACGACGATCGGGAACACTCCGATCCAGACGAGTGCGGAAATCCGCCACGGATCGCTGTACCAGGGGGCGAGGATCGCCGTGCGCCAACCCGACTTCGGCATGCCGTCGGCGATCACGTACATGACGAGGAAGAGCGCCGAGGTGCCGAACAGCCAGCGGTATCGCGGCGCGCGCCAGACCACGACGACCCCGATGAGGAAGAGGAGCGTGACCGGCCACGAGTGGCCCTCGAGGTGCGGGGTCATTCCGAGGGCGTCGATCAACGATCCCGTCGGGGTGTTGAGGCCGCGCCACGGATTGTCGCTGGTGCGTCCGAGGTACCAGGCGCCAGCGATGGCCACAGCCAGCGCGGGGACCGAGAGGACGGCGAGCACGCTGCGGAGGCCGGTCGGTAGCTTCGGCGCGCGCACCGTCCCGTCCCATCCGCGCACCCGGCGGCGGGTGAGCGCGGCGACGGCGACGGCGATGGTCGGAGCGATCAGCCACAGGACGGTGATGTGAATCGCGTTCGGGTGCGCGAGGACGGCCGCACCGAGCGCGCCGAGGAAGAGGAGCCAGGCGACGCCGGCGCTGCTGCGCTCGCTGCGTCGCGCCTGCGCCAGTCCGAGCAGCTGCAGGATGCCGAGCAGCACGAACGGGACGAGCACCATCGACAGCAGGTTCGGGTAGAGGACCCCGTATCCCACCAGGGCGAGCGGGAAGCTCGGGAACGCGACCGAGAGGACGCCGGAGATGAGCGAGACGCGGGTGCTCGGGCCGGCGAAGGCGCGGCCGAGCGCCACCATTCCGATCGGCCACACGACGCACACGACCGCGAACACGAGCGCGTTCGTGGCGAGCGGGATCGAGGCGCCGGACACCTGGACGATCAACGCAACGAAACCGTGCCAGAGCGCGGGATAGAAGACCTGCGTGCCCGGCGCGGAGAGGTTCAGGGCGAAGGGCGAGGCATTCCCCGTCTCGAGGATCTGCCTGACGGCGTTGAGGTGGAAGTTCGCGTCGTAGGTCTGCGACACGGCGTCGGCCGACTTCAGGCTCATCATGAGGGTCGCAGCGATGGCGAGGCCACCGAGCGCGGCGGACACGAGCGGAATCCAGGCGCGATGCGGCCGGTCGCAGCGGCCGCGCGGGCCGAGCCAGCGGCCGAGGAGGAGCAGCACGAGGGTGAGAACCGCCGTGACCCCCAGCGGAACGAGGACGCTCCAGCTGAGCTTCGCGAGCGGGGCGATGATCGCGGAGATCGCGATCACGGCGAACGCGGCGGGGAGGGCCACCACCACGAGCATGAAGCCGCGCAGGCGCAGCGCCGCCGCAACGGGCAGGCCGAGCACCGCGAGCACGGCGAGCGCCGTCAGGAGCGGCGGCAGCAGGCTGAGCCAGGCGCTCACGAGGGGTCGCCGGTCGTGCCTCGCGCCTCGTCGCGCTCTGCGATCCGGGCTTCCATGAGGGCGACCGCTCGAGCGAGGTCGGTCACGCGGGCGTCGCTGCGTGCCTTGGCACGGATCGTCGCGACGGCGAAGAGCAGGGTGCCGATGACGAGCCCGTAGAGGAGCAGGTCCGTTCCGCGCCCGACACCCATCATGTGGGCGAGCGCGGTGAGGGCGTTCGGAAAGATGATCGCCAGGATTGCCGCGAGCACGAAGAGCAGCGCGAAGATCCGCTTGAGCGCGAGCGAGCGGGCGCCGGGAACGAAGCGCATCGCGAGGAGCGCGACGACGATGACGCCGGCGATCAGGAGGAGCTGAATGATGAGCATGGTGCCTACCGGATGATGAGGTCGACGAGGATGTTCACGGAGTTGAGGAGCGACTGGCCCTTCGCCTTCGAGTAGTCGGTGTAGATAACCTCCACCGGCTGCTCAGCATAGGGAAGCCCGGTGCGGCCGAGCTGGACGACGATCTCCGTCCCGTGCGCCATGCGGTCCTGGCGCAGCTTGATCTGCCTGAGCGCGTCCTCGCGGATCACGCGGAGGCCGTTGTGCGCGTCGGTCAGGCGGGTGCGGGTGGTGATGTTCGTCACCCACACCGCCGTCTTCAGGACGATCTTCTTCAGTGCCCCAGGGTTCGTCCGGTCGTCGAGGAAGCGGGATCCGTAGACGATGGCGAGATCCTCGTCGCGCGCGCGGCGCAGCATCTCGAGGGCGTCGACGACGCGGTGCTGACCGTCGGCGTCGAACGTCACGACGTATCTCGCGCCCCGCTCCAGCGCGTACTCGAAGCCCGTCTGGAGGGCGGCGCCCTGTCCGAGGTTGATGGGGTGCCTGACGAGCTTCGCGCCGGCGGCGCGCGCGATGTCGCCCGATCCGTCGCGGGATCCGTCGTCGATGCACACCACGTTCGAGAAGAACGGGATCAGCTCCTCGACCACACCACCGATGACCTGTGCCTCGTTATACAGGGGGATCACAACCCAGGTATCGGCCTGTCGAGGGCCTGGCCCGGGTTCGCCAGAGTGGGCAGAGTTCATGTCCCCATTCTTGCAGACGGTCGGGTGAACAGCGGGTGTCGCCTGAATTCCGATACCGGGGGGTCGATTGTGCGGGACCTGCGGGTCGGCTAACGTACAGAAGATTGACTTCAACTGGAAGGTGAAGGTTTGCGCATGGGGAAACGGGGCCGGAGCCTCCTGTGGGTACTCACGCTCGCCCTCGTGGCGATCTCGAGCGTGGGCATCGCCCTCCTCTCCGCGCCGGCGGCCGAGGCCGAGGCCGCTGACAACCCCTCGGCGGGATTCAACGCCGGGCGGATCATCGACGACTCGCAGTTCTACGACGGCAACGCCATGACCGCGACCGAGATTCAGAACTTCCTGAACCAGCGAGTGCCGCGCTGCACCATCGGCGACCCCGGCCGCACCGCCGGAATGGTCTGGGGGAACACGCGGATCGCCGCCCAGTGCCTGAAAAACTTCCGGGCGAACACCCCGAGCCGCGCCGCGAACGCCTACTGCGCAGCATACGCCGGCGCGAGCAACGAGTCAGCAGCCGCGATCCTCGCCAAGGTGAGTCGCGCCTGCGGAATCAGCCCGCGCACCCTCCTCGTCATGCTCGAGAAGGAGCAGAGCCTCGTCACCGACACCTGGCCCACCGTGCGCCAGTTCGACGTCGCCATGGGATACGCCTGCCCGGACTCCGGCCCCAACAACTCCGCGAACTGCGATCCCTCCCAGACGGGCTTCGTATCGCAGATCTACCGGGCCGCCTGGCAGCTCAAGGTCTACAAGGCCAGGATCAACGACTACAACTATCAGCCGTTCAAGACCAACCGGATCCAGTGGCATCCGAACGCCGGCTGCGGCACCTCGAACGTGTACCTCGAGAACTGGGCCACCGCCTCGCTCTACATCTACACGCCGTACCGTCCCAACCAGGCCGCGCTGAACGCCGGCTGGGGAACCGGCGATGCCTGCTCCTCGTACGGGAATCGCAACTTCTACAACTTCTGGACGACCTGGTTCGGATCCCCGAGCGGGATCCCCGTGAACGGCGCGATCAAGCAGGTGTGGGATCAGTTCGGCGGCGTGAACGGCAGCTTCGGCGCCCCGAAGGCGGAAGCGAAGTACGTCGCGGCGAACGGCGGCGGCTACGTCCAGGAATTCACCGGCGGCGTGATCCTCGCGGAGAACCGCACGGGCAAGGGCGCGGGACTGGGGAACGGTCCGCTGCTGACCGCCTACCGAGAAGCAGGGTTCGTGCAGGGCTCCTGGGCCTGGCCGGTCGGCAACGCCAGCTGCGGGCTCGTCGGGGGCGGCTGCACGATGCCGTTCCAGAACGGCACCGTCGCCTACTCCGCCGCGACCGGCGCCAAACTGATCGCGAAGGAGCTCGTCGCCGAGTGGAACCGCGCCGGCGGCGCGAGCGGCAGCTACGGCTACCCCACCGCCTCGGCGGAGACCGTTCCCGGCGTCGGTCTCGTCCAGCAGTTCCAGAAGACGATGCTCGCCTGGACCCCGTCCGGCGGCGCGCGCGTGTTCGGCGCGGCCTACGCACAGGCCTGGCGCGACCTCGGAGGCGTCAAGGCCGGGATCGGCCTCCCCGTCGCGGGTTCGGTCGCCGTGCCGCAGAACGGCGGCGGCGAGACGCTCGAGTTCTCGCGGGGCACGATGTACCTGTCGAAGGCGGGCATCTACGGCATGGAGTCCGGCGCCTTCCGTGAGGGGTATCTGAAGGCCGGCGGTCCTGCGGGTTCGTGGGGTTGGCCTGCGGGGAAGGCCGCGTGCGGTCTGCCCGGTGGGGGCTGTTACATGCCGTTCCAGCATGGGATCGGGATGTGGTCCTCTGATACGGGGATGGTGCTGGTGTCGCAGGCGTCGTTCGACATGTGGAAGGTTGTGAACGGTTCGATCGGGTATCCGACGAAGACGCCGTCGAAGCTGTCGGCGAATGGTGGCGGCGAGGTGCAGGAGTTCACGCGGGGGACCGTGTGGAGTTCTCCGCTGGGCTCGTATGCGATGGAGAACGGCCCGTTCCGTGAGGGGTATGTCAAGACTGGCGGGGCTGCCGGACCGCTCGGCTGGCCAGCGGGCAAGGCGAGCTGCTCCGGCAGCACCTGCACCATGAAGTTCCAGAAGGGGATCGGTGAGATCAAGGGCGGCGTTTTCTCCATTCGCTAAACTTGATCCCGCACGGTAACGGCAGGAGCGGGACCGGGAGTCCTGTGCGCCGCCGCCGCGGCGTAACGCCCAGTGAAAGGTACTCAGTTGAGCCAGCTCGAATTCATTCCGCCCGCACGTCCGCTGATCGGGGATGAGGAGCGCGAAGCCGTGGACCGGGTGCTGCGTTCGGGCATGATCGCCCAGGGACCCGAAGTCGCAGCCTTCGAGCAGGAGTTCGCCGCCCACTTCGTTGACGGACGCGAGACCGTGGCCGTCAACTCCGGCACGAGCGGCCAGCATCTCGGCCTCCTCGCCGCGGGCGTCGGCCCCGGCGACGAGGTCATCGTCCCCTCCTTCACCTTCGCTGCGACGGGCAACTCGGTCGCGCTCACCGGCGCCACCCCGGTGTTCGTGGATATCGAGCCGGACACCTTCACCCTCGACCCCGAGGCCGTGCGTGCGGCCATCACCCCGCGCACGAAGGGCGTCATGCCCGTGCACCTCTACGGCCACCCGTTCATGGTGGACGAGCTCTCCGCGGTCGCCGCGGAGGCCGGCATCGCGATCTACGAGGACGCAGCCCAGGCGCACGGCGCGAGCTGGAACGGCCGGAAAGTGGGCACGCTCGGCGACTTCGCCATGTTCAGCCTGTACCCCACCAAGAACATGACCTCGGGAGAGGGCGGGATGGTGAGCTGCGCGAACGCGGAGATCGCCCGCAACGTCCGACTCCTGCGCAACCAGGGCATGGAGACCCAGTACGCGAACGAGGTCGTCGGCTTCAACGCCCGCATGACCGATATCCACGCGGCGATCGGCCGCGTCCAGCTCACCAAGGTCGACAACTGGACGGCGCAGCGCCAGCGCAACGCCGCCGCCCTCGACGAGGGGCTCGCCGACCTGGACGGCGTGGTCACCCCCGTCGTCCGCGACGGCGCCGTGCACGTCTACCACCAGTACACGATTCGCGTCGACGCCGCCGAGCGCGACCGCATTCGCGAGGCGCTCAAGGACGAGCATCGGGTCGGATCCGGCGTGTACTACCCGATCCCGAACCACCGCCTGCCCTCGCTCGCCCGCTTCGCCGAGGGGCTGCACCTCCCCGAGACGGAACGCGCAGCGTCCGAGGTGCTGTCGCTGCCCGTGCACCCGTCGCTCACGCAGGTGGACCTCGACCGGATCGTCACGGCAATGCACGCGGTGATGGGTGCCGGCGCGTAAACGTGCGGATCACTATCGCGACTCGGATCTCGCTCCCCGAACCCTCGGCCGCGAGCTTCCGCCTCGACGCTCTCGCGCGGTACCTCGTCGAAGCGGGGGACTCCGTCACGATGCTGACGGTGCGCCCGCCGAAGGGGGTGGCGGAGACCCCGCTCCCGTACCGGGTGAGCCGCTTCCCGGTGCTCCGGGACCGCTCGGGGTATGTGCGCGGGTATCTGCAGTATCTGTCCTTTGACATCCCGCTCGCGTTCCGGCTCCTCTTCCACAGGCGCCCCGACGCGGTCATCGTTGAGCCGCCGCCCACGAGCGCGTGTGTGACGGCCCTCGTGTGCCGGCTGCGGCGGATCCCGTTCTTCCCGTACGCCGCCGATGTCTGGTCCGACGCCTCCGAAGGGACGAGCGCTGGCGGTGCCGTGGTGCGCGTGGTCCGCGGGATGGAGCGCTGGGCGTGGAACGGCGCACGCGGGGTATTCTCCGTCAACGACGGCGTCACCGCGCGGGTCTCCGAGATCGCGGATCGCGCCGTCGTGGAGACGGTCGGCAACGGTGTCGACGATGACGTGTTCAATCCCGACGGGCCCCGGCGCGATGACGGCAGGTACGTGATCTACACGGGAACCGCGTCCGAGTGGCAGGGCGCCGACGTGTTCGTGCGCGCGATGGCCGAGCTCAGAGACGAGATTCCGGACGCGCGACTCGTGTTCCTCGGGCAGGGCAGCGCCTGGCCGGAGCTGCGCGAGCTCGCGGAGTCCACGGGCGCCAGAGTGGACTTCGTGCCCTCGGTTCCCGCAGCGGAAGCGGCGACCTGGCTGCGCGGGGCCCGTGCGAGCCTCGCGAGCATGCGGCCGGGTGCGGGCTACGACTTCGCCTACCCCACCAAGGTGTTCGCGTCGTGGGCCACGGGCACCCCGGTCGTCTACGCCGGTCCGGGGCCGGCCGGTGACACGCTCAGGAGCGAACCGATGCTCGGCGCCGCCGTCCCGTTCGACGCCTCCGCGGCGGCCGCGGCCATTCGCGAAGCGCTTGCGGCGTCGCCGGAGCCCCGCCCCGAGGTCGCCGCGTGGGCCGGGGAGCACGTCACGCTGCGCGGAGTGGCCGCGCGCGTGCGGGAGTTCATGACGAGAAGGCTCGCCGCCGGTGCGCAGCGCGGCGGGAAGAAGAGGGCAGCATGAAGAGCATCTGGCGCACACTGACGCAGCTGTTCCCGCTGCTCCCGAAGGGCGCGACGCCCTTCTACATCGGGTACTCGATTCTCACCTCGATGCTCGCGATCCTCGACACGGTCGCGCTCGCGCTGATCGCGATGATCGTGACGCCGATGGTCTCGGGGCAGCCGATCACCCTGCCGTTCGTCGGCGAGCTGCCGGCCTCGGCGACCGTGTGGATCGTCGTGATCGTGTGCGGGCTGTTCGTCCTGAAGGGCGTCCTCGCGGTCATGCTCCACTGGGTCGCGACGCGCCGTTTCGCCCGCTACGAACTCGAGGTCGGCGATCGCCTGTTCCGGAGCTACACGCACTCCTCCTGGGAGGAGCGGTCCCAGCTCAGCACGGCCGAGATCACGCGCATCGTCGACAGCTCGATGGCGAACACGAACCTCGGGTTCATCCTTCCCCTGTCCCAGATCCCCGGCAACGCGCTCACCTTCGTGTCGGTGCTGGCCGTGCTGGTGGTGGCGCAGCCGCTGTCCGCGCTGATCGCGCTGGTGTACCTCGGGCTCATCTCCGGCGTCATGCTTCTCGTCGTGACCAGGAAGTCTCAGCTGGCGGGCCGCCACAATCGGGAGTACGCCTACCGCGTGGCCACGATCATGACGGAGATGGTCGAGGCCCTGAAGGAGGTCACGCTCCGCGGCAAGCTCGACGAGATCGGGAAGGTCGTCACGGAGAACCGGAAGATCGCCACGCGTGCCCGAGCGAACATTTCGTTCCTCTCGATCGTTCCGAAGTACGCGTTCGAAGCGGCGCTGATCGGCGGTTTCCTGCTGATCGGCGGTGCGGCCTACCTGACGGGAGGCCAGGCGGCCGCGGTGGTCGCGGTGTCGCTGTTCGCGGCGACCGGGTTCCGCATGATCCCCGCGATGAACGCCGTGCAGACGAGCTTCACGCAGGCGTCGGCGAACGAGGTGTTCGCGAAGGACATCATCCGCGAGCTCGGCCGGGTCGAGCGGACCCCGGAGCACGCGGAGGTCGCGGCGCCGGAACGCCCGCTCCCCGAGCGCCCGAAGTCGCTCGCGCTTGCGGACGTGAGCTTCCGCTACCCGGGCAGCGAGCAGAACGTCCTCAGCAACATCAGCATCGACGTCCCGTTCGGCTCGAGCCTCGCCGTCGTCGGGCCTTCCGGCGCGGGGAAGTCCACGCTCATCGATCTCATCCTCGGCCTGAGCACCCCGAGCTCCGGCACGATCAGCATCGATGGCGAGCCGATTCAGAGCTTCCTCACCGAGTGGCGGCACCGCGTCGGATACGTGCCGCAGCGGGTTGCGCTCTTCGACGCGTCGATCGCCCAGAACGTCGCCTTGACCTGGGGCGATGACTACGACGAGGAGCGCGTCGCGTGGGCGTTGGAGCGCGCGCAGCTGTCGGAGCTCCTCGACCGCCCTGGCGGCCTCCAGGAGAAGATCGGCGAGCGCGGTGTCGCGATCTCGGGCGGCCAGCAGCAGCGGCTCGGCATCGCGCGCGCCCTCTACAGCGATCCGCTCGTCCTCGTGCTCGATGAGGCGACGAGCGCTCTCGATACCCGCACGGAGAACCGCGTCACCGAGGCGATGAAGTCGCTCCAGGGCGAGGTCACGTTCATCACGATCGCGCACCGGCTGGCCACGATTCGCGACTACGATCGCCTCTGCTACCTCGATGCCGGCCGGATCCTCGGGAGCGGCCGCTTCGAAGAGGTGGTGGCGGACGTGCCAGATTTCGCGATCCAGGCGAGCCTCGCCGGGCTGATCGGCGACGAACCGCCGGCGGGGAGGTGACCCTGTGGCGCTGAACGAGGGGTCGGCACCGGAGGTCGACCTGATCATTCCGGTGCACACGCCGACCCGGCCGATCGAGCGGGCGGTGCGGTCCGCGCTGCGGTCCGATGCTTCGGTGCGGATCACGGTCGTCGCGCACAACACCGATCCGGAACCGATCGCGGCGAGGCTCGGGGCGCTCTCCTCGGATCGGCGCGTTCGGATCCTTGAATTCGCCGATGGAATTCGCAGCGCCACCGGGCCTTTCAATTTCGGCCTTGATCAGGCGACGGGACGGTTCACCTCGGTGATGGGCTCGGATGACGAGCTCGAGCCTGGGGCGATCGCCTCGTGGTTGCGCCTCGCCGATCGGCGGAACGCCGCCGCCGTGATTCCCCGGCAGCGGCACGCGAGCGGCGGCGGCGTGATGACCCCCGTGGCGAGGCCGCTGCGCACCACCGGGCTGGACCCGGTGCGCGACCGGCTCGACTACCGGAGCGCGCCGCTCGGGCTGGTATCGCGAGAGCGCTTCGGCGAGCTGCGATTCGCCGAGGGACTCCGCACGGGAGAAGACGTCTCCTACGTCCTACGGCTGTGGGCGAGCGGCGAGGAGATCGCGTTCGACCGGCGGGGCCCCGCCTACCTCGTGCACGACGACGCCGGGGACCGCATCACGTTTACCGAGGCCCCGGTCCGAGACGACCTCGAGCACATCGAGCGGATCCTGGACGACCCGTGGTTCCGCGGCCTCCCCGAGCCGGTACGGCGCGCGTTCGCGACCAAGGCGCTCAGGGTCTCCGTGTTCGGCGCGGTGCACGGTCGCCAGAACCGGGATCATTGGGCGCCGGAGGACCTGGCGTCGCTCCGGAGAATCGCAGAGCGGCTGATCGCGGCGGCCGATCGACCCGAAGGCCCGCTCTCGCGCGCGGATCGGAATCTCCTCGACGCGATCCTCGGGCCGGACGCCGACGCCGCGCGGCTGCGGGCGCTCGGCGAGGCGCGCCGCCGATTCGCCTCGATCGACGCCCTGATCCCGCGGCGGATCGGAAGGATTCTCGATCGCGAGGCTCCGCTCAGATTCATCACGGCCTCGCTGTTCCTCCGCTAGATTCCCCGTTTCCTCCGACCCAGCACGCAAAGGACCGTTCCGCCCCATGCAGACGCCCTCACCCCTCATCGAGGTCATCATTCCGGTGCACGACGCGCGCAGGCCGCTGCAGCGCGCCGTCCGGAGCGTCCTCGGGGACTGCGACGATCGCAGGATCGCGGTCAGGGTCGTTGCGCACAACATCGACGCGGAGACCGTGGAGGGGATGCTGGGCGAGCTGGCGGGCGATGAACGGCTGATCGTGATGCCATTCGAAGACGGGATCGCCTCCCCGTCCGGCCCGCGCAACGCGGGGGTGCGCGCCACGACGGCGGACTACTTTACCTTCGTCGATTCCGACGATGAGCTCGCGCAAGGAACGGCGGCCGCCTGGCTCTCCGAGGTCGATGCGCTGCGGCCCGATGTCCACGTCGGGCGGCTCTTCGGGCCGAGCGGGCAGGAGATCCCGGCCCCGCTCGCGCGCACGGGAAGGACCACCGGCCTCGATCCGGTCCGAGACCTCCTGGACTACCGGACCTCGCCGGTCGGCGCGGTCATCGCCACCCGACTCCGCGGAGCGGGCTGGCCCGGCTTCACCGAGGGCGTCCGCGTCGGCGAGGACATGGAGGCCGGCGTCTTCCTGTGGAACGTCCCGGAGCGCATCACGCGCTCGGACGCCGCGGGCGGCTACCGGATCCACTCGGATGCCGAGGGGCGGGTCACCGGGGACCGTCTGCCCGCCGCGATCCTGCTCGGCCCAATCCTGCGTCTCCTCGAACTCCCGTGGTTCCGCGAGCTCCCCGAGTCGAGGCGACGCAGCGCGGCGGTGAAGTTCCTCCGGGTGCAGATTCTCGGGCACTACGATCGGCTCGCGGCGGAGGAGGGGCTGTCGGACGAGGATCTCGCCGGCATCGCCCCCGTCGTGCGCGCCCTGCTCGACGCGGCGCCCGGTGTCTCCGGCCTGCTGTCGCGGGCGGACGCGGCCGCGAGCGAGGCGATCGCCGCGGGCCGGAGCGCGGAGTCGCGGGCGCTGCTGGCGGCGCGAGGCCGCGGAGCCACCCCGCTGCTCTCCCGCGTGCTGCCGCGCAGCCCGCGGTTCCTCTTCCATCCCGACTCGCTCCTGAGCCGGACCCTCAGATCCCGAGCGCGCGGTCGGCGCGCAGGAAAGTAGGCGCGATCGTGTCGAAACCGAGACTGCTCATCCTCTCGTTCTCCCACTTCGAGAACGACGCTCGCGTGCTCAAGCAGCTGCGGCTCTTCTCGGAGGACTACGAGGTCATCACCTGCGGCTACGGAGGAACCCCCGAGGGGATCCGAGAGCACTATCAAGTGCCCGATGAGGCGGGATACTGGCTGTATCCGCGGGTGCCGATCATGCTGCGCCAGTACTCGCGCGCGTACTGGGGGAACCCCGCCGTCAGCGCGGCGCTCGAACTGCTGCGCGGCGTCGACTTCGACATCGTGCTCGCGAACGACATCGACAGCGTCGGCCTCGCACTCCGCCTGCGGCCGCGACTCGGGGTCCACGCCGATCTGCACGAGTACTCGCCGCGGCAGAAGGAGGAGCTGCGCCGGTGGCGCTGGTTCTTCGCGCCGTTCGTGCGCTGGATGTGCAAGAAGTTCGTGACCCGCGCCGACTCCGTCACCACGGTGGGGGAGGGGATCGCCCGCGAGTATCGGGACCGCTTCGGGATCGCAGCGGAAACGGTCACGAACGCGAGCCCCTACCAGGATCTCGAACCCACTGAGGTCGGCTCGGAGATCCGGCTCGTCCACTCCGGCATCGCCGCGCGCGAGCGTCAGCTCGAGATCTTGATCGAGGCGGCAACGTCGACGACGGCTCCCGTGGGGCTCGACCTGTTCCTCATGCCCGTCGACCGCGCCTATCTTGCCGAGCTCGAGGCGCTCGCCGCAGCGTCCGGCGGCCGCGTCCGGGTGCGCCCGCCGGTGCCGAACGCGGAACTCGTGCGGACGCTGAACGGTTACGACGTCGGCCTTCACGTGCTGCCGCCGACGAGCTTCAACAACGCGTGGGCGCTCCCCAACAAGTTCTTCGACTACGTGCAGGCGCGCCTCGGACTCATCATCGGGCCGTCACCGGAGATGCAGCGGATTCTCGAACGCGAGGGATTCGGCGCGGTGAGCGCGGACTTCGGGGTCGCCGGGCTGACCGCCGAGCTCGAACGCCTGACGCCCGAGCTCGTGCGCTCCTGGAAGCGGGCGTCGACGGGCGCGGCCCGGCGGCTGTCCGCCGATGTCCAGGTGCAAGGATGGAAGCGACCGATCGACGCGCTCGCCGCGCGGGACGGAGGCGGAGCATGAACCTCTCGGCGATGCTGCGACGCCCGCTGAACTGGGCGATCAAGCAGAAGGAGGCGCTGCCCGCGCCGATCCGGCGGACGATCGACTCGGTCGGCCGGAACCCGAACAGCCCGGTGTACCGGCTGATCCTGCGCGCCTCCGGCTACCGCGCGAATCCGGCGCCCGCGCCGACGCAGCTGCCCGACGCCGAGACGCGCGTGTATATCGCCCCGGCCAACTACGCCGGTCAGGGCTTTCTGTGGGCGCGCTCCCTCGAGCGCTTCGGGAAGCGCACGGGCGCGCGCAACATGGCGGTGGACGCGCCGGGCGGGTACGGCTTCGCGGCTGACACGCTCGTGCCCGCTGGCGCGTTCCACCTCAATAAGCGTTGGCAGGACGCCCAGTTCGAGCGAGTCACCCAGTTCTCGCACGTGCTCGTCGAGGCCGAGCGCCCCCTGTTCGGGCGGAAATTCGGGTACGACGTCCGGCGTGAGATCGCGGCGCTTCGCAGCGCTGGGGTCTCGGTCGCGCTGATCACGCACGGCTCGGATACGCGGAACCCGCGAAACCACCGGACGCTGACCGAGTGGTCGCCGTTCAAGGACGCGAACCCGGACGTCGAGATCCTGCAGAAGCTCTCGGATCGGAATCGGGAGCTCGTGCGCGCCTCCGGCCTGCCGTCCTTCGTGCCCACGCCCGAACTCCTGCACGATCTCCCGGACGCCGTCTGGTGCCCGATCGTGGTCGAGCAGGAGCGGTGGCAGCGCGCGAGCCGGCCGCTCTTCGAGCGACCCGTTCCCCGGGTGACGCATATTCCGAGCCGCGGCTGGCTGAAGGGCACCGATCTGATCGACCCGGTGATGACCCGCCTCGCCGACGAGGGCCTCGTCGAGTACCGCCAGCTCTCCGGGATCCCGTTCGCCGAGATGCCCGGCGAGATCGGGACCGCGGATATCGTGCTCGAGCAGTTCAGGCTCGGGATCTACGCGACGACCGCGATCGAGGCGATGGCCGCCGGCCGGATCGTCGTCGCCCACGTCCTGCCGAGCGTCCGAGAGCACATCCGCGAGGTGAGCGGACTCGAGCTCCCCGTGGTCGAAGCGACGCCGGACACGCTCGAGGAGGTGCTTCGCGGACTCATCGCGGATCCGGAGCGCGCGAGCGAGATCGGCCGGCGGAGCGCCGAGTTCGCGAGCGCAGTCCACGACGGCCGGCTCAGCGCCAGGGTGCTCGAGGAGCACTGGCTCCACGCCGAGTAACAGCGGAGGAGCGTCCGCCTCGGCCTGCAGCCGTGGTGAACGCTCCTCTGTGGCGTCAGAGACGCCGAAACTTCAGAAACTCCCGATGCTTCGGAGGGCCTAGCCGATCCGGTCAGCGATGGCCGCCACCGCGGCCTCGGCGGCGCGCCCGTCACCGTACGGCGCCTCGTCGGTCGCTGCGGGCGCGGGCCTCGTGATGGCCGCGGTGATCTCCTCAGCGGTGTTCGCGAGAACGTTCCAGCCGAGATCCACGGTTTCCACCCACTCCGTCTCGTGACGCACGGTCGTGCAGGGCACGCGGAGGAGGAAGGCTTCCTTCTGGAGCCCGCCGGAATCGGTGATCACGCCGGCGCTCGCGAGAGCGGACGCGATGAGTTCGGGGTAGGCGAGCGGGTCGCGGGTGGTGAGCGCGCCCTCGTCGAGCGAGATGCCGTGCTCCTCGGCCTTCGCGCGGACCCGGGGGTGGGCGAGCAGCACGACCGGCTTGTCCGCCTGCCCGAGCGCCGAGACGACCTCGCGCAGACGGTCGGGATCGTCCGTGTTCTCCGCCCGGTGAATCGTCGCCACGTAGAACTCGCCCCGCGCGAACTCGTCCTCCAGGGGATAGCCGGAACCCGCCGCGATGACCTGGTCGCGCACGCTGAACAGGACGTCCGTCATCACGTCGCCGACGAGGACCGAGTTCTCCGCGAGCCCTTCGTCAGCGAGGTGACGCATGGCCACCTCGGTGGGCGCCAGGCAGAGATCGGCCGCGTGATCGGTCAGGACGCGATTGTGCTCCTCGGGCATCGCGCGGTTGAAGGATCGGAGGCCCGCCTCGAGATGGGCGACGGGGTAGTGCAGCTTGACGGCGCTCACCGCGGCGGCGAGCGTCGAGTTGGTGTCGCCGTACACGAGCACGCAATCGGGTGCGAAGCGCTCGAGCACCTCGTCCATCTGGGCGAGGATCGCGCCCGTCTGGACGCCGTGCGATCCCGAGCCGACGCCGAGGTGCGCGTCGGGGGCGGGAATGCCGAGGTCCCGGAAGAACACGTCGGACAGCATGGGATCGTAATGCTGGCCGGTGTGGACGATGATGTGCTCGTGTCCCGCGGCGGTCAGGGCCGATGCGATCGGGGCGAGCTTGACGAACTGCGGGCGCGCGCCCACGACACTCATGATCTTCACCCTGCAAGCCTATAGCGCGGTCCCCGATTGAGCGCTGGGCCTCCCCGGGGCCTTCGCGCGCCGAGGGGCGGCGTTTCCGCCGGAGCAGTGTGGCGCGCGGGGACGGCGAAATCGCAGTCGGCCGCGGATAGACTGATCCCCGTGAAGATCGCAGTTGTCGCCACTGGAAAGATCGGCCTCCCCCTCGCCACGCAGTACGCGTCGATGGGGCACGAGGTCGTCGGAATCGACGTCAATCAGGCACTCGTCGATTGCATCAACCGCGGGGAGGAGCCGTTCCCCGGCGAGACCGGCCTCGCGGAGAAGCTCGCCGAGCAGGTCCCCGCGGGCAAGCTGCGCGCCACGACCGACTACGCGGAAGGCGTCCCCGGCGCCGACGCCGTGGTGATCGTGGTGCCGCTGCTCGTCGACGAGGAGACCTGGCAGCCCGATTTCAAGTGGATGGACGCTGCGACCCGCTCGCTCGCGGAGCACCTCACTCCCGGCACACTCATCTCCTACGAGACCACGCTCCCCGTCGGAACGACGCGCGGCCGCTGGAAGCCCCTGATCGAGGAGGTTTCCGGGCTCGCTGAGGGCACCGACTTCCATCTCGTGTTCTCGCCCGAGCGCGTGCTCACGGGCCGCGTCTACGAGGACCTCAAGAAGTACCCGAAGCTCGTCGGCGGCCTGAACGAGGCCGGCACGCAGAAGGCGATCGAGTTCTACAACGCGGTCCTCACCTTCGATGAGCGCAGCGATCTGCCCCGCCCGAACGGCGTCTGGGACATGGGCACCGCCGAGGCCGCCGAGATGGCGAAGCTCGCGGAGACCACCTACCGCGACGTCAACATCGGCCTCGCGAACCAGTTCGCGCGCTTCGCGGACACCGCGGGGATCGACGTCTACAAGGTCATCGAGGCCTGCAACTCGCAGCCGTTCAGCCACATCCACCGGCCCGGCATCGCGGTCGGCGGGCACTGCATCCCCGTCTACCCGCGCCTCTACCTGTCGACGGACCCCGACGCCGATATCGTCCGCACGGCCCGCAACTACAACGCGACCATGCCGAAGTACGTTGTCGATCGGGTCGAGCAGACGATCGGCGACCTCGCGGGCAGCCGCGTCGTCGTCCTCGGCGCCGCCTACCGCGGCGGCGTGAAGGAGACCGCGGTCTCCGGCGTCTTCCCCACGGTCGAGGAGCTCGTCGCGCGCGGCGCGGTCGTCACGGTGCACGACCCGCTGTTCACGGACGAGGAGCTGGCGGCGTACGGCTTCCAGGCGCACACGATCGGCGATCCCGTCGACGTCGCGATCCTGCAGGCGGATCACCGCGACTATCTGGAGCTCGGCCCCGCCGACTTCCCGGGCATCAAGCTCTTCGCCGACGGTCGCAACGCGACCGATCCGGCGCGCTGGACCGGCGTCCCCCGGATCGTCATCGGCGCGAACTAGCCGCCAGCCCGGTACGCAGAAAGGCCCCGATCCGACGCGGATCAGGGCCTTTCTGCTGTTCGGGACGCGGTCGCGGCCTGACGCGCGGCTCGCGAATCAGACGCGGGTCGTCCCGAGCCGCGAGTACTTCGCGTCCTTCGGGAAGCGGGGCTTCGGGTTGAACTTCCGCGCGGTCCTGAGCGCGCGGTACATGCGCTTCTTGATCGGCTTCGCGACCCGGCCCTCGCGCATCTGGAGGAAGACGCGGCGGAAGTACATGAGGTAGGCCACGCGACCCTCGAAGCGGAGCCGGTAGGACGCCTGGTTGCGGGTGCCCTTCTCGAACTTCCAGATGTTGCTCTCGTCGACCTGGCGGTAATTGACGCCGGCGTTGACGCCCATGTCGTGCACGACCACGCTGTCCATCGAGATGATGCCGGGCCCGAAGGCGCGCGTGAGGCGCTTCGTGAATTCCTTGTCGTCGAACCAGATGAAGTACTCGCCGAGCGGCAGGCCCTCCTTCTCGATCGCCCACCGGGGCACGAGGACGGAGACGAAGGTGCACTCGACGATCAGCATCGAGTTCATGCCCGTGAGGTAGGCGCGCGGCCAGTCCCACGTGGTGATCGGGTTGTTCATCTCGCAGAGCGATCCGTCGATGAACTTCACGAGGGAGCACGCGAACGGGACGTCGCGGTCCAGCGCCTCGGAGGTGCGCTCGCGCTGATCGAGCAGGATCTCGAGCGCTTCGGGCTCCGGGTAGCAGTCGTCGTCCATGATCCAGACGAAGTCGGCGCCGAGATTGACGCCGTGCGCCATGCCGTGCTCGAAGCCTCCCGCGCCGCCGAGGTTCTCGTCCAGGTGCAGGATCACGAGTTTCTCGTTGTCGAGCCCGTCGAGATACTCCTGGGTTCCGTCGGTGGAGTTGTTGTTGACCACGACGACCCACTCGGGAGCGTGCGTCTGAGCGAGCACGGTCTCGAGCGTGTGCGGCAGCTTCGGCAGCCGGTTGTAGGTGACGACGACTGCCGCGACGCGTGCGTCCTGCGGAAGCGCCGACAGGAACTTGGGATTTCGGGCGCTGGAATTCGACATGTGGGCTTCGGTTCTCAACTCTGTTTCTGGGAGGCGTCGCTCGGTGCCTCCTGGCCGGGGGTGAAGCGCTGTTCGGCGAGGTCCATGAGCTCGGCGACGCGCAGACTGTCCCTACGGTACTCGTCGAGTTCCCGTTCAAGCTCGGAAACCCGTGCGGTGAGGGTGTCGACGGCCTCGCGGGTGGTGCTCGGGCGGGCGCGCAGGAAGAGTCGACGGATTCGTTGGCGCATGGAGTCCTCCTGGGGTGGGAAGGGGCGGGCGGTCAGCGTGAAGCGGACGCCGTAGGGGCGTCGATCGAGTTCGCCGTTGGTGGCGGGAACCGGGATTTCGAAGAACTCGCAGCCGAGGCCGAGGCGCTTGGCTTCGCGCGCGACCTCGAGCTTGTCCATGTGCCAGGTCGTCGGGTTTCGGAACGAGACGTCCTCGGCGTGCTGCTCGTACAGGGTCGCGAGCGCGGTGCCGCCGGAGCGGAGCGCCATCCGCATCAGGCGGAGGGCGTTGGCGCGCGCGAGATGTCCGGCCTGCTCGAAGAGGTGGTTGGCGACGACGTCGAAGCTGCCGTCGATGCCGAGCTGCGCCGGGGCGGCGAGTGAGAGCGTGCGGTAGAGGTTGATGTGCTCGGTCTCGAAGCCCGCGGTCTCGGCGCGCCGCGCTGCAAGGACGGTCGCGTCGTGCGCGAAATCGGCCGAGATGACTCGCCGATCGGGGAGGCGTTCCGCCAGTGTTGAGGCGAGGATCCCGCTGCCGCCGCCGAGGTCGAGGATCACGGGTGAGCCGAGCTCCTCGGCGCGGCTCATGATCCAGGCGCGCCCGGTGGCCCAGTCGTCGTCGGCGTGCTCGCCGTACTCCGTGTACCAGTCGTTCCAGAAGTCGCGGCGGAAATGGAAGGAGCCGAACCAGGACTGGAATCGGCGAACCGTCGCCTTCGGGGTGTCGAGGCGGTAGCCGGGGATCGGGGTGCGCCAGTTCTCGTCGTAGTTGATGACGAGCCATCCCTCCGGATCCGCGGGCGCGGGGAAGCTGCGTCCGGAGATCTCGACGGTGGAGAAGGGCAGCATCTGCTCGCGCCGGAAGGGGCCGCGCACGTGGAAGGGCTGGTTGATGCAGCCGTCGTCGGTGAAGAACGCGGTGAAGACGTCGACGTAGTGGTCGGCGGTCCCCGCGGCGTCGCGGAAGTAGAGCTGCATGTGGGTGGCGCTGTGGCGCACGAGCTCGTAGCCGAGCGCCTGGAGGCGATGCCCGACGTCGAAACCCTCGCGCGCGACATCGACCGGGTTGGTGTGCTCGGAGAGGTAGGCGATGTCCGCGTCGTCGTCGTGCGGGAGGAGCGCGCCCTCGCGCACCGCGCCGAGCAGGGTGCCGCCCACGACGAAGGGTCGGAGCCCCATGTCCCGCAGGTGCTCGATCACTTCCTCGCTGCGGTCGAGGATGCGATCCTGCACGCCGGCGTTGCCGTCCTCGAGGGTCTTGCCGAGCCGTCCCCACTTGTTGATGGCGAGCGGGATCCCGTCGTCGTCGACCACCTCGGGTCGTCCGGGCCCGGCGTCGAACAGCACCTCGCGGCGCTCGAACTCCTCGCCCGATCCGGAGTCCCGGATCACGAGTTCGGTGCGGCCCTTGAGATAGGGGAGCAGCGGTTCCGGCCAGGGCACCCGGCGGTCGCGGGGCATCGGAGCGGCGCTGAGATCGAGCGACCAGATCCTGCGGTTGTCGAAGCAGACATCGATCGACACCACGCGCGCGGGAAGCTCGGGCACGACGAGATGATTCGTTGAGGTTGCTGTCTGCATTCGGTCCGAGAGTTCACGAGAAGTTCATTGGGGATTTCCTTAGCCTACCGGCAGCCGCGCCGTGGGGCTCACGGGAACTCCCGATCACGGGTGGTTCACGCGTGAAAGGGCCGCATTGCGCTGTGGCACGGGTGCCCGCGGATACACTGGGGCTCATGGATCTTCTCGTCGTGGGCTCAGGACTTTTCGGATTGACGATTGCGGAACGCGCGGCCAGCGCGGGGAAGAAGGTCGTCGTCATCGACCGCCGCCCGCACATCGGTGGCAACGCCTATTCGGAGGCCGATCCCGAGACCGGTATCGAGGTGCACAAGTACGGCGCGCACCTCTTCCACACCTCGAACGAGCGCGTGTGGGAGTACGTGAACCGCTTCACCTCGTTCACCGGTTATCAGCACAAGGTGTACTCGAACTACCAGGGCGAGGTCTACCCGCTGCCGATCAACCTCGGCACGATCAACCAGTTCTTCCGCGCGGCCTACGGCCCCGACGAGGCGCGGGCGCTCATCGCGGAGCAGGCGGGCGAGTTCGAGTCGAAGTCGGCGCGCAATCTCGAGGAGAAGGGCATCTCCCTGATCGGGCGCCCGCTGTACGAGGCGTTCATCCGCGACTACACCTCGAAGCAGTGGCAGACGCCCACGACGGAGCTCCCGGCCGAGATCATCAGCCGCCTCCCGGTGCGCTACACCTACGACAACCACTACTTCAACGACACCCACGAGGGCCTGCCGGTCGACGGTTATACCGCGTGGCTCGAGCGGATGGCGGATCACGAGAACATCGAGGTGCGCCTGAACACCGACTTCTTCGACGAGTCGCAGCCGCTCAACAAGCGCGACGTCGTCGGCAAGGTGCCCGTCGTCTACACGGGCCCCGTCGACCGCTACTTCGACTACGCCGAGGGCGAGCTGGCATGGCGCACGCTCGACTTCGAGCAGGAAGTCCTGCCCACGGGTGACTTCCAGGGCACGAGCGTGATGAACTACGCCGGATCGGACGTGCCGTACACGCGCATCCACGAGTTCCGCCACTTCCACCCCGAGCGCGAATACCCCGCGGACAAGACCGTGATCATGCGGGAGTTCTCCCGCTTCGCGACCCGCGACGACGAGCCCTACTACCCGGTGAACACCCCCGAGGACCGCGAGCGCCTGCTGAAGTACCGGGAGCTCACCGCTGGCGAGGATCGCGTGCTCTTCGGCGGCCGCCTCGGCACCTACCAGTACCTGGACATGCACATGGCGATCGGCTCGGCGCTGTCGATGTACGACAACAAGCTGAGCGAGCTGCTCTAGCCGCTCCCGCCCGTCACTTCACTGGCGTCGCCCCGCTGCTGCGGGGCGGCGCCAGTTCCATGCCTGCCGCCTTCGAGAGAGCCTCGCCGAGGGCCGGCGCGAGCGACTGCGAGTAGCTCCGCGCCATGTGGTCGCCGTCGTAATAGACGGGCACGCCGCCGATGATGCCGTGGCACTGGCCGTCGAGGCAGAAACGGTCCGTGAGGTCCGTGACGCTCACCCGGGAGTCCTTGAGGCGCTTGGCGGCGACCGCGACGGGATCCGGCGCGAGCACCTGCTCCTGCGGGGCGGTGCAGGCGCTCTCGTTCTTCCCCTCGCGCACCACGCAGTCCGGCCCGAGCGCCCGCTTCGCGTAGGGGATGTCCCTGATCACGGAGATCTTCGCGCCGGAGCGCTTCCACTGGGCGAAGCGCTTGCGAACCGCGGTGTCGTACTGTTCCTGCTGCGGGCGGCCGGTTCCGTCGTCGAGGACGGCCTGCGAACCGAATGTGGAGACGAGGATCAGGGCCGGGTGCGTTTCGGAGATGCGCTCGGTCACCTCGTTGCTCCAGCGGCGGCACTCGTCGGCCTTCTTGCTGTTCTTGTCCTTGCGTCCCTTGAACTCGACCCGGGGCGTGTCGACGATGGGGCACCCGCCCTGCATGACCGCGTTGACGCGCCAGCCGTTCCCGCGCGCGAGATCGTACACTGCGGCTTTCCAGTGATCGGCGTGGGAATCACCGACCAGCCAGATGAGCGGGGAGTCCTCGGGGTTCTTGTCCCGGGGCGAGAAATCGCACTCGTAGAGGGACGGCTTGCCGTTCCCGATGATCTGGCGTTCCGCGTGGGCGCACTCCTTCGGCACGACCCACGGTGAGTTGTGGTCGCCCTGCGGCGTGATCTCCGCGGGGATGAAGGGATCGCACTGACCCTTCGCGCTCAACGACTGGGCGCCGAAGCACTCGGACGATGCGTAGGCCGCGGCGTCGTCGGCCTCGCGCTGCTGCATCACGCCGGCGCCGAACACGGTCGTGGCGGCGAGGGCGCCCGCCACGAGGATCGTGCCTGCCGTGACGAGCAGCGTCGTCCGCGGCCTCGCCGATGCGAGGAGGCGCGAGCGACCGGGATCCTCGACGTAGCGCTTCGTCGCTGCCGCGAGCGCGACCGTGATGAGAATGATCGCCACCCGGTCGAGGAAGCCGAGCTCGCGCGCGAGCGCGAACGGCGCGAGCACGATGAGCGGCCAGTGCCACAGATAGAGGGAATAGGAGATATCGCCCCCGTACTGAATCGGCCGCCAGCGCAGCGGGCGCAGCGGCGACCAGGGCGGCTCCTGCTCTCCCGTCGCGATGATTGCGGCGGTCGCGATCACGGGAACGACGGCCCACGGGCCGGGGAACGGCGTCTCCGCGTCGAAGCGCAGGGCCGACCAGGCAATTGCGCCGAGCCCGAGCCAGTGGACGAGGCCCCGCCACGGCGCGACCGCGGGCCAGCGCACGAAGAGCCGGGCGAGCGTCGGGGCGAGCAGCGCGAGAAGCGCGCCGGACATGAACTCCCAGACCCGCGCGAGCGTGTGGAAGTAGGCGAGCGAGCGTTCCTCCGCGGTGAGGAGCACCGCGAAGGCGAATGAGGCGATCCCGATTGCCGCGATTCCGACCGCGAGGACCGTCTTCGTCGTGCGGGTCCCGTCGGGGCCGTGCCCGCGCCCGACGCCCCGTCGCACGAGCCAGGTCGCGAGGAGCACGAGCCCCGTGAGGGCGAGCGGCCACAGCAGGTAGAACTGCTCCTCTACGGAGAGCGACCAGTAGTGCTGCACCGTCGTCGCGTCGAGATCCTGCGCAGAGTAATCGACGGAATTGGCCGCGAGCAGCCAGTTCTCGAAGTAGGCGCTCGCCGCGAAGGTCTCCTGGGCGGTGCGCGCCCAGCGATCCGACGGCATCAGCAGGACCACGCCAGCGAGGGACACGAACGCGACGAGCAGCGCCGCGGGGAGGAGCCGCTTGGCGCGGCGGGCGTAGAACGTGGCGAAGCGGATGCGACCGTTGCGGGTGAACTCGCTGAGCAGGTGCGCCGAGATCAGGTAGCCGGAGATGACGAAGAAGATGTCGACGCCGACGTACCCGCCCGTGAGGCGCTCCGGCCAGAGGTGATTGAGGATCACGAGGCCGACGGCGATCGCGCGGAGCGCCTGGATGTCGGTGCGGAGCGCGCGCTTCTTGGAGGGCACCCGCGTGGCACTCCGCTGTGCCGTTTCCGAGAGCGAGCTCAGGGGGTCCTCCAGAGGGGGTGATCGAGGCGAATACCTCAGGTCAGCCTACCCCCGGGAGCGCTGGGCGCGTCCGGTGCGCGACCGGTGGGCGCCCGGTGCGTGCCCAGTGCGCGCCCGATGCGCGCGGCGGTCAGCGCCCCTCGATCGTCTTCTTCCACTCCTCGACCGAGACGAACTCGGGCATCGCCTCGCGGTAGGCATCCACCAGTCGATCCCAGTTCTTCGCGATCTTGCGGTTGAGGCGGTTCGACTCGCGCAGGAGCCGGCGGAACTTGGCGCTGTCGTGGCGGTACCACATCTTGCCGGAGCCGTCGGCCGCGCCCACGAGCACGCTGCGGTGGTGGGGGATCTTCCACCAGTTCGCTTCGCGCTTCGCGTACTCGAGCTCGGGCTGTGCGGCGTCCGCCTCATTCGAGCGGTCGAGCCAGGCCTTCGGGAGCATGCGCGCCGTGAAGAGGGCGAGCCGGAGGCCGGTGAGCGGGCGCGCCTGCGCCCCGATGTGCGGGAGGGCGCGGCCGTTCCGCGACACGGGGGTGTCGAGGTCGCCCGGCTTGTAGACGCGGGTCTCGGGGAAGCCCGCCGCGGTGGCGCGGGCGTTCGGCATGTCCTTCGGCATGGAGCGGTGCAGCGCGCGCGGCCCGGCGAGAACGGACTCCATGCCCTCGACCGCGAGCTGCACCGCGTAGTACTGCATGTTGAGCAGCATCTTGATGTTCTGGCGCTGCATGTGCTTGAGCATGCCGGCGCCGCCCGCGGGGTTCGCGTGCAGCAGGCCGGCCACGATCCGGTTGCGCGTGTGGAAGAAGGCCTGCCAGTCCTGCGAGTCGTCCTTGTCGAGCCACGACACGTGCCAGAGCGCGACACCGGGGAGCGAGACGGTGCGGAAACCGGCGTCCTTCGCGCGCAGGCCGTACTCGGCGTCGTCCCACTTGATGAACACCGGAATGGAGAGGCCGATCTCCTGGATGACCTTCTTCGGGATCATGCACATCCACCAGCCGTTGTAGTCGGCGTCGAGGCGCGCGTGCATCCACGGGGTCTGGCGCAGGTTCTGCTCGCGGAAGTCGTGGCGGTGCTGCTCGTGGAAGGAGGGGCCCCACAGGAAAACATCCGGTCGCACGGTCTCGGCCCAGGCGTGCAGCACGGGCTTGTCGAGCAGGTCGAACATGTGGCCGCCGACGAGGACGGGCTCGCGGCTGAACCGGCCGAACTGGAGGGCCCTGAGCGCGCTCTCCGTCTCGAACTCCACGTCGTCGTCGAGGAGGAGGAGGAAGTCGGTGTCTTCGCGCTCGAGGGTTTCGGCCATGGAGCGGGAGAAGCCGCCGGAGCCGCCGAGGTTGCCCTGCTCGATGACGGCGAGCTTCTCGCCGAGCCGCTTCGCGACCTCGGCGTACCCCGGCTCGTCGCTCACCTTGCGGGTGCCCTGGTCGACGAGGAAGATGCGGTCGATCCCGGCGAGCAGCTCGGGGGATCCCGCGATGTTCTCGAGGGTTGCGACGCAGTAGTCGGGCTTGTTGTAGGTGGTCATGCCGAGGCTGAGGAGCCCCTCGACCACGGGTTCGGCCTCCGTGGACCACTCGCCGCTCTCGAGCACGAGGTCGTCGGTGCTCGCGATGAGGTCGAACCAGTACCAGCCGCCGTCGCTGAAGGCGCTCAGCGGGAGGTCGAACTCGGACACGGCGCTGCCCGTGACGCGCTGGGAGTCGACGCGCTGCTGGGTGCCGCCGGAGTTGGAGCGGTAGACGATGACGGTGCCCGGCCCGCTCGTGCGCACGGTCAGGCGGACCCGCTCGACCACCGTCCAGCGCTGCCAGTAGGACGCCGGGAACGCGTTGAAGTAGCTGGCGTAGGAGACGCGCTGGCCGGCGCGGACGCGCGCGCTCGTGCGCGAGAGGACGTTGTCGACGCTCGCGTTCTGCGAGAGGCGCACTTCCCTGCGGCCGAACTTTGTCCACGATTCCGCATCCGCGTAGAGCGGGAGGACGTCGGGATCCTTCGCGACGGGGAACACGACGGTCTGCAGCGTAGTCGGCATCGGGATAGGGCCTCTTCCGGGAGTGACAGCACGGATTTCCAGTCTATCCGCGCGGCTTGGGAGCGAGGCGGGGAGGTTCCCGCAAACGGGGCGCCTGCCCTGAAAATGCTCGGAAGTCTCGCCGCAATCAGCGGGAAAGCCGAAGCTAAACGTCGGGTGAACAGATCCTCACTCGGCGGGGCGGAGCGTGGCGCTCGCCCGCCACACGGCCTGCGTGAGCCCCGGCGCGAACTCAGCGATCTCCCTGAGCAGTTCGAACTCCACCCGATCGGCGTTCCGGCGGTGCGCCTCAGCGTCCTCGCCGCCCGCCCGCGCGGCGAGCCGTGCGAGCCCGAACTCGGCGAGCCTCCCGCGCTCCTCGAGCAGCTCGTCCCGCAGCTCCCGCACCACGAGATCATCGATCTCGGGAACCTCCGCGTACGCGGTCGCGGGATCCTGCCCGTTCCTGACCCGGTGCTCGAGCATGGTCATGCGCTCCAGCTCGGCGTCCTCGCGGAGCCGCTGCAGACGATCGGTGCTCAGGCGCACGGGACCGCTCCGCCCGTGTTCACCGCACGAGTCCCGTCTGGCCGGTCTCGTGCACGATCGGCGCCTGCCTCCACGGGATGTGCCTGGGCTCGGCGTCGAGGGAGGGCAGGGCAAAATCGAAGCGGGACTTCACGGCGAGGAGGATGAGCAGCACCCAGTTCCCCTCGATGAGCAGCCGGCTCTCGGTGAACGACTGCACCACGAGCACCACCATCACGAGGAACGGCCACAGCGCGCTCGTCGCGTAGGGGAGCGGAGGCCCGAAGCCGCGGCGGGGCGGATCGACCGCGCGGAACCAGACGCGCCAGAGCGTCAGCACCACGATCGGCGCGAAGGCGAGGACGCCGACGATCCCGAGCTGGAACCACACGTCGAGCCAGGCGTTGTGCGCGCTCATCACCTGGATGCCGGCCTTCGTGTCGAGCGACGCGAACGGCTCGGCCCACGGCGCCCAGTAGCTCACCCAGCCCCAGCCGAACCACGGCCGCTGCTGGGCGAGCTCGATCACTTTCTCCCAGGTCTCGACGCGTCCCGTCAGGTCCCCGCTCTTGCCGAGGAAGCCGAAGAGGACGTCGCGCGCGAAGAGCAGCAGGCCCGCGACCCCGGCGAGCAGCACCCCGCCCGTCACGTACAGCGGCACGCGCCGCTCCTGCCCGAGCCTGCGGGCCCAGATCGCGAACACCAGCGCGCATGCCGCGGCGACGAGGGCGACCCCGTTCGTCGCCCCGCGCGTCAGGAGCAGCGTGATCGCGGCGAGGATCAGCCAGAACCAGCCAGCGAGGGGGCGGACGAGCCCGGCGCGGAGCTGGATCCCGAACACGATCGCGCCGAGGAGGGCCACGAAGCCGAGCAGAATCGAGCTCGCGAGGAGCCCCTGGATCGGTCCGCCGGAGAACAGCAGATCACGGCTCCAGTAGAGCAGCTTCGACACCTTCTGGCCGGGCTCGGGCTCGGGGATGAAGTTCTGCAGCACGGGATGCCGCACGAATATCGCGACGAACAGCTCGAAGAGCAGCGAGAGCCCGATCAGATAGCGCAGCGCCGTCCCGAGGGTGCGCAGCACCTCGTGCCAGGTGAGCACGAACGCGAGCACCACGGCGACCAGCGTCGTGGCGAGCTGCGCCACCACGCCGAGGACGCTCTCCAGCCGGTACTGGGACCAGGTGATCGACAGCACCGCGAGGATGAGGAACCAGTAGATCGGCGCAGGCAGCCGGTACCAGCGGAAGCGAGCCGGCTTCTCGCGCACGAAGATCACGATCCCGACCACCGTCGCGAGGACCGCGGCCGCGACGAAGCCGGGCCAGCCCACGAGGTTCCTGACCGCGTTGCCTCCGAGGGTGAGGAGGAAGACGCAGATCGCGAACGCGCTGATCCCGAGTCTGGTCTTGCTCTCCGCCATAGTGGGTATGGTAGTTCATGCCCTGGACGGGACGCAGCGCGCGGCACTTGCGAGGAGAGACGTGCTCATCTTCATCGAGAACACCCCGCGTGACTACGCCTGGGGATCGCGGGATGCGCTCCCCGAAATGCTCGGGATCGAGCCCACCGGCGAGCCGCAGGCTGAGCTCTGGCTCGGCGCGCACCCCGGCAGCCCGGCTCACGTGGCCAAGGCGACGTCGGCGCCGCGCACCCTCATCGACCTGATCGAGAGCGATCCGGAGCGGTGGGGCGTCGATGGCGGGCAGCTGCCGTTCCTCCTGAAAGTGCTCGCGATCGGGGCGCCGCTGTCCCTGCAGGTGCACCCGGATCGGGATCAGGCCCGCGCAGGCTACGCGGCCGAGGACGCGGCGGGGATCCCGCTCGAGGATCCGAGCCGCAACTACGGAGACGAGAACCACAAGCCGGAACTGCTCGTCGCCCTCGGCGAGGTGATGGCGCTGAGCGGCTTCCGTGACGTCTCCGACGCGCGCCGCGATCTCACGCGGCTCGCGGCCGCGGCGCGCGCCGCCGGCGACGAGGCCGGGGCGGACGCGATTGAGGCGTGCGGCGATCGCCTCGCCGGGGGAGACCCGGCGGAGCGCCGCCTCGACTTTCTGCGCTGGGCCTTCGGAAAGGACCCGATCGTGCCGGCGGCGCTCGCCGCAATCTGCCGCGTGATCGGGGACGGGGATCCCGAGCGCGCCGCCGCCATCGCGGACGGCTGCGACGACTGGGACGCGGACCGCGCCCGCGCGCTCGGCGCGCTCGTCGCCGCGCACCCCGCGGATCCCGGGCTGCTCGTCTCCCTGCTCCTCCACGTCGTACGCCTCGCTCCGGGCGAGGCGATCTACCTGCGACCGCGGCAGCTGCACGCCTACCTCGGCGGGGTCGCCGTCGAGGCGATGGCCGCGTCGGACAACGTCCTCCGCGCCGGGCTCACGCGCAAGCACGTCGATATCGACGAGCTGTGCCGCGTCGTCGAGCCCACCGAGCTCGCCGAGCCTCGGCTCTTCCCCATCGTGCTCGCCCCCGGCCTCGTCGCCTGGCGTCCCGACGTTCCCGACTTCCAGCTCATGCGCGCCCGCCTGCTCGAACCCGAGCAGGACGAGTGGCGCAGGATCGGCCCAGGAGACGCCGCGGAAGAGGTGGTCGTGCCTGCGCACCGGCCGATCGTGCTCGTGGTGGTCTCCGGCCGCGTCCGCATCGAGCGGCCGTCCGCCGCGCTCGCGGAGGTGGCGACGGCCCGCCGCGGGCAGTCCCTCTACGTCTCGGCCGGTGAGCCCATCGTGCTGACCGGGCACGGGGACGTCTTCCTCGCGACCGTCGGGGCCTGAGTCACCCACCCGGCGACCGCCGAGGCGCCGCTGGGTACACTGGAGGGCGTGTCGAATTCCGAACGCACCGCGCCACAGCGCCCCGCAGCAGCACCCTCCGAGGGCGACGCCACCGCCGTCGCCGCGGAGACCGACGCCGAGACCCGAGCCGACCGCCTCGGCGGCCTCGGGCGCGTGCTCATCGCCGTGTACATCGTTCTCGCGCTCGGCGCCACATTCCGCTCGATCTATCAGATCATCTCGAAGTTCAACGAGGCGCCCCTCGCGTACTCGCTGTCGGCGCTGTCGGGCATCGTCTACATCGTGGCCTCGATCGCGCTCATCAAGCGCCGGGGCGTCTGGCGCCGGATCGCGTGGGGAGCGCTCATCTTCGAGCTCGCGGGCGTGCTCATCGTCGGGGCGCTCAGCATCTTCGCCCCGCAGCTCTTCGCCCACCCCTCGGTGTGGTCCGGCTTCGGCAGCGGATATCTGTACATCCCCCTCGTGCTCCCCGTGCTCGGCCTGATCTGGCTGAGCCGCACCGGCAAGGCGGCGCAGGCGTGACCCAGGTGGTCGACGCGCTCGAGCTGATCCCCGCCGACACGGGCGCGGGCAGCTGCGTCGCGATCGGCAAATTCGACGGCCTGCACCTCGGCCACCAGGCGATTCTCCGGCGGCTCGTGGAGGAGGCCCGCGCAGATGGCCTGCGGACCGTCGTGGTCACTTTCCGCAACAACCCGCTGAGCTATCTGAAGCCCGAGGCCTGCCCGCAGCCGCTCATGAGCCCCGAACAGCGGCTCGAGGCATTCGAGGAGGCCGGGATCGACCTCTGCGTGATGGTCGAGTTCGATGCCGACTTCGCCAGGATCCCCGCCGAGGACTTCGTGGCCGACGTGCTCGTCGGCCGGCTCGGCGCGAAGCACGTGATCATGGGCGCCGACTTCCGCTTCGGTCACCGCGGCGCAGGAGACGGCGAGCTGCTCGCCGAACTGGGCGAGCGCTTCGGCTTCACTGCTGAGGTCGTCGACTGGGTCGGTCACGGCGATGATCAGGTGTCCTCGTCTCGCGTCCGCGCCGCGGTGGCCGCGGGCGACGTCGACGCCGCCGCCCGCATGCTCGGCAGGGCCCCCGCGGTGCGCGGCGAGGTGGTGCGCGGCGACGCGCGCGGCCGCGAAATCGGTTTTCCGACCGCGAATCTCGGCGGCCGGATCGAGGGGCTCGTCCCCGCCGACGGCGTCTACGCCGGCTGGACGACGATCGAGGGGGAGCGCCGGATCGCGGCGATCTCCGTCGGCAACAACCCGACGTTCACCCCCGAGGGGCAGTCCCGCGTCGAGGCCTTCCTGCTCGATTTCGACGGCGACCTCTACGGGAAGCGAATGCGGGTGGAGTTCGCGCACCGGCTGCGCGGCATGGAGCGCTATGACTCGCTCGACGCGCTGCTCGAGCAGATGGACGCGGACGTGCAGCGCACCCGCGATCTGCTCGGCGACACCGACTGAGCCGCCCCTCTTCCGCGTTCCCGGGCGCGTCGCAGCGGCGTGACTGATAGGATCGGCCCCAGGCCGCTCCCGCGATCGCGTCTCGAGCCCCATGCGCAGCATGAGGTCAGGCTCGGGCGAGCGGGGAGGCCGCGTTCCAGGTACCCGACCAGAGTTCGTACCACGCCGACCAGGAGTTCCATTGGCACCCACCACTGCCGCACGCCAGTCCGCCAAGCGGGAGAGCGCGCAGAATCGCGGCGCGTCGCGCCGCAAGCACGCCCACAACGAGGGCATCATCCCGCTGCTCGCGCGCGCGGTTCGCGAGGTCGAGTCCTCCGCCCAGCGCGGAAAGGCCACCCCGGCGAATCGCACCAAGTTCCACGTGATCGCGCTGCTCATGCGCGAGGAGCGCGCCAGGGTGAAGACCGACGAGTCGGTCAAGGACGCTGAGCGCGCGGAGACGCTGAAGCGGCTCGACGGCGTCGCCGCCATCCTCGCGAAGACGGCGGCCAGGGACACGAGCCTCATCACGCTGCTCGAGCCCGCAGCCCCCATCACGGAGGCCACGCGGCAGCTCAAGCGGAAGATGCTCGTGCAGGCGGGCCTCGTCGCCCCCGACGAGGAGCCGGTCGCTCCGGAGCCCGCGAAGGCGTTCGTGCCCCCGGAGCTCGCGGAGCGCCAGGTCGAGCCGAGCGGGATCGACGCTCGCATGCTGTCGCGGCCGTTCCTCGCCCCGGATCTCACGCCGCCGAAGCAGCCGACCCCGGTCGTGCGGCTCGCGAACTGGGAGCTGCTCGGGCCGCTCCTGAAGTCGTTCGAGCAGGGCGGTGGCGGCTCGGCGTGCATGCCGCTCCCCGAGCCCCCGGTCCCGGATCGGCTCGCGCCGCGCGGCCGCGAGCTCATGCCCCACCAGGCACGCTTCCTCGAGAGCGTGCGCGAGGGGCACCGCAGCTTCCTGCTCGCTGACGAGCCCGGTCTCGGCAAGACGGCGCAGTCCGTGATCGCCGCATCCGTCGCGGATGCGTATCCGCTGCTCGTCGTCGTCCCGAACGTCGTGAAGATGAACTGGGCGCGCGAGGTCGAGCGGTGGACGCCGCAGCGCAAGGTCACGGTCATCCACGGCGACGGCCGCGACGTCGACGCCTTCGCCGACGTGTTCGTCGTGAACTACGAGATCCTGGATCGCCACCTCGACTGGATCAGCCGCTTCGGTTTCAAGGGCATGGTCGTCGACGAGGCGCACATGATCAAGAACGTGCAGTCGCAGCGCTCCCGCAACGTGCTCGCCATCGCGGAGCGCATCCGCGAGCGCACGCCAGGGGTCTCCCCGCTGCTCATCGCGCTGACGGGCACCCCGCTCATCAACGACATCGATGATTTCCGCGCCATCTGGCGTTTCCTCGGGTGGACCGACGCCGACAAGCCCGGGAACGAGCTCATGGCGCGCCTCGAGAACAACGGCTGGACACCCGCGGACTCCTCGTTCTATCCGGAAGCTCGGCAGTCGGTCATCGACATGGGCATCGTGCGCCGTCGCAAGATCGACGTCGCCGCCGATCTCCCCGCGAAGCGCGTGGTCGATCTCCCGGTCGAGCTCGACGACGAGCTGGGTCGCGGAATCCGCGAGGCCGAGGCGCAGCTCGCCAGGAAGCTCGTCGATCGCTTCACCGCGATCAAGACGGGCAAGCTCGGCGAGAAGCTCAGCGACGAGGCCATCATCCGCATGGTGTGCACGCAGGAGCTCGAGGAATCGAACGCCTCAGCCGACGGCATGAACGTGTTCACGATGGTGCGCCAGATCGGCCAGGCGAAGGCCTCGCTCGCCGCCGATTACACGGCGCAGCTCGCCCGCTCGGTCGGCAAGGTCGTGTTCTTCGCGAAGCACATCGACGTCATGGACCGGGTGGAGGCGCAGCTCGCCGAGGCCGGCCTGAAGACGATCTCGATCCGCGGCGACCAGACGGCGCAGTTCCGGCAGGAGCAGATCGACGCGTTCAACACGGACCCCGAGGTCTCGGTCGCGGTGTGCTCGCTCACCGCCGCCGGCGTCGGCGTGAACCTGCAGGCCTCGTCGAACGTGGTGCTCGCGGAGCTGTCGTGGACCGATGCCGAGCAGACGCAGGCCATCGACCGCGTGCACCGCATCGGCCAGGAGGAGCCGGTCACGGCCTGGCGGATCATCGCTGCCCAGACCATCGACGCGAAGATCGCGGAGCTCATCGACGGCAAGGCCGGCCTCGCGGCCCGCGCGCTCGACGGAGCCGAGGCGAAGCGCGAGGACGAGGACTCGGTCCAGCTGCAGGCCCTGATGGCCGTGCTCGCGCGGGCGCTGCCCTCCGCCGACGTGGAGGCGCCGATCCTGCTCGGCTAGGCTCGAGACGGCGCCGAGACACGGCCCGGAACGGGGGAGTGCCATGAAGCTCGGCGTGCTCTGCTCGGGCGGCGACAGCCCGGGAATGAATGCCGCGATCCGCGGCGCCGTGCTGCGCGGCGTCGACGTGCACGGCTTCGAGATGGTCGGCTTCATGGACGGCTGGCGGGGGTTTCACGAGGGCGACACCGTGCCCCTCGATCGCCCGGCTGTGCGGGGAATTTCGCCGCTCGGCGGCGTCATGCTCGGCACGAGTCGCGTCCCGCCGTTCCCCTCGCGCGCCGGGAGCCGGGAGGAGTGGGAGGCGTTCGCTGCGCGCTTCGCCGAGCACGGGCTCGACGGCCTGCTCCTGATCGGGGGCAACGGCACGCAGACGGTCGCAAAGATGCTTGCTGACCGGGGATTCCCGGTCGTCGGTCTGCCCAAGACGATCGACAACGACCTCGACGGAACGGACTACACCTTCGGCTTCGACACGGCCGTGTCGATCGCCTCGGAAGCCGTGGACCGGCTGCGGACCACGGGCGAATCGCACCGGCGCTGCATGGTGCTCGAGGTCATGGGGCGCGATGCCGGATGGATCGCGCTGCACGCCGGCGTCGCCGGAGGCGCTCAGCTGGTGCTCATCCCGGAGTATCCGGAGTCGATCGAGCAGATCGCCGCGTGGGTCGCCGAGGTGCGCGACCGCGGTCGGTCCTCGCTCGTCGTGGTGGCCGAGGGGTTCAGGATCGCCGGGCACGACAGCTCGGCGGAGCCCTCGGAAGCCGTGACCCGCGCGGGGCTCGACGGCTTCGGGCGACCAAGACTCGGCGGGATCGCCGAGGTGCTCGCCCCGCTGATCGAGGAGCTGACCGGGATCGAGACCCGCGCGACCGTGCTCGGGCACGTGCAGCGCGGCGGGTCGCCCACCGCGTTCGATCGGGTGCTCGCCACCCGTTCCGGCATCGCCGCGGCGGACGCCGCACTCGCCGGGGCGTGGGGCACGATGGCGGCGCTGCAGGGCAACAGGATCGAGCTGATCCCGCTCGGGGACGCTGTGGGCCGCTTGAAGACGGTGCCGCACGAGCGCTACCAGGAGGCGCGCCTCAACTTCGGGTGATCGGGGTCGCCCGCCGGTTCGCCGCGCCCGCGCCGCTCCCGCGCTGCGCGGCCCCGCGCCGCGGCTGGGTTCGCTCCGCCGCGGGCCCCGCCCCGCCGGTTCGCCGCGCCCGCGCCCGCTCGGTAAACGGAGAGTGAACGCGCCGCTCTCGGCTTGACCTGATCAGAGCAAGGTGGAACCATGAATACCGGCGCGCGCGTGCGTGTCAACCGTTGCACATCGACTATTCGGTGAACAGTGGGTGACCTCGCGGGTGGACCACGCTTAAGCCCACGAACGAAAGACGCCGGTGGAACTCACTCTCATCGTGCTGCTGGTCATCGTACTGGCGCTCTTCTTCGACTTCACGAACGGTTTTCACGACACCGCGAACGCGATGGCCACGCCCATCGCCACCGGTGCGCTCAAGCCGAAGACGGCCGTGCTGCTCGCGGCGCTCCTCAATCTCGTCGGAGCCTTCCTCTCGACGGAGGTGGCGAAGACGATCTCGGGCGGCCTCATCAACGAGGGGGACGGCGGGGTGCTCATCACCCCGGAGATGATCTTCGCCGGCCTCATCGGCGCGATCGTCTGGAACCTCGTGACCTGGCTCTACGGGCTCCCGTCGAGCTCGTCCCACGCGCTCTTCGGCGGCCTCATCGGCGCCGCGATCGTGGGCGCGGGAATCTCCGCGATCAACGGCGGGGTGTTCCTGTCGAAGATCCTGATCCCGGCGCTCGCCGCCCCGGTCACCGCCGGCCTCGTCGCGTTCACGGCCACCCGGGTCGCGTATGCGATCACGCGCCGCCACGACGGCAAGAAGGACGGCCGCGGTCGTTTCCGCTACGCCCAGATCGCGTCCTCCTCGCTGATCGCCCTCGCGCACGGCACGAACGACGCGCAGAAGACGATGGGCGTCATCACCCTGACCCTCGTGGCCGCCAACATGCAGCAGCCCGGCACCGGCCCGCACCTCTGGGTCGTCATCGCCTGCGCGCTCGCGATCGCCATCGGCACCTACTCGGGTGGCTGGCGCATCATCCGCACGCTCGGCGCCGGCCTCACCCAGGTGAAGCCCGCCCAGGGGTTCGCTGCCGAGACCGCAACGTCGGCGACGATCCTGGCCTCCAGCCACCTCGGCTTCGCGCTCTCCACGACGCAGGTCGCCTCCGGCTCGGTCATCGGTTCGGGCCTCGGACGCCGCGGATCGAGCGTGCGCTGGCGCACGGTCGGACGGATCGCGTCCGGCTGGCTCTTCACGCTTCCGGCCGCCGGACTCGTCGGCGCGATCGCCGCGCTGATCGCCCACCTGGGCATGGTCGGCGTGATCATCGACGCGGTGCTCGGCCTCGGCTTCATCCTCTTCATCTTCTGGCGTTCGCGCCGCAACCAGGTTGACGCCTCGAACGCGATCCCGGCCGTGCCGGTTCCTGACGTCGCCGAGTCCGGCTACGCCGTGCGGATCCGCAAGTCCAAGGTCAAGTCGGTCAAGACCAAGACGGGCACGATCCCGCCGCTCACGCCCGTCGCACAGTCGGCCGTCCGCGCCGATATCGCGGCCCGCGAGGCCGAGAAGGCCGCTCGCGAGGCCGAAGCGGCCTCGCAGCAGGCGGAGCCGGACGGGCGCGGCGGCGCAGCTGAGCACGGGGAGGGTGCGCGATGAACATCGACTGGATGGCCTTTTTGATCGTGTTCCTCGCGGCGCTCGGTGCCGCGGTGTTCGTGGTCGCGCTCTACTCCTTCGGGATCCGCTTCCTCGCGACTCCCGCTCCTCCCGTGCGCCGTGTCGACGGCACCTTCGAGCCGAACGGCCCGTCGCGTGACGACGAGGACGACGACGTCGACGACGCCGGCCGTCCGCTGTGGGCGACGATCGCGGCGAATTTCTGCTTCGGCCTGTCGGTCGTCGCGGTGCTCGTCGGGATCTTCCTGATCATCCCCGCGCTCCACTTCTGGTGATCCGGAACGGGACCGCGACGGCGCCGATCCGCGTTGCACGGTTCCCGGTATTCGATCAGCCGCGTGTCGGTGGTCCGCACTAGTCTTGCCGCATGAGTTCGTCCTCCACCCCCTCTGTTTCCGCGCCGTCGCCCGCCTCGGCTGCTAAATCCTCTGGTGAACAGGGGCTTCCCCGCGGGGAGTTCGCGGCGACCGACGTGCGCCGCATCGCGGGCATTGTCGGGGGGATGCGATACGGCTTCGGGCTCGACATCACCCGCCCTGCGGCCTGGCGGCGAGAGCAGCTCACGCGATTGCGCGCGCTGCTCGTCGATCGCAGCGCCGACTTCGAGCGCGCACTCGAGTCGGATCTCGGGAAGGCACCGACGGAGTCGCAGCTCACCGAGATCGGCTTCGTCGTCACCGAGATCGATCACGCTCTGGCCCACCTCGAGTCCTGGATGCGGCCGAAGCGCGTCGGCGTGCCGCTCGCCCTGCAGCCGGCTTCGGCGCGGATCGTGGCGGAGCCGCTCGGCGTGGTGCTCGTCATCGCGCCGTGGAACTACCCGCTCATGCTCGCGCTGTCGCCCGTGGTCGGCGCGCTCGCGGCCGGCAACGCCGTGGTCATCAAGCCGAGCGAGCTCGCGCCGGCCACCTCGGCGCTGATCGCCCGGCTCGTCCCCGACGCGCTCGACAGCCGAGCGGTCTCGGTCGTGCAGGGCGGGGTCCCCGAGACCACGGAGCTGCTCGCGCAGCGCTTCGACCACATCTTCTACACGGGCAACGGCCGTGTCGGCCGCATCGTCTCGCGCGCGGCCGCAGAGCACCTCACCCCGGTCACCCTCGAGCTCGGTGGCAAATCTCCCGCCTACGTCGACGGCACGGCGCCGCTCGCGGAGGTCGCCAAGCGAATTGCGTGGGGCAAATTCCTCAATGCGGGTCAGACCTGCGTCGCGCCCGACTACGTGATCGGGCCGAGCGCCGTGCTCCGCCGCCTCGCGCCGCTGCTCGCGGACGCGGTCCACGAGCTCTACGGCAGCGCCGTCGCGCAGAACCCCGACTACGGGCGGATCGTCAACGATGCCCAGTTCGACCGCCTCGTCGGGTACCTCTCGGCAGGCGAGGTGTTGGTCGGCGGGACGCACGATCGGTCGACGCGCTTCATCGAGCCGACGGTGCTCGCGGACATCGAACCGGGCTCCCCGATCCTGAACGAGGAAATCTTCGGCCCGATCCTGCCCCTGATCCCGGCAGAGAACCTCGATGAGGCGATCCGCCTGGTGCGTTCCGGCGACAAGCCGCTCGCCGCGTACGTGTTCAGCGACGACCCCGCGGCGCGCCGCGCCTGGGAGGAGCGCACGAGCTCGGGCGCCCTGGGCTTCGGCGCACCCGTGCTGCACCTGTCCGTGCCCGGCCTCCCGTTCGGCGGCGTCGGCGAGAGCGGCTCGGGCGCCTACCACGGCGAGCGCTCCTTTACGGTGTTCAGCCACCAGAAGGCCGTGCTCACGAAACCGCTTGCGCCGGACACGCTGGGCCCCACCATCATGCCGCCCTATACCCAGGCGAAAGAGACGCTCGTTCGCCGCTGGCTCGGGAAGCTGCTCTAGCCAGGCATACGCCGGTCGCTAGGATTGACGCGTGGAACAGCGGAAAGAGGGCAACGGGCTGCCGGAAACGCAGCGGCCGGTCGATGACGCCGCAGGGGAGCTGCCCCTCGGCGTCCGTGTCGCCGCCGCGTGGTCGTGGCGCCTCGTCGCGATCGGGCTCGCCTCCGCGGCGTTCCTGTGGCTGATCGTCCAGGTGCGGATCATCGTGATCCCCGTCTTCATCGCGATCCTCCTCACCGCGCTGCTCTCGCCGATCGTGCGCTGGTTCGAGCGTCGCGGGGCACCGAAGTCGGTCGGCGTCATCGCCGCGCTCGCGGCCTTCATCTCCGCGATGTGGGTGCTCATCACCCTCATCGTCACGCAGCTCCGAAACGGCTTCGACGATCTCGCGAAGCGGAGCGAGGAGGTCTGGTGGGAGGCGAAACACTGGCTCGAGAGCAACAGCATCGGCATCACCGCCCAGCAGCTCGACAACGCCGTGCAGCAGGTCGTCAAGACGATTGAGGGCCACCAGTCCGAGATCTGGAACGGCGCCCTGGGCATCGCCACGACGGCGGGCCAGCTCGTCACGGGATCGCTGCTGACGCTGTTCTCCCTGATCTTCCTGCTGATCGACGGCAAACGCATCTGGAACTGGGTGCTCGGCTTCCTGCCGGCGAACGCTCACGCCCCCGTCGACGCCGCCGGTCGCGCCGGCTGGGTGTCGGTCGGCAGCTACGTCCGCGTGCAGATCTTCGTGGCCTTCGTCGACGCGGTGGGCATCGGCATCGGTGCGGCGCTCCTCGGGGTGCCGCTCCCGATCCCGATCGCGATCCTCGTCTTCCTCGGCTCCTTCATCCCGTTCCTCGGCGCGATCTCCACCGGTGCGCTCGCCGCGTTCGTCGCGCTCATCTACAACGGCCCGGTCAACGCGCTCATCATGGTGTGCGTGGTGATCCTCGTCAATCAGATCGAGGGCCACATCCTGCAGCCGCTCGTCATGGGCAACGCGGTGCGCGTGCACCCGCTGGGCGTCGTGCTCGCCGTGTCGACCGGCGCGCTCCTCGCGGGCATCCCCGGCGCGCTCTTCGCCGTGCCGCTCACCGCCGCCGCGAACTCGATCGTCAACGTCCTCGTGAACAAGGGATGGGACCCCGGCGTGGATCCCGTCGCCGAATACCACAGACACGAGAAGCTCCACTCGCGAGCCAAGCACCGCGCCAAGAACGTCGCACGCCTCCGTCGGAAAGAGAACAAGTAGATGAGCGAGCAGTACCAGGTCCCCACGCTCGAAGAGTTCGCGCGCGCCAGGGAGGTCGTACACCGGGTCACCCGTCGCACGCCCCTCGAGTCCTCTCGATTTCTCGCCGAGGGGCTCGGAGTTCCGCGCGTCTACCTCAAGTGCGAGAACCTGCAGCGCACCGGCGCGTACAAGCTTCGCGGCGCCTACAACCGCCTCACCCGCCTCACGGAGGAGGAGCGGGCGCGCGGCGTCGTCGCCGCCTCCGCGGGCAATCACGCGCAGGGAGTCGCGTACGCCGCGCGCGAGCTCGGGATCAAGGCCACGATCTTCATGCCCCTCGGCGTCGCGCTGCCGAAGCTGCAGGCCACCCGCAACTACGGTGCGGACGTGCAGCTCGTGGGATCCGGTTTCGACGAAACGAACCAGGCCGCCCAGGAGTTCGTCCGTGAGACGGGCGCGGTGTTCATCCCGCCGTTCGACGATCCTGCGGTGATCGAGGGCCAGGGCACGATCGCCCTCGAGATGTTCGACGAGGCGCCCGATATCGCGACGATCGTCGTCCCCATCGGCGGCGGCGGGCTCATCGCCGGTGTCGCGGCTGCCGCGAAGCAGTGGGCGGCCGCGAACGGGCGCGAGGTCAAGATCATCGGCGTCCAGGCGGAGAACGCCGCGCCGTTCCCGACCTCCCTCGCCGCGGGGGAGCCCGTCACGATCCGCACGCGCTCGACGATCGCCGACGGCATCGCGGTCGCCCGGCCCGGCGTCCGCAACTTCCAGGTCGTGCAGGAATTCGTCGACGAGGTCGTGACCGTCAGCGACGACGACATCGCGCGCGCGATCGTCATGCTGCTCGAGCGGGCGAAGCTCGTCGTCGAGCCGGCCGGCGCGGCGGGCGTCGCGGCGATCCTCGCGGGCAAGATCACCTCGGAGGGGCCTGTCGCGACGATCCTGTCGGGCGGCAACATCGATCCGCTGCTGCTGCAGCGCGTCATCGGTCACGGCCTCGCGGCATCCGCGCGCTACATGAAGCTCCGGATCCTGCTCCCCGACGTGCCGGGCCAGCTCGTGCGCACGGCCTCGATCGTCGCCGAGGCGAACGCGAACGTCGTCGAGGTGATCCACACCCGCCACGCCACGGAACTCCCGGTCAGCGAGGTGGAGCTGGAGCTCCACATCGAGACACGCGGGCACGAGCACGGCGAGGAGGTCGCGCAGGCGCTGCGCGATGCCGGGTACACGGTCCGCGTCGGCGAGAAGTATTAGCGGCGCGCGGTAACGGCCGCGATCAGGCGGTTTCGTCGAGCGGCGCGCCGGCCTGCGCGGCGGAGAGCGCGATCGCCCGGCGGGCATCGGCGACCGTGATGCTGCCGCCAGCCACGATGTGCAGGCCGTACGCGTCCTCGAGCGCGACGAAGTTCATCGCGATGTCGTCGATCGCGCCCCGCAGGGAGAACTCCCCGCTCGCGGCGCCCTCCGCGAGGATCTCGCGGTAGAGCCCCAGTTGCTCGCCGTAGAGGCGCTGCACGAGCTCATCGTGGAGCGGGGACTTCCCCGCGAGCACGTCGAACTCGTAGAGCAACCGCATGAGCGCGTCGTCCGGGCCGCTCGGAAGGCCGTGCTCGATCGCGACGCGCAGCTTCGCCGCCGCCCCCGTCTCCTGGGACACGCGCTTCGCCCGCTCGGCGCCGACGCGCTCCATGCCCGCGGCGTGCGCCTCGACGAGGATCGCGTCGAGGTCCTCGTAGTAGTAGAGCAGCGCGCCTCTGGTGACGCCGGCCTGATTCGCCACGTCCGTGAGGGACAGGTTGCGGAGCCCGTGATGCGCCGCCGCCTCGAGCGCCGCATCGACGACCTCGGCGCGGCGCTGCTTCTGCGTGCTCGGGCGTGCCATGCCTGCCAGTATGCCACTTTCCGCTGCGCACCCAGTCCGGCGAGCTGACCGGGAGAAAGAGGTTTCTTGACATTCGAGTAAATTAATTTACTCTGGAGTAAAAGAACTCGACGAGGTGGCCCGCACGGGCGGAAAAGCAGGAGCAATCATGGCGGTGGACACACTCTTCACGGGCGGACCGATCCGGACCTTCGACCCGGAGAACCCGTGGGTCGAGGCGGTCGGGGTGACCGACGGCCGGATCGCCTACGCCGGTCCAGCTGCCGACGCCCCGAGCGCCTCCCGCACGGTCCAGCTCGAGGGGCGCCTCCTCAGCCCGGGCGTCGCCGACACCCACAACCATCTCCTGCTCGGCTTCGACGACCTCGCCGTGAGCCTCGACCAGGTGCAGAGCCTCGACGTCGTGCGCTCCCGCATCGCCGAGTTCGCCGAGACGCACCCCGAGCTCGACTGGATCTGCGCCGAGAACGCGCTCTACTCCGTGGTCGAGGGCCGCCGCCCCAACGCGGACGACCTCGTGGGCGTCACCGACCGCCCCGTCTTCATCACCACCTACGATCAGCACTCGGTGTGGCTCAATCGCCCGGCGCTCGCGAAGCTCGGGATCCTGAACGGCGGCGACATCGCCTGGGGCAACCCCGAGATCGACCCCTCAACGGGGGAGCCGACCGGCTGGGTGACCGACTTCTACACGAGCGCCATGACGATCGACGGCCTCGCGGAGCTCCAGCGCGACATCCCCATGTACTCGCCCGACCGGCGCTACCGGAAGATCGTGAACAGCCTCGAAATGGCCGCACGATCGGGCATTACGACGGTCGTGGAGCCGCAGGTCCCGCTCGCAGAGCTCGACCTCTTCGCCCGCGCCGAGCGGGAGGGCAAGCTCACCTCCCGCACGATCGCCGCGATCTACCACCCCGTCGGCGCCGATGGCGACTTCCGCCGCCGCATCACCGACGCGATTCGCGAGACCCCGCAGCACGAGCGCTTCAAGCTCGGCCCCGTGAAGCTCTACGCCGACGACGTGATCGAGCCGCACACCGCAGCCATGCTCGAGGACTACGCGAACCGCCCCGGCCACCGCGGCCACACGAGCCTCGAGCCGACGGAGTTCCAGAAGCTGTTCGTCGAGCTCGATCGCCTCGGCTATCAGGTGCACACGCACGCCACCGGCGACTGGGGCATCCAGCTCACGCTCGACTCGATCGAGGCCGCGCAGCGCGCCAACGGTGTGCGCGACGCCCGCCACGGCATCGTGCACGTCGAGTGCCTCGCCCCGCAGGACCTCGCCCGTTTCGCCGAGCTCGGCGTCGTCGCCGCGATGCAGCCCCGCCACGCCTCGCCCGACCTCGTTGCCGGCACCTGGATGGAGAACGTCGGCGAGGCCCGCTGGGATCGCGCCTGGCGCTTCAAGTCGATGATCGACTCCGGCGCGCGCGTGACCTTCTCGAGCGACTGGCAGGTCGGCGAGATGGATCCCCTGATCGGGCTTTACAGTGCAATGACTCGCGCCCGCCTCGACGGCAGCGACGCCTGGACCACCGACGAGCGGCTCGACCTCGACCGCGCGCTGCAGGCGTACACGCTCGGCGGCGCCGAGGCCTTCCACCACGAGGGCGGGCTCGGCGCGATCACGGTCGGCGCGCTCGCCGATCTCGTCGTCTGGTCGGGCGACCTCTACGCGATGGAGCCGGCCGAGCTGCTCGAGCAGCAGGCCGACCTCACCATCGTCGGAGGCGCCGCGATCCACGACGCCCGCGGCGAGATGGGCGGCGTCGCTGTCGCGGCGCGCTCCCAGGACCCGGGCGGTGCCGGCCAGTCCTGCGGCGAGCCCGCTGGCGACGCCTCGCACGGCGCGCACGGCCACGATCACGCGCACGGCGGCGGGCACGCGCACGCTCACTGAGTCGGAGGGGCGGGGTTTGGTTGCCCCGCCGCTCCGCTCGGCCGCCGGCTGAACGCTCTGGCCGAACAAAACCCCAATCCCGATCCTGATTCACTCCCACCAAACCCACTCGCTCCGCGCACCGCACGAAGCACCCGAAACGCACGAAGAAGAGACAACGATGTCGACATTGCCATCCCACTCAGCTGTCGCCGCGGGCGACGATCAGATCGCGCACGAAATTGCGCACGATCAGGGAAGCTTGAAGCGCACGCTGAAGCTCCGCCACCTCGTGTTTATCGGCCTCGCCTACATGGCCCCGCTCGCCGTCTTCGACATGTTCGGCATCGTCGCCGACGTCACCCACGGCCACGTCCCCCTCGCCTACCTCGTCGTGATGGTGGCGGTGTTGTTCACCGCGTTCAGCTACTCGCGCATGGTGCGCTTCTTCCCGGTCGCCGGGTCCGCGTACACCTACGCGAAGGAGGCGATCAATGCGCACCTCGGCTTTCTCGTGGGTTGGGCGGCGACGCTCGACTACTTGCTCCTGCCGATGATCAACGCGATCCTGTCGGCGATCTACATGGGCGCGGTGTTCCCGGAGGTGCCGTTCTGGGTCTGGGTGCTGCTCACGGTCGGAATCTGTACGGCCCTCAACCTCGTCGGTGTGAAACTTGCCGCGAAGATGAACGTTCTGCTGGTTTCGATCCAGCTCGTCGTCGCCGTGGTGTTCGTCGTTCTCGCCGTGGCGAACATCGTGAACGGGGCGAACGGAGCGTCGTTCACGATCCGCCCGTTCATCTCGAGTGACGTGCAAGCCGCCGCGATCACCGCGGGGGCCGCGATCCTCGCACTCTCATTCCTGGGATTCGACGCCGTCTCAACCCTCGCCGAGGAGGCCGAGCGGCCCACGAAAGACATTCCGCGAGCGATCTTCATCATCATCGCCGTCGCAGGCGCGTTCTTCGTTTCCGTGACCTACGTCATGCAGACCCTGTTCCCGGACGTATCGCAGCTCGGCGACATCGTGGGCGCCTCACCCGAGATCGCGAGGTACATCGGTGGTGCGGCATTCCAGGCGATCTTTGTTGGCGGATACATGATGGCCGTGCTCGGCTGCGGGATCACCCAGCAGATGAGTGCAGCGCGCCTGCTCTACGCGATGGGCCGCGACGGCGCCCTGCCAAGACGGCTCTTCGGGAGCGTGAACCCGAACACGGGCGTGCCCGTGTGGAATGTCCTTCTCGTCGCGGCGATCGCGCTGACCGCCGTTTTCGTCGACCTCGATCAGGCCGCCTCGATGATCAACTTCGGCGCGTTCATCGCCTTCATCTTCGTGAACCTGTCGGTGATCTTCATGTTCTTTCGCTTCATGAAGCGGCACACGACCGGCACGTGGCTCGGCTACGTCCTCGTCCCTGCGGTCGGCGTCGCGATCAACCTCGGGCTCTGGTTCAGCCTCGACCGGATCTCCATGATCATCGGCGGAATCTGGCTCGCTATCGGTCTTCTCTATCTCATCGTGAAGACGCGCTGCTTCCGGGCGAACGCGCCAGACCTGACCGGGCCGATGAACGTCGGCATGAGCGAGTAAGCGTCGAGAGCCCCGCGCCGACCGCGCAGTGCGGGTCGGGCGCGGGGCTCTCGCGTGGGGCCGGGCGATTAGCCGGAGTAGGTCTCCACGTTCAGGATCTTGACGCTGATCTGGTTGCCGTTCGGGGCGGCGTAGCTGACTTCCTCGCCGACCTTGCGGCCGACGATCGCCGCGCCGAGCGGGCTCTCGGCGCTGTAGACGTCGAGGTCGGAACCGTCCGCGAGCTCGCGGTTGCCGAGCAGGAAGCGCTCCTCGTCGCCGAAGATGTCGGCGGTGATGATCGTGCCGACCTCGACGACGCCGCTCGCCTTCGGGGCCTCGCCGACGACGGCGTGCTTCAGCAGCTCCTCGAGGTCGCGGATCCGCGCCTCCATCTTGCCCTGCTCGTCCTTCGCGGCGTGGTAGCCGCCGTTCTCCTTGAGGTCGCCCTCTTCGCGCGCGGCCTCGATGCGGGCGGCGATGTCTTTGCGGCCCGGGCCGGCGAGCTCATCCAGCTCGCCCTTGAGCCGGTCGTAGGCTTCCTGCGTCAGCCAGGTCTGGGTGGGCTCGGCCATAGTCGATCCTCGTTTTCTGTGGGGACCCGGGCTGCTTCAGCGCCGGGAGTGGAGGTACAGGCAACGCCCCGAAGCTCTCGGGGCGCGGGACAAAGTCTATCAGCGGGCTCTGACAGGGCCGGTGAGCCGCCGCTCAGCGCTTCGCCGCGTCGCCCTCGAGCACCCAGCACGTCCGGGTGGAGACTGCCGTCGACGGGTTCGTTGTGACGACGTTCGTCGTGACGACGTGGGTGCGTTCCTCGGTGACGGGCAGCTCGACGACTTTCCAGCCGACGGTCGCCTTCGCCTTGTTCAGCGCCTCGACCGCGCACGCGACGGGGGTGTTCGCCGGAGCGCTGACCTCGAACTTCGCGTCGACGCTGCCGTCGTCGCGCACCGTGTGCCCGATGTCCTGGAAAGAAATCTGATTCTGGTTCTGCCACCCGCTGAACACGAGGAAGCCGATCCCGGCAGCGACCAGGATCCCGGCCGCCGACCAGGCGAAACGGCGGTCGAAGCGATTCCGGCGGCCGGATCCGTAGCGGTCTTCGAGCGCCGCTGAGGTCGCGGCGCCTCCGCGGGGCCCGGAATCTCGGTCGATCTCGCCGCTCCCCGCCGTCGAATCGTCGTCCACAGGCCCTTCTGCGACGTCTCCACCGGGCGTTGCGCCAGGAATTGACATCGACACGGAATCCTCCGATCAGGGCTGGGTAAACTTGCAGACTGTTGCCAGCGTATCGGGAACCCCCGGGACGCACGTGTGAAAGGACGCGCATGACGCTCAGGTTGATCGCGGTTCACGCGCATCCGGACGACGAGTCGAGCAAGGGCGCAGCAACCTACGCCCACTACCTCGACCAGGGCGCCGAGGTGCTCATCGTGAGCTGCACGGGCGGCGAGCGGGGTGATGTGCTCAACGAACTCGTCGCGCGCAACCCGAAGAGCCGTCGCGACCTCGCAGGCCTGCGCCGCGAGGAAATGGCGCGCGCGCAGGAGATCATCGGGTTCGAGCATCGCTGGCTCGGCTACCAGGATTCCGGGCTGCCGCCCGAGGGCGTCGCCGTTCCGCCCGGATCATTCGCTGACATCCCCGCCGAGGTCTCGGCCGAGGTGCTCGTCCGCGTCATCAGGGAATTCCGCCCGCACGTCATGATCACGTACAACGAGCAGGGCGGCTACCCGCATCCGGATCACATCCGCTGCCACGAGATCAGCAAGATTGCGTGGGATCGCTCAGGCGATCCGGCCGCCTACCCGGATGCCGGCGAGCCCTGGGCCATCAAGAAGCTGTACTACGAAGAGATTTTCAACGCCGAACGCGTCAACACGGTCTATCAGTGGCTTCTGGACAACGATCCGGAGAACGGACTGATCGGCCAGTTCGAGGAGATGCGCGAGTGGATGACCCGCCGCGCATATCGGGGCACCGCGAAGATCAACGTCGGCCGCTTCTTCGAGCGGCGGGATGAGGCGCTGCGGGCCCACGCGAGCCAGGTGCCGCCGGACAGCTCGTTCTTCTTCTGGCCCAACGAGCTGCAGCGCGCAGCCTGGCCGTTCGAGGACTACCGACTCGCCGCCTCGCGGGTCGCCACCAGTGAATTCGAGGCAGACCTGTTTCAGGGCATCGAGGAGGAGAACGAATGATCGGGATCGTTTCGACGGTCATCCAGCTGGCAGAGGACACCAAGTTCGATGAGACCAAGGTCACGCCGGGCGTGGAGGGATTCATCTTCACGGGCCTCATGGCCGCGGCGATCATCACCCTCGGGTTCCTCCTCGTGAACCGCCTGCGCCGGAACGCCTACCGGCACGAGGTGCAGGAGCAGATCGCTGAGGAGCTGGGAAGCGATGCCGGGAACCCCGGCGCCGCGAGCCGCGGGCGTTCCGCCGACGAGTCCGCGGATCGGTCCGACGGCGCCGCCGGCGGCGAAACGCGGAACTGATCCCGGGCATGGCGCCTCCCGTGTCCTCGCCGTACGACGGCGACCCCGGCTCCCGCGGCGACGGCTTCGATGGCTTCGACGCCTTCGGCGACGAGGAGCGCTGGCCGGGGGAGGCGTGGGGCGCGCCCCCGCCAGAGGGGTACGGCGCCACCCGGAGCGTGGGAACCGGTGGGGCGAACCCCCCGGGTGGGCGCGCCTCTGAGCTTTCCGCCACGGTCGCCGCTCCCGCCGAGGCAATCGCGGGGATCGACGTCTCCACCGCCGGTTCCGGCCCGCAGCAGGGCCGCGACCCGCGCGCCGTCCTCGCCGAGGTCTTCGGCTACGAGGCCTTCCGCGGCGAGCAGGAGGCGATCATTCGCCACGTGATCGGGGGCGGAGACGCGGTCGTGCTCATGCCCACCGGCGGCGGCAAGTCGATCTGCTATCAGATCCCCGCGCTCGTGTGCGAGGGCACGGGCATCGTGCTCTCACCGCTCGTCGCGCTCATGCACGATCAGGTCGCGGCGCTTCGCCTCGCGGGAGTGCGCGCCGCGGCCCTCAACTCGGCGCTGAGCCTCGACGAGCGCCGCGAGGTCGAGCGGCAGTATCGCGCGGGCGAGCTCGACGTGCTCTATCTCGCCCCCGAGCGGCTCTCCGCCGCGGGCACCGTCGAACTCCTCCAGCAGGGCAAGATCGCGCTGTTCGCGATCGACGAGGCCCACTGCGTCTCCCAGTGGGGCCACGACTTCCGACCGGACTACCTGCGGCTCGGGGCGCTCGCCGAGCTGTGGCCGGATGTGCCGCGGATCGCCCTCACCGCGACCGCCACACCCGAGACGCACCGAGAGATCACTGAGCGCCTGCACCTCGGCGACGCCGAGCACTTCGTCTCCAGTTTCGACCGACCGAACATCCGGTACCGCATCGAGCCGAAGCAGAACGCGCGCGCCCAGCTCATCTCCTTCATCGGGGGCGATCACTCCGGCGAGGCCGGGATCGTCTACGCCCTCAGCCGGAAGCGCGTCGAGCAGACGGCGAAGGCGCTGCAGGACGCGGGCGTCGACGCCGTCGCCTACCACGCTGGCCTCCCTCCGGAGGTGCGCGAGCGCGCCCAGAACCGCTTCCTCCGCGAGGACGGGGTCGTGGTCGTGGCGACGATCGCGTTCGGCATGGGCATCGACAAGCCCGACGTTCGCTTCGTCGCCCACATCGACCTGCCCAAGTCGGTCGAGGGCTACTACCAGGAGACCGGCCGCGCGGGCCGCGACGGCCTGCCCTCCGAGGCCTGGATGGCGTACGGCCTCGCCGACGTCGTGCAGCAGCGGCAGCTCATCGAGTCCGGCGACGGCGACCAGGCCACCCGGGCCAACCAGACCCGCCACCTCGACCAGATGCTCGGCCTCTGCGAGGGCGTCGGCTGCCGCCGCCAGTTCCTCCTCCGCTACTTCGGCGAGGAGGCGGCCGAGGCGTGCGGCAACTGCGACGTCTGCCTCAACCCGCCCAAGTTGTGGGACGCCACCGTTCCCGCGCAGATGCTGCTCTCCACGATCATTCGCACGCAGCGGGAGCGCAACCGCACCTACGCGGCGGGCCAGCACATCGACGTCCTCCGCGGCACCACCTCCGACCGCGTCACCCAGATGCGCCTCGACGAACTCACCACCTGGGGGATCGGCGCGAAGTGGTCGGTCGCGCAGTGGCGCGGCATCGTCCGTCACCTCCTCGCAACGGGCATGCTCGAGGCGCGCGGCGAGTGGGGCGTGCTCGCCCCCACCGAAGCCGCGAAGCCCGTGCTCCGCGGTGCGGAAGAGGTGTGGATGCGCGAGGAAGTGCTCGCGCGTGGCGCGGGCGGCGGCGGGCGCGCCCGCGGATCCCGATCCGGATCGGGGCAGGCGAAGCAGTCGGCCGCGGCCGCCGACCTCAGCCCCGAGCAGGGAGAAGTCTTCGAGCGGCTGCGCGAGTGGCGCGCCGGAGAGGCGAGACGCCAGGGCGTGCCGGGCTACGTCGTATTCGGCGACGCGACCCTCGCCGCGCTCGCCGCGCACGCGCCGGGCACGGACGAGGAACTCCTCGCGATCAGCGGGATCGGCCAGGTCAAGCTCGAGCGCTACGGCGCGGCCGTGCTCGCCGTGCTCGCGGGAGAGACGCCACCACCCGCGGAATAGGGGTCGCCGCGACTACCGCAGCGGCACCGGATCGAGCGCCAGCAGCAGCGCCGCCGTCCAGTGGCAGAGGAACGCGAGCACCGTGAGCGAGTGGAAGATCTCGTGGAACCCGAACACTCCGGGCACCGGGTTCGGCCGCTTCATCCCGTAGACGACAGAGCCGACCGTGTAGAGCAGCCCGCCCACCACCACGAGCACCATCGACGCGAGGTTCGCGTGCGCGATGTCGACGATGTACATCATCGCCGCCCAGCCGAGCAGCACATACAGCGGCACGTAGAGCCAGCGCGGCGCGCCGATCCAGAACACCCGGAAACCGATCCCGAGCAGGGCCCCGATCCACACGAGCACGAGCAGCAGCACGCCCTTCGACGGCGGCAGCGCGAGGAGCGCGATGGGCGTATAGGTGCCCGCGATCAGGAGAAAGATATTGGCGTGATCGAGCCGCCTGAACAGCTGCTTCGTCGATGGCTTCCAGTTGATGCGATGGTAGAGCGCCGAAACGCCGAACAGCAGCATGCTCGTGAGCGTGAACACGGCGGACGCCCACTTCGCGACGGCGCCGTGGGCGAGGCAGATGAGCACGATCCCCGCGGCGACCGCGATGGGGAACGTCGCGGCGTGGATCCAGCCGCGCCACTTCGGCTTCGGATCGACCGGTTCGCTGCGTGACGGGCCGTCAGGACCGGAACCCGGCCCGCCCGGCCCGTGCTCGAGCGCATCCTCGAGCAGGGGAAGCGAGAGCGCGTCCGGCTCAGGGAACGTGCCGGTGCCGCGGGCTGAGGAGGGCTCTGGCGCTGCGGGGGCGGTCATACTCTCGAGTGTATGCACCGCACAGAACCGCAGGTGCATATGTGTAGGGAACCCCCAGGTGCCGGGGTGCTCGCTGGGGAGGATCCTGATCGCATCCCGCTGGGAACTCCCCGGCGTCGGAGGGCCGCGCCCCGGTAGACTCTGAGGGTGAGTGCGCAGCCGTCCCCACCCCGCGCCGGGTTTCTCTACCGGCTCTATCAGCGGCGCCTGCGCAGGGAGATCGACCCGGCGCGCACCCCGCACCACATCGCGATGATCGTCGACGGGAATCGGCGCTGGGCTAAGCAGCGCCTGCAGGAGCGCGCGGCCTTCGGGCACCGCGCAGGGGCGCGCAAGGTTCCCGAGTTCCTGGGCTGGGCCGAAGAGGCCGGCGTTGACGTCGTCACCCTCTATCTCCTGTCCTCGGACAACCTGGGGGCCCGCGACAGCGTGGAACTGCAGGACCTGTTCGGGATCATCGCGGAGCTCGCAGGCCTGCTCGCGGCGAATCCGCGCTGGCGCGTGAAACACGTCGGATCGTGCAGGGGGCTCCCCGAGGAACTCGCCGAGGCTCTGAGCGCGGCGGAGCAGAAAACCGCCGATCACACCGGTCTGCACGTCAATCTCGCGGTCGGCTACGGCGGCCGCAGCGAGATCCTCGCAGCGATGCAGGAGGTCGTCGAGGAGCATCGCGCGGGCGGCGGAACGATCGAGACGCTCGGGGAACGGCTCACGCCCGAACTCATCGGCGAGCACCTGTGGACGCGCGGCCAGGCCGACCCGGATCTCGTGATCCGCACGTCGGGGGAGCAGCGCCTCTCGGACTTCATGATCTGGCAGTCCGCCCACTCGGAGTTCTACTTCGTCGAGGCGCTGTATCCGGATCTGCGCGAGGTGGACTTCCTGCGCGCGCTGCGAGACTATTCGACCAGGCAGAGACGACTCGGAGGCTAGCTGATGCGGCAGCGCGACACGGGACTTCCCGATCTGAGTGGGCAGCGAGTGCTCGTGACCGGGGCTTCCGGCGGCATCGGGGGCGGGATCGCCCGCCGCTTCGCGGCGGCCGGCGCCGACCTCGCGGTGCACTATCGCGGCTCGGCCGACGCGGCGTTCGCCCTGGTCGAGGAGCTGCGCGAACGCGGCGCCAGGGCCGTTGCCGTGCGCGCCGATCTCGGCGAGGACGGAGCGCCAGCGGCGCTCGTCGCCGAGGCGGTGCACGCGCTGGGCGGCCTGGACGGACTCGTGAACAACGCGGGGATCCAGCCCGTGCAGCTGCTCGCCGAGACCTCGCGGGCCGACTGGGACGCGGTGCTCGCGACGAACCTCGGCGCGGTGTTCGAGCTGTCGCGCGAGGCCGCCGCCGCGATGACGGCCGAGGCGGAGCGGGAGGACGAGGACCGGACCGGAGCCCGCTGGATCACCCACATCGCGTCGATCGAAGCGAGCCGCCCCGGGATGGCTCACGCCCACTACGCGGCGGCGAAGGCCGGCCTCGTGATGCACGCGCGCGCGGCGGCGCTCCAGCTCGGCCCCGACGGGATCCGCGTGAACACCGTGTCGCCCGGGCTCGTCGATCGGCCGGGCCTCGCCGAGGCGTGGCCGGAGGGCGTCGCGAGCTGGAATGAGCGCGCCCCGCTCGGCCGTCTCGCCACGGCAGCGGACATCGGTAACGCGTGCGTCCTGCTCGCCTCACCCGCCGCGTCGTTCATCACGGGCCAGGATCTCGCCGTGGACGGCGGCATGCTCGCGACGCCGGGCTGGTAGCTCGCCCGTGATCCGGTACGTTCAGGAGACAGCGAAGAGAGAGAACCGAGGGGGACACCATGGATCTTGAGGCAGAAACGCCGCGAGCGAGCGGTCAGGGTACGGAGCAAGAGACCGTGCTGCGGGCGGACGCGATGCTCACTCCGAACGGGGCGGTCGCCGACGCGGAACTCGCGTTCGACGGCACCGGCCGCATCACCTACGCGGGCCCGGCCCGAAAGGATTCCGTGGTCACTCACGATCTCGCCGGCCACGTGCTCATGCCCGGCCTCGTGAACGGGCACACGCACTCCGCGATGACCCTGCTGCGGGCCGTGTCCGACGACGAGGGCTTCATGCCGTGGCTTGCGGCGGTCCAGGCGCTCGAGCAGCACCTCACGCGCGAGGATGTCGAGACGGGTCTCGAACTCGCGATGGTCGAGATGATCGAGACCGGCACGACCGCCTTCGCGGACATGTACTACTGGGACGCGGCGCTCGTCGAGCTCGTCCGCGCCGCGGGCATGCGCGCGCTCGTCGCGCCGGCGTCGTTCGCGCCGGAGGCCGTCGGGTTCCCGGGCGTCTCGCAGGCGAACGGCGCCGAGGTCACCGATCTCACGGAGAAGCTCGCGCAGCGTTACGCGGATGATCCCCAGATCAGGATCGCCTACGGCCCGCACGCCCCGTACACCTGCCCGCCCGAGTTCCTGCGCGACATCGCGGAGCGGGCGGTGGCGAACGGGATCCCGATCCACACGCACATCTCGGAGTCCGCGGCGGAGGTCGCGCAGATCGTCGAGCGCTACGGCGCGACCCCTGGGGACCATCTCGCCTCGCTCGGGCTCTTCGACGCCGAGGTGCTCGCCGCCCACTGCGTGCACCTCACCGCGGACGAGATTGCGTTCTTCGCGGAGAACGGTGTCGCGATCAGCCACAATCCCGTTTCGAACCTGAAGCTCGGCAACGGCATCGCCCCGCTGCCCGAGTTCCTCGAGTCGGGCGTCCGCCTCACCCTCGGCACCGACTCGGTCGCGAGCAACAACACGCTCGACCTGTTCGAGGAGGTCAAGACGGGCACGATCCTGCACCGGGGCGCCCACCAGGACGCCGCGATCGTGAAGGCAGCCGACGTGCTCGACATCGCGACCCGTCGCGGCGCCGAGGCGATCGGCTTCCCCGAGTCCGGCGCGCTCGAGGAGGGGCGCCTCGCGGACGTGATCGCCCTCGACGCGCGGGGCTCCGCGGCAACGCCGTTCGACGCCGCATCGCTCGTTTCGCACCTGGGGTTTGCCGCGACGGGCGCCGACGTGCGCCACGTGTTCGTCGGCGGGCGCCAGGTCTACGCCAACGGCCGTCACCTCACCCTCGACGCGGCCGCGATCCGTGCGCGGGCGGCAACGGCGCGGGAGCGGCTCTCGGCGGCCGCCGATGCCGCGGCTGCCGATGCCGCTCACTCCGGCGACTCCTGATCCTGATCCTGGCCCGGATACTGGCCCGGATCCCGATCCCGATCCCGATCCCGATCCCGACCCTCGCGCCGCCGGGCACCCGCCCGGCGCGACCCGCACCGCACCGCACAATCGAAAGGCACACATCACATGGCTCCCGTGAGGCTCCCCTCCGACGCTGAACTCCCGCTGCTCCGCGCTCGCGTGTCCGATCTCGCCGATCGCGCGCTCGTGGTCGGCGATCCCGGCCGCGCGGCACGCGTCGCCGAGCGACTCGACGACGTCCGCCAGCTCACCGCGAACCGCGAGTATCACGTGTACGCGGGCAGCTACCGCGGTGTTCCCGTCACGATCGCCTCGCACGGTGTGGGCGCTGCTGGCGCCGCGGTCTGCTTCGAGGAGCTCGCGCGCGGCGGCGTCACCCGGATCATCCGCTCCGGAACGGCTGGCGGCATCCAGCCCGAGGTCGTCGACGGCGCGATCGTCGTCGCGACCGGCGCGGTGCGCGCGGAGGGCGTGAGCCACCAGCTCGTGCCGAGCGATTTCCCCGCGATCGCGACCCCGGATCTCACGATCGCGCTCCGCGAGGCCGCCGGTCGCACCGGCCTCGACGTGCACACGGGCATCGTGCTCACGGGGGACATGTTCTACCCGAGCGACGTCATCACGGGCATCGATCACCAGCTGTGGCAGCGCGCCGGCGTCGTCGCGGTCGAGATGGAGGCGGCAGCCCTGTTCGTGATCGCTTCCCTGAACGGGATCGAGTCGGGCGCGGTGTTCGCGATCGACGGCAACCCGCTCGCCGCGAAGAACGACTCGATGGACGGTTACGATCCGTACCGCGAGATCGTGACGCAGGCCGTGGACGGCGCGCTCACGACCGCGCTCGACGTCCTCGTGTCCTAGCGCGGTCGCGCGCCACGAAGCGCAGAAGCCGGCCCCGCGACTCGTGCGCGTGGCCGGCTTCTGCGTTCTCGGAGGAGACCCGGTTCGGGGTTCCCGGGCGGGCGATCCGGGCTAGGCGATCCGCGAGCGGTCGAACGCGTCGAGGCTGATCCCGCGGTCGAGCACCGCGCGCGCCCACTCGCGCGCCGAGTGCAGGCTGTGGTCGCGGTAGTTGCCGCAGCTCACGGCCTCCGTTCCGGGCACGTCCTCCCAGGTGATGCGCTCGGCGATGTCCTCGAGCGATGCCTTGATCGCGGCCGCAACCACCTCGGGCGTGGGTTCCCCCCACGCGATCAGGTGGAAGCCCGTGCGGCAGCCGAACGGGGAGATGTCGATGAGCCCGTCGAAGCGGGTGCGGAGCAGCGCCGCGAGCGTGTGCTCGATCGTGTGCAGGCCGCCCGTGGGGATCTCCTGCTCGTTCGGCTGCACGAGCCGGATGTCGTAGTTCGAGATCGCGTCGCCCTTGGGGCCGTGCTCGACCCCGATCAGGCGGACGTACGGCGCCAGCACTTTCGTGTGATCCAGGGAGAAGCTCTCGACCTCGGCAAGTTCCACATCGCTCATGCGATCAGCCTAGCGAGCGGTTTCGGGAGGGGCGCGGGTGTGACGCCCGGCGACGGGTCGATGCCGCGCCGCGCTGCGGGCCGGAGACGGCCGCGGCCCGAACCGACAGGGTGTCGATCCGGGCCGCGGTTGGGGTCTGGCTGTGTCGCCGGCCGGCGTCGCTCAGGCGGCGCGGGCGAGTTCGCGACGGGTGAGCGCGATGCGCGCCCCCTCGCCGGCCTCGTCCTCTGCCACGCGGACCTCCCAGCCTGAGCGGTCGAGCCGCGCCAGGTCGAGCCGGGCCGCGTCGAGATCGTCGGTCTCGACGAAGTAGAGCGTGCGGCCGTCCGTGCGGTACACGGAGCGGCTCTGTGCCCACTCGGGGACGCGCATCTCGCCGTCGGTTCCGAGTGCGTGGTAGGGCGTCCGGAGCGTCGAGCCGGTGGAGCGCGAGGCCGAGGCGATCGGCGTCGCCGCGAACGGCGCCGTCGCAGCCGCGGTCTCGAAGCGCTTGGTCGTGTCGGTGTTCTTGTTTTTGATCGTATTCATCATCGGGTGTTCCTTAGTCTTACTGCGCCGCTTCGGCGCCTCGCCCGCGGAGTCGAACCGGGGCGATGATGGCACGCGTCGCCGGGCTCGAGCGAGCCGATCCGCGAGCAGCAGGATCGGCTGATCCGGCGCGCGCGGGTGACGCGGTGTGTGCGGAATCCAGGGTGTTCCACGGGGAGCGCGGTGTCGCGCTGCTGAGCTCTCGAGGCGCCCGCGTGGAATGCGCGGCCTGAGCCGCTTCGCCCTTCCCTGGGCAGCGATCGCGAGGCTTCCTTCGAAGCTCAGCTCATCAGTTTAGAACATTTCTTCGAGAAACGCTAGTCTTAGTTTGCGCCGGTCCGGCGCGACATCGTTCTCGGGCGCCGCGAGGACCCGGAGAGAGGCCCATGCCAGTGACCGAAACGCTCATCGTCTTCGCCCACCGCGACGAGGCCTCGGCCTTCGCCGACGTGCCCCACCTCGTGACCGGCGTCGGCAAGATCAACGCCGCCACCGAGCTGTCGGCCGCGCTCGCCGCAGCCGCCGCCGAGGGGCGCGAGATCGGGCGGGTGCTCGTGCTCGGCACCGCTGGCGTCGTCGGCGACGGGACCGAGGGGAGCGCACGCCCGAGCCTCGACGAGATCTACCAGATCAGCGGTGTCGTGCAGCACGACTTCTCGCTGCCGTCGCCGGAACTCGCGCCCGCGGGGGAGCAGGTGCTGCCCGAGTCGCACCGGGCCGTCATCGCAACGGGCGACGTCTTCGTGAAGGACGACGCGCAGCGCGCGACCATCTCAGCGCTCGGGGCGACGCTCGTCGACATGGAGGCCTACGCGTTCGCCCGCGTGTGCGATCGCTTCGGTGTGCCGCTGCAGATGTTCAAGGTGCCCTCGGACTTCGCCGACTCCTCGACCACGGACGAGGAATGGGACGTGATCGTGTTCCGCAAGAGCGAGCAGCTGCGCGCGTTCTGGGAGGAGCGGCTGCGGGACCCCGATACGCTCGTGTGACCCCCGCTGACCGCGAACTGGGAGAAGGAATTCGAATGGACGTGCGCGTACTCGCCGACCTGGAGGCCCTCGGAAACGCCGCCGCGGAACACCTGGTTGCGCAGGTGGAGCGGAAGCCCGACGCCGTGATCGGCCTCGCGACCGGCTCCTCACCCGTCGTCGCATACCGCGAGTGGGGCGGGCTCGCCCGGCGCCGGGAAATTTCACTCGACCGGGTCAGGGGCTTCGCGCTCGACGAGTACATCGGGCTCGACCCCGAGGACCCGCGCAGCTATCACGCCGTGATCCGCGACGACGCGGTGAACGTCGTTGGCCTCGATCCCGAGCGCGTGCGGGTCCCGTTCGCGCGCACCGTCGCCGAAGCGGCCGAGACCGGCGCTGAGTACGAACGCGCGATCGCCGCCGCGGGCGGCATCGACCTGCAGATCCTCGGGATCGGCCGCAACGGGCATCTCGCGTTCAACGAGCCGGGGTCGGCCGTCGACTCCCGGACGCGAGCGGTCGAGCTGACGCCGGAGACACGGGAGGACAACGCGCGCTTCTTCGAGAGCGCCGATCAGGTGCCCACGCACGCGATCACGCAGGGGATCGGGACGATCCTTGAGGCGCGCGCGCTGCTCATGATCGCCACGGGCGCCGCGAAGGCCGCGGCCGTTGCCGCGGCGATCGAGGGCCCAGAAACCGAGGCGCTCCCCGCGAGCTTCCTGCGCCGGCACGCCGATGTGATCTGGCTGCTCGACGAGGCGGCCGCCTCGCGCCTGGGACAGTAGCGCGGCGCGGCGCGGACCGTTCGCGTTCCGCCCCTCCCGAATGTCAGCGGTCCCACGTATCCTGGCGGCATGTGCGCATCGTATGGACTCGGCGGCGGAAGCGGCGCGCCGCTCCCGCTCGACCTGCCGCCCATGAGCGATCCCGCGAACGAGCGACTGCTCGCCGAGTGGGCGGACGCCCGTGATGGGCGGGCCGCGATCACGGGCGCCCGAGCGGTCAATCTGAATCCCCTGATCCACGCGCCTCAGGGCGAGCGTCGCATCGATCTGGGCTGGTGGTGGCTGTGGCGCGATCCCAGCGGCCCCGTCAAGTACTCGGCGTTTAACAGCCGAGACGACAAGCTGCTGCGCTCCTGGAAGGGGCCGTTCCAGCATCGGGCGATCCTGCCGGCCACCTGGTACGTGGAGAAGAAGGTGCGGTTCTCGCTTCCGGGGGATGAGCTGTTCGGGATCGCGGCCCTCACCTCGACGGTCACGCTCCCCGACGGCACGGAGCGGCTGTCCTACTCGATGGTCACCCGGGACGCCGTCGGCGAGGCGGCCGAGACCTGGCCGCGCATGCCGCTCGTCCTGCCGCGGGAGCTCCACGACGAGTGGCTCGATCCGGAGCGCGCTGGTGACGCGGAGCTCGTCGCCGAGGCGCAGCTCGCCTCCGACGGCATCTCGCGAGAGTTGAGCGGATCATGAGCGTGGACGACGGCATGCCCGAGCCCGAGGTGGACTACGCGGCGGCGTTCGAGGAGGTCGATCTCCTCGAAGAGGAGAGCTCCGACGGGGCGACGGAGTGGGCGGGAAGTCTCCTCGTGGGAACTCCCCTCGAGCTCGATGTCGCGGTGTTCGCCGAGTCGCGCGAGGAACTCGAGGAGGGGGCGCGAGGCGAGCTCGAGGAGGTCCTCTCGGAACTGGGGGCGCTCCTCGCCGCGGTCCCCTCCGGAGAGGCCGAGCTGTCTTCGGTCGCCCTCCGCGGCGATCGGCTCGGGGTCGGCTATCGCGACGCCGACACGAATGACGAGTTCATCGCCGTTTTCGAGCGCCACGAGGTGCCTGGCGGCCCCGGCTGGAAGTTCACCGGCTTCGGCGAGATCGAAACCTGATCAGGGCGGGGCGCCACCGGGCGGCGCGTCCGCCCACGCCGCGCTAGGGCGTGCAGGCCACGCAGCGCTCGCGCGCCGGGCGCACCTCGAGCTGGCCGGCGGGGATGGGCTCCCCGCACGCGGCACAGATCCCGTACTCGCCCTGCTCGAGCCGGCGGAACGCGTCCTCCGCGAGTGCCGCGTCCTCGCGCGCCGAGCCGAGCAGGCCAGAGAGCATCGACCACTCACCCGACAGCGTGACCCCCTCGGGGTCGTGCTCGTCATCGTCGGAGGAGCCGCGTCGCGCCTCCTGCAGCGCCGCGAGCGAGCGTTCGAGCCGGGCAACACGTTCGTCGGCCTGCGCCCGCCACTCCGAAAGCGCGGCCCGAATCTCCTGATCGCGGGTCATGTCACCACGATAACCCCGCGTCGCTGGCGCTGCCGCCTGCTAGCGTTGGGGCGTGGTCACCGCAGCAGTCATCTCCTGGACGATCTTCGTCATCGCCGGCGTCGTCGTCGGGGTCGCGCTCTGGGTGCAGCGCAAGAACAAGGGTCGCTGAGGAGCGGCCCCGCACCTCCGCGCCGCGGCCCGAGCGGGCCCCGCTCGGGTCCCGCCCGTGGCCAGCCCGGCGCGACCGCGCTCCGGACTTCGCGCCCCGGCCCGCCGTCATGGTACGTTCCGTAAATGAATCGTCCCCCGAGCGCCCCGCGCCCGCGCGAGATCCCCTGGGCCCCGATCAGTGCGGGGACGGTCGCCGCCCTCGTCGCGTTCGCCGCCACCTTCGCGGTCCTGCTCAGCGGGCTGCGCGCGGTCGGCGCGAACCCGGCGCAGGCCGCGTCAGGGCTCCTGGCCGTGACGCTCGCCATGGGAGCGTCCGCGCTGCTCCTGTCCTGGCGCTTCAAGATGCCGCTCGCCGCGGCCTGGTCCACGCCGGGAGCGGCCCTGCTCATCACGACGGGAACGGTCGCGGGCGGCTGGCCGGCGGCGGTGGGGGCGTTCCTCGTGACGGGCGCCCTCCTCGTGCTCACCGGGCTGTGGCCGGGCCTCACGCGTCTCGTGCAGCGGATTCCCGGGCCGATCGCGCAGGGCATGCTCGCGGGCGTGCTGTTTCCCCTGGTCCTGGGCCCGATCCCGGCGCTCGCCGAGCATCCGCTCGTCGTCGCGCCGATCCTCGTCGTCTGGCTCGTGATGCTGATCCTGGCCCCGAAATGGGCGGTACCGCTCGCGCTGGTTGCGGGTATCGCGGTGATCGCGATCGGACTCGTCACGGGCGGGCAGCGGATCCCGCTCGAGGACCTCGTTCCGACCGTTGAGTTCACGATGCCGACGATCACCCTGCAGGCGCTGACGGGGATCGCGTTGCCGCTCTACCTCGTCACGATGGCGTCGCAGAACATCCCGGGTGTCGCGGTGCTCGCCGGCTTCGGTTTCGCGGCGCCGTGGCGGGCATCGCTCGTCACGACGGGCGGGGCCACGATGCTCGCCGCTCCGTTCGGGGGCCACGCCGCGAACCTCGCCGCGATCAGCACCGCTCTCACCGCGGGACCTGACGCCGGGCCGCGGGAGCGACGCTGGATCGCGGGCGTCTCCATGGGCGTGACCTATCTCGTGCTCGGCGTGCTGAGTTCCGCGCTCACCGCCCTCGTACTCGCGGCGCCCCAGGGCGCGATCGAGGCCATCACGGGCGTCGCGATGATCAGCGCTTTCGCTGCGGCCTGCGCGGGGGCGATGAGCGTCGAACACGAGCGGGTGCCCGCGGCGGTGACGATCCTCGTGGCGGCCTCCGGCGTCACCGCGATCGGCCTGGGCTCGGCATTCTGGGCGCTCGCGGCGGGGATCCTCGTGTCCTGGGTGCTCGCCATCCGACGCAGGATCGATGGGCGGCGGACTGCGCATTCCTGAGCAGCGTGGATGTCCTGCCCGAGAAGCCGGGTGAGGGGGCCCGACCGAGCCTCTGGCCAATGCTGCCTGATCGTGAAGCGGGCCCCGTGGCGAACACCACGGGACCCGCTTCACGTTGCGGCGGCTACGCTCGCGAGCCGCGGCGGCGCGCGAGCAGCAGGGAACCGGCTGCGATCAGCGCGACTGCTCCGAGTGCGAGACCGGCGACGTCAGCGCCGCCGGTGACCGGCAGATCGTCCCCCGGCTTCGGAGTGGGCTTCGGCTTCGGGTCCGGAGTCGGCGTGCCCGGATGCGGGACGACCACGCCGGCTTCCGTCACTCTCACCAGAGCCGACGCCTTCGCCGTCACCTTGCCGCCTGGCGCGGTTCCGGACGCGGTCGCGTGGTTCGTCACGCTGCCCGCGCGGTAGTCGGCCTTCGTCGTGGTGTACGTCGACGGGGCATCGCAGGTGGCCTCAGCGCCCACCGCGAGGTCCTTCGCGCACACGAAGTCGGTCACGCCGAGTAGCGGATCGTCGATCGTGACGTTCGTGAGCGGGGTCTCGCCCGTGTTCTTGACCGTGAAGGAGTAGGAGATCTTCTCGCCGACCTCGACGGAAGTCGCGCTTGCGGCCTTGGTGAGCGAGATACCCGGGGTGAGCACGGCCGGAACGGTCACCTTCACGTCGGCCGTGGCGGTCTGCTTCGGCGGGGCGTCGGTGCCGGGGGAGGTTGCCGTGGCGGTGGCCTCGTTGTGCACCGTGCCAGAGACTCCATCGGCGTCGGTCGCCGTGTAGGTCGACGGGGCGTCACAGGTGGCCTCGGCGCCGATCGCGAGGTCCTTCGCGCACACGAAGTCGGACACGCCGAGCAGCGGATCGTCGATCGTGACGTTCGTGAGCGGGGTCTCGCCCGTGTTCTTGACCGTGAAGGAGTAGGAGATGCTCTCGCCGACCTCGACCGTTGTGGCGTCTGCGGTCTTGGCGAGCGTGAACCCGGGGGTCAACACGACCGGAACCGTCACGGCGACGTCTGCGGTGGCGGTCTGTTCCTCCGGCGCCGATGCGCCAGGGCCCGGAGTCGCGTTCGCGGTGGCGATATTGTGCACCTTTCCTGCCGCGCCGTCGGCGTCAGTGGCCTTGTGCTTCACGGGGGCGTCGCACGTCGTCTCCGCGCCCACCGCGAGATCCTGTGCGCACACGAAGTCGGTGATCCCGAGCAGTGGGTCGGAGATTACGACGTTGCTCAGGCCCGCCGTGCCCGTGTTCTTGACGGTGAAGGAGTAACCGATCTCGTCGCCGACCTGCACAGTCTGCGCGTCGGCGCTCTTCGCGAGCGTGAACGCGGCGGTTCCTCCGTAGCGGGTCTCCGCGGAAACGTCGGACTTCGCGTAGGTCCAGGTGTCAAGCGACTTGTTGTTGCCCCACGAGCCGGTCTGTGCGCTATCTGAGTTGTTGCAAGTGCCATTCGTGGAGGACCAGCCGCGCGTCGCCGCGTCGCCAATGGGCACGCCGTCCGGCAGCGAGTTGATCGACGCGGGCCGTGGGCCGCAATTCGCGTATGCGGCGAACATCGAGTCATTCCAGTAGGTCCGGTCGTCTGCGATCCCGTCGCCGTTCAGACGCGTCATCTTGACGCCGCCCGCCATGGTCTCGACGTCGACGAGGACGAGGTGGATCTCGGCCGCCTGGTTGACCGTGAGCTTGAACCCGACCGAGGTGGTCGCCGAGATCGGTGCCCCGTTCGCGTCGAGCCCGTCGAATGCGTAGCTACCCGCGCCGGTCGCGGTGTTCGCGGGGACATGACGGTCGAGCGGTCCGTCGTAGGATCCGTCGCCGTCGGCGTCGATGTGGATCGTGTAGCTGCCATTGTGGCTGCCCACGGAGTAGCTCAGCGTTCCCGATCGGGGTTGCGCGCCTGACGGGGTGAACTGCAGGTCCCGCACGGTGGGCGCTGCGATTGCCGGGTTGAGCCAGTGGGTGGCTGCGCCGCCGGACAGGGCGGTCGCTGGGGCGATCGCCGCGCTTGCCGGCAAGTCGGGGGAGGGATCCTCGAAGAATAGCAGATAGCTCCCGCCGCACTTCGCGGCGTCGGCGCTCGCCACGGCCTGATTGCGCAGGTCCGACGCGTAGGTGGGCTGGCAGCTCGCGCGGTCCACGTTGCCGAACGCGTTCGCGGCGATGACCGAGTTCCAGCCGTTGTACTTCGGAAGGTCGATCTTGTACCGGTAGCCCTGCTCGCTGACCGCCCAGAACGCGAGATTCTGGTTGAAGTTCGTGGTGGGCTGCATGATTTGGTACGAGGTGGTGAACACCCGACCCGGCTGGCGGACGCCGCCCGAAGTGACATTGAGGACCCAGGGCCGGCTGGAACTGCCGTACCGCGGGGCCTCCGGGCCAACAGTCACCTGGTAGATGCCGTCAGCTGGCGCTTCGACGACGAGCGGGCCGACGTCGGAGGCGGTACCCGCATCGAACATCCCGAGCCCGTTCTTCTGGGCGATCACGGCACCGGAGGGGGACGTCACCACCATCCTCGCTTTGCCAAGCCCGATGGTATAGGTGTCAGCCGGGTTCTCTTTTCCAGTGAGCGCGCCTGCGTCTCCGGTGAGCGTCTCGCCGGCTTTCATGTAGACGTACAGGGTTTGTGTTTCGAAGACACCGGTGCCGTTTGTGAGGTGCCTTGGCAGATCAGGCTGCGGATACGGATTCGTTTCCGCAAGCGCCGGATCGGCGACGGCGACGGCGCCGATCATGAGTGCCGCTGCGGCAAGAATGGCTCCTGCGCGCGCGCTGAATCGTTTCGTAAGTTTCACGTGGTATCCCCCCGGGTACAGGAACGCGGCGACACAGATTCATCGCGTTCCGTTTCGGAATTCTCTCACAGGTTTTGAGACGGGGAGCAATTTTGTTTTCCGGGAAAGTTCGTTGGGTTATTTCATCGACAAGTGTTGTCTGATCTGGAGTTCGCTGTCACTCGGCCGGCTCTTGGCGGAGTGGCTCGCGAGCGCCTTCACTTCCTTGAGGGCGGCGTGGCGATCGGAGCTCCGCGGTGTGCGGCAGGAGGGACCCTGGCCCGGAGAGCCGCACTCGTTCCGTAATGTATCCCCTACAAACCTGCTTCATAGATTTCAGAGGATTCCTAGGGTTTTCAGTGAAGTTTCGATCAGTGTTCGACATGTGGTGCCGAATGTGCTGGCATGGCGGGGACATGTTTGTCTATCCAGGGGGGATATTGCAATGATTCATCGCGCCCAAAAAGGTGGGGCGAAGCCCGCTTCCGGAAGATTCTGGAACGTCGGCCGAAGCCTCGCGGCCGCCGGAACCGCGCTGCTGCTGCTCGTCACCGGCGGCGTCGGAGCGGCTGTCGCGGCACCGCCGTACACGACGAACGCGACGGTTTCGAACATCAACTTCGTGAAGGACACCGTCGGAAGCGGCTCCTCGGCCGAGATGACCGCCGAGTGGACGCTGCCGGACAACCCGACTCCGCCCGCTGGCATGACGATCGCGCTCCCGCCGGAGCTCGCGGGTCGCGGCGACACGTTCGTCATCACGGCCTCGGACACCGGCGAGACGATCGCGAATTGCGTGGCGCGCGCGACGCAGCTGGAGTGCGATTTCGACGCGGGGTACATCTCGGAGAATCCCCGCAACCTGCACGGAAACGTGAACTTCTGGGTCGTCGTCAAGAAGGACGTGACGCAGACCGAGGAAGAGTCCTTCACCGTCAACGGTCAGGTCGTGACGGTCACCGTGACCCCGCCGGGCGGCACCTGCACCACGAACTGCGACTTCCTGTGGGACAACCGCAAGGACGGCGCCTTCGACTACGCGAACAACACGATCTCCTGGTACGTCCACATCGGGGCGCCCGAGGCCGGAATGGCCGGCGGCCAGAAGATCGAGGTGACGGACACCCCGGGCCCGAACCAGAGCCTCACGGTCACGGACACGAACCCGCTCCTCATGGAGACGAACGAGAAGGGCCCGCGCGGCGACGGCGCGATCCGGCCCCAGAACTGGCAGATCGTTCCGCGCGCCGACTACTCGGTCGACGCCAACGGAACCGTAGTGTTCACCACGAAGCAGGGCTATTTCTACCAGGTGAAGTACGTCACCGACGTGACGGACAACGGCGCAACGGGTGACTACACCAACCGGGCCGACTTCACGATCAACGGCCAGAGCGGCGGCGGAGCTGACGGTCACGTCCGCTACGCCGGTGGCGGCGGCACGGGCATCGGCGACAACGTCGGCGTGTTCAGCATCACGAAGAAGGTCGAAGGCGACGCCGCGAATCTTCCGTCCGATCTGAAGTTCACCGGTACCTACACCGTCACCACTCCCGCGGGTGACGTGCTGGACGGCGACTTCGAGGTCGCTGCCGATGGCACCTGGGAGAGCGACGAGTTCCCCCGAGACTCGACGGTTCACCTGAACGAGGTCACGCCGACGAGCCCGTCGAACATCAACTGGGCCACGCCGGTCTTCTCGAAGAACGACTTCAAGCTCGAGGGCGGCAAGCTCACCGAGATCCAGCTCACCAACACCGCGTCGGTGAAGCTCGGCAAGTTCTCGGCCGCGAAGTCTTTCGACGGCACGAAGGCCGCGCAGGATCTCGTGCCCGAGAACGCGACGTTCGATCTCGACTACTCGTACCCGGCCGGAGTGGGCTTCCCCGCAGGCTCGGGCACGCTGAAGATCGGCGCCGACGGTCAGCGGGTCTCGAGCCCGGATCTCCCGATGGGGGCCGAGGTGACCGTGACCGAGAAGGCGCCGGCAGCGGTCGAGGGGCTCGTCTGGGGCACCCCGGAGATCTCGCCGTCGACGTTCACGATCGGCGATGGCACTGAGGTTGCGATCCAGGTGAAGAACCCGGTCACGGAGAAGCCGACGAAGCCGACGACCCCGACCACGCCGGAGAAGCCGGCGAAGCCGGAGCTGCCGGTGACCGGTGCGGGCGACGGCGCGATGCTCGGCCTCGCCGGTGTCGCGGGTCTCATGCTCGCGGCCGGAGCGGCGCTGATGGCGCGGAAGCGCCTCGCCTCCCGCGGCTAAGGGCTGAGTGGCGGGGAGGAGGGCTCGGCCCCTCCTTCCCGACACCGTGAACAGCGCACGAATCCCCGCCTCGAAGTCCATTCGAGGCGGGGATTCGTGCGTGTGCGCGAGCGTCGGCCGAGGATCTCCGGTTCAGCCATGGGAAGGACCGGTCAGGGCCCCACCGCCCGCTGACGGTGCGGGATCGCCCGGCCCGCCTCGCGCGTGAGCATCCCGGCGCTCGTGTCAGGTTCGGCCGGAGCGGCGGGAGCGGCGGCCGGTCCGGGGCGCCGCGATCGCGCCGAGACCGGCGAGCGTCCCGTCGACGATGAGCGCGAGCATCGACACGAGCACCGCGCCCACGAGCATGCTCCCGTAGTCGTAGACGGCGAGTCCGTCGAAGATGTAGCGCCCGAGACCGCCGAGGTTGACGTAGGCGGCGATCGTGGCGGTCGCGATCACCTGCAGCGCGGCGTTGCGGAACCCCGCCGCGATCAGCGGCACCGCGAGCGGAAGCTCGACCTGCGTGATGATCTGGCCCTCTCGCATGCCCATCGCGCGCGCGGCGTCGACGGTCGTCGGGTCGACGCTCCGGAACCCGGAGGTGACTCCGGCGAGCAGCGGCGGGATCGCGAGGGCCACGAGCGCGATCACGGGCGGGATCAGCCCGAGGCCGATGAACAGCGCGAGCAGGGTCATGACGCCGAGGCTCGGGAGCGCGCGCAGCGTGTTCATCGCCCCGACCGCGAGGGTGACGCCGCGGCCGGTGTGCCCGATCAGGATCCCGATCGGGATCGCGATCACCGCGGCGATGAGCACGGAGAGCGCCGAGATGCCGAGGTGCTCGAGGAGGCGGCTCAGGATGCCGTCGGAGCCGATCCAGTTGGCGCCGTCTGCGAGGAAGCCGAGCATGTCACCGAACATCGGCCACCTCCTCGCTCGGGTGCGCGCCGGCCCGGCTGTTGCTCGCGCGAGCGGTGGACGCGGTGCCCGTGAGGGCTGCACCGGGCGTCTCGGTGCTGCCGCTACCGTTGCCGTTGCCGCTGCCGCGACGAGCCACTCCCGCGCGGGTCCACGGGGTGAGGATCCGCCCGATCAGGCTGAGCACGCGGTCGAAGACGAACGCGAGCACGAGAATCGCGAGGATTCCGGCGAGGATCTGATCGGGGTAATTGCGTTGATACCCGGCGGTGAACAACTGGCCGAGGCCGCCGACGCCGATCACCGCACCCACGGACACGAGCGACACGTTCGTCACGGCGACGACACGGGCTCCCGCGGTCAGCACGGGAATCGCGAGCGGGAGGTCGGTTCCGAGTGCGAGCCGAACGCGCGACGTGCCGATCGCGAGGGCGGCATCACGCACCACTGGGTCGACCGAGTCGAGCGCCTCGAAGACCGAGCGCAGCAGCAGCGCCGCGGAATAGCAGGACAGTGCGATGACCACGTTGATCGGGTTCAGGATCTGGGTGCCGATGATCGACGGGATGACCACGAAAAGGGCGAGGGAGGGGATCGTGAAGATGATCCCGCCGACCGCGAACGCGATGGCGCGCGGCGCGCGAGTCCGGTGGAGGAGCAGCCCGAGCGGGATCGCGATCGCGAGTCCGATCAGGGTCGGTGCCGCGGCAAGCAGGGCGTGTTGCGCGATCAGCCCGAGCAGCGCCTGCCAGTTCTCGAACGCCCAGTTCACGGCGCCTCACCGCTTCCGCGCCGCGCGACGGCGCGATAGGCGTCCTCGGCCTGCACGATCCCGGAGGGGCGTCCCGCCGCATCGACGCAGATCGCGTATGGCGCGGGCGAGGACAGCACGGCGTCGAGCACGGTTCTGAGGCTCCCGTCCGGCGGGATCAGGGTCCCGAGCCCGAGCGGTGCGCCGTCGCTGCCGAGCCAGTCGCCCGGGCGGCCGTCCGGGTCGAGCGTGAACGCCCAGGCGCCGTCGACGTGGATCGTGCCGTCCGATGCCCCGGGGAGCTGATGCACGGGGACCGATTCAGCCCCGGCGAAGGAGAGCGCACGGAATCCCCGATCACGGCCCACCATGGAGCGCACGAGCTCGTTCGCGGGCTGCGTGAGCACGGTCTCCGGAGCGGCGTACTGCTGGACCTCGCCACCCGGGGCGAACACCGCGATCCGGTCGCCGAGGCGGAGCGCCTCGTCGATGTCGTGCGTGACGAACAGGATCGTCTTCTGCACCTCGCGCTGGATCCTGAGGATCTCGAGCTGCAGTTCCTCGCGCACGACGGGGTCGACAGCGCTGAACGGCTCATCCATGAGGAGGATCGGGGGATCCGCGGCGAGCGCTCGGGCCACACCAACGCGCTGCTGCTGTCCGCCGGAGAGCTGCGAGGGGTAGCGATCGATGAGTTCGGGACGCAGCTGCACGCGCTCGATGGCCTCGTGCGCGCGGGCCCGCGCTTCCCGCCTGCTGAGTCCCTTGAGGCGGAGGACCTGCGCGACGTTGTCGAGTACCGTGCGGTGGGGGAGGAGACCAGCGTGCTGGATCACGTAGCCGATCCCGAGTCTGAGGGGAACGGTGGGGAGGTCCGCGATGTCGCGACCGTCGATGAGCACGCGGCCGCTCGTGGGCGTCACCATCTTGTTGACCATCCGCATCGAGGTCGTTTTGCCGCAGCCGCTCGGCCCGACGAATACCGTGAGGGACCCGGTCTCCACCTCGAGGCTCAGGTCGTCGACCCCGACGGTGCCGTCGGGAAAGGCTTTCGATGCGTTCTGGAAGGAGATCATGCGCGGGCTTTCTGGGTCGAGCGTGGTGCGGTGCTGGGCGGAGGGGCTGCTGGCGCGGTGCTGGATCGGCGGCGCATCCGGCCGCGATCCGGCGCCCGCACGTGCTAGATCAGGCCCTTCTCCTTCAGCCACTGTTTCGCCGCGGCGTTCGGCTCGAGCTTCTGCGGACCCGTCACCATCTCGTCAAGCTTCACGAGTTCCTCCGTCGTGAGCTTCGCCGAGACCCCGTTCAGTACCTTTTTCACCTGATCCGTCACCTTCTTCTCGGAGATCACGGGGACCGTGTTCTGGCTCGGGAAGTTGAATTTCGGATCCTCAAGCACGACGAACTTGTTCGCTGGGATGCTCGAGCTGGCGGTGTAGATGTTCGCGGCCTGGACGTCGCCGTTGACGAGCGCCTTCACCGTCGCTGGGCCGCCGCCATCGGAGATCGAGACGAACTCCTTGGGCACGACGCCGTAGTTCTTCTCGAGTCCGGGAAGCCCGACCGGGCGCTGCTTGAACTCCGGCGCCCCGGCGATCTTCAGTTCGTCGTTGTGGGCCTTGAGGTCCGCGATGCTCTGTAGCTTCCATTGCTTCGCGCGCTCCTCGGTGACGACGAGCGCGTCTTTGTCCTCGGCCGGCGCAGGCTCGAGCATCTCGAGCCCATCGGCCTGCAGTGCCGTGGCGAGCTGCGTGTCGATCTTCTCGCGTGACGACATGTCGGCGTCCTTGTTCAGGAACAGCAGCAGGTTGCCGGTGAAGTCGGGGATCAGATCGATCGATCCGTCTTTCAGCGCGGGAACGTACGCCTCGCGCGAGCCGACATTGAATTTCGTCTCAACGGGGATTCCCGCGTCGCGCAGCGACTCAGCGTACAGGTTGGCCACGATCTCCGAGGTGGTGAAATTCGCGGACGAGACGATGATCGGGTCTTTCCCGTCCGGGCTCGAACTCGACGAATCACCGCCCTTCTGCGTCGTCGGATCGGAGCACCCCGCGAGGAGGAGCGCTCCCGCGGCGAGGATCGCCGTAACCGCGAGGGTGTGCTTGCGAGTGTGCGTGCGGGCGTGGTGCATGGTGCTCTCCTAAGCGATCGTGCGCTGGTCAGTGGGAAGAGGGGAGTCGTGGACGGGCCGCGGAGGGGGCGATGCCGGCTGCGAGCGGCGATGCGGCGGCGAGCGGCGATGCGGCGGGCGTCGGCGGAGCGAACGTTCTGGCGCCCTCGCGGTCCGCGGGGGCCGCTCGGCCGCCCAGGACGGGGTCGAGATACCGGAGGAATGGAAAACCCATGATCAACTCGCATTCTCGAAGCCCGTAGGGATCGGTGGCTGACGACGATACAGGGCGTAACTGGACGGGCACAACGGTCGGTGCGGTATTACGTCCGCCGCATCGGCATTCGCGGCCACGGGCAATCTCTCGATTCCGGCATCGACGAGGGCGCTCGTGCCCGAACGGCTCGGAGGCCCCGGTCGCTCGACCCCGCGGGCCGCTCCTCGTCTCCGCCGCCGACGGAAGCGAATCGCCGCGGGGTCGGCCCGATCCGCTCAACGCTCGGGAGCGAGATTCGCGGGTCCCGAGCTGGCGAAGCGGCCCCGCCCCGCCGCTCGGACATTTTGGCCATAAATTAAACCTGAGAATTTACTTTCTCTCTGTTGTGCGAAGCCTACAAGTGAGCCACGTTGCCATTGCGTGGAACCGAGGTGAAATGGTGAATAACTACACTTCGTTCGACTTCGGAACGTAATTATGATGTGCTATCTGAGCTTTGTTGTTTGATCAGGGGAAAATACAGATGAATCAGGGCAAGACGAGGCGGTTTGCACGTCGTGGCTTCAGGATGCGGGGGCTCGGGCGCAGTGTCGCCGCGGCCTCGACCGCGCTCCTGCTGCTCGTGACCGGCGGCGTGGGTGCCGCGATGGCAGCTCCGCCGTATGCGACCACGGCCACGGTCACGAATATTCAGTTCGTGAACAATACGGTTACGAGCGGCAGCTCTGCGGAGATGACCGCAGACTGGACGCTCCCGGACAACCCTTCATCGCCGGCCGGGTTCACGATCGCCCTCCCGCCGGAGCTCGCCGGTCGCGGGGACACCTTCACGATCAAGGCTCAGGACACCGGAGCAACGATCGCGACGTGTGTCGCTCAGCCGACCCAGCTCGTGTGCGATTTCGATTCGGCGTACATCTCCGACAACTCGCGCAACCTGAAGGGCAACGTCAACTTCTGGGTCAAGGTGAACAAGACCGTCACCCAGACGCAGGAGGAGACCTTCGAGGTCGGCGGCCAGACCGTCAAGGTAAACGTTTCCCCCTCCACTGAGACGTGCGGAACGAACTGCGATTTCGTCTGGAACTACAAGAAGGACGGATCCTACGACTACGCCAAGGACGAGGTCGACTGGTACGTGCACGTCGAGGCGCCCCTGGGGGGCATGGCCGGCGGGCTGAACGTCGAGGTGCGCGATACGCCCGGCCCGAACCAGGAACTCATCGTGAACGACTCGACCCCCGAGCTGCAGCGAACGAACGAGATCGGCCCGCGACCGGGCGACGGCGCGACCCGTCCGATCAACTGGCAGCTGGTTCCCCGCTCCGAGTACACGGTCGATCCCACCACCGGTGTGGTGAAGTTCACCACCCAGCAGGGCTACTACTACCAGGTTGAGTACCGCACGAAGGTCACCAACCCGGGCCAGGCAACCGAGTACACCAACACCGCCGAGTTCGCGATCAACGGACAGACCGACGGCAGCGCGAACGGCCTCGTCCGCTACGCGGGTGGCGGCGGCACCGGCATCGGCGAGAACGTCGGCGTGTTCCAGATCACGAAGAAGGTCGAGGGCAACGCCGTCAATCTCCCCGCCGATCTGAAGTTCACGGGCGATTACGTGGTCAACGTGCCGGATAGCGCAGCGCTCACGGGAAGCTTCGAGGTCGCGGCCAACGGGACCTGGAAGAGCCCGGAGTTCCCGCGCGGATCGACCGTCACCCTGATGGAGGTCAAGCCCACCTCGCCCGCGAACATCGCCTGGGGTGAGCCCACGTTCTCGCAGAACAACTTCACCCTCGAGGGCGGCAAGCTGGCCGAGGTCGTGCTGACGAACAAGGCCGACGTGAAGGTCGGGAACTTCTCGGCAGCGAAGTCGCTCGAGGGCACCGCCGGGGCGCTGGACCTGGTCCCCTCCGACGCGCAGTTCGTGCTCGACTACTCGTACCCCGCTGGCGTCGGTTTCCCGGCCGGATCGGGCACGCTCACGGTCGGCGCGGACGGCAAGCCCGTCACGAGCGGCGATCTCCCCGTCGGCGCGAACGTGACCGTGACCGAGCAGACGCCCGCCCCGGTTGAGGGCCTCGCCTGGGGCAAGCCGGTCATCTCTCCCGAGAACTTCACGGTCGCTGACGGCACGGCCGTCGAGGTGAAGGTGACGAACCCGGTGACGGAGACGCTCGGCGGATTCTCGCTGAAGAAGTCGGTGTCGGGCGGCGCGAGCGGCCTCGTCCCGGAGGGCACCCTGTTCACGGTCGATTACACCTGGACGACGGATGACGGCAAGACCGGCTCCGGCACCGTCGAGGTCCCCGCTGGCGGCGACCCGGTGACCGTCGAGGGCGTGCCCGCTGGCGCGGTCGTGACGCTCACGGAGAAGGCCGCGGATCCGATCGCCGGCGTCGACTGGCTCGATCCCGTGTTCTCCGAGAACGGTTTCACGGTGCTGCCCGGCACGGTGATCGCGATCGATCTCGACAACCCGACCCAGCTCCGCCAGGGCGCGATCGGGATCCGCAAGGCGATCGAGGGCAACGGTTCGACGCTCATCCCCGCAGATACCCAGTTCACGGTTGAGTACAGCTACCCGGCTGGCACCGGCTTCGAAGCGGGTTCGGGCGAGATCGTGGTGCGCGCTGACGGCGTCGTGGTGCAGTCCGACCCGATCCCGTACGGGGCGACGGTCACGCTGAAGGAGCTCACCCCCGGTGCGGTTCCCGGTGTGACGTGGACCGGCGGCACGTTCGACATCGAGAACGTCACCGCTGGCGACGGCACGGTGCAGAACGTGGTGCTGACGAACACCTACGAGAAGACCCCGGAGAAGCCCACCAAGCCGACGACGCCGACCACTCCGGAGAAGCCGGCGCAGCCCGGCCTCCCCGTCACGGGCGCTGAGGACGGTGCACTCCTCGGGCTGGCCGGGGTTGCCGGCCTGATGCTCGCGGCAGGTGTGACCCTCATGGCTCGGAAGCGCATCGCTTCCCGCCGATAGGGCCTGAGTGGTGCGGGCCGACGGATGTCGAATCCGGGGCCCGCATCACCTGCTCAACGCAACGATCCCTCCCGCCGAACCGGTTTCGGCGGGAGGGATCGTTGCGTTCGCGCGCGGTTCGGCGCTGCGATTCTTGGTCTCGGTTGGGTGCTATTCCGTCGGCGGCGGAAGCGTGATGGTGAGCGGACGGTCAGGTCGGATCGGATCGCCGGGAACTGCTGCCTCAGCGGGGAGCTCCCGCTGGATCTCGCGAATCTCCGAGGCCCGCGCCCCTTCCGGATGGAATACCTCGTCACAGCTCCCGAAGATCCCCGCGGCGGCCGATCCACCAGATCCACCTGCTCCCTGAGACTCTTGACGGCGTCGACGCCGGTCGAACTGCCACACCGACAGGAGCAGCATCGCGAACGCGGCAAGGGCGACGACGGTGATGAGCTCGTTCTGGGTCATGCGGTGACCCTACCCCTGACACCGGGGAATTCAGCGAACTTCTCGATCAGGGCGAGGCATCCGTCCACCGCGAGCGCGAGAGCGGTCACGAGCGCGGCCCCCACGAGCATGCGGCCGTAGTCGTGGAGCGCGAGGCCGTCGAAGATGAATCGCCCGATCCCGCCCTCGTTCACGTAGGCGGCGATGGTCGCGGTAGCGATCACCTGGAGCGCCGCGTTGCGGAGCCCGGTCAGGATGAGCGGTGCGGCGAGCGGGCCCTCGACCCTGGCGACAATCTGCCACTCCGTCATCCCCATCGCGCGGGCAGCGTCGACGGTCGCCGCCGTGATGTTCGCGATGCCCGAGTAGCTGCCCGCGAGCAGGGGCGGGATCGCGAGCGCAACGAGCGTCGCGAGTGGTGGCAGCAGTCCGAGGCCGAGCAGCAGCGCGAGGAGGGTGAGCAGCCCGAGGCTCGGGAGCGCGCGGAGCACGTTGATCGCGCCGACGGCGAGCGCGATCCCGCGTCGGGTGTGCCCGATCAGCACCCCGATCGGGATCGCGACGCAGGCCCCGATGAGGATCGCGAGCGCCGAAAGGCCGAGGTGCTCGGCGAGGCGCACGGGAATGCCGTCCGGCCCCGACCAGTGTGTGCCGTCCGTGAGGAATCGCAGCGCGTCAGCCAGCACGCTCGGCCTCCTGAACGGGAGGAACGCGCAGCCAGGGGGTGAGGGCCCGTGCCGAGATTCCGAGCGCGCGGTCGATCAGGAACGCAAGCGCGAGCGTCGCAAGGATTCCGACGGCGATCTGCTCGGGCGCGTTGCGCTGGAACCCGGCGGTGAAGAGCTGACCGAGTCCCCCGACCCCGATCACGGCGCCGACCGAGACGAGCGAGACATTCGTCACCGCGACGACCCGCGCTCCCGCCGCGAGAACGGGGATCGCGAGCGGGAGCTCGGTGCCGAGCGCTCGTCGCGTCCGCGAGGTCCCGATCGCCTCCGCCGCGTCGAGCACGGCGGGGTCGATCGCGTCGAGGGCTTCCAGAACCGAACGGAGGAGCAGGGCGACCGAGTAGAGGGAAAGTGCGACGACCACGTTCACGGGATCGAGGATCCGTGTGCCGATCAGCGATGGAATCACGACGAAGAGCGCGAGCGAGGGCACGGTGAAGACGATGCCGCTGGCCACAACCGCGACGGCGCGCGCGGTGCGGGTCCGGTGCAGGATCATTCCGAGCGGGATTGCGAGCGCCAGCCCGATCGCGGTGGGGGCGACGGCGAGGACGGCGTGCTGCGCCACGATCCCGAGCAGCTGTTCGACGTTGTCGATGGCCCAGTTCATCGCAAGGAACCGTTGCGGAGCGCGAGAGCGCGATACACGTCCGCGGCCTCGATGAGGGCCGTGGGGCGCCCGGATCCATCACCTCGGATGCCGTACGGAGCGGGGGACGTGAGGATCGCCTCGAGTGCCGCGCGGAGGCTGCCGCCGGGTGGCACCTGGGACCCGGGCGCGCGTCTCGCGCCCCGCCGATCGATCCATGCCGAGGCGCGGCCGTTTTCGTCCACCTCGAGCTCCCAGGCCTCCCCGACGCGGATTCTTCCCGCGAGAACGGGGCCGAGGGGGAGCGTGGGGATTGCGTCGGCGCTGGCGAAGGCGAGCGAACGATACCCCTGATCGCGGCCTACGAGCGCGTGAACGTGCGCGTTCGCGGGGCGCGTCAGGACCGTCTCGGGATCGGCGTACTGCTGGACCGCGCCGCCCGGGGCGAACACCGCGATCCGGTCCCCGAGACGCAGCGCCTCGTCGATATCGTGGGTGACGAGGATGATCGTCTTCCGGAGTTCGCTCTGGATGCGGAGCATCTCGAGCTGCAACTCCTCGCGCACCACGGGGTCGACGGCGCTGAACGGCTCGTCCATCAGGAGAATCGGGGGATCGGCGGCGAGCGCCCGCGCCACCCCGACCCGCTGTTGCTGCCCGCCAGAGAGCTGGGCCGGGTAGCGGTCGATGAGTTCCGGGCGCAGGCGCACCCGCTCGATCGCCTCGTGCGCGCGGGCACGGGCCACGCGCTTGCGGAGGCCGCGCAGGCGCAGCACCTGGGCGACGTTGTCGAGCACCGTCCGGTGGGGGAGGAGGCCGCCGTGCTGGATGACGTAGCCGATCCCGAGCCGGTGCGGCACCGCGGGGAGCCCGGCGATGTCGCGCCCTCCGACGAGGATCCGGCCGCTCGTCGGGGCGACCATTTTGTTCACCATGCGCATCGATGTCGTCTTGCCGCAGCCGCTGGGGCCGACGAACACGGTGAGCGTGCCCGCTTCGACCTTGAGCGACAGGCCCTCGACCGCGGTCGTCCCGTCCGCGAAGACTTTCGTCGCGTTCTCGAACGTGATCACGTGAGCACCCGTTCGGGGTCGGTGTGTGCCGGCGGGGAGACGGTGTCGGCACCGAGGCCGACTGGGCCGGCTGATTTGGCCTTGCACCTGGAGTTCTTGTGGAGCGCGCAGCGCATCGCGGTGAGTTGGGCCTGGGTGCCGCCGGTGGGCTCGTAGGACTCGAGGATCCGGGAGGCGAGTGCCGCGAACGGTGCGAGGCCTGGGCCCCGCCGGCGCGCGTGCGTCTCGGGTTCGCTCGCGGAGACCCCGCTCGCGGCGAGCGCCTCGATCGTGAACAGCTGCTCGGCGAGCTCGATCGCGTCGCGCAGGGCGAGCGCGGCCGAGTAGGCCTGAGAGTTGTGGTCTTCGATCCCGTCGCCAACGATCGACGGCAGGATCGAGAACGGCGCGGCGAGATGCTGCAGGCGAGCGGAGATCGAGGCGGCGACGTTCGCGAGGATGGGCGGGACGACGGGCGCCGAGCCGCTCGCGAACGCGACGAGCTGTTCGGAGAGCGGCCGATCGGCGCGCAGGCGCCCGATCAGGACCGCGATGCGGCGCTCGGCGAGGAGCCCGAGGTGCGCGAGTGCGATCCGGCACTGATCGAGCGACAGGGCGAGCCGCAGAGCCGAGAAATTCCCGTTGGCGATCAGGGTGCCCGAGGACTCGTCGATGAAGGGGTTCTCCGGCATCGAGTTCAGCTCGATGTCGAGGACTTCTCGCAGGTGGGCGGCCTGCTCGAGGATCACGCCGTGGACCTGGGGGATGGTGCGGAAGGACAGCGGGTCCTGCAGGCGAGCCGGGCGCACCTCGCCGGAGGAGAGCGCGCCCCCCGCGAGGAGGCGCCTGAGCCGCGCGCCGGAACGGACCTGGCCGGGGTGCGGGCGCGCCGAGAGCGCGGCGTCATCGAACACGTCGGTGTTGCAGCTGAGCGCCTCGACGGAGTGCACCGCGGCGAGATCCGCGATCCTCGCGAGCCGCTCGAGGTCCACGAGCGCCAGGCAGCCGATCCCGACCGCGCCCGCGTTCGCGACGACGAGGGCGTGGCCGTCTTTCGCCTGCAGGCTCACCGGCTCGATTCCTGCGGCGCGGAGCGCCTCATCTCCCGGGATGGGCGTGCCGTCCCGCCCGAGCGCGCGTCCCCGCCCCACGAGCACCGTGCCGACGGCGGCGAGGGGGGCGAGATCGGCGGATCCGACGCTGCCCGCGACGGGGATCGCCGGGGTGACGCCTCGCGAGACGAGCTCGGCGAGGCCCGTGATGAGCTCCCGGCTGCCGCCCGAGTTGCCCTGGGCCATGACGGCGAGCCGGGCGATCATGACCGATCTGGCCTCTGCACGGCTGAGGTTCTCCCCGCATCCCGCGTGGTGGGAGGCGAACACGAAGGTCTGGAAATCGCGCTGCAGCTCCGGGGGAATCGGCTGATCTTGCAGTGGTCCGAGGCCTCGTGTCACGCCGTATGCCGGCGTGCCCCTGGCGATGAGTCCCGCGACGACGGCCCGCGCCGCGTCGATCCGGCGGTGGGCTGTCTCGTCGAGGCGGACCGGTGCCTCACCCCGGCTCACCCGCGCAACCTCATCGGGCGTCACCCGAGTGGCGCCCAGGTGCAGGGTGTATTCCTGCGTCAGCATGCGTGCTCTCTCTCTGTTCTCGCCCGGGAGTGGGGGCGGTGCGTGGCGCGTCGCAGGCGGGCTCTGGGTGCGAGTGGCTCTGCGGCGCGACGTTTCGGTGCTTCGCGTTTCGGTGCTTCGCGTTTCGGCGTTTCGCCGGTACCGCGGGTCAGCGGGTCAGCCGAGGCCCTGGCTCTCGAGCCACTGCTTCGCTGCGGCCGTTGGCTCGAGCTTCTTCGTGCCGGTGACCAGCTCGTTCAACGCGATCAGCTCGGTCGTCGTGAGCCGCTTGGAGACCTCATTGAGCACGCTTTTCACGTGCGGGCTGGCCTTTTTCTTGTTGATCACGGGGACAACGTTCTGGCTGGGGAAGTTGAACTTGGGGTCCTCGAGGATCACGAGGTGGTTTGCGGGGATGCTCGCGCTCGCGGTGTAGATGTTTGCCGCGTCGACGTTGCCGTCGAGCAGGGCTTTCAACGTCGCGGGTCCGCCGCCGTCCGAGATCGCGACGAACTGCTTCGGGACGACCCCGTAGTGTTCGGCGAGCCCGGGAAGGCCAACGGGCCTCTCCTTGAACTCCGGCGCGCTCGCGATCCGGAGCTCGGAATTGTGCGCGGCGAGGTCCGAGATCGACCTGAGCTTCCACTCCTTCGCCCGCTTTTCGGTGACCACGAGCGCGTCCTTGTCCTCGGCCGGTGCCGGGTCGAGCGGCTCGAGGCCGTCCTTCTCGAGCGCCGCTGCGAGCTGCGTGTTGATCTCTTCCGTCGACGAAACCTTTGCGTCCTTGTCGAGGAAGAGTAGGAGATTCCCGGTGAAATCGGGGATCAGATCGATCGAGCCGTCCTTGAGCGCGGGCACATAGGCCTCGCGCGATCCGACATTGAACCTGGTCTCGACCGGAACCTCTGCCGCCCTGAGCGCCTCAGCGTAAACGTTGCCGACCACCTCCGAGGTGACGAAGTTCGCGGAGGACACGACGATCTTCTGATCGGCCCCCTCGCCCGGAGTTCTGGCGTCCGTCGGGTTCGAGCACGCGGTGAGCAGGAGCGCTCCCATGGCCAGGGCGGAGAGGGTGATTGCGGTACGGGGACGGGCGATCTTCATGGTGCACTCCTAGGGGGGGGGTGGTGTGGTGCAGGTTGGGGTGGGTGAGTCAGGTTGAAAGCTGCGAGGCGTAAGCGCCGGATCCGCCGCGCAGATCCGGGTCGAGGAATTCGAGGAACGGGATCCCCATGATGGCCTCGCACTCGGCGAGCCCCGTGCGGTCGATCGCGGAGGCTGAGACGGGGAGCGCGCCCGCCGGAACGACGATGAGCGCCGTATCGCGGCCGCCCGCTCCCGCGTCCTTCACAGCGAGGCCCTCGCCGAGCTCGGTGTCGATGAGGACGATCGTGTCGGGGTAGCTCGCCACGCGTTCCCCCTCACAGTCGACGGCCATGTACTCGTTGAGGAACGGGATCGTGTGGTCGCCCACGCGGAAGACGCCGCGATCCCAGCCGCCGAGAGTCTCGGTGCCGCGCTCGATCCCGAGCGGTCCGCGGTCGATCACCGTGCCTCCGAGGCGGCGCGCCACAGCGCTGATCAGGTCATCTCCCGCGCCGGCCGCGCTCATCTCGTGTCCGAGGTCGATCGCGAGCGAAATGGCCCCGTGGGCCGCGGTGTCGCGGACCCAGGCGAGCTCAACGGGGTTGCGCGCGGCGGCGATGAAGCCGCCCGTGCGCACCGAGATGTCGCGAAGCACGTCGTCGCAGGTGTTGATCCTGCCCTCGTTGATGGAGAGGAAGTGGCCGTTCAGCTCCCGGTTTCCGCCGCTTACGACCTGCGTCGAGACGTAGCCGGCCCGCTCCTCGAGGCCGAGAGAGCCGAGCTTGCCGGTGGGGTGCGCGCGCACGTCGCCCGCGGCATCGAGCACGGTCACGCCGAGCACGCTCGACTGGATCCACCCGTTCAGCGTCGTCGAATACCCGTTTTGCGCCGTCATCACCGCGCTGATCGGGGCCTCGCTGCGGCGGGTCAGCTCCTGGAGGGCGTGCACGTAATCGACCGGACGAATCTCCCAGTTCTTCGCAGCGGGCGCGCCGATCGCGGTGACGGTTGCGACCCACGTGTCCTCGGGAAGCTCGTCGATCGAGGCCAGGATCGGGCGTTCCAGGCTCGTCGCGAGGGAGCCCATGAGCTCGCCGTGATGCTTCCAGCCGCCGCCGCCGCAGGCGAGGATCCCGCCTCCGCGCACGGCGGCGACGGCATCGTCAGGGGTGAGTTCACGCACGGTTGGTGCTCCTTTCGGTGGGGTCGGGCTCGTGCGCGAGGCGCGCCGTCTCGGTGGCCTTCGCGGCCCCCGTGGTTCCCGCGGGTCCCGCGGCCGCCAGCGTCTCTATTGCCTCGGGGTAGCCCGCCGTCGCGTGGCGCAGAACGCCGAGCCCGGTATCGGAATCGAGCGTCCGCGTGATCCGGCGCGCGGCCCCCGCACTACCGTCGGCAACGACCGAGACACCGGCGGACTGCATCCACCCGGAGTAGCCGCCGCCACCCGAGTGCACGGCGACGAGATCCGCGCCGCCCGCTGCGAGGAGCATGGCGTCGAGCAGCGGCCAGTCGGTGACGCCGTCCGAGCCGTCGCGCATCCTCTCGGAGCCGATCCGTGGATGCGTCATCCCCGCCGAGTCGAGATGGTCGCGCGTGAACAGCACGGGCGCCGACAGGGTGCCATCTGCGACCAGGGCGTTCACGGCGCCCGCGATCCGGGAGCGTTCCCCGTGGCCGAGCCAGCAGGATCGCGCGGGGAGACCCTGCGGGGGCACGTGCGCGCGCGCGAGCTCGATCCAGCGAGCGACCTCGGGACGGTCCGGGAAGAGCCGGGAAGCGAGCTCGTCGATGACGCGCAGATCCTTCTCGGATCCCGAGAGGCACACCCAGCGGAACGGCCCGATCCCGCGAGCGAACAGGGGGCGCAGATACGCCTCCATGAACCCGGGGATCGCGTTGATCCGCGGGGCGTCCGCCTCGCCCAGATGCTCGATGGCCTGCACGCGGAGATTGTTGCCGTTCTCGAACACGATCGAGCCGCGGGACTGCAGTTCGAGCATCGCCTCGACCTGCCACGTGATCGAAGCCCGTGCAGCGCGCTCGATGGACTCGGGGTCGCTCTCCCTCGCCGCAACCCACTCGTCGATCGTGTAGCCGACGGGAACGTAGCCGTACCGGGGATCGTGCGCCGCGGTCTGGTCCGAGACGACGTCGGGGGTGAGGCCCCTGGGCAGGCACGAGGAGAAGACATCGGCCGCGTTGCCCACGAGACCGATCGCGATCACGCGGTCCTCCTCCTGCGCGCGCCGAAGCTCTGCGAACGCCCAGTCACGATCGCCTGTCAGCAGGTCGATCGCGCCCGCGGCGAAGGCACGCCCCGCCCTGGCAGGATCGACCTCGACGGTGATCGAACTGAGGCCGAGCATCTTCGCGCTGATCGGCTGCGCCGACCCCATCCCGCCGAGTCCGGCGGTGAGCAGCCAGCGCCCGCGCAGATCCTCTGGGCGCTCGCCGCCGAGGTGCCTGCGCGCGATCACCCGGAGCAGTTCGTAGGTGCCCTGCAGGACGCCCTGGCGGCCGATGTACTGCCACGCCGCCGCGGTCAGACCGCCCCAGATCGTCTGGCCGTTCCCCGCGCGCTCGTAGAAGCGCTCCGGGGTTGCCCACCGCCCCACCGTGTTGTTCACCGCGGAGACGACGAGCGGCGCGTCCGCGTGCATGGGGAGCACGCCAATCGCGGCGCCAGACTGCAGCACGAGCGTTTCGTTCTCCTCCAGCGCGAGCAGGGCCTGGGCGATCGCGCAGGCCTCGTCCCAGTTCCGCGCCGCCTTTCCGAGGGACGCGTAGACGATCAGGTCTTGCGGTCGCTCGCCCACCTCGAGCACGTTCTCGAACATGCGCAGCAGCGCCTCGGCGCGCCAGTTCCTGGCCCTGAGCGTGGCGCCGCGGGCCGCGGCGATCGGCTCGGACCCGCGAGCGAGGATTGGGCTGACCGGAGGCTGCGAAGCCGCCTGCTCGGGGTCGCGCGGAGTCGAGTCCGCGGAGTGTCCGCGGAGGCCCGAGGGGGCGGGGTTCTCGGAAGGGGAGGAGGCGAGCATGCGCCAACTGTGATGCACAAGAATGAACTTTTACACACCGTGCGTAAAGGTATGTAACCTCTGTTCCGCCGCGGAATTCCGCCACTTTTCGGAGCGGAATGTTTGTTGCGGCCCGCCTGGATGTGGGGCGTTTGCCTCGAAAATAACGGGTGATCTGGGGGTGCTTCTGGGGCGTACGCCCCGGCACGTTTTTCGCGCGAGCGCAGTCGCCGGAATATCTGCCTCGTGCGACGCCGAAGGGTGCACAGAAAACTGCCAGGAAAAGGGGCGCGAACTGGGGTCCGCGTGCTGCGCTGAGGAAGATTCCGGGGTGGGGTGGGTAGCGTGCGCGGAGCTCCGGTGAGCCGTGGATGGAGGGGAGACCCTCGGAGCCGCTCGGGCGAGCCGACCGAAATCGGGTCGAGTCGTAGAGAGGCGAATAGATCACAGTCACCGCGTGCCCGTGAGTCAAGTCGTCGCTCTCAGGCCAGGGACGAAGCGGTCTGGCCCAGGAGTCGCTTGCGGCCGTCGTGGTCGGCAGCCGCAGAGGAGGTGAAGACCCAGTTACCGTTCGCCGCGGAGAAACTCCGCCAGGGTCGGAGGGGAGTCGGTCCGCTCGAAGACGATGTTCAGCCCGCTTTCCGGGTGGTAGGTCCAGGTCGCCTGGTGGTCTTTCCACCGTTCATTGAGGGTGCCGTCGACCGCTCGGGTGTTTCCGATCTTGAACTCGAGGGAATCGGGTGCGCCGATGCTGCTCGCAAAGCATTCGATCTCGCTCGCACTTGCCCGGTTCGGTTCAAACTTCGCTGCATCATCGAACCGGATCGACTCTCCGTCATCCTGCACGCTGTATCCGAGTGAGTTGATGCCGCACGCGTCCGCCAACTCGCCAAATTCGTACTCTCGATTGAGGAGCGTCAGCTTATGGGCGTGTCTGATCTCGCCGCTCAGCTTGATGAACAGGATGAGTGCCGCGCTGGCTGCGAGGAGAAGCACCAGCGTGCCTGCGGCGGCCGCCACCCAGATCGCCCACGTATGGCGCCGACGGGGAGTTGGCGGAAAACCATCGCCTCCGCTGCGCTCGGGAAAGGATGTGGGTACATTATTGTGCACAGGCAAAGAATAGCGTCGATCTCGACTTTCCTTGTTTCGGGCTGCAAATCGCGCGGACCAGGATGGAGCCACGGATCCGGGGGACGATCCTCGCTGCGGTGTACTGGACGCGTCCGGATCCGCCGTGTCTGTGACGGCAATCGAGCGAGACGAGATGGAGCGGCCATGACCAACGACGAAACGACCGTGGAAGCGGGGCCTGTGACGGACCTCCCGGTGCGGGGCCGGGGTCGAATGATCACGTTCCTCAGTGTTGCCGGGGCGGCCGGTCTCCTCGTGGGATCCGCGCTCGGATACGTCGTCGGTGCGAATTCCGTCGGGGAGCGCGGCACGGCGGCGAGCCCAACGGACGAGGCGGCATCGTCGACCGAGAGCGACTCTTCCGTTAGCCCCGAAACGGAGACAGGTTTCGGGGCAGCGGAGTCGGACCCGCACCTGAGTGAGCGCGGCAACCCCATCAAGCGTGTCGGAGAAGTCGCCGCACTGGGGCAAAACGAGGCGGACGAGGTGAGTTTCACCGTTACCAAGATCACGCTCGATCCCACCTGCTCGGGCGAGTATCCGCAGGAGCCGAAGAACGGTCACTTCATCAGGCTGGATGTGCAGGTCGAGTCAACGAAGCAGGGCACCGGTGACTTTGACTTCGCATTCTGGAAGTGGATTCGTCCTGACGGGACGACGGCAAATGTCGATCCGGGCCAGGACGGCAACGGGTACATGTGCCTCGCAGACTCGGAATCTCTTCCGCGCTACATCGGGCCCGCGGAAAAGGCCACCGGAAGCATCGTTCTTGACGTGCCTGACACGCACGGAACCCTCATCGCTCAACCGTCCTACGCGGGAATGACCGGCGCCTGGCATTGGGAATGGGCGGTTCCAGCCGAATAGCGCGGGGTCCTGGCATCAGGACACCCGCCCGTTGCGCGACCGTCCCAAGTCGCCAACACGGCGCTTGGTGGTGAGGGCAAAACGGCCGAATGCCTCATGTTGTGGACTCCAAATGGCCGAGCACTTCGGGCACTCAACGGCTGTGGCGGTGCTCGCCGTGGGAGAATGCACGGGAGCGCGGTACCGCTCTGAGGCAACAGGAGGCTGACCCGTGGACAACGCAGCAAATCCCCTCATCCCCACTGCATACGACCTTGTGTGGACGGCGCTCGCGCTCGCCGCGATGACCCTCCTCGTCATCGCACTCGTCTCTCTGCGCCGTCACCGCCCCGCGCTTACCTCGGGGCAAGTGCTGACCTGGAGCCTGCTGGCGATCTTCCTTCCCGTCATCGGGCCGGCCGCCTGGCTGCTTGCGGGCCGCCCAGTGCGTTCGGCCGCAGCAGTGGAGTAATGGCCCTCGGCGCTGAGAGCTGAGGCTGAGCCGGACGAGCGGAAGTTCAAAGTCGACCCGGATTATCCCCGCCGGTCTACTACTCAGTTTGCTTCGGGTGGTTCGTGCATGCCTTTTCGAGACATGCCGTTTGGTCCTCGACATAAAACCAGATGCGGGCGCCATTCCCCTGCGAAGGTTTGTGCTGCCATCGTTCATGGCTCGCACCATTTCGGCTCACCGTTGCCAATTCGCCCCTCAACGGATAGTTCGTGGGCGTCTTGCGGTGAGGAGCCGGCGTGAGGAATTCCCGCGCCTCCACCATCAGGTTCCGGTGAGTTGCAATCAAGTCGCGCCACCCCCGTTGGGCAGCCGCCGATCCTGCCACTGTCTTGTATTCGGAGTTCCTGATCGGCCGGTTGACCTGCTGCTCTTTGCCCATGGTTATGGGCGTGTGATCGTGTCGTTTCGGTTGAGCCATTCAACCGGCTCGCCTCGAAAACCGGCCGCAAGCGCTTCTGCCGTTTCTCGCCATGACTGGAGCTCAACCACGGCGAGATGTGGCTGCTCAGTGGCGAACGCGGCGCGCGCGGCGTTGACCAAATCCTTCGCGCACTGATCTCGATCAGCTGCTGACAGTGCGAACATCCAGGGGAAATGATCCGCCATGCGTTCCGTGAGGGACCCGCGATCGTCCGTGGTGATCGCGATCAACTGAGCCGCAAACTCGAACAGCTGCCGCCGCGAATCAGCCTCACGCTCGTTCATGAGCACGAAAGACTCTGCGTCCCGGCGGGTCACCGTCACCGCGCCGCTCTCGGCCGCGGCAAAAACGGCGCTGGGGTTCCGGCTCAGTTCCGACGACTGGAACTCGGGGCGTGCCGCAGCACTTGTGTTCATGGGGGCAGGGTAATTCAGATCACGATCTGAACTCAAGGGTGCTCTGTACTCCACGGCACGAGTTGGAGACGCTTCGGGATGAACCCTGATGTCAACCCCTGGGCGTTCGAGCGGGTGCTTCGGGCGACGCGCCCGCGGAAATGTCTGCTCCGCCTTGGCCCGTGCAATTTCAACACGGGCCTGTCCGCGAGCGATCGGGCACGTGCCGAACTGAATGGCGAGGACGCTGCTGCCGTCAGGCGTAGTGAAACGAAGAAACCCCCGCGATCCCAGTGTTTCCAGGGGATCAAGCGGGGGTTTCAGTGGCGGTGACGGTGGGATTTGAACCCACGGTAGGGGGTTACCCTACACGACTTTTCGAGAGTCGCACCTTCGGCCGCTCGGACACGTCACCGCGGAAAAGCATACGGGATTCGGGGTGCTCGCGCGAATCGACGCGGAATCGCATCGGATCCCGTGCGTGTCGGTGGCCGCCGCTAGGCTCGCGGCATGGCGAAAGCAACGGCAGGATACGCGTGCACCGAGTGCGGCTGGCAGACCACGAAGTGGGTCGGCCGCTGCGGGGAGTGCCAGCAGTGGGGCACGGTCGAGGAGCGCGCTCGCGCTGGCGCGTCGCTCGCGCGCACCACGCAGGTCGTGGTGCCCGGCGCTGGCCGAGAGGCCCGGCCGATCACGGAGCTCACGGGTGATGCGGTGCGCCATCGCCCCACCGGTATCGGCGAGCTGGATCGGGTCCTCGGGGGAGGGGTCGTGCCGGGCGCCGCGATCCTGTTCTCGGGTGAGCCCGGGGTCGGCAAGTCCACGCTTCTCCTCGACGCGGCCGCGAGGGCGGCCGAGGGCGGGGAGCGCGTGCTCTACGCGAGCGGTGAGGAATCCACGGGCCAGATCCGCATGCGCGCCGAGCGCACGGGCGCGCTGCACGACACGCTCTTCCTCGCGAGCGAGACGGATCTCGCGACGGTGCTCGGCCACATCGAGGCCGTCGATCCCGCGCTCGTGATCGTTGACTCGGTGCAGACGCTCGCGAGCGACCAGATCGACGGGGCGCCCGGCGGCCCCTCGCAGGTGCGCGAGGTCGCGGCGGCCCTGATCAGGGCAGCGAAGCAGCGGGGCACTCCGGTCATTCTGGTCGGGCACGTCACCAAGGATGGCTCGGTGGCCGGCCCGCGCCTGCTCGAGCATCTCGTTGACGTGGTGTGCCACTTCGAAGGGGACCGGCAGACCGCGCTCCGCTTCCTCCGCACACTCAAGAACCGCTACGGCCCCACGGACGAGGTCGGCTGCTTCGAGATGACGGATCGCGGCATCTCGGAGGTCCCCGATCCGAGCGGACTGTTCCTCAGTCGCGCAGCGGCACCGGTGAGCGGCACCTGCGCCACCGTCGCCATGGAGGGGCGCCGCGCGCTCCCCGTCGAGGTGCAGGCGCTCGTCGCGAAGAGTGCGACGCCCAATCCGCGCCGCGTCACGAGCGGCGTCGATCCCTCGCGGGTCGCCATGATCCTCGCCGTCCTCGAACGAAGGGCCGGCGCCCGCCTCCACGACCAAGACGTCTACGTCTCTACCGTCGGCGGGGTAAAACTCGCCGAACCCGCCGCCGACCTGGCAATCGCGCTCGCCATCGTGTCCGCGATCACGGATCGTCCCCTCCCGCACGATCTCGCCGCGTTCGGCGAGATCAGCCTCGCTGGCGAGGTCCGCCCCGTCGTCAGTGGCACGCAGCGCGCGGGAGAGGCGCGGAGACTCGGCTACGCGCGCATCGTCGACGCCGGATCCGGCACCCTCGATCAGGCCAGGAAGCATGCCGGGCTGTAGGCGTCGCCGCGGTGCACGACACTTGCCGCACGAAGCACTACGGAATGGCGAGTAGACTTGCGCCCTGTGAGTAAGAACACGGTAGATGTCGTCCTGATCGGCGGAGGCGTGATGAGCGCCACCCTGGGCACCCTCATCAAGCAGGTCCAGCCCGACTGGTCCATGGAGATCTTCGAGTCGCGCACCGAGGTCGCCACCGAGAGCACCAACGCGTGGAACAACGCGGGCACCGGCCACGCGGCGCTCTGCGAGCTCAACTACATGCCGGAGGGCAAGGACGGCAGCCTGTCGCCCGCCAAGGCCATCGACATCAACGAGCAGTTCCAGCTGTCCCGCCAGTGGTGGTCGACGCTGGTCGAGCAGGGCATCCTCGGAGAGCCCTCCACCTTCATCAACCCGACCCCGCACATGACCTTCGTGCGCGGCGAGGACAACGTCGACTACCTGCGTCGCCGCTACGAGATCCTCAAGCAGGAGCCCCTGTTCTCCGACATGGAGTTCAGCGACGACCCCGAGGTCATCGCCGAGTGGGCCCCGCTCCTCGTCGACCGCCGCGCAAAAGACGAGGTCTTCGCGGCCACCCGCTCCGAGAGCGGCACCGACGTCGACTTCGGCGCCGTCACCCGCCAGCTCTTCACCTACCTCTCCGAGAACGGCGCAAAGCTGCACCTCGGCACCGAGGTGAAGAAGGTCAAGCGTCGCGCAGACGGCACCTGGGACGTCTTCACCCGCAACCGCTCCGGCTACGGCCGCCGCATCGTGAACGCGAAGTTCGTCTTCGTCGGCGCCGGCGGTGGGGCCCTGCAGGTCCTCCAGTCCTCGGGCATCCCCGAGATCAAGGGCTTCGGCGGCTTCCCCATCAGCGGAAAGTTCCTCAAGACCTCCAACCCGGAGATCGTGAAGGAGCACCGCGCCAAGGTGTACGGCAAGGCCGCAGTGGGCGCGCCGCCCATGTCGGTCCCGCACCTCGACACGCGCATCGTCGACGGCAAGGAGAGCATCCTCTTCGGGCCGTACGCGGGCTTCAGCCCGAACTTCCTCAAGAAGGGCTCCTGGTGGGATCTGCCCGGCTCGATCCGGCTCCACAACCTCGGCCCCATGATCAAGGTCGGCCTCACCCAGTGGGGCCTCGAGAAGTACCTCCTCGGCGAGCTCATGGCGAGCCGCGAGAAGCAGATCGAGACGCTCCGCGAGTACATGCCGACCGCTCGCTCCGAAGACTGGGAAATGATCACCGCGGGCCAGCGCGTGCAGGTCATGAAGAAGGACCCCGAGAAGGGCGGCATCCTCCAGTTCGGCACCGAGATCATCACCGGCGCGGAAGGCACGATCGCCGGCCTGCTCGGCGCGTCCCCCGGAGCCTCGACCGCGGTCTACGCGATGCTCGCGGTGCTCGAGCGCTGCTTCCCCGAGCAGTACGAGCAGCAGTGGAAGCGCGTCTTCAAGCAGCAGGTCCCCTCGCTCGGTGAAAGCCTCAACGCGAACCCCGAGGCAGCAGCGAAGAGCCTCGCCGCGACGAACGCCGCGCTCAACCTCAAGCCGGCCGCGGCCGAACTCGAGCCCGGCAACTAGGCACCCACCCGGGAACACCGGGAACGGAAACGCGAAAGCGGGCGGTCCATTCGGACCGCCCGCTTTTCGTTTCCATCACAACCGGGCTATTCGGCGAGCAGCCCCTCCAGGAAGTCCGCGGTGTCCTCCCAGTCCGCGACCGCGTGACACGGCACCCCGAGCGCCTTCACCGGGAAGTCGTTCCCGTCCGGATCGAGCCGATCGCCGACGAACAGCATCTCCGCGAGCGGGATCCCCGTCTGCGCTTCAAGCTTGCGCATGCCGTACGCCTTGTCGATCCCGCGCCGGGTGATATCCACCGACGTGGACCCACCGCTGCGCACCTCCAACTCGGGAAGCCTGGCAGCAACCGCCGCACGCAGCGCGTTCTTGCGGGACCCGTCCGGATCCCACGCCTGCTTCGCGGCGACGGGGGCGCGCTGCCCGAGCGCCGAGAACGTGACCTGCGAGCCGCGATCCTCGAGGATCTCCCCCCACGTCTCCGACTCCCACAGCCCGAGCCGCTCGGCCTCCTCGCGGAGCGCGACGAAGGCCGCATCCCGTTCCTCGGGTGAGAGATCCTCCTTGTAGAGGGTCGACCAGCCGCCATCGACGCGCTGCTCGTAGCGCGTGCCGCAGGTCGGCAGCAGATGCAAGCGGGCGAGGGACGCCTCGGCGACACCCGCGCGTTCGAGCCGCTCGAGCAGCTGCGTCTGAAACTGCTCGAAATTCCCGCCCGAGATCACGGCGACCGTGGTGCGATCGAGCAGGCGACCGAACACCTCGAGCATGCGCGGCTCGACCGCAGACTTCGACGGCGCGAGCGTGTCGTCGAGATCGAACGCGACGAGCGGAGGGACGGGTGCCGTGACGCGCTCGCCCGTCACTCGCCGCCCTCCCCGTCGACATCGGGCATGGTCGTCGAGTTCGCGTAGAAGCGGACGTCGACGCGCTCCAGACCGGTTCCCTCGAAGATGATCCGATACGAGCCCGGCATCGGGATCTGCGCATCCTGCAGCGCGAACACCATGGGAATGTAGCCGAAGCTGTCATTGCCGCCGCCCAGGCTGAAGTTGCCCTCGAGGCTGAACAGCTCGCCCCCGCCGACCGCCGGCTCACAGCGGGCGCGGAAACTCCGTTCCGGATCGCCCCGGCGGGCCTCGTTCTCGTCATACTCGACCACAACGACGAGCGTCGCCCCGAGCTTTGCGGGGAACTCCTGCCGGTTGATCGTGTTGATGAAACCGGAGAGCACGCCGAGCGTTCCCTCCCGCACGTTCGCCGCGTCAGCGAGAAATGCTGCTGCAACCCGCATTGGGTACCTCCGTCAGTCTGGATTCTGATCCAACTCTGCCACAGGGCCGGGCGAGCGGAGCTGGGGATCCTGTTCCCCGCGTCGGGTACCACCCGCCCAGTACACTGGACGGGTGGTACGACACTTCCTGCGCGATGATGACCTGAGCCCCGCCGAGCAGCGCGAGGTTCTCGACCTCGCCGCCGACCTCAAGCGCGAGCCGTTCGCCGCGCGACCGCTTGAGGGGCCGCGGTCCGTCGCCGTGTTCTTCGACAAGACGTCGACGCGCACCCGCTTCAGTTTCGCGGCGGGGATTGCGGAGCTGGGCGGGAACGCGATCATCGTGAACCCGGGGGAAGCGCAACTCGGGGTCAAGGAGACGATCGCGGACACCGCTCGGGTGCTCTCGCGGATGGTGTCGATGATCGTGTGGCGCACCTTCGATCACGCGGGCATCGTTGAGATGGCGGAGAGCGCGAGCGTCCCGGTCATCAACTCGCTCACCGACGACTTCCACCCGTGCCAGATCCTCGCCGACCTGCAGACGATCCGGGAGCGGAAGGGCGAGCTCGCTGGGCTCACCGCCACCTACGTCGGCGACGCCGCGAACAACATGGGGCACTCGTACCTGCTCGGCTTCGCGACGGCCGGCATGCACATCCGGGTCGCGGGGCCCGAGGGGTATCACCCGCGCGCCGACATCATCGCCGACGCCGAGCGGATCGCCGCGGAGACCGGGGGATCCGTCACCGTCGTCACCGACCCGATCGAGGCGGTCTCGGGCGCGGATGCCGTCATCACCGACACCTGGGTGTCGATGGGCCAGGAAGCCGAGAAAGCGGAGCGGATCAGTACTTTCGGCGCCTATCGCGTGACGCCGGAGTTGATGGCGCACGCGAAGGACGACGCGATCTTCCTGCACTGCCTCCCCGCGTACCGGGAGTACGAGGTCGCCCCCGAGGTGATCGACGGCCCGCAGAGCGTCGTCTGGGACGAGGCGGAGAACCGGGTCCACGCGCAGAAGGCGCTCATGGCCTGGCTGCTCGCGAAAGCCTGATCCCGCGCACCGCGCCCGCCGCCGCTAGGCTGGAGGGGTGACTGACGCGAACGTGAACACCCCCGCAGGCAACGAGGCAGACGAGCACGGCAACCGCGCCGCCGAGGCCGGCGCGCTGTGGGGCGGCCGATTCGCGAGCGGGCCGTCGCCCGCGCTCGCGGCGCTCTCGAAGTCGACGCAGTTCGACTGGGTGCTCGCCGACTACGACATCCGCGGATCGAAGGCGCACGCCACGGCGCTCGCCGAGGCGGGCTACCTCACGGCCGATGAACTGCGCGAGATGCGCGCCGGGCTCGACGAGCTCGCGGCCCGCGTCGCCGACGGCAGCGCCGTCCCCGCCGAGGACGACGAGGATGTGCACTCGGCCCTCGAGCGGCTCCTCATCGATATCGTTGGCGTCCAGCTCGGCGGCAAGCTTCGCGCGGGCCGCAGCCGGAATGACCAGATCGCGACCCTGGTCCGCCTCTACCTGCTCGATCACACCGCGATCATCCGCGGCATGCTGCTCGACCTGCTCGACGCGCTCGCGGAGCAGGCGGGCAAGCACCCCGAGGCGATCCTCCCCGGTCGAACCCACCTGCAGCATGCGCAGCCGGTGCTGCTCGCGCACCAGATCGCCGCGCACGCGTGGCCGATCGTCCGCGACCTTGAGCGCCTGCGCGACTGGTCGGTGCGCGCGAGTGCCTCGCCCTACGGCGGCGGTGCGCTCGCTGGCTCGTCGCTCGGCCTCGATCCGCGCGTCGTCGCCGACGAGCTCGGCCTCGGCGAGCCGCTCGAGAACTCAATCGACGGCACCGCTGCCCGCGACGTAATCGCCGAGTTCGCATACATCTGCGCCCAGATCGGCATCGACCTCTCCCGCCTGAGCGAGGAGATCATCATCTGGAACACGAAGGAGTTTGGCTTCGTCCGCCTCCACGACGGCTACTCGACGGGCTCGTCGATCATGCCGCAGAAGAAGAACCCCGACATCGCGGAGCTCGCGCGCGGCAAGTCCGGACGCCTCATCGGCAACCTGACCGGCCTGCTCGCGACGCTGAAGGGGATGCCCCTCGCCTACAACCGCGATCTGCAGGAGGACAAGGAGCCGGTCTTCGACTCGGTCTCCCAGCTCGAGGTGCTGCTCCCCGCGTTCACGGGCATGGTCGCCACGATGAGCTTCGACACCGAGCGCATGGCGGCGCTCGCCCCGCAGGGCTTCTCGCTCGCGACCGACGTCGCCGAGTGGCTCGTCAAGCAGGGCGTCATCTTCCGCGACGCGCATGAGATCTCGGGCGAGCTGGTCCGCTACTGCGAAGAGCGCGGGATCGAACTGCACGAGCCGAGCGATGAGGAGTTCCTCACCGTCTCCGAGCACCTCACGCCCGGCGTGCGCGACGTGCTCACGATCGAGGGATCCGTGAACTCCCGCACCGGCGCTGGCGGCACCGCGCGCGTCCGGGTCGACGAGCAGCTGGCCCGTCTCGCCGAGCGGATCGCGGAGTTCCGCGCTTCGGCGTGACCGGGGAACGCGCGCGCGGATCGGCCCGGTGGCCCCGCGCGTGCGTGATCAGCACGGCCCGGTTCCGGCTGGAGCCCATCGCTGAGGTGCACGCCGCAGAGATGTCCGCCGTGCTTTCGGACCCGGCGCTGTACCGGTACATCGGTGGAGAGCCACCGACCGTGCAGGATCTTCGCGCGAAGTATGCGCGCCAGGCCGCGGGGAGCTCGCCCCGCGGAGACCAAGGCTGGCTGAACTGGATCGTGCGCTCCCGGGGGTCCGGTCGCGCCGCGGGATATGTGCAGGCGACCGTCTCCGAGGAGTCGGATATCCGGATCGCCAATCTTGCCTGGGTGATCGCGCCGGAGTGGCAGGGCATGGGCTACGCCACCGAGGCCGCCCAAGTCATGTTGGAATGGCTGCACGGAAAAGGAATCACGGAATTCCGCGCCAGCATTCACTCGGAGAACTCGGCTTCGCAGGCCGTTGCGTACAAACTCGGTTTCCGCGCCAGCGGTCAGCTCCTCGACGGTGAAACGGTGTGGGCTCTGCGCCGGGAGGCGAACCCACCTGCGTAGCGAGGGCGCGAGCGTCTGTTCTTTTGGCAGCGTGAGACGGGGCCCGTTGTGCCGGGGCGATGTTTCGGTCTGGTGAGACCACCCTGGCTGTTGCCTTGAACTTGCGGCGTCGGGCGGGATCGAATGCCCGGAGGTGAGGTGCTGATCTGGAGCAGTCACCCGGTTTTCTCAGAGCGACGATCGTCTGATTTGTCGGGCCCACTGCCGAGCAGCGCGGAGGATGACACCAGAACCAGTCCGCCGAGCGTTAGTATCCCGATCGCAGCGCCGCCGCCCAGGGTCTGCGTATAGGCACCCGCCAGCGCTGAGCCCGCGGCCGCACCGATGTTGTGAGCCGTCGTCACCCAGGTCGTTGCCCCGTTGCGGAACGCGGGATGCGCCTGAGTCTGCGCGACGAAGGTTGCGGCGATCAGGATCGGGGCAAAGAAGAGTCCGGCGCCCCCGAGCGCGAGGGGGACTGCAATCGAACCAGTCGCGATCGCGATCGGTGCGCACGCGACGCAGAATGCGAGCGCGAGGATCCGGAGCTGCCGGACCGTTGGCAGCGGGAGGGGGAGGCCGCCGAATAGGAGCCCACCAACCATGCTTCCGCACGCGAACGCGCCGAGAGCGATTCCTGCGGCGGCTGGGCCGCCAGAGTCAGCGAGGAGACTCGGGACGGCAACCCCGATCCCGCCCGAGAGCGCTCCTGCCGCGACCACTGGGAGCAGGATCCCTGGCCGGAACTCGCGACGAGACCTCCATTTGGGTCGCCTCGGACGCGCGTTTGTGCGCACGCCCGAGGCATCATTGATTGGCTCTGTTGCCTGGGCGGACCGAGCGGCGCTTCCCGCGGGGGTCTTTGGTGTCGCGCCTCCCGTGCCCCGCAGCGCGCGGACCGCGGGAAGCGAGGCGAACACGGTGCCGCCCACAGCGATGAGCGCCGCGGGCACGAGCAGCGCGAGACCCGGCGGCATTCCGGCAAGCAAGAACCCTGCGACTGCCGGCCCGCCGAGGTACAGAACATCTTCGACGATGGCGTCGAGGCTGAGCCCAGTGCGGAGCTCTGGTTCGCCGGGGCAGAGCTCGCCCCAGACGACGCGCATGGTGGGACCGAGCGGCGGCGCGACCGCACCTGCGAGCGTGGCGAGCGTGGTGAATACCGGGACGTTTGCGCCGACGAAGGAGAGGATCGCGATTCCGGCGGTGACTGCGGCAAACGCCACGGTGAAGGTCGTGAGGGCGGGGCGCGCGCCAGCGCGATCGACGCACCACGCACGAAGCGGACCGAGGAAACCGGCGCCCGCGCCATACAGGCCGAGGGCGACACCCGCCGCAGCATACGACCCGGTCGCGTCGAAGATCGCGAAGAGGAGCGGCAGGAACACCAGTGCAAAGCCGGTTCGGCCGACGAGCGAAATGGCGAATGTGAGGGGGACGTGGGGGAGCGCGAGCACGTCGAGATAGCGCGCCCGCTGAACGGGGGACACGAGTGAGGTTCTCCAATGAAGTGCGCGTCATGGACGCGCGGCTGATCAGTTCGGGATGCGTGCGCTGTCGCGCGCGGCCCGATCAATCGCAGAGGGAGAACATGCGAAGGAGCATAGCAATCCCGCGGTGCGGGCGCACCCCAGTATTCCGAGTGGCAGGTCGACCGCCCCGGCCGCCCCTATCGCTCGATCGTGACGATCACGGCCCGGTGGTCCCCTCGCCCGACGGGGACGGTGTTGCAGCTGTGCACGGTGAGGTCGTCCCTGATCAGGACGTGGTCGATCGGGGCGGAGAGCGTCTCGGGGATGTTCGCGGGCCAGGTGCCGACGCCCTGGGGCGCGCAGGCGAGAGTCGCATCGCGGTAGCCGGGAAGGTTGGCGAGCGGGCCGTGGCGAAGCGTCGCGTTGAAGTCGCCCGCGATCACGCTGGGGGCCTGGTCGGATTCCGCGGCCTGTGCGATCCGGTGCAGGTCGGCTCGCCACTGAGGCATGAGCGAGGGCAGCGGCGGGGCCGCGTGCACGCCGAGGATCGTGAACTCCGGATCGTTGGCGAGCCGCACGGCGACGGATCCGTAGGTGGTGGGGGTGGCGTCTGCGTCATCGAGTGTGATCCGGTCTGAGCGGCTTAGGATTGTCGTCGGGGGGATCGAGCCGTCGAAGTCCCCGGTGAGGCCGCTGTCCCGGGTTTCGTGCACGACGAACTCTGCCGTTGCGGGCGCGATTTCCGTTCTCACGCTCTCGGCGCTTGCCTCGGGCAGGATGTACAGGTCGGGGTCGACTGACCATTCGAAGCTGCGGAGGTTGTCCCAGTCCAGCGTGCCCTGGCTGTTGTAGACGACCATCGTGATCGTCTTTCCGTCGTGCGCGAGCTCCTGCTCACCGCTCGCGAGCAACCCGGATCCGCTCGGCGGGGCGTCGGCCGCGAGTTTCGGCGCGGTCACCCAGCCCGCGGGCCAGATCATCAGCGCGATGCCCGTTCCGAGCAGCGCAACACCGATGAGCCGGTAGAGCGGCCGGTAGGCGCGGAAGGAGCCGCGCCTGCGGCCGCGGCGGCCCGCGATGAGGGAGACGAGGAGCGACAGTGCAGCGATGAGCGCGAGCAGTCCACCCGTGATCCGGGCGAAGGCGAGCGCGTGGGCGATTCCCACGGTCTCGCTGAGCGTGCGCGACCACTCGAGCTCAGGGGCGAGCACGAGGACCAGCAGGATCGCGGTGCCCGCCGCCAGGATCAGGCCCGTGATCAGCCGGAAGGGTCCGAGGGGATCCCGCGGGGATCGGCGGTCGGCCGTGTTTCGGGTGGTCTGGGGCTCGTTCATGCGCGGGTAATAGCTTTCTCTTCACCGCTCACGCGCAGCCATGTCTGGGTGAGTCCTATTGAAAGTCTATGCTCAGCCGTTCTGGGTTGTTGTCCGCAGCAGCGGTTTCGTTGCGAGGAGCGAGGCGATCACGACAGCGCACCCGACGATGATCGTGCTCAGGATCGTCAGCAGGGACAGCGGCGCGATGAGAATCGTGGCGCCGACCAGGGGAAACAGCAGCACACCAGCGATCGCGGCGGAGCCGAGCGCGGCGAGGAGGAGCGGCATCATCGTGGCCCGATAGCGCGCCCGATCCTGCACCGCGAACGGGGTGCCCATGATGTCGAGGGAGCGCTCGACATCCCTGCGATCGAGGATCTGGGAGGCCTGGTTGACCCCGACAGAGCAGGCCACCATGATGAACGACCCGATCACGGTGATGATGATGCCGGTGCGCATGTCGGTGAAGAGCTCCATCGCCGCGGCGTCCTCGTCGCCGACCATGCCGAGGAGCGCGATCCCGGAGCCCGCGAACACCGCCATGAAGCTCGCCATCGCGACACCGGACACCTGCCGCCAGGCGGACTTCGGGTTCTCGAGGACGAGGCGCGCGGCGATGAGCTTGTCCGGGGTCTCCGCCCGCTTGAGGCGTCCACGCGCAATCACGCCAAGCAGCGCGCCGCCGATGAGATCGATCGCGAGGAGGGTGAGCGCGAAGCCGCCGCCGAGGATCAGGATCAGCGCGGTCGCGCCGAGCATCTCGGCAAGGCTGCCAAGCTGGCCCAGGATGAGCGCCACGATCACGATGAGGAGCACGGCAGCGATCGCAGCGATCCACCCCTGCTTCGGCGGGTTCTCGCGCTTGGCGACGCCGAGGGGCGAGACGACGACCGTCCGCAGGCTCAGGGCCGCGCTCACGATCGCGATCAGGGTGATCGAGAGGACGAGGATCACGGCCGTGAGCGGGGGAAGCGCCGCGCCCTCCGCGCCGATCGCTTCGCCGCGGAAGTGGATGAGGCCGATCAGTGGGGAGCAGAGGTACGAGATACCCACGCCGATAACCGCCCCGATCAGGGCAATCGCGCCGGATTCGATGACCGCGAGCAGCGCGGTATCGCGGCCAGTGACCCCGAGCAGGCGCAGCACCGCGAGTCGATCGTCGCGGCGTCGCGTCGCGAGCCGCGCGGCCGCGTGCCCGAGGGTCAGCAGCGGCATCGCGAGCAGGGCGAGCGCGATCACCGTGAGGGCCATGTACGTGCCGGCCATCTCGTCCTGATAGGTGAGGAGCGGGCGTGCGCCGCCGATCACGATCCCGAGCAGCGCCGTAACGGTCGCGAAGGCGACACCGGGCAGCAGGATCATGCCGATGCCCTGGCGGCTGGGCCTGGTGAGCAGGGGGAGGAGACGGAGGATCATCGCTCGACCCCCGTCGCGGTGTTCGCCTGCGCGTTCACGTGGGCGGACGCCGGTGCGGGTGCGGTGGCCGACGGCGGGCTCGGGTGCGCAGCCGCCCCGGGAGCAGCCGCCGGCCCCGGAACGATCGGGTTCGGCCCGGTCTGCGTGATCTCGCGCCCGGTGACCTCGGATGCCGCGGCAGCGCCCGGCATGATCCGCCCGTCCTGCATGAGCACCGTGCGCGTGCAGCGGGCGGCGACGTTGGGGTCGTGGGTCACGAGCACGAGGGTGCGGCCGTTCGCAACGGTCGAGCCGATGAGCGCGTCCATCACCTCGCGTGAGGTCTCGGAATCGAGGGCGCCCGTCGGCTCGTCAGCGAAGATGACTCGCGCGCCCGTGATCTGGGCGCGCGCAATCGCGACGCGCTGCGCCTGACCGCCGGAGAGCTGGCCGATCCGGCGGTCCTCCATACCGGCGAGGCCGAGCGAGGCGAGCCACTGTGCCGCGGGCCCGAGCGCCTTCGCGCGCGGCGTGCCCGTCAGCATGAGCGCGAGGGCGACGTTCTCGATCGCGGTGAGCTCGGGAATGAGGAGCCCCTGCTGGAATACGAACCCGAACTCCTCGCGCCTGAGCCGGCTGCGATCCCGGTCCGACATCTGCGTGATGTCGCGGCCCCCGTATTGAATGGTGCCCTCATCGGGGGTCAGGATCCCTGCGAGCATGTGCAGCAGGGTGGTCTTGCCGGATCCGGAAGCCCCCATGATCGCCGTCGACGTTCCTTCGACGATGTTCAGAGAGGTGCGGTCGAGGGCGCGGGTGGCGCCGAAACGATGCGTGAGCGAGCTCGCCTGGAGAATCATGTCGGTCATGCATCCAGACTCCCGGTCGCGCTCGATTTCCGGATCCGCCCCAGGTCCCGCCGAGTGGTACCTGGGTGCCGATCGGCCGCATTCGCCCCGGGAATCCCCTCGTTCGTTGGGAGGAGAGGAGCGGACGGGCCGACCCGCCCGCATCCGCGGTACGATGGCAGGCGTGTCTGCACTGAACGATCGCACCGAGCTCATGGCCGCTCAGGCCAACGACGACAGCTTCGAGACTCTCTGGGACGAGCTGGAGTGGCGCGGCCTCATCCACGTCTCCACCGACGCGGGTGCGCTGTCCGAGCTGCTTGAGGGCGAGCCGATCACGTATTACTGCGGCTTCGACCCGACGGCCTCGAGCCTGCACCTGGGACACCTCGTGCAGCTCCTTCTCATGCGCCGTCTCCAGCTCAAGGGACACTTCCCCCTCGGCCTCGTCGGCGGGTCGACGGGCCTGATCGGCGACCCGCGCCCCACCTCGGAGCGCACCCTCAACTCGCGTGAGACCGTGGCGCAGTGGGTCGAGTCGCTCGGCGAGCAGGTCTCCCGCTACCTCAGCTTCGAGGGCGAGAACGCGGCCCGCCTCGTCAACAATCTCGACTGGACCGCCCCGCTCTCGGCGATCGATTTCCTGCGCGAGATCGGCAAATACTTCCGCGTCGGCACGATGATCAAGAAGGACATCGTGGCGAAGCGCCTCGACTCCGACGAGGGCATCAGCTACACCGAGTTCAGTTACCAGATCCTGCAGGGCCTCGACTTCCTGGAGCTCTACCGCCAGTACGGCTGCAAGCTGCAGTCGGGCGGCAGCGACCAGTGGGGCAACCTGACGAGCGGCACCGAGCTGATCCGCAAGGCGGAGGGCGCCACCGCGCACGCGATCGGCACCCCGCTGATCACGAACGCGGACGGCACGAAGTTCGGCAAGAGCGAGGGCAACGCGATCTGGCTGAACCCGGAGATGTGCTCGCCGTACGCGTTCTACCAGTTCTGGCTCAACCAGGCCGATGCCGACGTGGTCGATCGGCTCAAGGTGTTCACCTTCCTGTCGCGCGCCGAGATCGAGGACTACGCGCGCCAGGTCGCCGAGGAGCCGTTCCGTCGCGCCGCGCAGAAGCGCCTCGCACTCGAGGTGACGACGCTCGTGCACGGCGCCGAGGCGACGCAGGGCGCGATCGACGCGTCCGAGGCGCTGTTCGGCCGCGGGGAGCTCGCCGCGCTCGACGCCGCGACCCTGGAGGCCGCGATCTCCGCGCTGCCGACCGCGACGGGCGCCGCCGGTGATCCGATCGCGCAGCTCATGGTCGACGCCGAGCTCGTGAAGAGCCTGGGCGAGGCCCGCCGCGCGATCGCGCAGGGCGGCGTCTACGTCAACAACGTCGCCGTTTCCGCCGAGGATCAGGCGCTCGCCGCCGACGATCTGCTGCACGGCGGATTCGCGGTGCTGCGCCGCGGGAAGAAGACGCTCGCGGGGATCCGGGCCTAGGAAGTTTCGGTGGACGGTCCGGGGGCAGCTCCGCTCAGGCGGTCCCCCTCGCCGTACTGCTCCTTCAGGATGCGCAGGTTGGCCCACGACTGAATGTGGGCGACCTCGGGCAGCGATCTCAGCTGGTCCGCGAGCTCGAGGAGCTCTTCGTTGCTGTCCGCCGAGAGCGTCACGATGAGATCGAAGCCCCCGGCCGAGATCGCGATGAACTCGGGTTGAAGTTCGCGGATCCTCGCGAGCGCCTGGGAGATGCGACCGTGCACCTGGACGCCCACACCGAGCGTCGGCGACTCGTGCCCGCTGCCGCGCACCGGGATACCCACCACCTTTACGGCACCCGCTCGGGTGAGGCGGCTGAGACGCAGTCGGGCGCCGCTCGCCGAGATCCCGGCGGCGTCGCCGAGTTCGCGGAACGTCGAACGACCGTCTTGCTGGAGACGGCGCACGATCGACCGGTCGGCGTCGTCGAGGGTGACGGCGACGCGGCCAGTGCGCAGCGGTGAGTAGAGGTTGACCTCGATGCTCTCGTAGAGGTGGAGTCGCACTTCCCGGACGCTCGGGAGCTGGCGGATGTGATCGACGGTGTCTCTGAGGTGGGGGTCGGCCCCGACGCGGAGCTCGGCGTCGATCGCGTAACTCCCGCTAATCTCGGCGACGAAGGTCGTTTCGGTCATTTCGAGGAGCGCGCGGCGGGTCGGGGCAATCGGTCCGTCGACGTCGATCTGCAAATATGCGAAGCGTCGGTGGCCGAGCAGATCCGGGCTGATCGAAACCGTGATCCGCAGCTCTCCGCGGGCGAGCGCCCCCTGCACGATCTGTGTGACCTGGCGTCTGGTCGCGCCGTGGCGCTCCGCGATCCGCGCATAGCTTGCGCGGCCGTCAGCGCGGAGTTCGCGGAAGACGTGGGCGCGCAGCTCGTCGAACTCGGTTGAGTCGCCGGGACCCTGGGCCGTATTTCGTCGATTCATGATCTTTATTTTCGCAGCTCAGACGGACATTTCGGGTCACAAAAATGCGGATCTGCCCGGAGTCCGTGCGTTTGTGCAGTTTCGCTGAATTGTGTGTGCAATTCCGATTGTGTAGCGCTCGGTGCGTCCCTAGGCTTTCCCCGAATTACGAAGCCGTAGTTCCGGGAATCACGAGGAGGTAGGACCCGCATGTCAGAGTCAGCACAGCTCGGCACAGAGCTCGAGCAGGAACTCGCTCACCGCCTGGCGGAGGTCGAAACGAGCGAGGCAAACGACCCGGTGCACGCGGCACTGAGCGGGAGGAGCCTCGCGCTCTTCCTCGGGGTTGCCGCGGGAATCGTGGTCCTCTCCGTCCTCGGGGTAGCGCTGTGAACGGCGCGACGGAACCGCGTTCGCAAGCCGAGCAGGACGTCGCCAAGGAAGCGACCTACGGATCGTTCCCGCTCCTCAAGCAGGAGCGGATCTGGAGCGCCGCGGACTTCAGCTGGGTGAATCTGAGCCTCGCGATCGCGACCTGGGCGTTCCTCACGGGAGGCTCCACCGTGCTGCTCGTTGGCTTCACCGACGGTATCGCGGCGATGCTCATCGGAAACAGCATTGGGCTCGCGATCATGGCGCTCGGGAGCGTCGTGCTCAGCCAACGCCTCGGGGTCGAGCAGTACCGAGCCCTGAAGTCGGTGTTCGGCATCGTCGGTGTTGGAATCGTCGTGTTCGTGATCGTGCTGCTCATCGAGATGGGGTGGACCTCGCTGCTCGGGGTCATGTTTGGGCGAGCTTTCTCCGAAATCTCGAACCAGGGATTCGGAACGCATCTCGACCAGTTCGGTCCCCTCGTCACCGTGTTCGCGCTCGCCGCAATCTTCGTAGGCTGGATTATCCTCGCCCGCGGACCCGTCACGATCAGCAAGCTCAACCGCTTCATCGCGCCTGGGCTTCTGGTCGTCGTCGCACTCATGATGGTGCTGTTGATGTCCCAGTACAGCTGGGACGACCTCCTCGCGGCCAAGCCGGCATCGCCGTTTCCCGATACGCAACTCAACTTCATGATGGCGGTCGAGTTCAACCTGGGGGCCGGACTGTCCTGGTGGCCGGTGATGGGAACGCTCGCGCGGCTCACGCGCGGACCCCGAGCGGCGCTGTGGCCGAGCTTCACCGGGATTCTCGTGGGGACCGTCGTCGCCCAGATCGTCGGTATGGCCGCAGGGCTCTTGCTCGGCGAAGCGGACCCCACGACCTGGATGGTCCCGCTCGGCGGCCCGATCCTGGGTGTCCTCACCCTGCTGTTTGTCGGCTTCGCGAATGTTGGCAGCATGGCCTCGATCGCCTATTCGACGGTGCTCGCGGTGAAACAGTCGAGTGGAAGGGCCCTGTCCCGACTGCGCTGGCCGGTGCTCGCGGCCGCGTTCCTCGCGCTGCCCGCGGTGCTGAGCTTCTTCCCCGCGTTCATGTACCAGGAGTTCATGACCTTCGTCGTGATCTCCGGCGCGTTCATCGCAGCGATCTGCGGCGTAATCATCGCCGACTACTTCATCCTGCGTCGACAGGTGGTCCCGCTGCGTGCCCTGTACGCGAGCGGACCAGAAGACCCGTTGCGGTTCACGGGCGGCGTGAACATCGCCGCGCTGGTGTCGGTCGCGGTCTCCTCCGTGTTCTACCTGTGGGTCTACAACCCGATCACGCTGGAGACGCAGGGAATCTTCCGCTACGGCACCGCGACGATTCCCGCGGTCCTGATCGCGATCGTCTGCTACCTGGTACTCAACACTCTGCTCTATGTGCGGCGCGGCCGTGGCGCATACGGTCAGCCGGATATCTTCGCGGCCGCGGGAAGGAAGTAGAGATGGCAGAGCAGATCGAGGTTCGGGCGGCCGTCTATCGGGGGGACGCCGACGGGCGTCTCGGGATCGAGCGAATGCGGCTCGATGCCCCCGCGCACGGGGAGGTGCGGATCCGGGTGCGCGCGGCGGGCGTGTGCGGCTCGGACCGCCACGTGATCGACGGTGAGTGGCGCGTGCCGATGCCCGCGGTGATGGGGCACGAGGCCGCGGGGGTCATCGAGTCGGTCGGCCAGGGCGTCCGCGACCTGTCCCCGGGAGACCACGTCATCGTGGCTTGGCACCAGGCCTGCCAGCGCTGCGCCGAGTGCACGGGCGGGAAGCCGTGGGCGTGCATGCGCGTCCGCTCGAACGACTCGCAGTTGCCAGACGGCACGACCCGGTGGAGCGATGTCGACGGTGCCGCGGCGTGGCCCTATCTCGCGGTCGGTGCGATGAGCGAGTTCATCGTGGTGCCTGACTTCGCCGCGATCAAGGTCGACGATCGTGTCCCGTTCGACGTTGCGAGCCTGATCGGGTGTTCCGTGGGCACGGGATTCGGCGCGGTCGCAAACAACGCCGAGGTGAAGCCGGGGGAGTCCGCCGTGGTGGTCGGCGCAGGCGGCGTGGGGATGTCGATCATCTCCGCCCTCAAGCTGGCGGGGGCCAACCCGATCATCGCGGTCGACGTGTCCGAGGAGAAGCTCGCGGAGGCCCGACGCGCCGGCGCGACGCACGGCCTGCTCGCGAGTGCGGAGCTCCCCGGCGAGGTCGCGGAACTCACGGGCGGCGGGGCAAACGCTGCATTCGAGGCAATCGGCCGCGTGCAGACGATGCAGCAGCTGCCGGAGCTCATCCGTCCTGGCGGGCGTGCCGTCTTCGTCGGTCTCCCACCTGAGGGGCAGGAACTCCGGCTCGACGGGCTCCAGCTTGCCTACGACGGGAAAACCATCATCGGCTCGAACTACGGCGGCCTCGTCCCCGCGCGCGATTTCCCGCGGATCGCGGACGCCTACCTCGCGGGAAAACTCCCGCTCGACGCACTCATCAGCGACCGGACGGGCCTCGAGGGCGTCAACGAAGCCTTCGACGCGATGCGGCGCGGCGAGCGCACCCGCACCGTGATCGTGTTCGAGGATGGGGAAACGGACCAGCATGCCGCGTGAAAGGAACCCCCGATGAGGATCGCACTGCTGCAGGGTGAGGCGTTGCCGCTCGACGTCGACGCGAATCTGCGCGCCGTCGCGGAGGCCGCTGGCGCCGCCCGCGAGCATGGCGCGGAGCTCCTGCTCACGCCGGAGCTCTGGGTGAGCGGATACGCGCCGCGCGAGCTCGCCGAGTGGCTGACCCCCGAACGCGTCGCATCGATCCCTTCCGATATCGCCGAAATGGCGGCCGATCAGGGGATCGCGATCGCGGCGAGCTTCCCGTTCGCGCGCTCGGACGGCTCCTACGCGATTGCGGCCGGGCTCTGGGACCGCCGCGGCGCCGAGGTGCTGCGCTACGAGAAAGTGCACCTGTGGGGCGCCGACGAGCCGCTCGCGTTCTCGCCTTCGGCGGCCCGGCCCGAGGTCGCGGAGTGGAACGGTCGGACGGTCGGCTTCCAGATTTGCTACGACATCGAGTTCCCCGAGCCGACGCGCGGCCTCGCGGAGCGCGGGGCCGATCTGATCCTCGTGCCGACCGCGATCGACGGATTCTCCGATTACGTCCCCGCGGTGACGGTGCGCTCCCGTGCGGCAGAGAATGCCCTGGTCGTGGCGTATGCAGACCATGCGGCGAAGCGGGATCGCGGCGACGATCCCGGCGAGACTTTTGCCGGGCTCAGCACGGTCGCCGGACGAGAGGGCATTGTGCTCGCGCTCGCGGGGCGTGAGGCGGAGCTGCTTCTGGCCGACATTCCCGATGTGGCCCCGGTTCCGGCGGGACAAGCCGACTATCTGAGCGACCGGCGCCCGGATCTCTACTCCTCCTGGGGCTGAGCAACGGACCCTAAGGCGGTCTCGTCGCAGGGTCTGATCCTGGTCGGGCCAAAGATCCATAATTGCTAGCCTGTCTAGGTAAAACCCGCTAGCTTGGGAAACGTGAACAGTAGGAACGCAGCACCCCGGTCCTCCACGATCGTGGAGCCGGATCGGGCGTTGACGCCCGCTGCCGTTCCCACGGACCAGTGCCGGAACGTGACCGACCTGCTCGTCAATCGCGTGCAGCGGGTGCCCGGGCACATCGCCTTCGAAACTCGTCGGCCGGAAGCCCCGCTCGACGCGCCGTGGACGCAGGTCACCACTCGCGAGTTCGCGGATCAGGTCGCGCGCCTCGCGAAAGGCCTGATTGCAACCGGAATGCGTGCCGGTGAACCCGTCCTGATCATGGCCCCGACGCAGTACGTATGGGCGGTGATCGATCAGGCGGCGCTGTTCGCCGGGGCCGTCGTGGTTCCCGTTTACGACACCGCTCCGCTCCGCCAGCTCGCCGCAATCATTGCGGACGCGCGTCCCGTGGTTGCGTTTGTTGAGTCCCCGGACCATCGGGATCGGCTGCTCGCCGCGGCCGCCGATGCCGGGTGTGAACCGCCAATCGTCTGGGTGATCGACGAGGCGGGCACATCGTCCCGCGAATCCCGCAACTCGCTCCAGGCGCTCGAGTCGCTGGGCGAAGAAATTTCGAGCGAGCAGCTCGAAGCGCGACGGGTGGACGCCGACCTCGACGACGTGGCGACGATCGTGTACACGTCCGGTACGACTGGCGCCCCCAAGGGCGTGCTCATCACCCACGGGAATCTCGTCGGACAGGTGCTCAACACCGCCGCCGCCTACTCCGAGGTCGTGCACGACGGCGGCAACACGGTGCTGTTCCTGCCGTTGACTCACGTGCTGGGGCGCGCGCTCCAGCTCATCTGCATCTCGAACGGGATGCGGGTCGCCCACCTCTCGGACCCGAAAGAGGTGACGCAGGCCCTGCCCGTGCTGAAGCCGACGTTCCTGGTCGTCGTGCCGCGCGTGCTGGAAAAGATTGAGGCCGCGGCGGCCGCCTCGGCCGAGCAGAAACGCCTGCTCCCGCTGTGGCGGGGCGCGCAGCGGACCGCGGTCGAGTGGGCGCGGTGCGAGGAGCGGGGCAAACCTGCTCCCCTCGGGCTTCGTCTGCGGCACGCGCTCGCCGATCAGGTATTCTTCCGCAGGCTGCGGGACGTCATGGGTGGGCGCATGGAATACCTGCTCTCGGGCGCTGCGGTGCTGCGGCCGGAACTCTCGCTCCTGTTTCGCGGGATGGGAGTGCCGGTGATCGAGGGCTACGGGCTGACCGAGACCACCGCGCCGCTCACGGGCGGCCGCCCGGGGAGGATCGTTGCGGGATCCGTCGGAACGCCGCTTCCGGGTAACGAGGTGCGGATCGCCGACAACGGTGAGGTGCTGGCGCGGGGCGTTGGCGTCTCCCCGGGGTATCGCGCGAGCGAGCACAATGCCGCCGCGTTTGTGGACGGCTACTTCCGCACCGGGGATCTCGGATCGCTCGACGCGAGCGGCGCGCTGACGATCACGGGGCGCCTCAAGCACGTCATCGTGACCTCAACGGGGCGCACGATCTCGCCCGAACCGTGGGAAGAGCTGGTGGAAGCGCACCCGCTCGTGGCCTATGCGATCCTCGTGGGCAATGACCGCCCCTATCTCACGGCGCTCGTGATCATCGACACCGACGCTGCCCGCTCCTGGCTGCTCGGGAGGGGTGAGGCCGAACCCGAGGCGCTCGATGCGACGCGCCTGACGGCGTGCCGAGATGCCAGGCTGGACGAGGAGATCTCGGCCGCGATCGCGCACGCGAACTCCGCAGTGTCGCCGGGGGAGCGGGCGCAGGCCTGGACCGCGGTCGTGCTCGGCTCAGAGCAGTCGGGGGAGTGCATCACCCCGACCATGAAGCTGAAGCGTCAGGCCTTCCTCGATGCAGCGGGCCCGCTCGTCGACGAACTCTACGAGCCCCGCGCCGCCCACGAGCGGCCCTCCCCGCGCTGACGACCCCCCTCCGCGCACACCGCAGCACACACCACAGCACAGAAACGAGACCCCATGTCTCTCCCACGAAATGTTCTCCTCACCATCGTGATCGTCGCGGTCATCGCCGTGGGCGCGCTTCTCGCGCTCGCGGGAAGCCAGAACGGCTGGACTCTCGGCGGTGCAAACGGGGCGAGCGACGCGAGCGGGGCGCCCGGCCTGCCCGGATTCGGGATCGCGGTGCTCATCGCCTTCCTGGTGCAGTGGCTCGCCTACATCCCGGCCGTGATCGCGAAGACGGACCGCTTCTTCGACCTGACCGGCAGCCTCACCTACATCGCGGTGACGATCATGCTCGTCGTGCTCTCGCCGAGCCTCGACGCGCGCGACATGATCTTGGCAGCGGTCGTGGTGGTGTGGGCGGTGCGGCTCGGGAGCTTCCTGTTCGCGCGCAATATTCGTTCGGGCGGTGACGACCGCTTCGACGAGATCATGAAGTCGAAGCTGCGATTCTTCATGGTGTGGACGCTGCAGGGCCTGTGGGTGAGCCTGACGGCAGCTGCGGCGTGGATCGCGCTGTCGTCCTCGCACTCGACGCCCCTCGACTGGACGACCGGGCTCGGGCTCGCGCTGTGGGTGGCGGGCTTCGCGATCGAGGTCACGGCGGACGCGCAGAAGTCCCGGTTCAAGGCCGATCCGGCGAACCGGGGTCGCTTCATCTCCTCGGGCCTGTGGTCGCTCTCCCGCCACCCGAACTACTTCGGTGAGATTCTGCTCTGGATCGGCGTGCTCGTGATCGCCGCTCCCGCGCTGCAGGGGTGGCAGTGGATTGCTCTGCTGTCGCCGGCCTTCGTCGTGCTGCTCCTGACTCGCGTGAGCGGGATCCCGACCCTCGAGAAGAAGGCCGACAAGAAGTGGGCGGATGATCCCGCCTATCAGGCATATCGGGCAAAGACGCCCGTGCTCGTTCCGATTCCTAGGAAGCAGTGAGGTGACGTCATGACCGATCCAGAACCCCGGGAAGACGCGCGAACGCCAGCGCGAATCCTGAGCGCCCCGACGGGTCGAGAGCCCGAGCTTCGCGCCACGGTCGACGAGTCCGGCCGGGCCGCGAGGGTGCTCGTGATCGGCGCAACGGGCTACATCGGAGCCCGCCTCGTGCCGCGCCTCCTCAACGCCGGATACCGGGTGCGCGTGCTGGTGCGGGATCCCGGCCGGCTCGCCGCCTTCCCCTGGGGCGAACGCGTCGAGGCCGCGGAGGGTGACGCGCAAGACACCGCCGTCGTCGCGGGCGCGATGGAGGACGTCGACATCGTCTACTACCTCGTGCACTCGATGTCGAGCGGCGCGGGCTTCGCATCGACCGATGCGCGGATCGCCCGCACGGTCGCCGCGGCGGCCCGGGACTACGGGGTGTCCCGGATCGTCTATCTCGGCGGGCTGGCGCCGGCCAACGGCGAACTGTCGGAGCATCTGCGATCCCGCAAGGAAGTCGGGGAAATACTGCTCGGATCGGGGGTTCCAACACTCGTGCTGCAGGCCGGCGTGGTGATCGGATCCGGATCAGCGTCCTTCGAGATGATCCGGCACCTGACCGAGGTGCTGCCCTACATGCCGGCCCCGAAGTGGGTGCGCAACTTCATCCAGCCGATCGCGGTGCGCGACGTGCTCTACTACCTGCTCGCAGCGCCCAGGATCGCGCCGGAGATCAACCGCGCCGTCGACATCGGCGGGCCCAGCGTGCTGCGCTACGGGCAGATGATGAACGGGTACGCCGTGTGCGCGGGGCTTCCGCAGCGACGCATCGCCTCCCTGCCCGTGCTGACGCCCTGGCTGGCCTCGCACTGGGTCGGGCTCGTGACCCCCGTGCCGCGGCAGCTCGCGAGACCCCTCGTCGAATCGCTGCAGCACGACTGCGTGATGAAGAACCACGACATCGACGGGATCATCCCGCCGCCAGCTTCGGGGCTCCTGAGCTACCGTGACGCCGTCGAACTGGCGCTGGGGCGTGTCGAACTCGATCAGGTCGAGACGAGCTGGCGCGACTCCCGCGTGCCGGACGCCCCGAGCGATCCGCTGCCGAGCGACCCCGACTGGGCGGGCCGCACGGTCTTCACCGACGTGCGGGAGCTCCCCACCCGCGCGACGCGGGACGCGCTCTGGGGTGTGATCGCCGGAATCGGTGGACAGAACGGCTGGTACTCACCGCCGCTGTTGTGGGCGCTGCGCGGATGGATGGATCGGCTCGTCGGAGGGGTCGGCCTGCAGCGGGGTCGGCGCAACCGATCCAGCGTCGTCGCCGGCGACGCGATCGACTTCTGGCGCGTGGAGACGAGCGAGCCGGGCGTGCTGCTGCGGCTGCGGGCCGAGATGAAGCTGCCGGGGCAGGCTTGGCTCGAGCTCGGGATCGAACGGCCTGATGACGAAGTGCGTTACCGGCAGCGGGCGATCTTCTTCCCGCGTGGGCTGAGCGGGCGCCTGTACTGGTGGTCGGTGCTTCCGTTCCACGGCCTCATCTTCTCAGGAATGGCGCGCCGGATCGTGTCCATCGCCGAGGCCGAGTCCTGAGCATGCCGGGCGAGCGTGGGACCGTGCCGGGTGCGCGCCCGCGCCCGGGCAGCCCGGGCCGCTGCGCTCAGCTGCCGCCAGTGACCTTGATCTCGGCGCCCGTCGTGTAGCTCGCGCCGTCGCCGAGGAGGTAGGCGATCGCGTCAGCGATCTCCTCGGGGCGGCCAGCGCGGCCCATGGGAATGCGGCCGGCGCGCTCCGTTACCGCGTTGGGCTGGCCGCCATCGGCGTGGATCTCCGTGTCGGTCGTTCCGGGGGAGACGGTGTTGACGCGCACGCCCTCACCGGCGAACTCGCGGCTCGTGCCGAGCGTGAGGATATTCGTCGCCGCCTTGCTCATCGCGTAGGGGATGTAGATGTTCGCGGCGCCGTGCGAGGCCGCGCTGCTCGAGAGATTGACGATCGCGCCCCCGCGCCCGCCGCGGGCGGTCGACATGTGGGCGATCGCGGCCTGGGTGACGAGGATCTGCGACAGCACGTTGAGGCGGAACACGGCCTCGATCTCGGCGCGCGGCGCCTCGAGGAACGGCCCGATCCGGCCGGTGATCCCGGCGTTGTTGACGAGGTTGTCGACGTGGCCGAAGATCGCGATGGCGCGGGGGATCAGTGCTTCGGCCTGGTCGAGGTCGGAGAGGTCGATCCGGATCAGCTCGACGCGCGCGCCGAGCGCCTCGCAGTCGGCGCGCACCGCCTCCGCCTCTTCCTGGCGTGCGCGGTAGCTGAGGATGAGGTCGTGGCCGTCGGCGGCGAGGCGCCGGGCGGTCGCGGCGCCGATCCCGCGGCTGCCGCCGGTGATGAGGGTGATCGGTCGGGTCATGCTGATCCACTCCAGGCTGCGGGTACGAGAACCCAGACCACTTCGGCGCCCGTCTCGCCGGTGACCCACGTGTGCGGGGTGCGTCCTGGGAAGGTCAGGGTGTCGTCGGCCTCGAGCGCGACTCGCCGATCCGCGAGCACGATCTCGACCGCGCCCGACACGACGTGCAGCGCCTCGACCTCGCAGTTCACGGTGTAGAGGTCGTCGCCGCCGTTGGCGTGCGGAGCGAGGGTGGAGCGCAGCACCTGTACCGCGTCCTCGGAGCGGGGCGTGACGAGGCGCTCGTCGGCGCCGATGCCGCCCATGTTGATACGGGGCGCGTCTGCGCGCTTGATGAGCTGCGTGTCGGGCTCCTCGAAGAGGTTCCCGATCGGGAGGGAAAGCGCCTGGCAGATCTGCACGAGCGTGGGCACGCTCGGCATCGTCTCGTCGCGCTCGATCCGGCTGATGAAACCCTTCGTGAGGCCCGAGGCCGTGGCGAGCTGTTCGAGGGTGAGGCCCTGAGCGCGGCGTGAGGCGCGCAGGCGCGCCCCGATCCTGATCGGGGTCTCGGCCGCGGTGGGGTGGATCGGTCGCACGGTGCACCGCCTTTCGCTGCTCGGCTCGCTTCGCGGGAGCTCGCGGGGCTTCTCAGGGTGTCGCGCGGAAAGCACTGATCACGCGCGGTGATTCGGCGCAGCGCCTCGCATTGACCGCGTCGCTCCGACCAGCCTATAGTGTTCGTGAGTTCACCAATAGATTTCATTGGTTTACTGTCAGACAACTTAGAGAGGATGAGGACATCGTGACGGAACACACCCCTCAGGGCCCGGTCGACGCGAGCCTGACGCCGCGCTACGCCGGTATCGCGACCTTCGCAAAGCTGCCGCGGATCGAGGATGTGCCCTCGGCCGACATCGCCGTCGTCGGCGTGCCGTTCGACACTGGCGTGAGCTTCCGCCCCGGCGCCCGCTTCGGTCCCGCGCACGTGCGCGAGGCTTCGCGCCTCCTGCGCCCCTACAACCCGGCGCAGGACGTGTCCCCCTTCCAGCTCAAGCAGGTCGTCGACGCTGGTGACATCGTCGCCAACCCGTTCAACCTGACCGAGGCGGTCGACCAGATCGACGCCGCGGCGACCGAGCTCGGCGAGAAGGTCGACAAGATCGTCACGATCGGCGGCGACCACACGATCGCCCTCCCGCTGCTCCGCGCGATCAACAAGAAGCACGGCCCCGTCGCCGTCCTCCACTTCGACGCGCACCTCGACACCTGGGACACCTACTTCGGCGCCCCGACGACGCACGGCACCCCGTTCCGTCGCGCCTCCGAAGAGGGCCTGATCGACATGACCGCCTCGATGCACGGCGGCATCCGCGGCCCGCTCTACGGCAAGGGCGATCTCGAGGACGACGTTGAGCTCGGCTTCCAGATCGTCACGACGGAGTTCGTCGAGGAGAACGGCGTGCCCGCCGCGCTCGAGAAGATCCGCAAGCGCGTCGGCGACAAGCCGCTCTACATCTCGATCGACATCGACGTGCTCGACCCGTCGCACGCCCCCGGCACCGGCACGCCCGAGGCCGGCGGCCTCACGAGCCGCGAGATGCTCCGCATGATCCGCGGCCTCGCCGACCTCAACATCGTCGGCGCCGACGTCGTCGAGGTCGCCCCGGCCTACGACCACGCCCAGATCACCGCGGTCGCCGCGAGCCACGTCGTGTACGAGCTCGTGAGCGCCATGGCTGCGCGCGGCTAACGCCGAGTCGTCACCCGCTTCGATCCGCGCCGGGTCGGTCCCTGCACAGAGGGCCCGCTCCGGCGCGGATCGACGCGTTTAAGGGGGGCTGTGCGGCTCAGGCGTCGCTCTGGAGCGCGGTGAGAGCGAGCAGGATCCGTGCCCGCTCGAGCGGGTCGTCGAGGTCGCGTCCGAGCAGGGCGCGCGCCTCAGCAACCCTGCGGCGCACCGTGTTGCGGTGCAGGTCGAGGTCGCGGGCGGCGCGGTCCCAGGAGCCGTGCGCGCGGAGCCACGCCGTGAGCACCTCGCGAACCTCCTCCTGATCAGGACCGGAGAGCGGGGCGAGCCAGTGCGCCGCGGCCGCGCGCGCGACCACAGGGTCCGCGGCGGCGCCGAGCGGCCAGGCGGCCTCTGCTGGTGCAGCTACGCCGTCGATGTGATGGCCGAGGTGGGCTGCGGCGCGCGCCAGCTCCTCCGCCTCGCGCATAGCGGCGGGCAGCTCTCCGAAGTCGTGGGCCGAGCTCACGGCGAGGAGCCAGCCGAGCTCCCTCGCGAGCGCGAGCTCGGAGGGACGCGGCGGGCCAGCGGTGAACGCGCGCAGCCGCTTCGCCCGGTGCTCGACGAACGGGGTGTGGAGGAGCCTGCGAAGCCACACGGCATCCGAGGCGACGGTGCCGCCATCGGCCACGGGATCCGAGCCGATCTGGCGACCCGGATCGCGGATCGCCACGACCGCGTGCGCGTGCTTCGCGCCGCCGAGCGAGTTCGCGACGAGGCGAGCGAAACGATCCCGATCCGCGCCCGCGATCCGGGTGCCGCTCGTCTCGATCATGAAGTGCATGAGGAGCTGGTCGACCGCCATGGACTGCGCGGCGGGAAGCTGCAGGATCAGGCCCACGAGGTTCGCCGCGAGCTGCAGCGCGGTGAGGTCCGTGCGGGTGAGCCGGGGCGATCGGCCCAGGGCGAGGATCGCGCTGCCGCCGCGAGCGCGCCCGCGATGCGGGGTGGTTTCGACCGCGGCCACCTCGTGTTCGACGCCGCCGCTGATCGCGCCGCCGCCCGCGTAGTCGCCGCTGTGAGGCGAACCCGACCCACCGGCCCCCGCCGCCGCACCGGGATCCGGCACCGCAACGGTGGTGAACGCCGGCTGCCCCGCCCTGCGCGTGCCGCCCGGGGCGTGCAGGCGATCCCGCAGGTCTCCGGTGAGCGCGTCGAGATCGACCCCTTCCGGTACGGTCCCGCCGAGATACACCTCGTCGTCCATGCGCAGCATCGCCCAGCCCGTTCCCTCGCGCGCGAGCTCGTCGACGAGCCGCTGGGCGGGACGGTGCTGCATGGTGGCCTCGGTGAGGCGGCGCGCCACCGTGTTCATCGCTTCGAGGGCCCGGGTCCGCTCGGTCTCGAGGGCGCGGTTGAGGTGGCTCGTGACGGCGGCAAAGTAGATCGGCGGCGGCAGCACGACGAGCGGGAAGTCCAGGTCGCGGCACGCCCGCACGAGTGATTCCGGCACGCGGGCGTGCACGGGTTCGAGGCCGAACACGAGCGCGGAGACGCCGGCCGCGTGGAGCCGCTGCGCGTACGCGGCGTCCGCTGCGGCGTCTCCGGTGATCGCGAGTCCCGTGATCAGGAGCAGGTCTCCCGGGGTCATGTAGGCGCCCGGATCGTCGAGTTCGATCACGATCGTCGATGCGACCGGGGCGTTGCGGATTCGCTCCGCGAGTGCGGGATCGTCGGCGAGCGCCTCGGGTGCCGGAGAGAGGAGCGAGGCCGCAAAGGTCGGCTCGTCGAGGAGTGTGGCGAGCGGGACGGAGGCCCGATCCCGAACGGGCTGCTGGGGCACCATGGGCGGATCTCCTCATCGTTGGGACATTTCGCCTCAGATTATCAACAATCAGGATAAAACGGCCCGGGCCGATCGACGCGCCCGGGACTACGTTCGGACATGCACAAGCAGCGCCGCATGGATCGCGGGCATCGGCGCCGAGACTCGATCACTCGCACTGGAGGACACTGTGGTCCTGGACTACATCATCATGGGGGTCTACCTCCTCGGCATCCTGGGTGTCGGATATTGGGGCATGCGCCGCACCAAGTCGAAGAGCGACTACCTCGTCGCCGGCCGTCGCCTCGGCGGCTTCATGTACTCGGGCGCCATGTCCGCGATCGTGCTCGGCGGCGCCTCGACCGTCGGCGGCATCGGCCTCGGCTGGCAGTACGGCCTCTCGGGCGCGTGGCTCGTCGTCGCGATCGGCCTCGGCATCCTCGTGCTGAGCGCGTTCCTCGCGAAGCGCATCGTGAAGCTCAAGGTCTACACGGTCACCGAGATGCTCGATCTCCGCTACGGCGGAAAGAACGGCCTGATCTCGGGCATCGTCATGTTCCTCTACACGCTCATGCTCACGGTCACGTCGACGCTCGCCTACGCGACGATCTTCCACGTGCTATTCGGCCTGTCGAACGTGTGGGGCGTCGTCATCGGCGGCACGATCGTCGCGATCTACTCGATCATGGGCGGCATGTGGTCGATCACCATGACCGACGTCGTGCAGTTCGTCATCAAGTCGATCGGCATGTTCGTCCTGCTGCTCCCCATCGCCGTCACCCAGGCGGGCGGCTTCTCCGGCATGCGCGAGCGCCTCGCCGACTCCTTCTACTCGCCCTGGTCCATCGGCGGCATGACGATCGTGACCTACATCATCGTCTACACCCTCGGCCTCCTGATCGGCCAGGACATCTGGCAGCGCGTCGTGACCGCGCGCACCCCGCGCGTCGCGAAGTGGGGCGGCATTTCGTCGGGCATCTACTGCCTCCTCTACGCGATCGCCGGCGCCGTGATCGGTATGGCCGCCCGCGTGCTCTTCCCGGATCTCGAGAACCGCAACGACGCGTTCGCGTTCATGGCGCAGGAGATGCTCCCGCCCGGCGTCCGCGGCCTCGTGCTCGCAGCGGCGCTGTCGGCCATGATGTCGACGGCCTCCGGCTCGCTCATCGCCTCGGCCACCGTCTTCACCACGGACCTGCTGCCCTCGATCAAGCGCGCGTTCGGGATCAAAGGCAAGGAGGCCGTCCTGCACGACGGGCACGTCGGCGGCGACAACCTCTGGAGCTACCGGATCACCATCTTCGCCCTGTCCGCGATCACGATGATCATCGCCTCGGTCGTCACCGACGTCGTCGCGGCGCTCACCGTGGCCTACGACATCCTGGTCGGCGGCCTGCTCGTCGCGATCGTCGGCGGCCTGTTCTGGAAGCGCGGCACCCGCGTGGGCGCCCTCGCGAGCATGCTCGTCGGCACGATCGTCGTCGTGATCTCGATGTTCATCTGGGGCGTCCTGGCGAACGAGCCGATCTACTTCAGCCTGCTCGCCTCGCTCATCACCTATGTCGCGGTCAGCCTCGCCACGAAGCCGACGCCCGCGCCGGTGCTCGAGGAGTGGAACACGCGCCTCAGCCTCGACGATCGGACCGCCGTCAACGACGTCGTCTACGACGAGGTCGCGCACTAACCGAATCTCGGTGTGCGGGCCCGGGTGATCCGGGCCCGCACCCACGGAGGGCACGCCCGCGAAACGAGTGCCATCGACACCCCCTCAGGAGGAGAAGATGACCACCCCGTCCACCCCCACCGCTCCCGCGGAGGATCGCGGCGCCCGCATCGGCGGCGACGTCGTGCTCGAATCGCTGATCGCGCTCGGCGCCCGCGCCGTCGTCGGCCTGCCGGGCCAGCACGCGCTCGGCCTGTTCGACGCGCTCCGCCGATCCGACATCGCCTATCTCAGCGCCCGCGTCGAGAACAACGCCGGCTTCATGGCCGACGGCCTCGCCCGCGTCACCGGGGGAGTGGCGCCGCTGCTCCTCTCGACCGGTCCCGGCGCCCTCACCTCACTTGCGGCGCTGCAGGAGGCCGCGGCCTCCTCGATCCCGGTGCTCGCGATCAGCGCGCAGATTCCGGTCGCGGGCCTCGGCGGCGGCCGGCACGGCTACCTGCACGAGCTGCCGCAGCAGTCGGACTCGTTCCGCGGCGTCGTGAAGCACGTCGTCACGGTGCGCACGCTGAGCCAGATCCCCACCGCGATCGCCGAGGCCTGGCGGATCGCAGACACCGCGCCCCGCGGACCCGTGCTCGTCGAGGTGCCGCAGGACATCCTGCTCGCGGACGCCTCCGCCGAGGTTCCCGCGCTCGCCGCTGGGGACCTCGATCCGGCGCCCGCGCCGCTGCTCCCGATCCCGGCCTCGATCGGCCTCGCCGCCGAGGTGCTCGCGAACGCCGAGCGCCCCGTCATCTACGCCGGCGGCGGTGTCACGCGCGCGGGAGCCGCTGATGAGCTCCGCGCGCTCGCAGAGCGGCTCGACGCCCCCGTCGTCACGACCTTCAGCGGCAAGAACGCGATGCCCTGGTCGCACGAGCTTTCCGCGCGATCCTGGGTCGAGGACATCGCGACGACCGAGTTCCTCGAAGACGCTGACGTTCTGCTCATTGTGGGCAGCGGCGTCGGCGAGCTCTCCAGCAACTACCACACCTTCCGGCCGGCGGGCCGGGTGATCCAGATCGAGGCCGACCTCGGCAAGATCGGCTCGAATCACGCCGGGATCGGGATCCACGCCGACGCGAAGCCCGCGCTCGCCGCCCTCGACGCCGCCGTGGCCGGGCTCGGACGCGAGTCCGATCCGGAGCGTCGCGCCGCATCCCTCGCCCGCATCGGCGCCCTCCTCGACACTGTGCTCGCACGCGTCGAGGGACAGGGCTTCGACGCGGAGCTCGCGCTGCTCCGCGGCCTACGCGAGGCCGTGCCTGCAGCGACCCCCGTGTTCTGGGACATGACGATCCTCGCCTACTGGGGCTGGTCCTTCTGGGATCCGCGCGAGGCGGAGTCGCCGTCGGCTCAGGGCGCCGGCGGCCTCGGCTACGGACTGCCCGCCGCGCTCGGTGCCGCCTTCGGCCGCCGCGAGCGTGGCGAGAACGGATCCGTGCTCGCGGTGTCCGGCGACGGCGGCGCCCTCTACGGCATCGCCGAGCTCGCGGTCGCGGCGCAGCACGACCTCCCGGTCGTGTGGCTGATCGTCGACGACGGCGGATACGGCGTGCTCCGCGAATACATGGAGGGAGCGTTCGGAGCGGCCACCGCGACCGAACTCACCCGACCGAACTACGTCGCGCTCGCCGAGTCCTTCGGGATCCCCGCCGAGCTCACGAGCATGGAGGAGGCGCCCGCGGCCGTGGCCCGCGCGCTCGCCGCGGGTGGCCCCCGCGTCGTCGTGCTTCCCGCCGTGCTCGGGCTCTTCGCGCCGACCCATCTCGACCGCCTCGCCGGCGGCGCCGCGACGGAGGTGCCCGCATGACCCGCCCGCTCGTCCTCTTCACCGATGAGACGGACCTCGATCCGCGTCCCGGTCGCGCCCTCCTTGAGGAGGCCGGCTGCGACACGATCCTCGCCGCCCTCCCCACCCGCGAGGGCGAGCCGCAGAATCTCCCCGCCGGTGCCGAGCGCGCCGCTGCCCTCGTGGTCGGCTACGCCCGCATCGACAAGCCGCTGCTCGACCGTCTCCCCGAGGTGGGCGTCATCGCGACGATGAGCGCCGGCTTCGACATGATCGATCGCGCCGAGGCCGAACGTCGCGGCATCTGGATCGTGAACCTCGTCGACGCCGCCACCGAGGAGGTCGCGGCCCACGCCCTCACCCTCGCCCTCGCCCTCGAGCGGGATCTCCGCGGCAGCCTCGCGGTGACCGCAGCTGGCGGCTGGACGGACGACGTGAGCGCCGTGCCGCGTCGCCTCTCGACGCTCACGCTCGGGCTCTTCGGCTTCGGCAGGATCGCCCGTCGCTTCGCCGAGATCGCCGCCCCCGCGTTCGGCAGGGTGATCGCCCACGATCCCTTCGTCACCGGTCCCGTGGACGGGGTCGAGCTCGTGACGCGCGAGGAACTGATCGCCGAGTCGGACATCCTCTCCCTCCATATGCCCCTCACGCCCGAGACCGCGGGATCCATCGACGCGGCCGCCATCGCGGCCATGCGTCCGGGATCCTCGCTCATCAACGTCTCGCGCGGGGAGCTCGTCGACTCAGCTGCCCTGCGGGACGCGCTGGCCTCGGGTCAGCTGCGCGGTGCCGCCGTCGACGTGCTCGAGGGGGAGCCCCCGGCCAGCGACGATCCCTTCCGCGTGCACGAGCGCATGCTGGTGACCCCGCACGTTGCTTTCCTCTCCGAGGGATCCCTCGAGCACTACACCGTGGACCCGGCCAGGAACGTGCTGCACTGGCTGCGCGCTGGCCGGCTCGATCGGGCCGTTGTGCCGGGCACGGAGCGGGAGCCGCTGCTCCGATCCTGAGCCGGGCCCTCCTCTCCCTCGCGGGGAGGAGATCCCCGGCACCCGACTGACAGAGGACGCCTCCACCGATACTGCGATGGAGGCGTTCTTTGTTCCCGGGCACCGCTGATCTCGCGCGCCTCTGATCCCGCCCGCTGCTGTTTTCGGCCACCGCTGATCTCCCGCGCTGCGCGATCTCCCCGGGGTGCCGCCCGAGGAAACGCCCGGGAAACGGGCGGTAACCGCATGATGAGGGCAGTTTGAACGTCTTTTCACCCTGGGGGCCGCCCACTGGCCAAATCAGCCCCGTATGTAAAAATGGCGGAATCATGCGGAGACACGCCCGGGAAACGGGCACTACTTGCCCTGCCCTGCCCATCGGCGTAATGTATTCCCTTGTCAGCGCGACGCAGCCGGACTGGGAAACACGGTCCGGCACTTAGCTTGCGCTTCTGAGGTCAGAATGACCTCGGCGAGACAGTAGCTTCTCGGAGGCTCCTTGGTTGGGGTTGACGGGTGGTGTCTGGTCTTTGAGAACTCAATAGTGTGCACTTGATTGTCAAATGCCAAATTTTTTATCCCTGGCATCCTGTTTGGGTGTTGG
>NZ_JAEHOI010000004.1 GCF_016522535.1 Leucobacter edaphi | reverse complement strand
ACAGTAGCTTCTCGGAGGCTCCTTGGTTGGGGTTGACGGGTGGTGTCTGGTCTTTGAGAACTCAATAGTGTGCACTTGATTGTCAAATGCCAAATTTTTTATCCCTGGCATCCTGTTTGGGTGTTGGAGATTCCTTTTTGGATGAATAATTCGGATTGTCAGTACTGACCTTTTTGGTTGGTTGATGGTTTGTTTTTGTTTGTCAGGTCAAACTCGCAGTTGTCTGGCTTATTCCGCTGGATGCTGTGCTTTGTTTTTTACGGAGAGTTTGATCCTGGCTCAGGACGAACGCTGGCGGCGTGCTTAACACATGCAAGTCGAACGCTGAAGCTGGAGCTTGCTCTGGTGGATGAGTGGCGAACGGGTGAGTAACACGTGAGTAACCTGCCCTTCACTCTGGGATAAGCGCTGGAAACGGTGTCTAATACTGGATATGACCTATCACCGCATGGTGTGTGGGTGGAAAGATTTATCGGTGGAGGATGGACTCGCGGCCTATCAGCTTGTTGGTGAGGTAATGGCTCACCAAGGCGACGACGGGTAGCCGGCCTGAGAGGGTGACCGGCCACACTGGGACTGAGACACGGCCCAGACTCCTACGGGAGGCAGCAGTGGGGAATATTGCACAATGGGCGCAAGCCTGATGCAGCAACGCCGCGTGAGGGATGACGGCCTTCGGGTTGTAAACCTCTTTTAGTAGGGAAGAAGCGAGAGTGACGGTACCTGCAGAAAAAGCACCGGCTAACTACGTGCCAGCAGCCGCGGTAATACGTAGGGTGCAAGCGTTGTCCGGAATTATTGGGCGTAAAGAGCTCGTAGGCGGCTTGTCGCGTCTGCTGTGAAAACCCGAGGCTCAACCTCGGGCCTGCAGTGGGTACGGGCAGGCTAGAGTGCGGTAGGGGAGATTGGAATTCCTGGTGTAGCGGTGGAATGCGCAGATATCAGGAGGAACACCGATGGCGAAGGCAGATCTCTGGGCCGTTACTGACGCTGAGGAGCGAAAGCATGGGGAGCGAACAGGATTAGATACCCTGGTAGTCCATGCCGTAAACGTTGGGAACTAGATGTAGGGCCTGTTCCACGGGTTCTGTGTCGTAGCTAACGCATTAAGTTCCCCGCCTGGGGAGTACGGCCGCAAGGCTAAAACTCAAAGGAATTGACGGGGGCCCGCACAAGCGGCGGAGCATGCGGATTAATTCGATGCAACGCGAAGAACCTTACCAAGGCTTGACATATAGAAGAATACTGTAGAGATACAGGACTCTTTGGACACTTCTATACAGGTGGTGCATGGTTGTCGTCAGCTCGTGTCGTGAGATGTTCGGTTAAGTCCGGCAACGAGCGCAACCCTCGTCCTATGTTGCCAGCACGTTATGGTGGGAACTCATGGGATACTGCCGTGGTCAACACGGAGGAAGGTGGGGATGACGTCAAATCATCATGCCCCTTATGTCTTGGGCTTCACGCATGCTACAATGGCCGATACAAAGGGCGGCGATACCGTAAGGTGGAGCGAATCCCAAAAAGTCGGTCTCAGTTCGGATTGGGGTCTGCAACTCGACCCCATGAAGTCGGAGTCGCTAGTAATCGCAGATCAGCAACGCTGCGGTGAATACGTTCCCGGGCCTTGTACACACCGCCCGTCAAGTCATGAAAGTCGGTAACACCCGAAGCCGGTGGCCTAACCTTTTTGGAGGGAGCCGTCGAAGGTGGGACTGGTAATTAGGACTAAGTCGTAACAAGGTAGCCGTACCGGAAGGTGCGGCTGGATCACCTCCTTTCTAAGGAGCACTCGAGGCTTTTAGCCTCGGAGAATGGTCGGATCATCACCGAGTGTGTGGTGCCGGCTGCTCATGGGTGGAACATTTGATGAAGTGCTTGTCTCTGTGGGGGCAGTGTGGTGAGTACGCCGGTCTTTGGGCTGGTGGGAAAGCTGGATTGTTTTTGTGGGGGTGAGTGTCGGGTGCATACTATTGGGTCCTGGGAGACCAGGCGTCTGCACGTGTGTGTGGGTGTCTGTTGCTTCTGGCCCGCGGTTACGGAACGTGTTGTTCGTGGCTTCGGGATCGACCGTACGTTGAGAACTACACAGTGGACGCGAGCATCTTCGCAACATGATCATCCTTTGGGGTGTGAGTGTTGCAGATACTAAATTTTCATTGGTCGCATGCCCGCCGGCCGTCACCCTTTTTTGGGTGTGGGTTGTGTGGGTGTGTGTTTTTGATTTACTTATGTGATTTCAAGTTTCAAAGAGCAAACGGTGGATGCCTTGGCATCTGGAGCCGAAGAAGGACGTGGTAATCTGCGATAAGCCTCGGGGAGCCGATAAACGGGCTTCGATCCGAGGATTTCCGAATGGGGAAACCCCGTCAGGGCGCGTGCGTACCTGGCGACTCCCGCCTGAATATATAGGGCGGGTAGAGGGAACGTGGGGAAGTGAAACATCTCAGTACCCACAGGAAGAGAAAACAACATGTGATTCCGGTAGTAGTGGCGAGCGAACCCGGAAGAGGCTAAACCGTACATGTGTGATACCCGGCAGGGGTTGCATGTGCGGGGTTGTGGGACATGCCGTGGGGGTCTGCCGGCCCTCGAACGTGAGTGTGCAGCTATAGGAGAACCGCTTGGAACGGCGGACCGGAGTGGGTGAGAGTCCCGTATCCGAAATGGTTGTGCCGCGTGGTGTGTATCCCAAGTAGCACGGGGCCCGAGAAATCCCGTGTGAATCTGTCAGGACCACCTGATAAGCCTAAATACTCCCAGATGACCGATAGCGGACTAGTACCGTGAGGGAAAGGTGAAAAGTACCCCGGGAGGGGAGTGAAAGAGTACCTGAAACCGTTTGCTTACAATCCGTCGGAGCCAGCTTGTTCTGGTGACGGCGTGCCTTTTGAAGAATGAGCCTGCGAGTTAGCGATATGTGGCGAGGTTAACCCGTGTGGGGTAGCCGTAGCGAAAGCGAGTCTGAATAGGGCGATTGAGTCGCATGTCCTAGACCCGAAGCGAAGTGATCTATCCATGGCCAGGTTGAAGCGCGTGTAAGAGCGCGTGGAGGACCGAACCCACTTAGGTTGAAAACTGAGGGGATGAGCTGTGGATAGGGGTGAAAGGCCAATCAAACTTCGTGATAGCTGGTTCTCTCCGAAATGCATTTAGGTGCAGCGTTGCGTGTTTCTTGCCGGAGGTAGAGCTACTGGATGGCCGATGGGCCCTACAAGGTTACTGACGTCAGCTAAACTCCGAATGCCGGTAAGTGAGAGCGCAGCAGTGAGACAGTGGGGGATAAGCTTCATTGTCGAGAGGGAAACAACCCAGATCACCAACTAAGGTCCCAAAGCGCGTGCTAAGTGGAAAAGGATGTGGAGTTGCTGTGACAACCAGGAGGTTGGCTTAGAAGCAGCCACCCTTGAAAGAGTGCGTAATAGCTCACTGGTCAAGTGATTCCGCGCCGACAATGTAACGGGGCTCAAGCACGCCACCGAAGTTGTGGCATTCCAGGTATAGGCAAGCCTTCGTGGTTCAGCTCCTGGGATGGGTAGGAGAGCGTCGTGTGGCGAGTGAAGCGGCGGAGTGATCCAGTCGTGGATGCCACACGAGTGAGAATGCAGGCATGAGTAGCGAAAGACGGGTGAGAAACCCGTCCTCCGGAAGACCAAGGGTTCCAGGGTCAAGCTAATCTGCCCTGGGTAAGTCGGGACCTAAGGCGAGGCCGACAGGCGTAGTCGATGGACAACGGGTTGATATTCCCGTACCGGCGGTAAACCGTCAAAGACCTAACCAGTAGTGCTAAGCAAACCTAAGCCGGCCGGATCCTTCGGGTGATGGCTGGTGGTGGCTGCGAACCCGAACTGGGGTGGTGAGCGTGAGGTGTGACGCAGGAAGGTAGATGGTCCCGGGCGATGGTTGTCCCGGGCTAAGCATGTAGCCTGCGGGATAGGCAAATCCGTCCCGCGTGAAGGGTGAGATGCGATGGGGACCCGTATGGGGAAGTCATTGATCCTATGCTGCCGAGAAAAGCATCGACGTGAGGTTTGCTGTTGCCCGTACCCCAAACCGACTCAGGTGGTCAGGTAGAGAATACTCAGGAGATCGAGATAATCATGGTGAAGGAACTCGGCAAAATGCCCCCGTAACTTCGGGAGAAGGGGGGCCACCCGCTTATTAGGATTTACTCCGAAAGGGTGTGGTGGCCGCAGAGACCAGTGGGAAGCGACTGTTTACTAAAAACACAGGTCCGTGCCAACACGCAAGTGGATGTATACGGACTGACGCCTGCCCGGTGCTGGAAGGTTAAGAGGAGAGGTCAGACTTCGGTCGAAGCTTTGAATTTAAGCCCCAGTAAACGGCGGTGGTAACTATAACCATCCTAAGGTAGCGAAATTCCTTGTCGGGTAAGTTCCGACCTGCACGAATGGCGTAACGACTTCCCAGCTGTCTCCACCGTGAACTCGGCGAAATTGCAGTACGAGTAAAGATGCTCGTTACGCGCAGAAGGACGGAAAGACCCCGTGACCTTTACTACAGCTTGGTATTGGTGTTCGGTGTGGCTTGTGTAGGATAGGTGGGAGACTGTGAAGCAGGGACGCTAGTTCTTGTGGAGTCATTGTTGAAATACCACTCTGGTCATATTGGATATCTAACTACGGACCCTGATCGGGTTCTGGGACAGTGCCTGGTGGGTAGTTTAACTGGGGCGGTTGCCTCCCAAAAAGTAACGGAGGCGCCCAAAGGTTCCCTCAACCTGGTTGGCAATCAGGTGGCGAGTGTAAGTGCACAAGGGAGCTTGACTGTGAGACTGACAGGTCGAGCAGGGACGAAAGTCGGGACTAGTGATCCGGCAGTGGCTTGTGGAAGCGCTGTCGCTCAACGGATAAAAGGTACCTCGGGGATAACAGGCTGATCTTGCCCAAGAGTCCATATCGACGGCATGGTTTGGCACCTCGATGTCGGCTCGTCGCATCCTGGGGCTGGAGTTGGTCCCAAGGGTTGGGCTGTTCGCCCATTAAAGCGGTACGCGAGCTGGGTTTAGAACGTCGTGAGACAGTTCGGTCCCTATCCTCTGCGCGCGTTGGAGATTTGAGAGGATCTGACCCTAGTACGAGAGGACCGGGTTGGACGGACCTCTGGTGTGCCAGTTGTTCTGCCAAGGGCATGGCTGGTTGGCTACGTTCGGGATGGATAACCGCTGAAAGCATCTAAGCGGGAAGCCGGCCTCGAGATGAGATCTCCCTACACCTTTGAGTGTGTGAGGCTCCCAGTAGATGACTGGGTTGATAGGCCAGATGTGGAAGCACGGCAACGTGTGGAGCTGACTGGTACTAATAAGCCGACGACTTGATTTCCACCCCACCCACGTGTGGGGACATGAGTAGAGCAAATGTAACGATGATCGCGTCCACTTTGTGGTTCTTGACGTACGGCCACACCACACCCCCACACTTTTTTGGGGGCGGGGTGGCCACATGTTAATAGAGTTACGGCGGCCATAGCGTCAGGGAAACGCCCGGACACATTCCGAACCCGGAAGCTAAGACTGACTGCGCCGATGGTACTGCACTCGGGAGGGTGTGGGAGAGTAGGACACCGCCGGACACCTTTTCATCGAGGGTCGTACGAGACCGCCACAGCCGGCAGTCACGTACGACCCTCGACCCATTTCAGGAGGGTTTTCCTGCAGCCCGCTCCGTTCGGGGCAACGTTGTCAGGGGTCTCTCTGTAGAATGGACAGGGGCAAAAACCACCAGAACGACGACCAACTCAATGTGAAAGCGGGCCGCCTATGGGAGCGATGATGGGCATGCTGCTCGTCCTCGCTCTTGCTGCCTCCGTCGCTCACCCGGTCGTCAAACGGCTCGGCCGCCGCTCGTTCATCGGCCTCAGCCTGCTCATGGCCGCCACTTTCGTCGCGGTCCTCATTATCTCCCTTCCCGTGTTCACCGGGGAGATCATCGTCGAGCAGCTGCCCTGGATCCCCGAGCTAGGCCTCACGCTCACGCTGCGCCTCGACGCGCTCTCTGCCCTCTTCGCGTTGCTCGTCACGGGCGCGGGCTCGCTCGTGCTGCTCTACTGCACGAGCTACTTCGAGGACGACGACATCGGGCTGCCCCGCTTCGCCGGGGTATTCATGGGTTTCGCGGCCTCCATGCTCGGACTCGTGCTCGCCGACGACGTCTACCTCCTCTTCATCTTCTGGGAAGGAACGACGGTGTTCTCGTTCCTCCTCATCGGCCACGTCACCCGGCTCCGCACCGCGAACTCCGCTGCCCTGCAGGCCCTCATGGTCACCGTCTCGGGCGGCCTCGCCATGTTCGTCGGCTTCGTCCTGCTCGCACGTGCGGCGGGCACCCCGCTGCTGTCCGAGATCGTTGCCCACCCGCCGCAGGGCGCGCTCGGCGCCACCGCGGCGTTCCTCGTGCTCGCGGGCGCGCTCTCGAAGTCCGCGATCTTCCCCTTCCACTTCTGGCTCCCCGGCGCCATGGCCGCCCCCACGCCGGTCAGCGCATACCTGCACGCCGCAGCGATGGTGAAGGCCGGGATCTACCTGATCCTGCGCGTGATCCCCGCCTTCGGCGACGTGCCGGGCTTCCGCGAGACGATCGTCATCCTCGGCGCCATCACCATGATCAACGGGGGAGTGCGCGCCCTCAGGCAGTACGACATCAAACTCATCGTCGCCCATGGCACGGTCAGCCAGCTGGGCCTCCTCGCGATGGTCGTCGGCGTCGGCGACCCGCGAACGAGCTTCGCCGGCATCGTGCTGCTCTTCGCGCACGCCCTCGCCAAGGCCCCGCTCTTCCTCTCCGTCGGAATCATCGATCACGCCACGGGAACCCGCGACCTCCGCAAGCTCTGCGGTCTCGGCAGACGGCTCCCCGTCCTCGCGGTGCTCACCACGATCGCTGCGGCATCCATGGCGGGCGTCCCCCCGCTCGTCGGCTTCGTCGCGAAGGAAGCCGCGCTCATGGAGCTGATCGAGGTCGGCAACGCATCGGGGCTGGCCACGCTCGTGTTCTGGGTGACGCTCGCCGGAAGCGTCCTCACGGTCGGCTACATGGGCCGATTCCTGTGGGGTGCCTTCGGCATGAAGGCCGACACAGAGGTGTGCGCGGTCGTCCACCCGCCCGAAGGAAAGATCCTGATCGCGCCCGTCGTCTTCGTCGTGCTCACGGTCGTCGCCGGCGTCGGAGCCACCTTCTTCGACAGCCTCTTCCTCGCGACGATCGCGGAGGAGCCGGGCAGAGAGCCCGAGCATCTCGCGCTCTGGCACGGTGTCACGTCCGCGCTCATCGCCTCGCTCAGCGTACTCGTGCTCGGCACGCTGCTCGCGGTCGCGGCGTCGCGACTGCGGCCCCGCCTGCCCGTCATCTCGGAGCGCTGGTCGGCCTCCCACGCGTACTGGGTCCTCACCCACTGGATCGACGTGCTCGCCGTGCGACTCACCGCGCTCACCCAGCGCGGTTCGCTGCCGTTCTACCTCGCGGTGATCCTGATCGTGGTCGTCATCGCCCTGGGCGGCACCGTCCTCACCAACGACCTCTGGCCCGACGAATACGTCGTCGCCACCTCGCCGGTGCAGGTGCCGATCGCGCTCGTGATGATCCTCGCGACCGTGTTCTCGCTCCGCGCGAAGACGAGGTTCCAGGCTGTCGTCCTCGTCGGCATCACCGGGTACGGGATGGCTGCGCTCTTCGCGACGCACGGGGCACCCGATCTCGCGCTGACGCAGGTGCTCGTCGAAACGGTGACGCTGATCGCGTTCGTCCTCGTGATCCGACGCCTCCCGCAGCGCCTCGGCCGTCGCGCCACGCGGAAGGTGCGGTGGGCGCGACTCGCGATCGGCGCCGGTGTCGGGCTCGTCATGGGAGTCGTCGCCGTGATCGCGCTGGGCTCCCGCATCGCCGACCCCATCTCGCTGCAACTCCCCGAGCTCGCAGCGGCCGGGGGACACGGCAAGAACGTCGTCAACGTGATGCTCGTCGACATCCGAGGCTGGGACACCATGGGCGAGCTCTCGGTCATCCTCGCCGCGGCCACCGGCGTCGCCTCGCTCGTCTTCCTCAGCACCCGCGCAGACTTCCGGCCGAAGCTCACTCGACGCGACGCCCGCACCCAGGCCCGAGAGCACCTGCTCCGCGTCGCCGACCCGCAGGATCCCGCGACCCGGGTTTCGTGGCTGCTCGCCGGTCGCAGGCTCGATCCCGCGCGACGCTCCATCATGCTCGAGGTTGTCGTTCGGCTCGTGTTCCACGCGCTCATCATCCTGTCCCTGTATCTGCTGTTCACCGGCCACAATTCGCCGGGCGGCGGGTTCGCTGGCGGCCTCGTCGCCGGCCTCGCCCTCGTCGCGCGCTACCTCGCTGGCGGCCGGCACGAGCTCCGCGCAACGGTTCCGCTCGACGCGGGTCGGATCCTCGGCACCGGCCTGTCCATCGCGGTCACCATGGCCGTCCTCCCGCTGTTCTTCGGGCAGTCCGCGCTCAGCTCCGCGTGGGTCGACGCCGACCTCGGCATTTTCGGAACCCTGCCCCTCGTCACTTCGACGCTGTTCGACATCGGCGTCTACCTCGTCGTCTTCGGCCTGATCCTCGACGTGCTCCGCAGCCTCGGCGCGGAGATCGACGAGCACGAGGAGGCCGAGGTCGCCTCCTTCGAAGAGGAAGAGGTGAGCGCGCAGTGACTATGCCCCTCGTTCTCGTCGCCGTGATGGTCGTCATGTACGCCTGCGGCGTGTATCTCCTGCTCGATCGCACCCTCACGCGACTCCTGCTCGGCTTCCTCCTCGTGGGCAACGCGACCAACCTGCTCATCTTCCTGATGAGCGGCAGCTTTGGCGCGGCGCCGATCGTGGGCGATGCGGAACCGTCGGAGATGAGCGACCCGCTTCCGCAGGCGTTCATCCTCACCGCGATCGTCATCACCTTCGGCGTCTCGGCGTTCTTCCTGGCGCTCATTTACCGCACGTGGCGTCTCGCTCACGATCGCGACGACACGGTGCAGGACGACGAGGCGGATCTCGAGCTTGGGGCCACGGAGTCGCTCACGACCGAGGAGCTCACCGACCTCGACCTCGAGGACACCCCCGAAACTGGCGACGACAGCGACGTCGAGGCCCGACAGGGTGCCGAGGGGGAGTCCGACGACGAGGCCGACACCGACGGTGACGCCCGCGGGGGTGCTCGCGAGGACGGCCGCGCCGTGCTCGCAACCGCGGGCCTCCGGGCCGCAGCTCCCGGAGCCGCGGGACTCAGCGCCGCAGCTCTCCGTGCCGCAGCTCCCGGTACGGCAGACCTCGATTCCGCAGCTCCCGGTTCGGCTGGCCCCGGATCGGCGGTGCCCGGTACAGCAGGCCCGCGTGGAGCCGAGGGAAACCCGGACCCGGGCCGCCCCTCCTCTCGGGAAACCGGGGGCGCAGCGCCCGCGCCGCCGCCACCCAAGTCCACTGACGCACGAGACCACGAAGGGGGAGACCGATGATCTGGCTCGTTCCCCTCGTCGTCCTCGTCCCGCTCGTGGGCGCGGCCCTCGCGCTCGCGCTTCCCGGGCACCGGCGCGCCCAGCAGGGCATCACGCTCGTCGCGCTCGGGGGAGTCGTCGTACTGAGCCTGGTGCTGGTCTGGCTCGTCGACGCCGGCGGGCCGCTGATCATGGAGGTCGGCGGCTGGGGCGCCCCGTTCGGAATCGCGCTCGTCGTCGACCGCGTGTCGGCGCTGATGCTCACGGTGTCCTCGATCGTGCTGCTCGCGGTGTTCCTGTTCTCGATCGGCCAGGGCCTCGCCGACGGCGACGAGGACACCCCGGTCTCGATCTACTATCCGACCTACCTCGTACTCGGCGCCGGCGTGTTCAACGCGTTTATCGCAGGCGACCTCTTCAACCTTTACGTGGGCTTCGAGATCCTGCTCGTCGCGAGCTATGTGCTGATCACCCTCGGCGGGACCGCTGCGCGCATCCGGGCCGGCGTGACCTACGTCGTGGTTTCACTCGTCTCGTCGATTCTGTTCCTCGCAGCGATCGGCATGATCTACGGGGCGACGGGGACGGTCAACATGGCCCAGCTCACCGTGCGCATCGCCGAGCTCCCGCAGGACACGCAGTTGCTCCTGAACCTCGCCCTGCTCATCGCGTTCGGGATCAAGGCCGCCGTCTTCCCGCTGTCCTTCTGGCTCCCCGACTCGTATCCCACGGCGCCGGCGCCCGTCACCGCGGTGTTCGCGGGCCTGCTGACGAAGGTGGGCGTCTACGCGATCATTCGCACCCAGACCCAGCTGTTCCCCGACTCGAGCGTCGACACGCTCCTGCTGGTGATCGCCGGACTCACCATGCTGATCGGCATCCTGGGCGCCGTAGCCCAGCTCGACATCAAGCGATTGCTGTCGTTCACCCTGATCAGCCACATCGGCTACATGATCTTCGGCATCGGGATGGCGAACGCGGCCGGCTTCGCCGCCACGATCTACTACATCATGCACCACATCATCGTGCAGACGACGCTGTTCCTCGCGGTCGGTCTTCTCGAGCGACAGGGCGGCACGACCTCGCTCGCGAGCCTGCGCGGCATGCTCCGCGCCTCGCCCGTGATCGCGGTCCTCTTCTTCATCCCGATGCTCAACCTCGGCGGAATCCCGCCGTTCTCGGGATTCATCGGCAAGCTCGGGCTCTTCGTCACCGCCGCCGACGTCGGCGGTCCCGCCGCGTACTGGCTGATCGGGATCGGTGCGCTGACCTCGCTGCTCACGCTCTACGCGCTCGCCCGCGCGTGGGTGCTCGCCTTCTGGCGGGCGCGACCCCGCGCGGTCGCGCCCAAGCGCGCGGCACACGATCCCGAAGCCGGGAGGCTGGAGGCCACTGGCGCCCGTGACGCCGCGAGCGCGGCGGGGCCGGCGGACGCCGCGGGTGCGAGCGAGGCAACCGGCGTCCTGTCCGTGAGCGACCACCCGCCGACCACCGGCACCTTCGGAGGGGCTCCGGATCGGAACGGCCGCCCCGCACCGAGCACCGAGGCGCTGAAGCTGCGCGCCAGGGAAGAGGCGATGCTCGATCGGCTGCAGGACGCTCCCGACGCTCAGCCCACCCAGGAGCAGAAAGCGATTCCCGGGCTCATGACCGGTGCGACCGCGGGAATGGTGATCGTGAGTATCGCGCTGACCGTCTTCGCGGGGCCGCTCTACGCGTACGCCACCCGAGCCGGCGATGACCTCGCCAACTCCGGCAGGCTTGCGGCGCTCGTGCTCGGCGAGAGCCCAGGCGAGCTCCCGGGCGGGAGCGGAACGACGCGAACGGGGGCCGCCGAATGAGCGAGCGACTCGCGAACACCGGAACCGATGCTCCGCGCTCGGCCAGACGGCTCGAGTGGGGTGTCCGGTTGCACGAGATCCCGCTCCTGATCGGGCTCGTCATCCTGTGGATGATGCTGTGGCGCGAGGTGTCCGCCATGTCCGTCGTGAGCGGCGTGCTGATTGCCGTCGTCGTCATGCGTGTCTTCTACCTCCCGCCCGTTGAACTGGCCGGACGATTCAACCCGTGGTACGCGCTGCAGTACGTCGGCTCCTTCCTCTGGTGGCTCTCCGTCGCCTCGTGGCAGGTGGCCTGGATCGCCGTCAAGCCTGGCCGGCCGCCCACCTGCTCGATCATCGCGGTGCGCCTGCGCACCCGGTCGGACTTCATCATCACCCTTGTCGGGATCACGATCTCCCTGATCCCGGGGTCGCTCGTGGCCGAGATCGACCGCTTCGAATCGACGCTCTACCTCCACGTGCTCGACACCGAGACCCAGAAGGATCTCACGGCCATGCGCAGGCAGGTGCGGCGGATCGAGGAAATGCTGATCCGCGCCATCGGATCGAAGGACGAAGTGAGGAGCCTCGGATGAGCACGTTCACCACAGTCGCACTCATCGTGGCCGGCGTCGGGCTCTCCGTCGCGGCGCTCGCCGCGCTCGTTCGGATCGTGCGAGGGCCGACGATTCTCGACCGCATGGTCGCGTCCGACGTGCTCCTCACGACGCTCATGCTGGTCGTCGGGGCCGACATGATCCTCCGGCATCACACGGACACGATCCCGCTCATGACGGTGATCGCCGCTACCGCGACGCTCGCGACGATCGTCGTCGCGCGCTTCGTGAAACGCAAGGCGGAAGTCGCGGAGGGCGCCGCGACCGCCTCGCACGACGCAGCGACGAGAAGGGTGGCCGGGGATGTTTGAGCAGATCATGGATATCGCCGCGATCGTCTGCATCGTGCTCGCGGGGGTGCTCTCGGCCGCCGCCGGGATCGGCCTCCTGCGCTTCCCCGACGCCCTCAGCCGCCTGCACGCGGCCACGAAGCCGCAGATCTTCGGGCTCCTCCTGATCATCGCGGGAATCGCGCTCGAACAGCGCTCCTTCTCGACGCTCCTCGGGCTCGTGCCGGTCTTCATCTTCCAGGCGCTGACGGCGCCGATCGCCGCCCACATGGTCGGGCGAGCCGCCTATCGCACGGGTCAGCTCGACACCGACACCCTCCTCGTCGACGAGCTCGGTCCCGCGATCGACCGCAGCGACTCGCTGTACCGCTAGGGGAGCGCCACGGCGCGCGCCTCGAGGTTCGGCCCCGTGGGTCCGTGGAGCCGTGGGCCAGTGGACCCGTTGACCCGCTGACCGCGCCGGCCATGCAGGGGCGGTATGCCGCCGCCGATACACGCGGGGCGCACAGTGACGGGGCCCGGCCGCAGGAGAAGTGCGGCCGGGCCCCGTCAGTTCGAACGGTCCGGGTCGGAACCCGGATCCGGGTCAGGCATCCACGAGGTACCGGCTGTAGGCCGGGACCGTGAGGAAGGTCGGGAAGTCGTCGCCCAGCGCGACGTCCGCGAACAGCTCTGCGGCATCGTCGTAGCGATCCCCGTCGAAGCGGTCGAAACCGGCGAGCGCCTCGGCGACGAGCTCGGCAACCCACTGCTTCGTGATCCGGGTGCCCTCCGCGGTGGACTGATCCTGGTGGATCCACTGCCAGATCTGGGAGCGGCTGATCTCAGCCGTCGCGGCGTCCTCCATCAGGTTGTCGATGGCTACGGCGCCGTTCCCGCGCAGCCACGCCTCGATGTAGCGGAGCCCGATCGAGACGTTCTCCCGCACGCCAGCCTCGGTGATCTCGCGGCCGATGTGGACATTGAGCAGGTCGGCAGCGGTGACGGTGACGTCGTCGCGCTGGCGCTCGACCTGGTTCGGTCGATCGCCGAGCACCGCGTCGAACTCGGCCTGCGCCACGGGGATCAGGTCGGGGTGTGCGACCCAGGTGCCGTCGAAGCCGTCGTTCGCCTCGCGGTTCTTGTCGGCGCTGACCTTCTCCTCCGCCAGCCGGGTAACCTCGGGGTCGCGCCGGTTCGGGATGAACGCGCTCATGCCGCCGATCGCGTGCGCGCCGCGCTTGTGGCAGGTCTTCACGAGGAGTTCGGTGTAGGCCCGCATGAAGGGGACCGTCATCGTGACCTCGCTGCGGTCCGGGAGCACGAAGCGGGCGCCGCGGCCGCGGTAGTTCTTGATGATCGAGAAGATGTAGTCCCAGCGGCCGGCGTTGAGGCCCGCGATGTGATCCCGCATCACGTACAGGATCTCCTCCATCTCGAAGGCCGCGGGGAGGGTCTCGATGAGGACGGTCGCGCGGATCGTGCCGTGATCGAGGCCGAGCGCCTGCTCGGTGTAGGTGAAGACGTCGTCCCAGAGCTTCGCTTCCTCGCTCGACTCGAGCTTGGCGATGTAGAAGTAGGGGCCGCGGCCGCTGGCGACGAGCTCGCGTGCGTTGTGGAACGCGTAGAGGCCGAAGTCGACGAGGCTGCCGGAGGCCGCGCCGGACTGCCCGTGCGCGTCGACGAAGCGGATGTGCTTCTCGACAAGGTGCCAGCCGCGGGGCCGCATCACGATGGTCGGCGTGCGCTCGGCCGTGATCCGGTATTCCTTGCCCTCGGGGCTCGTGTACTCGAGCTGGCCTCGGATCGCGTCGAACAGGGACAGCTGGCCCTCGATGACGTTGTGCCAGGTGGGGCTCGTCGCGTCCTCCTGGTCGGCGAGCCAGACGCGGGCGCCTGAGTTCATCGCGTTGATCGTCATCTTGGGATCGGTGGGGCCGGTGATCTCCACGCGACGGTCCTCGAGACCGGGGCCCGCTCCGGCGACCTTCCACTCCGCGTCCTCGCGGATTGCACGCGTGTCCTCGCGGAAGCGGGGATCGCGGCCGTTGCCGATCTCGTACCGGCGGCGCTGCCGGTCGGCGAGGCGCTCGTGACGGCTGCTGGCGAAGCGATCGTGCAGTTCGGTGAGGAACTGGAGCGCCTCGGGCGTGAGGATCTCGTCGCTGCGGCCGAACGGGCGTCCGGTCACTTCGATGCGGGGGCCGAATGCGGGGGTGGCGGTCCGGATGCGCTGCGGTGCCGCCTGCGTGGTGGTCATGATCTGTTCCTTAGCTCCTGCCCGGGAGGGCGTCGGTTTCGGTGGTGTTTCCATCCTCAGGGGTCCCGAGGGGCCGATCCCGGCGTTTCGCGGGGTGAATTTCTGGGATTCTTCTGCTTGTCGGAAATTTCACGTTCTGGCACCATGGAGTCATGACGCTCCTCGAGACCATGCACACCCCGGGTCAGCACGGCGGGCCCGGCGATACCGACCCGGAGTCGGAGGGCGATGCCCTCACGCTCGGTCGTCGCATTCGCGAGCGGCGCGCCCAGCTCGGGCTCACGCTCGATCAGCTGGCGGCGGCGGTCGATCGCGCGCCATCCCAGCTGTCCGCGATCGAGAACGGCAAGCGTGAACCGCGTCTCCCGCTCCTGCGCGCGCTCGCGAGCGCGCTCGACGTGACGGTGGACGAACTGCTCCTCGACGAGGCCCCGAGCGAGCGGGCCGCCCTGGAGATCGCGGTCGAGCGCGCGCAGCGGGGCGCCGTGTTCCGCTCGCTCGGAATCCAGCCGATCCGCGTCTCGAAGGCCACGAACGACGAGACACTGAAGGCGATCCTCGGCCTGCACCAGGAGGTCGAGCGGCTGCACGGCGAGCGGGCGGCCACCCCGGAAGAGGCGCGCCGCGCGAACACCGAGCTGCGGGCCGAGATGCGCGTCGCCGGCAACTACTACCCGGAGCTCGAGCGGGCAGCGTCGCAGCTGCTCGAGAGCGTGGGGTATTCCGGCGGTCCGGTTTCCCAGCAGGCCATCGCGACCGTCGCCGAGAAGCTCGGCTTCTCGCTGCACTACGTCGCAAACCTCCCGCATTCGACCCGCTCGGTGATCGACCGCAGGAACGGACGGATCTACCTGAGCAGCAATCTGCCGTCGCGCGACGCCCGCGCCCCGATCCTGCGGGCGATCGCGAGCCTTGTGTGCGGTCACGAGGAGCCGCGCAACTACGGGGACTTCCTGCGCCAGCGCGTAGAGGCGAACTATCTTGCCGGAGCGGTTCTCCTTCCCGAGGAGTCCTCGGTCGAGCTGCTGTCCGCCGCCAAGAAGGAGCGGCAGATCTCGATGGAGGACCTGCGCGATGCGTTCGGCGTGTCCTACGAGATGGCGGCGCACCGCTTCACGAATCTCGCGACCGAACGGCTCGACCTCGTTGTTCACTTCATGAAGGCGCACGAGTCCGGGACGCTCATCAAGGCCTACGAAAACGACGGGGTGCGCTTCCCCTCGGACGCGCTCGGCAACTTCGAGGGCGCAATGGTCTGCCGCAATTGGACGGCACGAACCGTGTTCGCGCAGCCGGACCGGTTCAATCCCTGGTATCAGTACACGGACATGGCCGCGGGCGGCACCTACTGGTGCACCTCGCGCGTGGAGAAGGCCAAGGAGGGCCTGTACTCGGTGAGCGTTGGCGTGCGCTTCGAGGACGTGAAGTGGTTCCGGGGCAGGGAGACGCCGCACCGCACGAAGTCCTTCTGCCCGGACGATCGGTGCTGCCGTCGGGCCTCCAGCGATCTCACCAGGAAGTGGGAGTCCGCTGCGTGGCCGGAGGCCGCGACCCCCACGAGTCTGCTCGCCGCGCTTCCGACCGGCACCTTCCCCGGGGTGGACTCCCACGAGGTGTACGCCTTCCTCGAGGCCCAAGAACGTCTCGCCTGACCAGGGATTCTCCCTCTGGCGGGGGATCGGGAGTTGCGACGCGCCCGCCAGGGAGCCAACTCCGTTCCGGGGATGCACTCCCCAGGTGGTCTGCGATAGCGTAGATATGGATGGGTCAACCGGCCCGAAGACGCCCCGAGATTAGGAATGGTGAGGACGTGAACGCTGAGAATCATGCCCGTCGCGCCGACAACACCGAGGCGCGTGCCACGCAGCAGTTCCGTGAGGATCTGGGCGCCCTGATCCGCGCCCACGCGACCGACCTCTCCGTCGATGAGCTCGAAGCCGTCGAGGCGCTGCCCTCGGGCGCCGCGCTGCTCGTGGTGCGCAGGGGCCCCGATCTCGGTGCTCGCTTCCTGCTTGACCAGGATTCCACGGTTGCGGGGCGTCACCCGGCCGTCGACATCTTCCTCGACGACGTCACGGTTTCGCGTCGCCACGCCGAGTTCAAGCGCACGGGCACGCGCTTCTCGGTCGTCGACCTCGGCTCGCTGAACGGCACGTTCTGCGACGGCCAGCGCATCGACGGCGAGGTCGTGCTGGAGGACGGCACCGAGGTGCAGGTCGGAAAGTTCCGCTTTACCTTCTTCCCCTCGCGCTTCGATCTGGGCGAGGGAGCGTAGCGTGGCGGCCGAACCGGCCCGCCAGCAATCGAACGCCCTCCTCAGCATCGGACAGGTGCTCGCGCGGTTGCAGGATGACTTCGGCGACCTGACGCCGTCGAAGCTCCGCTTCCTGGAGGAGCAGGGTCTCGTGACCCCCGAGCGGACGAAGTCCGGCTACCGCAAGTTCTCGCAGGCCAACATCGAGCGCATCCGGCTCGTGCTGACCCTGCAGCGGGATCACTATCTGCCGCTGCGCGTCATCGCCGAGCTGCTCGAGGAGTTGGATCAGGGCAAAGACCCGATCATTCCCGGCGCATCGCCGCGGAGCGCGTCGAGCATTCTCGCGCCCCGGCGCGTGCTCAGCAGCGAGGAGCTGCGCCGCAGCACCGGCGCGAGCGCGCGCTTTCTCGGCGAGACGATCGCCGCGGGCCTGCTGCCGGCTGCCGAGGTGTTCCCGCACGACTGCGTTGCCCAGCTCACGGCCCTCATGAAGCTGGCTGAGCGCGGCATTACGCCGAGGCATCTGCGCGCGTTCCGCGTCGCGGCCGAGCGGGACGCCGAGCTCATCTCGCACGCGGTTTCGACGCGCGGGGTGAAGAGCACGACGCCGCACGGCGCAGAGGACTCGATGGAACTCGCCGGGTACCTCGAGACGGTTCGCTCCGGCGTGTTGCGTCGGCGCGTGTCGGGGGCCTGAACCGCCGGTTTTTTGGCGTGATTTCAACCTTAAAGTTCTACTAGAGGTCGACACGTTGAAAGTGGACCTCGTCGGTCGTTGCACGGGGGACTGGTGCTCGGTACCGTTGAGTGTGTTCGGCGCTCCGCGCCGTCGAGAAAGGGAGCCCGATGGAGAACGATCAGCGTCCGCACGATGAGGCGGGATCGGCTTCGATCGCTGACGATCTCCTGTTTGACGACGGCCTGCCGAAGCCCAACCAGGACGGCGGCTTCAAGGGCGCCACTGCGGCCCGCGCGGCGGGCATCAGCTACCGCCAGCTCGACTACTGGGCCCGCACCGGGCTCGTGGAGCCGACCGTGCGCGGGGCGAACGGCTCCGGCTCGCAGCGTCTCTATGGCTTCCGCGACATCCTGGTGCTGAAGCTCGTCAAGCGGCTCCTCGACACGGGCATCTCGCTGCAGCAGATCCGCACTGCGGTGGCGCAGCTCCACGAGGCGGGCGTCCACGACCTCTCCCAGACCACGCTCATGAGCGACGGCGCCGGCGTCTACCTGTGCACCTCGAGCGACGAGGTCATCGACCTCGTGAGCCGCGGCCAGGGTGTCTTCGGGATCGCCGTCGGCAAGGTGCTTCGCGAGGTCGAGACATCGCTCGTCGACATGGACGAGCATCGCATGGACGGTCAGGCCGAGAGCGGGCACGACGAGCTCGCAGCGCGCCGCAAGGGTCGCAAGAAGATCTCCTGATCGCTCACCGGCGCTGATCCCGCTCCCCGCTGGGGCGCTGGTCGGCCAAGAAGCGGGGCAGCGCAGCAACGCTGGATCGCCCGGCGTTCGTTGCGCCGACGCGCGCCGGAAACGCGAAACGGCCCGGCGCACCCAGAGGGTGGCCGGGCCGTTTCCCAGCGCGGGGCGCCGGAGTCTAGGCGTCCGCGACCGTGGCGCCGCGGGGCTTCGCGCCCTCTGCGCGCTCGGCGTCCATGCCCGCGGAGCGGAGCACGCGATCGAGCACGAGGTCGAAGTTCCCCGCCATCTCCTGCGAGGCCTCTCCCGGCCACATGTGCACGGGCTTCGCCGCGCCCTGCGCCTGCTGCAGCGAGGGGCGCTCGGGGAGCTGGGGGTTGAGGACGAGCGGGCCGAACATCTCGCGCAGCTCGCGCGTGCGGAACTGGTGCTCCATGGAGTTCGGCTGGGTGCGGTTGATGAGAATGCCGAGCGGCTGCAGGCGGGGGCTCACGCCGCGACGGATCTCCTCGATCGCGCGAAGCGCGCGGTCGGTCGCGGCGACGGCGAAGAGGCTCGGCTCCGAGACGACGAGGACGCGGTCACTCGCGGCCCAGGCCGTGCGGGTGAGCGCGTTGAGCGACGGCGCGCAGTCGATGAGCACGAGGTCGTACTCGGACTCGACCGTGGCGAGCGCTTCCTCGAGCTTCCAGATGTCACGGGTCGACGGGTGCGGGCCGTCGAAGTTGATGGCTGACGGGCTGCCCACGAGCAGGTCGATCGTGCCGCCCTCGTGATACTCGTTCCAGCCGCTATGGGCGATGGCCGAGCGCACCGTCTTCTCCTTGGGGCTCTCCAGGACGTCGGCGACGTTCGCGTAGCCCTCCGGATTCACTGCGAGGCCGGTCGAGACATCCGACTGGGGATCGAAGTCCACGACCAGGGTTCGCAGCCCGCGGGAGAATGCCGCGGATGCGAGGCCGAGCGTCACGGTCGTCTTGCCGACGCCGCCCTTGAGGGAACTCACACTCAATACATGCACGCCACGAGTTTAGTCGATTTCGCTATGTAAACGCTTGAAGTGAGTGGTTTGCCGCGGATAAATCGCCGATCCGGATGTTAATCCGAAACGGAGTCCAAGCCGAAGATGCTGCGGAATTCGGCGGGAATTCCGCGGGTGGGACTGCCGGTGAGACGTTTGGATGTATCTTGATATCGAATCACTTGACGGTCTGGGCAACCGCTGAAGTTCACGACGCAGAGAGGGTCACCCTATGTTCAAGAAGGTTCTGGTCGCGAATCGTGGTGAGATCGCGATCCGCGCGTTCCGCGCCGCGCACGAGCTCGGAGCGAAGACGGTCGCGGTCTTTCCCTATGAGGATCGCAATTCGCTGCACCGGCTCAAGGCCGACGAGGCGTATCTGATCGGCACCGAGGGACACCCCGTTCGCGCCTATCTCGACATCGCGGAGATCGTTCGCGTTGCGGTCGAGGCCGGCTGCGACGCCATCTATCCCGGCTACGGATTCCTTTCGGAGAATCCCGGCCTCGCCTCGGCCGCGGAGGCCGCAGGTATCCGCTTCATCGGCCCGGGGAAGCGGGCGCTCGAGATGGCGGGCAACAAGGTCGCAGCGAAGGAGCACGCGATCGCCGCGGGAGTTCCCGTGCTGAGGTCGACGCCGCCGTCGACGGATATCGACGCCCTGCTCTCCGGCGCCGACGAGATCGGCTTCCCGGTGTTCGCGAAAGCGGTTGCCGGCGGCGGCGGTCGCGGCATGCGTCGCGTCGAGCGCGCCGAGGATCTGCGGGAGGCGCTCGAGTCGGCCATGCGCGAGGCGGAGTCCGCGTTCGGCGATCCCACCATGTTCATCGAGCAGGCGGTGCTGCGGCCCCGTCACATCGAGGTGCAGGTTCTCGCGGACGCTGCTGGCGCGACGGTGCACCTCTTCGAGCGCGACTGCTCCGTGCAGCGCCGCCACCAGAAGGTCGTCGAGATCGCCCCGGCACCCAACCTCTCCCAGGAGAAGCGGGACGAGCTGACGCGCGACGCGATCGCGTTCGCGCGGTCCATCGGGTACGAGAACGCCGGCACGGTCGAGTTTCTGCTCGACACCGCGGGGGAGCGCGCGGGCGAGCACGTATTCATCGAGATGAACCCGCGGATCCAGGTCGAGCACACGGTGACGGAGGAGGTCACCGACGTCGATCTCGTGCGCGCGCAGATGATGATCGCGGCGGGCGCATCGCTCGCGGAGATCGGTCTCACGCAGGACGAGATCGTGCTGCGCGGCGCGGCACTGCAGTGCCGGATCACGACGGAGGATCCCGCGAACGGCTTCCGCCCCGACCTGGGCCGGATCACCGCGTACCGCTCGCCGGGCGGCGGCGGCGTGCGCCTCGACGGCGGCACGATCAACGCTGGCGCCCAGATCAGCCCGCACTTCGACTCGATGCTCGCGAAGCTGACCTGCCGCGGCCGCTCCTTCGAGGACGCCGTCGTGCGGGCGAGGCGCGCCCTCGCGGAGTTCCGGATCCGCGGCGTCGCGACGAACATCCCGTTCCTGCAGGCCGTGCTCGCCGACCCGGACTTCCAGGCCGGGGACGTGTCGACTGCCTTCATCGAGGAGCGGCCCGAGCTGCTCGAGATGAACAAGCCGAAGGATCGCGCGACGCGGATCCTGCAGCACGTCGCCAACGTCACGGTGAACCAGCCGAACGGGGAGCGCCCGAACCGCGCCGATCCCGCGCGGAAGCTTCCCACGGGAGTCGACCTCTCGGCGCCGGCCCCCGCCGGTCAGCGGCAGCGGCTGCTCGAGCTCGGCCCGGACGGATACGCGCGCGCCCTGCGCGAGCAGAAGGCCCTCGCGGTCACGGAGACCACGTTCCGCGACGCGCACCAGTCGCTGCTCGCGACGCGGGTGCGCACGAAGGACCTGGTCCGGATCGCGCCGTACGTTGCGCGGATGACGCCGGAGCTGTGGTCGGTCGAGGCCTGGGGCGGGGCGACCTACGACGTCGCGCTGCGCTTCCTCGGGGAGGACCCGTGGGAGCGGCTGGCGGCGCTGCGGGAGGCGATGCCGAACATCCCCATCCAGATGCTGCTCCGCGGACAGAACACGGTCGGGTACACGCCGTATCCGGCGCGCGTCGCCGAGGCGTTCGTTGCGGAGGCCGCTGCGACGGGCGTTGACGTGTTCCGCATCTTCGACGCGCTCAACGACGTCAAGCAGATGCGGGTCGCGATCGACGCGGTGCGCGCCTCGGGGACCGCGGTCGCCGAGGTCGCGATGTCGTACACCGGCAACCTGCTGTCGCCGGGCGAGGACAAGTACACGCTCGACTACTACCTGGGCCTCGCCGAGGAGATCGTCGACGCCGGCGCGCACGTGCTCGCGATCAAGGACATGGCGGGGCTCCTGCGCCCGGCCGCTGCGGCGAAGCTCGTCACCGCCCTGCGCGAGCGCTTCGACCTCCCCGTGCACCTGCACACGCACGACACCCCGGGCGGCCAGCTCGCGACGCTCCTCGCGGCCGCGCAGGCGGGCGTCGACGCGGTCGACGCGGCATCCGCCCCGATGTCGGGCACGACGAGCCAGCCCTCGCTCGGCGGACTCGTCGCCGCGCTCGCCGACACGGATCGCGACACCGGGCTCTCGCAGGACGCCGTGTTCGCGCTCGAACCGTACTGGGACGCCGTGCGCTCCGTGTACAAGCCCTTCGAGTCGGGGCTGCCGAGCCCGACCGGGCGCGTCTACGCGCACGAGATCCCCGGCGGGCAGCTGTCGAACCTGCGCCAGCAGGCGATCGCGCTCGGCCTCGCGGACGACTTCGAGAAGATCGAGGACATGTACGCGGCCGCCGACCGGATCCTCGGCCGGATCCCGAAGGTGACGCCGTCGTCGAAGGTCGTCGGCGATCTCGCGCTGCACCTCGCGGCCGTCGACGCCGATCCTGCCGATTTCGAGGCGAACCCGGGCAACTACGACATCCCGGATTCGGTCGTCGGCTTCCTCGCTGGCGAGCTCGGCGAGATTCCGGGTGGCTGGCCCGAGCCGTTCCGCAGCCGCGTCCTCGCGGGTCGTGCGCCCAACATCGCCGTCGCGCCCCTCGCGGACGCCGACGCCGAGCTCCTCTCGGAGCCTGGGCGCACCCGCCAGAACACGCTCAACCGCCTGCTCTTCCCTGAGCCGACCAGGGCATTCCTGGACGCGCGCGAGAAGTTCGGGGAGCTCTCCGTGCTCGACACCCCCGACTACCTGTACGGGCTCGAACCCGGCGCCGAGCACGCGATCGACCTCGCCAGGGGCGTCCGCATCTACGTGGGCCTCGAGGCGATCGGTGAGGCCGACGACAAGGGCGTGCGCACCGTGATGGTGCGGGTCAACGGCCAGCTCAGGCAGGTGTTCGTGAAGGACGCTTCGATCCAGGTCGATGCACCCCAGGCGGAGAAGGCCGACCGCACCAATCCCGGCCATGTCGCCGCGCCGTTCTCGGGCACGGTCACGATCAAGGCGGGTGCGGGAGACGTCGTCGACTCCGGCCAGCCCGTCGCCACGATCGAGGCGATGAAGATGGAGGCGGCGATCACCGCACCCGTGGCTGGTAAGGTCGAGCGCGTCGCGTTCACGGGGACCCGCTCGGTCGAAGCGGGAGACCTCATCGCAGTGATCGCGTGACGTCCTCGGTGCGGCCCGCGTCTCGGCGCGGACCGCACCGCTGCTCGCCGCACGGAAGGAACACTCATGGCGATTCGGGAGATCCGAGTCTTCGGCGACCCGGTGCTGCGCACCGTGTGCGATCCGATCGAGACCATCGACGATGGCGTGCGCGCGCTCGTCGCCGACCTCGTTGACACGGTGGCCTTCGACGGCCGTGCCGGGCTGGCCTCCACGCAGATCGGCTACACCCAGCGCGCCTTCAGTCTCCACATCGACGGCGCGGTGAGCTACATCCTGAACCCGGAGATCGTCGCGCTCGAGGGCGACCCCGTCCCCACGGGCGAGGGTTGCCTCTCCGTGCCCGATCTGTGGTTCGACGTCGATCGCTACCCGCGCGCGACGGTCCGCGGGATCGACCTCGACGGCAAGGAGATCGTGATCTCCGGCGAGGGCCTGCTCGCGCAGGCTCTGCAGCACGAGTGCGACCATCTCGACGGCAAGCTCTACATCTCGCGGCTCGACCGCGAGACCCGCGGCGAGGCGATGCGGGCGATCCGCACCTCCAGCTGGTTCTGATCGGGCGTTCCCGCTCGAAGAAACGGAACAGGCCCCTGGCTCAGTGCGAGCCGGGGGCCTGTTCCGTTGCGCCGCGGGTCGGCCGGAGCGGCTGGACTAGGGCGTCTGCAGCGCCTCCGTGCTGGGGTTCTCGCCGTAGATGGCGGCGATCTCGCCCGCGAAGTCGCGGAGGATGTTGTCGCGCTTGATGCTCATCTTCGGGGTCAGATGGCCGTTCGCCTCGAAGAAGTCGGTCGGGAGGATCACGAACTTGCGAATCGACTCGGCGCGGGAAACGTACTTGTTGCCCTCGTCGATCGCGCTCTGCACCTCGGCGAGCACCTTCGGATTCCGCGAGGCCTCTTCGATCGACATGTTGGGATCCTCGCCAGCGTTGTTCAACCAGGCGGGGAGCATCTCCGTGTCGAGCGTCACGAGTGCCGCGATGAACGGCTTCTGGTCGCCGACGACGACGACCTGGCTGATGATCGTGTTCGCGCGGATCGGGTCCTCGAGCGCGGCGGGGGAGACATTCTTGCCGCCGGCGGTGACGATGATCTCCTTCTTGCGGCCCGTGATCGTGAGGTAGCCGTCGGCGTCGAGGGATCCCAGATCGCCGGTCTTGAAGAAGCCGTCCTCGGTGAAGACGGCCTTCGTGGCCTCGGGGTTCTCCCAGTACTCCTTGAAGACGTCGATGCCCTTGACTTCGATCTCGCCGTCCTCGGCAATCCGGATCGTGTGGCCGGGGAGAGCCGGGCCCACGGTGCCGATCTTGAACTTGTCCGGCAGGTTGACGGACACGGGGGCCGTCGTCTCGGTGAGGCCGTAGCCCTCGAGGATCTTCACGCCCAGGCTGCGGTAGAAGTGGCCGAGGTAGTGGCTGAGCGGCGCCGACCCCGAGACCGCGTACTTCACGCGGCCGCCGAGCTTCTCACGGAGCTTCGCGTAGACGAGCTTGTCGAACAGCTTGAACTTGATCCCGAGCATGAACGGAACCTTGCCGGCGTCGAGCGCCTCGGAGTGCTGCACCGCGACCCGCGCTGCGGCGCGGAAGATCTTGCCCTTGCCATCGGCTTCGGTGGACTGCTCGGCCGAGTTGTAGACCTTCTCGAACACGCGCGGAACGGCGAGCAGGAAGGTCGGGCGGAAGGTGCCGAGCGCGGGGAGCAGCTGGGTCGTGTCGGCCTGGTGCCCGACGCGCACACCGGAGTGCACGGCGAGCACGGAGATGAAGCGCGCGAAGACGTGCGCGAGGGTGACGAACAGCAGGGTCGAGGAGCCGGGCTGCTGCACGACTTCGCTGAGCGCGCCCGCGGCGTTGCGGGCGAGGTCGACGAAGTTCGAGTGGGTGAGCACGCAGCCCTTGGGGCGGCCGGTCGAGCCGGAGGTGTAGATGAGCGTGGCGATGTCGGAGCCGACGGCGATGTTGCGGCGACGCTCGATCTCCTCGTCGCTGACGTCCGCGCCGAGGGCGCGCAGCTCGGCGAGCGCTCCCTCGTCCATGCGCCAGCTGAGCGTGACGTTCTTCGCCTCCTGGCGCAGCTCCTCAAAGCGATCAGCGTGATCCTTCGTCTCGGTGAGCATGGCGCGCGCGCCGGAGTTCTCGACGATCCAGTGGATCTGGAGCGGCGAGGAAGTCTCGTAGACGGGGACCATGACGGCGCCCGCGTAGTGGAGGGCAAAGTCCACGAGCGTCCACTCGTAGCTCGTCTTGCACATGAAGGCGACGCGCTCGCCCGGCTCGATTCCGGCGGCGGCGAAGCCCTTGGCGAGCTCGATCACCTGGCGGCGGAACTCCGTCGCGGTGATGTCGGCCCAGCCCTGGCCATCCGGGACCGCGAAGATCGCGCGATCGGGGGTGGCGGCGACGCGCTGCTCGAGCAGGTCGGTGATGTTGTCCTCGGGGACGGATGGAATGAGAACAGGGGTCTCAGTCTGTTGCACGGGAGCTCCTTTGATACCTCGTGTACCGGTCGCAATCTGCGCGCTGCAACGCGCGGCATATGAAATGAGCCTATCTGTATGCGTGTCACGGGGTGCTGAGCGGCTATTCTGGTTCCTCGTCGAGAGGAAAACGCCGACCGTGCTCTATTGGATCTTTAAACACCTGATCATCGGGCCGTTTTTGAAAACGTTGTACCGCCCGTGGGTGGAGGGTGCCGAGAACATTCCGGCTTCCGGACCGGTAATTATTGTCGGAAATCACCTTTCGGTCATCGATTCGTTCTTCATGCCCCTCATGGTGGACCGTCGCGTGTACTTCCTGGCGAAGAGCGACTACTTCACCGGAAAAGGCCTGAAGGGATGGCTGGTCAAGACCTTTATGACCGCCGTCGGACAGCTGCCGATCGACCGCTCAGGCGGAAAAGCCTCCGAGGCCTCGCTCAACACGGGCCTGAGCGTCCTCGATCGTGGGGATGTGCTGGGAATCTACCCGGAGGGCACGCGCAGCCCCGATGCGCGCCTGTACCGGGGCCGGACCGGCGTCGCTCGGCTCGTGCTCGAGTCGGGCGCTGTGGTCGTGCCGATCGTCATGATCGACACCGAGAAGGCGATGCCGATTGGCGCCAAGTTCCCGAAGCTCCGCCGCATCGGCACCGTGATCGGCAAGCCCCTCGACTTCTCCCGCTTCGCGGGGATGAGCGCCGACCGTTTCGTGCTGCGCAGCGTGACCGACGAGATCATGCTCGAGATTCAGAAGCTCAGCGGCCAGGAATACGTCGACGTCTACGCGTCGAGCGTGCGCGCCAAAGCCGCCTAGGCGGCCCGCGAGCCAGCGCCCGCGCCGGTTCGCGGAGCGCGGAACAGCGGCGTCTCCCGGCCTAGTAGGCTGGAAAGGTCGCGGCGCACCGCCGATCGACGCAGAAAACGACCCGAGGGATCGAAGATGACGAGCCAGATCGACGAGACAGCAGCAGCGCGCCTGATCGCCGAGCTCGATCGCTATCGCGAGCTGCCAGCGAAGCAGCAGCCGAGCTGGCCGGACGCCGCGGCCGTCGAGCGCGCAGGGGAGGACCTCGCACTGCAGCCGCCGCTCGTCTTCGCCGGCGAGGCGGACCAGCTCCGCGAGCGCCTGGCCTCCGCTGCGCGCGGTGAGGCTTTCCTGCTGCAGGGCGGCGACTGCGCCGAGACCTTCGAGGCGGCCACTGCGGACAAGATCCGCGACCGCGTGAAGACGCTGCTCCAGATGGCCGTCGTGCTCACGTACGGCGCATCGACCCCCGTGATCAAGGTGGGTCGCATGGCCGGGCAGTTCGCGAAGCCGCGCTCGAGCGACTCCGAGACCCGCGAGGGGGTCACGCTGCCGGCCTACCGCGGCGACCTCGTCAACGGCTACGACTTCACCGAGGAGTCCCGCACCGCCGATCCGTCGCGCCTCGTGCAGGGCTACCACGTCTCCGCCTCGACGCTGAACCTCATTCGCGCGTTCACGCAGGGCGGTTTCGCCGACCTGCGCCAGGTGCACGCGTGGAATCGCGGCTTCGTGTCGAACCCGGCCAACCAGCGCTACGAGTCGCTGGCCGCCGAGATCGATCGCGCCCTGAAGTTCATGGACGCCTGCGGGGTGGATCACACGGCACTCACGCAGACCGAGTTCTACGTCAGCCACGAGGCGCTGCTGCTCGACTACGAGCGCCCGCTCACCCGCATCGACTCGCGGACGGGCGAGCTCTACGACACCTCGGCGCACATGCTCTGGATCGGGGAGCGGACCCGCGATCTCGACGGGGCCCACGTGGAGTTCCTGTCGCACGTCCGCAACCCGATCGGGGTGAAGCTCGGCCCGACGGCGACCGTTGACGATGCGCTGCGGCTCATCGACAAGCTCGATCCCGAGCGCGAGCCGGGCCGCCTCACCTTCATCACTCGCATGGGTGCCGGCAAGATCCGCGACGTGCTGCCGGGGCTGCTCGAGGGCGTTCGCGATGCGGGGGCGACCCCGCTGTGGATCACCGATCCGATGCACGGCAACGGCATCACCACGGCGACGGGGTACAAGACGCGCCGCTTCGACGACGTGATGGACGAGCTCCTCGGGTTCTTCGAGTCGCACCGCGCCGCGGGCACCGTGCCCGGCGGGATCCACGTTGAGCTCACCGGCGACGACGTGACCGAGTGCCTCGGCGGCTCCGAGAACATCGACGAGGCCACGCTCGCGACCCGCTACGAGTCGGTCTGCGACCCGAGGCTCAACCACATGCAGTCGCTCGAGCTCGCGTTCCGGGTGGCCGAAGAACTCAAGCGTTTTTCCCGCTGATCAGGGGGAGTGAGGGGCGCCGCGCGGGTTCGCGCGGCGCCCCTGCGCGTTTCTCGCGCGTGAGCGGGCGCGACGCGCTTCGTTTTGCGCTGCCGGCTCCTGCGAGGACGGTGCGGCGCGGGGTCGGGAGATCCCGACGCTAGAGCGAGATCGTGCTCTTGACGCGGATCTCGGCGCCCTTCGGCGCGCGCTTGCCAGCACCGGGGTCCGTTCCGGTCGCCTTCGCGAAGTCCCTCAGCGCGTCGGGGACGAGCGTCGAAGGCTTGAACCCGGCGCCGGAGAGGATGTTCATCGCCTCCTGCAGCGGCTTTCCCGCGACATCGGGGATGTCGAACAGCTCGGGGCCGAGCGAGATCTGCAGGCCGACGGTGTCGCCCACCCGCACGGTCTCGGAGAGGGGCACGATGCCGATGACGGAGCCCTTCTTCACGGTGTCGCTGTAGGCCTCGGTGTTGTGTTCGGGGGCGTGCTCGAGGCCGGCCTCGCGCAGCTTCGAGGCCGCCTGCTCCGGAGAGCTGCCGGTGACGTCGGGGAACCCGCCGGCGGAGACGATGAGATCGATCCGCCCCTTCTCGGAGTAGGTCTCGCCGAGCCCGTTGCCGTCGGCGTCGAGCGCCGCCAGCACGGTGCCCTTCTGCTGATCGGAGAATCGCTCCTCGATGACCTTGCCGAAGGTGAAGCCCTGCGAGCCGATGAGCTCCTGCGCTTTCGGCTGCGCGAGCCCGACGATCGTGGGGACGGCGAGCTGGCGCGGGCCAGTGGACTTGCAGACGCGCACGGTCGCCCCGCGATCGAGGCGGGTGCCCTCGCCCGGCTCGGTGCGCACTGCCTTGCCCGCCGGGATCTCGAGGCTCGAGCACTCGAACACCTCTGGCACGAGCTGCTGCTCGTTGATCAGGGATTCAGCGGCCGCGAGGTCTTGCCCGGCCACGCCGGGAACGGCGACCTTCGAGCCGGGCCCCTGCCCGAACCACCAGCCGATTCCTCCCGCGACGACGACGAGCACGGCCACGATCAGCGCGGCCCAGACGCCCCGACGCCTGCGCTTCGCCGCGGAGGCGGCGGCGAGCTCGATCGGGCCAGCTGGGACGGGCGGGTCGGCCGCTGGCGTCTGCTCGGCGGTCCCCGCGAAGGAGCCGCCATCCGTGAACGCGCTGCCGGCGGCGAGAGCCTCCTGCTGCACCCGATCGAGGACCGTCGTGGACGGCGTCGGCGTGCCCCCCAGATCGCTCGGGAGGACCCGCGTGGCATTCTCCCCGGGTTCGCCGCGGCGAACGGCCGACAGGAAGTCGAGCGCCTCGCCGGCGTCGAGCGGACGCTGCTCCGGTTCGCGCTGCGTGGTCCAGAGCACGAGCTGGTCGAGCTCGGGTGAGGCCTCGGTGCTTCTCAGCGAGGGTGCGGGAACCTCGGAGTGAGCGTGCTGATAGGCGATCTGCATCGGTTGCTCGCCCGTGAACGGCTGCTCTCCCGTGAGCATTTCGTAGAGCATGATCCCGAAGGCGTACACGTCGCTGCGCGCATCCGCGACGCCGCGGGTGACGAGCTCCGGAGAGAGATACGCGATCGTGCCGAGCAGCGCCTGCCCCGTTGTCGTATTGGCGCTCACCGCGCGCGCGAGCCCGAAATCGCCGAGCTTGATCCTGCCGTCGTCCGCGAGCATCACATTCTCGGGCTTCAGATCACGATGCACGATTCCCGCACGGTGTGCCGCGGCGAGCCCCGCGAGCACCGCCTCGCCGATTTCCATCGACTGTTCGGCGGTCAGGCTCTTCTGCTGCTTCAGGAGCTCGCGGAGCGTGATGCTCGGGAGATACTCCATCACCAGGTACGTTCGGCCCAGATCGTGGCCCTGATCGAAGACGTTCACGAGGTTCGGATGCGAGAGCCGCGCCGCGCTTCTCGCCTCCTGCTCGAAGCGTCGCGTGAAGTTGTCGTCCTCCGCGAGGTGTTCGTGCATGACCTTGACGGCGACGCGGCGCTCCAGGCGGAGATCGTTCGCCAGATAGACCATCGCCATACCGCCGCGGGCGATACGCGAGCGAATCGCGTAGCGTCCGTCGAGCGTCTGCCCGATCATCGGGTCGGAGGGCGCAGGGGTCACGCCGGAATTCTACGGAATAAGAGATGCCGCTCGGTGGACGCGCGCCGGTCCGTGAGGAAACTGCGCGCCGTGACCGGGGCTGGGCGCGTCCGCGAGCGGCGCTGGGTGCGGCCGTCCGGGCGCGCCGCGGCGCATCGCTCGACGCCGCTGTTTGCGCGGGCGCGCTGTCGCTGGCAGAGTTGAAACGTGCCAGAGAATCACGGACCCGACACTCAGTACTTCACGATCCCGGACCTCGTCGAGCGATTCGGCCTGGTGCAGGGCAAGGTCCGCCGGCTCATCGAGGATCACCACCTGGCGGCGGTGCGCGTCGATGGCGTGCTCAAGGTTCCCGCGGAGTTCGTGGTCGATGATCACCCGCTGCCCCCGCTGCGCGGCACGCTGCTGGTGCTCCTCGACGCCGGCTTCTCGAACGACGAGGCCGTCGCGTGGATGCTCGAGGTGAACGACGAGCTGGGCGAGCGCCCCGTTGACTCGCTGCGCGCAGGCCGCAAGAGCGCGGTGCGCCGCGCAACGCAGTCGCTCGCGTTCTAGCCGGCGCGGGCCCCGGTCGATCGATCCATCGCGGCGGGCGATCGCGGACGGGGGCTCCGTAAAGCGGCGGTTCCCGCGCGTTTGGCCCCCTAACTAGGCGGTTCTGCGCGCCGCACGCTCCGCGAGCGTCGCCAGCATGCGCGCAGCGTTCTCCCGGATCGGGGCGCGCCCGATCGCGGTGGTCGCTCGGTCGACGTTGCGAGTGATCATCTCCTCGACCTGATCCACTGCGCCGCTCTCGCGGATGGTGCGCTGCATCATCGCGACCTGGTCGCCGTCGAGTTCGGTGCCGAGAAGGTCGTCGAAGATCCGTTGCTGGGTGCCGGGGAGATTCTCGCGCGCGAGCGTCACGAGGACGGTCCGCTTCCCCTCGACGAGATCGTCGCCGGCGGGCTTGCCCGTGACCTCGGCGTCGCCGAACACGCCGAGCAGATCGTCGCGGAGCTGGAAGGCGACGCCGACGGGGAGCCCGAACTCGGCGAGCGCGGCCTCCTGGTCCTCGTTGGCTCCGGCGAGGGCCGCTCCGATCAGGAGCGGGGCTTCGACGCTGTACTTGGCGGACTTGTAGACGAGCACGCGGGTGGAACGCTCGAGCTGGACGTCGTGCTCGGCGAACAGCGTGCGCTGCTCCTCGAGCACGTCGAGGTACTGGCCGAGCGCAACCTCGCTGCGCATGCGATTGAAGTGCTCGCGCGTGCGCAGGGCCCACCCGCGGTCGGGGGCCGCGTCGCAGGCCGCCTGCATGAGCTCGTCGGCCCAGGACTGCAGGAGATCGCCGAGGAGGATCGCGGAGGCGAGCCCGAAGTGATCGGCAGCGCCCTTCCAGCCGCCCCGCGAGTGGAGCGCGGAGAAGAGCCGATGGACGGAGAGCCGCCCCCTGCGCGTGTCCGAGCGGTCGATGACATCGTCGTGGATGAGCGCGGCCGCGTGGAACAACTCCAGGGCGCACGCCGCGTCGAGCACGGCGCCGAACTCCGCGTCGACCTCGCCGTCGATATCGAGGCCGCGCACCGCGCGGTACCCGAGGATGGCGAACTGGGCGCGGAAGCGCTTACCGCCCGACAGGAAGCCGATTGCTTCGTCGAGCAGGGGAGCGGTATCGGGGCCGAGCGGCTCGAGTCGCTCCCGATGCCGAGCAACGGTGTCGTTGATCCGCTCCTGAATAAGCCCTGCGAGTCGCGTCGTATCCTGCACGCAACTAGCCTAGTCGCGCGGGGCAGCGTAGACTCGTTTGAACAGGAAATCAATCGCCGAGGAGGGGTCGTCATGGCGCTGTCAGAGCACGAGCAGCGACTGCTTGACGAGATGGAGCGCGGCTTCTATCAGAGTGAGGCGGACGTCATGCAGACGGCCACCGGTGCTCGCCGCCGCGTGAATTATCGATCCCTGGTCCTGGGGATCGTCGTAGTGGTCGTCGGAATCGGAGTGCTGGTGGGCGGCGTCGCCGCGCAGCAGCTCTGGCTGGGTTTGATCGGGTTCGCCGTCATGATCGGCGGAGTGACCCTGATGCTCTCGAAGGGATCGACCGAAGAGGTCGTCGCCGGAGAGCACCCCGGCGGGCCGAAGCCGAAGGCGCACGCGCGCGAGTCCTTCAGCGAGCGCGCGGAGCGTCGCTGGGATGAGCGGATGGAGGGCGAGCGCTAGGCTCGCCAGCAGTTTTCAGGCCGGTGGCCGCGGGTGATCCCGCGGCCACCGGTTTTTTTGTGCCCGGATCGCGGGACCGGGCCCCGTTTGCGGCCGTCGATGGGCCGCGGGCTCCCCGGACGCTCCACTTTGCTCCACTCCGGGCTTCGTCCGCGTCCTGGAACGCGGAATCCCATAAGAATCGCTGATCTCGAGGGGGTCAGGGGCGCCACGCCGGAGCGAATTCGCTGCGGAAAGTTGCCGCCGGAGCGGTGAAATGCGGCCGTTCGCGGCGAACCGGGGCGGTGCAGTGGGTGAAATTTGAATTTTGGGGCATGAAGTGGAGGGAAGTGGAGTAATGTAGGGCTCACGTTCGAGTCGGTGAAGGGAGGCATCCGTGTTCCTCGGTACCTTCACGCCCCGGCTCGACGAAAAAGGACGCGTGATCCTGCCCGCCAAATTTCGCGACGAGCTCGCCGACGGGCTCGTGATCACCCGCGGCCAGGAGCACTGCCTCTACGTCTTCAGCGAGGCGGAGTTCGCCGAGATGCACCAGCGCGTGCGCCAGGCACCGCTCGCCTCCAAGCAGGCGCGCGATTACCTCCGCGTGTTCCTGTCGGGAGCCCACCCCGAGACCCCCGACAAGCAGCACCGCATCACGATCCCGCAGGGGCTTCGCGAGTACGCGGGGCTCGATCGGGAACTCGCAGTGATCGGGGCGGGATCCCGCGCCGAGATCTGGGACGCGGAGGCCTGGCAGAAGTACCTCACCGAGCAGGAGAGCGCATTCTCCGCGATCGAGGAGGAGGTGATCCCGGGCATGTTCTAGCCCGGATCCGCCATGACAGAAGCGCCCGAGACCCCCGAAACCTCCGCAGACCACCAGCCAGCCACCAGCATCGAGACCCCCGAACCCATGAGCCCAGACACCCGCGACGCGAGCGAGCTGCACGTCCCCGTGCTGCTCGAGCGCTGCCTCGCGCTTCTCGCGCCGGCCGCCGATCGTGACGGCGCCGTCATCGTCGACGCCACCCTGGGAATGGGCGGCCACACGGAGGCGATGCTCGACGCACATCCCGGGCTGACCGTGATCGGGCTCGACCGCGACACGGAAGCGCTCGAGCTCGCGGGCCGCCGGCTCGCCCGCTTCGGCGATCGCGTCATCCGCGTCCACGCCGTCTACGACGAAATCGGCCGCGCCGTTCGCGAAAGCGGCTTCGAGCGGATCGACGGCGTGCTCTTCGACCTCGGCGTCTCTTCGCTGCAACTCGACGACGCCGATCGCGGATTCGCCTACGCGAAGGACGCCCCGCTCGACATGCGCATGGATCAGAGCCGAGGCGAGACCGCGGCCGACATTCTCGCAACCGCCCCCGAGGGGCGCCTGCGGGCGATCTTCGAGCGCTACGGCGAGGAGCCCCTCGCCGGGCGCTACGCGCGCGCCATCATCGCCGCGCGGCAGAGCGAGCCGATCCTGCGGAGCGGCCAGCTCGTTGAGATCCTGCAGGAAGCCACCCCCGCGGCGGTCCGCGACCAGCGGCACCCGGCGAAGCGGGTCTTCCAGGCGCTCCGGATCGAGGTCAACGGCGAGCTCTCCGTCCTCGAACGCGCGATCCCGGCAGCGCTCGACCTCCTCAGTGTCGGCGGTCGCGCCGTGATCATGTCCTATCAGTCCCTGGAGGACCGCTTCGTGAAGCGTCTGCTCGCGAAGCGGAGCGCCTCGACCGCGCCCCAGGGGCTCCCAGTCGAGCTCCCCGAGCACAAGCCAGAGTTCCGCCTCCTCACCCGGGGTGCGGAGCTCGCCGACGACGACGAACGCGCGCGAAACCCGCGTGCGATCCCGGTGCGCCTCCGCGCCGCCGAACGAGTGAGGGATGAGCGATGAACAACACGGTCCCGGTCGATTTCGACCTCGACGCGCTTCGCGACCCGTCGCTCGGTGCTCCAGGAACCACACCGGCGCGCGAGCGCGAGGAGCGGCATCTCCGGATCGCCACTCCGGCTCCCGCTGGGGAGACCCGCCGCCGGCGCAGCCCGCTCATGGGCTCGCTCATCGCGGTCGGCGTGATCCTCGGCATCATGGGGGCTCAGCTCGGTCTCAGCATCGCCGTCTCGCAGGGCGCCTACGAGACGCGCGCGCTCGAGATCGAGCAGCGCGACCTCGCCCGCGTCGAGCGCGTGCTCTCGCAGAACGTAGACAAGCTGTCGTCCCCGCAGAACCTCGCGGAGAACGCGGCGGCCCTCGGCATGGTGCAGAACTCGCACCCCGCGACCCTGCGCCTGAGCAACGGCGCGGTGCTCGGAGCGCTCGAGTCCAAGACGACCGAGGCGCGCGAGAACCTCGTGCCGAACGCCACGCTCAAGAACATGCCCGTCGTTGACGCGAAGGGGCTGCTCGTTTCGCGAAGCTCGGGACAGGCCGCCGATGATCAGGTCGATCCGACGCAGGCACCGGTACGGTGGAAGGGCAAGCTGCCGGCACCTGAAACGCACTAGTCGGCGACGTTCAGGAGGAGCAGGATGCTGAGATTGCGGGGGAGTCGGGCGCGCCGGGCGATCGCTCTCGGGATCGTCATCGTCGCAGCGCTGCTCTTTCTCGTGCGGCTCGTCGACCTGCAGGTCGTCTCCGCCTCGGCGCTGTCCGAGGAAGCGAAGGACAAGCGGGCGGTTCCCGTCGCGATCCCCAGCGTTCGCGGCGATATCGTCGACCGCAACGGCGAGGTGCTCGCGACGACCGACGAGCGCTACGACGTGCAACTCTCGCCGAAGAATACGAAGCTCAACGGCGGAAAATTCTGGCGCGTCGATACCGATCGCGGTGTCGGAACGGTCGAGGTGACCGCTGCGCAGGCGTTCGAGGAGATCGGCGCGATCACCGGCCAGAAGGGCAGCGAGATCCAGAAGATCGTCGACGACGCCCTCAAGGAGAACAAGAAGTCGGACTTCGCCTACGTCAAGCGCTCCGTCGACCTCGGGCAGCTGAACGAGCTCAAGAAGCTCAAGATCCCGTGGCTGACCTTCGAGAGCCAGAACAAGCGCGCCTACCCGAACGGCGCGGTCGGCGGCAATCTGATCGGCTTCATCAGCTCCGACCAGCAGCCGCAGTCGGGGATCGAAGCCTCCCAGAACGAGTGCCTCACCGGATCGGACGGCTCGGAGACCTACGAGCGCGGCGCGGACGGCGTGGCGCTCCCCGGCAGTGTCGTCGTCGAGAAGAAGGCCAAGAATGGCGGAACGGTCGAGCTCACGATCGACCGCGACCTGCAGTGGGAGGCCCAGCAGGCCATCAACCAGCAGGTGGACAAGGTCGGCGCCGAGTGGGGATTGCTCGTCGTTATGAACGCGAAGACGGGCGAGCTCGTCGCCGTCGCGGAGGACGGCTCCGTCGACCCGAACGACGTCAGCGCCTCAGACCCCGAGAAGCGCGAGGCCCGCTCCTTCGTAGCCCCGTACGAGCCCGGCTCGACCTTCAAGATGATCACAGCGGCGTCGCTCGTCGACCAGGGCAAGGCGGACGCGAGCACGCGCAATCTCACCCCCGACTACCTCGAGCCGGAGCCGGGGGTCCGATTCGGCGACTCCTTCAACCACCCGCCGATGCAGTGGACCCTCGCCGGGATCCTGACCCAGTCCTCGAACGTGGGAACGTCGATGCTCGGTTCCCGTCTCAGCCCCGAGGTCCGCTACGACTACCTCAAGAAGTTCGGGATCGGCACGTCCACCGAGGCCGGCATGCCGCTCGAGGACTCCGGACGTCTCAACGACTATAAGGAGTGGGATCGCCAGACCTCGTACAACACGATGTTCGGCCAGGGCCTCTCCTCCACGATCGTGCAGACGGCCGGCGCCTATCAGGCGATCGCGAACGGGGGCGTCCGCGTGCCGCCGACGCTCGTGAAGTCGTGCACGGCGGACGACGGGAAGAAAACGACCCCGAAGCACGGCGATCCCGTCACCGCGGTGAAGAAGGAGACCTCGAAGGAGGTCATGGCGATGCTCGAGACGGTCGTCGCCTCCGGCTGGTTCAACGAGTTCGTCGACATCCCCGGCTACCGGATCGCGGGCAAGACCGGCACTGCGGAGCAGTCGGACGGGCAGGGCGGCTACCGCGCGGACTTCGTCCACAGCTTCGCCGGAATCTTCCCCGCCGACGATCCGCAGTACGTCGCGGTAGCATCGATCGCGTACCCGACCGCCGGTGATGGCGGCGTGGCAGCCATCACCGCGTTCCACGACGCGGCCGAGGCCACGATCAGGACTTTCCATATTCCTCCGTCCAGCGGAAAATTCACCCCGCTCAAGACTGAGTACTGAGACCAACCGCCCCAGGAGGCACAGCACGTGAGTACCGGAGATTCCCGGAGCATCAGGCCGAAGACGCCCGCACCCGCACCGCTCGAAGCGATCGCGGAACGGTTCGGCCTGTCGGGCGACCCCGCCGGGCTCGCCGCGACGGGGGTCACGCTGGATTCCCGGGACGTCCGCCCCGGTGACCTCTACATCGGCATGCCGGGGGCGAAACGCCACGGTGCGGAGTTCGCGGCGCAGGCGGCCGGCCTCGGAGCGGCCGCGATGCTGACCGACGCCGAGGGCGCGCGGCTCGCCGCCGAGGCGGGCGCGGATCTTCCCGTGCTCGTCACCGAGCAGCACCCGCGAGCGATCATGGGCGAGGTAGCCGCGGCCGTCTACGGCACCGCCGACTTCGGCGCCAAGCTCTTCGGTATCACCGGAACGAACGGAAAGACGAGCGTGGTCTACATGCTCGCCGAGCTGATCCGCGCGGCCGGGATGGTGCCCGGCCTGAGCTCCACCGCCGAGCGCAGAATCGGCGAGGAGGTCATCCAGTCGAACCTCACGAGTCCCGAGGCCTCGGAACTGCACGGCCTGCTCGCGCGCATGGTCGAGCGCGGCGTCGAGGCGGTCGCGGTCGAGGTCTCGGCGCAGGCGGTCGTGCGGCATCGACTCGACGGGGTGCACTTCGACGTCGTCGCGTTCAACAACTTCTCGCAGGACCACCTCGACGAGTTCGGCGACCTCGAGTCCTACTTCGCGGCCAAGCTCGCGCTGTTCACGCCCGAGCACGCCGAGCGCGGGGTCGTCGTGGTCGACGGTCCGTGGGGGCAGCGGATCGCGCGCGAATCGCAGATCCCGGTCACCCGCCTCGCCACCGAGTACGGCCAGGACGCCGACTGGCACCTCGCCATCACGCACCAGAGCCTCGACGGCGTGTCCTTCGTGCTGCAGGGGCCCGAGGGAGCGAGCTTCCGCGGAAGCGTGCCCGTGTTCGGCCGCTTCATGGCGGAGAACGCGGCCCTCGCCCTCATCATGCTGCACGAGGCAGGTATCCCGATCTCGCAGGTCGAGGCTGGCCTCGAGAGGGGTCGGATTCCGGTCTATATTCCCGGGCGACTCGAGGAGATCTCCGACCCCGCGAGCGGGGGGCCGCGCTTCTTCGCCGATTACGGCCACACGCCTGGCGCGTTCGAGGCGATGCTCGACGCACTCCGCGAGGTGGCTCCCGGCCGCGTGATCTTCATGTTCGGGGCCGACGGCGACCGCGACACGACGAAGCGCGAGGAGATGGGGCGGATCGCCGCTGCCGGCTCGGATATCACGATCATCTGCGATTATCACCCGCGTTCCGAACCGCCGGAGGCGATCCGTGCGCAGCTGCTCGAAGGAGCGCGCTCGGCGCAGCACGCCGAGGTCATCGAGGAGGGCGACCCGCGTCAGGCCGTTCGCCTCGCCATTTCCCTCGCCCAACCGGGTGACGTTATTCTGTATGCCGGTCCCGGACATGAGGACCACCAGGAAGTCGCCGGGCGCATGATCCCGTACTCGGCGAGGGACGAAGTACGCGGCGCACTCCGCGAGGCAGGACTGCTCAAGTGATCGACATGACGCTCGCCGAGATCGCGGAGGCCATGAGCGGAACGCTCGTTCTCGGCGCCGACGGCTCCACGGCGGAGACCATCGTCCGGGGAATCTCCCAGACCGATTCGCGCGAGGTGGGGCCGGGCCAGATCTTCTTCGCCCGCCGGGGCGAGGAGACCGACGGGCACCGGTTCGCTGCACAGGCCGTTGACGCCGGTGCCGCGCTGCTCGTGGTCGAGCGCGAGGTCGACGATCGCGTCCCGCAGATCGTCGTCGCGGAGGCCACCGACGCGCTCGGCGCCCTGGCCACCGAGGTCGTGCGCAGGGTGCGCGGGCGCGGGAACCTCACGATCGTCGGGATCACGGGATCCAACGGCAAGACGACCACGAAGAACCTGATCGGGGCAATGGCGGAGCGCGTCGGAGCGACCGTCGCCTCGGAGAAGTCGTTCAACAACGAGGTGGGCGGCCCGCTCACGATGCTGCGCGTCGACGACGACACGCGCACGCTCGTCGCCGAGATGGGGGCGAGCGCGAAGGGCGAGATCTCGCGTCTCACGGCCATGGCGCCTCCGCACATCGGCGTCGTGCTCACGGTCGGCCTCGCCCACGCCGGCGAGTTCGGCGGCATCGAGACGACGTTCCGCACGAAGAGCGAGATGGTGCAGGATCTCCCGGAGACCGCGGTCGCCGTGCTCAACCGCGACGACGCCTACGTCTCGAAGATGGCGGAGCTCACGAGCGCTCGCGTCCGCTGGTTCGGGCTGCATCCGGAGGCCGATGTGCGCGCCACGGACATCGAGTCGTCTGCGGAGGGCACCCGCTTCACCATTCACGCCGACGGTGAGTCGCTTCCGGTGTTCTTCCGCGTGCTCGGCGAGCACCACGTGACGAACGCGCTCGCTGCGGCCGCGGTGGGCCTGGAGCTGGGGCTCCCGCTCGCCGACGTCGTCGCATCGCTCGAGGGCGCAACGCGCGCAGCGCGCTGGCGTATGGAGGTCATGGGCGGCCGCGACCACATCACGATCATCAACGACGCCTACAACGCGAGCCCGGACTCGATGGCGGCCGGCCTGCGCACGCTCGCGCAGATCGCTCGCCCCGAGGGGCGCACGGTCGCGGTGCTCGGCGCGATGAGCGAGCTCGGCGAGTATTCGATCGAGGAGCACATCCGCATCGGCCTGCAGGCGGTGCGACTCCGGATCTCGGAGCTCGTCGTGGTCGGCGCGGAGGCCCGCCATCTGCACATCAGTGCCATCAACGAGGGATCCTGGGACGGCGAGAGCGTCTTCTTCGAGGACCAGGATTCCGCATTCGAATACCTGGAGCGCACGCTCCGTCCGGAGGATACCGTGCTGGTGAAGTCGTCGAATGCCGCGGGCCTTCGACTCCTCGGTGATCGACTCGGGGAGGCGTTCGCGTGATCGCGCTACTCATTGCCGGCGGCTTCTCGCTGCTGTACTCGCTCCTGCTCACGCCGCTGTTCGTGCGCGGGTTCCGGAAGCTCCACTGGGGGCAGTTCATTCGCGAGGACGGCCCTGAGTCGCACTACGCGAAGCGCGGCACGCCCACGATGGGCGGCCTGATCTTCATCTCGGGCGCCGTGATCGCGTACTTCCTCGGGAAGCTCGTGATGGGCGAGTCGCCGACGCCGTCGGCGCTGCTCGTGCTCCTCATGGCGGTCGGCGCGGGCGCTGTGGGCTTCATCGACGACTTCCTGAAGACGCGGAAGCAGCAGTCGCTGGGCCTCGGAGGCTGGGCGAAGATCGTCGGCCAGGTGGTCATCGCCGTGCTGTTCGCCCTGCTCGCGCTGCAGTTCGCGAATGAGGCCGGGCTCACCCCAGCCTCGACGCACATCTCGATCTTCCGCGATCTGCCGTTCGATTTCATGACCTTCGGCGTCATCTTCGGCACGGGCCTGTTCGTGCTCTGGGTGATGCTCATCACGACCGCCGCGACGAACGCGGTCAACGTGACCGACGGGCTCGACGGTCTCGCCGGTGGCGCCTCGCTGTTCGCGTTCGGCGCCTACCTCATCATCGGCTTCTGGCAGGCCGCGCAGGCCTGCGTTGCAACGGCGAACGAGCCCGGATGCTACGAGGTGCGCGATCCGATGGATCTCGCGGTCGTCGCAGCGGCATTCATGGGCGGCCTCGCCGGCTTCCTGTGGTGGAACACGAGTCCGGCCCACGTCTACATGGGCGATACCGGCTCGATGGGCCTGGGTGGGGCGATCGCCGCGTTCGCGATCCTGACCCGCACCGAGCTGCTCCTGATCCTGATCGGCGGCTTGTTCCTCGTCGAGACCGGCTCCGTGATCCTGCAGCGCCTCTACTTCAAGGTGACGAAGGGCAAACGCATCTTCCTGATGAGCCCGATCCACCACCACTTCGAGCTCAAGGGCTGGGCCGAGGTCACGGTCGTCGTCCGGTTCTGGATCGTCGCCGGACTGTTCGTGATCGCGGGCGTCGGCGCGTTCTACGGCGAATGGTTGCTGCAGCAGTGACGGAGGGCAACGTGAACGAGGCGAACATCTACGCGAAGCTCGTGGCCGAGCGGGTGGCCGGCCTCACGAGCTGGCACGACGACTGGCGCGGGCTGCGCGTCGCGGTCCTCGGCCTCGGCGTGACCGGGTTCTCGGTCGCGGACACGCTCGTCGAGCTGGGCGCGCGCGTGCGCGTCATCTACGGCGCCCCCGACGCGGATCGCGAGCGTCTGCTCGACGTGATCGGCTCCGAGCGCGCCTGCCTCGAAGGCGACGACGCGCAACTCGAGGATCTCGTCCGCTTCGACCCCGAACTCGTCGTCGTTTCGCCCGGCTACCGGCCGGACCATCCGCTCACCGAGTGGGCGACGGAGCGCGGGATCACCGTCTGGGGCGACATCGAGCTCGGCTGGCGACTGCGCGACAAGACCTCGCGGATCGCCGACTGGATCTGCATCACCGGCACCAACGGGAAGACGACGACCACCCAGCTCACCGCGCACATGCTGCAGGCCGGCGGGCTCCGCGTGACGCCGGCGGGCAACATCGGATCCCCGATCCTGGACGCGCTTCGCGACCCGCAGGGCTATGACGTGATCGTGGTCGAACTCTCGAGCTTCCAACTCGAGCGCATCGGGGAAATCTCCCCGTTCGCGAGCGTCTGCCTGAACTTCGCGGACGACCATCTTGACTGGCATGGCAGTGCCGAGGCCTACTGGGCCGCGAAGGCCCGCGTCTACGACAACACCCAGGTCGCGTGCGTCTACAACCGTGCCGACGCGGAGACCGAGCGGATGGTCGAGGAGGCGGACGTCGTCGAGGGCGCGCGCGCCATCAGCTTCGGCCTCGACACCCCGCCGCCGAGCGGCTTCGGGATCGTCGAGGGGCTGCTCGTCGATCGCGGCTTCCACGCCGAGCGGCGCAGCGAGGCCTACGAGATCCTCTCCGCCGAGGAACTGCAGGAGCGCGGGATCGGCCAGCCGCACATGGTGCAGAACATCCTCGCCGCGGCGGCGCTCGCGCGTTCGCGCGGGGTCGAGCCTGGCGAGATCGCGCAGGCCGTCCTCGCCTTCACGCCGGACCAGCATCGCGCGCAGCAGCTCGCCGAGATCCGCGGCGTGCACTGGATCGACGACTCGAAGGCAACGAACGCGCACGCCGCCGATGCCTCGCTCCGCGCGATGAACGATGTCGTGTGGATCCTCGGCGGCCTGCTCAAGGGCGTCGACATCGATGAGCTCGTCGCGAAGCACGCGAAGCGGCTCAGGGGCGCCGTCGTGATCGGCGTCGACCGCGCGCCCGTGCTTGCGGCGCTCCGGCGTCACCTGGGTGAGCGGCCGGTCGTCGAGATTGCCGAGGAGGACTCGGAGCGGGTCATGCCGGCAGCGGTCTCCGCTGCGGCCGAGATCGCCCAGCCGGGCGACACGGTGCTGCTCTCGCCCGCGGCGGCCTCGATGGACCAGTTCGAGAGCTACTCAGACCGCGGCCGTCGCTTCCAGGCGGCGGTGCGGGAGCTGGAGTAACCGGCATGGCTGAGCGGCAGGGAGCGCAGCGCGACGCCGCGGGCGCCCCCGGCCAGGCGCGAATCCGGCTCGGCTCGGCGTTCCGCGTGGGCACCGACTCGAACGTGATCGCGCTGTGGGCGATCACGATCCTCATGGTGGGCTTCGGCCTCATCATGGTGCTGTCTTCGTCCTCGATCACGTCCTACCTCGACAACCAGGGGTTCTTCGGCGGTTTCTGGCGCCAGGCGATGTTCGCCGTGATCGGTTTCCCGCTCATGATCCTCGCGTCGATGATGCCGATCTCCTTCTGGAAACGGTGGGCGTGGGTGCTGTTCGGCGTCGGAATCGGCCTGCAGCTGCTCGTGTTCACCCCGCTGGGCATCGAGGTCTACGGCAACCGCAACTGGATCCAGATCGGCTCGATCGGCGCGCAGCCGTCCGAGGCGCTGAAGCTCGCGCTGGTCGTCTGGGTGGGAACGGTGCTCCTGCGCAAGGAACCCCTGCTCGGGCAGATGAAGCACGAGCTCATTCCGGTGATTCTGCCTGGTGCGCTGCTCGCCCTCGGCGTCGTGCTGCTCGGCAAGGATCTCGGCACCGTGATGATCATGGCCGCGCTCGTCATCGGCGCGATGTTCTTCGGTGGTGTGAGCTGGAAGTCGCTCGGCGTTGTCGCGCTCGGCGGTCTGCTCGCCGTGTTCTTCTTCGTGGTGACGAGCCAGAACCGCCTGGACCGACTCTTCGGCCACGCGGGAGGAGACTCGGACTACAGCGGTCTCGGCTGGCAGCCCCTGCACGGCAAGTGGGCGCTCGCGGGAGGCGGGCTCTTCGGCGTGGGACTCGGCGGCTCGAAGGCGAAGTGGTCCTGGCTCCCCGCCGCCGACAACGACTACATCTTCGCGATCATCGGCGAGGAGCTGGGCCTGATCGGCGCGCTGCTCGTGATCCTGATGTTCGTCGCGCTCGCGGTGGTGCTGCTGCGCGTCATCACGAACGCCCGCGACCGCTTCGGCCGCGCCGTCACCGGCGGGGTGCTCGTCTGGATCGTGGGCCAGGCGTTCGTGAACATCGGCGTCGTGATCGGGATCCTTCCCGTGCTCGGCGTGCCCCTGCCGCTGATCAGCGCCGGCGGCACCGCGCTCATCGCGTGTCTGCTCGCCCTCGGCGTAGTCATATCCATCGCGCGCGACGGCGCGCAGTACCGCGCGGAGCTCGACGCGGAGAACGGAGGGAATCGGGGATGACCCGCTATCTGCTCGCCGGAGGCGGCACCGCCGGCCACGTGAACCCGCTGCTCGCACTCGCGGATCTCATCCGTGCCGAGGAACCCGATGCCGAGATCGTCGTGCTCGGCACGCGTGAGGGCCTCGAGGCCCGCCTCGTGCCCGAGCGCGGCTACGAGCTCGCGTTCATCGAGCGCCTGCCGTTCCCGCGCCGCCCGAATCTCGCGGCGCTGCGGTTTCCTGCCCGCTTCGCTCGCGCCGTGCGACAGGTGCGCCGGCTGATCCGCGATCGCAGGATCGATGTCGTCGTCGGTTTCGGCGGTTACGCCTCGGCACCCGCGTATCGCGCGGGCGCCAAGGAGGGGATCCCCGTCGTCATCCACGAGGCGAACGCGAAGCCCGGCATGGCGAACAAGCTGGGGGCGAGGAGCACCCCCTACGTTGGCGTCACATTCGCCGGGACGCCGATCCCGAACGCCCGCGTGACGGGGATGCCGCTGCGTCCCGAGGTCGTCGCCCTGGACCGGCCGGCGCTCCGCGCGGAAGCCCGCACACACTTCGGGCTCGACCCCGAGCGGCCGACGCTTCTCGTGACGGGCGGCTCGCTCGGGGCGCGGGCGATCAACGAGGGCATTTCCTCGTCGGCGCAGACGATTGTGGACTCCGGCGCGCAGGTACTGCACGTGTGGGGCGGGCTGACGGAGCTCGTCAATCCCGGTGTGCCCGGCTATCAGGTGATTCCGTACTGCGATCGGATGGATCTCGCGTTCGCCGCCTGCGATCTCGCGGTCTCTCGAGCGGGGTCGACGACCGTGAGCGAGCTTTCCGGGCTCGGGATCCCCGCCGTTTTCGTGCCCTACAGCGTGGGGAACGGGGAACAGCGATTCAACGCGGCAGGGGTGGTCGAGGCCGGGGGAGCGCTGCTCGTCGAGGACGCCGAGCTCACGCCATCGTGGGTGTCCTCGGTTCTTCTTCCCCTGCTCACGGACGAGAATCGGCTCGCGGAGATGTCGACGCGCGCGCGCAATGCCGGAACGCTGGACGGCACCGAGCGGCTCCTCGCGCTCGTGCGCGAGGCGCTCGCCGCGCGGTGACACCGGCGCGCGGCCGGTTCGCAGCCGCGGCAGGAACCTGGCGGTACGCTGGGGAGTTGAAATGTCCTGAGGAGGCACCCGCATGATCTATCCCGACCTCGATCTCCAGATCCCGGACGAGCTCGGCAACGTGCACTTCGTCGGAATCGGCGGGTCAGGCATGAGCGGCATCGCTCGCATGATGCACCGCGCCGGCGTCCGAGTGACCGGCTCGGATCGCTCCTCGAACTACTCGACCGTCGCGCTCGAGGAGCTCGGGATCCCCGTTGCGATCGGGCATGACGCCGAGAACGTCGGGGACGCGAACACGCTCGTCGTGACGGGCGCGCTGTGGCAGGACAATCCCGAGTACCAGCGGGCGCTCGCAGACGGCATCCCCGTGCTGCATCGCTCGCAGGCGCTCGCCTGGCTGGCACGCGGACGGCGTGTGGTCTCCGTCGCTGGTGCGCACGGGAAGACCACGTCGACCGGCATGATCGTCACCGGCCTGCTCGGCGTCGGGGCGGATCCCTCGTTCGTCAACGGCGGCATCATCGAGTCGCTCGGCGTGAGCGCCGCCCCGGGATCCGACGATCTGTTCGTCATCGAGGCCGACGAGTCCGACAAGTCGTTCCTGCTCTACGACACCTCCGTCGCGCTCGTCACGAACGTCGACCCCGAGCACCTCGACTTCTACGGCTCTCGCGAGGCGTTCATGAGCGCGTTCGTCGACTTCGCTCGCGGGGCGCGGGAGCTCGTGGTGATCTCCGCGGACGATCCGGGAGCACTGGAGGTGCTCGCGGAACTGCGCACGGGGGAGAGCGCCCCGATCAGGACTTTCGGAGAGGCCGCCGATGCCGATGTGCGGCTCGTCTCCGTCGACGACTCCGGCCCCGTGCGGTTCGCCGTCGAGATCGACGGTGTGCGGCACGAGGCGCAGCTCTCGGTGTTCGGGCGGCACAACGCGGTCAACGCGGTCGGCGCGCTCGCCGTGCTCACCGGGCTCGGCTTCGAAGCGGGTGCCGCGCTCGCGGCGATCGCGGAGTTCGGCGGGACGAAGCGCCGCTTCGAGTTCCACGCCGAGGTGGGCGGGGTGCGGGTCTACGACGACTACGCGCATCATCCCACCGAGGTCGAGGCACTGCTCGACTCCGCGCGGGCGGTCGTCGGCGAGGGCCGCCTGATCGCGATCCACCAGCCCCACCTGTTCAGCCGCACGAGCATGTTCCACCGGGAGTTCGCGAGCGTGCTCGAGCACGGCGCCGACCACACGGTCGTGCTGTCGGTCGACGGCGCGCGGGAGGATCCGGTTCCCGGCGTCACGGGAGCGCTCGTTGCCGACGACTTCGCCGATGCCTCGAAGGTCGCCTACGTGGATGATTGGCAGCGCGCTGCCGATTACCTCGCCGAGATCGCGCGCCCGGGCGACGTGATGGTGACGATGAGCTGCGGCACGGTCTATCGGATCATTCCCCAGGTCGTCGAGGCGCTGCGCGGTCGATTCGAGTCCGAGTCGCGGTGAAACGGCCGAGCGGATTCGACCCCGGCGCCGAGCCGCGCGGGCGAAAGCGGGATCGCGGGCGCGATCTCGACCTCGATGCCGATCTCGAATCCGGCCACTCTGTCGAGCCCGCGGAAGCGGGCCGCGAGGGCCGCGGCGCTGACGGCCGCGGTTCACGGGCCGGTTCGCTGTTCGGGAGGCGGCGTGACGCGCTGCGCGAGCGCGCCGTCGAGCGGGACGAGGCCGAGACGGTTTCTCCCGGGAGCGGCCCCGTGCCCGGCGCGTCAGCGGGATCTGCCACGGCGACTACGGGCGATGCCGGGGCGGACGCGAACCGCGACGTTCCTGGCGATGAGCAGCTGACCGAGGAGATCGCGCCGACGATCGACCTCGATTCGGTGCGGTCTCTCCGCGAGGACGGGGCTCATCGCGTTCCTGGAACCCAGGAGAACGCGGACCGATCGGGCGCTGCACCAGCGGGCGTGGCCGACGGATCCGCCTCGAGCGGGGCAGCAGCTCCCGGCTCAGTGCACGGGGAGGATCCCGACGAGCAGGCCACAACGGAACTCTCCGAACTGCGGCGCGGCAGCGTCGCGGGCGGTGCCCTCGCGCGCTTGCGAGAGGGTCGCGCCGAGCGCGCCGCCGATCCGGTGCGGGCCGCCGAGCGCCGCCTGCGCGAGGCCGGCAAGGCCAGGAAAGCGCGGTTCAAGCGAGAGCGCCGCCGCTTCTCCGCGGAGGCGCGTCGCAGGCGCCGGGCGTGGTTGATCGCGGGCGGAGCCGTGCTCGCGCTCGCGCTTTTCGTGCTGATCGGGGTATTCACGCCGCTGACCGCGGTCAAGGAGATCCGGATCGAGGGTGCCTCCGCGGTGCCGCAGGCGGAGGTGAACGATGCGCTGAAGCGCTTCGAGGGTGTCCCGCTCGCGCTCGTGAACGACGCCGAGGTGCACGGCGCGCTCGAGAAGTTCCCTCGGATTCAGCGCTATGCGGTGGAGCGGATCCCGCCGTCGACCCTCGTGGTTCGCATCGAGGAGCGGACTCCCGTCATGGGGATCAAGGAGGGGGGCTCCTTCGCCGTGGTGGATGCCGCTGGCGTGGTGCTCTCGACCTCCAAGGAGCCGCCGAAGGGCGTCCCGGTCGGCAGCGGATCGCTGGTGGATCGCAACTCGGTCGCGTTCAGGACCTCCGCGACGGCGCTGCGCGACATCCCCGCGAAGCTGCGCGAGCAGATCGCCACCGTGCACGCGACGAGCGGTCAGGATGTGACCTTCGGTCTCGCGAGCGGAGTGTCCGTGGTGTGGGGAGACGCGAGCGACTCCCGGTACAAGGCTCTCGTACTCGACACGACGATGAAGTCGCTCGCGCAGCAGAAGCGACCCGTTTCGAAGATCGATGTGTCCTCTCCGGGCGCCCCGGTCTTCCGCTAGCCGGTCGGGATTCCCGATCCGAACCGCGGATCCGCTGAAATCCTGTGGCGCGACTCGGCGTGTCTGCGCCGTGGCCGGCGAACGAGACCATAGCGTTGTGCGCAGGTAATGTATACGGCGATACTAACTTTCACGTTCAGCTAGAGGTTGAAGGTTAGGGGCGGAGGATCCAGGTGTCAGGCAACCAGAACTACCTCGCGGTGATCAAGGTCGTCGGAGTCGGCGGCGGCGGCGTCAACGCCGTCAACCGCATGATCGAGATCGGGCTCAAGGGCGTCGAGTTCATCGCGGTCAACACTGACGCGCAGGCGCTCCTGCTCAGCGACGCCGACGTCAAGCTCGACGTCGGACGCGAGCTCACGCGCGGCTTGGGCGCCGGAGCCGACCCCGAGGTCGGCCGCCGCGCGGCAGAGGACCACGCCGAGGAGATCGAAGAGGCCCTCGCCGGGGCCGACATGGTCTTCGTCACCGCTGGCGAGGGCGGTGGCACCGGCACCGGCGCCGCCCCGGTCGTCGCGCGCATCGCGAAGTCGATCGGCGCCCTCACGATCGGCGTCGTCACCCGCCCCTTCAGCTTCGAGGGCAAGCGCCGCGCCGGCCAGGCCGACGTTGGCGTCAGCACCCTCCGCGAGGCCGTCGACACGCTGATCGTCGTCCCCAACGACCGCCTGCTCGACATCAGCGAACCCGGCATCAGCATGATCGAGGCCTTCGCCGCGGCCGACCAGGTGCTGCTCGCCGGCGTCTCCGGCATCACCGACCTCATCACCACGCCCGGCCTCATCAACCTCGACTTCGCCGACGTCAAATCGGTGATGCAGGGTGCGGGAGCCGCGCTCATGGGCATCGGATCCGCCAGGGGTGCCGATAGAGCCATCAAGGCCGCCGAACTCGCGGTCGCGTCCCCGCTGCTCGAAGCGTCGGTCGAGGGCGCGCACGGCGTGCTGCTCTCGATCCAGGGCTCCTCGAACCTCGCGCTGAGCGAGATCTACGAGGCCTCGACGCTCGTGCAGGACGTCGTCCACCCCGAGGCGAACATCATCTTCGGAACCGTCATCGACGACACGCTCGGTGACGAGGTGCGCGTGACGGTCATCGCGGCCGGCTTCGACGACGAGACGCCGAGCCAGCCCGCGCAGCTCCCCGAGCGCGGCCGCCGCGGCAGCCACGTCGAGAGCCTCGAAGAAGCCTCGGATCGCAACGCGACCGGCTCGACCGGACGCCTCCCCGCCGGGGCAGGTGCCGCTGCCGGCGCCGGGGCATCCGCCACGGGCGAGGCGACCGGACTCGGCTACCCGGGCTTCAACGCGAACGTTGAGCGCGACACCGAGGCGAAGAACCCGCCCACCGGGCAGTTCGGCGAGGCGCTCTCGAACCCGCCGGTCGAGGCACAGCTCCCCGATCCCGCGTTCGACGGCGATGACGACGACGACCTCGATATCCCCGACTTCCTGAAGTAACCGAAGGAGCGACGATGAGCAACGAGCAGGCCGGGATCGCGGCGCTCGGCGAGCGGCTCGAGCGCGTCCGCGCCGGGATCGCAGACGCCGCTGGCGCCGCTGGCCGCTCCGCCGATGAGCTCACCCTCATCGTGGTCACCAAGTTCCACCCGGCGAGCCTCGTCCGCGACCTCGCCGAACTCGGCGTCCGCGACGTGGGCGAGAATCGCCACCAAGAGGCGCAGGAGAAGTCGGCAGAACTCGCCGATCTGGATCTGAACTGGCACTTCATCGGTCAGTTGCAGACCAAGAAGGCGCGTCAGGCCGCTCGCTACGCGCACGCGATCCACTCGATCGACCGCGAACGGCTCGTCGACGCCCTCGACGGCTTCGAGGATCCCGAGCGGCCCGACCGCACGATCGACGCGTTCCTGCAGATCAATCTGACCGACGATCCCGGGCGCGGCGGCGTTGCGCCCGACGGGATCGAGGGCCTCGCCGAACGAGTGCTCGCGTCGCCGCTGCTCCGCCTCCGCGGGGTCATGGCCGTCGCGCCGATCGAGGAGGAGGCCGCCAGCGCCTTCGCCCGCCTCGCCGGCTACTCGGACCGCGTCCGATCCCTCGCGCCGGAGGCAGATGCGATCTCGGCGGGCATGACACACGACTTCGCCGAGGCGATCGCCGCGGGTGCGACACACCTGCGGATCGGCAGCGCAATCACGGGTAACCGCCCCGATCCCCGTTAGTCTCGAAGCACCGCACGTTGGGAGAAAAGATGAGCAACCCCCTGAAGAAGACCATGGTTTTCCTGGGCCTCGCCGAAGAGGACCTCGAAGAGCAGAACGCGCAGCAGCAGCAGTCCGCAGCGCCCGCGCCCCGCCAGGCCTCCCAGCAGTCGCAGGCGCCCAAGGCCGAAACGCCCCGCCCGGCGCCGCAGCGTGCGTCGGTGACCCCGCTTCGCCGCGTCACCCCGACCCGTTCGCAGCAGGCCCAGCCGCTCAACGAGATCCTCACCCTCCGTCCCGCGAAGTACGGCGACGCGAAGGTCGTCGGCGAGAACTTCCGCGAGGGCATTCCCGTCATCATCAACCTCTCCGACATGGGCGACGCCGAGGCGAAGCGGCTCATCGACTTCGCGAGCGGCCTCGCCATGGGGCTCCGCGGCCGGATCGAGCGGGTGACGAGCAAGGTCTTCCTGCTGACCCCCGAGCACATCGAAACCGGCGGTGACGAGGACGCGCGTCAGGGCGACAGCGGTTCGTTCTTCGTCGCGCCCTCGGCGTAGTCCGTGGGGATCCTGCTTACAATCCTCACGGTGGTGCGGGTGCTCATCCGCATCTACACGCTGGTGCTGTGGGCGCGCTTCATCCTTGACTGGGTGATGGTGCTCAACCGAAACTTCCGCCCGCGCGGTTTTGTGGCGGTCCTCGTGGACTTCGTATTCACGGTAACTGATCCTCCCATCAGGATGTTCCGACGAATTCTCCCCCCTATCCGGCTCGGCCAGGTGCAACTTGACCTGGGTTGGATGCTGACACTGCTGGCATGCTGGATTCTTCTCGCACTGATTCCGGGCTCCCTGTAGTTCGACCGTGCGAGAACACCTTTTTCTTTGCTAGCGTTGACCCATGACCACGGCAGTGGTCCCGAAGCGAAAGAGACGTAACGATGGCCTTGACTCATGAAGACGTCGTGAATCAGAAGTTCACGATCACCAAGTTCCGCGACGGCTACGATCTGGATCAGGTCGATGACTTCCTCGACACGGTTGCTGAAGAGCTGAAGAAGTACGAGGAAGAGAACGCCTCGCTGCAGGAGCGCATCGCGGAGCTCGAGGCGAAGCTCGCCGAGGCCGAGTCGGGTCGTCCGGTCTCCGAGGAAGCGGTCTCCGAGCAGACGATCGTGGTCGACGCGCCCGCGCAGGCCGCCCCCGTGGTCGCCGCGCAGCCGGCCGACGCACCGGCCACCAGCGCCGTGCCGCAGCCCGACGCGATCAAGTCGAGCGCCATGCTGCAGCTCGCGCTCGAGCTGCACGACAAGCACGTCCAGGAGGGCGAGGCGACGCGCGACAAGCTCATCAGCGAGGCAGAGGCCAAGCGCGCCCAGATGATCGACGACGCCGAGCGCACCGCGAAGCAGCTTGTCGACGAGGCGCAGAAGCAGCGCACCGAGGAGCTCCGCGTGCTCGGCCAGGAGCGCGGCGATCTCCAGTTCAAGATCAAGGACCTGCGCCAGTTCGAGAGCGAGTACCGCTCGACGCTGCGCTCGTACATCCAGTCTCAGCTGAAGGGCCTCGACGGCTCGCCGGAGCCCTCCGGCGCACCCGACGGCCTGCGGTAGTCGCGGAGCGTGGTCGACGCATCAGAACCGACGCATGAGGCGGCCGGGGCAGTGAACGCCCCGGCCGCCTCATGGCGTCGATTCGTGCCCCTGTTCCTGCTGCTCATCGCCGGCGTGGTGTTCGCCGCGGACCAGCTGGTGAAGAACTGGGTGGTCACGCATCTCACCGAGGGGGAGACCGTCCCCGTGTTCGGCGAGTTCCTGCGCTGGCACTTCGTGCGCAATCCCGGCGCGGCGTTCTCCCTGGCGAGCGGTTCGACGTGGATCTTCACGACGCTCGCCGCCGTGGTCGTCGTGGTGATCCTGTGGCAGATCCGCCGGCTCCGCTCCCTGCCCTGGGCGCTGTTCCTTGGGCTGCTGCTCGGCGGCGTGCTCGGCAACCTCACGGATCGCCTCACGCGCGAGCCGGGGTTCCCCGAGGGGCACGTCATCGACTTCATCTCGACACCGTGGATGTGGCTCGGCTTCAACGAGGCGATCTACAACATCGCCGACATCGGCATCGTGACGGGCATGATCGTCTTCGTGCTCATCAACGTGCTCGGGCTCCCGATCGACGGCGGCCCGCGCCATCGTCGCGCCGATGAGCCCGATGCCGAGGACCATGACGGCGCCGGCGACGACTCCGGGTCCGGGAACGCTCCCGGTGCCGCGGACGCCGATCCCGGCGAGGAGCCGCCGTCAGGCGACGCGTCGCGGGGGGAGCGGGGCGAGCGTGGAACGCCGTAGCCTTCCGGTGCCCGACGGGCTCGCGGGCGAGCGCGTTGACGCCGCGATCGCGAAGCTGCTCGGCTTTTCACGGAGCTTCGCCGCGGACGTCGCCCAGTCCGGCGGCGTCACACTCGACGGTCGCGAGCTCGGGAAGTCGGACCGGCTGACCGCGGGCGGTTGGCTCGAGGTTTCGTGGGAGGAAAAGCGCGGCCCGGAGATCGTGCCGGTGCACCTCCCCGAGATGCGCATCGTGCATGACGATGACGACATCGTGGTCGTGGACAAGCCGGCGGGGGTTGCAGCGCATCCGTCGCTCGGATGGGAGGGGCCCACGGTGGTCGGCGCGCTCGCGGGCGCCGGTTTCCGCATCTCCACCTCCGGCCCCGCCGAGCGGCAGGGCGTCGTGCACCGGCTGGACGCGGGCACGAGCGGCCTGATGGTCGTGGCGAAGAGCGAGCGGGCTTACACGGAGCTGAAGCGGGCTTTCAAGGATCGTGAGGTGTCGAAGATCTACCACTCGGTAGTGCAGGGGCATCCCGATCCGCTCTCCGGAACGATTGAGGGACCGATCGGGCGTCACCCCGGCCACGACTGGAAGTTTGCCGTGACCAGGGATGGGAAGCCGTCCGTGACGCACTACACGACGCTCGAGGCGTTCCCGCACGCGAGCCTGCTCGAGATCGAACTCGAGACGGGCCGCACCCACCAGATCCGCGTGCACATGTCGGCCCAGCGGCACCCGTGCGTGGGCGACGGGATGTACGGCGCGGATCCGACCCTGTCGGCGAGGCTCGGACTGACCAGGCAGTGGCTGCACGCGATGCGGCTCGGCTTCCGGCACCCGGGAACGGGGGAACCGGTCGAGTTTGAGAGCGTCTATCCGGCGGACCTTCAGCACGCGCTCGACGTGCTCGACTCCTGATCCCGGCTCGATTCTCGTTTTTTCTGCACGCCGGTTCCTGCGCCTTGCGCCGGGAACGCCCGGACACGCCGTGGCTCGCCGGCTCGGTCCTTCGCCGTGAGCCGATTCCGGGACGCCTCGGAGCGAGTCGGGGTACCCTGGTTGGGTCTGCGAAAGGGGCTCTGATCCGTGGCTGAGAACGACGGTTTTGTCCATCTGCACACGCACAGCGAGTATTCGATGCTCGACGGTGCTGCCCGCGTGAAACCGCTGATCGCGGCCGCGGCGGAGCAGGGGATGCCCGCGATCGCCGTGACGGACCACGGAAACACCTTCGGCGCGTTCGACTTCTGGAAGACGGCCATGGACACCGGGGTGAAGCCGATCATCGGCATCGAGGCCTACCTCACGCCGGGCACGCACCGGAGCGATCGCACCCGTGTGAAGTGGGGCAACGGCGGCGGGGACGACGTCTCCGGTGGCGGCGCGTTCACCCACATGACGCTGCTCTCCGAGACCACGCCCGGCATGCACAATCTGTTCCGGCTCTCGAGCCTCGCCTCGATCGAGGGCTACTACTTCAAGCCCCGCATGGACCGGGAACTGCTCCATACGTACAGCAAAGGCCTGATCGCGACCACGGGCTGCCCCTCGGGTGAGATCCAGACCCGACTGCGCCTCGGGCAGATCGACGAGGCCCGCGCCGCGGCAGCGGAGTTCCAGGACATCTTCGGCAAGGAGAACTTCTTCTGCGAGATCATGGATCACGGCCTCGACATCGAGCGCCGCGTCCAGAAAGACCTGATCGCGCTTGCGAAGGACCTCGGGATCCCGCTCGTCGCGACGAACGATCTGCACTACGTGCACGAGGCGGATGCCGAATCGCACTCGGCACTGCTCTGCGTGCAGTCCGGGTCCCGCCTCGACGACCCGAACCGTTTCAAGTTCGACGGCTCCGGGTACTACCTGAAATCGGCAGCGGAGATGCGGCACATCTTCCGTGAGTTGCCGGAGGCGTGCGACAACACGCTGCGGATCGCCGAGCGCTGCTCCTCCGAGTTCAACACCTCCGCGAACTACATGCCGCGCTTTCCCGTCCCTGCGGGCGAGACGGAGGAGAGCTGGTTCGTCAAGGAGATCGAGCGTGGCCTCCACTACCGGTACCCGGACGGCATCCCCGATGACGTGCGGAGGCAGGCCGAATACGAGACCGGCGTCATCACCCAGATGGGCTTCCCTGGCTACTTCCTCGTGGTCGCGGACTTCATCAACTGGTCGAAGGACAACGGGATCCGCGTGGGTCCCGGCCGAGGTTCGGGTGCCGGTTCGATGGCCGCGTACGCCATGCGCATCACCGATCTCGACCCGCTCCAGCACGGCCTGATCTTCGAGCGATTCCTCAACCCTGATCGCGTCTCGATGCCCGACTTCGACGTCGACTTCGATGATCGCCGTCGCGGCGAGGTCATCAGGTACGTGACCGAGAAGTACGGCGACGAGCGCGTCGCGCAGATCGTGACGTACGGAACGATCAAGTCGAAGCAGGCCCTCAAGGACGCCTCGCGCGTGCTGGGCTTCCCGTTCGGCATGGGCGAGAAGCTGACGAAGGCGATGCCGCCCGCGGTCATGGCGAAGGACATCCCGCTGTCGGGCATCACCGATCCGGAGCATCCGCGCTACAAGGAGGCCTCCGAGTTCCGTGCGGTGCTGCAGGAAGACCCCGAGGCCAAGCAGGTGTACGAGACCGCGCTCGGTCTCGAGGGACTGAAGCGCCAGTGGGGCGTGCACGCGGCCGGCGTGATCATGTCGAGCGATCCGCTGCTCGACATCATCCCGATCATGAAGCGCGAGCAGGACGGCCAGATCGTCACCCAGTTCGACTACCCGACCTGCGAGGGCCTCGGCCTGATCAAGATGGACTTCCTGGGCCTGCGGAACCTGACGATCATCTCGGACGCGCTCGAGAACATCCGCCTGAACCGCGGCGAAGAGCTCGACCTGGAGCGCCTCGAACTCGACGACAAGGCCTCCTACGAGCTCCTCGCGCGAGGGGACACGCTCGGCGTCTTCCAGCTCGATGGCGGCCCGATGCGCGGCCTGCTCCGGCTCATGAAGCCCGATAACTTCGAGGACATCTCGGCGGTGCTCGCACTGTACCGGCCGGGCCCCATGGGAGCGGACTCGCACACGAACTACGCGCTTCGCAAGAACGGCCTGCAGGCGATCACGCCGATCCACCCGGAACTCGAGGAGCCACTCAAGGACATTCTCGAGACGACCTACGGCCTCATCATCTACCAGGAGCAGGTGATGTCGATCGCCCAGCGCGTGGCCGGCTTCTCGCTCGGCCAGGCGGACATCCTCCGCCGTGCCATGGGCAAGAAGAAGAAGGAAGAGCTCGACAAGCAGTACGCGGGCTTCTCCGGCGGTATGAAGGAGCGCGGATACTCGGAGGCCGCGATCAAGGCGCTGTGGGACATCCTGCTGCCGTTCTCGGACTACGCGTTCAACAAGGCCCACTCCGCGGCGTACGGCGTGGTGAGCTACTGGACCGCCTATCTGAAAGCGCACTACCCGGCCGAGTACATGGCCGCGCTGCTCACGAGCGTCGGCGACTCCAAGGACAAGCTCGCGCTGTACCTGAACGAGTGCCGTCACATGGGCATCAAGGTGCTTCCTCCCGCGGTGAACGACTCGTTCGCGAACTTCTCCGCGGTCGGCGACGATATCCGCTTCGGGCTGGGTGCGATCCGCAACGTCGGCGCGAACGTCGTTGAGGGGATCCGCGAGGCCCGTGAGGAGAGCGGCTCGTTCGAGAGCTTCCACGATTTCCTGAAGAAGTCGCCGCTCGTGGTGCTCAATAAGCGCACCGTGGAATCCCTGATCAAGGCCGGCGCGCTTGACGGCATGGGGGGAACGCGCCGGGCGCTGCTCGAGATCCACGAGTCCGCGGTCGAGAGCGCGGTGAAGGAGAAGCGCGACGCGGAGAACGGCAACGTCGGCTTCGACTTCGACAGCCTGTTCGCCGAGGCGGCGGAGGACGCCGGGCACGACTCGGGCGCGACCTCCCAGATTCCCGATCGACCGGAGTGGACGAAGAAGGACAAACTCACGTTCGAGCGCGAGATGCTCGGTCTGTACGTGTCCGATCACCCGCTGCGCGGCCTCGACGCCGCGCTCGCGAAGGAGTCGAGCACCACGGTCGAACAGGTGACGAACCCGGACGCGGTCACCGCCATGGACGGCGAGATCGTGACGATCGCCGGGCTGCTCACGAGCGTGCAGCATCGCACGGCGAAGTCGGGCAACCTCTACGGCATGGTGTCGATCGAAGACTTCACCGGAGAAATCCAGGCGCTCTTCATGGGGAAGTCCTACCAGGAGTTCGGCGCGCTGCTGCAGCCCGACTCGATCGTTGCGCTGCGCGGAAAACTCAATGCCCGCGACGACGGCATGTCGATGCACGCCTACGGTGTGAAGCCGATCGATGCCGCGGTGCAGGAGGACACGACCACGCTGTCGCTGACGCTGGGGGACACCCGCGCCACCGAGGAACTGATGGACGAGCTCAAGCGCACGCTCGAGCGGCACCCTGGCGAGAGCGAGGTGCGACTCAACCTCCTCACCTCGACGGCGGTCCGAGTGTTCGAGCTGCCGCTCAACGTGCGGATCTCCGCGGACCTCTTCGGCGAGCTCAAGGGCCTGCTCGGCCCCCGCTGCCTCCTCCCGGTCGAGGAAGCCATCGGCTAACCGGCCGCGCAGGTGCTGGGACGCCGAAGGCGAACTTCTCACCTTGTATTGCACCGGCCCGAATAGCATGGGGGCGTGAGCGAATTGCAGCGAGAGATCATCGAAGCCCTCGGCGTCGTCCCTGAGATCGACCCGGCCGCCGAGGTGGAGCGCCGAGTCGCATTCCTGGCGGAGTATCTCGAGGGGATCCCGTCGGCCCGCGGCTTCGTGCTCGGTATTTCCGGCGGGCAGGACTCCTCGCTCGGGGGAAAGCTCGCGCAGCTGGCGGTCGAGCGCCTGCGCGCGTCGGGCCGAGAGGCCGAGTTCATCGCCGTGAGACTGCCCCACGGCGTGCAGCAGGACGAGGACGACGCGCAGCTCGCGCTCTCCTTCATTCGGCCGGATCGGTCCATCACGATCAACATCGCCCCGGGGGTCGCGGCGCTCGCCGCGGAGGTCGCCGGTGCGCTCGGGCAGGACGAGCTCAGCGATTTCAACCGCGGTAACGTGAAGGCGCGAATGCGCATGGTTGCGCAGTACGCCATTGCGGGGGAGCGAGGGCTTGTCGTGATCGGCACGGATCATGCGGCTGAGGCGATCACGGGCTTCTACACGAAGTTCGGCGATGGCGCCGCCGATGTGCTGCCGCTCGCCGGTCTCACGAAGGGGCAGGGCGCCGCCATGCTGCGCGCGCTCGATGCTCCGAAGCGGCTGTGGGAGAAGGTTCCGACCGCCGACCTGCTCGACGGGCAGCCTGGCCAGACGGACGCCTCGAGCCTCGGGGTCGACTATCCGGTGATCGACGCGTATCTCCGTGGCGAGACGGTCGATCCCGCCGCCGCCGAGAACCTGGAGCGGCGCTACCGGGGGACGGCGCACAAGCGGCACCTTCCCGTCGGGCCGAACGATACGTGGTGGAGGAAGTGACTCATGGCTGAACAGACCTTCGTGCTCGCGGGCGGCTGCTTCTGGTGCCTCGACGCTGCCTACCGTCAGTTGCGCGGCGTGAGCGAGGTGCTGTCCTGCTACACGGGCGGGAGCACCCCGCACCCCACCTACGAGCAGGTGTGCACGGGACGGACGGGCCACGCCGAGGCGGTCGCCGTGACCTTCGACGACGCGGTCATTCCGGCGCGGGTGATCCTCGACGCCTTTTTCACCATGCACGATCCCACCCAGCTCAACCGGCAGGGCCACGATGTCGGGACGCAGTATCGCTCGGCGATGTTCCCGGCGGACGCGGCCCAGCGCGCCGAGTTCGAGGGGGCCGCGCTCCGCGCCGCGGAGTGGTGGCCGGGGGAGATCGTGACAACGATCGAACCGCTCGGGGAAATCACCCCGGCCGAGGAGGCCCATCAGGACTTCTTCGCGAAGAACCCGACGCAGGGCTACTGCCTCGCGGTGGCGGTTCCCAAGGTGAACAAGGTGCGAGCGGCGTTCGCCGACTACCTGCGTTAGGTCGGTGCGGACGCCCCCGCGCGCCGACTCGCGGGCGCGGGAGCGCACGCGGGCGCTCATGCCGCCGACGGGATGAACCCGTCCGAGGTCGTCTCGTCCTGCTGCGTGTCCGATCCGTTGGTCGGAGCGGAGGGAGTGCCCGACGACTCGGCGAGGGATGCGAACCCGGGTTCGATTGCCCGTGCCGTCTCCGGCGCGCTCGCCGGGGTGCGTTCCTCCGCCGGTTCCGAAGCGACGGCGAGCCTTGCGGGTTGCCGGACGAACGTCGTGGTGCCGAAACGGAGATCGTGTCCGAGACCGTCCGCTTCGATCTCCACGGCCGTCCCCGATTTCTCTTCGGCCTCCCAGCGGCGCACGCGGAGTCTTCCGTGCACGATCACCCGGTCGCCCTTCGCGAACGAGGCGTGCGCGTGCTCGGCGAGCCCGCGGAAGGCGATGATCGTGAACCAGTTCACATCCGCGTCGACCCACTGCCCGCTTTCGCGGTCGTAGCGCCGATCATGGGAGGCGATCCGGAAGCTGCAGTAGGCGGTGCGCGATCCGGCGCGGGCGAACCGGGGATCGGTCGCGATGGTGCCGATAACGCTGAGTGGGATGGTCATTCCGGTGCTCCATTCGATCCTGGGCCTGACGCGTGCGCGCCCGGCGCGGTGTGACTGAGCGGGGACCGTGTCGCCCGCACTCACGACAATGCCGGGTCTGCGCCCGCGCGATCCGTCCGGGCGCTCGATCGGTGGAGAACTCCTCGGCCTGGACTGGTTGCGACAAGGTGTGGACGACGGTCGCTCTGAGGAGTTTCCCGAGATGACGCTTGGCGGGGCCCATAGACTGGGGCAATGCCCGATCTCCCTCGCACCCGCCGCGGAATCCGCGCGACCGGCGCAGTCTCGGCTCTGATCCTCTCGATGGCGCTGCTTTCCGGCTGCGCGCTGCTCGAGGGACCCACACCCGAAACCCCGAAGCGCACGGAGATGCCGGCGCCGGAGAAGCCGGCGGCCCTGGTTCCCGGCGGATCTGCCGCGGACAACCTCCCGTTCTTCACCGCGACGCTGCAAGAGTTCTCGAAGGGCAAGCAGCCCGTCCAGGCACAGCCGGTCAGCACGGCGCTCATTGACGCCGGCTTCGATAAGTCGCTCATGCAGGTGAGCTTCGACAAGACCAAAACCAATCTCGACGCGGACAACATCTTCGTCTCGGTCCGCTACGGTCAGGACTGCCTGATCGGGCAGGTCGTGACGGCGGATCGGAGCGTCACGACGAAGAATATGCCCGCGCTCGGTCCCAACCAGGACACGTGCCTGATCGGCAACACCAACCCCATCACCTGGTAGTCGAACGGGGCGGTCCATGATCGCCGCGGACGGCTACAGTAGAGGGTGATTGCAACCCACCGACTTTTCAAGGGAGTTCGGGGCGCCCAGTGCGCCCGACAGAGCATATGGCTGAGTACATTTACCAGATGGTGCGCGCACGCAAGGCGCACGGCGACAAGGTGATCCTCGACGACGTCACGATGGCGTTCCTGCCGGGCGCCAAGATCGGCGTCGTCGGCCCGAACGGCGCGGGCAAGTCCACGATCCTGAAGATCATGGCCGGCCTCGACACCCCCTCGAATGGCGAGGCGATCCTCACCCCGGGCTACTCCGTCGGCATCCTCATGCAGGAGCCCGAGCTCGACGAGGACAAGACCGTGCTCGAGAACGTCCAGCAGGGCGTCAAGGAGATCAAGGCGAAGCTCGACCGCTTCAACGAGATCTCGGCCGAGATGGCGAACCCCGACGCCGACTACGACACGCTCCTCCCCGAAATGGGCGAGCTGCAGGAGGCCATCGACCACGTCGACGGCTGGGATCTCGACAACCAGCTCGAGCAGGCGATGGACGCGCTCCGCTGCCCGCCCGCCGACGCGATCGTCTCGAACCTCTCCGGCGGCGAGAAGCGCCGTGTGGCGCTCTGCAAGCTCCTCCTCGAGAAGCCCGACCTGCTCCTCCTCGACGAGCCCACGAACCACCTCGACGCCGAGAGCGTGCTGTGGCTCGAGCAGCACCTCGCGAAGTACCCGGGCGCCGTCATGGCGGTCACCCACGACCGGTACTTCCTCGACCACGTCGCCACCTGGATCTGCGAGGTCGACCGCGGCCGCCTCTACCCCTACGAGGGCAACTACTCGACCTACCTCGAGCAGAAGGCCGCCCGCCTCGAAGTGCAGGGCAAGAAGGACGCCAAGCTGCAGAAGCGCCTCAAGGAGGAGCTCGAGTGGGTGCGCTCGAACGCGAAGGGCCGCCAGGCCAAGTCGAAGGCGCGTCTCGCCCGCTACGAGGAGATGGCCGCCGAAGCGGAGCGGACGCGGAAGCTCGACTTCGAGGAAATCCAGATCCCGGCCGGTCCGCGACTCGGCAACCTGGTGCTCGAGGCGAAGGATCTCAACAAGGGCTTCGACGGCCGCACCCTCATCGACGGCCTCTCGTTCTCGCTGCCCCGCAACGGCATCGTCGGCATCATCGGCCCGAACGGCGTCGGCAAGACGACCCTGTTCAAGACGATCGTCGGTATCGAGCCGCTCGACGGCGGCGAGCTGAAGATCGGCGACACGGTCAAGCTCAGCTACGTGGACCAGACCCGCGGCGGCATCGACCCGAAGAAGACGGTGTGGGAGGTGGTCTCCGACGGCCTCGACTACATCCAGGTCGGAAACACCGAGATCCCGTCGCGCGCCTACGTGTCGACGTTCGGGTTCAAGGGCCCGGATCAGCAGAAGCCCTCGGGCGTGCTGTCGGGCGGTGAACGCAACCGTCTGAACCTCGCGCTCACACTCAAGCAGGGCGGCAACCTGCTGCTGCTTGACGAGCCGACGAACGACCTCGACGTCGAGACCCTCACGAGCCTCGAGAACGCGCTGCTCGAGTTCCCCGGCTGCGCCGTGGTGATCACGCACGATCGGTGGTTCCTCGACCGCATCGCCACCCACATCCTGGCCTACGAGGGCACCGAGGAGAACCCCGCGAACTGGTACTGGTTCGAGGGCAACTTCGAGGCCTACGAGGCGAACAAGATCGAGCGCCTGGGTGCCGAGGCGGCCAAGCCGTCGCGCGTCACCTACCGCAAGCTCACGCGCGACTAATTTCGCGAGTTTCGCGAGAATTGCGCCGCGAATGCCCCGCTGACCGGGCATGAACGCGCCGAAGCCCCCGACGGATCGGGATCCGGATCAGGATCGCCGCCGTTGGGGGCTTTGTCGTTTCGCGCGTCGCGCGCATGTGCGCTTCGGGGTTGTAGGGTCGAATCGGCGCGGAACCGATCCGGTCCGCGGCCGTGCACTTCGCGGAAGGGGCCGACGCATGGCGCGTACTCATATCGATATGGAGCTTCGCTGGGGCGATCAGGACGCCTACGGGCACGTCAACAACGTCGCTTTCGCGCGGTTCCTCGAGGAGGCGCGCGTGCGCACCTTCTGGCTCGGGACCGGGCGCGAGAAGACCGGGATGGAGCGGCATTTCCGCGGCGACGATCCCGAGGGGCCGAAGATGCTGGTGGCGAGCCAGCAGATCGAGTTCACGCGCGTGCTCGAATACTCGGAGGCCCCGATCACCGTGGACTTGTGGATCGGCAAACTGGGCGGATCGAGCCTTGAGGTGCACTACGAGATCGTCGACGGTGCGGCGCCGGAGCGCTCGGTCGTGGCGCGCGCCGTGTCGCACATCGTGATCGTTGACGGCGCGACCATGCGGCCGATCCGCCTCTCCGATGAGGGACGCGCCTCGGTGTCGGAGTGGATGGACGAGCCGATCGTGTTCCGGCGCGGCTGAGGGGCCCTACGCTCGCCCGGGCACCCGGAGCATGCTCTCCTGCGCAACGGAGGCAACAAGATTCCCGGCCGCATCGTAGAAACGCCCGGTCGCGAGCCCGCGGCCGCCCTGGGAGGTCGGCGATTCGAGCTCGTACAGGAGCCACTCGTCGACCCGGAACGGACGGTGGAACCACATCGCGTGGTCGAGGCTCGCCCCGCGCATGCCCGGGGTCGCCCACGGCACGCCGTGCTGGCGGGCAACGGGTTCCAGGAGCAGATAGTCGCTCGCGAAGCCGAGCGCGGCGGCCTGCAGGAGCTGCGGGGCGTCGAAGGTGTCGCGGCTGCGGAGCCAGACACGCTGCGCGTTCGTGCGCTCGGCGACGTCGAGGATGATGTCCGACTCGACGTAGCGGAAGTCGAAGGGGCGGTTCAGCACCCACGATGCCCGGCCGCCGTCGGCGAGGTGGCCGTACTTCTCCCACACGGACGGCAGGCTCTCCGGGTCGGGGATTCCGCTGAGGTCCCTCGTCTCCTGGTGCTCGAAACCGTCGTCGGGTTCCTGGAACGAGGCAATGAGGGACATCAGCTCCTGCCCGTCCTGGTACGCCTGCACGCGCCGCGTCGAGAAGGAGCGGCCGTCGTGGAGACGCCCGACCTCGAAGGTCATGCGTTCCTCGCTGTTTCCCGGGCGCAGGAAGTAGCCGTGAAGCGAGTGAATGTCACGGTCATCGGGGACCGTGGTCCCTGCCGCCGCGATCGCCTGACCGAGCACCTGCCCGCCGAAGGAGCGGCCGTGCGGCGTTGGCATCGCCGGCCCCGTGAGGATGTCGTCCCGGGTGCGCGCTCCGGCGTCGAGCACGGAGAGCATCGCGAGCAGGTCGGGGGTGGCGGTCATGTGTCCTCCGCTTCGGCTGTCGAACCAGGTGAGTCGACCCCAGTCTATGACCGGTACGGCCGCGCCTTCGCGGTCCCGCGCGGGTAGGCTGGGGACGATGTCTGGAACCCTGCGCCTCGCCGATCACGCCACCCGCGACGACCTGCGGATCCTGCTGGAACGTCTGCAACGGGTCGGCGAGCCGGAGGTGCGGATCGTCACCCGCGGCGACGTGCTCGCGGTGTACGGCTGCACGCAGGCCCCGCGCGGGATCACGGATCCGGTGCCGGTCGTGCTCGTGATGCGCGCGTTCGCGCTGGCGTCCGCGCCCGAAGCCCCGGTCGACGAGACCGTGCTCGGCCGGTCCCTGCTCGATCGGATCGCGCGGATGGGGATCATCGGCCTCGACCTCGATGTGCCGGACGTGACCGCGATGGCCGCCTGGTCCGGGGTGCTGCCGCCCGTGTCCGAGTGGCAGGCCGCGGGGGCGATCGATGCCGGATCGCTGCGAACGGTCGCCGAGCAGGGGATTACTCGCGTGGCGGAGGCGCTGCCTGCGGATCCGGGCGAGGCCGTCGTGCTGAAGGTGCGCGCCTCGGTGTGGGGTGCGGAGATCGCCCCGGGGATCCCGGCCGCTGCGGCCTTCGCGGCGGAGTCGATGGGGTTTCTGGGCGACGATGAGCCCGTTCGCGTGACGCGTTCCCTCACGTGGACGCGGCTCACGAGTGGTCGGGGACACGTCGTGGTGCGGTCTCTGCTCGGCTGATCCGGCGGCGGGTCTGCATTTCAGGGGAACCTCGGCTAAGATAGTGAGGTCAACAAGAGGAGTGTGCACATGGCCAACCCCAACGGCATCATCGACCCGCCCATCGACGATCTGCTCGAGAAGGTGGATTCGAAGTACGCCCTGGTCGTCTTCGCGTCGCAGCGCGCCCGTCAGATCAACGATTACTACACCGATCTGCACGACGGCAACCTGTTCGACAACGTCGGCCCGCTGGTCGATTCGTCCGTCGACGATAAGCCGCTCTCGATCGCTCTCCACGAGATCGTCGAGGGCAAGCTCGTCATGAAGCCCCGCGCGAGCGAGGAGCTCGTCGTCGAGGTCGAGGTCGACGAGGAAGCGTAATCTTCCGCTGCACAAGCGGCAGTGTCGGTGGCGTCGGATACCCTGAATGGGTCCGACGCCACCGGCGTTTTCGGCGGGTCTCCGCGACCCGCACCCGACCTCCCGTTCGTCCAGCACCTAGGAGTCACCGTGTCGCTGCGCCAGTTCACTTCGGAGTCCGTCACCGAGGGGCATCCCGACAAGATCTGTGATCGGATCTCGGATTCGATCCTTGACGCGATGCTCCAGCAGGATCCGGGCGCCCGCGTCGCCGTGGAGACGCTCGTCACCACGGGGCTCGTCCACGTCGCGGGCGAGGTCTCCACGAGCGGGTACGTCGAGATCCCGCAGATTGTGCGCGAGGCGGTCCGCGAGATCGGGTACACGAGCTCGGACATGGGTTTTGACGCGGCCTCGTGCGGTGTGTCCGTGTCGATCGGTCAGCAGTCGCCGGACATCGCCGACGGGGTGGATTCCTCGCTCGAGGAGCGCTCGGGCGCGCTCGACGACGAGCTGAGCCGCCAGGGCGCCGGCGATCAGGGCATCATGTTCGGTTATGCGACGGACGAGACGCCCGAGCTGCACCCGTTGCCGAGCTGGATCGCGCACCGCATGGCGGAGCGCCTCACCGAGGTGCGCAAGGCCGGCATTATCCCGGAGCTGCGCCCGGACGGAAAGACCCAGGTCACGATCGGCTACGAGGGCGATACGCCGCGGTCGGTCGAGGCGGTCGTCCTGTCGACGCAGCACCGCGCCGACCTCACGCAGCCCGCGCTGCGCGCCGCGATCGAGCGCGAGGTCATCCGCCCCGTGCTCGAGCGGGTCGAGCTCGCAAGCGGCGACGCCGATCTCTTCATCAACCCGGCCGGTCCGTTCGTGATCGGCGGGCCCATGGGCGATGCCGGGCTCACCGGCCGCAAGATCATCATCGACACCTATGGCGGCGCGAGCCGACACGGCGGTGGCGCGTTCAGCGGCAAGGACCCCTCGAAGGTGGACCGCTCGGCGGCGTACGCGATGCGCTGGGTCGCGAAGCACGTCGTGCGCGCGGGCCTCGCCAAGCGCGCGGAACTCCAGGTCGCGTACGCGATCGGCCGCGCGCACCCGGTGGGCCTCTACGTCGAGACTTTCGGCACCGAGACCGTTCCGCGCGAGCGCATCGAGGCCGCAGTGCGCGAGGTCTTCGACCTGCGCCCGCTCGCGATCATCCGCGACCTCCAGCTGATCCGCCCGATCTACGCGAAGACCAGCGCGTACGGCCACTTCGGCCGCGAGCTGCCCGAGTTCACCTGGGAGGCGACCCCGCGCGCGGCGGAGCTGCGGGCCGCCGCGGGCGCCTAGCCCGCCGTGGCGACCGCGATCGACGTCGCGGAGGGCGCGCAGGGCCGGCCGGTCGCGCGCGTCCTCCTCGACTCGGCGCTGCCGCAGCTCGACCACCTCTTCGACTACGCCGTTCCCGCCGAGCTCGCCGACGAGCTGCTCGTGGGGCAGCGCGTGCGCGTTCCGTTCCGCTCCCGCGAGCGGAAGAGCTTCGGCTACATCGTTGGATTCGCTGATCGCAGCGAATTCGGCGGAGAACTCGCCCCGATCGCCGACATCGTCGGGCCGGTCCCGGTGCTGAATCCCGAGGTGTGGCTGCTCGCCCGCGCCGTCTCCGACCGCGCGGGCGGTTCTGCCGGCGACATCCTGCGGCTCGCGATCCCCACCCGGCAGGTGCGCGTCGAGAAGCAGCACCTCGCCGCGGCCGCCGAGGAGGCCGCGGAGGCCGAGATCCTCGGCGAAGAAACGGCTGATCCCGCCGGTGCCGGCGATCAGGATTCCCGCGCCGATCAGGGCCCGGACGCCGGAGCTGAGTCTGAGGCAGGTGCCGCAGGCCCCGGAATCGGAGCCCCGGAGGGCAGTCCGGAGTCGCGCGTCGCCGCCGTGCTCACCGACGGCTCCCGTCTCGCGCTCACCGCGTCGCACGGGCCCGAGCGCCTGCACACGGGGGAGTGGGTCGGGGGTTGGGCGTCTCAGCTCGCGCGGCTCGCGATCGCCGTGCACGCCAGGGGGCGCTCGGCGATCCTCGTGGCGCCCGACTATCGTGATCTGGACCAGCTCCGCGACGCCCTCGAAGCGTACGGGCACGAGGACGCGATCCGCGTCGACTCGCGGCAGTCGAACGCCGAGCGTTACGCGGGTTTCCTCCGCGCGCTCGACCCGACCCCACGGATCATCCTCGGCAACCGTTCCGCGGTGTACGCCCCGGCCCACGAGCTCGGTGCGATCCTCATGTGGGATGACGGCGACCCCGTGCTGTCCGAGCCGCTCGCCCCGTACGTGCACGCGCGCGACGCCGCGCTCGTGCGGTCCGAGCAGTCGGGCGCGGGAATCTTCTTCGCGAGCCACGCCCGCAGCGCCGAGGTGCAGCGGCTCGTGGACATCGGGTACGTGCGCGCGCAGGAGAACCCGCCGCGCCGCGCCCGCATCGTGCACGCCGACGCGTCCATGTCGCCCGACGCGTTCGCCGGCCGCGTGCCCGAGTTCGCCGCCCGCACGATCCGCGAGGGCCTCAAGCGCGGCCCCGTGCTCGTGCAGGTCGCCACACCCGGCTACGCTCCCGTCGCCGTGTGCGGGCAGTGCGGCGACCTCGCACGCTGCCTCAACTGCTCAGGCCCGATCGGCTTCCGCACCGTGGGCCGCGCGTCCTGCCGCTGGTGCGGGGAATACGCCACGAACTGGCGCTGCGGCACCTGCGACGGCCGCACGCTCGAGGAGCGCGGCATGGGATCCGGCCGCACGGTCGAGCAGTTCGAGCGGCAGTTCCAGGGCGTCCGCGTGATCCTCAGCGACGGCGAGCACCCGCGCGAGCGCGTGGACGGGCGCTCCGCCCTCGTCGTCGCCACCCGCGGGGCCGAGCCGCTCGCCGCCGGTGGCTACGCCGCCGTCGTACTGCTCGACGCGGAACGCCTGCTCAGCATCGAGACGCTGCGCGCGAGCGAGGACTGCTTGCGATGGTGGGAGAACGCCGCCGCGCTCACTGCAGCCGACGGAATCTGCCTGATGGCATCGGGCGGCGGCCCCGTCGTGCGCGCGTTCGTCACGGGCCGCACCGAGGAGTGGTTGCGGGGCGAACTCGCCGACCGGCACGCCCTCCGCTACCCGCCCGCCGTGCGCGTCGCGAGCGTCAGCGGCGGCCCCGACGAGGTTGAGCGCGCGCTCAAGACCATCGCCGAGATCCCGGGCGTCGACCACCTCGGCCCCACCGGTATCCCGGCCGGGGGCCCGAACAAGACCCCGCACGGCCTCGTGCGCGCGATCGTCCGCTTCGACTACGGCCGCGGCGCCGAGGTCGCGAGCCGCCTCCGCGGCGCGCTCGTCGCCGACGCCGCCGGCTCCTCCTCGCGCACGCGCGGACGCGCGCCCGGCCGCGCCAGGCCCGAGGCGCTCCGCCTCCGCTTCGACGACCGCGGGGTGTTCGACTCGTAGCCTCGCCTCGTCGGGCAGTCTCGCGGCGACGGGCAGGCGTTCCACCGGGGACGGCAGGGGCCGGCACCCCGCCTCTGCGGTGGTGCCGGCCCCGATCCCGATCCGATCCCCGATCGGCGAAGCACGCGGGGAGTTACGCGACCCCGATCCGCTCCGCCACGAAGTCGACGTCCTTGTCGCCACGTCCCGAGAGGTTCGCGATGATGATCGCGTCCTTCGGCAGCGTGGGGGCGAGCTTGATCACGTGCGCGAGCGCGTGCGAGGACTCGAGTGCGGGGATGATGCCCTCCTTGCGGGTGAGCAGCTGGAATGCGTCGAGCGTCTCGGCGTCCGAGGCGGTCACGTACTCGACGCGGCCGATCTGCTCGAGGTGCGCGTGCTGCGGGCCGACGCCCGGGTAGTCGATTCCGGAGGCGATCGAGTGCACGGGCGACGGTTCGCCGTTCTCGTCCTGCAGCACCTTCGTCTTCATGCCGTGCAGCATGCCGGGAGTCCCGAGGGTCATGGTCGCGGCGTGCCGGTCGCCCTCGAGCCCTTCGCCCGACGGCTCGACGCCGACGATCCGCACCGATTCGTCCTCGAGGAACGCGTCGAACAGACCCATCGCGTTGGAACCGCCGCCGACCGCAGCAACGAGCACGTCGGGCAGCTTGCCCTCCGCCTCGAGGATCTGCGCGCGCGCCTCGCGGCCCACGACGGACTGGAAGTCGCGCACCATCGACGGGTACGGGTGCGGTCCGACCACCGATCCGATCGCGAAGAAGTACTCGTCGGGCGCTGAAGCGTAGACGCCGAACGCCGAGTCGACGGCCTCCTTGAGCGTGCGACCGCCCTCCTCGACGGAGACGACCTTCGCGCCGAGCAGCTGCATGCGCACCACGTTGGGGTGCTGCTTCTCGATGTCGACGGCACCCATGTGGATCTCGCACTCGAGGCCGACGAGGGCGGCGGCCGTGGCGAGGGCGACGCCGTGCTGCCCGGCGCCGGTCTCCGCGATCACCTTCGTCTTACCCATGCGCTTCGCGAGCAGTGCCTCGCCGAGGCAGTGGTTGATCTTGTGCGCGCCCGTGTGGTTGAGGTCCTCGCGCTTCAGATAGATCTTCGCGCCGCCGAGCTCGTTCGTCAGGTTCTCGGCGAAGTAGAGCAGCGAGGGGCGGCCAACGTAGCGGGCGAGGAGCGCCTGCAGCTGCGCCTGGAACTCGGGATCCTGCGAGGCCTCCTCGTAGGCGCGGGCGACCTCGGCGATCGGCTCCACGAGGAACGGCGGAAGTTCGGCGCCGCCGAACTCGCCGAAGTGGCCGCTCTCGTCGGCGCGGTACACGGAGGGGGCGTCGGTGATGGTCATGGTGGTGGATCCTTTGCTTCATTGCGCCACTCGGAGACGAAAAACACCGCCTGCGAGGAGGCGGTGTCGGGATGCATTCGGGTACGAACGAGGAGACCGCCGTCAGGCGGTCCACCACTGATTCGCTGTATGCATGGTGCGATCCTACACCGACCGGAGCGAAATCCGCACTGCGTCTTGCGGGCCCGCTCACCTGCGAGAGTCGCGACCGCCCACTTGCGAGAGGCGAGCCCGCTCACCTGCGAGAATGGGGGGATGAGGATTCTCTTCGCCGGAACCCCGGAATTCGCCGTCCCGAGCCTGCGCGCGCTCGCCGCCGCCGGACACGACGTGGTCGGGGCGATCACCCGCGAGGACGCCCCGCTCGGTCGGAAGCGCGTGCTCACGCCCTCGCCCGTCGCGCAGGCCGCCGACGAGCTCGGCTTGCCGGTGCTGAAGGCGAACCGGCTCGACGACGCCGCGACCGCGTGGGCGGAGCAGCGCGGCGCGGAACTCGGCGTGATCGTCGCGTACGGTGGGCTCGTCCGCGAGCCGCTGCTCTCGCTTCCGGATCACGGCTGGATCAACCTCCACTTCTCGGAGCTTCCGCGCTGGCGTGGTGCTGCACCCGTGCAGCGCGCCCTGCAAGCCGGTGAGCAGGAGGTCGGGGTGACGGTGTTCCGGCTCGTTGCCGAGCTCGACGCCGGTGACGTGCTCACCCGCTCCGCGACCGTGTTCCCCGAGGGAACAGCGGCCGGCCGAGCGCTGACCGAGCTCGCGGAGTCGGGAACGGCAGCGGTGCTCGCGGCCGTCGAACTCCTCGAGGAGGATCCCGCCGCGGGAGAACCGCAGGTGGGGGAGCCGAGCTACGCGCACAAGCTGAGCCGCGAGGACGGCGCGCTGGATCTCAGCCGCCCGGCCGGCGAGGTGCTTGCGCACTGGGCGGGGGTCACCCCGGAGCCCGGGGCGTTCGCCCTGCACGATGGGCAGCCCCTGAAGCTGCACGAGATCACGAGAGTCCCCGATCAGATGGGGGATCAGGATCCGATTCCCGCCGTGGGAACCGCGCGGATCGTCGCGGGGCGCGCGATCCTGTTCCTCGACGGGGGCGCCCTCGAACTCGCGCGCGTGCAGCCCGCGGGGAAAGCAGCGATGGACGGAGCCGCCTGGTTGCGCGGCCGCGGCGGAGAGGCGGTGCTCGCGTGAGCGCAGGGAACGAACCGGACCGGCGAGGGAGCCAGCGGGGCGCGCGCCAGGAGGGCGGGCGCGGCCGCCGTCAGGGGAACGGCCAGACCAATCGTCAGGGCACGCAGCGGCGGGGCGGGGCCGATCGCCGACCCGGCCGCGTTTCGGCCTCGCGCCTCGTCGCCTACGATGTGCTCCGCGACGTCGTCGATCGCGACGCCTACGCCAATCTCGCACTTCCCGCGCGGATCCGCGAGGCGGGCCTCGACGAGCGCGACGCCGCGCTCGCGACCGAGCTCGCTGCCGGAACGCTCCGCATGCGTGGGCGCTACGACCGCATCATCGAACTGGCCTCCGGCCGGGAGCTCGCCCAGATCGACGATCGCACGCTCAACGTGCTCCGCCTCGGCGCCCACCAGCTGCTCGGGATGCGGGTCGCCTCGCACGCCGCGGTCAACGAGAGCGTGGAGCTCCAGCGCAGGGTCGCGAACCAGAACGCAGCGGGCTTCGTGAACGGGGTGCTCCGCGCGATCGGTCGCGCCGACAACGCCGAATGGGACGACAGGATCGATGCGGAGGCCGCGCGCCCCGACGACGCGCTGGCGGCGCGCGCGAGCCACCCCGTGTGGGTCCTGCGCGCGCTCCGCGACGCGCTGAAAGCCGAGGGTCGGGAGGACGAGCTCCCCGAACTCCTCGCCGCCGACAACACCCCGCCGCGGGTGAGCCTCGCCGTGCTTCCCGGCGCGGGGGAGGAGCCCTCGGCGCTCGCCGCGGAGTTCGATGCGCTCGCCGCAGCGGGACCGTCGCCGCTCGGCGTCGAGCTGGCCGGCGGCGATCCGATGCGGGCAATCCGGGCGGCCGACGCGCCCGAGGGCCTGATCAGGGTGCAGGATCAGGGCTCGCAGCTCGCGGCGCTCGCGCTCACCCGCGCCCGTCCGGCAGCGGCCGGTGAGCGCTGGCTCGATCTGTGTGCGGGACCCGGCGGGAAGACCGCAGTGCTGGGCGCCGAGGCGATTGCCTCAGGCGCGACCGTGCGCGCGAACGAGGTCTCCGATCATCGCGCTGATCTGGTGGATCGCGCGGTCGAGGGCGTCGCGGACGCCGTCACCGTCGTCTCGCACGACGGCCGCGACGACGCCGCGTTCGGGGGATCGGCCGAAACCTTCGATCGGATCCTCGTCGACGCGCCGTGCTCCGGGCTCGGCGCGCTGCGCCGCCGCCCCGAGGCGCGCTGGCGGAAGCGTCCTGGCGACCTTCCCGAGCTCACCGAACTGCAGGGCCAGCTGCTCGACGCCGCGGCGGAGCACCTCGCCCCAGGCGGGCTGCTCGCCTACGTGACCTGCTCGCCGCATCTCGCCGAGACGCGCGTGACGGTCGACCGCTTCCTCGCGCGCACCCCGGGTTTGCGTGAGGTGTCGGCGAAGGCCGCGATCGCGGAGGTGGCCCGCGGCGAGATCGATCTCGCGGGCGATCAGCTCAGCGCGCAGCTGTGGCCGCACCGGCACGGCACCGACGCGATGTTCGTGGCGCTGTTCGAGCGGGCGTGATCCGGGTCGCCCCGAGGTCCGGGGACGGCTACTCGGGGAAAGCGGATTCGCCGCTTTCGTCCCAGCTGACCGTCGGCTCCTCGGAGCGGTAGTCAACGGTCGGAAAACGGGTGTGGATCGTCTCGGAGTAGGACTTCGCCTCGGGGCTCCTGCCGCCATCGATGGTCACCGTGAACGACGCGGTCCACGAGACGACGTAGCGGAGCGGGTCGTCGGCGGAGGCGCGGGCGCTCGTCGCATAATCCTCGAGGTCCAGCCGGGTGAGTTCGGTGGGTTCACGCTTGATTTTTCCGGTGTAGTCTTCCGTCCCGGGAAGCATCGCGGCGGTGACGTCCACGCCGCACGAACTGCGCAGGGTTCGTTCGGCGGCGCAATCGGCGAAGGCCTGCTTGACGAGCGCCTGGCCCTGCTGGCGCGCCGCGTCGGTGAGCACCGGTTTCGTCGCCCGTGTCGAGGTGGAGTCCGTCTGCTTCGCGAGGGAGAGCGGGGCGTTGCCTCCCGCGAGCTCGAAGTGGGGATTCTCAAAGCTGAGTTCGTACTCCCCGGGGAAGACGGTGACGGACCCCGAGGTGAGGGGAACACCGTTGACCTCGGCGGAGAGCTCGGTAAAGTCGGCGGTGTCCCAGGTGACCAGGCCGTTTTCGATCGTCCAGTCGGACCCCTCCTTCCGGAGCGAGTACGGCGTCGACACGGTGCGAACGCCGAGGACGTACTCGGCCATCACGAAGATCTGGTCTCCCGAGCGCGACACCGAGTCCTGATCGATCCTGATATCCCTGATCGGCGCGAGATCCTGCGAGGCGTCGAGCATCTCCTGCGTGAGGAACGGCGCGTCGGGTGCGCACGAAACGTGCTCGCACGCGCCCGTGAGGTCGCGATCCTGAACCGATTGGAGGTAGTCCTCGACCGTCGTGACGGCCTCCCGCCTCTGCTCGGCCGTGACGTGCTGCTCCTTCGCCTTCCACTTCGCGGTGGCGCTCGCGAGTGACGCCCAGGTCCAGCCGACGGTGCCGATGATCAGCACCGCGACGGCTCCGAGAACGATCGCGATGATCGCCCCGGCGCCCAGGCCGCTACGCTTCGCAGGCGGGACGAACTGGGGCGGTCCGAAGACCTGCGGTCCTGGCTGCTGCGGGGTGGCGAGCCCAGGCTGATCAGGCGTCGGCATTCCCGGCGGGATCGGCATTCCTGGCGGGAGATAGTACTGGACGGGCGGAACTGCGGCCTCGGGTTCTGGTGTGCCGGTCGTGTTCCGCTGGGACGGCCCCGTGCCCGCGGGAGTTCCGTCGGAAACCGGGGGTGTCGCGGAGGGATCGGGCACCCGTGCATGGTCCCCGGTGATACCGGTTCGGGGATCGCTTGGCTCGCTCATAACACAACCATAGGTGCGGGCGGCCCGATCTCGATGCGTTCCGCCGATCTCGATGCGTGCTGTCGATTCCGCTCGCGCCGATCTCGCTCGCGCCGATCCCGACCGCGTATCCTGGAGGAGTGACCGATCAGCGCATCAACCCGAGCATCCTGTCCGCCGACTTCGTCAACCTGCAGTCCGAGCTCGAGGCCATCGCGAGCGCCGATCTCGTGCACGTCGATGTCATGGACAACCACTTCGTCCCGAACCTCACCATGGGCCCGCCCATCGTCGAGCGGATCCAGGCCGTATCGCCGATTCCGCTCGACGTGCACCTCATGATCTCCGACGCCGATCGCTGGGCTCCCGGATACGCCGAGCTCGGCGCCTACTCCGTCACCTTCCACGCGGAGGCAGCCGCGGAGCCGGTGAAGCTCGCCCGCAGACTCAGGGAGATCGGCGCGCGCGCCGGCATTGCGCTTAAGCCGGGTACGGATCCCGAGCCCTACCTGGAGATCCTCCCCGAATTCGACCAGGTCCTCGTGATGACGGTGGAGCCGGGCTTCGGCGGGCAGTCCTTCATGGCGGACATGATGCCGAAGCTGCGCCGCTTCGCCGAGGCCAAGCGGGCGAGCGGCCTCGACCTGTGGCTCCAGGTCGACGGCGGAATCTCGGTCGACACGATCGGGATCGCGGCCGAGGCCGGAGCCGACACCTTCGTCGCTGGCTCCGCCGTATACGGTGGCGTCCCGGAGGAGCGGATCGCCGATCTGCGCACCGCAGCGGCCGCTCACCGCCACGCCTAATTCTTCCCGTGCAGCTCCCCGCGACCGGGTCGATCGGGCTCGGGAACTCACGCGCCCCGATCACAGGGTAGGCTTGACCCGTGAAATCGTTCGATGAGCTGTTCGCCGAACTCAGCCGGAAGGCTGCAGAGCGCCCCGAGGGGAGCGACACGGTCGCCCGCCTCGACGCCGGCGTCCACTCGATCGGCAAGAAGATCGTCGAGGAAGCCGCCGAGGTCTGGATGGCCGCGGAGCACGAGTCGCTCGACGCCTGCGCCGAAGAGATCAGCCAGTTGCTCTATCACCTCCAGGTGATGATGCTCGCGAAGGGCATCTCCCTGAAGGATGTTTACGCGCATCTGTAGCGCTGGCGCCTCCCCGCGCGCCGGCGCTCTCCGCTGATCTTGAACCCGGCCGAGATCCGGCCATTCACGGAAGGATTCCACACATGCTGCGCATTGCCGTCCCGAACAAGGGGTCGCTGTCCGAAGTCGCCGCCGCAATGCTCACCGAGGCCGGGTACTCCGGTCGCCGCGACAGCCGAAAGCTCGTCCACGCCGACGTCAAGAACGACGTCGAGTTCTTCTACCTGCGCCCGCGGGACATCGCGACCTACGTCGGTTCGGGGGCGCTCGATGTCGGCATCACTGGCCGTGATCTGCTGCTCGACTCGGGCTCCGAGGCCCACGAGATCTCCGAGCTCGACTTCGCGGACTCCACGTTCCGCTTCGCATCGCCGGCCGAGAGCGGGATCGTAGATATCGCGCAGCTCGCCGGGGAGCGCGTCGCGACGAGCTACCCGAAGCTCGTCGACGATTTCCTCCGGGAGCGCGGCGTCGTCGCGGAGCTCGTGAAGCTCGACGGCGCTGTCGAATCGGCCGTGCAGCTCGGTGTCGCCGACGCGGTGGCCGACGTCGTCTCCACCGGTGCGACGCTGCGCGCCGCCGGTCTCGAGATCTTCGGGCCGGTGATCCTGCAGTCCACCGCGGTGCTCATCGGCGGACCGACGGAGCACGCCGGAATCGAGCGCCTGCTGCGGCGGCTGCGCGGGGTCCTCGTGGCGCGCAAATACGTGATCATGGACTACGACCTCCCGGTCGACCAGCTCGAGGCTGCCACCTCGGTCGCCGGCGGGATCGAGTCCCCGACCGTCTCCCCTCTGAAGGACGAGCGCTGGGTGGCCGTCCGCGTCATGGTGCGCGCTGATCAGGCGAACGAGATCATGGATCGGCTCTACGACCTCGGCGCGCGCGCGATCCTCGTGACCGCGATCCACGCCGCACGGCTGTAAGAGGAGACCGAGACATGACGATCGCCACGCGCGTTATCCCCTGCCTCGACGTCGCAGCCGGACGCGTCGTCAAGGGCGTGAACTTTCTGAACTTGCAGGACGCCGGTGACCCCGTGGAACTCGCGGCGAAGTACGCGGAGCAGGGCGCGGACGAGCTCACGTTCCTCGACGTCACGGCGACCGTCGACGATCGATCCACGACCTACGACGTCGTGCAGCGCACCGCGGAGCAGGTGTTCATCCCGCTGACCGTAGGGGGCGGGGTGCGGAGCGCCGAGGACGTCGCACGCCTCCTCGGGGTCGGCGCGGACAAGGTGGGCATCAACAGCGGCGCGATCGCCCGACCCGAGGTGATCGGGGAAATCGCCGATCGCTTCGGCGAGCAGGTGCTCGTGCTCTCGCTCGATGTGAAGCGCAGCCCCCGCACGGCATCCGGGTTCGTCGTGACGACGCACGGCGGGAAGCGCGAAACCGAACTCGACGCGCTCGCGTGGTGCGTCGAAGCGGTCGAGCGCGGCGCTGGCGAACTGCTCGTCAATTCGATGGACGCCGACGGCACGCTCGCCGGTTTCGACGTTGAACTCATCACTCGGGTACGCGAGCTGGTCAACGTTCCGGTGATCGCCTCCGGTGGCGCCGGAAAGCTCGAGCACTTCGCGCCGGCGGTCGATGCCGGAGCAGACGCGGTACTCGCGGCATCGGTGTTCCACTACGGGACATTCACGGTCGGCCAGGTGAAGCAGGCGCTCGCCGAGGCCGGCCACACAGTGCGCCTGTCGGCGCGGGGGAGGGAAGAACGATGACGGTTGAGCTGTCGCCGGAGCGCGTCGAGGAGAGCCTCGATCAGCTGATTTTCAATGGCAAGGGGCTGATCCCCGCGATCATCCAGGACGACGAGAGCGGCGATGTGCTGATGCTCGCGTGGATGGATCGCGAGGCGGTTCGCCGCACGATGACGAGCGGAAGGGTGACCTTCTGGTCGCGTTCCCGCCAGGAGTACTGGCGCAAGGGCGACACCTCGGGACATCGTCAGTACGTCCGCAGCATCGCCCGCGATTGCGACGAGGACACCCTGCTCGTGCGGGTGATCCAGCTCGGCGCGGCATGCCACACCGGATCGCGGAGCTGCTTCACCGATCGCGAGCTGCCCGCGGTGCACGGCGTCGTTGAGCGGGACGAGCCCGAGGCCTAGCCCAGTGCCAGCGCGCGGCCGCGGGAGGAACGTCGGTGTCACCGGTCGGCGATAGGCTGGATCCCGTGACTCTCACGACCACCCGCGCCGCCTTCGATGCCGCGCGCGAAGCCCACGCCGTGATTCCCGTCTGCCGCGAAGTGTTCGCCGACGGCGACACGCCCGTCGGTATCTACCGGAAGGCGGCCGCTTCGCGGCCGGGCACGTTTCTCCTCGAATCCGCGGAGCAGGGCGGCGTGTGGACGCGTTTCAGCTTCGTGGGCGCCGGAAGCTTCGGCGTGCTCGGCGAGCGCGACGGGCGGGCGCACTGGGCCCCCGCCCCGGGCGCCGATGTCGACGAGGAACGGCTGCTTCCCGGTGGCCTCTCCTCGCTGCAGCCGGTCGCGGCCCTGCGCGCCGTCTACGAGCGCTGGCGGTCGCCGCAGGTGCCGGGCCTTCCTCCGCTCGCGAGCGGATTCGTCGGCTACCTCGGGTGGGAGACGGTGCGGCAGTTCGAGCGTCTCGAGCACGGCCCGCAGGAGGGCCCCGGCCTTCCCACGCAGGGCCTGAGCTTCGTCTCCGAGCTCGTGGTCATCGACCATCGCGAGGGCAGTGTCGTGCTCATCGCGAACGTCCTCAACGACGAGGCGCTCGGGCACGGACAGTCGCCGGGCGCCGCAGCGCAGTGGGCGGACGCGCAGGCCAGGCTCGACGCGCTCGAAGCGTCCCTGTCCGCCCCGGCGCCGTCGCCCCTCGGCACGCTCGATCGCGACGCGCTGCCGGACCCGGATCGGCTCACCACGACGCCCGAGTTCGTCGCTGCCGTTGAGCGCGCGAAGCAGTACATCGTCGACGGTGACATCTTCCAGGTCGTGCCCTCGCAGCGCTTCGACCAGGAATGCTCGGCGGATCCCCTCGACGTGTATCGGGTGCTCCGCCACCTCAACCCGAGCCCCTATCTCTACCTCCTGCAGCTCCTCGACAACGACGGCACACCGTTCGCCGTCGTCGGTTCGAGCCCCGAGGCGCTCGTTACAGTGCAGGAGGACGGTCACGTGATGACGCACCCGATCGCCGGATCCCGTCCGCGCGGCGCGACGGTCGAGGCGGATCGTCAGCATGAACGGGAACTCCTCGCAGACGAGAAGGAGCGGGCCGAGCATCTCATGCTCGTTGATCTCGCGCGGAACGATCTGCTGCGGGTGTGTGAGCCCGGCTCGGTCGAGGTGACCGAGTTCATGCAGGTCGAGCGATTCAGCCACATCATGCACATCGTGTCGACCGTCGAGGGGCGGATCCGGGCGGGAGAGAACCCGATCGACGTGTTCCGCGCCACTTTCCCTGCCGGCACCCTGTCCGGGGCGCCGAAGCCGCGCGCGCTGCAGATCATCGACGAGCTCGAGCCGGTGCAGCGCGGCGTCTACGGCGGCGTGGTGGGGTACTTCGGCCTCGGCGGTGCAGCCGACGTCGCGATCGCGATTCGCACGGCGACGATCAAGGCGGGGGTCGCGATGGTGCAGGCGGGAGCTGGTGTCGTCGCCGACTCCGTCCCGGAAGCCGAGGATGCCGAGTGCCAGAGCAAGGCCGCTGCGCCGCTCCGCGCGATCGCCATCGCGAACACGCTCACGGCGATCCGGAGCGGCGAGGAGGCCAGTCATGCGCGCTAAACTCCTGACCCTGCTCCTGATCGCCGTTTCAGGAGGAACGGCGTTGCTCGCGGGGTCGCAGCCCTGGATCTCGTTCGTCCTCGACGGGGAGACCTCGCCCCACAGCGCGACCGGTCACGTGATCAATCCCGCGCTGTCGCCGATCGCGATCGCGATCGTCGCCGCGGCGCTCGCCCTGACCATCGCGGGCAAGGGCTTCCGGGTCGTCCTCGGCGTCCTGGTGACGCTCCTCGGCGCCGGGGTGGTCGCGATGACGCTCACGAGCACCTCCTCGCCGCTCGGGGCGGTGAACGGCACCATCACGGAGCTCACCGGGATCACCGACGGCGTCGATCAGGTCATGGAACTCGCAATGACCCCGTGGCCGTGGGTGACCCTCGCCGCAGGGGTGCTCGCCGGACTCCTCGGCCTGTTCGTGCTGATCACGGGCCGCCGCTGGGCCCAGGGCGGCCGCAAGTACGAGAGCGGAACCCACGAGCCGGGCACCAAGCCGACCGGCAAGCCCGATCGGATCTCCGACTGGGACGCCCTGAGCGACGGCGACGATCCGACCCAGAACCTGTAGTCCACGGGGTGCTCGGCGCGCGGAAACGCGGAAATGAACCGCCGGACGCCCCTCAGTTCCTGGAAGTCCGCTGAAATCCGGTAGGCTTGCAGATGTCCAGATCTGTTCAGAGGAGATTCATGAGTAACCAGCACGGAGACCCCGGCCACGGTGATTCGCCCGCCGCTTGGACTGCCGTCGTCGTGATGCTGATCGGCATCGCTGCGGGCACCGTCTTCTTCTTCCTGCACATGGCAACCATGGTGTGGGTGTGCGCTGGCGTCGTCGTCTTCGGCGCGCTGCTCGGCTGGATCCTCTCGAAGGCCGGCTTCGGCGTCAACGGCCCGAAGTTCAGCCCCAAGACGCACGACTAAGGGTGCTCGAGCAACTGCTCGCGGGCTCCCTCGAGGACGCACGGGCCCGCAGAGAGCTCGCTCCGATCGAGACGGTCGAGGCCGAGGCGCTCACGCGTGCGCCGGCGCTCGACGTGCTCGAGGCGCTGGCCCCGACCGACCACATCCGCGTCATCGCGGAGGTGAAGCGCGCGAGCCCGTCGCGCGGCGACCTCGCTGAGATCGCCGAGCCGCAGGCCCTCGCCGCGAAGTACGAGGCCGGCGGCGCGAGCGTCGTCAGCGTCCTCACCGAGGAGCGCAAGTTCAAGGGCTCGCTCGCCGATCTCGAGTCGGTGCGCAAGGCAGTGAGCATTCCGGTGCTCCGCAAGGACTTCATCGGCGACGAGTATCAGATCCTCGAGGCGCGCGCCGCGGGCGCCGATCTCGTGCTCCTGATCGTCGCGGCGCTGCCGCAGGATCGTCTCGTGCAGCTCCACGACTTCGCGCGTGAGCTCGGTATGACCCCGCTCGTCGAGGCGCATTCCGCGGACGAGGTGGCCCGCGCCGTCGATCTGGGCTCTCAGCTCATCGGCGTGAACGCCCGCGACCTGCGCACCTTCGAGCTCGATCGTGACCTGTTCGGCCGTGTCGCCGACCAGATCCCCGCTGGCGTGATCCGCGTCGCGGAGTCCGCCGTGCTCGACGTCGCGGACGTTGAGCACTACCGCGCTGCCGGCGCCGACGCTGTCCTCGTCGGCGAGGCGCTCGTCACCAACGACCCGATCGCGACGCTCAAGTCCTACCTGAGCGTCTGACCCGAGGCAGGCCTCACACATGAGCACGAATCGATCCGAGGCCGTTTCGAGCCTCCGGGAGCAGCACGGACCGTTCTTCGGCGATTACGGCGGCCGCTACATGCCGGAATCCCTGATCGCGGCCATCGATGAGCTCACAACGGCCTATGTCGATGCGCAGGCCGATCCCGCGTTCCGCGCCGAGCTCGCCGAGCTGCTGCGCGACTACGCCGGTCGCCCGTCGCCGATCACCGAGGCCCCGCGCTTCGCAGCGCACGCCGGCGGCGCCCGGATCTTCCTGAAGCGTGAGGACCTCAACCACACGGGCTCCCACAAGATCAACAACGTGCTCGGCCAGGCGCTGCTCACGAAGCGTCTCGGCAAGTCGCGCGTGATCGCGGAGACGGGCGCTGGCCAGCACGGCGTCGCCACGGCGACGGCAGCCGCCCTGTTCGGCCTCGACTGCACGATCTACATGGGCGAGGTCGACACGGAGCGCCAGGCGCTGAACGTGGCTCGGATGCAGCTGCTCGGCGCAGAAGTGATCCCCGTTCGCACCGGATCCCGCACGCTCAAGGACGCCATCAACGAGGCGTATCGCGACTGGGTCGCGAGCGTCGAGACCACGAACTACATCTTCGGCACCGCCGCTGGGCCCCACCCGTTCCCGGCCATGGTGCGCGACTTCCAGAAGATCATCTCCGAAGAGGCCCGCGAGCAGCTCCTCGCCAAGACGGGCCGGCTTCCCGACGCCGTGATCGCCTGCGTGGGCGGCGGATCCAACGCGATCGGGATGTTCGACGCATTCCTCGACGATCAGGACGTTCGCCTCTACGGCGTTGAGGCCGCGGGCGAGGGCGTCGACACGGACCGGCAGGCCGCATCGATCGAACGCGGGCGACCCGGCGTGCTGCACGGCGCGAAGACCTACGTCCTGCAGGACGAGGACGGCCAGACGATCGAGTCCCACTCGATCTCCGCCGGCCTCGACTATCCAGGCGTCGGGCCGGAGCACTCCTGGCTCTCCGACATCGGCCGCGCCGAGTACATCCCCGCCACCGACGACGAGGCCATGCAGGCGCTCCGCCTGCTCAGCCAGACCGAGGGCATTATCCCCGCGATCGAGTCGGCGCACGCGCTCGCGGGCGCGATCCGGATCGGGCAGGAGCTGGGGCCCGACGCGATCATCGCGGTGAGCCTCTCGGGCCGCGGCGACAAGGACATGGTGACCGCGGGCCGATACTTCGGCCTGCTCGCAGAAGGCGACACGGAGGTAGGCGAGTGACCGAGCATGTTTCCCAGGTCGCCTCGGCGATTCGCGCGGCCAAGCGGGAGCGCAACGGCGCACTGATCGGGTATCTCCCGGTCGGCTTCCCCGACCTCGACACGAGCGTCGACGCCGCGATCGCCATGGCCGAGTCCGGAGCCGACGTGCTCGAGCTCGGCCTGCCGTACTCCGATCCCGTCATGGACGGCCTCATCATTCAGGAGGCCACGCAGCGCTCGCTCGCGAACGGCTTCCGCGTGGCCCACGTCTTCGAGGCGATCCGTCGCGTGCGCGCCGCCGTCGACGTGCCGATCCTCGTCATGACCTACTGGAACCCCGTCATGCAGTACGGGGTGGAGCGCTTCGCGCGCGAGCTCGCCGAGGCGGGCGGATCCGGGCTCATCACGCCCGACATCACCCCCGACGCCGCAGCCGAGTGGATCGCGGTCAGCGAAGAACTCGGCCTCGACCGGGTGTTCCTCGCCGCACCGAGCTCGAGCGACGAGCGTCTCGGCATGGTGGTGCGCGCCACGACCGGCTTCGTCTACACCGTCTCGACAATGGGCATCACGGGGGAGCGGGCCCAGCTCGACGCGGCCGCGCGCTCCCTCACCGAGCGGCTCCGCGAGCAGGGCGTCGACCTCGCCTGCGTCGGCATCGGCATCTCGACCGCTGAGCAGGTCGCGGCCGCCCTCGACTACGCCGACGGCGCGATCGTCGGCACCGCCTTCGTCCGCGCGCTGCGCGACGGAGGAGTCGAACGACTCGCCGCCACCGTCCGCGAGATCGCGGCCGGCACCCGAGCTCCGAGCGCGCCGCGCTAGGATTGACCCGATTGCCGCGCGGCCCACGCCGCGTCGGCGCCGTACGAGTGTTTCAGCGGCTCCACGCCGCAGGTGAAAGAGGAGTGGATGATTCTCCCGCTGAGTATCCCGAGCCCCGATGTGCAGTTCTTCCAGATCGGGCCGCTGCGCATCTATTTCTATGCGCTCTGCATCATTCTGGGCATCATCATCGCGGGCATCTGGACCGCGCGCCGCTTGAAGCAGCGCGGCGGTGAGGGCGGGGCCACGCTCGACTTCCTCGTGTGGGCACTCGTCCTCGGCATCGTGGGAGCGCGGCTGTACCACGTCGCCACCCACTTCGGCGACTACTTCGGCCCCGGCAAGAACCCGCTCGAGATCTTCGCGTTCTGGAACGGCGGCATCGCCATCTTCGGTTCGCTCCTCGGCGGCGCCATTGGCGTCCTGATCGCATCGAAGATCACCGGGATCCGCTTCTGGTCCTTCGCCGACGCCCTCGTGCCCGGCCTCCTCATCGCGCAGGCCGTCGGCCGCTTCGGCAACTGGTTCAACCACGAGCTCTTCGGCGGGCCGACCACGCTGCCCTGGGGGCTCGAGATCGAGTCCACCAACGCGGCCTTCCCGCTCGGCCTGCCCGAGGGCACCCTGTTCCACCCGACGTTCCTCTACGAGGCGCTGTGGAACGTGCTCGGCGTCATCGTGCTGCTCGCGATCGAGCGGAAGTGGCGTCCGCGCTGGGGCACCTTCTTCGCCATGTACCTCATCTGGTACGGCGCCGGCCGCGCCGTCACCGAGTCGATGCGCGTCGATCCGAGCCTGCTGTTCCTCGGCATCCGCACGAACGTTCTCGCTGCGCTGCTCGCGATCGTCGTGGGGATCATCCTGTTCTTCGTGCAGCGCGCCCGCCACGTTGGCATCGAGAAGTCCGTGTACCTGCCGGGTCGCTACAACCCCGCGGACAGCGTCTTCGCCGACACCGCCAACCCCGACGAGTACTACCACGTGCTGCCGCACCCCGGCGTACCGGGCGGCGACGTCGTCGAGGAGCCGCTGGCTGAGCTCGCGGCCGCCGGCGCCGCGAGCAGCACCGGGGGCACCGCACAAGATTCCGCCGCTACACACTGAACGAGGAGCCGAATGCGCCACGCCAAGATCGTTGCCACCTGGGGACCAGCGGTCTCCAGCTATGACCACACTCTCGATCTGATCCGGGCGGGCGTCAACGTCGCGCGCCTCAACATGTCCCACGGCACCTACAACGTGCACGAGGGCATCTACCGCAACATCCGGCGCGCGGAAGCCGAGGTCGGCCGACCGATCGCCGTTCTCGCCGACCTGCAGGGCCCGAAGATCCGCCTCGGAAAGTTCGAGGGCGGACCCTACGAGCTCGAGGTGGGCGACGAGTTCGCGATCACCACGCGAGACATCGTGGGCAACCGCGAGATCGCGGGCACCACGCACAAGGGACTCCCCGGTGACGTCCAGGTGGGCGATCCGCTCCTCGTCGACGACGGCAAGGTCGGCCTGCGCGCCACCCGCGTGACCGAAGACACCGTCTACACCGAGGTCGAGATCCCCGGCGCCGTCTCCAACAACAAGGGCATCAACCTCCCGGGCGTCGCCGTCAACGTGCCGGCGCTGTCCGAGAAGGACGAGCAGGATCTCCGCTGGGCGATCAAGCTCGGGGCCGACTACATCGCGCTCTCCTTCGTGCGCGACGCAGCCGACATCACCCGGGTCCACGAGATCATGCGCGAAGAGGGCGTCCGCCTCCCGGTCATCGCGAAGATCGAGAAGCCGCAGGCCGTCGAGCACCTCGAAGAGATCGTCGACGCGTTCGACGGCATCATGGTCGCCCGAGGCGACCTCGGCGTCGAGCTCCCGCTCGAGCAGGTGCCCCTCGTACAGACCGAGGCGATCGCGATCGCGCGCCGCAACGCGAAGCCCGTGATCGTCGCCACCCAGGTGCTCGAATCGATGATCGAGAATCCGCGCCCCACCCGCGCCGAGGCCTCCGACTGCGCGAACGCCGTCCTCGACGGCGCCGACGCCGTGATGCTGTCGGGCGAGACGAGCGTCGGCGCGTTCCCCGTCGAGGCCGTCTCCACGATGGCGCGCATCATCGAGGCCACCGAGGATCACGCGCTCGACCGCATCGAGCCGCTCGGCGCCGCGCCGCGCACCCAGGGCGGCGTGCTCACGCTCGCCGCTGCCGAGGTCGCCGACTTCATCGGCGCGAAGTACATCTGCGTCTTCACCGAGTCCGGCGACACGGTGCGCCGCATGTCCCGCCTCCGCAAGCCGATCCCGATCATCGGCTTCACCCCCGACCCCGAGACGCGCCGCCGCATGGAACTCACCTGGGGCGCCCGCAGCTACGAGGTCCCGCGCGTCGGCTCGACCGACGAGATGTTCGTGCAGGTCGACGAGGTGCTCCTCGATCACTCGCGCGTCGAGATCGGCGACAAGGTCCTGATCATCGCGGGATCCCCGCCCGGAGTCGTCGGCACGACGAACACGCTCCGCATCCACCGCATCGGCGAGGCGACGGGCCAGCTGCCCGAGGCGGGGCCGCGCAAGCACGCGATCGGCCGCGGCCGGGTGTTCGTGTAGCGCTGTTTCGCTGTCGCGCTGTTGCGCTGTCGCGAGAGCGGGGTCGCCCTTCGGGGCGGTCCCGCTTTCTCGTTGTGCGGCGCGACCTCGTTGCGCGGCGTGACCTCGTTGCGCGCCGTGGCTCGGTGCGCGGCGTGGCTCGGTGCGTGGCGTTCGCTCGGTGCGGACCGAGCGGTGCGGGTCTGTCGCCCTTACCGGCCGCGCCGGCAACCCAGATCTCGGCCGCGCTCCCGCGCGCAGCGCCACTGCGAAGTTCCGCCGCACGCCCTGGCCGTGTTGGCGCCGCAGGATCCTGCGACGCGTTACGGCCGCGTTGGTGTCGCAAGACCCTGAGGCGCGCTCCGGCCGCGTTGGCGCCGCAAGACCCATGAGGCGCGCTCGGGCCGTGTTGGTCCCGCGAAGTTCCGCCGCACACTCTGACTGCGTGGGTCCCGCAACGTTCCGCCGCACACTCTGACGGCGTCGGCCCCGCAAAGCTCGGCTAGGCTCATTGATCCCGCCGGGCTTTCCGTCCGCACCGCATGATCCGTCTCGGATCATGTTTCGGGTTCGCAGGGGGAGTCGGCGCGGAGCGCTGTCGTCTTTTGGGTGCCGGATGCGGGACTCGAACCCGCACGCCTTTCGGCAGCGCATTTTGAGTGCGCCGCGTCTGCCAATTCCGCCAATCCGGCATGGATGCGTGCGGCGCGTTCGGGGGTGCCGTTCGCGCCGCCCTCCACATTAGCGCACGGCGGGTTCCCGCTTCGACGCGCGCGGATCGGCCGCTTTCGGGCCAATGAGCAGCGCGGATGTTCTAAACTGGAAGCGTGAATGACCAGAGCACCGCACCGAGCGCCGCGCGTCGCGTCGTTGTAGCGGAAGACGAGTCCCTGATCCGCCTCGATATCGTCGAGACCTTGCGTGACAACGGATACGACGTGGTCGGTGAGGCAGGCGACGGCGAGGAGGCGGTTCGCCTCGTTGAGGAGCTGCGACCCGACCTCGTGGTCATGGACGTGAAGATGCCCAAGCTGGATGGCATTTCCGCCGCCGAGCGCATCAACAAGGATCACATCGCTCCGGTCGTGCTGCTGACGGCGTTCAGCCAGCGCGAACTCGTCGAGCGTGCGAGCGAGGCCGGCGCACTCGCCTACGTGGTGAAGCCGTTCACGCCCGCTGACCTGATCCCGGCGATCGAGATCGCACTGTCGCGTTTCCAGCAGATCGTCACGCTGGAGAGCGAGGTCGCGGATCTGGCTGAGCGTTTTGAGACGCGGAAGCTGGTGGATCGCGCGAAGGGCATTCTCAACGACAAGATGGGTCTTTCGGAGCCGGAGGCGTTCCGTTGGATTCAGAAGGCCTCGATGGATCGGCGCCTGACGATGCAGGACGTCGCGAAGACGATCATCGACCAGCTGGGTCCGAAGAAGGACTGATCGCAGGATCGAAGCTCATCGCCCCGGGCCGGTTTACGGCTCGGGGCGATTTGCGTCCGGTGGGGTTTCGCTTCCGGGCGTTGGTTCCGGCGGCGTGCCCGGCACCTCTTACCCCGTGTCCTGCACCCCTCCCGGGACCGGGCACCGGTGCAATAGATAAGCAATGTGCGTTTGATAAGCCCGAATTCGCCGATTCTGACTTATTAAACGCACATTGCTTATGGAACGCACGCGATCGAATGCGGGCCGGGCCAGGGGACACGCGTGGCGTGTGAGCGCGGTGTCGGCGGGTCATGGTGTTCGCGCTGGCGCACACCTGAGGCACACGGAACGCACGCGGCGCGTCAGGGAGGCGCACGGAACGCGCGCAGCGCAGCGGGGAGGCTTACGGAACGCACGCGGCGTGTCAGGTTGGCGCGCGGCGCCGCGGGGAGGCACATGGATCTCGTTGGCGCACCGGGGAGGCGCGCGGAACCCCCGCGAAAGCACCACGAGCGGCCGAACGCACGATCGCCGGCGCGAAGGCAAAGCCCGCGCGCCGAGGCGCAAAGAAAACAAGAACGCAGCGGCGCTCCGGCGCCGATCCCGCTATTCGATGCGCTTGTAGAAGTTCGTGATCCGGACCGTGGAGCAGCGACGCCCGGCCTCGTCGGAGACGACGATCTCGTGGACGGCGATGGATCGTCCCAGTTTGATCGGCGTGCAGACGCCGGTGACGTACCCGGAGACGGCCGATCCGGTGTGGGTCGCGTTGATGTCAATGCCCACTCCCACGTAGCCCTCGGGTGCGACGAAGTTCGCGTGCATCGAACCGAGCGTCTCACCGAGCACCACGTACGCCCCGCCGTGCAGCAGGCCGATCGGCTGGGTGTTCCCCTCGACCGGCATGGTGGCAACGGCGCGCTCGCGCGTGAACTCGACGGCCTCGATCCCCATCCGGTCGGCGAGGGTGCCCATGCCGCGGGAGCGTACGAATTCGAGCCCGGATTCCGGGTCTGCGATCGGGGTTTTCTTCGTTGCGTCGGTCATCTTCGGCGTTCGCGTCCTTCTCTCTCTGGGGAACCGATCCGCGCCAATGTCAGTGGTGGCTTGTAGGCTTATCCCGTGTCGAACAAGCCTCAGCCTACCCTCATGATCATCGATGGCCACTCGCTGGCTTTCCGGGCTTTTTACGCGCTCCCGGTCGATAGTTTCCAGACGCAGTCCGGTCAGCACACCAATGCGGTGCACGGCTTTATCGCGATGCTGATCAACCTGCTGAGCAATGAGCAGCCGGATTCGATCGCGGTCGCCTTTGATATCTCGCGGCACTCGTTCCGCACGGAGGAGTATCCCGAGTACAAGGGCACGCGCGGGGAGACTCCGCCCGAGTTCAAGGGGCAGATCCCGCTGCTGCAGGAAGCCCTGCACGCAATGGGGATCACCACGATCGAGAAAGAGAATTACGAGGCCGACGACATCCTCGCGACGCTGTCGCTGAGCGGTGCGGAGGCGGGCTATCGTGTGCTCGTGGTGAGCGGCGATCGGGACACGATCCAGCTCGTCGACGACCGCGTGACGCTGCTGTATCCGTCGAAGCAGGGGGTGAGCGAGCTCACGCGCTACGACGCCGAGAAGGTGATGGAGCGCTACGGCATCCGGCCGGAGCAGTATCCCGAGATCGCGGCACTCGTCGGCGAGACGAGCGACAACCTGCCCGGTATCCCGCGCGTGGGTGAGAAGACCGCGGTGAAGTGGATCAATCAGTTCGGTTCGCTCGAGGAGATCCTGCGCAGGCAGGACGAGATCGGCGGCAAGGTGGGGGAGAGCCTCCGCGAGAATGCTCACCTTGCTGAGCGTAATCGCCGGCTCAATCGCCTCGTCCGTGACGTGGACCTCGACGTGCAGCTCGACGATCTGAAGCGTGGCGACATCGACATGGCCGCGGTGCAGCAGGTGTTCGCGAAGCTGGAGTTCCGCACGCTCCTCCAGCGCGTCGGCAAGCTGGCAGGCACTGAGGTGCCCACGGGTGGCGCGGTCACCCAGGTCTCGCTCGCTCCGGAGAAGCCGGAGGCGAAGAATCTGATCGATGAGGAGCTCGGCGACTGGCTGTCCAAGGTGGACACGCCCGCTGTCGTGATCCGCAGGGAGGGCGAGGCCCTCGAGGTCGGCGTTTCGACGGCCGACGCCTCGGTCCGCTTCGGGTGGATTCCGGGCGGCCGCGACTACGGGCAGTTCGAGGCGTGGCTCGCCTCCGACGCCCCCAAGATCTTCTTCGACGCGAAGCAGCAGGCGGAGCTCGCGCTCAGCGTCGGCGCACCCGTCGGCGGCATCGCGGGAGACGTGCTGCTCGCGGCGTGGCTGCTGCGTCCGGCCACCGCGGAGAAGAGCATCGCGGAGGCCGTGTTCCGGTTCCTCGGCGAGCAGGTACCCGAGGGCGACCCGAACCAGCTCGTGCCGGAGGAGGGGAGCATCGCCGACGTCGCGATGCTGGCCTGGTACCTCGCCAGGGTGCACCCGGTCATTCTCGAGCGTTTCGAGTCGCGCACGATCGAGATTTACCGCGACATCGAGATTCCGCTGGTCCCCGTTCTCGAGGCGCTCGAGGAGCGCGGCGTGCAGATCGATCTGCCGCTGCTGGAAGCGCATCGGGCCGAGCTCACCGCGCGTGTCGCGGAGCTCGAGCGCGAGGCGTTCGACGCGATCGGGCGAGAAGTCAACCTGTCGTCGCCGAAGCAGCTCCAGGAGGTGCTCTTCGATCAGCTCGACATGCCGAAGACGCGGAAGACGAAGAGCGGCTACACCACCGACGCCGCTGCGCTCGCGGAGCTGCAGCTGAAGAAGCCGCACCCCTTCCTCGGCGCTCTCCTCGCGCACCGCGACACGAACAAGCTGCGTCAGATCGTCGAAACCCTGATCAAGGCCGTGAACCCAGAGGACGGCCGGATCCACACGACGTTCGTGCAGACCGGCGCGAGCACGGGCCGGCTCGCGTCCACCGATCCGAACCTGCAGAACATCCCGGTTCGCTCCGAGGAGGGGCGCCGCATTCGCGAGGCGTTCATCCACGCGCCGGAGTTCGAGACCCTCATGACCGCCGACTACTCGCAGATCGAGATGCGGATCATGGCCCACCTCTCCGGCGATGCGGGCCTGATCCAGGCGTTCAACGAGGGCGAGGACCTGCACCGCTTCGTCGGCTCCCGGATCTTCGGTGTGCCGCCGGAGGAGGTCACCAACGAGATGCGCTCGAAGGTGAAGGCCATGTCCTACGGTCTCGCCTACGGGCTGTCGGCCTTCGGCCTTTCGAAGCAGCTCGGGATCAGCGCCGCCGAGGCCAAGCAGCTCATGACCGACTACTTCGAGCGTTTCGGCGGCGTGCGCGACTACCTCCGCTCCGTAGTCGAGCAGGCGAAGCGCGACACATTCACCGAGACGATCTTCGGCCGCCGTCGCCCGTTCCCCGACCTCGCGAGCCCGAACCGGATCCTCCGCGAGAACGCCGAGCGCGCGGCACTCAACGCGCCGATCCAGGGGTCGGCCGCGGACATCATCAAGCTCGCCATGATCCAGGTCGAGCGCCGCATGCGCGAGGCCGACATGCAGTCGCGCATGCTGCTGCAGATCCACGATGAGCTCATGTTCGAGGTCGCTGAGGGCGAGTGGGATGCGCTCGAAGCGCTCGTCCGCGAGGAGATGGCCGGCGCAGCGGACCTGTCGGTGCCGCTCGAAGTCCACGTCGGTCACGGGCCGAACTGGAACGCGGCCGCGCACTGATCGGCGGCAGCGGGGACCGGCGAATCAGAGCGGGATCGCCGGGCGGCGCCACGCAGATTGCCCCTGACCCGGCCTTCTCAGGATCGGGTTTGATCTCGGGTGTGTCCGCGAGGTACGATGGAGCGTCACATCTGTGGCGACCCAACCATGTTCACCCGCGGAACGTGCTCTCGGCTCCGGAACGATCCGGAACTGGGAAATGACGCGCGTCCCGCCTCAATATCCTGTCCATTCTGGAGACCAATTTCATGACGAACGCAACGACCGATAGCAAGCAGGTCGCGATCAACGACATCGGCTCGGCCGAAGACTTTCTTGCAGCGGTCGAAAAGACCCTGAAGTTCTTCAACGACGGCGACCTCATCGAGGGCACCGTGGTGAAGATCGACCGCGACGAGGTGCTCCTCGACGTCGGGTACAAGACCGAGGGCGTCATCCCCTCGCGTGAGCTGTCCATCAAGCACGACGTCGACCCCGGTGAGGTCGTCGAGGTCGGCGACAGCGTCGAGGCGCTCGTCCTTCAGAAGGAGGACAAGGAAGGTCGCCTCATCCTCTCCAAGAAGCGCGCGCAGTACGAGCGCGCCTGGGGCGATGTTGAGAAGATCAAGGAGAACGAGGGCGTCGTCACCGGCACCGTCATCGAGGTCGTCAAGGGCGGCCTCATCGTGGACATCGGGCTCCGCGGCTTCCTCCCGGCTTCGCTCATCGAGCTGCGCCGCGTGCGCGACCTGACCCCGTACCTGGGCCAGGAGATCGAGGCGAAGATCCTCGAGCTCGACAAGAACCGCAACAACGTGGTCCTCTCGCGCCGCGCCCTCCTCGAGGAGACGCAGTCCGCGACCCGTTCGTCCTTCCTCGCCGAGCTCAAGCCCGGCCAAGTCCGCAAGGGTGTCATCTCGTCGATCGTCAACTTCGGTGCGTTCGTCGACCTGGGCGGCGTCGACGGCCTCGTGCACGTCTCCGAGCTGTCCTGGAAGCACATCGAGCACGCCTCCGACGTCGTCGAGGTCGGCCAGGAAGTCACCGTCGAGGTCCTCTCCGTCGAGCTCGACCGCGAGCGCGTCTCGCTGTCGCTCAAGGCGACGCAGGAGGATCCGTGGCAGGTCTTCGCCCGCACCCACGCGATCGGCCAGATCGCCCCGGGCGTCGTCACCAAGCTCGTCCCCTTCGGCGCGTTCGTTCGCGTTGCCGACGGCATCGAGGGCCTCGTGCACATCTCCGAGCTGTCGGGTCAGCACGTCGAGCTCGCTGAGCAGGTCGTTTCGGCCGGCCAGGAGGTCTTCGTCAAGATCATCGACATCGATCTCGAGCGTCGCCGCATCTCGCTGAGCCTCAAGCAGGCCAACGACGGCGTCGACCCCGAGGGCACCGAGTTCGATCCCGCGCTCTACGGCATGGCCACCGAGTACGACGAGAACGGCGAGTACAAGTACCCCGAGGGCTTCGATCCGGAGACCCAGGCGTGGAAGGAAGGCTTCGAGTCGCAGCGCGAGAAGTGGGAGCAGGAGTACGCTGCTGCCCAGGAGCGCTGGGAGGCTCACAAGAAGCAGGTCGCCGCTTCGATCGCCGAGGCCGCCGCGGCTCCCGCCGTCGACGCCCCCGCCTCGAGCTTCTCGAGCGATTCCGCTTCGGCCGGCGCCCTCGCCGACGACGAGGCACTCGCTGCGCTCAAGGCACAGCTCGAGGGCGGCAACTAGCCCTCACACCCCGAAGGCCCGGCCTCCCCGCAAGGGGGAGCCGGGCCTTCGGCGTTTCCGGGGGTCGGGATAGTCCGCCGGCGGATGTCGCGAGGAAGCGAGCGGGCGGGTCGCTCAGGTGAGTGGATCGGCGGATCCCATCATCGAGCGTGGGACCCGCTAGTGTGGGGCCGTGCTGAACGAATCCCTGATCGCCACAAATATTCCCCTGGTGTGCGAGAACTGCGCCGCGGGGATCGACTGGTCAACGATCCTGCTCTCCCTGCTCGCCTCGGTGATCGGCGGCGGGATTGCTATCGCCGCTCAGCACTACGAATCCAATCGATCGCTCAAACGCGACTACGAGCACCGGCTCGACACTGAACTCGCGGAATACGTGCGGGTGGTGCAGCGCTGGGTCGGCATGATGCAGGCGAAGGGACCGGTTGACGGCACCGATTTGCTTTCCCTCGACGAAATCCAGGCGCACGCGCACTCGTCATGGCTGATCTCCCGAGGCGAGGACGCCGAGGTGCTTCGCGAGCTGGTCCACACGCTCGGCCGCACCCGTGACGTCGCCGATCCGGAGCAGCGCGTCATCGACGTGCGCACGACCTCCACGATCCTTCGGGCGTGGCGGAACGAGGGTCATGATCGCGCGAAGGCAATCGAGCGCCTCATCGGGGTTGCGGCCAGAGACTAGAGACTGAGGTCTGTGACCCCGGTCGGTCAGGACGCGGCGGGCGTAACGTTTGCCGCTGCCTGCTCTCCCCGACGCGCCCGACGCGCAGCAAGCGCGCGCCTCAGCCTCACAATCAGGAAGATGATGATCCCGATCAGCAAGAGCAGCGCGACCACCGGGACGACGACGGCCAGGATCACGAGGGCGACCGACCCCGCGTCCTCCGCCGCACTCGTGACCGGGGCGGCCGCCCCGCCCGTGAGCACGTTGAGCACGGGGCGCGCGAAGGACTTCAACGCGTGGGGGATCAGCGCAACGACGACCCCGACCACGATCGGCCACACCTGACCCGACTGCACGAAGGCGGCCGGGTCGGACACCGCGACGGTGTCGCTCGCGGCGCCAGCTGCGAACACCATTCCGCCGGACGCGGGGCGCACGACGGTCTGCAGGATGTCGTTGACGCTGTCGAGCGCGGGGAACTTGTCCACGAGGACCTCGACGAGGAGCAGGACGCCGAGAATGCCCATGCACCAGCCGTTCTCGAGCCAGGCCCAGCCGCCGGGCAGCTCGACGAGGTCGGTGAACCGCGAGAGCAGGCCGAGGCCCAGCATCGGGATGTACGCGTTCAGTCCGGCTGACGCGGCGAGCACGACCCCTGTGATGACCTCGAGCATTCTGGCACCTCCTGCGCCAAGGATATTGCCTTGTCCCGATCAGCGGGGCATTCGCCGTGCTTTCACCGCCGATGACCTAGAATTCCGGCGTGACTGTGATCGGACTGACGGGCGGGATCGCCGCGGGGAAATCGACCATCGGGCGCCGCCTCGAGCAGCTGGGAGCGGTGCGCATCGATGCTGATCAGCTCGCGCGGGACGCGGTCGCGGCCGGGACGCCGGGTCTTTCCGCGGTCGTCGCGCGCTTCGGGCGGGGCGTGCTGCGGTCCGACGGGTCCCTCGACCGGCCGGCGCTCGGTGAGATCGTGTTCGGCGATCCAAGCGCCCTCGCGGACCTCAACGCGATCGTGCATCCGGAGGTGCGCAGGCTCTCCGAGGCGCGCATCGCGGACGCGCGCTCGGATGATGCGGACGCGGTGATCGTGTACGAGATCCCGCTCCTCGTGGAAGCAGCGCGCGATCAGGAATTCGACTGGGTTGTCACGGCCGAGGCGCCGGCGGAGACGAGGGTCGCCCGGATGGTCGAGTACCGCGGGATGACGGAGAGCGCCGCGCGGGACCGGATCGCCAGTCAGGCCGATGAGGCCGAACGCCGGGCGATCGCCGACGTCGTGGTCGACACCTCGGGGTCGGAGGCCGATACGATCGCTCAGGCCGACGCGCTCTGGCGGCGCATCGCGGGGGAGCGGCGCGAGCGCGTGGGCGGATCCTGATCCGGACCCGCGGCTAGAACGTGCGGCTGAACTCCGCGAGCCAGTCGAGCCGCAGCTGCGCCAGCACCGCGATGATCAGGTAGCTGAACAGGATGAACACCCAGGTCCAGGATCGCAGGGACTCGATGCGCTTGCGCGCCGGCTCCGACACAGGAACGTCACCGACGGCCTCCGGGCGCAGCAGCGTGACCCAGAAGAGCGGGATCGTTACCGACCACACCACCATGCACCACGGGCACAGCGTCCCGAGGGAGTAGACGCTCTGCGAGAAGAGCCAGAAGACGAACACGATTCCGCCGAGCAGGCCGACGCGGTAGACGTGCCAGAACCACGGGGCGAAGCGCGCGCCCGCGAGCAGGGCGAATCCCACGAGGATTGGGGCCATGAACGCGGCGACGCCGAGGATCGTGTTGCTGAAGCCGAAGAGCGAACCCTGCCAGGACCCCATGTTCGGGCCGCAGGTCACGAGAACGCTGACATTGCAGTTCGGGACGTAGTCCGGCGTCTTCAACACCTTCACGTACTCGGTGAGGAGCTCGAAAGAGGCGAACCAGCCGATGACGCCGGCAATGATCGTGAAGAGTGCGAATGCGAGGGGTCGCCCGCCTGGGCGGGTCTCGGTGCTCATGAGGCCGATCTTATCCAGCCGAAGATGGGAATCGACCCAGGTACAGGGCACGGGGGCAGCGCGTGGGGCACGGCCCATGACATAATGGGGGGTGGTGCGATCCCCGAAGAGGGTGCATCGCACGCACAGTCTTTTGGCGGTCGCGAGACCGACACCGGTCGAAGAACGACCGAGCGCGGGTGGAGAACACCCGCGGAGAACAGGATTTGCGGATCACACCGCACGAACGAGGTTCCCGGGTAGGACGCGTTTCTCCCGGGCGGAGGAGACACCAGGAATGGTGAATAACAGCACAGAATCGAACCCGGAAGTCGAGGCGATCGCCCCGGAAGGCGCACTGAGCGATCAGCCGGTGGAAGCCGCGAGCAAGGCGGCCGGGCAGTCGGATAACGACGAGACCGCGGCAGCGGCCGCTCCCGAGCAGCAGGCCGCCGAGGAGTCCGCAGCGGCTCCCGCGGAGGTCGCCGAAGGTTCGGACCCGCAGGCAGAGGCACCGGCGAAGACCGCCGAGGAGCCCGCTGAGGCCCCGGCAACGTCCGCGAAGGCTCCCGAGGAGCCGGCAGCGGCTCCCGCACCGGCCGAGGAGGTCCCCGAACCGGCCGAGGAAGCCCCCGCGAAGCCCGAGGGCCCGCAGCTCATCCTGCCGCTCGCGGAGATGACGAGCGAGGAGCGCTTCCGCGCGACGACCCGCCTGCTCTTCGTCGCGCCGGACGTCCCGCCGATCCAGCCGCGCCCGCGACGCACCGACTTCCGTCGGACGGAATCCCACCACGGCGAGTTCCGCCAGCTCGACGACATCCTCGATCAGCACTTCACCCGCGAGCAGCAGCCCGCTCGCGATGACGAGCGCGACGCCCGTCACGACCGGGACCGCGATCGCGATCGCGACTCCTCGGGGAGCTCGCGTCGCACGCGCCGCCGTTCCGATCGCGACTCGGGCGGACGTGACGAGGACGACAGCCCCCGCCGCTCCTCGCGGCAGGCGCCCGTCATCACCGAGCCGCAGAAGGTCAAGGGGTCGACGCGGCTCGAGGCGAAGAAGCAGCGCCGCCGCGACGGCCGCGATGCCGGCCGGCGCCGCATGGTCATCACCGAGTCCGAGTTCCTCGCGCGCCGCGAGGCGGTCGACCGCGAGATGATCGTCCGCACGACCGCGGACCGCGTGCAGATCGGCGTGCTCGAGGACAAGGTGCTCGTGGAGCACTACGTCGCCCGTTCGAGCGAGAGCTCCCTCATCGGCAACGTCTACCTCGGTCGCGTGCAGAACGTCCTCCCCAGCATGGAGGCCGCGTTCGTGGACATCGGTCGCGGCCGCAACGCCGTGCTTTACTCGGGCGAGGTCGACTGGTCCGAGTTCGAGGGCGGTAACACCGCTCGTCGGATCGAGAACGCGCTCAAGCCGGGCGATCAGGTGCTCGTGCAGGTCACGAAGGATCCGGTCGGGCACAAGGGCGCCCGCCTCACGAGCCAGATCTCGCTGCCCGGCCGCTTCCTCGTCTACGTGCCGGGCGGAGCGATGAACGGCATCTCGCGCAAACTCCCCGATACGGAGCGTGCCCGACTCAAGAAGATCCTCAAGGAGGTGCTCCCCACTGGCGCCGGCGTCATCGTCCGCACCGCGGCCGAGGGCGCGAGCGAGGAGCAGCTCACGCACGACGTGCAGCGCCTCACGCGCCAGTGGGAGTCGATCCAGAAGCGCGTCGAGAAGGGCGGCGCCCCCGCGCTGCTGCACTCCGAACCGGACATGCTCATCAAGATCGTCCGCGATGTCTTCAACGAGGACTTCCAGCGCCTGCTCATCTCGGGCGGCGACACCTACGGAACCATCGAGAACTACCTGTCGCAGGTGGCCCCCGACCTCCTGCAGCGCGTCGAGCGCTTCGAAGGTGAGCGGGACATCTTCGACGAGTTCCGGATCACGGAGCAGATCGCGAAGGCGCTCGATCGCAAGGTGTGGCTGCCGTCCGGCGGATCGCTCGTGATCGACCGCACCGAGGCCATGACCGTGATCGACGTGAACACGGGCAAGTTCGTCGGCTCGGGGGGCAACCTCGAGGAGACCGTCACGAAGAACAACCTCGAGGCAGCCGAGGAGATCGTTCGGCAGCTCCGCCTCCGCGACATCGGCGGGATCATCGTCGTCGACTTCATCGACATGGTGCTCGAGTCGAACCGAGACCTCGTGCTGCGGCGGGTCGTCGAGTGCCTGAGCCGCGACCGCACCAAGCACCAGGTCGCTGAAGTGACCTCGCTCGGTCTCGTCCAGATGACCCGCAAGAAGCTCGGGCTCGGTCTGCTCGAGTCCTTCAGCGAGCCGTGCGAGGTCTGCGCGGGGCGCGGCATCATCGTGCATCACGAGCCGGTCTCGAAGCACCATCGCGGGGGAGACTCCGCGCCGCGCAATTCGAAGCGCGGGCGGGGCGGCAACCAGTCGGGCGGCAACGGCGGCCACGGCGGCAACCAGAACTCCGGCGGACAGCAGCACGCCGAGCCGAAGGGCCAGGCGCACACCCTGACCGACGGGGCAAAGAACATGCTCGCGCAGGTCGCGGCCTCGACGATCCCCGGATCGAAGGAGGACGCCGAGACCCAGGGTGCGCCCGAGAGCAAGGCCGAGGCCGGTCAGTCCGGTCAGCAGGGCCGTGCCGCTGGCGGGCAGCAGCGCGCGGGCGAGCCTCGCGGCGAAGAGCCCCGCGCCACGGGTCGCGTGCGGTCCAGGGCCTCGCGCGCGCAGGCGCAGTCGCAGCCGGCCGCGCAGGAACCGGAGGCGCCGCGCGCCCAGCGCCAGGAGCCCTCGAACCTGCTGGACTCGGTGCTCGACGCGCTTCCCGACGCCCCGGCTGCGGGAACGGGTCGCGCGAAGAATCGCCGCGTGACCACGTCGACGGTCGCGGGCGGAACCTCCGCCGGCGCCGCGCAGGCCGATACGAAGTCGGAGGCGCAGGCCGCGCAGGCGGCCCTCGCCGAGGCCTTGGACGCAACGGTGAAACGCCGCGCGACCGGGGACGCGTGACACGCGGAACGGCCTATTTGACCGGAAACGGTCATTCAAGATATTATTGAGCGTTGGTGCCGCCCGTGGGCGGCTGACATCTGAGACTTCGGACGCGGCGGGGCTGCGCTTCGACACGCAAGACGATCCTCAAGAAAAGGGTGAGAAGTGGTTTACGCAGTAGTGCGCGCAGGCGGCCGGCAGGAGAAGGTCGAGGTTGGCTCGATCATCACCGTTAACCGTGTGGCGGGTGACGCGAAGGGCAAGCTCGAGCTTCCCGCCGTGCTCCTCGTCGACGGCGACCAGGTGACGACCGACGCGGCGAAGCTCGCCAAGGTCAAGGTCACGGCCGAGGTCCTCGACGACCTCCGCGGTCCCAAGATCGTCATCCAGCGATACAAGAACAAGACCGGTTACAAGAGCCGCCAGGGCCACCGTCAGGATCTGACGCGCCTCAAGGTCACCGGCATCAAGTAATCGCTTTAGACATCCCACTAAGGAGTAGAGACTCATGGCACATAAGAAGGGCGCCAGCTCCACCCGCAACGGTCGTGACTCGAACGCGCAGCGCCTCGGCGTGAAGCGCTTCGGCGGCCAGCAGGTCAACGCCGGCGAGATCATCGTCCGTCAGCGCGGCACGCACTTCCACCCCGGCGCAAACGTCGGTCGTGGTGGCGACGACACCCTGTTCGCTCTCGCCGCTGGCGAGGTCGCGTTCGGCGTGAAGGGCGGCCGCAAGGTCGTCAACATCGTGGCCGCTGCCTAACTAGGCAACATCAACGGCGAGGCGGGCTTCGGCTCGCCTTTTGCCGTATCCAGGGGAAGGAAAGCAGCATGACGACGTTCGTAGATCGCGTGCAGGTACACCTGCAGGCGGGGCGTGGCGGCAACGGCTGCGTCTCGATCCGACGCGAAAAGTTCAAGCCGCTCGCGGGCCCCGACGGCGGTGCGGGCGGACACGGCGGAGACATCGTGCTGCTCGCCGATCCGCAGGTCACCACGCTGCTCGACTACCACCGCAGGCCGCACCGCACCGCTGAGAACGGCGGCTACGGCGCCGGCGACTACCGCGCGGGCACGAACGGCGAAGAGCTCGTGCTCTCCGTCCCCGTCGGCACGGTCGTGAAGAACGCAGCGGGCGAGACCCTGATCGACATGACCGAACCCGGAACCCGGTTCGTGGCTGCCAAGGGCGGCATCGGCGGGCTCGGGAACAACGCCCTCGCGAGCTCGAAGCGCAAGGCCCCCGGCTTTGCGCTGCTCGGAACCGAGGGCTGGGCGGGAACTCTCACGCTCGAGCTCAAGACGATCGCCGACGTCGCCTTCGTCGGGTACCCCTCGGCGGGGAAGTCGAGCCTGATCGCCGCGATGAGCGCCGCGAAGCCGAAGATCGCCGACTACCCGTTCACCACACTGCACCCCAATCTCGGCGTCGTGCAGGCGGGCGAGATCCGATACACGGTCGCCGACGTGCCCGGCCTCATCGAGGGCGCCAGCGAGGGGAAGGGCCTCGGCCTCGACTTCCTGCGCCACGTCGAACGCTGCAGCGCGCTGCTTCACGTGCTCGACTGCGCGACGCTCGAGCCCGGCCGCGATCCGCTCTCCGACCTGGAGATCATTCGCAAGGAACTCGGCTCGTACCCGGTTCCGGAGGGCCAGGTCCCGCTGCTGGACCGCCCGCAGCTCGTCGCCCTCAACAAGATCGACGTTCCCGAAGCGCGCGAGCTCGCCGACTTCGTCCGCCCCGAGATCGAGGCGCTCGGCTACCGCGTGTTCGAGATCTCGACGGTCTCCCATGAGGGGCTGCGCGAGCTCAGCTTCGCACTCGCCGGGCTCGTGGAAGAGGAACGACAGCGCCGGATCGTCGAGGAGCCCGAGCAGCCGCGCATCGTCCTGCAGCCGCGCGTCGGGCGCGAGGCGGCCTACCGCGTCAAGACGGAGGGCGGTACCTACGGCACCCTCTACCGGATCCTGGGCGAGAAGCCTGAGCGCTGGGTCGCGCAGACCGACTTCACGAACGATGAGGCCGTCGGCTACCTCGCCGATCGCCTGCAGAAGCTCGGCATCGAGGACGGCCTGGTCAAGGCCGGAGCGACGGCCGGCTCCACGGTCGTCATCGGTCCCGGATCCGGAGTGGTCTTCGACTGGGAGCCGACGGTGACGAGCGCCGCCGAGGTGCAGATGGGCGCGCGCGGTTCCGACCTGCGCGTCGATCCGAACACGCGCCGCACCAACAAGGAGCGCCGCACCGAATACCACGAGCTCATGGATGCGAAGGCTGAGGCCCGCGCCGAGCTCGAGCGCGAGCGCAAAGCCGGGATGTGGAACGAGGAGAAGTGAGAACCGGGGAGGAGCTCCTCGCGGCGCGGAGGGTCGTCGTCAAGGTCGGTTCGTCGTCCGTGAGCGGCGATCGCGCCGGACAGATTCCGACCCTGGTCGAGAATCTCGCGCGCCTGCATCGGGCGGGTGCCGACGTGATTCTCGTCTCGAGCGGCGCGATCGCCACTGGCGTGCCCTTCCTCCGCCTGGATGAGCGACCGGATGATCTCGCCACGCAGCAGGCCGCCGCGGCCGTCGGGCAGAACATCCTGGTCAACCGCTATCAGCGGGCGCTCACGACGCACGAGATCATCGCGGGCCAGGTCCTGCTTACCGCGCAAGACATCGAGAACCCGACGCACCGGGGGAACGCCAGGCGCGCGATCGAACGGCTCCTGCAGCTCGGAATCCTCCCGATCATCAACGAGAACGACACCGTCGCGACGCACGAGATCCGGTTCGGGGACAACGACCGCCTCGCCGCTCTCGTGGCGCGTCTGATCGGCGCCGATCGTCTCGTGCTCCTTTCGGACGTCGACGCGCTCTACACCGCGCCGCCGAACCAGGTCGGAGCGCAGCGCATCGCCCACGTGCCCTACGGGGACTCGCTCGCGGGGATCGAGATCGGCGAGAGCCAGTCGGGCTGGGGGACGGGAGGAGCCTCGACCAAGGTCCAGGCCGCGCGCCTCGCCGCCGACGCCGGCGCCCACGTGCTCCTCACCGAGACCCGACTGCTGAGCGCCGTTCTCGACGGCGCCGACCACGGCACCCGCTTCGACGCGGTGCCCGAAACCGAGAGCGAGGCCGCGAATGTCGCACGCTGATCCGTTCATCACCAAGCTCGAGCGCGCGCGCCGGGCGGCGAAGTCGCTGGCCACCGTCACCACGATGCAGAAGAACGCCGCGCTCGAGGCCATCGCTCAGGGTCTCGAGGAGGCGATCCCCGAGATCGTTGCCGCGAACGCCGAGGATCTTGCCCGCGGCGAGGCGAATCAGATCGGCGACGGCCTGCTCGATCGACTCCGGCTCGATGAGGCGCGCGTCCGGTCCCTCGCGGCCGCGGTGCGCGAGCTGATCGCCCTGCCGGACCCGATCGGACAGATCGTGCGCGGGAGCACGCTCGCCAACGGAATCAAGATCAGCCAGGTCCGCGTCCCGTTCGGCGTGGTCGGCGCGATCTACGAGGCGCGCCCGAACGTCACGGTCGATATCGCGGCGCTCGCGCTCAAGAGCGGCAACGGCGCGGTGCTCCGCGGCGGAACCGCAGCAGAGCATTCGAATCGCGTGCTCGTCGCCGTGATCCAGCGTGCGATCAGCGCTTCCGGCCTTGACGGTGACGCGGTGCAAACCATCGACGAGTTCGGCCGCGAGGGCGCGGGACGTCTCATGCGCGCCCGCGGCTACGTTGACGTGCTGATCCCCAGGGGGAGCGCCGGCCTGATCGCCACCGTCGTCTCGGAGTCCACCGTCCCCGTGATCGAGACGGGCGCCGGCATCGTCCACGTCTACGTCGATGCGACCGCGGACCCCCAGATGGCGGTGCAGATCGTCACGAACGCCAAGACACACCGCCCCAGCGTGTGCAACGCGGCGGAGACGCTGCTCGTGCACCGGGACGCGGCCCCCAGGATCCTTCCGCTGATCGCGGAGCAGCTGCTCGGGGCGGGCGTCGAGCTCGCCGGCGACGCCGCGGCGCGAGCCATCGCCGCCGAGCTGGGGGAGGCCGACGACGAGACCTGGTCGACCGAGCATCTCGCCCTCGAGATGGGGGTGCGGATCGTCGACTCCCTCGACGAAGCCATCGAGCACATCGACCGCTACTCGACCAGGCACACCGAGTCGATCGTCACCGAGGACTACGCGAGCGCCGAACGGTTCCTCGCGGACGTCGATTCGGCCGTCGTGATGGTCAACGCCTCGACCCGCTTCACCGACGGCGGCGAGTTCGGCTTCGGTGCCGAGGTCGGTATCTCCACCCAGAAACTCCACGCGCGCGGTCCCATGGGCCTCGCGGAACTGACGAGCACGAAGTGGCTCGTCCGCGGTGCGGGCCAGATCCGCTAAGCAAACCGGGTAGACTGGGGGAGTTCACCCAATCCGTAACGAAACCAGGGGTCTCAATGTCACTTGTCGCCACGATCGTCGCAGCTGCCGAAGAGGGAAGCCACGTCGTCAACGAGCTGCCGTTCCCGGGGTTCCTGTTTGGCGTCATCATGTTCGTCGCGTTCACCGCGCTCGCGGCGGTCACCTTCTCGTTCCGTGATGTTGCCAACCGCCACGCCGCCAAGGCCGAGGCCTACGCACGCGAGCACGGCGCGTCCGCGAAGCACTAGCAACGGGCGGACTATCGAAGGTGGCAGAAGCACGACGCCGCGTCGGGGTGATGGGCGGCACCTTCGACCCGATCCATCACGGCCACCTCGTCGCCGCCAGCGAGGTCGCGCAGAGTTTCGACCTCGATGAGGTCATCTTTGTGCCGACCGGCCGACCCTGGCAGAAGAGCGGCGTGTCGCCGAGCGAGCACCGCTATCTGATGACGGTCATCGCGACCGCATCGAACCCGCGCTTCACGGTGAGCCGCGTCGACGTCGATCGCGCGGGCCCCACCTACACGGTCGACACGCTGCGCGACCTGCACGAACAGCTCCCCGACGCGGAACTGTTCTTCATCTCGGGTGCGGACGCCGTGGAGCAGATCCTGAGCTGGAAAGACGTCGACCGGCTGTGGGACCTCGCCCACTTCATCGCGGTGTCACGGCCCGGGCACGAACTTTCGACCTCAGGGCTTTCCGGGGACCACGTGAGCATGCTCGAGGTCCCCGCGCTCGCGATCTCGTCAACGGACTGTCGAGCCAGAGTAGCTCGCGGATATCCGGTGTGGTATCTCGTTCCTGACGGGGTCGTGCAGTACATTGCGAAGCACGGGTTGTATACCGAGGAAGCGACGGAACATGACTGAGCACGACGATAAGCAACCGCTGACGCGCCGCGAGCGCCGACTGCGGGAGCTGGGGGAAACGGGTGCCCTCGACCTTTCCGAGGCGGTGACGCGCCCGGCAGCAGAGCAGAAGCAGCCGCAGGGGGACGTGAGCGGCTCCGCGACGGAGGTCGCTCCCGCAGCTGAAGAGAGCGACGAGATCGTTATCGATCCCCTCAATCCCGACGGGACTCCCCGCAGCCGCCGAGAGATCCGCGCGCTGCGCGAGCAGGCGATGGCGGAGCGGGCCCACGCCCGAAGCGAGGCTGCCGGCGTCGACGCCGCGGTCGCGTCCGGCGCTGAGGCCGTTCAGGAAGAGGCTTCGGCGGAGCTCGCCGAGGCAGACGCCGCGCCCCACTCGCTCCAGGAGGCCGCAAAGGTCGAGGAAGAGGTCCTCGAGGACGGCGTCAACGAGCAGCCGGGGGCGGATCTGCCCGCCGTGGACACTCCCGATGCGGGGGAGGCCGCGGCCGCCGAGACGGATTCCCAGGCCGAGTCGGCGTCCGCCGACGAGGAGCCCGCTGAGCCGGAGACGGTCGCGGTCCCGAAGGTCGACGCGAGCGCTGCCGCTCCGAAGGCCGACGCGGAGCCCGAACCTGACTTCGACTCGCTGATCGCCCCGCCCACCGAGGCGTACAACGTGGATGAGCTCCGCGAGGCCGAGCAGGTCTCCGCAGATCCCGATTCCGAGGACGCGATTGGCGCGGCCGACGAGGTCGAGCAGGACGCGGCGGCCGAGGAGGCCGACAGCGAGGAGCCCGCTGCAGCTGAGGCTGCGCCGGCGGCTGAGGCGAAGCCGAAGCGTCGCTTCTGGCAGCGCGGTCGTGCCGCCGAGGAGACTTCTCCCGAGGATGAGGAGCCGGCTGAGGATCCGACGACGGACGAATCCGATGCCGCAGCGGCCCCGGCCGCCGACTCCGAGGACGCGCCGGCCGAGGATGCCGCCAAATCCGCGGAGGAGCCCGACGCGGTTGCGGAACCCACCGAGGCCGAGGAGCCCGCGGCAGAACCCGTGCCGGCCCCGCGTCCCGCGACCCGCGCCCAGGCTCCGCAGCCTCCCGCCGCGCCCGAGCCCGCCGCGAAGCCCGAAGCGAAGCAGGAGAAGGAAGGCTACTCCTTCCCCGACACCGCCCCGCCGGAGGAATGGCGCTCGGTCTTCGACGACCACTCCTCGCGGGCGATGCCGACGCAGCCCAAGGCCGACGGCGACTTCGACGACCTGATTTCCCGGGCCGTCGCCCAGGAGGGCTCCACCGCGAGCTCCACCTCGGCGCTCATCCTACCGAACATGCCGGAGGACACCGGCGGACTCACCGGGCCGCTCGGCGCCACCGGTGACCTCTATGTCACCGGCTCCCTCAAGCTCCCCAAGTCGCTCGGCGAGACCGGCGGACACTCTGCGCTGCACGACTCCGTCGAGATCGATCCGATTACGGGAGGCGCCGCGGCGGACGAGACGGCGAAGCCCGGAGACGGGCCCGCGCCGGTCGCCGCGCGCCACGCCGTCAGCGCACGCGTCTCCACCGGCGCGAACGTCGTCGCGAAGCCCGCGAAGGAGAAGAGCAAGCTCCCGCTCATCCTCTCCCTCACCGGTGGCGGCCTGCTCGTCGTCGTCGTGGGAATCGGCGTCTGGGGCGCCTCCAACGGAATGTTCGGCTAACCAGCACACGACCGGCCGGGAACGGCCCGAAGCAAAGGAAAAAACCTGAACGCTGTAGCGAATCAGACCAGCGAACTCCTCGCAGAACTCCGCACGGCAGTCCGCGCCGCCGACGCGAAGGGTGCCACGGCGCCCGTCGCGCTCGACGTCGCAGAACAGTTCGGCTACGCCGACGCATTCCTCATTCTCACCGGCAGCGTCGAGCGGAACGTGCAGGCGATCTCCGACAGCATCGAAGACGCCCTCAACGAATCCGGCGTGCGCACCATCCGACGCGAGGGCCGCGAAAGCGGGCGCTGGGTGCTCCTCGATTTCGGCGACCTCATCGTGCACGTCTTCCACCAGGAAGAACGCGACTTCTACCAGCTCGAGCGTCTCTGGCAGGACTGCCCGCTCATCGACACCTCCGACATGATCGACACGCCCGCAGCGTGAACGATTTGCGCATCGCGGGTGTCGCTGGTGTAAAGTAGAAGAGTTGTCGGGCGAGCATTCGTCCGACTTCACCTGGGTCTGTGGCGCAGTTGGTAGCGCACCTGCATGGCATGCAGGGGGTCAGGGGTTCGAATCCCCTCAGATCCACCAGTGAAAGCCCCGCCTCGGCGGGGCTTTTCCGATCTTCGGGGCTTCGACACGGGATTTGTGAAGGCGGCGCCCTCACTTAAGAATCCCGTGCCCCACAGATCCACAATAGAAAAGCCCCGCCTCGGCGGGGCTTTTCCGATCTTCGGGGCTTCGACACGGGATTCGTGAAGGCTGCGCCCTCGCCCGTGAATCCCGTGCCCCTCAGATCCACCAGTGAAAAGCCCCGCCTTGAACTGCTCCCCGGGGATTCGACACGGAATTCGTGAAGGCTGCGCCTTCGCCCGTGAATCCCTTGCCCCCCAGAACGCCTGTGCCGAAGACTTCGATACCGACAGCGGCGAACTGGAGACGTTACTCGCGCGTCGCGAGAGGCCGGATAGATCGCGGCGGGTTCACCTTCTTCACGGTCATTCCGCTTCCGCGCCTCCGGACATTGCCGACAGCTCGATGCTCGGCCAGTCGGCCACGTCGCGCAGGAGCTGCCGATCGTGAGAAGACACGACGACGGCCGCCTGGGTGGCTCCCAGCGCTTCCGTGAGTTCGTCGACGAGAGCGATGGAGAGGTGGTTCGTCGGCTCGTCCAGGAGCAAGACATGGGGGCGCGCGGCGAGCACCAGTGCCAGATCGAGGCGTCGTTGCTGCCCCATCGACAACTCGCCCACCCGCTTGCTCAGCTCTTGCGATTTCAGGAGGCCGAGCTGCGACACCCCGATCGCATCCGAGGTCGGCACGATCCCAGCCGCAACGAGCGCATCGAGGTGCGTTTCATACACCTCGCTCGCCCGCTGTTCGCGCGGCAGATCGGACTCTTGGCGAAGAAACCCCAGGCGCGTCGTGCGCGGTTTGCGCACCGTGCCAGTATCTGGCGCAAGATCTCCGCCCGCAACGTTGAGCAGGGTGGACTTGCCCGATCCATTCGGGCCGGTCACCACGAGCCTGCTTCGCTGCGAAAGTGAGAACGACACCGGGCCGCGAAGCCGCCCAGTCACGCTGAGGTTCTCGACGGTCAGCAGCGCCGTTCCGGTACGGGTGCGGAGCGCGGGGAAGCGGAACACCTGAGGCGGTTCGGGCACCGTGATGGCGTGAGCTTCGAGCGATTCTCGGCGTCGGTGGACGTTCTGCACGAGGCCACCGGCCCTTGTGGCACGCCCGTGCTTGTTGGTGCCCTTCTCCGGTCGCCATCCTGTGACGAGTCGGTTCTGGGCCGCGCTGAGGCTGTCTTGCAGTCGCGCACGCTCGGCCTGCTGCTTGTCGTATTCCTGTTCCCAACGCTCCCTTTCAGCCAGTCGTCCTTCCCGGTAGCCCGCGTAGCCATCTCCGTATACGCGCGGCCGCCCGTCCGGTGTCGGATCAAGATCGACGACTGTCTCGGCGAAGTCCGACAGAAGTGCCCGGTCATGGCTCACGACCACGACACCGCCGTTGCGGGATCGCAACTGGACGGTCAAAAACTCGAGCCCGCTGCGGTCGAGATGATTGGTGGGTTCATCGAGCAACAGGAAATCGTCGTCAGCACCGAGAAGGCAGGCCAAACGCACGCGGTAACGTTGCCCGACTGACAATTCCGCGAGCGGCCGTGTCGTGTCGGTTTCCGCGTCGAGTGCTTCGAGTGCGATCTGTACGCGCCGCTCGGCGTCCCATGCGTCGAGAGCTTCGGCGTGCTCCAAGGCGGAAGCATACTTCGCTTCGGCGTCTGCGGTGCCGTCGGCGAGTGCGTGGCCGGCAGCGTCGAGTCTCGCCAGAGCCGCAAGGGGCGCCGCAATCGCGTCTGCGACAGCCTGTCCGACGGTGCGCTGGTCGGAAGCATCCATCTCTTGCTCCGCGACACCGATCGTGCCGATGCGCTGCACCGTGCCACCATCGGGAGTGAGCGAACCTGCAAGGACGTGCAGGAGGGTGGACTTGCCTCGGCCATTTTCCCCGACGATTGCGACACGCGAAAGGGGGGTGAGGGTGAGGTCAACGTGATTGAGTACCCGGACGACGCCCCGTAGGACAGAGACGTCGGAAACGGTGAGTTGCGCGCGAGCGCGCGCAGGAAAAAGGTGGGTATCGGTGTGCATGTGAATCCTTGAAACAGGCGCAACACAAGCCGAGTGCATCGGCAAATAGGTACGCGAGATGACGGCGACCCGAAAGGGTCAGAGCGAGCAGCTTCCGCTGGCCCGGAGATACTCAACGAGCGCGGTCAGCAAGCTCAGCCGTCACAGGAAGTACAAATGCATACGCTCATTATATGCCTGGCCGCTCTCGTTGTCCCCAGCGGGCTTGCGTTTCATCCAGGGCCTGTGGAATGCCGCGCGCCAACCCGCGACTGTGCACGCGCACCCACCCGGGCGTCGGCTGAACCTGGACTACTCTTCTCCTGCGGGGTGTTTCGGCGGACAAGCCCTGTTGAGGAGGCGGAATGGCGCACGAGGTCGAGCTGCTCGCAGACGCGGACGGTCTCGCTGTGTTCGGGGAACCGGGCGCCGTCGAACTGTTCCTCCGGCAGGCCGGGGTGCCCTCCAGGGAGCTGGACCTGTCGCACCTCGCGCCGGCCGTCGAGAGCGGGTCGCACCTCGCGCAGACCGTGGCGGAGGCTGCCACTCAGAGCGGACGATGGGTGAAACTCACCGAGGAGTCGGCGGAAGCGCTCAAGAGCGGTGCGCTGATGCGCGGCTCGCGCGAGGGATCCGCGCGCGCGATCCTGACCGACAACGGCAAGATCTCCGAGATCCTCGAGATCGTGTCCAAGCCCGGCGCGATGCTCGCGAACCCCGCGGTGCTCGCGGGAGCCGCCGGGATCATGGCGCAGCTCGCGATGCAGCAGTCGATGGAGGAGATCACTGCGCACCTCCGCGCCATCGACGAGAAGTGCGACGACATTCTGCGCGCGCAGAAGGACGCGCAGCTGGCCGAACTCATCGGGGTCGGCGCCGTGATCGATGAGGTCTACCGAATCCGAACGCGCACGGGTCGCGTGTCCGCCGTGAACTGGTCCAAGGTGCAAGACGCCCCGCAGACGATCTATGCGGTGGAGGCCTATGCGCCTCGTCAGCTGGAGCGGATCGAGGAGCGGCTCGGCGGGAGCTTCTCGCGCGGATCACTGCCGGCCGTGATCGACCGGAGCGGGCGTGAAGCGCATGACTGGCTGGTCGTGCTCGCCCGGTGCTGGCAGCTTCTCGACGCGCACACGATCCTGGAGCTCGATCGCGTCGCGGGCACCGATCCCGAGAGTCTCACGGAACACGGGTCGGAATTGCGAGCCTCCCGCGAGGAACGTCGTGCTCGAATCAGCGGGCACGCGACGGCTATTGTGCTGCAGATTCACGACATCGAGCGTCGAGCGAATCGCGGCGCGCTCGTGCACCCGCGCGCGAACCGCGAACTGCACGGGGCGAGCAAGCCCGCGATTGCGCGGATCCGTGAAACGGTGGGGGTGCTCGGCGGTCGGCTGCCGCGTTCGTACGTGGAGGAGCGGCGGTGGCGGCGGGCGGCGGCTGATGCCGGGCAGCGGATCCAAGACGCGGGGGTCAGGGGAGCAGGGTCTGCCGCGCGCGCCGCCGAGGGCGGCTACGAGGAGGTTCGGGCGGCGGGCGAGCGTCTGATTCGACGCCTCAGGCCGCCCGAAGACACCTGAGGAAAGTGCCTGATCACCCCCGTGTCGTCACGGAGAAGGCGTTGCTTTCGAGGCCAGTGAAGTTTCCGACGGTGGCACGCAGCCGGCAATCGCTCGCCACGGTGAGCACCGTGACGGTTGTGCCGTCCTTCGCGACCGCGACGGCACCGGAACAGCCGTCGTCGAAGCGCACCGGGCTGGCGTCACCCGCGACGTCGGTGAGCATCTGCGACGGTTTCCCCGTCGACGGGCTCTGGAACAGGGGGTTGAGCTCGTCGGTTCCGCCCGGCCACATGGGGAGCAGCGTAACGGCCAGCGGTGTCTGGCTCACGGCACGGGACGGGACACGCACCTGGACGCCCTGCAGCCGCTGCGCCGGGTACGCGGTCGACACTGCGAGGGAATCGGAAATGGTTGCGTTCGTGTCCGTCGCGGCCCGGTCGAGCCACGCCTGCAACGCGGCGGCGTCCTTCACAGACCCGGAGAACGACCCGGTCACCGTGAGGTTCCCGTCCGCGGGGATCGTGATCCCGCTGAGCGACCACCCGCACGTCCCGGAGATCCCGGTCACGGACCCCTGGTGGGGCGTGCCCGACGCCCCCGCCCAAATGACTTTCGGGCACGGACCACCCTCCGAAAGTGGCGGCATCGCCGCGTAGAATTCACCGCTCAGCGGGGCTTTCTGCGCGGTGAGGGTGAGTTTCAGGGTGATCTCACCTGTCTCGGGGTGATACTCCGCTGAGCGGGAGGTGCCGAGGCCGGTGGGGAGCGGCTGGTCCTGCTGGCTTGCGGTCACGGCGACCTGGGATCGAGCGTCCGGACCCGGGTTCCCACCGAGTGCGAACGCCAGCCAGACTGCTCCTCCGATCAGTGCGGCCACGGCAACCGCGGCCAGCACGATGAAGCGTCTGGTGAGCCAGGCCGGGCGAGCGGAACGCGGGGGCGCTGCTGGCGGGGGGATGTGCAGCGGTTCTGCCGGTGCCATCGCTCGGACAACGGTGCGCGATCCGGCTTCACCGAGGACCGGCGCGGCCGCTGGGAGTGAGCGGGCGACCTCCGCCCGATCGTCGTTTCCGGCCAGGAGATCGCCGCGAACCACCGTGGCCGGGCGCTCGGATTCGAGGAACGCGTGAGGAACCGGCGCGGGGCGAAGCGGCGGAAGACCCGCGTGCAGGCGGGCGAGCCGCTCGAGTCCAGCGGCGGCATCAGCGGCTGTGGGGCGTTCCTCGGGATTCTTGGCGAGCAACATGCTGATGGCGCGACAGATCGGGGCTGGAACGGGGAGCGCGGGCGGCGTCGAACTGACATGACGGTAAGCGATCGTGAAGTCCGTGCCAGGACCCGCGAACGGCGTGCGACCGGCAAGCAGTTCGTAAAGCATGATCCCCGTGGAATAGACGTCGCCAGCGGGGGAGCTGCGGCCCTGGCTGATCAGCTCCGGTGCCATGTACTCCGGCGTGCCGAGGATTCCGGTGGTGGAGCGCCCGGATCCGTCGAGCACGGAGGCGACCCCGAAGTCGGTGACGCGCACCGTTCCGGCATCGCCGGATTCCCACGGTGCGGTGAGGAGGACGTTGTCGGGTTTTACGTCCCGATGCGTCACCCCGTTCGCGTGAGCCGCGGCCAGCGCGCGGAACACCTGTGCGCAGATGCTCAGCGCCGCAGCGGGCGGGAGTGTGCCTCTCTCGCGGGAGAGGTCGCCCAGCGATCCGCCCGTGACCAACTCCATGAGGATCGCGAGGGTGTCACCCTCGACGATGAGGTCGCGGACCGCGACGATGTTCTCGTGCTCGAGCTCGAGCAGCACCGACCGCTCGCGGACGAAGCGCTCAACGAGACGCGGATCGCTCGCGTGCTCGGCCCGGAGGATCTTCGCGGCGAGGACCGGCTCGCCTCCAACGGGAATCGCCGTCCAGACCTCGCCGGACGCGCCAGCGCCCAGGGGCTCGCCGAGCCGGTACAGGGCGCCGAGGGCCTCTCCGGAGTGGTGATCGGGCATGGAATCCTTCGCGGTGAACAGGAGGGGTGAGGGTGTGAAGGGGTGAGCTGGGCCGGGTGAACCTGGTGAAGGGGGCGAGCCGGAGAGCGCGGCGAACACCGCGCGGGAGCGCGCCGCGCGCAGCGGGCCGCCTATCCCGGCCCGACCACCTGCACGAGCGCGAGGTCGCCGCCCGAGCTGAGATAGCCGCGGCCCGGGGTGATCGCTACGGGGGATTTCCGCGGGATTCGGGCCCCGAGGAGCTCGCCGTCGTAATCGACGTCGGGCTGCAGCAGCACGCCGGCCCGCGACTTCCGCACGGCCTTGCTCCAGTGGTTGAACATGCCGCGCAGCTCGGTGCTCCGCCCCGCCGCGATGACGGTCAGCTCGGCCGGCGGGTTCGAGAGCAGCCCCGAGAGTGCCTGATCGGGATCATCGACCCGCTCCGCGTCATCAATGAGGAGGAACACCGGACCGGTCTCGGCGTGAAGCGCGGAGGCCAGCTCTGAAATCTCACCCTCCGCTGACGCGAGGCGGTCGAGGCCCGCGGCGGCGAGCGGGGAACGGGGCCCACCGATACCCCAGACGAGCGGGCGGTGCACGGGCTCCGTTGCCTGCAGCGTCTCGGCGATCGCGAGCAGCAGCGAGCTCTTCCCCGACCGCGCAGGCCCGGCAAGCAGGGCGTGTTCGCCGGAGTAGAGCTCGAGGACCGCGGGGGAGAGCGTGTCCTCGCGGAGACCCACGGGGATCCGGATCGGGTCGCCGTGCAACTCGAGGCCGTCCGCGAGTTCTCGCGCGGGAATGTACTCGGGGAAAACGCCGATCGCGTCCGGTTTCGGGGTTGCGTCACTCCACCGGTCCGCGGCTTCGCGGACCGCGGCGTCGAGCCCGCGCGCGGGCACGGCGACCTGCATCTGCAGCTTGCGCACCGTGTCGACGCAGCGTCCGGGAACCGGGGCGGGCTTCTGCGTGCCGCGTATGCCGAGCGCGGAATAGTCGTAGTCGTCCGGGAGTCGGAACACCCAGCGCTGCGTCGTGACCTCGTCCATCGCGGCGGGTACCGCCTTCGAGCGGGTGGTGGACACGGCGAAGTGCATTCCGACGCTCGGCCCGTCGGCGTACACGCGGTAGAACGCGTCGAGGAGCTGCTGTCCGTCGTAGTCTTGGAGTTCGTCGCGGAGCGCGGCGAAGCCGTCGACGAGGATCACCATGGTGCGCCCCGGCTCGTGCGATTCCCGCCGTCGCTGCAGCTCGGCGCGCAGGTGCCTGAGGAAGCGGGTCTGCTGCTCCTTCGCGTTTGGTCCGGAACCCACGTAGGCGGTGGTGTGCGGGAGACCCGCGAGCGGTGCGAGGGATCGGGAGCCGAGATCCAGGGCGAGAATATCGAGGTCAGCGGGCGATTCCGTGGCGGCGAGGGAAAGTGCGAGCGTGGCGAGGGTGGTGCTCGTGCCGCTGCCGGGGACGCCCATGAGGAGGATATTTCCCTCCGAGAGGCGCCAGCCGCTCGCGAACTGGCGCTGGCCGTCGGGGTCGTCCGTCAGCGCCGCCTGGACGAGCCCGTCAACGACCCCGCCGACGCGCGGGGCGGAGAGCGACCCGGGCGCCGCCTCCGCCGGATCGGTCTCGTAGCCCGCGAGATCCGCGCGCGCGTCGAGCGCCTCGGGCCAGACGCGCCGGGGCAGGGTGAATCCCGCCGCGCGATTCGCGGCGATAACCGACTCCATCAGGGTGTCGAGGTCGGTGAGGTCGGAATCCTGCCCGGCGGAGGGCGGAACGGGGTCGGGCGGAGCGATCTGGCCGAAGGTCCCGACGGCGCGGGTCTCTATCCGCTGCGTGTTGGTGGCGCGGACGGGGGCGGAGACGTAGGCGGTTTGGACGAGTTCGAGGTCGTCTTGGCCGCGCTGGATGTAGGCGCGGCCGCGGTGGAAGCGGCTGATGGTGGCGGCGGATCCGTCGCTGATGACGCTGGAGGAGTCGTCGGCCTTCTGGACGCGGGCGGCGATGCGGAGATTGGAGTTGGTGAGGATGGCTTCGCTGACGACGCCGGCGGGTTGCTGGGTGGCGAGGATCATGTGGATGCCGAGGGTGCGGCCGATCGCGGCGACGGAGACGAGGGAGGCGAGGACGTCGGGGAAGTCTTTGACGAGTTCTTTGAACTCGTCGACGATGAACAGGATCCTGGGCAGGGGTTCTGTCGGGTTGGTGGCGAGGTAGGCGGGGAGGTTTTCGATGCCTTCGCCGGCCTCGGCGAAGAGGCGTTGGCGGCGGCGCATTTCGGCTTGGAGGGCGCGGATGGCGCGGTCGGCGAGTTGTTCGTCGAGGTTGCTGATGGTGCCGATGGTGTGGGGGAGGCGTTCGAACGCGGCGAATGCTGCGCCGCCCTTGAAGTCGACGAGGATGAGGTTGAGTTGTTCGGGGGTGAGGTGGGCGACGAGGGATGCGAGGAGGGCCTTGAGGATCTCGGATTTGCCGGATCCGGTGGTGCCGGCGACGACGCCGTGGGGGCCGTCGTGGACGAGGTCGACGGAGAAGACGCCGTTTTCGCCGATCCCGAGCGGGACGACGAAGTCGCTCTGCGTCTCCCAGAGGCGGAGCACCAGCTCGGGGGTCAGTTCCTGCGCGCCGAGCAGTTCGGGCAGCTTCGCGACCGTGGGGAGCGCGGCGCCCGGAAGCGCGAGCTCGGGGTCCTCGAAGCGGGCGAGCGCCCGGGCGGCCTCCTCGGCGGCCTCGCGGCTCACCCCGGAGAGGACCGCGTCGGCGATCCGCTCGGTGCTGTCCTCGTGCAGCACGGTGCACGAGGCGTCGGCGCCGACCTCGACAACGGTCGTGCAAGCGGCGGGAAGCTGATCCGTCGACGCGGCGATCACGATCCCGCCGACCCGTCGGACGGTCTCACCCGGCCGGAGGGCCGCACTGCTGACCTGCCGTCCGGTCCCGAGCAGCTCGCGGGCCGGGGCGTCGCGGCCCTCGGTCAGCGCCTCGGAATCGAGGACGGTGAGGAGCAGCGGGGTGGGGAGCGCGGAAAGTCCGTCGAGCAGGGTCCGCAGGAGGGTCGTGCTCGTTCTCCGGTCGTGCGCCATCCATCGGCCGCCATCCCCTGCAGCCTGCCGGGTGTGGGGCAGCCACGACGCCCACTCCCACTCGTCCTCGCGACCGGGGTCGCAGAAGACGCCGATCGTCAGGTCGGCGGGCCCCACGTGCGCGCTCGCCTGCACGAGCAGCGCGCGGGCGAGCGCGAGGGCTCCCGCGCGATCACCGGCGATGCCGATGACGCCGGCGTCGCTCAGATCCGCGGTGATCGGGGCAGCGAGCATCCGGCCCTGATCGAGCACCGCGGTGACGCGCTCGTCCAGGCGGATCACGCCGCGCATGTCGAGTTCGGGGCGCCACGGAACGTCGCCGACGCCGACGAGGAGCGAGAGGCACTCCTCCTCGCCAGCGCGGCGCGCCCACAGCTGCGTGGAGGGGAGCGCGGCACGACGCAGCATGATGGACGGGTCGGGTGTCGATTCCTGCAGACGCAGCGATTCGCTCGCCGCGTCGCGAACGAGGGTCGATTGCAGCTCGTGCAGCGCCGCCGTGAATCTGGTTTCCTCCTCCCTGAGCGACTTCGTGCGGCGTCGCCGCGACTCGACATACATGCCGACGGCCATGATGGGGCTGAGCAGGGCGAACATCGCAAAGCGGAGGTCGCGCAGCACGAGCACGAGGACGACGGCCATGAGGATCGGGGCGAGGACGAGGATCAGGTTGAACTTGGCCGCCTCGGGAATCTCCTTGGGGGTCGGAGGAACGACCGGATCCGGGTGGGGCGTTCGCCCCAGCTTCGGCGGACGGTTGAACGGTGCGGTTCCCGCCGCGGTGAGCTTGCGCAGCGACCCGGGGGCCGGTGCCTCCGGTTCGAGGAGCGCCGGCCGCACGACGAGGGCTGTGCCGCCGATCACGATCGTCGTCGGCTCCGTGATGAGGACGCCGTCCGCGGCGACGCGCTGGCCCCCGATGAAGGTGCCGTTGGTCGAGCCGGTATCGGTGAGGCGAACGCCCTGACCTTCGAGCCTGAGGACGCAGTGCTCCCAGGAGGCGCTCTCGGTGTGCAGGACGAGATCGGCCTGCGGGGCCCTTCCGATGATCAGGCCGCGGTGCGGCGGGATCGCGATCGCGTGTCCCGATGCGGTTCCAGCTGCGACCGCGACGTTCCACCCGCGAATCTGCTGGGCCGGCGCGGCGGGGGAGTGCGCGATCCGGGATCCCTCGAGGAGCGAAAGCTCTTGCAGCGGGGTGTCCGCGTCGACCATCGCGCCGTCGAGCGCGAGGCCGCTCCAGGGCGTCGCGGGAGTTCCGCGCAGCGTCTCGAGGAGCTCGCCGAGGGTCGACGACGGATCGAACGTCGTGAGGTCGACGACCTCACGCAGTCCATCGAGTTCGATGAGGAGCCGCATTCCCGCCTTTCACGTGTGGGAGCAGGCCCGTTTGCCGGGCGCTGCTGAGATGTTTGCCGGTTCGGAGTCGCTCACTGTCCCGCATCCGGCGCGGGGAACCAGGTGAGAGGCGCGTCGCTCGTGGGGCGGAGCCCGAGGGACTGGCCCGTCGCGTGCAGCAGCTGGACCCTGCCGGAGGCGGCCTCCTTGCGACGGAAATCGAGGAGGGTGCCGGCCGCGCCATCGCTCGCGGTGAGCTGCAACTTCGCGAGTTCCTGTCCGATCTGCTCCGGGCTCGTGCTCCCCGCCTTGCCCGCCGCGGCAGCGAGGGCCACGACCGCGTCGTGGGAGCGAACATCGGCCCACGGCGCCACGTCTGAGAACGGCCCGTCTCCGGACAGGTTCTTCGCCTCGGGATCGGCGGCCAGCAGCCGGACCTCCTGGAGGAACGCCGACGCGGCGCGCGCCTGCGTTCCGCTGCCGAGCGCGGCGGCGTCTCCGACGTTCACCCCGATCGTCTCGAGCGATGCGGTGACGCTGCCGCCCTGCTCCTGGAGCGACCGCGTGAACCCGGGCGAACCTGCCGCCGGTGCGAGCACGAGGGGAACCGAGACGTTTCTCGCCTGGAGCTCCTTCACAATTGTCGCGAGGCTTCGTGCGTTTCCGCTGATCACGAGGACGTCAGCGGGCTTCTTCTCGGACTTCGGCTGTTCCTTCTCCGCGAGGTCGGTGCCCGGGTATGCGCGGTGGGCGCTCGCATCGGCTCCGGCGCGTGCCGCGGCCGCCTCCGCAACGGGTGCGAGATCGGATCCGGATGCTCGAAGCGTCTCCGAGAATGCCAGCCCATCGGGGACACCCGGCCCGGCGGCGATGAGCACCGGGTTCGTGAACTCGCCGATCGCGCCGCGGTACGCGGCCTCGAGCGCCTTCTCACCCGGGGCGAGTGTCCAGACGGCGGCCGAACGCGCAGAGTCCGGGATCGTTTCGTAGGCGAGCACTACGGGGAGCTTCGCCTCGATCGCCGCTGTCACTCCCGCGGCGAGATGCTCGCCGCTCGTCGCGAAGACGATCCCGCTCGCGCCCTTCTCGTGCAGCGAGGTCACCGCCGCTTTCGCGCCGTCGGAGGTGCCGTGGTCGTTTTCAACGATGAGTGCGATCTCGGATCCGCCCTCGAGAAGCCGTGCTTTCGCGACCGCTGCGCCCTCCGCAGCCGACGCCCACTCGGCACCCTCGACGGCGCCCTGCCCGATGGATACGACGACTCCGAGCGTGAGACCCTTCGGCGCGTTGACGCCCGTCAGCGCGACCGGAACGCTGATCGCGACGGGATCAGCGGTTTTCGGGCGGAGGATCAGCACGAGCATGATCACCAGGACGAGTGCGAGCACGCCCGCGAGCACGGCGAGGAGAATCGTCCGGGGCTGCCGCCAAGGATTCTCGGGCGCTGCTTCGCCCTCCTCCGCGTCGCTCGCGCGATCGTCGGCGTCGAGATCGTCGCCGAGATGATCGTCGTGCCCGTCGCGGCTCTGTTCGCTGGCGCGACCGGTGCGGCGGGCCCCGGTCGAGGGGGTCGTATCGCCGCCGGAGGCGTTCCGGCGGACGACCGTCTGGTGCGTTCCCGGGATCTTGGCCCCGTCGTCGACGGGACCGGGGCCCGCTCCCGAGCTCCCGCGTCGCCGCGGGCCCGGCGCCGCGGGATCAAGCTCGGCCGGAACCGGTCCCTGCCAGGTGGATCTCCCGCGCCGCGGGCCATCCCCGCCCTCCGGCGGGGCCCCGGGCGTCTCGGCGGGCGCCGAGCTCCCGGGCCCTCGCCGACGGACACCGGTCACTTGGCCGATCCTCCGAAGTGGAGGCTGTAGATCGTCTGCGACGTCGCCCCCTTCGGGACGCTGAGATGGAACGGCGGGAGCGAATCGCTCTTCTCCAGGGCGGCGCGGAACTGCGCGCTGCGCAGCTGCAGCGCGGAAAGATCCTGATCCCGGACGTTCGCGAAGCCTGCGGCGTGCTGCGAGGCCTCGGCGAGCTGGAAGTCGGCAGTGTCGGACTTGGCCGCGCTCGCGGAGATCGAGCCGAGGATTCCCGAGCCCTTGATCTTCGGGTCGCCGAGGTCGAGGAGCACCTTGTTGAGGCCATCGCTCAGCTGGACCGAGGCGGCCTTCACGTCTCGCGTCGATGCCGAGGTGCTCTGATCGATGCTCTGGAGCGCCTGGGCCGTCCGGTCGGAGAGCGCGTGCTGGGAGGCCTTACCGCTGTTCGCGAGTTCGGTCTTCTGGCTCTCAACGAGCTTCTTCCCGTCGCTTGCGGCGTCGCTCGCCGAGGTTCGCAGGCCCGCGATCAGCTCGGAGTAGGACTCGCTGAGCTGCGCGTCGGTCTGCTCGCGGCCGCTGTTCAGGTCGGCGATTCCCCGATCGAGGTCCTCGGCGACCGCCGCACCGGTTTCGTCCGCGGCCTGGGCGAACTCCGTGGTGATCTCCTTGCTCAGCGAGTCCTGTTCGGACTGCGCGTCCTCGAGCTTCGACTGCAGCTCGCTGACGGAGGCGGTGGCGGTTTCGAGCTCGGAGCGCATTTGCTTCGCGGTCTCGGGCGAGATCGAGCTGGCACCTTCCCGCTCGTCCTTGGCGTTCACGGTCTCCTTCAGCGTGCCCAGCGCGCCGCTCAGGCGGGCGATGTCGCTGTCGCCCTCGGCGACGAGTGACTCGGCGGCCGCGTCGACCGCGTCGGCCTGCGCGGGGAGGTCGGTGACGGGAAGCGGGGTTTCCGGCTTCTGCCCGGGCATCGGCTTGATTGGAGGGGCGATGAACGGCTTTCCTGCGCAGTTGACACCGGCGAGCTGCGCGCTCAGGGCGTCGAGTTCTGCGCGGTTGACCTGGTTCGGAGCCTTCCCGAGGTTGCAGACTCGCGCGGCGATGGCGGTCTGGTTCTCGTCGATCTGGCGGAGTCGCTGGGACACCTTGACGAGTGGCTCGTGCACGGAAGCGAGGTTGCTCACCTCCGACTCGACCTCGGTGAGCTGGCTGAGCAGCTGCTGCTGTTCCTCGGCACCGGCGTTGTCCTGTTCGAGCGCGGTGATGAGCGCGTCGACGTCGTCGAGCTTCTCGGCCAGCCCGGTGGACATGGCGTGGGCGTCCTCGACGGTTGGCGACTTCAGCTCCTCAGCGAGCTGAGCGCCCGCGTCCTCCAGGTCTTTGAGGGATTCGTGCACGGTCGACTTGCCCGCGAAGAGCGAGCAGGTGGCCGAGGCCGACTTTTCCGCGTCGCACACCTCTGCGGAGGGCTCCTCGGGTCCGATGGTGCTGCCGAGCTTTTCGCGGATCTGCTTCTGGCACCCCTCTGACGCCTCTGCGTAGCCGTCGAGCAGCCCGGACATCTGGCTGAACATCGAGTAGACGGTGCCGTTCGGGGCGAATCCCTTGAGCTTCGTGGCGCAGTCCTGCTCGGTGGTGACGGCGGGCGGCGGCGTATTCGTGTCCCCGAGGATGTCGCCCATCGCGTTGACGATCTCCGCGAAGTCGGAGTTCATCGAGTCAGAGGCGGCGTCGACCGAGCCCGAGAGGCCCTGCTTGAGGGAGGCGAGCTCCGCTCCGAGCGTGTTCATTTCCTGCGTGATCTGCCGGGAGTTGGTGTCGAGCCTGGTCACGGCCGATGCACCGAGCGTGGCCGAGGTGTCGTTGAGGTTCTTGCGCACCTCGGTGACCGTGGAGCCCGCGCGGGTGAGCACGTCGTTGATCTCGGCGACGAGCTTGATCGCCTTCTGCTGCATTGCGACCTGGCTGTCCGGCCCGTTTTCGATTGCGGAGGCGAGCGCGCCCTCAAACGACAGGTCGGTGCGGAGGCCCGCCTGGACGGAGACATCGAGCTGCGGGACCGTGAAGTTCTTGACGTTCGCGACCAGGCGCAGCGTCGTGGTCGCCTCGGTCTGCGGGGGAGCGAGGAGGACACCCCACTGGACCTTGCTGCTGCCCTTCTCCGACGCGCTGACCACGCCGTTGGTGCTGCGCTTCGACTCGCTATCGAACACGAGCGCCCCCGGTGAGGTGCCGGGCAGCGTCGCCGAAGCGGCCACGCTGAGGGGAACGCCAACGAGGGCGGGGGCGGTCTTCTTCTGCCCGGCGGAGTCGTAGCTCAGTGTCTCCGGCTTCACGGTGAGGTTTTCGAGCGTGATCTCGATTTCGACCTTGCCGCTGTAGCCCTTCAGCTTCGAGAGGTCGCTGCCTGAGCCCTGGCTCGTGCGGTATCCGGTGGTGACGCGGATGGGGAGGTCGTTCACGACCTCGTCGGTGGCGTAGTCCGTCGACTCGCTCCGCATACCGCCGTTCGCCTCGTTGAGCAGGACCGCGGTTCCCGTGAGTCCCTCGACCGTGCCGCTCGGGCCCAGCCTGACGTCGACGGACTGGAGAACGCGCGTCGCGGGATCGCCGCCCTGCCGCGCGGAATCGCCGCCGAGCGTCGCGCAGCCGGCAGCGAACGCGAGCGCCCCCACAGTCACGGCCGCGAGCGCGCGGCGCGCGTGGGGGTTCATCAGCGTCCCGCCCGTACGTCCGACAGTTTTCTTCGCCATCAATCACACCTCTGCCTGAATGCAAACAATCCTCTGATAATACTAACTCGTACGCTCGTCTGGTAATCAACATTGTTTTCCCATAGGGTTTGAATAGAACTCGCGATCCAGCGGGTTCTTTTCATTGCATCCATAGGAGGTCCGACACCATGTCACGCGTTCTCTCAACCGAGGAAGCCAAGACGGCAATCCGCCAGATTCAGTCGATCATCAACGGTGGCTTCACCGAGCAGATCGACAGCCTGGATGCGCAGGGACGCATCCTCTCCGACGCGAACGTCTGGGACGGCCCGCTCGCCCAGCAGTTCCGCGGAACGGTCTGGCCCGACACCCACGCCGCTCTCGGCAAGGTGAAGACGGAACTCGAAGAACTCCGCGCGCAGCTCGACCAGATCGCTCAGAACATCTTCACGGCCGGCGGCGGAGCCTAACCGCCCCGGTGCCTGCAGGGCGCCCAGCGCCGAATCCTGCGCCGGGCGCCCTGTTCCTGTTCGCGGAACACCTCACCCCGACTCTGACCCTCAGCCTCACCCTCACTTTCACCCTCACCCCGGAGGAATCGAGAACAACGTGACGATCCAATTCGATGACGGCGCAGCAGACTCCCTGATCTCCGCGGCGCGGAGCGCGGCCGATACCCTCCGCGGCCAGGCCGGTCCACGGCGCACGGCCGCCGAGGACGCCGCAACAGACTTCGCGGGCGCATACGCCCGCAGTTTCGCCACCGTGTGCACGGTCGAGGCCTCCGATCGCGGCAAGCTCGCCGGGGTGCTGGACTCCCTCGCCACCCAGGTCGAAGACGCCAAACGGCGAGCGCAAGAAGAAAAGGACCGGATCGCAGCCCACGACGCGTGGCAGGATCGGGAAGACCTGCGCGATCGCAAGCGAGTCATGTCCGGCGCCATCGGGGCGCCGACGGTCGGCGCGGAGATCAGCGATCCGGAGCCGTCGAACGAACCGAACCCCGCTCCCACCATCACGGCGGACTTCGCAACGTCGGCGCGTGATCGCGGCGCGAGCGGTGGTTCCGGAGGGGTGAGCTCGGCCGTACCGGAGCGACTCACCCGTTTCGCGGAGGCGACCGCGGCGGCGAACCGGGACCTCAGCGACCGCGAGTCGCGCCTCAGCGGTGCCTGGTCCGGGTTTACGAGCCAGTGCTCCTGGGTGAACATCGGCTCCGCCACATTCACGAGCGGGTTCTCGCAACTCACGATCGAGTCCGATCTCGACGCCGAGTGGGCGCGGACGCTCGCGAGCTCATTCGAGGAGGCGGGCGGCGGGGGTGTGCTTGACTCCGCACTGGGCGGTGCCTGGTCCTCATATGTTGAGCAGCGGACGCACGAGGTGGTGGAGGGCTCGCAGGCCACTCCCTCGGAGATCGATCTTCTTTTGCAGAGCCTGGGGAGAGCGGTGTGGTCGGCATCCGTTCTTGACACCTCGAATCCGCTGTCGATGTTGCAGGGTTTGCAGGGCCGCGCCGGGGATTTCACCACCGCGACGTCGCGCACGATCACCCACCACATAGCGGGCGATCTGAAGTTCACCAGGAATCGTCACGTCAACACGGACAGCTATAGCAAGCTCACGAAAGTGCTCAGGGCCCGCAACGACGCGAACTGGTCGGCCCGACCGGGGATGGAAGACGTGCATGCCCGGGCGCTGAAGTTCGGCAAGGTCGCGGGGAGGGCGAATGTTGCCGCCGGGGTGTTCCTATCCGGAGCGTCGCAGTGGCAGAAGGACGCAGGCGGTGATTTCACCACGGGGGAGCGCGTGGGTCGGACTGCGACGCGCGCCGGAATCGTCGGTGCCTCGGCGTGGGCCGGTGCGGCCGGCGGTGCACAGGTCGGCGCAATGGCGGGAATGCTCTTCGGGCCCGCTGGGGCGGTCGTCGGAGGCATCGCCGGTGGAATCATCGGCGGAGTCGTCGGGTCGGGTGTCGGAGACTACCTCGCCGACAAGGCGATGGACCTCGGAGCCAAGGCCGGCCAGGCCGCGGCCGACTTCGGGAAGAAGGTCGGAGAGGGAGCCGCCAACACGGTGAAACAGGTCGGAGAAGGACTCACGAGTGCGAAGCAGGCCGCGACCGTGAAGATTGCTCAGATCGGGACCTCTGTTGGCGAGGGCATCGGCAAACTCGGAGACGCACTGTCGTTCTTCGGAAAGAAAGCCTGACCAGGGTGCTCTTCGTAGGAATCGGGATCGGGGTGCTCGCGCTCACGGCGTGGTCGTGGGCCGGTCGATCCGCGGCCGCTCGATGGTGGACGCGCGCCACGCACGGCGACACGATGATCCTGATCCTCGCACCGTTCTTCGGCCTGCTCATGCTGTCGCTCGCCCTCGTCGACAGTGGGGCGCCGAACTGGATGGGTCCGCTGCTCTTCATCGTGAGCTTCGCGATTCTGCTGTGGAGCCTCATCGTCGGACTGATCAGCCCGTTCAACTGGAACGCGCAGCGAGCCTGGGGGCCGCGATGGTATGTGCGGCGTCCCGAGAAAGAGGTCTACGCGGACCAGCGGGATCCGCTTGCCACACCCCGCAGGGCGCGACGGAAGCAGCCGCGGGGAGCGCACGCCGAACGAGCGGAAGGAACGGAAACGAATGCGGACTGAAGCCACCCCAGCACCCACGATCCGTGTGCCAGAAGACTGGCGCATCGAGCGCGATCCGAGCCCCGAGATCGCCATTGTCGCGCTTGCACCGCCCGATCGCACGGGGTTCTCGCGAAACATCGTCCTCACGATCGGCCCGATGACCCAGGAGTGGCGCGACGCCGAGCGCTGGCAGCGCACCGCTGCCGAGGCGATCCTAAGCGCACTCGAAGACGCGCAACTCATCGACGCGAGCGTGGAGGAAGACGGTTTCCGGCAGCTCATCTCCTACGTCGCCGAGGGGCGAGCGCTCACGCTCGAGCAGTGGGCCACCATCCATTCGGCGGGCAGCGACGAGGAGGGTGGAAACCAGAACCTCACCGCCGTCACCGTCTCCGCCACCACGCCGACACTCGCGTACCCGGATCACGCCGAAGAAATGTGCAATATCGCCTGGAGCCTCGACGTGGGAACCGGACCAGAGGAGCGTTCATGAGCATCATCACGGGAATACCGCGCCGCGGCCTGACTCTCGAATCGGGCCGGCTCGCGGCACTCCGCGCGGAGCTCCGCGACGACCCTGAGACGGCGAGCGATCCGGCCCTCCAGGAGATGGCGCGCGTGCTCGGGAAACCGGCCCACGAACTCATGGTGAGCATCAGCGGTTCCGACGGTGAGACGCGGCTCGCCTTCGCCATCGAGGGCCCGACCGCCGTCGTCACGATGGCGCGGCCTGGCGCGACCGCCGAGCTGGCCGTCGTCACCGCGGATTCGATCCCCGGCATCATTGCGCTCGCCGCAGAGCTCGGCCCGGCGCCCTTCATCGACGAGCCCGACATCCTGGTGGATCTCCGCGAACTCGAGGGGTATCTCGCGGGCCCGCGGCCGCCGCGCAGCGAGCGGAGCGGGGAGACCGGGAGCCGGGCTGCCTCAGTGTTTGCGGAGCCGGGCGTGCGCAACTGGAGCGCGTACCTTGCCGGTGCCGGCGACGGGGAGGGGGAGCGGCTGCTGCTCGATGTGGTCGGCGGCGCCGGGATGGGCTGGTGGGTGCTCGACGTCGGTGAGTCTGGCGCGCGCCTGATCCGCACGCGATCGGCCCTGATCTGGGAAACCCTGTGCCGGCTCGCCTCGGGAGGCGGCATCGACGCGGTGGATGCCGAACCCGCAACGGAGTCGGAACCCCCGACCTAGGCGTCGTTGACGGCCGCTCGGCCTCTGGCCGCTCCGCGATCGGCTTCGTCGAAGGCCTCGGCGATGATCCTGAGCGCCTCGTCCTTCCGTTCTTCCGGGAACAGGCCGTCGGCGATCAGGGTCCACAGATTGCGGACCCCCGTGAACAGGTCCTCTCGCCCGGACCGCACGCGGGACAGCAGCTGCACGCCGGTGAAGCACGCGAGGTAGGTGTCCGCGACGGCGGGAACATCGATCCCTGGTCGAATCTCGCCGCTCTCGATTCCGGCGTGGAGCATCGCCTCGATCGCGACGCTCCACCCTGCGTACGAGCGGGCACTGGGGTCGATGAAGTCGCCCGCCTCCACCGACAGCTCGAAGCCGGCCTGCACGATCGGGTCGCTGCGGAGCTGGTCGGCCGCGGCGATGGAGAACTGCACGAGGCGCTCGGTGACCGTGTCGAAGCTGGCGATGACCTCTTCGGCGCGCGCAGCGCTGCGCGCCCGCTGCTCGGCGATGATCGCGAGCGCGATCTGATCCTTCGTACCGAAGTGGAAATTGATCGTGCCGAGTGACACCCCCGACTCCTCGGCGATACCGCGCATTGCGGCGGACCCGTACCCGGTGGTGCTGAAAACCCTGGCGGCGCCCTCGAGGACACGCCGCTGCGTCTTGCGGCCGCGCTCCTGTGAGGCCGTTCGGCGCTGTGCTGGCATTGCGGTGTCCCTCCAAGGCGGGGCGTCGCTGACATTCCCCGGTCGGTTCCCGCGCCTCGTGTCGACTCTATCGAGGCTTCGCTGCCCGCCTCGAACCGGGCGCGCGTGTCACCGCTGATTCAGCGCCCACGGCGGGATTCCGCGGCGTTCACCGAGGCCGAAGAAGTGCTGGAACGTGTAGATGAGCGGGCGCCAGCGGAGCGTGTCGATGTGATGGGTCCCGTCGATGACGAGCTCGTCGATCACGTGGACGGCGCTGCAGCGCGCGTGGACGATCGCGAGTCCGTCATCGCTGATCTGCGTGTTCTCCACGCGCGCTTCGAGGTGGACCGGGAGCTCCGCCGCTCGTTCCGGGCGGACGGTCGTCGCGGGCATCCGGTGCCACCCCACGGCAGCGAACTTGTCGGGCTCGTACCAGGTGTCGTCCGGCTTTCCGGCTGGGATCGGGTACTCGCCGGTGAGCTGGCCGAGCCTCTGGACGGGTTCCCACTGGGTCTCATCGGGAAATCCGACGACGATCTCCGGGCGGGAAAGCAGATTCGGGACGGTCCGTCCGCCCGCGTCGATCCCGAGCACGATGTGATCGCCCAGTGCCCAGTAGGACGAGATCGGCGCGAGATTCGTGGAGCCGTCGGGGTTCTCGGAGGAGATGACGCAGACCGGCGTCCCGAAGTAGAGGACCGAGGGCGTGATGGTTCGATGATTGCTCGCTGAAGAAATGCTCATGCCGGGTACTGTCCCACCCGGAGAGTTCGGCGGCCGCCGAATGGTCGGGGTGCCATGCTGAGGGCATGGACGAACGCGAGGACGGTGCCCGGCTCGCGCGAGTGGCGTCCGCCCTGTCGGATGCCAGCCGGGCGACGATGCTGCTGTGCCTGCTCGACGGCCGCGCCTGGACGCCGGCGGAACTCGCCGATCGCGCGGGAATTGCGCGCTCGACCGCGACGGGTCACGTGAATGCCCTGGTTGAGGCGGGGTTGGTGAGCGACCGGCGGGCAGGGCGGCACCGCTACCTGACGATCGCCCGCCCGGAGGTCGTGGCTGCGATCGAGGCGCTCTCGACGTTCGCCGTTCCCGCACGACCCGGCCCGACGCTTCGCTCGGTGCACGCCGACCGGGCACTGCGCCACGCGCGGAGTTGCTACGACCATCTCGCGGGTGAGCTGGGCACGGAGCTCCTGCGCGCGTGGGTGTCGCGCGCGCTTCTGGAGGTCGAGGATGCGAACGGGCCTGACGGGGACGCGCGGCGCGTGCGGCTCACAGCTGCTGGCGAGGAATGGTTCGGTGATCTGGGGATCGAGCTCGATCGGCTGGCGCGTGGACGCCGCCAGCTCGCGCTCGTGTGTCTCGACTGGACCGAGCGGCGCGATCACCTCGCGGGCGCGCTCGGGGCCGCGTTCATGGCGCGTGCGCAGGAGCTCGGGTGGATCGGCCGTCGAAGCGGCTCGCGGGCCATCAGAGTGACTGAGGTCGGAACCCGCGAGCTGGAGGAGCGACTCGGGCTGCGGCCCGTCGAACGCCGATGAGCGGCGCACCACCGCAGGATGTTCGCCGCGTCGAACTTTGCACTTCTCGTGAACTAAACTGAGGGCTATGGAGCAGCTGCGCGAGCCATCGACCGCGAACTTGGCGCGCCCGCAGAAGCCCGCGTCCGCGTGGCTGCTCGGCCCCGCGCTCGTCGCGGGCGTCGCGTACCTCGACCCCGGGAACGTCGCCGTCAACATGTCCGCGGGCGCGCGCTTCGGGCACCTGCTCGTCTGGGTCGTGATCGCGGCGAATGTCGCTGCCTGGCTGGTGCAGTATCTGTCGGCGAAGCTCGGCCTCGCCACGGGGCGCAGCATGGCCGAACTGCTCGGGGAACGTTTCGGCTCGCGCTGGGGTCGGATTCTCTATGGCCTGCAGGCGCAGTTTGTCGCGATCGCAACGGATATTGCCGAGGTGATCGGTGGCGCGGTCGCCCTGTGGATTCTCTTCGGGGTGCCGCTGGTGGTCGGCGCGATCATCACGGTGGCCGTCTCGACCGTGCTGCTTCTGTTCCAGGCGAGGCGGGGCGCGCGGGCGTTCGAGTTCGCGATCATCGCGCTCATGCTCGTGATCGTGCTGGGCTTCACCTACGGACTCTTCGTAGCTCCTCCCGATCCCGCTGCGGTGGCCGGGGGACTGGTGCCGCGCTTTGCAGGCCCCGACTCGGTGCTGCTCGCCGCGAGCATCATGGGGGCGACGGTCATGCCGCACGCGATCTACGCGCACTCCTCGCTCGCGCGGGACCGTTTCGCCGTCCCCGGTGCGCCCGGCCTGCGCCGGCTCCTCAGAGCCACGCGGATCGATGTGACCGTGGCGCTGGCGATTGCGGGGTCCGTGAACCTCGCGATCCTCGTGGTGGCGGCGACCGTGCTTCCCGGCGTCGAGGGCACCGACTCGCTCGAGGGCGCCCACGCCGCGATCGAGCGCGCGCTCGGCCCCGCTGCCGGGGCGCTCTTCGCGATCGGCCTCCTCGCCTCCGGCCTGGCCTCGACCGCGGTCGGCGCTTACGCGGGAAGCGACATCATGGGCGGGCTCTTCCGCACGAAACTTTCCCTGATCGCGCGCAGGCTGTTGACCGTGATCCCCGCGATCGTGCTGCTGGCTTTCCAGTTCGATCCGACGACGGCGCTGATCCTCAGCCAGGTCATGCTCTCGTTCGGGATCCCGTTTGCCCTGGTCCCGCTCGTCTGGCTGACCTCGCGTCGAGACGTCATGGGGGACGCGACGAACCTGCGCACCACGACTCTGCTGGGCTGGGCGGTGACCCTCGGGATCGTGGCGCTCAACGTCGCCCTGCTCGTGCTGCAGTTCGGGAGCTAGCCCCGGATCGAGGCGGTCAGTCGCTGCCGCGCAGCCGGTGCCGCGCGAACGTCATAGCGAGCGGCACCCCGGCCCGCTCGCCGTGACCGCGGAGCAGCCCCGGCACAAAGTCGGCGGGCGCTGGGTGCCAGGGCAGGTCGGCGAGGTATTCCCGGTGTGCGGCGAGCGAGGCCACGGCCTTCTCCTCCGCCGCGGTCCCGATCTCGACGTAGTGCGTCGGTTCCGTGCCGGTGAGGAGCAGGAAGGTAGCGCCCCACGGCTCGAGCCCCTCGTCTTCCGCGAGCTCGCGGAACACCCAGCGGTTGTCGGCGTCGCGCACCGCATCGATTGTCGCGAGCCCGATCGCGCGGTGGTCGGCGTGGTCGATGCCCCAGCCCACGAACAGCTCGCCGCTGCCCGTGACCACTGCATCCGGCCTGAACTGCCTGATCTCGCGCGCGATCGCTCGGCGCAGGGGGAGGCCGTACTCGAGCATCCCATCGGGGAAGTCGAGAATGGTGAGCCGGGAGGCGCCCACGGCCTCCGCGGCAGCCCGCTGCTCCGCAGCGCGGAGCGGCCCCACGATCTCGGGGGCGCGCTGCATGCCGGCTTCGCCAGAGGTGAGCAGCAGATAGCCGACCTCGATCCCGGCCGCGACCCACTCCGCAACCGCGGCGGAGGGTCCGTACTCGGCGTCGTCAGGGTGCGCGACGACCACGAGGATCCGGTCCACCCCGGTAAGATCCAGGGGTGCGAGCCGGCGCTGCTCTCCGGCGTGCTCGGCGGTTTCTGCCGCTTGATCGCTGCTGGGCTTCGATGCTTCGCTCATGGGGGCAGCATACGACCCAGACCTCAAATCCGGGTCATAAACTGGGATTCGTCGTGAATCGTCGATGTGAGCGCGCGGGGGGAGGGATGGCCGATGTCGGTGCAGGATCCCGGGCGCGCGGACCCGGCGCTCTCCAGGGTGGCCGAGCGACGGTTCCCGCCGATCGAGCTCCTGCTCGTCGGGTTCGGGGGAGCTGCGGGGTCACTCGCGCGGTATGCCGCCGGACTGATCGTCCCCGGCACGATCGGAACCCTCGTCGTGAACGTGTTCGGGGCCTTTCTGCTGGGGGTGCTCGTGGAGGCGGTCCTCCGCCTGACGATGATCGCTCCCGAGGCGCCTGTGCGCGTTACCCGGCTCCGCCGGTGGCGCCTGCTGCTCGGAACGGGCGTGCTCGGGGGATTCACCACCTATAGCCTGCTGGCGGCGGACATCGCGGAGTCCCTGATTGCTGGTCGGATCCTCGAGGGGATCGGCTACGGGGTCGCTACGATCGTCGGCGGCGGCGTCGCGAGCATGCTCGGGATTGCCGTGGCTCGCGGGATCGTCCGCCGCGGGGAATCGCGGGTGACGGAGTGAACGGCTGGGCCGTGTTCGGGCTCGCGGTCGCCGGCGGAGTCGGGGCGACGATCCGGCACGTGCTGGACACGCTGCTCACCCCTCGCGCGCGCGGGCGGTTCCCGCTCGGCATCTTGATCGTGAACCTGACCGGGTCTTTTGCCCTGGGGCTTGTGCTTGGCCTCGCCCTGGATCACCCCGTGGCTGTCGTCCTCGGCACCGGGCTGCTGGGCGGCTATACGACGTTCAGCACGGCGAGTCTCGATACGGTGCGGCTTCTGGAGCAGCGACGTTTCGGTGCCGCGGCGAACAACGGGATCGGGATGCTCGTTGGCGCCGCGATCTGCGCGGTCGCGGGGATCCTGCTGGCGCGCGCGTTTACCGGGTAGCGCCCGGGTCAGAAGCGGGTGAGGCGAGGCGCCATCGAGACGGGCGAGCCTCGTTTCGCCCGTCTCGGCACCCTGATCAGCGCACGCGTTCGGCCGTGAAACGCAGCTCGGGTGAGGCGAACGCCTCCTGCGCGGCGACCAGCTGCAGCTCACGGTGTCCGCCACCGAGCGTGTGCTCGAGGAGCGAGAAGACGCTCGCCGCGGTGCGCTCGAGCGCTGCGGCGGGGTCCCCGAGGCGGGTGAGATGGGCGGTGAACAGCGCCGCGGTGACGTCGCCGGAGCCGTTCACCTTGCCGGGGAGGAGGGGGGTCGCGATCAACCAGGCAGACTCGGCATCGATGGCGAGCATTTCGATCGTGTCGGGGGCGCGCTCCGGGCGTTCGACGCTGGTCACGAGAACGTTTCGCGGTCCTCGGGCCATGGCGAGATCGGCGGAGGCGAGTGTGCTTTCGAGGGTGCCCGGGGAGGTGCCCGTGATGAATCCGAGCTCGAACTGGTTCGGCGTGATGAGGTCGGCGTGGGGGACCACGCGATCGCGGATGAGGTCCTGGACGGCGGGGGCCACGTGGCAGCCGGACTTCGCGTTTCCGAGCACGGGGTCGCAGGCGTAGATCGCGTTCGGGTTGCGCCGCTTCACGCGGGCGACCGCGTCGAGGATCGCGTCTCCGATATCGTCGCCGCCCTGATAACCGGACAGCACGGCGTCGACGTCGTCGAGTCCACCGCGTTCCTCGATTCCCGTGATGATCTCGCGCACATCGTCGCCGCTCACGAGGGGGCCGCGCCAGGCGCCGTAGCCGGTGTGGTTGGAAAAGAGCACGGTCGACACCGGCATGACGTCGACGCCGATCCGCTGGAGCGGGAAGACCGCTGCGGAGTTGCCGACGTGGCCGTACGCGACGGAGGACTGGATCGAGAGAACACGCATGCCCCGATCCTGCCACTGGTTCTCTGAGTGGACCACCGTTGCCACAATTCAGTGGACCACTTTGCGGGAGTCCTTGCGGGGATCCGGGATTGCGTCGGCGGCGTTCGCCGCCCGCGCTACACCGCCCGCCCCGGGGTGAGCGTGCCGTTCGGGTCGAGTGCGGTCTTGATCGCCCGCTGCACGTCGAGGGCGACGGCGTCCAGCTGCCACGGGAGCTCGTGGTGCTTGACGGAACCGATGCCGTGCTCGCCCGAGATCGTGCCGCCGAGGGCAAGCGCGAGGCGGGTGATGTCGTCGATCACGGCATCGGCGGCCGCGATGCCCGCTTCCGTGTCGGGGGACTCGACCGTGCTGTGGAGGTTGCCGTCGCCTGCGTGAGCCACGGAGGAGACGGCGAGCCCGTGCTCGGCGGAGATCCGCTCGATGCCGGTGAACATCTCGGCGAGACGGGAGATCGGCACGCCGATGTCGCACGAGATCTTGAGCCCGCGGGCGGTGAGCGCCGGATTCGAGAGCCGGCGAGCCTCGAGCAGGGCGTCGGTGTCTGAGACCTCCGTGTCGTCTGCTCCGAGTTCGAGGCAGCGCGCGGTGATGCGCTCCGCGTGCTCGGCGGCCCGCTCGCCGACCGTCTGGCCCACGAGCATGGCGCCCCGGGGCACGACGAGTCCGCTCTGGTGGAACGACTCGATGATCTCGACGCTGAGCGCGTCCATGAGCTCGAGTACCTCGGGCTGGAAGCCGCCGTTCACGATCTCGGCGACGGCCGCTCCCGCCGACTCGATCGTGGGGAAACTCGCGCGGAAGGTGCGCGGCGTCCCTGCTGGGACGGGTTTCAAGCGCACCGTCGCCTCGGTCACCACGCCGAGCGTGCCCTCGGAGCCGATGAAAAGCCTGGTCAGGTCGTAGCCCACGACATTCTTGCGAGCGCGTGCGCCCGTGCGCATGATCCGGCCGTCGGCGAGAACGACCTCGAGCGCGGCCACCGCATCGCTCGTGACGCCGTGCGCGACGCAGCGCAGTCCTCCTGCGTTGGTCGCGATGTTGCCGCCGACCGTGCAGATGCGCGCGCTCGCCGGGTCCGGTGGGAAGAAGAGCCCCTGCTCCCGCACGAGCGAATCGAGTTCGGCCGTGATGACACCGGGCTGCACCACAGCAAGCCGGTCCTCGGGAATCACCTCGAGCACCCGGTTCATGCGCTCGAGGGAGACGATCAGCCCGCCATCGTAGGCCATTGCGCCGCCGGTCAGGCCCGTTCCCGCGCCGCGCACGCTCACCCGGACGCCATGCCGATCGGCCCAGCCGAGCGCGGCCGACACGTCCGCGGTGGACTCCGCCAGAACGAGCGCGAGCGCCTGCCCCTCGGGCCGCGCCCGCGAGCTGTCGACCGCGTACGGGGCGACCGACTCCGGTGCCGTGATCAGACGATCTCCGAGCTGAGACGCGAGTTCCTGCAGAGCTTCCATGCCGTGTCCTCTCTGATGGGCGTGCCCCCGAGTCTACGGACGACCCCCGACACGGACGATTCGGCATCCCGTCGCCCCGCCGAAAGCCGCCGGGGCGAGGGTGGGAAGATGGACGGGTGAGCACGCAGGGAGCAGACGTCAGTCCGTCCGGAACGGGAGCGGGCCGATACGCCCCGAGTCCCTCGGGCGACCTCCACCTGGGCAACCTGCGCACGGCGCTCCTCGCCTGGCTCCTGGCGCGATCCACGGGTCGAAACTTCCTGATCCGGATCGAGGACCTCGATCGTGCGCGGGACGCGGGAACCGCCGACCGTCAGCTCGACGACCTCGCGAGTCTGGGGATCGACTGGGACGGCGAGCCGGTGCTGCAGACCTCGCGCGGAGCGGAGCACGACGCCGCGATCGAGCGCCTCGCGCGCGCCGGACTGGTCTTCGAGTGTTACTGCTCGCGGAAGGACATCCTCGCGGCACCCAGCGCTCCGCACGCGCCTCCCGGAGCCTATCCCGGCACCTGCAGGGATCTCACGGAGGAGGAGCGCGGCGCGGCAAGGGAGCGCATTGCCCCGAGATCACCGGCGCTGCGGCTCCGCGTCCCAGACGGAACCGTGCCTCCGGTCTTCGACGATCTCGTGTTGGGCGCGGTTCACGGGGACATCGACGATCTCGTGCTGCGCCGCGGCGACGGGACGGTGGCCTACAACCTCGCGGTCGTCGTCGATGACGCCGCCCAGGGGATCGATCAGGTCGTTCGCGGTGACGACCTTGCTCCGTCGACGCCCCGTCAGATCCTGCTCCAGGGTCTCCTGGGTCTCCCGCGCCCCGAGTACGCGCACGTGCCGCTCGTCCTCGGCCCTCAGGGCAAGCGCCTCGCGAAGCGCGACGGCGCCGTGACGCTCGCCGATCTGCGTGAGCGGGGCACCGGCGCGCAGGACGTCCTGGGGATCCTCGCGGAGTCGCTCGGGCTTGCGCGGCCGGGGGAGCGGATCACGACCCGCGGTCTCCTGGACCGCTTCGACCCGCGGGCCCTGCCGAAGCACCCCTGGGTGTATCGGGGCTTGCCCGGAGCGGAGTAGCGAGCGCGCTACTTCTTGAGCGCGCGAATGATCCGCGCGAGGGCGCGACCGGCAACGCAGACGAAGGGGATCCCGACCGCGAGCAGCGCGATCACGTTCGGCTCAAAGCGCGTGTAGCCCTCGCGGGTGACGTAGGCGCCGAGCGGAACCGCGGCGCCGCCGCCGCCTCCGCCCGAGCCCTCCGCACCCTCGGACCCCTGGCCGCCCTCTCCGGCGCCGAAGCCGTACGAGGCGATCGCGACGGGGATGATCGTCGTGCCCTCGACCTCAACGGGATCGCCGTAGGCCGAGTGGACCCCGACCTGCGTGACGGTGTCTGCGAGCTGCTTCGTGAGTTGTGCCATTTTCCCAGCCTAGCCCTCAGTTCTCAGTGGCGACAGGGCTGTGCCTGGGAACGTGCACAGGCTCCGGCTGGGGTCGCTTGGCGCTGATGGCGTCGCCGGAGGAGACGTGCCGGATGCGACGGATGACCCACGGCACGAAGTGCTCGCGCGCCCAGACCACGTCCTCCTTGCGCGCTTCGCGCCAGCCTCGGGTCGGAAGCGGCGGAGGATCGAGCGGGCGCAGATCGTGCGGCACGTTGAGCGCATCGAGCGCGGCCCTGGCGATCGTGTGGTGGCCGAGCGCGTTCAGGTGCAGGCGGTCGCCGGACCAGTAGCGGCTGTCCTGCAGCTCTTCGAGCGACCACTGGTCGACCACGACGCAGTCGTGGCGCTTCGCCACCTTGCGGACGTTCTCATTGAAAATCGCGACCTTGCCGCGGATCGTGCGGAACACCGGCTGGAAGGCGGTGTCGACGCCCGTGAACAGCAGAATCGTGGCACCGGACTCGGACAGTCGCTCGACCACGCGGTCGAGCTTCGCGGCGACCTCATCGGGATCGGTTCCGGGACGGATCACGTCGTTCCCGCCGGCGCACACGCTGATGAGGTCGGGGCGCAGATCGAGAGCGGCCGAGACCTGCTCATCGGTGATCTGCTGGATCAGCTTCCCGCGCACCGCGAGGTTCGCGTACGCGAATTCCTCGTCGTAGGAGCTCAGCACGTCGGCGAAGCGGTCGGCCCAGCCGCGCAAGCCGCCGGGGCTGTCCGCGTCGGGATCCCCGACTCCCTCAGTGAACGAATCGCCGATCGCGACAAACCGCGACCACGGGAGCTCGATCTGCTTCGGATCCTCGGGCACTGCGACCCCTTTCGACTTCGGCGGCGCCCCGACTCAGGGCGTTCGCGACCATGAGCGATAGTCTAGAGCGTTGTGACAGATTCGGATCCAGCCCTCCACCTCCCGGGGACGAGCGCCGCCGAACACCTGCCGCCGGCCTATCCCGAGCGCGCCGCGCACGGCACCGCGGGAACGCTGCGAGCCTGGCAGGAAGAGGCCATCCGGAAGTACCTCGAGGTCGGCCCGAGGGACTTCCTCGCGTCGGCGACCCCCGGAGCAGGTAAGACGACGTTCGCCCTGCGACTAGCGTCGATCCTGCGCGCGAACCACACGGTCTCTCAGATCATCGTCGTCGCTCCGACCGAGCACCTCAAGACCCAGTGGGCGGATGCCGCGATGCGCGCGGGCATCCGCCTCAACCCGAACTACTCGAATAGCGACGGCCTGGGGTACGGACGTCACTATCACGGCGTCGCCGTCACCTACGCCCAGGTCGCGATGAAGCCGGTGCAGCACAGACTGCTGACCGAGCACGCTGACACCCTCGTGATTCTCGACGAGGTCCACCACGGTGGCGATGCGCTCAGCTGGGGCGACGCGATTCGCGAGGCCTATGGAACGGCCCGGCGCAGACTGTCGCTCACCGGGACGCCGTTCCGTTCGGACGACGCCCCCATCCCATTCGTGGAATACGCCCCGCAGGGTGACGGTTCCCGGCTCTCCCTCACCGACTACGACTACGGGTACGGGCGCGCACTCGCGGACGGGATCGTCCGCCCGGTGATCTTCATGGTCTACGCCGGCAAGATGCGATGGCAGACCTCAGCCGGCGAGGAGATGGAAGCAAGCCTCGGCGAGGGAAACACCAAGGACATCACCTCGCAGGCGTGGCGGACGGCCCTGGATCCCTCGGGAGAGTGGATCTCGAAGGTCCTCGCCGCAGCGGATCGACGCCTCACCGAGGTGCGACAGCAGATTCCCGACGCCGGTGGCCTCGTGATCGCGACCGATCATGCCGCGGCCAAATCCTACGCCGCGCAGCTGCAGCAGATCACGGGCGAGGAGGTCGCCCTGATCCTCTCCGACGACAGCGGAGCCTCCGAGCGGATCGACGAGTACTCCAAGGGGGATTCGCGCTGGATGGTCGCGGTGCGCATGGTGTCCGAGGGCGTCGACGTGCCACGTCTCGCCGTCGGCGTCTACGCGACGAGCTCATCGACGCCGCTGTTCTTCGCGCAGGCGATCGGTCGTTTCGTGCGGTCGCGGCGTCGGGGCGAGGTCGCGTCGGTATTCATCCCCAACGTCCCGGCGCTCATGCAGCTCGCCTCCGAGCTGGAGAAGGAGCGCAACCACGTCCTCGAGGGTCCGAAGAGTGCCGAGGAGATGTGGGACGCCGAGGCCGCGCTTCTGGCCGAGGCGGAGCGCGAGGACCGCGCGAGCGACGAACTCGCCGAGGACGAGCGCTTCGTCTACCAGGCACTCGGTTCCGACGCGCACTTCGATCGCGCCGTCTTCGACGGGACGGAATTCGGCGGCTACGCCGAGGTCGAATCGGAAGAGGAACTCGACTTCCTCGGGTTCCCCGGCCTCCTCGAGCCGCAGGAGGTCAAAGCGCTCCTGCAGCAGCGGCAGGCGAAGCAGGCGCGTCGCAGCGCCGACCGGCAGGGGATCCTCGAACACGCGCCAGAGAAGGCCGAGGCTCCAGAAGCGCTCCACCGCACCCTGGGGGAGCAGCGGAAACTCCTGAACAGCCTCGTTGGCATGTACTCGAAAGTGACCGGGGAGGCGCACAAGGACATCCACACCGAGCTCCGCCGATCCTGCGGCGGGCCCGCAGTGGCCCAGGCCTCCGTCACGCAGATCCAGAAGCGGATCGACACGCTTCGACGCCGGCTCCGGCCGTAGCGCGCGGCCGTAGCGCGCGGCCGAGCAGGGTGGGCGAGCGGCGCCGCGCGTGAGTTCCGCGCGATCGGTGCGTTCCGCGCCGTAGGCTGGCGGCATGGCGCGCAAGAAGTCCGGATCCCACGCGGGATCCGCGTCCACCCCCGCAGCACTCGTCCTCGCGCGGGAGGGCATCGAATTCACCCCGCACGGGTACGAGCACGATCCGGCCGTCACCGACTTCGGCGGAGAAGCCGCCGCGAAACTCGGTGTCGACCCCGCGCGTATCTACAAGACGCTGCTCGCCGAGGTCGACGGTTCGCTCGCCGTCGGGATCGTGCCCGTGGGCCAGCGACTGGACCTCAAAGCCCTCGCCGCGGCGCTCGGCGGGAAGAAGGCTCTTCTCGCGGATCCCGTCCTCGCGGAGCGGCGAACCGGCTACATCGTCGGGGGTATCAGCCCGATCGGCCAGAAGACGGCGCATCCCACGGTTCTCGACGCGAGTGCGGAGAGCCACCCCACGGTGTTCATTTCCGGTGGCCGACGCGGCCTCGACATCGAACTCGCTCCGGCAGACCTGCGTCGGGTCACCCGGGCGATCGTCGCCGCCATCGCCCGGCGATAGGAACGGTCAGTGGGGCCCGCCGCGCCCGAGCCGCTGGCCGCCAAATCGTCGAGAAAGCCCAGATCCGCCCTGCGACGCGCGCGGCATCCTGAACCGATTCGCACCGCCCCGGAGAACCGTGCTAAGTTATTCTCTGTTCGGCCGATGAAGGTCCGAAACGTTCGCGCGGATGGCGGAATTGGTAGACGCGCTAGCTTGAGGTGCTAGTGCCCGTATTAGGGCGTGGGGGTTCAAGTCCCCCTTCGCGCACGAATGAGAGTAAGAAGCCCCGGCCGGTAAGGCCGGGGCTTCTTGCGTTCTCTGCGGACGTGGGTTTCGAAGTTCGGCGTGGCGGTGGTGCCACCGCTGAGCATGATCGACGCGAGACGTCGGCGACGCATTCGCCGCGCCGGACGCGCGCGAAAGTGGCCGAGGCCGGGGCGTCCATTCGATCGGGGAGCCCGCGATCGCCCGCGCTCGGGGAGTGCTCCGCGCGGCGCAGGAGCTTCCTCGCCGAACACTCTGGGGCCGATGCCTCGTCCACTCAGGCAAGCCTTGCCTTCATCGGATGAATCCCACTACGGTGAACGAGTTGTCAGTCGGGGCGCGGGTGGAGCGGTGATCGCTTACGCCGTGCCCCTTACGTGGCGCCGGGTGTACCCGGGGCCTGAAAGGATCACACTCCTATGCCCAGACTCTCCAGTCCGCGCCGTGCCCGGCGCGGATTCGCGATCATCGCACTCGGGCTGAGCGCGGCTCTCGCGCTCGGCGCCTGCTCCTCCCGCGGGGCTGAAACGAAGCCCGAGACGGTAGCAAAAACTGACAAGCCCATTGAGATCACCGACCAGCGCGGCAAGACGATCACGTTCGAGAAGCCGGTCACGAAGATCGCAACGACCGTGATCCCGTCGCCCTCGATGATCGCTGCGATCGATCAGAGCTACGACAAGATCGTCGGGGTGAACGCGGCGACGATTCTGCGAGACAAGCCGAGCATCTTCGGGAAGATGTTCCCGAAGGCCCTCACGAACACGGCGATCGCGGGCCCCGATTTCGTGCCCAACATCGAAGAGATCACGAAGCTCAAGCCCGACGTGGTGATTCAGTGGGCCGATCAGGGTGACGCCGCGAAGATGATCAAGCCGATCGAGGACGCGGGAATCCCGGTGATCGGCCTGAAGTACGGCACCCAGGAAGACCTCGAGACCTGGGTCAAGCTCTTCGCCAAGCTGCTGGACAAGCAGGACCGCGGGGAGGAACTCCTCAACCGCATGCACTCCACGATGAGCGCGTTGCAGTCCGCAGCCAAGAAGGAGAAGAAGCATCCTCGGGCGCTCTATCTGCGTCGGGCCGGAGACGGCGGATACAACGCCGGCATGGGGTCGAAGCGCGGCTACATGAACACCTGGATGACCGTCGCCGGCGCGGAGAACGTCGCCGCCGATGCCGAGTACTCGATCACGAATCCGACGAATGTCGAGCAGATCGTCAAGTGGAACCCCGAGGTCATCTTCACCTCGGCAATGACTCCGCTTTCGCCCGCTGACATCTTCGCTGACCCCGCACTGAGCGCGGTCGACGCGGTGAAGAACAAGCGCGTCTACGCGGTTCCGTCGGGCGGCTTCTGGTGGGATCCGCCGAGCGCTGAATCGCAGCTCGTGATGCGGTGGGCTGCTCAGCTCCTCTACCCGGATTTCAAGGGCAGCGACCTGAAGAAGGCGATGCAGGAGGACTACGAGTTCCTGTACGGGCACAAGCTCACGCACGACGAGATCGACATGATTCTCCGCGTGAAGGAGAACGCCCAGTCGGCGGGTTACGAGCGGCTTGCGCACTAGCGTCGACCCGAGTCGGCCCGAAGCTCACGGGCTTCGGGCCGACCGCCGCGCGCCCACCCGGTCAGGCGCTGAAACCCGCCCGTTCGACGCCACCCGACGCGCACGACGCGTCATCATTCCGCTGCTGTCGCTCGCGGCACTCTTGATCGCAGGCACGGCGCTGGTCGTTGGCCGCTCATGGGTTCCCCCTGAGGAGATCGTGCGAATGATCGCGGGCCGCGTCATCCCCATGACGCAGACCTGGTTCCCAGAAGAAGCGACCGTGGTGTTCGATGTTCGCATTCCCCGCGTGATGCTCGCATTCTTCGTCGGCTCGGCTCTCGCGCTCGCTGGGGCCGCGCTGCAGAGCCTCTTCCGGAACCCGCTCGTGAGCCCGCAGATGCTCGGGGTGTCCTCGGGGGCCTCGTTCGGCGGCGTGCTCGCGATGGTGCTCGGCCTCGGAACCGTCGGAACGGTCGGCGGCGCCTTCCTCAGCGGCCTGGTGGCGCTCCTGCTCGTTCTCGCGATCGGACGAATATCCGGGGTATCACCCCTGCTCATGATCGTCCTCGGAGGCGTCGTCGTCAGCGCACTGTTCTCCTCGCTCGTGTCGCTCATCACCTACACGGCCGACCCCTACACACAACTGCCCGCCATCACCTTCTGGTTGCTCGGCTCGCTCGCGACCGTGAACGAGACCAAGATTCTCACGGTGCTCGTGCCGCTCCTGATCGGCGGCGCTGCGATTCTTGCCCTGCGCTGGCGACTCAACGTGCTCGCTCTCGGAGACGAGGACGCGACGGCCCTGGGCGTGGCACCGAGAACCACGCGCACGCTCCTCCTCGTCGCGGTCGCCCTCCTCACCGCCGGAGCCGTTGCGGTTTCCGGCGTCATCGGCTGGGTCGGGCTCATCGTCCCGCATATCGCCCGCCTCGCGGTCGGCCCGGACAACCGCGTGCTCCTTCCGGCATCCCTCATCATCGGCGGCGGGTATCTCGTGCTGGTCGACACCATCGCTCGCGCGCTCACCACGACGGAGATCCCGCTCGGCATCCTGACGGCGCTCATCGGGGCGCCGTTCTTTGTCCTGATGCTCGTGCGGTTCGGGAAGCGGGAGCTGGCTCATGAATGAACGCGCGCTCCTCGTCGCAGAGGGGATCTCCCATCGATACGGCCGAGGGAAGTGGATCTTCCAGGATCTGAGCCTTGAACTGCGCGCGGGGGAGATCCTCGCGGTGCTCGGGCCCAACGCTCGCGGCAAGACCACGCTCGTGAAGTGCGCGGCGGGACTGCAGCGGCCGAGCGTCGGAGTGATTACGCGCCGGGCCCATGTCGGATACGTCCCCCAGTCCCTCGCCGCGCCGAGCAGCCTGCCCGTCCTCGATATGGTCCTCACCGGGCGGACCCGATTTATCCGTCCGTACCGCAGCCCCGGACGCAGGGACCGCATCGCCGCGTTCGAGGCGCTGCAGCGAATCGGGATCGAAGCGATCGCTGAGCAGGAGTTCCGTGCTCTGTCGGGCGGTCAGCGTCAACTCGTCCTCATTGCCCGGGCGCTCGCCACGGAGTGCGGGGCGCTCGTGCTCGATGAGCCGGCTTCGGCGCTCGACCTCAGAAACCAGGCGGTGGTCCTTCGCGTGCTTCGCGCCCTCGCGGACAACGGCATGGCAATCGCGATGACCACTCACCACCCCGAACACGCCCTGCGCATTGCGGATTCGACGCTGCTCTTCGCCGGCTCCCGAGACATTCGTCACGGGCCAACCGACGAACTCCTCACGGACGAGTCGCTCACTGAGCTCTACGACCTGCCGGTGGCGACCGGAACGATTCTCGTGCGCGGGCGCGCCCAACCTGTTGTGGCGCCCGACTTCGGCATGAAGTACGGGCGCTCTCGCTGCACCACCCACCTTGAAAGGAGCAATCCATGAGCGACCGAGAAACGACCGGGCCCCCGAGAATCCTGCACGTCTCACCGGCGCCGCCGCGCCGGTCCGAGCCCCAGGGCCCGCTCGGGGCGCCCGCGGGGATGGAACCCGTGGACATCTACGAGCTCGAAGGCCAGGACCTCACCGATGTGTGCGGAATCGTGCTCTCCGGGATGTGCGATCAGCGCCATCTCAATACGCTCCGAGACCGGCTCGAGGCCTTCGTTCGTGGCGGGGGAAGGCTTCTGATCAACGGGCACGTGATCGAGCCGTTCCTTCCCGGGCTCCCGAAGTGGCGCCTCCTCCCATACGGCGGCCCGGCGGACCTCGGCATCAGGCGCGAGACGGACCATCCGGTGTGGGAAGGGGTAGACGTTCGCGAATTGCTGTTCCGCGCGGGGATACCTGGCCCGCACAGCCTCGAAACTCTCGCACAGATCGGAGTAGCCGGCTTCTACGGGAGGGGCTACGCCGTGGATCTCCCGGATGGCGCGGTCGTGATCAACTCGATCGGGCAGTTGCGCGCTCCCATCGACTACGTGTTCCCCCTCGGGGAGGGCGAGGTGCTCGTGCACAGCGGACTCGACCTCAGCGTCTTCGCGATGACCCCCGGAACCACACTGACCGCAATCGCACCGAACCTGCTCACCTGGCTGGGAGGCCGCGCATGAACACCGAAGCCCGTTCGCCGAGAATGCCCCGCATCGCGCTTGCCCACACGGGGACGAGTTCGCAGCTTGCCACGCTCCGAGACCCCGCGCTTGCCCCGTATCGGATCGCCGACGCCTATCTCCCGACGCTCGAGCCAGGCGCTCTCGACGAGGTCGATGTGCTCATCGTTGCGGATCGCAGTCATCCTGAACGACTGCGGGAGCACGCAGCCGACTTCCTTGCCGTTGCCGAGCGCGGTGGCGTGCTCGTCGTGTTCGGAGAGAACCAGGTCCAGGATTGGCTGCCCGGAGTCCTGTGGCACGCGGTGCCCACGAACTTCTGGTGGTGGCGCACCGGTGAGGACCATGGCATGCGGCAGCGGAGTCCTCTGGACCCGATCTGGCCCTATTTCTCGGATCGCGCCGTGATCTGGCATCATCACGGTGCGCTGACGCCTCCGAGCGGCGCGGTGCCCCTCATCGACCTCGAGTACAACGGTGAACACGTGGGAGTCACCGCCTATGTCGATCGCGAATCCACGCAGGGAATTGTCTTCGCCACCACGATGGACCCCTGCTTCCATCACGGAGCGGGCTTCATGCCAGGCGCAACCCAATTGCTCTATCAGACGCTTCGCTGGGCCGAGGACGAGGCCACGGCGCGCATCACCAGCGGGACGCTTCCCGGGTGACCCCGGGTCACCCGGGCTCCCGAGGATCAGCTGCAGCGAGAACATGAGTTGCCACGGCAACCATCACATCATCTGATGAATTGCATTCTGGTGGCGAGCGGTCCCGACGGGGGAGCGCTCGCACGCACAGAAGTTCACAGGAGGCCGGAATGCTCGTAAATCCACTCACGACTCGCCGTCACGCCACTCGCGTAACCGCGACGCTGACCGCTGCACTCACCCTGGTTGCAGGCCTGGGCGTCGGCGCACCCGCGGCGAACGCCCAGGCCGAGCAGACCGAGGTCCGAACAGTCACGGCGAATCTGTACGTCGGGGCAAAGGACACCCCGATCCGCCGCAACGCATACGTGACGAACCCGGCCACGCCGCCGTTCAACTACCCGGATTCGCCGATGAAGAACAACGCGAAGCTCGAGGTCAAGGCGGACGGCACGCGCCTCCTGACGATCCCGATCGTCAACAACACCTTCGGGGTCGTTTCGCTTCCTCATAGCTCAATCGACGGGACGGTGGACGTCGTGAGCATCGGCACAACACGCTGGTCCACCGTGAACGGACCCGCACAGCGTGTATCGACGGTCACTCTGGACGTGACGCGACTCGGGACCGGCGCCGCGCGAACGAGCTTCTCGCCGGCCACCGAGTATGCAAACTTCTTCCTCTACCGCGGCTATAAGAACTGGGATCTCAACCTGGAGTTCTCGTCCTAGGCGACCTGGACTCAACGACACGGATTCACGCCACCGAGGCTATTCACGGAGAACAGCATGTCACTGCATCACTATCGAAGTCGTTCACGGTTGCTCGCCGCTGTTGTCGCTGCCCTCCTCGTGGCGTCGCCCACGGCTCCGGCGATCGCGAGTGAACTCGACGGCGTGAACCCGGAAGTTTCCCAGAGCGACGCGAGCCGCACGGGGGCGGCAGAAGAAAACTCCGGAGCCCCGTCGTCAGGTCCGGAGCAAACTCCGGCCGAGACACCTCATGCGGAGCCCGAGCCGACCCACGAACCCACGCCGAATTCCGAGACTCAGAAACCCGGTCCCGTCGAGCCGGTTCCCGCGCCCGAACCGGCGCCGAGCCCCGCGCACAAGTCCGAATCCGGTGGGCTCACGAATCAGGAGGCGCCTGCGAGCCAGGCCGCACTTGAACCGGGCGTCTACACCGTGACTGCGAATCCGTATGTGGCGGGCTCCGACGCACCGATTGGCGTCAACGTCTACCTGTCTGACTCCGGGTTTCCTCCGGTGCGACCGCAGAAGAACAATGCCACACTCAGAGTCGGTCTCGACGGGTCCATGGAGGTCGATGTTCCCTTCAACCAGGAGATCTTCACGCTGCAATCCCTGAGTGATGGAAAGGACGTTTCGATCAAGTCCACCGCTCGGGGAGGCAAACTCGCGTGGGGGAATAACGAGCCCGACCCCGCGTATCCCGATCGCATCACGAGCGTCACGGCACAGCTCGCGAACGCGAGCGGGGAGTACACCTTCGGGAAGGCAACCGAATACGCGGTCATCCTCCTGGCGGAGAAGCACTGGGACATCCACCTGAGCGTTGACCTGGCTCACGCGCAGCGGCACTCGACCGAAGAGTTCGTGCAGGACTATGTGGATTCGAAAACCGGTGCGAAAGTGCGTGTTTCGGCTCGCGCGAATGATCCTCTCATTCCCGCGCTTCGGGAAGCCTCCCTGCGCGTGTCAACTCCGTCAGCTGATCATGATGCGGTGCAGCGAACTCTCCAACGCGAATTCGTCGGCAATCCCCGCTTCGCGAGCTGGAAACTCTCACTCGAATCAACTGGTGAGACCCTCCTGACCAACAAGAACATTGGCATGGCCGTTCAGTTGCCAACAACAGCCGCGAATACGAGCGTGTTGCGTGTCACCGATAGCACCGCCGTCGCCCTCGATTCATCTTCACCCGCGGAGAACGTCGTCGCCTTCACCTCGGAAGGGCTCGGAAACTTCGCCGTCGTCGACAACGACTCCGCGCGACGCTGGTCGCATCGCAAAGACTTCGAGAGTCCGCACCACACCACGATGACCTACCGGAGCACGGGCGAGGCCGAATGGAATTATCCGGGACTGGATTATGAATCGCTCGATGCCGTCGGCGCTCTCCACTCGTACCTCGGAGTCGAAGAATCTCCAGCTCGTCTTGGCGAGGCACGGCGGCTGCTGAGCCTTCAAGGATCCAACTGGGAAGTCAGCGCGTACACATTCGGGTTTGATCTCAGTTACGAAGGAGTCCCCTTTGCCAACGTGGCCAAACATCAGGCCTGGGAGGGGGCGCTCGGTGGCATGCTGAGCAGTCTTTCCGGGACGGTCCCCGTACGCGATGAGAAGGATCACGTGTACCTCGTGAAAGGAACCGTGGGCTCTGGACTGCAGTCCGTGGAACGGATCAACTCGCGTTTCGAAAACGGTCGCGCGGAATTCGCCATCGTGAACACAGATGCCGATCCCGATTCGGCGTCCGCAAAAATCCAGGTGCCGCTGTGGAACGCCGCGACCGGCAAGGATCGGGACATTGATACTCCTCAGACCCCGGAAACCGAGATCGCCTATGTCGTGGTTGCTCGCGAGGCCCTGACTCGGATCGATGCGCCCCACGCAGCTCCCGGGCTCGTCTACACCGGGAAAAACCAAACCGGGGTTCCCGACGGCGACGGCTACGCGCTCAGCGTGAAGCCGAGCGCGGTGAACGCGGGGTCATACGTCGCCAGAGCAACGCTCAAGACCGGCTACAGCTGGGCAGATGGCAGCACCGCTCCCGTCGACATCCGGTGGGAGATCGCGCCGGCGACGCTCGAAGCGCGATATCCGGGCGAGAGCATGGCGCCCAACGGCGTACCGCGTCTCGAGGTGAAGACCACAGGCTTCGTCAACGGGGAGACGCCAAGCACCGCCGCCGCCTACGTCGCGCCGAAAGTGCACGGCCCGGAGCGGATCACCGCTGGCGGGAGCTACAAGCTCGCGCCCTCAGGAGGAAGCGCCGCAAACTACCGCTTCACCTACCACGAGGGGACCCTCAGCGTCGGCCACTCGATCGACCCCAATAGCTGGAAGCCCGGCACCTACCGCATCACGGCGAATCTCTTCGTTCCCGCCGCCCAGAACGACATCCTCGGTCGCACCGCCTTCATGACCAACCCCAAGAACCCTCTCGCGCCGGAGGGCAGCGCACAGTACGGGATACCGCTCGACCCGGTGAGAGACAACGCGACCCTCACCGTGTCTCCGAACGGGAAACGAAGCCTCACGGTAGACCTCCCGAACCCCGCGTTCACGCTCATCGAGTTCGGGAAGCCGAGCGCGGGAGTGTCGGTTACCGGCGTTGAGCGCGGGAACACGCCCGTCGGCCCGCATTCCGGGGGACGCATTACGCGCGCCGTGATCGGGATCGAAGGAGCCACCTCCACCGCAACCTTCACTCAGAGCCGGGTCTTCGCGGTCCCACTGAGCCTCGACAAGACCTGGAACCTGAGCCTGGAAATCGACTACGCGAGCGCAAAGCGAGTATCCGACGACACCGAGGTGAAAGTTCCCGGCGGTGCGCAGACCTCGCCAGCGCCCAAGCCCGGGGTCCAGCCCGGACCCGCAGGCGGAACGACGCCGAGGCCAGCCCACACGAGCGGACCGCGGCCCGGACTCGAAAAGCAGCCCACCCGCCTCACCGCGGGAACCTACACCGTGAGCGCCAACATCTGGTTCAGCAAGAGCGTCACCGGACTGCCCCTCGACCCGCACATCACGAACGGAGGTTTCCCGCCGAAGGATCCGGTCACGAATAATGCGAAGCTCACGGTCGACTCGGAAGGAAACGGCGCCGTCACTGTTCCCATCGCAATCCAGAGTCGCATCATGACGGTTCGAAGTCTCACGGGCGGCGGAGTCATTTCTACCGCGGGCGGAAACGCGCTCAACTCCGTGACCGTCGACCTCGGCAAGATCGATCCAACGGTGCAGACCATCACCCGCTCAATGGAAGCGTCCGTCACGATCGGCGATCTCGCGTTCAGTATCGGCGGACCGATCTTCAAGGGCAGCCGCGAGCACACGTGGCCGGCCTCCTTCGAAGTCGCGATCGCGGGAGTTCCGACTTCCGGGGGAGGAATCGTCCCGGAATTCCTGCAGGCGAAGCTCGACGGCACACCGAGCGCTGACGAAGCGAAGCTCCTGAAAGCCCTGGAAGCCGCCAAGAAGGCGAACGCGAGCTCCAGAGAGGCCGATAACGGGGGAGGACTCGCCAGACCGGAGTCCCCGGCACGCGCGGGCAAAACCGAGATGCCGCGAACCGGAGCGGTCGTGGCAAGCGCTGGGGCTCTGCTTGCCCTCGCCCTCGCCGGAGTCCTGCTCATGCTTCGCAGGCGCGCGCGAAACGACGCCCACCAGGCGCCAGCGGATCACGCCGCCACCGGATAGCCGAGCCTCCCCGCAACGGCTCACCCCAAACGTCCAGAGAGGAACACACCGCACGTGAACACCGCAGCACCGCTCCCGGAGCAAGAGCGCCCGATCGCGACCATGGCCGGGCACTGGCTCCTCGCACGCCTCGGCAAACGGGTGCTCCGACCTGGAGGCCGGGAACTCACTGAGCGAATGCTCGACGCCGCAATGATCACCGACTCCGACATCGTGGAACTCGCGCCCGGACTCGGTCGCACCGCCCAGGAGATTATTCGACGGGGCCCGCGAAGCTACCGGGGGATCGACACCGACCCCGCCGCCGTGGAACACACCAATCGGCGGCTGGGTGGCGCGGGAACCGTGACGCAGGCGGACGCCGCGAACACCGGGCTCCCCGACGCCAGCGCCGACATCGTCTTCGGCGAAGCGATGCTCACGATGCAATCCGACCGCGCGAAACTCGAGATGATGACCGAGGCGTTCCGCATCCTCAAGCCCGGCGGGCGATACGTGATCCACGAGCTCGGCCTCACCCCGGACGGGCTCGACGACGCGACCAAACAGGAAATCCAGCGGGCGCTCGCCAAATCGATCAAGGTGAACGCACGCCCCCTGACGAGCGAAGAATGGCGGGCGCTTCTCACCCGCGCCGGCTTCACCGTGCGAGAAGACACCCGCTTCGCCCCGATGCGACTCCTCCAGCCGCGTCGCATCATCGCGGACGAGGGGATCAGCGGGGCGCTGCGCTTCGCCAGGAACCTGATGAGCATGCCTGAGGAGCGCTCACGCGTCCTCGGAATGCGACGCACCTTCCACGAGCACCAGAAAGCCCTGACCGCGGTCGGCATCGTCGCAGAAAAGCCCCGATGACTTCCGCGGACCGGGCCGTCAACGGAGCCCAGTGGCACCGCCAGGGACGCACGACCATCGGGCGGCGCCGGTTCATCGGCCTCGCCGGTGCGCTCGCCGCAGCCGGCACCCTTGCCGCGTGCGCCGCGCCGGATAGTGGCCGAGACCAGGCAACCGGAACCGGGCAGGGAGACGAGCCCCCGCGGCAGCTCGAACGCGCCCTCATGGGCACGGCAGAACCGACGACCGTCCGCGTGGGCTTGATCCTCGGACCGCCGGCGATGGGACTCAACCGATTCCTCCTCGACGCACGCGCCAAGAAGACCCACCACTCCTTCGACTTCCAGGTCACCGGCGTCGACTACGCCGCGCTCGCTGCGCAGTTCAACCAGAACCAGTTCGACATCGTCACCCTGCCCTCCAACCTCGGCGCAGTCCTCCACGCCAACACCGACCTCGAGACCGAAGTGGAAGTCATCAATGTCGGGAACCTCGGAATCCTGTACGCCGTGACCACGGACTCCGCCGTCAACGAGCTCGCGGACCTCCGCGGGCGCACCGTGTACTCGATCGGGCAGGGCGGCACACCCGAGTACACGATCGCAACCATTCTCGAGGGCTACGGCCTGACCGGGAACGTCAACGTCGCCTACCGGTCGACGCCCTTCGAGGTCCTCAACCTCCTGCAGAGCGAGGCCAATGCCATCGCCATCATTCCCCAGCCGTTCGTCGAACTCGCCCACACGATGGTGAACCAACTACGCGTCCCGATCGACCTCACGAAGCTCTGGGACGAAATGCCCACCAACACCACCGGATCCCGAGCCGTGACCACGCACACCCTGGTCAACCGGAAGTTTCTCGAACAGCACGAATCCGCGGTCGTCGAATATCTGCAGCGGGCGGGAAACTCCGTCGACTACACGCTCGAACACGTCCCGGAGGCGGCAGCGGTGCAGGAGGAGCTCGGAACCTTCCTCAACAACGAGGTCGCCGAGCGGGCAATCCCGTTCTGCAGCATCGTCAACCTCACCGGAACCGTAATGCACGAGGCGCTCTCCGGGTTCCTCGCAGCGATTCACGCCCAGCAGCCCGCGGCCGTGGGCGGCGCCCTGCCCGCCCGGGACTTCTATTACATGCCGCCGATCGGCTCGCTCGAGACCGAACTCCAATCGCTCCCCACCGGGGCTCCGGCAACCGTGCGCAGGCGATGAGCAGCCGCGCTCGGCGGCTCCGCACTGCGGCGAGCGCGGTGCTCTGGCTCCTCATCTGGGAGCTCGCGGATCGCCTGATCCACAACGGACTGCTCCTCGCCGGACCGGTCCGGACGCTCCAGGCGCTCGCAACACAGGTGGTGCGGCCCGAGTTCTGGGGCATCGTCGGGTCATCGCTCGGGCGGATCGCCGCGGGGTTCTTCGCGGCCGTGATCGGGGGCGCAATCCTCGCAGCGATCGCGCACCGGCAGCTCTGGTTCCAGGACCTGATCGCCCCGCTCGTCGCCGTCGTGAAGTCAATCCCCGTGGTCTCCTTCATCGTCATGCTTCTCATCTGGTTCGGCGGGCAGGCGTTCACCTCCTGGCTCGCATTCCTCATCGTGATTCCCCTCGTGTACACGAGCATGCTGGCCGGCCTCGACGCCATCCCCCGCGGGCAACTCGAACGCGCGCGGGTGTTCCGGGTCCCGGCCCTTCGGCAGTTCTGGTATCTCGCCCGGCCCGCGTTCCTGCCCTTCCTCACGAGCGCGTGCAAGGTCGGCGTGGGGATGAGCTGGCGCGCTGGGATCATGGCCGAGGTCTTCGCGACGACGGCGGGATCGATCGGCAAGGAGATGTTCACCGCGAAAACTTTTCTGGATACGCCGACGCTCTTCGCCTGGACGGTCGTGGTCATGCTGCTGAGTGTGCTGTTCGAACGGCTGGTGCTGCTCGCGCTCGACGGTCTCGCGCGCCCCTACGGCTCCCTCCTCGGGAGTCGCGCGTGAGCCGCCCGACCGCGCTCAGCGTCCGCGGCGTCTCGAAGCGGTTCGGACTGAACGAGGTGTTGCGTGACGTCGACCTGGACCTGGAAGTCGGTGAGATCGGGTGCCTGCGCGCGATGTCCGGAGCCGGGAAGACGACGCTGCTGCGCATCATCGCCGGGCTCGAGCGACCCGATACGGGCACGATCAGCGGTGCGCGACCCGGCGACACCGCCATGCTCTTCCAGGAGGATCGGCTCTGCGAGGCGCTGACCGCGGTTGAGAACGTGGCCTTCGTGCACCCCGACAGGCGGATCTCGCGCAGCGCGATCCGCCGCGATCTGGCCGAGATTCTTCCCGATCACGGCCTTGATCGGCCGGTCCGGCAGCTGTCAGGGGGAATGCGTCGTCGGGTGTCGCTCGCGTGCGCGATGCACTATCCCGGCCACCTGTTGCTCCTGGACGAACCATTCACCGGGCTGGACCCCGGGACCAAAGAGGTCGTCGCGCGCTACCTGCGGGAGCGGTCGCGGGGGCGCACCGTCCTCGCCGCGAGTCATGGCGAACAGGACGCCGAACTGCTGGGCGCCCGCACGCTCCGGCTGTCGGCCGGCGACGGCTGGGAGCCGCGGGGCCCCGAGGAAGCGGAGAAGACGTGAGCGCCCGCGACTGGGGACGCGCCACCGCGAACTCCCCGGTATTCGCCGGCATCCCGAGGGAGGAGCACGAGCGCCTCCTGGCGTCGGTGCGGGCCATCGAACAGGCGTACGGTCACGGGCAGGCGATCGTGCGTGTCGGGGAGCGCCTGTCGTTCTTCCCGATCATCATCGCGGGCACCGTGCAGGCGACCCTGCCGAGGGGAGACAATCTCCAGATCATCGAGCGCTTCGGCGTGGGGGACTCGTTCGCGGAGGCGATCGTGATCAGCCAGAACGAATCGACCGTTGAAATCGACGCGGTCGTGAAGACGCGCCTGCTGCTCCTGCACCGGGAGCGGCTGCGCGCCTCCTCGGACCCCTACGCCGCACGCCTCCACGCCAATCTGGTCCAGGAGATGTCCAAGAAACTCATGCACCTCAGCGAGCGGCTCACGCTCCTCGTCGAACCGCGACTGCGACGGAGGATCCTCATGTCGCTCGCGACGCTCCCCGCCGCGGCGGACGGCCGGGTCGTGCTCCCGTTCTCGCGACGCGAATGGGCGGACTACGTCGGCGCGAACGCGAAAGCGCTACTCCGCGAGCTCCGCCGAATGCAGGACGACGGCGTGCTTGAGCTCGGCCGGACCACCGCCAGGATCCTGCATCCCGATGAGGGCAGAGAACAGGAGTCGCGCGAACGCGAGAGCGGACCTTAGGCTGGGGGTCTCACACGACGAGACCGACGGGAGACGCGACATGCGCATCGGCTGGGCGAGCATTTTTGTCGAGGACCAGGCACGGGCGAGGGAGTTCTACACAGAAAAACTCGGCTTCGTCGTGAAGGCGGACGTTCCGGTCGGCGAGGATCGCTGGCTGACGGTCGTGTCGCGCGAGGACCCCGAGGGCGTCGAACTCCTGCTCGAACCGAACGGGCACCCCGCGGTGCGCCCGTTCACGGAGGCCCTCGTCGCGTCCGGGATCCCCGCCACCCAGTTCGCCGTGACCGACCTCCAGGCCGAATTCGAGCGGTTGAGCGCACTCGGTGTGCGCTTCGTTTCGGAGCCGCAGCGGATGGGGCCGATCGCGGTCGCCGTCCTCGACGACACCTGCGGCAACCTGATCCAGCTCATCCAGCAGGACGCCGAGGGCGAATAGCAGATTGGGCGCGGGCCACGAGGCGTGCCGGACGCCGGAGGCGGCACCCCGCCGGCTCCACGCGACGCAATCTTCCGTCGCCGGTCTGCGGCACCGGATACCCTGGAGCCATGAGCAGCGACATTCCCGAGCACGAGCTGTCCGAGACCGTCCGCATTGCGCGCGACCTGATCAGAATCGACACGAGCAATCGTGGCGAGGGCGATGCGGAACCCGAGCGGCCCGCCGCGGACTACGTCGCCGCCTTCCTCACAGAGCTCGGCCTGGTCCCGCGGATCATCGAGTCGGCTCCCGGCCGCGCGAGCGTCGTCGCGCGGGTGACGGGGGAGAACCCCGAGCTGCCCGCTCTCGTCCTCCACGGGCACCTCGACGTCGTCCCGGCGGACCCCGCCAATTGGTCGGTGGACCCGTTCGCTGGCGTCATCAAGGACGGGATGCTGTGGGGACGCGGCGCGGTCGACATGAAGGACATGGACGCCATGATCCTGACCGCGATCGCGGAGATCCTCCGCGCCGGGGAGAAGCCCAAGCGCGATGTCATCCTCGCGTTCTTCGCCGACGAGGAGAACGGTGGCGTCTACGGCGCCCACTACCTCGTCGAGCACCATCCCGAGCTGTTCGCGGGAGCCGGTACGGCGATCAGCGAGGTCGGCGGGTACTCGATCGATGTCGAGGGCACGCGCGCCTACCTCGTGCAGACGGGGGAGAAGTCGCTCGACTGGATCCGGCTGCGGGCCCGCGGAACCGCCGCGCACGGCTCGCGGGTGTGGCACGATAACGCGATCACCCGGCTCGCGGAGGCGGTCGCCGCGCTCGGCCGCCACGAGTGGCCGCTCCGGCTGTGCGCAACCACCCAGCAGCTCATCGACGAGCTCGCTGGCATTCTCGGCGTGAGCACCCACGATGTCGGCCCCGAGGACATCGTCATGCGCCTCGGAAAGGGCGGTGGGTTCATCCACGCGAGCCTGCGCAACACGAGCAACCCGACGGTGCTCAGCGCGGGCTACAAGCACAACGTCATCCCGGACACCGCGGAGGCGCTCGTCGACGTGCGCGCGCTCCCCGACGAGCAGGGGAGCGTCCTCGATATCGTGCGCGGGATCGTCGGAGATGACATCGAGGTGGAGATCGTGCACTCCGATATCGGGCTCGAGGTCCCCTTCAGCGGCGAGCTCGTCGACGCGATGCAGGCCAGCCTGCGCCGCGAGGATCCCGAGGCGCACGTGCTGCCGTACCTGCTCTCGGGTGGCACCGACAATAAGTCGCTCTCCCTGCTCGGTATCGTCGGCTACGGATTCGCTCCGCTCCGCCTGCCAGCTGACCTGGATTTCCCCGGAATGTTCCACGGAGTCGACGAGCGCGTGCCGCTCGACGCCCTCGATTTCGGTCATCGCGTCCTCGTGGACCTGCTCCGCACGTACTAGGCGGCTGAGGCGGCGCTGCCAGGACTCGCGCCCCAGCGCGGGCGAGGAGCAGGACGCCGCATCGATTGCCGACGCGTGCGCGTGGGGAGCGGGTCGCGGCGACGCCTGAACCATCCGCGCGCCATGCCGTTCGCACCGGGAGACGCGCCGTTCAGCATGCCGTCGGCTATCCTTGACGGCGGCCCGCGCATGCCGAACCGGCAAAACATCCCGATCCGCTGCACGCGAGAGCGGGAACACGGCCAGGAAAGGAATCCATGGGAATCTTCGAGTCGATCTTCCTCGGCATCATCCAGGGACTCACCGAGTTTCTCCCGATCTCGTCGAGCGCGCACCTCCGCATCGCCAGCGAACTGCTCGGAATCGGCGATGCGGGCGCCGCATTCACGGCGATCACCCAGATCGGCACGGAGGCCGCCGTCATCGTCTTCTTCTGGCGAGACATCGTTCGGATCATCGGCCAGTGGTTCCGTTCCCTCACCGGAAAGGTCGACCGCAAGGATCCGGATGCCCTGATGGGCTGGTGGATCATCCTGGGCACGATCCCGATCGTGATCCTCGGCCTGCTCTTCCAGAAGCAGATCGAGACGACCCTGCGCTCGCTCTGGTACGTCGCGATCAGCCTCATCGTGTTCGGCATCCTCCTCGGCATCGCCGATCGCGTCGGCAAGAACGTGCGCCCGCTCGAGAGCCTCACCTGGAAGCACGGCCTCATCTACGGCTTCGCGCAGGCGATGGCGCTGATCCCCGGTGTCTCCCGCTCCGGCGGCACGATCACGGCCGGCCTCCTCATGGGATACAAGCGCGAGGCCGCAGCGCGCTACTCGTTCCTGCTCGCGATCCCCGCGGTGCTCGGATCCGGGTTCTTCCAGCTCTACAAGGCGCTGAAGGAGCCGACGCACTCGACACCCATGGGGCTGACCCTGCTCGCCACGGTCGTCGCATTCTTCGTCGCCCTGCTCGTCATCGGCCTGTTCATGCGCTACATCTCGCGGGGCAGCTTCATGCCGTTCGTGATCTACCGGGTGCTCCTCGGCGTGGTCGTGATCATCCTGCTCGCAACGGGTGTGCTCACGGCGGACGGCGGGGCCGTCGCCGCGGGCGGCACCGCAGCCGTCACCGGAGGTGGACTGTGAGGACCTGGACGCCTCCTCAAATCCCCGAACTACCCGGTGTTGGCGCGGCGCCGAAGCTGTTCAACACCGCGACGGAGCGGCTCGAGCATCCGGCGATCCTCGACGGGCGCGCGCGACTCTACGTCTGCGGCATCACCCCGTACGACGCGACGCACCTCGGTCACGCGTTCACCTACCTCGCGTTCGACCTCATGCAGCGCGCCTGGCGCGACGCCGGTATCGAGACCGTCTACGCGCAGAACATCACGGACGTCGACGACCCGCTCCTCGAGCGGGCCAACGCGACGGGAGTCGATTGGCGTGACCTCGCGGAGGACCAGATCGGCCTGTTCCGCTCCGATATGCACCGCATGGGAATGATCCCGCCGGAGCACTACATCGCGGTCACGGAGTGCATCGAACCCATTGCGATGGCGGTTCACGGCCTGGTCGAGAAGGGCTACGGCTATCGGGTCCCCACGGAGGACGCCGAGGGCGACGACATCTACTTCGACGTCAACGCGGCCTCGGCCGAGTCGCAGTGGCGCCTCGGAGACGTCGCGCCCTACGATCGCGCCCTCATGCGCGAGCTCAGCGCGGAACGCGGCGGCGACCCGGATCGCCCCGGCAAACGCGACCCGCTCGATCCGCTGCTCTGGCGCGCTGTCAGGGCGGGGGAGCCGAGCTGGGACAGCCGCGTGGGCCGCGGGCGTCCGGGCTGGCACATCGAGTGCTCGGTGATCGCGACGCGCGCGCTCGGCGGCGCATTCACCGTGCAGGGCGGCGGCACCGACCTCATCTTCCCGCACCACGAGTTCACGGCCGCGCACGCGACCGCGCTCTCCGGCACCCCGCTCGCGCACGCCTACTGCCACGCAGGCCTCGTCGCCTACCAGGGCCACAAGATGTCCAAGTCCCGCGGCAATCTGGTGTTCGTGTCGAAGCTTCTCGATTCCGGCGCTGACCCCTCGGCGATCCGCCTCGGCTTGCTCGCGCACCACTACCGCTCGGAGTGGGAGTGGAACGACGCGGACCTCGAGATGGCCACCCGGCGGCTCGAAGCCTGGCGGGCCGGACTGGAGCGCGTGTCCGAGGATCCGGTCCCGGCGCTCGGCGTGCTGCAGCAGCTGCGGTCCGCTCTCGCCAACGACCTCGACACGCCCGTGATGCTCGCGGCGCTCGATGTCGCGCTCGATCGCGGCGTCGACGATCCGGAGCTGGTGCGTGACGCCGCGCTCGCCCTGCTCGGGGTGAAGCTCTAGGCCGGTTCCGTGCCCGATCCGTCGGGCGCATCGCCGTCGTCCAGATCGGTGTCGCCCTCGTCGGGGCGTGCGGCGGGGTGCTCGCGGCGCGCACCCGACTCGAGGAACTTCTCGAACTCGAGGGCGAGCGCATCGCCCGTCGCCTCGGCCGCAAGCGCCTCGTCACGGGACTCCTCGAGGCGTCGGATATACCGCGTCATGTCGTCGTCCGCGGCCGCGATCCGGTTGATGTTCGACTCCCACTCGTTCGCCTGGGCGAACAGGTCGCCGCGCGGGATCACGATGTCGAGGAGCTCTTCGAGCTTGTCGAGCAGCGCGAGCGTCGCCTTCGGGGAGGGCGTGCTGTGCACGTAGTGGGGGACCTGCGCCCAGAGCGAGACCGGGGGCATTCCGGCCTCGGTGAGCGCGAGGTCGACCACCGTCGCGATACCCGCTGGGCCCTCGTAGTCGCTGCGCTGAGCGCCGGTGAGCGCGCGGAGGTCTGCGCTCTCCGAGGAGATCGTCGTGACGATGGGCCTGGAGTGCGGGGCGTCCGAGTACATGGCGCCCAGAATGATGACCGAGTCGATGGCCCACGTGTCGACGAGCTCGACGATCTCGTCGGCAAAGTTCTGCCAGTCCCGCGCCGGCTCCACGCCCGCGAGCAGAAACAGGTCGGTCACGGGCGTGCCGTCGATTCGCCTGATGAGCTCTGCATTCGGGTCATTGGTGGAGCGGTCGAGGGGCGGGTGGTCATCGAGGGTGTCGACGAGTTCGAGCTCAGAATTCACTCGGGAACTTTCCGAGGGCTCGCGGCGGTCTGACGGTTCGACCGCAGTGGGGAGGGGCGCGTCTGCGGCCGCTGCGCGCTCGTGTGCAGGGCCGGCGGCTTCGGCCGCGGGGTCCGCCGTGCCCGCGGGGTCCGCCGTGTCCGCCTCGGCCGCGGGGCCAGCCTGGGTCCCGGCCTCGGCCTCGGTCTCGGTCTCGGTCTCGGTCTCGGTCTCGGCGGCCTCCGCCGCCTCACCGGGCCTGCGAACCACCCCGTACAGGCGCGTGTCCGGCCACTCGATCGCACGGTTGCCGTCCTCGTCGAACAGCACCTTCGGCCGGTGCACCTGGAAGTCGACGTAGCCCTCCGAGCCGATCGCGTGCAGCACCTCGGCCCCGAGCAGCGTCCCGAGATGCTGCAGCACCTCCGTCGTCGCATCGCCCGCATCGCTCCAGCCCTGGAACGCCACGATGAGGACGCGGGGCTGGGAAGTCTGATCGGTCACGAAGCGGTGCTCCTCGGGTCGAGAACCCGGCGGATCTCGCGCGGGCGTACCCTCCAGGATACCCGTCGAGATCGCTAGAATGATCTGGATGAGCGCGAACCCCCCAAGCCCTGTTCTGCGACCGCACGAACCCGCAGCCGTTCTGTGGGATATGGACGGCACCCTGATCGATTCCGAGCCCCTGTGGCTGGCCGCCGAGGAGCGGATGCTCGCCCGCTACGGGATCGAGCTCACTCCAGAGCTCTCGGACCGTCTCGTGGGCTCCGGCCTGCGCGCCGCCGCAGCGCACTTCCAGGAGCTCGGCGTGGCGCTGTCGGTCGACGAGATCATCGCCGAGTGGCGCGACAGCGTGATCCTCGGGCTGCGCGACTCGGGTCCGGACTGGCGCCCGGGAGCCGTCGAACTCCTGGTGTCGCTGCGCGACGCGGGAATCCCGACCGCCCTCGTCACGATGGCCACGCGGGCGATCGCGGACGAGGTCGTCGGGCTGCTCCCTGAGGGCCTGTTCCAGGGGATCATCGGCGGCGACGAGGTCGCCCACGAGAAGCCCCATCCCGATCCGTATCAGCGCGGTGCGGCGCTGATCGGCGTCGATCCCGCTCGCTGCGTCGCGCTCGAGGACTCGCCGACGGGGCTCGCCTCTGCGCGCGCGGCCGGCGCGGTGGCGATCGGGATTCCCTGCCTCGTGGACCTCGGTGATTCCGCGGCGCACCTGATCCTCCCGACGCTCGCCGGCGTCGACGCCGATACGATTTCGGAGCGCTTCGCGCGCATCCGAGCAGACGAAGAGAAGGACGAACAGTGAGCGGCAACGGTGAACTGAACGAGGAACAGCCGCTCGCGGCACCCGCGATCCGGGGGCCGCTCGGCTACGGCGATCGCGTGAAGCTCACGGGGCCGAAGGGGCGCCTCAACACGATCACGCTCGTTCCGGGGGGAGAATTCCACAGCCACCGCGGCATCATTCCGCACGCGGACCTCGTCGGTCTCCCGGACGGCTCGGTCGTGCAGAACAGCAGCGGGGAGGAGTATCTCGCGCTGCGCCCGCTGCTCTCCGACTTCGTCATGTCGATGCCGCGCGGAGCGGCGATCGTCTACCCGAAGGACGCCGCTCAGATCCTCTCCCTCGCGGACATCTTCCCTGGGGCTCGCGTGGTCGAGGCCGGCGTCGGCTCGGGCGCGCTCTCGCTGCACCTGCTCCGCGGAGTCGGCGCGAGCGGCGAACTCTTCTCCTTCGAACGCCGTGAGGAATTCGCCGACGTCGCGCGCGGGAACGTCGCGGCGTTCGCGGGGAGCCTTCCGGAGAACTGGACCGTCACGGTCGGCGATCTTCAGGAGACCCTCCCGGCGGTCTGCGAGGCCGGCACGATCGACCGTGTCGTGCTCGACATGCTCGCACCGTGGGAGTGCGTCGACGTCGCAGCCGACGCGCTGATGCCGGGAGGCGTCCTCATCTGCTACGTCGCGACGGTCACTCAGCTGTCCCGCACGGCGGAGCAGATCCGTCGCAGCGGCCGGTTCACGCACCCCGAGTCCAACGAGACCATGGTGCGCGGGTGGCACGTCGAGGGCCTCGCCGTCCGACCCGATCACCGGATGGTCGCGCACACGGGCTTCCTGATCACGGCCCGCCGGCTGGCGGACGGCACGGTCATGCCCGAGCTCAAGCGCCGCGCGTCGAAGGGCGAGTTCACCGACGAGGATCTCGGAACGTGGCTGCCCGATCTCGCCCCCGAGGGGCCGGAGAGCGGTGAGGTGTGGACCCCCGAGGTCGTCGGCGAGCGCGGCAAGAGCGACAAGGTCCTGCGCAAGAAGGTGCGCGAGGCGCAGAAGTTCGCCCGCGAGCGCGGCGTGGATCCCGGATCGGGAGACGCCGCTGCCCCCGACACCGGCTCCGCCGACTGACCGGATCCCGAGCCGGCATTCGATAGGATGGCCGGGTCCCACAGACTCCCGCGAGAGGTGCACATGCTTCGTCGATTCGTCCCCGCAACCGCAGCGGCCACGCTGCTGATCGCCGGGCTGACCGGCTGCAGCGCGCAGCAGGCGGCTCAGGCCGATTGCACGCCCGCCTACTCGGCGGGGTCGCTCAGCGACGGAACGACCGTGCTCGGCGAGTTCGGTTCGAAGCCGGAGGTGTCGATTCCGAAGGACGTGAAGATCGACACGACGCAGCGCACCGTCGTCGGCAAGACCGGAACGGGAACCCAGAAGCGCGAGCGAATGGCCGTTGATCAGACGCTCGTCTCGGTGAACATGGTCTTCTTCGACGCGGCCACGAGCAAGAAGCTCTACGCGAGCCCCGCGTTCAACAATCCCGGCCAGGCGCCCGAGTTCCTGATGCTCTCGAAGGAGCAGGAGAACCCGCTCAGCAAGGCCGTTGAGTGCACGCGCCCCGGTGATCGCGTCGTTGCCGCGCTCTCCCCGCAGGACAGCGCCGGGATCATGCAGCAGCTCGGCGGGACCATGGGGTCGAGCCTCGTCGGGGTGATCGACATCGTCGAGGCCCGCCCGCTCGCCTCGCAGGGCCCGGTCAAGGGGCTGCCCAACGGATATCCCGCCGTCGTCACGAACGAGGACGGGCGTCCCGGCGTCGTGCTGCCCCCGACCGACAAGCCGGCCGGATCCAGCTCCGCGGTCCGCATCCAGGGCGACGGGGCAGAGGTCAAGGCCACCGACAACGTGATCGCCCAGGTGCTCACGGTGGGCTGGGACCACCAGATCACGAACAACACCTGGGATACGGGCATCGCCGGCCTCGGAAACGAGCAGCAGATCAGCCAGTCCGGCTTCACCTACCGCACCGAGCTCACCGGCAAGAAGGTCGGCTCGCAGGTGGTCGTTATCGACGACCCCCAGGGCGGCAAGCCCAGCGTCTCGGTGATCGACATCCTCGGCGTCAACTAGGGAGGGACATGGCGGGCCGCTCCTCCGTTCCGAGCGAGCAGCGCGTCTTCAGCCTCGTGCTCGCCCTCGTGGTGAGCCCCGAGGGGCTGACGAAGCGCGAGCTCCTCTCCTCGGTGTACGGCTACGCCGACCGGTACGTGCCGGGCGAACCGAGTGCGGCACTCGACCGGCAGTTCGAGCGCGACAAGGATCAGCTGCGCGCGCTCGGGATCCAGATCGACACGCTCGACTCGCCGCTCGAACCGGGGAACAATCAGCTCACCCGCTACCGGATCGCGAAGGATCGTCTCGAATTTCCGCCTGAACTGCAGTTCTCTGAGCGGGAGCTCGTGCTGCTCCGGCTCGCGGCGTTCGCGTGGCGCGAGGGGAGTCTCAGCGCGGAGTCCCGTCGCGCGGCGATGAAGCTGGAGGCCCTCGGCGCGGGGCTCGAACTGCAGCACCTCGGTGTCGCGCCGAGCCTCGGAACCGCGGAACCCGCGGCCGCTCCGCTGCAGCGCGCGATCGACGAGGGGCGGACGGTCCGCTTCGCCTATGCGCTGCCCGGCCGCGAGAGCGCCCTGCAGCGGCACGTTGCCCCGCTCCGGCTGCACCGGCTCGACGGCCGCTGGCACCTGATCTCCTGGGATCTCGAACGGTCCGCCGAGCGAACCTTCCTGCTCTCGCGCATTTCCGGGCCGGTGCGCGTGGGGAACGAGCGCTTCGACCCCGAGCTCAGGGAGCGCACGGAGCACGCGCTTGCCGAGCTCATCGCGCTGCGCACCGAGCGGCGCGCGCAGCTGCGGGTGCGGCGCGGCGGCCTCGCCGAGTCGAGGCTCGCGTCACGGGCTGACGCGGTGACCCCGGTCGCGGAGGATCCCGCGCGGGTCGACCTGGAGCTCGGGCTGCTCGACTGGCACATCCTGGCCGATGAACTCGTGGGCTACGGCGCCGAGGTCTCGGTGATCTCGCCGGCCGAACTGCGGGACCTGGTGGTTGCCGGGCTGCGAGCCGTACTCGCCGATCACGGGGGAGGACACCGTGCATAAGAGCGTGATCGCCCCGGATCGGGTGCTGCTGCTGCTGTCGCTCGTCGCCTACCTCCGTGACTCCGACGCTCCCGTCGCGGTGTCCGACCTCGCGGAACGGTTCTCCGTCACCCCGAAGCTGATCAGGGACCTCGTCCGGTTCCTCGGCACGGCCGGGGTCCCCGGCGAGACGATGAGCTACCAGGACGAGGACCTCTTCGACATCGACTGGGACCTCCTCGAGGGATCCGACGAGGTCTGGCTCACAAGGACCGTCGCCGTCGACGAGGCCCCCCGCTTCGCCCCCGCCGAGACGGCGGCGATCGTCGCTGGTCTGAACGCCCTGATCCCGGTCCTCGGTGAGGAGGATGCCTCGCTCGCGCGCGAGCTGTCCGCGCGGCTCGCGGCGGCGCTCGGCGGGGAGGAGGCCATGGCAGTCTCCATCACCGCGGATCGCCAGGACGAGCGCATCCCGGCGATTCTCGCGGCGATCGATCACCGGGTCGCGCTCGCCTTCGAGTACCGCGACGCGGCGGGCGTGCCGAGCTCCCGGCGCGTCGAGCCGCTCGCCCTGCAACAGGGGGAGGGCGCCTGGTATCTCCGGGCCTTCTGCCTCGATCGGCGGGCCGAGCGCACGTTCCGTGTCGAACAGATTTCCGCGCTGCGTGAGCTGTCCGACGCGGCGACCGCGCGCGCGGCCCTCCCGGACACCGCGCTCTCGGATCCGATCCCCGCGCTGGTCGCCGTGGTCGCCGAGCGCGCGCTGCCCCGCCTTGGGGCATTCGCGCCCGAGCTGCTCGGCGAAGCCGGGGAGGGGTGGATCCGTGTCAGGATCACGGCGTGGCACCGCGCGGCAGCGATCGCACTGATCCAGGCGGCACCCGGTCTCGTGGTCGTCGAGGAGCCCGAGTCCGCGCGGAGCGCCGTGCGTGACTGGGCCGAGCGCGGCCTCGCCGCGTACGGCGAGTGAGCGCGATGACGGGCATTTCCGCGGCCTGCGCGTCAGCGCGCTGGGATAAGCTGAACCAATGGCAATGAAGGGGCGTCGCAAGCGCAATCCCGATGGGCGGATGAGCCTCGGGGAGCACCTCGTCGAGTTCCGCAAGCGCCTGCTCATCTCGGTCGCCGCGATCCTGGTGGCCGTCGTGGCCGGCTGGTATCTCTCCACCTGGGTGTGGGACATGCTGCGCCGCCCGATCATGGATCTCAAGCTCGAGGGCCGCGACGCGATCATCACCTACGGCGATATCTCCGGCGGTTTCGACACGAAGGTGCAGATCTCGCTGTTCATCGCGGTGCTGATCGCCTCGCCGGTGTGGCTCTACCAGGTGTGGGCCTTCCTCGCGCCGGGGCTCACGAAGCGGGAGAAGCTGTTCGGCGTCGCGTTTATCGGTGCTTCGGTGCCGCTGTTCCTGGGCGGCGCCTTCGCCGGCTGGCTCGTGCTGCCGAACATCGTGCGCCTGCTCTCCACCTTCCAGCCCTCCGAGGACGCGTTCTATCTGCAGGCGCGGACCTATCTCGACTTCGCGATCAAGCTCCTTCTTGCGGTCGGCGTCGGCTTCGTGATGCCGGTGCTGCTCGTGATGCTGAACTTCATCGGGGTGCTCCGTGGCGCTTCGATTCTGAAGAGCTGGCGGATCGCCCTGCTCGTGATCGTCCTGTTCGCGGCGATCGCAACGCCGGCGGCCGACCTGACGAGCATGTTCCTGCTGGCGGCCCCCATGGTGGTGCTGTACTTCGCCGCGGCGGGGGTCGCGCTCCTGCACGATCGGCGGGTCGACAAGCGGCGCGCAGCCGAGCTCGACGAGTACGACCTCGATGACAGCTCCGACCCGGCGTCCCCGACCAAGGCGAAAGGCTAGTACCGCGAGATGACCACCGCGCTCGAAGCGTTCGAGGCGCGCCTCGACTATCCGCTCGATTCCTTCCAGAAAACCGCGTGCGAGCGGCTCGAAGAGGGGCGGAGCGTGCTCGTGGCCGCCCCGACGGGATCGGGGAAGACGACGGTGGCCGAGTTCGCCGTCTACCTCGCGCGCCGCGAGCGCGACGCGAGGATCTTCTACACCGCGCCGATCAAGGCCCTGTCGAACCAGAAGTTCCGCGAGCTGTGCGCCGCATACGGCGAGGACGAGGTCGGTCTGCTCACGGGCGACGTCAACATTCGCGGGGACGCCCCCATCGTCGTCATGACGACCGAGGTGCTGCGGAACATGATCTACGCGGAGTCGAGCGCGCTCGACGATCTCGCGTTCGTCGTCCTCGACGAGGTGCACTACCTTGGCGACCGCTTCCGCGGGGCCGTCTGGGAGGAGATCATCCTGCACCTTCCGGACACGGTCCGTCTCGTGGCGCTCTCGGCCACCGTGTCGAACACGGAGGAGTTCGGCGACTGGATGCACGCGGTCCGCGGCGACACCGACGTGATCATGTCGGAGCACCGCCCGGTTCCCCTGTACCAGCACGTGCTCACGAGCCGCGAGATGATGCCGCTGTACGTGGGGCGCGACGGGGAGCTCGCCGCTGGCGGGCGGCTGAATCCCGAGCTGCGGCGAATCGCGAGCGGCGGGGGATTCGGCCGCGGATCGGATCGGGATCGGCGCCAGCGCTCGCGGGGTCGTGCCCCGCAGCGGCGCACGAAGCGAGTGTCCCGCGCCGACATCGCCCGCGCGCTCGACGAGACCAGACTTCTTCCCGCGATCGTCTTCATTTTCAGCAGGAACGGCTGCGATCAGGCAGTCCGGCAGTGCTTGTACGAGGGTGTCTCCCTCACGAATCGCGAGGAGCGGCAGCAGATCCGGGCGGCCGCCCACGCCGTCATCGCGGGGATGAGCGACGCGGAGCAGCGCGTGCTCGGCGTCCGCGAGTGGATGGCCGGGCTGGAACGCGGCATCGCCGCGCACCACGCCGGCCTGCTGCCGGCGTTCAAAGCGGTGGTGGAGCAGCTGTTCCAGCGGCGCCTCGTGAAGCTCGTCTTCGCGACGGAGACCCTCGCGCTCGGAATTAATATGCCGGCGCGTGCCGTGGTGATCGAGCGGCTCGACAAGTACAACGGCGAGGAGCGGGTGCCCCTGACCTCGGGGGAGTACACCCAGCTCACGGGCCGCGCGGGACGCCGCGGCATCGACGTCGAGGGCCACGCGGTGGTCGTGTGGAACGATGACGTCGACCTCGAGGCCCTCGCCCACCTGGCCGGGGCGCGCTCGTTCCCGGTCCGCTCGAGTTTCCGTCCGACCGCGAACATGGCGGTGAACCTCCTGCAGCGCATGAGCTTCGATCGCGCGCGGGAGACCCTCGAACTCTCGTTCGCCCAGTTCCAGGCTGATCGCGACGTCGTGGACCAGGCCAGGGAGCTCCGCGCCGAGCAGGAGTCGCTTGCGGGGTATGACGCCGCGGCCAGGCGGGCCTCCGGCGCGGACAAGAAGCGCTGGGAGGACCGGGCCAGGAAGCTGCGCAGGCGCGTGGAGCGTGGTCGCCGCCAGATCGCCTCGCGCACGGGGACGATCGCCCGCACCTTCGACCACGTCGTCGAGGTGCTCGTCGACCTCGACTACCTGCGCCGCGACGGCCGCGATCTCGAGGTCACGGAGTGGGGGGAGATCCTGCGCAGGATCTACGGCGAGCGGGATCTGCTCGTGGCGGAGTGCCTCCGCTCCGACGTGTTCGGGGGGCTCGACGCTGAGGGACTCGCGGCGATGTGCTGCGCGCTCAGCTACGAGCCGCGCCGCGACGACGACGGCGATCCGCGCCTGCCGGGCGGCAGGATCTTCGCCGCGGCGTACGACCGCATGCTCGATACCTGGATCCGCCTCGACGACCTCGCCGAGGCGCACCGCCTGCCGCGCGGCGAGATGCCGCACGCGGGGCTCGCGGCGACGATGCACGCGTGGGCGTCGGGGGTGCCGTTCGAGAAGGTCCTCGAGTCGGCGGGGATCGGGGCTGGAGACTTCGTGCGCTGGACGAAGCAGACCATCGACCTGCTGGATCAGATCGCGCAGGCCTGCGAGTCTGGCGCGGGGGCCGGCCTCGACGAGGATCGCCTCGGAGCGCTCGCCAAGCGGGCGCGCGAGGCGAAGCGCTCGGTGCGCCGCGGGATCGTGGAAGACGCGAGCTCTTCGTGATCGCGTTGGTTTCGGGCGGGCCGGGGGGCGGCCCGCTCGCTCGCGTCCGCAACGGCGCGGTGGTGCGGCGGCAGGGCTTTCCGCCTCGCCTGAGCTGGTGGGCGGCGGCGATTCTCGCGGGGATCGGGGGAAAGTGCCTCGACCTCGCGAGCCCTGACCTGTCCTGGTGGCCGCTCGCGTTCCTCGGGGTGTTTCTGATCGTCGCCGCCGTCTGGCAGCAGCGTGCGGCGGTCGCCTCGCTCGCCGGCCTGCTCGCAGGCGCACTGTTCTGGGGCCCGCACATCAACTGGCTCACCCTGTATCTCGGCCCGATTCCCTGGCTCGGCCTGACGTCCGTGATGACGGCCTGGTACGTGCTCTTCGGCGTCGCGGCGGCACTGGCGACGCGGGGACTCGCTCGCATCGGCGGCCTTCGCGCCCGCCCGGTGCTCCTGATCGCGGCGCAGGCACTCACGGTTGCTGGGCTGTGGATCGCGCGCGAGGAGGCGCAGGGTTCCTGGCCGTACGGCGGGTTCGCCTGGGGGCGGATCGTGCACACGCAGGCCGATGGACCGCTCCTGCAGGCGGTGTCCTGGCTGGGGTTCGCCGGGCTCGGCGGGCTCATCGTGCTGGCGTGCGCGATCCCGGTCGCGGCGATCGCCGCGACGGCGGTTCCCGATCCGTTCGCCTCGGCGCCTGATCAGCCACGCGATCGCTCGCGGATTCGGCGGTTGCTCCCGGCGCTCGGCGTCGGCGCAGCGATGCTCGCCCTGCTCGCGATCGTCCCGGCGGCCGGGCTTCCGCAGACCGGATCGATCACGGTCGCGGCGGTGCAGGGCAACTCGAAGTCCGGCATCTTCGACGACCGCGAGAACGGCTCCGTGCTCAAGGACCACCTCGACGCGACGAGCCAGCTGCTGGACCGGCTCGAAGCCTCCGGAGAGTCCGTCGACGTCATCGTGTGGCCGGAGAACAGCGCGGAGTTCGATCTGCGCGACAACGTGATGGGCGGCCTGCGCGTCGAGGATCTCGCGCGCCGGGCAGACGCCCCGATCGTCGTCGGATCAGTGCTGCGTGATCCCGATGGCACCTACACGAACAGCGCGCTCGTCTGGACGGGCGAGGGCGAGGCGCCGGTGCGCTACGACAAGCGCTTCCCGGTTCCCTTCGCGGAGTACATGCCGAACCGGCCGTTCTTCCACGCGATCGTCCCCGATCTCGTGGACCTCGTGCAGCTCGAGTACCGTCACGGCACGCGGCCGCCGGTGTTCGATGTTCCCGCAGCGAACGGCGCGATCCGTGCGGGTCTCGCGATCTGCTTCGACATCATCTTCGACGATCAGGCCGTGCGCACCGTGGAGGACGGAGCCCAGGTGATCTTCGCGCAGACGAACAACGCGGATTTCGGGCGTACCGACGAAAACGTGCAGCAGCTGGCGATCGCGCGGCTGCGCGGCGTCGAGACGGGCCGCGCGCTCGTGAACATCAGCACGGTCGGAACGAGCGCGATCGTCGCGCCCGACGGGCACGACATCGATCGCATCGAGCCCTTCGCCGCGGGCTCCGTCGTGGGGACGGTGCCGCTCGTCGAGGGCGCCACGCCGGCGCTCGCACTGGGCGCCTGGTTCGCAGGTGCCTGGCTCGCGATCGGTGCGATCGGCCTGTTCGCTGGCGTTGCCGGCTCGGCGCTGGCGAGACGCCGCGGGGGCGCCCCGGCCGAAGCCGGAACGCCCCCGCGGGTCGAGGAGATCGACTAGCCCTTGAAGGACTCGAAGATCTTCGTGTAGTTGGTGAGTTCCTCGTTGTTGCAGGGCTGCACGGGCTTCGCGAGATCGTAGCCCTCGGGGATCACGATCGCCGGGCTCTTCTTGAGGTCGTCGTTCATGAGCTCGTTGGTGCCCTTGACGCCGGAGCCGTAGGCCTGGAAGTTCACGGCGACGGCCATATTCTCCGGCTCGAGCATCCAGTTGAGGAAGGTCTTCGCCTGGTCGACGTTCTTCGCGCCCTTCGGGATCGTGAAGTTGTCCTGCCAGAGCGCGATGCCCTCCTTCGGGTAGACGTACTTCAGCGAGGGACGATCCTTGGCCGCACGGAAGGCTGCGCCGTTCCAGATCATCGCCATGGTCTGCTCGCCGTTCGCGAGTCGCTCGAGGATGCCGTCGCTGTTGATCGTGCCGACCTTGCCCTTGAACTGGGTGAGCAGGTCCTGGGCGCCCTGGAGCTGCTTGCCATCGGTCGTGCAGAAGTCGCCGCCCGTTGCGCGCAGCGCCGCGTTCACGACCTCGACCTGGTCGTTCATGGTGCCGACCTTGCCAGCGGAGGCGGGCGGGTTGAAGTAGTCGTTCCAGGAGGTGAGGTCCTCCTTGATGACATTGGTGTCGTACGCGAACGAGGTGGTTCCGTAGAGGTAGGGCGTCGAGAACTTGCGGTCCTTGTCGAAGTAGACGTCCATGAACTCGGGCTCGATGTTCTTGCCGTTCGGCAGGCTCTGCGAGTCGAACTCCATGAGCAGGCCGTCCTTCGCGAGGATCTGCACCATGTAGTCGCTCGGGACGACGACGTCGTAGCCGGCCCCGTCGGAGGCGCGGAGCTTCGCTTCGAGGCTCTCGTTGCTGTCGTAGTAGTCGACGTTGAGCGTGATGCCGGTGTCCTTCTTGAACTTCTTGACGAGTTCGTCCGGGTAGTAGTCGCTCCAGGTGTACAGGTTCACCTCGCCGCTCGTCGCCTCGACGAACTTCGTGTCGGCCTTCTTGGTCTCGCCTCCTCCGGCGTCGGAAACGCCGCCTCCGCAGGAGGTCAGGGTGAGCGCCCCGACCGCGGTGAGTGCGAGGGCCGCGGCGATGCGGCCCCTCGTGAATCGACTAGTCATTCTGCTTGCTCCTTCGTTGTGACTGCAGGAATGTGATGGTGGTGACGACTATGGCGAGGACGAGCAGCATCGTCGCGACGACGTTGACCGCGGGGCTCGCACCGCGTCGGATCAGGCTAAAGAGGAATACGGGCAGCGGGGTCGATCCCGCGGACGACAGGAAGTTGGAAATGATGAAGTCGTCGAGCGAGATCACGAACGCGAGGATCGCGCCGGAGATGATGCCGGGGGTGAGCAGGGGGAGGGTCACCCGGCGGAACATCTGCCAGTTGCTCGCCCCGAGGTCGGTCGCCGCCTCGAAGTAGGTGGTTCCGAGGCCCTTGAGGCGCGCCCTGATCGGCATCAGCGCGAACGGGATGCAGAAGGACGTGTGAGCGAGGATCAGCGCGAGCATGCCGGGCTGCAGCCCGATGAGCCGGATGAAGCCGAGCGTCGCGACCGCGAGGACGATCTCGGGGATGACGAGCGGAGCCGAGAGGATGGCGGTCGCGATCGCGCTGCCGCGCGCCCTCAGCCGTTCGACGGAGAGGGCGAACAGGATCGAGAACACCGTCGATGCCGCCGTCGCGACGATCGCGATCTGGAGCGACACCATCACCGCGCTGACGAGGTTCTGATTCTGGGCGACCTCGGCGAACCAGCGGACGCTGAATCCCTTCCACACGAGCGCCGAGTCGCCGTCGTTGAACGCGTAGATCGTGGTGATCACGATCGGGATGTACAGGAACACGAGCGCGATGATCGAGATCGGGGCGACCCCGGGGAAGTCGCGCAGGCGGAGGGCTCTGCTCGGGCGACGGCTCTTCGCCCGGTTGCCCGATGGTGCGTGGGTGCGGATGACGTCGGTCATAGTGCGATCTCCACCTTTCGGCCGGACTTGCGCGAGTACAGCGCGATCGCCATGAGCGCGATCATGAGCATGATCAGGATGATCACCGAGAGTGCAGCGCCGAACGGCCAGTTGCGGGCGTCGCCGAACTGCGAGGCGATGAGGTTACCGATGAGGAGCACCTTGCCGCCGCCCAGCAGCACGGGCTGCACGTAGGAGCCGAACGCCGGCATGAACACGAGCAGCACGCCCGAGATGATGCCGGGGGTCGCGATCGGCAGGATCACGCGCCGGAGCACGGTCATCTTCTTCGCCCCGAGGTCGTAGGCCGCCTCCGCCAAGCGGAAATCGAATCCGGCGAGGGCCGAGTAGATCGGCAGCACCATGAAGGGGAGGAAGGTGTAGATCAGGCCGAGCTGCGAGGCGAACGGCGTGTACAGCATCTCGAGCTTCCCGAAACCGAGGGCCTTCGAGGCGTTGTTGATGATGCCGTTGTCGTTCAGGATGAGCATCCACGCGTAGGTGCGGACGAGGAGGTTCGTCCAGAACGGGATCGTCACGATGAGCACGAGGAAGTTCTGCAGCTTCTCGGTGCGCGTGGCCATCCACAGCGCGAGCGGGAAGGACAGGACCAGGCAGACGATCGTCGTGACCAGCGCCTGCCAGAGCGAATCGCCGAACACCGTGAGGTAGCGGGGATCGAAGGTGGTGTTCCCGACGAAGTCGGTCTGGAACAGGAAGCTCACGTAGGGGTCGAGCGTGAAGTCGTAGATCACGCCGCCGCCCTGCGCCGGACGCGACATGAACGAGAACATCACGATGATGATCAGCGGGCCAACCGTGAAGAGGAGGCCGATGATCAGTGCGGGAACGCTGAACAGCCAGCCGAGCTGGCCGGGGCGCCTGGCCGAGCCTCGGCGCGCGCCTCTCGGCGCGGGAGCCGGATCCGGGATCGCGGGGCCCCGTTCACGGGGAGGAGCTGCGGCGGTCATGCTCACGCCACCTCCGGAACGAGCGGACGAAGCGCGACGGTCTCGGCGTGCAGGCCGACCTCGGCCTCGGGGCGCAGGCCGTCGTGGAAGGGCGGAGGGACGCGAACCGCGAGTTCCGTGCCGTCGGGGAGTTCAACGGTGCAGCGGAGGTCGGTGCCCATGTAGACGAGCTTCGTGATCTTCCCGGTGGCGAACCGCGGCCCGCCCCCGGTGAGGCTGATCCGCTCGGGCCGCACCGTGAACGTCACGGTTCCGTCGGGCGTCGGCACGGACTTCGGCAGCACGACGGGTTCGCCGCCGGGCAGCCGGACCTCGATCGAGCCCCGCGCATCGTCGAGGCGGTGGGCCTCGGTCGTCACGAAGTTGGTCTCGCCGATGAAGTCCGCGACGAAGCGGCTGACGGGCTTCTCGTAGATCTCCTCGGGTGTTCCGATCTGCTCCGGGCGGCCGTTATTGAACACGGCGATGCGGTCGCCCATGCTCAGCGCCTCCTCCTGGTCGTGCGTCACGAACACGAAGGTGATGCCGGTGGTGCGTTGGAGGCGCTTCAGCTCCGACTGCATCCCGCGGCGGAGCTTGAGGTCGAGCGCCGCGAGCGGTTCGTCGAGCAGCAGGACCTCAGGCTGCTTCGCGAGCGCCCTGGCGAGTGCGACGCGCTGCTGCTGGCCGCCGGACAGCTGCCCGGGCTTGCGGCTCGCCATCTGGGACAGCTGCACGAGGTCGAGCATCTCCTGGACGCGAGCCTTCGTCTCGGCCTTCGACTTCCGCTCCATTTCGAGGCCGAAGGCGATGTTCTCCGCGACCGTGAGGTGAGGGAAGAGCGCGTAGGACTGGAACACGGTGTTGACGGGGCGCGCGTGCGGCGCGAGGTCGTCGATCCGCCGTGAGCCGAGCAGGATCGAGCCCTCGTCGAGGGTTTCGAGGCCGGCGATGCTGCGGAGCAGGGTCGTCTTTCCGCAGCCCGAGGGGCCCAGCATGACGAAGAATTCGCCCTGCTTGATCGTGAAGGAAACATCGTCGATCGCGTTGACGACCGCCTTCTCCGGCGTGATGAACGACTTCCTGGCGCCGGAAATGGTGAGTTCGCGTGACGGTGAATCTTCGGGGTCGACGTGATCGAAACCGCTGATCGTGGTGATTGGTGTGGTCATGGGTGCGTGCTCTCCACCTCCGCCCGCTCCTTCGCGGGCTCTTGTGTTGCCTAAAACTAATGGTGTTAGATTTCCATCGCAAGGCCCGTGACCGGGGATTTCGCCCCCGTGATCAATTCGAGACCTTTCGATGGTTGAGTCGGTGGTGAGGAGGTGGTGCGCGTGAGCGAGACCGTGATCCCTGCGTCGCCGCGAAGATCGGGGCGGCCGAGAACCCCGCGGATCGACGAGGAGAGGATCGCCAGTGCGGCCCTCGAACTCATCGACGAGCGCGGGTGGCAGGGCTGCACCATGGCGGCGCTCGCGGCCAGGCTCGGCGTTCGTGCGCCGTCGCTCTACCACCACATCTCCGGGCAGGAGCAGATCGTCGACCTCGTGCGCCCCCTCGTGATCGCGCACATCATCGACCCGTCCGAGTCCGGACTCGAGTGGCGCGAAGCGTTCTTCGCGTTCGGGGTGTCGTACTATCGCGCGTTCGCGCACCACCCCAACACGATCCAGGTGCTCAGCACCACCCCGGTCCACGACGCCGCGACGCTGCGGATGTACGAGGGATTCCTCAGGATGATGCACGGGGCCGGGTGGGACCTCGAGCGCGCATACGAGGCCATGATCGGCCTCGAACATCTGGCGCTCGGCTTCGCCTACGAGTGGAACGCGGAGGAGCTCATGCTCGACTCCGCGCTCGCGGCGGAACACGGCGCGCCCCTGCTCGCGGAGATCACGCGCGACCGCACCGAGCAGCCCGTGATCGCGGAGGAGACGTTCCTCAGCCTGCTTCGCCGCTACATCGACATGTTCGCGATGCAGCTCGATCGGAACGAGCGCTGAGCGGGGAACTCACCGGCTGAGCGGGCGTGGGGGCTCTGCCGTCGACGCTACTTGGCGCCGCGCCGAGCGCGCAGCAGCTGCAGCCGCTCCTCGAGGAGCTCCTCGAGCTCCTCGCGAGTGCGACGCTCGATCAGCATGTCCCACGGAGTGCGCGCCGAGGACTCCTTCTCCTCGAACTCGGCACGGGCGGCGCGCCCGGCCTCGTCATCGAGGAAGCCCATCTCGCCGCTCTTCTGATCGACCCACTCGGCGGGCGGATCCGCGTCGAAGTCGAACAGCACGGAGAACCGATTGCCTCGATCGGTGAGATACTCGACGGTTCTGCGGGGCGACAGCTCGACGCCCTCCTCGCCCTGCAGGCTCGTCGCGCCAATGCGCGTGCCACGAAGCGTTCGATCAGCCATGTCGGACCTCCTGCCCGGGGCCCACGGTTCAGTTGCGCCCCTGCCGTTACCCGCACTCTATCCTCATCACCCGTGTGAACGGCACCCCCTTCCACGGTATTCGGAGGCCCTCCACTACGCTTGAGTGCAGAGTTCCACACGATCATCGAGGAGAAAACGTGTCTCAGATTCTCGCCCCCGGCAGCCTCTCGGGCCGCCGCGCACTCGTCACGGGGTCGTCCCGTGGCATCGGCGCCGACACCATCCGCTACTTCGCAGAGGCCGGTGCGGATGTCGTCGTGAACTTCCGCAACAAGGCGCCGCGCGCGGAGAAGCTCGCCGGTGAGCTGCGTGGGCTGGGGGTGCGCGCTCTGGTGCAGGGCGCCGACCTCACCGACCCCGCATCGCTCGCCACCATGATGGACGCGATCCGCGAGGAGTTCGGCGGTCTCGACATCCTCGTCCTCAACGCCTCCGGGGGCATGGAGGCCGGCATGGAGGAGGACTACGCGCTGAAGCTGAACCGCGATGCGCAGCTCGCGGTGCTCGATGCGGCGCTGCCGGTCCTTGGTGAGGGTGCGCGCGTGGTGTTCGTGACGAGCCACCAGGCCCACTTCATTCGCACGACGCCGACGATGCCCGAGTACGAGGGCGTCGCGCTCTCCAAGCGCGCTGGCGAGGACGCGCTCCGGGAGCGCATCCCCGAGCTCGAGGAGCGTGGCATCGGGTTCACGGTCGTCTCGGGAGACATGATCGAGGGAACCGTGACGGCCACTCTGCTCAACCGCCTGAACCCGGGCGCCATCGAGGAGCGCCGCGAACAGGCCGGCAAGCTCTACAACGTCTCGGAATTCGCGGCGGAGGTGGCCCGCGCGGCCGTCGAGCCGGTGCCGGCGGACCACACGCGCCTCGTCGGGGACACGACGAGTTTCGGGTCCGAAGGCTAGGCCGGAGGCGCACTGCCCCGCGTTCGCGCGGCGAGGCCGGTGTTCGATATGTGAAACCCTTGTTCACGGGATTTCGGGTATCGAACGCCGGCCTTTTTGGTGCCGCCGCCCCGTGAAGTTCTCCCGTTCTTTTTTGGGCCGCCATCGCTGTCGATGATGCGGAGCGCCTCCCGTTCATGCCGAATATTGTGCGCGAATCCCCGCGAATTACCCGAAAAGCGTGCAGAAGGTGCGAGCAGTGTGTGATTAGTCCGAAGAAACTGCCGATAGGGTGATGCCCAGTCACCGCATCCTCACACCCTGACGACGTCGTCCTGAGGGCCCGACCGGGCAGCGGAATCACCTGGGCCGCCGACGTCCCACCGAACGAGAGGGCGTCGACGATGCGCGTATCACCGACCACGATCACCACGGCGGCCGGCCCGCCGGGCAGGAGCGGACTGTACGATCCCGCCGATGAGCGGGACGCGTGCGGCCTCGCCGCCGTGATCGACCTCACCGGGGTCTCGAGCCACGCGATCGTGAGCAGCGCGCTCGAGGCCCTCGAGCACCTCGAACATCGCGGCGCGGTCGGATCGGACGCCGGCACCGGCGACGGCGCGGGCATTCTCTGCGACATCCCCGACGCCTTCCTCCGTGCCGAGCTCGCGCGCGTCTCGCCGGGCGTCCGACTCCCGGAGGCCGGGGGATACGCCACCGGCCTCGTCTTCCTGCCGCGCAACTCGACGGAGCGGGCGGCGGCACGGTACCGCATCGCCGCGATCGCGGCGGAGGAGGGGCTCTCGGTGCTCGCCTGGCGCACCGTCGCCGTGTCGCCCGAGGTGCTGGGCCGTGCTGCGCGCGATGCGAGCCCGGAGATCGAGCAGCTCGTGCTCGCGCCGTTCTCGCGCGGGAAGGTCGGCGACGGCGCACTGGAGCGCACCGCATTCCGCACCCGCAAGCGGATCCAGCACGAGGCGGGCTGCTATCTTCCCTCGCTGTCCTCGCGCACGATCACCTACAAGGGCATGGTCACGACCCTGCAGCTCGCCGAGTTCTACGCCGATCTGCGCGATCCTCGCTTCGGATCGCGCTTCGCGATCGTCCACTCGCGGTACTCGACGAACACCTTCCCCTCCTGGCATCTCGCCCAGCCGCTGCGGCTCGTCGCGCACAACGGTGAGATCAACACCGTCCGCGGCAACCGCAACTGGATGCGCGCCCGCGAGCGGCAACTCGCCTCGGACCTCCTCGGCGATGTTCGGCCGCTGCTGCCGATCTGCGCTCCGGACGGCAGCGACTCTGCGAGCTTCGACGAGGTCCTCGAACTCCTGGTGATGGCGGGTCGCAGCCTGCCCCACGCGCTCGCGATGATGGTTCCGGAAGCCTGGGAATCGGAAACGGGGCTCGATCCGCGGCTCGTCGACTTTCTCGAGTACCACTCGCTCGTGATGGAGCCGTGGGACGGGCCAGCGGCAATGATCGCGACCGACGGGCAGGAACTCGTCGCGCTCCTCGACCGCAACGGGCTGCGGCCCGGACGCTACCTCGTCACGCGGGACGGGCTCCTCGTGATCGGCAGCGAGACGGGAATCCTCGACATCGCACCGGAGCGAGTGGTCCGTCGCGGCCGGCTGCTGCCCGGCAGGATGATCGCGGTCGACCTCGCAACGGGACGGATGCGAGAGGACTCGGAGATCAAGGCGGAGCTTGCCGCGAGCGCGCCGTGGGGCGAATGGCTCGATGCGGGCCGGATCAGGCTTTCTGAACAGCCCGAGCGGGAACACCTCGTGCACCCGCCCGCCTCGATCACGCGGCGCCAGCGCACCTTCGGTTTCACGGAGGAGGATCTCCGTCTACTCATCACGCCGATGGCGCGAGACGGGATCGAGCCGCTCGCGGCGATGGGCACCGACACCCCGATCGCGGTGCTCGCGGATCGACCAAGGATGCTGTTCGACTACTTCGTGCAGCAGTTCGCGCAGGTGACGAACCCGCCGCTCGATGCGCTGAGGGAGGAGCTCGTCACGAGCCTTCGCGCCGGAATGGGGCCGCAGGAGAATCTGCTCACCCAGTCCGCAGCCCACGCGCGCCAGGTGATCCTCGACTTCCCGGTGATCGACAACGGGGCGCTCGCGCGCATCCAGCACTTCGGGGACGATCCGGAAAAGGAGCGCGCCGTCACCATCCGGGGCCTCTACCCGGTCGACTTCGGGGCGAAGGGCCTCTCCGACCGGCTCGAGGAGATGTGCCGAGAGGCGGCGGACGCCGTTGCCGCCGGAGCGGAATTCCTGATCCTCTCGGACCGCGACAGCAACAAGGACCTCGCTCCGATTCCGAGCCTGCTCGCCGTCTCCGCGGTGCACCACCACCTCATCCGGCAGGGCACCCGCCTGCGCGTCGCGCTGATCGCCGAGGCCGGAGACGTTCGCGAGGTGCACCACGTGGCCTGCCTCATCGGATACGGGGCCGCGGCGGTGAACCCGTATCTCGCGATGGAGACGGTGAGCCTGCTCGTGCGCGAGGGAGTGATCGCGGACACGAGCGAGGACGCTGCGACCGCGCGACTCATCGGTGCGCTCGGCAAGGGGATGCTCAAGGTCATGAGCAAGATGGGGATCTCGACGGTGGCGTCGTACTGCGGCGCGCAGACCTTCGAGGCGATCGGCCTGTCCGCGGCCGTGATCGAGCGGTACTTCACCGGCACGAGCTCCAAGCTCGGAGGTGTCGGGCTCGATGTGATCGCCGCGGAGGTGGCCGCCCGTCATCGCGCCGCGTACCCGGACGATACGGCTCCGCTCGCGCACCAGCGACTCGAGACCGGCGGCGAGTACCGCTGGCGGCGCGGCGAAGCCCCCCACCTCTTCGATCCGGAGACCATTTACAAGCTGCAGCACGCCACCCGCGCGGGCAAGCGCGAGATCTTCTCGGAATACTCCAGGAGGGTCAATGAGCAGCAGGAACGCCTGATGACACTCCGCGGCCTGTTCCGCTTCTCACCCCAGCGGCCACCCGTGCCGCTCGGCGAGGTCGAACCGGTCAGCGAGATCGTGCGGCGCTTCACCACGGGGGCCATGAGCTACGGCTCGATCTCGCCCGAGGCGCACGAGACGCTCGCCATCGCGATGAACATCCTCGGCGGCAAATCGAACACGGGCGAGGGAGGCGAGGCCGAGGAGCGCCTCCTCGATCCGCGCCGCCGCAGCGCGATCAAGCAGGTCGCCTCGGGCCGGTTCGGGGTCACGAGCATGTATCTCACCCACGCCGACGAGATCCAGATCAAGCTCGCCCAGGGCGCCAAGCCGGGCGAGGGCGGGCAGCTTCCCCCCGGAAAGATGTACCCCTGGATCGCGCGCACGCGGCACGCAACGCCCGGCGTCGGACTCATCTCGCCTCCGCCGCACCACGACATCTACTCGATCGAGGATCTGAAGCAGCTCATCTTCGACCTCAAGCGCGCCAATCCCTCGGCGCGCATCAGCACGAAGCTCGTCGCACAGAGCGGGATCGGCCCCGTCGCTGCTGGGGTGGCGAAGGCGCTGTCCGACGTGATCCTCATCTCGGGACACGACGGTGGAACGGGCGCGAGCCCCATGAACTCGCTGAAGCACGCCGGCTCGCCGTGGGAACTCGGTCTCGCGGAGGCGCAGCAGACGCTCCGGCTCAACCGGCTGCGGGGCCGCGTCGTGCTGCAGGCGGACGGACAGCTGAAGACCGGGCGCGACGTCGTGATCGCGACGCTGCTCGGAGCGGAGGAGTTCGGCTTCGCCACCGCCCCGCTCGTCGTCTCTGGCTGCATCATGATGCGGGTCTGTCATCTCGACACCTGCCCCGTCGGCGTCGCCACGCAGAACCCGGAGCTGCGCGGGCGCTTCACCGGCCAGGCGCGCCACATCGTCAACTTCTTCCGCTTCGTCGCGGAAGAGGTGCGGGAGCTGCTCGCCGAACTCGGATACCGATCCATCGATGAGGCGGTCGGCGACACGGCGGCGCTCGACGTCGACGAGGCGATCAGGCACTGGAAGGCCTCCGGTCTCGACCTCACGCCCATCCTCCGCGGACCGGAATTCGGTGCGGACGTCGCGAGGAAGAACGTCGAGCGCCAGGAGCACGAGCTGGCGGCGCACTTCGACTCCGGGCTCCTGCCGCTCGTCGGCGAGGCGATCGAGCAGTCGACCCCGGTCGCGATCGAACTCCCGATCCGCAACACCGATCGTGCCGTCGGCACGATGCTCGGTCACGAGATCACCCGCCGCGTCGGGTCGGAGGGGCTCGCTCCGGGGACGATCGGGATCACCGTCACCGGTTCCGCAGGCCAGTCCCTGGGAGCGTTCCTGCCGCGGGGGATCGAGCTGCGCCTCATCGGTGATGCGAACGACTACGTGGGCAAGGGGCTGTCCGGGGGTTCAATCACGATCCGGCCGCACCCGGAGGCGGGGCACAGCGCGAGCGGAAACGTCATCGCCGGAAACGTGATCGGATACGGAGCGACCTCGGGCGAGCTGCGGATCGCCGGAGTGGTGGGTGAGCGGTTCCTCGTCCGCGGATCGGGGGCCACCGCCGTGGTGGAGGGCGTCGGCGATCACGCGCTGGAGTACTTCACCGGCGGCTTCGCGCTCATTCTCGGGCAGACGGGACGCAACATCGGGGCGGGAATGTCCGGGGGAGAGGCGGTGATCCTCGACCTCGATCCCGCGAACGTCAACGCCGCCGAACTGGCCTCGGGGGCTCTTCTCCTCGAGCCCGTGGGCGGCGAGGGGCTCGAGCCCGGCGACTCCGGCACGCAGGGGTTCTCGGAGCTGCGCGAGCGCATTGTGCTCCTCCTGCGGGATCACGCGGAGCGCACCGGCTCGGAGATCGCCTCGGCCCTGCTGGAGCAGCTCGATCGCAAGCCCGAGCGGGTGTTCAGTCGATTCACGCGACTGATTCCCCGCGGATTCGCCAGGGTGCTCGACATCCGGATCCGCGCCGACGAGCGCGGACTGGACCCCGATGGCGAACAGGTGTGGAACGAGATTCTGGAGGCGACCAATGGCTGATCCGCGCGGATTCCTCAAGACCAGGGAGCGCGAGCTCGCCCCGAAGCGGCCCGTTGCCCTCCGGCTGATGGACTGGAGCGAGGTTGTCGACCCCGCGAACCCCGAAATGGTGGCCAAACAGGCCTCTCGCTGCATGGACTGCGGCGTGGCGTTCTGCCACGGCGGCTGCCCGCTTGGCAACCTCATCCCTGAGTGGAACGACCTGGTCCATCGCGGTCGCGGTCGGGAAGCGGTCGATCGCCTGCACGCGACGAACAATTTCCCCGAGTTCACCGGGCGGGCGTGTCCTGCCCCTTGCGAGTCGGCGTGCGTGCTCGGGATCAACCAGCCGGCCGTCACGATCAAGCAGATCGAGAACAGCATCATCGACCAGGCCTTCGCCGAGGGCTGGGTGACGCCGCTGCCGCCAGGAAGACTCACGGGCAAGACCGTCGCGGTGGTCGGCTCGGGTCCCGCAGGGCTCGCCGCGGCCCAGCAGCTCACCCGCGCGGGCCACACCGTCGCGGTCTACGAGCGGGACGAGGTGCCAGGAGGTCTGCTGAGCATCGGAATCCCCGATTTCAAGCTCGAAAAGGAGCTGGTCAGCCGTCGGATCGAGCAGATGCGGGCCGAGGGAACGCGCTTCCGCTGCGGGATCGAGATCGGTCGCGACATGAGCTGGCGGGAACTGCGGCGCCGCTTCGACGCCGTCATCATCGCCACGGGCGCGACCGTTCCGCGCGAACTCGCGCTCCCCGGGAGGGAGCTCGGCGGGATCCACCCGGCGATGCACTATCTCGCGGCGGCGAATCGCGCGAGGAACGGCGTCGCGGGCGAGAACCGCTTCGACGCGGCGGGGAAGGACGTGGTCGTTATCGGCGGGGGAGACACCGGGGCCGATTGCGTCGGGACCGCGCACCGGCAGGGGGCGCGCAGCGTCACGAGCCTGGCCATCGGCGAGCGGCCACCCGAGTCGCGCACCCCTGACCAGGCCTGGCCGATCCACCCGAAGCTGTTCGAGATCAGCAGTTCGCACGAGGAGGGCGGGGAACGCCGATACCGGGCCTCGACGATCGAGTTCGTCGACGACGGCGCAGGCGCCGTGAGCGCGCTCCGGATCGCGCAGACCGGCTTCACGGAGCGCGGGCGCGCGCCGATTCCCGGAACCGAGCACACGATCGACGCCGACCTCGTCCTCATCGCCATGGGGTTCACGGGGCCAGAGGAGATCTCCGATCCCTCCCTCGACCTCCGGCGGGACCCAAGCGGCGGGTTCCTGCGCGATCGGGACTACGCGACGGACGCTGCCGGGGTGTTTGTCGCCGGAGACGCGGGCAGGGGGCAATCCCTGATCGTGTGGGCGATCGCGGAGGGCCGCGCGGTTGCGGCCGCGGTGGACAGGCACCTCATGGGGGAGACGGTCCTCCCGAGCCCCGTCGCGCCGAGCGACCGTGCATACGCGTAGACGGAATATGCGTGGCCCCGCCCTCGTTGCACCGGGCAGAGGCCCGCGCCCCGGCGGGGCCGGTAACTCCCAACGAAAGGCAGGGCAATGACGGTACTGACAGTGATCGGCGGCAGCGGGTACGCTGGCGGGCACATCGTGGAAGCGGCGGCCGTTCGCGGGCTCCAGGTCCGCAGCATGAGCCGCGGTGAGGCAGCCGAGCAGATCGCGGGGGTCACCTACGAAACGGGCTCGATCCTGGACGAGGCCGATCGCGCACGCGCGCTCGAGGGCTCGGACGTGGTCGTCGTCGCCATTTCGCCGCGCGGCTCGATGGCTGGGAAGGCCCGCGGTGCGGTCGCGGCGATCGCTCGCGAGGCGGCGGATCGCGGCGTTCGGCTCGGGGTCATCGGCGGCGCCGGGTCCCTGCTCGACCGCGAGGGCGGCTCGCGGCTGTTCGAGTCGCCCGACTTCAACGCCGACTATCTCGACGAGGCGAAGGAGATGAGCGCGGTCCTCGACGACCTGCGCGCCATGTCCGATGCCCCGGACTGGTTCCTCGTGAGCCCGGCGGGCGACTTCGGGCCCTGGGTTGCCGGCGAGTACACGGGAACCTACCGCGTGGGCGGCGATGTCCTGCTCACGGACGAGAACGGCCGCTCGGCGATCTCCGGCGCCGACTTCGGCGTCGCCGTCGTCGACGAGATCGAGAACCCGAGTCATCACCGCGCACGGTTCACCGTCGCCTACTGAGCCGTCCCCGCTTCCGGCCGGGGGGGGGGGGGGGGGCCCCCCCCGGGGGGGGCGGGGGGCCCCGCGGCGCCGGGCCCCCCGGGGGG
>NZ_JAEHOI010000003.1 GCF_016522535.1 Leucobacter edaphi | reverse complement strand
CCGGCCGCTTCGTGCCCCCCCCCCGCTGGGGCCGGGGGGGCCTGCCGCCGCCGGGGGGGCGCCCCCCCCCCACGCCGAGCAGGCCGTACCCTGGCTGGGTGGATCCCGACCTTCTCGACCTGCTCAGGTCCGACCTCGCAGCCGCCAACTACCGCAGCACCGCGATCACCGGGCTGATCGGGGACGACGCCGATGGCGCCCGCCTGCGGGGCGTCTTCGCCCCGGCCCGGCGCGCGCTCGCTGACGCCGGCGCAACGCCCCTCGCGACCCTCATCGAGCTCCTGCTCCTGGGGGAGGAGATGAGCGGGGAGCGCGTCGCCCGCGGTCTTCCTGGCCTGGGCGCGGAGGGGGCTCGCGCCCTCGGCCTCATTGCGCCGACGGATGCCGACCCGCTGCGGTATCGCGCGGCGCTCTCCCTCAACCCGGTGAGCGTCGCCGACTCGCTCGACGACGCACCGCGGGAGTGGTGGATCCTCTCCGACCTCGACGATCAGCTGCGCAACGGACCAGCAAGCCCGCAGCACGTGATGGGCGTCGGCGGCGCCACTCGCTCGCTCATCGCGCAGCTGCCGATCGGGCCTATCGCACGAGGGCTCGATCTCGGGACCGGCTGCGGCATCGTCGCTCTCCACCTCGCCCTCCGGGGTCCCGTCGTCGCAACCGACCTGTCAGCCCGTGCGATCACGCTCGCGCGGGCCAACGCGCGCCTGAACGGTGTCTCCGGGATCGAGTTCCGGGAGGGCGACCTCTTCGAACCGGTCGCTGGCGAGCACTTCGACCTCATCGCGTCGAACCCGCCCTTCGTGGTCACGCCCCGCCGTGGGGCGGATGAGAACCGCGCGAGCGAGGCGCTCCCCGGGGCGGCCCCCGCCGTGCGGGAAGGCGACTCGGAGCGCTACCTGTACCGGGATGCCGGCATGGTCGGTGACGCACTCGCGGAGCGGGTCGTGACAATCGGCCCTGCCTTCCTCGCGGGAGGAGGAACGTTGATCTGCCTCGCCAACTGGGAATCCCCCTGGGGGATCGACGCGCTCGAACGCGTGCGGGAGTGGATCGTCTCGGCCGAGGGCCGGCTCGCCGCCTGGGTGATCGAGCGGGATCGGGTATCGCCCCTGCAGTACGCGGAGACCTGGGCGCGCGACGGCGGAGCCCGTCAGGGTGACGCGGAATTCGATCACCTCGTTTCAGCCTGGCTGGATGATTTCTCCGAGCGCCGGATCGTCGCGCTCGGTCTCGGATCGATCCGGATCCGGCGTCTCGACGATCCCGAGGGGCGTGCCGCCGAACCCGAGCGGGATCCGGGGACCCTCGTGCACACGGAGCGCGCGGGCGGCGCGTTCGGAGCGCGGCCCGGGGCCGCGCTCGACGAGGCGTTCGACGCGATGATCGCGACCGATCGCCTCAGCGATGCCGAGGTGCTCGCGCGCGGCTGGATCCTCGATCCCGCCGTCAGGGAGGAGCGCGAGTATCGGCCGGGGGAGTCGGACCCGCGCGCCATCGCGCTCGTCACCGATCGCGGCCTCGCTCGTCGGGCGACGGCGGACACGCTGCTCGCCGCGGCGGTCGGCGCCTGCGACGGCGAACTCACCCTCGCGCAGATCGCCGGAGCGCTCGCGACGATTCTCGAGGTCGATTCCGGCGCGGCCGAGGAAGCGCTCGTCGCGGGGATCCGCGAGCTCGTGCGGCTGGGGATGATCACCCCCGCTCCGACCGGGCAGGATCAGCGCGCTCGGTAGACTGGATGGGTGATGCGAACGATTGACCTCCGTGGACGTGACCTCACCCGTGCCGAATTGCTCGGGCTCGTGCCGCGTGCCGCGCTCGGCGCTGAGGTCGCGGTCGAGCGCGTGCGACCCCTCGTCGCAGCCGTCGCCGAGCGCGGCGAGGCGGCGCTGCGCGAGCAGGCGCTCGAGTTCGACGGCGTGTCCGGGCACGCGCTCAGGGTCCCCGTCGAGGCGATCGGCGCGTCGCTCGCCGACTGCCCGCCCGAGGTGGAGGTCGCGCTGCGCGAGCTCATTTCGCGCCTGCGGGCCGCCTCGGCAGCGCAGGTGCCTGCCGAGCAGACCACGAGGATCTCCGACGGCGCCGTGATCCGGCAGCGGTGGCAGCCCGTTTCACGGGTCGGGCTCTACGCGCCAGGCGGCAAGGCCGCCTACCCGTCATCGGTGATCATGAACGCGGTGTCCGCCCAGGTCGCCGGAGTCCCCGGGCTCGCGCTGGCGTCCCCGGCGCAGCGCGACAACGACGGCCTCCCGCACCCGGCGGTGCTGTGGGCGGCGGCGCTCTGCGGCGTCGACGAGGTCTACGCGATCGGCGGGGCCGGTGCGATCGCCGCGTTCGCGCACGGAGTGCCCGAGATCGGGCTCGACCCGGTCGACGTCGTGTCCGGGCCGGGCAACGTCTTCGTCGCCGCCGCGAAGCGCGTGGTGAGCGGCCTCGTCGGGATCGACTCCGAGGCGGGCACGACCGAGATTCTTGTCATCGCCGACGCCTCGGCAGACCCGGGCTTCGTCGCTGCTGACCTGATCAGCCAGGCGGAGCACGACGAGGCGGCCGCGTCGGTCCTCGTCACCGACTCGGCCGAGTTCGCCGAACGCGTCGGCGCTGAGATCGCTCGCAGGGCCGCGGAAACCCGACACGCTGATCGCGTCGCCACGGCGCTCGGCGGACCCCAGTCCGCCGTGATCCTCGTCGACGATCTCGCGGTCGCCGCCGCGGTGAGCAACGCGTACGGGCCCGAGCACCTCGAGATCCAGACGGCCCAGGACGAGGCCGTGCTCTCGCGCATCACGGACGCCGGGGCGATCTTCGTCGGTGGCTACTCGCCGGTGAGCCTGGGCGACTACCTCGCCGGATCGAACCACGTCTTGCCCACGGGCGGAACCGCGCGCTTCAGCGCGGGCCTGGGGGCTCACACCTTCCTCCGCCCGCAGCAGATCGTCACGTACGATCGCGCCGCCCTCGCCGAGGTCGAGGCCCCGCTCGTCGCGCTCGCGGGTGCCGAGGGGCTCCCCGCTCACGGCGAGGCCGTCTCCGCGCGCTTCGAAGCGACCTCAGAGGAGGCCAGCTGATGCACTGCCCGTTTTGCCGACACCCCGATTCGCGGGTGATCGACTCGCGAACCGCCGACGACGGCCTGTCGATCAGGCGCCGCCGGCAGTGCCCGTCGTGCGGTCGCCGGTTCACGACGACCGAGACGGCGAGCCTCACCGTGATCAAGCGCTCGGGCGTCGTCGAGCCCTTCAGCCGCGAGAAGGTCATGAGCGGCGTACGCAAGGCGTGCCAGGGCCGACCAGTGACCGAGGCTGACCTCGCGATCCTGGCGCAGCGTGTTGAGGAGTCCGTGCGCTCCTCCGGCATCGCGCAGTTCGACGCGAACGAGATCGGGCTCGCCATCCTCCCGCATCTGAAGGAGCTCGACGAGGTGGCATTCCTCCGCTTCGCGAGCGTGTATCAGGCCTTTGAATCCCTCGCCGATTTCGAGTCGGCGATCGCCGAGCTGCGCGCGCATCCCGCGGGTGAGGAGCGGGATGAGGACCGCCACGCCTACTCGGCACACACCGACCACCCCGGCGACGCGGATGCCGCGTCGGCCGGAAGCGCCAAGGAGTAACCCCGCATGCGTCTCTACCCGCTGCTGTTCCAGACCGTGCTCCGCCGGATGGATCCCGAAACGGCTCACCATCTCGCCTTTTCGGTGATCAAGGCGGCCCCGTTCCTCGGCGGAGCGCTTCGCAGCTTCACCGCGCCCGATCCGTCGCTGCGCGTGCGCGCCCTCGGACAGGAGTTTCCGAGCCCCTTCGGCCTCGCGGCCGGGTTCGACAAGAACGCCGAGGGGATCCTCGGCCTCGGCGCGTTCGGCTTCGGACACGTCGAGGTGGGAACGCTCACGCGCCACGCCCAGCCGGGCAACCCGAAACCGCGGATGTTCCGACTCGTCGGCGATCGCGGGCTGGTGAACCGGATGGGGTTCAACAACGGGGGATCGGCCGCCGCTGTGCCGCGGGTCGAGCGCGCCCGCCTCGCGAGGAAGCGCCCCGTGATCGGGGTGAACATCGGCAAGAGCCGCGTCACCGTGGTTGAGGATGCCGTGCAGGACTACGTCTGGAGCACGGAGCGGCTTGCGCCCATCGCCGACTACCTCGCGGTCAATGTGAGCTCGCCCAACACGCCCGGGCTGCGCGGCCTGCAGGAACTCGAAATGCTCGAACCCCTGCTCACGGCGGTGCGAGACGCGGCAAACGGGACGCCGCTCCTGGTCAAGATCGCCCCGGATATGGGGGACGAACAAATCGACGGGATCGTCGAACTCGCCAAGCGCCTCGGCCTGGACGGGATCATCGCCACGAACACGACGATCTCACGGGCCGGCCTGACGGCCCCCGACTCCGAAGTGGAGCGCATGGGGGCGGGCGGCCTGTCGGGTGCGCCGCTCAAAGACCGCTCGCTCGAGGTGCTCCGCCGGATCCGCTCCGTCGCACCCGATCCGGACTTCTGCGTGATCTCCGTCGGCGGCGTTACCACCGCCGAGGACGTGCGGGAGCGACTCGCCGCCGGGGCGACGCTCGTGCAGGGCTTCACCGCCTACATCTACGAGGGACCCTTCTGGGCGCGCGACATCAACCGAGGGCTGGTGCGCGCAGGCTTCCGCGGGAACGCCGCGCGCTGATCCCGGGGCCGGGGACGCCGCTCTCGCGGGCGGTGAGTGACTGCCGACGGCCCGATCGGCCCGATCCCGTTCGCAGGGAAAACAACAGCGGGGCCCGTTCCGATTCGTTCGGAACGGGCCCCGCTGTCGTTCGTTCAGGCGCTGAATTAGGCCGGGAACTCACCGCGCTTGTTCTGCGGCTTGGGAACGCGCAGCATGCGGAACTGGAAGGCGCGCATCGCCGCGTACCAGCGGAACCCGGGCTGCACGTTGTCCTCCCCGAACCGTGCGGCGAGCTTCTTCTTCAACCGGAAACCGAGGAACACGGCGTCGAGCACCATCAGGAATACGAAACCCCAGATGACGAACAGGCTGATCACCTGAACGACGCCGGGGATGAAGGTCATCACGAGGACCACGAGCATCATGGGAATGAGAAGCTCGCCGACATTCCAGCGGGCGTCAACGTACTCGCGCACCCAGCGGCGCTGCGGACCGCGGTCGCGCGCCGTGAGGTAGCGCTCGTCGCCCTGCATCATCCCGACGCGGGCGCGCTCACGGGACTCGTTCTGCTGGCGGCGCATCTCGCGCTGGACCGACTTGTCCTTCGAGCCGACGATCGGGCGCTGATTCGCCGCCTCCGCCTGCTTTCGCGACGGGGTCGGTCGTCCTTTGCCGACCTGGGGCCCCTCTGCTCCGGCCGGCTCCTGCTTCTGCGGCTCAACGGCGCCCTTCTTTGCCACGCAATTCCTCTCATCGGTGCGCGCACGCGCACGAGCTTGTCCGCCGGTGATCACGGCAATTCCTTTCAGGATACCGTGACCGGCTGACGGGCCTGACCGCCCGGGATGCCGGTGTCAGCGGTCGGGGCTAGACTCGAACTGCGGAATTCCACGCGAGCGAAGGAGAAACGCATGTCCACGGAAACGATCGCACCCGCCGAGCGCGCGCACGGCGTCACCCTCAGCGAGACGGCCCAGCAAAAGGTGCGGAGCCTGCTCACGCAAGAGGGGCGCGACGATCTGCGGCTCCGGATCGCGGTGCAGCCCGGAGGCTGCTCCGGCCTGATCTACCAGCTCTTCTTCGACGAGCGCACCCTCGACAACGACGCGGTCGTTGACTTCGACGGGGTGGAGGTCGTCGTCGACCAGATGAGCATCCCCTATCTGGACGGGGCCTCGATCGACTTCGAGGACACGATCCAGAAGCAGGGATTCACCATCGACAACCCCAACGCGCAGGGCAGCTGCGCGTGCGGCGACAGCTTCAGCTGAGCCGAAACGCGCGAAATAGCTTTGGCGACACCCGTGATTGGTTCGGGGAACGCTCAGGTTCGCGCTAAGCTGTCAGGGAGTCATCAGCTTCGCCTGCTTTTTACGCTGGCGAGAAAACGTTTCGAAAGGTATGCGGTGCGTTCCAATCGTCGAATGAAATGGGTCGCGGCCCCGGTGGCGCTGTCCGCTGCGCTGCTTCTCGCGGGCTGCACGCCGGAGCAGCAGCGGGGCTTCCTGCCCGCCGGTTCCGAGCAGGCAACGAACCACACTGACGGGATCACCGGTCTGTGGGTGACGTCCTGGATCGTGCTGCTCGCCGTCGGCGTGATCACGTGGGGCCTCATCATCTGGGCCACGGTCGCGTACCGCCGGCGCAAGGGGCAGACGGGCCTTCCCGTGCAGCTCCGCTACAACATGCCGATCGAGACGTTCTTCACCGTCGTCCCGGTCATCCTCGTCCTCGGTTTCTTCGCCTTCACGGCGCAGGAGCAGTCCAAGATCGAGGCCCGCTACGACAAGAGCGAGGTCGAGAACACGGTCGAGGTCATCGGCAAGCGCTGGGCGTGGGACTTCAACTACGTCGACGAGGACGTCTTCTTCCAGGGCGTCCAGGTGCAGACCGACGCAAAGGGCGAAGCGACTCCCGAGACCATGCCGGTCCTCTACCTCCCGGTCAACAAGAAGACGGAACTCCGTCTCGAGACCCGCGATGTGATCCACTCCTTCTGGGTGGTCGAGTTCCTCTACAAGAAGGACATGATCCCGGGTCAGACCAACTACATGAGCTTCGAGCCGACGAAGACCGGCACCTTCATGGGCAAGTGCGCCGAGCTCTGCGGCGAGTCGCACTCGATGATGCTCTTCCAGGTGAAGGTCGTGGAGCAGGCCGAGTACGACGCGTACATCGAGTCGCTTCGCGAGGCAGGCAACACGGGCCAGGCTGGCCTTGACTACAACCCGAACCAGGATCGCTTCCACGGCGACCAGGCCAAGGCTGAGAACGAGTAAGAGGGAATCCTGACAATGAAGAAGGGCAACATCATCGTCTCGTGGCTGACGTCCACGGACCACAAGGTGATCGGGTACATGTACCTGATCAGCTCCTTCGTGTGGTTCCTGATCGGCGGCCTCATGGCGCTCCTGATCCGCGCGCAGCTGTTCGCGCCGGGTCTCGAGGTCATCCCGACCAAGGAACAGTACAACCAGCTGTTCACCATGCACGGCACCATCATGCTGCTGATGTTCGCGACGCCGCTGTTCGCGGGCTTCGCCAACGTGATCATGCCGCTCCAGATCGGTGCGCCTGACGTCGCGTTCCCGCGACTCAACGCCTTCGCGTTCTGGCTCTACACCTTCGGCTCGCTGATCGCGGTCGGCGGCTTCCTCACCCCGCAGGGCGCGGCATCGTTCGGCTGGTTCGCATACGCGCCACTGTCCGACATGACCTACTCTCCGGGCGTCGGAGGCAACCTCTGGGTCCTCGGCCTCGGCGTCTCGGGCTTCGGCACGATCATGGGCGGCGTGAACTTCATCACGACGATCATCACGATGCGTGCCCCGGGCATGACCATGTGGCGCATGTCCGTGTTCACCTGGAACACGCTGATCACGTCGATCCTCGTCCTCCTCGTCTTCCCGGTGCTCGCCGCCGCCATGTTCGGCCTCGCCGCCGACCGTATCTTCGGCGCGCAGATCTACAGCGGTGAGGGCGGAGCCATCCTCTGGCAGCACCTCTTCTGGTTCTTCGGCCACCCCGAGGTGTACGTCATCGCGCTGCCGTTCTTCGGCATCGTCTCCGAGATCTTCCCGGTGTTCAGCCGCAAGCCGATCTTCGGTTACAAGACCCTGATCTACGCAACGATCGCGATTGCGGCACTGTCCATGACCGTGTGGGCGCACCACATGTACGTGACCGGCTCCGTGCTGCTCCCGTTCTTCGCCCTCATGACCATGTTCATCGCGGTTCCGACCGGCGTGAAGATCTTCAACTGGCTCGGCACCATGTGGCGCGGCTCGATCACGTTCGAGACCCCGATGCTCTGGTCGCTCGGCTTCCTCGTGTCGTTCGTCTTCGGCGGCCTGACCGGCGTCATCCTGGCGTCGCCCGCCCTCGACTTCCACCTCTCCGACACCTACTTCGTGGTCGCGCACTTCCACTACGTGATCTTCGGCACCGTCGTGTTCGCGATGTTCGCCGGGTTCTACTTCTGGTGGCCCAAGTGGACCGGCAAGATGCTCGACGAGCGTCTCGGCAAGATCCACTTCTGGGTGCTGTTCGTCGGCTTCCACACGACCTTCCTCGTGCAGCACTGGCTCGGCGTCATGGCGATGCCCCGCCGCTACTACACGTACCTCCCGTCGGATGGCATCACCTGGGGCAACCAGCTGTCGACCATCGGCGCGATGATCCTCGGCGTCTCGATGATCCCGTTCCTCCTGAACGTGTACATCACCGCGCGCCGTGCACCGAAGGTCACGACCAACGATCCGTGGGGCTACGGCCGCTCGCTCGAGTGGGCGACCTCCTGCCCGCCGCCGCGCCACAACTTCACCTCGATCCCGCGTATCCGCTCGGAGTCCCCCGCGTTCGACCTCAACCACCCCGAGGTCAGCGGTGTGGAGCAGCCCGGCCGCGAGCTCGCGCCCAAGAAGTGACTGATCGGAGCATCTAACTCATGAAATCCAACATCGTCATCTTCTCGATCCTGACGGCGTACTTCACCCTGCTCGCAGCGGTGTACACCGTGTGGAACATCATCGAGCACGGCCGCCCCGAGTATGCCGGATCCGTCACGATCCTCCTCTCGGCGGGCCTGACCGGCTTCATCGCCTTCTACCTCATGCTCGTCCAGCGCAAGCAGGGCGGCGTCCTCACCGAGGACCTGCAGGAGTCGGATATCGATGACGGCGATCCGGAGCTCGGCGAGTTCAGCCCCTGGAGCTGGTGGCCGCTGTTCCTCGCGCTCGGCGCCTCGCTCGTGATCCTCGGCCTCTGCGTCGGGTTCATGTTCTGGCTCTCGTTCCTCTCGGCACCGCTCGTTCTCATCGGCGTGGTCGGCTGGGTCTACGAGTACTACCGCGGCAACTTCGCTCGCTAACGGACCGCACGCGTGAGCATCACGATTCGCCGGGCCAAGAGCGAAGACGGCAACTCCGTCTTCGCTCTTGCCCGGCAGTTCACTACCGGGCGTGAGCCGATCGGGCGCGACGAGTTCCTCGTCGCCTACGACAACGTGCTCCGGCACCGCGACCAGGAGACCAACGTGCTCTTCGTCGCCGAGCTCGACGGGGTGGTCGTCGCCTACTCGCTGATGACCGTGTCCCGGCTGCTCCACGCACCCGGGCTCACCGCTCACCTGCAGGAGATCGTCGTCGACGAGGCCGCACGCGGCCACGGCGTCGGTGACCGCCTGATGCAGGCCAACGAGCACTACTGCATGGGCCGAGGGGTCCGTCAGCTCTCCGCCTCGACCGCTCGCATCGGTTCCTTCTACAACCATCGCGGCTTCGAGCCCGTCGGCGAGCACTACCGCAAGATCCTCGATCTGAGCTGACGATGAACGAACGTCGCCCCCGCAGGCGGCCCGGCGAGAATCGCGAACAGCTGGTGAAGGCCGGACTCATCGAGTTCGGCCTTCACGGCTATCACGGGGCCTCCACCGCGGCGATCGCCCGCCGCGCCGGCGTGCCCCAACCGCACGTCTACGCGAGCTTCCCCACCAAGCTCGCGCTCTTCGAAGCCTGCGCCACACGCGCTCTCGACCTCCTCGACGGCTCGGCTGATCCCGGCGACGCCGTGCCGGGCCCCACCATCCCGGCGCGCTCCGCGGTCGCGAAAGGCGAGCCCGTCTCCGGCGCAGCGCCCGCTTCTGCCGGTGACGGCCGGTCCTCGGAGGAGGCAGCGTCGCTCCTGCTCTACCAGCTCGTCGCGGTCCTCGCCGATCCCGACACCGCGAGCGCGCTCTCAGCGCTCCGCACGCGCGTGATTGGGGCCTTCGGCGTATCCGAACTCACCGGCCACCTTTCCGGGGCCGCAGCGGCGATTCTGCGGGCGGGGGAGTAGCCCTCCGGTTCCCGGTGCGGCTGCCGGTCACCAGGGCGCGCTGCTCTGGAAGCGGGCCAGGTGTCCGTCCGGGTCTCGCACGCGAAAACTGTGGACGCGCAGCGCGGCGGACCGCCGAACGTCCTTCCTGAACTCCGGCTCCTCACAGAACGGCCAGTCCGCTCCACGCAGTAGCTCTGCGAGGCCCACACTGTCGGGGACGGCGATCCGGAGCTCGCGGCCGCGGCCTGGCGGGGGAGAGAGCGCGCCGGTCAGCCCGATGCCGCCGGGATCCCGCTGTTCGAGCACGAGCTGCGTGTAGCCGAGCTCCAGGTACGCGAGGCGATCCTCCAGGCGCTCGTATCTGATCGCGAAACCGCACAGCGTGTGCCAGAACCCGAGGCTGCGGTCGAGATCCTCAACGAGGAGCTCAGGGATCAGACCCGTCGTCAGTGAAGTGCCCATGTCGAAAGTCTTGCACGCGCGCAGGGGGAGGGAAAGCGTTGCGGGGCGCATGCGCCCGAGGCGGGCGCCTGCCGTCCGCGAGGCCCGACTCCGGGTGGTCGGCCTTTGAGCGATTGGATGAGGGGTGCTGGCGGTCAGGTCACTGTGATCGCAGAGGATGCTGGCCGTGGGCCCTCAAGCGATCGCCGGGGCGCTGGAGGCGGGAGATGGGCTCTCATGCGATCGCCGGGGCGCTGGCGGCCGGCCCTCCTGCGGACGCGGGAGGGGGCGATCCTGCTTCGAGCACTCGCCAGTGTGCGGCTGATCAGGCCCGGCGTCATCGCGGCGCCAAGCCTGTTCCCTCCTGGGAAAAGCGGAACGGCCCCGCAGGTGAAAACCTGCGGGGCCGTTCCGTGGGGGAGCGAGTGCCTAATGGCCCTCGTGGTGTCCCTTGTCGATCTCGCCCTGCGAGGGCGGGACGATCCGGTCCTCGAAGAACCAGCGGCTGAAGCCGGCACGGAGGCGCTTCGAGAAGGGGATGCGGCCGTCGTCGTTCGGACGGAGCATGAGCGGAGCGTACTCCTGGTAGCTGACCAGCTCCCACTGCTCGTACTTGTCGACCGGCTTGTGCACCTCGACAAACTCGCCACCGGGGAGGCGGACGATGCGGCCCGACTCGTATCCGTGGAGCGCGATCGAGCGATCCTTCTTCTGCAGTGCCAGGCAGATCCGCTTCGTCACGATGTAGGCGAAGATCGGTCCGAGGATCAGCAGCGCCTGGAGCGCGTGGATCACGCCCTCCATGGAGAGCTGGAAGTGCGTCGCCATGAGGTCCGAGCTCGCGCCGGCCCACATGACCGCGTAGAAGGTGACGCCTGCGGCGCCGATCGCGGTGCGGGTCGGGGCGTTGCGGGGACGGTCGAGCAGGTGGTGCTCGCGCTTGTCACCGGTAACCCAGGCCTCGATGAAGGGGTAGGCCGCAACGGCGATGAGGAAGATTCCGATGATGATCAGCGGAAGCAGCATGTTCCAGGACCAGGTGTACCCGAACCACTCGGTCTCGAGCCCCGGCGGGACGAGACGGAGCATACCGTCGGCGAAGCCGATGTACCAGTCGGGCTGGGTACCTGCGGACACCGGTGACGGATCGTAGGGGCCGTAGTTCCAGATCGGGTTGATGCCGACGAACGATGCGATGAGCACGATGACGCCGAACACGATGAAGAAGAAGCCGCCTGCCTTCGCCGCGTACACGGGGAGGACGGGGAAGCCGACCACGTTCTGGTTCGTCTTGCCGGGGCCGGGGTACTGCGTGTGCTTGTGGATGACCACGAACGCGAGGTGCAGCGCCACGAACAGGATCACGAGTGCGGGGAGCACCATGATGTGCAGCATGTAGAGGCGGCCGACGATGTCGGTGCCGGGGAACTCGCCGCCGAAGAAGAAGAACGAGAAGAACGTTCCGATCACGGGGATCGCCTTGACGATGCCGTCGATGATACGGAGGCCGTTACCCGAGAGGACGTCGTCGGGGAGCGAGTAGCCGGTGAAGCCCTCGGCCATTGCCAGGACGAAGAGCACGAAGCCGATGATCCAGTTCAGCTCACGGGGCTTGCGGAACGCGCCCGTGAAGAAGATGCGGAGCATGTGGAGGCCGATCGAGGCCACGAACAGCAGTGCCGCCCAGTGGTGGACCTGGCGCATCAGCAGACCGCCGCGGACCGAGAACGAGATATCGAGCGTCGACGCCATCGCGCCGGACATCTCGACACCCTTCATCGGCACGTAGGGGCCGTTGTAGTGGGTCTCGATCATGGTCGCCTGGAAGAACAGCGTCAGGAAGGTTCCCGAGATCAGGATCACCACGAAGCTGTAGAGGGCGACCTCGCCGAGGAGGAACGACCAGTGGTCGGGGAAGACCTTGCGGCCGAACTCCTTGACGGCGACGCCGATCTTGGTGCGCTCGTCAATGTAGTTCGCCGCAGCCGCGGTGAAGCGGGACGAACCGCTCTGCGCGGGGGTTTCGGTTACGGTGCTGCTCACTTGAGACGCTCCCAGAAGCTCGGGCCGACGGGTTCATGGAAATCGCTCTGCGCGACGAGGTAGCCCTCGTCGTCCACCGTGATCGGCAGCTGCGGAAGCGGGCGCTTCGCCGGGCCGAAGACGACCTTCGCGTGCTCGGAGACGTCGAACTGCGACTGGTGGCACGGGCAGAGCAGGTGGTGCGTGTGCTGCTCGTACAGAGCAACGGGGCAGCCGACGTGCGTGCAGACCTTGGAGTAGGCGACGATGCCGTCGTACGACCATCCCTTGCGCTCCGGAAGCTCCTTGAGCTCGGACTGATCGAGACGCATCAGGAGCACGATGGCCTTGGCCTTCGCGTCGAGCAGGTGATCGCTGCCGCCGCGCTCGTCGAGCGAGAGCTTCGAGAAGTCCTCGTGGTTGAGGGTCTCGGGGATCACGTGGAACGCGGAGCCGATGGTGACCTCGCTGGCCTTGATCGGCACGCCGGAGGGGTCGCGAGCGAGGCGGACGCCCTTGGTCCACATCGTGTGGTGCAGCTGCTGCACCGGATCGCGATCCTGCGGGGCCAGGCTGCGGAGCAGCGTGATGCCGGGGATCGGGAACGCGATGAGTGCGCCGATCAGGCTGTTGCGCACGAGCGAGCGGCGCGAGAAGCCCGACTCCTTGTCGGCGAGCTCGAAGACCTCCGCCGACGCCTCGCGTACCTCAGCCTCGCTGGGCACCGGGTGGCGGTAGTCGATCGACTCGTGATCGTCCATGAGGGCCTTGCCCCAGTGGACCGCGCCGATGCCGATTGCGAGCAGCGACAGCGCCATGCCGAGACCCACGAACATCGTGTGGAGACGGATCGCGCCAAGCTCGCCCGTCTCGATCGGCAGGAACATGTACGCGAGTACGGCGCCGAGGCTGCCGGCGATCGAAAGGTAGAAGAGTGAGTAGACCACTCGCTCCGCGTTCTTCGCCTTCTTCGGATCGAGATCCGTGACGCGCTTGCGGTGCGGGGGAAGACCCGGGTTCTGGACCGCGTCCGGCACGATAACGGCCGTGCCAGCTGAGGCACCGTCTCCGCCGTGGCCGTGCGCGGCGACAACGGCGTCGCTGCCGCCGTTGTTCTTCGCTTCCTCTGCCATGTTGCTCCTTGACTCCTGACTCATGAACTCGTTGCGCGGTGTCGAACTAGTTCGACTTCGCGGTCACCCAAACGGTGAGACCGATGATCGCGCCGAGACCGATTACCCAGATGAAGAGACCTTCCGCGACGGGACCGATGGACCCGAGGGAGAGGCCGCCGACGGCCGGCTTCTCTTCGATGTACTTGAGGTAGGAGATGATGTCGGCCTTCTCCTGGGGGGTGATGTTCGCGTCGCTGAAGACGGGCATGTTCTGCGGGCCGGTGATCATGGCCTCGTAGATGTGCGTCGGCGCAACACCCGTGAGCTTCGGGGCGAACTTGCCCTGGGTGAGCGCGCCACCCGCGGCTGCGACGTTGTGGCACATCGCGCAGTTGATGCGGAAGAGCTCGCCGCCCTTCGCGATTCCCTCGGCGTCGCTATCAGCCTTGAGGTACTGCGAGTCCGGCAGATCCGGTCCCGGTGCGAGCGAGGCGACGTAGGCCGCCATCTGCAGGGTCTGCTCCTCGCTGAACTGGTGAGGCTTGACCATGCCCTGCGGGCCCTGGAAGGCGAGGGGCATACGGCCGGTGCCGACCTGGAAGTTCACGGAGGCAGCGCCGACGCCGATCAGCGTCGGGCCCTCGGGAGTGCCCTCTGCGCTGGCACCGTGGCAGGTGGCGCAGTTGGCACCGAAGAGCTTCTCGCCGGCCTCGATCGTCGCGGGGGACTTGAGATCGATCTCAGCGGTCGCGGAGGTCTGGCTGAAGCCCGCGTATGCGGCTCCGGTGACGAGCAGACCGACGGCGACGAGCGCAGCGGTTGCCAGCGGATGCCGTCGACCGGTCTTTCGTACGTTCTTCTTGGCGCGAGCCATGATGGCGTTTCTCCTTGACCCTTACTTGAGGACGTAGATGACGATGAAGAGGATGATCCACACGATGTCGACGAAGTGCCAGTAGTAGGACACGACGACGGCGGTGGTCTCTTCCTTGTGCGTGAAGTTCTTGACGGCGTAGATGCGACCGATGACGAGCAGGAAGGCGACGAGGCCCAGCGTCACGTGGATGCCGTGGAAGCCGGTGGTCATGTAGAACGCGGAACCGTACGGGTCAGAGGAGAGCGTGATGCCCTCGGACACGAAGGTGGCGTACTCCCAGGCCTGGCCCGAGACGAACACCGCGCCCATGAAGAAGGTGAGGTAGAACCACTCGACCGTGCCCCACTTGGCGGGGCTCGCGCCCGTTGCCCGCGGCTGCATCCGCTCGGCGGCGAAGACGCCCGCCTGCGCGGTGAAGGAGGAGGCGACGAGGATCAGGGTGTTGATCAGAGCGAAGGTGAAGTTGTGCTTACCGGTCTGCTCTGCCCAAAGCTCGGGGTTCATCGCGCGCAGGGTGAAGTAAATCGCGAACAGGCCCGCGAAGAACATGACCTCGCTGCCGAGCCACACGATCGTACCCACGGCGACGATGTTCGGTCGCTTCACCGTAGCCACGGCTGACTTGGAATTCATAGTGGTCGTTGTCACCCCTCCATTATGGCTGAAAGTTTGGTGTGCGTTTTCACCCAGGGTCGGCGCGCCGAACTTTCTGCGAGTTTCCTGCTAAGCCTACCCCTTCTCAGGCACGCCCAGTGACACCTGCGTGGCAGTGTTCCCGGATTCCGCGTCAGAGCAGGGGAGTCGCGGGGCGCCCGGGCGGGGCGATTGCGTGTCGCTCGCTAGAATCGACGCATGCTCGACGAACGTACCTGGCCGACCGTCCTCACAACCCTCCTCGATGGCGAGGATCTCAGCGTCTCCCAGGCGGAATGGGCGATGTCCCGCTTCATGACCGGAGAGGCGAGCGGCGCTCAGATCGGGGCTTTCCTCGTGGCACTCCGTTCCAAGGGCGTGAACGTCGACGAGGTGATCGGGTTCCGCGACGCGATCCTCGCCGAGGCGGTGGAGCTGCCGCTTCCCGCGATGTCCCTCGACATCGTCGGTACCGGTGGCGACCGCTTCGGCACCGTCAACATCTCCACGATGGCGTCGATTACCGCGGCGGCAGCGGGGATTCCCATCGTCAAGCACGGCAATAAGGCCGCGAGCAGCCTGTCGGGCTCCTCGGATGTGCTGTCTGCCCTGGGCATCGATCTCCGCCTCGACGCTGAGCAGCTCGTGCGCGCCTTCGAGGAGTGCGGTATCGCCTTCGTGCACGCGGCGCGCTTCCTGCCCGGCTTCCGGCATGTCGCATCCGCTCGGGCCGAGCTCGGCGTTCCCACGGTGTTCAACTTCCTCGGCCCGCTCTGCAACCCGGTCCGGCCCGAGGCGTCGGCCGTTGGTGTCGCGGACATTGATCGCGTGCCGATCTTCGTCGGGGTCTTCCGGCTCAGGGGCGCCTCGGCGCTGGTCTTCCGCGGCGATGACGGACTCGACGAACTCACCACGACGGGCCACTCCAGGCTCTGGGAGGTGACCAGGGGCGGATTGACGGAGCACGACATCGACCCGCGTGAGCTCGGTATTCCGCGCGCTTCGATCCAGGACCTCGCGGGCGGCACCCCCGAGGAGAACGCGGACGTGGTTCGCCGGGTCCTCGGCGGCGAGCAGGGCCCGGTGCGCGACATCGTGCTGCTGAACGCGGCGGCGGGCATGGTGGCGTTCGACCTGGCGAAGAACCCGGAGACCGCTGAGCGCGCCCTGCTCGAGCGCCTGGACGAGAAGATGCGCGTCGCCGCCGAGGCGATCGATACCGGGCGAGCGGAAGCGAAGCTCAAGGCCTGGGCCGCGGCAACCTCCGCGAGCGCGGGGGAGTAGCCGGGGCCGCACACGGCGAGCTGGGGCGCCGCACGAGTTGATTCGTGCGGCGCCCCTGCTCCGTGCTGCTGGCTTCCCGGCTCAGGGAGCCGAGGTGGTCTGCTGGCTCTGCGAATCCTGCATGGGGACGACCTCGTTGGTGGTCGGATCCACGACGCCCGTGCTGGGCTTCTTGCTCTTCGCGGCGTCCTTGCGGTCCATGCGGTGGTACTTCGACAGGAACGGCATCGGGTCCGCGGGCTTGTCGTCGACGCGGATCGCGAAGTGCAGGTGGGCGCCGAAGGCCATTCCCGTCGCGCCGACGCGGCCGACGGGGTCGCCCATCTTGATCGTGTCGCCGACCTTGATCTGGTGCGAGCTGTCCTGCATGTGGCAGTACCGGCTCGTGACCGTGTGGCCGTCGATCTCGTGCTCGAGCTTCAGCCCGAAGCCGCAGCCGTCGTTCGCCGGGCCGGCCTCGAGGGCCTTGCCGTCGGCGATCGCGTAGATCGGGGTGCCCTCGCTCGCGGCGAAGTCCTGAGCGTCGTGGAACTGCTCGACGGGTGCCGTGCGATAGCCGAACGGGTCGGTGAGCATGACGCGCTGCTTGAAGGGGTAGTTGACGACGGACTCCGCAGAGAACTCGTAGTCCGCCGGTGCTGCGGTGCGGGAGTCGACCGCGGAGATCTCCGCGAAGGAGGGCGGCATCTCGTCGGAGGACACCTCGGAGAAGAGGCGCTGCTGCGTTCCTGCCGCGGCCTTGGGCTCGGCGGTGGCCGCCTGATCGACGAGCGGGAAGGCCATCGTGAGGATGAGCCCGCCGACGCTCGCCGCCGCGGCGAAGCCGGCGATGCGCCGCTTCGCGCTCATGCGGGGGCGGTCCTGCGGCACCGGATCGAGCTCGGTCGTGGGCTCGTGGGCCGCAAGGGGGACCCGGACGTACTCGACCGGGGTGAGGCGCGGCGCGGGATCCGCGGCGGCCGTTTGCGGGAGCGTCGGCTCCGCGGGTGCTGCGGGCGCTGCGGGAGCTGCGAGCGAGGTGGCCTCGGCTGCTCTGCGGGGGAGCGTCCGGGGCTCCTCTGCGACGGCGGCTTCTCGCGGGGGCTCGGCCTCCGCGCTGGAAGGCTCGCTCGCGGGCGAGGGGTTCTCGATTTCGGTGCGCGCTGCAGCGGGCCCCTGCTCCGACTGTGCCGCGAGCGCCTGTTCCGCCAGGCGCCGGCTGCGGCGCGTGGGGAACGCGTCGCGTTCCGGGCGTGAGGATTCGGTCATGCGGGCTTTCTGTCGACGACACGTGTCGGGCGAGCGACACGCAAAGATAACGAACAGGTTACAGGGTAATTTCCGATCGCACCAGATATGAACACTGTTCGCATGTCGCGCGAGGCTTGAAAGCCCTGATCAGTTCATGAATCGGAATTTTTAGCCAGGGCGATGAACTCCCGGATGAGCTCGGGATCCTTGTGTCCTCGGCTGGACTCAACGCCGCTCGAAACATCGACTCCCCAGGGTGCGGCGGCGCGAATGGCCGCCTGCACGGTGCCGGGGGAGAGGCCGCCAGCGAGGATCCACTCCGGGCCGAGATCGTGCGCGGCGATCCCGCTCAGGTCCCAGCGCTCACCCGACCCGGCCACCGCGCCGTCAATGAGCAGGCGCTCCTCGCCGTAGTCGCCCGCGCGCACTCCGGGATCGGACGCGAGGGAGGTCGCGCGCCACACTCGGGGGAGGAGTGCGCGGGCGGCCGCAATGTCCTCGGCGGTGTAGGAGCCGTGCAGCTGGAGGATGTCGAAGCCGAGCTCGCGCGCCAGTTCCGCGGCGCGCACCGCAGGGACATCCGCGACGACGAGGACCGCGTCGATGTCCGGCGAGGCCGCCCGGGCTGCCGCGATCACGGCACTGGCTTCCTGCGGGCTCGCGTTCCGCGGACTGCCCGACGCCATCACCACGCCGACGGCGTCGGCGCCGAGTGACGCCGCGAGGGTTGCGTGCTCGGGGTCACGCAGCCCGCAGATCTTCACGTACATCGATCGCCCCTTCTTATTGGCAGCCCCAGCGTACCGCTGTCGCCCCGACTCCGCCGCGCCGCCAGTGGCGTCAGGTGGTGAAGAGCAGGAGTCCGTAGAGCGCGAAGAGCGACAGGTGCATCGCGCCGTGCGTCGAGGTGACGCGAGGCGCGGCCGTCGTGATCGCCGTCAGCGCGATCGTCACGACGAGCAGCGCGAGCATCGCGGGGCTCTCGGCGAGCACCACCGTGGCGCCGGTCGCCCACCCGATGATGAGGACCGCGGGGATCGTCAGCCCGACGGTCGACACTAGCGCACCGAGGCACAGGTTGTAGACGCGCTGGATCTCCCCGGCCAGCCCCGCGCGGACCGAGGTGATCGCCTCGGGCGTGAAGACGATGCACGCAATGAGCGCACCGGAAAGCGCCGGCGGTGCACCGAGCTGCGCGATACCGTCGTCGAGCAGCGCGGCGAGGTCGTGAGAGAGCAGCACGATCGGAATCATCGTCGCGATGAGCACGGCAACCCGGACGAGCAGTTCGGCCCGATGGGTGCGGAGAATCTGGCGAATATCGATCGACGCGGTGTGGGGGGAGTCGCTCTCGGGCTCCGCGCCGGAGCCTGAACCGGATCCCGATCCCGATCCCGATCCCAATCCCGACCCCGATCCGCGGTTTCCTCGGGCGGCCGGGCCGGACTGCAGACCGCCGCCCGTTTCGGCGCGATCCAGCACCGTCGACCTGCGCGCCGCGACCGCCGCCGGAACCAGCTCGCGGAAGTCCTTCGCTTGCGTGCCGAGCTGCCGCCACAGGAAGAACCCGTAGAGCAGGATCGTGAGGGCCGCGATGGGCAGCGCCTGCGCCGGAGTGAACGAGCCGTCCGTGCCCGCGACCGTCGGCAGGACGAACGCGATCGTCGCGAGCACGGCGATCATGGCGACGTACTGACTCGTGCCGGTGCGGTTGTGCGCCAGGGCGTGACGGCGCGCCCCCAGGAGCAGCGAAAGCCCCACGACGAGCCCCATGATGATGATGCTCACGGCCGTGACCGAGTCGCGCGCGATCGTCTCGTGCTTCCCCGGCCCGAGCATCACGGCGGCGATGAGGACGACCTCGATGATGACGATCGAGAGCGTGAGGATCAGGCTGCCGTATGGATCGCCCATGCGGTGAGCGAGCTGCTCGGCCTGCTGGACGACGCCCGACGCCGCGATGACGATCACGCCGACGGTGATGACGAGCGCGCCGATGAGAAGGGCCGGCGGGGCGGGAGGCGCGAGCAGGTCGTGGAAGAGGGGGAGCGCGAAGACCGCGAGCCAGGGGAGGGCGAGACGCACGAGCGCCCCGGGGGTCAGGACGCGGGATAACGCATTCCGTGAGGTGCTGTTCACGAGTTGTTCGTTTCCGCGTGGTCGTCCACGCAACTGTTGGGCTCGAAGCGGGTCGTCCCCTTCGTTTGCCGCACAACGGCACCCAGAACTGTATCGAAACAGACTGAACATCGCCAGAGCGACGGCTAGGCTCGAGACGGATGACCCGCGCTCACTCCGCGGGGTCGGCGGGTCGCGGACGGCGCCCGAGAAGGGTGCGGTGGTGGGGCGAGAGACGAGCGGCAGGCCGGATCGCGTGCGCGGCACGGACGGGAAGCCCGGTACTGCGCTCGAGGTGTTCCGGGTCTTCCTGGTTCTCGGCTGCACCTCGTTCGGGGGACCGGCTGCGCACCTCGGATACTTCCGGAACGAATTCGTCGAGCGCAGGGGCTGGCTCGACGAGCGCCGGTACGGTGCGCTCGTGAGCCTGTGCCAGTTCATCCCGGGTCCAGCTTCGAGCCAGGTCGGATTCGCGATCGGTCTCGCCCGCGCGGGCTGGGCCGGAGCGTTCTGCGCCTGGCTGGCGTTCACGCTGCCCTCCGCGGCGCTCCTCATCGCGCTGGCGCTCGGGGCGAGCGTGTTCGACGGCGTGATTGGGCAGGGAGTCCTCTCCGGCCTCCGTGCCGTCGCGGTCGCGGTCGTCGCCCACGCGATCTGGGGGATGGCCAGAACCCTCACGCCGGATGTCCGCAGGATCCTGATCGCGGTCGGCGCTGCGCTCATTGCGCTCTTCGCGCCGCCGCTCATCGGCCAGCCGGCCGCGATCCTCGCCGGCGGGCTCGCCGGTCTCCTGCTGTGTCGCGCCGTTGCGCCCGCTGCGGGGGAGCGGATCGGGATCAGCGTCTCACGACGGGCCGCGATCACCGCAGTGATCGCGCTCGCGGCGCTGCTGATCGCCCTCCCGGTTCTGGCGGGGATGACGGAAAATCGCTGGCTCGCGATCGTGGACGCCTGCTTCCGAGCTGGCTCGCTCGTGTTCGGCGGGGGGCACGTGGTGCTGCCGCTCCTGCAGGGGGAGCCCGCGATCATCGCCGCGATCGGGGATCAGACGCTGCTCACCGGATACGGGGCAGCCCAGGCGGTTCCCGGTCCGCTGTTCACCTTCGCCGGGTACATCGGGGCCGCTGCGGCGCCGGGTGCGGCCGGGATCGGCCTGGGTCTCGCGGCGCTCGTCGCCGTGTTCGTGCCGGGCATGCTGATCCTCATCGCCGCGCTTCCCGTCTGGGAGCGCATCGAGCGAAGCGTGCGGCTCCGCTCGGTCATCGCGGGCGCGGGGGCCGCGGTCGTGGGGATTCTCCTCGCGGCGCTGATCAGGCCGATCATCCCCGAGGGGGCCTCAACGGTTCCCGGTGCCGTGATCGCAGTCCTCGCGTTCGGGGCGTTGCTGCTGCGACGGATTCCAGTGTGGGGGATTGTGCTCGCCGCGGGAGCCGCAGGGGGAATGCTGGGGGCCGCGGGGTGGTGGTAACCGTGAGGGCACCTGCCGGACGAAGCTGACCCAAATAGTCTGCACTCAGTTCATAAATATGCTGTTGGGTGGTTTTTGGGTCTTTGGGCCGAAATGGCTGTCATTGGCGAAGGTCTCCTGACGGCGCTTCAATCGCGGGCTGGGACATTTTCTGGGTGGGCCGCTCGGGAAGCTCGTGTGGCGATGGGCCTGCGAGAGGCGCACCGGCGCGTCTGAGGGGAGCGCCATATTTCCCCGAACTGACATAATATAGATTATCGAGCATTTGTGGTGGGGTGCGGCGCGGTCGTTCGTTTGCGCCGTGAGTGCCGCGATCCGGTGTTGGGAGGCCCGCTGGGCTGAGCGCCCGGCGCAATGCTCGGTGTGTTGACCCACCGTGGATCGGTGCGTGCTGGCCGGGACTCCGCGGACGCTGCTTCGGGAGCATCTTCCTGGACGTTTCTCCTGGAGTGATTCTCCCGGAGCGATTCTGATTCTCCTGGATCGATTCTCCCGGAGACATGGAGACATGATGCCTGGGTCGCGTCGCCTGAAGCGATTCACTGCGCAGGATTTGTCGCAGAGAATTCGTCCGGGAGGTTTCCCGGATCGTTTCTGCTGCAACGCTTCTACTGGATCGTCTCTGCCCAGCGATTCTGCCCAAGCGATTCTGCCCAGGGAATCTGCCCAGGGTTTCTGTCCGAGCGTTTCCGCCCGAGCGATTCTGCCCCCAGCGTTTCCCTGATCGTTTGCCGCATCAGCCCGTTCGGTTGTGGGTCGCGCCGGACCGGAAGAACGCAAGGCTCGATGGAGCGCGAAGGGCGGATCGCTCCCCCGCGCGCCCGTTTGAGACTCAGTCCAGGAATTCTGCTGGGTGACTCCCCCGGCGTCGAAACGCGAAGCGGGCCGGAACGCGCACACACGCTTTCCGGCCCGCTTCGCGCAGGGCTGGCGTTCCCTAGTTATCCGAAGAGGAACGGGGCCGGGTTGAGGTACGGAACCGCCCACTGGGTGTCGAAGCCCGGAATAACCTCGAAGTGGAGGTGGCAGCCCGAGCTCGCGCCCGTCGACCCGACCCAGCCAATGACCTGGCCCTTCGAGACACGCTGACCCGACCCGACCGGCGGCCAGCTGATCATGTGTGCGTAACGCGTCTGCATCTGGTCGTCCTGGGCGAGGTAGACCATGTTTCCGCCGAAATCGTCGACGTAGCCGGCCACCGTGACCGTGCCCGAGTACGCCGCGTAGATCGGCGTGCCGCAGGGGGCGGCGAGGTCGATCCCGGTGTGATCCGGGCGTCCCGGCGGGCGGAAGCCCTCGGAGACATAGAAGTTCCTCGTGGGCATGGCCCAGCCGCGACCACCCGTGGTGCCGCCGCCACCGCCGCCGCCACCGGGGTTGCCGCCGCCACCGCCGCCGCCGGGGTTGCCGCCGCCGCCACCGCCACCGCCGGGGTTGCCACCGCCGCCACCGCCGCCGCCCTGGTTGGCGAGCTGCTGCTGGCGCTCCATCTCCTTGCGCTGGATTTCGAGGAGGCGCTGGCGCTCCTTCTCTTCTTCCTCGAGTCGCTTCTGGTACCCGGCAACCGTCTTGACTCGCGTGTCCTTCAGCGCGTCCAGCTTCGCCTTGAGGTCGCGCTGCTGCGCCTCCTGCTCCTGGACCTTGTCGCTCTGCGTTGCGACCGCGTCGGCAGCGGCCTTTTCCTTGACCTGCACGTCCTTGTAGAGACGCTCGCGCTCCTTCTGCGCCTCGGCGGCCTGCTTGCCGAGCGAGTTCGCGGTGTTCGCAGACTGCTCGGCCTCATCGGAGATCACGGTGTTGCGCTCCGTGGCCTTCGACATCGAGGCCATGCGGTCGAGCAGCGCGTCGGCGGTGTCGGCGTCCGGCTCGAGGAGGAACTCCATGCTGCGGTCGACTCCCCCGGACCGGTACATCTGGGCGACGACTGCTGCGGCCTGCTCGGCGGCCGCGTCGGCCTCCTTGCGGCTCTTCTTCGCTTCGTCGTCGAGCCTGTCGGCGCGCCACGAGGCGTCCTCGAACTTCTTCTGGGCCGCCTTCATGTCCTCGACGATCGAGGCGTGCGCCGTGCGAAGCTTCTTGAGCTGCACCTCGCCATCGGCGAGCAGCTTCTCGATCTCGGTGACCTTCTGGGCGCCGGCGGACTCGTTGCTCTTCGCTGCCTGAACGTCGTCCCAGGTGGGGAGGTCGAGCGCCTGCGCTGGTGCCGGACTCATGCCGCCGACAAACAGTGAACCGATGATCGCCGTGATTGCGAGAATCGACAGTGCTCGCCGTCGCGGTGCGGCGTTGGGGCGCTGCATGTTCCTCCCGGGGTCGCTTCGTATACGGGTTCGTACCCCCGCAAGACTACGCGCTTTTCTCTGGACGGACTGAGTGCCGTTCGGAGTGGCGGAATGTGGATTACCGTACCATTCGGCCCGGAATTCCGGGGAAAATGACCTGGTCGCTGGCGGTTCGATGCGGTCCGGGCGGTCCCGGCCACGGGGGTTGCGGCCTCTACCGGCTGCCAGCGGCGAGCACCAGGAGCGAGCGCCCCGCCAGGGCACCCGTTCCGATCGCGCCGAACTCTCCCGCGCTCAACATCAGCTCAGAATTGCTGGTCACACCGGCAAACACGGCAAGTGCGACGGCACCGACGGTGACGATCCAGCCGATCATCGCCAGCCCGATCGACACGACGCGACCCCCCAGTGCTGACCCGCGCGGCGTGAGCGGCTTGAGGACCGCGGCGAAGGCAAACGACGCGGTTCCCAGGGCGATCGCTCCGAAAACATCGCTCGGGCGGTGCCACCCGAACGCGAGAAGCTGCCAGCCGGCAAGACCGATGATCCCGATCCCAGCGACCGCCACGAGCGCGCGGATCCTGGACGGGACCGCCCAGATCAACGCGGCGGTCAGCGCGGTGAAAACCGTCATGTGCCCGCTGGGGAAGGTGTTGAGGGCGTCGAGCTCGAAGAGCTGCGGCCGCGTGAGCAGGTGAAGCTTCAGCGCCTGAGACGCGAGGATCGCGAGCACCGGGACGATCGTCACCACAACCGCTCGACGAATCCCGTGCGCGGCGAGCGCGATCAACCCGATCACCAGGAGCGCGATCCCGACCGACGGAATCGACACCAGATTGAGGGGCGGTGGCGGATCGTAGGTGAACTCGGCCGCGTCGAGCACGCTCGCCTCAGCGGCCTGGCCGATCCCGAGCTGAACGCCGAGCACGTAGGAGCCGATCCCGACCAGGGACCAGAACACGAGATACCAGATGGCCCGCCCGCGCCCGGCGCGGAGCGCGGCGCTCACGCCGGGACCCCGGGAATCGGAGAAACCGGAGGGAGACCGGCGGAGGCCGGCAGCGCGCGTCGATCGGCGGTCCGCACCGCCCACAGCGCGAGTGCGGCGGCCGTTGACACGTTGAGCGAGTCCACGCCGTGCTCCATCGGGATGACCACTGACCGGGACGCCGAGGCTAGGGCGCGCCGGCTGAGCCCCGCACCCTCGGTGCCGAACATCAGCGCGAGCTTGTCCGGCAGATCGTCGACGAAGTCAGCGAGATCCTGGGCGTCGTCGCGCAGCGCGAACGCCGTGAGCTCGTAGCCCTCCTCGCGGAACATCGGGCCGGCGGTGCGCCAGTCGGGAAGACGGGCCCAGGGCACCTGCAGCACCGCGCCCATGCTCACGCGTACCGCGCGGCGATACAGGGGGTCGGCGCAGGCCGGGCTCAGCAGCACGGCGTCGGCCCCCAGCGCGGCGACGGATCGGAAGATCGCGCCGACATTCGTGTGGTCGGCAAGATCCTCGAGCACGACGACCCGCCGTGAGGCGCGCAGCAGTTCGAGGGGGTCGCGATCGGCCGGTCGGTGCATCGAAGCGAGGGCTCCCCGGTGCAGGTGGAACCCCGTGAGTTCCGCGAGCTGCGCGGACTCCCCCACGTAGACGGGCACCTCCGGGTACGCGACGAGCAGCGGTTCCACGCGGGGAAGCCACTCCTCGAGCAGGAGCACGGAGCGGGGGCGATGGCCGGCGCGCAGGGCGCGTTCGATGACCTTCGGCGATTCCGCCAGGTACAGGCCCTCCTCCGGCTCGCGGACCCTGCGGAGCGCGACGTCGGTCAATTGCGTGTAATCGGCGAGCTCGGGAGCCGAGAGGTCGCCGATGCGGATGATCCTCACTCGGCCGCTCCCTGGTGGTGCGACTCGACCGGCTCCGCTCCGCCGGCGACCGCCGGATCGGGCGTGCTCAGGAACTCGAGGATGAAGGCGGTCGCATCCGCGACCGCCTCGTAGTGAACGAGATGCCCGGTTCCCGGGATGACTCTCAGGCGCGACTCGGGGAGCCGGTGATCGAGCTCGAGCTGCTTCGGGAGCGGCGTGATGTCGTCGCGATCCCCCGCGATGAGCAGCGTCGGCATCGCGATCGCCTCAGCGTACTCGATGACCGTGTGCGAAACGGAGGCGCGGAAGGCCTCGAGCAGCGTGCGGGGATCGGAGAAGGTGCTGAAGTAGGACGCGTGCTGGCCGTGGATCCACTTTCGGAGCTCGGGATCCCCCGTCTTCGCCATGACCTCGCTCATGCCGCGCACGATCGCCGCATTGCCCAGGAGGGCGCGGGCTGCGCGTTCCGGGAGCAGGTCTGCGGCGCGGTAGTACCCGATGGCGAGCTGGGTCAGGATCGCCTGCGGCCCCTCGAGCGCTGGCGCCGAAATGGGGTTAATGAGCACCAGTCGGGAGGGCGTGAGCCCGCCCGCGATCGCGTTCGCGACGACGAGCGATCCGAACGAGTGGCCGAGCAGCGCGAATCGCGGAGGGAGCGCGGCTGGGGCAAACTCGCGCAGCCACTCTCCGTAGAGATCGAGGTCGTGCGTGCGCCCCGGAATGGCCGCTGACGCGCCGAATCCGGGAAGATCGGGGACGATCGCCCGGATATCCGGCTGCGCCGCCACGATCGCCTCGGCCAGTCCCTCGAGACCGTGATGATCGCCACGGAACCCGTGCACGAGGAGGAGCGGGGCACCGTGGGCATCGCCGTAGGACCAGGCCGCCGTTGTCGCGCCGAGCACGTCGACGGCGAACCGGGTCGCCTCGGGACGCGCCCGGTCGGCGTTCGGGACGCCGGGAGAAGTGGCAGCGGAAGAGATCACGAGGAAATGCTACCGATCACCGCTGGCAGAGGCCTGCGCCTCGCGGGCGGGCGCGTCGTGAAAACGATGCGGCGATCAGCGGAATGCCGGTGTGTTTTGCGGGCGTGCGAGCGCGGTGTCGGTGGTCATCGCTACGATCGGAGCAGACGAAAGGATCGCCGTGACGACCGACACCCTCCCCCTCTGGGCCACGCACCTCGCCGTGTTCGACACTGAGACCACCGGCATCGACACGGCGGAGGCGCGCATCGTGAGCGCCACGGTCGCCCTGCTCGGGCCGGAGGGTGAGGTGCAGGAACGGTACGACTGGCTGCTCGATCCGGGCGTCGAGATCCCCGACCGTGCGGCGCAGGTCCACGGCATCACGACCGAGATCGCCCGCGCGAGCGGAATCGACGCCGCCGTCGGCGTCAAGCAGATCACCGAGCAGCTCCGCGAGATGCTCGAGCGCGGCTTCCCGGTGGTCGCCTACAACGCCCCGTTCGACCTCACCCTGCTCGCGGCCGAGGCCGCCCGGCACGGCGCCGCCTGGACCGCGGATCCCGCGCCGATCATCGATCCGCTCATCCTGGACAAGCAGTTCGATCGCTACCGCAAGGGGAAGCGCACGCTCGAGGCGGTCTCCGCGCACCACGGTGTCGAGATCGGCAACGCGCATGACGCGGGCGATGACGCGATCGCGGCTGGCCGGGTCCTGCAGCGGATCGCGCGCAAGTATGCGGACGTGATTCCCGGCGAGCTCGAGGATCTGCACCGCGCCCAGGTCGCTTGGGCCGCGGCCCAGGCGGCGAGTTTCCAGGACTACATGCGCAGGGTGAAGGATCCGTCGTTCATCGCGGACGGGCGCTGGCCGGTCCGATAGCCACGGACACGGCGTCCGAAACCACGAGAGCGGGGCGCGAACCCCGTAGGATGGCGGCCCCCGAACGGGGCGGGCGGG
>NZ_JAEHOI010000002.1 GCF_016522535.1 Leucobacter edaphi | reverse complement strand
GGCTACCTAACCCAGGCGGGGGGGCGGCTAGCACTTGAGGTCGGGGCCCCGCTCTCGTGGCGTTCGGTGCTTAGGCGCCGAAGCCCTTGAAGCGCTTGTTGAACTTCTCGACGCGGCCGGCCGAGTCCATGATGCGCTGCTTGCCCGTGTAGAACGGGTGCGAGGCGCTGGAGATCTCAACGTCGATGACCGGGTAGGTCGCACCGTCGAGCTCGATCGTCTTGTCGCTGGTCATGGTCGAGCGCGTGAGGAACGTCTCGCCCGACGCGAGGTCGCGGAAGACGATTGCGTTGTACTCGGGGTGGATGTCGGTCTTCATGAGTGTCCTTTATTTGCGTGAATTGTGATGCGCAGCGCGCACCGAAGTCTTGCGGAGTTACCGCGCCAAGCGAACAGTTTAGCAGAAGGTGACGGGCTTCGGCTGTCCCGGTACCCGGCGATTCGCGTGCGTGGCCGGGAGGAACGCCTCAGGGGCGCGCGACCGCGGCGTAGCGGCCGTTCGTCTCGGTGAGCTCGAACGGGAGGCCGAAGGTCGCCTCGAGGTTCTCCGCCGTGAGCGTGTCCGCGATCGTGCCGGATGCGACGACACCGCCGTCGCGGATCATGAGCACGTGCGTGAAACCGGGCGGGATCTCCTCGACATGGTGGGTGACCATGATCATCGCCGGAGAGCTCGGCGACTGCGCGAAGCCGGAGAGCATGCGGAGCAGCCGCTCGCGGGCGCCGAGGTCGAGGCTGGAGCTCGGCTCGTCGAGCAGCAGGAGCTCGGGGTCGGTCATGACCGAGCGGGCGATCATGGCGCGCTTGCGCTCGCCATCGCTCAGCGTCCCGAACTTCGCGTCGGCGAAGGAGCCGAGGTCCCACTCGGCGAGGATGCGCTCAGCCTGACGGACATCGATCGCGTCGTACTGTTCGTTCCACCGGCCCTCGACAGAGTATGCGGCGGTGAGGACCAGATCGCGCACGGTTTCCGTGGGCGGGATGCGGCGCGCGGTTGCGGAGGACACGAAGCCGATCCTGGTGCGCAGATCGAACACGTCGACCTTGCCGAGCTGCTCGCCGAGCACCTGCACGGTCCCGCTGCTCGGGTAGTCCATGGCGCTCGCGAGCTTCATCATGGTGCTCTTGCCGGCTCCGTTGGGGCCGAGGATGACCCACCGCTGATCTTCCTCGACCGACCACGAGACCCCGTTCAGGATCGCGCGGTGGTCACGGACGTACGAGACATCGTTGAGGCTGAGCACGGAGACCATGTCTCCCAGCCTAGCCAGTCGCCGGGCCCACCGTGGCATGACGCGCGCGCGGTTCCCTGCACTCTCTAGACTGGGGCCCATGACCGCTGCACCGCTTGTTGTTCTCGATTGTGATTCCACGACGATCCAGGACGAGGTGATTGAGCTCATCGCCGACGCCGCGGGCAGCCGCGAGGAGGTTGCGCGCATCACGGAGCGGGCGATGCAGGGCGAGCTTGACTTCTCGGAGAGCCTCGCCGAACGAGTCGCAACGCTCGCGGGCACCGGTGAAGCGGTGTTCGCTGACGCGTACGCCCGGATCCGCCTCTCCCCCGGGATCCGCGAGCTCATCGCCGCCGTGCACGATCGCGGCGGCAAGGTCGCCGTCGTCTCCGGCGGCTTCCACGAGGTACTCGATCCGCTCGCGAAGGAACTCGGACTGGACTTCTGGCGCGCGAACCGGCTCGAGGTCGTGGACGGCGCCCTCACAGGGAAAACCGTCGGCCCCGTGGTCGACGGCGACGCCAAGGCCGCGGCGCTGCGCGAGTGGGCCGCTGAGTCGAATACTCCGCTGTCCGCGACGATGGCGATCGGTGACGGCGCGAACGACCTGCGCATGATGGAGACGGCCCGGATCGGGGTCTCCTACAACGGGAAGCCGATCGTGCGCGAGCGCGCGGACGAGGCGATCGAGGGCGATCTCGCGCTCGCGATCCCCTTCCTGGACCGGCTTGGCTGAACGAGCCACGGATCGGCCGTGACGCGGTGAGGGCGCCCAGCCGTTCGGCCGTGCGCCCTCACCGCGTGTTCTGAAAACTGCGGCTCAGTGCCCCATTCCGAGGCCGCCGTCGACGGGGATGACCGCGCCGGAGATGTAGGCCGCGTCGTCGCCGGCCAGGAAGGAGGCGGCGCCAGCGATCTCCGAGACCTGGCCGAACCGGCCCGCGGGGATCGTCGACAGGTACTGCTTCTGCTGCGCTTCCGGGAGCTCCGCCGTCATGTCGGTCTCGATGAAGCCCGGCGCGATCACGTTCGCCGTGATTCCGCGCGAACCGAGCTCGCGCGTGAGCGAGCGCGCGAAACCGACGAGCGCCGCCTTCGACGACGAGTAGTTGATCTGGCCGGGCGAGCCGTACAGGCCGACGACGCTCGAGATCAGGATCACGCGTCCGAAACGGCCCTTGAGCAGCCCCTTCGCGGCGCGCTTCACGACGCGGAAGGTGCCCGTGAGGTTCGTGTCGATGACGCTCGTGAACTCCTCCTCCGTCATCCGGAGCAGCAGGGTGTCGCGCGTGATGCCGGCGTTCGCCACGACGACCTCGACCGGGCCGAGCTCGGCCTCGACCTGGGTGAAGGCCTGGTCGATCGAGGCGGCGTCCGTCATCTCGGCGCGCACGGTCAGCGAGCCCTCGGGCCCCTCGCCCGATCGGGCTGTGACGGCGACGCGGTGGCCGTCGGCGATCATCCGCTCGGCGATGGCGCGGCCGATGCCGCGATTGCCGCCGGTGACGAGAACGGTGCGCGAGGTGGTCATGGGGGTCCTTCCGTCGAACAGATGCCCCCAGCCTAGGTGACGGCCCATGCCCCGAGGGCCCGGCACGCGGCCCGAACTGTCGGTCCCGTCGCAGCGAAACAGCGTAGTCTGGTGCGGTACGGAGAAGGGACGCATGGCGAAGAGTTACCGCGTGACATCGGCTGGGGTCAATCCCACCGAGGATCGCGCGCACCGTATGCGCATGTACTTCATCGCAATGACGCTCAGAATGCTGTGCGTGGTCTCGCTCTTCTGGCTGCACGGCTGGTGGGTGCTGCTGTCAGCGGCCGGCGCGGTGTTCCTTCCGTGGTTCGCCGTGATGATCGGGAACGCCGTCGCCTACGGCGGAGAACAGGCGCCCGACGCGCCTGAACCGCTGCAGCTCGAGAGCTCCGAGACGGCCGCTCGATCGGGCGATGCCGAGGCGGCGGAGCGGCCCGACTCGGCCGCGGACACCCTCATCGTGATGGACGCCGAGCCGGTGAGGCGTTCGGCACGCGCGGAGGGCGCGGATTCCGCTGACCTCGCTGACCCCGCTGGGCCGTCCGAGCGCGCGCACGGCGTAGCCCGCGCGGCCGGACCGGTGCGCAGCGAAGGAGACGACGCAGCGTGACCACCGAGCACACCCCCGGAGCCCCGCTCCCCGGGCTGTCCGGCCTCCTCGGTCAGCTGGGCGGCGCCCCCGAGCACCGCTACACCTGCTCGCGCGCCCGCTGCACCGCTGAGGCCCGCTGGGCTATCGTCTGGCGCAACCCCAAGATCCACGCGGCCGACCGCCGCAAGACCTGGCTCGCGTGCGAAGCGCATCGCGACGAGCTGCGCGACTTCCTCGCGGCCAGAGACTTCCCGCTCGAGGTGCGCAGCGTCTCCGAGCTCGAGGAGCAGAACGAGCAATGACCGACACGACGACCGCACCCGACGAGCGCACGGAGAGCGCGGCGGACGCCGAAGCCGCGCAGGTGGGCTGGACCTTCCTCCGCTCCCCCAGGTGGCTCGGCTACTTCGCGATGCTGCTCGTGTTCTCGATCGCCTGCGTGTTCCTCGGGAACTGGCAGTTCGATCGGCGGGCGGAGGCGCGAGCCGAGATCGCGCGACTCGACGGCAACTACGACGCCGCACCGAAGCCCATCAGCGAGGTGCTCCCCCGGCTCGACACCTTCGACCTCGACGCGCACAAGTGGCTCAAGGTCACCGCGAAGGGCGAATACATCGGAACCGAGTATCTCGCGCGCAACAGGCCCGGCCCCGACGGCGTGGGATCCGACCTGCTGCAGGCCTTCCGCACCGAGGAGGGACGCGTGCTGTTCGTCGACCGCGGCTGGGTGGCGATCGACGGCGCGGCCGCGCAGAAGGTGACCGCCGCCGAGATCCCGGCAGCGCCCGACGGCCCGACGGAGATCGTGGTCCGGCTGCGCGCCTCGGAGCCCGCGATCTCGGGACGCACGAACGAGGGACGGACGGTGCCGAGCATCGAACTTCCCGAGCTCGCGAAACTCACGGGGACGACGGGATCCGCCTACACTGGCGCCTACGGGATGCTCGTGAGCGAGAGCCCGGCCGGCGAGCACGGGCAGCTTCCCGCGAAGCCCGAGCGCGACGAAGGCCCCCATCTCTCCTACGCGCTCCAGTGGTACGTGTTCATCATCATCGCCGCGATCGGGGTGGCATACGCGGCGCACCGGGAGTACCGCGGCCTCAACGCGGGCAGCGAAACCGTGCGGGAACAGGACCGGCGCACGGCGGAGCGGAAGAAGCGACGCGGTCCGAGCGATTCCGACGAGGAGGATGCGCTGCTCGATGCATAGCCCGATGTCACTCTCACCGCACCAGCAGGACGACACACGGAATCGCTCTCGCGCTCAGCGCAGCAACCGTGGTCGGCTGCGCGCGCTCGCCGCGGGGCTCGTGCTCCCGGCGCTCCTCCTCGCGGGCTGCGCGACGCAGCCCGACCCCGAGGAGACGCGCAGCTCCCTCAAGGAGGTCACCGACAACCCGACGACGCCGGACGCCGCCGAGCAGTATGACGCCGCCAAGCACCCCGACCCCGTCGTCGAACCGATCGAGTGCTCGAGCGAACTCGTGGTGACGGTGCGCGGAACCGCGGAGAAGTCGCGAAACCAGCTCCTCACCCCGGTGGCGAAGACCGTGACCAAGGCGCTCAACTCGAGCCAGACGATCGACCTCGACTATCCGGCGGACACCGACGTGAAGCTGGGCGGCACCGCAGGGGTGCGCACCCTCATCGACATGCTCAACGTTCAATCCGATGCGTGCCCCGATCAGCGTTTCGTGCTGCTGGGCTACTCCCAGGGCGCGTTCGTCATCGGCGACGCGCTCTCCGATCCCGAGGCGCGCCTCGTGGGAGAACGCGCGGGTACCGTCGATCCGCTCGCGGCGGATCGCGTCGTCGCCATCGTTCTCTACGGCAACCCGCGATTCGAGGGGACCGAGAGCTACGGAGCCGGGGACTACGCCTCCACGCTCAACGGGATCCTTCCCCGCCCGGTCGGCGCACTGGCCCGCTTTGCCGACCGGATCCGCGACTTCTGCGTCGAGGGGGACTTCGTCTGCCAGAGCACGACCACCATCGACGAGAAGGCGCACGTCGCCTACTACTCGAACGGCATGCAGGATCAGGGCGCAGAGTACGTGCTCGACCGATTCCGCGAGACGGATCCGGGGGCCCTGAAGCGCTCGGCGCTGCGCAGCACCACCGAGTACGCGACGCCCCCGAAGCCCGCGAACTGAGCCGCGTCCCGGCTCGCCGGAGCGGAGGCGGAGCCCGGGCGGCTGCCCGGGCTCCGATCCCCCGCCAGGACTAGGCGAGCTCGATGAGCTCCAGGTACTCCTTCGACCAGTGGTCCTCGGTCGCCTCGGGCATGATGAGCACGCGCTCCGGGTTGAGCGCCTCGACCGCCCCGGCGTCGTGCGACACGAGCACCACGGCGCCCGTGAAGTGCGCGAGCGCGTCGAGGATCTCCTCGCGGCTCGCCGGGTCGAGGTTGTTCGTGGGCTCGTCAAGGAGCAGCACGTTCGCGCTCGAGACCACGAGCATCGCGAGCGCGAGGCGGGTCTTCTCGCCGCCCGACAGGACGCCGGCCGGCTTCAGCACGTCGTCACCCGTGAAGAGGAACGAGCCGAGCACCTTGCGGGCCTCCGTCTCGGTGAGGTGCTGCGACACGGACACCATGTTCTGCAGCACGCTCGCCTGCACGTCGAGGGTCTCGTGCTCCTGTGCGTAGTAGCCCACCTTGAGGCCGTGGCCCGCGACGATCTGGCCGGTATCGGGCTCGTCGACCTGCGCGAGCAGGCGCAGCAGTGTCGTCTTGCCCGCGCCGTTCAGCCCGAGCACGACGACCTTGGAGCCGCGGTCCACCGCGAGGTCGACGCCCGCGAAGATCTCGAGCGAACCGTACGACTTCGACAGGCCCTCGGCCATGAGCGGGGTTTTTCCGCAGGGCGCGGGGTCCGGGAAGCGCAGCTTCGCGACGCGGTCCACCTGGCGCACGTCCTCGAGACCCGACAGCATCTTGTCGGCCCGCGCGACCATCTGGTGCGCAGCGGCCGCCTTCGAGGCCTTCGCACCGAAGCGCGCGGCCTGATCCTTCAGCTGCGAGGCCTTCTTCTCGATGTTGGAGCGCTCCTTGCGACGGCGCTCCTCGTCGGCGGCCCGCTGCCGCAGATAGAGCTTCCAGGTCATGTTGTAGATGTCGATGACCTGGCGGTTCGCGTCGAGGTAGAAGACGCGGTTGACGGTCTCCCCCACGAGGTCGATGTCGTGGCTGATCACGATCAGCCCGCCCTTGTAGCTCTTCAGGAACTCGCGCAGCCAGACGATCGAGTCGGCGTCGAGGTGGTTCGTCGGCTCGTCGAGGATCATCGTGTCGGCGTCCGAGAACAGGATGCGCGCGAGCTCGATGCGGCGGCGCTGGCCGCCCGACAGCGTCTTGAGAGGCTGGTCGAGCACCCGATCGGGCAGACCGAGATTGTGGGAGATCGACGCGGCCTCCGACTCAGCGGCATAGCCGCCGAGCGCGTGGAAGCGATCGGTCAGGTTGCCGAAGCGGCGCATCGCCTTCTCGGCGACAGCGGGATCCTCGGACGCCATGTCCTCGGTGGCCTGGGCGATGTTCTTCGTCAGCGTGCCGAGGCCGCGGGCATCGAGGATGCGGTGCCGAGCGAGCTGCTCGGGATCGCCAGTGCGCGGATCCTGCGGGAGAAAGCCCAGCTCGCCAGTGATATTAAGCGAACCTTCCGCGGGCTGCAGCTCGCCGGACAGGGTGCGCGTGAGCGTCGTCTTGCCGGCGCCGTTGCGGCCGACGAGACCGATCTTGTCGCCGGGGTTGACCCGGAATGTGACGTCGGACATGAGTCGGCGTGCGCCGACGTCGATGGCCAGTCCCTCGACGGTGATCATTTCAATTCCTTCGTTGCGTGTGGTGTGCGCGGCACGATCGCGGCCGCGCGAGAACGGCCGAAGGCGCGTTCCCAGTGATGCGCATGCGGGGCCCGGACGCGCGAAGCGCGCCGGGAGCGCATCGGAGGGAACGCGCCTCCGACCGAACGACGAGAGCTAGATGGCGAACCCCAAAGCCCTCATCATATCGCGACCGTCATCGGTGATCCGCTCGGGCGTCCACGGCGGCATCCACACCCAGTTGATGCGGAACGCGGCCACGAGGCCGTCGAGCGCCTCGGCGATGTCGTTCTCGATGACGTCCGTGAGCGGGCAGCCGGCGCTCGTGAGCGTCATGCTGATCACCAGGGCGTCATGCTCCTCGTCGAAGGCGAGATCGTAGATCAGGCCGAGGTCGACGATGTTGACGCCCAGCTCGGGGTCCGAGACGTTCTTCAACGCCTCGATCGCCTGCTCGCGGAACTCCGGGTCGATCGACTTCGGAACGTTCACGGACTCTTCTGACATGGTCTCAGCCTAGGCCTTACGCCTCGACGAGGAAACGGTCGTAGCCCTCGTTCTCGAGACGCTCAGCGAGCTCGGGGCCGCCCTGCTCGGCGATACGGCCGTTGACGAACACGTGCACGTGATCGGGCTTGATGTAGCGGAGGATGCGCGTGTAGTGCGTGATGAGCATCACACCGAGGTCGGTGTTCTGCTTCGCGCGGTTGACACCCTCCGAGACGATCTTCAGCGCGTCGACGTCGAGGCCGGAGTCGGTCTCGTCGAGGACGGCGAACTTCGGCTTCAGCAGCTCGAGCTGGAGGATCTCGTTGCGCTTCTTCTCGCCACCCGAGAAGCCCTCGTTGACGTTACGCGCGGCGAACGACTCGTCCATGCGGAGATCGGCCATCGCCTGCTTGACGTCCTTCATCCAGGTGCGGATGGAGGGCGCCTCGCCGTCGATCGCGGTCTTGGCGGTGCGGAGGAAGTTCGCGTTGGTGACGCCCGGGATCTCGACCGGGTACTGCATGGCGAGGAAGAGACCGGCCTGGGCGCGCTCGTCCACCTCCATGTCGAGCACCTCTTCGCCGTCGAGCAGGATGGAGCCGCTCGTGACCTCGTAGCGCGGGTGGCCGGCGATCGCGTAGGCGAGCGTCGACTTGCCGGAGCCGTTCGGGCCCATGATGGCGTGCGTCTCACCCTGCTTGATGGTGAGGTCGACGCCCTTCAGGATCTTCTTCGCGCCCTGATCGGTCTCGACGCTGACGTGCAGGTCCTTGATTTCAAGAACGGAGCTCATGATTCAATCTCTTTCGTAACAGTGGGGTCGATGTAGACATTGCCGTCCTCGACCTCGACGACATAAACGGGGACCGGCTCGTACGCCGGCAGGTTCTGGGGCTTTCCGGTGCAGAGCGAGAAGGCCGAGCCGTGGGCCCAGCACTCGAGCGTGTCGCCCTCGACGAAGCCCTCGGACAGACTGATCTGTCCGTGGCTGCAGGTGTCGCCAATGGCGTGGACGACACCCTCCGAGTCGAGGACCACGGCGATCGGCACGTCGTCGATGACGACGCGCGTCGCCTGGTCCTGGACCAGATCGTCGAGGCTGAGCACCATCGTCCTCGGCATCTACGCGCCCTTGACCGCGACGCGCACGCTGTCCGCGAGCTCGGCCTCGACGGCGGCCTGCAGCCGCTCCTCGGTGGCCTCGTCGCCGATCTGTGCGATGACCTCGAGCAGGAAGCCGCGCACGACGAGCTTGCGAGCCTCCTCCTCGGAGATGCCGCGGCTCTGCAGGTAGAAGATGTGCTCGTCGTCGAAGCGGCCGGTCGCGGAAGCGTGGCCGGCACCCTCGATGTCGCCGGTCTCGATCTCCAGGTTGGGGATCGAGTCGGCGCGCGTGCCCTCGGAGAGGACCAGGTTGCGGTTCTGCTCGTAGCTGTCGGTGCCCGTCGCGCTGCGGCGGATCAGCACGTCGCCGATCCACACGGTGTGCGCGCCCTCGCCCTGCAGCGCGCCCTTGTAGGTGACGCGGCTGCGGGTGTGGGGGGCGTCGTGGTCCATGTAGACCTGGTGCTCGAGGTGCTGGCCGGCGTCGGCGAAGTAGGCGCCGAGCGCCTCGCCGTTCGCGCCCTCGTGATCCAGGTGGATCGAGGGGTTGAGGCGGACGATGCCGCCGCCGAGGCTGACGACGATGTGCGTGAGCGACGCGTCGCGGCCGACGGTGGCGTAGTGGCTCGCGAGGTGGATCGCCTCGTCGTCCCACTGCTGCACGCTCACGAGGGTGAGGTGCGCGCCCTCCTGCAGCACGATCTCGACGTTCTCCGAGAGCTGGGCGGCGCCCGAGTTCTCGATGATGACGAGTCCGCGGCTGTTCGGGGCCGCCTCGATGACGGTGTGCCCCGCACGCGGCGCGGCATCGAGCGCGTCGCGCGTGATCACGGTGGTGGTGCGCTCGTCGGAGGCGATCGTGACGAGGTGGGCCTCCCCGAACGCGCTCCACGCCGCAGCGGCGCCGCGCTCTTCGGGGATGCCGGCGCGCCCGATGCGGGCGTCGTCTCGGGCGATCCACTCGGAGGTGACGCCAGCGGCCTCGGTCACGGTGACCGGGATGCGGCCGCCGTCGAGCTCGCCGTTCAGGAGAGCGTCGAGCTTGGCGACGGGGGTGAACTTCCAGGTGGCCTCGCGTCCGGTGACGACCTCGAAATCGCTGACGTTCGTCGACTTCGGCCGATCCGAGCGGGTCTGCACCGGGGCGCGGTTCGCCCAGTCGCCGTCCGAGTGCGCCTTCAGCCCGTGCTGAGCGGTGTCCTGGGGAGCAACAACTTCGGTCATTATCCGACGGATCCTTCCATGCCCATCTCGATGAGCTTGTTGAGTTCGAGCGCGTACTCCATGGGGAGCTCGCGGGCGATCGGCTCGATGAAGCCGCGAACGATCATCGCCATCGCCTCTTCCTCCGCGAGACCACGGCTCATCAGGTAGAAGAGCTGGTCCTCGCTGACGCGGGAGACGGTGGCCTCGTGGCCGAGCTCCGCGTCGTCGGTGCGGATGTCGATGGCGGGGTACGTGTCGGAACGCGAGATGCGATCCACAAGCAGCGCGTCGCAGACGACCGAGTTGGCCGCGTGATGCGCACTCGCCTCGACCCGGACCTCGCCGCGGTAGCCGGTGCGGCCGCCGCCGCGTGCGATCGACTTCGAGAGGATCGACGACTTGGTGTGCGGTGCGAGGTGGATCATCTTCGCGCCGGCATCCTGGTGCTGGCCGGGGCCGGCGAACGCGACGGAGAGGGTCTCGCCCTTGGCGTGCTCACCCGTGAGGTAGATCGACGGGTACTTCATCGTGACCTTGGAGCCGATGTTGCCATCGACCCACTCCATGGTCGCGCCCTCTTCCGCGATGGCGCGCTTGGTGACGAGGTTGTACACGTTGGTCGACCAGTTCTGGATCGTCGTGTAGCGCACGCGGGCGTTCTTCTTGACGATGATCTCGACGACCGCGGAGTGCAGCGAGTCCGACTTGTAGATCGGGGCGGTGCAGCCCTCGATGTAGTGGACGTAGCTGTCCTCGTCGGCGATGATGAGCGTGCGCTCGAACTGGCCCATGTTCTCCGTGTTGATGCGGAAGTAGGCCTGGAGCGGGATCTCCACGTGCACGCCCTTCGGGACGTACACGAACGAGCCGCCCGACCAGACGGCGGTGTTCAGCGCGGCGAACTTGTTGTCGCCCGAGGGAATGACCGTGCCGAAGTACTCCTCGAAGATCTCCGGGTGCTCCTTGAGCGCGGTGTCCGTGTCGAGGAACAGGACGCCCTGTGCCTCGAGATCCTCGCGGATCTGGTGGTAGACGACCTCGGACTCGTACTGCGCGGCGACGCCGGCCACGAGACGCTGGCGCTCGGCCTCGGGGATCCCGAGACGCTCGTAGGTCTCCTTGATCTCCTCCGGGAGCTCCTCCCAGCTCGTGGCCTGCTTCTCCGTCGAGCGGACGAAGTACTTGATGTTGTCGAAGTCGATCTCCGTGAGATCGGCGCCCCACGTGGGCATCGGCTTGCGGCCGAAGATCTGGAGCGCCTTCAGGCGACGCTCGAGCATCCACTCCGGCTCGTTCTTCAGTGTCGAGATCTCTCGCACGACCTGCTCATTGAGGCCGCGCTTTGCAGTCGCACCGGCCTCATCGCTGTCGTGCCAGCCGAACTCGTACTGCCCCAAGCCTTCGAGCTCGGGTCGGTCGATCAGTACCTCTGGCATGATCCCTCCCTCATCCTTCAATTCGCGAGGAGCCAGTGGGCGACCGGAGGGAATCCGGGCCGTATCGTGCTGAGCGCACGGGACTGGCTCCCTGCAGCAGTGCAGTAGACTGGGCTTCGGACGGAACCGCTTCTCACCGGTGTTTTCACATCATCTGAGGATTCGGTTCGCCGTACGCAACCACAGCTTCTTATTCTACAGACTTTCCAGTGTTTCTGGGAGGTCCTCCGCGGGAGCGGCGATTCGGTGGAAATCCCAGCTGGGACAGCGCGGCACGCTCCGGATTTCCGGAGAGCGCGCGAAGCGGGGATACAGAGGCGGGACCCGAGGAAAAGAGGAGTCACGTTGTCCGCAGCGCGCAACGACGTCGTCATCGAGGCCGCACAGGCCGCGCCGATCACCTGGCGTCCGCCGCGGTTCCTCGCGGTTAGCGCGTGGGTCTCCTTCGTGCTGAACACCCTGATCATCGCCACGGGAGGCGCCGTGCGCCTGACCGGTTCCGGGCTCGGCTGCCCGGACTGGCCCCTCTGCGCTCCCGGCTCCCTCGTGCCCACGCAGGAGCTGAGCTACCACTCGCTGATCGAGTTCGGCAACCGGACGATCTCGGGCCCGCTGCTCGTCTTCGCGATCCTCGTCGTCGTGCTCAGCTGGCGGATCCGCGCCCAGCGCCGCGATCTGCTCGTCATCTCGCTCGTCGTGCTCGGCCTGGTCGCGCTCCAGGCGCTCGTCGGCGGCATCATCGTGTGGATGCACCTGAACGCCAACCTCGTCGGTTTCCACTACGTCGTGTCGCTCGCGCTCGTGTGCATCACCGCAGCGTTCCTCGCGCGCATGTACGAGCCCCCGGTCCCCCGCGAACTCGCCGTGCCGAAGCCGTTCATGATCCTGGCGCACGTCTCCACACTCGTGATGGCGCTCACGGTCCTGTTCGGGGTGCTCACGACGGCGAACGGTCCCCACTCCGGCGACGCCACGATCCAGCGCGACGGCGTCGACGCGACCCTCATGAGCCACGTCCACTCGTGGCCGGGCTACGCGGCGCTCGCACTCACGATCGCGCTGCTGATCTGGGCCGCGGCCGGCCGTCTTCGCCCGCTGAAGTGGATCGTGACCCTCCTCGTCATCCTGCTGGTGCAGATCGCCGTCGGGATCTATCAGGCGCGCAACGGTCTCCCCGAGCTCTGGGTCGGCGTCCACATGGTGCTCGCGTCGCTCACCGCGGCGACCATGACCCTCGTGGTGCTCCGGCTCAAGCGCCCGGTGGCGGATCCCGCCGTCGCGCAGCGCTGAGACGCTCGACCCCTCGCGGACGGGGCGGTTCAGCGCCGCGAGGCGACGGCAGCGATCGCTGCTGGGATCGATCCGTCGATCGAAGCGGGGTGGGTCGTGCGCCGCAATTCGCTGATCACCGCAGGGATGCTGCGGCCGGCCGTACCTGATCTCTTCTGACCCGTCTCGGCCTCATCTGCGCCGGTGGCACGCGGCTCCCCCGAATCGGCGGCGGGGCCGTTCACGACGGACACGGAGCGGGCGCTGGCGTCTGATCCCGGCCGACACGCCGGGCCAGCGGCCGGGCGTTAGAAGGGCAGCAGCGGGTCGATCGCGATGCCGACGGAGAGCAGCGAGAGGTAGACGATCGAGCCGTGGAAGACCCGCATCGGGCTGCCCTCCTGCCCGCGGATCGCCGCGCTGTAGAGCTTGTGCGCCTCGACGAGGAAGTACGCGCCGGTCGCGAGGGCGATGACCGTGTAGGTCCATCCCATGTCGGCGACCGGGATCAGGATCAGGCTCGATGCGACCGTCGCCCAGGTGTAGAGGATGACCTGCAGGCCCACGGTGATCCGGCCGCGCACGACGCCGAGCATCGGCACGCCGGCATTGGCGTAGTCGTCGCGGTAGCGCATCGACAGCGGCCAGTAGTGGGCCGGGGTCCAGAGGAAGATGATCAGGAAGAACACCCAGGCCGGCCAGTCGAGCGAGCCGGTGACCGCGGCCCAGCCGATGAGCACGGGGAAGCAGCCCGCGATCCCGCCCCAGATGATGTTCTGCTCGCTGTGGCGCTTGAGCACGAGCGTGTAGATGACCACGTAGAAGAAGATCGCTGCGGCCGAGAGCGCGGCGGCGAGCCAGTTCGTGGTGAGCAGCAGCCAGACGACCGAGACGACCCCGAGCACCCACGAGAAGATGAGCGCGTTGCGGTCGGAGATCTCGCCGGTGACGAGCGGGCGGTTCGCGGTGCGCTTCATCCGGCGATCCATGTCGCGGTCGATGTAGCAGTTGAACGAGCCGGCCGAGCCCGCGCTGAGGGCGCCGCCGATGAGCGTCGCGAGCACGAGCCACAGGTTCGGGAGGCCGCGAGCGGCGAGAATCATCGCGGGCACGGTGACGACGAGCAACAGCTCCATCACGCGCGGCTTCGTGAGCGACACGTAATTCTTGATCGTCCGACCGAGCGACGGACGAGGGCGCTCCGAACGGTCCTGGGCCTGGGCTGAGATCTGCGTGGACATCATCTCTATCGTACCCCTTCCGCAGACTAGGATTGGTGAGGGTGCGCCGGGCCGGCGTCTCGAACCGTCTTCCCCTCGGAAAGGTATGTCTTGGGAATCGAATTGCAGTGGGACGAACTCGACGATCGCGCGGTGGATACCGCGCGGGTGCTCGCGGCGGACGCGGTGGAGAAGGTGGGCAACGGCCACCCGGGAACCGCGATCAGTCTCGCGCCCGTCTCCTACCTGCTGCACCAGCGCGTCATGCGCCACGATCCCGCTGATCCGCACTGGATCGGGCGCGACCGTTTCATCCTCTCCGTTGGCCACTCCTCGCTGACGCAGTACGTTCAGCTCTACCTCGGCGGCTACGGCCTCGAGCTCGAAGACCTCCAGTCGCTGCGCACCTGGGGCTCGAAAACCCCCGGTCACCCCGAGTACGGGCACACGGACGGCGTCGAGATCACGACGGGCCCGCTCGGCCAGGGCCTCGCCTCAGCCGTCGGCTTCGCCTACGCTGCGCGCTACGAGCGCGGGCTGTTCGACCCCGAGGCCGCTCCCGGCACGAGCCCCTTCGACCACTTCATCTACGTGATCGCCGGTGACGGAGATCTGCAGGAGGGCGTCACGAGCGAGGCCTCGTCGCTCGCCGGCCACCAGGAGCTCGGCAACCTGATCGCGATTTACGATTCGAACCAGATCTCGATCGAGGACGACACCGACATCTCCTTCTCCGAGGACGTGGCGAAGCGCTACGAGTCGTACGGCTGGCAGGTGCTCGAAGTCGACTGGAAGCGCACGGGCGAGTACGTCGAGGACCTCGCCGAGCTGAACGCCGCAATCGAAGAGGCGAAGGGCGACACGACGCGCCCGAGCCTCATCATTCTGAAGACCATCATCGGCTGGCCCTCCCCCGGTAAGCAGAACACCGGCGGAATCCACGGCGCCAAGCTCGGTGCCGAGGAACTCGCAGGCCTCAAGGAGGCCCTCGGCTTCGATCCGGCCGAGCACTTCGCGGTGGCCCCCGAGGTCATCGCGCACACGCGCGAGGCCGTCGAGCGCGGCGCCGAGAAGCGCGCCGAGTGGCAGCGGGCCTTCGACGCTTGGGCCGCGGCGAACCCCGAGCGCAAGGCGCTCTTCGACCGGGTCGAGGCCCAGGAGCTTCCCGCGGGAGCCCGCGAGGCGCTTCCCGAGTTCGAGCCGGGCGCGAGCGTCGCAACGCGCGCTGCGAGCGGCAAGGTGCTCGCGGCGCTCGGGCCGATCATGCCCGAGCTGTGGGGCGGCTCAGCCGACCTCGCCGGGTCCAACAACACGACGATCCCCGGCGTCCCCTCCTTCGTCCCCGCGAACCACTCGACCTCGACCTGGTCGGGCGACCCCTACGGCCGCGTGCTGCACTTCGGGATCCGCGAGCACGCGATGGGGGCGATCCTCAACGGCATCCAGCTGCACGGCAAGACCCGCAGCTACGGCGGCACCTTCCTGATCTTCAGCGACTACATGCGCCCGGCCGTGCGTCTCGCAGCGCTCATGAACGTGCCGAGCATCTTCGTCTGGACGCACGACTCCATCGCGCTCGGCGAGGACGGTCCGACGCACCAGCCGATCGAGCAGCTCGCCACGCTCCGCGCGATCCCCAATCTCGCGATGGTCCGCCCGGCCGACGCGAACGAGGTGTCGGTCGCGTGGCACGAGATCCTGCAGCGGCACGAGGGCCCCACGGGAATCGCGCTCACCAGGCAGAACGTCCCCGTGCTTCCGCGCGGCGGCGACTTCGCCGAGGCGGAGGGCGTGCGCAAGGGCGCCTACGTGCTCGCAGACTCCCCCACGGACTCGCTCGACGTGATCCTCATCGCCACGGGCTCCGAGGTACAGCTCGCCGTCGAGGCCCGCGAGCGCCTCGCGGCCGACGGTGTCGGGGCGCGCGTCGTCTCGGCGCCCTGCCTCGAGTGGTTCGCCGAGCAGACCCCCGAGTACCGCGAGAGCGTGCTCCCCGCGGCCGTCCGCGCTCGCGTGAGCGTCGAGGCCGGGCTCTCGCTCGGCTGGGAGCGCTACGTCGGCGACGCCGGGCGCTCGGTCTCGATCGAGCACTTCGGCGCCTCGGCCGATTACGAGACCCTCTTCCGCGAGTTCGGGATCACGACCGAAGCGGTCGTCTCGGTGGCGCGCTCGAGCCTCGAGCAGCTCGGCGGCCTCGGAGAGCGAGCCTGATGAGCGCGCGACCCACCGCGGCCCTCTCCCGCGCGGGCGTGAGCATCTGGCTCGACGACCTGTCGCGCAGGCGGATCGAAAGCGGAGAACTCGCCGCGATGATCCGCGATCTCGACGTCGTCGGGGTCACCACCAATCCCACGATCTTCGCCGGCGCTCTGGCCGGGGGCGAGGGCTACGGCCCCGCGATCGCCGCGTGCGCCTCCGCAGGCCTCGGAGCCGACGAGACGATCGTCCGCCTCACGACGGCGGATGTCGCCGCCGCCTGCGACGTGCTCGCAGAGACCTACGCGGAGAGCGGCGGCGTCGACGGACGGGTCTCGATCGAGGTCTCCCCCGCGCTCGCGCGCGACACCGAGGGGACGATCGCCGAGGCGCGCGAGCTCTGGCGCCGGGTCGATCGTCCGAACGCGATGATCAAGATTCCGGCGACCGTGGAGGGGCTCCCGGCCATCACCGCCGCGATCGCCGAGGGGATCAGCGTAAACGTCACCCTGATTTTCAGCCTCGAGCGCTATCGCGAGGTGGTCAACGCCTACCTCACGGGTCTCGAGCGAGCCCGGATCGCTGGCCTGGATCTGAGCGGGATCCACTCGGTCGCCTCCTTCTTCGTGTCGCGGGTCGACACCGAGGTGGACGCGCGACTGGACGCCCTCTCGGATCCCGAGGCGCGCGAACTGCGCGGCCGCGCCGGGCTCGCGAACGCCCGCCTGGCCTACGAGGCCTTCGAGGAGTCGTTCTCGAGTGAGCGTGCGCGGTACCTGATCCGCGAGGGTGCGAACCTGCAGCGGCCGCTCTGGGCCTCCACCGGGGTGAAGGATCCCGCGCTCCCCGACACGCTGTACGTGACGGGACTCGTCTCCGCGCACGTGGTCAACACGATGCCGGAGGCCACGCTCCGCGCGTTCGCCGACCACGGCGACGTTGCCGGCGATTCGATTCGGACCGAGTACCTGGAGTCCAACCAGCTGCTCAACGCGCTCGACGCCGTGGGAATCGACTACTCCGAGGTCACCGAGAAGCTCGAGACCGAGGGGCTCGCCAAGTTTGAGCAGTCCTGGGCGGAACTGCAGCAGACCGTGAACACCGCGCTCGAGGAGGCTGGTGCATGACGCTCACGCTGGCGATCGATGAACGGCTCACCGCCGATCCCCGCTACGCGGAAACGCTCGCCGAGCTCGTCGACGAACGCGTCGCGAGCCGGATCTTCGCGCTCGACGCGTCGCTCTGGGGAGCCGACGCCGAGGCCGAGGCCGCCGCGCGCCTCGGGTGGACCGACTTCGCCGCGGGCGCCGACGAGGCGATCGGCCGCGTGTCGGGGATGCGCGAGCGCTTCGCAGAGGACGGCGTCGACCGGATCGTGCTTTGCGGCATGGGCGGCTCGAGCCTGGCGCCCGCGGTGATCGCGCGCTGGGCCGGGGTCCCCCTCACGGTGCTCGATTCGACGCACCCCGAGGTCGTCGCCAGGGCGCTCGCGGACGATCTCGCCCGAACCGCCGTGGTGATCAGCTCGAAGTCCGGAACGACGATCGAGACGCAGAGCCACCGCGCCGCGTTCGAGCGCGCTTTCGCCGAGGCCGGCATCGATGCCTCGCGGCGCGTGCTCGTGGTCACGGACCCCGGCTCACCCCTCGAGCGCGCGGCCGCCGATGCGGGCCAGGCCGTGTGCAACGCCGACCCGGACGTGGGCGGTCGGTTCTCCGCGCTCACCGCGTTCGGGCTCATTCCCGCGGGCCTCGCCGGGGCGGACATCGCCGCACTCGTCGCAGAGGCCCAGGCGGTGCGGGAAGCACTCGCGCAGGACTCCCCCGACAACCCCGCCCTGCGGCTCGCCGCAGCGATCTCCTGCGGGCTCCCCGGCCGCTACGTCCTCGGAATCACCGCGGCTGACGATGCGAACTGGGGATTCGGCACCTGGATCGAGCAGCTCGTCGCCGAGTCCACCGGAAAGGACGGCCGAGGGGTGCTCCCGATCTCGCTGCCGGACCGCGCGCCGGAGCTCTCCCGTCACGCCGACACCCAGCTCCTCATCGAGATCCGCGACGCGCGCGCGACCGACGTCGAGGAGCACGAGGGCATCGTCGTCCAGGCGGCGCTCGGGGCGCAGTTCCTCCTCTGGGAGGTCGCCACTGCGGCGCTCGGTCGTATCATGGGAATCGACCCGTTCAACCAGCCAGACGTCGAGTCGGCGAAGGTAGCGGCGCGCGCGGTGCTCGCCGATCCGGCTGGACACCCCGAGCCCGTGGGAACGCCCCTCGCCGGGGTTCCCGGCGCGACGCTGCTCGCCACCCCCGCCGGGGTGGACTCCCCCGCGTCCGCGGCCGAGATCATCGCGGCGATCGCGGAAATGATCCCCGAGGGCGGCTACCTCGCGATCCAGGCCTATCTCGACCCGGAGACGCCCGCGCGGGACAGCCTGCACGAACTGCGTGATCAGCTCGCCGAACACCTGACGGTTCCCGTGGCGCTCGGCTGGGGGCCGCGCTACCTGCACTCCACGGGTCAGCTCCACAAGGGCGGGCCGGCGCTCGGCGCGTTCCTGCAGCTCTGCGACGGTTCGCTCGGCTCGCTGCCCATCCCCGGAACGGGCGGAAGCTTCGAGACCCTGATCGCCGCGCAGGCGCGTGGCGATCGCGCCGTGCTCGAGGAGCGTGGCCGCCCCGTGCTCGCGCTGTCGCTCACGGAGCCCGCCGGGGTGCTGCGGCAGCTCGCCGAAGCCGCCGCCCGGCACACCGCGTAGCACCCGCGGCGAAACGACGAAGGGGGTGAGTTCCGATTCTGGAACTCACCCCCTTCCGCGTTCTCGCGGTGCGAAGTCGTTACGCCTTGGCGCGCGCGGTGCCTCGGCGGGCGCGCAGCTTCTCGAGGGCCTGCTCGAGCAGCTCGGCGGCCTCCTCCTCCGTGCGACGCTCCTTCACGTAGGCGAGGTGCGTCTTGTAGGGCTCGTTCTTGAGGAGCTGCGGCGGGTTCGCCTTGTCGCGGCCGGCGGGAAGGCCGGTCGTCGGGCAGTCGATCTGCTCGGGGATGTCCTCTTCTGCGACGTCGGCCGCGAAATAGCGGACGGTCTCGTTGCCGAGCGCATCCCAGTAAGAGATCTTCACTCGGTCGGCGCGCGCTCCGTGATCCTGCTCCCCCATGGGGCCGGATCCGACGCGGGCACCACGGATGGCGTTACTGCCGGCCATGGTTTCCTTTCTGCAGTGTGCTGCGAGGGGTGACGGCGCGATGCGAGAGCACACGAACGCATGCGCGCGTCAGGACTGGCTGCGCCCGGTTCACCGGGCGGGCTGCTCCGAGGCTCGGGTCAGACGACCGAGAAACGGGCGAGGAGGCCGAGGCCCACGATCGATGCGACCCACACGAGCGACACAATGACCGTGATCCGGTTGAGGTTCCGCTCGGCAACACCCGACGAGCCGAGGCTCGAGGTCACGCCGCCGCCGAACATGTCGGAAAGGCCGCCTCCGCGACCCTTGTGCAGCAGGATGAACAGGGTGAGCAGCAGGCTCGTGATCACGAGGATGACGATCAGTGCGATCTTGAGAATGAGCACGCTTCACCTTTCAGGGGTCAGTTGCGTGGAAGCCAACGACCAGTATAGCCGTTGAACGATGGGAACGTCGTCAGGCGCGGCCATGCGACCGGCGCGATGCTCCCGAACTGCTGGTCAGCCAGCCGTCACGTGCTTCTTGAACTGCACGATCTTGGCGAACTCGTCGGCCTTGAGGCTCGCGCCGCCCACGAGGGCGCCGTCGACGTTCGGCTGGCGGAGGAACGCGGCAACGTTCTGGCTCGCGACGGATCCGCCGTAGAGGATCCTGGTGGCCGCGGCGACCTCGTCCGAGCGCAGGTCGCGCAGCGACTCGCGGAGCGCCTTCGCGACCTCCTCGGCCTGCTCGGGGGACGCCGCCTGGCCGCTCCCGATCGCCCACACGGGCTCGTAGGCAACCACGAACTCTGCGCCCTCGGGCAGCGGCGCGACGGCCGCGGCGAGCTGGGCCAGCGGGATCGCGGCGGCGCCGTGCGCCTCGAGGTCCTCTGCCGTCTCGCCGACGCAGATCACGGGGATCATGCCGGCGCGGCTGGCGGCCAGTGCCTTTGCGCCCACGGTCTCGTCGGATTCGCCGTGGCCGTGGCGGCGCTCGGAGTGCCCTACGAGCACGTAGCGGGTCTCGAGCTTGGCGAGCATCGCCGCGGAAACGTCGCCCGTGTACGCGCCGGAGGCGTGCGGGGACACATCCTGCGCGCCGAGGCCGAGCGCGAGCTTATCCGCGGCGATCAGGGTCTGCACCGAACGCAGATCGGTGAACGGCGGGAACACCGCCACCTCGGCCTGGGAGAAGTCGTGGCGCACGTCCTTCAGTGCCCACGAGAGCTTCTGGACGAGCGCGATCGCCTGCAGGTGATCGAGGTTCATCTTCCAGTTGCCCGCGATGAACGGGACACGATCGGTCTGCGGGAGCGGCTCGCGCAGCTCGGGGATCTGGTCGTTCACGCGAGGACCTCCAGGCCGGGGAGCTGCTTGCCCTCGAGATACTCGAGGCTCGCGCCGCCGCCCGTGGAGATGTGGCCGAACTGGTCATCGGTGAAGCCGAGCGCGCGGACGGCAGCTGCCGAATCGCCGCCGCCGACGACCGTGAAGCCGTCCGTCTCGGTGAGCGCGCGGGCGACCTCGCGGGTGCCGCCGGCGAACGCCTCCATCTCGAAGACGCCCATGGGGCCGTTCCAGAAGACGGTGCGGGAGTCGCGGATGATGTCCGCGAAGTTCTGGGCGGAATCGGGCCCGATGTCGAGGCCGATCCCGGAGGTGCCGAAGGACGAGGACTCGATCGCGTCGGCAGCGACGACCTCGTGGGCCGCGTCCGGGGCGAACGCCTCGGCGACGATCACGTCGGTGGGAAGCACGATCCGGACCCCGCGCGCCTCAGCGTCGCGGAGGTACCCCTTGACCGTGTCGAGCTGATCCTGCTCCAGCAGGCTCGCGGCAACGCCGTGGCCCTGGGCGGCGAGGAACGTGAAGAGCATGCCGCCGCCGATGACGAGGGTGTCGACGCGCTCGATGAGGTGGGAGATGACGCCCAGCTTGTCGGACACCTTCGAGCCGCCGAGCACCACGGTGTAGGGCCGCTCGGGGGTGTCGGTGAGACGCTTCAGCACCTCGAGCTCCGCGGCGACCAGGCGGCCCGCCGCGCTCGGAAGGAGCGTGGCGAGGTCGTAGACGCTCGCCTGCTTGCGGTGGACGACGCCGAAGCCGTCCGAGACGAACAGGTCGCCGAGCGCTGCCAGCTCCTGAGCGAAGGCGAGGCGCTCCGCGTCGTCCTTGCTCGTCTCCCCCGCGTTGAAGCGGAGATTCTCGAGGAGCACCACGTCGCCGTCGGTGAGCGCCGCGACGGCGGCCGAGGCTTTCGCCCCGACCGTCTCGTCGACGAACTCAACCGGTGCGCCGAGGAGCTCCGACATGCGCTTCGCCACGGGCCGGAGCGAGAAACGCTCCTCCGGCTCGCCCTTGGGGCGTCCCAGATGGCTGATCAGCACCACCTTCGCACCGGCATCACGCAGTTCGCGGATGGTGGCGAGGGAAGCGCGGATCCTGCCGTCGTCGGTGATCTCCCCATCGGAGATCGGGACGTTCAGGTCGCAGCGGACGATCACGGTGCGCGAGCGCAGCTCGCCCAGGGATTCGATGGTGCGCATGTGCGGGGGTGACTCCTCGGTGTGCGGGGTGACTAGATCAGGCCGGGCGTCTGCGCGCGGGCAGCCTCGAAGCGCTTCGCAACATCCTGCCAGTTGGCGATGTTCCAGAAGGCTTTGACGTAGTCGGCGCGGACGTTCAGGTAATCCAGGTAGTAGGCGTGCTCCCAGACATCGAGCATCAGCAGCGGGATGGTGCCAGCGGGCAGGTTGCCCTGCTGATCGAAGAGCTGCACGATGTTGGCACGCTGACCCAGCGAGTCCCACGCGAGCACCGACCAGCCGGAGCCCTGAACGCCGAGCGCGTTCGCGGTGAACTGCGCCTGGAACTTCTCGAAGTCACCGAAGAACTCGTCGATCGCTGCCGCGAGCTCGCCCTCGGGACGCTCGCCGCCCTCGGGCGACATGTTGTTCCAGAAGATGCTGTGGTTGACGTGACCGCCGAGGTTGAACGCGAGGTCCTTCTCGAGCTTGTTCACGTTCGCGAGGTTGCCCGACTCGCGGGCCTCCGCGAGCTGCTCGAGGGCGGTGTTCGCGCCCGTGACGTAGGCCTGGTGGTGCTTGTCGTGGTGCAGCTGCATGATCTTGCCGCTGATGTGCGGCTCGAGTGCCGCGTAGTCGTAGGGAAGCTCAGGAAGTGTGTAAGCAGCCATAATTCGCTCCGATCTGTGAATCGACGATGTTTCGGCCTCAGTCTATCGAGGCGCCCGCTTTCGGGAACGGCGGGTTGCAGTGCAGTCCCTGAATTTCGCGACCGGCGGAAACGCGGAATGCGGCCGCCCGATCAGGTGTTACATGGAGTCCAGTTCCTCGGGCAGATTCGCCTCGGTACCCGGGATCCCCTTCGCTGCTGCCTCCTTGTCGGCCATCGCGAGCAGGCGCCGAATCCTGCCGGCGACCGCGTCCTTCGTGAGCACCGGCTCCGCGCGGGCGCCGAGGTCGTCGAGGCTCGCCTCGCGATGCTTGAGACGGAGCTCGCCGGCGTACCGGAGATGCTCGGGGATGTCATCGCCGAGGATCTCGAGCGCACGCTCGACGCGGGCGCAGGCGGCCACCGAGGCCTGTGCGGAGCGGCGAAGATTCGCGTCGTCGAAGTTGACCAGGCGATTCGCCGTCGCGCGGGTCTCGCGGGCGCGACGCAGCTCGTCCCAGGACTCGCGCGCCTTCACAGCGCCCATTGCGCCCAGCATCGCGCCGATCGCCTCGCCGTCGCGGATGATGACCTTGTTCTGGCCACGGATCTCTCGGCTCTTCGCCTCGATCCCGAGCCGGCTCGCGGCACCGACGAGCGCCATCGCGACCTCGTTGCTGGGGCACACGATCTCGAGGCTCGAGGAACGCCCCGGCGCTGTCAGCGTGCCGCGGGCGAGGAACGCGCCCCGCCAGATGGCGGCGAGCTCGGGCTGTGCGCCCGTCGTCAGGCGATTCGGGAGGCCACGGATCTGACGTCGGCGCTGGTCGAGGAGCCCGAGCTGACGGGCGAGGGTCTCGCCGTCGATGACGCGGACGAGGAACTGGGGCGCACCCGGCCGAGTGCTCGACGGCGGGAGCTGCTTCGCGTCCGAGCGGACGCCGTACAGCTCGGCCAGGTCCTTGCGCACGCGCTGCACGATCTGCGGTGTGTGGAGCTCGGCCTCGAGTGCGATCCGGCCCGAGATCGTGTGCAGGCCGCCCGCGAGCCGGAGGACCGTCGCTACCTCTGCAACCCGCTCGCCGGTGCGCTGCACCTGGAAACGAACGAGCTCACTCTTTACCTCGGGGGTAGACAGCACGAATGGGGTCCTTTCAGGAACTCGAATGGAATCGGAGGGTGCGCAGCTCGGCGCGCCAAATTACTCGCGACCGAGGTCGCGATGGCGCAGCGTGACGCTGACACCCGGAAGCCCGGCAAGCCGGTCGGCGAGCTCCCTGGCGGTGGCCACCGAACGGTGCTTGCCACCGGTGCATCCTACCGCGAGTGAGGCGTGTCGTTTGTTCTCCCGCTGGAAGCCGGCGAACACGGGCGTGAGCGCCGCCACATAGTGGTCGAGGAACTCCGAGGCCCCGTCGCGGCCCAGGACGTAGTCCTTCACCTCGGGGTCGACGCCCGTGAGGGCGCGGAGTTCGGGCTCCCAGAACGGGTTCGGCAGGAACCGCATGTCGACCATGAGATCGACGTCGGTCGGCGCACCGTATTTGAATCCGAAACTGAGTACGGAGAGCTGCAGCCCGGGGGTGTCCTCGTCGGAGAACAGATCCCGCGTAGCGGTCGAGAGATCGTGCACGTTGTAGCGCGACGTGTCGATGACCACGTCGCTGGACGCGCGGAGCTCCTGCAGGCGCTCGCGCTCGAGGCGGATCCCCTCGAGCAGACTGCCGGCTTCGCCCTGGAGCGGGTGCGGGCGACGAACGGACTCGTAGCGACGGACCAGGATCTCGTCCGTCGCATCGAGGAACACCACGCGGACCGCGGCGTTCGTCCGGAGATCGGAGACGGTCTGCTGGATGTCCGCGAACAGGTCGCGGCCGCGCACGTCGACGACCGCGACGATCTTCGGCAGCGCACCACCCGAGCGATCGGCCATGTCGGCGAGCGTCTTCAGCATTGCGAGCGGGAGGTTGTCGACGACATACCAGCCGAGATCCTCGAGCGTGTTCGCGACCGTGCTCCGACCGGCACCAGACATGCCGGTGACGATCAGGATCTCCTGCGGGGGAACCGCCTCACTCATTGACGCCCTCCTCGATCCGTTCCGTTTCTTGCGACGCTTCAAGCTTAGCGTCCGATGCCGGATCGTTCCCGAGGTGCTGGAGGATCTGCTCCGCGATCTTCTCCCCAACCCCGGGGGCCGCCGCGAGTTCCTCGAGCGAGGCCGCCTTCAGCCTGGTCACCGAGCCGAAGTGGCGCAGGAGCGCCTTGACCCGTTTCGGACCGAGGCCGGGGATTTCGGACAGGCGGCTCGAAATCGAGGAGCTGCGGCGCTGCCGCTGGAAGGTGATCGCGAAGCGGTGGGCCTCGTCGCGGATTCGCTGCACCATGAACAGCGCCTCGCTCGTGCGCGGCAGGATGACGGGGAACGGATCATCCGGGAGCCAGATCTCCTCGAGCCGCTTCGCGATCCCGCACAGCGCGACGTCGGTGATGCCGGCCTCGGCGAGCGCGCGCTGCGCGGCCTTGACCTGGGGTTCGCCGCCGTCGACGATGAGCAGCTGCGGGCGATCGCGATACACGCCCGTGGGCTGAGCGCCGCTCTCCCGCAGCTGGTTGAGCTGCGCGGCACGGCGCGAGACGACCTGGAAGATGGAGTCCGTGTCGTCCGTCGTCTCTTCGATCCGGTACCGGCGGTACGCGCCCTTGGCGGGCAGGCCGTCCTCGAAGACGACGAGCGAGGCGACGACATCGGTGCCCTGCAGGTGGGAGACGTCGATGCACTCGATCCGGAGCGGGGCCTCCTCCATGCCGAGAGCCCGCTGGAGTTCGGCGAGGGCGTCGGTGCGCGCCGTGAGGTCGGCGGCGCGCTTCAGCTTGTGGCGGACGAGGTGCTCCCCCGCGTTGAGCACGGCGCGCTCCATGAGCTGCAGCTTGCCGCCGCGCTCGGGCACGCGAACGCGGACGCGGCCCTTCCGCGGGCGCTTCTGCGAGAGCGCCCCCTCGAGCGCCTCGCGATCGTCCGGGGCGAGTGGAACGAGGATCTCGGGAGGCGGCTCCCGATCGCCCTCGTACGCGGACTGAATGACCTGTTCCAGAAGGCTTCCCGGGGAATCGTCGAGCTCGACGTCAACGATCCAGCTGCGTTCACCCCGGATCCTGCCCCCGCGGATGATGAACTGGTGCGCCGCCGCCGCCAGCTCGTCGGAGCGGAGTCCGAAGACGTCCAGGTTGACGTCCATGCCGAGCACGACGGCGTTCTTCTCCATCACGTGTTCGACGGCTCTGACCTGGTCGCGCAGCCTCGCCGCGTCCTCGTACCGCTGCTCCGCGGCCGCGTCCCGCATGCGCCGCTGCAGTGCCCGCAGGTGGCTCGTGTCGCCTCCTGCGAGGAAGGAGACGAGCTCGTCCACCCGCTGACGGTGCTCCTCGATGGTGAGCACCTGCGAGCAGGGGCCCGAGCAGCGACCGATCTGGCCGGCGAGACAGGGGCGGCCGGACGCCATGGCGCGCTTGTAGTCGGCGTCGTTGCAGGTGCGGATCGGGAACGCCTGTTGCAGCAGCGAGGTGGTCTCCCGCAGCGCCCAGACCTTCGGGTAGGGGCCGAAGTATCGGGCGCCACGGATCTTCTCGTTGCGGGTGATGATGAGCCTGGGGGCCTCCTCGCGGAGCGTGACCGCGAGGTAGGGATAGGTCTTGTCGTCCTTGAACTGGACGTTGAACGGGGGTTTGAACTCCGTGATCCAGGTGTGCTCGAGGACGAGGGACTCGGTGTCCGTCGCGACGACGGTCCAGTCGAGGCGCGCCGCGAGCGCGAGCATGCGCCGGGTGCGCGGCATCAGAGCGTGCAGCGGCTGGAAGTAGTTCGAGAGCCGGGCGCGGAGGTTCTTGGCCTTGCCGATGTAGAGCACCCGGCCGTGACGGTCGGAGAACCGGTACACGCCGGGCGATGTGGGGATCTCGCCCTGGGCCGGACGGAATGCGGCCCGATTGTCGCTCGGGTCCATCATGCTCAGAGACTCCCGCGTTTCACGCGTTCACCGGCTCTTCTTCGCGCGCCTTCCGCTTCGCTCCGCCCTGTTCTCCTCGTGCGCCCGAGGAGATCGCCGCGACGCGGCTCTGGGCGCTCGCCCGCGCCGACTTCGCCGCCCAGCCATCGAGGACCTCCGCGAGGAACTGGCCGGTGTGGCTGTCCGGGTTCTTCGCGAGCTGCTCGGGAGTGCCCTCGGCGATGATCATGCCGCCCCCTGAGCCGCCCTCAGGGCCGAGGTCGATCACCCAGTCGGCGCTCCTGATGACGTCGAGGTTGTGCTCGATCGTGATGACGGTGTTGCCCTTGTCGACGAGGCCGTTGAGCACGAGGAGAAGCTTGCGCACGTCCTCGAAGTGGAGCCCAGTGGTGGGTTCGTCGAGCACGTAGATGCTGCGACCGTTGGAGCGCTTCTGGAGCTCGGTCGCGAGCTTGACGCGCTGCGCCTCGCCGCCGGAGAGGGTGGTGGCGCTCTGGCCGAGACGGACGTAGCCGAGGCCGACATCGACGAGCGTCTTCATGTAGCGGTGGATGCTCGAGATCGGTTCGAAGAACTCCTCCGCCTCCGAGATCGGCATGTCGAGGACCTCGGAGATGTTCTTGCCCTTGTAGCGCACCTGGAGCGTCTCCCGGTTGTAGCGCGACCCTCCGCACACCTCGCAGGCGACGTACACGTCCGGGAGGAAGTTCATCTCGATCTTGAGCGTGCCGTCGCCCGAGCAGGCCTCGCAGCGGCCGCCCTTCACGTTAAAGCTGAAACGGCCAGGCAGGTAGCCGCGGATCTTCGCCTCCGGGGTCTCGGCGAAGAGGTTGCGGATCTTGTCGAACACGCCCGTGTACGTGGCAGGGTTCGAGCGGGGGGTGCGGCCGATGGGGGCCTGATCGACGTGAACGACCTTGTCGAGGTGCTCGAGTCCGGTGACGCGGGTGTGCTTGCCCGGCACGAGGCGGGCGCCGTTGAGCTGGTTCGCGAGCACGCGGTACAGGATGTCGTTCACGAGCGTCGACTTACCCGAGCCGGAAACGCCGGTGACCGCGGTCATGATCCCGAGCGGGAACGTGGCGTCGACGTTCTTGAGGTTGTTGGATCGCGCCCCGACGACCTTGAGTTCGCGCTTGCGATCCCGCTTCCGCCGCTTCTTCGGGGTCTCGATGCCGCGGCGGCCGGCGAGGTAGTCGCCCGTGATGGAGCGCTCGTTCTCGACGAGTTCGGCGTAGGACCCCGAGTGGACCACCGTGCCGCCCTCGACGCCGGCGCCCGGCCCGATGTCGACGATCCAGTCGGCAGCCTCGATGGTCTCCTCGTCGTGCTCGACGACGATCAGGGTGTTGCCGAGGTCGCGGAGCTTCAGGAGCGTCTCGATCAGGCGCCGGTTGTCGCGCTGGTGCAGGCCGATGCTCGGCTCGTCGAGCACGTAGAGCACACCGGTGAGACCGGAGCCGATCTGGGTGGCAAGGCGAATGCGCTGCGCTTCGCCTCCCGACAGGGTGCCAGCGGCGCGGGCGAGCGTGAGGTAGCCGAGACCGACCTCGATCAGGAAGTCGAAGCGCAGCCGGATCTCGCGCAGCACCTGCGCGGCGATCTTGGCCTCGCGCTCGGTGAGCACCACGTCGTCGAAGAAGCGCTTCGCGTCCAGCAGGCTGAACTCGCCGACGCTGGCGATCGATTCGCCGTCGACGGTGACCGCGAGCACCTCGGGCTTGAGGCGCTGCCCGTTGCAGGCGTGGCAGGGAACCTCGCGGAGAAACTCCGACCAGCGATCCCGTTTCGCGTCCGACTCCGCCTCGGCGTACTGCCGCTCGATGAAGGGGATGACCCCCTCGAAGCCGGAGGTGTACTTGACCTCGCGGCCGAAGCGGTTCTTCCAGCGCACGCTCACCTTGAAGTTGTTCCCGTAGAGCACGGCCTCGCGGACCTCTTCGTCGAGCTGCTCCCAGGGGGTGTCCAGCGTGAAGTCGAGATCGGCAGCCAGGCCGTTCAGCAGCTTCTCGTAGTACTGGTAGAGGCTCTTCCCCTGGCTGGTCCACGGAACGATGACGCCCTCGGTGATCGACAGCTCCGGGTCCCCGAGCACGAGATCCTCGTCAACCGACATGCTCGTTCCGAGGCCGGAGCACGTGGGGCACGCACCGAACGGCGCGTTGAAGGAGAAGGTGCGCGGCTCGATCTCGGTGAGCTGGACCGGGTGCTGGTTGGGGCACGAGAGATGCTCCGAGAAGCGCTGCGTGCGATCCTCCGCGTCGGGGTCACGATCGACGAAATCGACGGTGACGACTCCCCCGGCGAGACGCAGCGAGGTCTCGAGCGAGTCGGTCAGCCGCCCGAGCACGTCCGGCCCGGCGACGAGGCGGTCGACAACGACCGAGATATCGTGCTTGATCTGCTTCTTGAGCTTCGGCGGATCGGACAGCTGCACGAGCTCACCGTCAACGAGCGCGCGGGAGTAGCCGCCAGCCGCGAGGTCCTGGAAGAGATCGACGAACTCGCCCTTCTTCTTCACGACGACCGGGGCGAGCACCTGGTAGCGGGTGCGCTCCGGCAGCTCCATGAGGCGATCGGCGATCTGCTGCACGGTCTGCGATGCGATGCGTTCCCCGCAGACGGCGCAGTGCGGGATGCCCACGCGCGCCCAGAGGAGGCGCATGTAGTCGTAGATCTCCGTGATCGTGCCGACGGTGGAGCGTGGATTGCGGTTCGTGGACTTCTGGTCGATCGAGACGGCGGGGCTGAGGCCCTCGATGAAGTCGACATCCGGGCGATCGACCTGGCCGAGGAACTGGCGTGCGTACGCGCTGAGCGACTCGACGTAGCGGCGCTGACCCTCCGCGAAGATCGTGTCGAAGGCGAGGCTGGACTTGCCGCTCCCCGAAAGGCCGGTGAAGACGACCATCGAGTCGCGGGGAATGGCGAGATCGACGTTCTGCAGGTTGTGCACGCGGGCGCCCTGGACGCTGATCTGGGCGTGCGCAGCGGAGGAACGGATGGGGGCGGGGCTCGTCGAAGTCACCGTCCTATCTTACTTCGAATCGGCTGCAAATTCGAACATATGTGCGAAGTGATTCTGGGGATCCACCCTCCCATCGGCAAGATTTGCGGGTACTATTGAAGAAAGCAAGCGAAAGGAGTCACGATGTCGATCGCACAGCTCCCGGGGCGCGCCGCCCCGCGCAACTCCCGTGCCGATGACGCGGCAGCCGGGTCGCGGGAACGCCTGCTGGCGCTCGTCACCCGGATCGACGCCGAACGCCTCGACGTCGCCGAGGAGCTCTTCGAGGAGATCCTCGCCCACCAGGAGGCGGGCACCGGCAGGCTGACCGTCGGCGAGGTGGACGCGCTCGCGCGAGCGGGCGTCAGCACCGCGGCGATCGGCGCGCCAACGGCCCTTCCCGCGACGACGCGCGGGAAGCTCTGGGAACGGCAGATGGCCGATCGCAGCGCGACCGTGAGCGAGGTCGCCGAGATGCTCGGGGTCACCGCCGCGCGGATCCGGCAGCGGTGCGCGGCTGGCACCCTGATCGCGCAGCGACGCAGCGACGGGTGGCACCTCCCCCGCTTCCAGTTCCCCGAGGACCGTGAACCGCGGGGCTGGAGCACCGTCGCGAGGTCGGTTCCGCGAACGGCGCCGCTCCTCCTCGTCGAACGCGTGCTCACCTCCCCGAGCGCCGCACTCGTCTTCGAGGACGAAGACCTCGCACCGCTCGACTGGCTCGCCCGCGGCGGGGATCCCGCGGCCGCGGCGATCGCGGTCGACGACGCGCTGAACCGGCTGCCGTGAGCGAACTGCTCCCCCGGCCCGATCGCTCCCGCTTCCCCGAGCTCGTCGCGGGCGAAACCTGGGTGCGCGAAATTCCCGCGGGCACCATGCTCACCAGGATCTACCGTGCCGGCGGCGCGCACCCCGTCGAGTGGCACACGTTCCGCGAGTACGGCCCCCTCGATGGCCGCTTCGACCCGCAGCCCGAACCCATCGGGGAGCATCCCGGCGCGGGCGTGCTCTACACCGTCCTCGAATCCCGGCTGAGCGATGCGGGTCAGCGCGAGCGGCACGGGGAGGCCGATCCCCTCGAGGAAGCCGTCTCCGGTCCCTTCGCAGCGGCCCTGCTCGAGGTATTCCAGGCCCAGCGCATGATCCGCCGCAGCGCAGGCACTCCGGTGCTCGCGCTGTTCGAGGTCGCCCGCTCGCTGCACCTGCTCGATCTCGCGGATAGCGATTGGGTCGCGGTGGCGCACGGCAACGGCGCGATCTCGGCCGGCGACCGTTCGCGGTCGCGGGAGTGGGCTCGCGCGATTCGCGCGCACTACCCCGAGATCGACGGGCTCGTCTCCGCGTCCTCGCTCGTCCCCTCGGCGCGACTGGCGACGCTGTGGGAGCCGGCGCGGTCGGCGATCCCGGAACATCCGCTCGCCCTGATCCCCCTCGAACGGGACGAGCTCACGGGCGTGATCGACGCGATCGCGGATCGCTACGGCTACATCCTCGTGTGACGAGGCGTCTTCGGACGCCTTCGGCCTCGAGCCGCATACTCTGGTGCGTATCGGAGTTTCGGAGGACGGGCATGGCAGAGAAAGTGGACCTGAAGCGGGATGTGCCCGGCTATCGCGCGCGGGTCGGGGTGTTCGACACGCTCGAGCTGCCGCCCAGGAGGTATCTGCAGGTGGCGGGGCACGGCGATCCGAACACGGCGCCGGCGTTCGCGCGCGCCATCGAGGCGCTGTATCCGGCGGCGTACCGCCTGAAGTTCCTGAGCAAGAACGAGCTGGACCGCGACTACGTGGTCCCGCCGCTCGAGGGGGTGTGGTGGGCGGCAGACATGGCGGTGTTCGATCGGGAGCGGAATAAGTCGGCGTGGAACTGGCGGCTGTTGAGCCTGATCCCCGACTGGATCGATGCTTCCGACGCTGAGCGAGCGATTGCGGGAGCGCCACGGGTGGTGCTGGGCTGGCTTGCCGAGGGCCGTGTGGTGCAGACGCTGCACGTCGGGTCGTTCGACGATGAGGGCCCGGTGCTGGCTCGGATGCACGACGAGGTGATCCCGGAGTCGGGATACCGCATGACGGGGCTGCACCACGAGATCTACCTGAGTGATTTCAGGCGGGTTCCCGAGGGCCGGCGGCGAACGATCCTGCGACAACCGGTGATCGAGGCGACGCACGCCGCCTGAACGACCGGTTACAGGTGCCCGGCCGCTTCCATGCTGCGCAGTTCCCGCTTGAGTTCCGAGACCTCGTCGCGGAGCCGAGCGGCGAGCTCGAACTTCAGCTCCTCCGCGGCCGCGAGCATCTGCTGCGTGAGATCCGAGATGAGCTCCTCGAGTTTCTGCGAGCCCTCCTCCGCGATCGCCCCGGCGCGCGCGGCGCCCTTGCCCTTGGCCCGCTGCGGCGAGTCGCCCTTGCGCTGGGCGTGGGCTCCGGTGCGAGAGAGCACGTCTTCCGTGTCGGCGGCCTCCCTGGCGAGCATCTCCGTGATGTCGCCGATCTTCTTCCGGAGCGGCTGCGGGTCGATCCCGTGCTCCTCGTTGTAGGCGACCTGGATCTCGCGGCGGCGGTTGGTCTCGTCGATGGCCTCGCGCATGGAGCGGGTGACGGTGTCGGCGTACATGTGCACCTGGCCCGACACGTTTCGAGCGGCGCGGCCGATGGTCTGAATGAGCGAGGTGCTCGAACGGAGGAAACCCTCCTTGTCGGCATCGAGAATCGCGACGAGCGACACCTCCGGAAGATCGAGGCCCTCGCGGAGCAGGTTGATGCCCACGAGCACGTCGAACACGCCAGCGCGGAGCTCGGTGAGGAGTTCGACGCGGCGCAGCGTGTCGACATCTGAGTGCAGGTACCGCACCCGGATGCCGGCCTCTTCCATGAAGGTGGTGAGCTGCTCGGCCATCTTCTTGGTGAGCGTGGTGACGAGCACGCGCTCGTCGCGCTCGGCGCGGGCGCGCACCTCCTCGAGGAGGTCGTCGATCTGCCCCTTGGTCGGCTTGATCACGATCTCGGGGTCGACGAGGCCGGTGGGGCGAATGATCTGCTCGACGACACCGTCGGCGAGCTCCATCTCGTACTTGCCCGGCGTGGCCGAGAGGTACACCGTCTGCCCCACGCGCTCCTTGAACTCGCCGAACTTGAGCGGCCGGTTATCGAGTGCGCTCGGCAGTCGGAAGCCGTGATCAACGAGGGTGCGCTTCCGCGAGGAGTCGCCCTCGTACATTGCGCCGATCTGCGGGACCGTGACATGGGACTCGTCGATGACGACCAGGAAGTCGTCGGGGAAGTAGTCGAGGAGGCAGTGGGGCGCCTCTCCGGGCTGCCGGCCATCGATGTGGCGCGAGTAGTTCTCGATGCCGGAGCAGAAGCCGATCTGCTCCATCATCTCGAGGTCGAAGGTGGTGCGCATGCGCAGCCGCTGCTCCTCCACGAGCTTGTTCTGCTGCTTGAGCTCGGCGAGACGCTGGTCGAGCTCCTCGGAGATCGTGCCCATTGCCCGGTTCATGACCTCGCGGCTCGCGACATAGTGGGAGCCGGGGAACACGGAGACGGTCTCGACCTGCTTGATGACCTCGCCCGTGACCGGGTGGAGATAGTAGAGCGCCTCGATCTCGTCCCCGAAGAACTCGATCCTGATCGCGAGCTCCTCGTACATCGGGATGATCTCGACCGTGTCGCCGCGAACCCGGAAGTTGCCGCGGACGAACTCGATGTCGTTGCGCTGATACTGCATGTCGACGAAGCGGCGCAGCAGCACGTCTCGATCCAGGCGGTCGCCGACGACGAGCGGAACCATCGCCTCGTAGTACTCCTCCGGCTTGCCCAGGCCGTAGATGCAGGAGACGGTGGAGACCACAACCGTGTCGCGGCGGCTCAGGAGCGCGTTCGTGGTGGAGTGGCGGAGCCGTTCGACCTCGGCGTTGACCGAGGAGTCCTTCTCGATGAAGGTGTCCGTCTGCGGGACGTACGCCTCGGGCTGGTAGTAGTCGTAGTAGCTGACGAAGTACTCCACGGAGTTGTTCGGCAGGAGCTGCCGGAACTCGCTCGCGAGCTGGGCCGCGAGCGTCTTGTTGTGCGCCAGCACGAGCGTGGGGCGCTGCACCGCCTCGATGAGCCAGGCGGTGGTGGCGGACTTGCCCGTGCCCGTGGCACCGAGGAGCACGACGTCCGTCTCGCCCGCGTTGATGCGCGCCGCGAGCTCCTCGATCGCTTTCGGCTGATCACCGCTCGGCTCGTACTCGCTCACGACCTCGAACGGCCTGACGCTTCGCCTCGTTTCCATGTTCACGAGACTACTCGGGACCACTGACATTGACGGGGGCTGTTCGCGGAAGACGAAGCGGGCACGTGAGCGGATCCGGCCGAACGCGGCCCCGGGGCGATCACTGTCAGTGGTCCTGGATAGGATTGCGGCACGGGGCGAGCGTCCCGGTCCACGGCGAAGAAGGAGCGTGCATGTCCGCAGAACAGACCCTGATCCTGGTGAAGCCCGACGGGGTGGCCCGCGGCCTGACCGGCGAGATCCTGCGTCGCATCGAGGCGAAGGGGTACCGGATCACCGGCCTGCGCATGCTCACCGCTGACCGCGAGCTGCTCGCGGCGCACTATGAGGAGCACCAGGGCAAGCCGTTCTACGAGCCCCTCGTCGAGTTCATGTCTTCCGGCCCGCTCGTCGCGGTGCGCGCCGAGGGCGATCGCGTGATCGAGGGCTTCCGCTCGCTCGCGGGAACCACCGATCCCACGGGAGCTGCCCCCGGCACGATCCGCGGTGACCTGGGCCGCGATTGGGGCCTCGCCGTCCAGCAGAACCTCGTCCACGGCTCGGATTCCACGCTCTCGGCGGAGCGCGAGCTCGGGCTCTGGTTCTCCTAAGTCGCCTCCATCGCCTCGATCCCCGGGGCTCCAGAGCGGCGGGGGTCGAGGCGTCGACGCTTGTCAACCATGAACGCCAACGGTTCCGCGACGCTCTCCGCCGCTGAAGCGCGCCGCATCGTCCTCGCCGCGCAGGGCTTCTCCGGTGCGCCGAAACTCCGGTCGAGGCGCCCCTTCGATCCCGCGCTCGAGAGCCTGCACGTCCTGCAGATCGACTCGGTGAACGTGTTCGCCCGGAGCCACTACCTCCCGGTGTTCTCCCGACACGGGAGCTACGACGCGGAGCAGTTCGACCGGCATCTCTGGGACGGCGGCGAGTACACGGAGTACTGGGCGCACGAGGCCGCATTCATTCCGGTCGAGGACCGCCCGCTCTTCGCGTGGCGGATGGCCGACTACCGCGAACGATTCAGGCGGGACGGACGCACGGAACGCCTCGCCGCCACGCTCGCCGGTGTCCGGCAGCGGCTGGCAGACGCGGGCCCGCAGTTCGTGCGAGAACTCGAGGACGGTCCGCGGGAGCGCCGGGGCCCCTGGTGGGACTGGAGCGACACGAAGCTGGCCGTCGAAACGCTCTTCGCGGAGGGCGAGGTCGTTTCGGCCGGTCGCGAGGGCTTTCAGCGCAAATACGCGCTCGCGGAACAGGTGCTCCCCGAGCACGCGCTCGCCGCTCCCCCGCGCGACGAGGCGCAGCGGGTGCTGATCGAACGGGCCGCTCGCTCGCTCGGCGTGGCCACGCTCGCAGACCTCGCCGACTACCACCGGCTCAAGACCCCGCAGGCACGCGCCGCGGTCCGAGCGCTCGAAGAAGCCGGCGAACTGTTGCCGGTCACCGTGGAGGGCTGGGTCGATTCGCGCGGGCGACCGCTCCCGGCGTGGCTGCACCGCGACGCTCGCGTTCCCGCGCGCCTCGCCCCCGACGCCCTCCTCACCCCGTTCGATCCGGTCGTGTGGTTCCGGCCCCGCGCCGAGCGCATGTTCGATTTCCACTACAGGATCGAGATCTACACCCCCAAGGAAAAGCGGCGCTACGGCTACTACTGCCTGCCGCTGCTCGTGGGCGGCCGCCTCGTCGGCCGCATCGACCTCAAGGCCGATCGAGCCGGGAAGCGACTCCTCGTGCCCGCCGCCTGGCAGGAGCCGGGCGCCAGCGCGCGCACGAGCGACGCCGCCCAGCGGCTCCTCGCCCGCGCGGCCGCCTGGCAGGGCCTTTCAGAGGTCACCGTCGAACCGACGGGGAATCTCCCGCTCCCGGCCCGATTCGACGCTTCGGAGTGAACGGATCGGGCCCGCCGAATCAACAATTCGACGGGCCCGTGAGCGTTCACGCGGACGGCGGAGAGCCGATCACTCCGCGGACTGCTGCGCGATCCAGGCCTCGCGGCCGCGGTCGATGCTTGCGCCCTTCACCATGCAGTACACCCACAGCGCGGAGAAGAGCGCGCCGACGATGATCGCCATCGGCAGCAGGATCCCGGTGAGCAGCATGAGCGCGTGCACCGCCCAGCCGATGATGATCCCGACCCGGCCGACCCGCATGAGCCCGAGCCCGGCGATGATGACCACCGCGAGCCCGCCCCCGATGTAGAGGCCGAGCTCGCGCGGTTCGAGCGTACCGAGCCCGAACAGGGTGAGACCGATCAGCACGACGATGATGAGCTCGAAACCGAGCACGATCGATGCGAGCGCCTTCTGGGTGGACTGGCCGCCCCGCCGCGCGCCCGAGATGCGCATCGCGGAGTTGTGCGCCATCGTCTCAGACGGCGAAAGGACGAGCTCCTCGTCTCCTCCGCTTCCGCCGGGCTGCGGCGTCGCGCCGCCAGGGTTCCGGTCTGCAGCTTCGCTCACTTCGTGCCCCATCCCTCAGCGCGCGCGAACTCGATGGCCTCGCCCGCGAGCACCACGGAACCTGCGACGAGCACGGCTCGCCCCTCGGCGCGCGCGGCCCACGCGCGGGCCTCGTCGAGGGCCTCCGGGAGCGAATCGGCGATCTCGATCGGGGTGTCGGGGATCGACTCTGCGGCAACGCTCAGGAGATCGGACGGATCCGCGCTCCTCGGCGAATCGACCCGCGTGAGCGTGACGCGATGCGCGATCGGCGCCAGCGCGGCGAGCACGCCCGCGGCGTCCTTCTCCCCCAGGATCCCGACGACGAGCGCGAGCTCCTCGAACTGGAACGACTCCTCGACGGCGCGCACGAGCGCCGCGGCTCCGTGCGGATTGTGTGCCGCGTCGACGTAGACGATCGGGTCCGTGCCGATGAGCTGCAGGCGGCCGGGCGAGGTGAGCTGCCCGAGCCCCTCGTCGAGGACCTCGCCGGGAAGCGGGCGGTCGGCGCCGAAGAACGCCTCGACCGCGGCGATCGCGAGCGCGGCGTTCTGCGCCTGATGGCTGCCGAACAGCGGCACATAGGCCGGCGGATACGCGCGGCCGCTGAGGCCGACGACGTCGATCTGCCGGCCGCCGACCGCGAGGCGGTCCTCGACGAGGCGGAAATCGCGCCCCTGCACGACGAGCGTCGCCCCGTGCTCGGCGGCGGCGGCCTCGATCTCGGCGAGGGCGTCGGGATCCTGATCGGCGGTCACGACGGTCGCGCCGTCCTTCACGATGCCCGCCTTCGTGCGGGCGATCGACGCGATGTCCGGCCCGAGGAACTCGGTGTGATCGAGCCCGATCGGGGTGAACACGGCGACCTGGGCGTCGACGATGTTCGTCGCGTCCCACTCGCCGCCCATGCCGACCTCGATGACACCGACCTCGACCGGCGCGTCGGCGAACGCGGAGAACGCGAGCACGGCGAGCGCCTCGAAGAAGGTGATGGGGCCCTGACCGGACTCGGCCAGCTCGGCGTCGGCGACCGCGAGCGGCGCCCGGAGCTCGTCCCAGGCTGAGGCGAGTGCCTCGCCCGAGATGGGTTCACCATCGATCTGGAATCGCTCGGAGAAGTCGACGAGGTGCGGGCTCGTGAACAGGCCCGTGCGCAGTCCATATGCCCGGAGCAGGGATTCGATCGCGCGGCTCGTCGAGGTCTTGCCGTTCGTTCCGGCGACCTGGATCACCGGGAACGAGAGCTGCGGGCTGCCGGCGAGTTCGGCGAGGCGGCGGACCGGCTCGATGCGCGGGCGGGGGTTCGCCTCGCCGACGCGCTCGAGGAGCTCCTGGTAGACGGACTCAGCGGCAGCGTCCGAGCGCTCGGCGCCCGCGCCGGCACCGGGGAGGGGCAGGGGGCTCATCGCGCACCCGCCCGTGTCGCGTCGATCGTGATGACGAGCGGGGCCTTGTCCGCGCCGAGCGCGGAGGGCGCCGCCGAGACGTGCACGCCCTCGCCCGGGTTCGGCAGATCGGCGAGGACCTCGTCGATGTTCTCGGTCGCCTGCACCGCGATCCCCTCGGCGAGCGTCTCGCCGGCGATCAGATCCCGGTGCGTCTCGAGGGCCTGAGCGAGCAGCGGATCGGCGTTGAGCGCGAGGACGATGCGGTCGCTCACATCGAGCCCGGCGTTCTTGCGCGCCTCCTGGACCGCGCGGATCGCGTCGCGCGCGACGCCCTCCGCCTCGAGCTCGGGCGTGGTGGCCGTCTCGAGGAGGACGAAGCCGCCGCCCGGGATCAGCGTGAGCGCGGGGCCGGAGTCCGCCGAGTCGCCCGAACCGGCGCTGAGCGTGAGCTCGTACTCGTGCGGCTCGAGAGCGATCCCGCCCGCGGTGACCACGCCATTCTCCTCCGACCAGTCCCCGGACTTCGCAGCGCGGATGGCCTGCTGCACCTGCTTGCCGAGGCGCGGGCCCGCGGCGCGCGCGTTCACGGAGAGGGTCTGGACGATCCCGTGATCTGAGGCGCTCGTCTCGGTCTGCTGGACGAGCTGCACCGACTTGACGTTGAGCTCCTCGCGCAGAATATCGACGAACGGGGCGATCGCCTCAGGGCGGGAAGTGACGACCGTGAGCTCGGCGAGCGGGAGACGGACCCGCAACCGGCGTGCCTTCCGCAGCGCGAGGGCCTGCGAGGTGATCTGGCGCACCTCGTCCATCGCGGCGACGAGCTCGGTCTCATCAGGGAAGAGTCCGGCGTCCGGCCACTCCTCGAGGTGCACGGAACGGCCCCCGGTGAGTCCGCGCCACAGCTCCTCGGTCACGAGGGGCGCCATCGGCGCGGCAACGCGTGCGACCGTCTCGAGCACCGTGTAGAGCGTGTCGAAGGCCTGACGGTTCTCGGCGCGGCCCTGCTCCCCGGTGGTTCCCTCCCAGAAGCGGTCGCGCGAGCGTCGCACGTACCAGTTCGTGAGCACCTCGGCGAAGGCGCGGAGCGACTCGGCCGCGGAGGTCGTGTCGAGTCCCTCGAGATGGGCGCCGACCTCGCGGACCAGCTGGCCCGTCTTCGTGAGAATGTAGCGATCGAGCGGGTCGCTCGAGTCGGTGCGCCACTCCCCCATGGTCCCGTCCGCGTTGGCGTACAGGCTGAAGAAGTACCAGCTGTTCCACAGCGGAAGGATGAACTGGCGGACGCCCTCGCGGATGCCCTCCTCCGTGACGATCAGGTTGCCGCCGCGAACCACGGGCGACGCCATCAAGAACCAGCGCATCGCATCGGATCCGTCGCGGTCGAAGACCTCGTTGACGTCCGGGTAGTTGCGCAGCGACTTCGACATCTTGTTGCCGTCGGAGCCGAGCACGATGCCGTGGCTGATCACGTTGGTGAACGCCGGGCGGTCGAAGAGCGCGGTCGCGAGCACGTGCTGCAGGTAGAACCAGCCGCGGGTCTGCCCGATGTACTCGACGATGAAGTCGGCTGGCTGGTGCGTGTCGAACCACTCACGGTTCTCGAACGGGTAGTGCGCCTGCGCGAACGGCATCGATCCGGAGTCGAACCAGACGTCGAACACGTCCTCGATGCGACGCATCGTCGAGCGGCCGGTGGGGTCGTCGGGGTTCGGGCGGGTGAGTTCGTCGATGAACGGGCGGTGCAGGTCGACCTCGCCGTCCGCGTTGCGCGGCAGCTCGCCGAAATCGGCCTCGAGCTCGGCGATCGACCCGTAGACGTCGACGCGCGGGTGCTCCGGATCGTCGCTCTTCCACACGGGGATCGGGCTGCCCCAGTAGCGATTGCGGCTGATGGACCAGTCGCGGGCGCCCTCGAGCCACTTGCCGAACTGACCGTGCTTGACGTTCGCCGGCACCCAGTTGATCTGCTCGTTGACCTCGAGCAGGCGATCCTTGAACTCGGTCACGCGGACGAACCAGCTCGACACGGCCTTGTAGATGAGCGGATTGCGGCAGCGCCAGCAGTGCGGGTAGGAGTGCTCGTAGCTCTGCTCGCGCAGGAGACGACCGCGCTCGCGGATCAGGCGGATCAGCGGACGGTTCGCGTCCATCCAGAGCTCGCCGGCGACGTCGGAGACGGCGTTGACGAAGCGGCCGCCCTCGTCGACGCTCACGATCGTCGGGATGCCGGCTGCCGTGGCCAGGCGGTGGTCGTCCTCGCCGTAGGCCGGCGACTGGTGGACGATGCCCGTGCCATCGGTCGTGGACACGTAGTCGTCGACGAGGATCTGCCAGGCGTTCTCCGTGCCCCACACCTCGGCGTCCGCGAAGTAGTCGAAGAGGCGCTCATAGCGCACGCCGGAGAGTGAGGAGCCGATCACGGTGCGCTCGACGGCGTCCCGCGCCGCCGCAGCGTTCTCGTAGCCGAGCTCCTTCGCGTGGTTGCCGACGAGTTCGAGGGCGAGGACATAGCGCGCCTCGCCCGCGGCGGCGCCGTCGGCGGCACCGGCGGGGCCTGCGGGAACGACCGCGTACTCGATCTCCGGGCCGACCGCGAGCGCGGCGTTCGTCGGAAGCGTCCACGGGGTCGTGGTCCAGGCGAGCGCGCGTGCGCCCTCGAGGTCCAGCTCGGCCGCGAGCGAACCCGTGAGGGGGAAGGTGACCGTGACCGAGGGATCCTGGCGCATCTGATACACGTCGTCGTCCATGCGGAGCTCGTGATTCGACAGCGGGGTCTCGTCACGCCAGCAGTACGGGAGGATCCGCGATCCCTCGTAGGCGAGGCCCTTTTCGTAGAGCTGCTTGAAGGCCCACAGCACGCTCTCCATGTACGACAGGTCGAGCGTCTTGTAGCCGTTCTCGAAGTCGACCCAGCGGGCCTGCCGGGTCACGTAGTCGCGCCACTCGCGCGTGTACTGCAGCACCGACTCGCGCGCCTTCTCGTTGAAGGCCGCGACGCCCATCTCCTCGATCTCGGACTTCTCCGTGATCCCGAGCTGCTTCATGGCCTCGAGCTCTGCGGGAAGGCCGTGCGTGTCCCAGCCGAAGCGGCGCTCCACCTTCTTGCCGCGCATGGTCTGGAAGCGCGGGAACACGTCCTTGGCGTAGCCCGTGAGGAGGTGCCCGTAGTGGGGAAGCCCGTTCGCGAAGGGAGGGCCGTCGTTGAAGACCCACTCGGGGGCGCCCTCGCGGCAGCGGATCGATTCCTGGAAGGTGTCGTCGCGCTGCCAGAAGGCGAGCACGCGCTCCTCGATCTCCGGGAACCGGGGCGACGGGCTGACGCCGTCGGTGAGCTCTTCGCCGGTGGGCTGCTGGGGGTAGGGCATGTGGGTCCTTCGGGTCCGATTGCTGACGACGGGCGACTCGTGCATCGCCACATTCTCGGAGCCGGGACGAGTTGCTGATCCGTGGGTTCCGGATCCGCTCCCCGCGGTACCACCCTGCTTGCCGCTCGCCCCTGCGGGCGCGTGACCTCTTGATTCGGCTGTGACGGGCCACCCGTTCGGATCTACTCGCCAGCACCTCTCGGTGCGGGCTTTCTGCCGAAGACTCCCCGGTGATTGCCGGATCGATGTCGCTCCGTTCAGTCTAACCCACACGCCCCCTTCTGTGCCGTGCGGAGGCCGCTCGAACGGGCCGCGACACTCCCGGGCGACGCGGAAACGGGCGCGAGCGAGAAAATTCAGGACACCTGTTGCGCAAATTTATCGGTGCGAACGTCTCGCGGGTGGGGTGAACGGTGGTTCTTCTTGCCCGCTCGCATTCGAGTCCGGCTCGACGCGGTTTCTCCTGGTGGCCGCCGAGGAACGCAATTGGGTCATCGGCCTTTCCTGTCTGGGAAGCGAAACGTAACGCAACTCATTCACTGGTTGAAAATGAGTCGAACACTCCAAACTCACAGTGCGGCTGCGGCGTTTGGCCTTGCAAGGCAAATCGGAATCCGTTCCAATTATCTCAATGGGGCGACCGAGCGGACCGCAATTCGTGCGGAACCCGGACCGCCCATTCGACTCGCCATTGGGACGTGCGAGGCGTATTCGAGGGGAATGGAGTAGCCATGATCAGATTGCTTATCGTCGACGCGGAGCGCTACGCGCGGAGCGGGCTCAGGGCGATGCTCGAAGGTCAGGCGGAGCTCGCGGTTGTGGGCGAAGCGGCATCGGGCAGCGAGGCGCTGTCTCTTGCGCGGACGGAGCGGCCAGATGTGGTGCTCCTGGAGATCGCGCTTCCCGGCAGGGACGCCTTCGCGGTCACCCGCGCGCTCGCTGCTGCCGAGCGGCCGATCCCCGTCGTTGTCATCACCGCGACGGACTCCGACGAGCGTCTCTTCGGCGCGATCGACGCCGGTGCCGTCGGCCTGCTCAGGAAGAACGCGGCGCCGGCAGAGATCGCGCGTGCGATCCGCGCGGCCGCGGCCGGGCACGCGGCCGTCGCGTCCGAGCTGACGCCCCGGCTCCTGCACGAGTTCGCGCGCCGCCGGCCGATCTCTCGCCCCGCCACCCCGCACACGCTGTCGGACCGCGAGGTCGACGTGGTGCGAGCGCTCGTCACGGGCGAGGGGACCAACACGGACATCGCGGAGCGGCTCGGCCTCACCTCCGGTTCCGTCAAGGGCCACCTGGGCCGGATCCTGCCGAAGCTCGGGTTGCGCACGCGCACCCAGCTCGGCGTGTGGGCGGTGCGCGGCGGAATCGAGGCGTGACGCCCCGGGGCGTGGCGCCTCAGACGTGAAATCGATGCGGGCGGTAAGCTGGAGGGGTTGACCATCAGGCACCAGCGCCCCCGGATACGGGGCGTGCCCACGCGGTGCCGCCCACATCGAACCCGACCCTGCGTCGAGACACGGAGCCCCGCATGACCGAGATCCCTGACAAGCCGGCACTCGAAGGCCTCGAAGCCAAGTGGGGCAGCGTCTGGGAGGAGCAGGGCACGTACGCCTTCGCTCGGGAGGGCGCAGAGCGCGGAGACGTCTACAGCATCGACACTCCCCCGCCCACCGCGTCCGGTTCGCTGCATGTCGGCCACGTGTTCTCCTACACGCACACCGACACGGTCGCGCGCTTCCAGCGGATGCGCGGCAAGCGCGTCTTCTACCCGATGGGGTGGGACGACAACGGCCTCCCGACCGAGCGCCGCGTGCAGAACTACTACGGCGTGCGCTGCGATCCGTCGCTTCCCTACGTCGAGGGCTTCGTGCCCCCGCACGAGGGCGGCGACGGCAAGAGCATCAAGGCCGCCGATCAGCAGCCGATCTCGCGCCGCAACTTCATCGAGCTCTGTGAGCGGCTGACGCTCGAGGACGAGAAGCAGTTCGAGGACCTGTGGCGCACGCTCGGCCTGTCCGTCGACTGGAAGCAGAGCTACCGCACCATCGGCGCCGACTCCCTGCGCGCCTCGCAGCTCGCCTTCCTCCGCAACGTCGAGCGCGGTGAGGCCTACCAGGCGCAGGCGCCAACCCTCTGGGACGTGACGTTCCGCACCGCCGTCGCGCAGGCCGAGCTCGAGGACCGCGAGCAGCCGAGCGCCTACCACACGCTGTCCTTCCACCGGACGGACGGCGAGGGCGACATCCTGATCGACACGACGCGGCCGGAGCTGCTCGCCGCGTGCGTCGCCCTCGTCGCGCACCCGGACGATGAGCGCTACCAGAACCTGTTCGGCACGACCGTGCGCACGCCGCTGTTCGACGTCGAGGTGCCGATCCTCTCCCACCACCTCGCGCAGCAGGACAAGGGCACCGGCATCGCCATGATCTGCACCTTCGGCGACGTCACGGACGTCGTGTGGTGGCGCGAGCTCGACCTGCCGAACCGCGCGATCCTCGGCTTCGACGGCCGCGTGATCTCCGAAGCGCCCGAGGCGATCACCTCGGAGCGTGGCCGGGAGCTGTTCGCGCAGCTCGCCGGCAAGACCGTGTTCAGTGCCAAGCAGCTCGTCGTGGAGGCGCTGCAGGCCTCGGGCGAGCTCACGGGCGAGATCCGCAAGATCACTCACCCCGTGAAGTTCTTCGAGAAGGGCGACAAGCCGCTCGAGATCGTGTCGACGCGCCAGTGGTACATCGTCAACGGTGCCAGGGACGAGGAACTCCGGGAGCGCCTCCTCGCGCACGGCCGCGAGCTCGACTGGCACCCGGACTTCATGCGCGTGCGCTACGAGAACTGGGTGGAGGGGCTCTCGGGCGACTGGCTCATCTCGCGCCAGCGCTTCTTCGGGGTGCCGATCCCGGTGTGGTACCCGCTCGACGACGATGGCAACCCCGTCTACGACGCGCCGATCCTGCCGAGCGAGGCGCAGCTCCCCGTCGACCCCTCCTCCGATCTTCCGGCCGGCTTCTCCGAGGAGCAGCGCGGCGTGCCCGGCGGCTTCGTCGGCGAGGTCGACGTGATGGACACCTGGGCGACCTCCTCGCTCACCCCGCAGCTCGCGGGTGGCTGGGAGCGCGATCCCGAGCTGTACGACCTGGTGTTCCCGTTCAGTATGCGCCCGCAGGGCCAGGACATCATCCGCACCTGGCTGTTCTCCACGCTCCTCCGCTCGGAGCTCGAGTCGGGCCAGCTGCCGTGGCAGAACGCTGGCATCTCGGGCTGGATCCTCGATCCGGATCGCAAGAAGATGTCGAAGTCGAAGGGCAACGTCGTCACGCCCGCCGGAATGCTCGAGCAGCACGGCTCCGACGCGGTGCGCTACTGGGCCGCCTCGGCGAAGCTCGGCACGGACGCCGCGTTCGATCCGCAGAACCCGACCCAGATCAAGATCGGCCGTCGCCTCGCGATCAAGCTGCTCAACGCCGCGAAGTTCACGCTCGGCTTTGACGCCTCGGGTGCCGGAACGGTCACGGAGCCGATCGACCGCTCGATGCTCGCCGGTCTCGCGAGGGTGATCGAGGACGCCACTCGCGCCTTCGAGAACTACGACCACGCGCGGGCGCTCGAGCTCACCGAGTCGTACTTCTGGACCTTCTGCGACGACTACCTCGAGCTCGTCAAGGAGCGCGCCCACAACGGAACGGGCCAGGATCAGGCCTCCGCCGTGACCGCGCTGCGCGCCGCGCTGTCGGTGTTCGTGCGTCTGCTCGCCCCGTTCATCCCGTTCGCGACCGAGGAGGTGTGGTCGTGGTTCGGCGAGGGCTCCGTGCACGTCGCAGCCTGGCCCGAGTCGTCCGAACTCACCGCGCTCGCGGGCGAGGACGCCGACCCCGGCCTCCTCGACCTCGTGGGCGGCGCGCTCATCGGGATCCGCGGCGCGAAGACCGCCGCGAAGGCGTCGCAGCGCACCCCCGTCACGCTCGCCGTCGTCCAGGCTCCCGAGCAGGATCGCGGTCGTCTCGCCTCCGCCGCCGCAGATCTCGCGGCCGTTGGCCGGATCGCCGAGCTGCGGATCGAGTCGGCCGACGTCGACGGCGTGACCGTCGCGACGATCGAGCTCGAACAGCCCGAGGCCTGAGCATGCAGCTCGGAGCACGCTGGGCGGCGGGGTCTCCCCCGCACCCCAGCGTGCCCTCGAGCCTCCACGAGGCGATCGCCGCGCAGGAGGCCGCGCACCCTGACGCCGATTCGTGGACGCTCACCTGGCTCGAGGGCCGGCCGAGGTGTCAGCTCTCCGTCGGCGTGATCGTGACGATCGACGCCGCGGGAGCGGTTCAGGTAATCGATGCGCCCGGCGGGGCCGGTGCCTTCGACCCGAATGGCGGCCCAGCGCACGATGACGATGATGACGATGACGACGCTTGGCTGAGCTGAGGAGCTGCAGTGACCCCGTACGATTCCCCCGACCATGAACCGCGGCGCTCGCGCCTTCCGGCCCGGCTCATCGCCGGTGCCGGAGCACTCGTGCTCGCCGCCGGACTGGCGGCCTGCGCCCCTGAGCCGGGCACGGGCGGCGGCGACAGCGGTAAAGGTAAAGGAGGCGCGGGACAGACCTCCGAGGAGCAGAAGGGCAACTCCGAGGGGACGGGAAGCTGGCCCGAGCAGAACAAGCCCGAGGTGACGGAAAAGCAGCTCGAGCTTCCCGCGAGCTTCCCGAAGGATCAGTTCGTGATCCCCGACGGGGCGAAAATCGACGACACCGGTGAGCGCTCCGAGGGTCAGTGGTACCTCGTCCTGCGCGCGGCGGACCGCTCCGCAGCGGACACGCTCTGGGATCAGGTGGTCGCCAAGGGCGGATTTACGGCGTCGAACGAGGCGAAAACTGCGGACGGCGGCCGGTCGGCGGCGCTTTCCTCCCCGGCGCTTTCGGTCGACGCGCTCACGCTGCCGCAGTCCGACGGCAGCGTGCTCCTCAGCTTCGATATCTCCCGCGCCGGGTAGCGCTGTGCGAGTTTCCCTGATCCGGCACGGTCTCACTGACTGGAATGTGGCGCGTCGCATGCAGGGCCGCACCGACATTCCGCTCAACGATTTCGGTCGTGAGCAGGCCCGCGACGCCGCCGAGCGGCTCGCCGACGGGCCGGCGTTCGATGCGATCGTGACGAGCCCGCTCCTGCGTGCACGGGAGACGGCGGAGATCATCGCTGATCGGCTCGGGATCGGCTCCGTCACTGAGGCTCCGGGCCTGATCGAGCGATCGTTTGGCGAAGCCGAGGGGATGGACGTCGAGGTTGCTCACGAGCGCTGGCCGGACTTCCTCGCGGCGGGCATGGAGCCGGATTCCGCGGTGGCGGAGCGTGGCTTGGGAGCGCTCGACGGGCTCGCCGACGCGCACGCGCGCGGCAACGTGCTGGCCGTGTCGCACGGGGCCTTCATCCGACACCTGCTCGCGGAGATTTCCGGGGTGCCGCGCGGGTTCATTCCGCGGATCGAGAATGTGGCGGTGTCACGGGTGCGGCTGGACCGAACCTCAGCGCTGGGTGCGTGGCGCGTCGACGATGTCGGCGGGATTCCCATCGAGCGCGTGCGGCGGGCGTACGAGCTGATCGAGGACGATTAGCGGCCCCGAGCGGAAGCTCACCTGGGTGTCAGGTCTTTCGCCCGCGGCGGAACGCTCCAGGGACACTCGTTCGAGCTGAGCGCCCGGCTGAACGGCAGGCCGTGTCCCCCTCGGGCGACGCACCCCCCTGCGGTCAAGGGCGACGCCCCTGGCTGCGACGGCGAACGGGCGCGCTACGCGCTCTCGCGCGCCGAGCGGGCCTCGAGCACGCGCGGTGGCGCCTCGCCGAGGACGGCCTCTCGGGTGACGACGACCTTCGCGACGTCGGTGCTCGACGGCACGTCGAACATCACGGGGCCGAGCACCGTTTCGAGGATCGCGCGGAGCCCGCGAGCGCCCGTTTTGCGTTCAACGGCCTGCTCCGCGATCGCCTCGAGCGCCGCGTCCTCGAACTCGAGGCCGACGCCGTCGAGCTCGAACATGCGCTGGTACTGCTTCACGAGCGCGTTGCGCGGCTCGGTGAGGATGCGGGTGAGGGCCTCGACGTCGAGCGGATCCACCGTGGCGACGACCGGGAGACGGCCGATGAACTCGGGGATGAGGCCGAACTTGTGCAGGTCTTCGGGCTGCACCTCGGAGAACAGCTCCTCGTCGTTGCGCTTGCTCGCGACGGGCGAGCCGAAGCCGATGCCGCCCTTGCCGAGGCGGGTGCCCACGATGTCTTCGAGGCCGGCGAATGCGCCCGCGACGATGAACAGCACGTTCGTGGTGTCGAGCTGGATGAATTCCTGATTGGGATGCTTGCGTCCGCCCTGCGGCGGAATCGAGGCGACCGTGCCCTCGAGGATCTTGAGCAGCGCCTGCTGCACGCCCTCCCCCGAAACGTCCCGGGTGATGGAGGGGTTCTCGGCCTTGCGCGAGATCTTGTCGATCTCGTCGATGTAGATGATGCCGGTCTCGGCCCGCTGGACATCGAAGTCCGCGGCCTGGAGGAGCTTGAGGAGGATGTTCTCGACGTCCTCGCCGACGTAACCGGCCTCGGTGAGCGCCGTCGCGTCCGCGACGGCGAACGGGACGCCCAGCTGGCGGGCGAGCGACTGCGCGAGATAGGTCTTGCCGCAGCCGGTCGGACCGATCAGGAGGATGTTCGACTTCGCGATCTCCACCTGCTCAGAGGCCGCTTCAGCGCTCGTGATCGCCTGCGCGGCGCGCACGCGCTTGTAGTGGTTGTAGACCGCGACCGCGAGCGACTGCTTCGCGCGATCCTGCCCGATCACGTACTGATCGAGGAAGTCCGCGATCTCGCGCGGCTTGTGCAGCGTGAAGTCGGAGGACTCGCTGGTCTGGTGCTCGGCGAGGCGCTCTTCGATGATCTCGTTGCACAGTGCGACGCACTCGTCGCAGATATAGATCTGCGGACCCGCGATGAGCTGCTGGACCTGCTTCTGCGATTTCCCGCAGAAGGAGCACTTCAGCAATTCACTGCTCTCGCCGATCTTGGCCATGCGGTGGCTCCTTCATCTCCGGACGGTTACCGTGTTCGAGACTACCTGGCACCGCTGACATTCATGAGCGGCACGCCGCGGGCCCCGGGTCGCCCCGGGGCCCGACACACTACTGCGGGAGAACCGCCTGCGGGTTCTTTCGGCTGGTCAGCACCTGATCGACGAGCCCGTAGTCGAGGGCCTCCGCCGCGCTCAGAATCTTGTCGCGGTCGATGTCGCGGTGCACCTCTTCGACGCTGCGCTTCGAGTGCTTCGAGAGCGTCTCCTCGAGCCACTCGCGCATGCGCATGATCTCGCGCGCCTGGATCTCGATATCCGAGGCCTGTCCCTGACCCGCCTGGCCGGTCGAGGGCTGATGGATCAGCACTCGCGCATTCGGCAGCGCGAGGCGCTTACCGGGCGTTCCACCGGCGAGGAGGACGGCGGCCGCGGATGCCGCCTGGCCGAGGCAGACGGTCTGCACGTGCGGACGGATGTACTGCATCGTGTCGTAGATCGCCGTCATCGCGGTGAACGAGCCACCGGGCGAGTTGATGTACATCGTGATGTCGCGCTCGGGATCCTGGCTCTCGAGCACGAGGAGCTGCGCCATCACGTCGTCGGCCGACGCGTCATCGACCTGCACGCCGAGGAAGATGATGCGATCCTCGAACAGCTTCGCGTAGGGATCCTGGCGCTTGAAGCCGTAGGCCGTGCGCTCCTCGAAGGACGGGAGCACGTAGCGCGAACTGGGCATCTGCAGGCTCTGCCCGCCTGCCATGGGCATCTGTGGGGTCGTCATCTCGTTCGTTTCCTGTCCCATCGCCTACTTGTTCGTTCCGCCGCCGCCGACGACCTCGCTCGCGGAGTCGCGGATGTAGTCCACGAAGCCGTACTCGAGGGCCTCCTCGGCCGAGAACCAGCGATCGCGGTCGCCGTCCTCGTTGATCTGCTCGACCGTCTTGCCGGTCTGCGCCGCCGTGATCTCGGCGAGGCGGTTCTTCATCGAGACGATGAGGGCCGCCTGCGTCTGGATGTCGCTCGCGGTGCCGCCGAAGCCGCCGTGCGGCTGGTGCAGGAGCACGCGGGCGTTCGGCGTGATGTAGCGCTTGCCCTTGGTGCCCGCCGTGAGCAGGAACTGGCCCATCGAGGCGGCCATACCGATGCCCACGGTGACGATGTCGTTCGGCACGAAGGACATGGTGTCGTAGATCGCCATGCCGGCCGTGATGGAGCCGCCGGGCGAGTTGATGTAGAGGTAGATGTCGGCCTTCGGATCCTCTGCGGCGAGCAGGAGGATCTTGGCGCAGATCTCGTTCGCGTTTTCATCTCGGACCTCGGATCCGAGCCAGATGATGCGATCCTTCAGCAGGCGCTCGAACACACTGTTCGGCTGCTGCATCTGTTCTGCCATGCGGCGCTCCATTCGTAGTAGCTTGCTTCGAGAGTATCGACTCGCGCGCATCGAGGCGTGCCTGTTCGCCCTGGGCGCATGCGCGCGAGCGGCGCACCGGCACTCGCGCGCGTACGCTCCCCGAAACGCGAGGATCCCCCGCCCGAGTGGGGCGAGGGATCCTCGTCGCGGTGCGCGGTGCGCGATGCGCGGTGCGTGACTACTCGCCGGCCTTCTCGGCCGCAGCCTTCTTCGCGGCGCGCGTTGCGGCGGCCTTCTTCGCAGCGGCCGAGCGAGCGGCCTTCTTGGCCTCCTCGTCGTCCTCGGCGGGCTTCTCCGCCTTGGCGGCAGCCTTCTTCGCGGGGGCCTTCTTCTCCGCTGCCGGCTTCTCCTCGGCCTTCTTCGCCGGGGCCTTCTTGGCGGCGGCCTTCTTTGCCGGAGCCTTCTTAGCCGGTGCCTTCTTGGCGGGAGCCTCAGCGGCCTCCTCGGTCTCCTCGGAGGCCTCGGTCGGCTCCTCGTCGACGGCGGTGAACTCGCTCAGGTCGACGGCGTTGCCGGCCTTGTCGACCACCTTCGCCTTGGCGAGGGCGATCGCGAGGGCCTTGTTGCGGGTGACCTCGCCGATGATGACGCCCATCTGGTTCCCCTGGCTGATCGCCTGGAGGAACTGGGTGGGCTCCATGCCGTACTGCTGCGCCGACTGGAAGATGTACTGCGACAGCTCGTTCTGGGTCGGGGTGACCTGCTCCTCGTCGACGATCGCGTCGAGCAGGAGCTGGAGCTGGATCTGCTCCTCGGCCTGCTTGCGCACCTCGGCGCGGTGCTCGTCGTCCTCGAGGCGACCCTCCGACTCGAGGTGGCGGTGCACCTCCTCCTCGACGAGCTCCTCCGAGACGGGGATCCCGGCCTTCTCGATGAGGGTCGAGGTGAACAGGTCGCGCGCCTGCTGGCCCTGCGCGAACACGGCGCCGCGGGAAACCTGGTCCTTCAGGCTGTCACGGAGCTCCGCGATCGTGTCGAACTCGCTCGCGAGCTGCGCGAACTCGTCGTCGGCCTCGGGGAGCTCGCGCTCCTTGACCGCGGTGAGCGTGAGCTCGACCTCGGCGTCGCGGCCCTCGTGCTCGCCGCCGAGCAGCTGCGAGGTGAAGTTGGTGGTCTCACCGGCGGTGAGGGTCTCAACGGCCTCGTCGGTGCCGGCGAGCAGGTTGCCAGCGCCGACCTCGTAGGAGACGCCGCTCGCCTGGTCGACCTCTTCGCCGTCGATCTTGGCAGTGAGGTCGAGCTCGACGAAGTCGCCCTTCTTCGCGGGGCGGTCGACGGTCACGAGGGTGCCGAAGCGCTCGCGGAGCTTGGTGAGCTCGGCCTCGACGGCTTCCTCGTCGATCTCCGCGTTGTCGACGGTGAGCTTGATGCCGTCGTACTTGGGGAGCTTGAACTCGGGGCGGACCTCCACCTCGAAGACGAGGGTGAGCTTGCTCTTCGGATCCTTCGCCTCGGGCCACTCGGCGACATCGGCGGTCGGGCGGCCCATGGGGCGCTCCTCGGACTCGGCGAGTGCTGCCTGGTAGAAGTCGTCGAGCGAGGCGTTCACGGCCTCCTGGATGACGGCTTCGCGGCCAACGCGCTGATCGATGATCGGCGCGGGCACCTTGCCCTTGCGGAAGCCGGGGATCGAAACCTGCTCGGAGATGGTCTGGTAGGCCTTCTTGAGGTAGGGCTCGAGTTCATCGAGGGTGACCTCAACGCTCAGCTTGGCGCGGGTCGGAGTGAGCTTCTCAGCGGTCGTCTTCGGCAATTTGGCCTCTCATCGTTGTCAATCGCGTGTGCCTGTGGGCCGAATGGCCCTGGTCGGGGCGACAGGATTCGAACCTGCGACCTCCCGCTCCCAAAGCGGGCGCTCTAGCCAAGCTGAGCTACGCCCCGAAACCCGCAGGTTCCACCTTCGATACGCGCGAAAGCGCGCAACCCGAGCAAGTCTAGCCGAAAACTGCGGCGAGGGCGCGCAGGCCTGGCTAGTCGTTTTCGCGGGTTTCCGTGCCCTCCCTCGGCCGATAGATCCGTGTCAGGATCAGGCGCTCCCCCAGGGTCCACGCGGTGGTGGTCGCGAGATAGAGCGCGGCAGCGAGCGGCACGAAGGCCGCGAAAACCGCCGTCATGAACGGGAGGAAACTCATGCCCTTGATGAGGCCGGGCGGAATCTGAACGTTCGGAACACCGTCACGGGACGAGCTCCGATTCTGCGCGGGAGGCGGTGTCGCCTGCTCGGGAGCAGGGGTCGCAAGCAGCTTGCGGGAGGCCTGGGCGACGAGCGCGATGAAGATCATGATCCCGAGGAACACGGCGATCGTGATGGGATCGGCGACGCCAGCGCCGATCATCCCGACGAAGCTCTTCCCCAGCGGAACTCCGAACCAGTCGTGCGTGAGCAGCGCGTTGGGCGCGCCGTCGATCGTCGGGCGGATGAACACCCCGTATACGGCCATGAGCACGGGTGTCTGCGCGAGCATCGGGAGGCAGCCGGCGAACGGCGAGGCGTTCTCCTCGCGATACAGCTCCATCGTCTTGCGCTGGAGCACCTCCGGGTTCTTGCCGTACCTGGCCTGCAGCTCCTGGAGCTTCGGCGCGAGCCGCATGCGCGCGAAGTTGGCTCGGACCTGAGATCTGCCCACCGGGATCAGCAGCATGCGGACCACGATGGTGAGCGCGATCACGGCGAGGGCGGCGCTCGCGCTCCCCGCGAGCGGATCGAGCAGCTCTGAGAGCCGGGTGACGAGCCAGTAGACGCCGCTGATCAGGGCGCGGATCGGGGGAAAGTCGTAGATGTTCACGGGTGTCGGTCTCCTCGGATGCGTGCGTGGGAGCGCGCGGGCAGCGCGCCGGCCGTGCGTGCGTGCCTGGGACCGGGGCCGCGAAGAAACCGGGGTCGCTCGGGGCTGGAGTCTCGTCTCGTGACGAGCCGGGGTCAGCTGATCAGGCGTGCACGCCGAGCACGCCCGAGGGAGCGCGGGGCTGAGGGCTACCCGCGCGACCGGGATCGGTGGGCAGCGAGATCCGGGGGCTTCGCCCGGTCTGCCCGCTGCGCCTGCGAGGCAGCGGGACGGGAATCCGCGCCGAACCGAGGATCCGGCCGAGCAGCCGGGGCGCCGCGGTGGCGAGGATCGCCGTGCCGACGAGCGCGCCGAGAACGGGCAGAATGCTCGATTCGGGAAGGAAGGGGATCGCACCGACCGCGAGCATGAGCGTCGCGAACTGCGCGAGGAAGACGGCCTGCGCGATCATGGCGGCTCCCTCCGGTCTCGGTTTCGCTCCTGAGGGAATCATAGCGCTGCGCGCGTCGGGAGCACAGCGCCACTCGGGAGCACAGCGCCGCTCGGGAGCACAGCGCCGCTCGGGAGCACAGCGCTGCTTGGGACCACAGCGCCGCATCGAAGGGCGCTCGACCTCACATCAGTGGAGGGGCTGACGGGAATCGAACCCGCGTAACCAGTTTGGAAGACTGGGGCTCTACCATTGAGCTACAGCCCCGAAGTCGGTGACGACTCTGGGAGTGCCGAAGCACCTCACCGATCATAGTGCATGTCGAGGGCCTCACGCAGAATCGGGCGCGCCGAGTCCGCGCGTCGCGTCGCGATGCCGTTCCGTGTACCCCGCGTAGAGCTCGGCATTCCGGCGCACGGCCGCGCGATCGTCCTCGCGCAATTCGCGGACGACGCGGCCGGGAATCCCCGCGACCAGCGAGCGGGGCGGGATCACGGCGCCCTGGGGAACGAGCGCGCCAGCGGCGACGAGGCTCCCCTCCCCGATGACGGCGCCGCTCAGGATCGTGGAGCCCATACCGATCAGGCAGCCGCGCTCGATCGTCGCCCCGTGCACGACGGCGTTGTGGCCCACGGAGACGTCGTCGCCGATCACGGCTGCGTCGCCGCGCTGCGTGTGCACGACGACGCCGTCCTGCAGATTGGTGCGCTCACCGATGCGAACCGAATCCGAGTCGCCGCGGACGACGGCGTTGTACCAGACGCTGCTGCCCGCCCCGATCGCGACGTCGCCGACGACGATCGCTCCGGGACCGATCCACGCGCTGGGATCGACGCGCGGCGTTCCGCGCAGGTCGAGCGCGATGACGAGGCCGCCGTGCGGGGTCCGTTCGGTCCAACTCTCCGACGTCATGCGCGCTCCTCCTTCGGATAGCGAAAAGCCCCCACCTTGCGGTGAGGGCTTGAGCGCTCCCCCGGCTGGGCTCGAACCAGCGACATCCTGATTAACAGTCAAGCGCTCTGCCAACTGAGCTACAGGGGATCATTGCCGAAGCAACCTCTCCAGCGTAACAAGTCGTGCGCACCGCATGCAAATTCGCTGGGTGGGGTTCGCGCGTGTCGCGATCAGGCGTCGGCGATCTCGTCGTAGGCGGTCGCGCGCAGCGCCTGCGCGAGCTTCTGCACGTAGCCGTGATCCGCCTGCCGGAAGATGTCGTTGATGTCGCCGTGGCCGACGAGGCGGCCGTGCTGCATCACGAGCACGTCCTCCACCAGCGCCTCGAGCATCCCGATGTCATGGCTGATCAGCAGCATCGATGCCGTCGTGCGCTCGCGGTACCACTTGAGGAGTTCGACGATCTTGGGCCGGTTGATCGCGTCGACGCCGAGCGTCGGCTCGTCGACGACGAGCAGGGCGGGATCGAGCATGAGCGTGCGCATCACGGCGACCCGCTGGCGCTGGCCCTTCGAGAGCTCGTAGGGGTACTCCTGGAGCTTCGCGAGGGGCAGCGCGACGATGTCCATCATCTCCGCGATTTTCTCGCCGAGAACGTCGCGATCGAAATTCTTGTTGCGTTCGGCGATCGGCTCGAAAAGGATGTCCCCGACGTTGAGCTCGGGGGTCAGCGTCGCCCCGGCATCCTGCGCGAGATGGCCCGCGTACGCGGTCAGGCGGCTGCGGGTGCGGCGCGACATGCGGTGCATCGGCACGTTCATGACGGTGGCTGCGCCGCCCGTCAGCTTGATCCTGGCGGCCTTCTCCCCCGCGTCGGGCCCGCGGCCGGCGAGGAATCGCGCGAGGGTGGACTTCCCGGAGCCGCTCTCGCCGAGGAGCGCGACGACCTCTCCGCGGCCGACACCGAACGTGACGCCCTCAACCGCCTGGAACTCGCGGCCGCCGGCGTGGGCCGGGTACGACAGCGACAGGTCGGAGACGTTGATCGTCGGGTCGGAATCGACGACGGGATGTGCCATGGGTGATACTCCTCGGATCTCGCGGATTGCGGCCCGCGACGTGTCGAGCCTAGAACACGGGGACGTTCAGATGCCTGGAATTTGCGGAGGTTCGCTCATTCCATGCTCATAGAGTGCGCAGAGAATTCCCGGCGGGAGGCTATTCTTCCCGGAGACCGCGGCGCGCAGATTCGAGCGCGACGAGCTGCTCCTGAATGCGGCGCGAGGCGGGATCCGTGGAATCACCGACGCGCTGCAGGCGCGCGAGGAGCTCGCGCTTCAGCGAGACGAGATCCCGGTCCAGGAGGGAAATGACCACGTCACGCGAGTAGGCGTCGAGCTGCTCGGCGCGACGCTCGGGCATCGGAGCGACGGCGAGCCCCCGCACCAGGTCGCTGTGTGTTTCCGGGGCGGCGTCCAGGATCGCCTGCAGCCAGGCGTCGGTCCCAAGCGCCGGCAGCGCCGCGCCAACCGCGTCCCGCACGACGATCAGATTCGGCTCGGACATCTGCGCCGTGACCGCCTGCTGCATGAGGAAGTCGCCGATCCTGGCCCCCTGCTGGATCATCGCCATGAGTGCGTCCCGCTCGAGAAGCGTCGTGGCGTTGAGCCTGATTGACGACATCGTGATCCGAGGGGCCTGCGGTGCGGCGTCGCCTTCGTGAAGGAAGTCCTGTTCGGCGCGCGGATCAGCGCCGGGGGCGCCAAAGGGGGCTGCCGTCCCGCCGGAGCCCGAGCGCCCGGGGACGCCGCCAGCGAAACGGGTGTTCCCCTGGGGACCGCCCCGGGAGGGAGCGCCGCGTCGCCCGCCACGCGGATCCCCCGACGGAGCCTGCTGGCGCGATCCGGCCGCCCGCACCGCCTGCTGGACCTCTCCGAGCTCCGAGCCGAGCATGCGCGCGAGCTCCCGCGTGTAGCCGGGACGCAGCGAGGGATCCTTAATCTCCGCGATGATCGGGGCCGCCTCCCGCAGCGCCGACACGCGGCCTGCGACGCTGTTGAGGTCGAAGCGGGAGATCGCCTGGCGGAGGGCGAATTCGAAGAGCGGAACCTTGCGCGTGAACAGCTCCCTCACGGCCTCGTCGCCGCGGTGCAGCCGGAGGTCGCTCGGGTCGAAGTCGTCGGGAGCGACGGCGACGTACGTCTGAGCGGTGAAGCGCTTCTCCTCGCTGAACGCGCGGAGGGCCGCCTTCTGGCCCGCCTCATCGGGGTCGAAGGTGAAGATGACCTCTGCGGCCGAGTCGTCGCCCATGATGCGACGCAGGATCGAGATGTGGTCCTTGCCGAATGCGGTGCCGCAGGTGGCGACCGCGGTGTCGATGCCCGCGAGGTGGCAGGCCATGACGTCCGTGTAGCCCTCGACGACGACGGCGCGGCGTCCGCGGGAGATCGCGCGCTTCGCGAGGTCGAGGCCGTAGAGCACCTGCGCCTTGTGATACACCGGTGACTCCGGGGTGTTCAGGTATTTCGGGCCCTGATCGTCGTCGTACAGCTTGCGCGCGCCGAAGCCGAGCGTCTGACCGCTCGTGTCGCGGATCGGCCACACGACTCGGCCGCGGAAGCGGTCGTAGACGCCGCGCTGCCCCTCGGAGACGAGCCCGGCCTGGGCGAGCTCGGCGGGGGCGTAGCCCTGCTGCCGGAGGTGGCCGGTGAGGCCGTCCCAGCCGCGCGGCGCGTAGCCGACGCCGAAGCGCTCGCAGGCGGCGGCGTCGAAGCCGCGCTGGGTGAGGAAGTCGCGCGCGAACGCGCCCTCCTCGCTCGCGAGCTGGGAGACGAAGTAGGCGGCGGCGGCCTGGTTCGCGGCGAGGAGCCTGGCGCGGTTCGGGCCCTCCTCGCGTTGGAAGCCGCCCTCCTCGTAGCTGAGGACGTAGTGGATGCGGGCCGCGAGACGCTCGACCGACTCCGCGAAGGTGAGGTGGTCCATGCGCTGCAGGAAGGTGAACGCATCACCGGATTCCCCGCAGCCGAAGCAGTGGTAGTAGCCGAGCGCTGGCCGCACGTGGAAGCTGGGGCTGCGCTCGTCGTGGAAGGGACAGAGGCCCTTCATCGAGTCGACACCGGCGCTCTTGAGGGTGACGTAGTCGCCGACGAGATCGGCGAGATTGGTACGGCGCTTGACCTCCTCGATATCACTCGCCTTGATCCGACCCGCCATAGCTCTCGATCCTACCCGGCTCGCCGCTCAGACGAGCGGGACGTCGCAGTGCTCCTTGTACCAGGCGATCGCGGACTGGTCGGTGAGCGAGGCGACCTGGTCGACGACGGCGCGCTTCGCCCCCGCCTCGGAGTCTGCCGCGCGGTAGTCGGCAGCGAACGCGGGCTCGAGTGCGGTGGGTCCAGCGGCCCAGAGCGCGTCGAGGAGCTCGATGAGCAGTTCTCGCTGCCGGCGATAGGTCGGCTGGCGGCGGCCGCTCGACATGACGAACGCGGCAACGATGCCCTTGAGGACGGCGATCTCCGCGCGGATCTCGGCGGGAACGACGATGTCGGCCCCGTAGCGTGCGAGCGGGGCGCCGTCGGCGGACTCGAGGGTCGCGGCGATCGACGCGCGCGCGAAGCGGCCGATCATGTCGCTCGTGAAGTTCTTGAGCTGGGCCTGGTGACCGCGGGATCCGTCCCAGCGGACGAGCCAGGTGGGGGTGAGCGCGATGCGGTCGTAGGCTGCGGCCAGCTCATCGCTCGAGACGTCGCCGTCCGCCCAGTCCGCGACAGCCCTGATCAGGGAGTCGTGACCGGTGCGCGAGGTGAGGATCTCCGGGTCGATGTACTCGCTCACGATCGCGTCCTCGAAGTCGTGCACGGAGTAGGCGATGTCGTCGGAGAGGTCCATGACCTGGGCTTCCGAGCACTTGCGCCGCTCGGGGGCGCCCTGCCGGAGCCACTCGAACACGGGCGCATCGTCGGCGAAGTAGCCGAACTTCGCGCTCCCGGCGGGGGCTTCCGCGCGGCTCCACGGGTACTTGCAGCTCGCGTCGAGCGTGGCGCGCGTGAGATTGAGGCCGACGCTCGCGCCGTCGGGTGCGAAGTGCTTGGGTTCGAGCCGGGCGAGGATGCGCAGGGTCTGCGCGTTGCCCTCGAAGCCGCCGGCGTCCGCCGCCCACTCGTTGAGCGCCTTCTCGCCGTTGTGGCCGAAGGGCGGGTGCCCGAGGTCGTGGGCGAGGCACGCGGTGTCGACGACGTCCTGGGCCAGGTCGAGGGACGAGGCGAGCTCGCGGCCGATCTGGGCGACCTCGAGCGAGTGCGTGAGGCGGTTGCGCGCGAAGTCGATGCCCGCGGTCGGGCTCAGGACCTGGGTTTTCGCGGCGAGTCGCCGCCAGCCGCTCGAGTGGATCACGCGCGCGCGGTCGCGCGCGAAGTCGCTCCGGGACCCGCGATGCTGTTCGGGGACGAAGCGTTCGGCGTCCGCGGGCCCGTAGCCAGGGGGCAGCGCGGGCTCAGCCACCGGAATCGTCTCGCTCGGCCTCCGCCAGTTCGGCGTAGTCGATGCTGGCGCTCTCGCGGCTCGTCAGCCAGCCGTCGGGGAGGTGTACGCGCTTGGGGCTGCCGGCGCGGCCGCGCTGGCCCTCTGCGCCCTCGCCGGGGTACGGCATCGTGCCGTCCATCGTGGCGAAGATCTCGTCCATCTGCTCGAGCGATTCGACGGCGGCGAGGGCACGCCGAGTGTCGCCGCCGACGCCGTACCCCTTGTAGTACCAGGCGACGTGCTTGCGAATGTCGCGGCAGGCGCGGTCCTCCTCGCCGTCGAAGAACTCGACGAGCAGCTCGGTGTGGCGCCGCATCGCCTGCATCACAAAGCCCAGATCGGGGCGCGCGATTGCGCGCTCGGCGTCCGCCCGGGAGAGCTCGCCGGCCTCGGCGCGGAACGCCGCAGCGAGATCGCCGAAGAGCCAGGGACGGCCGAGGCAGCCGCGGCCGACGACCACGCCGTCGCAGCCCGTCTCCCGCACCATCCGGATCGCGTCCTCCGCGGACCAGATATCTCCGTTGCCGAGGATGGGCACGCTCGTGATCGTCTCCTTGAGCGTGGCGATCGAACTCCAGTCGGCTTGCCCGGAATAGAACTCGTTGGCCGTTCGCCCGTGCAGCGCGATCGCGGCGACGCCCGCGCCCTCAGCGGCCTTCGCCGCGTCGATAAAGGTGAGGTGATCGGCGTCGATGCCCTTGCGCATCTTGATGGTGAGAGGAATCTCCCCCGCCGCCTGCACGGCGCCCTCCACGATTGCGCGGAACAGATCGCTCTTCCACGGCAGCGCCGATCCGCCGCCCTTGCGCGTGACCTTCGGAACCGGGCAGCCGAAGTTGAGGTCGATGTGGTCGGCGAGATCCTCGTCGACGAGGAAGCGCACGGCCTCCGAGACGGTCTTCGGGTCGACGCCGTAGAGCTGGATCGAGCGCGGGGTTTCGCTCTCGTGGTGCTTGATCAGGCGCAGCGACGCGGGGGTGCGCTCGACGAGCGCGCGGCTCGTGATCATCTCGCTCACGTAGAGGCCTGCGCCGTATTCGCGGCAGAGCCGCCGGAACGCGGTATTCGTGATGCCCGCCATGGGCGCGAGGACCACCGGCACGTCGAGTGTCAGTGGGCCGATGCGCAGGCGCGGATCGGTGAGAGTCTGGGAAGTCATCCCTGACATTCTCTCAGATCAGACCGAGGTCCCCGGCAGCGCGGCCGCACTGTGGAGAAGTGGGGCGCTACTTCGCCTTGGGGGCGTCGGTCGCCCCGCCGAAGCGCCGATCCCGATCCTCGTAGATCTGGATCGCCCGCCAGAGCTCCTGCCTGCTGAAATCCGGCCAGAGCGTGTCGAGGAAGACCATCTCGGCGTACGCGGACTGCCACAGCATGAAGTTGCTCGTGCGCTGCTCCCCCGAGCTGCGGAGAAAGAGGTCGACGTCGGGGAGCTCCGGAACGTAGAGGTAGCGGCCGATCGTGCGCTCGCTGATGCCGTTCGGCGAGAGCCTGCCGGCCTCGACCTCCCCGGCGATCGCCCGGACCGCGTCGGTCAGCTCGTTCCGGCCGCCGTAGTTGACGCACATCGTGAGCGTGAGGCCCGTGTTGCGCGCGGTCGCGTGCTCGGAGGCCTTGAGCTCGGAGATCACGCTCCCCCACAGCTTCGGGCGGCGGCCGGCCCAGCGCATGCGCACGTTCCACGCGTCGAGCTGGGCGCGGCGGCGACGGAGCACGTCGCGGTTGAAGCCCATGAGGAAGCGGACCTCGTCGGGCGAGCGCCGCCAGTTCTCGGTCGAGAACGCGTAGACGCTCAGGTGCTTCACGCCGGCCTGGATCGCACCCGCGACAACGTCGAGCAGCGCCTGCTCGCCCATCCGGTGGCCCTCGACGCGGGAGAGCCCGCGCTGATTGGCCCACCGTCCGTTGCCGTCCATCACGATCGCGACGTGCTGCGGTGCTGGGCCCCGAAAAGCCGGGGGGTGCTCGCCGGTCCAGTCGACGGGCACCAGGGCATCGGGGGCGAAACGCATGGGTTTCAGTGTATCGGGCCGGGGTGTGCCGAACGCCTTAGTCGCGGCGCGCACCGAAGGAGCGCAGGCCGCGCTCGAGGTGCCACTGGGCATAGGCCGCGGCGATCCCGGCCGCCTGGCCCCGTTCGCGCTCGGTCGAGGCGAGGGCCCCATCCCAGTCCCCGGCGAGCAAGCTCCTGAGCAGGGCGATGCTGCCCGGATCGAGCCGTGGCGAACCGGGGGTGCGGCAGTCCTCGCAGACCACGCCGCCGAGCTGGACGACGACCACGGTGTGCGGACCAGCCGCTCCGCACCGCACGCACTCGTCGAAGCCGGGGGTCCAGCCGGCGAGCGAGAACGCGCGGAGGAGATAGCCGTCGCGCACCAGATCCGGCGGGATCTTCCCCACCGCGAGCGTCCGCAGCGCACCGACGAGCAGGGCGTAGAGCTCGCTTGAGGGGTCGCCCTCTGCGAGGCGCTCCGCGGTCTCGACGATGACGTTGCCCGCGCGATACCGGTCGTAGTCGGAACTGATCGCCGGTCCGTATGCCCCAAGGGTTTCGGCCTGCGTGATGGTATCGAGCGTGCGGCCCTCGTAGCACTGCAGATCCGCGACCATGAACGGCTCGAGCCGCGCGCCGAACTTGGACGAGGTGCGGCGGACGCCCTTCGCGACGGCGCGCAGCAGCCCGCGGCCACGGGTCAGCAGGGTGACGATCCGATCGGCCTCGCCGAGCTTGTGCGTGCGAATCACCACGCCGACTTCGCGGTAGAGGGGCATGCTCGCATTATCCCGCAGACCGGGGACATTCCCTCGATCCGGATCACGCCGTCCGCGAACCCCGAGCGCGCGGTGCGGGACAATGGAGGGATGCTCGACGAGACCTTCCAGACCCCCCTCGCCATCGACCTCGTGGCCGTTGGCGTCGGCAGTCTGCAGGGCGCCCTGTTCGCGGCGGGGTTCAAGAGGATCGATCTGCTCGGCGTCGCGATCATCGGCGTCGCCTCCGGTATCGGCGGCGGCTTCCTCCGCGACATCCTGCTCGGGGTCACCCCGGCCGCCTTCTCGCACAACTGGTACCTGCTGGTCGCGACGGCCGCCGCGTTCATCGGCATGGCGATCCCGCGCGTCTTCGAGCGCGTGGACCCGGTGATGACCGTGCTCGACGCGCTCTCCATCGGCATGTTCGGCGCGATCGGCACGACCAAGGCGCTCGCGCACGGCCTCCCGGTGATTCCTGCGCTCTTCATCGGCACGGTCTCCGCCGTCGGCGGCGGCGTGCTCCGAGACGTGATGCTCAACATCCCGATCGCGCTCATGCACGTCGGCTCGCTCTACGCGGTCGCCGCACTCGTGGGAACCGGGGTGCTGGCGGCGCTGCTCGCCTTCGGAGTCCCGGTGATGATCGCCGGCGTGATCTGCGTCGTCGTCACCGCCGCGGTCCGGCTGCTCGCCGTTCGCTTCGGCTGGAGCCTCCCCGAACAGCGAGCCCTCAGCCGGATCCGGCTGCGCCGTCAGCGCCAGGTCGAGCTGGCCGTGGATGAGGCGCTCCAGACCGGGGCGATCACGCTGTCGCTCGATCTCGCTGACCTCGCCGACCTGGAGGACGACGACGCAGCGGACGAGGAACCCCGGACGCCGCCCGCGACGAAGGACCCTGGCCCGGACGCAGGGGATTCGGCTCGGGGTCGTGACCGCGACCGCGATCACGGGCCGTGGCGCTCCTGGGGCCCTGAAGGCCCGCCGAGCGCGCTCTGATCGGGGATTCTCGCGCTTCACTGCCCCACCCGTCACGGGGTTCGGCGGCGAAACGCGAGACGTCCCGCTCGCCTCAGCGGGTCGCGGCGACCTGGCCCCGCGAGGCCTGCTCGGCGCGCTCAGCCTCGAGTGCCGCGCGCCCCGAGAACGGTCCGCCGAAGAGCAGCGCCAGCGGGCACACGTTGAGCGCGCCGACCGTCGCGAACAGCAGGCCGATCGCTAGGGCGACGATGCCCCATGCGAGGTGCCCGGCTGGGAACAGGACGAACGCCGCGACGAGGATCAGCGCCGCACCGACGACGATCCTGATCCCGCGGCCGAACGGGTGAGCCATGAACTGTGCGAACTTCACGATGAACCTCCTACTCGGATCGCTCCGGCGGCTGCCGGAGCGAGGTCGCTGCGAGGGGCGCGTCGCCCTCTCGGCAGGCTGCGCAGCGGCCGCGGACCACGAGTCCGGCCTCGGCGAGATGGGCGCCGAGCTGCTGCTGGATCGCCGCGAGCGTTGCCGCGGGAAGCTCGATGTCGACGATGCCGCCGCAGCTCACGCACGCGAAGTGATCGTGCGGCTCCGGCCTGGCGTCGAGCACGATCGTGCGGCCGTCGCTGGGCACCGTGCCGATTTTCCCCGCCTCGCTGAGGCGGGCCGTGATCCGGTGCAGTGAGGTCAGCGAGAGCTCCGGAAGCTCGGTCGCGAGTTCCTCGTGGAGCGCCAGGTTGCTGGCGTGGCCGAGACGGTGGAGCGCTGAAATGACGGCCCGAGTCTGGATCGTGGACATGCCCTGATCTTAGGGTGAATTATTCACGAAAGTCAATAATTTACCGAACGGGTGGGTGCCTCCGGGAGCCGCGATCCCCGCTCTTCCCGTCGGGGCCCGTTCACGGCGCAGCGGCGGCCGGCCCGAGCAATTCGAGCCGGCCGCCGCACTCCCGCGCGCCGCAGCGCGCAGTCACCGCGAAACTACGGGTGGACGATGATCTTCACCGCGGTCTCGTTGCGGTTGATGAGCGTGTCGAATCCCTCATCGATGAGATTCTCGAGCGCGATCCGACCGGTGATGAACGGCTCCAGATCCACCTTGCCGTCCTGCACGAGCTTGATCGTCGCGGCGTGGTCGCGCACGTAGGCGATCGTGCCGCGCAGGTCGATCTCCTTGAGCACCAACTTCTGCATGTCGAGCTGAGCGGGCTTTCCCCAGATCGAGACGTTGACGATGACGCCGGTCGGCTTCACCGCGTCGAACAGCTGGTTGAGCACCACGTTGACGCTCGTGCACTCGAAGGCGACATCGGCTCCCACGCCCTGGGTGATCTCGAGCACCCGCGCGATCAGGTCTTCCCGCGAGGGATCCACGACGTAATCGGCGACGCCCGTGTCGAGCGCCCTCTGCTTCCTCGCCTCGCTGAGCTCGCTCATGATCACCGTGATGCCCTCGGCCTTCAGCACCGCGGCCACGAGCAGGCCGATCGGTCCGGCGCCACCGATGAGTGCGACGTCGCCCGCGACCGCATCCGAGCGGCGCACGGCGTGGTGCGCGACCGACAGCGGCTCGATGAGCGCCGCCTGGTCGAACGGGATATCGCCGACCGGGTGCACCCAGCGGCGATCCACGACGATCTTCTCGCTCAGGCCTCCACCGCCGCCGGCGAGGCCGATGAAGCCCATCTTCACGCACAGGTGGTAGTTGCCCGCCTTGCAGGGGCCGCATTCGTCGCACACAAAGTACGGTTCGACGACCACGCGATCGCCGACCGCGAGATCGTCCACGCCCTCGCCGAGCTCCGACACCGTGCCGGAGAACTCGTGCCCCAGTGTGACCGGGGACTCCTCGTGCGAGAGCGGGTGGGGATGCCCGGGCGCCGGGCAGAAGATCGGGCCGTCGAGGTACTCGTGCAGGTCCGTGCCGCAGATGCCGCACCAGGCCACGTCGATCTTCACCGCGCCGGGTCGGAGCTCGGGCTCCGGAATCTCTTCGATGCGGATGTCCTTCGGGCCGTGGAAGCGTGCCGCCTTCATCGTTCTCTCCTTCTCGAAAGTGCGCGGAGCCACGCAATGCTCCGGGATCGCCTTCGAGCGGGGCCCGCATGTCGGGGCGATCCGGTCGGAACGCCCTCCCTTGACTCTATCCCTCGGAACGAAATGGTGCGGCAAAAAAGCCCGGGTCAGGGGCATTTTCCGCGAATTCTGAGGGGCGAAAGGAAAGCGAGAGGCGGGACCGTCGGAATGTTCGGCTGGGCCGGAGCGGGCGCGGCCGCGGACGCGTAGCCGCGGTGCAGCGCAGGTGCCCTCGGACGGTCAGGAGCGAGGGCCGCGCCGGCGGCCGGCCTTGGCCTCGGCCTCGCGCCAGGCGCGCTGCGCTGGCGTCTCGCCCGAGGGGGCCGCGCTCGTGCTGCGATCGGCCGATCCGCCGCGGCCCAGGTGCCACGCGTGCGTGATGGCGAGCGCGAGCGCGTCGGCGGCGTCGGCCGGTTTGGGCGGCTGCGCGAGGCGAAGGAGGCGGGTCACCATCGTGGTGACCTGCGCTTTGTCTGCCGCGCCGTAGCCGGTGACCTGCGCTTTCACCTCATTGGGGGTGTAGAGGGCGACGGGGATGCCGCGCTGCTCCGCGAGATACATGATGACGCCGCTGATCTGGGCGACCCCCATGACGCTCGGGAGGTTCTGCTGCGCGAAGACGCGTTCGAGCGCGATCCCTGCGGGTTTCTCCCCGTCGAGGAGTCGCTGGATTCCCGATCCGAGCTGGAGCAGCCGTTCGGGGGTGCTCGCGGTGGCCGGGCTGCGCATGACCTCGACGTGTTCGAAGTCGATGCGCCGCCCGGCGCCCGCGGTGACGATCCCGATTCCGAGTCGGGTGAGCCCGGGGTCGATACCGATGATCCGGGTCACCTGGAGTCCTTCTTCGGAGGGTGGGGTCGCGTGTCGGTTTGGGTGTGCGGGATTACTCGTCGTTCGCGAGCTCGGCCTGCACGTCCGCGGTGAGGTCGAAGTTCGAGAACACGTTCTGCACGTCGTCGGAGTCCTCGAGGGCGTCGATCAGGCGGAACACCTTGCGGGCGGTGTCGGCGTCGATCTCGACCTTGAGGTTCGGGACGAATTCGGCATCGGCGGAGTCGTAGTCGATTCCCGCGTCGACGAGCGCGGTGCGCGCTGCGACGAGGTCGCTCGCCTCGGTGAGGACCTCGAAGGACTCGCCGTTCGGGGTCGGCGTGACCTCTTCCGCCCCCGCCTCGAGGACGGCCATCAGGACATCGTCCTCGGTGGTGCCCTCCGCGGGGACGGTGATGACGCCCTTGCGTGCGAAGTTGTAGGCGACGCTGCCGGGATCGGCGAGCGTGCCGCCGTTGCGGCTGAGGGCGGTGCGCACCTCGGCCGCTGCGCGGTTCTTGTTGTCGGTGAGGCACTCGATCATGAGGGCGACGCCGTTGGGGCCGTAGCCCTCGTACATGATCGTGGTGTACTCGACGGCGTCACCGGTGAGGCCGGCGCCCCGCTTGATGGCGCGATCGATGTTGTCACCGGGGACCGAGTTCTTCTTGGCCTTGTGGACGGCGTCGGCGAGTGCCGGGTTGCCGGCCAGGTCCGCGCCGCCGATGCGCGCGGCGACCTCGATCACCTTGATGTACTTGGCGAAGGCCTTCGCGCGGCGCGAGTCGATGATGGCCTTCTTGTGCTTGGTCGTGGCCCATTTGGAGTGTCCGGACACGGGAGCTCCTTCTTCTGTGTGTAGCGGCGGAAAGTGTGGGGTTCGGCGCGGTGGCGGCCGAGTGGTGGCGGGTGCGAGGCGATGCGGCGCGGTGACGCTGCGGTCAGTTCGTCGCTTCGGCTCCCCCGTCGTCGTCGGGTGGGTCGGCCCACGCGGTCGCGAGGAGTTCGCGGACCTCTCCGAGGAGCTGGGGCATCGCTTTGGTTTTCGCGATGATCGGGAAGAAATTCGCGTCGGACTGCCACCGCGGCACGATGTGCTGGTGGAGGTGCGCCGCGACGCCCGCTCCGGCGACGGCGCCCTGGTTCATGCCGATGTTGAAGCCATCGCATCCCATCGCGCCGCGCACGACGCGCATGGCGCGCTGGGTCAGTTCCCCTATCTCGGCCACTTCCTCCGGCGTCGCCTCGTCGTAGCCGCCGATGTGGCGGTAGGGGCAGACGAGGAGGTGCCCGTTGTTGTAGGGGAAGAGGTTGAGCAGCACGTAGGCGGTGCGGCCCCGGTGCACGATGAGCGCGTCCTCATCGCTGCGCCGCGGCGCCTCGCAGAACGGGCAGTCGTGGCGCTCCGGCTGGGTGTGGTCCGAGACGTAGACCATCCGGTGGGGCACCCAGAGTCGCTGCAGGCCGTCGGGGTCGCCGACGGCTCCGCTCTCCGCGATGCTTTCCACGCGTTCCATGGCTGTGCCCGCTACTCCCCTGCTGCCGCGTCGGCCCAGGCAGTGTTGACCTGCTCGTGCGACGCGATTGCGTCGACGATGCGCTCGATCGCTTCGTCGACGGGAACGCCGTTGAGCTGCGTGCCGTCGCGGAAGCGGAAGCTGACGGCGCCGGCCGCGCGATCGTCCTCACCGGCGATGAGCTGGAACGGGATCTTCGCCTTGGTGTGCGTGCGGATCTTCTTCGGCATGCGGTCATCGGCGTGATCGACCTCGGCGCGGACACCGCGCTCGCGGAGCTTGGCGATGACGCCGTCGAGGTAGGGGCCGTACTCGTCTGCGACGGGGATGCCCACGACCTGGACGGGCGACAGCCACACGGGGAACGCGCCGGCGTAGTGCTCGAGCAGGATCGCGAAGAAGCGTTCCACCGAGCCGAGGAGCGCGCGGTGGATCATGACGGGCTGCTTGCGCGTGCCGTCGGCCGCGGCGTACTCGAGCTCGAACAGCGCCGGCTGGTTGAAGTCGAGCTGCACGGTCGAGAGCTGCCAGGTGCGGCCGATCGCGTCGCGGGCCTGCACGGAGATCTTGGGGCCGTAGAAGGCGGCCCCGCCGGGATCGGCGACGAGTTCGAGACCGGATTCCTCGCCGACCTCGCGCAGGGTCTGCTCCGCGATGGCCCACTGCTCGTCCGTGCCGACCGACTTCTCCGGGTCCCTCGTGGAGAGCTCGAGGTAGAAGTCGTTGAGGCCGTAGGCGCGCAGCGTGGCGAAGACGAAGTCGAGCTGGCGCTTGATCTCGTCTTTCACCTGCTCGTCGGTGACGTAGATGTGCGCGTCGTCCTGGGTGAGGCCGCGCACGCGGGTGAGGCCGGAGAGCGTGCCGCTCTTCTCGTAGCGGTACACGGTGCCGAACTCGGCGAGGCGGAGCGGCAGCTCACGATAGGAGCGCGCGCGGGCGCGGAAGATGAGGTTGTGGAACGGGCAGTTCATGGGCTTCAGGTAGTAGTCCTGGCCCTGCTTGGTGACGTTGCCGTCTGCGTCGACCACCTCGTCGAGGTGCATGGCCGGGAACATGCCGTCCTTGTACCAGTTGAGGTGCTGGCTCGTCTCGAAGAGGGTGCCCTTCGTGATGTGCGGGCTGTTCACGACCTCGTAGCCGTTCTTCAGTAGTTCGGTGCGCATGAAGTTCTCGATCTCGTGCCGGATGATTCCGCCCTTGGGGTGGAACACGGCCAGGCCCGAACCGATCTCGTCGGGGAAGCTGAAGAGGTCGAGTTCGACGCCGAGCTTGCGGTGGTCGCGCTTCGCGGCCTCCTCGAGCCGGGTCTGGTAGGCGCGGAGCTCGTCCTTGGTGGGCCACGCGGTGCCGTAGATGCGCTGCAGCATCGGGTTGGCCTCGCTGCCGCGCCAGTAGGCGCCGGCGCTGCGCATGAGCGCCCAGCCATTGCCGAGCATGCGGGTGCTCGGCAGGTGCGGGCCGCGGCAGAGATCCTTCCAGCAGACCTCGCCGGTCTTCGGATCGACGTTGTCGTAGATGGTGAGCTCGGCGCCGCCGACCTCGACGTTCTCGTTATCGCTGCCGGTGCTGCCGCCCTTGAGGCCGATGAGCTCCAGCTTGTAGGGCTCGTTCGCGAGCTCCTCGCGCGCCTCCTCCTCAGAGACGACGCGGCGCACGAAACGCTGGCCCTGCTTCACGATCTTCTGCATCTCGGAGGAGATCTTCTTCAGATCCTCCGGGGTGAAGGGCTCGGCCGGATCGAAGTCGTAGTAGAAGCCGTCGGTGATGGGCGGGCCGATCCCGAGCTTCGTCTCGGGGTTGATGCGCTGCACGGCCTGCGCGAGCACGTGGGCCGCGGAATGGCGGAGGATGTTCAGCCCGTCTTCCGAGTCGATCGTGACGGGCTCGACCGTGTCGGTCTCGGCCACCTCTGCGGCGAGGTCGCGGAGCTCGCCGTTGACGCGCATGGCGACGATCGAGCGATCGGTGAACAGGGAGAAGCCATCGGCCACTGGGGCACACTCCTTCGGGACGGAAGCAACAACCCGTCGATTCTATCGCCAGCGGCTGACACGGACCGATCCCGCGCCGCTCGCCAGTCGAATCCGGGCGATGCGGGCCGCCGGATCACTGCCGGATCAGGGCCTCAAACCGCCTCCAGACCTCCAGCTGTGCCCCGCTCAGCGACGCGCCCTGAAGCTCGGCGGCGAGGTCGAGCACCTGCGCGCCGTCACTCGCCCCCGCGAAGTCGTGCCCGGCCGTCAGCTCGGCAGCGAATGCGGCGATCGCCCCGGCCAGGTGGTCCGCACGCTGCGCGTCGATGGTCGGCTCGCCCTCCAGGGCAGCGAACTCCTGCAGCCAGGACGGCGCGGCGCCAAGGTCCGCGAACTGCTGGGCGACCGCCGCCTCGAAGTGGGCGGCGGTCGCGCTGTCGATCGCGCCGGTACCGGTCGCGAGCAGCCACACGTCGCGGTCGAGCTGCGCGGTCTGCGACTCGCGACCGGCGCCTGATCCGCACTCCGATCTGGGGTTACCCAACGCCTGCGCCGGCCCGTGGAGCGTGCGCCGTAGCTCCCGCAGGAGTCCGCGCTGACGCTCGATCCGTTCCGCCTGCGCGTCGAGCACGCGTTCGAGGTCGTCGAGCTGGTGCGACAGACTCGAGGGATCCTGATCCAGGGCTCGAGCCACCTCGCGAAGCGGCATCCCGCTGGCGGCGAGTTCACGAATTCTGAGGACGCGCACCAGGTCGGCCGCGGAGTATCTGCGATATCCGTTCGCGTCGCGCGGCGCCTCCGGGAGCAGACCGATGCGGTGATAGTGCCGGAGGGCGCGGGGCGTCGTACCGGCGAGCGCTGCAACGTCGCGCGTGCGCAGGACGCTCGCGGGTCCGGTCGGTGCATCGCGGGCGCTCACCGCTGCGGCTCCTCCGGGAGCTGCGGCTCCTCCGAGCGCTGCGGCTGTCCCGGTCGCTGCGACTCCCCCGGTCGCTGCTGCTCTCGGGACCGCACCGCCGCGAGGAACGCCTCGGGGTCGTCGACGAACAGCTCGACCTCCGCTGCGCGGAACCCCTCCGGACGCTGCTTCCGTGCGACGGGCGCGGCCGCGGGGACCGGCTCAGTGAACCGGAGCCGCACATTCGTGCTCTGGAATTGCGTGAGGATCAGGCGATCCTCGGCGACCGCTGGCTGGGTGTGCGCGTGATTCGCGAGCGGTACGGCCGAGGCGATGTTGTCGAGCGGCGTCGCGAGCACGGTCTCGTGACCCCAGCGGAGGTGGAGGCGATCCTGAGCGATGAAGTGCGGGTGAACGCGACGGGACGCCAGGAGCCCCAAGACGAACAGCACGCCCCACACGGTCAGGAGTGCCAGCGCGAGACGCAACCAGGGCCACGGAACGAGCACGTGCACGATCACCAGCTCGCCAACACTCAGGCCGACGAGAACGAGCGGGAAGGTGCTGCTCCCCCGGCTATACCCGAACGGGACCGCGCCGGGGCCGAGCATCTTCCTGCGCCGCGCGGCGAGCCCGAGCGCGTGGAATGCGCGCAGCTCGGTGAGCGCCGGCCGGATCAGCGGTTCTTCGCGCCCCCAGCGATCGAGGATCTCGCCTCGCCCTGCGCCCAGCGTCGCGCGGCGAAACCGGATGACGGTGAGGACCACGAAGACCGCGAGGAGCGGCAACTCGATCGAGAGAAAGGCGATGACTGCCGTCCGCGTCGTGATCAGACCGCCCAAGCTGAGCGTGAGGAGCGTGAGTGCGACCAGCAGGGACAGGCCGCCGTGCAGGCGATGCACCAGCCGCAGTCGTTCCGTGTCGAGTCGCATGTGTCCAGTCTCAACTACGACCCAAGGGCGGAGTCAAGGGCCGCGCACCGCGGGAGACGGATGACGCAAGCGACGTGAACCGTGATCACGCGAGCCGCGCACCCCACTGCCGCCCGACTCAGCGACGGTTCTTCCATCGGAGCAGGATAAGTCCCGCAACCCAGACCACGAGGCTCCCGAGTGGGACTGGCGTCACGGGAAGCAGGGAGACGGTCAGCGCTCCGGCGATCGCGATCAACGGATCGCTGAGTGCCCAGCCCAGCTGCAAGAGGATGCTGGGGTCGCCAGCCGGGGAGCTGATGGGCGTGAGCAGGCTCGGAGGGAGCGGTCCCTTCAGGGCGCTCGCGAGCCGGAGCGCCAGCGCGAGAACACCGGCCACGACCGCCGCGAAGATCGCGGCCCCGAGGGGCGCGCCAATCGCGTGCGCGAGCAGAGCAGCGGACGTCGAGAGCAGGACGATCAGCGCCACGAGCGGAAAGAGCGCGTGCAGGAGCACGAGGCGCCGGTCGCTGATGCCGTACAACGGGGAATCACCCGCCACGCTCGCGGCGTGCAGGAGCCCCTTGGCGAGCGGGCCGGCCCCGCCGTAGACCACGATCCCCGCGATGCCCGCCAGAAACGTGCCCGGGGCGCCAGGCAGGAGTGAGAGCGTCATCGCGGATCCGGCAGTGATCATCGCCGCGACCGCCCCCAGAAGCCGGGTGGGTGTCCGAGCCTGTCCAACCGTGTCGCGGAGAAAAAACGTGATCCACAGGTGCCGGCTCGGCCAGACTGCACGAAGCTTCCGCCCGACCCGGGGCTCGTCCTCGTACACGGACGCCGCCGCGCGGACGTCGAGGGAGAACGAAAACACTGCGGCCCGCTCCCACTGCGCTGCCTGCCTCCCGAGCTGCGCCCCGGTGAGTCGATCGAGCAGCGCCGGAGCCACGCCGATCGAGGCCGCGGCCAGCACCGTCAATCCCGCCACTGAGCGCGGGTCCGAGCCGGGAAGCGGGTAACTCGCCCCAGCCCACCCCCACGGCGTGAACGCGAGCATCTGCGGCATCGACAGACATAGCGCCGCGAGCCCCCACACGGCCAGCGCCAAAGGGAGAGCAACGTGCGGGAAGACCTGCCCGAGCAGCCACAGCACCGTCGACACGACACCGGCAGCGACCCCCGCGGCCACGAAGGCCAATACCATCCCAATGCCCGCATGGCCACCGCTCAACACGGCTCCCCCGATGAGCGCTGCGCTGCCGGCACACGCTGCAACAACGCCCGTCGCTGAGAGGAGCAACGGCCGGCGGAGGGTGACAGCTCGGCGGAGGCCGCTGCTCGTCAGCGCGTGAAGCAGAAACGGCGGGAGGAGCGCCGGACCTCGTTTTCGTCCCACCACCAGCGCCGCTCCCCAGAGTGCGGCGACGAACGCAGACACCGCGGAGGGAGCGTTCCCGGCGGTCAGCACCGCGATCCCGCTCGGGCCGCTCGCCGCGATCCACAGCGCGCGACCCAGCGGCAAGACGACGATGAGCGCGATGAGCAGGCAAGCGTAGGACGCGTAGGCCCGGTCACCCCCGGAGCGCTCACGTCGTCTCCGCCAGATGCCTCGCGCAGTCGAGAGCCCCGACGCGCTCATGACCGTGCCTCGAGTGTGAGCGTGCGGTCGGCGGTGCGGTCCGCGAGGCGGTCGCTGTGCGTCGCCGCGACGATCGTCGCCCCGCTCGCCCGTCGATCCAGCATCGCACGCGCGAGCAACTCGGTCCGCTCCGGATCGAGACGCTGTTCGGGCTCGTCGAGGAGGAGCACGTCGAAGGGACGAACGAACGCGAGCGCAAGACCGAACAGCTGGGTTTGTCCGGAGGAAAGCTCGTGCGGATACCGCGTCGACAACGCGACGAGATCGAACTCGGTGAGCACGCTGCGAGCCGCCGATTCCACTGATCCGGGGTCCTGCTCCCAGGTCGAGGACACGAGCGCGACATGATCGAACACCGTCAGATCAGACGCCATCGGCGGCAAACCGATCATGGTCGCCACCCTGCGCCGGAACGCGGGATCGCGCTCGTTCACGGGACCGCCGCACACCTGGACCGTGCCGGCCGTTGGTCTCGCGCGACCGGTCAGGACGCGCAGGAGTGTCGTCTTCCCCGAGCCGTTCTCGCCGCGCAACGCCACGATCTGGCCCGGCCCCGCCTGGAACGTCGTCGCGGGGAGCAGGAGGGCGTCGTCGACCCCCACGCTCACCGCGTTCACGCTCATGAGCGGTGGTGATTCACGCGCAGGGACCGCGGTGCCCCGCGGGTCCCCGGTGCCGGAATGGAAAGAATGGTTCGTCGGGAAATTTCTGGAGTGCACAGGTCGCCTCTGGTTGCGTGCGGGCATGCTGAACTGGTCGATGCCATCCACGACGATGCGCCTCGCGCTCAGCGCACACCAGCGCGCGCGATCGAGCGTTCAGCCGTGGACAGCCAGCATCCCGGACGGGGCACGGGAGCGCACCGTCCCCCGCGTACCCGGGGCGACCGGGCGGAGCGGCGGCCAAGCGACTGGCGTCGCAGGCCCGGCCGTCGACGGCTGCACGCGAGTGACGTGCCGCTGTGACAGGCTGCGCGCGAAATCCGCAATGACCGGCGTTGCGGCGAGCAGGGCGAGCGCCAACAGCGCGAAGGCGAACGGAAGCGGAAGATCGGGAGTCAGCGGCAGCACGCCCAGATACAGCAGCACCGCAGTGAGCTTGATCGCCGCCCAGCGCTTCTCCATGACCGTCACCTCCAACCCGTAACAGGCTACCTGATCTGGGCTTTGTGAGGGTGTGGTCGGCAAACTCGGAGGGATCGCCTGCACCGGATGCCCAGTGCCGTGCTGGCGGCTTCCGGTACTCCTGGGAGGCCCCGTGCTCGGCGCGCCCGGCGCTTGACCCGGCTCAGCGGAGCATCACCTGGCCCCCGTCGACCATGAGCGTCTGGCCCGTCATATAACGCGAATCGTCTGAGGCGAGGAACACGGCAACCGGCGCGATATCCCGGTCGAGATCGCCAACGCGTCCGAGCGGCGTCTTGGCGGCGGCGGCCTGACCGGCTTCCGGGTTCGCGGCGAAGTACGCCTCGACTCCCTCGGACAGTGCAAACGGGGACATGACGTTGACCCTGATTCCGTCGGCCGCCCACTCGTTCGCAGTCACCCGGCTGAGTCCTCGAATGGCTTCCTTGTTCGCGCCGTAGGCCGCCTGCGTGACCTGACCGGTGATGCCCGCTCCCGAAGCGAAGTTGATGACGGATCCGTGCGCGGCCTTCAAGGCTGGATACGCCTCCTGCATGAGACGAACGGTAGCCCAGAGCCCAGTTCCGAACGCCAGATCCCAGTCCTCCTGCGCTGTCTCAATGAAGAGCTTCTGCGTGGACGCCTGCGCGCAATTGACGAGGACGTCGATTCCACCAAACGCGCCGAGTGCTTTCTCGACGACGACGACGGCGCTGCCCGGATCCATCAGATCAGCCTCGACGAGAATGCTCGAGTCGGTCGCTTCCTGCGAGAACTGACCGGGTCGGTCGACGTACACAACGTTGGCGCCCTCGCGCTGATAGGCGCGGGCAATCGCCCCGCCGATACCGCGCGCGCTCCCGGTAACGATTGCGGTCTTTCCTTCGAGCTTCACTGCTGATCCTTTCGTTGGAATGAACTGCACGTTGTGCAAACCATGCACGACAAGCAAACAGTAACATTGCGGAATGCCTTCTCCAAGCCTCACTGAGCAACGACAGATCGCTACCCGCCGCCATATTGCTCGGGTTGCGGCTCGCCTTTTCTCGGAACAGGGCGTGCAGCAGACAACGGTCGCCCAGATCGCCGAGGAAAGCGGCGTCGCGCTGAGAACCTTCTACTCCTACTTCGATTCCAAGCAGTCCGCCATCGCTCCCGCGCTGGACGATGGAAGCCAGATGCTCGCGAGTGCACTCTCTGCAATTGCGCCGGAGGTCGAACTGGGAACGGCAATCCGGCTCGCCGTGGCGGCCGCAATCAACGAGTCAGAAGTCTCTCGACGGAGCCCAGAAGCCGAATGGATCCGGAACCTCCTCCGGGTCATGGAAACTGATCCTCAGCTGAAGGCGATCTGGCTGGGAAGCCTCCACAGCGCCGAGAACGACCTCTGCGGCGCGCTGCGCAATCGAGCCGATGGCCCCGATGACAACGTAGAACTCCGGCTGTTGGCCGCGGCCGTAGTCTCCAGCGCCCGGATCGCGGTAGAAACCTGGGCCGCGAGAGAACCCGGTGAAATCGACGCCGCGGAGCTTGCGCTTCGATGCATCGCACTGGCGATGCCCCATCGGGCTGCAACGCGAAATGAGGCCGAACGCGCTGACGGGTGACGGGACGATCTGCTCCCGGGGCAGCCCCGCTCGCGCCTCATGCTGTCTCACACAAAACCCCCGGCATGACCGGGGGTTTTTCTCTGTGGGCGATACCAGACTCGAACTGATGACCTCTTCCGTGTGAAGGAAGCGCGCTACCAACTGCGCCAATCGCCCGCTGCGGATCTTGGATCCTGCCAACCTGAACGATCATACACGAAGCGAACGCGCCGGTGCGCCCCCGCCCCACTTCCCCGCGTCCGGCGGGAAATCGTCGCTAGGAGTCCGGGCGTGTCGAGATCGGGGCGAGTGTGCTGTCCAGCTGGTCCTCCAACTCGGCGCTCAGCTCGCTCAGCGCCACCAGGCGCTCGCGCATCGAGTTGTAGCGGTCGATGTCGACCTTCAGCGCCGCCATGCGGTCCTCGAGATCCGCCCGATCCTCCGCCAGCCCGTTCCTGATCTGATTGAACTTCTGAGGGTTCTTCGCGAACTCCTTGCGCTGATTTCTCGCGTTCAGATCAGCGGTCGCATCGTTGTACGACTTCACATCGGCGTCATACTGCGCCTTGCGGTTCTCGATGTCGTTCCGCAGGGACTCCATGTCCTTCCGCAACGACGCGGCCTCGCTCTGCAGGTCCGTGAACACGGAGTGGTACTTCTCGAAGCAGGCCACGATCTTCCCGCGGTCTTCGAACCACTCCGCGTAGTGCTTTTCAAGCCACTCCGGAAGCGCGCGAACCTCGGTCCCGAAAACCGAGTGCAGCTCGTTCGCAAAGGCCGCGTCGGAGAGGTGCTCGTACACCGACATGCGCTCCTTGAGCTCGGGGTCGCGCGCTGCCCGCTTCTGGTACTCGCGGCGCAGCTTCTCCGCGAGCGCGAGACGATCCCCCTCGCCCAGACGCGTGTACGCCGCGTGCAGCAGCTCGTGGGCCGCGGTCACCTCGACCACGCCGCTCACCCGCTCGTCCTTCACGTCGAACAGGTGAATGCGTCGGTCCGAAAAACACCCGAGGACGTGGCCCTGCTCGGAATGATCCACCTCGGCGCACTGCTCCGAAAAGTGCTGGCTCCCATCGACCGTGGGATGCGACGCCTTGAAGATGCGCTGCCCGGTGGGCGTCAGATCGAGATCCGTCATCAACTGCGATTCCCGCGCAGACGGGTTGTACCCGATCGACGCAAAGGAATCCTGAATCTCCTGCCGGTAAGTCAACCCGAGAACGACGCCGGCGACCAAGCCAATCATCACGCACGCCGCGAACACGCGCTTCGCGACCTTGCGTGCGGATACCGACATGTGATCAGCCTATTCGTACGGGCCCCTCGCGACCTCCTCGCGCGGCGAAATCCGCGAAAACTCAACCCATTCGTAACCGGCGCGCCCGGGCGACGCGGCCCGATTTGCACCGCACCCAAAACCTCCCCTATAGTCATTCAGGTACACGGCAACGTGAACATGCGGATGTAGCGCAGTTGGTAGCGCATCACCTTGCCAAGGTGAGGGTCGCGAGTTCGAGTCTCGTCATCCGCTCCAAGTGATTGGAGCAATCCAATCACTTTTGTGGTGGCAACCACTACGGTGGCGTGGCCGAGAGGCGAGGCAGCGGCCTGCAAAGCCGTATACACGGGTTCGAATCCCGTCGCCACCTCGCTGAAAATTGAATAAGCCTGAACACACAGGCGCGATTGGCGCAGCGGTAGCGCGCTTCCCTGACACGGAAGAGGTCACTGGTTCGATCCCAGTATCGCGCACGAAAAAGCCCCGGCTCTGCCGGGGCTTTCGTCGTTTCGAGGGTCGAACCGGTGACCCGCGGGGATCGGAGAATGCTTTGCGTTCTCCCTCATGATTCCCGCGCTGGTTCGATCCCAGTATCGCGCACGAAACAGCCCCGGCAACGCCAGGGCTTTTCTCGTTTCGAGGATCGAACCGGTGACCCGCGGGAATCGGAGAACGCGGTGCGTTCTCCCTGAGATTCCCGCGCTGGTTCGATCCCAGTATCGCGCACGAAGAAGCCCCGGCAACGCCGGGGCTTTCGTCGTTTTGTGGGTCGAACCGGTGACCCGCGGGAATCGGAGAACGCTTTGCGTTCTCCCTCATGATTCCCGCGCTGGTTCGATCCCAGTATTACGCACGAAAAGGCCCCGGCAACGCCGGGGCTTTCCTCGTTTTGTGGGTCGTACCGGTGACCCGCGGGGATCGGAGAACGCGGTGCGTTCTCTCCCCCCGGCTCACTATGCTGAGTCGAACCAAGATCGCCCCGTAACGGAGAGCACCCCCATGAGCACCAACCCGATCTACAGCCCCTCTCGGACCGCGAGCGGCGCCCTGATCTTCGTGTCCGGGCAGATCCCCGTGGACGCCCATGGACAGTTCGTCGGCGACGATTTCCGTGCCCAGGCCAACGCGGTCCTGGACCGGATCACCGACGTGCTCGCTGCCAACGGCGAGTCCCTCTCCGCCGTGGTGAAGCTCAGCTATTTCCTCACGGACCTGGCAGATCTCCCGGTACTGCGCGAGGTGATCGCGGAGCGGCTGCCCGATCCGAAGCCCGCGAGCACCCTCGTTCACGTGTCAGCGCTCATCGATCCGCGGTTCAGGCTCGAAGTGGAGGCCGTCGCAGGCTCGACGGGAAGCTGACCGACGGAGCCCGGAGCGGGCCCGGCGGCCTGTGCGGGCTCAGGCGCCCCCGACGTCCCCCGCGGGCCAACGCGCCCCCGACGTCCCCCGCGGGCCAACGCGCCCCGATGTCCTCCGCGGGCTCAATCCCTCGAGGCAAACGAAAACGGCGCCCTCCCGGAGGAAGACGCCGTTCGTGGACGAGTGACCTACTCGTTGCCGACCTGCTTGTCGAGGTTGGCGCGGGTCTCCTCGACGCGGTCAGCAAACTTGCCGCCCGTCACCTTGTTGGCGAGGTCGGCGGCGCCGTCGAGAATGCGGTCGCTGATGCCCTCGGCCTGCTCGCTGTGGAGCGCCTCGTTTGCCTTGTCCGCGTTCTCGCGCGCGAAATCGCCGGCCTTCTTGCCCAGATCTTCAATGCCCATGTGAGCTCCTTCCTCCGAGCGCCGACCCTTTCAGCGCATCGACCCCATTATGGCGCGCGGCATCCGCCCCGGTAAATGCCTGTGGCCGGGGAATCTGCGTGAATTTTTGGAATCGCCTGGCAGGAGGGCCTGGGCGCCGTAGGGGCGAGGCCGCAGGAGATCAACCTGTTGAAGTTATGGCGGTACGGGCGGGCACGTGCCAGACTCGGAACGCGGGTATCGGGAGTCAGGTGCGACGCCGCTCCCCCGGAATGCCCGGCGTACGAAGGAGTGCACAATGATCGGCAAACTCTCAGCGGTGGTGCTCGACTGCCGCGACCCCCAGCACCTCGCGGAGTTCTACCGGGTGATCCTTGGCGGAACGATCGACAAGGATCCGGACGGCGACTGGATCGACCTGAAAATCGATGGCGGCGGGCCGCTCGTGTCCTTCCAGCAGGTCCCCGGGCACGAACCTCCGGAGTGGCCGGGCGACTCTGGTGACCAGCAGTTGCACCTCGACATCGCCGTCGAGGATTTCGACCACGCGGAACAGGCGCTCCTCGAAGCGGGAGCGCGATTCGTGGAGTCCCACGACGGGTTCAGGGTGTTTCTCGACCCCGCCGGGCACCCGTTCTGCATCGTCCACTGACGCGCGCAGGGCGGGCACGGTGGCGCCGGCCCTGCCCCGCAGGGGCGCGGGGAGACGGAGTCCCTGGGATGCTGAGCCCCGGGGATGCCGAACCCCTGAACCCTACGAGACGGTGAACCCGTACTCGCGGCTGACGACGGCTACGGCGCGCTCGAACACCTCGCGGTCCAGGACGTGTCCCTCCCGCCGCATGCCCTCGGCGGTGACGCGGAGCAGGCGTTCCGGGGAGAGGAAGCTCTCGCGCCCCTCGGAGTCCCAGCCGCCCGTTCCCACGGACACGAACCCGCGATGGAACTTCGTGCTGAGGTAGCAGCCGGCTGTGGCGCCGTCATCGAGGCGCGCGATGATGAGCACGGGCCGATCCTTGCCGCGCCCGTCGTTCTCGACGTACGGAACCCAGGTCCAGACGACCTCGCCCGGATCGGGATCGCCGTCCGCGTTCGGGCTGTAGCTGGAGTGCAGGCCGCGCGCCTCCTGCGCGGTCAGGTCGCGCGTCGCTCCCGAGCCGAACTGGCCGGGGCTCGGCTCCCCCGCTGCCGGACGGGGCCCCGTTGCAGCGTTGGTGCCCGATCCGGGGCGCGGCGCGCGCGTCCCGCCCGAGGGCTCCGCTCCGCGCGGCTTCGGCCGCGACGAGGTCGTGCGCGAGGACGGCCGGGCCGGAGCCTGCGGGCGATCGGCTCCGGATCGCTTCGACGCCGAGCGCAAAAACGCCTGCAGGAACGAGCGGAAGAACTCGCCCCAGCCGCCGCCCGGGGAACTCATCGCTCGATCTCGCTCGACGTCAGCGCGTTCAGGCGGGAGATGCAGCGCAGATACTTCTTGCGGTAGCCGCCGTCGAGCATGCCGCCGCCGAAGATCGAGGTCAGCGGGATGCCCGTGGCCCGGATCGGGATCTGGGCGTCGTAGACGCGGTCGATGAACGCGACGAAGCGCAGCGCGGCGGACTGATCGGTGAGTTCGTGCACGTCGCGCAGGCCGATGCACTGCACGCCGTCGAGGAGTCCCTGGTAGCTCGACGGGTGCACGGAGGCGAGATGCGCGACGAGCTCGGAGAAGTCGTCGTCGGTCATCCGCTCCCCCGAGGCCGCGACGTCGGCGAGGGCGAAGCGGTAGGCATCGTCCGAGAGCGCGATCGCGTCGCCGGTGATGTCGCGCTGGCGGTAATCGACGCCGTCGATCCGGATCGTGAGGAAGCGATCCGACATCGCCTGGATCTCGCGCAGGAAGTCGGCCGCGGCGAAGCGGCCCTCGCCGAGCGCGTTCGGCGGGGTGTTCGACGTCGCGACGATCTTCGTGCCGGACGAGGTCAAATCCCCGATCAGGCGGGTCATGAGCATCGTGTCGCCCGGATCGTCGAGCTCGAACTCGTCGATGCAGATGAGCTTCGCCCCCTGCAGCACGCCGAGAGCTCCGGCGTAGCCGAGCGCCCCAACGAGCGCCGTGTACTCGATGAACGTGCCGAAGTACTTGCGGCCCTTCGTCGCGTGCCAGGTGGCCGCGAGGAGGTGGGTCTTGCCGACGCCGAAGCCGCCGTCGAGGTAGATGCCGGGCTTCGTGGTGCCCGCGGGCTTCGCCTCGGCCGGCTTCTTGCGGCCGAAGCCGAAGAACCCGTTGCGGACCGCGGGGGCCTCGGGCGCGGCAAAGAAGCGCAGCAGCTCTCGGGCCTCCTCCTGGGAGGGATAGTCGGGGTCCGGCCGATACGACTCGAAGGTCGCGTGATCGAACTGCGGCGGCGGGACGAGGGAGGAGACGAGCTCCGCCCCTGAGAACGCCGGAGACCGGTCAACGAGGCGGGCGGAACTGTGCTGCTGGTCTGTGGACATCGTTGCCAGTGTAGTCGGATCAGCCGCGCCAGCCGACCTTGGGAAGCGAGCGGGCAAACAGCTCCGTGCGGGACTCCCACGCCTCGGGATCCATGTTCCAGATCCGGACGTGCTCGCCCTCGTCGACGAGGTTGAGCTGCACCCGATCCGGCGCGAGCGCGGCGAGGCGCTCGGCGCCGGTGCTCGGGACGTAGGTGTCCCCCCGGCTCGCGTGCAGGAGCACGGGCACCCGGAGGTTCTCGGCGAACGCCTCGGGCGTCAACCGCTCGAACTTGATCCCGCCGGGTTCTCCTCCTCTGACGAGACCGCGCTCGAGGAGGCCGATCCCGATGTCCGTCAGTACCTTGGGCGCCCGGGCGACCCCGGCGTGATGCCGGAGCAGGGACTCCCAGTCGACGCCGGGTGAGTCGAGGATCACCCCGTCGATCCGGTCGCGATGCTCGCCGATCGTGGCCGCGAGCAGGCTCGCCGTGCCGCCCATCGACCAGCCAAACAGCGTGACTCGATCGGCGCCGCGACGCAGCGCCTCCGCGATCGCGGCGTCGACATCGCGCGATTCCGACAGCCCCATGCCGTAGCGGCCCTCGACGCCCCTGGGGGCGCCCCGATCGTTGCGGTAGCTGATCACGAGGCTCGTGATGCCGGCGTTCACGGCGGGCCGTACTCCGCGCAGCACCTCGGCTGGCTCGGCGCCACGGCCGTGCACATGGACGGCCCAGCGCCCGCGCTTCGCGCGCTTCGGGTGCACGATCCACGCGGTCGCGGGCCCGAGCTCGGTCTCGTATTCGATGCGCTCCGTGCGGAAGCCGAGGTCCTCGGGCGCCAGGTACCACCACCCGGTGAGCCGCCCGGTGCGTCCGGGGTGCAGCTCGGTGCCCGCTGCCGCGACGATCCGGCGTGCGACTCCCGGTCCGTCGTCGGGCAGAATCGCCTCGCTCAACTGGACATTGCCGCGCCCGCGATCGAAGAGGAACGAGGTCCGGCCGGGGACGTCGGCAGAGGGCCCGCGAAATCGGGCGATGAGACCGGACTCGTCCCGCTCGAGCGACACGAGCGACACGAGCTCCTCCGCCTCGTCCTCGGGAGTCACGCTGCGACGGGCGAGCGCCAGCCCGCCGAGAGCGGCTGCGCCCGCCCCGATCGCGAAGACGCCGGCACCGAGCCCCGCTCCGATGCCCAGAATGCGCCCGAGCTTCTTCATTTCCTCGCTCATGGGTGAGTCTCCTCTCGCGGGTTCCGCGTCTTTCCGGCGTGGCATGCGCTGATCCCTCACAGAAAACTCTAGTGTTCCCCGTGTGATGGCAAGGATCGCGGGGCGGCCCGCCGAGTTCTCCGCTGCGGCGGACCAGATTCGCGAAGCGCGTCTGCGCAGCGAGCTTGTCGTGCAGGAAATCCCCGCCCCTGAGCGAATCGCACCCGATTCGATCGCCCTCGCCGCCGGCGTGATGCGCGGCCCGCGGCGCGCCGAAGTCGTTGAGGGCAGCGTTGACTCCGCGGACGGTGCCGGCCGCTTCGTGCTCATGCACGATCCTGATTCGGCGCAGGAGTGGGGATCGCCGTTCCGCGTGGTGTGTTTCGCGCAGGCCCCGCTCGAGGTTGAGATCGGGGTCGACCCGTTCATTTCCGATGTGGCGTGGTCCTGGCTCGTCGATGCGCTCGAGGCGCGCGGTGCCGAGTACACCTACCTGTCCGGGACGGCGACGAAGACCCTGTCGAGCGGATTCGGAACGCTCGAGGCCCAGGGCGATGCCGCCCAGATCGAGCTTCGCGCTTCGTGGACGCCGCTCGGCTCCGATTTCGCGGCGCACGCCGAGGCCTGGTCGGAGCTGCTGTGCCTGCTCTCCGGCCTGCCGCACCAGGGGGCGCTGGGCGCCGCGGTCCACGCTCCCGGAGCGCTGGTGGATGAGCCGGCCGGAGCGGCCGCCCCCGCTGGGGACGCCGCCACCGAGGGGAGATAACGACGTGGTTGAGCAGTCGGATCTCGAGACGAACTGGACCATGGTGACGAGCGATGACCAGGTCCTCGTCGCCGCCGAAGCGCTCTCGGCGGGTCACGGCCCCGTCGGCGTCGATGCCGAGCGCGCGAGCGGTTTCCGCTACGGCAACGAGGCCTACCTCGTGCAGCTGTACCGGCGCAGCTCGGGAACCTTCCTCTTCGATCCGACCACGATCAGCGATTTCTCCCCCATCTCTGCTGCGATCGGCGAGGAAGAGTGGATTCTCCACGCCGCCACCCAGGACATCCCGTGCCTGGACGATCTTGGCCTCCATCCGATGCGGCTCTTCGACACCGAGCTCGCCTCCCGCCTGCTCGGGCTCGAGCGCGTTGGCCTCGGCTCCATCGTGGAGCAGCTGCTCGGCATTCATCTCGACAAGGCGCACTCCGCTGCCGACTGGTCGGAGCGGCCGCTTCCCGAGTCGTGGCTGGAGTACGCGGCGCTCGACGTTGCGCTCCTCCCCGACCTCCGCGACGCGGTCGCCCAGAACCTCGAGGAGCAGGGCAAAACCGAGTTCGCGCTCCAGGAGTTCGAATCGGTGCGCACGCGACCGATGCGGCAGAAGTCGGGTGAACCGTGGCGGCGGCTGTCCGGGGGGAACGTGCTGAAGTCCCCGCGAGCCCTCGCCCTCGCCCGCGAGCTGTGGATCGCCCGCGATGCGCTCGCCCGCGCCCGTGACGTCGCGCCTGGCCGTCTCGTCCCCGACGCCTCGCTCGTGGCGGCTGCTGCCGCGAATCCTCGCTCGAAGGGCGAGCTCGCTTCGCTGAAGACGTTCCGGGGGCGCGCGAGCCGCAGCGAGATCGACCTGTGGTGGGAGGCGATCATGCGGGGGAAGACGACCGACGATCTGCCCGGGCCGAAGCCCAGGGATCCGGACTCGATCCCCCACCACCGCGGATGGGCGCAGCGTCATCCCGAGGCGGCCGAGCGGTTGCAGGCGGCGCGCGCGGGAGTCGAGGCCGAGGCCGAGCGGCAGGGCATGCCGATCGAGAATCTGCTGACCCCTGAGTACCTGCGCCGGCTCGCCTGGCAGCCGCCCTCGCCGGCGACGGCCGAGGCGGTAGCACTGCGTCTCACGGAGCTCGGTGCGCGCGAGTGGCAGGTTGGCATTACCGCACCAATCATCGCGGCCGCATTTGTAGACCTCGCATAACTGAGACTCCGTCTCAGCGCGAAATTCCGGCGGACCGGCACTTCCTCTGTTCCCTTTGAGACTCCGTCTCTATGATGGGCACTGACGCAGTTCACATACCTGATGGAGGCGAAGTGGCCGCAATGAGAGACGTCGTGTTCGTAGATGGGGTGCGCACCCCGTTCGGACGCGCCGGTGAGAAGGGCATGTACGCGGGAACGCGCGCCGATGACCTGGCGGTCAAGGCGCTGCAGGGGCTGATCGAACGCAACCCCTCGCTCCCCCTCGACAAGATCGACGACGTGGGTGTCGCCGCGACGACGCAGCAGGGCGACCAGGGCCTGACACTCGGTCGCACCGTGTCGATGCTCGCGGGCATCCCCGTGACGGTCCCGGGCTTCGCCCTCGACCGCATGTGCGCCGGCGCGCTCACCGTCGCGTCGTTCATGGGCGCGGCGATCGGCTCCGGCCAGTACGACATCGCTGTCGCGGGCGGCGTGGAGCACATGGGACGCCACCCGATCGGCCTCGACGCCGATCCGAACCCGCGCTTCGTCGCGGAGAAGCTCGTCAGCCCCGACGCCCTCAACATGGGCATCACCGCCGAGCGCCTGCACGACCGTTTCCCCGCGCTCACGAAGGAGCGCGCCGACCGCTTCGGAATGCTGAGCCAGCACAAGGTGCAGGCCGCCTACGACCGCGGTGACATCCAGGCCGACCTGATCCCCGTCGCGACGCGCAGCGCTTCCGGCTGGGGCCTCGCCACCGAGGACGAGGGCCGCCGGCCCGGCACCACGATGGAGGCGCTGGCCGAGCTCAAGACCCCGTTCCGGCCCCACGGCCGCGTGACCGCTGGCAACGCATCGCCGCTCACCGACGGCGCGACCATGTCGTTCATGGCCGGGGCGGACACGGCGAAGCAGCTCGGCCTCACCGCCAAGATGCGCCTCGTCGGCTTCGGCTTCGCTGGCGTCGAGCCCGAGGTCATGGGCCTCGGCCCGGTCCCCTCGACCGAGAAGGCGCTCAAGCGCGCCGGGCTCTCGATCTCCGACATCGGACTGTTCGAGCTCAACGAGGCGTTCGCCGTGCAGGTGCTCTCGTTCACGGATCACTTCGGGATCGCCGACGACGACCCCAGGGTCAACCCGTGGGGCGGCGCGATCGCGCTCGGTCACCCGCTCGCCGCGTCCGGCGTGCGCCTCATGATCCAGCTCGCTCGCCAGTTCGAGCAGCGTCCCGACGTGCGCTACGGCGTCACCGCCATGTGCGTCGGCCTCGGCCAGGGCGGTACCGCCATCTGGGAGAACCCCCACTTCGACGGCAAGAAGGGCAAGTAAGCCATGACCGACTACAGCACCATCGACTTCACGCCGATCCTCGAGGCGTCCGCGGACGAGGTCATCACCGAGAGCTTCGTCCGCGACGTCGCCCTCCCATCGGGCGGTACGCTCGCCCTGATCACGCTCGACAACGGTCGCGACCACACGCGCCCCAACACGCTCGGCCCGCGCACGCTCGACGCGTTCGGCAAGGTGCTCGACGAGCAGAAGGAGCGCGCGGCGCGCGGGGAGATCCAGGGCGTCGCCGTCACGGGCAAGCCGTTCATCTTCGCCGCTGGCGCTGACCTCTCGAAGGTCTCGACGCTCGCCACGAAGGAGAACGCCAGGCTCATGGCGCAGCTCGGGCACTTCGTGCTCGGCAAGCTCGGGAAGCTCGGCGTCCCGTCGTTCGCGTTCGTCAACGGCCTCGCCCTGGGCGGCGCCATGGAGATCGCGCTCAACAGCGACTACCGCACGCTCGATTCCTCGGCCGCCGCGCTCGCCTTCCCCGAGGTCTTCCTCGGCATCATCCCCGGCTGGGGCGGCGCGACGATCGTGCCGAACCTGATCGGGATCGAGAAGGCCATCGAGGTCGTCGTCTCGAACCCGCTCAAGAACAACCGCTTGCTCAAGCCCGCGCAGGCGTTCGAGCTCGGCCTGTTCGACCAGATGTTCGGCCCCGCCTCGTTCCTCGAGCAGTCGATCCTCTGGGCCGACGGCGTGATCGCAGGCAAGACCAAGGTGGATCGACCGAACGTGCCGGGCAAGCTCGAGCGCCTCACCAAGTGGCCGGCAGCGATCAAGATCGCCCGCGACACCCTCCGCGCACGGATCGGCACCGCGGCGAAGTCGCCGTACGTGGCGCTCGACCTGCTCAGCGCGGCAAAGGACAATGATCGCGAGCGCGGCTTCGAGCGCGAGGACGACGCCCTCGCCGAGCTCATCTCCGGCGACCAGTTCGCGGCCTCGATCTACGCCTTCGACCTCGTGCAGAAGCGCGCCAAGCGCCCGGCCGGCGCGCCCGACAAGGCGCTCGCGAAGCCCGTCAACAAGGTCGGCGTCATCGGCGCCGGCCTGATGGCGAGCCAGTTCGCGCTGCTCTTCGCGCGCAAGCTGCGCGTGCCGGTGCTCATCACGGACCTCGACCAGGCCAGAGTCGACAAGGGCCTCGAGTACATTCGCGGCGAGATCGACAAGATGCAGGAGAAGGGCCGCCTGTCCGCGGACGACGCGAACCAGGTGAAGGCCCTCGTGAGCGGTACCACGGACAAGAGCCTGTACGCCGACTGCGACTGGGTGATCGAGGCCGTCTTCGAGGAACTCTCCGTCAAGCAGGCCGTGTTCGCCGAGATCGAGCCGATCATCTCCGAGACCGCGGTGCTCGCGACGAACACCTCGTCGCTCTCCGTCGAGGAGATCGGCGCGAACCTCGCGCACCCCGAGCGCCTCGTGGGCTTCCACTTCTTCAACCCGGTCGCGGTCATGCCGCTGATCGAGGTCGTGAAGACGCCGTCGACCGACGACGAGACGCTCTCGACCGCCATGGTCACGGCGCGCCGCCTCGGCAAGAGCGCCGTCATCACGGCCGATCGTCCGGGCTTCGTCGTGAACCGGCTGCTCGCCAAGGTCATGGGCGAGGCCGCCCGCGCACTCGATGAGGGCACCCCGCTCCCCGTCGTGGAGCGCGCGCTGGCCCCGATCGGCCTCCCGATGGGTCCGTTCGAGCTCATCGATCTCGTCGGCTGGAAGGTCGCGGCGCACGTGCAGGACACGATGGTCGCCGCGTTCCCCGAGCGCTTCTACGCCTCGGAGAACCTGCACAAGCTGGCGGAGATCGAGTCGCCGCTCGTGAAGTCGAAGATCGGTAAGGTCGAGGACCTCTCGAAGGCCGCGAAGAAGGCGCTGAAGCTGGGCTCCACGGCCGTGACGGAGGAGGAGATCCTCCGCCGCGTCGAGGACGAGCTCGCCGGCGAGATCAAGATCATGCTCGACGAGGACGTGGTGCACGCTGCCGAGGACATCGACCTGTGCCTCATCCTGGGCGCCGGCTGGCCGTTCCAGGCCGGCGGGGCGACCCCGTACCTCGATCGGGTGGGTGCGAGCGAGCGCGTGTTCGGCGCGACGTTCCACGATCCCCTGATCGGCGGCGTCCGCTAGCTCGCGGATCCGCGAACTTCGGCCCCGGTAGCGCTCGCTATCGGGGCCGAATTCGTGGGCTCAGGGGCCCTGCTGGACGCTCAGGCCGCGGGGTGATCCGCGGAGCGCTCGTCGCTCTCCCGCGGCTCCGCTGCAGCGGCGAGCTGCGGGCCGGTCTGTGGGCCAGACTCCCCCGCGGGACGCGCGATCGGGATCCTCGTGCCCTGCACCTGCTCGGCCACGTCGGCGGCGATCTGCTCGGCGGTCAGGCCGGCATCGGCGAGCAACTGGGAGCGCGAGGCGTGCTCGGGGAACTCGTCCGGCGTGCCGAGCTCGCTCACGGCAGTGTCCACGCCCGCGTCGCGCAGCGCCTGCCGGATGCGCGTTCCGACGCCGCCAACGCGGATCCCGTCCTCGATGCTGATGAGGAGCCTGTGGCCGCGGGCCAGATCGATCACGGACTCGGCGACGGGCACCACCCACCGGGGGTCGACGACGGTCGAGGTGATGCCCCGCTCCTCGAGGAGAGCCGCGGCGTCGAGCGCGATCCGGCTCATCGGGCCAACCGTGACGAAGAGCACGTCGGCCTCCCGGGTACCGTCGGTCGCGGCGTCCTCGCGGAGGACATCGACGCCGTCCGCCGTGCGGCGGAGCGCGGGAAGCGCCTCCCCCGCGGGACCCTTCGGGTAGCGGATCACGGTCGGACCGTCCTCGACCGCGGTCGCCTCGGCCAGAAGCTCGCGCAGCGTGGCCTCGTCACGCGGGGCGGCGATCCTGATCCCGGGCACAATCTGCAGCGTCGCGAGGTCCCACACGCCGTTGTGGCTCGGGCCGTCAGGGCCGGTGATCCCCGCGCGATCGAGCACGAAGGTGACGCCGGCGCGGTGCAGGGCGACGTCGAGGAGGAGCTGATCGAAGGCGCGGTTCATGAACGTCGCGTAAATCGCGACGACGGGGTGCAGGCCGCCGTAGGCGAGCCCGGCTGCGGTCGTGACCGCGTGCTGCTCGGCGATGCCAACGTCGTAGACGCGACGCGGGTGGCGCTCGGCGAGGAGATCGAGACCCGTGGGCGCGAGCATCGCCGCGGTGATCGCGACCAGCCGATCGTTCTCATCGGCGAGCTCGACAATGCGCTCGCGGAAGATCGACGTCCAGCTCTTGCCGACGCCGTTCGAAATCGGCTCGCCGCTCTCGGGGTCGATCTGGCCGACCGAGTGGAACTGATCGGCGATGTCGTTCTCGGCGGGCGCGTAGCCGCGGCCCTTCTCCGTGATGACGTGGACGAGCGTGGGACGGCCGTAGTCCTTCGCCTGCTGCAGCACCTCCTGCAGCGCGGGGAGATCATGACCGTCGACGGGGCCGAGGTACTTGATGTCGAGGTTCGAGTACAGGTGGTCGTTGTTGCTTGCGCGGCTCAGGAAGCCGTGGAGCGCGCCGCGCGCGCCCCGATAAATGGTGCGACCGGGGTGTCCGAGCCGGGAGAAGAGCTTCTCGCTCCCCTCCTGCAGGTCGCGGTACGTGCCCTTCGAGCGCACGCCGTTGAGGAAGCGGGCCATGCCGCCGATCGTGGGAGCGTAGGACCGGCCGTTGTCGTTCACCACGATCACGAGGTTGCGATCGTTGTCGTCGGTGATGTTGTTGAGCGCTTCCCACGTCATGCCGCCCGTGAGCGCGCCGTCGCCGACGACCGCGACGACGTGGCGATCGGGCTGCCCGGTGCGGTTGAAGGCGCGCGAGATGCCGTCCGCCCAGCTCAGGCTGCTCGAGGCGTGCGAGCTCTCGACGATGTCGTGCTCGGACTCGGCTCGCTGCGGGTAGCCGGCGAGGCCGCCGCGCTGCCGCAGCATCGAAAAGTCTTTTCTCCCGGTCAGGAGCTTGTGGACGTAGCTCTGGTGGCCCGTATCGAACACGATCGGGTCGCGGGGCGAATCGAACACGCGGTGCAGCGCGATCGTGAGCTCGACCACGCCAAGGTTCGGCCCGAGATGCCCGCCCGTCTTGGCAACCTCGGAGATCAGGAACTCCCGGATCTCCGCCGCGAGCATCGCGCACTCATCGGCGCTCAGGGCATCGAGGTCCCTGGGACCTTCGATTCGATCCAGGATCGTCACCCGTCAACCTCCGATTTCGGCTCCGGTATCGTGCCGCCGAAGCATCCCCACAGTCTACTGCGCTCCCCCGGCGGACCGCGAAAGCGGGCCGGGCCGGTCCCCGCGAGTCCGGTCGCGACACTCGGGGCCGGGGCGGGGCGATCAGCGCTGCGCGCCGAACCAGATATCGGCCCCGAGCTTCGCGATGAGCGCCGCGACCACGATCAGGAAGATGACGCGCACGAACCTCGCGCCCTTCGCGACCGCCATGCGCGAGCCGATGAAGCTGCCGAGCACGTTCGCGAGCCCCATGAGCACTCCGAGGGGCCAGATCACGGCCCCGAGCGGGATGAACAGGATGAGCGAGCCGACGTTCGTCGCGAAGTTCACGATCTTCGCGTTCGCACTCGCCATCAGGAAGTCGTATCCGAGCACGGTGACGAGCGCGAGCACGAGGAAGGTGCCCGTCCCCGGGCCGAGCAGCCCGTCGTAGAAGCCGATCCCCGCGCCGGCGACGAACGCCCACGCGGCGCGCTTCGTGCCGGCGGGATGGTGCTTCGTCACGGTGCCCAGCGAGGGCTTGAACACCGTGAGCGCCGCGACGCCCACGAGGGCGACGAGGATCACGGGCTTGAACACCTCGGCCGGGATGAAGGCGGCGAGCGATGCCCCGCCGACCGCCGAGAGGAGCGCCACACCGGCCATCGGAAGAGCGGACCTCAGGTTCGGCCGGACGCTCCGGTAGTAGCTGATGCTGCTCGTCGCGCTCCCGAACGAGGAGGCGAGCTTGTTGGTCGCGAGCGCCTGCAACGGGGTCATCCCCGGAACGAGCAGCAGGGCGGGGAGCTGGAGCAACCCGCCGCCGCCAACGACGGCGTCGACCCAGCCCGCGGCGAACGCCGCGAGCAGCAGCGCGAGCAGGCCACCCCCGTCGAGGCCCTCGGGCAGGAATGCGAGAGGGGCGGTGAAGGACATCATCCGACACCACCCCTCTCGGTTACCGCGTACACCTGGGACTGCAACTCAGCGAAACGGTGCTCGCCTATCTCTCGGGCTTGTCCTGCTGCACCGAGATCACCTCGGTGACCGTCCCCTCCGTGTGGAGGCGCGGATCATCGGCCTGCACGAGCAGGGTGCCCGTCTCGGTGTGGCCGCGATCGACGACCTTCGGGGAGCGGCTCGTGCGCTGATCGAGCACCTTCGCCAGCCACGAGAGCAGCATGCACAGGACCACGTAGATGCCGCCGATCACGAACGCCGACTGGAGCAGCGGGCGATCGAACTCGACGTTGCTCGACAGCTGCTTCGCGAGGTACAGGAGCTCGGGATAGGTGATGATGAAGCCGAGCGCGGTGTCCTTCATCGTGACGACGAGCTGCGACACGATCACCGGCAACATGGCTCGGATCGCCTGCGGCAGCAGGATGAGTCGCATCACGCCGCTCTTGCGCAGCCCGATCGCGTAGCCGGCCTCCTTCTGGCCCCGCGGCAGGGATTCGATGCCAGCCCGAAGCGCCTCGGCGAGCACCGAGCCGTTGTAGGCGACGAGCGCGATGACCACGGCCCAGTAGGGCTCCATCCGGATCCCGATCGAGGGCAGGCCGTAGTACAGCAGCATCATCATGACGAGCACGGGAACCGCGCGGAGCAGCTCGGTGATCGCGAACACGGGTCCGCGCACCCAGGCGTGGTCGGAGACGCGGCCGATCGCGAGGATGAAGCCGAGCGCGAGACTGAGCACCGCGGCGAGACCGAAGGCCGCGAGGGTCTTCAGCAGCGCCTCCAGGATCTGCTCCCAGATCGCGGTGTAGGTGAAGATGCCCCACTTGGTGCCCGAGAACTGGCCGGACAGCGCCAGCCGGTACCCGATGAAACCGAGGACCAGGACCACGGCCACGATCGTGACCACGGCGAGGACCCGGTTCCGGGCAATGGCCTTCGGGCCGGGAACGTCGTACAGAACTGAGGTAGTCATCGCACGATCCTCCACTTGTTTTCGAGGGTGCGCTGGATCGCGCTGAGAATGAACACGAGGACGACGAAGACGAGGGCCACCCAGAGCAGCACTTCCATGGGGCTGCCGGGGCGATCGCCTGAGTCGTTCACCGCGGCGCGCAGCGCGCCGAGCTCGGCGATCGAGAAGCCCGCGGCGACGGTCGTGTTCTTGAGGAGCGCGATGAACACGCTCATCATCGGCGGGACGACGGAGCGGAACGCCTGCGGCAGCACCACCTGGCTCATGACCTGGGTGAAGGGCAGCCCGATCGCGCGAGCGGCTTCAGCCTGCCCCACCGGGACCGTGTTGATGCCGGCCCGCAGGACCTCAGCGACGTAGGTCGCCGTGTAGATGCCGATGGCGAGCACGCCGAGCACGACCGGCGACAGCCGGGGCAGTCCCAGCGCCGGATATCCGAGCACGAAGAAGAAGAACACCAGCGTGAGTGGCGTGTTCCGGATGATGTTCACGTACGCGGTGCCGACGGCGCGGGCAATGGGCACGGGCGACACGCGCATCGCGCCGACCACCACGCCGAGGACGAGGGCGATGAGGCCCCCGAGCACGAAGACGAGCAGCGTGTTCCCGATCGCTGTTTTCCAGAGATCGAGGTTGCCGAAAATGACGTCCATGCTTCACTCTCCTGTTGGACGGGTGCGTGCGGGGCGAATCGCTTCGCCCCGCACGTCACCGCTTAGTAGGCGTCGACCGCCGGCTGATCGACCGTGATGCCCGACTCGCCGAGGTTGTTCTTGAAGATCGCCTTCCAGGTGTCTCCGCCATTGGTGAACATGTCGTTGATGTGCTTGCGGAGCACGTCGTCGCCCTTCGGCAGGCCGACCCCGTACTTCTCCTCGGAGAACAGCGGGCCGGTCGTCACCTTGAGCTTGTCCGGCTGCTGCGCCGCGTAGCCGATGAGAATCGCCTGGTCGGTGGTCACGGCGTCGACCTGACCGTTGACGAGGTTCTCGACGCAGGCCGAGTACAGGTCGAACTCCTGCGTCTTCACCTTCGGGTAGTTCGCCTTGATGTTCTGGATCGGCGTCGATCCCGTCGCCGAGCAGACCGTCTTGCCCTCGAGCTCGTCGATGCTCTGGAAGTCCTTCTCGTCCGTGCGCACGAGGAGCCCCTGGCCGGTGATGAAGTACGGGCCGGCGAAATCGATCTCCTGCTTGCGCTTGTCGTTGATCGAGTAGGTGCCGACGTAGTAGTCGATGTCGCCGTTGACGATGGCCTGTTCGCGGTTCGCTGAGGCGATCGGACGGAAGTCGATCTTGTCCTCGTCGAAGCCGAGATCGGCGGCGATCCAGCGGGCGATATCGATATCGAAGCCGCTCCGCTTCTTCGTCGTGTTGTCCAGGTAACCGAGGTTCGGCTGGTCTTCCTTGACGCCGACGACGACCTTGCCGCGCTCCTTCATCTTGTCGAAGGTGGGGCTGCCGTCGAGCGAAACGTTCTCAGCGACCTTCCACGCTTTCTCCGCAGCGGGTGCATCGGTCTTTCCGGGCGATCCGCTGTTGCAGGCGGAGAGTGTCAGCGTTGCCGCAGCGAGGGCGCCGATCACGACGAGTGCCTTTTTCATTCGCATGATGCGTTCCTTTCAGTGGGGTGGTCCGGCCTGATGAGAGCCGGCTACTTGGTGATGAGCTTGGAGAGGAAGTCCTTGGCCCGGTCCGACTTCGGCTGGGTGAAGAACTCGTCGGGCGTGCCCTCCTCGACGATGCGTCCGTCGGCCATGAAGACGACACGATCGGCCGCCTTCCGCGCGAAGCCCATCTCGTGGGTGACGACGATCATGGTCATGCCCGCCTTGGCGAGCCCCACCATGACGTCGAGGACCTCGTTGATCATCTCGGGGTCGAGGGCGCTGGTCGGCTCGTCGAAGAGCATGACCTTCGGCTGCATCGCGAGCGCGCGGGCGATCGCCACGCGCTGCTGCTGGCCGCCGGAGAGCTGGGCCGGCAGCTTCGAAGCCTGCTTGTCGACGCCGACGCGACGGAGCAGCTCCATGGCCTCCGCCTCTGCGTCGGCCTTCGAGAGGCCACGAACCTTGATCGGCCCGAGCGTGACGTTCTCGAGGATCGTGAGGTGTGCGAAGAGGTTGAAGGACTGGAACACCATGCCCACCTCCGCGCGGAGCTGCGCGAGGGCCTTGCCCTCGTACGGGAGCTCCTCGCCGTCGATGCGGATCGAGCCGCTCGTGATCGTCTCCAGCCGGTTGATCGAACGGCAGAGCGTCGACTTTCCGGATCCGGACGGGCCGACGATCACCACCACCTCACCGCGCTTCACGGTGAGGTCGATGTCGGTCAGCGCTTGGAAATCTCCGTAGTGCTTTTGCAGGTTCTCGACGACGACCAGGGGTTCGCTCGAACTCATCTCTGTTCCACCTTCGGCTCTGGGCCGGCATCGCGGGAGCCGCACTGCCAACACACGTGTCACGAACGGCTCAGAGGAACGAGGTGATCGCTTCCTCTTCGAACCGATGCCCTCACGCTAATGAAGGCCGCTCGCGAGATCACGCCTCTTGAGGGTTTCTTGAGTGTTGGGTGTGAATGCCTGAGAATCTAGAGCCGGTGCGAGGTGTAATAATCCTCCGCCCCGGGATGCAGCGGCACCGGTGCCGTGAAGATCGCCTGGCGCCGATCCAGGAGCGCGGCAACGGGGACGCGCTTCGACATCGCAGGACGTGCCGCGAAGATCGTCGCCACCACCTCGCTGACGAGCGCATCGGGGGCTCCCGCCGACACGATCAGGTAGTTCGGAATCGTCATGGTCTGGATCGAGGAGTGCGTGCCATAGCTCCCCTCGGGAACATCCGACATGCGGTAGACGCCGTTGTGCTCCGAGTTCATGGTCTCGACCACGTCGGCGGGGATGGGCAGCAGCCGGAGGGGCGTTGTGACCGCGAGTCGCTCGATGCCGGGCGTGGGGATCCCCCCGACCCAGAAGATGGCGTCGATCTCGCCGTTCTGCATGGCGGTGACCGAATCGTCGAGCCCGAGCGAGACCGGGGTGAAATCGCCCTCCGAGAGACCGGCGGCCGCGAGCGCGCGCGTCGCGACCACCCGGACGCCGGAGTTTTCGTCGCCGATCGATACCCGCTTTCCTCGAAGGTCCCCGAGGCCCGTGATGCTGGAGCTCTCAGGGACGAGGACGTGCACGTACTCGTCGTACACCCGAGCGACCGCGCGGATCGGTTCCGGCTTCGAGAACGCACCCGTGCCCGCCACCGCGTCCGCCGCGGCGTCAGCCTGGGCGAAACCGAGCAGCGCCCTCCCGTCGGCAACACGCCGCAGATTGTCGAGGGATCCGGCGGTGCTCGTGACCGTGATGTCGAGTCCGCCCTCCCGGAGCTGCGTGGAGATCTCGCTCGCGTAGGCGTAATAGATGCCGTGCGTTCCCCCGCCGGCGATCGTGTACTCCCCAGCATCACCGGCGAGGGGGCCGCTGCAGCTCGTGAGGAGCAGCAGCGAGCAGAGCGCGGCGACGAGCAGCCGCGCGGCGCGCGCCACGCCACTGACCCGCCCGTTCCGCCGCATCATGCTGCACGTCCCGGGAACACGAGGGTGACCTCGAGGCCGCCGCCAGCCGGCGCGGAGATGAGGAGCTCGCCGCCGAGCTCCGTCATGAGATCCGATGCGATCGCGAGGCCGAGTCCCGATCCCGGGAGCTGCTGATCGCGCGAACTTCGCCAGAAGCGGTTACTCGCCTGCTCGATCTCCTCCGGTGGGAGCCCCGGGCCGTGATCCCGCACGGTCAGGAGCACGAGGGCGTCGTCCTCGTAGAGCGTGATCTCGACCGCGGTTCCCGCTGGCGCGAATTTGAGGGCGTTGTCGATGAGGACGTCGAGCGCGCTCTGCACCGCGATCCGGTCGGTCGCGGCAAGGACCGTCGGCGAGGGCCCCTGCCGGAGCGAGATCCCCTGTTCAGCGGCGCGCTGTGACCAGGCCTCGATGCGCTCGCTCGCGAGCTCCCCCAGGTCGCACACCACGAATACCGAGTTCGTCTTGCCTCCACGCGCGAGGCGCAGGAGGGTGTCGAGGATCTGGGTCATTCGCCGTCCCTCCTCTCGCACCTGCTCGACGTCGGAGTCCCAGCTCTGGTCGAGCCCGGTGGCGAGGGTCTCCACCCTGAGGAGGAGCGCACCGAGTGGATTGCGCAACTCGTGCGACGCGTTCATGACGAACTCCTGCTGGCGGGACACCACCCGTTCGAGCTCGGCGGCCATCTGGTTGAAGAGACGCACCATGCGCCGCACCTCCGGCGGTCCCGTGTCATCGGCGATCCTGGCGTCCATCTCGCCGGCCTCGATCGCAGCCATCGCCTCGTCGACATGGTGGAGCGGGCGGAGCACCCAGCTCGCGAGCCGGAACACCGCCCACACGAGCGCCACGACCACCACAGCGCCGAAACCGGTGAGGCCAGCCCACTGGGCGAGCACCGTCGTGCGCGCGGTGCTCGTTCCGTTGACCACCACGACCGCGCCGATCACGGTGCCGTCGTCGACGACGGGCTCGACCACCGTGCTGTCGGAGGACGCCCAGGTCAACAGGCCGTCCGCGGGTTCGCTCCTGCGCCCGTCGAGCGCGAGCTGGATCAGGGGCCCGCGATCCTCGCCGAGCTTCCCCGGTTGGACGCCGCTGCTCGCCCACAGGGCGCCGCTCCGGTCGTAGACGGCGGCGTCCGCGTCGTAGAGTTCCGCGTACCGACGGAGCTCGTTCTGGATCAGGCTCGGCTCCTCAGCGCGCAGGGCCTGGCGCGCGCCCGTGAGAAAGAACCCGACGTCCCCGAGTTGCTGGGAGATCGCCTGCTGCTGCGTGGCCCGCGCCAGCGTCCACCCGTACGCGGCGCCGAGGAGCAGGAGTACGAGCGTCATGGGGACCAGGAAGACCACGATGAGCCGGCGACGCACCTAGGAACCGCCGCTCAAGCGATACCCGACGCCGCGCACGGTCTCAAGCCGGGTCGCTCCCCCGAGTTTCCTCCTGATCGAGGCGATATGCACCTCGAGGGAGCGCCGGAAGCCCGTCCAGTCGGTCCCCCACACCTCGCGGATGATCCGCTCCCGCGGCGTCACGACCCCGGGATATCTCGCCAGAACGGCGAGAATGTCGTACTCCTTGGGCGTGAGCTCCACAACCGCACCCTGGACGGTGACCTCTCGCTTGCCCAGGTCGATCCGCACGCCGTCGATTTCGACGCCGGCATGATCACCGGACACCAGCGGTTGCGCCCGGGCGCGCCGAGTCACGGCCTCGATGCGGGCCACGAGTTCGCGCACATCGAACGGCTTCACCACGAAGTCGTCGGCGCCGGCGTGGAGCCCGCGAATCCGCTCCTCGACGTTGCTCCGCGCCGTCGCGATGATGATCGGCACGCCCGTCTTCCCGCGAAGGCGACGGCACACGTCGATTCCGTCCATATCCGGAAGCCCGAGATCCAGGATCACCGCCTCGGTATCCGGCCCCACCAGGTCGATCGCGGTCGCGCCGTCGTAGGCGTGCACCGTCGTGTAGCCCGCCTGTCGCAGATACGCGCCGAGCGCCGCCGCGACGCGGGTGTCATCTTCGACGACGAGGATTCTCATGGCTGGCTTCCGACTGTGGGGGGACTTCGATCAGACTGCTCAATCTCAGACTAGCCTGCGGCGGCGACTGCTCGGCGACGCGCGCCGCCGAAGGCGTCGGCGCCGGGCGTCGGCGCCGGGTGTCGGGCGGCTGGCGTCTATCACCCGGCCAACGCCTATCCATTGCCCATGGAACTCACGATCTTTGACCAGCTCACGCAGACGATCGCGCTCGTCGCACAGGCGCGCGGGGTGAGCGTGCAGTGGGTGGACGTCTCGATCCTGCCGGGAACCTGAATACCACAGGAGAAACATGGAGGGGTTCGGCCGCATCGCGTCCGAACCCCTCTGTCAAGTGGTGGGTTCGGTGGAGGCTCTTTTCGTCTGTTTCAGGCAGGTCGAGTACCGCTTGGCACGCTGACCTGTAAGCTTTCTCGACTTTCGCGGGTGGCCGCCAATCGGGCACGCCATGGAGTCGGCCCCCGTTCCACCCGTCGACCCTTGCGGCGGTCGCGCTCTCGAGCCAGTTGACGATTGTCAAGGGTCCAGGTTTCGAACGAGTTCAGTTCTATAGAGCGAGTTCAGCCCTGGTCTCGTGGAAGGGGATGGTTTCGAAGAGCTGCGCGGGTGGATCATCGACGTTCTCGGTGGGGCCGGCCCTGACCGCTCAGCCGGACCCCGGTGAATGACAAGCTGCGCGTCAGATATCTCAAGGTGAAGCCGCACCGTGCGGTAGGACGGACAGGGCTTCGTGGACCCGAACAGCCTCATCGCTCATGAGCTGAGCGCCGTGTGATTCATGCCCGCTGTTCGGACAGGTCGATGACGTGCACGTCGGCGGTACTCCACGGCGGGACGACTCAGACTTCGCGGGCGCGTCAGCCGTGCTCGCGGAACTCACATGTACTCAGATTGGCGAAGTCTTCGGCTCGTCCTGTACGGACGCTGCGTCGAGGGCGGTCGTGCTGAGCCTCCCCGTCCCGCGCTATGAGATCGGCCACCTTGAAATGGCCCCTGAGGAACAGGTTGCAGCAGAGGCGATACACGCGCACCTCACCACAGAGCTCGGCCGCTGACCCGGCACTCCTCTGCTCGGAGCTCGTGCCTGACGAGGGAGACCCCGAGAAGGTCGATCCGTGGGCGAATCGCGAGCGCTTCTCCGGGTCGATGAGCAGCGAACCGACGAATGGCCGGACTATCGGTAGTGTGCGGATGCGGTCAGTTGATGTAGTCCGCCTCGACTAACGGTGCAGGCGGGAGAATCTGCACGTGCCCGCCGTGGCTGTTCATGTCGTCAAAGCGCGCTTCGATCACGCTCCCTGGGGCAAAGTGAAGGAACCCGTCGGCGCCAACTGACTCAAACCCGATCGTTTGCAATGCCGCAGCGTCGGTATCGGGCGGGGCCAGTAGGTAGGCGACCGGACGTTCAACTCCGTCGTTTGGCATCACGAACGTCCCTGCGGCGCCGTGGACCTTGAAGTCTTCTTCACGAACGCAGTTGAACACGCTGTGTTGGGAGCTGGGATTGCCCACCACCGCGCAGACGTTGCCCCCACGGTCTTTCCCTCTCCAGAACTCGTAGGTCCCTGTCTTCCCAACGAGGGTGATGCTCTCGGCGAGGAGTCCCCCGTCTCCGAGCTCGTTCCCATGGAGATATTTCGGGAGTTGTTCGTGGGAGTGCGCCGGTGTCGAATTGTTTGCGATCACCGTTGCCCCGAGCGTGCCCGCCACAGCCCCAGTGGCCAGAAATCCTGCTGCAGCGAACGCCAGAAACTTCAGTTTGCTCAATGACGTCTTGCTCATGATCTCGGCCTCTCAGGTATAGAAAGCGGTGCACTTGAGTCGTAGCTTCACGTTGGCAATCCCGATCGATGCCCAGCAGGCTGAGCGCGAGTTCGGAATTGGGGAGCCAGCTTGCGTACCTCCGACACTGCATCTACGGATGGCTTGAGTCGGGCCTGGGATTTTTCCCTTGGTCCGGTTCTCGAGAATCTGGGCGAAACCGACAGCTCCGAGTGCGCAGCCCTCCAACTACGAGGGATTGCTGAGCTTCCTTTCATTTTCGAAATGGGTGGGCCCATCGTTTCGTCTACTGGTGGCGCGGTGCGATTCATTCCTCTGTGTGGGGCCGGACGCCCGTCGATTCCACGTCATTTTCGCGGGCGATCAGCGCAACCAGCGAAGTGCCGAGCATGCAAGCGCCCAGCACCGCGATTGGAGTGGCAAAGAACTGGAGGATGTATCTCTTGAGGTCAAGTCCTTGGGTGGGAACCGTGAGAACGATGAAATTCGAATCGATCAGGCCGGCAACATAGCCAAGGGTGAGGAGCGCGAGCCCAATCGCGGCGGTGATGATGAGTTTGTTTTTCATGAGATTGCCTTCCTCCGCAGTGGAAGTGTCGTCACGCAAGCTCAATGTATGCAGGGGTGCGGACTGGGAACAATGCGCCAGGCACGGCAATTGGAGCAGCCCATCTGGGCCGCGGCGAAGGGCCTCACGAGCGTGCAGTCTGAACAATGCGAGCACTCGCAGGTCACCTCGTATTTGCGCCTCTCACTCTCCAATCCGAATTGGCAACCAGCAAACAATCTGGTTGCCGAAAGGAACGGACCCTTTCCCGCTCTCCGCCAATTGAACGGTCCGATCGTAGAACGCGCAGGCTGTTCTCCCTGCCGTTGTAGATGGTGTATCTCAGCCGGGCATGTGTGATTCGCATCGATCTGCCACTCGTGGGTGATCGGGGCGTCCCCGGGCAAGCGTCCGAATGGTGACACCGCTCCTGTCTCACCGTCGTGATCGGTCCTGCTGCGCGCGCCGTAGAGCTCTTGGTGACGGCCGAAGTCGCCGGAAACCGAGAAGGGGCGACATGACGATCACCGGGGTGATGTTCTGGGCCGACACCGAAACAACGGGACTGAGGCCGGACGAGGGCCTCCTCCTGCTCGGCACGGGCCACGAGATGGCGCCCGCAGAGGCCGAGATCATCCAGCATGTCCGGCAGGTGTGCGGAGACGAGCGCCCGGCTTTCGCCGGCAACTCGATCAACCCGGTCCCCAACTGCCCGCACGAACCCATGCCGAGCCTGAACGACGAGGTACTCGGCTACCGCAACATCGACGTGTCAAGCATCACAGAGCTGGCGTCCCGCTGGTCCCCTGACCTCGCGCAGGAAGTCGCCCTCCGCAAGTCCGGCACGCATCGGGTGATGGGCGACATCCTCGAGTCGATCGCGGAGCTTCGCCTCTCCCGCGAGCCCGGCTTCGTGGGGGCCGGCACATGACATTCATGCACCCTACCTCGCACGTCGACGCGATCCTGCACGCGGTGTTGACCACCTGCCCCGAGAAGGCAGTGACCTGGGAACACCACGGCGCATCTTGGACACTGACCGCGGCGCGCGCTTCCCGCGCGGGTCGGGTACTGCTGATCGCGGACGCCGAAAGCGCAAACGTGGATAGTCGGCTGAGCTCGCTCGGGCCAGTCTTCCGCTCCGACGGGGTGTTCACATCCTTCGCCTATCCGGATCGGGCGGAAAAATTCTGCTCCCGCACCCACGTCACCCGAGCGAAGCTCACCATTTGCACTGGGGCGCGCACGAACGCAACTGTTGGGCTGACGCTCACGTTGCAGGCCAGGATCACCCGGTCGTGGAGGTCCGGGACGGCTGAGAGATACGGTTTGCATTCCCCGACCCGGTGCCCATGGAACTCACGATCTTTGGCCAGCTCACGCAGACGATCGCGCTCGTCTCACAGGCGCGCGGCGCGGCCGTGCAGTGGGTGGACATCCCGATCCGGCCGGGATTCTGAGCCTGGCCGCAGACGCGAGGAGGGGCCCGGACGCATCGCGCCCGGACCCCTCGCTTCGCTCCGCTGGCTAGACGAGCGAGCGCAGCACGTACTGCAGAATGCCGCCGTTGCGGTAGTAGTCGGCCTCACCCGGGGTGTCGATGCGGACCACCGCGTCGAATTCGACGACGTTGCCGTCAGACTTCTCGGCGCGGACCTTCACGGTCTTCGGGGTGCGGCCCTCGTTGAGCTCCGTGACGCCCGAGATCGCGAACGTCTCGGTGCCGTCGAGGCCCAGCGAGTCGGCGCTCTCGCCGACCGGGAACTGCAGCGGGAGGACGCCCATGCCGATCAGGTTCGAGCGGTGGATGCGCTCGAAGCTCTCGGCGATGACGGCGCGGACGCCGAGGAGGCGCGTGCCCTTTGCAGCCCAGTCGCGCGACGAGCCGGAGCCGTACTCCTTGCCGCCGAGGACGACGAGCGGAATGCCAGCGGCCTGGTAGTTCTGCGAGGCGTCGTAGATCGTCGACTGCGGACCGTCGGCCTGCGTGAAGTCGCGCGTGAACCCGCCCTCGACGTTGTCGAGGAGCTGGTTGCGGAGGCGGATGTTCGCGAAGGTGCCGCGGATCATGACCTCGTGGTTGCCACGGCGCGAGCCGTAGGTGTTGAAGTCCTTCGGCGAGATCCCGTTCGCGACCAGGTACTGGCCGGCCGGGGTCTCCGCGCGGAAGCTACCAGCGGGGCTGATGTGGTCCGTCGTGACCGAGTCGCCGAGCTTCGCGAGGACGCGTGCACCCGCGATGTCGGTGACGGGCTCGGGCTCGAGCTTCATGCCGTCGAAGTAGGGCGCCTTGCGCACGTAGGTCGACTTCTCGTCCCACGCGAAGGTCTCGCCGGCCGGGGTCGGCAGCGAGGTCCAGTGCTCGTCGCCGTCGAAGACGGTGGCGTACTTCGAGTTGAACATGTCGGAGTCGATCGACGCGTCCGCGATCTTCTGGACCTCGACCGGGTCGGGCCAGATGTCGCGCAGGAACACGTCGTTGCCCTCGGAGTCGGTGCCGAGTGCCTCGTTCTCGAAGTCGAAGTCCATCGTGCCGGCAAGCGAGTACGCGACGACGAGCGGCGGGCTCGCGAGGTAGTTCATCTTGATGTCCGGGTTGATGCGGCCCTCGAAGTTGCGGTTGCCCGAGAGCACCGCGGTGACGGCGAGATCGTTCTCGTTGACCGCCGCCGAGATCTCCTCGTTCAGCGGGCCCGAGTTGCCGATGCAGGTCATGCAGCCGTAGCCGACGAGGAAGAAGCCGAGCGCCTCGAGGTCGTCGCGGAGGCCGGACTTCTCGTAGTAGTCGGTGACGACCTTCGAACCCGGCGCGAGCGTGGTCTTGACCCACGGCTTCGCCTTCAGGCCCTTCTCGACCGCGTTGCGGGCGAGCACGCCAGCGGCGAGCATGACCGAGGGGTTCGAGGTGTTCGTGCACGAGGTGATCGAGGCGAGGGTGACCGCGCCGTGATCGAGCTCGAACTCGTTGCCGGCCTGATCCTTCACCTTGGCGGGGTTCGCCGCCTCGGCGTAGTTCTTGAGGTCGGTCTCGAACTGCGTCTTCGCCGCGGTCAGCTCGATGCGGTCCTGGGGACGCTTCGGGCCGGCGATCGAGGAGACGACCGTGCTCAGGTCGAGCTCGAGGTACTCGCTGAACTCCGGCTCGCGCGACGGATCATGCCACATGCCCTGGGCCTGCGTGTACGCCTTGACGAGCTCGATCTGCTCCTCGGGGCGGCCGGTGAGGCGCATGTAGTCGAGCGTGACGTCGTCGACCGGGAACATCGCGGCCGTCGAGCCGAACTCGGGGCTCATGTTGCCGATCGTGGCGCGGTTGGCGAGCGGCACCGAGCCGACGCCCTCGCCGTAGAACTCCACGAACTTGCCGACGACGCCGTGCTTGCGCAGCATCTGCGTGATGGTGAGCACCACGTCGGTCGCGGTCACGCCCGCGGGGATCTGGCCCGAGAGCTTGAAGCCGACGACGCGCGGGATCAGCATGGAGATGGGCTGGCCGAGCATGGCGGCCTCGGCCTCGATGCCGCCGACGCCCCAGCCGAGCACGCCGAGGCCGTTCTCCATGGTGGTGTGCGAGTCGGTGCCGACGCAGGTGTCCGGGTATGCGAGCGTGCGGCCGTCGACGTCGCGCGTGAAGGTCACGCGGGCCAGGTACTCGATGTTGACCTGGTGCACGATGCCGGTCCCGGGCGGAACGACCTTGAAGTCGTCGAAGGCGCCCTGGCCCCAGCGGAGGAACTGGTAGCGCTCGCCGTTGCGCTGGTACTCGATCTCGACGTTCTTCGCGAAGGCGTCGGCGCGGCCGTAGACGTCGGAGATGACCGAGTGGTCGATCACGAGCTCGGCGGGAGCGAGCGGGTTGATGCGGTCCGGGTTTCCGCCCAGATCGGTGACGGCCTCGCGCATGGTGGCGAGGTCGACGATGCAGGGGACGCCGGTGAAGTCCTGCATGATCACGCGCGCGGGCGTGAACTGGATCTCGGTGTCGGGCTCCGCGTTCGGATCCCAGTTCCCGAGGGCCTCGATGTGGGCCTTCGTGACGTTCGCGCCATCCTCGGTGCGGAGCAGGTTCTCGAGGAGCACCTTCAGGCTGTAGGGCAGCCGCTCGTGACCGGGAACCCGGTCAATCCGGTAGATGTCGTATTCCTTCTCGCCGACGGCGAGGGTGCTCTGCGCGTCGAAGCTGTTGACGGCTGCCATGAGACTCCTCCAAATCTCTCGATGTCGAGATAATTCTACACCGAAAAAGCAGCGCCGTCGTTCAGGCCGAGCGGGGGTTTTCCCCTTGTGTCGCCTCGGATTCCGCTTCCGAATCATCAGATGATCCCGCGAGGCGCCCGAGCACCATCCACGTGAACACCACCACGAGTGCGAAGAGCGGGATTCCCATCACGAGCCGGGCCACCCCGAGCGCGTCGGTGGCCATCGCATCGGCGCCGTTCTTCGCGGCGAGATAGAGCGGGAGCTGCACGGCGAGTCGCGCAGCGAACATGGCGAGCCAGAGCAGGGTGACCCACGTCGCGGCGCGTTTCAGCGCGCGATCCTTCCGCCACCCGGTGAGGTCGCCGCGGAACGCGCCGAGCGCGAATCCGAGGATCGGCCAGCCGATGAGCAGCGAGACTCCGAGCCCGAGAATCCAGGCCGCGTTCGTCAGGAAGCCCGGGAGGTAATAGTCCTCCCCCTTGCCCGTGAGCAGGGTGGCTGCGACGGCGAAGCCGACGCCGATCGCGCCGGAGAGCGCGGAGGTCAGCGTCTCCTTCCTGAGGAGCCGGATCACGATCGCGATCACGGCGAGCGCGGCCGGGGCGATCGCCGCAACCTTCGCGTCCCGGGTGAACGTGAAGATCACCAGGAAGAGGACGCCGGGCACGAGGGTCTCGACGATGCCGCGCCAGCCGCCGATCGCGTCGAGGACGCCGCGCGAGGTGATCGCCTCGCCAGCGAGACCGGACTGCACCGTGCGGCCGAGGGAACCGCCGAGCGGCACGCCAGCGCGGGCGGCACCGCTTCCGTCCTCGCGTCCGGCCGGCTCGCCGCCGCTCGTGTCCTCGGGAGCCGGGGGCTGGAGCGGCGTCGAGTTCCGGGAAGCACGCGATTCAGCGCGATCCCCGTGCTCGAAGGCGTCCTCGCCCGGCGTCGGGTCGGTCGTGCTCACGCCTGCTGGGCGCCCTCGCCCGGCTGCGCGCCCGCGGGGACCTTGAGCGGGAGCAGCTCGCTCGGGGGCATCGGGGAATCGCCGCGGACGACGACGAGCTCACGGAAGAGCTCGAGCAGGCGGCCGCGCGCCTCGGCGTCCTGCGCCGCGAGGCCCATGATCACGCCGCGCAGCATCCAGCGGGGGCCATCCACCGCGATGAAGCGCGCGACCTGGGCGCCGCCCTGTTCGCCGGCGGACGGGTTCTCCACGAGCAGCTCGGGGCCGAGCTCGCCGGACTCCTCGGTGACCTGCGCGCCCTGCGCGCCCATCTGCTGGGCGATCTCCGCGCGCACTCGGTTCCACAGGCCCGTGGTCTTCGGGGCGGAGAACGCCTGCACCTGCAGGAGCGAACCCTGGTACTCGAGCGAGACGGCGAGGACCCGGTTCGCGCGCTCGTCGACCTCGAGGCGCAGCTGCAGGCCCTCGCGGGGAGCGACCTTGATGCCGCCGAGATCGACGTAGGGGCGCATCGACGGGACCTCGCTCGCGTCGAACGGGCCGGCGGTCTCGCGGTCCTTCGGCGCCGACTTCGTCTCGTCGATGTCGATCGCGTCCGGTGCATGGAGCTCGACCTGATCTGCGGTTCGCTCTTCGTTCGTCATCCTGGAATTCTCCTCAATCCGTGCCCTCGGGCCGATGTGTGTCTGGGGTGCGCGAGGCCGGACGGCCCGCGCGACGTGCGACTAGTCGCTGACCCCGGTCGAGCCGAAGCCGCCGGTCCCGCGGGCGCTCTCGGGGAGCTCAGCCACCGGAACGAACTCCGCGCGGGACACGGGCATGACGATCACCTGGGCGATCCGATCCCCCGGCTCGACACGGAAGCTCCGCTCGCGATCGGTGTTCAACAGGGTCACCTTGATCTCGCCCCGGTAGCCGGCGTCGACCGTGCCCGGTGCGTTCACGACGGTGATGCCGTGCTTCGCCGCAAGGCCGCTCCGCGGCACGACGAAGGCGGCGTAGCCCTCGGGGAGGGCGATGGCGATCCCAGTTCCGACCAGGGCTCGCTCGCCCGGTGCGAGCTCCACCGTCTCGGTGGAGCGCAGGTCGGCTCCGGCGTCTCCCGGATGCGCGTACCCCGGGACGAGGTCGGCAGCGGCGGCCTGGATGGGGATCTCTACGACGTCAGTCACCCGGACAGGCTACCGGAAGATTTCGAGCGCGCGCAGGGCGTCGCGGGCGGGTTGCGGAGACGCGGCCGCACCCATTCCGGGTCGCGGGAGCGGCCGTGAGGACGTCGGCGCACGTGCCGCCTGCCCGCAGCTGCGGTCCCACCTGGGATACTGGTGTCATGACCAGTGACGCGCCCGCCAAAACCACGGCCCTTCCCTACTCGGAGCGACTGCTCCCGGGGCCCGGCCTCTTTACCGCGCTGCTGCTCCTCGTGCCGGGCGTGACGCTCGTGCTGACGCCGATCAACAGCTCGATCGCTCTGCCGACGGCGATCGTCGTGTATCTCCTGATCGCGCTGGCACTCATCCTGATGAGCCCGAGCATCCGGGTGGAGAACGGAACGCTCATGGCGGGCCGCGCGCGCATTCCCGTCTCCGAGCTCGGCGACGTCGAACTGCTCGGTGCCGAGGCCATGCGGGCCGCGATCGGTACGGAGCTGGACGCGCGCAGCTACACCCTCGTGCGCGGCTGGATCCATCGCGGGGTCCGGATCGCGAATACCGATCCCGAGGATCCCGCTCCGTTCTGGATCATCACCACGCGCCACCCGAAGCGGCTCGCTGACGCGATCGCCGCCGCGCGCGGCTAGGCGCGCTCCGCACGATTCATGGCGCGGCGGCGCGCGCTGGCCCGTCCCGGCGGCGCCCGTCAGGCCGCGGCCGGGAAGAAGGGAATGGCCCCCGATCCAGTCGGATCGGGGGCCATTCCTTACGCGCGTGCACTCGGGCGCGGCAGGACGAACCTCAGCGGAGCGTCACGCGGAGCACTCGGCGCAGACCGGGCCGAGATCCGTCTGGTGATCCATCTGCGAGCGATGACGCACGAGGAAGCAGCTGACGCAGGTGAACTCGTCGTCCTGCTGCGGAAGCACGACGACGTCGAGCTCGACGTCGGAGAGGTCGGTTCCGCCGATGTCGAAGCTCGGGTTATCCGCGTCCTCGGAATCGAGGCCGGAGGCACCCTTCGCCGGCCCGCGCTCCTTCAACGCCTCGATTGATTCGGCGTCTTCTTCGGTCTTGCGCGGTGCGTCGTAGTCGGTGGCCATTCTCTCCCTGCACTTCCGTGCCGGGTATCGGCACTTGTTCCTGCGAGCGGCCATATTCTGCCCCACCCGGGTGGCAAAGCGCAAACCAGATCCGTCGTGTTCTCTCACCGCGAATGTTCGTCGATCGGGAACTTCGGTACCCGCCGAGTCAATACCGGCGTTCCTGCGCGGGGTATGGCACGCTTGACGCGACCGGAAGGATGGCGCCGATGGACGAACTGCGCTTTGTGCGACGCGATGACCGAACGTTGATCCTCGCGAGCGAGACGGGCGACGAATACCGTCTCGTCGTGGACGATGCCGTGCTCGCGGAACTCAAGCACCTCAATCGCAGAGAACCGAGCGCAGCACCGGTGCGCCCGCGGGAGATCCAGGCGCTGATCAGGGCGGGTAAAACCCGTGCCGAGGTGGCCGAGGCAACGGGGCTCGAGGAAGCCGACATCGAGCGCTTCGAGGAGCCCGTCCTCGCGGAGCGCCGCTACATCCTCGAGCGCGCCCACGCCGTTCCCGTGCGCACCGATGCCGCGGGCGAGGACGAGGAGAAGTTCGGCGAGGTGATCGAGCAGCGGCTCGTGTCCCTCGGCGCAGACGCAAGCGAGTGGTCGTCGTGGCGCGAGGAGGAGGGCGGCTGGAAGATCGCGCTCGAGTTCATCGCGCGCGACGTCGCCCATCGCGCCGTGTGGGGCTTCGAGCACCGAACCGCCGTGCTCTCCCCCGAGAACCCCGATGCCGTTTCGCTGTCCAAGCAGGGCGATGTGGGCGATCAGCTGATTCCGAAGCTCCGCGCGGTCGATGATCGCGAGAAGCGCGGTCGCTTCGATTCGGCGGCCTTCGACACCGTCGATGTCGCGGCGGAGCAGGCAAAAGCCGAGGCACAGGCGCAGGCGGCTGAGGAAGCGGAAGCCCAGGCGGCCGAGGAGAGCGAGGCGGAGTACGAGCGCAAGCGCGAGATCGACCACCGCGCGATCAAGACGAACGAGGATGCTCAGGACTTCAGCCAGACCGCCGATCTGCTCGACGCGCTCCGGAAGCGTCGTGGCGAGCGTGATCAGCGCGCTGGCATCCAGTCCGGCGGCGAGGGCGGCGACGATGCCTCGGCCGAGAACACCGCTCCCGTGACGAGCGTCGGTGCGACAAACGCCTCACCGGCGGAACCCGCTCGTGAGGATCGCCCCAAGAAGCCTCGAAGCATCTGGAGCGGTGCGGGCGTATCGAGTGAGGCACCCGTCCCGGGCGCCACTCCCCTGCCCGACCCCGAAGAAGTGTCGAAGCCCGCGCCGAGCGCGACGGACGACGCGAAGTCCGGCGAGCGCTCCGCGGAAAGCGAGCGCGGCTCGCGGAAGGGCCGCGCCTCGATCCCGAGCTGGGACGACATCCTCTTCGGAACGCGCAGCGACGAGGATCCCGCGGACTAACGCCGCACGCGGTGTCGGCCGCCACGGAATTGCCGTGGCCGCCGACACGGGCTCCTAGTCCGCGCCGACAGCGGCCAGCGCCGCGACGGCCGAAGCGAACCCGCTCCCGGCGAGCGCTCCGGCGACCGCGAGCGGTACGCCGCGCTCCTCGTCCGTGAACGAGCCGTGCTGGCCGATCATGGCGAGCGCCTGCGGTGCATCGGTGCTGAGATAGTAGGCGACCCGCTTCCGCGCCGCGAGGACGACGTCGCCGAGGCGCTGCGCAACCGCGGCCTCCACCGAACCGAACGCCCCGCTCGCGACCGCTTCCTCGCGCGTCGCGACCCAGGCGCGCTTGCCCTCGGCGGCCTCCAGCCGCGCCGCGAATTCCGCAGCCTCACTCGGATCCTCGAGATAGAAGGATCGGAGACGCGGCTCACCGCCCACTTCCGCGACGCCGTCGAGCAGCCCCGGAGCCTCGTCGAGCAGAACGTGGAGCGACGGATCGACGTCGACGATCCCGTGGTCCGCGGTGAGCACGACACCGACGTCGCTCGGCAGCGTGCGCAGGAAGTCGTCGAGCGCAGCGTCGAGGCGCTCGAGCCGTGAGCACCACTCCCGGCTCTCCCAGCCATCGTGATGGGCAGCGCGGTCGAGCTCGTCGATGTACAGATACCCCAGCAACGGGTCTCCGGACCTGACCGCAGCGGACATCGCGGCGAAACGATCCTCGATCCGCTGAGCGGGAAGATACTCGGCCCCCGTGAGAATCGCGGTGGTGAGACCGCTCTCCTCGTGCGCGGGCCTGGCGGTGACCACGGCCCGCGCCCCGACGAGCCTTGCTCCGCGGAACAGGGGTTCCGCGCGCTGCCATGCGCGGATGTCGTCGATGCCCTCCCACTCGCTCAGCGTCGTCACGAGTCCGAGCCGAGGGTGCCGGATCCGGTACCCGATCAGGCCGTGCTCCCCGGGAAGTCGTCCGGTGGTGATCGTCGTGAGGGCGGCCCCCGTCGTTGACGGGCTGACGGTTTCGATGCGGCGGCGGGCGAGCGCCGCGAGCGTGGGCGCGTGCCCGATCCTGCCCTGCAGATTCGCGTGTCCGAGGCCATCGACGACGATGATCACAAAGGATCGGGTCGGCCGCAGCCGGTCAGCATCCATGGCGTCGGCGGCGGCAGCCCGCTCGGCCCCGATCACGTCGGAGAGGGACTCGACGGCGCTCAGGCCGGCGCCGCGGGCCAGAGCGGCGAGCCCTGTTGGCAGAATCGCGGCAAGCCTCGCACCGTTGTCGGAGGTGGTCGGTAGCATGAAGCCCATTATGACCGAATCGCCCAGAGCACCCCACGAGATCGCCGGCGAACGGATCGAGGACATCGACATCTCCCAGGAGATGGAGGGTTCGTTCCTCGAGTACGCCTACTCGGTGATCTATTCCCGCGCGCTGCCCGATGCGCGCGACGGGCTGAAGCCGGTGCAGCGCCGGATCCTGTTCATGATGATGGACATGGGACTGCGGCCCGAGAAGGGCCACGTGAAGTCGGCTCGCGTGGTCGGCGAGGTCATGGGCAAGCTCCACCCGCACGGCGACGCCTCGATCTACGACGCGCTCGTGCGTCTCGCGCAGGGCTTTGCGATGCGCCTGCCGCTCGTGGACGGCCACGGAAACTTCGGCTCGCTCGATGACGGCCCCGCGGCCTCTCGCTACACCGAGGCGCGCCTCGCTGGCGCGGCGCTCGCCATGACCGCCTCGATCGACGAGGACGTCGTCGACTTCGTCCCCAACTACGACAACCAGATCATGCAGCCCGAGGTGCTGCCATCCGCGGTGCCGAACCTCCTGGTCAACGGCGCGAGCGGCATCGCGGTCGGCATGGCGACCAACCTCGCACCGCACAACCTCATCGAGGTCGTCGAAGGAGCGAAGCACCTGCTCGCGAACCCCGCGGCAACGGTCGAGGAACTCATGGAGTTCATTCCCGGTCCCGACCTCCCCGGCGGCGGCACGATCGTCGGTCTCGACGGCGTCAAGGACGCGTACCGCACCGGTCGCGGGGCCTTCCGTACCCGCGCGAAGGTCGCAGTGGAGCAGATCGGACCGCGTCGCACCGGTCTCGTCGTGACCGAGCTCCCCTATCTCGTCGGCCCCGAGCGCGTCATCGAGAAGATCAAGCAGGGCGTCGAGGCGAAGAAGCTCTCGGGAATCGCCGACGTCGCGGATCTCACCGACCGCAAGAACGGCCTGCGCCTCGTCATCACCCTGAAGACGGGCTTCTCCCCCGATGCGGTGCTCGAACAGCTGTACCGCTACACGCCGCTCGAGGACTCCTTCAGCATCAACTCCGTCTCCCTCGTGAACGGTCAGCCGCAGACACTCGGCCTGCGCGAGATGCTCCGCGTCTTCCTCGACCACCGGATCGACGTGATCCGCCGCCGCTCCGAGTTCCGGCTGCGCAAGCGGCGCGAGCGCCTCCACCTCGTCGAGGGCCTGCTCATCGCGATCCTCGACATCGACGAGGTCATCCAGCTGATCCGCACGAGCGACGACGCAGAGGCCGCGCGCTCGCGCCTCATGCAGGTCTTCGACCTGTCGGAGCCGCAGGCGGAGTACATCCTGGAACTGCGTCTTCGTCGGCTCACGAAGTTCTCGCGCGTGGAGCTCGAGGCGGAGCGCGACGAGCTGCGCGCCGAGATCGAGCAGCTGCTCGAGATCCTCGGCAGCGAGGCGCGCCTGCACGCGGTCGTCGCCGCGGAGCTCGACGAGGCGGCCGAGGCGTTCGGCACGCCGCGCCGCACGCTGCTGACCGGCGCGGTCGCGCGACCCTCGCGCGCCTCGGCCCAGGCCGCGTCCCTGGAGGTCGCCGACACCCCCTGCACTGTGCTGCTCTCCGTGACCGGGCGCGCGCTGCGCATCGATCGCGACCCCGAGGCCCTCGAGCCGATCCGCGGCGCGTCGCGCGCCACCAAGCACGGCGCCATCCTCTCCGCGGTCGACGGCACGGTTCGCGGCGAACTCGGTGCGGTGCTCTCCGACGGAACGCTGCACCGCTTCACCCCGGTCGACCTGCCGCTCGTGCCCGGCGCGAGCGTCGCGTTCTCGGCGGGCGCCAAGCTGCTGGAGTACATCGGCGTCACCGACAAGAAGCTCCGCGTGGTCGGCATCGTGCCGCTCGACACGGAGACCCCGATCGGCCTGTTCACCGTGCAGGGCACCGTGAAGCGGGTCCTGCTCACGGACCTCCCGGCGAAGCCCGAGTTCGAGGTGATCGGTCTCAAGGCTGGCGACGCTCTGATCGCCGCGTTCGCTGCACCGGACGATTCGGAGATCGCGGTCGTCACGAGCGACGCGCAGCTGCTCCGATTCCCCGCGAGCGCGGTGCGCCCGCAGGGCCGGCCCGCAGGCGGCATGGCCGGCATCCGGCTCGGGACCGACGCGCGCGTGGTGTTCGCCGGCTCCGTCCCGGAGGGCGCTGACGCGAAGGTCGTGACGATCGCCGACAGCTCGATCACGCTCCCCGGAACCGACGTCGCCACCGCGAAGGTGTCCGACTGGGCTGAGTTCCCGGCGAAGGGCCGCGCCACCGGCGGCGTCCGCGCGCAGCGCTTCCTCAAGTGGGAGGACCAGATCGCGGCGGCCTGGGTCGGCGTGGGTGAGCCGCGGGCGCTCTCCGCGGACGGCTCGGCGCGCAAGCTGCCGAGCGAACTCGGCAAGCGCGACGGCTCGGGTCAGCCGATCGACGGTTCGGCGGCGTTCGTGGGTCTCGCGCCCTGATCGGACGGCTCCCCGTGGCGCCCCAGGGGCCCGCGGGGAGCCGGGCAGGGCCCTGCGGGGCCAGGACTACGCGTCGATGCGCTCGCGATCGAGGTCGTCGGCGTTCTCGATGATGAACTCCTTGCGCGGGGCGACATCGTTGCCCATCAAGAGTTCGAACACCTGGGACGCGGAGTGGGCGTCCTCGACGCGGACGCGGCGGAGCGCGCGGTGCTCACGATCCATCGTGGTCTCCGCCAGCTGGTTCGCATCCATCTCGCCGAGGCCCTTGTAGCGCTGGATGGGCTCCTGGTACTTCTTGCCGCGCTTGCGCAGGTCCGCGAGAAGGGTCTGGAGTTCGCGCTCGCTGTACGTGTAGACGATCTCCTTCGGCTTGCGGCCGCCGTGCACGATCACGACCCGGTGCAGCGGCGGCACCGCCGCGTAGACGCGACCGGCCTCGAGCATGGGGCGCATATAGCGGAAGAAGAGCGTGAGGAGGAGGGTGCGGATGTGGGCGCCGTCGACGTCCGCATCGCTCATGAGGATGACCTTGCCGTAGCGCGCGGAACCCAGGTCGAAGTCGCGACCGGAGCCGGCCCCGATGACCTTGATGATCGCGCCGCACTCCGCGTTGTTGAGCATCTCCGCGACTGACGCCTTCTGGACGTTGAGGATCTTGCCTCTGATCGGGAGCAGGGCCTGGAACTCGCTGTCGCGCGCCGGGCGGGCGGTGCCGAGGGCGCTGTCGCCCTCCACGATGAAGAGTTCGGTCTCGTCGACGTTCTTGGACCGGCAGTCGATGAGTTTCGCCGGGAGCGAGGAGCTCTCGAGCGAGCTCTTCCGCCGTGCCGTGTCGCGCTGGGCCCGCAACGAGATTCGGGCCTTCATCTCGGAGACCATCTTCTCGAGCAGCTGGCCGGTCTGGGCCTTGTCCTGCTTGCGCGTGGATTCGAACCGCTCGCCGAGGCCGGCGACGACGGCCCTCGAGACGATCGAGCGCACGGCCGCGGTGCCGAGCACCTCCTTCGTCTGGCCCTCGAACTGGGGTTCCGGTACGCGGACCGTGACGACCGCGGTGAGGCCGGTCAGGATGTCGTCCTTCTCCGGCTTGTCGGATCCGGCCTTCAGCTTGCGCGCGTTCTGCTCGATCTGCTTCTTGAAGAAGCGCGTGAGCCCCTGCTCGAACCCGCTCAGGTGGGTGCCGCCCTTCGGCGTTGCGATGATGTTGACGAAACTCTGGATCTCCGTGTCGTAGCCGGTTCCCCAGCGCATGGCAACGTCGACCTCGCAGGTGCGCTCGACCTCGCGGGAGATGAGATGCCCGGTTTCCTCGTCCATGACCGGAACGGTCTCGGTGAAGGTGCCGGAATTCTGCACGCGCCAGGTCTCGGTGAGCGGCGCATCGATCGCCAGGAAGTCGACGAACTCGGAGATGCCGCCCTCGTACTCGAAGCGGTGAGAGGCCGGCTGGCCCGCCTCATCGAGCGATTCCGCGCGGTGATCCGTGATCTCGATCGCGAGCCCGGGAACGAGGAACGCCGTCTGGCGGGCGCGCGCCACGAGCGATTCCGGCTCGAAACGGGCCGTCGGCAGGAAAATCTGCGGGTCGGCCCAGTACCGGACGCGGGTACCCGTGACGCCCTTCTTGACGCGGCCCACCGCGCGCAGCTCCGAGGCCTCCTCGAACGGGGTGAACGGGCTGTCGGGGCCATCCCCGGAGAACACTCCGGGTTCACCGTGGCGGAACGACATCGCCCAGGTCTTGCCGTCGCGATCCACCTCCACGTCGAGGCGGGAGGAGAGCGCGTTCACCACGGAGGCGCCGACGCCGTGCAGGCCGCCGGACGAGGCGTAACCGCCGCCGCCGAACTTGCCGCCGGCGTGCAGCTTCGTGAAGACGAGCTCGACGCCAGACAGACCGCTCTTCGGCTCGATGTCCACGGGGACACCGCGGCCCGTGTCCGACACCGTCACACTGCCGTCCTCGTGGAGGGTGATGCCGATCTCGTTTCCGTGCCCGGCCAGGGCCTCATCCACGGAGTTGTCGATGATCTCCCACAGGCAATGCATGAGACCGCGCGAATCGGTCGTGCCGATATACATGCCGGGTCGCTTGCGCACCGCTTCAAGGCCCTCGAGGACCGTGAGATGACGTGCGGAATAGCTGGACTCTGCCAAGGCTTCGGACTCCCTCTGATCACTGACGAATCAACACTAGGACAGGCCGCTGACATTCACGGCGCAGGCCCCCGGCGAGTGCCGAAAACCCTGCACTCCGGCTACGCGCACAGCGAACCGGGGCGGCCCCTGCGCGCGCAACGCCCCCGGACATGCTTGGATGGAGTGAACACGAAGGAATGGGAGGCAGTCATGACGACCATCGAACAGGATCGTACCGACGAGGTCCTCGCAGCGGATCGTCCGCTGAGCGCACTCGACCGCTGCGACAGCTGCGGCGCGCAGGCGTACGTACGCGTAGTGCTGGGCGGCAGCGAGCTGCTCTTCTGCGCGCACCACGCAACCAAGCACGAAGCCAAGCTCCGGCCCATGGCCGAGTCCTGGCACGACGAGAGCCACCGTCTCAACGCCTAACCGGCGCGGACGATACACAGGGCCCCGGATCTCCTGATCCGGGGCCCTGTGTCATGTCCGCGCGTTTCGGGTGATGCACGCGCCAGAAAAGGCAGGAGGGCCCGCCGAAGTGATTCGACGGGCCCTCCTTGCGGCGTCCGGCCTACTCGAGGTAGTCGCGCAGCTGCTGGCTCCGCGACGGGTGCCGCAGCTTCGCCATGGTCTTCGACTCGATCTGGCGGATCCGCTCGCGCGTCACGCCGAACGTGTCACCGATCTGATCGAGGGTCTTCGGCATGCCGTCGCCCAGCCCGAAGCGCATCCGGATGACGCCGGCCTCGCGCTCGGACAGGGAGTCGAGCAGCTGCTCGAGCTGCTGCTGCAGCATCGTGAACCCGACCGCGTCGGCCGGGACGACCGCCTCGGTGTCCTCGATGAGGTCGCCGAACTCGCTGTCGCCGTCCTCGCCGAGCGGGGTGTGCAGCGAGATCGGCTCGCGACCGTACTTCTGCACCTCGACGACCTTCTCGGGGGTCATGTCGAGCTCGCGGCTCAGCTCCTCGGGGGTGGGCTCGCGGCCGAGATCCTGCAGCATCTGGCGCTGCACGCGGGCGAGCTTGTTGATGACCTCGACCATGTGCACGGGGATACGGATCGTGCGGGCCTGATCGGCCATGGCGCGGGTGATCGCCTGACGGATCCACCAGGTCGCGTACGTCGAGAACTTGAAGCCCTTGGTGTAGTCGAACTTCTCGACCGCGCGGATGAGGCCGAGGTTGCCCTCCTGAATGAGGTCGAGGAACTGCATGCCGCGGCCCGTGTACCGCTTCGCGAGCGACACGACGAGACGGAGGTTTGCGCCGAGCAGGTGGCTCTTCGCGCGCTGCCCGTCGCGTGCGACCCACTTCAGTTCGCGCTCGAGCTTCTTCGGGAGACCCTTCTCGGTGGCCAGCTTCTCCTCGGCGAACAGGCCGGCCTCGATCCGCATCGCGAGCTCGACCTCCTCCGCGGCGTTGAGGAGCGCGACCTTACCGATCTGCTTCAGGTAGTCCTTGACCGGGTCGGCGGTTGCGCCGGGGATGGCCGTCGTGACCGTCGGCACGTCCTCCTCGTCACCGGCCTTGAGCACGATCGCGCCGCGCGGAAGCGGGACCGCGGGTGCCTGCGGAGCCTTCTCCTCGTGGTGATCCTCCTCGGGAGCGATCTCGATCTCCTCGACCTCCGGCTCAGCCTTCGCCGCGGTCTTCCGCTTTGCTGGGGCCTTCTTGGCGGGTGCCTTCTTCGCGGCGGGTGCCTTCTTTGCGGCCGTGGTCTTCTTCGCGGCGGCGGGAGTCTCCTCCGCGGCGTCCTCGGCGGACTTGGCAGCGGCGGTCGACTTCTTGGCCGCGGCGGTCTTCGCAGCCGTGGTCTTTGCCGTCGCAGTCTTCGCCGTCGAGGCCTTCTTGGCGGCGGTGGTCTTCGCCGCCGTGGTCTTCGCCGCCGTGGTCTTCGCCGCGGTGGTCTTCGCCGCCGTGCTCTTCGCCGCCGTCGTCTTCTTCGCGGCGGTGGCCTTCGGTTCGGCCTTGGCCGCCGTCGTCTTCTTGGCAGCGGTCTTCGTCGCTGCGGTCTTCTTCGCCGCGGTCGCCTTCGTCGCGGCGGGGGCGGTCTCGACCGCGTCGGCGGACTCGCTGCTCTTCGCAGCGCTCGCCTTCTTCGCGGTGGAGCTCGCCCGGGTCTTGGTCGTGGATGCAGTTGCCACGCAGCCGCCTCTCTCTGTCCTGTCGGAGCCTCAAACCACCGGATCGAGCGGCCGAGTGCTCACAGCATGAAAACCCATGTCAAGCCCGGGACATTCCCGCGAGCGGGAAAAGCCACCGAATTGAATGGGTTCACGCACTATTATTGCATGCCCGAAAGGGTCAAACTGACCGTCGCCGGGGAGCGTGCGTCGCCCGCGATCAGGAAGCGGTCGGATTGTCGCCGTCGGTGTCGTCGCTTCCATCCGCGGTGCCGTCCCCGTTGCTTCCCGGCGGGACCTCGCCCGATCCCTCGTCTGGGAACGCGGATCGGCCCGGATCGCTCGTCTCACCGGGACGGGAAAGCCACGGCTCCTGTCCTGAGGGGCCCCGGTCGGAACGATCCCCGTCGAAGCGCGCGCCGGTTTCCCCCTGGCCCGACTGGCGGTCTGCGAGATACCGTTCGAGCTCGCTCGCGAGCTGATCGGCCGTCGGGATCGAGCCGTCCTCCGCGACGAGCGGGGAGCGAGAGGTCTGGTCCTCCATGTAGGCGTCGTAGCGGTGCTCGAGGTTCCGCACCATCTCCGACGATTCGTCGTTCTCCGCGATCTGGCTGTCGACCTGCGTGTTGAACTCTCGTGCTGCCTCGAGCACGCGCTCGGTGGCGAGGATCAGCCCGGTCGTGGCCATGATTCCGTCGAGTGCCGCGTAGAGCGCGTCGGGGTACTCGGTGTTCGCGAGATAGTGGGGCACGAGCAGGGCAAGTCCGACCACATCCTCCCCGAGGCTGTGCAGGCGGTACTCGAGGACGTGGGACGCAGAGGCCGAGAGCTTCGTTCGGGGTCGCCACACGGATCGCGCCTCGATCAGGTCGTCCCGGGTGCCGCTCACGGTCATGGAGATGGGACGGGTGTGCGGAACGGGCATCGGAATCGCGTGGCTCCAGACCGTTACGGAGACCTCGAACTCGTGGATCAGCAGGAGGACGCGGTCGATGAAGCGCTCCCAGGCGAAATCCGGCTCGTACCCGCTCAGCAGCAGGAACGGTTTGCCGAGATCGTCGTGCAGGAGGAAGAGCCCGAGTTCCTCGGGCGAATAGTCGATGAGATGGGTCTCGTCGAAGGTGATGATGGGCCGGCGTGCGCGGTAGTCGAGCAGCTGATCGGCATCGAAACGAACGAGTTCCTGCGGCTCGTACTCGCGCCAAAAATACTCCTCGAGTTGCGAGACCGCTCCCCCGGCATCACTCAGCCCCTGCAGCGCGACGACGAGCGGCAGGCCCTTCGGGACGAGGGCGCGACGCTCGGGATAATCTGCGGAAAATAGGGACTCGGTCACACAATCCATCCTAGGAACGGGAGCCCCCGTTCATCACCTCTATCGTGACGCTGCTAGCGAACCCGACATGCCTCGGGCCCGCAGGGGCGCGGGTGTAGTCTGGTCCTGGTGCGCCCGGCATAGCGCCGCGACGCCGACCCACCGGCAGCGACTCAAGGAGACCCACTTGGCCGATCAGCAGTTCGACATCGTAGTTCTGGGCGGCGGCAGCGCCGGTTATGCGGCGGCGATCCGCGCGACGCAGCTGGGCTACAGCGCCGCAGTCATCGAGAAGGACAAGCTCGGCGGCACCTGTCTCCACCGGGGTTGCGTGCCGACCAAAGCGCTGCTCCACTCCGCCGAGATTGCCGATGTCGCGCGCGAGGGCGAGAAGTACGGCGTGCTCTCCAGCGTTGACAGCATCGATATCGCGAAGGTCAACGCCTTCCGCGAGAACCTGGTCGCTGGAAAGTTCAAGGGGCTGCAGGGCCTGCTCAAGGCGAACGGGATCACCGTGATCGCCGGCGAGGGTCGCCTGATCGACCCGCACACGGTCCAGGTCGGCGACGACAAGATCACCGGCAAGAAGATCGTCCTCGCGACCGGGTCCTACTCCCGCTCGCTCCCCGGCCTCGACATCGAGGGCCGCGTGATCACGAGCGAGCAGGCGCTCGAGCTTCAGGAGATTCCGAACCGGGTCATCATTCTCGGTGGCGGCGTCATCGGCGTCGAGTTCGCGAGCGTGTGGCGCTCCTTCGGCGCCGAGGTCACGATCGTGGAGGGTCTCCCCCACCTCGTGCCGAACGAGGAGGAGTCGATCTCGAAGCAGCTCGAGCGGGCCTTCCGCAAGCGCGGGATCGACTTCAAGCTCGGCGTCCGTTTCAAGTCCGTCACGCAGGATGCCTCGAGCGTCACCGTGACCCTCGAGGACGGGACCGAGATCTCGGCCGACTACTTGCTCGTCGCCGTCGGCCGTGGCCCCGCGACGCAGGGCAACGGCTTCGAAGAGGTCGGGATCAACATGGATCGCGGCTTCGTGCTCACCGATGAGCGCCTCGCAACGAATGTCCCCGACGTGTACGCGATCGGCGACATCGTTCCCGGCCTCCAGCTCGCGCATCGCGGCTACCAGCAGGGCATTTTCGTCGCGGAGGAGATCGCGGGCCTGAACCCGGTGGTGGTCGAGGACGTGAATATCCCGAAGGTCACCTACTGCGACCCCGAGATCGCTTCGGTCGGCCTCACCGAGGCGAAGGCCAAGGAGAAGTACGGCGACGCCAACGTCACCACGTACGAGTACAACCTCGCCGGGAACGCGAAGAGCTCGATCCTGGGAACGGCGGGATCCGTGAAGGCCGTTCGCGTCAACGACGGCCCCGTGGTCGGCGTCCACATGATCGGCGCGCGCGTTGGCGAGCTCGTGGGCGAGGCCCAGCTCATCGTCAACTGGGAGGCGTACCCCGAGGACGTCGCCCCCTTCATCCACGGTCATCCGACCCAGAACGAAACCATCGGCGAGACCATGCTCAAGCTCGCCGGCAAGCCGCTGCACGCAATCTGACGGCAGCATCGAGACTGAACGCAACGAACGGAGAAATGCACGATGAGTGAATCGGTGGTCCTCCCCGCACTGGGTGAGAGTGTGACCGAGGGCACGGTCACGCGCTGGCTGAAGAACGTCGGCGACACCGTCGAGGTCGACGAGCCCCTGCTCGAGGTGTCGACGGACAAGGTCGACACGGAGATCCCCTCCCCCTTCTCGGGCGTGCTCGAGCAGATCCTCGTTCAGGAGGACGAGACCGCAGAGGTGGGCTCGCAGCTCGCCGTGATCGGTGACGGCTCCGGCGCAGGATCGTCCCAGGAAAGCGCACCCGCCGCGGACGCCGCCCCCGCGGCTCCGGCAGCGGAGTCCGCTGCTCCCGCTGCTGAGGCTGCTCCCGCTTCGGAGCCCGCACCCGCACCGGCGGCAGCCGCCGAGGCGCCCGCCGCCTCCGCGCCGGCGCCCGCCGCATCGAGTGACGCGCAGGACATCGTGCTGCCGTCGCTCGGTGAGAGCATCACCGAGGGAACGGTCACGCGCTGGCTGAAGAACGTTGGCGACACCGTCGAGGTGGACGATCCGCTGCTCGAGGTGTCGACCGACAAGGTGGACACGGAGGTCCCCTCCCCGATCGCCGGTGTGCTCACCGAGATCCTGGTTCAGGAGGACGACACCGTCGAGGTCGGCGGCGTACTCGCCCGGATCGGCTCCGAGGCGCCCGCGCAGGCCCCCGCCGCCGAGTCCGCACCGGCATCGGCCGCAGAACCGGCCCAGGCCGCCCCGCAGGCGCAGCCCGCTGAACCGGCCCCCGCTGCAGCGGCACCGGCCGCAGAGGCCGCTCCGGCTCCGGCAGCGGAGGCTGCTCCGGCCCCGGCCGCGACCCCCGCACCGGCAGCGACCCCCGCACCGGCAGCGACCCCCGCACCGGCAGCCACTCCCGCTCCGGCAGCTGCTCCCGCCGCTCCCGCTGCGGCACCGGCGGCTGCCCCGGCTCACGCGGATGCCTCGGGCTACGTCACGCCGATCGTCCGTAAGCTCGCCAACGACTCCGGCGTCGACCTCTCGATGGTCACCGGCACCGGCGTCGGCGGTCGCATCCGCAAGGAGGACGTCATCGCGGCCGCTGCAGCTGCGAAGCAGTCCGCTCCCGCGGCTTCGGCGTCGACCTCGGCGCCCGCGAAGCGCGCCGCCGCCGAGGTGTCCGAGCTCCGCGGCACGACGCAGAAGATGTCGCGCCTGCGCAAGGTGATCTCGGAGCGCGCGGTGCAGTCGCTGCAGAGCACGGCTCAGCTCACCACGATGGTCGAGGTCGACGTGACTCGCGTCGCCCAGTTCCGTCAGGCCAACAAGGACGCGTTCCTCGAGAAGACCGGGAACAAGCTTTCCTTCCTGCCGTTCTTCGCTGTCGCCGCGGCCGAGGCGCTGAAGAGCTACCCGATCATCAATGCGACGGTCGAGGGCGATTCGATCACCTACCCCGCCACGGAGAACATCAGCATCGCCGTGGACACCGAGCGCGGTCTGCTCACCCCGGTGCTGCGCGACGCTGGCGACAAGAACATCGCCCAGGTCGCGGCCGAGATCGCCGACCTCGCCGCCCGCACCCGCGACAACAAGCTCACGCCCGATGAGCTGAGCGGGGGTACGTTCACCCTGACGAACACGGGTTCGCGCGGCGCGCTGTTCGATACGCCGCTCGTGTTCCTGCCGCAGGTCGCCATCCTCGGCACGGGGTCCGTCGTGAAGAAGCCCGCCGTCGTTTCCGGCCCCGAGGGCGACGCGATCGCGATCCGCTCGATGGTGTTCCTGGCGCTCTCGTACGACCACCGCGTGGTCGACGGGGCGGACGCCGCGCGCTTCCTCACCCAGGTGAAGCAGCGCCTCGAGGAGGGCGATTTCGCCGCTGCCCGCGGCTTCTGCGCGGGCTTTGGGGCACGCGGATGGCGGCGGGATCACCTTGATCCCGCGGCCTTCCGCCGTTTCCCGGGGGTCCAAGATCCCCCGGCCGCAGCGCCAGCCGACTCGGCTGCTCGCCGCGGCCGCACCGGCCCGATCCTTCGCGAGACCTCATCCAGAACCGTCTCCTCGGGGGTCACGCCGGAACCGGAAGGCGCGTCGGCCGCGATCGCCTGGGCGGCAGCCGTGATCGCCTCGAACACGAGGCCGGCCGCGCCCACCCGATCCCAGCGAGCGAGCGCGCGCTCGAACGAGGCGAGCGAGACGCCCAGCGTCGCGCAGCCGAGGTCGTGACCGGAACGTGCGTGCGCACGCTCATCGCCGTCCGCGGCCAGACAGCGCGCCGAGGCTCTGAGGCGAAGCCCCGCCCAGCTCAGACGGAGCGCTCGCCACGCGAGTTCGCCAGCACCGCCGGGGATCGACTCGCGTGCATCGGGAGGAGACGGGTCCCACGAGAGCCGCTCGCGGAGCGGGGCGCTCAGGCGCTCGACGCCGCGCGCCAGGAGCGTGGCCATATTGCGGAGCCGGGACAGGCCCCGCGGCACCCACGATCTCAATGATTGGCCAGCACGCACGAGCGACCGCCTCCCGACTCACCAGACCCGCTGGATGCGGGCCGTTGTCCCATGATGCGGCGCCGGGGCGGCCCCCGGCCGCTCCGTGCCCGGATCTGTGGACGGCTTCGGGATCTGCTCGTGCTGTGAGCGAACGAGGCACGCGCACGCGGAGGGCGGTCCCGGAACTCCCCCCGAACGCGATACCCTAGGAGTCATGGCAGCAGAGCAGGCGAAGAAGACCGGTCGCATCCGGCAGATGATCGAGATCTATCAGACGACGAAGGTGCACGATCGCAACCTCACGCCGCTTCTGGTGCTCTGCTTCATCGGCCCGATCGCGGTGGCTCTCCTCGTCGCCTGGCTCCTCCCCGGCAACTGGTTCTCCTGGGTGCTGTGGCCGATCACGGGCATCCTGGTCGGTATCCTCCTCGTCATGATCGTGCTCGGTCGTCGCGCTGAAGCCGTCGCCTACCGTCAGATCGAGGGCCGTCCCGGCGCCGTCGGCGCGATCGTGCAGAGCGCGCTGCGCCGTTCCTGGCGCGGATCCGAGATCCCCGTCGCCATCAACAAGAGCCAGGACGCGGTCTACCGCGTCGTTGGCCGCGGCGGCGTCGTCCTGATCTCCGAGGGCTCCCGCCAGCGCACCCTGCGGATGGCGCAGGATGAGGAGCGCAAGGTCAAGCGCGCACTGCGCAACGTCGAGGTCGTGCACCTGTACGTCGGCCCCGACGAGGGCGGCATTCCGCTCCCCAAGCTGTCGAAGGAGCTCGTGCGCCTGAAGCCGAAGCTCAACCGCAACGAGATCGCGGCCGTCTACAACCGGCTCTCCTCGCTGCAGGCGGCTCCGGTCGGGATCCCGAAGGGCATGGATCCGAACAAGATGCGCTCGCAGCGTCCCCGCTGATCCATGGCGACCCAGGCTCCGAAAAACTTCGGGGAACTCGCGCCGAGCAAATGGCCCGGGGAGCGTCTCGGCCTGCCAGAAGAAGGACCGGGATCGGTCGCCAGGATCGGGCGTCGCTTCGCCGCGATCTTCATCGACTGGTGGCTCGCCGCGCTGCCCGCGTACTTCCTCATCGGCGGTCCGCACCCCGAACTCTGGAACATCGCGATCTTCGCGATCCTGCAGATCATCTTCATCCCCACGATCGGCGGCTCGATCGGCCACCGTATTCTGGGCCTGCGCGTCGTTCCGATCGCGGGCGGTTGGGTCGGCATGTGGCGCCCCGTGGTGCGCACCCTCCTGCTCTGCCTGGTGATCCCCGTTCTCGTGTGGGACTCGGATCAGCGCGGCTTCCACGACAAGATTGCGGGGACGGTCCTGATCCGGGCTTGAGCGAGGACGCGGCGTTTTTTCCGGCGCACGAAACACCCTGGAAACATCAGTCTCACAAAATCGAAATGCCGTTCGCGTAGTGTTGGAACGAAGCGAACGCAGCCGTGAGGCGCATCAGCAACGAGGAGCAGAATGTTCACCACCCCCCAGGAAGTCATCGATTTCATTGCGGAAACCGACGTCAAATTCGTCGACATCCGCTTCACGGACATGCCGGGGGTGCAGCAGCACTTCAACATCCCCGCGTCGATGGCCGATGAGGACTTCTTCGAAGTCGGCCAGATGTTCGACGGATCTTCGATCCGCGGCTTCGCCGGCATCGCCGAGTCCGACATGCAGCTGATCCCCGATGTGACGACGGCGTACATCGACCAGTTCCGCGCCGAGCGCACCCTGATCGTCATCTGCGACATCTTCAACCCCCGCACGGGCGAGATCTACTCCAAGGATCCTCGTCAGGTCGCGAAGAAGGCGGAGCAGTACCTCGCCTCCACCGGAATCGCAGACACCGCGTTCTTCGCCCCCGAAGCCGAGTTCTACATTCTCGACTCGGTGCGCTACGAGAACTCGCCGCAGCGGACCTTCTACGAGATCGACTCCGAAGAGGCGCACTGGAACTCCGGCCGCAAGATCGAGGGCGGCAACCTCGGCAACCAGACCGCCGAGAAGGGCGGCTACTTCCCCGTCTCCCCCGTCGACAAGCAGGCTGACCTGCGCGACGACATCTCGCTGCGCCTCATCGAGGCCGGCCTGCAGCTCGAGCGCGCGCACCACGAGGTCGGCGCACCGGGCCAGGCGGAGATCAACTACCGTTTCGACACCATGGTTCGCGCGGCGGACGACGTGCTCAAGTTCAAGTACATCGTGAAGAACACGGCTGAGCTGTGGGGCAAGACGGCAACGTTCATGCCCAAGCCCGTCTACGGCGACAACGGCTCCGGCATGCACACGCACATGTCGCTGTGGCAGGGCGGCGAGCCGCTCTTCTACGACGAGAACGGCTACGCCGGCCTCTCGGACATCGCGCGCTGGTACATCGGCGGCATCCTGCACCACGCCCCCGCGCTGCTCGCGTTCACCAACCCGACGATCAACAGCTACCGCCGCCTCGTCAAGGGCTACGAGGCCCCCGTCAACCTCGCCTACTCGGCGGGCAACCGTTCGGCGGCCGTGCGCATCCCGCTCACCGGCTCGAACCCGAAGGCGAAGCGCATCGAGTTCCGCGCGCCGGACGCCTCGGGCAACCCGTACCTCGCGTTCGCAGCGCAGCTGATGGCCGGAATCGACGGCATCCGCAACCGGATCGAGCCGATGGAGCCCATCGACAAGGACCTCTACGAGCTTCCCCCCGAGGAGGCGAAGAACATCCCCCAGGTGCCCGGATCGCTCGAAGAGGCCCTCGCGGCGCTCGAGGCGGACCACCAGTTCCTCCTTGAGGGCGGCGTGTTCACGGAGGAGCTCATCCAGACCTGGCTCGAGCTGAAGCGCGAGTCCGAGATCGCCCAGATGGCGTTGCGGCCGCACCCGTACGAGTTCGAGCTGTACTACGGCGTGTAGCGGATCGGTCTTCGAGACGCACCGCGTCGCGAACCGTTACGCGGAGCCCGCTGAGATCACCCCTTGCAATCTCTGGATTGTGAGGGGTGATCTCTGTTTTTCGAGGCCGATGCTCTCGCGCTTCTCCTCCCACAGGGGTGAGTGTCCCGGAGTGGATCTGGGCAGTGTGGCCGTTCATTGACCCTCGCGCGTGCGGAGGCCTTTCCCCGTGCGTAATACGCGGTCGTGTGTGATGGGTGCTGACAATCCAACTGAGATTGCTCCGAACGCGTGAAGCCCCCGGATTCAGGCCGGGGGCTTCACACGTTCTGGCGCGGCGGGCCGCGCGAGGTGGGCTAGGAAACGGGATCTTCCTCGATCTCGGCTCCGTCCTCTGCGAGGAGGGCCTCGAGGAACTCATTGAGTGTGGGCATGCCAAAAGATTACGCTTTGGTAACGGTGAGCGGAAGGTGAATTTGGTGAACGTACGCTGAATATTCCCCGGCGGTCCCCAGGGGCCACCGCGGCCGCACTCTCAGGGATGGGGGTAGTGTTCGTCGGGCTCGTACCCGAAGAATCGCCGTTCAAACACCGCGCGAGCGCGACGCGACGCACCGAGCCAGCGCTCCTCCAACTCCGAGGTGGTGCCGTTCGGCATTCCGAGCACGCCCGCGACCCCGGCGAGCTCGCTGCGGTCGATCGGCAGCGAGTCGGAGGATCGCCCGGACCAGAGCTTGAGCGCGGAGCGCACCTCGCTCGCGAAGCGCCACGACTCCCCCAGTTGCTCGCACTCCTCGGGGGTGAGCAGCCCGAGCTCCGTCGCGGCGGTCAACGCGCCGAGCGTCGAGACCGTGCGCAGCTCCGGGTGCTCGCCTCCCTCGGTGAGCTGCAGGAGCTGGACGAGCCACTCGACGTCGCTCAGTCCCCCGGGGCCGAGCTTGAGGTGCCGTGCCGGATCGGCCCCGCGCGGCAGCCGCTCCGACTCAACGCGAGCCTTGATGCGGCGGACCTCGCGGATCTGGGTTTCGCCGAAGGACGCCGGGTAGCGGATCTCGTCGGCGAGGGCCGTGAAGTCGGCCCCGAGCGTTTCGTCGCCAGCGATGGGTCGGGCGCGCAGCAGCGCCTGCGCCTCCCAGGTCACCGACCAGCGCTCGTAGTAGGCGCGGTAGGCATCGAGACTGCGGACGATCGGACCGTTCTTGCCCTCGGGGCGCAGATCGAAGTCGAGATCGACCGGGAACCGGGGATCCGAGACGAGCCTGCGCAACTCCCCGATCAGGCGCCCCGCCGCGCGAGAGGCGCGATCGGGGGCGATGCCGGAGGGGGCGCGGAAGACGGCGAGCAGATCGAGGTCGGAGGCGAATCCGAGCTCGCCACCGCCATAGCGGCCCATGCCGATCAGGGCGAGTTCGAGCTCCCGGGCGTCGTCGCCCTCCGGCACCGCGGCGCGAATCGCGGAGAGCAGCGCGTCGAGGAGGGCCGTGTGGGCGGCGTCGAGCCCGCGGGCGACGTCGGCCTCACCGATCACGCCAACGACCCTGCCCATGGCGAGGCGGAGGATCTCGCGCCGGTGCACCGCGCGCAGCGCCGTGGCGGCGGCCTCCGCGGTGTCGCGGCGGGACGCCAGCGCGCGCATCTCCTCGAATAGCTGCGGGAGCGGGATCGGCTGCAGCCGGTCGTCGCGCTCGAGCCAGGCGACCGCTTCCGGAATCGATTCGAGGAGCTCAGCCGTGAAGCGGGAGCAGGACAGCACCCGGGTGAGGCGCTCGGCCGCTTCCGTGCCGTCGCGCAGGAGTCGCAGATACCAGGGAGTTTCCTTGTTCGCCTCGCTGACGCGGCGGAAGGCGAGCAGACCGTAGTCGGGGTCCGTGCCGTCGGCGAGCCAGCGCAGGAGCACCGGCATGAGGTTCCGGTGGATCCGCGCGCGGCGCGAGGTGCCCTTCGTGAGCGAGGCGAGGTGCCGCATCGCCCCGTCAGGGTCTCGGAAGCCGATGCTCGTGAGCCGGGCGCGCGCCTCGTCGCTGCCGAGTACCAGCTCCTCCTCGGGCAGGGCGGCCACGGCGCTCAGGAGCGGCGCGTAGAAGATCTTCAGGTGGAGTTCGCGGACCTCCCGCTTCACGCGCTCCCACTTCTGGCGCAGCTCGGGTCCGGTGGCGGCGAGCCCGCTTGCGCGCGAGAGCACGCGGAGACCCTCTTCATCGGTGGGCATGATCGCCGTTCGACGCAGCTCTCGGAGCTGCAGGCGGTGCTCGAGCACCCGAAGGAAGCCGTAGTGCTCCGCGAGCCGTTCGCCGTCGCTGCGGGCCACGTAGCCGCCGTCAACGAGCGCGCGGAGGGCGGGCAGGGTGCCACGGAGGTGCAGGCGCTCGTCGTACTGGCCGTGCACGAGCTGGAGCAGCTGCACGCTGAACTCGATGTCACGGAGGCCGCCCGGGCCGAGCTTGAGCTGGGTCTCCAGCTCGCCGTCGTCGATGTGCTCGGTCACGCGCTCGCGCATGCGCTGCACGGAGCCCACGAAGTCGGCGCGCGAGGAGGACGTCCAGACGGCGTCGCGCGTGCGGGCGACGAACTCCGCGCCGAGATCCAGATCGCCGGCCTGTGGGCGCGCCTTGAGCAGCGCCTGGAACTCCCACCCCTTGGCCCAGCGGTCGTAGTAGTTGAGCATCGAGCCGAGCGTGCGCACGAGCGGGCCGTGGCGGCCCTCGGGCCGGAGGTTCGCGTCGAGCTGCCAGAGCGGCGGCTCGATGAGCGGATCGTGGATCCCGCGCATCGTGTCGCTCGCGAGGCGCGTGGCGATCCGGATCAGGGCGTCTCCGTCGAGCACCTCCTGGTCCGTGCTCTCGGCGATGAACACGACGTCCACGTCCGAGACCACGTTGAGCTCCTGGGCCCCGCACTTGCCCATCGCGACGACGGCGAGTCGCGTGGCGGCGAGTCGTTCAGGGCTCACCGGAGGGCCGGACGTGCCGCTCGCGATCGTGGCGCGGGACACCTCGAGCGAGGCCTCGATGGCGGCGTCGGCGAGGCTCGACAGCGAGTTCGCGACGCCCTCGAACGCGGCAACCGCCTCGCCGTTCGCCCCGCGCTCGAGATCATGGAGGGCGACCTCCGCGAGCAGCTCGCGATACCGCACGCGGAGCGCATTCCAGCCGGTATCCCCGATGAGGATCTCGCCGGCCGCGGACGACGGGCTCGACGCTCCCCCGCTCGCGCGCGATCCGGCGCGGATCGCCGCGGCGAGCTCCCGGTGCGCCGTCTCCGCATCGACGAGACGGCCGCCGTCGCGCAGGATCTCCTCCAGGCGTCCGGGGTGCCTCGCGAAGAAGTCGCCGAGCGCTGGCGACGCCCCGAGCAGCCGGCACAGCCGCACCCACTCCTCGGCCGAGAGCCGCTCCAGCAGGCCGGGGCAGCGCTCCTCGATGAAACGGATCCTCAGCACCGCGGCGTCCGGATCCGCCGCCCGGCCGAAGGCGAGCAGCAGGGTGCTCGGGGTGATCCCGATGCGGCCGGCGAGCTCGGTGAGTTCGGTGCGCGCGTCGCCCAGGTCCTGGAACCCCGAGCGCGCGAGCTCCGCAAGTCGCAGCGCCTGGGTGGGAGTGAGGTCAGGCACGATGGTCTAGATCGTGTCGAGCATCGAGCTGAGCTCGTACGGCGTGACCTGCGAGTGGTAGGCGGCGACCTCGCGTCGCTTGTCGCGCAGGAAGTAGGCGAACACCTGCTCCCCCAGCGTTTCGGCGACGAGCTCCGAGCGCTCCATGACCGCGAGTGCGTGATCGAGGCTCGCGGGCAGAGGATCGAATCCCATCGCGCGCCGCTCGCCGTCGCTGAGCGCCCACACATTGTTCTCCGCCTCGGGCGGCAGCTCGTACTCCTCGCGGATGCCCTTGAGCCCAGCCGCAAGCAGAACGGAGTACGCGAGGTAGGGGTTGGCGGCGCTGTCGAGCCCGCGGTACTCCACCCGCGCCGCACCGCCCTTGCCCGGCTTGTACATGGGCACGCGCACGAGCGCGGAGCGGTTGTTGTGGCCCCAGCTCACGAAGGACGGCGCCTCGTCCCCGCCCCAGATGCGCTTGTACGAGTTGATGTACTGGTTGGTGACCGCGGTGATCTCGGGCGCGTGGCGCAGGAGCCCGGCGACGAAGCGCCGGCCCGTCTGCGACATCTGGTAGCGGGCGCCCGGATCGTAGAACGCGTTCGAATCCCCCTCGAAGAGGGAGAGGTGGGTGTGCATGCCAGAGCCGGGCTGGCCGGCGAGCGGCTTCGGCATGAAGGTGGCGTGGACGCCCTGCGAGATCGCGACCTCCTTGACGACCGTGCGGAACGTCATGAGGTTGTCCGCCGTGGTGAGCGCGTCGGCGTAGCGCAGGTCGATCTCGTTCTGCCCGGGGCCGGCCTCGTGGTGGCTGAACTCGACCGAGATGCCCAGGTCCTCGAGCATCGAAACACTCTCGCGCCGGAAGTCGTGTGCGGTCCCGCCGGGCACGTTGTCGAAGTAGCCGGCGCGGTCAACGGGAACCGGCCCTTCCGGCCCGAACTCCTTGGACTTCAGCAGGTAGAACTCGATCTCGGGGTGGGTGTAGAAGGTGAAACCCTGATCAGCGGCGCTCGCGAGGGCGCGCTTCAGCACGTTGCGCGGGTCCGCGACCGCCGGCTCGCCGTTCGGCTGCTGAATATCGCAGAACATGCGCGCCGTTGGCGCCTGGATGCTGCGCCATGGCAGCAGCTGGAAGGTCGACGGATCCGGGATGGCCAGGAGATCGGACTCGTAGGCGCGCGTGAGCCCCTCGATGGCGGAACCGTCGAAGCCGATGCCCTCGGTGAAGGCGCCCTCCACCTCTGCGGGCGCGAGCGCCACCGATTTGAGCGTCCCTGACACGTCGCTGAACCAGAGCCGGACGAACCTGACGCCCCGCTCCTCGATCGTGCGCAGTACGAAGTCACGCTGCTTGCTCACGGATGCCTCCGTTCGTCGGTTGCCGAGGGCTGGCCGGGCGGTGAAGCCCGGCCCGTTCAGACTATCGGTCGCCTGTGACAGTCGTGTTACGTCGGCTCGTAGACTGGAGGCATGCCTTTCGACGCCCAGAATCATCTCATCCCCGGAACCGTCCCCGCCCCCCGGGCAGTCCCCCAGGAGATCGAGCGTCCGCCCTACGTCGGCCTCAAGACGCCGCCCCAGTACACGGGCGACAACACCTACTCCGAGGAGGAGATCGAGAAGATCCGCACCTCGGGCCGGATCGCCTCCCGCGCGCTCGACGCCGTCGGGGCGGCCGTTCGCCCCGGCGTCACGACGGCGGAGCTCGATCGGATCGGGCACGAGGCCGTGATCGGCGCCGGGGCGTACCCCTCAACGCTCGGCTACCGCGGCTACCGCGCCTCGACGTGCACCTCGGTGAACGAGGTCATTTGTCACGGAATCCCTGATGACACGGTGCTCCGCGAGGGCGATATCGTCAACGTCGACATCACGGCCTACCTGGACGGGTACCACGGGGACACGAACCGCACCTTCCGCGTCGGCGAGGTTTCCGAGGAGGTCGACCTGCTCGTCGAGCGCACCCACGAGGCGATGATGCGCGGGATCAAGGCCGCGAAGCCGGGGCGCGAGGTGAACATCATCGGGCGCGTCATCGAGCAGTACGCGAAGCGCTTCGGCTACGGCGTCGTGCGCGATTTCACCGGGCACGGCGTTGGCGCGGCGTTCCACACGGGTCTCATCATCCCCCACTACGACTCCGCGCCGAGCTACAGCGACGTGATCGTGCCCGGTATGGTGTTCACGGTCGAGCCGATGCTCACGCTCGGCGGCCACGAGTGGGATCAGTGGGACGACGACTGGACGGTCACGACGCGAGACAAGAGCTTCACGGCCCAGTTCGAGCACACCGTGGTGATCAGGGAGAACGGCTTCGAACTGCTCACGGTCTCCGACTGAGGGCGGCACGCAGCCGCGGCAGGCGGCGGCGCCGGGTGAGGCGCCCAGCGGGGTCGAGGCCCGGCGAGCGCGGCCCGCAGCCCGGCGAGCGCGGCCCGCGGCCCGCAGCCCGGCGAGCGCGGCCCGCAGCCCGGAACCGGGAGCGGCGGAATGGGCCGGATCATACGCCGGGTTCTGTCTCCCGGTTTCCCGGGCGACGGTCATCTCTCTCGGGATGCCGTTGCCGACACCCTCTAGCGGCCTACCCGAGGACTCGGCGGGGCGCGTCATCATCCTCTGTCTGGCCTTGCTCCGAACGAGGTTTACCTGGCCGCCCGTGTCGCCACGGACGCCGGTGGTCTCTTACACCACCCTTTCAGCCTTACCGACCGGAAATACTCCCGACTGGCGGTCTACTCTCTGTTGCACTTTCTCGCGGGTTGCCCCGGGTGGCCGTTAGCCACCGTTCTCCCCTGCGGAGCCCGGACGTTCCTCGGCGCGACATCGCAAGCGATGCGCGACGCGACCGTCTCACCGACCCATTCCACCCTCGATTCTAGCGGTGCGGGGCCGGAACGCTATTCCTCGTCGACGCGGACCAGGATCGCCCCGGTGCCCGGGCAGTAGACGAGCTCGTCGGGAGCCGCCGCCCGGATGGTGCTGAGCTCCGCCGGCGTGAGCGCCATGTTGCTCGCCTCCGAGACGTTGCCGCGCAGGCGGGCGGCGCCGATCCCGGTGCGGGCGCGCAGATCCTCGTACTCGGCGAGCACGTCGCGCTGGATCTCGGCCGCGAGGCCGGCGCGCTCCTCAGCGCCCGACTTCAGCTCCGTGTCGATCCTGGCCTCGCCGGCCTGGAGTGCTGCGCGCAGTTCCGAGCGGCGATCCTCGACGGCGTTGAGTGCGGCCTCCGCCTCGGCGAAGACCTTCTGCGCGGCCTCCTGGAGCTCCATCACCTCGAGCTCCTTCTCCTCGAGCTCGCCGGTGCGGCGCGCGAGGGTGTCGAGTTCGCTCTGCAGGGCCTGGGCCTCCTTGGGCGAGGTGCTCACCGCGATCAGCTGTTCATCGCGCGCGCGACGCTCGCTCACGAGCTTCACGTCGGTCTCGATGCGCTCGATCTCGGCGCTCTGCAGGTCGAGCTCGCGCTGGGCCTCCATGAAGCGCTGCTTCGCGCTCTCGGCCTCTCCGGCCAGGTCGGCGATGCGCTGGCGCTCGGGAAGTCCCTGGCGCTTGCGACGGAGCCGGGCGAGACCGGTGTCGAGGTCCTGGAGATCGAGGAGCAGTCGCTGCTGACGGGGGCTGGCCTTCATAGGGCCAGCCTATCGCTCGCCGCCGACGGCGAAGTCCCAGGGATCGGTGCGGAGCTCGCTCACGGTGAACTCCACCCCGGGCAGCTGCTCCGCGAGGCGCTCCGCTGCCCCCTCCAGCCACAGCGACTCGCTCGCCCAGTGGGCGACGTCCACGAGCGCGGGCCCGCCCGCGGCGCGTGCGAGCTCGATCGCGTCCTGGGCGGGATGATGGCGCAGGTCGGAGGTGAGATAGACGTCGGCCGAGCGCACGGCAGGATGATCGAGCAGGCTGTCTCCGGCTCCCCCGAGCAGTGCCACGCGCGACACGATCCGCTCCGGATCGCCGGCGACGCGCACCCCGGTCACGGTGCGCGGCATGATGCCGTCGACGAGCTCGGCGAAGGCGCGGAGTGTCAGCGGCTCCGGGAGCGTCCCCGTGCGACCGAGCCCAGCGCCATGTGCCGCGGGAGGCGCTCCCTGGACGAGCGGCTCTGTGCCGTGCAGGCCGAGGCGGCGCGCGATCTCGTCCGAGACGCCGCCCGCCGGCGCGTCCGCGTTCGTGTGCGCGGCGATGAGGGCGCAGTCGGCCCGGATCAGGCGCGCGAGCAGGGCGCCCTTGCCGGTGTCCTCGGCGATCGTGTGGACCCCGCGCAGCAGCAGCGGGTGGTGCGTGATCAGGGCATCGGCACCCAGGGCGATCGCCTCATCGACAGTCGCGGCGACCGCGTCGACCGCGAGCAGCACCCGGCGAAGCGGCCGATCGTCCCGCCCGGTCACGAGACCGACTCGGTCCCAGCTCTCTGCGGTCGCGGCCGGCCAGAACGCTTCGGTGACGCGGCGCAGATCCGCGAGGGTCGCTTCGTGCTGGCCGGTGGCGGCGCCGGACATGTCTACCTCCTGAGGAGCTTGCGGGCGATGGTGTTGCCGAGCAGCTGCACGAGCTGCACGATCACGATGATAATCAGCACCGCCGACCACGTGATCCACGGGTTGAACTGGCGGTAGCCGTACTGCAGCGCCAGGTTACCGAGCCCGCCGCCGCCGATCACACCGGCCATGGCGGTCATGTCGACGACCGCGATGAAAGCGAAGGTGTAGCCGAGCACCACGGGCCCGAGACCCTCGGGGATGAGGACCGTGAAGATCGTGCGCAGCGGCCCGGCACCCATGGCGCGCGCCGCCTCGATCACCCCGGGCGGAACCGTGAGCAGGTTCTGCTCGACGAGCCGCGCGATGCCGAAGGTCACCGCGAACGACAGCACGAAGAGCAGGGCGGGATCGCCGATGCCCTTCCCGGTCACCGCGCGAGCCAGCGGCTGCAGCGCGCCGAGCAGGATCACGAACGGGATCGGCCGGAAGAAGTTCACGAGGAAGTTCAGTACGAAGTAGCTCGGCTTGTTGGCCAGGATGCCGCCAGCGCGGGTCACCGTCAGCAGCACGCCGATGACCGTGCCGAGACCGCCGCCGATGAGCATCGCGATGGTGACGTACTGCAGGGTCTTCAGGATCGCGGCCCACAGCATGCCGTTCTCGACGAGTTCCATGAGCTGATTCATTAGGCGAGCACCTCCAGCTCGGTTTCCTGGGCGAGCGCCGCAACCGCGTGCTCCACCTTCAGATCGTCGCCGATGAGCTCGAGGGTGAGCTTGCCGAAGCTGCGGCCGCCGACGTCGGTGACGCCGCCGTGCACGATGCTCACGCCAACGCCGCGCTCGGCGATCGTGCGGAACACGACGGGCTGATCCACGTCCCCGTCGCGGAACGTGAGCGAGATGAGCCTCCCGCGGTGGCGCTCGCGAAGTGCCGCCAGGTGGTCCGGATCCGGCTCGGTCGGCAGCGCGGTCGCGACGAACCGCCGCGTGACCTCCGTCGCTGGCGCCGAGAACACCTCGAACACATCGCCCTGCTCGACGGCGCGGCCGTGTTCCATGACGGTGACGCGGTCCGCGATCGCGCGCACGACCTCCATCTCATGCGTGATCAGGATGATCGTGATCCCGAGCTCGTTGTTCACGCGCTTCAGCAGCGCGAGCACCTCCTGGGACGTCTGCGGGTCGAGCGCGCTCGTCGCCTCGTCGGCGAGCAGGAGCCCGGGGTTCGTTGCGAGGGCCCTGGCGATTCCGACGCGCTGCTTCTGGCCGCCGGACAGTTGATCGGTGTAGGCCTGGGCTTTGTCCGCGAGCCCCACGAATTCGAGGAGCTCGGCGACGCGGCGCTTGCGCTCCTCCGCGGGGACGCCAGCGACGACGAGCGGATACTCGACGTTCTTCGCGACCCGCTTCGAGAAGAACAGGTTGAACTGCTGGAAGATCATCCCGATGCCGCCGCGCACCGCGCGCAGCTTCGCCTCGGGGAGGGCGGAGACCTCGTCCTCGCCCACGAGGATCCGGCCGTCGGTGGTCCGCTCGAGACCGTTGATGAGCCGCAGCAGCGTGCTCTTCCCCGCGCCGGAATAGCCGATGATCGCGTGGATCTCGCCCGAGGCCACGTCGATCGAAACGTCGTCGACCGCGACCACGGGGGCGGCATCCTTCCCGCGGCCGGGATAGCGCTTGGACACGCCGAGTATCTGGACGCGCGTCATAGGCGTCTCCCTTCCAGTGCGGCGGCTCGGGGCGAGGCGCCGTCGGTACATGCGGGCGGGGCGTCCGGAAGAAGTTCCGAACGCCCCGATCCTACGTTGCGAGTGGGCAGATCAGCCCTTGTTCTCCGAGACCTGCTTCTGCGCATCGTCGAGGATGGTCTGCAGCTCCGAGACCGGGGTCTTCACCATAATGGCGCTGTCGCCCGAGTTCTTGATCACACCGTCCTGAACGGCCTTGTCGTTCTGGTAGATGTCGATGAGCTTCTTGTAGGTGGCGTTGTCCTTGTCCTTGGCCTTCGCCGCCCAGATGTTGATGAACGGCTTGGCCGCCTCGCTCTTCGGATCGTCCTGGAACAGGGCGTCCGAGAACTTGAGGCCGGCGTCCGTGACGAAGTCGTTGTTCACGACGGCGCCATCAACGTCCTGCAGCGACGTCGCGGTGAACGCCGCATCCATCTCGGTGACCTTGACCTTCGACCCGGCGGCATCGATGTCCTGCGGCGCGGAGAAGAGGCTGCCCGGATCCTTGAGCTTCAGCAGCTTCGCCTCGGCGAGCACGTTCAGTGCGCGAGCTCGGTTAGTGGGATCCGAGGGGATCGCGACCGTGCCGCCCTTGGGGATCTCGTCGAGCGACTTGTGCTTCGTCGAGAAGAGGCCGAGGGGGTAGATCGCCGTCGAGCCGATCGCGACGAGGTCGTCATTGTTCGCGACGTTGTAGTCGGCGAGGTAGACGATGTGCTGGAACTGGTTGAGATCCAGCTCGCCCTCGCTGAGCGCGGGGTTCGGCTGGTTGTAGTCGGTGAAGTCGACGAGTTCGACCTTGATGCCCGCGTCGTCCGCGGCCTTCTCGAAGGTCTTCCAGTACGGGTCACTCGCGCCGACGACACCGATCTTGACGGGCTTGTCGGCCTTCGCGTCGCCGCTGCCAGCGGCGTCGCCCGAGCAGCCGACGAGCGAGGCGGCGAGGGCGATTGCGGCGGCGGAGGCGGCAAGGACGCCGCGCTTCTTGGAGAGCATCGTTGTTCCTGTTCAGTAAGGGTCAAGGGTGGTCGCGCAGCTGGGGCGCGACCCGGTACTCCGACAGATTGCCCGATCCGCCGCCACACCGGGAAATCACCGTGTCACACGGCGTCATGCACGTGGGATAATGAATGTGACGAAGAAGCGTCGCCGGCGGGCAGGCCGACTACTTCAGGATCTCGAAAGGAACCCTCCGTTTCATATGAACCAGCGTGCTGATGCTCACCTCGAGGAATGGAAGACGAAGCAGGAGCTCGCCGAGCGGATGATCCCGCTCATCGGCCAGCTCTACCGCGACCACGATGTGGTGATGTCGGTTCATGGACGGAGCCTCATCGGGCGCTCCCCCATTGACATCATTCGCGCCCACAGCTTCGCCCGCAAGATCGATGACGTCGAGCTCTCCCTGGCCGAGACCTCCGCGATCGTCGAGGCCCTCGCCCAGATCCAGCCGGGCCCCGTCTCGGTCGATCTCGCCCTGCTCGCGAACGGCTTCCGCGCCTCCGGCTCGGACGATCTCGAAGCGTACCTCCGCGCGGAGCTCGCGCCGGCGATCGGCGCGTCCGCCGGCACCGGTACGGACGTCGTCCTCTACGGCTTCGGCCGCATCGGCCGCCTGCTCGCCCGCATCATCATCGACCACTCGGGATCGGGCAACGGCCTGAACCTGCGCGCGATCGTCGTGCGCAAGGGCTCCGAGAATGATCTCGTGAAGCGCGCCAACCTGCTGCGCCGCGACTCGGTGCACGGCCCCTTCAACGGCACGATCAAGGTGCTCGAGGACGAGGACGCGATCCTCGCGAACGGCGTGCGCATCCAGGTCATCTACTCGAACGATCCGGCGAGCGTCGACTACACGCAGTACGGCATCGAGAACGCCATCCTCGTGGACAACACGGGCCGCTGGCGCGACGCTGAGGGCCTCGGCCAGCACCTGCAGAACAAGGGCATCAGCCGCGTCCTGCTCACCGCGCCGGGCAAGGGCGACATGCTGAACGTCGTGTACGGCGTCAACAGCGACAAGATCACGGCGGACGAGACCATCCTCAGCGCCGCGTCCTGCACCACGAACGCGATCACCCCGGTGCTCAAGGTCATCAACGACCGCTTCGGTGTCAAGCGCGGTCACGTCGAGACCGTGCACTCCTACACGAACGATCAGAACCTGATCGACAACTTCCACAAGGGCGACCGTCGCGGCCGCTCCGCCGCGCTGAACATGGTGCTCACGGAGACCGGCGCAGCGAAGGCCGTGTCGAAGGCGCTCCCCGAGTTCGAGGGCAAGCTCACGGGCAACGCGATCCGCGTTCCCACCCCGGACGTCTCGATGGCGGTGCTCAACCTGCAGCTCGAAACCGAGACGGACCGCGATGAGATCAACGCGTTCCTCGAGCAGGTCTCGCTAACCGGCGCGCTGCGTACCCAGATCGACTACGTCGAGTCGCCCGAGATCGTCTCGACGGACTTCGTCGGCTCAAACCGCGCGGGCGTCGTCGACGGCCTCGCGACGATCGTCACCGGCGACAGCGCCGTTCTCTACGTCTGGTACGACAACGAGTACGGCTACAGCTGCCAGGTCGTCCGCATCATCGAGCAGCTCGCAGGCAGCCACCCGGCGCACCTGCCCGCGCTCGAGGACTGATCGCCCGGGCTTGCAGCACACCACCCCAATGAAAGGATCGCGCATGTCTGAGAACTACGTCATCGGAGTCGACGGATCCGAGCAGAGCCGAGCCGCCCTCGCGTGGGGCCTCGAGCGGGCGAAGCAGCGGAACGCGAGCGTGGAACTGCTCCACGTCGCAGACGACTCCTTCCTCTCCGAGAGCGTCGCCTTCCTCTCCGAGGCGCAGGCCGCCTCGGAGGCGATGCTGAAGACCGAGATCGAGTACGCGCGGAGCCTCGGTTTCGAGGGTGTCTGCAAGGGCACCGCCGTGGTCGGTCACCCGATCGCGGAGGTCGAGGAGGCGTCGAAGCGCGCTGATCTCGTGATTCTCGGCGCACACGCCGGCAGCCGTTTCGCGGGCTCCTTCTTCGGCACGCGTGCCGTGAAGGTCGCGGCGACGGCGCACTGCCCGGTCGCGGTCATTCCCGCGCCCGAGCCGGTGGAGCACAAGACCGTGGTCGTCGGCATCGACGGCTCGGAGGCCTCGCAGAAGGCGATCGCCTTCGCCGCGGAAGAGGCGTCGACGCGCGGGCTCCCGCTCACGGCCGTGTACGCGTGGATGCCGCCGCTCACTCCCGGCCTCGAGTACCTGTGGAGCGAGGAGCTCGTGAGCTCCCAGCGCTCCGCGGCCGAGGAGGCGATCGCGATCGGCGTCGCCGGTCTCGCGACCCGCTACCCGGAACTCGAGATCCGACGCGAGATCGTGCAGTCTCCGCCCGTCGCGGCGCTCGTCGACGCGGCTCGCGGCGCCGAGATGATCGTCGTCGGCAGCCGCGGGCGGGGCGGGATCTCCCGCCTGCTGCTGGGCTCTGTGAGCCACGGCGTGCTGCAGGCGCTGCCGTGCCCGGTGGTCGTGACGCGCAGCTGATCGGCCCTTTCACGCGTGGAGCGCGGTACCTTGGTGTTCACCGGGTATCGCGCTCCGTGCGTTAAACGGCCCGAACACAGGAGGCAACGATGCGCGCGTCACGGATGATCACGGCTCTCTCGATCGGTGGAGCGCTCGGCGCCGGCATCGCATGGGTGTGGCGCCACCAGGGTGCGATCGGCGTGCGCAGGCCCGTCAACGAGTGGACGTTCACCCACATGAGCAGGATCATGCCAGTGCAGATCGTGCGTTCCGCGCCCCGGATGCCGCTCCCCCGCGATCGCTTCCCGCTCGAGCACGTGGTGCGCTACGGCGCAGCCCCGGGGCGCCCGATCGCGGCGCTTTTCGACCGGAATCACGTGACGAGCATGGTGGTGCTGCATCGCGGCCGGGTGGTGCAGGAGAGTTACCCCGGGCGCTTCGCGAGTCCGGAGGCCCGGTTCCAGCTCTTCTCGCTGACGAAGTCGGTGACCTCCCTGCTCGTCGGTATCGCGCACGAGGACGGCGACCTCCCCGATCTCGGCGCCACGGTCGCCTCGTTCCTCCCGGAGCTCTCCGACAGCGCATACGCCGAGGTCACCGTGCAGGAACTCCTCGACATGCGCAGCGGTGTCGGCGGGGCCGAGGTGTGGACGGATCCGGAAGCGCTGATTCTCGCGTACGAGCGCGCGGTGATGAACGGCGGATCGGTGTTCGACGTGATCCGGAATGCACCGCGGGTGCGCCCGGCCGGAACGGCGTTCAACTACTCGACGGTCGACACGCACGTGCTCGGCTGGGTGCTGGAGGCCGCGGTCGGGACCCCGATCGCGGACTATCTCGGGGAGAAGATCTGGCGTCCGATCGGGGCCGAGAGCGACGCCTTTTACTTCCTGTCGCGCGCGACGCCGCGGACGGCCCTGGGCGGCGGGTCCCTCAACGCCACGACGATGGACCTGGCCAGGGTCGGTCTGCTGGTCGCGCAGGGTGGCGTGTGGGAGGGCCAGCGCATCGTTCCCGAGGCGTGGATCGAGCGCTGCCGGGATGCCGGGATTCCCGAGCTCGCGGTCGGCGCACTCGATCCGGAGCTGTACCCGCCGGCGTACGGCTACTCGAATCAGTGGTGGACCTTCGGCGGGGCGCACCGCGCCGTGACCGGTCTCGGGGTGCACGGGCAGTTCCTCTTCGTGGACCCGGTCGCCGGGGTCGTTGTCGCGGTCACGGGCGCCTGGGATTCCGCGGACGACGACGCGAGGGACGCCGAGATGCGCGAGGCGATGTTGGCGATCACCGAGGCGCTGGAGGCGCGTGAAGCGACCGGGGAGTTCGCGCCGCGGGGATCAGCGCCAGGTGTCGGCGGCGCGGGATAGTCTGGCCTGTGATCGGCGCCGCACGGGCGCCCCGGAGGAACGGAGCAGCGCGTGAACGCACGGATTGAACGGGTCGTCACCGTCGGCCGCATCGGCGTCGGCCGGGAGGGCGCCCCGCCGGAGGGGTTCGAGCTCGAGAACAACGTCTGGATCGTCGGTGATGACGAGTCCGTGATCGTGGTCGATGCCGCGCACGATGCCGAGGCGATCGCCGCGGCCGTGGACGGGCGCGAGGTGCTGGGGCTCCTGCTCACGCACGGTCACGAGGATCATGTGAACGCCGCTCTGGAGACCGCGGCGCTCCTCGACACCCACGTGTATCTGCACCCCGCCGACCTGTTCCTGTGGGAGGAGACGCACGGTGACGCCGTGCCAGACTTCGAGCTCGCCCAGGGCGCTTCGTTCGAGGTGGCAGGCACCGCGCTCGAGGTGCTGCACACCCCGGGCCACACCCCGGGCTCCGTGTGCTTCGCGCTCCCTGCGCTCGGCACCGTCCTCACGGGAGACACCCTGTTCCGCGGGGGTCCCGGGGCCACGCGCTGGGCGTATTCCTCGTTCCCCACGATCGTCGAGTCGATCGAGGCGGAGCTGTTTCCGCTCCCGTCCGAGACGGTCGCGAGGCCGGGCCACGGCGCGGACACCACGATCGGCGAGGAGCGACCGCAGCTCCAGGCCTGGCTGCAGCGAGGCTGGTAGCGGCGTCCGCAGGGCCGGCTACTCCCGGTCGACGAGCGGGTTGTGGCCCGCGAGCACCCGCTCCCCCGCCGGAACGGGGCCGGGCGGGGTCCCGTCGCCGAAGGGCGAGCCGCCGAGCCGCTCGCGGTCGTGCGGGTCGAGCCAGTTCCCGAGCTCGGGGCCGTCCGGCACGATCCTCGTGGGGTTGATGTCCGTGTGGGTCTCGTAGTAGTGCTGCTTGATCTGCACGAAATCGACGGTGTCGCCGAAGCCGGGCGTCTGGAAGAGATCCCGTGCGTACCCCCAGAGATGCTCCATTTCGGCGAGCTTGTTCCGGTTCGTCTTGAAGTGCCCGTGGTAGACCGGGTCGAAGCGCGCCAGCGTCGTGAAGAGCCGAACATCGGCCTCGGTGATCGTGTCACCGAGCAGATACCGCCGGGTCGCGAGCCGCTCCTCGAGCCAATCGAGGGCGGTCCACAGCCGCTCGTAGGCGGCATCGTAGGACGCCTGATCGCCGGCGAAGCCGCAGCGATACACGCCGTTGTTCACCTCGGTGAAGATCCGCGTCATCAGCGGCCACATATCCTCGAGGTGCTCCTCAGGGAGCAGGTTCGGGGCGCCCGGCCGATGGAACTCGCGCCACTGCGTCGAGAAATCGAGCGTGATCTGCGGATAGTCGTTGGTCACGACGCCCCCGCTCGGCACGTCGACGATCGCGGGGACCGTGATCCCGCGCGGATAGTCGGGGAAGCGCGCGAAGTAGTTCTCCTGCAGGCGTTCCGTGCCCAGCACCGGGTCCCTGCCGTCCGGATCGAGATCGAAGGTCCAGGAGCGGGCGTCGTGCACCGGGCCGGGACGCCCGAGCGAGATCACGTCCTCGAGGCCCAGGAGACGGCGAACGATCAGCGTGCGATTCGCCCACGGACAGGCGGGCGCCGCCACGAGCCGGTACCGTCCCGGTTCGACGGGCCACGCCTCCGCGCCCGGCGCGAGGCCGAACCCGAGGGAACCGACCTTCGATGGCGGGGGCGCCGGCAGGTTCCGCACGGCGGCGGGGTCCGCGACGATCCTGTCCTCGATGTACTGGGTATCGCGCTCGTACGCTTCACCCGTGGTGACGTAGCTGCCCTGTTCGCTCAACGTTCCTCCTGCTGCTCTGCGTTCGGTGGGGTGGGTGGTGCGGTGATGTCCCGGCGTGGATCCGGCGCGGGATCAGCCGATCTTCGGTGCGTCCTCGAGCGCGTGGAACGCCCGGTCGACGTAGACCATGGGAGTTGCCTCCTCGCCGAAGAGCGCATCGAGCACCTCGGCTACGACCACGACCGACGAGCCGACCCCGAGCGTGTGCAGCGCGCGGCAGCGCAGCGCGGCGCGGGTCCCGGGGAGATACGGTTCCCCGGTGGGAAGCGTGGTCCACCCCTGCTCAGGAGTGAAGCGCTCGGCACCCGACACGGCAAAAGACTTGGCGACCTCGACGTGCCGCGAGTCGATGAGGTGGACGAGGAACCCGTTCGCGCTCAGGATGCCGCCAGCGCTCCCCGTCGCGCGGGTGACGGAGAATGCCAGCGCCGGCGGGTCGATGCCGACCGAGGCGACGCTCGAGGCCGTGAGGCCCACCGGCCCCTCGGGGGTTTCCGCGGTGATGACCGCGATCCCTGCCGGGTGCTCACGGAAAGCACGTTTCAGAGCCTCTGCGCCGTCGCTGATGGACGTGGCCCCCGTGCCCGCCAGTGCTGCTCCCGCCTGCCCGTTCTGCTGGTCCGTCATTCCCCGCTCACGCTCCCTTCGTGATGCCCCGGTCGGGGCATGCTGTCGTATCTTCAACACCGTACGTCTCTCGATCATTCCGCGCACGTGCTTTTGGCGCACAGCCACATTTCAGCGTGTGACGGCGGCTCCCCGGGTTACCGTTGAACCATGGACCTCCGAGAAATCCCCGTGCAGACCATCGACGGCGAGACCACCACGCTGAGCGCCCTCGGCGGGCGCGCCTATCTCGTCGTCAACGTCGCCTCGAAGTGCGGCTTCACGCCGCAGTACGCCGGACTGGAAGAACTCGCCGAACGGTATCGCGAGCAGGGCCTCGTGGTCGTCGGCTTCCCCTGCAACCAGTTCCTCGCGCAGGAACCGGGTTCCGCGGAGGACATCCAGCAGTTCTGCAGCCTCAACTACGGTGTCACGTTCCCGTTGATGGCGAAGGTGAAAGTCAACGGCCGGCGTAAGCACCCCATCTATGCCGCTCTGCACGAGGCAGACGACGCGGAAGGACGTGCCGGCAGAATCGGATGGAACTTCGAGAAGTTCCTCATCTCCCCCGACGGGGCCGTCAAGCGCTTCCGTTCCAAGGTGGAGCCGAACGATCCAGCGCTCGTGGCCTCGATCGAACAGGCGCTCTCGGCCTAGATGTGGTGCGCCCTGAGGGACTCGAACCCCCGACCCTCTGGGTGTAAACCAGATGCTCTAACCAACTGAGCTAAAGGCGCGGAACCGCCGAAGCGGACCGGGACAGCCTACGGGAACCCGCCGCTCCGCGCCGAATCGACGCGCGGCGGGTCCCGCAGAAGCTGCCGGATTACCCCGTGGCTACGCGAGCGTCGCGAGGGCCTCGCGGTACGCGGAGAAGTCGCGGGCCTCGCCCGGGGAGGTCTCGAAGGAGGCGACGACCTTGCGGTCGGTGCCGATCAGGACGGTCGCGCGCGTGGCGATTCCGGCCTCCTCGACGAACACGCCGTACTCCTTGGCCACTCCGCCGTGCGGCCAGAAATCGGACAGGATCGAGAAATCGTACCCCTCCGCCTCGGCGAAGGCCTTCAGCGTCCAGACCGAGTCGACCGAGATGCCGAGCAGGCGCACCTTGCTGTCCTGGAAGACGGCGATGTTGTCCCGGAGCTCGCACAGCTCATCGGTGCAGATCCCCGAGAACGCGAGCGGGAAGAACACGAGCGCGACCGGGCCTTCCGTGACGAGTTCGGAGAGGGTGAGTTCCTCCCCGTGCTGATCGGAAAGCGTGAAATCGGGCGCCTCCGCGCCGGCTGCGATGACCATGGTCGTCCCCTTTCTGGCGCGGTGCGCCACGTTGCGATCGGACGTCCCCAGCGTAGCGAACGCAGCCTGAAATCGGTGACCCGCTCCCAGACCGAACCTTGTGCGGCATCACCACTTTTCATCGCATATTCCGTTGATACGTGGTGGCTTCGCGATAGTCTGGACGGGAACCCGCGAACCACGCGGGCCGCACGTGACGCGCGCCGCACCACTCCGCGAGCGCAGCCCCACGTCCCAGGTGAATGGAGCTCTCTCTTGGCTGTGAACACGCAGGATCCGTACGCACCCGATCAGGACGACATGGATCCCCAGGAAACTGCCGAGTGGCGCGAGTCCCTCGACTCCGTCGTCGAGGAGCGGGGCGCCGGTCGCGGCCGCGAAATCATGACGAGCCTGCTCGATCGCTCTCGCCAGCTGCACCTCAACGTCCCGCAGGTGCCGACGACGGACTACGTGAACACGATCGCCTCTGAGGACGAGCCGGACTTCCCCGGCAACGAGGAGCTCGAGCGCCGGTACCGCTCCTGGATCCGCTGGAACGCCGCCATGACCGTCCACCGCGCGCAGCGCCCCGGCATCGGCGTCGGAGGCCACATCTCCACGTACGCCTCGGCGGCCTCGCTCTACGAGGTTGGCTTCAACCACTTCTTCCGCGGCCAGGACCACCCCGGCGGCGGCGACCAGATCTTCGTGCAGGGCCACGCCTCCCCCGGCATGTACGCCCGCGCGTTCCTCGAGGGGCGCCTGAGCGAGGACCGTCTCGACGGCTTCCGCCAGGAGAAGTCGCACCTGGGCGGCGGCCTTCCGAGCTACCCCCACCCCCGGCTCATGCCCGATTTCTGGCAGTTCCCGACCGTGTCGATGGGCCTCGGGCCGATCAACGCGATCTACCAGGCCCATCTCAACAAGTACGTGACCAACCGCGGGATCAAGGACGCCTCGGACCAGCACGTCTGGGCCTTCCTCGGCGACGGCGAGATGGACGAGGTCGAGAGCCGCGGACAGCTCCAGGTTGCCGCGAACGAGGGGCTCGACAACCTCACCTTCGTGATCAACTGCAACCTGCAGCGCCTCGACGGCCCGGTGCGCGGCAACGGCAAGATCATCCAGGAGCTCGAGAGCTATTTCCGTGGCGCGGGCTGGAACGTCATCAAGGTCATCTGGGGCCGCGAGTGGGACGACCTGCTCGACCGTGACACCGACGGTGCGCTGCTCAACCTGATGAACACCACGCCGGACGGCGACTTCCAGACCTACAAGGCGGAGAACGGCGGCTTCGTCCGCGACCACTTCTTCGGCCGCGACGAGCGCACCCTGCGTCTCGTCGAGGACTACACCGACGAGCAGGTCTGGGGCCTCCGCCGCGGCGGCCACGACTACCGCAAGGTCTACGCGGCGTACAAGGCGGCGCTCGCGCACAAGGGGCGCCCGACCGTCATCCTCGCGAAGACGATCAAGGGCTACGGCCTCGGCCCGCACTTCGAGGGCCGCAACGCGACCCATCAGATGAAGAAGATGACGCTGGAGGACCTGAAGCTCTTCCGCGACACGATGCACATCCCGATCTCGGACGCCCAGCTCGAGGCCGACCCGTACCGGCCGCCGTACTACTTCCCCGGCAAGGACGACGAGGCGATCCAGTACATCCATGAGCGCCGCAGGGCCCTCGGCGGGTACCTGCCCGAGCGCCGGACGAAGCACACCGAGGTCGCTCTCCCCGACCCGAAGGCGTACGCCATCGCGGCGAAGGGCTCGGGCAACCAGGAGGCCGCGACCACGATGGTGTTCGTGCGCATGCTGAAGGACCTGATGAGGGACAAGAACTTCGGTCCCCGCTTCGTGCCGATCATCCCGGACGAGGCCCGCACCTTCGGCATGGACTCCTACTTCCCAACGTCGAAGATCTACAACCCGCACGGCCAGAACTACCTGTCGGTCGACCGCGAGCTGCTGCTCGCGTACAAGGAGAGCCCCCAGGGCGTCCTCATGCACGTCGGCATCAACGAGGCGGGCGCGGCTGCCGCGTTCACCGCGGTGGGCACCTCCTACTCGACGCAGGGTGAACCCCTGATCCCGATCTACATCTTCTACTCGATGTTCGGCTTCCAGCGCACGGGCGATGCCCTCTGGGCCGCGGGCGATCAGATGGCGCGCGGCTTCATCATCGGCGCGACCGCCGGCCGCACCACGCTCACCGGCGAGGGACTGCAGCACGCCGACGGCCACTCGCTCGCGCTCGCGGCGACGAACCCCGCCGTGCTGTCCTACGATCCCGCCTACGGCTACGAGATCGGCCACATCGTCCGCGCCGGAATGGAGCGGATGTACGGCGGCGAGCACGAGGACCCGAACGTCATGTACTACCTGACGGTGTACAACGAGCCGATCATCCACCCGGCGGAGCCCGCCGACGTGGACGTCGAGGGCATCATCAAGGGCATCCACCGCGTCTCCCCCGCGGGCGAGGGCGAGCACCGCGCTCAGATCCTGGCCTCCGGCGTCGCCGTGCCCTGGGCGATCGAGGCGCAGGAGCTCCTCGCAAAGGACTGGGGCGTCGCCGCCGACGTGTGGAGCGTCACGAGCTGGGGCGAGCTGTCCCGAGACGGTGTCGCGGCCGACCGCGAAGCGTTCATGGACCAGGCCTCGACCCCCCGCACGCCCTACCTCACGGAGAAGCTGCAGGGCTCCGAGGGTCCCGTGGTCGCGGTCAGCGACTGGGCGACCCAGGTCATGGAGCAGATCCGTCCGTTCGTCCCCGGCGATTTCTCGGTGCTCGGTGCTGACGGGTTCGGCTTCTCCGACACCCGCGCTGCCGCTCGTCGCTACTTCGGCATCGACCGCGAGTCGGTCGTCGTGAAGGTGCTCCAGCGCCTCGCGGCGCAGGGCAAGATCCCGGCCGACGTGCCCCGCAAGGCGGCCGAGCAGTACCGTCTCAATGACGTGAACGCCGGTACGACCGGCGGCGCGGGCGGAGACGCCTAGGAGGGGCGCCTCGTATGGAGCGGACGAAGGAACAGGAGCTCGCCTGGCTGCGGACGATCACGGGTGAGCTCAACACGCAGACGATCATCCGGCTCGACGACACCCTGCCCTGGTACGGGAACATGCCGCCGAGCCGGAGATCCTCCGTGGGCCTGGTCGCCCAGACGGGCATCAGCTCGTTCATCCAGTGGTACGAAGATCCGAGCGCGACCCCCTGGATCGCGTCGGACGTCTTCAGCGCCGCGCCGCGCGAGCTCCTCCGTTCCATCAGCCTCCAGGAGACGCTGCAGCTGATCCGCGTGGTCGTTTCCGTCGTGGAGGATCGCGTCGCGCCGCGGAGCGAGTCCCTGCGCGAAGCCGTGCTGCACTACTCCCGCGACGTCGCCTTCGCCGCCGCGGACGTCTACGCCCGCGCTGCCGAGGCGCGCGGACTGTGGGATGCCCGCCTCGAGGCGCTCGTCGTCGACTCGATCCTCACCGGTGAGAGCGACGACGAGCTCCCGAGCCGGATCGCGGCACTCGGCTGGCACGGCGACGGTGAGGCCGCGGTGCTCGTCGGCACCGCGGAGCGCTCCGTCGATGTCGATCAGCTCCGTCGTTCCGCGCGACACGCCGGAGCCGACGTCCTGATCGGGCTCCAGGGCACGCGCCTCGTCCTCGTGCTTGGCCGGACCGCGGTCCACGCGCCGGAGGGTGGGCACGGCGGCGACGAGCGGCTCAGTTTCATGGAGATCGCGGCCCGCCTCGCCGACGGATTCTCCGACGGACCCTTGGTGCTCGGCCCGGCGGTGGAGAACCTCGTCGATGCTTCTCGGAGCGCGCGCGCGGCCCTCGCCGGCGTCGCCGTTGCGCGATCCTGGCGCAACGCGCCTCGCCCGGTCGCTGCCGACGACCTCCTGCCGGAGCGCGCCCTCGCGGGCGATGGCCTCGCGCGGCGCACGCTCATCGAGCAGATTTACGAACCGCTCGCGGCGCACTCGGGCGAACTGCTCGAGACGCTGTGGTGCTACCTCGACAACGGCCGCTCGCTCGAGGCGACGGCGCGGGAGCTTTTCGTGCACCCGAACACGGTGCGCTATCGGCTGAAAAAGGTGTCCGAGGTGATCGGTTGGAACGCGACCGGAGCGCGGGAGGCACTGATCCTGCAGTCCGCGCTCATTGCCGGATCGATCGCGGTCAACAGTGGAAGACGCGCCGTCCCCACCAAGAAATGATGGGTTTCGACAACGAATCTTCGAATCTTTCGTGCAGAATATGCAGGTTCGCGGTCGGTCTTCTGAGAAACTGGAACACGTGATCGTTATTGCCTGCCCGGGTCAGGGCTCCCAGACTCCCGGCTTTCTCAACGAGTGGCTCGAGCTGGAGGGCGGCGAAGCCTTCCTCACCGCGGCCTCGGAGCGCGCAGGGGTCGACCTGATCGCCCACGGGACGGTCAGCGACGCCGACACGATTCGGGACACCGCGATTGCCCAGCCGCTCATCGTCGCCGCGAGCCTGCTCGCGTGGCAGCAGCTCGCACGCCGCGCCGATCTCTCGAGCGCGGGAGTCGCCGGTCACTCGGTCGGCGAGTTCGCCGCCGCGGCTGCTGCCGGCGTGCTGTCCGCGGAAGACGCGCTCGGCCTGGTGGGGGTGCGCGGGCGCGCGATGGCGGAGGCCGCGACACGCGCCGAGACCGGGATGGCCGCCGTGGTCGGCGGTGTCGAGGCCGATGTCCTCGATCGCATCGCCGCGCACGATCTCACACCGGCAAATCGCAACGGCGGCGGACAGATCGTCGCCGCCGGAGCGAAGGCGAACCTCGCCGCGCTCGCCGAGGACGCGCCGCGCGGCGCGCGCGTCATCCCCCTGCAGGTCGCGGGTGCATTCCACACCGACGCAATGGCTTCGGCCATCCCGGCGCTGCAGGACGCCGCGGCAGGCGTGACCCCTGCCGATCCCCATCGCACGCTCTGGACGAACGCCGACGGGTCGGTCGTCACCGACGGTTCGCGCTTCCTCGAGCTGCTCGTCTCCCAGATCGCGAACCCCGTTCGCTGGGACGCCTGCATGGAGGGCTTCCAGACCGCCGGGATCACCGGGCTCATCGAACTCGCGCCCGCTGGCGCGCTCACCGGCATCGCCAAGCGCGCCCTCAAGGGTGTTCCCGCGGTCGCCGTCAAGACTCCCGCGGATCTCGACGCGGCCGTAGCGCTCATCGCCGACGCGGCCTGATCGCACTCCCCGGCTCGACACTCCCCGATCGAAAGGATCACCATGGCACCTCTCGTGCAGCCCACTGGCCCCGCCCACACACGGATTCTGTCGGTCGGCGCGGCGCGCGGCGACCTCGACGTGCCGAACGATGATCTGATCGGCCCGATCGATTCCTCCGACGAGTGGATCCGCCAGCGGACCGGCATCATCCAGCGCCGCCGCGCCAGCGCGGACATCGCGGCTGTCGACCTCGCCGTCGCCGCGGGCGAAGAGGCCATCACGAAGTCCGGCCTCCCCCGCGAGGACATCGACGGTGTCATCATCTCGACGATCTCGAACGTCGCGGTCACCCCCTCGATGGCCGCGCTCGCCGCGCACCGCCTCGGCCTGACCCCGGCGGCAGCGTTCGACATCTCGGCCGCCTGCGCCGGCTACGTCTACGGCGTCGCCCAGGCCGACGCACTCGTCCGCTCCGGCACCTGCAAGAACGTCCTCGTGATCGGCGCGGAAAAGCTCTCCGACATCGTCGACCCCACCGACCGCAGCATCTCCTTCCTGCTGGCCGACGGCGCTGGCGCTGTTGTGGTGGGAGCGAGCGACCATCCCGGCATCGGCCCAACGGTGTGGGGCTCGGACGGGTCCAAGTGGGAGACGATCCGCATGACGTCCTCCTTCGAGGAGTACCGCAACAACCCGAACGAGGTGCCCTGGCCCACGCTCCGCCAGGACGGCCAAACGGTGTTCCGCTGGGCCGTGTGGGAGATGGCCAAGGTTGCTCGCCAGACGCTCGAGGTCTCGGGCATCGAGGCCTCGGACCTTGCGGCCTTCGTCCCCCATCAGGCAAACATGCGCATCGTCGACGAGTTCGCGAAGCAGCTGAAGCTCCCCGAGTCGGTCGTCGTCGCGCACGACATCGAGATGCAGGGCAACACCTCGGCGGCATCGATCCCCCTCGCGCTGCACGCCCTGCGCGAGGAGCACCCCGAGCTCTCGGGCGGGCTCGCGCTCACGATCGGCTTCGGCGCCGGCCTCGTGTACGGCGCCCAGGTCGTCGAGATCCCGTAGCGCGGCGCGCCACGCACCGAGGCGCGTGCCTCGCGCCCATAAACTTTTACAACCAACACCCATCGAACGGAGAAACACCATGGCATACAGCAACGAAGAGGTCCTCGCAGGTCTCGCCGAGCTCATCAACGACGAGACCGGGATCGCGGCCGACGTCGTCGCTCTCGACAAGTCCTTCACCGATGACCTCGACATCGATTCGATCTCCATGATGACGATCGTCGTCAACGCCGAGGAGAAGTTCGACGTCAAGATCCCCGATGAGGAAGTCAAGAACCTCAAGACCGTCGGCGACGCCGTCGACTTCATCGTCAAGGCGCAGGCCTAAGCATGTCGCCGCGGGGAGGCGCCACACCGCCTCCCCGCCGACCGCACCCCGGGCCGCTCGGCCCACCACCCCAGTTCCACACCACCACGCGGAGCAGCAGCACATGACCAAGAAGATCGTCGTCACCGGTATCGGGGCGTCCTCGCCCCTCGGCGGCACCGCCGATGAAAGCTGGAACGCCCTCCTCGCCGGAGAATCCGGCGTCCGCACGCTCGAATACGACTGGATCGAGCAGTACGACATCCCGGTGACCTTCGCTGGCCAGGCCAAGGTGCCTGCAGAAGAGGTGCTGGAGCGTCCCGTCGCGAAGCGGCTCGATCCGTCCAGCCAGTTCGCGCTCGTCGCCGCGAAGGAAGCCTTCGCCGACGCTGGCTCCCCCGAGGTCGCCCCCGAACGCCTCGGCGTCGACTGGGCGACCGGCATCGGCGGCGTCTGGTCGCTGCTGAACGCCTGGGACGTGCTGCGCGAAAAGGGACCGCGCCGCGTCATGCCGCTCACCGTCCCCATGCTCATGCCGAACGCGCCAGCGGCCGCGGTCTCGATGCATCTCGAGGCCCGCGCGTACGCGCGCACCGTCGCCTCGGCCTGCGCCTCGAGCACTGAGTCGATCGCGAACGCCTACGAGCATCTCCAGTCCGGCCTCGCAGACGTCGTCATCGCCGGCGGCTCCGAGGCGGCGATCCACCCGATCACCATCGCTTCGTTCGCGTCGATGCAGGCGCTGTCCCGCCGCAACGACGATCCGGCGACGGCCTCTCGCCCGTACAACACCGATCGCGACGGCTTCGTGATGGGTGAGGGCGCAGCAGCGCTCGTGCTCGAAACCGAGGAGCACGCGCTCGCCCGCGGCGCGAAGATCTACGCCGAGATCGCCGGCGGCGGCGTGACCGCCGACTCGTACCACATCACCGCGAACGATCCCGAGGGTCGCGGCGCCGCTCGCGCGATGCAGCTCGCGCTGGAGCAGGCCGGTGCATCGCCCGATGAGGTCACCCACATCAACGCTCACGCCACCTCGACCCCGGTCGGCGACATCAACGAGTACACCGCGCTCCACGCCGTCTTCGGGGACCGCGCGAAAGAGATCCCCGTTTCGGCGACGAAGGCGGCCACTGGCCACCTGCTCGGCGGGACCGGTGCGCTCGAGGCCCTGTTCACGGTGCTCGCCGTGAAGAACCGGGTGGCGCCCCCGACGATCAACCTGGTCTCCCCCGATCCCGAGATCCCGCTCACGGTTTCTGGCGAGTCCCAGGCACTCGGCGACGGGCCGCAGCTCGCGATCTCGAACTCCTTCGGGTTCGGCGGCCACAACGCGGTCGTGGCGATCCGCTCCTACGACGCCTAGGCATTCTTCGGCCCCGGGCCCCGATTCCGACCTTCGTCGGCGGGACCGGGGCCGTTTCGTGTCTCCGGGTGACAGTGGTCGCGCCGCGGGGCGCGCGGGGGCGATACGGTAGAGGGATGAAGCCGTTTCTGCTCATCACGACCCGTGGTGAGGACGATGTCGCTGCCGAGGAGCACGCGTCGTTCTGTCGTCTGACCGGGCTGCTTCCCGAGGACCTGGTGTGGCTTCGCGCCGATCAGGTGCCGCTCGGGGCGATCGACTTCGCTGGTTTCTCCGGCATCATTCTCGCCGGAAGCCCGTTCACGGTCAGCGAGCCCGTCGAGCGGAAGTCCGCGGTCGAGCTGCGCGTCGAGCGCGAGCTGGGGGTCCTGCTCGACGAGGTCGTCAGAGTGGATATGCCGTTCCTCGGGATCTGCTACGGCATCGGTACGATCGGTGCTCACCAGGGGGCGCGCGTGGATCGCACGTACGGCGAGACCTCGCAGGCGGTGACGATTTCCTTGACTGCGGAGGGGCAGGCGGATCCCCTGTTCACCGAGCTGCCCGCGGAGTTCGACGCGTTCGTCGGGCACAAGGAGGCGATCTCCGAGGTGCCGGATTCGATTACGGTGCTGGCGAGTTCGCCGTCGTGCCCGGTGCAGGCGTTCCGCGTGGGACGCAACGTGTATGCGACGCAGTTCCATCCCGAGCTCGACGTCGCCTCGTTCACGGCGCGGGTGCGCGCCTACGCTGATCACGGGTATTTCGAGCCGCACGAGCTGGAGACGATCATCGCCCGCGTGGACGCTGCCGACGTCCGGGCGGCGCACATGGTGCTGGGCCGCTTCGTCGAGGAGTACATCGATTCTCGCCCGGTGACGCCGCCAGCGAAGCCCGGCCCGACGGTGCTGGTCGAGGGCGCCTAGTCGAAGAGCGCCTGCGCGACGAACTCTCCCTGCCGGATCCCCCCGGGGATCGCCCAGAGGCCCGAGGCGATGTGCCGGATGTACTCGTTGAGCAGGTCCGGTTTGAGGGAGCGCTGCACGGTGACGAAGGTTTCCGGGGTCTTCTGGAAGCAGATGAAGAAGAGGCCGGCGCCAAGCTGTCCGAGCCCGTTTGACCCGTCGACGTAGTTGTAGCCCCGCCTGAGCATCTGCACCCCGCCGTTGTTTTCGGGGTGGGCGAGACGAACGTGCGCCTCGACGTCGATGGCCGGGGCTCCGCCGCGCTCGGCCGAGAAGTCGGGGGCTTCGAACTCGGTGCCGCCGGACAGGGGCCCGCCCTCGATCTTGGTGCGGCCGATGATGCGCTCCTGTTCTCCGAGGGAGGCCCGGTCCCAGGTTTCGATCGTCATCTGGATCTTCCGCGCGACGAGATAGCTTCCGCCCTGCATCCAGCCCGGCGCCTCGCTTCCGACCCAGATGTCGCGGTTGAGCGCCCTGGTGTCCTGGGCCATCACGTTCGCCGTGCCGTCCTTGAACCCGAAGAGGTTGCGGGGCGTGTCCTGCTCGCGGCTGGTCGATGCGGTGCGGCCGAAGCCGAGCTGGCTCCACGCGAGGTGCGCCCGCCCAGCGGCGATACGGGAGAGGTTCCGGATCGCGTGGACCGCGATCTGCGGATCGTCCGCGCACGCTTGCACGCAGAGGTCTCCCCCGGACTGCGTGGCGTCGAGCAGGTCGAAGGCGAAGGACGGCAGCGGCTCGAACGCTGCGGGGAGGCGGTGCCGAATGCCGTAGGGGTCTTCTCCCGTGGTCTCGTCCGCGGGCACGAACAGGGTGCGACCGAGACCGAAGGTGATCGTGAGATGGCCTGCTCCGAGGCCGAGCGCCTCACCCGTGTCGTCCGGCGGGAGAAGCGCGTTCTCGGGTGCAGCGCCCGCCCCGACGGGCTTTCCCGCGGTGAGCAGCGCGGCCGCCTCGGTCCAGTCCCTGAGCAGCTTGATGAGTCCCTCGCGGCCGACGTTGGGAAGCATGTTGAACGCGGCGAAGTGCAGGCGATCCTGCGCGGGCGTGATGATGCCCGCCTGATGGGTCCCGTGGAACGGGACGACGCCGCGCGCGCTGCCCTGGTTCCCCGTGTCGAATGAGGCCGAGACGACGGCAGCTGAGCCGGCCCCGCCGATCGCTGCGCCGGCGAGCCCGGCTCCGAGCGCGCCGAGGAGGCCCCGGCGCGTGGGGCGGGGGTGTCCGGGCGTCGGCTCGGTGCCGGTGTCCTCCGAGCCCAACGCGGGGTTCGGCTCGGAGGACTCGTGGGGGCGTTTGTTCACAGCCTCTTACTTTACGACAGCCGCGGTGAGCTTCGACATGGGCTCGCTGAGCGCGCTCAGGGCAGCCGCGAGTTCGGCGCGCTGCTTCTCGTCGACCTTGTCGTAGCTCGTGAACCCCTTCTCGTAGCTGCCGTAGCTCGCGAGGAGCTTCGTCATGTCAGCGAAGCGCGCATCGAGTTCTTTGACGAGGTCCTTTTCGCCGTTCTTTTCTGCGAGCGGGCGCACGGTGTCGAAGGCCACCTGGGCTCCCTCGACGTTCGCGGTGAAGTCGTAGAGGTCGGTGTGCGCGAATTCGTTCTCCTCGCCAGGCAGCTTGCCGTCGGGCTTCGCGATCTCGTCGAGCAGGCTCTTGGCGCCCTCGGTGATGTTGGCGAGCGTGAGGGTGAACTCCTTGCTCGCGACCTTGTCCTTGAGCTCGGTGACGTCGGCGATCAGCTGCTCGCCGACCTTGGTCCGCTCCGCGGCGGACATCGGCACGAGATCGTCCTTCGGATAGTGGGCCTTGTCCGGCTCAGCGTAGTTCTTCTTCGCTTCGTCGAGCCAGAGATCCTGTTCGATGCGGTGGAAACCGGTGAACGGGATGCCTTCCTCGATGGCCCCCGGCTTACGGTAGTCGATCTTCGGATCGAGGTCGCCGAACTGCTCGGCGGTCGGCTCGATGCGCTCGTAGGCGATGCGGGCGGTCGGGAAGAGTTCCTTCGCCTTCCCCGTGTCGCCGGCGATCCACGCGCGCACGAACTCCTCCGTGGCGGGCACGAGCTCCTCCGTCTGCGACTTCACGTAGCCGACGTACTGGGCAACGACGGCCTCGTGATCCGCGTTGCTCGCGATCGACTCGCCGGTCACCGCGAAGGCGGCCTCTCCGATGCCCTTCCCGATCATGCCGGGGCGGCAGCTGGTGAAGTAGTTCCCGGGGTTCGCCTGGACGGTGAGCTGGCGGGTCGCTCCCGGTGCGATGTTCTCCACCTCACCGATGATCGTCAGCTTGTTGGCGCCGAGCACGTAGAACTCGTTGACCTTGCTGCCCTTGTTGGTGACGTCGAACGTGATGGTGCCGCTCTGTGCGCTCGCACTCGAGACGGTGCAGCCATCGTCATTCGCGGTGACCGCGATCGCCGCGGCCCCCGGGGCTGCGTTCTGCACGCAGCCGGAGAGCAGCAGGGATGCCGCACCCAGCGCGACGATCGATGTGGCGACGTTGCGACGTGAAGGGATCTGAGCCACTTCTGGTCCTTTCTCAGTGGGCAGCCGCGGGGACCGCGGCTCGCTTCTCTCGTTCCTGCGCGAACGAGCCGCGCAGGAACAGGGTCATGGTGGGTACGACGTAGAGCAGCCAGACAGCGACCTCGAGCCAGGTCATCTGCGGCGAGAACCCGATGGTGCCCTTCAGCAGCGTGGCGAGCACCCCGTCGGGAGGCACCGATCCGGAGACGTTGAACGCCCACGCGCCCTCCCCGTACCAGCTGGCAAGCGGGCCGGCGTTGGCCGGCGCGGGCGCGAAGGGGCCGGGCAGGACCGCGGCCTCCTGGAGGTCGTGCACCCCGTATGCCAGGACGCCAGCGGCGAAGACGATGAGGAGCACGCCGGACCACCGGAAGAACCGGGTGAGATTGATGCGCAGCATGCCTCGATACAGCGCCCACCCCAGCACGAGCGCGATGGCGATGCCCGAGATGGCGGAGAGGAAGCCGAGCAGCGGGCTCACCGAGCTCGCACGCGTGGTCGCCCAGATGAATAGCGCCGTCTCGATGCCCTCGCGGCCGACCGAGATGAAACCGATGACCGCGACTCCCCAGCCGCTTCCGATGAGCGCCCGGTTGAGCTGCCCGCGGAGCTCCGTTCCGAGCCCGGCGGACGCGCGCAGCATCCAGAACACCATCCAGGTCACCATGCCGACTGCGAGAATCGAGAGGGACCCGCCGATGATCTCCTGCGCCTGGAACGACAGGCCGTAGGCGCCATAGGTGAGCACCGCGCCAATTCCGAGCGAGAGGGCGACGGCCGCGGCGACTCCGTACCAGATGAGCCGGACGGCATCCGGCCGCCCGGCCTTCTTCGCGGCGGCAAGAAGAATGCTCACGACGAGGGCGGCTTCGAGACCCTCGCGAAGGCCGATCATGAGGGTTCCGAGCACGTGCGGGCACCTTCCGGTTCATGTGACTGAGGTAAGGCTGCCCTTACGGGAAGAACTTACCACAGGATCATCGGATGAATCGAGGGTGAATTCCGCAGGCCGGCGCGCCAGGGGACACAGCAAACGGGGCGTGCCCGGCACCGTGGCCAGGCACGCCCCGTTCAGGCGGTAAAACTACGCAGCGAGATGAGAGGAGAGGAACCAGCGATCCTTGTCGAGCTGCTGGGCAATCGCGATCACGATGTCCTGGCTCACGAGGTCGATGTCGTCAAGACCCTTCACGGCCGCGTAGACCGTCTCGAGGGTGGCGTCGAGCTGCGCGACCATCTCCTTGATGGTCACGGTGGAGTTCTGGAAGCCGTCGCTGAGCTCCGGCGTCGTGGCACGAGCCGCTACCGTGCCGATCCGGCCGTCGACGGGGAGGCCCAGAGCGACGATGCGCTCCGCGACGGTGTCCGACGCATCCTGGGCGTGCGCGACGAGATCATCGAGGAACTCGTGGACCCCGATGAAGTTCTCGCCACGAACGTGCCAGTGAGCCTGCTTGCCGTTGACGGCCAGCGCGATGAGATCCTGCACGACCGGGGTGAGGAGCTGGGCGACACCGGACGGACGGTGCAGGTCGCCCTGAGCGGCGGGGATGGTGATCTGAGTGGAAGTCATAGACGTGGTTCCTTTCATCCGAACTGCGCTTGTTGGGTTCAACGCTACGCTCTTCTCGGCATTCCGCAAGCAAGGTAAGGCTGCGCTAAACGGCGCAATCACGCGGAAGTTGACGCCTTCTCGACGGGAGCTCGCGCCCTCCCCCTGCGGGAACGAGTGACGCGCTGCGCCATGCAATCGCCCGTTTTCCGGGCTACGCCGCAAGTCAGCACCGCCTCCACGCGCGGTCAGTGATCCGTCACACGATTTCTACCTGCGCCATTGCCACGACATTCGCGGCGCTCATTTCCGCGTAGGTGTGCCCATCCTTGGAATAGATGCTCACGTACTTGATTTCTTTCGGACTCGCGAGATTCATCTGCTTCGCGCCAGCCACCAGGGCATCGGCAACCTTCTGCCCCGACAGCTTGTCGAGTTGAACCTTGGTGATTTCGTTCGGGTTCGGGGATGTGCACGTCGTGGAATAGGTCACGCCATTGGGGTATCCGAAGCCCATGTCGAGCTGGCAGTCTTCGGTCCCGGATTTGACGATGGGACCCGAGATCGAAAGCAGCGGATCCGTGCTGTGGATTGACATCATGATGCCGGTGCTCTCGTTCCCCATCGACTCGCGAGCGCCGGCGATGTACTGCTCAAGGGAGCTCGCGTCGGTGAGATCCTTCGTGAGTCCGATGTCCTTGCCATTGAGGGACTGCAGCATGGGTGGGCCAGAGTCCTTCGGGCAACTCCCGTTGATGAGGCTCCCGTTCTCACCGAACAAGACGGCCTCGGCGTTCCCCTCACCCGCGCACTTCTCGCCAGCGCGCTGAGCCATCTTCACGAGGCCAGCGACCGGCACTTTGTCCACTGGCACGCCCGTCATGAAGTCTGCGGCCTCAGAGGTCGCCTCGCCGCCGCTAAGCGAGACCCAGGAGGGAGGCGCGTCGCCTTTTCGGTAGCCAATCATGCCATCGCCGTCCTGCCCGAGGGAGACGCTGAAAACGCGATCCCCACCCTTGGCTGAGAGTTGGGTCTCAATCGCTTTGCTTACGGCTGCTGGGTCTTTCGCATCGACGCCGGAGCCCCCGCAGGCGCTCAGGCTCAGTGCAGCGGCGACGCACACCAGGCCGCCCGCAAGAACACGGATCTTCATGTCGGCTCCAATCCGGGGTGCTGCCTCGACACCTCCCGTGCAAGCATAACCGTCACACAGCCATCGCACAGCTTCGGTGGGCACTGATCGGCGATATGCTCCGAGAATGGGAAGCAGGCATCACGGATCCACAGGGAGAGCCGCATGGTAAAACTCATGATCATCCTCGGCAGCGTGCGCGAGGGGCGCGTCGGACTTCCGATCGCCGAGTGGGTGCGCGACCGGGCCGAGGCCGACGGCCGCTTCGAAGTGGACTTCGTGGACCTCAAGGAACTGGCACTGCCGCTCATGGCGGAACCGAACCACCCGCGGCTGCGCCAGTACACGATGCCGCACACCTTCGCCTGGTCCGAGCGGGTCGACGCCGCCGACGCCTTCATTATGGCCTTCCCCGAGTACAACCACAGCTACTCCCCCGCCATCAAGAACGCGATCGACTATCTCAACGCCGAGTGGGATCTCAAGCCCGTCGGTTTCGTGAACTGGGGCGGCGCCTCGAGCGGGACCCGGTCGCAGGCTGCGCTGCGACCCGTCGTGACCTCATTGGGCATGGTCCTCACGCATCGCATGGTCGAGATCAGCGGCCCTCAGTCCCAGGTGGACGACGACGGCCGGTTCATCGCCGACGAGAAGCAGAACGGCGTGCTGACCAGGGAACTCGACGAACTCTTCGCGCTGGATCGGGCCCTGCGACCGCTGCGCGAGGCCCGATAGCGAGCGCTCGCGACCCGCGCGGGCCAGGAAGTAGGGCGTGCGGGGCTTGAACCCGCGACCGACGGATTATGAGTCCGCTGCTCTAACCGACTGAGCTAACGCCCCGCACAACCCTGCCAGCTTAGCGGAGCCGTGCGATCCGTCGCGCCTCGCGGCGCCGCTAGACGGGGAGTTCGCCGGGCAGGTGCTCGAACACGATCTGCGTCTGCGTCTGCGCGAACGAGGGGTTTTCCCCGAACGTCTCGGCGACCAGGTCGCGGAGCGCGGGGACGCTCGCGCAGGCCAGGTGGACCATGATGTCGCGGTCACCGCCGATCAGGAAGACCTGCTGAACGCCCCGGACGCTGCGCAGCTCCCGCGCGAGGTCTGGGATCGAGTGACGGTCCTGGCTGTGGACGCGAACCTGGACGAGCGCGTTGACACCGCGCCCCACCGCCTCCTGATCGAACTCGGCGCGGTAGCGGGTGATCACCCCGCGGCTCTCCAGCGCCCGCACTCTGGCGTGGCAGGTCGAAACGGCGAGACCAACCCTCGCCGCGAGCTCCTTGTACGGAACGCTGCTGTCCTGCGCGAGGGCGGCGACGATGTTCAGGTCCGTCTCCGACAGCGGGATCGTATTCACCTTTGCCTCCGTTTCGTCGCCAACAACTCGACATTCATTCCAGTTTATCCACTGAAACCGAATCAGATCCGGATCGCGAGCGGAACGGCACGCCGCCGTGTCATGATCGCCCCACCTCACGTATCTGTCCGGAAAGGATGCGCAACGATGCTCATCGATCTGAGTCCCGCGGTGGACGCCCAGGCGCCCACGTGGCCCGGCGATGCCCGTTTCTCGGTGGAGGAGCGCTGGAGCCACGCGCGCGGAGATGCCGTCGAGGTCGCAACGGTGACGACCACGGGTCATGTCGGCGCGCACTACGACGCACCGCGACACATCCTCCCCGGAGCAGCGGACGGCGCAGCCGTCGCGCTCGAATCCACGATCGGGCGGTGCCTGGTCCTCGACGTGCGAGAGGATGTCGGCCGCGGCACTCAGCCGTGGTCCCCGGTGCCAGCCGAACGACTCATCACCGTGATCTCCGAGGCTGCACCGCTTTCCGGATCCCGGCCCGGGGCCCCGGAACAGCGCGTCGAGCGAGTCCTGATCCGCCACTTCGACACGGCGCTCGCCACCTGGGAGCCGGCCACGCCGGGAATCGACCCCGCGTTTGTGGACTGGTTCGGTGAGCAGGGCGGACTCCTGATCGGAACCGATCTCGCCTCGCTCGATCCCGCCGCGAGCAAGGATCTCCCGGCGCACCGGGCCGCGCTCGATGCCGGCATCGCAATTCTCGAGGGCCTCGATCTCTCCGAGGCGCCCGTCGGGGTCCATGAACTCATCGCGCCGCCCGTGCACTGGCTCGGCACCGACGCGCTGCCCGTGCGCGCGGTGCTCCGCGTCGAGGGCTGATCCGCCACGCATCCGCAGGGCGCACCCCATCGCCGCCCGCTCCCGAACACGAAGGAGATCCCATGTCAGAGCTCACCACCCGCGAGGCCTGCGTCGCCGCCGATGCCGCCGATCCGATCGCGCATTTCCGCGAGCGGTTCACACTGCCGGACGGCCTCATCTACCTCGACGGCAACTCGCTCGGCGTGCTTCCGGCCGCGGCGCCCGCGCGCGCGGCCGATGTCGTCACGCGCGAGTGGGGCACCGACCTCATCGGCAGCTGGGGCAAGAACGACTGGTTCGAGACCCCGGTGCGAATCGGCGAGAAGCTCGCGCGTCTGCTCGGCGGCTCCGAGGGCGCGGCAGTCGCTACCGACACGACCTCCATCAACGTGTTCAAGGCGCTCGGTGCCGCGATCGGGATCCAGGCGGAGGATCATCCTGAGCGCCGCGTGATCGTCTCGGAGCGCGAGAACTTTCCCACCGACCTCTACATGGTCGAGGGCCTCATCACCCTGTTGGATCGCGGCTACGAGCTGCGCCTCGTCGACGGTCCGGACGATATCGACGCCGCGCTCGGCGAGGACGTCGCCGTCGTGCTGCTGACGCACGTCAACTACCGGACCGGCCGCATGTGGGACATGGCCGGGGTGACCGCGAAGATCCACGCCGCCGGCGCGCTCGCCATCTGGGATCTCTGCCACTCCGCGGGCGCGGCTCCCGTGGAGCTCGATGCGGCCGACGCCGACTTCGCCGTCGGCTGCACCTACAAGTACCTCAACGGCGGCCCGGGCTCCCCCGCGTTCCTCTGGCTCGCCGCGCGCCACCAGGATCGCGCCCAGAACCCGCTCTCGGGGTGGTGGGGCCACAACGTCCCGTTCGAGATGGCCCTCAACTACACCCCGTCGGACGGCGCGCGCCGCTTCCTCGTGGGCACGCAGCCCATGATCTCCCTCGCGACGATGGAGGTCGGCGTCGACATCGCCCTCGAGGTGGACCAGGCCGAGCTGCGCGCCAAGTCGCTCGCGCTCACGAACCTGTTCATCGAGCTCGTGCAGACGCGGCTCGCCCACCACCCCCTCACGCTCGTCACCCCGCTCGACGAGAGCGAACGCGGCAGCCACGTGAGCTTCCGCCACCCTGAGGGCTACGCCGTCATGCAGGCGCTCATCGCGAACGGCGTGGTCGGCGACTACCGCGAGCCCGAGGTGCTGCGGTTCGGCCTCACCCCGCTCTACCTGGGCTACGCCGACGTCTGGGACGCCGTCGAGACCCTGCGCCGGGTGCTCGACGAGGAACTGTGGCGCGCACCCGAGTTCCAGATCCGCGGCGCCGTCACCTAGGCCGCTCCCCATCACGCACATCAGCCGCCCGAAGGAGAGCGACAGTGAGTAAAGATTTCAGCGATATCCAAACCCGGGAGATCGGGCTCAAGAAGACCCTGACCGCGGGGCAGCTCGGCATGATCGCGCTCGGCGGTGCGATCGGCACGGGACTCTTCCTCGGCAGCAAGTTCGCGATCGGTTTCGCCGGTCCGAGCGTGATCCTCAGCTACATGATCGGCGGCGCGATCGCCCTCATGCTGATGGCGGTCCTCGCGGAGATGACCGTGAAGCACCCCACCTCGGGATCGTTCGGCGCCTATGCCGAGTACTACATCGGGCCGCTCGCGGGCTTCCTCACCCGCTACATGTACTGGATCTGCATCGTCCTCGCCGTCGGCACGGAGGTGACCGCCGTGGGCGAGTACATGCAGCTCTGGTTCCCCGGTGTTCCGCCCTGGATCTGGGTCGTCGTGTTCGCGGCGGCGCTGATCCTCGTCAACGCCATGAACGTGAAGAACTTCGGCACCCTCGAGTACTGGTTCTCGGCGATCAAGGTGTTCGCCATCATCGCGTTCGTGATCATCGCGGCCTGGCTCGTGTTCTTCAGCGGCAACCAGGACTACGGCGTGAAGAACGTCACGGCGGAGGGCGGTTTCATGCCGAACGGCCTGACCGGCATGTGGTTCGCGGTGATCGTCTCGATCTTCAGCTACCTCAGCATCGAGATGATCGCGGTCGCGGCCGGCGAGGCCAAGGAACCCGAGGCCGCCGTCAAGAAGGCCTTCAAGGCGACGATTCTCCGCCTGCTCGTCTTCTACTTCGCCACGCTGACCCTGATCGTCATGATCGCCCCGGTCTCGGAGATCATGGCCGGTGGCAGCCCGTTTGTCACCGTCATGCAGGTCGTCGGCATTCCGTTCGCGGACTCGATCCTGAACTTCGTGGTGATCATCGCCGCCCTGTCCGCGATGAACAGCCAGCTCTACATCTCCACGCGCATGATGTACTCGCTTTCGCGCGCGGGCGAAGCGCCCCGCGCGTTCGGCAAGGTCCGGAAGAACGGCGCGCCGCTCAACGCGCTGCTGCTCTCGACCGCGGGCATCGCGGTCGCGACGATCATCTACGTCCTCTACCCGGATGAGGCGTTCACGATGATGTTCGCGGTCTCGATGTTCGGCGCGATGTTCACCTGGTTCATGATCTTCCTGACGCACATCCTCTTCCGGAAGAAGCTCGCGGCGAAGGGCGAGAAGCTCGGCTACCGGATCAAGGGATCGCGGATCGGGGCCTATCTCGGCGCCCTCATGATGATCGCGGTGACCGTGTCGACGGCCTTTACCGAGCAGTTCAGGGCCACGCTGCCCTTCGGTATTCCGTGCCTGATCCTGACCGTGATCGCCTTCTTCTTCGTGCAGCGGAACAAGCGCAAGCGGGGCATCGCCGGAGGGCACGACGGGGCGATCGCCGCATCACCCGAGGACGCGAGCGCCGGAGGGCACGCGGGCTAACCCGCACGAGCCTCCCCACTGATTCCGGGCGGTGCGCTGTCTGCCCAACAGCGCACCGCCCGGTCCCGTTTTCCCCGACCGAGCACGGGCCAAAGCGGTGCTGGCCTAGCGGTCGGAACTCCCGACGGGCGAAGCACCGCCGGCGCCGCCCGCATCGGGGCGGTCGACGATGATGATCGTCTCCTCCGCAGCCGGGGTGCGGCGGACGGAAACCGCACCGCGCACGATCATCACGCCGACGGCGATCATCACGACCCCCGTGACAACGGCGATGATGCTGAGCGCAATGCTCGGCCAGATCAGGGCGACGATACCGGCGACGAGGAGCAGGATTCCCGGGATGAGCACCAGCGGGCGCGCGCCCGCCAGCCGCGAACCGACCGCCAGCCACCCGATCGCCACCACGACGAGGAATCCACCGAGCAGGGTCACGAGAACGCTCGCGGTCGTCGGAGTGAACGCCATCGCGAAGACGCCGAGCAGGATCAGGAGCGTTCCGCCGACGAGCGAGCCGGGACCGCGGCGCACGAGCACCGCGATGCCGTTCGCGATGATCGCGGTCCCGAAGATGAGGACCAGGAGCCAGCTCGCCGAGAAGAATGGCCAGATCACCAACGCGACGCCGGCCAGCGCGACGATCACCCCGGCGATGACCCCGCCGATCCTTGCAGAACGTCCTCCCGCGGGAGAAGCCGACGCCGAGGCGCGCCGGGCAGGGAACGGGGACATGGTCATCGGGGCTCCTTCCGCGCGCCCACCGAGCGATCCTGGCGCCGCGCTCTCCTCAGGCTATGCCAATGAGCAGGGGTTCCCCCGAGAAACCGGGAGACTCCCCGACGCTGCTGGCGAACGCTCGCCCGGCTGCCTTCCCGGGACGACGCCGGCCCGGCGACCGCTCAAGCCCGCTCGCCCTGGTCCCCGGTCCCGGGGAGTCCGGAGTCGTGAGCGGGTGACGGGTCCAGGTCGCCCTCCGAGGCGACGGCATCGGGCCCCGCGGTTGCTGCCGAAAGCTCCCCGTGCTCGACGGCGTCATCCACCGACTTTCCCGTTTGCGGGTGGAAACGGGCGAGCCCGAGCACCCCGATCACGGCGACCGCGCCCGAGATGACGAACACGACGGTGGCCCAGAGCGGCGCGTGGGCAGCCTCCTCGAGCACCACGATGCCGATGAGCACCGCGACGATCGGGTCGATCACCGTGAGCCCCGCAACCACCAGGTCGGGCGGCCCCGAGGAGTACGCGTTCTGCACGAACACCATGCCGAGCAGGGCGCCGAGGATGAGCGCGAGCACGCACGCCCAGGTGAGCCACTCGAACTCCCCCTGGAGCAGACGCCCGATCACGGCCTTCGCGAACGTTGCCACGAAGCCGTAGAGCACGCCGGCACCCACGATGTAGACGAGCGCGACGCCCCGGTGGCGCAGCCCGAGGAAGAGCAGGCAGGCGAGCACGAAGACGACCGCGAAGGTGATCAGGATCGTGATCAGCTTCTGATCCGTGACGGGCAGGTCGACGGAGTTGAACGCCGCGATCGTCACGAACACGACGATGCCGAGCACGGCCAGCGCAATCGAGCTCTGCACGCGCTTGCCGAGGCGGACCCCGCTCAGGCGGGAATTCAGGATCGACGTGATCACCAGCCCCACGACCCCGATCGGCTGCACGATCGTCAGCGGCGAGAGCGACAGCGAGCCGATCTGAAAGACGACCGCGAGGCCCAGCAGGACCGTGCCGATCAGCCAGGAGGGCCGCTTGATCAGCCGCTTGAGGTGCGTGAAGGACAGTCCCGAGCCGGCTCCCGAGCCGACCATCCGCTCGACCTTGTTGAGCCCGCGGGACTGATACTGGGCGCCAAAGGCCAGCAGCGCTGCGCCGATGAGCGCGAGCGGGATCCCGAGGAACTGCTTCGGGTCGAGCGTCGCGCCGTGCGCTGCGGCCTCGGTGGCACGGGGGTCCGACAGGATCGCGAGGAAGTCGGTCATGGTCGGATGCACGGATCCACCCTAACCCTCAGGGTCTCGCGGACCCCCGTGGCGCACCGGAACGGGGGTTACTCTCCCCCGCGCATGAGCTCGACGAGGCGAGCGGCGGCCCGCGGCACCTCGTCGTTCACGATGACCTCGTCGAATTCCTCGGCGGCCGCGAGCTCGACCTTCGCGGTCTCCAGGCGGCGAGCACGCTCCTCGGCGTCCTCGGTGCCGCGACCGACCAGGCGGTTGACGAGCTCTTCCCAGCTCGGCGGCGCGAGGAACACGAGACGAGCCTCGGGCATGCTCGCGCGCACCTGGCGGGCGCCCTGGAGGTCGATCTCGAGGAGCATGGCCTCGCCGCGCTCTGCGGCCTCGAGGACGGGACCGCGCGGCGTTCCGTAGCGGTGGGAGTTGTGGACGGTCGCCCACTCGAGCAGCTCGTCGCCCGCGAGCATGCGGTCGAAGCCCTCATCGTCGACGAAGTAGTAGTGCGAGCCCTCGACCTCGCCCGGGCGGGGCGAGCGGGTGGTCGCCGAAACGGAGAGCTTGATCTCCGGGTAGTGCTCGCGCACATAGGCGGCGACGGTGCCCTTGCCGACGGCCGTCGGGCCGGCGAGCACGGTGAGCGGCGGGCGATCCGCGTCAGCGCCGGCCCCCGTGCGCTCGCGCACGAAGAACTCGAGGCGATCCCGCTGCAGCTTGCCCAGACCGCCAAGACGCTTGCGATCCGAGATCTCCAGCTCGTTGCGCACGCGCTCGGCCTTGACGGCGCCGATCGCCGGAAAGGAGAGCAGGTAGTCGGTGATCCGCAGCGAGGCCGCCGGGGTTCCGGGGACCCGGGACTGCTCGAGCACGCGCAGGGGTGAGATCTCCCCCGCCCGAAGCTTCCGCTTCAGCTCGGCTCTGGCCTGTCGCGCCGCGATCGCTGCGCGGTTCGCTGCGATGCGATCCACCTTCGGCATCTCTCGCGTGGTCGTTGCCCCACTACCCGTCATCGTGCTCTCCCCTTAGGTCTGTAATCCAGATTACGCTCGACGGTCGTCGAGCGCGTCGGCGATCGCAGCCCCGCGCTCCCGAATCCTCTCGGTGATCCCGGCTGACCCCCCGGCCAGGATGCTCCGCGATTCATTCGCGAGCAGCGCGTGCCCAATTCCCCCGAAGAGCGTTCGCGCTTCCTCCACGCGCCCGCCCTGGTGGCCGAAGCCTGGGGCAAGTACGGGGAGTGCAGGTCCGTCCGGTTTGGCGCCGGTATCGATCCCGAAGTCTGCGAGATCGAGCGTGGCACCGAGTACCACTCCGACAGACCCCACGGCTTCCCGTGGAGCCTCCGCCCGGTTCCAGGCGGCCGCATCGTCCACCATAGCGGCGGCGACGGTTTTTCCGTCCATTCTTTGTGCCATCTGCACCTCTCGCGCCTCAGGATTTGAGGTCGCCGCGAGCACAAAGACTCCCTTCCCGTGTTCGCGAACGTGACGTAACGCTCCGGTGAGTGTTCCAAAGCCCTGATAGGCCGAAACGGTCATCGCGTCCGATTCGAGGGGTGACCCGGGGGTGAGCCAGGCGTCCCCGTAGGCCGCGAAACTGGTGCCGATATCGCCTCGTTTCACGTCGGCAATTACCAGGAGATTCGCAGCACGCGCATCAGAAAGCACGCGCTCCAGAGCTGCGAATCCGGCGGATCCGAAGCGCTCGAAGAACGCGATCTGCGGTTTCACGCACGCCGCGAGCCCGGCCGCGGCCTCGACGACGACCCGGCCCATGCGCTCCGCGCCGGCCGCGTCATCGGCGAGGCCCCAGTCCGCGAGGAGCGGGGCGTGCGGGTCGATGCCCACGCACAGGTGCCGGCCCGCTGCGAACTCCGCGGCGAGCCGGCCCCCGAAAGTGCGATCCGTCATCGCGCGGCTGCCTCGCGCGCGGACACGCGGTCGATCTCGTACTCCTGCAGCGACTTCACATCGAAGCCGTCGCGCTGCGCGGACAGGGCTCCCACCGCGGCCGAGAGCTCGGAGACCGTCGTGAAGATCGGCTTATCGGCCGCGACCGCCGCCGCGCGGATCTCGTACCCGTCGGCGCGGGCCGAGCTGCCCGAGGGCGTGTTGATGATCATGTCGACCTCGCCGCGGTTGATCAGGTCGACGATCGTCTCGCCCTCGGCCTGCTTGGAGTGCTTGCGCACCACCTCCGACTCGATCCCGTTGCGTCCGAGCACCACCTGGGTGCCCTGCGTCGCGAGGAGCCGGTAGCCCAGCTCGACGAGGCGGAGCGCGGGCAGCACGACCGAGCGCTTATCGCGGTCGGCAACCGAGAGGAACACGGTCCCGGCCTTCGGCAGCTCGCTGCCGGCAGCCGACTGGCTCTTCGCGAAGGCGGTCGGGAAGTCCCGATCCATGCCCATGACCTCGCCGGTGGAGCGCATCTCCGGCCCGAGCAGCGAGTCGACCACGAGCCCCTCGTGGGTGCGGAAGCGCTTGAACGGGAGCACGGCCTCCTTCACGGCGATCGGCGCGTCGATGGGCGCGCGAGAACCGTCGCGCTCGGGCAGGAATCCCTGATCAATGAGCTGCTGGATGGTCTCCCCCGCCATGATCCGCGACGCGGCCTTCGCGAGCGGGATCCCGAGCGCCTTCGACACGAACGGCACGGTGCGGGACGCGCGCGGGTTCGCCTCGAGCACGTAGAGCACGCCCTGGCCGATCGCGAACTGGACGTTCAGCAGGCCGCGGACCCCGAGGCCGGCTGCGATACCGAGCGTGGCCTCGCGGACCTCGGCGATCTGGTCGTGGCCGAGCGTGACGGGCGGCAGCGTGCAGCTCGAGTCGCCCGAGTGCACGCCGGCCTCCTCGATGTGCTCCATCACGCCGCCGACATACAGCTGCTCGCCGTCGTAGAGGGCGTCGACGTCGATCTCGATCGCGTCGTCGAGGAAGCGGTCGACGAGCAGCGGGTGGCCGGGGCCGACGAGGGCGTGGCCCTCGATGCGCTCGAAGTAGCCGTGCAGCGAGTCGCGGTCGTAGACGATCTCCATGCCGCGGCCGCCGAGCACGAAGGAGGGGCGCACGAGCACCGGGTAGCCGATCTCCTCGGCGATCCGGATCGCGCCCTCCTCGTCGATCGCGGTGCCGTTCCGCGGCGCGAGCAGGCCCGCGCGATCGAGAATGCCGGAGAACGCGCCGCGCTCCTCGGCCAGGTCGATCGCCTCGGGCGTGGTCCCGAGGATCGGGATCCCCGCGTCCTTGAGCGGCTGCGCGAGGCCGAGCGCCGTCTGGCCGCCCAGCTGCACGACGACGCCGAGAAGCTCGCCCGCGGCGGCTTCGGCGTGGATGACCTCGAGCACGTCCTCGAGCGTGAGCGGCTCGAAGTAGAGGCGATCCGAGGTGTCGTAGTCGGTCGAGACCGTCTCCGGGTTGCAGTTGATCATGATCGTCTCGTAGCCGGCCTCGGAGAGCGCGAACGACGCGTGCACGCACGAGTAGTCGAACTCGACGCCCTGGCCGATGCGGTTCGGGCCCGAGCCGAGGATGACGACCTTCTTGCGGTCCGACGGCACGACCTCGGTCTCGAAGTCGTACGACGAGTAGTGGTACGGCGTGAGCGCCGGGAACTCGCCAGCGCAGGTGTCCACGGTCTTGAAGACGGGACGCAGGCCGAGGCCGTGGCGCAGGCCGCGGATCTCGGACTCGGAGACCCCGCGGATCGCGGCGATCTGCGCGTCGGAGAAGCCGTGGTCCTTGGCCTCGCGCAGCACCTCGAGCGTGAGCTGCGGGGCGATCCTGACCTGCTCGGCGACCTCGTTGATGAGCTGGATCTGATCGAGGAACCAGGGGTCGATCGCGGTCGAGGCGTACACCTCGTCGATCGACGCGCCGAGGCGGAGCGCCTGCTGCACGTCGACGATGCGGCCGTCCGTCGGACGCTTGATCGTCTCGAGCAGCTCCGCGACCGGGCGATTCTCCTCGCCCCAGTGGAACGAGGTGCCGCGCTTCTCGAGCGAGCGGAGCGACTTCTGCAGCGCCGTCGTGAAGTTCCGGCCGATCGCCATCGCCTCGCCGACCGACTTCATGGTCGTCGTGAGCGTGTCGTCGGCCGCGGGGAACTTCTCGAACGCGAAGCGGGGCGCCTTCACGACCACGTAGTCGATCGTCGGCTCGAAGCTCGCCGGGGTCTTCTGCGTGATGTCGTTCGGGATCTCGTCAAGGCGGTAGCCGAGCGCGAGCTTCGCGGCGATCTTCGCGATCGGGAAGCCCGTGGCCTTCGAGGCGAGCGCCGAGGACCGGGAGACGCGCGGGTTCATCTCGATGACGATGATGCGGCCGGTCTTCGGGTCGATCGCGTACTGGATGTTGCAGCCGCCGGTGTCGACGCCGACGCGCCGGATGATGTCGATGCCGATGTCGCGGAGCTTCTGGAACTCCCGATCAGTGAGGGTGAGCGCGGGCGCGACCGTGATCGAATCGCCCGTGTGCACGCCGACGGCGTCGACGTTCTCGATCGAGCACACGACGACCGTGTTGTCGGAGGTGTCGCGCATGAGCTCGAGCTCGTACTCCTTCCAGCCGAGGATCGACTCCTCGAGGAGCACCTCGGTGGTCGGGCTGTAGTGGAGGCCGTCGCCCGCGATGCGGACGAGCTCCTCCTCCGTGTACGCGAAGCCCGATCCGAGACCGCCCATCGTGAAGGACGGGCGCACCACGAGGGGGTAGCCGAGATCCTTGGCGAACTCCTTCGCCTCCTCGATCGTGTGCGCGATGTGCGAGCGGGCCACGTCGGCGCCGGCCTCGAGCACCAGGTCCTTGAAGATCTGGCGGTCCTCGCCGCGCTGGATCGCCTCGACCTTCGCGCCGATCAGCTCGACGCCGTGCTTCTCGAGGATGCCCTGCTCGTGCAGCGCCATGGCCGCGTTGAGCGCGGTCTGGCCGCCGAGGGTGGGGAGGATCGCGTCGGGGCGCTCCTTGATGATGATCGACTCGATGACCTCGGGCGTGATCGGCTCGACGTAGGTGGCGTCGGCGAAGTCGGGGTCGGTCATGATCGTCGCGGGGTTCGAGTTCACGAGGATGACGCGGACGCCCTCCTCGCGGAGCACGCGGCAGGCCTGGGTGCCGGAGTAGTCGAACTCGCAGGCCTGGCCGATGACGATCGGGCCGGAGCCGATGACGAGGACGGAATTGATGTCTGAACGCTTGGGCATGTGGCTTTAGGCTCCCTGGACGTCGGTGCCGGCGGCGCGGTCCCTGACCAGCGCGCGGAAACGATCGAAAAGATAGAAGGCGTCGTGCGGACCGGCCGCGGCCTCGGGGTGGTACTGGACGGAGAAGGCGGGGATGTCGAGGCACTCGAGGCCCTCGACGACCTGGTCGTTCAGGCTGTAGTGGCTGACCTGCACGCGGCCGAAGCCCTCCGGCGCGGGGAATTCGCCCTCGATCGGGGCGTCCACCGCGAAGCCGTGGTTCTGCGCGGTGATCTCGACGCGGCCCGTGCGCTTGTCGAGCACGGGCTGGTTGATCCCGCGGTGACCGAAGGGCAGCTTGTAGGTGTCGAGGCCGAGCGCGCGGCCGAGCAGCTGGTTGCCGAAGCAGATCCCGAAGTACGGGATGCCGTCGCGGAGCAGCTCGCGCAGCACGAGCACCTGCGCGTCGCTCGCCGCGGGATCGCCGGGTCCGTTCGAGTAGAACAGCGCGTCCGGCGCGATCGCGCGGATCTCCTCGAGCGTGGTGCGCGCGGGCAGCACGATCACGTCGAAGCCGTGCTCGGACAGGTAGGTGACCGTGGCGCGCTTGATCCCGAGATCGAGCACCGCGATCGAGCCGACGCGCTCGACGCCCTCGGCGGCGGGAACGTCGTAGCGCTCGGGAGTCGTGACCTCGTCGGAGAGGTTCCTCCCCGCCATGCCGGCCTGCTCGCGCACCGCTGTGAGCTGCTCCTCGTCGCTGAGCGCCAGCTCCGCGCCCGAGAAGATACCGGCGCGCATGGCGCCGGCCGAGCGGATGCGGCGCGTGATCGCGCGGGTGTCGACGCCCGAGATGCCCACGACCTCGTCCGCCACGAGGTCCTCGTCGAGGGAGCGCTGCGCGCGGAAGTTCGAGACGCGGCGTGCGGGATCGCGCACGACGAAACCGGACACCCAGATCTTGCGGGACTCCATGTCGGTGTCGTTCGCGCCGGTGTTGCCGATGTGCGGGGCCGTCATCAGGACGATCTGGCCGGCATATGAGGGATCGGTGAGCGTCTCCTGGTAACCGGTCATGCCGGTCGAGAACACGACCTCCCCGAGCGTGCGCCCCGTGGCGCCGTACGCGCGACCCGCGTAGCGGGTGCCGTCCTCGAGCACCAGCACTGCGGCGCCCTCGGGCACCGCTGCTGCGGGCGGCGCCGTCACTTCGAACGTATTGGTGGTCACGCATCCTCCTGGGGTGTGCTGGGATTCTCGGTCTGGGTTGCGCCGGCGACCACGCTGATCGCGTCGGCGAAGCGGTGCTGCTCGCGGGCGTCCGCGAGCCGGAAACTGGATTCGAGCTCGCGCTGCTGGCCGGCGCGGTTCTCGGAGCGCCAGCGCAGCAGGGAGAGGCCGTCGCGCTCGACGGTCTTGCCGATCCTGCTGCCGGCGGTTGTGGAGCCGATCACGTGATCGGCGGGGATCAGGACGGGCTTCTCGCCCGTGACCGCGATCAATACGCCGTCGCGGCGCAGCACGACGTCGGCGAAGCCCTTGTAGCGCAGTCCCGGCATGCTGACGCGCTCGAGCGGGGCGCCCGCGGGCGTCGTGGAGACGTAGGAGGCGCGCGGGAACTCGGCGATCACCTCGCCGGTGAGCGGGGCGACGTCGAGTGAGCCCGCGATGACGCCCTCGGGCGCATCCCGCCGGGCTCGAGCGCGCCACGCGAGCCACATGAACACGAGAATCGCCGCGGCGATCCCGGCCATGAGCAGGGCGAACTCTGCGCGATTCACTGCTCGACCCCCGCGGTCACCGCGGTGCTCGCCGCCGCGGCAGCGACGTCCTCGGCCGGGACCAGCTCGCCGTCGTCGAGCGTGAGGTAGCCGTGGCGCACGGTGAACGCGACGCGTCCGGGCACCTCCATCCCGAGGTAGGGCGAGTTGATGCTCTGGCCCCGCAGGCGGTCGAGATCGAACTCGCTGGATCCGGACGGGTCGACGAGCACGAGATCGGCGACCGCTCCCTCGACGAGCGCTTCGGGCGCGCCCTCCAGTCGGCCGATCTCCGCGGGCCGGTGCGAGAGCAGCGTCTCGAGCTCCGCCCAGCTGGCGTGTCCTTCCCTGATCAAGGTGAGGATCGCGATCGGGAGGGCCGACTCGAGACCGACCATGCCGAACGCGGCGGCATCCCACTCGCACTCCTTCGCCTCGACGGGATGGGGGGCGTGATCCGTCGCGATGATGTCGATGACCCCGTCCGCCACGGCCGCGCGCAGCGCGCGCACATCCTCCTCGCGGCGGAGCGGCGGGTTGACCTTGTAGCGAGGATCGTAGCTGCGCACGAGATCCTCGGTGAGGATCAGGTGGTGCGGGGTGACCTCCGCCGTGATCCTGATCCCGCGTGCCTTCGCCCAGCGCACGACCTCGACGGATCCGGCCGTCGAGAGGTGGCAGACGTGCAGGCGGGCCCCCGTGTGCTCGGCGAGGAGAGCGTCGCGGGCGATGATCGACTCCTCGGCGACGGCAGGCCAGCCCTTCAGGCCGAGCTCGCTCGAGAGCGGTCCCTCGTTCATCTGCGCCCCCTCGGTGAGGCGCGGATCCTGGGCGTGCTGGGCGATCACGCCGTCGAATGTCGAGACGTACTCGAGGGCGCGACGCATGAGCAGCGGATCGTGCACGCACTTGCCGTCGTCGGAGAAGACGCGCACCTGTGCACGGGACTGGGCCATCGCGCCGATCTCGCTCAGCCGCTCCCCCGCGAGATCCTCGGTGACGGCGCCGATCGGGCGAACGGTCGCGTAGCCCGCGGCGTCGCCGAGGGCCTTGACCTGCTCGACCACGCCGGCCGTGTCCTGCACCGGGAGGGTGTTCGCCATCGCGAACACGCTCGTGAAACCGCCGGCAGCCGCCGCGCGGGTTCCCGTGAGCACGGTCTCGGACTGCTCGAAGCCGGGCTCGCGCAGGTGGGTGTGGAGGTCGACGAGGCCGGTCAGCGCGACGAGGCCGGCGGCGTCGATAACGCGCTCGCCCTCTCGGGCCTCGAGGCCGGTGCCGCGCTCGACGATGCGGCCGCCGTCGATCCGGAGGTCGGTGGCGGGGGCCGAAGCGATGTCGGCGCCGCGCTCGGTGAGATCGGCCGCGATGCGGGTGTTGCGGATCAGGATGCCGGGATTGGTCATTCGGAAACTCCTCGTTCGCCGGACAGCAGAAGGTACAGGGCGGCCATACGAACCGAGACGCCGTTGGCGACCTGCTCGAGCACCGTCGAGCGCGGCGAGTCGGCCGCGCCTGACGAGATCTCGAGCCCTCGGTTCATGGGGCCGGGGTGCATGATGATGGCGCGGTCCGAGAGACCGGCGACCCGGGGATCGTCGAGCCCCCAGTTGCGGGCGTACTCGCGCTCGTTGGGGAAGAAGGCGGCGTGCATGCGCTCGCTCTGGATCCGGAGCATCATGACCACGTCGGGCCGTTCGGCACGGAGCGCCTCGTCGAGCGAGTGGTGGATCGTGACCGGCCAGCCGCGCGATCCGAACGGGATCAGGGTTTCCGGTGCCACGAAGCTCACCTTCGCGCCGAGGGTGTCGAGCAGCCACAGGTTGGAGCGGGCCACACGGGAGTGGGCGATGTCGCCCACGATCACCACGGAGACGCCATCGAGATCGCGCCCGCGGCTCGCCTCGCCGAAGAGCCTCCTGCGCATCGTGAACGCGTCCAGCAGGGCCTGGGTGGGGTGCTCGTGCGTGCCGTCGCCGGCGTTCAGCACGCCGGCGTCGATCCAGCCGCTCGTCGCGAGCCGCTCGGGGGCGCCCGACGCGGGATGGCGGATCACCACGCCGTCGGCGCCGATCGCCTGCAGGGTCTGCGCCGTGTCCTTGAGCGATTCGCCCTTCGAGACCGAGGAGCCCTTCGCGCTGAAGTTGATGACGTCCGCCGAGAGCCGCTTCGCCGCGGCCTCGAACGAGATCCGCGTCCGCGTCGAGTCCTCGAAGAACAGGTTCACGACCGTCTTCCCGCGCAGCGTGGGAAGCTTGCGGACCTCGCGCTGCTGCGTGGCCGCCATCTCCTCTGCGGTGTCGAGGATCAGGATCGCCTCGTCGCGCGTGAGCCCCTTGGTGCCGAGCAGATGCCTCATCGCGCGGCCTCCGCGGGGGCCTCGTCCTGCGAGATGGTGACCTCGTCGACGCCGTCGTGCTCGACGAGGCGCACCGAGATCCGCTCGTGCTTCGAGCTCGGCAGATTCTTGCCGATGTAATCCGCTCGGATCGGGAGTTCCCGGTGGCCGCGGTCGATCAGCGCCGCGAGGCGGACCGCGCGCGGGCGACCGTGATCGTTGAGCGCGTCGAGCGCGGCGCGCACCGTACGGCCCGAGAACAGCACATCGTCGACGAGGACGACGGTGGCGTTGTCGATCCCGCCGACCGGCATCTCGGTCGGCCGCGGAGAGCGCGTGGGATGCTTCGCGAGATCGTCGCGGTACATCGTGACGTCGAGGCTTCCGACCGGGACGTCGGTGCCCTCGATCCGGGAGATCTGCCCGGCGATGCGCTGGGCGAGCGAGGTGCCTCGAGTGGGAATGCCCACGAGGACGAGCCCCTCAACGCCCTTGTTCGCTTCGATGATTTCGTGCGAGATTCGAGTCAGTGCTCGCGAGATTTCGGATTCTTCCAGAACCGTACGCGACCCCATATTCGAGCCCCCCTTCTCCGCCTCACAGGACGGGAGTTAAAGAAAAGCTGCAACCCCTCCACCCTAGCGCACCCCGGCGGGATTCGTGCCGCGACGGATGTCTGGCAGGCTCCCCGCGCGTGACGGCGCGCCGTGCAGGGGGCCGCCACCGCCCGGCGTGGCGCGAACGACGAGGGGCCGGTGCGAGAAACGCTCTCGCACCGGCCCCTCGATCCGGGATTCCCTGGCTCGGATCAGGCTTTCGCCTGGTCCGCGATCTTCCCGAGCACCCCGTTGACGAAGCGGCCGGAATCCTCCGTCGAGTACTCCTTCGCGAGCTCGACGGCCTCATCGATGGCCACGGCGGCCGGCACCTCAGGGTTGAAGAGGATCTCCCACGCGGCAACGCGCAGGAGCGCACGATCCACGTTGGGCATCCGGTCCAGGGTCCACCCCTGGGCGTAGCTCATGAGCAGCTCGTCGATCTCATCGCGGTGATCGGTGACCCCGTCGACGATCTCGCGGGCGTACAGCCACGAGGCCTCACGGTCCGGCTCGCTCGCCGCGCGGCGAGCCTCCGCCTGCACGATCGCGAGGATCGGCTCACTGCGGACATCGGCCTGGAAGAGCATGTCGAGCGCGCGCTTGCGCGCCTTCGTGCGGGCTGACACTAGTCGTTGACGCGGCCGAGGTAGTCGCCCGTGCGGGTGTCGACCTTGACCTTCGTGCCGGTCTCGAGGAACAGCGGAACCTGGATCTCGGCACCGGTCTCGACGGTGGCAGGCTTGGTGCCGCCCGTCGAGCGGTCGCCCTGCAGGCCCGGCTCGGTGTAGGTGACCTCGAGGATCACGGACGCGGGGAGCTCGAGGTAGAGGGGCTCGCCCTCGTGCAGCGCGATCTGCACCTGCGTGTTCTCCATCATCCACTTCACGGCGTCGCCGACGACCGTGCCGGAGACGGTGAGCTGGTCGTAATCGGCCTGGTCCATGAAGACGAAGTCAGCGCCGTCCTGGTACAGGTACTGGTAGTCGCGGCGATCGACCGTGGCGGTCTCGATCTTGGCGCCGGCGTTGTAGGTCTTGTCGATGATCTTGCCCGACACGACGTTCTTCTGCTTCGTGCGGACGAATGCGCCGCCCTTGCCCGGCTTGACGTGCTGGAACTCGACCACGCTCCAGAGCTGACCGTTCTCCTTGATCACGGTGCCGTTCTTGATGTCGTTCGAGGTTGCCATGCAGTGTTTCTCCGGGTTCTGTGAAGTTCGAGCGCGGAACGCGCCGATCCAGCTTACAGCCTGCGGCTGAACTTCGACTGCATCGGGCCGCAGCGGAAGGCACGGGCATCTGCCGGGCAGCTCCCCCATGACCCGAGCGGGAACGCAAAACATAGCGACTTCATGTGAATCCCACGGTAAAGTGCTGAGAAAAAGAACCACCCCACTGTTCCGGGACGCCGGCGGACACGCGAGGAAGCACATGCGCAAGAAACTGATCCCCACCCTCATCGCGGGAGGCGCCGCGATCCTCCTCACCGCCTGCAGCCCGGCAGGATTCGGCGGCTCGCAGACGTTCAGCGACGGCGCGTCCCTGAAAAAGCGCGTCGGCGAGATCGCCAAGAAGGCGGGGTCGAGCGAGCTGCTGCGGATCTCCATTCCCGTCGAGGGGAAAACGTCCGGGTCGATCGACCTCCTGACCGGCGAGGGCAAGGTGGGCAAGACCCTGCCGGAGGGCGACGATCTCTACGCCGACGGCACGGTGCCCGCTCCCCACTCGGCGACGATCCCGATCGATACGTTCCCCTACGATCTCATCGTGAAGCGCGCCCAGCAGGATCTCGGATGCGCCGAGGGAACCGAGCCGACCGCCGTGGAGTCGTCGGTCACCCCCGGCGGCGCGCTGTTCACGGCCGCCGCCTGCAGCGGCGATGGCGCGAAGGCCTGGGGAACGTCGTGGCTCGGCGAGGAGAAGGTTCCCGTGCTGCAAGACCCGTTCTCCGACGCGAGCCTCACGACCGCCCTCGCAGAGGCGAAGACCGCGATCGGCCCGGAACTCCTCGAGTTCAAGATCGAGGGGGTGTACGGCCCCTTCGGCGAGGAGGGCGCCGGCTACACGTTCATCGGCCCGGAGCAGGAGACCGCGGCCGGCAAGCGAAAGACCCAGTTCACCAGGCAGTTGCGCGTCGACCCGCAGGTGATCTTCAACGACGTCGAGGGAACCTCGAGCGCCACGAAGACGTTCAAGCTCGCCGACGTGTCTGCGAAGGATCTCCGCGAGGGACTTGACTATCTGCTGAACTCCGAGCATCTGCGGGCAACGACCACCGATGAGCTCGCCTCGGCGACCTTCCGCATCGGCGAGGACGGGCGCCCGAGGCTCGAGGTGCTCGGCAAGGAGATGGGCGATATGGCCTGGGTCGCGTTCTCGAACGACTAGCCTCCCCCGCCACCCAGGCACACGCGGGGCACACGCAGCGCTCCGGGTCCAGGCGCGCCGGGCCGATCGACTCTTCGGTGATGGGTCTTTTCCCACAGCGGGGCGCCCGGGGCCCCACGACCCGTCTCAGAGCGCCCACAAATCGGCGAGGCCGATCATCCACTGACCATAGGATCGCACCATGCACATGATGTTCCGCACGCTCTGGCACTTCCTGTTCGTCGGCCCTCGCGGCCGTCGCCTCTCGTTCGGCGACGTCTCCCGCTCCCGCTTCCGCGTGTGGCCGACGGATCTCGACTTGCTTGGGCACATGAACAACGGCAAATACCTGTCGATCATGGACGTCGCCCGCTTCGACCTGATCCAGCGCACCGGCGTGCTCGAGGTCTTCAAGCGCGAGGCCTGGTATCCGGTTGTCGTCGGCCAGACGATCTCCTACCGGAAGTCGCTCAACCCGTGGAAGCGCTTCTGGATCGAGTCCCGGATCATCGGCTTCGATGCGCAGGCGGTGTTCATTGAACAGCGCTTCGTGCGACGCCCGCGGGGCGAGGCCGAGATCTACGCGCGGGCCATCGTGCGGGCGCGCATCCTCCGCAAGTCAGGGGGAGTCGTGCCCATCGACGACGTGATCGCCAAAACCGGCGCGAACCGCGCGGACTTCGCGCTGCCGGACGGGATCCTCGAGTGGGCCGAAGCGACGCGGCTCCCCTCCACGCGCGCCGAAGCGCCGAGCGAGTGGGACTGAGCCGCTAGCTCCCGGCGGGCGGCCGCGCCCCCATGTGCGGCCCCTGGCTCCCGACCTCGCGCGCGCTCAGGCGGATCGCGTGCTCCCCGGCGTCGTAGACGTGACGCGCCGCGAGCTTTCCCCCGCCGATATGCCCGTCGAGCCAGGTGAAGGTCCCCGGATCCACGAGCGCGCCGGCCTCCGCGAACCTCCCGAGCTGCAGCGCCAGCATCTCGGCAACCGTCGGATGCGGGCCGTGGGCGTGGGAGAGTCCGAGCACGGCCGGCCGCGAGTCGGCGGGGATCGCGCGGAGGCTCCACTCGATCCTGCGCCCGAACGCGAGGGGCACTCCCACCGAGGGAACCCCGCCCGGCAGGCGATCGAGCTGGGCGAAACCGTCGCGCACCTCGGACGCGAACACCAGTTCGGGGCCCTGAACACTGCGGAAAGCTGCGTCCCAGGCTTCGGCACCGATCCCGTGCGGCGCCGCAACGATCTCGAGCGTCGGGTCCGCAGCAACGGCCGCGGCGAGAACGGCGGGGTCCACGCCGGCCGCGACGAACGCCTCGGGCTCGGGAACCGGAAGCCCGAGCGGCTCGAAGAGTCGACGCATGCGGGCGATCGTCGCGATCGCCCGGCCCTCGACGTCGGCGTCCGCGGGTCCGGAAGCGCGGCTCGCTCCCGGCTCGCCTCGCGTTTCCCCCGCGCGGTCGCCCGCTCCACCGGACCGGCTCGCCGCCGGGCCGGTGGGCGCGTCTGCTGACTGCCCCGGAGCCGCGGGGGCCGCGGCCGCGGAGAACCCGACCCGCGGGAGCGCTCCGGCCGCCTCGTCGAGCACCGCGTCGAGGGCGGAGAGCGGATCGGCTCCCCCGTTCCGTTCGAGCGCACGATCGAGCAGCGCAGCGGTCTCGGGGAACATCGCCCTGGCGAGCGCGAGTTCGTCGTCTGAGCGATTCTGCGGAGCGGTCATCGGGTCGCCAGCCTTCCTTCGGGGTCGAGGATCACGCTAGCTCACGCTCGATCAGTCGCAGAATCGTGTCGGGAAGTGATCGCGGGTCCTCGAGCCTGACGCCTCCAGGGGCGAAGCGATCGACGAGTTCCCCCGAACCGATCCCGATCGCGTGCACGGAGACCCCTGCCGCCCGGAGCTCCCGGAACTCTCGATGCGCGGCCCCCGGATCGTTCGATCCGCCGTCCCCCACGATGAAGAGCACGCGCTTGCGCTCGAGCGTGCTGGCCGGTTCGCCTCCCCCGAGGAGGCGCCGCGTCCCACCCGGCTGGGAGTTCGGCCGGGGCGCGATACCGAATTCGATGGCTGCGGCTCGAAGCGCCGCGGCGTCGTTCGTGGCGCCCCGCGGGGATCGCGTCGCCCCGTGGAGCGCCAGGCGATGGGCGTCGTCCATGCCCCTGGACAGGGGTTTCAGCACCAGTGGTTCCGCGTCGAACACCACGAGCGAGGTGCGGAGGTCGAGATCGAGATCCAGGTCGGTGCGGCTACCGGCGTGCGCGATGTCCCGGCCGGCGGCGGCAAGGGCCTCCGACAGGATGATCATCGCGTCCGCTGCGGCCTCTGCCGGCGGACCCTGCATGGACGCCGAGCGATCCACGAGGAGCACGTAGTCGGTGCTCCCGGCCCGGCGCGTGCGGCGGGGCCGGTGCTCGCGGCGCGTGAACGCACGTGGCGCGGGAACCCCGGCCCGAGCCTCTGCGAGCGCGCTTGCGAGCGCGTGTCCGGCGAGGTCCTCGCCCTCGGAATGAGCGATGCGGCTCATCGTTCCCCGGGAGCCGAGACGCTCGGAGATGATCCGCTCGAACACCTGTCGCATGCGCTCGATCGCTTCGGCGAGCTCCGAGACGCGCCGACGGTAGTCCCCCAGCGCGGGCAGCGAGGAGCCGCTTCCCGCGCCCACCGTCGGCTCCGTGATGGAGCGCTCGGAGTCCGCGACGGCCCCCTGCGGAAGATCGAGCGCGGCGTCGATGGCGGCGGCACCGGCCGGCATCGGCGTCTCGAGCACCGACTCGACGAAGCCCGCCTGCTCCGCGGCGAAGAGGTCGGCTCCCTCCGCGGTCTGCCGCCCCTCGCCCTTCCTGGCACGCTCCGTGTCGTCTTCCCGCGAATCGCCGTCCGCGTCGTCGGCGTCGGCACCGTCCGCGGCGCTCGCGTCCTCGTCGCCCGCACCAGCGGACGCCGCGTCGGCTCGATCGTCCGTCAGCAGCGCCTCGGCGTCCTCACCGGTGTCCCCCGACTCCTGCGACCCCCGGTCCGCGATCCCCCGCTGCGCGAGATCGGCAGCGAGCAGTCGATCGTGACCGGGAAGAAGCAGCCCGAGCAAGCGCTCGAAGCGTGCGAGCCGACCGCGAGCCGGATCCCCGATGAGCGCGAGCACGAACGGGTGCCTGTCGTCCGGGAGCAGCTCGGCGATGGCCGCCCACTCCGCGAGCACCTCCGGTGCCAGGCCGGGGACGCGTTCGGCCTCGCCGCGTTCACCCGATACCGCGGCAGCGCCCGCCACGAGCACGAGCCACACCCACTGCAGATGGCGCGGCAGATCACCGGGGTTCGGGAGCGAGGTGCGGCGCAGCCCGGCGGCGAGCGGTCCGCGCAGGCCGGGCATGGCCTCGAGGAGCTCGCTCGCGGCGATGACGCGAAGGAGCGCAGTGATCAGGGCATTCAGATCCGGGCGACGGCGTCGCAGGGAGTCCGCGCGTCGTTCCCGGTCGCCGGAGACCCGGACGGCACGCGGCCCCTGCCAGAGTTCGAGGAGCGCGAGCGAGACCGCCTCGTCCGCGGGAATCCCCCGCTCGGAGTACCACCCGAGTCCGACCCGCAGGGCGCCGTCCTCGAGCGCCCAGCTCGCGTCGTCGGTCACCCGGATCTCGAAACCGAGGATCGCCGCGCTCGCCCGCAGCCGTTCGCGCAGGGGATCTCGCGCGTCGCTCATGAGACCACCCTAGCCGCCGGCGCGGCGGCGCCCTCCCGCCGGAGCGCGCTCCAGCGGCCCGGGTGCGGGCGGCGCGGCGAATCGCGACGAGTCGCGGTGAGTCGCGGTGATAGCGTGGCCGATATGTCCGCTCACCTGCACGATCCGATCGCCTCAGAGGTCGCGGAGCTCCGCGCCGATCGCCGCCTCGTCGTTCGTGCCCTGCGCGCGCTCGACGCGGCCGAGACGGGCGGCTCGGATGGCTCCGGCGGCACCTCCGCCAGCGCCGAAGCGCTCCGCGCGGAACTCGCGGGGCTCGACGCGCGGCTCGCCGCGACGCTCGCGCAACCGGGGGCGGAGGCTGCGCTCTCGACCGCGGCGCAGGAGCGGTCGGCGGTGCTGCGCGGCGTCGTCGCGGCTCGGCGCGCGGAGGCCCACCGTCGCGCGGCACTCGATCGCGCCACCGAGATGCGCGCCCAAGCCATGGCGAGCGCGCGCGAGCTGACCCGGGACGAGGCGGCTCGGATCCGGGCGCTGCAGGAAACGGCGGCACAGGCGCACTCCGCCGAACTCGGCGAAGACAGCGGCCGGTCCCTCTGGACCGCGGCGATCACCTCGCCGACCCGGCGGGATCAGGCGATCGTCGCCCTCGCGGCCCTCCGCATCCGCGAGGCGCGCACGCAGCTCAACGATGGCCTCCTCATGACCGAGCAGATGCGCGGCATCATCGCGGAGGCGGTCCCCGGGCTGCTGCGGGGCGATCCCGTGCTGCTCATCGGCGAAACCGGCGGGGCGAAGACCGCGCTCGCCGAGCACCTCAGCCGCTCCGGGCTCGGCCGCGAACCCGAACTCGTGTCCGGCTACGGCGACATCACCACCTCCCAGCTGATCGGCTCCCACGAGCTGCGGGCGGAGGGCGGCGCGACCATCAGCGTATTCGTGCCTGGCCCGCTTCACCGCGCCATGACCGAGGGCCGTCCCGTGATCCTCGACGAGGTCAACGCGATGCCGCCGGAGTTCCTCAAACGGCTCAACCGGATCCTGCAGTTGCGTCCAGGAGATCGGCTCGGCGTGCAGGAGGACGGCGGCAGGGAAATCCAGATCGCCAAGGGATTCGCGATCCTCGCGACCGCGAACGAGCAGACGCCGCACCGCTATCGCGGCCTGGATCGGCTGAGCGCGGAGCTCGTGAACCGCTTCGGGGCCAACGCCTACCGCGTGCACTACCCCGACACGGGACTCGCCTACGACGACTTCCCTCGCGAGAACGCGCTCCTGGCCGCCGCCGCCGTGGCGGACGCCCACGGCGCGCTCCCCTCTGGCATCTCCCCCGCGGACCTCGCCGCCGTGGCCCGCGCCGCCTTCATCAGTCAGCAGGTGTTCGCGGGCGAGCACGGCGAGGGGTTCGGCGAGTACGTCAGCACCGAGCGCGGCATCGACGGCCGCCCCGGCCTCGAGGAGTCGGTGCTCGCGCCCCGCACCCTCGTCGCCGTGCTGCGGAAGGTGGCGGGAAGCGCCGGTGCCATTTCCCTCGATCGCGCGCTCACGCGCTTCGTCGAGGGGGTCATGCACGCCGAGGACCGCAGGGTGCTCGCGCTGATCCTGACGGGGCAGGGATTCCGGATCGGCTGATCCCGCACAACTGGTGCGTCGCTCAGCGCGTGCGCGGGGGGCGTCCGGCCCGCGAAACTACTGCGCGATCTCCTGGTAGGCGAATTGCAGCACCGACTCGTCGGTTCCCGCCAGCACGCGCGGCTTCGCGATGTCATCGAGCACGATGAAGCGCAGCATCCCGGCGCGCGCCTTCTTGTCGCGCTGCATCGTCGCGAGCAGACCCGCCCAGCGGCCAGCGGGGTACGAGAGCGGAAGGGTGAGCGAGGAGAGGATCCTGCGGTGGCGCTCGACAGCCTCGTCCGACAGCGAGCCGGCCATCCGGCCGAGCTCGGCCGCGTACATCATGCCGATCGAGATCGCGACGCCGTGGCGCCACTGGTACCGTTCGGCGTGCTCGATCGCGTGGCCGAGCGTGTGCCCGTAGTTCAGGATCTCCCGGAGCCCGCCCTCTTTGAAGTCTTCCGACACCACGCGCGCCTTCACGCCGATGGCCAGTTCGACGAGCCTGCGGAACTCCGGCGTGCCGGGATCGGTCGCTCGCGCCACGTCGGCCTCCAGAATGTCGAGGATCTCGGGTTCCGCGATGAAGCCGCACTTCGCGACCTCGGCCATGCCAGCGAGGAGCTCGTTCCGCGGCAGCGTCTCGAGCAGGCTGAGATCGCAGAGCACGGCAGCTGGCGCGTAAAAGGCTCCGACTAGGTTCTTCCCCTCGGTCGTGTTGATGCCGGTCTTGCCGCCGACCGCCGCGTCGACCATCCCGAGGACCGTCGTCGGAATCTGCACGAGGCGAACGCCGCGAAGCCAGGTGGCCGCGACGAAGCCCGCGAGGTCCGTCACCGCGCCGCCGCCCAGACCGATCACGGCATCGGTCCGCGTGAAATCGGCCTGCCCCATGATCTGCCAGCAGAACGCGGCGACCTCCACGCGCTTTGCGGCCTCGGCATCGGGCACCTCGGCGAGCAGCACCTGCTGGAACCGGCTCTGCAGCGACTCCCGCAGCTCCGAGGCGATCTTCCCCACGGTCGGGGTGTGCACGATCAGGACCTTCGCGACGCGTTCCCCGAGGGCCGCGGGCACTCGATCGAGAATGTCCCTGCCCACGGTGATCGTGTACTCGGTCTCGCCCGTCACGGCGATCTCGGTCGCGGGTACCTCGGTCATGTCTACTCCTCCTCGCCGCGGGTTCGCGCGGCGGCATTCTTCTTCGCAAAGGTGCGGGACCACTGCGCCACGCGGCGCGCGAGCTGTTCCTTCGTAGCGCGGTCGGTCCGGTAGGTGATGTCGGCCACCTCCTCGTAGAGCGGACGCCGCTCCTCGAGGATGCGACCCCACGCGTTCGGATCGTCGCGCAGCAGCGGCCGTCGCGACAGGTTCGCGGTGCGCAGCACGGCCGCCTGCGTGGTCATGAGCAGGACGACCGGGTAGGCCGCGAGCAGCGCCCTCGTGCTCTCGGTGATGACCGCGCCCCCGCCCAGGGCGATGATCCGGCCGCCGGGCTGCGCGAGCTCCGCCGCAATCAGCTCGGCCTCGATCCTGCGGAACTCCGGCTCGCCATGAGACGCGAAGAACTCGGTGATCGGGCCGTGCAGGCGGACGAACACGGCGTCGGTGTCGACGAAGGGCACGCCGAGTTCGCGCGCGACTCGCTTCCCCAGACTCGTCTTCCCGGCCGCCATCGGGCCGACGAACACCACCGCGCGATCGGGCAGGCGGCCCCGTCCGCGGCGGCGCCGACGGCGCCGGGCACGGGGCGGCTGCCCCTGCGCGGTCGCGGCGCCCTCTTCGACGGCGCCGACGCGGCCCGATCCGGCCTGGCGACCCCGCCCGGCCGGCTGCTGCTGGGACCGCTTCTGCTGGCGCGAACGGCCGCCGCCGTTGCGGGAACCCGTCGGGCGGGGTCCCGCTGGCTTCGCCGGAGCGCCCGGCTGCGACGCGGGCGACCGGCTGTCCTCGCCGGACGGAGACGCGCTGGTCTGGGGCGCTGCTGGCGGCGCCGGCTTCGGCCGGGGAGCCGGCGGACCGACCTCCCGCGCCGAACGACGCGACTCGCTCACGACTCGATGACGGTCGTCAGGCGCTCGGGAATCGCCTGGAGGTACGACTCGAGGTTGCGACGGGTCTCGGCGACACTGTCACCGCCGAACTTCTCGACAACGGCATCGGCGAGGATCAGGGCCGTCATAGCCTCCGCGACGACACCCGCAGCGGGAACCGCGGAGACGTCGCTGCGCTGATGGTGCGCCTTCGTCTCCTCGCCAGTGGCCGTGTCGATCGTGGGAAGCGCGTGGGGAACCGTGGCGATCGGCTTCATGCCGGCGCGAACGCGCAGCACCTGGCCCGTCGTCATGCCGCCCTCGATGCCACCCGCGCGATCCGTGTCGCGCGCGATCTTCCCGTCCTCGATGTGGAGGGGATCGTGGGCCACCGATCCGCGGCGGCGGGTCGTCTCGAAGCCGTCTCCGACCTCGACGCCCTTAATGGCCTGAATGCCCATGAGCGCGCCGGCGAGCCGAGAATCGAGCCGCCGATCCCAGTGCACATAGGAGCCGAGCCCGGGCGGCAGGCCGTACGCGAGGACCTCAACAATTCCGCCGATCGTATCGCCCGACTTCTTCGTGTCGTCGACCTCCGCCACCATCCGCGCGCTCGTCTCAGGATCGAAGCAGCGCAGCGGATCGGCGTCGAGCGTGTCGACGTCCGCCGGGCGCGGGAGCCGCGCGCCGTCCGGCACGACCACGTCGCCGAGCGAGATGGTGTGGCTGACCAGCTCAATTCCGAGCTCGGCGAGGAAGCCCCTGGCCACGGCGCCGAGCGCGACGCGCGCCGCCGTCTCGCGCGCGCTCGCGCGCTCGAGCACCGGGCGTGCTTCGTCGAAGCCGTACTTCTGCATGCCGGCGAGGTCGGCGTGACCGGGTCGCGGGCGCGTCAGCGGCGCCCCGCGTCCCCGCGACTTCTCTGACAGCTCGACCGGCTCGGGGCTCATCACCTCGGTCCACTTGGGCCACTCGGTGTTGCCGATCCGGATCGCGATGGGGCCGCCGATCGTGACGCCGTGCACGACACCGCCCGACAGGTTCAGCTCGTCCTGCTCGAACTTCATGCGGGAGCCGCGGCCATAACCGAGCTTCCTGCGCGCGAGATCAGCTCGGATCTCGTCGAGGGAAACGGGGACGCCAGCCGGCATCCCCTCGAGGACGGCGATCAGTTCGGGGCCGTGAGATTCTCCGGCGGTCAGCCAACGCAGCATACTGGCTATCCTCCCACACCGGAGGCGGCGATCGCGCGATCGACGGCCTCCCGCACCCGGTCCTCACTCGGAAGCGGCACGTCGCCGCTCCCGCTGAGGAAGATCCGGATCTGCAAAATCGCCTGTTCAACCAGCATTCCCAGGCCGGAGCTCGCGGATCCGCCCGCTGCGCTCCAGCGCGTGGCGAGCGGCGACGGCCAGGGATCGTAGGCGACGTCGAAGAGCGGGACCGCCATGAGCGACTCCGGGAGCGCAACGTCGCGCGCCGCCGGGCCGGGGAGCGTCGAGATCACGAGCGTCGGGGCGCCCCCACCCGCACCGTGCGCGGCGCTCGCCCCCGCGTCGGCGCGGCCATTGGTGAGCTCGGCGAGCCCGACGGACCGCACCTCCGGGGCGATCCCGCTTCCCGGCTCGCGTCCCTCGCCGAAGCGGTCGACGATTGCCCGGCTCGCGTGCGCGTTGCGTGCCGCGATGGTGATCGTCGTCGCCCCGAGGCTCCTCGCGGCCAGCAGCGCGGAGATCGCGGTGGCGCCGGAACCGAGGACGAGGGTGCGTTCGGCGGAGAATCCCGCCGCGCCGATCGCCGCGGCGAGGCCCCCAACGTCGGTGTTGAAGCCGTCCCAGGCGCCGTCGTCACGACGGCGGAGGGTATTGACGACGCCGCTCTCGGCGGCGACCGGGTCGAGGCTCGCGGCCAGCCTGCGCGCCTCGTCCTTGAGCGGCATCGTGAGGGAGAGGCCCCGCCACGAGGCGTCGCGTCCGGCGAGGAACGCCGCGAGCGCGCTCTCCCCGCACCGCACCCTGCCGTAGTGCCAGTCCAGTCCGAGTTCCGCGTAGGCTGCGCGGTGGATGAGCGGTGAGCGCGAGTGCGCGATCGGCGACCCCAGAACCGCGAGCCGCTCCACGGTCAGCAGCCCTTTCCGGGATTCGCCTTGCACCAGGCGTTGAGCTTCGACACGTTGGCGTCGTGCTCCTCCTGCGTCGCCGAGAAGGCGGATTCGCCCGTGTCGAGATTGATCGCGACGAAGTAGATCCAGTTGCCGTCCGCCGGCTTCACGACCGCGTCGATCGCGTCGCGTCCCGGGTTTGCGATCGGTCCCTTCGGCAGGCCGGTGTGCACGTAGGTGTTCCACGCATTGTTGTCCGCAAGCGCCTCGTCGGTGGACCAGACGTTCCCGTCGGCGTGCTGGCCCATGCCGTACTGCGCGGTGGAGTCCATCTGCAGCTTCATGCCGTCGGCGAGCCGGTTGTCGATGACCCGGGCAACCTTGGGGAAGTCCTCCACTCGTCCGCCCTCGCGCTGCACGATCGAGGCCTTGGTCAGGACCTGCTCGCGCTGCTCGACCGGCACGCCGGCCTCATCGAGCACCTTCTTCTGCGTCTCGACCATGTGGGCGATGGCCTGCTCCCCCGTGGTCTCCTGCTCGAACTCGTAGGTCGCGGGGAAGAGCCAGCCCTCGAGTGAGTCGACGCCCTGCGGCAGGCCGTATGCCCCGACGTTCTTGGCGGCCGCCTGCAGATCCTTGAGCGGGATGTCGGCGCCGGCCGCGACGAGCTCGAGCGTCTGGGCGACGGTCTTCCCCTCGGGGATCATCGCGGTGTACTCCATGCGATTCGCGGGGTCCTGCAGGGCCGCGAGCGCGCTCTGGGAGCTCATCTCGAGCTTGAGCTTGTACGAGCCCGGCTTGAACTCGACGGCGGGCTCCTGCTTGAGGAGGAGCTGGTAGAAGGCCTCGGAGGTCTTCACGACGCCCGCGTCCGCGAGCGATCCCGCGATGTCCTCTCCGATCTCGCCCTTCTTGATGACCACAACCGTCTCGCCGTGGCCCTCCCCCTCGAAGTCATTCGAGGTCCACCCGAGGGCGAGGGAGATCTTGTCCCCGAAGGTTCCCCACAGCGATGCCGCGGCGACGCCCAAGCCTCCGAGCAGGACGAACGCGACGATGAGGCTGATCAGGACTCGTTTCCCGGTCGAGCTCTCTCCCCGCTGCGTTCGGTTCCGTGCTGCGCTCATGCGGTGCTCCCCTGTTCCGTGGTGGTCACGGGGACCACTTCCGTTCCGGGCGCGGCCCCACGCGCCCGTTCGATGTCGAGTGCGTGCTGCAGGATCACCACAGCCGCGGCCTGGTCGATAATCGACCGGCTCTGTTTGGTCTTCTTCCCGGCCTGCCGGAGCTGTCCCTGCGCGGACACGGTCGAGAGCCGCTCGTCGACGAGGCGCACCGGGGTGCCGGTGCGCTGCAGCAGGGCCGCGAGATCCGAGGCGAACGCCTCAGCGTCCTCGGTCGAGGGCGTCCGCTCACCACGGAGGTTCAGCGGCAGGCCGACGATCACCTCGAACGCTTCGAGCTCGGCCGCGATCGCGGCGATCCGTGCGAGATCGGGGCGCTCGGTATCCGCGCCTGAGGCCGCCCGTGCGACCGTCTCGACCGGGGTGGCGAGCATTCCGTGCAGGTCGCTGCGCGCGACGCCGATGCGGGCCTTGCCCACATCGATGCCGAGGCGTACGCCAGTTCTCACGCGCTATCCCGCCAGCGTCCGTCGGATCTCGGCGAGCGCTTCGCCGATCTTCGCGGGATCCGTGCCACCGCCCTGAGCAAGATCGTCCTTTCCGCCCCCGCCGCCTCCGAGCACCTGTGCGGCGACGCGAACGAGCTGGCCGGCCTTGGCGCCCGACTCCCGGCCCGCCGCCGTCGTTGCCGCGATGACGACCGGCTTGCCGCCGGCCTCGCCGGCGAGCACGACGACGCCCGGCTCTGCACCCAGCCGCTCACGCACCTTGATGACGAGCCCACGGATGTCGTCGGCCGAACCGACCGAACCGAGGGAGGAGGAAACGACGCTGAACGCCCCGATCCGCTCCGCACCGGCGACGAGCTCGGGAACGCGCTGCCCCAGGCGCTCCGCCTCGAGCGCCGCGATCCGCTTCTCGGCCGCGCGCAACTGGCCGCCCAGATCCTGAACCTTTGAGACGAGCTCGGACCGCGGAACCTTCAGCCCGCTCGCGAGCTGCTGGACAATGGCGCGCTCGGCGGCGAAGTTGCGGAAGGCCTCGAAACCGACGAGCGATTCCACGCGCCGATTCGTCGACCCGACCGAGCTCTCCGAGATCAGGCTGATCATGCCGACCTCGGAGGAACTGCCGACGTGGGTGCCAGCGCACAGCTCGCGCGACCATTCGCCGCCGATGTCAACGACGCGCACGCGCTCACCGTACTTCTCGCCGAACAGCGCCATCGCGCCGAGCGCCTTCGCGTCGTCGAGCGCCATCTCGCGCGTGACGACCTCCAGGTCCGAGCGGATCGCGAGATTCGAGATCTCCTCGATCTCGCTCTTCGTCTCCGTGGAGAGTGCGTCGCTGTGCGTGAAGTCGAGGCGCATGTAGCCGGCCTTGTTGTAGGAGCCGGCCTGGTGCGCGTTCGAGCCGAGCACCTGGCGGAGCGCCGCGTGCACGACGTGGGTCGCGGAGTGCGCCTGGTTCGCGCCCCGACGGTAATCGTGATCCACGCGCGTTTCGGCGCGCTGGTCAAGCCCAATGGTGCCCAGGGTCACCTTGACCGTGTGCACGATCAGGCCGGGAACCGGCTTCTGCACGTCCAGCACCTCCGCGGTGAAGCCGTCACCGACGATCGTGCCCTGATCGGAGTCCTGGCCGCCGCCCTCCGCGAAGAGCGCGGTCTCCGCGAGCACGAGCTCGGCGATCTGCCCCTCGTGCGCCTCCTGCACGGGCACGCCGTCAACGACGATGCCGAGCACGCGGCTCTCCGCCTCGAGCTGGTCGTAGCCGAGGAAGGAAGTCTCGCCGAGTCCGCGCAGCTCCTTGTAGACGGACAGGTCGGCCCGCTGGCCCTTCTTCGCCTTGGCGTCGGCCTTGGCGCGATCGCGCTGCTCCTGCATGAGCGAGCGGAAGACCTCGCGATCGACGCCGATGCCCGCCTCCTCGGCGACCTCGAGCGTGAGCTCGATCGGGAAGCCGTAGGTGTCGTGAAGCAGGAACGCGGTGTCGCCGGGCACGGAGGTGCCAGCGCCCTTCGCCGCATCGACCGCGGCGTCGAGGATCTGGCTGCCCGACGCGAGCGTGCGCAGGAAGGTGCGCTCCTCGGCGTATGCCGCGCGGGAGATGAAGTCAAAGTCCCGCTCGACCGCGGGATACGCCGATTTCATGGCGTCGCGGGACACGGGGAAGAGCTCCGCGAAGCTCGGGCCCTCGAAGCCGAGCAGACGCATCGAGCGCACGACGCGACGCAGGAGGCGGCGGAGGATGTACCCTCGGCCCTCGTTCGACGGGGTCACGCCGTCGGCGAGCAGCATGAGGCCGCTGCGCACGTGATCGGCGATCACGCGCAGCCGGACGTCGTCCTCGTGCGACGCCCCGTAGGTCTTCCCCGCGAGCTCAGCGGCCCGATCGAGCACCGGGCGCACCTGGTCGATCTCGTACATGTTGTCGACGCCCTGCTTGATGAACGCGACGCGCTCGAGGCCGAGGCCGGTATCGATGTTCTTCTTCGGCAGCTCGCCGAGAATGGTGAACTCGGTCTTCGACTTCACGTCGGCCACCTGGTACTGCATGAACACCAGGTTCCAGATTTCGACGTAGCGGTCGTCATCGGTGGCGGGGCCGCCGTCGATCCCGTACTCGGGTCCCATGTCGTAGAAGATCTCGGAGCAGGGGCCAGCGGGGCCCGGCTGACCGGTCGACCAGTAGTTCGTGTCCTTGCCGAGCCGCTGGATGCGCTCGTCGGGCAGCGTCGAGAGCCGCTGCCACAGCTCGAACGCCTCGTCGTCGTCCTCGTAGACCGTGACCCAGAGATCGTTCGGGTCGAAGCCGAGGCCGCCCTCCTCCTCGCTCGTCGTGAGGAGCTCCCAGGCGAAGCCGATGGCGCCTTCCTTGAAGTAGTCCCCGAATGAGAAGTTGCCCGCCATCTGGAAGAACGTGCCGTGGCGGGGGGTCTTGCCCACCTCTTCGATGTCGTTGGTCCTGATGCACTTCTGCACGCTCGTTGCCCGATCGTACGGGGCGGGGACGAGGCCCGAGAGATAGGGCACGAACGGCACCATTCCGGCGACCGTGAACATGAGACTCGGATCGTCGCTCACGAGCGAGGCAGAAGGCACGACCGTGTGGCCCCTCTTTTCGAAGAAGTCGAGCCAGCGGCGTTGAATTTCTGCGGTCTGCATCGTGATGCGGTCCTTCGGGGTTCGTGTGCGTGCGGAGAATCGGGCCGCGTGCGCGGCCGAATGAAGTGCTTCGGCATGGCGGACCCTTCGATGATCACGCCTCAGCCTGATGGTTCCCCGCGTGCGCGCGGATGGACAGCCGTCCGGGGCCGCGCCGCGGGGGTGGAACGCTACTTCGAGGAGCGGGATTCGCCCTCGCGCGCGGCGCGCAGCGCCGCCTCGAGATCGTCGGCTACTTCCTCGCTGGCGGCCTCACCCTCGTGGTAGCCGGTCGCGAATGCCCGCCGGAACTCCTGCACCGCGCGGTTCACGCGGTCGAAGAAGCGACGGCCCTCGGGGTTCTGATTCACGAAGTGGGCGGCGACGAAGCCGATCACGACGCCCCAGAACAGCCACATGAGCTTGCGCATTACTCCTCATTCCTCTTCGGGCGACGACCGGATCGAATTGCCCCGTTCCGTCCGTCGCGCTCGTCAAGCTTAGCGTGCGGGGGTGCGCCGCTCGCGGATGTCTCGGCGGCGGTGCGGTGAGCCTCCCGCCGACCTCCCTGGGGACGACGAAGGGGGCGCCGGCCGAAACCGACGCCCCCTTCGAGCGTGTTCTGAAGCTTAGCGACCCGAGTAGAACTCGACGACGAGCTGCACTTCACAGGTCACGGGGACCTCAGCGCGCTTCGGGCGGCGGACCAGGCGGGCCTGGAGCTTGTCGAGCTCGACCTCGAGGTAGCCGGGAACCGGGGGAAGCACCTCGGCGTGGCCACCTGCGGCAGCGACCTGGAAGGGCTCGGTGCCCTCGGAGCGCTCCTTGACGTGGATGAGCTGACCCGGCTTCACGCGGAAGGAGGGGCGGTCGACGATCTTGCCGTCGACGAGGATGTGGCGGTGCACGACCATCTGACGCGCCTGCGCGGTGGTGCGGGCGAAGCCGGCACGCAGCACGAGGGCGTCGAGACGCATCTCGAGGAGCTCGACCAGGTTCTCACCGGTCAGGCCGTCCTGGCGACGCGCCTCCTTGAAGGCGATCTGGAGCTGCTTCTCGCGGATGCCGTACTGGGCCCGGAGACGCTGCTTCTCGCGCAGACGAACGGCGTAGTCGCTGTCGCTCTTACGCTTGGTGCGGCCGTGCTGGCCGGGGCCGTAGGGGCGCTTCTCGAGGTAGCGCGCAGCCTTCGGGGTGAGGGCGATCCCGAGCTGGCGGGACAGGCGGGTCTGGGAACGGGTACGCGACGTAGTCGACACGTGGGTCCTTTCGGGGTTCTTGCGTTCGCGGCTCGGGATCGAGCCGCACTGTTCTCTCGGCCACGCTGCGCCCGCATTCACGATTGCTCGCAATGCACGCGACGCAGCACACCGGTATCGGTGAGGGAACGACCATCGCAGAAACCCGGCTACAGGGCGCCTGCCGCCTGCTTCCGCGCGCAGCCGGCGTGTGGAAGTGGCGTTGGCCAGCGTTCAGTTTAGCAGAAGTGCCGCGGCAGCGCGCGCAGGTGCCGGAAGCGTGTCTCCGCGCCCGATCGCACCAGCGATGCGACGGATCACGCGTTTCCTCGGCTGATCCGCCTGATCTTCTCGAGCCGCTCGGACACGTCCCGCTCCGCCCCGTGAGTGGTGGGCGAGTAGTACACGCGATCGACGAGCTCATCGGGGAGATACTGCTGCTCGAGCACCCCGCGCGGATCGCTGTGCGGATACCGGTACCCCTTCCCGTGGCCGAGCCGCTTCGCCCCCGGATAGTGAGCGTCACGCAGGTGATTCGGGACGAGACCGAAGCGACCCGCCTTTACATCGGCGATTGCCGAGTCGATCGCGGTGATCACCGCGTTCGACTTCGGCGCCGTGGCGATGTAGATCGTGGCCTCGGCGAGCGGGATCCTGGCCTCGGGGAGCCCGATGAGCTGGGTGGCCTGCGCAGCCGCGACGGCCACGCTCAGCGCCTGGGGGTCGGCCATTCCGACGTCCTCGGCCGCGTGGACCATGAGCCTGCGCGCGATGAACCGCGGGTCCTCCCCCGCCTCGATCATTCGTGCGAGGTAATGGACCGCAGCGTCCGGATCGGAGCCTCGCAGAGACTTGATGAAGGCGCTCGTGACGTCGTAGTGCTGGTCTCCGTTCCGGTCGTATCGCAGGAGCGCTCGGTTGACGGCGGTTGCGACGATGTCGGCGGTGACCTCGGGCGGCGCGGCGGGATCCGGCGCGGCGGCCGCGTCCGGCTCGGATCCTCCGTCTTTCTCGGCATCCCCCTCGGCTGCGGCGTCGCCCTCCTCCTGATTACCGGCCAGCGCAGAGGCGGCAGCGGCCTCGAGCCCCGTCAGCGCGCGCCGAGCGTCGCCGGAGGCGAGCTGCACGAGCGCGTCGAGCGCCTCTTCGGAGAGCACCACCGAGCCGTTCAGACCCCGCGGGTCCGCAACGGCGCGCTCGAGGAGCCCGCGCAGATCCGCGTCGTCGAGCGGCTCGAGCGTGAGGAGCAGTGAGCGGGAAAGCAGCGGGCTGATCACCGAGAACGACGGGTTCTCCGTGGTCGCGGCGACGAGGGTCACCCATCCGTTCTCAACGCCGGGAAGCAGTGCGTCCTGCTGAGCCTTGGTGAAGCGATGGATCTCATCGAGGAACAACACGGTGGACGTGTCGAACAGGTCGCGGTCATTGAGCGCGCGCTCCATCACCGTGCGCACGTCCTTGATTCCCGCGGTGATCGCGGAGAGCTCCACGAAGCGGCGGCCACTGGAATGGGCGATCGCCTGAGCGATCGTGGTTTTTCCCGTTCCGGGAGGCCCCCAGAGAATCACCGACACGGCTCCCCCGCGCCCGTCAGCATCCGCCGCGAGGGTGCGCAGCGGCGATCCCGGTCGGAGCAGGTGCTGCTGGCCCACGACCTCATCCAGGCTCGTGGGTCGCATCCGCACGGCGAGCGGCGCCGTATGGGTAGGTATTGGCCGATTCTCCACGGGTCCCATGCTACCGAGGACCACTGACACTCTCGGGAGCCTAGGCCGCCCCGCCGCATCCGGCGGGAGCGGATCGCCCGGCAGCGCACCCGATCACGATTCGCCCCGGATCGAGGCCGTTGGACCCCATACTCGCGGCCACTGGTGTGGCATAGTGGAGGGGTCTATCCGTGCGGCCTTCCGGCCCGAACACGACAGGTGAGCAGAACCTTGAGCGAAGCCAACAACGAAACCCCCTGGGGCCGAGTCGACGAAGACCGGACCGTGTACGTCCGGGAGGGCGACAGCGAACGCGTCGTGGGTTCGTTCCCCGACGGCACGCCGGAGGAGGCGCTCGCCTACTTCACCCGCAAGTTCGCGGATCTCGAGGGCCAGGTCACGCTCCTCGAGGCGCGTGTCGCGCGCGGCACGGCCGACGCCTCCGCCGCTGAGGTCGTCTCGAAGCTCACCGAGCTACTCGTCGAGCCCGCCGCCGTGGGCGATATCGCATCGCTGCGCGCCCGCGTCGAGAAGCTCGGGGCGAAGACCGCCGAGCTCTCGGAGAAGCAGCACGCCGAGCGCGAGGCAGCCCGCAAGGAGGCCATCGCGAAGCGCGAGGCGATCGTCGTCGAGGCGGAGCGCCTCGCCGCCCAGCCCGAGGCTTCGGTCCGCTGGAAGGAGACGAGCCAGGCGTTCGAGCAGCTCTTCACCGACTGGCAGACCTCGCAGCGCACCGGTCCGCAGATTCCCAAGGGCCAGGCGGACGCGATGTGGAAGCGCTTCCGCACCGCCCGCCAGTCATTCGATTCGGCTCGCCGTTCGCACTTCGCGCAGATGGACGCCAACAACAAGGAGGTGCGCCAGCGCAAGGAGCGGATCATCGCCGCCGCCGAGGCCCTGGCCCCGCGCGGCATCGACGGCATTCCGTCGTACCGCTCGCTCCTCGACGACTGGAAGGCCGCCGGCCGCGCCAGCAGGAAGCTCGACGATCAGCTGTGGGCCCGGTTCAAGGCCGCAGGGGACGTGCTCTACGCCGCGAAGGCCGCGGAGGCCGCGCAGACCAATGAGGAGTACGCCGCGAACCTCGCCGCCAAGCAGGAGATTCTCGCGGAGGCCGAGTCGATCCTCAGCGTCACGGAGCACACCGCGGCACGCAAGCAGCTCACCGGGATCCAGCTCCGCTGGGACGAGATCGGCCGGGTGCCTCGCGAGGCGCTCCGCGATATCGAAGGCCGGCTCCGCAAGATCGAGGACCACGTGAAGCGCCTCGAGGACGAGCACTGGCAGAAGACCAACCCGGAGACCAAGGCGCGCAGCGCCGGGCTCCGTGGGCAGCTCGAGGCCTCGATCGCGGAGCTCAAGACCGAGATCGAGACGGCTCGCGCCAAGGGAGACTCCCGCGCGGTGAAGGACGCCGAGGAGAAGCTGGCGACGCAGGAGTCCTGGCTCGCCGCCATCGGCGACTAAGCGAATCCATCGCTCACAGGCCGCGGTCCTTCGGGATCGCGGCCTGTGTTGTCCACAGAACGCCCGCTGCCCTCCGCACGGGCGCCGCCTCGGGGCACCATGGATCCATGTCGCACCGACTCGCCCGCCGCGATCCCCCGCGCTACGATCACTGGCCCGAGGCCGTGCGCTCCGCAGAGCTGCTCCGCGGCGCGCTGGTCCGGTGCGGCCCGGCGCTGCGCGGGGCCGGCTGGCCCGAGTGCCCGGAAGTGCGATTGCGGGCGATCACGGGAGTCATCGGTCCTGGCCGGGTCGCGATCGGGACCACAGCCGCGTGGGTCTGGGGCGCCCTCCGCGAGCCATGCGCCCCGCTTGAGGCGGCGATGCCCGACCGCCGGAGGCCCCCTCATGAGCATCGGCCGGGGGTGAGGACCAGGCAGCTCAGGATCGACCAGGAGGACATCGTGGCACTGGGCGGCGCGACGGTGACCTCGCGGCTCCGAACCGTACTCGATCTGCTGCGTTCCGAGGAGTCGCTCGATCCCCGGGTGCGCGTGGCCGTCCGCCTCCTCGCGCTCACCGTCCCCGGAGGCCGCGACCGGATCGCCGAGGTGCTCCGGGCCGGTCCGCGATCCGGATCGATCCGCGCGCTCGCGCGCTGCGCAGAACTCTGAGCCTGCGCCGGGCCGTACTGCGCCGGGGGCCGGGTTCAGTTCGTGATGCGGTAGACGTCGTAGACGCCGTCGATCCGGCGCACGGCGTTGAGCACGTGGTCCAGGTGGGTCGCATTCGCCATCTCGAAGACGAACTTGCTGATCGCGAGCCGGGAACTGGAGGTGTTCACGGAGGCGGAGAGGATGTTCACGTGATGGTCCGAGAGCGTGCGCGTCACGTCGTAGAGGAGGGCGGAGCGGTCGAGCGCCTCGACCTGAATCTGCACGAGGAAGACGCTCTTCGTCGAGGGCGCCCATTCGACGTCGACCACGCGATCCTGCTGCTTCCGCAGCTCGATGAAGTTGTGGCAGTCGACGCGGTGCACCGAAACGCCCTGGCCCTTCGTGACGAAGCCCTGAATCTCATCACCGGGAACCGGCGTGCAGCACTTCGCGAGCTTCGCGAGCACGTCGCTCGCGCCCTTCACCACGACGCCGCTCGAACCCGCGGAGACGCTCGCGCGCGGCGCCTCGATGATCGGCATCGTCGCGAGCGCTGGCTCGGAGGAGACCTGCTCGTCGAACACGAGCGAGGTCACCTTTTCCACGACGGACTGCGCGGAGACCTGACCGCCACCGACGGCCGCGTACAGCGCGGCGACATCCGCGAACCGCAGCTGCAGGGCGACCTGCTGCAACGACTCCGAGTTCATCACCCGATGCAGCGGCAGCTTCTGGCGGCGCAGCTCCTTCGTGATCTCGACCTTGCCGTGCTCGACGGCCTCCTCGCGGCGCTCCTTGGTGAACCAGCCGCGGATCTTGTTCTGCGCCCGCTTGCTCTTGACGAAGTTCAGCCAGGCCTTGTTCGGTCCGGCGTCCGGATCCTTCGAGGTGAACACCTCGACCACGTCGCCGTTGTTGAGCGCCGTCTCGAGCGGCACGAGACGGCCGTTCACGCGCGCGCCCATTGTGCGGTGGCCGACCTCGGTGTGAACCGCGTAGGCGAAGTCCACGGTGGTGCCTCCGGCGGGAAGCCCGATCACGCGGCCCTTCGGCGTGAAAACGTAGACCTCCTTTGCGCCGATCTCGTAGCGGAGGGCGTCCAGGAACTCGCCGGGATCCTCGGTTTCCGCCTGCCAGTCGGAGATGTGCGCGAGCCAGGCCATATCGTTCGAGGAGGGGCCCGACTGCGGCTGCCCCTGTTGCCGCTGCTTGTACTTCCAGTGCGCAGCAACGCCGTATTCGGCGCGCTGGTGCATCTCGACCGTGCGGATCTGGATCTCCACGGCACGCCCGTCCGGTCCGATCACCGTCGTGTGCAGCGACTGGTACAGGTTGAACTTGGGGGTTGCGATGTAGTCCTTGAAGCGGCCGGGGATCGGGGTCCACCGCGCGTGCACCGCGCCGAGCACCGCGTAGCAGTCGCGAATCGAGCCGACGAGCACGCGGATTCCGACCAGATCGTAGATGTCGTCGAAGTCTCGCCCCCGCACGATCATCTTCTGATAGATCGAATACAGCTCCTTGGGCCGCCCGGTGACCTCGCCACGGATCTTGGCATCGCGCAGATCCGACTCGATTGACCCGATGACGTCTCCCACGAGCTCGTCGCGCTGCGGGTTGCGCTGAGACACGAGGTTCTGGATCTCGGCGTACAGCTTCGGCTTGAGTACCGCGAAGGACAGATCCTCGAGCTCGGCCTTGATGGACTGGATGCCGAGGCGATGCGCCAGCGGAGCGTAGATCTCGATGGTCTCCTGCGCCTTGCGCTTCGCCGACTCACCCGAGACGAAACCCCAGGTCCGCGCGTTGTGCAGCCGGTCGGCGAGCTTGATCACGAGAACGCGGATGTCTTTCGCCATCGCTACGACCATCTTGCGCACGGTCTCGGCCTGGGCCGAGTCCCCGTACTTCACCTTGTCGAGCTTGGTGACGCCGTCCACGAGCATGGCGATCTCCTCGCCGAACTCGGCGGTGAGCTGCTCGAGCGTGTATTCCGTGTCCTCGACCGTGTCGTGCAGCAGCGCTGCCGCAATCGCGACAGGGGCGACCCCGAGCTCGGCGAGGATCTGCGACACGGCGATGGGGTGGGTGATGTACGGCTCGCCGCTGCGCCGCTTCTGGCCGCGGTGCGCACGTTCAGCGACCGTGTAGGCGCGCTCGATCACGGAAAGGTCCGCGCGCGGATAGTTCGCGCGGACGGTACGAACCAGCTGATCCACCGCGCCTGGCGAGCTTCCGCGGGAGAAGATCCGCGGCACAAGCCGCCTCAGCGCGGTCGAACCCGCGCTCGCAACATCACTCGAAGCCATGCCGCCCCCTCTCGAATGATTGAACGCTACACCAGGGTGTGGAATTCCGACGAACCGGGCAGCGGCTCAGGCAGTTTTCATCAGACCGAGGCGCCGGCCGACTCGGACTCGACGTCCTCGGCAGCTGCCGCGCCATCCTTCGCCCGAAGCCTGAGCACCTTCTCGTCGCGACGCTTGATCGCGGGCTCGCCCTCGCGCAGGTGCGCGTAGGTCGGGGCTGCGATGAAGATCGTCGAGTACGCGCCGACGAAGATACCGATGAAGAGCGCGAGGGAGATGTCCCGCAGCGTTCCGGCTCCGAGGACGAAGGCGCCGATGAAGAGAATCGACCCGACCGGGAGGAGAGCAACGATCGAGGTGTTGATCGACCGGACCAGCGTCTGATTCACGCCGAGGTTGACCGACTCCGCGAAGGTGCGGCGGTCGTTGAGCTCGCCGGGAGAGGTATTCTCTCGGATCTTGTCGAATACCACGACGGTGTCGTACAGGGAGTAGCCGAGGATCGTGAGGAAGCCGATCATGGCGGCGGGGGTGATCTCGAAGCCCGAGATTCCGTAGACGCCGGCGGTGATCACGAGGTCGTGCAGCAGCGCGATGATCGCGGCGAGCGACATCTTCCAGGTCCGGAAGTAGATCGCCATCACGAGGGCCGCGAAGATGATGAACACGATGAGGGCGATGATCGCCTGCTTCGTGATGTCCTGCCCCCACGCCGGGCCGATGTAGGAGTAGGTGACCTCGTCGGCTGACACCCCGTATGCCTTCGCGAGGGCGTCCCCCACCTTGCGGTTCTCCGCGTCGGTGAGCGCCTCGGTCTGGATGCGAATGTCGGTCGGGCCGAGCTCGCTGACGCGGGGCGCGCTGCTCGGCAGCACCTCCTTCACCGCGGCCTCGGCCGTGGCGTTGTCCCGCTTCTGCCCGTCGGCAAGGTGGACCTGGAACTGGCTGCCGCCCGTGAACTCAATGCCGAAGCTGAAGCCGCCCTTGAGCACCGGGCCCAGAACGGACACGACGATGAGGACGAGGGAGATCAGGTACCAGGTCTTCCGGCGGCCGATGAAGTTGATGGACTTCTCACCGGTGTAGAGCGCGTTGCCGAACTCGGCGAATGAGCGAGCCATGGTCAGCTCTCCTTTCCGGTGGTCTGCATTTCAGCGGCCTTGCGCTCGGCGATCGTCTGGCGGCGTTCCGCCTCGCCGGCGCTACGCTGCTTCTTCTTCGCGGCACCCTTGGTGCCGACCACGGGCTCGCGGAACTGCGCGCGCCCCCGGTACACGGCGCCGAGCGCGCGCGGGTCGAGGCCGGAGAACTTGTTGCCCTCCCGGTAGAACCTGGTTCTCGCGAGCAGGGTCATCATCGGGTGCGTGAAGAGGGCCACGACGAGCACGTCAACGAGCGTCGTGAGGCCGAGCGTGAACGCGAAGCCCTTCACGCTGCCGACCGCGAGGATGAACAGGATCAGCGCGGCAAGGAAGTTGACGCCGTCAGAGGCGAGCACCGTGCGGAAGGCGCGCTTCCAGCCGTGCTCCACCGCGGCCTCCATGCCGAACCCGTCCCGCAGTGCGTCGCGGATGCGCTCGAAGTAGACGATGAACGAGTCCGCGGTGAAACCGACCGCGACGATGATGCCAGCGACGCCCGCGAGCGAGAGCCGGTAGCCCTGGCGCCACGAGAAGAACGTGAGCAGCAGGTAGGTGAGGACGCCCGCGATCGCGAGAGAGGCGATCGTGAGCGAGCCGAGGGCGCGGTACTGGAACACCGAGTACACCACGACGAGGAGCAGGCCGATGAGCCCCGCGAGGAGACCGGCCGCGAGCTGGCTCGTGCCGAGCGTCGCCGAGATGTCCTCCTGGCTCTGCACGGTGAAGTCGATGGGCAGCGCGCCGAACTTCAGCTGGTCGGCGAGGGCCTTTGCGGACGCCTCGGTGAAGTTGCCGCTGATCGAGGGACGGCCGTCAAGAATCTGGCCCTGCATCTGCGGCGCGGACAGCACGTTGCCGTCGAGCACGAAGGCGAACTGGTCCTGGGGCGGCTGCGCTCCGAAGAGGCGGCTGCTCACCTTGCCGAACTCCTCGGCACCCTTCTTGTTCATGACGATCTGCACGACCCAGTTGCCCGTGGAGGCACCGGTCTGCGTCGTTTCGACCTGTGCCGAGGCGTCCGTGATCACGGAGCCGTTCAGCTCGACCGGGCCGAGGATGTACTTCTGCTGGCCCAGGTCGTCACAGGTGATCAGCGGCTGGTCCGACTTGGCGTCGCGCGCGTCGAGCGCCTCCTGCGAGTCGCAGGTGAAGGCGTCGAACTTGGTCTGCAGGCCGGGGGTGATCCAGGCGAGGTCCCCAGCGTTGGCGGGGGTCTTTGCGGGCACGAGGTCCTTCTCGGTGACCGCTGCGGCCTTGTCCTTGAGCTCCTTGAGCGACTTCTGCGCAGCTTCCTTCTGCTTCGGATCGGTGACCTGCTTGGTCGGATCGATGCCGATGCCCACCGCGAGCACGGGACGGAAGTCGAGTTTGGCCGAGGCTTCGATCCGCTGCAGCGTGGCCTCATCGGCCTTTCCGGGGATCGATACCGAGATGTGCTGGTTGCCCTGGGTGGTGATCTCCGCCTCGGAGACACCCGCGGCGTCGACGCGCTGGCGGATGATCGAGACCGCCTGCTGGAGCTGCTCCCCCGCTACGGCCTTCCCGTCGGTCTGCTCGGCCGCGAGCAGAATCTGGGTTCCGCCCTGCAGGTCAAGGGCCAGTTTTGGCGTCCACGTCGCATCACTCTTGAACACCCCGTAGGTGATGAGTCCGCCGAGGCCGACGATAAGGACCAGAAGGAACACCAGGGAACGGCGGGCCCTCCGGACGACAGGTGTGGACGCCAAAATTGACTGCTTTCTCTCAGGAAGTCAGGTGACTGAGGCCGCGGCGAGGCGGCGGGGCGTTAGGCCTTCGGGGTCTCCCCGGGCTCGCCGTCGGACTTGGGATCGATCTCGACCGACGGGTCGTTGGCCTCAGCAGGCGCGTCGAACGACGGCGTGTCCGTTGCGGGGGCGTCCTTCGCCCCGGCGATGCGCTCACCGAACTCGGGATCGTCGTCGGGTGCGAGGCCGGTCGCGGCAGCGGCGTCGGCGGGAGCCTCGGTCGGGGCGACGATCTGGGAGATGGCGTTGCGATGCACCTCGAGGGTGGTCGTGCCGCTGCGCAGGGTCACGCGGTTATCCGCCTCGTCGATGGACTCGATCGTGCCGAAGATCCCGGACTGGAGCATCACCTCTGCGCCGGGGCGCAGACCGTTCTGGAGCTCCTGCATCGCGGCCTGGCGCTTCTTCCCGTTGCGGAACATGAAGAAGATGAGAATCGCGATCAACGCGAACATCATGATTGTGATCGGGTCAATAGGCATGTGCCTGGGCGTCCTTTCATTGGAGTGCTCGCGCAAATGCACCGGGCACAGTTCAAATCAGTCTAGCGCGGTCAAAGCTGTGTGCCGCACAGCTCAGATCAGCGTCGCTGGGCCGGATGCCGCGGGCGGCGGGACGATACCCACGTGCTCCCACCCGAGCCTCGTGGCGATCCGCCCGCGCGGGGTGCGGGTCAACAGCCCGGTCCGGACGAGAAACGGCTCGACGACCGATTCGATCGTCTCGGCTTCCTCCCCCACGGAAACCGCGAGCGTCGAGAGCCCAACGGGCCCACCTGCGAATCTCTCGACAACGGCGCGGAGCACCTCGCGGTCGAGCCGATCGAGGCCGTTGGCGTCCACGTCGTAGAGTGCAAGCGCCGCGCGCACGCTCTCGGTGTCCCCCGGGGTCTCGTGCACGAGGCAGTAGTCGCGGACGCGGCGCAGCAGCCGGTTGGCGATGCGCGGCGTGCCGCGCGATCGACTGGCGATCTCATCGATGCCCTGCTCGGAGAGCGCGAAGTCGAGGAGGCCTGCGGCGCGACGGACGACGCTCGCGAGCTCGTCCTCGGCGTAGAACTCGAGATGGGCCGTGAAACCGAAGCGGTCGCGCAGCGGGTTCGGGAGAAGTCCTGCCCGCGTGGTGGCCCCGACGAGGGTGAAGGGCGACAGCTCGAGGGGAACCGACGTCGCGCCGGCGCCCTTGCCCACCATGATGTCGACTTTGAAGTCCTCCATCGCGAGGTACAGCATCTCCTCAGCGCTGCGGGCCATGCGATGGATCTCGTCGATGAACAGGACCTCACCCGGGGTGAGCGCCGACAGCACCGCCGCGAGGTCGCCAGCGTGCTGGATCGCGGGACCGGAGGTCTGGTGGAGCGGCTTGTCGAGTTCCGTTGCGACGATCATGGAGAGCGTCGTCTTTCCGAGCCCTGGGGGCCCGGCGAGCAGGATGTGGTCCGGCGTGTGCCCGCGCATGCTCGCGGCGTCGAGGAGCAGCCCGAGCTGACGCCTCACCTTTGCCTGACCGACGAACTCGGCGAGCGAGCCGGGACGCAGCGCGCCCTCGTACCCCTGTTCCGAGGGCGTGGCCTGCGGTGAGAGTTCGCCGCTCATCGACGGCCGCCTCTCGCTCCGGAGCGCGCGGCGTTCAGCAGCGCGAGCGCTGCGCGCAGCAGCCCGGCATGCTCCTCGGGAGCGCCGGCCTCGCGTGCGTCGTTCACCGCGAGCAGCGCCTCAGCCTCGCTCCACCCGAGGCCGACGAGGCCCTCCTGCACGGCAGCGGCGACCGCGTCGCGCGGTTCCCCGGCGACGGCCACGCGGGCATCGGGATCGGCGGACTCGAACTCGGCGAGCTTCCCCTGGAGCGACACCGCGATGAGTTTCGCGGTCTTCGGACCGATGCCCGACACCTTGCGGAACGGCTTCTCGTCTTCGGCGGCGACGGCGCGGGCCACCTCGGCCGGCGAGAGCTCGGAGAGCACCCCGAGGGCGCTGCGGGGGCCGACCCCCGACACGGCGATGAGGTGCCCGAAGACGGCGAGCTCGGCCTCGGTAGCGAAGCCGAAGAGCGTCAGCGAATCCTCGCGCACGATCAAGGAGGTGTGGAAGAAGGCCTGCTCCCCCGGCACCGCCTGCGAGGTTCGCCCGCTGGGGAGCTCAACGCGCATACCGACACCGCCGACCTCGACGACAGCCCATCCGGCTCCCGAGCTCAGCACCTCTCCACGAATTGCAGCGATCACGGCCTCAACACTAGAGCGAACCACTGACATCGCGCGCTCGCCACTCCGCGCCATTCGAACATAAATACGAACGGGGCGCCGCGCGATGATGCTCGCGCGGCGCCCCGTCTCCGTGGGAAACCCTGATCAGGCCTGGACCGCCTCCGGCACACGCTCCTCGCTCGCGTTCCGGATGGCCCGGTTCACCGAGCTGATGATCGCCTTCAGCGTCGCGCGGGTCGTGTCGGGGTCGATCCCGACGCCCCACAGACGCTGCCCGTCGACCTCGAGGTCGACGTAGGAGGCGGCGACCGCGTCCCCGCCCGAGCTCATCGCGTGCTCGACGTAATCGAACAGCGTCACCGCGTGCTCCCCGTCGTTCAGCGCGTTGATGAACGCGTCAACGGGGCCGTTGCCGCGCGAGGTCGACTGCTTGTTCTCGTGATCGGCGCGGTAATCGACGACGAGTTCCGTGATCCCGTCGCCCGCGCTCGTCGAGGCGGTACGGAAGATCTCGTAGAAGCCCCAGCGCTCGGCGGTCTCATCCTGAGCCGGCAGGTACTCGTCCTGTAAGATCCGCCAGATCTCCTCGCTCGAGACCTCGCCGCCCTCCGTGTCGGTGACGCTCTGGACGACCGCGCTGAACTCGATCTGCAGACGACGCGGCAGGTCCAGGTGGTGATCGGTCTTCAGCAGGTAGGCGACGCCGCCCTTGCCGGACTGCGAGTTCACGCGGATCACGGCCTCGTAGGAGCGGCCCAGGTCCTTCGGGTCGACGGGCAGGTACGGCACGGCCCACTCGATCTCGTCGATCGTCGTCCCCGCGGCCTCCGCGTCCTGCGACATCCGCTCGAAGCCCTTCTTGATGGCGTCCTGGTGCGAGCCGGAGAATGCGGTGTAGACGAGGTCGCCAGCCCACGGGCTGCGCTCGGGCACGCGCAGCTGGTTGCAGTACTCGGCGGTGCGGCGCACCTCGTCGAGGCGGGAGAAGTCGATCTGCGGATCGATTCCCTGCGTGAACAAGTTGATCCCCAGTGCGACCAGGTCCACGTTGCCCGTGCGCTCGCCGTTCCCGAACAGGCAGCCCTCGATGCGGTCCGCGCCGGCCATGTAGCCGAGCTCCGCGGCGGCGACCGCGGTGCCGCGATCGTTGTGCGGGTGCAGCGACAGGATCACGTTCTCGCGGTGCGCTAGGTGGCGGCCCATCCACTCGATGGAATCGGCGTAGACGTTCGGGGTGGCCATCTCGACGGTCGCAGGCAGGTTGATGATCACCTTGCGCTCCGGAGTGGGCTCGAACACCTCGAGCACGGCGTTGCACACCTCCACCGCGTACTCCAGCTCGGTTCCCGTGTACGACTCGGGCGAGTACTCGTAGTAGATTTCCGTGCCCTCGCAGATGTGCTCGCTCGCGCGGCACAGCTTGGCCCCCTCGACAGCGATCTGCTTGATGCCCTCGCGGTCGGAGCGGAACACGACGTCGCGCTGCAGGATGCTCGTCGAGTTGTACAGGTGGACGATCGCCTGCTTCGCGCCGATCAGCGCCTCATAGGTGCGCTTGATCAGGTGTTCGCGAGCCTGGGTCAGGACCTGGATCGTGACGTCGTCGGGAATCGCGCCGTCCTCGATGAGCTGGCGGACGAAGTCGAAGTCCGTCTGGCTCGCCGAGGGGAAGCCGACCTCGATCTCCTTGTAGCCCATCTTGACGAGCAGATCGAACATGATCCGCTTGCGCTCGGGGCTCATCGGATCGATCAGGGCCTGGTTGCCGTCGCGGAGGTCGACCGCGCACCAGCGAGGTGCCTCGGTGATGCGCTTCGCTGGCCAGGTGCGGTCTGGCAGATCCACGTCGATGGTCTCGTGGAACGGGCGGTAACGGTGGGTCGGCATGCCGGAGGGCTGCTGCGTGTTCTTCATGGGCTCGTCTTTCTCCTGGTGATTCGGATGCTCAGCCAAACGCAAACACCGCGACGAGGAAGGCCAGAGAAGTTAGGCCTCGTCGCGGCAGCTAAGGAGAAGCGAGCCGAACAGCATGTCGTCACTATACCACCCGGTCGGCGCGCGCCCGCTCAAGGCGGGCTGCCGGATCCTGCGCACCGTTGTGCGCGGTGCAATGATCCGGGTCTCACCGAGTTCTGCGGCGGTCGCGGGCCACCTCTGCATATTGTGGAGGTATGGAACACCTCACCGTGCCCCGGCCGCAGTCCCAGAACCGCGAAGCGAGCGCGGTGCACCGGACGGCACCGTTCCCGCTCGGAGCCTCACCGGATGCGCTCCGAGTCGTGCTGGCGGCTCTGCTCGGGATGCTGTTCGCCGCAGCGCTGCTCCTGGGGGCCGGAACGAGCGGGGCACGCGCCGACGTCGAGGACTTCCGCTTCGACTCCTGGAACGTCGGCGTCGAACTCTCCAAGCGGCCGGACGGGCATGCCTCGGCGCGGGTCACCGAGACGATCACCGCGCGCTTCCCCGACCGGGACCAGAACCGGGGCATCGTGGTCGCGAAATATCTCGACTATCAGGGAGCCTCGATCGACGCGAAGGACTTCACGGTCACGAATGCCTCGGGTGCGTCCGTCCCCTTCGAGCTGGAGCATCGGGACGGCTATGTCGCGGTGCTCACGGGCGATGATCGCTACGTTCACGGCGCCCAGACCTACGTGATCTCCTATTCGCTCTCCGACACGATCATGCCGCGCGACGACGGCACGGCCGACGAGTTCTACTGGGATCTCGTCAGCCCCGAGCGCAAGCAGCCGATCGGGAAGTTCTCAGCGAGCATCGTGTTCGACGAGCCCCTCGCCGCCGAGCTGAACTCCCAGCGGAAATGCTATGTCGGCGCCGCTGACTCACGGGACGAGTGCTCGATCTCGGGAACCGGCACCGCCGCGGACCCGCTCACGGTCGCGCCGGTCGCACTCCCCCCGATGCAGGGCGTCACGGTCGCCGTCGGACTGCAGCCGGGCTCGGTGACGCAGCCCGCCGGACGCGGTGAGCAGGGCGGGGACGCTCCGAGGAGCACCTTCCTGCGCGACAGCCCGCTCGTGGTCTACGGCCCCCTCGCGTGCGGCGGGGCGGCCGCCCTCGCCGGCGTGCTCGGCTACGTCTCGGTGCTGCGCATGAAGTTCCGCAGCCGTCGCGCGCGCGGAACGGTGATCCCCCAGTACGACGTTCCCGCGAATCTGCCGCCCCTCATCGCGGCCCCGATCGCCGGCGCCACCGGAAAAGCGTCCGCTGCGGAGATCGTCCATCTCGCGGTCTCGAATGCGATCCAGATCGAGCAGGCGGAGGGGAAACCCGGCTTCTTCGGCAAGAAGTTCCCCGATCCCGTACTCCGCCTCGTGGATCGAAACGCCGCAGGAGATCCGCTCGATTCACGGGCGCTGCAGGAGATCTTCCCGAGCGGCGGGCCGGGCGCCGCATTCACCGTGCCCGATGAGAGCACCGCGTTCGCCTCGCAGATGGATGACCTCGCATCCGCGGGCACCACTGCCGCGAGCGATCGGGGCTACTTCACCACGCGTCGCGCCCCGGCCTCCCGACTCGTGCGCATCGCGGGCCTGGTCCTCGTCGCGGCGGGCATCGTCCTCAGTCTGCTGAGCATTCCCGCGCGCGGCTTCGGTGGTGCGCTGGTCGGCTTCGTGCCACTGATCCCCGGGATCATCCTCATTCTCATGTCGTCAGCCAAGCACGTGGTCCACACGGAGCTCGGGGCGGAAACGCGAGAGTATCTCCTCGGCGTGCGGATGTTCATCTCGGTCGCGGAGGCCGAGCGGATCTCGATGCTGCAGTCGGCCCTCGGCGCCGAGCGTCGCGAGGTCGACGGCGCGACCGTCGTCGAGCTGTACGAGAAGCTGCTCCCCTACGCGATGATCTTCGGCCTGGAGAAGAGCTGGGCGAAGGTGCTGCAGACGTCGTACGAATCGGTGCCTGGGTACGCTCCGGCCTGGTATCCCGCTGCCGGAGCCGCGGGCTTCGCGGCGATCGGCTCAACGATCGAGCGCTTCACCTCGACGCTGTCCTCGTCCGCCGCGTACACATCGAGCAGTTCGGGCGGCTCGACGGGCGGAGGTTTCGTCGGTGGCGGCGGAGGCGGGGGCTTCTCGGGAGGGCGCTGATCCGGGCGTCGGCGCCCGGAGCCCGTCACGGCGCCTGGCGGGGTTGCCCGGCGCTACCGCTCAGAAGCCGAGGCGCCCCAGGGCCTTCGGGTCGCGCTGCCACTCCTTCATCACCTTGACGCGCAGCGAAAGGTAGACGCGGCGATCGAGCAGCGCCTCGATCTCGCGACGCGCGCGTTCGCCCACATCGCGCAGCCGGGAGCCGCCCTTGCCGATGATGATGCCCTTCTGGCTGTCCCGCTCCACGTAGATCGAGGCGTACAGCTCCAGGAGCCCGTCCTCGCGCTCCTCGCGGTCGTCGACCGTCGCTGCGATCGAGTGCGGGAGCTCGTCCCTGACGCCCTCGAGGGCGGCCTGCCTGATGAGCTCGGCGATCCGATCATCCGGGGACTCGTCCGTCGTCTGGTCCGTGTCGTACAGGGCAGGCGAGAGCGGCATGAGCGCGAGGAGCTCATCGGAGAGCACGTCGAGCTGATCGCGCGTGACCGCGGAGATCGGGATCACGGCGTCCCACTCGCGCAGCGCGCTGATCCGGGTCAACTGCTCGAAGATCTCCGCTTTCGACGCCCGATCCGTCTTGGTGACGATCGCCACCTTCTTGGCGCGCGGGAAGTCCTCGAGGCGCTCGCTGATGAAGCGATCCCCGGGGCCGAGCTTCTCGTTCGCGGGAATGCAGAAACCGATCACATCGACGTCCCCGAGCGTCGCCTCGACGAGCGCGTTCAGCCGCTCGCCGAGGAGCGTCCGAGGGCGATGAATCCCCGGCGTATCGACGACGATGAGCTGGCCGTCCGGCCGGTTGACGATTCCGCGGATCGCGCGTCGCGTGGTCTGCGGCTTGGGGCTCGTGATCGCGATCTTCTCGCCGACGAGCGCGTTGGTGAGCGTCGACTTCCCAGCGTTCGGCCGTCCGACAAACGAGACGAATCCCGCCCTGAACTCGGCGTTCTCCGGCGTCTCAGTCATTCCTCTTCTCCGTCCTGGGCGTCGTCGCGCCCCACCCAGCGCGCCTCGGCGGTGAGGAGCCGCTGGCGCTTGCGTTCGATGTCGACCGCGGTGAGCTCGATGCCCTCCACGATCACGGTATCCCCGATCTCGGGCAGGCGCCCCAGGTGCTTCGCGAACAGACCGCCGACGGTGTCGACTTCGTCGTCGTCGAGGTCCACGTCGAACAGCTCTCCGAGCTCGTCGACGTCGAGTCTGGCGCTCACGACGTATGAGCCGTCGGCCTGCTGCTCGGCCTCGGCGACGTCGCGATCGTGCTCGTCGTTGATCTCCCCGAGGAGTTCCTCGATGAGGTCCTCGAGGGTCACGAGGCCGGAAATCCCGCCGTACTCGTCGACCACGAGCGCGAGGTGCGTCGACTCGCTCTGCATCTGCCGCAGCAGCGCATCGGCGCGCTGCTGTTCCGGGGCGAACAGCACGGGCTTCATGATGCGGGTGACGTGCGCGGACTCCGCCTCGTCCGGCCGCCGGAGCACGAATCCGCTCGCGTCGCGCAGGTGCAGGATCCCGACCACGTCGTCCACGTCGCCGTCGATGACGGGGATCCGCGAGTGCCGGGCGGCGAGCAGATGCTCGAGCCCCTCGCGCACAGTGCACCCGGCGTCCATCGTGATCATGTCGATCCGGGGCACCATGACCTCGCGAATCGCGGTGTCGCCGAACTCGACGATCGAGTGGATGTACTCGCGATCGTCGTCCTCGAGCAGGGACTGCTCGGCCGCCTGATCGACCATCGACAGGAGCTGCTGCTCGTCTCGGATCCTGGCGCGCCCGGTGCCGCGTCCCGGCGTCACACGATCGCCGAAGCGCATGAGCCCGGTCGCGATCGGGCCGAGGAGGAAGCGGATCGCGCGGATCGTCGGAGCCGCGAAACGGATCACCCCGGCGGGATGGTGGGCGCCGACGGTGCGCGGGCTCGATCCCACGAGAACGAACGAGGTCGCCGTCATCACGAGCGTCGCGATGAGGAGCGTCAGCCAGATCGGCTCGAGCGAGTAGGAGAGCACGAGCGTGATGAGCACCGCAGACAGCGTCTCGCCGAAGACGCGGGCGAAGCCGAGCGCGTCGACGTGCCTGGCCTCGTCCTCCGCGATCGCGCGGATCGCCTTGCCCGTGCGCGGCGACTCCTCCGCGAGCGCGAGGAGTTCGGCCCGCGACATGACGCCGAGCGCCGCGTCAGCGGCGGCGAGCAATCCGCCGATCCCGAGGAGCACCGCCGCGGAGGCGAGCAGCAGGATGGCAACGGGAAGGCTCATCGGCCGCGCTCGCGCACGCTGAACGACAGGATCAGGTCGCGCTGGAGCCCGAACATCTCGGCCTCCTCGTCGGGGGCCGCGTGATCAAAGCCGAGCAGGTGCAGCATCCCGTGGGTGAGCAGAATCGCGATCTCCTGCTGCAGGTCGTGCCCGGCCGCGTCGGCCTGCACCTGCGCGACCTGCGGACAGATCACCAGATCACCGAGCAAACCGGCGGGCGTTTGCGCGTCAACTCGACCGGGTCGCAGCTCATCCATCGGGAAGCTCAGGACGTCGGTGGGCCCGGGAAGGTCCATCCACTGCACGTGGAGCCGCTCGATCGCGGCCTCGTCGACCAGCAGGACCCCCAGGTCCGTTTCCGGGTGAACGTGCAGCGACTCGAGCACGAAGGAGGCGAGCCGCTGCAGGCGCGCCTCATCGACCGCCCCGTCGAATCCGGACTCGTTGTTGATCTCGACGCTCATGCTTCGCTCCCCTGTGCTGCATTTCGTTGCTCGGCCCCGCCGCGCGCCTCGTGCGCGCCCGCGTGCGCGCGCTCGTCGTACTCGGCGTACGCGTCGACGATCCTGCCGACGAGCGAATGGCGGACGATGTCGTCTGCCGTGAGATCCGCGAAGTGGATGTCCTCAACGCCGCGGAGGATCCGATTGACCACGCGTAGACCGCTCGCGGCCTGCGGCAGATCAACCTGCGTAATATCCCCGGTCACGACCATCTTCGAGCCGTAGCCGAGGCGGGTGAGGAACATCTTCATCTGCTCGGGGGTGGTGTTCTGCGCCTCGTCGAGGATCACGAACGACTCGTTGAGCGTGCGTCCGCGCATGTACGCGAGCGGCGCGACCTCGATCGTGCCGTTTGCGAGCAGCTTGGGGACGACGTCGGGATCCATCATGGAGCCCACCGCGTCGAACAGCGGCCTCAGGTAGGGGTCGATCTTGTCCTCGAGCGATCCGGGGAGATAGCCGAGCCGTTCGCCGGCCTCGACGGCCGGTCGCGTGAGGATGATCTTCGCGACCTCGCGGCGCTGCAGCGCCTGCACGGCCTTCGCCATCGCGAGATAGGTCTTGCCGGTGCCAGCCGGGCCGATCCCGAACACGATCGTGTTCGCGTCGATCGCATCGACGTAGGCGCGCTGACCCGCCGTCTGCGGGCGAACCGAGTTCCCGCGCACGGTCAGGATCGGCTCGCTCAGCATGCGCGAGGCTCCTGCGCCATCGCCCTCCTGGATCATGCGGGTGACCTCTCTCACTTCGTTCCGGCTCACGCCGCCTCCCTGCTTGGCATGCTGCAGCAGCTCCTGCACGACGGACTCCGCCGCGAGCACGTCCCGCGCGGGGCCGCGCAGGGTGAGGACTTCATCGCGCGCGTGGAACTCGACGCCGGGATGGGCGCCCTCGAGTTCGGTGATCAGGCGGTCCCGATGCCCGAGAAACGCGCCGACGTCGACGCCCGAGAGAAGAACCGTGCGCTGCAGGGGTGGATCGGACGGGGCTGTCGACGCCTCGTCTGCGGAGTGTTCACGCACCAACGAGCGATCGCTCCTCCAGGTCGCCAGCGAGCACGTGCGCGTGCACGTGGAAGACCGTCTGGCCCACCGAGGCTCCCGTGTTGAAGATGAGCCTGAAGTCGCCGTTCGCGTGCTCTGCCGCGAGCCGCTTCGCGACCTCGACCATTTCCGCGAGCGTCTCCGGCTCCGCCGCGGCGAGTTCCGCGACGTTCTCGTACTCCGTGGACTTCGGGATCACGAGAATATGCACGGGGGCCTGGGGATTCATATCGGGGAAAGCGATCACACGATCGGTTTCGGCGAGGAGTTCGACCGGGATCTCACCCGAAACGATTTTCCCGAACACGGTCTCTGCTGCCATGTCTCCAGTCTACGTCAGACGGCTCGAGCGGTTCGCGCCGCGCGAGATGAACCGCCGTTTTCTCAGTGACCACGAATCGCTCGCGGTAGGCACCGACGAGCAGCCGGCACTGCGAGGTCACGGCGCTCGCCGAGGAGTAGCAGAACAGCGTGACCGGGAGCAGCACCCACTGTAAGAGCATGCCGAGCCACCGATGCGGGGGGACGCCCTCGGGCCGCTCGGGAAGCAGCAGGATCGTGAGCGGGATCGCGGCGAGCAGCCCGACGAGCGCCACCCGCTGGGTCGCGGTGGAGGCCTCGGGGACCAACGTGATCACCCGCTCGGCATGGATGGCGGCGGCGCCGATCGGTTCGGAGAGCTTGACGACGAGCACCGGGAGCCAGACGCCGAAGGCCAGCATCGGGGCGAGCACCGCGAGCGTGACGTGCGATTCGAGCAGCTGCAGGAATCGCAGCAGCGTCGCTCCGCGCGGGGCGAGGCGCTCGCGCGAGAGCAGCCGGACGCCGACGTAGGGGACGTCCGACGCGCCGTACGCCCACCTGCAGAGCTGGTTGAACTGCACCACGAGCGTGCGCGGGAGCGAGTTCGCGAGCACAGCGTCCTGCGTGATCGACAGGTGGATCGGCACGACCCGGTAGTTCCCGCCGAAGTGGAAGTAGCTGCGCCAGTACTGGTGGCCGTCCTCGACGATCGTGCGGCGGCTCCAGAAGTCCATCTCGATGAGCGCCGAGAGCGGCTGCGAGTGGGAGGCGAAGTTGCGCAGGGCGATGGGCCGGACCGTGGAGATCAGGTTCCAGATCGAGTTGCTCGCGGCGACGAGCCGCGCGGGTGCTGGCGCGTGCCAGACGTTGCCGACGAACAGGGAAATCGGCTGGAAGGAGACGCGCAGCGGATCCTCGGCCCGGACGAATTCGTAGCTGACGGCGTCGAGATATCCCTGCGAGACTTTGTTGTCGCAGTCGAGCGTCGTCACGATCACGTGGTCGGGCCGGATCCCCTCGGAGGTGCACCACTCGAGCAGGTGCTCACCCGCCCAGCTGATATTCGCGCCCTTGCCGGGGATCTCCTCGACGAGGTCGGCGGGATGCTCCACCGTGAGGAAGGCGTGGAAACGCGATCCGTATTCGCGCTCGAGATCGCGGGCGACGCGCCGCATCTCCGCGCCGCCCCGCTCCTCATGGGCGAGGACGACGACGATGCGTTCCGCGCCGTGCGCGGTCCGCAGCAGCGAACGGACGGAGGCCTCGACGATCTCGCGCGGCTCGTTGTAGGCGGCGATGATGACCGCGTGCAGCACCTCGGACGGGGCGAGCACCCGCCACGGATCGGCGTCGATGCGGTCGAGGAGTTCGTCGAGCCCTTTTGCGTAGGGCGCAGGGAGCCGCAGCGAACGCTCCTGCGGGCGTTCCTCTCCGCTTCGCGCCAGCTCGATGTGCTCCTCGAGCTGGCGGAGCACGCCCCGCCAGTCGATGCTCTCGGCCAGGCGGAGCCTGCGGTAGCCCCGCACGGAATCCACTCCTCCGCGGATCGCCCGGAAGAAACCGATCGCGACGAACGCGAGCACGAATGCGCCACCCCAGGCCGGATCGATCGCCGAGAGCACGACGGCGATGATCGGGATCCCGAAGGTGACGAGTGCCGGGAGCATCTCGAGGAACCGGTACAGCCGGCGTCTCGGTCCCAGCGGTAGCTCAATGTCGTGCACGCCCTCTTGCCAACCCTTCGTAGCCCGGGCCGGCGGGCGTTGTCTCCCGGCGGCTTGAAGCATCTTTCACGCTAGGGATGCAGAGCGACGGCAGGGTGAACGCCAGGTAGCAAGGGGCTGAGAGGTCGCCGTGTGGCTGCGGGGCGAATCCCCCGGGTGGGCGGGAGCGGACCCGCGGTTCTACCAGCGGCCGAGCGCGGAGTTGAGGACCGCGAGGGCCGCTGGACCGGCTGAGGAGGTGCGCAGCACGGTGTCGCCGAGCACGAGCACCTCGGCCCCGGCGCTCTCGAGCGCATCGAGCTCCTCATCAGCGAATCCGCCCTCGGGACCCACCACCAGATAGACCGCGCCGATCGCGGCATCGAGGCCGCGTGCGAGGCGCTCGGTCAGGCGCTTTCCCCGCCGGGGATGGAGCGCGATAACGAGCGCGTCACCGCCTGAAGCGATCGCCTCAAGCTCCGCGATGCCGACCGGGGCAGACACGCTGGGAATTTGGTAACGAATGGACTGCTTCGCCGCCTCACGAGCGATTCGCGCCCACTTCGCGACCCCGCGCTCCACCTTCTCCTGGCCGCCGCCGCGACCGGACCAGCGTGAGACCGACCGAGAGGCCTCCCACGGGATGATCCGGTCCACCCCGAACTCGGTTGCCTGTTCGACGGCGCGCTCGTCGCGATCGCCCTTCGCGAGCGCCTGCACGAGCACGAGTTCCACCCCGGGAGGCCGGGACTCCTCCACGCCGTCGAGCTCGACCACGAAGCGGTCCTTCGCCACGGAGGTGACCGGACCCGCCCCGATGATCCCCGCGCCATTCCCGACGAGGATCCGCTCCCCCTCGCGGAGGCGACTCACGCGAACCGCGTGCCGCGCTTCCTCGCCGAGCACCTCGACGCGGGATCCCGGCCGAAACGCGTCGAGCGGAAGATCCTCGCGGTAGTAGAGGTTCGCCACGGCTCGACTAGCCCTGGCGGAAGAAGCGGTCGCGGATCTTCCCGAAGAATCCCTGGTGGAACTCGCCCAGATGCGGCGGCTCGTCCTTGCGCAGCGCGGCGAGCTGGCGCACCAGGTCCTTCTCGCGACCCGAGAGCTTCGTCGGGGTGACCACCTGGACCGCGATCTTCAGGTCGCCCCGCGTCGTGGTCCGGAGACCCTGGATGCCGCGCCCGCGCACCGTGATCATGTCGCCCGACTGCGTGCCGGGCTCCACCTCGACGACCGCCTCGCCGTCCAGCGCGGCCAGCTTCGCCTCGGTGCCGAGAATCGCGTCTGCCATGGACACCTGCATGGTCGCGAGGAGGTCGTTGCCATCGCGGCTGAACGTGTCGTGGTGCATGACGCGGAACTCGATGAAGAGGTCGCCGTTCGGCCCGCCACCGGGCCCGACCTCGCCGCCGCCGCGCATCTGCAGGCGCGTGCCCGTGTCGATCCCGGACGGGATGTCGATGAGCATGGAGCGGCGCTCGCGCACCCGTCCCTTCCCACCGCACTCCACGCACGGGTGCTCGATGATCGTCCCGTACCCCTGGCAGCTGCCGCACGGGTGCATGGTGAGCACGTTGCCGAACAGCGAGCGCACCTGGCGCTGCACCTGGCCCTGCCCCTGGCAGACGTCACAGGTGACCGGGTGCGTTCCCGGCTGGCAGCAGCTGCCCTCGCACACGCTGCAAAGCACCGCCGTGTTCACGGTGATCTCGCGCTGCACGCCGAAGATGACCTCATTGAGCTCGACATCGACGCGGATCATCGCGTCGTCGCCGCGCTCCGAGCGGGACCGCGGGCCCCGCTGGCCACCCCCGCCGCCGAATCCGGCGCCGAAGAACGTCTCGAAGATGTCGCCGAAGCCGGCGGCTCCGCCCTGGCCGCCGCCCATGTCGTAGCGCTGCCGCTGCTCGGGATCGCTCAGCACGTCATAGGCGTGAGTGACCGACTTAAACTGCTCGGCCGCCTCCTCGCTCGGATTGACGTCGGGGTGGAGTTGGCGCGCCAGGCGCCGGTAGGCCTTCTTGATTTCCTCGGGCGTCGCCTCGCGCGAAACGCCCAGGGTCTCGTAGTGATCGGCCAAGTCGGGGCTCCTCAGATGTTCGTCGTGTGGTGAAGGTGGTGCGGCGTGCCGGTCTGCCGGCGCCGTGGTCAGTGGTCCGCGTCGAGTACGCGGTTGAGATATCGCGCGACCGCGCGAACGGCGGCGATGTTGCCGGCGTAGTCCATTCGGATCGGGCCGAGAACGCCGACCTTCGAGGCGAAGCTGCCGGCTTCCTCGTAGTTCGAGGCCAGCACCGCCGTGGTCGGCAGGCCGTACGCCTCATTCTCACGGCCGATCGATGCCGTAACGTCACGGCCGTCCTGAACGAGCTCGTCGAAGAGCTTCAGGAGGGTGACCTGCTCCTCGATCGCCTCGAGCACAACGGGCAGGGAGGTCACGAACCCGCCGGGGCGCGAGAGATTGGCGGCGCCCGCCACCGCGATACGATCGCCGCGGTTGGCCTGGAGCTGTGCGATGACCACCTCGATGACGCGACCGACGAGCTCCGCCTCATCGGGTTCGACGTGGTCCCCGATCTCGCCCGCGAGCTCGCCGAGCCTCGCGACTGCGCCCTCGACGTCCACGCCGACGGTGGCCTCCGCGATCCGTTGCTTGAGCCCGTGCACCCACGCCTCCGTGACGCGGGCAGCGGGGAGCTGCGCGAACTGCTGCTCGACGACGCCGTTGCCGAGGATCAGCACGCTGAGCACGCGATCCTCGGTGATGGGCACTAGCTCGATGCTGCGCACGACCGTGCGGCGCATCGACGGATACTGGGCGACCGCCACCTGGTTCGTGAGCTGCGAGAGCATCCGGACCGTACGTCCCATCACGTCATCAAGGTCGCTGGACTCGCCGAGAAAGCGCTCGATCGCTGCGCGCTGCGCAGAGGTGAGCGGGCGCGCCCTCGCGAGCGTATCGACGTACAGCCGGTACCCCTTGTCGGTCGGAACACGACCCGAAGAGGTGTGGGGCTGCGCGATCAGCTCGTCCTCCTCGAGCAGCGCCATGTCGTTGCGGATCGTTGCGGCGGAAACGCCGAATCGGTGGCGCTCGACGATGGCCTTCGACCCCACGGGTTCGTTCGACGAGACGAAGTCGTTGACGATCGCGTGCAGAACGGCAAGACTGCGTTCAGAAACCATCGATCCTCTCCGTTCTCGCGAATTGCATGGGCCACACGACTGGCACTCTCGAATCCCGAGTGCCAAGTCTAGCGCAGGCGGCATGCCCCGCCCTGTGCGTTTTCGGCGCGCCGCGGCCGGGTCAACCCAGCAGCGAGTGCACGACCGTGTCAGCGAGCAGCCGCCCGCGCAGCGTCGGCACCAGCCGACCCCTGATCGCGGCGCGCCCGTCGAGGAGCCCGTCGGCGATCAGATTCGGGATCGCACGGCGCTCCTCGGCCGTGAGGACGTCCGCTGACAATCCGTCCGCGATCCTGGTCTCGAGGAGCACACGCTCCTCCCGGCGCTGTTCCGGGGTCAGGATCTCCCTGGCGTGAGCCGGGGAGATCCCCCGCGCGATCCGCTGAGCGTACGCCCCGGGGTGCTTGACGTTCCACCAGCGCACCCCACCGACGTGGCTGTGCGCGCCAGGCCCGGCTCCCCACCAGTCCTCGCCGGTCCAGTAGGCGAGATTGTGCCGGGACCGCGTCTCCGGCGTGCGTGACCAGTTGCTGATCTCGTACCAGCGGAGTCCGGCCTCAGCGAACTTTCGTTCAGCGAGCTCATACATCTCCGCGTGCAGATCGTCGTCGGGCGCCGCCACCTCACCGCGCCTGATCTGCGCCGCCAGCTTGGTGCCCTGCTCGATGATGAGGGCGTACGCGGAGATGTGATCGGGGTCGCACGCGAGGGCGGCGTCGACCGAGCGCTCCCAGTCTGCGAGAGACTCCCCCGGTGTCCCGTAGATCAGGTCGACGCTCACCTGGAGGCCCGCCTCGCGTGCCCACTCGACGACCTGCGGGACGCGCGACGGCTCGTGCGTGCGATCCAGCGTCCGGAGCACGTGAGGAACCGCAGATTGCATGCCGAAACTCACCCGAGTGAACCCGGCCGCAGCCAGGGCGCGCAGGTACTCGGCGTCGACCGAGTCCGGATTCGCCTCAGTGGTCACTTCCGCGCCGGGCGCCAGCTCCCACTGCTCGCGGATCCCGTCGAGCATCCACGCCAGGTCGGAGGCCGGCAGCAGCGTCGGCGTGCCTCCCCCGAAGAACACGGTGGAAACGGGCCGATCAGGGACTCCGGACTCGGTGAGCACGCGGCCGCCGAGCTCGAGTTCGCGACGGAGCTGCCCGGCGAAGTCCTCGCGCCGGGTCCCGCCGAGCTCACTCGCGGTGTAGGTGTTGAAGTCGCAGTACCCGCAGCGGACCCGGCAGTATGGCACGTGAACATACACGCAGAAGTCGCGATCAGCGGCCCCTTCCGCGGCGGTCGCCGGGAGGGTTCCGTCCTCGGGTGCCGGCTCGCCCTCAGGCAGGACGCTCGGCACGGCAACCTCCTGAACTCACGGACGCTTCTTCGAGGGGCGACGCTGGTGGGCCTGCGGGATCGGCCTCGCGGTTTCCTGGGCAGCAGGCGGCGTCGCAGGCTCGGCCGGCTCCGGCTCGGAGACGCCAGCGGGCTCGTCCGATCCGGCCGGCTCATCGCGCGCGGGCTCGTCCGCAGGAGCGGATTCGTCGACGGGAGCGGAGTCGGCAGACGCTTCCGGCTCGGTCTCAGATTCCGGCTCCGGCTCAGACACTGCCTCAGACGCCGACTCGGGCTCCGGCTCAGACTCCGGCTCCGAGGCGACCTCGGTCTCCTCGGTCGTTCCCGCTTCGAATTCCTCGGTCGACCCGGAAACAGTCTCGCGCTCGCCGTCGTCCGCGGCGGCGGAATCAACGACCGCCGCTGGCTCGGCCTCAGACGCATCGGCTTCCGCCTCGTCGACCGCCTCATCGGGTGCGGCGCCTTCGGCTTCCGCGGGATCGTCCTCCGCGAGATCGTCCGCCGCGAGGTCCGCCTCCGCGTCGCTCGGGCTGTCCTCCGGCACCGGTGCGGGCGACTCGGAAAGGTCAGCCTCCTGGTGTTCGTCCTCGACCGTGCTCGAGGCGTCCGCCTCGATCGGGCAGTCGGCGGCGTCGTCCTCGGCTTCCGCGCCAGCGGAGCGCGGAGATTCGCTGTCGTCCGGCCCGAGTGCCGCTTCGGCCTCAGTCTCAGTCTCAGTCTCAGTCTCAGACCCGGTCCCGGGCGTCGCCGCCGTCTGCGGGTCGCCCTGAGGGTCCTGGCTGTGGGAGTCCGTCGAGTCTTCCGCCTCGGCCGACGACTGCTCCGTCGCATCTGCGTCGTCGTCCAGCACGAGGATCGCCGTGACGGCCTCGGGTTCCTCGGCCGTCTCAACATCGGGCGCTGGCGCGTCGGTGTCCTCGCGCTCGCCGATGAACTCGATGTTCACGGTTTCGGGATCCGACTCCTCGCGGTCCGCTCGATCATCGGCCGGAGTGGCCGCGGCATCGGCGGACTCGGGAGCGACTTCCGTAGCCGACTCGGCCGGGAAGGCCGCGGCATCGGCGGTTTCGTGTGCGGAATCGGCGGTTTCGTGTGCTCCTGCGGCCTCCTCCGACCCCTCGCTCCTGTCCGAAGCCTCGTCGGGCTGCACCTCAGCGGCGAGACCCGCTGCGACTTGACTCGTGAGGAGGCCCGGCGCGAGCGCGTTGAGCTGCCGCTTCACGGCCTCGAGCGCGGTCTTCAGATCGGATCGGGCCTTGAGCCCGAGCAGACCGTTGCGCGGCGCGCTGAGGAAGCCGCGGGCGACGGCCCAGACGGTATCGTCTTCGCGCTGCTCGACGAAGAAGAGCTGCTCTCCCACGGCGCCGTTCTCGTCGGAAGTGCCCCACGCGAATCCGCTGCGGCGATCCTCGTCGATCACGTAGATCACCAGGATGCTGCGATCGGGCTGATCATCGCCGCGGAGCACCGCCGTGGTTCCGGAGGTGATGTAGGGCTCACCGTCCGGACCGAACTTGTCCTCCGACTCGGCGATGCCCTGGGCGCGGCCGTCGGCGTCGAACTCGAGCCCCTCGTAGTCGGCCCCGCGTCCGCGCACGACCTCGGTGACCTGCAGGCCGCCTCCGCGCTGCGCGCCCCAGGTCATGAGGAGGCTCGATGCGAGCAGGTAGCGGTCGGCGCCGCTCCCGAGCCGCAGCGTCTCCTCGTAGGGCGTGGTGCCCTCCGGCGGGTACCGGACGATATCGGCGGTGCGGGTCGCCCCGACCGCCGCGTACGAGACCGGCATCTCGACGTGGGTACTGCGGCGCTTGATCGGCTCCTCGCTCACTTCTTCGCCGATTCCTTGCCCTCGACATCGCCCGAGAGGGCGGCGATGAACGCCTCCTGCGGGACCTCGACCCGACCGACCATCTTCATGCGCTTCTTGCCCTCCTTCTGCTTCTCGAGCAGCTTGCGCTTCCGGCTGATGTCGCCGCCGTAACACTTGGCGAGCACGTCCTTGCGGATCGCACGGATCGTTTCGCGCGCGATTACCCGCGCGCCGATCGCAGCTTGGATCGGGACTTCGAACTGCTGGCGCGGGATCAGCTTGCGCAGCCGCTCCGCCATCATCGTGCCGTAGTGGTAGGCGTTGTCGCGGTGCACGATCGCGCTGAACGCGTCGACCTTGTCACCCTGGAGCAGGATGTCGACCTTCACGAGATCGGCTTCCTGATCGCCCATCGGCTCGTAGTCGAGGCTCGCGTAGCCCTGGGTGCGGCTCTTGAGGTGGTCGAAGAAGTCGAACACGATCTCGCCGAGGGGCATGCTGTAGCGGAGCTCGACGCGCTCGCCGAGGTACTCCATCCCGAGCAGGCTGCCACGCCGGCTCTGGCAGAGCTCCATGATGGCGCCGACGTAGTCCTTGGGAGCCAGAATCGCGGTCTTCACGACGGGCTCGCGCACGGCAGCGATCTTCCCGTCGGGGTACTCCGAGGGGTTCGTGACCGTGACCTCCTTGCCGTCGTCGGTCGTCACCTCGTAGATCACGCTCGGCGCGGTGGCGATGAGGTCGAGATCGAACTCGCGCCGCAGTCGCTCCGAGATGATCTCGAGGTGCAGCAGGCCGAGGAAGCCGCAGCGGAAGCCGAAGCCGAGCGCGACCGACGTCTCGGGCTCGTACTGGAGCGCAGCGTCGGAGAGCTTCAGCTTGTCGAGCGCCTCACGCAGGATCGGGTAGTCGCTGCCGTCGAGCGGGTACAGGCCGGAGAACACCATCGGCTTCGGATCGGTGTACCCGGGGAGCGGCTCCTCGGCGGGGTTCATCTTGCCGGTGATCGTGTCGCCGACCTTCGACTGGCGCACGTCCTTCACGCCCGTGATCAGGTATCCCACCTCGCCGACCGAGAGCCCCTTCGAGGGCACCGGCTCGGGCGAGGAGACGCCGATCTCGAGCGCCTCGTGATCGGCTCCCGTCGACATCATGCGGATCTTCTCGCGCGGCGTGAGCCGGCCGTCGATCATGCGCACGTAGGTGACGACGCCGCGGTACGAGTCGTAGACGGAGTCGAAGATCATGGCGCGAGCCGGCGCGTCGGCGTTGCCGACCGGCGCGGGGATCCGCTCGACGACGCGGTCAAGGAGCTCCTCGACACCCGCGCCCGTCTTGCCCGACACCTTCAGGATGTCGTCGGGATCGCCGCCGATCAGGTCCGCGATCTCGCGGCTTACCCGCTCGGGATCCGCGGCCGGCAGGTCGATCTTGTTGAGGACCGGAATGATCTCGAGATCGTTCTCCATCGCAAGATAGAGGTTCGCGAGCGTCTGCGCCTCGATGCCCTGCGCGGCGTCGACGAGCAGGATCGCGCCCTCGCACGCGGCGAGTGATCGCGATACCTCGTAGCTGAAGTCGACGTGACCAGGGGTGTCAATCATGTTGAGGGCGTAGGAATCGCCCCCGACGTCCCAGGGCATGCGCACCGCCTGGGACTTGATCGTGATCCCGCGCTCGCGCTCGATATCCATGCGGTCGAGATACTGCGCCCGCATCTCGCGGTCGGGCACCGTGCCGGTGACCTGCAGCATACGGTCGGCAAGCGTCGACTTGCCGTGATCGATGTGCGCGATGATGCAGAAATTACGGATCTTCGCGGGGTCGGTCGACGCCGGTACAGGAGGGTTCACGCTGCGTGGAGACATTGCCAGCCATTATTCCATAGAGCGCGGGATCACCGGGCCTCAGCACGCGGTTCACGCTCGTGACCTGGGATGACTTTTGACAGACTGGGGGGATGGCACAGGTAGCAGCGCTGTATCGGTTCCCCGTCAAGGGCTTCACGCAGGAGTCCGTCGACGAGCTCGTCATTCAAGAGGACGGGCGTGTGCGGGGCGATCGGGCCTTCGCGTTCCGCTTCGCGAACGGGCTCGAGCCTCGCGAACGGGAGGGCATGCGAGTGTGGGCGAAGTCGAAGGGACTCACGCGCATGGAGTTCCCCTCGCTCGCGCGCCTGCGTCTGCGGCTCGACACCGAGGCGGAGCGGATCAGGATCGACGGCCCCGACGGCCCCCTCGTCGAGGCGGACCTCTCCCCCGCGGGCCGCGAGCAGCTCGCAGAGGCCGTGACCGCGTTTCTGCGGGGCAGCGAAGACGGCGATCAGCTCGCACGGCCGGGCAGGCTCCCCCTGACGCTTCTCGGCGAGGTCGCTCAGTCCGAGTTCCAGGACAGTGCCCGCGGATACGTGTCGATGCACGGGCGCGGCAGCCTCGCGGCACTCGGCGAGGCGCTCGGCCGCGAGATCTCGGATCATCGCTTCCGCTCCAACATCGCCGTGGACGGGCTCGCCCCGTGGGAGGAGATCGGCGAACTCTCGGGCGTCCGGATCGGCGAGGTCGAGTTCGTGGCGGAGAAGCCGATCGGCCGCTGCCTCAACACGCACGCGAACCCCGAGACGGGCGTGCGCGACGCCGAGGTACTCAGCACCTTGACCCGCGTGTTCGGGCAGCCCCAGCCCACCTTCGGCCACTTCCTGCTCCCCCGCGCCGGCGGCGGCACGATCCGCGTGGGCGACACGGTCGAGCTTCTCTGAGTTCCTGCGGGATCGATCCCGCGGATTCTGCTAAGATTGGCTCTTGGCTTGCGTGTGGCTTATCACCACACACCCGCGGGGTGCCCTCTCTCGCCGCGCGGAACACCAGTTCATTTCACTATTTGTTAGGACACTGCTTCACGTGGCAAACATCAAGTCGCAGATCAAGCGCATCAAGACCAACGCCAAGGCGACCGAGCGCAACCGCGCGGTCAAGAGCGAGCTCCGCACCGCGGTGCGCGCGACCCGTCGCGCCATTGCGGCCGGCGACAAGTCGGTCGCTCAGACCGAGCTGAAGGTTGCGAGCCGCAAGCTCGACAAGGCCGTCTCGAAGGGCGTCATTCACAAGAACCAGGCTGCGAACCGCAAGTCGAAGCTCGCGACCCAGGTCGCCGCGCTCTAACTCGCTCCGGCCGTTCCGGCCCGCAGTGCTCTGACCCCCGGGTGTCGGACCGAATCATTCGGTCTCGACCCCGGGGGTCAGTCGTTTGCGCGCGCGACGGTGGACATCGAGAAACGGGCCCGCACCCGGCAGTTCGCCGAGTGCGGGCCCGTGTGCAGTGCCGGCCGTTGGGACTAGGAAATGATCTGTCCGCTTCCGGAGTCGAAATGGCGAGTCTCGAACCCGCCACACGTGTCCGACGGCACCGAGACGGTCAGCCTCGTGCTGTGGGATGACGAATTGTTGCCGAGCTCGTAGCTGAGCGCGTACCCGGGGTGCTTGGCACGCACGTCCGCCAGGGCCTGCTCGATCTGGGCGGTGACGTTCGCCTCGACATCAGCGATCTGGTATTCGCCCTGCACCTTGCCGTCGACGTAGTCGCCTGTGCTACGCGCCCGGTCGGCGTCGCTCAACCAGATCCAGTCGGTGCTGAGCCCCTCGGGGAGCTGCTCCCCGGCCGGCACCTTCCACCTGATCGCCTGGGAGTGCGAGTCGGAGACGACGTAGGTGAAGGTGGATCCCTCTCGCGCCCAGTCGGCGGGAACGCCAGCGTACGTCCAGCTCGTGCTGCCATCGGGCAGGGAGGTGCTGGTGAAGCGGAAGTCGCTCGCGCTCTTGTCCTCCCAGTCGATGGGGGTCGGGGTGCAGACGCAGGGAACAGCGGTCACGGTGAAGGTCCAGCTCGTGGCCACTCCGCTCGGGAAGGTGGTGCCCCGCTCGGGGGCGGCGGTGATCGTCACCTGGTCCCCATCAGTGGTGCGCTCGTACGTGACGCCCGCAACGGTCGGAATGATCACCTCGGGCACGACACCGCAGTCCACCTCGCTGAGACGCGGAGCCTCGGGTGTGACGGGCGTCGCGGGAGTGGGCTCCTCGCTCCCCGGCTGTTCCGGCGCTTCAGGGGTGGCCGGCGTGTTGACCGCGGGGGCCGCCGGCGTTGCGGGAGCGGCCGGCTGCGCGGGCTGGCAGTCTTCCTGACCGGCCGCTGCCTGCGCCGGCGCGGCCGAAATCACCGGGCTGATCAGGAGAGCCCCGGCAAGCGCGAGTGCGCCGATTCCCATCGCGACGGAGCGATGACGGCGATGGCGGATCATTGCGAGCGCCATGACCGCGACAGCCACAACGACGAGTCCCCCGGCAAGCAGCAGGAGAGACCCGCCCCCCGAGGCTCCCGTTGCGGCAAGTACACAATCTGAATTTTTCAACACCATATAAAGTTACACTACGACACGTAGTAGTAACCAATCCCACTGCGCAGGCCTCAGGGCGTCGATCCCGCAGCAGGCTTCGCGGGTGCCGATATCGGTACCCGCAACGTCCGAGCGCTGCGAGCGGAACCACCACTGTGCGGAAGCCGGATGCAGTGAAGCGGCCCGCGCCCGGATCGCATCCGTGCGCGGGCCGCCCGATTCTCCACGGCGACGGCGGGTTAGGTCAGCGAGTAGCCAGCCGCGTAGCGGTACTGACGCGTCTCAAGTGCGCCGCAGCTGTTCACGGGCGCCGTGACCGAGAGGTCAAGAACCTGCTGGGCGGTGCGGGTCCCGGTCCAGAAGGAAAGGTCGTCGCGCTCGTACTTCACCTTGTTCATCTCAAGCGCCTCGACCTCCTGGCGCTTCACGTCGATCCGGGGGTCTTCGAGCTTGAAATCTCCGTGGAGGAGACCACCTGCGTACGTTCCGTTGCCGCTCGTCCGCTCGGTGTGGATAAAGCTCGTCCACGCTGCGGTGAGACCGTCGGGGAACGGCGTCCCGAACGGGACCTCCCACTTCAGCTGCTCGTAGAACATGTCCGAGTACTCGAAATTGAAAACGGCACCCGACTGCGCCCATCCGGACGGGACCCCGGCAATCGTCCACCGAGAATTCCCGTCGTTGAGTTGCGTGACGGTGAAGCTCAGGTCGAACGCCTCGCTGTCTTCCCAGTCAATGGGTGTCGGCGTGCAGGCGCAGGGCGTTGCGGCGACGGTGAGGGTCCAGCTGGTCGCCGCTCCGCTCGGGAAAGCGTAGCCTCGTTCGGGGGTGGCGGTGATGGTGACCCGGTCACCCTGGGCGGTGCGCTCGTAGATCACACCGGCGACGGTGGGGACGATGACCTCGGGGGCGGTGCCGCAGTCAACCTCGCTCAGGCGCGGAGCCTCGGGCGTGACGAGGGTCGCGGGAACGGGCTGTTCCGGCGCCTCGGGTTTCGCGGGGGTGTTCGCCGCAGGCTGTGCGGAGGGAGCGGGCTTCGCGGGCTGGCACTCCTCCGAACCGGAGGCGGCCTGTGCTGGCGCCGCCGAGAGTGCCGGGCTGATGAGCAGCGCGCAGGCGAGCACGAGCGCTCCGACACCCATCGCCACGGATCGATGACGGCGATGACGGATCATTGCGATCGCCAACACAGCGACAGCCGCGACCACGAGCCCCCCGGCGAGCAGCAGGAGGTGTCCCCCATCGGACGCCCCGGTTGCCGCAAGTACACAATCTGAAGTTTTCAACACGATCAAGAAATTACACTACGGAACGGCCATTTTCGTAACGAAACTCGAAGCCCGTGAGGGGGCCAGGCTTGGGCTAGTGGTGTCCCATTCGAAGCCTATCCATCGGCCATGAGGGGCCGACGAGTCCTCGTCGTATCGCTCCTGATCAGGGGCCGGATCGAGGACGAATTTCGCGCCGGTCGACTCGGACCCGGCTTCGGTGCGGCAGCGCCGAAGCGAGGCTAGCGGGTTCGGGCACGGCCGCGGCGTGCCACGTGGAGGAGGTATCTTTCGAGCGCGTATTCGGGGGCTCGTGATCCGCCTTTGAGAAGCCATTCGGTTTCGGCGGCGAGGTCGATCGTGCGGGCGAGGTCCTCTTCGCGCCACGGCCCGACTTCTTTGCGGGCCCGGTCGATCTGCCAGGGCGCCATGCCGAGTTCTCCTGCGAGCTTGCCGCTCGGCCCGCTGGCGCCGTAGACGCGAGCCATAGCCCGCACCTTCATGTTGAGGGCGGCGAGGATCGGGATCGGGTCGGTGCCCGTGGAGAGCGCCTGGCGGAGGAGTACGAGCGCCTCGGCGCCGCGGCCTGCGGTGGCGGCGTCGGCGACGCGGAACGCGTTGGTTTCTACGCGCCCCTCGGTGGCGCGGGTGACCTCGGCCTCGCTGATGCGGGTGCCGACGTCGGAGACGAGCTGGGCGACTGCCCCGGCGAGCTCGCCGATGCCGCCGGAGTATGCGGCCGCGAGCATGCGCGCGGCGCCGGGCGTGACCTGCGCGCCGAGCCGGCGAAACTCGGTCTGGACGAAGCCGAGGCGCTCCTGATCCTTCTTGAGTTCGGGGCAGGCGATCTCAATCGCGCTGCCCGCTCCCCCGCGGACCAGATCCAGCAGGGCCTTGCCGCGGTTGCCGCCCGCGTGCCGGAGCACGAGCGTCGTGTCCTCCGCGGGCTCGGCGACGTAGCGCTTGGCGTCCTCGAGGAACGCGTCCGAGCACTTCTCAACGGCGTCGACGCGGATGAGGCGCGGTTCGGCGAACAGCGAGGGGCTCGCGATCGTGAACAGCTCACCCGCGGTGTAGGACGCCGCGTCGACGTCGTGCACCTCGAGGGCCGGATCGTCCGCGAGGAGCGCCGCGCGGATCGCCTGCCCCGCGCGATCCGCGAGAAACGCCTCGGGACCGCTCACCAGAACGACCGGAGCAGGATGCGCCTGCGACCAGTCCAGCGGGGTGATTTTCGCCTTCGCGCCTCGTGCTGCTGCCACGGGACAAGCCTACCGGGAGCCGCCGACACGGACGGATCCGCACAGCCTCAGGCCGCGCAGTTACTCGCAGGCGAGCCCGTCGCCGTCACCGTCGCCGCGGAACCCTGTGCCGTACTGGAACCAGTTGTAGGCCCCGCGCTCCTCGGGACGGTCGCGGTTGAATGGCCCGGTCGGATTGCCATTCGGGTTGCGCTTGAGCGCCGAGCACGAGCGATACTCCGTGTACCACGCGCCATCTTCCCACTGCGTCGCCCCGGCGGGCGGAGGAGGGGTCGCGGTGCCCGGTTTCGGCTGTTGCGTCGGCGCGGGAACGGTGGGCGGCGGCGCTTGCCCGTTCGCCGCGCAGGCCGTGGTGACCACCCGCTTGTTTGCGTCGAGCGTTGCGCGGCCGAGCGATCGGTAGAGCTGCTCGTTCGGGTGGGTGGGATACCCGTCGCGCGAGTCGTAGCGGGCTACGGCGTTGCCGGCCTCGAGCTGCGCCCTGCCGATATCGACGCCGGAGGCGGTGCGCACGGTTCGGAGCAGCCGACCGTGCCGATCGGTATTGTCCTGGCCGGCGGGCAGATCGAGGGTGACCGGGTCCCCCGCGGTGAGGTGTGTGCGGATCACCGCGGATGCGTCGCGGTATCCGCACTCGCCGCGCTCAGGAGTATCGATCCCGATGATGCGCACGGTTCCCGCGCTCGTTCGGATCGTGTCCCCGTCGACGACCGACCGGAATTCCACCGTGGTCGTGTCTGCCGGGGCCGGTGCTTGCGGCGGGCTCGTGGGCACCGGTGACTCCTCGGACGCGTGTTCGCTTCCCGCGTCGAGCTCCCCGCCGCCGGGGCCCTCGGCTTCGGCACCATCCGCTGCCTGCTCGCCGGGGAGACGATCCGCCACCGCCTGCTGCTCGGCATCCGTTTCGAGGCAGGCGGTGAGTGTTGCACTGCCAGCAACGAGGAACGCTCCTGCAAATAGAACCCCAATGACCCGCCTGATCGTGAGTTTTTGCCGGATGCTGTCTTTATTTCGCTGCACCGCGACAGCCTATCGCGAGACCTGCGACGAAGCGGCACCCGGCGTTGATGGGGCTGAATGGCCCCGCCCCGGGACGGGTGCGGCACGTACTCGTCCCGGCCGCCCTGCGCGCCATCGGGGTGCTCCACCCAGACGTCCAGTGCCCCGGAGCGTCCGCTCACCGCGATACTGCCGTACTGATCCGTGCGGAGCGCCCGGATCCCCGCGCGCGCCAGCCCCTCGAGCGCACCTCGTGTCGGGTGTCCGTAGCTGTTGTCCGCGCCCACCGAGATCAGGCCGAGGGCCGCGCCGCTCGCCTCGAGCACGCGCGGATCCTGGTCGGAGGAGCCGTGGTGGGCGACCTTGACCACATCCGCGGCGAGGTCCGCCCCCGCTCGGAGGAGGGCGCGGTGCTGCTCCCTGCCGGAGTCGGCGAGCATCAGGGCGGTGAGTCCGTCCACGCGCACCCGCATGATCTGACTCGCCGCGTTCGTCTCCGCCGGAGTGGGAGTTTCCGGGGGCGCAAGCACCTCCCACAGGATGCCGTGCTCGGCGCCATCCGATGGCAGGCTCCCCGATCGGCCCGCGTATCCCTGCGTGAACGGGAGCGCGAATCGCTCGAGCTGGTTGACCAGCGGCCGCCGATCCAGGTGCTCCCGGCTCGGGATCGAGATCATCGCCCGCGCGCAGCGGTCTGCCACCGCGGGCAGTGCGCCAACGTGGTCGCGGTCGTCGTGCGTGAGCACGAGGAGCTCGATGCGGTCGATCCCGAAGCGCTCGAGACAGCGGGTCAGCTTCTGCTCATCATCGCCGGTGTCGACGAGCATCACCGGTCCGCCCGGGCCGCCCCCGCGGAGCGCGACAGCATCGCCCTGCCCGATATCGCAGGCGACGATCCGCCAGTCGCGGGGCGTGGAGAGGGTCGCGGTGAGCGGACCGACAACGGTCGGTCCGGCGAAACCACCGATCGCGGCAGCCGCGAGAGCCGCAACGACCGCCAGGCGCAGACCGCTCAGCAGTGGCGTCGGCATCCAGGGGCCACGGCCCAGGAGTCCGGCACGCCGCACCAGGTGCGCACCCCAGCCGCTCACCACGATCCCCACGAGCAGGGCGGCCCCTCCCCACCCTCCCGGCCAGGGAATCCGCGCGAGGGGAAGCGAGCTCGCCACCTCCGCCGTCGCGGTGACCCACCGCGACGCGAGCGCCGCGAGGTGCAGCAGCGGGAGTGCGCAAGCCTCCGAGATCGGAAGAATGACGGCCGCGAGCAGGCCCAGCCCGGTGCCGAGTGGCGCCGCGAGACCGGCAACCACGTTGGCGACCACACCGGCCAGGGGCAGCCCGTCGTCCAAGGTCAGCAGGATCGGCGCAACGGACAGCTCTGCCGCCATTGCGACGACGAGCGGCTTTCGGATCGCGGCCGGGAGGCGAACGAAACGGGCCATTCCGGCGTCGAGTCTCGGCACGAGCAGCAGGATCCCGCCGGTCGCCGCAACCGACAGCCCGAATCCCGGCGCAAGGGCCTGCCACGGATCCGCGGTCAGCAGCACGAGGATCGCCGCCGCGAGCGCCGGAAGGGAGTGCGGGGCCCTCCCGCCGAACTGCGCCACCAGCAGCACCGCAGCCATGACCGCGGCGCGCTGCACGCTCTGATCAGGCCCCACGAGTGCGATGAATGCCGCGAGCACGATTCCCGCGCAGAGGATCCTGGCCCGTCTCGGAACGCGGAGCCAGGACAGGCACCAGACAGCGGTCCCGGTGACGAGCGCGCAGTTGGCTCCGGAGACAGCCATCAGGTGCAGGAGGGACGTCGCCCGTAGTTTAGCCTCGGTGTCCGCTGAGACGAGATCGGTGTTCCCGATCGCGAATCCCGGCACGAGCTGCGCCCCGGGTATCCGCTGAGCAGCGGTGACGAGGTCGCTCCGGACCCCCTGCAGCCACTCGGACACCGCGGCCTCGACGCGATCGGCCCAGCCCTGATCCAGCCCCGATCCCGTTCCTGCGCGGGACACCCGCGTAGCCCGGATACCGAATGCGTGGGCCGACTGCGGCTCGAGTTGCACCACCGTCCCTTCGATCAGGATTTCGTGCCGGGCCCGACGCTGTTCCAGGCCGGCGCCCGCGCGTCCTGCGCGCGTCCTGCTGGCGGCTCGCGTTCGCGTGGCGACGACCCTGGCGCGGACGCTGCGAACCACACGATCGCGGGCACGTCTCCGGATGCGGTTGCGATGCGGCCCTGCACCGTGACCCGGCGCCGACCCTGCGCGCCTCCCGGCGCACCCGGCTCCGTCCCGCGAGGGTCCGCGCTCGCCGCCCGCACCCGGGGATAGCTCACCACCGTGACGGAGAATTCCGCTTGACGATGCTCTTGCGCCGCACTGGCGAGCCCGGGATCGGCCCGCACCTGCTCCCCCGCATGCACTCGGCACCCGAGGACGAGCAGGACCCCGACGGTCACTGCGAGGAGCCGCAGAGGCTCCCGGCTGCGACGGAGCGCGAGCACGCAGAGAGCGAGCGCGCCCGCCGCGCCCAGCATCGCGAGCCAGAGGCCCGATCCTGGCGCGCACACGGCCAGCGCGCAGGCCGCCCACCCGACGAGTGCCGGGGCGAGGAGCCGCCACTGGCCATGAGGGAACACGCGCCCCTCGCGGTCTGCCGCACCCTCGGAAACCGCGCTCACACGACGACCCGTTCCCGGAGTCGTTCGAGGAGTTTCGCCCCGATCCCGGGGACCTCATCGAGCTGATCAACCGACTGAAAGCCGCCGTGCTCGGTGCGCCAGGCGATGATCCGTTCCGCGAGCGATGGCCCGATGCCGGGGAGCTGCTGAAGCGACTCGGCGCTGGCCGCGTTCAACGCGATCGGCGCGGCACCGGCACCCGGGGCGACGCCCCCTCCTACGTTGCCGTCCCCGAGGCGGGGCGCGCTCGCCGCACCGGCCGCTGCGGACTCGGCGTTCGGGACGAGGAGCTGCTCGCCGTCGACCAGGGGCCTCGCGAGGTTCACCGCGCCAAGCTCAGCGGCGGGCCCCGGCCCGCCGGCCGCGGCAAGCGCGTCCGACACCCGGCTGCCCGCGGGTAATTCCACGACACCGGGACGCGCCACCTCGCCCACGACATGCACGAGGAGGCGTTTCTGCGCGGAGGGCTCGGGCGCGGACTTTTCCCCACCGCTCACGCGAGAGGCGCCTTCCGCGGCCCCCTGCTGCTCGGCGTGCCTCCCCTCCTCACGCGCCTGGACTCCCTGCGCCCCCGCGGGCGCCTGTCCACCACCGTTCATGAGCGTGATGCCAACCGCTCCGGCGACCGCGAGCAGGAGGACCGCCACTCCCGCGGACACGGGCACCCCGATCGCACGTTTCACCCGGTCACGGAGTCGCTCGTCGGGTTCGAGCCGGACCTCCTTCCGAGCGGAGACATCCGGGGCGCTGGGGCGCCGCTCGCCCCAGCGCGCGCGGTCGAGCACCGCTTCGCTCGTGAGTGGCGCCCGCGCGGCGTCCTTCTGGGCGTCAGCGGAGTCAGCGGTGCCGCGAGGCGGTGGTTTCCAGGGCATGTCGGAACCGTACGCCGGGCCGACCCCCGAGCGCGGCGCACCCCAGAGCACGGTGGACAACTCTGCTTGCGGGCGCCGATCGGGCACCCTGTGGACGAAGTTCCGCGGGCTCGCTGCAGCGCCCAGAGGCAGGCCCCACACGGGAACGGCGCCCACCGACCAACCGTCGATGAGCGCCGAAACCGCTGATCGCGGTCGCGAAGTGCGCGCTTACGCGGGCTTCGTCGCGATGCTCACGATCTTGGGTGCGCGCACGATCACGTTGACGATCTGGCGATCGCGGACAGCGCGCTGCATGCCGCGCGAGGCGCGGGCGAGCGCCTCGGCCTCCTCGGCCGTGATCGAGGCGGGGACGGTGATCTTGTCGCGTACCTTGCCGTCGACCTGCACGACCATCGTGACCTCGTCCTGCACGAGCAGCTCGGGGATCGCGGCGGGCCACTCGGCGAGCGCGACGGTCGGCTCGTGGCCGAGCTTCGCCCACATGTCCTCGGCGGCGTACGGCGCGAACAGCGACAGGATCATCGAGATCGCCTCGGCCGACTCGCGCACGGCCGGATCAGCGATTCCCGCGCCCGAGTCGATCGCCTTGCGGGTCACGTTGACCTGCTCCATGAGTCGCGCGACCACGACGTTGAACTTGTACGCCTCCACGAGCCCGGGGGCGTCGGCGAGGAGGTGGTGCGTCGCGCGGCGGAGCGCGGTGTCGCCGCCGTCGAACGAAACGCCAACGGGCGCGCCGCCGTGCTCGATGTCGTCGGCGATACGCCAGGCGCGCGCCAGGAACTTCGCAGAGCCCTGTACCGAGACGTCGGCCCAGTCGATGTCGTCCTCCGGCGGGCCGGCGAACGCGAGCGTCACGCGCAGCGCGTCGGCGCCGTGCGCCGACAGCTCGCTCGCGAACTCCACGAGGTTGCCCTTGGACTTCGACATCTTCGCGCCGTCCTGCAGCACCATGCCCTGGTTGAGGAGCGCGGTGAAGGGCTCGTCGAAGTCGAGGTAGCCGAGATCGTGCAGCACCTTCGTGATGAAGCGGGAGTAAAGGAGGTGCAGGATCGCGTGCTCAACGCCGCCCGCGTACTGGTCGATCGGGCCCCACGCGTTGACGAGCTCCGGATCGAAGGCCTGCGTGTCGTCGTTCGCGGACAGGAACCGCAGGTAGTACCAGGAGCTGTCGACGAAGGTGTCCATCGTGTCGGGATCGCGCGTCCAGGTGCGGCCCGTCTCGGGATCCTCGACCGTCGCCCACTCGGTCGCCGCGCCGAGCGGCGAGCTGCCCTTCGGCTTCAGGTCGAGGCCCTCGGAGGCCGGCAGCTCGACGGGAAGCGAGGCCGGATCGACGGGCTTCATCTCGCCGTCCTCGCCGTGCAGGATCGGGATCGGGGTGCCCCAGTAGCGCTGGCGGGAGATCAGCCAGTCGCGCAGGCGATACGTCGTGGTGGCGCGGCCCGTGCCGCGGGTCTCGAGCAGCTCGATCGCCTTTGCGATCGCTTCGGCCTTGGGCAGGCCGTCGAGCTCGCCCGAGTTGACGAGTGCGCCGTCGCCCGAGGTGGCCACGCCGCTCTCGGCGGGATCGGGCAGTGCCGCGCCGTCCTCGTCGCGCACGTCGACGACCACCCGCACGGGCAGCTCGAACTTCAGGGCGAAGTCGAGGTCGCGCTGATCGTGCGCGGGAACGGCCATGATCGCGCCGTGACCGTAGTCGGCGAGCACGTAGTCGGACGCCCACACGGGGATCCGCTCGCCGTTCACCGGGTTGACCGCGAAGTGATCGAGGAACATGCCCGTCTTCTCGCGCTCGGTGCTCTGGCGCTCGATCTCGGTCTGCTTCTGCGTCTGCGCGAGGTAGTCCTGGAACTGCATGCGGACCTCGGGCGAGGCTCCCGAAGCGAGCTCTGCGGCGAGATCGGAATCCGGGGCAACCACCATGAACGTGGCGCCGAACAGGGTGTCCGGTCGCGTCGTGAAGACCGGGACCTTCTCCTCGCGCCCCTCGATCTCGAACTCGACCTCGGCGCCGCGCGAGCGGCCGATCCAGTTGCGCTGCATGTTGAGCACCTTGGCGGGCCAGGCGCCCTCGAGCCGGTCGAGGTCGTCGAGCAGGCGATCCGCGTAGTCCGTGATGCGGAAGTACCACTGGGTCAGCTTCTTCTTCACGACGAGCGCGCCGGATCGCTCCGAGGTGCCGTCCGCGAGGACCTGCTCGTTGGCGAGCACGGTCTGATCCACCGGATCCCAGTTCACCCAGCTCGCCTTGCGGTACGCGAGGCCCTTCTCGTACATCTTGAGGAACAGCCACTGGTTCCAGCGGTAGTACTCGGGGTCGCTCGTGTGGAGCACGCGGCTCCAGTCGAAGGACGGCGCGTACAGGCGGAAGCTCGCCTTCTGCTGCGCAATGTTCGCGTAGGTCCACTCGCGCGGGTCGACGCCGCGCTTGATCGCCGCGTTCTCGGCGGGGAGGCCGAAGGAGTCCCAGCCGATGGGGTGCAGCACGTCGTAGCCGCGGCCGCGCCAGTAGCGCGCGAGCACGTCGCCGAAGCAGAACGCCTCGGCGTGCCCCATGTGGAGGTCGCCCGAGGGGTACGGGAACATGTCGAGCACGTACTTGCGCGGCCGGCCGGTGCCGAGGCCCTCGACCTCGAACGGCTTGAGCTCGTCCCAGACGGGGAGCCAACGCTCCTGGATCGCCCTGAAGTCGTAGCCCTCGGCGTCACGCCCCTGCTGCTCGGTCACACACACCCCGTTCTCGTTTCGGCGCTCGCCGGAGGGCGGCACACACCCGACCAGGATACCGCGAACGGGCGCCCTATTCGGCCGCCGAATCACCGCGCAGCGCGGCGACGAGCGAGCGGGCCTTCAGATGTTTCTCGTCGAGCTCGCGCAGGGGCGCGGAATCGGCCGTGATCCCGCCACCGGCGCCGATCAGGATCCGTTCGCCGCGCAGTTCGACACTGCGTATCGTCATCGCGAGCTCCGCGTCCCCCGAATCGTCGATCCAGCCGAAGCATCCCGAATACAGGCCCCGCGGCCCGTCCTCGAGCCCCGCGAGGATCTCGACGGCGCGGCGCTTCGGGGCACCCGTCATCGATCCCCCGGGAAAACACGTGGTCAGGGCGTCGAGCACGGTGTTTTCCCCGGCGAGACGACCCGCGATCGTGCTGACCAGCTGGTGCACGTGGGGATGCGATTCGACCCTGAGGAACCCCTCGACCCGCACGCTCCCCGGAGCGCACACCCGTCCTAGGTCGTTGCGCATGAGGTCCACGATCATCAGGTTCTCGGCCGCCTCCTTGGGATCCGACGCGAGCTCCGCCGCGAGCGCGTCGTCGCGCACCGGATCCGGGTCCCGGGGCCGCGTGCCCTTGATCGGGTCCGTCCGGATCTCGCGACCCGAAACCGAGAGGAAGCGTTCGGGACTCGCGGACACGAGCGCCCGGTCCCCCGCGACGATCACGCCGCCCCGGATCGCGGGGCCCGCCGCGCGCAGCCGATCGAAGACGTCGAGCGGTTCGCGTCCGCCGCGCGCCGTTCCCTCCAGCGTGTCCGTGAGGCAGAGCACGTAGGCGTCGCCGTCGCGGATCGCGCGCAGGCACGCGTCGATGCGGGCGAGGTAGTCGTCGTCCGTGCTGCGCCAAGCGAGGCCGCCGGTCGGTTCGTGCAACGACGCGCGAGCGGCGCTCGAGTCCGGGCCGAGCTCAGGGCCGAACTCCGGGCCGAACTCCGGGCCGGACTCAGGGCCGGTCGCCGCGCCCGGCTCTGCTCCAGACCGCCCGACCGACATCGCGCCCGCGCCGCCCATCCCCCCGCGCATCCCCAGCCGCTCGAGCACGACCGAGTGACGGCGACACCAGGAGTCGATCGCCGCGTCGCTGTCACCGCGCAGCTCGACGGTTCCAGCGTCGTGATCCACCGCGATCACGCAGTCGAGGCGCAGCGCGATCCCCGTCGAGCACGCGTCTCCCTGCTGGGTTTCGGGGGTCTGATCGGGCTCTCTGCCCGACGCCATGAGGGCAACGCCGAACTCGTAGGCGAGCGCGACGACCCAGCCGCTCGCGAGCCGGCCTCGCCCGCGGGTCCACGCGGGCGTCTCGCACCTCGCGAGCTCCCCGCTCAGCCCGTCGAGGAACGCACGTTCCTGCCCAGGCCAGCACTCGCGCACCTCGGAGGCGACGCCGAGCACACTCACCCGAGGCTCGCCCGGAGCGGGGCGTTCGCCGTCGAACCAGCACCAGTGCTCCGAGGCCTCCGCGAGAGCCCCCGCGATCGCGCGCGTGTCCGCCGCCACCGGGAGGCTCCGGCGAGCTCGCGTATCGTCACGGTTCCCCACCCGTCAACAGTACCGGCGCTCCTCCTGTTACTCTCGCGGAATGGACAGGGCCAATCTGGGCGATCGCGACGGCGAGCTGCTGCTCGCGGATTCCTTCCGCGTGTCCGTTCGGGATGGCAGACCGTCGGTCAGGGGGCTCACACGGCATCTCGGACGCCTCACGGCGGGGGCCGTGCGGTTCGGGGTCGACGACGGCGAGCGGCTCGCCTTTCTCGGACGCGCCCGCGAGGAGATTGCCGCGTTCGGTGCTGGGTTTCCCCGCCTGGAGATCCGGGCGGCCCGCGGCGGGGCCGACGCGTCGTCTTCAGCCTCCGCACCGTTCCTCGCGCTTGTGCTCCGGGAGCTCCCCGAACTGGGTGAGACGGTCGATCTGCGCTCGATCAGGCGTGAGGCTCCCCCGCTCGCGAATCTCAAGGGGCCGCTGGTCAGCGCTTATCGGGAGCTCAATCTGGAGGCCGGAGCCGAGGCGCTGCTCTGCGACCCCGATGGCAGCGCCCGGGAGGGGACCACGACGGCACTGCTCGCCTGGGACGGCGACACCCTAATTCGATCCGCCTCGCTCGATCGCGTCCAGTCCGTCACCGAGGCCCTCGTCTGCGATATCGCCGCGGCGCAGCGGCGTCCGATCACTGCCGCCGCGCTCACGCCGGCGCTCCTCAGCGGCGCGGAGCTGTGGGCGGTCAACGCGCTGCACGGAATCCGCGCCGTCCGGAGCCTCGACGGCCGCGTGCTTCCCGCGGGGGACCGAAACCGCCTCGCCGAGTTCCGGGCGGCGCTGGACGAGCGGTGGGAGCCTCTGCGGATCCGGTGACGCGGAACCGGAACCGGAGGCTTGGCCGGTGGCGCCGTGCGAGCGGTGCCGCTATGGTGCGGGCATGAGCACACGATCTCGCGGGAGGACCGGGCGTTCCTCGAAGAGGGTCTGGGTCCTCGCGCTCGCAGCGCTGCTCGTGCTCTCGGTTCCGGGCTGCGCCATCGGGGTCGGCATGGTGAACAACGCGAACGCCGCGCAGCTCACCTCCCGGATCACCGCGCTCCTGCCCGCTGAGGACGCGCGAGTACTCGACTCCTTTTCCGAGGTCGGCCGATGGGCTCCCGCCGGGAACGGCACGCAGTATCTTGCCGGAGTGATCGTGGAGTCCGATCTGGCGCGCGAGGAACTCGCGGAGCGGATGCGGAGTCTCGGCGATGAGGCCCGCCCCGAACTCCGGCTCTCGGTTACCGGGGTTTCCGACGCGGAACTGACCGAGTCACACCGGATGAGCGCGCTCAGGGAGCGCATCTCGCGCGTGGGCGCGGCCCCGAACCGCTTCGTGATCTCCACGATCGAGTCGCCGGACTCCTCCCTGCTCTCCGGGAGCGATATCCGCGGGCACTAGCGCAGAGTCCCGCTCAGGCCCGGCGCGCCTGCGCTTCGAGCCTGAGCGTCGCTGCCGGGATCCCCTCGGGAAGTTCCGTGTGGGTGATCAAAATCACCGCCCGATCGGCCGGGACGGCCGAGAGCAGGTCGAGGAGCAGCCGATCGGCCACTTCGCGATCCACACCTGCCGTGGGCTCGTCGAGCACCACCACGGGGAAGTCGGCGAGGATCGCGCGGGCGAGACCGATGCGCTGCGCCTGTCCCCCGGACACGAGTGCACCGTGCTCGCCGACGGGCGCGTCCAACCCGCCACGCTCCCGTGCCCACTCGGCGAGGCCGACGCGATCCAGCACGGCGACCAGTTCCTCGTCGCTCGCGCGCTCGCGCGCGAACTTGAGGTTCTGCCTGAGGTCGGCGTCGAACAGGTGGGGCGTCTGTTCGCACAGCCCCACGACCGCACGAACCTGATCCCCACGGAGGTCACGCGCTTCAACGCCCCGGACGCGGTAGGAACCGCGGTACTCGAGGAACCGGACGAGCGCAAGCGCGAGCGTGCTCTTTCCGGCGCCGCTCTCCCCCGTCACGACGAGCGTCTCGCCCGGCGCGAGCGTGAAGTCGAGCCCCGAGATCGCATCGTGTTCGGCTCCGGGATACCGTGCCGCGAGCCGTTCGACCGCGACAAGCGGAGCCGTCTCCTCGAATACGGGCGCCTGATCAGCCAAATCGCCGTCCTGCCCCGCCGCGGGCTCACCCGCGGAAACCGGCGCAGGGATCTCCGCGGGGAGCGGCGTCTCGGTCAGGGCAGCGACACGATCCGCGCTCGCGCGCACGGCGCGGCGGGCGACGAGCGCCGCCGGCACCTGCGCGAAAACCTCGAACACCGCCGCGGGAACCACGACGGCCGCGGCGAACAGCGGCCCGGAGAGCGTGCCCCCGAGCGCTGGCGCGAGGAACAGCAGCGTCGCGAGCGTCGCGAGGCCCGAACCGAGCGTGAGGAGGGCGGCGGTGAGCCCCGCGGTCTTGGCCCGCCGCAGCTGAACCTCGACGAGGTGACGCTCGGCGGCCGCGATCCGTTCACGCTGCCGGGCCTGCGCCCCGAACGCGACGAGCACCTCGGCCGCGGAGAAGCGTTCCAGGATCGCGTCGACGAGCGCGGCACGCGCGGCGCTCAGCGCGCGGTCCGACTCGCCGGACTGGCGCGCCGCGAGACGCGCCGCCAGGAACCCGCTCACCGCGAGGAACACCGTCAGGATGAGGGCGGCGAGCGGGGAGATCAGCGCGACGACGATCACGCTCAGACCGGTGACGATGCCGCTCACCCAGAGCGGCTGGCGCACGCGGAGCGGCTCGTCCTGGAGCTGATCGACGTCGTCGACGAACGCCGCGAGCACTTCCCCTCTTCGGTGCGATTCGATCGCCCCGGGAATCCGAGGGATGAGCGACCGGAACGTTTCGGCGCGGAGCGTGGCGAGCTGGGCGAGCGCGGCGTCGTGGCTCGAAATGCGTTCGGCGTAGCGGAATGCCGCGCGCCCGATGGCGAGGGCGCGCACGCCGACAATGGCGAAGGTGAGGTGGAGGATCGGAGGCTGCTCCCCCGCGCGGACGATCAGCCACATGCTCAGCCCGAGCAGGCCGACCACGCACGCGTCCGCGAGGATCCCGAGGAGCGCACCGGGAAGGGCACGCTTGCGGCGCGGAAGCGCCCGCCGGAGCACGGCGTCTCGCATGGGCTCCGTGACCAGGGATTCCGTGGTGTTTGCACTCATCCGTTCGCTCCGATCCGGACGACGCGGTCCGCTGCTTCGAGCACGGCATCCCGGTGACTCACGACGAGCACGGGGCGGCCAGCGGTCGCCTCTGCCCGCATGGCCGCGCAGATGACGGCCTCGCTGTCGGCGTCGAGCGCTGAGGTGGGCTCGTCGAGTACGAGCGCGGAGCCCTCGTGCGTCCATGCGCGATAGAGCGCGCGGGCGACCGCGATGCGCTGCGCCTGTCCGCCCGATACCCCGGAACCCGCAGCTCCGAGCACGAGATCGGGGTCGAAGCCCGGCAGCCCGGCAGCTTCGAGCGCGCGGCGCACGCGCGCCGGGTCGGGGCTCCCGGACCCGAGCGCCACGTTCTCCGCGATCGTGCCCTGGAGGAGGCCGGGACGCTGGCCCGCCCACGCGATGCCAGCGGGAGCGCTGAGGCTGCCAGCCGCCGGGGCGAGGAACCCGAGCAGAGCGGCGATGATGCTGGACTTGCCCGCGCCCGAGGGGCCGGCGAGCGCGACGACCTCACCGGGCGCGACCGTGAGCGAGACCGGACCGACGACCTCGCGGCCGCCGCGGTCGATGCGGACATCCGCGACGCTGAGGCCGCCCGCCGTCGCGGAATCGGGAGCTGCCGGATCGGCCGCGAGGCCGTTCTCGGCCCGCCCGCCCGTGGACACCGGAGCGCCGCCCGCGGGCGACCCCTCCCCGTTCTCGATGATGTCGAACACCTCGCCGGACGCCGCGAGTCCCTCGGTCGAGGCGTGGAATGCAGCGCCGACCTGGCGAATCGGGATGAACACCTCCGGCAGCAGCAGCAGCACGAACAGCCCGAGACTGAGCGGGAACTCCCCCGCAACGAGGCGCGTTCCGACGGTCACCGCGACGAGCGCGATCGAGAACGTGCCCGCGAGGTCGAGCACGAAGCCCGAGAGGAACGTGACCCGCAGCACCTTCATCGTGCGCGAGCGGTACTCGTCCGTCTCCCCCTCGATTCGCGCGGTCTGCCGGTCCTCGCGTCGGAAGATCCGCAGCGTCGCGAGGCCAGAGACCGCGTCGAGGAACGTGGCCGAGAGCCGCTGCAGCTGTGCCCACTGCCGATCCTGCACCGCCTGCGTCGCAAGCCCGATCAGGATCATGAAGACGGGGATGATCGGGAAGACGATCAGCACGGTGATGCCGCTGACCGGGTCGGCGATGAGCACGGCGACGACGAGCACCGGCGTCGCGATGACGGCGAGCAGGAGCTGCGGCACGTACCCCGAAAAATAGCCGTCGAGCGCGTCGAGCCCGCGCCCGAGCGCGGTGGTGAGCTCGGAATCGGAGCGCGAGCCGTCTCGAAGCGGAGACCGCGTGTCGAGCGCGTCGAGCGCGGCGGCCCGCAGCTCCGACTTCACCCGAACCGCGCCGCGCGCGGCGACCACGTCCATCCCCCAGCCGGCCACGGCGCGAACGACGAGCGCCGCGAGCGCTCCTCCCACGAGGAACGGCACCTGATCCGGGCCGTACGCGCCCTCGGCGACGCGGCCGGCGCCCCCGCCCTCGCCGCCGAGCACCGGGAGCACGAGCGTCGCGAGGGCATTCGCGAGGAACCAGCTCCAGGCCAGAATGGCGAGCGTCCGGACGAGACCGAGCAGGGCCCCGAAGCCAAACACCCCGCGCGCCGCCCGCGCATAGCGAAGCAGTCTCGGATCGAAGGGTTTCACAGCGCTCCCGAAGTTCAATCGCCGCGTTCAACGGCGCTTCCGGCAGTCTACGTGCGACTGCCGACACGGACGTGATGGGGCGCGGAGCGAGCGGGAAGGGCCCCCGGCGCCAGTGCGCCCGGGGCCCTTCCGAAACGACGATCGCACGATCGCCGACTCCGCGCGAGCGGATTTCCGACTAGTGCGCCTCAGCCGGGATGGCGTCCCGGGAGAGCCGCTTGCGGAAGATCCAGTACGTCCACGCCTGGTAGGCGAGCACGAGCGGCATCACGATGAGCGCGACCCAGGTCATGAGCTCCAGGGTCTTCTGCGAGCTCGCAGCACCCTCGATCGACATGGAGTACGCCGGGTCGATGCTCGAGTGCATCAGGTTCGGGTACAGCGCCATGAAGATCGCGAGCAGCGCGAACACGATCGCGGCAGCGTTCGCGGTGAACGCCCAGCCCTCGCGGCCGGCGAAGTTCGCGAGCCAGCCGCCGATCAGGGCGACCGCAGCGATGGCCGAGCAGGCGATGATCGCCCACAGGGTCTCGCTCTGGAGGTGCTGCAGGATCGTCCAGATCAGGAAGGCGGCCCCGGCGACGATCGCCGCGATCCCCACCTTCGAGGCGAGCTTCCGCGCGTTCTCACGCATCTCACCCATGGTCTTGAGCGAGATGAACACGAGGCCGTGCGTGAACACGATCAGGGTGACCGTGATTCCGCCGAGCAGGCCGTACGGGTTCAGCAGCGTGAGGAGCGTGCCCTCGAAGAGCCAGCCGCCGCCGTCCATCGGACGGATCGGGAGCCCCTGGGCGAGGTTCGCGAACGCGACGCCCCACAGGAGCGGCGGGAGCAGCGAGCCCCAGAAGATGAACTGGTCGTACCAGCGCGTCCACTTCTCGCCCTTGCCCTGGTGGCGGTACTCGAAGGAGACACCGCGCAGGATGAGCGCGACGAGGATGAGCAGCAGTGCGAGGTAGAAGCCCGAGAACATCGTGGCGTACCACTCGGGGAACGCCGCGAAGAGCGACGCGCCCGCGACGATGAGCCAGGTCTCGTTGAGATCCCAGACCGGGCCGATCGTGTTGATCAGGAGCCGACGGTCGGTGTTGTCCTTCCCGAGGAACGGGAGCGACATGCCCACGCCGAAGTCGAAGCCGTCGAGCACGAAGTACCCGATCAGCAGGACACCGACGATGAAGAACCAGAGTGTGGTGAGTTCCATTGCCGTATCTCCTAGTAGACCGTTGCGAGCTTGTCGTGATCCGGTTCACCGGACTCTTCGTCGTGCGTGATCTCGGCCGGACCCTCGATCGCGGCCTTCTTGATGAGCTTGAACTCCACGACCGCGAGTGCGCCATAGACGAGCGTGAACACCGCGAGCGAAACCGCGACTGCCCAGCCCGGCACTCCGGGCGACACTCCCTGTTCGGTGGTCATCACCCCGAACACGATCCACGGCTGGCGGCCCATCTCGGTGAAGACCCAGCCGACGAGCGACGCGAGCATCGGGATCGGGGCGGTCCAGATCGCGACCTTCCACACCCACTTCGGCAGTTCCTTGTCCTTGCGGGTGATCCACAGGCCGACAGCGGAGACGAGCGCGGCGAAGGCGCCGAGGCCGATCATCCAGCGGAATGACCAGTAGGTGACCCAGATGATGGGCGCGAACTGGCCGTCCGTCGGGCAGGTGAGCATCGCGTCGGCGCCGCAGTACTGCGCCGTGTACTCGGCCTGCAGGTCACGGATGCCCTCGACCGTGCCGTCGAAGGTGCCGTTCGAGAGGAACGACAGGATGTAGGGCACGCGAACCGAGAAGATCTCGTGCGCGCCGTCCGGCGTGCCGAGGCTGAAGATCGAGAACGACGCGTCCTTGCCGCTCGCCGTGTTGTAGAGCGCCTCAGCTGCGGCCATCTTCATGGGCTGCGTCTGCGTCATCACCATGCCGAGGGAGTGGCCAGTGAGGCCGACGCCCAGGAAGCCGAGGATGTTCGTCCACGCGCCGAAGCGGAGCGCGGTGCGCATCTCGTCGACGAACTGACGGCGCTTCAGGTGGTACGCGGCAACCGCGACGATCACGGTGCCGGCGAACATGATCGCCGCGAAGATCGTGTGCGGGAACTGCGTGAGCGCGACCGGGTTGAGGAGCACCGCGACGATGTCGGTGAGCTCGGCGCGACCCTTCTCCGGGTTGAGTTCGTAGCCGACCGGGTTCTGCATGAACGCGTTCGCCGCAAGGATGAAGTAGGCGGAGAGCACGGTACCGATCCAGGTGAACCAGATGGTGAGCAGGTGAATCTTCTTGGGGAGCTTGTCCCAGCCGAAGATCCAGAGGCCGATGAATGTCGCCTCGAAGAAGAAGGCGATGAGGCCCTCCATCGCGAGGGGGGCGCCGAAGATGTCCCCGACGAAGCGGGAGTAGTTCGACCAGTTCATACCGAACTGGAACTCCTGCACGATGCCGGTGACGACTCCCATCGCGAAGTTGATGAGGAAGATCTTGCCGAAGAGCCGGGTGAGGCGCAGGTACTTCGTCTTCCCGGTTCGCACCCACACGGTCTGCAGAATCGCCACGAGCAGGCTCAGACCGATGGTGAGTGGGACGAAGATGAAGTGGTACAGCGTCGTCAACCCGAATTGCCACCTGGCAAGGCTGAGTGGATCGAAGAACTCGTTCATGTATCGCTCCAGAACGAAAGGAGCCGCGCCCCGCTAAGGGCTGCACTCCCTTAGTGAGGTCCGCCACGGAATATCATTTCCGCCGGAGCTACCGATCGGCGACCGGCTAGGTCAATTCTAGTGACTCTGGGAGTTCCCTGCGAGTTTGCCTCGACGTCGAACTACATTTGTCTCGGAACAAAGAGAAGTTCAGTCCGGATACCTCCTGGTCACGGGGCATTTCCCCAGATCCCCTGGACAGAGAGAATTTTCACGCGCCAGTCACGGGAATCGGCGTGGTGGCCTCCAATACACTCGGACCGATGACCGACCTGCTGCAGCACCTCATCGAGATCGTGCGCGATCTCGACCCCGTGTTGCGCACGATCATCGCCGGGATCGGGATCATGCTCGAGACCTCGATCTTCATCGGCCTCGTCGTCCCCGGAGACACCGTCGCACTCGTCGCCGCCGTCGGCGTCACCGGACCCGGGGAGTTCGTCGCCCTCGTCGCCGCGCTCATCATCGGGGCCCTCATCGGCGAGAGTGTCGGGTTCCTCCTCGGCAGGTGGTTCGGCCCTCGCCTGCGGGCGAGCCGGCTCGGCCGCAGACTCGGCGAGGAGAAGTGGCGCGTCGCCGAGCACTATCTCGGCGAGCGCGGCGGCGTCGCCGTGTTCCTCTCCCGCTTCCTGCCGGTGTTCCACTCACTCATTCCGCTCACCGCGGGAATGGCTGGCATGCGCTATCGCCGCTTTATCTCCTGGACCGCCCCGGCGAGCTGCATCTGGGCAATCGTCGTCGTGTCGCTCGGATCGGGAACCGCGATGGGACTCGACCAGCTCGCCGGCAGGGTCAAGGGCGCCGGCTTCATCGTCATCGGCGTGGTCGTGGCCGTGGTCGTCACGCTGTGGCTGCTGAAGCGCCTCCTCCTCAAGCGGGAGCAGCGCCACCTCAGCGTGAGGCCTGAGGTCGAGGCGGCTCCCGAGGAGGCCGCGGCGGCGCCCGCCCCCGCCACGGACGCCGCTGCGATCCACGGGCAGGATCACTCGGCGGGAGCGGATCCGGCGGCGACCGACCCGAACTCCGGCGGCACTCCGACCGGCCCCTCGGATTCGCGGGCGGCAACGCCCTAGACTGGACGGGTGACTTCTCCGCGCCGCCCCGAGAACCGCCCCTCCCTGGCGTCGCGCCTCGAGGATTGGGTGCACCTCCGACGCTCACGTCGCGCCATCAAGCGGGGCAAGCGCCCAGCGGTGATCCCCTACATCGGCTACGGCTCGACCGAGTGGGTGCGGGTCCTCGGCCGCGTCCTCTATCTGCGCCCGCAGACCCGCGAGCACACGCGCTTCCGCCCGGACGTCGCAGCGGTGTCCCGGGTTCGCGGGTGGCGGACCTTCACGAGCCTCTCCGTCCCCCACCAGAAGGTCCGGGTGCTCATCGACGGAACCTTCGTCGCCGAGGTCACCGCGGACCGCGGCGGCGTCGTGGACGCGATCGTCCCCGTCTCGCTGACCCCCGGCTGGCACACCATCACGATGCAGACCGCCGACAGCGAGGCCGTCGACGCACCGGTCAACATCGTCGACCCGAAGGCGGAATTCGGCATCATCTCGGATGTCGACGACACGATCCTGATCACGGCGCTCCCCCGCCCCGCCGTTGCCGCGTGGAACAGCTTCGTCCTCGACGAGCACGCCCGCTCGGCGACCCCGGGCATGGCGGTCATGCTGGATCACCTGGTCGCCGAGCATCCCGGCTCGCCGGTGCTGTACCTCTCCACGGGCGCCTGGAACGCTGCGCCCGCGCTGAGCCGCTTCCTCGCCCGCAATCTGTACCCGATGGGTCCGCTGCTGCTCACCGACTGGGGCCCGACGCACGATCGCTGGTTCCGGAGCGGCAGGGAGCACAAGCGCCGGGAACTCAAGCGCCTCGCAAGCGAGTTCCCGTCGGTGAAGTGGGTCCTGATCGGCGACGATGGTCAGCACGACGAGTCCCTGTACCACGAGTTCTCGACGGCGCACCCGGAGAACGTGGCCGCCGTCGCGATCCGTCAGCTCTCCGTCGGCGAGGCCGTCCTGCAGGGCGGACGGTCGAAGGCGCGCCTGAACCGGCGCACGAGCGGCGTCCCGTGGATCTACGGCCCCGACGGCGCGACCCTGCGCGAGGAACTGCGCAAACTGGGACTTCTGTGACCGAACCCACGCCGACCACGCGCCCGTGGAAGCGATTCGAACGGGATCTCACCGGGCGGTTCACGGTGCAGGTGCGGCCCTCCTGGCTGCAGCTGGCGAAGGCGGCCGCTGCAGCGATCCTGACGTGGTTCGTGTGCGGGGCGATCTTCTCGGAGCAGCTCCCGATCTTCGGCGCGATCGCCGCGCTGCTCGTGATGCAGGACAACATCGATCTGTCGCTCACGCGCGGGATCGAGCGCGTCGTCGGGGTGCTTCTCGGCGTATCGGTCGCGATGGGTGCCGCCGCCCTGTTCGGCCCGCAGTCGTGGCTCTTCATCCTCGCGATCATCGTGGCGATGGCCGTTGGCTGGCTGCTCCGCATGACCCCGTCCTCGGCGAACCAGGTCGCGATCAGCGCGCTCCTCGTGATTGCGCTCGGCGGATCATCGCTGAGCTACGGAGTCGAACGCCTGATCGAGACCGCGATCGGTGCGACGATCGGCGTGCTCATCAACATGTTCGTCGTGGCTCCCGTCCGCACCTCCTCGGTGCGGGTCGCGATCACGGAGCTCGCGACGCACTCGGCCCAGGTGCTCAACCGGATCGCCGACGCCCTCGCCGAACCCCGCGATGCCGCCTGGCTCGCCACGATGCTCGCGGAGGCCCGCTCCCTGCAGGAGGAGCGCTCGCGCACGCACCGGCTCATCCGGACCGCCCGGGAGAGCCTGCGCTTCAACCCGCGCAGCAGAAGATACCGCCAGGATCTCGCGGCCGACGACGAACTCTTCCAGCGCCTGCAGCCGATCGTGACCCAGGTCATCGGGATGGCGCGCGCCCTGAGCGACAACTACGACCCCGATATCGTTCGGGATCCCTCGGTCGTCGGGATGGTCGAGGAGATGCGGCGCGCGGCGCGAGACCTCGAACGACTGGTGACGCCGGTGTCCGAGCCCGAGGCGCAGGAGCCTCCAGCGCTCACCACGCCGTTCACGATCACGCAGCCCAATCCCGATCACTGGGTGCTGATCGGCTCGCTCATGGAGGATCTCCGCCGCGTACGGGGACGGATCACGGGCGAACTCGAATAGACGCGAACGGGCGGGAGGCATCTCGTGATGCTTCCCGCCCGTTCAGGCCTGATCCGGCGGAGGTTTAGGCCTCCAGCGCCGCCTGCACGTCGAGCGTGATGGTGACGTCGGAACCGAGGAGGAGGCCGCCCTTCTCGAGGGGAGCGTTCCAGGTCAGACCGAAGTCCTCGCGCTTCACGACGGTGCTCGCGGTGAAACCGGCCTTGTAGTTGCCGTAGGCGTCCTCGCCGAAGCCGCCGAACTCGAACGTGAAGGTGACGGGCTTGGCAACGCCGCGCATGGTGAGGGTGCCGTCAACCAGGAAGTTGCCGTTCTCCTCGCGGGCGCCGGTGGAGACGAAGGTGAGCTCGGGGAACTCTTCAGCTGCGAAGAAGTCGCCCGTGCGCAGGTGCGCGTCGCGGTTCGGCTCGTTGGTGGTGACGGAGGCCACCTCTGCGCTCGCCTTCACCGACGAATCGAGCGGGTTCTCCGCCGTCACAAAGGTCGCGTCGAACTTTTCGAACTTTCCCTTGACCTTGCTGATCGCGAGGTGACGGACCGAGAAGCCCACCTCAGTGTGCGCGGGGTCAATGGTCCAGGTGCCTGCACGGTAGCCGGGGATCTGCTCAGCGGTGATGGTCATGCGATGCCTTTCGTCGGTGATGTCGCGTTCAGAATAGGACAACTATTACATGCAAACGAATATTCCCGAGTTTTTGAAAAAACTTTTCGGCGCGCCGGAAAGGCCCGGGACCGGGTACGCAGGGCATCTGAACCCGGCAGTCAGGAATCCGGTGCGCTCGGCGCGGCGCGGCACGCCGAAGGGTCCGCGGAGACGGCGAATCCCCCGCCCGCGTTCACGCAGCTGAGTGTCTAGCGCGGGCGGCGTTTTGCGCTCTCGCGCGCGCGGCGCACGGTCTCGCCGCCGTCTTCCTGGGCGGCGGGCGCAAAGGAGCCGTACCGACGACGAGCCGCCTCACCGATGAGAAAATCGCTGATCGCAGGGTTCTTCGGCAGAAGGGAGCCGTGCAGGTAGCTTCCGATGACGTTGCCGGTGCGCGCGCCCTCGAGACCGTCATCCGGGTTGTTCCCAGCGCCCTGACGCACCGTTCCGAGCGGCTCGGATCCGGGGCCGAGACGCGTGTTGCCGCTGTGGTTCTCGTACCCCACGATCTCCCCGAACTCCGCCGAGTCGAGCACGATGTTGCCGATCATCCGCTCGGTTCCCCCGCGCGTCTCCACATCCAGCACACCGATCCCTGCGAGTTCGTCGCCCGTGTGCGTCACGAAGCGGTGACCGAACAGCTGGTACAGCCCGCAGATCATGAGCATCGGCGTGCCGTCCGAGGCGAGCGCCCGCATCTCGCTCGCGCGAGCCTGCAGATCCCTGGCGACCCGGCCCTGCCCGGAGTCCTGGCCGCCGCCGCCGATGACGATATCGACCCGATCGGGCAGCGGATCACCGGGGTTGACCTCGACCACGACCGGAGCGTATCCGTGAGCGCGGGCCCGGCGCGACAGGGCGAGCACGTTCCCGCGATCGCCGTAGATGTTCATGTCGCGCGGATAGAGCGAGACGATGACGAGTTCGCGGTCGTGAGCGGTCACCAGATGTCCTCCACGTCGGTGAGTTCGGCGAGCGCGCGACGCAACTCGAGCATCGCCGTGTAGGTGCAGAAGATGCGGCGCGGCGTGTTCGGCGTGCGGTCACGGAAGCCGGCGAGGGCGCGAGCGAGATCCTCCTCGACGTGCGCGACGGCGACGTCGTCGTGCTCGAGCCGCAAGGCCATGTCCCAGGCGCGCGTGCCGCTCACCGTGTCGACCCCGTCCTCGGCGAGCGAGCCGAAGTCCACGTCCCAGAGCCACGACATGTCGCGACCGTCGGCGTACTGGTCGTTGATCGCGATCATTGTCGAGACCCCGCCGGAAGCGAACGAAGCGAGCCCCAGACGGAACCCCGCGGGGTTCTTCACGAGGACGAGCTCAAGCGGCTGGCCGTCGAGCTCGAGCTGCTCACCCCGCCCGAACGCGGGTCGCACCGTCGACAGCGCCGTGACGAGCGCGGCTGTCGAGGGCTCCGGGGCGCGCTCGGCGTGCTTTCCGGGCAGCGGTCCCGCCGCAAAGATCATTCGAACCGTCGCGAGCGCCGCCGCGGCGTTGAACGTGTTGTAGAGCCCCTCGAGCCTGAGCCCCGTCGCGTGGTCGACGTCATCGACGCGGAAGACCGCGGTGTGATCGCCCAGCCCCGTCAGCGTGACATCCGCCGGGCCGCGATCCTCCGCCGTCGCCGAAGCGCCCGCGTGGAAGTCGTCGTCGCTCGGGAATGTCGCGAGCAGATCGTCGGAAAGGCCGAACGAGAGCACGCGAGGCTGGCCGCCGCCGGCGCGCTCAGCGGTCCGTTCGCCGATCGCGCGGACGAGCCGGTCCTCGCGGTTGACGACGACGCCCTCGGTCGTCGCGTCAGCGATGCGCTGGAGAAAGCCTGCGGTCGTGTCGATCTCGCCGAATCGATCGAGCTGGTCGCGAAGCACGTTGAGGAGCAGCGTGAAGCGCGGCGGCACCCGGTCGATGAAGTACATCGCGTGCGCCTCGTCGAGCTCGAGCACCGCAATATCGGCGTCCAGCTTCCCGGTCGCCGAGCACTCCTGGATGGCTGCGGCCACGACGCCGCGCGAGAAATTCGATCCCGTGCGATTTGTGAAGACCCGGAGGCCCTCGGCCTCGAGCATCTCGACGACCATCTTCGTGGTGGTCGTCTTCCCGTTCGTGCCGCTCACCGCGACGACGCCATAGGGCAGGCGGCCCAGCACCCGGGCGAGGAACCCGGGATCGACCTTTTCGACCACCAGCCCGGGGAGCGCGGAGCCGCCCCCGCGCAGGCGCGCGGCGGCGCGGACCGTCTTGCCGATGGTCGCGGAGATCAGATCACGCATGCGCTCAAGCCTAGCGGCGGGTCAATCGGCGGCGTGACGCCCACGCGGTTCTCCGCGCAGTTCACGAGGCAGCAATTCGGGTCGCATCTCGCGCGTGCGCTCGATGCTGCGTTCACGGCGCCACGCTGCGATCGCGGCGTGATTCCCGCTCAGCAGCACCGGGGGAACCTCGCGGCCGCGCCACGAGGCGGGCTTCGTGTAGCTCGGATACTCGAGCAGGCCGTCCTCCTCGTGCGACTCCTCAACGAGGCTCTCCGGGTTGCCGACGACGCCGGGAAGCAGTCGCCCGATCGCCTCGATCATCGCGATGGTCGCCACCTCTCCCCCGTTCAGCACGTAATCTCCGAGACTGACGAGCCGGACGCGGCCCCGCTCGGCGTACTCCTCGAACACCCGCTGATCGATGCCCTCGTAGCGGCCGCAGCCGAACACGAGGTGCTCCTCGGTCGCGAGTTCGCGCGCCATGCGCTGATCGAAGACCTGGCCGGCCGGCGAGGGGAAGATGATGAGGGGCGCCTCGGATCCGTCGATGATCGCGTCGAGGGCCTCACCCCAGGGTTCGGGCTTCATCACCATGCCGGCGCCACCGCCCGCCGGGGTGTCGTCGACCGTGCGATGACGATCGTGCGCGTGATCGCGCAGATCGTGAACCGCGATGTCGAGCAGCCCCTTCTGCTTCGCCTTGCCGAGCAGGGAGAGCTCGAGCGCGTCGAAATAGCCGGGGAAGATCGAGACGATATCGATCCGCATCAGGCGGGATCCTCGGGGGAATCCGCGGGATCCTGCGCGGCGTCGCCGCCCGGCGCCGGACGGGCGACGACCGCCTCGGACTCGTCGAAGAGCCCGGCTGGCGGGGTCACCGTGACGACGCCGGCCTCGAGGTCGACGCTCGGCACGATCTGCTCAACGAACGGGACGAGCACCGGGCCCGACGGGGTGTTCACGGTGAGCAGGTCCTGCGCCGGGAAGTGCTGCACTTCGGCGACCGTGCCGACGACGGTGCCGTCCCGGACGACATCGAGTCCCACGAGCTGGTGGTCGTACCAGGCGTTTTCTTCCTCGCCCGCTTCGACAGCGCTCTCGTCGATCCACAGAATCGCGCGCACGATGCTCTCAGCGGCGGTGCGGTCGGGAAGCTCCTCGAAGAAGCCGACCGGAGACTCGTTGAACCAGCGGAGCTCGCGCATCGTGATCGTGCGGCCGAACCACTCGGAGTCCTCGGGCACCTGCAGGTGGAATACCGCGCCGGGGACGAAACGCAGCTCGGGATTGTCGGTGAAGAGCTCGAGCTTGATGCCGCCCTTGAGGCCGTGAGGCTTCGTCAGGCGGCCGACACGCAAACTCCCCGCCCCGCTTGCGGGACGGGGAGCTCGAGTCCGCTCACGGGAGTCCGCCATCAGGCGCCCTCTCCGGAACGCTCGTCGGTGTCCACGACGTCGACGCGCACGCGCTCGCCCTCGGCGAGTGCCGAGACGACGGTGCGCAGCGAGGACGCCGTACGCCCGCCGCGGCCGATCACGCGGCCGAGATCACTCGGATGCACGCGCACCTCGAGGATCTCGCCACGGCTCGAGCCCTTGGCATCGACGCGGACCTCGTCCGGGCGATCGACGATCCCCCGGACGAGGTGCTCAAGCGCGTCGGAGAGCTGGTGCTCAGACAAGGTCTTTAGGCCTCGGTCGTCTCGGCAGCGGCCTCTTCAGCCGGCGCCTCGGTCTCAGCGGCTTCCTCGGCGGGCGCCTCTGCCGGCTTCTCGGCCTTGGGACGGAGAACGGTCTTCTTCGAGGCGTCGGCCTCGAACGCGGCCTTGGCCTCGGGGGCCTTCACCTGCGACTCGGTCGAGCCCTCACCGGTGAACTTGCCCCAGTCGCCCGTGAGCTTCAGGATCGCGGCGACCTGCTCGGTCGGCTGGGCGCCGACGGAGAGCCAGTACTGCGCGCGGTCCGAATCGACCTCGATGAAGGAGGGGTTCTCGGTGGGGTGGTACTTGCCGATCTCCTCGATGACGCGACCGTCGCGCTTGGTGCGCGAGTCGGCGACGACGATGCGGTAGTAGGGCGCGCGGATCTTGCCGAGGCGCTTGAGGCGAATCTTGACGGCCATGGAGGACTCCTTGGTGTGAATTGGTGTGACGCCGCTCCGCACACGGCACGATGAGGCCGGGACGAGGGAGCGGAAGCCTGACGCGCGGGTCGCGCGGACCCTTCAATTCTGACAGATGAAAGCCCTTCAAGCAAACTTCGTTGCGATCAGGGGTTTTATCGACTTATCGTGACGAATCGGTCCCGTTTTCCAGCGCGATCCGGAGTTCCAGAGCCCGAAAAAGGCGCTCAGCGACGTCGCCCTGGTGGATCCCGTCGTGCTCGTATTCATTCGTCACCCAGGCGTGCAATCCGCCCACGCGGGACTCCGTGTCGAGCGAGAGTTGCGCGTCGACGTACAGGTCATCGAAATAGACGGCAGCCTCCACCGGGACGGTGTTCGCCGCGAGCCGCTCCGTGTCGTAGAGGTCCAGCGGCCGCGCGCCAGCGTGCAGGGCGTGCACACCGGCCGCGTACGGTCGCAGCGCCGTGATCTCGTCCACCATCCAAGGGAAGGCCATCTCGCCGGTGAACCGCAGCGGACGCGCGTCCTCGGCGAAGTCCGGGTTGCGCTCGAGCACCCGCTGGGCCGCCCACTCGCTGGGTCCCGGCCCGTAGATCGCCTCCTGCAGCGCGATGTACAGGGGCGCGTCCGCGTGGGAGGTCGCGTGCTCCATGAACACGAGGAAGGCGTCGCTGAGCCGGGTCTCCTCGGCGTCTGCGAAGGCCTCATCCAGGATCCAGTGCACCCGGTCGAAACCGACCGCCATCCCGAAATCGAAGCCGAGGCTCTGGAAACGGCGCACGGTGAGGCGATCGCCGCCCGGAAGCCGAATGTCCTCGGCCGCGAGCAGATCGGCAATGCGGTCCACCCGGGCCTGCAGGTGCGGGAAGCGGGCGAAGAACTCCTCGTTCTTGCGCCTCGCCCTCGGGAACGTGCGCTCGTAGACGGTCTCCGGATCCGGATCGATACTGGGCAGCCCGCCGGTCACCGCGGAGGCCACGATCGCCTCGGGGGCGAGCGAGAGATAGTTGAGGGTGATGAAGCCCCCGTAGCTCTGGCCGATCGTCCACCACGGACGGCCGCCGAAGTGCACGCGGCGCAGCTCCTCGAAGTCTCGCACGATCGAATCGGAGCGGTAGAGGGCGAGGCGATCGGCCGCTTCCTCGCCCGAGAGCGGCGCGAACTCCGCGGCCGAGACGGGGGTGGAGCGCCCGGTCCCGCGCTGGTCGGGATACACGACGCGGAAGCGCTTCAGCGCCGCGTCGAGGAACGGCGTCCGCCCCAGCGGCCTGGCGCCCTTTCCACCGGGTCCGCCCTGCAGGTAGACGATCGCCGGCAGCTCCTCGAGCGTCGCATCGCGCTTCGCGGGATCGATGAACTCCCGTGCGAAAACCCTGATCCGCTCCCCCTCGGGGTGCGACCAGTCGCGCGGCACCTCCGTCCAGAGATCCCGTGCGAGCATGTCCTGCCCGACCTGGTACCAGTCTCCGACCGTGTGGGACATGCTTCCTCGCTTCTCCTGGGTGCTCCTGTTGCGACGTGCGTGGGTGTGACGAAGGCCCTAGCGGAGTCCGCCCTTGCCGAGCATCTGCTGCAGCTTCGCGAGCTCCTCCTCGCTCGGTGCCTGCGCGCCGCCGGCTCCCAGGCCGAAGCCCGAACCCGAGGGCTGGGCCGCCGCCTTCGCCGCGACCCCCGCGTCCTGCTGCGCTCGCTTCGCGGGATTGCCCGAGCGCTTCGCGCCCTTGCCCTTGGTCTGAACCTTCTTCTTCCCGCCGTGGCCGCCCATTCCGGGCATCGGCCCCATTCCGGGGATCTGCGGAACGCCGCCGCGGGCGACGGTCTTCATCATCTTCGAAGCCTGCTCGAAGCGCTGCACGAGCTGGTTCACGTCGGTGACGGTCATCCCGGAGCCGCGGGCGATGCGGAGGCGGCGCGAGCCGTTCAGGATCTTCGGGTTGGTGCGCTCGTCCTTGGTCATCGACTGGATGATCGCCTCGGTGCGGAGGATCTCGCGCTCGTCGAAGTTGTCGAGCTGGTCCTTCATCTTCCCCATGCCGGGGAGCATGCCCATCATCTTCTTGATGGATCCCGCGCCGCGGAGCTGCTGCATCTGGCCGAGGAAGTCGTCCAGCGTGAACTGGTCCTTCTGGATCTTCTCCGCGACCTTGCGGGCTTCCTCCTCGTCGAACGCGCTCTGGGCCTGCTCGATCAGGGTCAGGATGTCGCCGAGGTCGAGGATGCGGCTCGCCATGCGATCGGGGTGGAAGGGCTCGAAGTCGCCGAGCCCCTCGCCGGTCGACGCGAAGAGGATCGGCCGGCCGGTCACGCTCCGGATCGAGAGCGCGGCGCCGCCGCGCGCATCGCCGTCGAGCTTCGTCAGGACGACGCCCGTGAAGTCGACGCCCTCCTGGAAGGCCTGAGCGGTGGCGACGGCGTCCTGGCCGATCATGGCGTCGATGACGAAGAGCACCTCGTCGGGGTTGACCGCCTTGCGAATGTTCGCGGCCTGCTGCATGAGCTCCTGGTCGACGCCCAGCCGTCCGGCGGTATCGACGATGACGAAGTCGTAGTGCTTCGCCTTGGCCTCGGCGACGCCGTCGCGCGCGACCCGCACGGGGTCGCCGACGCCGTTGCCCGGTTCCGGGGCGAAAATCGCGACGCCGGCCTGCTCGGCGACGACGCCGAGCTGCGTGACCGCGTTGGGGCGCTGCAGGTCGCTCGCCACGAGGAGGGGCGTGTGGCCCTGGTCCTTGAGCCACTTCGCGAGCTTGCCGGCGAGCGTGGTCTTACCGGCGCCCTGGAGGCCGGCGAGCATGATGATCGTCGGCGGGTTCTTCGCGAACTGGAGTCGCCGCTGCTCCCCTCCGAGGATCGCGACGAGTTCTTCGTTGACGATCTGGACGACCTGCTGCGCCGGGTTCAGCGCCTGGTTCACCTCGTCGCCGAGCGCCCGTTCCCGGACCTTCCCGGTGAACTCCTTGACGACGTCGAGCGCGACGTCGGCCTCGAGCAGGGCGCGCCGGATCTCGCGGACCGTGCTGTCCACGTCCGAGGCGGACAGCTTGCCCTTCGAGCGCAGATTCTTGAAGGTGTCCGTCAGCCGCGCGGACAGATTTCCGAAAGTAGCCATGATGCCCCCGATTCTACCGTGACGACGCAGCCCTTTCGGGGCACCCGGGCCGGAACTCGCCCACGCGGATCGCGTCGGTCGGCTTCCGGCCCGGGCTTGGCGGGTCTAGGACTCGTAGTCGTAGAAGCCGCGACCGGCGCCCTTGCCGAGCTTGCCCTGATCGATGTACTCGGTCTTCACGAGTTCCGCGAACGCACGCATCTCGGGATCGGCGCTGTCCTTGTTGAGCTGGTAGGGGGTCATCATGCCGACGATGTCGTAGATCTCGAAGGGTCCGGCGGGCGCCCCCGTCGCGATCTTCCACGTGCGGTCGATGTCAGCCGGCGATGCGACGCCGCGGACCAGGAGCTTCGCGGCCGCGCCGAGGAACGGGACGAGCAGGGAGTTGAGCACGTATCCCGGCTGCTCCCTGTGAATTCGGATCGGCACCATCCCGATTTCCTCGGCGAACTGGGCCACCGCCTCGAACGCCTCGGGCGAGGTGCCCTCGTGCCCCATCACTTCGCCCGTGTTCTTCGCCCACACCTCGTTTGCGAAGTGCAGGGCGAGGAACTTCTCGGGGCGGCCGCTGAAGGGGGCGATGTCGCTGGGCAGCAGCGTCGAGGAGTTCGTGGCGAAGATCGTCCGCTCCGGAGCCAGCTCGCCGACGCGCTCCCAGGTCTGCTGCTTGATGTCCAGTCGCTCGGGGACGGCCTCGATGACGAGATCTGCGTCCGCGAGGGCGTCGGCGAGATCGGCGGTGGGCCGGATCCGGGCGACCGCAGCGTCGAGCTTCTCGGGGGTCGCATCGGGCAGGTCGCGCAGGTACAGCGGCTTCAGGTATTCCCAGCGAGCCGGCAGCTTCTCGAGCGCCTCCTCGCTCACGTCGTAGGCGACGACATCCTTTCCGGAATACGCGGCCTGGAAGATGATCTGGGAGCCGAGAACGCCGGTTCCGAGGACGGTGAGATTCTGCATGTTCGAGCCCTTCTCGAGAGATTCCGCCTGATGGGCGGCCGAGCCGATGCGATCGCGCGGTTCGGGATCGCCGGTACTCCCCGGTCTACTCCCCCGGTTCGGTCTCCGCACGGGAATTTCGCCCGGGGCTGAAGTTGCACACTCGGCCCCGAAGTTCCGCGCGCAGGCGTCGACTTCACCGCCGAATTCTGCGGGCGGATCAGGACCTGAGGCCCGCTGCCCCGCGTGTGATGCTGGCCGTTAGCCGACGAGCTGCTGGGCGAAGACGTGCGGGGTGAAGCCCGTGAGGTCGGAGATGCCCTCGCCCTGGCCGACGAGCTTGATCGGCAGCCCGGTCGTCTGCTGCACCGCGAGCACGAAGCCGCCCTTTGCCGACCCGTCGAGCTTCGTCAGGACGAGCCCGGTCACGCCGGCGTGCTCGATGAAGGCCTCCGCCTGCGCGAGGCCGTTCTGCCCCGTCGTCGCGTCGAGCACGAGCAGGACCTCGGATACCGGAGCGAGCTTCTCGACGACCCGGCGCACCTTGCCGAGCTCGTCCATCAGGCCACCCTTCGTCTGCAGGCGGCCCGCCGTGTCGATAATCACGATTTCGTAACCTTCATCGATCGCGCGCTGCACCGTCTGGAACGCGACCGAGGCCGGATCCTGGCCCTGCTGCTGGGGCTTCACGATGTCCACTCCCGCGCGCTCGGCCCAGGTGGCCAGCTGCTCGACGGCTGCCGCGCGGAACGTGTCGGCCGCTCCCACGAGGATCTTCTTGTCGAAGGCCCTGAGATAGTTGGCAAATTTCCCGATCGTCGTGGTTTTTCCGACGCCGTTGACGCCCACGACGAGGATGACCGCCGGCCGCTCCGACAGACGGAGCGTGGGATCGTAGGCCGCGAGCCGCTCCTCGATCGCGTCGCGCAGCATGCGACGCATCTCCTTCACCTCGGTGACCCGGTGGCGCTCGACCTCGGCGCGGATCTCTTCCAGAATCGATTCCGCGACGTCCGGACCGAAATCGGCGGTGATCAGCGCCGTCTCAAGATCGTCCCACGTCTCGTCCGTGATGAGTTCCGGCCCGCTGAAGATACTGCGGAACGCTTTCGAGAAGGACCAGGATCGTTCAGCCATGCCCCGATCCTATCGCCGAGCCGCGCCCGGCCCGGCTCCTGGCGCGGCGGACACCATCCATTCCGATACGATCTACCTGATAATCCCCACTTTCAGCGTCGATGGGAGCTCGGCGCGCACGTGACCACGGAGGCACCGTGACCCGAACCCATTCCCCGACGATGAGCGTCGGCCGCCCGAGGAGACTCGTCGGCCTGGCCCTCCTCATCGCCGCGCTCGCGATGACGCTCGCGAGCGTCCTCATCCCCGGCACCGCCCGCGCAGCGGCCGATTGCGCCCCCAGCGCAACGACCGCGTGCATCCAGGGCATCATCAAGACGAGCGCCGGTGATCCCGCAGCCGGCGTCGGCCTGGACCTGAGCGGCGCGAGCGCCGACCAGCAGACGAAGACGGACGACACCGGGCGCTGGTCCTTCTCGGTCGACACGGGCGGCGACTACACCGTCACGGTCGACAAGGCGACGCTCCCCGCAGGCCAGTTCCTGAAGAGCGCCGACAAGCGCGAGGTCTCCGTGGAGCTCTACAACAGCGCGAGCGCCCTGTTCCCGCTGACCGACACCGAGTCGGGCGCGGCCGCGGGCGGCGAGAGCACCGGCGGCACCGAAACCGGAGCGACGCCCGGCGCCGAGACGGGCGGCCAGCAGCCGGCCCAGACGAACCAGCAGGCCACGGGCGGCGGCGAAGCGGCCACCACCTCGGCGGACGGCGCCGGCTTCTCCTGGCCGCGCTTCTGGCAGCAGTTCGCCTCGGGCATCCGGATGGGCCTCCTCCTCTCCCTCGCTGCCCTCGGCCTGTCGCTCGTCTTCGGCACCACGGGCCTCAGCAACTTCGCCCAGGGCGAGATGCTGTCGCTCGGCGGAATCTTCGCCTTCGCGATCATGCAGCTCACGCACAACATCTGGCTCACCGGCCTCGCCGTGGTCGTCATCATGGCGGCCGTCGGCTGGTTCCAGGACGCCGTGCTGTGGAAGCCGCTCCGCAAGAAGCGGCTCAGCCTCATGCAGATGATGATCGTGTCGATCGGCCTGTCGATCGCGCTGCAGAACCTCATCCAGTTCTTCGTGGGCGCCCAGGTGCTCCGGATCGACAACAGCACGCCGAAGACGATCACGATCCTGGGCGTCACGCTCACGGTGCAGTCGTACGTCGCGATGGGGATCGCCCTCCTCGCGGTGATCGGCGTCGGCCTCGCGCTGAAGTACACCAGGTTCGGGCGCGCCACGCGTGCCGTCTCCGACAACCCTGCACTCGCCGAGGCCTCAGGAATCGACGTTGACCGGGTCATTCGACTCGTGTGGACCGCTGGCACCGCGCTCGCCGGCCTCTCGGGCGTGCTGCTCGGGCTCGTGCTCAACGGGGTGGCCTGGAACACCGGCTGGTCGTTCCTGCTGCTCCTGTTCGCGGCGGTCGTGCTCGGCGGCATCGGCACCGCGTTCGGCGCGTTCATCGGCGCCATGATCATCGGCCTCATCGTCGAGATGGCGAACATCTGGCTCCCTGGCGATCTCAAGCATGCCGCGGCGCTCTTCATTCTCATCATCGTCCTGCTCGTTCGTCCGCAGGGCATCTTCGGCCGCCGCGAGCGGATCGGTTAAGGGGGGAACGTCATGGACTTCTTCACAGGACTCCTGGAGTCAATGCTCCAGACCGCGCTCTCGCCGATCACCGCCGCGTTCGTGCTCGCCGCGATCGGGCTGAACATCCACTTCGGCTTCACGGGCCTCATGAATATGGGCCAGGCGGGCTTCATGCTCGTTGGCGGGTACGGCTTCGTGATCTCGACGATGAACGGCGTCCCGTTCTTCCTCGCGATCCTCATCTCAATGGCGGCCTCCGCGCTGTTCGCGCTCCTCCTCGGCATCCCGACGCTGAAGCTCCGCGGGGACTACCTCGCGATCGTGACGATCGGCGCTGCGGAGATTCTCCGCATGGTCGCGAGGCTCGCGAACCTCACCCCGATCACGGGCGGCCCGAGCGGCATCCAGAGCCCCCGCTTCCGTGAGGAGTTCAACGCGCTTTCGCCGCTGCCGGAGGGACGCACGTCGATCCTCGGACTCGACTACATCAACACCGGAGTCGACGACTGGTGGTCGCGGATCGTCTCCTGGGGCCTCGTCGCGCTGTTCCTCCTGATCACCTGGCTGCTCATCCGCAGCCCGTGGGGTCGGGTGCTGAAGGGCATCCGCGAGGACGAGGACGCGGTCCGCAGCCTCGGCAAGAGCACCTTCTCCTACAAGATGCAGGCGCTCGTGATCGGCGGCGTGATGGGCGGCTTCGGCGGCATCGTCATGGCGCTTCCCGCGGCGATCAACCCCGACGGCATGGGCCGCGCGACGACGTTCAATATCTGGATGATCATGCTGCTCGGCGGTGCCGCGACGATTCTCGGCCCGCTGCTCGGTTCGATCCTGTTCTTCGTGGTGCGCCTCGTGATCACGAGCGTCGCCGCGCAGTTCGTTCCGGCGAGCGTGCTCAGCGCCCAGCAGACCGAGGTGCTCTCCTGGGTACTCATCGGCGTGCTGCTCATGCTGCTCGTGATATTCAGACCGCAGGGCATCCTCGGCAACAAGAAGGAGCTGTCGTTCAATGTCTGATCAGGCGAACTACCCGTACGACCGGGCGGCGCTCCGCGCGGAGCTGCGCACGCTCGAGCAGCGACCGGGCGTCTCGAAGCCGGACCCGATCCTCACCGTCGACAACATGCAGCGCCGCTTCGGCGGGATGACCGCGGTCGACGTCGAGCATCTCGAGGTGCAGCGCGGCGCAATTACGGCGCTCATCGGCCCGAATGGCGCTGGCAAGACGACGTTCTTCAATCTGCTCACCGGTTTCGATCGCCCGTCGAACGGCGCCGGATCTGGATCGGGCAAGGCCGGCTGGGCCTTCGAAGGCCGGGCACTCGGCCGCACGAACGCGACGAAGGTCGCGCGCGCCGGCATGATCCGAACCTTCCAGCTCACCAAGGCGCTCAGCCGCATGACGGTCCTCGAGAACATGCTGATCGGAGCGAACGATCAGCCCGGCGAGAACCTGTTCGTCGGGCTCGTGAAGCCCCTCTGGGCGAAGCGGGAGCAGGAGAACATCGAGCGCGCCGACGAGCTGCTGAAGCGCTTCAAGCTCGACGCGAAGCGCAACGACCTCGCGGGGGGCCTCTCCGGCGGCCAGAAGAAGCTGCTCGAAATGGCCCGCGCGCTCATGGCGAATCCGTCCATGATCATGCTCGACGAGCCGATGGCTGGCGTCAATCCAGCGCTCACGCAGAGCCTGCTCGAGCACATCCAGAGCCTCCGCGACGAGGGCACAACGGTGCTGTTCGTCGAGCATGACATGCACATGGTGCGGCACATCTCCGACTGGGTCGTCGTGATGGCGCAGGGCCAGGTGATCGCTGAGGGCCTGCCCGAGGAGGTCATGACGAGCAAGGCCGTCGTCGACGCCTACCTCGGCGCCCATCACGATCGGGATCTCGGCGACGATGACGTGCTCACCACCGGCGTGATCCGCGCGATCGCCGAGGAAGTCGCTGAAGAGGTCGAGGAAGAGGAGGCGGCGCGATGAGCGATTCCACCACCGTCATCATGCGGGCCGATGGGCTCGACGCGGGGTACCTGCCCGGGATCAACATCCTGAACGACTGCTCGCTGGAGGCCCGCGAGGGAGAACTCGTCGGCATCATCGGGCCGAACGGCGCCGGTAAGTCGACCCTGCTGAAATCGCTGTTCGGGCTCGTGAACATCCGCAAGGGAACGGTGACGCTCAACGGCAAGGACGTCACCGGGCTGCGCACGAATCAGCTCGTCCGCGAGGGAGTCGGCTTCGTCCCGCAGACGAACAACGTGTTCCCGTCGCTCAGCATCGAGGAAAACCTCCAGATGGGCCTCTTCCTGAAGCCCAGGGAATTCGCCGCGCGCGTGAGCGAGATGTGGGAGCTCTTCCCGATGCTCGCCGACCGGCGCAAGCAACTCGCCGGCTCGCTCTCGGGTGGTGAGCGCCAGTCCGTCGCGATGGCGCGCGCGCTCATGATGAAGCCGAGCGTGCTGCTCCTCGACGAGCCGAGCGCCGGCCTCTCCCCCGTGCGCCAGGACGAGACGTTCATCCGGACGCGCCAGATCAACCGGACGGGCGTGACGATCATCATGGTCGAGCAGAACGCCCGTCGTTGCCTGCAGATTTGCGATCGCGCCTACGTGCTCGATCAGGGCACGAACGCGTACGAGGGCACGGGCCGCGAGCTCGCGGAGGATCCGCGAGTGATCGAGCTCTATCTCGGCACCCTCGCGGCCGATGTCGAGGCGAAGGCCGCGGAGGAGACCGGGGCGTAACCGCGGTCCACTGCACGAACCGAAGGCCGGCCGGGAACACTCCCGCGCCGGCCTTCGGTCTGCTCCGATCGACTAGCCGACCAGGATATCCGGCAGTGCCTTCCTGAGCAGCAGGTGGTCCAGTGAGATCCGGCCGGCTCCGGCCGCCGCGAGGGCCAGTGCGGCCGCGCCGAGCAGCGCAACGAACTCGATCCCGCCGCTCTGGACCCAGAATCCGAGCGGGGCGTGCACGGTGACGATCGCGCCCAGCATGTCGAGCGTCAGCAGCAGCGCGACGATCCGCGTCAGCCCGCCCAGGGCGAGGAGAATGCCTCCGACGAACTCGAGGATCGCGATCGCGGGCGCGATCAGGCCCGCTGCCGGCACCCCCATGTCCTCGAATGACGCGGTCGTGCCAGGAATCGTGAACTCGAAGAGTTTCTGCCCGCCGTGCGCGGCGAAGATCACGCCAGCGGCGACCCTGAGGATCAGCAGTCCGAGGGAGATTCGGGTGGTCGGATGAGTTTCGTTGGTCATCGGCTCACTTTCATTCAGCTACAGTTGTCTCCGTTTTGCGGGAGTCATCCGAGTGTAGAAGTGAGATGGGACGCGCTTCTGAGACTCCGCGGATCCGCCGGAAGTTCCCGGAATACTCGGCGGGCGAAGCACGCTTACGAACTGCCTTTCCGCGCGAAACTCACCAGGCCGTGAACACTCGGTGGCCGAGAGGGAGCCTGGCGCGCCAACGCGAACGGGCGGCCCGCCTTCCGACGAACCGCCCGCTCACAGAGGTGAGGTGAGTGCTTAGCCCTCGATCTCGCCCTCGGCCGCCGGCGTGTTGTCCGCGCCGAACTTGTAGATGCCGACGAGCGCGGTGGAGGGGTCGTTCTTATCGTTCAACGGCCCAATGCCCGCCTTGCCCGCGTACTGGATCTCCTTGCCGTCCTTGACCAGCTTCACGCAGTCCGCGAAGGACTCGCACTTCTCGCCGCCCTTGGCGCCGGACACGGCGGCCAGGTTCGCGCGGATCGTCTCCGAATCGGCCGAGCCGCCCTTCTCCGCAGCGAGGGCCACGAGCACGAGCGCGTCGTAGGTCTCGGGGGCGAAGTTCAGGCTCTTGCTCGCGTCCTTGTCGACCGCGACGAGCTCCTTCTCGAAGTCCGTGCCAACGGTGCGGCCCGGCGTGGTGCCCTGGGCGCCCTCGAGCAGGCCCTTGTCGAACTCGGGGTACGGCGTGGTGTTGCCGTCGACCAGGTACAGCTTCTTCAGGTCGAAGCCCTGCGCCGCGAGCTCGGGGATGATCTGCTTCGCCTCGATGTAGCTGAGGATCGCGATCGCGTCCGGCTTCGTTGCGAGCACCGCGGAGACCTCGGACGAGAATGCGGTCTGGCCCTCGGGGAACTCCTGTCCCTTACCGGTGGCGCCGTACGTGACCGTCGAGCCGTTCTTCTCGAGGGTCTTCTCGAGGTTGTCGCGAAGGCCCTTGCCGTAGTCGTTGTTCAGCGCGAGGATGCCCACGCTCGCGTGGCCGTCCTTGATGATGAGGTTGCCGAGCGCGCTGCCCTGGACCGTGTCCGGGGCGATCGTGCGGAAGTACAGCGGGTTGATGCCCGAGAGCGCGATACCGGTGTTCGAGGGCGAGCCCATGAGGATCCCGGCCTCGGTGAGCTTCGGCATGGCCGCGTTCGTGTTGCTCGTGCCCATTGCCCCGAGGACGAAGGCCGGCTTCTTCTTGATGATGTCGTCGACGCTCTTGGCGATGACGGTCGGGTCGTTCGTGTCGCCCTCGTTGCCCTCGACGACGAGGTTGACGTCGTTTCCGAGAACGCCGCCGGCATCGTTGATGTCCTTCATCGCGAGCTTGAGCGCGGCCTGCGGGCCGTAGATGAGGTGTTCGAGCGCGCCGGTCTGCGGCAGCAGCGAGCCGATGTTGAGCGTCGTCTCCTTCTGGGAGCCGCTCGATTCGCTCGTTCCCTCCTTCTTGCCGGAGTCTCCGCCGGAGCAGCCGGTGAACACGAGCGCAGCGCTCGCGAGAAGGGCGATTCCGCCCAGTGTCCGTCGTGCGTTCTTCTTCATGAAGGCCGCCTTTCTGCGAGTCTGATGCCGCACCTATGCGGCATTCAGCACTGAGCCTATCGAAACTGACTGTTTCATCTGAATCGAGCGACTGCGGATCGCAAAGTCGTTAGATTCTCGTGATGAATTTGCTCGGAAACCGCGTTGATCGGGGGTTCGCCTCGCAGATCAGTCGTTCTCGCCCTCGCGACCGATCCGCTGTCCGACCACGGCGGAGATCCCGTCCTGGCGCATCGAGACGCCGTAGAGCGCGTCGGCGATCTCCATCGTTCGCTTCTGGTGCGTGATCACGATCAGCTGCGAGCTCTCCCGCAGCCGCTCGAACACCTGCAGCAGGCGCCCAAGATTGGCGTCATCGAGGGCGGCCTCGACCTCGTCCATGATGTAGAACGGGCTCGGGCGCGCCTGGAAGATCGCGATCAGCCAGGCGACGGCCGCGAGGGAGCGCTCACCGCCGGAGAGCAGCGAGAGACGCTCGACCTTCTTGCCTGCCGGCCGCACGGACATCTCGATGCCGGTGCTCAGCAGATCGTCCGGCGTCGTGAGGGAGACCTCGCCCGATCCCCCCGGGAACAGAATGGGGAAGACCTCCTCGAACGCCGCGCGGGTGTCCTCGAATGCCGCGGCGAAGATCCCCTGCATCTTCTCGTCGAGCTCGCTGATGATCGCGAGCAGATCCGAGCGGGTCTTGGTGAGATCGCGCAGCTGCTCGGAGAGGAAGAGGTGGCGCTGCTCGAGCGCGGCGAACTCCTCGAGCGCGAGCGGGTTGATCCGGCCGAGTTCGGAGAGTTTCTTCTCGGCACGAGCGAGGCGGCGTTCCTGCTCCGCGCGCACGAAGGGACGGCCGGCAGGCGGCTGGGCCTCGTCCGCGGCAGCCGGCTCCCCCGCTGTGGCCTCGCCGCGCGCCCCGCCAAGCGCCTCGGCGTCGTCGCCGTCAGCGGCCTCGCAGGCATCGGCCGAGCCGGCATCGGGCGCGCTCCGGTCTGCGGCGCCGCGCTCGTCGCCCGTCAGACCGAGCTCGGCGGCGAGCTGGCGCTCGAGATCGTTCTCGAAGCCGTCGTCTTCGCTGGCGTCTTTCGCGGCCGGCGTGATGCTGCCGCTGGCGGCGTCGGCGGCGGCCTCGCGCTCCGCGTCGATTTCCGGAATGAGCTGATCCGGGCCAAATTCTGCGAGAAGCACATCCTCGACGAGTCCGAGCTCGTTTCCGGATCGCTCGAGCAGCGCGGAGAGCTGCAGCTTGCGCTCGTAGCTCTTGAGCTCTGCCCCGTGTACGCGGTCAGTGAGGGACTGCAGCTTCCGCCGCAGCTCCGATTCCTCTGACCGCAGCAGCGTGAGTTCCTGACTGTGCCTGGCTCGCTCCTGCTCGGCCGCCTGCTGCGCGAGCCGGGCCTCGGCGAGCGAGCGATCCGCGGCGTCGAGAACCGCGGGAAGCACTGCCGCGACGTGCTCGGCCTGCGCCACCTGGCGCGCGCGCAGCACGGCCCGACGGGCGGCCTCCTCCGCGGCGCGGCGCTTCGCCTCGTACTGCTCGCTCAGGCTGTCGCGGCGCGCGAGCCCGGCGCGGGCACGCTCGCGCGCCGTTTCCAGGGCGAGACGCAGCTCCATCTCGACCGCGCGGGCGCGCTCGAGATCCTCGAACACGCCGTCGCGCGCGCTCGCGTCGAGGATGGGACGCGGCTCGGCCTCGGCGTCGCGCAGGGCCCGCGCCGCGCGCTCGGAATCGGCCTCGGCCTCGTCTCCCGACCCCGAAACCGAGGCGAGCGCCTGCTCGGCGCGCCCGGCCTCCGCCTGCGCCGATTCGGCGCGCGCGAGCAGGCGGTTCCGCTCCTTCGCGTACTCAGCGAGGCGCGCGTCCGCGGCACGGAGCTCCGTGTAGGCCTCCTGGGCCGCGGTCTTCGATCGAGCAACCGAGGAGCGCAGCTCATCGAGTTCGGCCTCGGTCCCCGCGATCAGGGTGACGACCTCGGCGAGCCTCGCCTCGGCCTGCTCGAGTTCGGCCCCGAGTTCGATCCGCGACGGCGCGGCGTCCGTTCCGCCACTCAGCGTGAACTCCGTGATCACCTCGCCGGCCCGGGTGACAACGGCGAAGCCGGATCCCGGCGCGGCCTGTCGCAGCGACTCTGCCGCGGCGATCGCCGCGCCGAGATCCTCCGCGAGGAAGCTGCGCGTCAGCAGGCCGCGCACACCGGCCGGCGCATCGACCAGGAGCTCGGTGATCGGCGTTGCCCCGGGAGTCGCCACGCCGAGGTCCTCCCCGCTCGTTCCGCCCCCGACCACGATGTTCAGGCGTCCGAGATCGGAGTCCCGCGCCGCGTCGAGTGCCGCGCCTGCCGCGGCCGGCGACTCCGCGAGCAGCGCGTCGGCGTAGGCGCCGAGCGCCGCAGCAACCGCGGCCTCGTCACCCTCAGTGACGCGGATCCGGTCGGACACCCGGCCGTCGATCCCCGCAGCGCCCTGTTCGAGCAGGGCCCCTGACGCGTCGCGGAGGTCGAGGGAGCGGGTGAGCGCTTGCACGCGCGCGGCGAGACCCGCGCGTTCCTGCTCAAGGGCGTGCAGACGCTCCCGCGCCTCGTCGCGCCCCTGCTCCGCCTCCGCCTGGCGCTCCTGCGCGGCGCGATAGGCATCATCCAGGCCAGCCTCGGGCGTCTCCTCCGCGTGTTCGCGCTCCTCGAAGGCATCGAGCTCGGCCTGGGCTTCCTCGGCGCGCTGGCGAGACTGCGCAACCGCTTGCTCGCGCCGAGCGATCTCCTGCGAGACGGCCTGCAGCTTCTGCGCGGCGGCCTCGGCCCGTCCTCGGAGCTGGGACAGTTGCAGATCGTGGCGCGACACGAGTTCGCTCTGGGCCGCGATGTGCTCGTCGATCGCGTCGAGCGCGCGCTGCGCCTCGCGGGTCTTCGCTCCCGCCCGGTCCCACTCCTCTTCGGCGGCCGGGATCAGAGCTTCCAGCCGCGCGGCTTCCTCCGCGGCCTCGGCGACGCTCGCCTTGCTCACGCCCGCTGGACCCTCCCCCGATTCGGCCTGTGTCGCCAGGAAGGTGAGCCGCTGCTGCGTCTGTGCGAACAGTCCGCGCAGTTTCGATTGGACCGACTCGAGGCCGATCGTGATCCGACGGGCGGCATCGAGCTCGTCGCTCTGCTGCTCCTGCTCGAGTCGCTCGATCCTGAGCTGCTTCTGCTCCGCCTGCTCCTGCAGCACGATGCGCTCGGAGTGCCGCTCGGACTCGTCTTTCGCGAGCTCCGCGAGTTCGCCCCGGAGACGGGCCACATCGTCGGCCAGCAGCCGGGCCTTCGCGTCGCGCACCTCGGCGGCGATCCCCTGTGCCGCGCGGGCGACCTCGGCCTGCCGTCCGAGCGGTTTGAGCTGCCTGCGAATCTCACCCGCGAGATCGTTGAGCCTGGTCAGGTTGGTTTCCATCGCGTCGAGCTTGCGGAGCGTCCGCTCCTTGCGTCGCCGATGCTTCAGGATTCCTGCGGCCTCCTCGATGAAGCCGCGGCGATCCTCAGGGGTGGCCCGCAGCACCGCGTCGAGCTGTCCCTGCCCGACGATGACGTGCATTTCACGCCCGAGCCCCGAGTCGCTGAGGAGTTCCTGCACGTCGAGGAGACGCACCGAGTCCCCGTTGATGGCGTACTCGCTCGAGCCGTTGCGGAAGAGCGTCCGGCTGATCGTCACCTCGGTGTACTCGATCGGCAGCGCGCCGTCGCTGTTGTCAATCGTGAGTTTCACCTCGGCGCGGCCAAGCGGGCCGCGGGTGGAGGTGCCCGCGAAGATGACGTCCTCCATCTTGCCGCCGCGGAGCGTCTTCGCGCCCTGCTCGCCCATCACCCAGGCGAGCGCGTCGACGACGTTCGACTTCCCCGAGCCATTCGGCCCGACAATGGCGGTGACCCCGGGTTCGAACTGGAACGTGGTCGGCTGCGCGAAGGACTTGAAGCCCTTGAGCGTGAGGCTCTTGAGATGCACGCCGCTCCTTTCCGTCGCGTTCCCGACCGGGTGTTCCACGACGGATCCCCGCCATGACCTGCATAGAACCCTACCGCCGGGCGAGTCGCACACCGCCGAAACACGGCGCGAACACGCCGATCAGCGCGCTCACAGGGGCGGCGCGACCGCGATCCCCGCGAGCCCGAGTGCGGGGATCATGATCCCCGGAATGCAGAGCAGCGCGTTGACGAGGAAGTGGGCGAGCACGATGGGAAAGAGCCTTCCCTCACGGCGCACGGCGTACGCGGACATGATCCCCCACACGGAAAAGGCCACGAAGTAGATGACCGCGCCGGTCGCGGAGGCCGCGAACAGGGCGTGCTGCGCGCCGAACAGGACGGACACGAGCGCGGTGCCGAGCGGCCTGCCGATCCAGGGAATCACCCCCGTCAGCCCGTATCCCCGATACACGAGTTCCTCGGCCGGTGCGTTGGTGAGGAGGAACGGAACCGTGGCGAGCGCGGCGATCAGGAGCAGCCACGGCGGCGTGCTCGCGGGAACCGCTGCCGCCGCGAACAGGTATTCGACGGCCGCCGCGGGAGCCTGGGAGCCGAACATCACGAGCAGCATGATGGCGATCGCCGCAAGGAACGGGAGATTCACGACGAGCACCCACCGCAGGGAGCGACGAAGATCGGCGGCGAACGCGCCGGGCACCACCCCGAGCGCCTCCCGGAGCGAGCTCCCGCGCCGCGCAAGATCGCGTCGCATCACCCACAGGCAGAGCAGGTTCGCGGGAAGCAGCCCGATCGTTGCCCAGGTGCCGTTCAGAGGAAACCCAGCCCCGGCCGGCGTGCCGGCGAGGGCGAGCCAGAGCAGCACGGCAGCGGCGGCGACCGTCGCGAGTCGCATCCCGATGAGCGCGAGGGAACGCACGGGGCTGATCGCGAGTGGGAACCCCCGCGGCGGAACCGGCACGGGGCCGGCTCGCTTCGCTTCGCTGCCGCCCGTCCCGCTCATTCCATCAGAGTATCGAGCGAACGCCCCCGGTCAAGAGTGCATTCGACCGGCTCTGCTTCGGGGCTACTTCCGACGCCCGAACCAGCCCTTCCGCTTCGGCTTCTCCGCGGGCGACTCCTGCGCTGCGGTCAGCTCGGACGCTGGCACGAGGTTCAGTACGGCGCCCATGCCGATCTTGCTCTCACCCGTCACGAGCGCGTATTGAGCGCCGTCGATCGCGACGGTCATCCCACCGGCGGGCAGCGCGCCCCCGTCGAGCAGGTCGGCCACCGCTCCGCGCAAGCCGAGGTAGGCCTGTGCCGGGTCGAGAGCGTTCGAGACGAGCTGCACCTCGCTGCCTCCCAGGTGACCGAGGCCGATCGTGTGGGCGATCGCCGTCGACTCGTCGAGCTTCGCCGCCATCGTGTTAAACCAGACGAGCGTGGAGCGGTCCATCATGTCGTTCGTATAGATCACGTCGGTGGCGACGTAGTCGGCGTCGGGCAGCCACACGGCAAGACCGTTGTCGTCGTCGGCGTAGTACGCCGCGAGGTTCGCAAGGAGGTCGCTGTTCTCGAACAGGTCGCCGCCTGCCTCGACGCTCACCACCACGTAGCCGCCGTGCTCGGCGAGGATCGGCTCCAGCCGCGAGCGCTGCGCGGACTGGGCGACCGCGTACTCCAGCTCCTGTGCCCGCAGCGGCCCGTCACCGAGTTCGAGCGTCACCGGCGTACCGTTCACCCGCGTCGGCACGACGCGGAGGGTGGGGTCATCGATGTGGCTCGCGGCGTCCGGCACGAAGAGGCCCAGCGCCTCGGCGGCGTCGCCGAACGGGCGCTTGAGCAGGATGACGGAGCGGAGTTCCGGGGCAGCGGGGATTGCGTTCATTCGGGCACCTTTCGGGATCAATCCCGCCAGCCTATCTGCGATTCTGTGGACTCCCCCTGAAGTGTAGAGGCGTTGTCGATGAACAGTGAGCAACCGAATCGCGCGAAGCCAGCGCCGCAGCGGCCCTGGACGCTCCGGCCGCCGTTGCCTACGCTTGATCACATGACCTTCGCGAATGTGGGCACCCTCGGAACCGTCCCCGGCAAGCGCGAGGAGCTCGTGCAGATCCTCACGCGCCGCAGTTCCGAGCTCTGCGAGATGGGCTGCCTGCTGTACGAGGTGGGCACGAACGAGGACTCCCCCGACACGGTGTTCGTCATGGAGCTGTGGGAGACCGCCGAGGCCCATCGCGCCTCGCTGCAGCTCGACAGCGTGCGCGCCGCGATCGCGGAGGCCCGTCCGCTGCTCTCGGGCGAGATGGGCGGCTTCAGTTTCGACGTCGCCGGGTCGCCGCTCCGCGTCGAGTTGAGTTGAGTTGAGTTGAGTTGACCGTTCCCGCCCTCCCGGAAGCGCTGCTCGCCGGCCCGCGTGGCCGACGATTCTTGCTCGGCTTGGCCAGTGATCTGGACGAGAGGGAGTCTGGCGCCGGCGCGCGCGAGGGCCTGTTTGCCCTGATCCACGCGGCGTCCCACGCACTGGAACCGGAGCGGGGCCGCGCATCGGTGCCCCTTGCGAGCGAAGGTTCGAGGGGCAGAGCAGCGGCACCGATCGCCCCGGTCTCCACCGAGGAGATCGCAGCGGCGATCGATCGCCTCGAACTTCCTCGGCTCGAGGCAGGAGCAGCGGCGCTCCGCGAGGCGCTCGCTTCCGCCGTGCGAGCCGCGCGGTACTGGCAGTGGCCGGATGGAACCGACGCGCTCGCAGCGACCCCGATCGTGCGCGACGCCCTCGCCCGCATTTCGCGGCACGTGGCGGGCTCGCCCGCTGCCGAATATCTCACGGCTGAATTCTCCTCGCGCTCACAGGTCAGTACCGCGTTCGATGGAGCCGAGCACCCGGCCCCGCTCGGCGCGACGAGCCGGGTCCTTGCGGACTGGCATCGCGACACTGTTAGATCGGAGGGTGAGGCCAGCCTGGCGTACCCCGCGGACCCGGCGGACTGCCCCGGGGGTGAGTGGTGGTCGACACCGCCGTTCGGAGTGCCGATGAGCACACCGCGCGAGCCCGATGGAAGCTCCGCTGCACTCTGGTTCACCGAGGACGAATTCGGCTGGGAGCGGGCGCAACTGCAGCCCCTCGGGAGTCCGGCGGAGCTGCGCGTCTTCGAGATCGACGGTCCGGAGGCGTGGGCCGAACTGTGCCGCCGATTCCCGCTCGACGTCTCGGCGCTGGTGCGTCGCGACTGGTTCGAGACCACGGGCCGCCCCGGCGACTGGGTGGTTCCCGACTGGCACGCGGCGAGCAACCACTTCGACGCGATCCATCTCACCGTCCTCGGCTATCTCTCGGCAGCGGGATCGGCAATACCGGTCGATGCGGGGCGCGCGAGCGTGATCGCCGGGTGGACCCCAGGTGGCACCTCCTGGCTCACCGACCGATTCCGCTACCTCGGAGAACCCGAAACGTGGGCGCGCGAAGACACCGCGGGGATCGGGGCATGGAGGCGCGTCGGTTCCTGAGCGGAGACGCGCGCACCTGGTCCTCGGCCCACTCGGCCTACTCGGCCTCCCACAGCCGGCGATAGTAGGCGATGCGCTCGGGATCAGGATCGATGCCGTACGCCTCCCAGAACACGGCCTCGTCGTACTCCGGATAGTTCCACTCGAGCGACAGTGACATGACCGCAAGATCCGCCCAGCGATCCGCGAGCCCGAGGCGCGCGAGGTCGACGTGGGCGAGGAACGATCCGTCCTCGCCGAGCAGCGTGTTGGGCGCGCAGGGATCCCCCTGGCAGATGACCAGCCGATCGATGGGCGGCGCCTCACCAAGCTCGCTGACATCGCGGCCTGCGGAGCCGCCAGCGGCCAAGAGCCGCTGATCAACGCCCCAGTCGAAGGGGCAGTCGGCCGCGGTGAGGTCGTGCAATCGGCGAAGCCCTTCACCGAGGGCGCGCAACGCCCGATCCGGCTGGACTTTCCAGCGTTCCGAGACCGCGGATCGGCCCGGGAGCGCGCGGGTGAGCAGGATCTCTCCCGCCCCCGCCATGATCATCGCCTCGACGCTCGGGACCGGGTGCTTGCCAGCGAGCCAGCGCAGTCGCTCGGCCTCCCCGACCAGCGACTCGCCGCTCCCCACGGGATTCCACTTGACGAAGTACTCGGGAGAACCCGGCTCGACCGTAGCGGCAGGAATGACGGCGAAGGTGAGACCGCCGGCTTCGTTGCGCCACACCGGCTCGACCTTCGCCGAGCCCAGCCCCAGCGCCGAGAGGGCGGCCTGAAGTTCGGGCGGAACGGGGGTTTCTTCGGGCGGCGGGCCTGCGATGTCTGAGGGATGCACCATGCCGGCGATTCTTCCGCATGCGCCGGACCCGTCTCCCCGGCGCGCCGCTGAAGCGCCGGACGTAGACTGAGCGCCATGTTCGGGACGCCCACCCTTCCCATTCGCCGCGTCGAGGAGCATCGCCTGGCCCCGCTCGAGCGAGATCAGTGGCCGGCGTGGGTGCCCGCGGTGCGGCAACTCCTCGACGAGGGGCTCGATCTCGGACCGTTGACCATCCTCGCGGGCGAAAACGGTTCGGGGAAGTCCACGATCCTCGAAGCGATCGCCGAGGCCTTCGGCCTGAACGCCGAGGGCGGAACGCGGAACGCGATGCACCGCACCCAGCGCACCGAGTCGGGTCTTGCCGAGAACCTGCAGTTGGTGCGCGGCGCCGGAGCATCGAAGAAGGGGGTATTCCTGCGGGCCGAGACCATGCACGGCCACCTGGCTTACCAGTCGGAGATCAACGGCGGCCGGCACAACTTCCAGAGCCACGGCGAATCGTTCATCGAGTTCTTCAGCTCGCGGAGCATGATCCGCGGACTCTGGTTGTTCGACGAGGCCGAATCAGCGCTCTCGTTCACCGGCTGCCTCGCGCTCGTCGCCCACATCACCGGGCTGATCGAAACGGGATCACAGGTCATCGTCTCGACCCACTCCCCGATCCTCGCGGCGATTCCCGGGGCGGAGATTCTCGAGCTCGACGAACACGGCTTCCACCGTTGCGAATACGACGATCTCGAGCTGGTGCGCAGCTGGCGTCAGTTCCTAGATGGCCCGGATCGGTTCTTGCGGCATCTGGGGTGATTGTGGCGCGTGCGGCCGTCAGTCGGCCCGCTTCACCGTCCGGACTCGGCTGCACGACCCCGCGACGCGATCCCGTCGATGACCGCCGCGAGCCCGTACTCCCAGGCGCGCTCAACATCCCCGCCCAGATTGAAGCTCCCGCCCAGCTCCATCGCGATGAACCCCGTGGTCCAGGCGGTGAGCGTGCGCGCGGCTTCCAGGGCCTCCGCCTCGCCCGCGAGGGTTCCGGCGTGGCGCAGCACTTCCTCGCTCGCGCGCGCGAGGAGATCCTGATCAACGTCGGGATTCACTGTCCCGGGCGTCATCATGAGCCGGAACGCGGCCGGACGCTCGTGCGCGAAGGCGCGGAAGCGAGCGGCCAGCGCACGGGCATCCTCACTCCCTCGGAATCGGTCTTCGAGTTCGGCCATTCCAGCCTCGTTCACGAGCCTGATCAGCTCGTCCCGGTTGCGGACTCGCTTGTAGAGCGAGGGCGCGCGGACCCCCACGCGCTGCGCAATGGACTGCATGGTGAGCCCGTCGATCCCGTCGGCCTCGAGGATCTCTCGCGCGGCGAGCACGATGGCGTCGAGTGAGGTCTTGTCTGGTGCGGCCATACCTCAACTATAGCTATTGACATTAGCCATGATGGCTATGTAGCGTAGCCATCATGAAGCTGGACACCTCACTCCACCGGATCGGTAACGACATCATCGCCGCATATCTCGTCGTCACTCCCGAGGGCGTCACCGTCATCGACGCGGGGCTCGCGGGCCACTGGGGCGACTTCCTCACGGAGCTCGCCGCCGCAGGCAAGACGGTCGCGGACGTGCGGGGGCTGGTCCTCACGCACGGGGACGCCGATCACGTCGGCTTCGCAGAGCGTTTGCGTCGCGAGCACGGCGTCCCCGTCTACGCGCATGAGGCGGATGCCTCGCGGGCGCAGGGCGGACCGAAGCCGAAGAACGCGAAGCAGTCCCTGAAGCTCGGCCCGCTCCTGCGCTTCCTCGCCTACTCGATCCGAAAGGGCGGGCTGCGCACCACCTGGCTCACCGAGGTGCTCGAGATGCGCGACGGCGAGACGCTGCCGCTTCCCGGCTCGCCGCGGATCATCGGGCTCCCCGGCCACTCGGAGGGGAGCGTAGCGATCTCGGTCCCCGCCGTCAACGCCGTGTTCGTCGGCGACGGCTTCACGACCCGCAACGTCCTCACGGGCGCGACCGGACCGCAGCCCGCGCCCTTCACCGACGAACCCGAGCGGGCGATCGCCTCCCTCCGCCGGATCGCGGACACCGGCGCGAAGTGGGTGCTCCCCGGGCACGGTGCCCCCTGGAGCGGCGGCGTCGAGGCGGCGATTGCGGCGACCGTGGCCGCTGCCGCTGCCGCGGATGAGCCCAAGGATTCATAGGCACCCCTCCCCGATTTTCACCCGCCACGTTCAGATTCGCGTGGTTACGATACCCGCATGACCCCCACCCGAATCGTGATGACCGCACTCGGAACTCTCGCGGTGCTCGTCTACGCCGCATATGGCGCATTTCTGATGAACGAGGGCGAGGTCGTTGCGGCGAGCGAGCGACCACTGCAGGAGACGATCGCGGCAATGGAAGCGGCCGGTCAGCCGTACACGCCCGTTCCCGGAATCATCTTCGCGACCCTCGGGGCCGGCCTCGCGCTCGGGTGTGCCGTTCTCACGCTCGCGCCCCGCGTCAGACTGTCGGGCTGGTTCTCGCTGTCGATCCTCGGCGCCATCCTCGCCTGCGGTGCCGTCGCCTACTTCTTTACCTCGTTCACGAACATGAACTCCGTTGGCGACACGTTCGCCGATTGGAACGCCGACGCGGCCTTCGCACTGGCGGTGCCGCTCTATCTTGCGAGCGGGGTCGCCGCGCTCGTCTCGATCGCGGCCCTGATCGTCGGCACCGTGCAGTCTGTGCGCCGCCGCCCGTCTTCGGGTCCGGTCCCAATGCCCGTGCGAGCCGTCGGCGCGTAGCCGTCCGAAACAATCCCGCGCTACTCAACCCGGGAACCACTCACCGAGGCGTGCGCGCCGCCCGTTCCAGGTCCCGCTGGAGCCGAGGCTTCCGCCACCGCCCCACCTCCGAGAACCACTGCGTGAACGGGTAGGACAGCCGCACCACGAAGTAGTTGAGGTACTCGAATACGCCGAACGCCCACACGAGGAGCACGACGATCCCCCACGCGGTGATCGTGGGGAACCAGATCAGGATGCCCGCGAGCCCGCCGAACAGGAGCACCACGTTGAGCACGCGGAGCACACGGAAGAGCAGTGCCAGGGATCCCGGCATCGCCGAGCGTCCTACCCACGTCCGCGCGAGCAGCCAGTACGCGCCGCCCTGAAACAGGATCGCGAGGAGCGGGACGAGCGCCGCCCACAACGCATACGCGTCGCGTGCGGTGTCGAGCCGGGGCATGATCGAGAAGCGGGCGACCCCGAAGAACACCGCGACGGCGAACCACTCGCCAATCCCGAGGTTCAGGTACTGGCGTCGCGCCGTTGCAACTCGCTCATTCGTCATTGAGTGGATTGTATCGCCGGCGCGGCTCGAGAGCCGCGAGGACTCCCCGGCCGATCATCGCGAGGATCGGGGCTTTCCGATCCGAGCACACTGCAACGGCGCGTTCCGATCCGGATCGCCGAGATCGACCCGTGCGCCCGGCCAAGGCGAGCGCCGTATGGGCTTCTCTCCGGTCGGCAGAATCGCCGACGCCGGCGGCGTGCACTCGCTCACCCTGCTCACCGGTGCTCCGCCGGATCCGAGCGACGAAAAGGATGAGGAGCGTCCGCAAGAGAAACGCAAGAGAACCCCGAGGCGAATGCTCCGGGGTTCTCTGTGGTCAGGACTCAGTTGCGCTGCCCGCGGGCTTCCGTCGGCGCGGGTACTTCAGCTCCGTGACGCATGCTCGCCCGTTACGGGGTGAGCACAATGCGGCCTCGCACGTTCCCCGCTTCGAGCAGGCGGTGCGCGGTGACAGCTTCCTCCAGTGGCAGAGTGGCATGAACCCGCGGCGTAATGTGCCCGTTTGCCGCGTCGAAGAGCAACTGCGCCAGGCCGGATCCGTCGGGTGCCACCATAACCGCTTCGCTCTTGATGCCGCGGAAAGCCTCGGGAACCGCGGGCGGAATCACGCCAACGTAATGGCCATCATCAACAATGCTTGGGAGAACCTCCGGGCCGATCGCCGCCGCATCAAGTGCGGCATCGAAGGTCGACGAGGTGGGAAGCGTATCGATGAAGGATGCACCTGTGCCTGCGACGAACGCCTCGTCCGAGGACCTGGCAAGGCCAGTCACCCGGAATCCGAGTCGGACGGCAAGCTCGCACGCGTAGCCACCGACAGCGCCACCCGCGCCCGTGACCAGGAGGTGGCGCCCGTTCGGGGCGCCGAGCAGAGCGAGAGCTTGCCGCGCCGTGAGCGCGTTCAGCGGGATTGTCGCTGCAAGCACCTCGTCGAGACCGGCTGGTACCTGTGCAAGATCCGCTGCGTTCACGATAATCGCTTCCGCGCACGCGCCCGGGCCGCGGTCGACCCCATCGACGAGCGCTGCGACACGCTCCCCGCCCGCGAACCCATCGACCCCTTCACCCACCGCGTCGATGACCCCGACGACGTCCCAGCCCAGTCCGACTTCAGGCGATGAAATCCAGCCAAGCTCGTGGTACATGCCGCTCCGCGTCTGCAGATCGACAGGATTCACTGTCGCTGCTTCCACCCTGACTCGCACTTCTCCGGGACCCGGGCTGGGGACCGGAACGTTCACGAGCTCGATCGCATCCGGACCCCCGGGCGTCCGAACCATTGCCGCTCTCATCGTGCTTTCTCCCACCTGTTTCTCCATTCTGGGGGCCGTGTGACCGCTCCTGGTACCATCCTTCTCAACGCACTCTCTCTTGGGAAGTAGGCACCTGAAGGTGCGTTGGTTACCGATCATGCGCAAGGAGAGAGATGGCAACCAAGACAGCAGCCGAACGTCGAGCCGACGCGAAACTCGAGTACGACGCCTACCTGGCCGGATGCCCGAGCCGGCAGTTGCTCGATGCGCTGGGCGACAAGTGGGTTGTGCTGACTCTCTCCGCGATTTCTGACGGCCCGCAACGATATTCAGATGTTCGGCGGCGGATAGCGGGCATCAGCCAGAAAATGCTGACCCAGACCCTCCGCCGCCTTGAACGCGACGGGGCCCTCACCCGCACTGTAGAAGCAACCGTGCCCGCAACGGTCACCTACACGATCACCCCACTCGGTCTATCGCTGTTCGAGGTCGTGCAACCGATCAAACGGTGGGCCGAAGCCAACATGCTCGAAGTGCTGACCGCACGTGACGCATACGACGCAGCACGCACGACGTCCTAGATATCCCGGGCCGAAGCCCGGAACCATACAGCGTCATTCGATCCGCGACCGGATCGCCGAGATCGACCCGTGCGCCCGGTCGGGCCGCCCCTGACGCGTTTCCGTCTCTCGGACCGCGAATCCAGCAGCTTCGACACGCGCCGCAAGCTGCTCAACTGGCCAGAAGTAGGCGGGAGCAATCGCGTGCTCGAACCGTCCCGGCTCGGTTGCCGTGAAGAACCCGAGCAGCAGTCCCCCGCCTGGCCGAATCACGCGGGCGAACTCGACAAGCGCTCGGTCGATGTCTGCGGGCGGCATGTGGATCAGGGAATACCAGGCGAGCACCCCGCCGATCGCGCCGTCGGCTTCATTGAGCGATTCGCCACGTCCGAGGCGGAAACTCGACTCGGGGTAGCTGGCTTCTGCCAGCGCAACGAACTCGGGGACAGGCTCAACGCCCTCCACCCGCACGCCGCGCTGACTCAACCAGTCGGTCCACTGACCTGGTCCGGATCCGACGTCGAGCACCCGGCCCGCGATCCCCCTCGCCCACCGCAGCACGCAGTCGAGATCTGCCTGGTCGACGTGCTCCATGCGCCCGACCGCGGAAACATACTCCTCGGCGCGTGCGCCGTACGATGCGAAGACGCGCTCGTCTGCGGCTTCCCCGCTCGGTCGTTGTTCAGCGGTCATTTCCGAGGAACTTCCCTTTGGCCTTGCTCTTGTTCGCATAGTGCATCACGATCAGGGCGATTGACCAGCCCGCGATCCCCAGGCTCACGGTCGCCCCGAGGAGCGCGACGATCCCGGCCTCGGTGCTGAGATTGAACCAGCCCGCGACCACGAGACAGGGCAGCAGGATCGCGAGCATCGTGACCGTATGAACCAGCAGGCGCACCAGCACCGGCCAGCGCGCGATGTCGAAGATCGCCGTGCCAGTGAGCCCGGCGCCAAGGATCACCCCCGCGACCCGAGCGAGCACGGCGAGGTCGGGATCCGAGATGGAAAAAGAGAGCGCGACAAGGATCGCGAACACCCAGAGACCGGCGACGATCAACCAGAAGCTCCACCTCACAACGACAGCGTAACGTGGTGCGCACGGGGAGAACAGGGGCCCGCCGCTGCCAGTCGCTCGCCCGGTCTATTCGCGATAGTGGTCGGCGAGTCGCTGCGCCGCGGTGGCTGCGTCGAGTCCGGCGATCTCTTCGTCCGTGGCGCCGATCTCCACGAGGAGCCGGTACAGGTGCAGGGGAAGCGCCGAGCGGGGCCTGACTACCTCCGGCCCGCCCCGATCAGGAGTGATGGAGCGCAGGGCGCAGTCCCAGAACTCGGCGGGCGTCACCACCAACTGCTCGCGAAGGAAATGACCCCACACATTCGCGCCGCAGGTGGAGCCGTCGATCGGGCGCGAGATCCGTGTCCGCAGCACCCGCCCGCCCCAGAGCGCGAGCTCGTAGGTGCGGTGGTGAGTGGCCAGCTTTCCGATGGCGCCACGAATGAGCGTCCACTGCTCGACGGTGCAGAAATCGTCGTGGTGTTCGCTCGTGGGAGCAGGATACGTGCCCACCGTTATTCGCCGCTGGCTTCGATCCAGGACCGCAGCTCGTCATCGGTGGACAGCGTGATCAACTGTACGAGCGCCCAGTTCCCCCGGTGATTCGGAGCAGCACTCAGACGGGCCTCCCAGTCTTCCGCGTACTCACGGAGCTGGGTGATGAGATCGTCAAGCGCGGCATCGACGCTGGAGCCCTCGGAAACAACGGCCGATCACGAAGCGGGACCGCCCAGTGATCCTCTTCCCTGAACACCTCGGCACGCGCTTGCAGTGCCGACGCGAGGGAGTCCCGCAGCGGCGCGGCCGGCACGACCGCAGCGGTCTGCGAGAACCGGCGAAACGTTACCGCGCGCCCCCGCTCCGCGGAGTCGAGCACCGCACCGAGGTTCTTGCGGGCAGATGCCATCGATCCATAGTCCGGTACGAGGAGAAAGATGACCTTCCCTTCGCGGATCAGGATCCACAAGTTCGAAGGATGTACGTCGTGTACATCCAACTCGCGGTCGATGGGAAAGTCGATGGGGATCGTGCGGATCGCTCGCCCCAAAAGGCACGTGGCAGCATGCAGCACGCCCTTTGCAAGCCTCGAGCGTCTCCCTGCCCGGAGTACCGGCGCTCAAGGGCATGCGTCTCGCTGACGAGATAGGGGCGCCACTGCGTGGCTACCATGAAAAGGTGCACTGGAAAACCGAGGGCGAGGGGAAGCCCGTCCTGCTCCTACATGGTGGTGGTGTGTCGAGCTGGATGTGGCGCCCCCTACTCGACTTATCGGAAGGTAGTTTTCTGGCGATCGTGCCGGATCTTCCTGGGCACGGCCGAAGCACCGGAAAGACCTATAACACGCATGCGGAAGCGGTCGCCGAACTCGTAGCTTTGCTGGAAGAACTAGCACCGAGCGGGGCAATCGTCGTCGGGTTTTCACTTGGCGCCCAGCTCGCCACTGAGCTCGCGAGCGCGCATCCCGAGCTCGTCCATGGGGCGGTTATTGTGAGCTGCGAGGCGAAGCCAATGCGGGGACGCGGACTTGCTCTGACGTTGCTCAAATGGACGTTCCCACTCACACGCCTGAGGTGGTTCGCAAGGCTTCAAGCAAGGCAACTCGCGATCCCTGAGTTACTCATCGACGAGTTCGTGCACGAATGCAGAAAGATCGACGCAGACACGCTGCTGGCGAGCGTGGCCGAGAACATCAGCTACGAGTTGCCCCGCTCCTGGGCAAACTTCGCGAACCCTGTCAGCGTCCTCGTCGGAGCGAGGGAACGTCGCCTGATGCGCGACTCTGCGGCGCTGATTCAGGATTCACTTCCGTCTTCCAAACTCACCATCGTCAAGAACTCTGGTCATGACATCCCATTCACGAATCCGAAGCTTCTCGCCGCGACCATTCAGCGACTTGTTCGGGGAACCGGGTCTTGATGCTTCGTCCGGGGATTAGCCAGGAACTCAATCAGGGAGCAGCCGTTCAGCTCTGTAAGACGGCGCACGGAGATCGCCCGGGAGTGTTGAGGTGTGGCCTGCTTGCTTCATTCTTTTTCGATGCGACGGAAATCACCCCTAACGGACGAAACCAACTCGGAACCGGGACCGGTCTCGGGACCGAATGCTGACTTGCAATCAATCCCGCACTGCACCAAATCACTAGGTTCATCTGGAAGAAACTTTGATGGGCCCGAGCTCAAAGTTCGAGTCAAGCTCCTCTAAGCACCCCGTCCCCTATTTCCAAACCTCCACGGCTCCGACGTCCCAGAGTTCAATCTGCATCACACCGTTGTAGGAGGAAATCGTGCCGGTAGCACATACCTCCGTTCCGGTCGGCAGTGGCTCGACCCCGCCGACATCCCAGAGAACGATCGTGAAACGTGCGGGATCAGGATAGTCACGTCCGAGGTTCAAGAAGACATCGTCGTTGTCCGTGCGAGTCGACACGAGCGGACCGCACACCCGCTGCTCAGCGCCCAGGAAACCGGCCGCCACGTCCCACGAGAGACCACCAGCACGGCTCTCGCCGCGCTTCGTGGTTGATTCAACGCACTTACCATCGGCCCGAAGCAGATCAACTGCTTCTGGCCGAATTCTGGTGCCCCAGGTGGCACATGTCTCAAGCCGCCCGGAGGGTATTCCTCCACGAGATGAAAGATAATCAACCGCGACTTCATAGGCGTCCGGACAATAGTCAGCAAGGTATTGAAGATCGCTGTCAAGGTGCGATCCGGTGCTCCCCGAGCGCCCTTGCTGAATTGCTGAATTCAATGTTTGGTCGCAGGTTTGCTCCGGCTGAGGCGCCTCACTGGCATACCCGACACGACTGCATCCTCCCGCGGTCAACACGATCACGACAAATACGCCGACCAAAGACAACAAACGGAATTTCGCCATCGGTCAGCTCGCGAGGTCGCACGCCATCGCACTGTAGGAATGCAACGCTGGATCATCTGTTGCCGTGAAGTGGGAGTTCCCCTTCGGCTTGATCGTCAGACTTGCAAGGTGCGCACTTGGCATTGCTTTGTCGGCTTTGAGCGACACCAGGCTTCCATGACTGATCGTTGCATCAGCGTACATGCGGTTTCCGGCCTGATCGGTCAACACTTCATATTTCCCATCCGCGTTGACAAACACAGCCGTGCAACTATAGGAGCCGTCTTTCAAGCCAGCAAAGGACGACTGCGAATTAATCCACCAGATGCCCCCGATGCCAACGGCGACAATCACTGCGTAGGGTTTCCAAGTGCGCCAAACCGATTCACTCATTTTTACTTTCCAAAGCTAAGTTCAACAGGTTGCTGAGCACCAGCCTCGGAGCGCTCGAATGATCGCAGGCACGTCTCGCCCCTCTGCCAAAAGCGGACATAGAGCCAGGACTTATCTTAGCTGTGAATCTGCCGAATAGTTGGATTCACACCAAACTCCTTCAGAGTCCGAGGCGCATCTATGACGTACGTAATCATCTGCGTCGCTGACACCGTGTGCAGAAGTGCGATGAGCGACCGCCGATCACCAGACGCTCCATCAGAGTCCCGCAGCGTCTGCAGGGCTCCACGGTTTTTCGGTAGGCGTTGAGTGAGCGCGCGAAACACCCTCCCTATCCTCTCCTTATGCCTCCAGCTTTCAATTTGTCCTGTGGCACTGATGCAGGAGTAGGTGGCTGAACCGTCCCGGGTTTGATGACGCGTCCTTTTGAGTTGAGAGGTAGCTCCCAGGATTCTTGTCGAATCGGTCACAACCTGAAATATGACACTCGCTATTCCCACTTATGTGAACTAAAGCGAAATAGTTCGGCTCCGATTTCAGGTTGTGAGGCCCGCATGAACGAGACGCGTAGTCCCGCCACGCGTGAAGCTTCCGTACCCCTGCAGAGGCCCCGATTGAGCGCCACGGGGAGAAGATCGTCCCGTGGTCGCAAAAGGTACGGGACGGCGCTCGCGATGACCGGATGATGCGTGAAGTGACCATGAGCCTCCCCGCCAGGATTACTGGCCTCCAGTTCACCTTGCCGCCGGCCGCAACGGTAGCGTCTGACAAAGCCGTGGCCGCCATCACGCGCCTCGACTCTGAGCATGGCGAACATCTTGAAGCTCTCGCGGGGCTACTTCTGCGCGCGGAGTCCGTGGCCTCGTCGAAGACTGAAGATGTCGAGGCCTCAGCCGAAGACTTTGCCCGGGCCTTCTATGGCACTAAGTCGAACTCGTCTGCCACGTCGATGGTCGCTTCCACCCGCGCTCTGGGAGGACTCATCACAGAAGTCGGGGGAGGCGGTGCCATCACGTTGGAGAGCATCCTCGACGCCCACCGAGTACTCATGGCAGACGACCCAGGGGAATCGCACTATGCCGGACAGGTACGCGACATGCAGAACTGGATCGGAGGGTCAGACCATTCGCCTCGCGGCGCATCATACGTGCCGCCGCCGGCCGAGACAGTGCGGCCGTATCTTGAGGACCTCCTCGAGTTTGCCAATCGCGATGATGTCCCGGTGCTCGCGCAGGCGGCGATCATCCATGCACAGTTCGAATCGATCCATCCATTCACGGACGGCAACGGACGCATCGGACGCGCGCTCATCAACGCCGTACTGCGACGTCGCGGGGTCACGACAACCGTCGTGGTCCCACTCGCCTCAGCGCTTGTCGCCAAGAAGCCGACCTACTTCGACCTCCTCGCGGCCTTTCGCGAGGGTGACGCGGGGCCCATCATTCGCGCGTTCTCGCACGCAGCGGCCTCGTCTGCGCAGCAGGCAGTGGCCACAGCGCGCAGGCTGTCGGAACTGCCCGCCGAATGGAGCGACCAACTCCGCGAGGCTACCGGCCGCCAGCCACGCGCGGGGAGCGCCACAGTCGTGATCCTCGACCTGCTATTGCGCACGCCGTTCTTCACCGCCGAAGACATGAAACATCTCACCAACGCCTCCACCACGGCGGTGTACAAGGCGATCGCGGGGTTGACGGAGGCCGAAATCCTCAAGCCTCTGACGAACAAGAAGCGTGATCAGGTCTGGTGCGCGGCGGCGATCCTGGAAGAGCTCAATGACCTTGGGACCCGCATCGCGGCCGAAACGAACACAGATGATTTCTGGCTCGATACCCAAGGTACCGTGCAGCGATTCTTGCGCAGTTCGTGGTCGATTCGGTCCCGAAACATGGTGAGCGTTCGACAGCCGAGCGAGAATGCTCAGGGCACTGCTCCAAGCACCGAATGAGGTCAATCGGCGCAGTAACTCATCGCCGTTTCTGGCACACCGCGCAGTAATGCGCGGACCGGCCGCCCACCACGATCCGCCGGAGCAGACTAGCGCAGCGCGGGCACGGCTCGCCCCCGCGCCCATAGGCGTTCAGCGAGTGCGCAAAATAACCACCCTGCCCATTCACGTTCACGTACTGCTCGTCGAAGCTCGTTCCGCCCTCCGCGAGGGCCTGCGCGAAGACATCACGCATGTGCGCCAGCAGCTCAGTGAGGCGGCGCACGGAGATCGCGCGGCCCGCGGTTTCGGGGTGCAGGCGGGCGCGCCAGAGGGACTCGTCGGCGTAGATGTTGCCGACGCCGCTCACGAGCGACTGGTTCAGGATCAGGGATTTGATGCCGGATCCGCGGCCGCGGAGCGCCGCGATGAATGCCGCGTCGTCGAAGGACGGGTCGAGCGGGTCTCGCGCGATGTGCGCGGCCTGCGACGGCAGCAGCGGCGCGGAGAACGCGCCCAGCGCGGCGGCGGCGGTCTCCGGATCCGGATCGGCCGGATCCCTCCCCCGCAGCAACCCGGCCCCGGCGTATCCTGCGGGTGCGCCGTCGGCGGTCGGCTCGAGCGCGTCGATCGCGAGAGAGCCGAACAGCCGCTGATCGGCGAAGTCGAGGCGCAGCTCACCGTGGTCCGGGTGCTCGATCCAGAGGCGGATTCGCAGCTGGCGATCGTCCGCCGCGTCGACGGATCGCAGCAGCATCTGACCGCTCATGCCGAGGTGGGCGAGCAGCGCGGTCGTCGGCGCAACTGCGGGAGCGGGAGACACCGTGGAATCCCCTGCTCCCCCAACAGAACCGCCCGCGATCGGCACCCACAGGAACTTCCCGCGCCGCACCGGGCCGAGCAGCCGCGCCCCGGTGATGCGCCGCTCGAAGTCGGCGGCGCGCGCAGCGGCGGCTTCGACCGGCAGCGTGACGCCGTGCCCGCCGAGACCGTCGTCGCCGCCGAGTGGCACGTGTCGCTTCAGCGCGCGCCCGTCGAACACCTGGGCGCCCGTGACGATCGCTCCGGTGAGCGCCGGCGCGAGCCCCGCCCGCACCACCTCAACCTCGGGAAGTTCGGGCACGCTAGTTCTTCGGGCCGCCCAGCCGGGCCACGGCGTCGCGTGCGGCGGCCAGCTCGGCAGCCTTCTTGCTCGTGCCGCGCCCCTTGCCGGTCACGCCGTCGAGCGTGACGCGGGAGACGTAGCGGCGATCATGATCCGGACCGGATCCCTCGGTCTCGTATGGCGGATGCGGCAGACCGCGGCGCGCGGCCTCCTTCTGCAGCGAGGTCTTCGGATCGAGCGCCGTGGTGAAGCGGTTCGGATCGTCGAGCAGCGGCGCGACGAGGTCGAGCACGAAGCGGTTCGCGGTCGCCGGATCGGTCGACAGGAACACCGCCCCGATCACGGCTTCAACCGTGTCCGCGAGGATCGAGTCCTTATCGCGGCCGCCCGTCTGCTTCTCACCCTTGCCGAGCCGCAGCGACGCGCCGAGGCCGAGCCCGCGGGCCACCTCTGCGAGCGCGGCAGTCGAGACGAGCGCGGCGCGGCGCTTCGCGAGCTCACCCTCCGGCAGCTCCGGGTAGTCGCCGTACAGCTTCACCGTGACGGCCTGACCGAGGATCGAATCGCCGAGGAACTCGAGCCGTTCGTTGTGCGGCGTGCCGCCGTTCTCGTAGGCCCACGAGCGGTGGGTCAGGGCGAGTTCGAGCAGCGAAGGCTCAACCGCGACGCCGAAAGAATCGAGAAAGCCGCCGGGCTCACCCTGTGGCGACCCCGACGGCTTTCCCCCTTCGGCGGGCGGGAGCGAATCAACGTTCCCGTTCACACGAAACGACTTAAACGTCGGCGACCTTGCGGCCCTTGTACTCGAGGAAGAGGGCGTTGCCCTGCGAGTCCTCGACGACGCGAGCGCGGTGCGGGAGGCTGTAGACGGTGCGACCGTTCTCAACGGTCTTGACCAGCTTGGGGGCCTCGGCCTTCCACGCCGAACGGCGGTGACGGGTGTTCGAGCGCGACATCTTCCGCTTGGGAACAGCCATGGTGTTCTCTCCTACTTGCTTACGGATGCGGACTCGTCGTCCGCATCGGGTTCTTCATCAGCCTTGAAACCGGCCAGGGCTGCCCACCGCGGATCAACATCCGCAACAGGCGACTCTGCAGCCTCGGCCTCGCGCAGCTCACCGGACTCGGGATCGAGTCCCGGGCAGTCCGGGCGACACACAGGCTGGAACGGCAGTGCAAGCACTACCGCGTCTCGGAGCGGAGGTTCAAGATCCACGTGATCACCGTGAACCTCATACTCGTCGGCCTCCGTAGGAGTATACGCGAAAAGCTCCTGGAACTCGACTTGAAACGGCGTGGCGAATTCTTTGAGGCAGCGACCGCACTCGGCGTGGACCGTCGTCGAGACGTCGGCCGACACGAGGATCCCCTCGTGCACCGACTCGAGCCGGACGTCGAGATCCATGCGCTCACCGGCGCGAACCTCAGCGAGGCCCTCGCCGAGTTTCTCGGGGACGATCAGCTCGCGGGAACGCTCACGCATCTCCCCCGGCCGGTTGATCAGGTCCCGGATGTTCTCTTCGTATACGCGCGTCGTGCTCATCAGGCTGGCCTCGTCTTGTCGAGAAAACGGCCAACGGCCGCGGGAACGTAGGGCGAGACGTCGCCGCCGAGGGAGGCGACCTGGCGAACGAGCGTGCTCGAGACGTGGGCGTGCTGCGGATCGGGCAGCATGAACACGGTCTCGACGTTGGCGAGGCTGCGGTTCATGAGCACCATCGGGGTTTCGTAGGAGACGTCGATCTGCGAGCGGATGCCCTTCACGAGCACGCTCGCCCCGACCTCGGTGCAGTAGTCGACCAGCAGGCCCACCGACCAGGAAGCGACGAGGATGTTGTCCGGCATCTCCGGATCCTCGTCGATCGACTTCTGGATCAGCGCGACGCGCTCCGTGATCGGGAGCATCGCGTTCTTGCCGGGATTGTGGACGACAAGGACGTGGACCTGATCGAAGATCCCGGCGGCACGGCGGATCACGTCGAGATGGCCCAGTGTCACCGGATCGAATGACCCGGGTACGACGGCGATTCTGCTCATGCCTCTAGCCTACGGCCTCGGGCCAGCACTTTTCTGAGGCGGCACGCTCCCGGGTTGCGCGGGTGGCGAACTCGCCGCCTGCTACAGGCCGTGCTGCTTCGCGAAGATCACGGCGTGCACGCGGTCGCGGAGCTGGAGCTTCGCGAGCACGCGTCCGACGTGCGTCTTCACCGTCGACTCGGAGAGGAACAGTTCCCCGCTGATCTCGGCGTTGTTGCGCCCCTCCGCGATGAGCTTGAGCACCTCCGTTTCACGCTCGGTCAGCACCTCGAGCGCGGGATCGGGCTCGCCGGATCCCGCCTGAGCGATGCCCGCAAAGCCGACCGGCTCCCCGCCCGCGTTGCGGAGCTGCTCCATGAGGCGCCTGGTGACGCTCGGCGCCATCGTCGCGTCACCGGCCGCGACGCGATGGATCGCGTCGACGAGCTCGCTCGGGCGGGCATCCTTGAGGAGGAATCCGCTCGCCCCGGCCTGGATCGCGCCCGCCGCGTACTCGTCGAGGTCGAAGGTCGTGAGCACGATCACGCGCGTCGCCGGATGGCGGGCGACGATCCTCGTGGTCGCCTCGATCCCGTTCATTCCCGGCATGCGAACGTCCATGAGCACGATGTCGCAGCCGGAGCCTTCCGCAGCGAGGCGGTCGAGCACGGCGAGCGCGTCAATGCCGTCCGATGCCTCCGCGACCACTTCCATGCCGGGCTCGGCGAGCAGAACGAGCTTGAATCCGGTGCGGATCAGCTCCTGGTCATCGACGAGCATGATCCGGATCGTGCTCTCGCTCATTGCGCCTCCCTCATCGTGCGGTGCGTTCGGCGCCGCTGTAGTTCCATTCTGCCTGCCCGATCGGGGCCGGGGCGCCGCAGGGCGCGCAGGCCCACGCCCGGTGTTCCGGTCATCACGGGTTTTCTGGCGCCTGCGGATCCCCCCCAAGGAACACCGGCGCGCGTCGGCTGGCCGCGACCGGCAGTTCGGCCCAGAGTCGCCAGCCGCCGCCCTCAGCGGCCGGCACCGGACCCGATTCGATGCGCCCGCCGAACACGCGGGCGCGCTCGGCGAGGCCGGTGAGTCCGCGACCGGAGCCCAGCCCCTGCACGGGGAGGTCGGCGTTCGCGGGCCGGCCATAGTCCCGCACCTTCACCGTGGTCCGCATCGCTTCCTGCCTGATCGTCACCTCGACCCGCGCCCCGGTCCCCGCGTAGCGCAGCACGTTCGTGAGCCCCTCCTGCACGATCCGGTAGATCGCGAGTTCCTGGCCGCGATCGCCCGCTCCCTGCCCGTTCACCGTGCACTCGATCTCGAGACCGGCTCGACGGAAGCCCTCGACCAGGTCGTCGACCTGGTCGACGCCGGGCTGGGGCACCAGCTCTGCCTGTTCCTCGCCCGAGGAGTGGAGGGCGCCGAGCAGTCGCCTCATCTCCGTGAGCGCCGTCCTGCCCGTCTCGGCGCTGCGGCGCATCGCGTCGGCTGCCGCATCGGGAGCCGTCGCGGACGCGCGGGCGGCCCCCTCGGAGAGCGCGATCATGACCGAGACCGAGTGGGCGACGATGTCGTGCATCTCGCGAGCGATCCGCGATCGCTCCTCGGCGACCGCGAGCTGGGCGCGCTGATCCCGCTCCCTGGCGAGCTGGTGGGCCCGGTCGATGATCGCGGCGAGGTAGCGGCGCCGATTGCCGAGGTTGATGCCGAGCATGAGGATCGCGAGATACCAGACGGCGGTCATGACGATGATCAGGATCGAATCGTTTCCGGTGATCCCGGTTCCGATGCTCGTCGTCACCCCTTCGGTGCCGGTCCCGTCATTCACGCCGACACTCGGTCCCACCAGGGTCATTCCGCGGGGTCCCACGGGAACGTAGACCGCGAGCACCGCCCCGACGAGGGCAATCCCGTAGCCGAGCCAGCCGGCGCGCACACTGCGATACACCGGAACGGCGTAGATCATGAACAGCACGGCGACCGAGTTCGCCAGGTCTACGGCGCCCTGCGGCCCGAAGACCGCGAGCACCGCGACGATGAGGCCCGCGAGCGGGAACCGCCTGCGGAAGTAGAGCGCCGCGGCCACGGCGAGGGTGCGGATGACCGCGAACAGCAGGAGCGGCCAGGTCATCTGCGCCGGGTTCATGAACGGGGATGCCGGGTCGTTCACCAGAACCGTGACATCGATCAGGACGCCCAGTCCGGTTCCGATGAAGTACCAGATGACGATGAAGATATCGACGGCCCTCGGGTGCGCAGCGAGCGCCCGCCGGATCACTCCCGGCGGGCGCGGCAGGCGCACCTCGGCTTCGCTCATCACCCCCTCACCTTAGCCAAGCGCACCTGATCAAGCGGCTACTTCGCGTCGCGGCGGCGGAACGAGAAGAAGGCAGGGACGAGCGCGACGGCCGTCCAGATCGCCATCGTGAGCGCGGCGATTCCGTAGCTCGGCACCGTCTCGCCGGAGAACCCGCTCGACAGCGAGCTACCGAGTGGCAGCGGCAGGTACTGCATCGCGGTCTCGATCCAGGCCCACCCGGTGATCATGAGGACCTGGAAACCGATCGGGAGCACAAAGATCAGGCCGACGATCGCCGAGATGCCACCGGCAGTGGAGCGCAGCAGCGCCGCGATCCCGAACGCGAGCAGCGCGATCAGCACCTGATACACCACCGTGCCCAGGATCCCGGAGAGCACCTCCCAGGTGAGGATCTGCGAGGCCGACGCCGGGAAGTAGATGACCGCGATCAGCAGACCGACCGCTGCAATGATGAACGCCACGACCGCCGCGATGGCCGAGAGCACGAGCGCCTTCGCAACGAAGACCTGGCCGCGACGCGGCGCGGCGGCGAGCGTGGAGAGGATCATGCCGCTCGAATACTCGCTCGTGACCGAGAACACCCCGAGGACGCCGAACACCATCGCGAGGAACGGCGCGGCGAACGTCGAGACGGTCAGCAGGTACATCTGCAGGACAGTCGGGGACGGGTCGGCGCCGCCCTGGGCCTGCACCATCTCGAGTCCGGCGAAGCCCATGAGACCGGCGAGGCCGATCCCCATTGCAAGCGTCAGGAGCAGGGTGATCTTCACGCTGCGCAACGACAGGAGCTTGATGCGCTCCGAGCGGAGGACGCCGCCGAAGCTGAGACTCGAGCCGGGGGCGGCCCCCTGGCGCGCGGGCCGTCCTCCGTGGCGTGCCGCGGTCGCCTCGGCGGGCGATCCCTGCTCGGCGATCGGGGCGTCCGGTGCCGCGTCGAGAAGGAGCGAGCCACCCTGGGGGCTCGCGTCCGGTCCGGGGACGCCGACGGGGCCGCTCGCGGGGTTCGTGGGGAGATTCTGATGCGTCATGATGCTGTGCCTCTCGTGCGTTTCCGGATCAGGCGGCTGCGCCGGCCGGGGCGTACTCGATCTCCTCGCGGCTGAGCGCGAGGTAGGCGTCCTCAAGGCTGGCTGCGACGGGGCGCAGCTCGTGGAGGACGATCCCCTCGGCGGCTGCGATGCCGCCGATCTCGGGAGCGGTAATTCCGTGTGCGGAGAACCCGCCGCCCTCGGCGGGCGCAAGGTCGACTCCCGACGGGAAGGCGGCGAGGAGCGCCGCGGCGAGACGGGCGTCGTCGGGGCTGCGGACGATCACGTGTGCGCCACCGGCTCCGGTGACGAACTCCGAGATCGAGGCGTCGGCAATCACCCTGCCGCGTCCGAGGACGATCACGTGGTCAGCGGTTTGCGCCATCTCGCTCATGAGGTGGCTCGACAGCAGCACCGTGCGCCCCTCGGAGGCGAGATGCCGGAGGAGCTGACGGACCCAGAGGACGCCATCGGGATCGAGGCCGTTGACCGGCTCGTCGAGGATGAGCGTCGCGGGATCGCCGAGGAGCGCGGCCGCGATTCCGAGCCGCTGGCCCATCCCGAGGGAAAAGCCGCCGACGCGCTTGTTCGCGACGGCGGTGAGACCCGCGAGCGCGAGGACCTCGTCGACGCGGCCGTCGCTGATGCGGTGGGTCGCCGCGAGTGCGCGGAGGTGGCTGCGAGCGGTGCGCCCGGGGTGGACGCCCTTCGCGTCGAGCAGCACGCCCACCTCGTGGACGGGCGCGGCGAGCTCGCCGTAGCGCGAGCCGTTGACCGTGACGGTGCCGGACGTGGGGCGGTCGAGGCCGACCATGAGGCGCATGCTCGTGGATTTGCCGGCGCCGTTCGGGCCGAGGAAGCCCGTGACGGTGCCGGGCCGGACGGTGAAGGTGGCGTCGTCGACGGCGCGCTTCGCACCGTACGACTTGGTGAGGCCGCGTGCTTCGATCATGGGTTCCTCCTCGTGTTCGGGGACCACCCGCGATGGGCGATGGTTTCACGCTACGTGGATGGAGGGCGCTGCCGCGTCGCCCCGGGGTGCCTGGCAGTGGTACCGCGGTACCGTTCGGAGCGCACGCCGGGCCAGAACCCACGCGGGGCGTCGCTCAGGACTTGGCGAGGTTGTCGATGTGTCCGGCCGCGCGCTCGCGCGCGAGCAGCTCGGCGAGCCCGGGGGCCGCCACGAGTTCGGGGTCGGCTTCGAGGAGGGCGCCTGCGACATCGCGGGCGTGCTGGATGAGTTCGCCGTGCTCGGCGACCCGGAGGAGTTTGAGCGTTGATCTGCCGCCGGACTGCGCGGTGCCGAGGATGTCCCCCTCGCGGCGGAGCTCGAGATCGACCTCGGCCAGCGCGAATCCGTCCGAGGTCGCGGCGATCGCGTCAATGCGTTCGCGGGCGACGCTGCCCGCCTCGGCGCGGGTCATGAGGAGGCAGAGGCCCGCGTGTTCGCCCCGGCCGACGCGGCCGCGCAGCTGGTGCAGCTGGGAGATGCCGAAGCGGTCGGCGTCGCGCACGATCATGGTTGACGCGTTCGGAACGTTGACGCCGACCTCGATCACGGTGGTGGCGACGAGCATCCCGATCTCTCCCGCCGCGAACTCTGTCATGATCCGGTCTTTTTCGGGACCAGGGAGCGCGCCGTGGAGGCCCTCGATGCGCGCGCCCGCGTACTCGGGGCGAGCCCGCAGCTCGGCGACCGTCTCGGCGACGTTCGCGATGGGTCGCTGCTCCCCCGCGGCATCTCCCGCGTCTCCCGGCTCCTCACCGGACGGCGTCTCGGCCTCACCGGGAGCGATTGCGGGGCAGACGACATAGATCTGGCGGCCCTTCACGAGCTCCTCGGCGGCCCGCTCCCAGACGCGCGCCGCGCGGCGCGGCATCTCGATCTCGGGGACCGCGAAGGTCTCGATGCCCTGGCGACCGGGCGGAAGCTCGCGGATCGTGGTCACCTCAAGGTCGCCGAAGGCGGTGAGCGCGACGGTGCGCGGGATCGGGGTGGCGGTCATGGCGAGCACGTGGGGCTGGGTGCCCTTGCGGCGCAGCGCCTCGCGCTGATCGACGCCGAAGCGGTGCTGCTCGTCGACGACGATGAAGCCGAGGTCGAAGAACGTGACGTTGTCGCTGATGAGAGCGTGGGTGCCGATCGCGATCCGGGAGGTGCCCGAGGCGAGGGCGAGCAGGGCGCGCTTGCGCTCCGCGGCAGGCATGCGGCCGGTGAGCAGCACGGGGTTCATCTCGGACGCGAGATCGGGGCCGAGGGCCTCAACGACCGAGCGGAAATGCTGGGCCGCGAGCACCTCGGTCGGGGCGAGGAGGGCGCTCTGCCCGCCGCTGCCAGCGACCTGCAGCATCGCGCGCAGCGCGACGAGCGTCTTACCGGAACCGACCTCACCCTGCAGCAGCCGGTGCATGGGGTGCGGCTGAGCCAGCTCCGCGGCGATGGCGGCGCCGGCAGCGCGCTGATCCCCCGTGAGCTCGAACGGCAACGCGGCATCAAAGCGGGCGAGCGGCGCAGACTCGATCGGCCGCGGGGTGCTCGGCTCCCCCGCCGCGCGCCGCCGCCGGTCCAGGAGGGCGAGCTGCAGCTCGAACGCCTCGCGGAACCGCAGGCTCTCCCGCGCTCCCCGCCAGTCGGCGTCCGTGCGCGGCCGGTGCACGAGCTCGAGCGCGCGGCCCAGTGGCATGATCCCCTCCGAGCGGAGGATCTCCGCGGGGATCGGATCGTCGACGGGTCCGAGCGCGTCGAGCGCGAGTTCGACGGTGCGCTGCACGGTCCAGCTCGGCACCTGCGCCGTCGCAGGGTAGATCGGCACGGGAGTCTCTGACCAGGCCTTCGCGGCCGCCTCGTCCAGCTGATCGGCACCGGGGGCGTCTTCCCGATTCTCGAACAGCTCGTACTCGGGGTGCTGGAGCTGCAGCTGGCCGCGATACTCGCTGACCTTGCCAGCGAAGATGCCGCGACGGCCCGCAACGAGATCCCGCGCGCGCCACGCCTGGTTGAAGAACGTGAGCGAGAGCGTGCCCGTGCCGTCCGTGATCCGAGCTTCGAGGAGGCTCCCCCGCCGCCGCTGCATCGTGCGCTCGCGCACGTCGAGTACCTGGGCCACGACCGTGATGTGCTCGCCGGGAGGCAAGCCGGCGAGCGGTGTGAGCTCTCCGCGCCGCGAGTAGCGCCGGGGAATGTGGTGCAGCAGCTCGCCGACGGTGGTGACTCCGAACGCTTTGGCAAGCGGTTTCGCGGTGCGCGCACCCACGACCCCGTCGAGCGGGGTCTCGAGGGTCGCGGTGGTCATACGACCAGGCTATCGGCGACCGCTGACACTGACGGGCGCTACGCTCGTTCCGTGACCAGAATCATCGCCGGGATCGCCGGTTCCCTCCGACTTTCCGTCCCGAAATCGGGCACGCGCCCGACGAGCGACCGGGTGCGCGAGGCCATCTTCTCGTCGCTCGAATCCTGGGACCTCATCGACGGGGCGCGCGTGCTCGACCTGTACGCGGGTTCGGGCGCGCTCGGGCTCGAGGCGGCGAGCCGCGGAGCGCGGCGCGTCGAGCTCGTGGAGAAGCACCCTGCTGCGGCGAAGATCGCGCAGGACAATGCCAGGATCGTGCTCGCGGCGTTCACCCGCGGCGCCAGCGGCGCACAGGCGCCCGCGATCTCGGCGCTCAAGCACTCCGTGCAGAGTTACCTCGACGAGCAGGCCGCCCGACCGGCGCCTCCCGAGTGGGATGTTGCGCTTCTCGACCCGCCCTACGATCTCGCCGACGACGAGCTCACGGCGAACCTCGCGGCGCTCGCTCCCCTGATCGCGCCGGACGGAGTCGTGCTCGTGGAGCGCAGCACCCGATCGGGAGAGCCGCGCTGGCCCGCGGCGCTCGTCCCGCTCCGCGACAAGCGTTACGGCGAGACGGCGCTGTGGTGGGCCGAGCGCGCCGACCGCGCCGCTGATCAGGACTAACCGGACGCCGGGACGCCGGGCCGCGAACCGCCTCACGAATGGGTGCCGCCCACAACGCGCAATCGTCGCGGGCCGCGACCCTGGGGTGCGACTCACGACGCCGAAGGGGCCGCCGACCCCGCGCCGAAAACGACGCCCCCCAACGCGAAAGGGGCGCCGGATCCCAGTGGATCCGGCGCCCCTTGGTGCTCACGCGGTGATTAGCGCGGGATGAGCGTGTACTTCGAGGACAGGAACTCGTGGATTCCCTCGAAGCCGCCCTCGCGGCCGATGCCCGACTGCTTCACGCCGCCGAACGGTGCAGCAGCGTTGGAGACGAGGCCGGTGTTGAGACCCATCATGCCGGTCTCGAGCTTCTCGATCATCCGCATGCCGCGCCCGATGTTCTCGGTGAACACGTAGCTGATCAGGCCGTACTCGGTGTTGTTGGCGATCTCGACGGCCTCCTCCTCGGTGGAGAAGCGGATGATCCCGAGCAGCGGCCCGAAGATCTCCTCGCGCATGATCGCAGCCTGGGGGCTGATGTGATCGATCACGGTCGGCTCGAAGAAGTGGCCGGGGCCGTCCACGGCGTCGCCGCCGGTGACGATCGTGCCGCCGGTCTCGACCGCGTCCGCAACGAGGCGGGCCGTGTTCGTGACGGCCTTCTCCTCGACGAGCGCGCCGATGTCGTAGCCCTCTTCCGCGCCGCGGCCGACGGTCATCTTCGAGACGCGCTCGCCGATGCGGCGGGCGAACTCGTCGGCGACCGACTCGTGCACAATGATGCGGTTGGCTGCGGTGCAGGCCTGGCCGATGTTGCGGAACTTCGCGAGCATCGCGCCCTCGACGGCCTTATCGAGATCGGCGTCCTCGAACACGAGGAACGGGGCGTTGCCGCCGAGCTCCATCGAGGTGCGGAGCACGTTCTGCGCCGCGGCCTCGAGCAGCTTGACGCCGACCGGCGTCGAGCCCGTGAAGCTGAGCTTACGCAGGCGCGGGTCCGAGAGCAGAGCGCTCGACTGGGCGCTCGACTTCGAGGTCGCGACGACGTTCACGACACCGGCGGGGAGGCCGGCCTCTTCGAGCAGCTGCGCGAAGAAGATGGTCGTGAGCGGGGTGAGCGCGGCCGGCTTGATGACGACCGTGCAACCGGCAGCAAGCGCGGGTGCGATCTTGCGGGTGGCCATCGCGAGCGGGAAGTTCCACGGGGTGATGAAGTAGCAGGGGCCGACCGGCATCTGCGAGACGATCATCGTGCCGGTGCCCTCGGGGTTCTGGCGGAAGTCGCCGGGAACCCGGACGGCCTCTTCCGAGAACCAGCGGAGGAACTCGCCGCCGTAGTTGACCTCGCCACGAGCCTCGGCGATGGGCTTGCCCATCTCCATGCTCATCAGGAGCGCGAAGTCTTCCTTGCGCTCCATGAGGAGGTCGAAGGCGCGGCGGAGGATGTTGGAGCGCTCGCGCGACGAGGTCGCAGCCCAGCTCTCCTGCGCGGCGACGGCCGCGTCGAGCGCGCGAACCGCGTCCTCGACCGTGGCGTCGGCGATCGACTTGATGACCTCGCCGGTGGCGGGATCGTGCACGTCGAGGGTTGCCCCCGACGTCGACGGCTCCCAGGTGCCGCCGATGCCGAGACCGTCCTTGACGCTGTCGAGCAGTGCCTGCTCGTTGGGCTTCAGTGCCATGTTCGTTCGTCCTTTCGGGATCGAATTACAACAGGATTAGGCGTTCGCCTTGAGGCCCTCGGCCACGACCGAGAGGCCGTCACGGAGGAGCTCGTCCGAGATGGACAGCGGCGGGAGGAAGCGGACCACGTTGCCGTAGGTGCCGCAGGTGAGGAGGATGACGCCGTTCTCGCCGGCGAACTTCGCGAGCGCGGAGGTCAGCGCGGGGTTCGGCTTGGTGCTGCCGGACTCGACGAGCTCGACGGCCTGCATGGCGCCGCGGCCGCGGATGTCGCCGATGCGGTCATCGGTCTTCTGCAGCTCGGTGAAGAACTCCGTGATGATCGCGCCGATTTCGCGGGCGCGCTCCGTGAGGTTCTCCTTCTCGTAGGTCTCGATCGTCGCGAGGGCCGCGGCGCAGGAGATCGGGCTGCCCGTGTAGGTGCCGCCCAGGCCGCCGGCGTGAGCCGAATCCATGATCTCGGCGCGGCCGGTCACGGCCGACAGCGGCAGGCCGCCGGCGATGCCCTTCGCGGTGGTGACGAGATCGGGGACGACGCCCTCGAAGTTTGCGGCGAACAGGTCACCGGTGCGGGCGAAGCCGGTCTGCACCTCGTCGAGGATGAACACGACGTTGTTCTTGGTCGACCACTCCTGCAGCGCGGGGAGGAAGCCCTCGGCCGGGGCGATGAAGCCGCCCTCGCCCTGGATCGGCTCGATGATGATCGCGGCGAGGTTGTTCGCACCGACCTGCTTCTCGATGGCCGAGATGGTGTTGGCGGCTGCCTCGGCGCCGGTCATGCCGTCGCGGTAGGGGTACGAGGTGGGAACGCGGTAGACCTCGGGGGCGAAGGGGCCGAAGCCATCCTTGTAAGGCATGTTCTTGGCGGTCATGCCCATGGTGAGGTTGGTGCGGCCGTGGTAGGCGTGGTCGAACACGACGACGGCGTTCTTCTTCGTGAAGTGACGCGCGATCTTGATGGCGTTCTCAACGGCCTCTGCGCCGGAGTTGAAGAGTGCGGAGCGCTTCTCGTGATCGCCGGGGGTCACGGCGTTGAGCTTCTCGGCGACCTCGACGTAGCCCTCGTAGGGGGTCACGGTGAAGCAGGTGTGGGTGAACTGCTGGACCTGGTTGGTCACGGCCTCGACGACGGCGGGTGCCGCGTTGCCGACACCGGTCACGGCGATGCCGGAGCCGAGATCGACGAGCGAGTTGCCGTCGGCGTCGACCATGACGCCACCACCGGCCGCAACAATCGAGACGGGGAGGGCGACGCCGACACCGGCGGCGACGGCGGCGTTCTTACGGGCGAGGAGCTCCTGCGACTTCGGGCCGGGGATGCTGGTGACGAGCTTGCGCTCCTGCGGGAGCGAGGGTCCGCCGATGACATCGACCATGAGGTGTTCTCCATTCACTGGATCGGGCGGGGCCGCACGAAGTACCGGGCCCCAGGATTGGTTCGTGATCAGCGTACTCCTGGCGATGCGGGGCCGAGCGTGCCACAATGGCTTAGTTGGCAAGCATCTTTCGCCATACTGGCAGAACCGAACGGGGGCCGAAGTGAACGCGCAGCGCGCCGCACCGAGCGAGACCCAGGAAACACAACTTGACCAGGGATTCCAGCCCGGAGGAACCAGTTCTCCCACGATTCCCCTCGGCGAACTGCTGCATCAGTATCAGCTGGGACTCGTGACGATCGCCGGCAACTCCGCCGACGCCGGCGACCGCCCGGTGCAGTGGGTCCACGCGAGCGAGCTCAACGACCCGACGCCGTTCCTCACCCCGCGCACCGTTCTCCTCACCACCGGCGCCCGTTTCGATGATTCCCCCGATCAGGCCGACGCCGACGACTTCGTAGCCCGGCTCATCGACGCCGGCGTCACCGCCCTCGGGGTCGGCATCGGTCTGCACTGGGACCGCGTTCCCATGCGCTTCGTCTCGGCCTGCGACAGGCTCGGGCTGCCACTCTTCCGCGTGCCGTACGACACGGCGTTCATCGAGATCGTGCAGACGGCTGCCCGGCTGATCGACGCTGAGGAGCGCGCACGGGACCTCTGGTCGCTCGAGGCGCAGCGCGCGGTCTCCAACGCGGCCCTCCACCGCGACGGCCTCGGTGCCGTCGTGAGCGAGGCCGCCTCCAGGCTCGGCCGCTGGGTCTGCATCACGGATCGCAGCGGGCGCATCGTCGAGAGCGCGGGACTCGACCCGTCCGCGACGGAGTGGCTGCGTCGCGAAGCGCGACGGCTCGTCTCGCGCGGCGCCAGCGCGGCCCGCATTGAGGACGATCGCGGCGCGGGTGCGCGGCTCCAGACCCTCGGGCGCCAGCGCAGCGTGCTCGGTGTCCTCGCGATCTCGGACGACGGCACCCCGGACAGCGCCGACCGGGCGCTCCTCGGTCTCGTCTCCGCGCTCGCCACGATCCAGCTCGAGCACCGCGCCGGGATCGACACGGCCCAGGCCGCGCTGCGCACGGGCATCGTCAGACTGCTCGTCGAGGGAGAGACCCGGCTCGCCGGCCGCCTCGCCGCGAGCACCCTGGTCCGGCTCCCCGATGGACCGATCGTCGCGGCGCGCTACGCCGATTCCGACACGAGTGAGGCCTTCGAGCAGGATCTCCGCTCCCTCGACGCCGGAAGCGCCGGGCTCTTCGCCGCAACGCTCGAGGGGACGCCGCTGCTCATCGCGGAGGCCCGCCACCTCCCGGCGATCAGGCGGCTCTTCGGCGCGCACGGCGTGCCCGGCGGCGTGTCCGAGCGCGGTCGGCTGGCCGAGCTCGATGCCCTGATCCAGCAGGCGGAGCGCGCCTACGAGCACGCGAGCGCGCATGATGGCTCGGCACTGGTCGCGTACGTCCCGACGCTGCACGACGGGGTGCTCAGCATCCTCGACGCCAGCCAGGAGGCCCATCGCCGGGCGGCGATGCTGCTCGCCCCGATCAGGCAGCATGATCAGCGGCACGGCGATCGCATCGAGGAGGCACTGCGCGTGTGGCTCACCCATCACGGGCAGACGAGTCCCGCTGCGAGCGAGCTCGGAATCCATCGGCACACGCTCAAAGCGAGGGTGCAGACGGGCGCCACCCTGCTGCAGTCGGACTTCGACAACCCGGACACGCGCGCGGAACTGTGGACCGCGCTCAGGCTCTCCGCCCCGGATCAGCTCCCCGGCCAGCGCACGGTGTAGGGGTCCCAGCCGCTCGGCTCCAGAGGGGCCCCGTCGAGACGGAGCCGTGTCGCCTCGGACGCACCCGATTCTGCGACCCTCCCGATCACCCGGAAGCCCGCCGGCAGGGCCGCCCCGGCCGGGAACGCCGCGAGCAGCCCGTGGTCCTCTCCCCCGGTGAGCATCGCCGAGACGGGAACGTGCACGCCTCGCTGCTCGGAGAATCCTTCGGCGAGCAGGGAGGAGTCCAGCTCGATCGACACTCCGCTCGCCTCGGCCATTCTGGCGGCGTCGATCGACAGCGAATCGGAGACGTCCATCATGGCGCTCGCGCCCGCAATCGACGCGGCGACCCCGAGCCGGACCGGGGATTCCGGCGCGAGCTGCGCGGCGAGCGGCACCCCGAACTCGGCGTGCAACGCGTCGACCGCCCCGGCGAGCGCACGACCGTCCTCGTCGGCCGCCCGCTCGAAGAGGAGGGACAGCCCGAGTCCTGCGAGCCCCAGGTCGCCGGCGTAAGCGAGCAGCTCGCCCGGTCTGGCGCCGGTCCGCAACACGGGCTCGCGCCCCTCGAGATCGCCCAGGGCCGTGACCGCCGCCATCACGACGGGCGCGGTCCCGAGGTCTCCGCCGACCACGCCGCACCCCGGCGCGAGCGCGCGGCAGGCAGCGTCGAGGCCTGAGGCGATCGCCTCGAGGAACGCGACGGGAGTATCACGCGGCACCGCGAGCGAGACGGTGAGCGCGGTCGGGCGCGCGCCCATCGCCGCGACGTCCGAGAGATTGGTCGCTGCGAGTTTCCACCCGAGATCGCGGCCGTCGTGCCAGGCGGTCCGGAAGTCCGGCCCCTCGATCATCGTGTCGCTCGTCACCACGGTGTCGCCGGCCGAGCGCAGCACAGCGCAGTCGTCTCCCGGCCCGACCAGGGCGTTCTCCGCGTGCCCGAGGCGCGCGAGCACGCGCGCCAGAACGCCGCTCTCGCCGAGCTCGCCGACAGTCATGATCATTCGTCCAAACTACCCGAGCTAGGCTGGAGGGGTGAGTCGCAACGGGTTCAGGCGTGCCGCCGCCATCATCGCAGTGTCAACGCTCGCCGGGCTGCTCGCCGGCTGCGCGGGAGAAGTCCCGATGAAGCCAGCAGTTGACGCCGAGAACCCCGATTGCGCGAACGTGGTCGTCCGCCTGCCCAAGACCGTTGGCGGGCTCGAGAAGCGCACCACCAACGCGCAGTCCACCGGCGCGTGGGGCGATCCCGCCGCGGTGCTGCTCTACTGCGGGATCGAGCCGAGCGGCCCGACGACAGACTCCTGCGTGAACGTGAACGGCGTCGACTGGATCATCGACGAGTCGAAGGCGCCGCTGTACCGGTTCGAGGCCTATGGCCGTTCCCCCGGGCTCGAGGTCGTCGTCGACTCGCGGAAGTCGAGCGGCACCGAGGCCGTCGTCGACCTCAGCGCCGTGGCGAAGGAACTCCCCCAGACCCGCAAGTGCACGTCCCTGTCCGACACCTTCGACATCACGAAGGAGTAGGAAGGGCGCGTTCGCTCAGTAGGCGGGGCGCTTCTCGACGGCGAGCTCGATCAGCTCGGTGATCAGCTCGGAATAGCCCATTCCCGATTCCTCCCAGAGTCGGGGGTACATCGAGATCGGGGTGAAGCCCGGCAGCGTGTTGATCTCGTTGAGCACGGGGCCCTCCGCCGTGAGGAAGAAGTCGATGCGCGAGTGACCGGCGCACTGAGTGACCTCGAACGCGCGCACTGCCGCATCGCGGATCTCGGTGAACTCGGCCTCGGTGACGTCTGCCGGCAGGGCCAGTTCGACGCCCGCTGCGCCCAGGTACTTCGCCTCGAAGTCGTAGAAATCTCGGCCGGTGAACACGATCTCCCCGATCACGGAGCTCGTACGCGGGGCGGACTCGCCGCGGCCCTCGAGCACGGCGATCTCGACCTCGCGCCCCGTCACTCCGGACTCGACGAGCACGGTGCGGTCCTCGGCGAAGGCGATCTCCAGCGCCGCGGGGATGCCTGCTGGCTCCGTCACCCGGGTGACGCCGACGCTGGAACCCGCGCGGGCCGGCTTCACGAACAGCGGGTAGCTGAGGCCCTCGTCGACGCGTGAGGCGAGCGAGGGATCCCGCTCGAGCTGGGACTGGGTGATCGTGCGCCAGGGAGCCACCCGAATACCGGCGTCGGCGAGCACCGTCTTCACCACGTGCTTGTCCATGCACAGCGCGGAACCGAGCACGCCGCTGCCCACGTACGGCAGGTTCACGAGGTCGAGCATGCCTTGGATCGTGCCGTCCTCGCCGTAGGGACCGTGCAGCATCGGCAGCACGGCGTCCACCTCGCCGAGCGAGCGCATCGATCCGTCGGCCTCGATCACCGAGATCTCCCGGGTCGCGGTCGAGGCGGGCCACAGCACGCGCGTACCGTTCGCCGCGACCTGCGGCAGGTTCCCCGCCTCGAGCTGGTAATCGGCGAGATCGGACTCGGACATGAGCACCGTGGCACCGTCCGGCGTTATGCCGACGAGGATCACGTCGAATCGCTCGCGGTCGATCGCGTTGAGCACACCAGCCGCGGTGACGCAGCTGATCCCGTGCTCGCTCGAGCGTCCGCCGAACAGGATCACGACCGTGCGCTTGGCGTCCTCCACTGCAGTCCCGTTCACGAATTGCTTCCCTTCATCCAGTCCAGCATTCGGCGCCAGCGGCCCGGCTTCCCTCCGCCGAGACTGAGCTCGGCGCGCGGTACATCGTCCTCGGTGGCGAGGTGCGGGCCGAGGTTTTTCGGGGCCATCCGGCCGCTGAGCACCATTTCGACCTGTTCGACGATCGGCATCACGATACCGCGCTCGCGTGCGAGCTCGAGCACGGGGGCGACCGAGGTGATGCCCTCTGCGACCTGCTGCATCTGCTCCTTGGTCTCTTCCTGCGTGTACCCCTGGCCGATGAGGCGGCCAGCGGTATTGTTCCGCGAGAGCGGCGACTGGCAGGTGGCGATGAGATCGCCGAGCCCGGCGAGGCCCGACAGCGTCACCGGGTCGGCGCCGGAAGCGACCGCGAACTCGGTCATCTCGGCGAGCCCTCGGGTGATGATCGCGGCCTTCGTATTCTCGCCGTACCCCACGCCGTCGACAATGCCGATCGCCAATGCGATCAGGTTCTTCAGCACGCCACCAAGCTCGGTGCCCGTGACATCGGTGTTGACGTAGGTGCGGAAGTAGGGTGCAGAGGCCGCGGTTGCGATCTCCTGCGCCACCGAGAGCTCGGCGCACGACGCGACCGCACCGGTGGGCTGCTCCTTGGCGATCTCGAGCGCGATGTTCGGCCCGGAGACCACGCCGATCCGCTCGGGATCGAGGTCGAGCGTGTCGGCGATGACCTCGGACATCCGCATCGTCGTGGTCTTCTCGACGCCCTTTACGAGGCTCACGAGCACACTGCGGCGATCCAGGAACGGTTCGATGTCGAGGAGGTTCTGTCGCAGCGTCTGGCTCGGCACCGCGAGGAACACGAGGCGAGCGCCCCGGAGCGCGGTCTGCAGATCGCTCGTCGCCTTCAGCCGCTTCGGCAGGTTGATCCCCGGAAGATACTGGCTATTCCGGCGTCCGACCTGGATTTCCTTGGCAACCTCCGGGCGCCGGGCCCAGAGGGTCACGTCGCAGCCAGCGTCGCTCAGGATCTTCGCGAAGGTGGTCCCCCAGCTGCCCGCGCCGATGACGGCGACCTTGCGGCCCCGGTTGCGCGAGGTATTTGCGGTGACCACGGGAATCTGTCCGGTGCTCAAAAACGTCCCGTCTCGCTCTGCTGATGCTTGCTCGGATCCCAGCGCTCGGCGGGGGCCGGTTCGCCCCGTAGTTCTGCGAGGAGCGCGGTGATCGCGTCCATGAGCAAGTTGGTTGCCTCGCTGACCGTCTTCTGGTCGATGGTGCGACCGGTGAAGCGTGAGAGATCGAGGGGTTCACCCACCGACACGCGGATCGTCTTCCGCGGGAACGGGTGGATCTTCTTGCCGTAGCGCGGCATGAGCTCCTGCGTACCCCAGTGCGCCACGGGGATCAGGGGAATCCCTGAGACGAGCGCCAGCCGGACCGCGCCGCTCTTGCCGCGCATGGGCCACAGATCGGGGTCGCGGGTCAGCGTGCCCTCGGGATACACGATGACGCCGGCCTCGGCCGCGATGAGCGATTCGGCAGCACCGATGGGGTTCCCGCCGCGAGCGCTCGACCGGGCGGCTCCCTCCCGCTCGACCGGGATCTGGCCCGAGCGCCTCAGCAGCGTGCCGAGCACGGGCACCTTGAACAGGCTGGCCTTCGCCATGAAGCGGGGCAAACGGCCCAGGTGCCAGACGGCGGCGCCCATCGCGATCGGGTCGATCTCGCTGTAGTGGTTCGGGGCGAGGATGAACGGCCCCGACTCCGGCAGCTTCGACTGGGGAGTGAAGCGGTACCGGACCATCGCCGACCACAGGGGCAGAATCAAGCTTGCAAGCACCCAGAACACCGACGGTCGACGCTTCTCCGCCGACGACCGGCTCCGGAACTTCACCGTGTCAACCATGTCTCACATTATCCCGAAACAGGATCGCCGAGACGGAATGCCGTCCCGGCGATCGCAGATTCAGCGGTTTAGCTTTCGTAGACGAAATCTGCTCCGAGCAGGCGGAGCTTCTCGATGAAGTTCTCGTAGCCGCGCGAGATGATGCCGATGTTCGTCACCTTGGACTGCCCCTCAGCGGTGAGCGCGGCGATGAGGTGGCTGAAGCCGCCCCGGAGATCAGGAACCTCGATATCGGCTCCCGTGAGCGGGGTCGGCCCGGAGATGACCGCGGCCTGCTCGAACTCGCGGCGCTTCACACGCCGGTCGTCTGCGGCGAGGCCCTCCGGGTGGACCACAATGTTCGCGCCCATCTTGTTGAGCGCGTCGGTGAAGCCGAAGCGGTTCTCGTAGACGGTCTCGTGGATCGTGGACACGCCCTGCGCCTGCGTGAGCGCAACGACGAGCGGCTGCTGCCAGTCGGTCATGAAGCCGGGGTGCACGTCGGTCTCGATCGTGACGGGCTTGAGCTCGCCGCCGGGATGCCAGAAGCGCATGCCGTCGTCGTGGACCTCGAAGTCGCCGCCGACCTTGCGGAAGATGTTCAGGAAGGTCATCATCTCCTCCTGACGCGCACCTCCCACGAAGACGTCGCCCTTCGTGGCGAGGGCCGCGGCGGCCCAGCTCGCCACCTCGTTGCGGTCGAAGATCGCCTTGTGATCGTATCCGCGGAGCTCGTCGACGCCCTCGATGAAGATGACCCGGTTCGGCTCGACCGTGATGATCGCACCCATCTTCTGCAGGATGCAGATCAGGTCGATGATCTCGGGTTCGATCGCGGCGTTGCGCAGCTCGGTCTGACCCTTCGCGAGCACGCTCGTGAGGAGCACCTGCTCCGTTGCGCCGACCGACGGGTAGGGCAGCTCGATGTTCGCGCCGTGCAGGCCGTTGGGGGCCGTCAGGCTGATCCCGCTCGGGAGCTTCTCGACCACTGCGCCAAACTCGCGGAGCGCGTCGAGGTGGAAATCGATGGGACGATCGCCGATCCGGCAGCCGCCGAGGTCGGGGATGAACGCCTCGCCGAGGCGGTGCAGCAGCGGGCCGCAGAACAGGATCGGGATGCGCGAGGAGCCCGCGTGCGCGTCGATGTCGGCCTGGTGGGCCATCTCCACGTTCGACGGGTCGAGACGCCACTCGTCCTGGTTTTCGCTCTTCGTGATCAGCACACCGTGCAGCGCAAGCAGGCCGGCGACCACGCGAACATCCGAGATGTTCGGGACGTTGCGCAGCACGCTAGGGGTCTTGCCGAGCAGCGCGGCGACCATCGCCTTGGTGGCGAGGTTCTTCGCCCCGCGCACCTCGACGCGACCGGTGAGCGGGCGACCGCCGTTGATGATGATCTCATCGGACGTCAGGCCAACGCGGGCGCCGGCCTTCGCCGCGTCCTTCTTCAGACCAGCGGAAACGTCGGTGTCGGGGGTCGAAGCGCCGGATTCTCCCGCGATCAGCGGGGTCTCCTCCTGCAACTCGTCGCTTGCGTCGTTCATGCGGCCTCCACGGGGGTAGTTGTCGGCATCCAGCCGGGGCGCTTGGACTCGAAGTCCGAGATGGCGTCCTCGTTTCGCAGGGTGAGCGAAATATCGTCGAGGCCTTCCATCAGCCGCCAGCGAGTGTAGTCGTCCACCTCGAACGCGACGGTCAGGTCGCCGATCGAGACGGTGCGGTCTTCGAGGCTCACGGTCACGCGCGCCTCAGGATCGGCGTCCATGGCCGCCCAGATCCGCTTCACGTCGTCCTCGGCGACCTGCGCGGCGAGGAAGCCCTGCTTGCCGGCGTTGCCGCGGAAGATGTCCGCGAAGCGAGCCGAGATGACGACCTTGAAACCGTAGTCGCGGAGCGCCCACACGGCGTGCTCTCGCGACGATCCCGTGCCGAAGTCGGGGCCGGCGACGAGGATCTCAACGCCCTCGTAGCGGGGCTGGTTCAGGATGAACTCCGGATCCTGCCGCCAGTGGTAGAAGAGGGCGTCGTCGAAGCCGGTCTTGGTGACGCGCTTCAGGAAGACGGCCGGGATGATCTGGTCGGTGTCGACGTTCGAGCGCTTCAGCGGCGCGGCGATTCCGGTCAGCGTGGTGAATTTCTTCATGGTTCAGGCCTCGACCTTCTCGCTCGGTGCTGCAGTGTGATCGACGCCGTTCGCCTCATCGGCCTGGAGATCCCAGGGGCTCGACAGCGTCCCGCGGATCGCGGTCGCCGCTGCGACGAGCGGCGACACGAGATGCGTGCGCCCGCCCTTGCCCTGGCGCCCCTCGAAGTTGCGGTTTGAGGTGGAAGCGCAGCGCTCCCCCGGCGCCAGCTGATCCGGGTTCATGCCGAGGCACATGGAGCAACCGGCGAAGCGCCACTCCCCGCCGAACTCCTCGACGATCTTGTCGATGCCCTCGGCCTCGGCCTCCAGGCGAACGCGGGCGGAGCCCGGGACGACCATCAGGCGAACACCCTCGGCCTTCTTCTTGCCCTTGATCAGGTTTGCGAACGATCGCAGATCGTCGAGGCGGCTGTTCGTGCAGGAGCCCATGAAGACCGCGTCGACCGCGATCTCCTTCATGGGCGTACCCGCCTCAATGTCCATGTACTCGAGCGCGCGCTCAGCGGCCGCGCGCTCGTTCGGGTCCTCGAACTGCTCCGGATCCGGAACCGCGTCGCTCAGCAGGACGCCCTGTCCCGGGTTCGTGCCCCAGGTGACGAACGGCTCGAGCTCGCTCGCGTCGATGAAGACCTCGCGGTCGAACACCGCGCCCTCGTCCGTTGGCAGCGTCTTCCAGTAGGCGACGGCTTCGTCCCAGTCGGCGCCCTGCGGCGCGTGCTCGCGGCCCCTCACGTACTCGAACGTGGTCTCGTCCGGCGCGACCATGCCGGCACGCGCGCCGGCCTCGATCGACATGTTGCAGATCGTCATCCGGCCGTCCATCGACAGGTTGCGGATGGCCGAGCCGCGGTATTCCAGGACGTAGCCCTGGCCGCCGCCCGTACCGATCTTCGCGATCACGGCGAGGATGATGTCCTTCGCCGTGACGCCGGGCCGCAGCTCGCCCTCGACGTTGATCGCCATGGTCTTGAACGGCTTGAGCGGGAGCGTCTGCGTCGCCATGACGTGCTCGACCTCGCTCGTGCCGATGCCGAACGCCAGCGCGCCGAACGCGCCGTGCGTCGAGGTGTGGCTGTCACCGCAGACGACCGTGATGCCCGGCATGGTGAGGCCGAGCTGCGGGCCGACCACGTGGACGATGCCCTGCTCCTTGTCGCCGAGCGGGTGCGCGCGCACGCCGAACTCCTCGACGTTCTTGCGCAGGGTGTCGATCTGCAGGCGGCTCGTCAGGTCCTCGATCTGGCGGGTGATGTTCAGCGTGGGGGTGTTGTGATCCTCCGTCGCGATCATCAGGTCGACGCGGCGCAGCGGCCGATCGTTCATGCGCAGCCCGTCGAACGCCTGCGGGCTCGTGACCTCGTGGATGAGGTGGAGATCGATGTAGATGAGATCGGGCTCGCCGTTCTCGCCCTTCACCACCACGTGGTCATCCCACAGCTTCTCTGCGAGAGTTCGGGGCTGCTTCACTGCCTCGTCCTCGGATACGCGCACATCACTCATTTCAGGCTTCTCTTCTCGGTCTCAATGGAGTTCAACACCGGGCGGCGCGGATCTATTTCGGCACCGTGCGGTGGGTCGGCCATGCAAGCACTCCGCGACGGGTGGCCGATGGGCTAGACCCCGTCGCGGCTGTGAAGAAGAAGCTGCCGCCGCGGACGCATAGGACGAGTTTAGCACCAGCCGTCGCAATGCTCCGGCATCGCGAACTTTCCGTGTCGCTTTCGAAAACCTGCCCGGATCAGCGATCTTCGTGTTCCGCCGCGCCCAGACGGAGGTGTTCGCCCCGCGCCTTCGCATCCTTGTTCGCCTTCACGAGGCTCGCGATCGTGGCCACAGCCATGGCCACCACGATGAAGCCGAGCGACATTCCGGTCGTGATCTCAGGCACAGGAACGTGCTCGCCGCCGTTGATGAACGGCAGCTCGTTCTCATGCAGGGCGTGGAAGACGAGCTTCACCCCGATGAACGCGAGAATCGCGGCGATCCCGTACTTGAGGTAGGGCAGCCGCTCGAGCAGGCCGCCCAGCAGGAAGTACAGCTGGCGGAGACCCATGAGCGCGAACACGTTGGCCGTGAACACGATGAACGGGCTCTGCGTGATCCCGAAGATCGCGGGGATCGAGTCGAGCGCAAACAGCAGGTCCGTCGTCCCGAGCGACACGAGGACAAGCATGAACGGCGTCCACATCCGCTTGCCGTCGACCGTGGTGCGCAGCTTGCCGCCGTCGAAGTGATCCGTGATCGGGAGCACCTTCTTCAGCTGACGGATCAGCCAGCCGTCGCCGCCGTGCTCCTCCTCACCCGGCTTCACCTGCTGCCAGGCCGTCCACACGAGCCACGCCCCGAAGATGAAGAAGATCCACACGAAGCGCTCGATGAGCGCGGCGCCCGCGAGAATGAACACCCCGCGGAAGATGAGCGCCAGGACGATCCCGATCATGAGGGCGCGCTGCTGGTAGGCGCTCGGCACCTTGAACGAGCCAAGGATCAGCACGAACACGAACAGGTTGTCGATCGAGAGGCTGTACTCGGTGAGCCAGCCGGCCAGGAACTCGGTTCCGTGCTGCACATCCCCGAGCAGGAAGATCGCGCCGGCGAAGACGAGCGCGAGGGCCACGTAGACGCCCACCCAGATGCTCGCCTCCCGCATCGACGGAACGTGCGGGCGCTTGATGATGAGCAGGAGATCGACGGCAAGGATCGTGAGGAGCACGATCATCGAACCGATCTCGAACCAGAGCGGCAGAACAGAGGTCACAGGGAAAAACTCCTTCGGCGGGCACCCGCCCGGACGTGGAGGGTGCGCTGAACACCGAAAGTCTCTCCCCGACGCCGAACGGCGCCGCTCCGGACCGGCTGCACGATGGCGTGCAGCGTCTTGACGGCCACGGAGGAAGTCGGGATACTCCCCTTCGCTCAGACGAGTATATCCTCATGCGCCCCGAAACCCGCGCCAAACGGCACGGAATCGCCCAGCACCGGGAACTTTCGCTGCGCTACGCTGAACTCCAATCTGTCCGACGATTGGGAGATCGCCGTGAAATCAACACCCACCCCGCCCATCGAACGAGGCATCGAACGTGGGCCGGGGCCGGCCTCGCGCACACTCGCCGCTTTCATCTTTGCGAGCCGCTGGCTGCAGGCGCCCCTCTACCTCGGCCTCATCGTCGCGCAGGCCGTCTACGTCGTGCTGTTCTGCGTCGAACTGTGGCACCTCATCGAGCACTCCGTCATCGCCGGCAACTTCAGCGAAACCGACGTCATGCTGAGCGTGCTCGCGCTCATCGACATCGTCATGATCGCGAACCTCCTGATCATGGTGATCATCGGCGGCTACGAGACCTTCGTATCGAAGATCCGCGTCGAGGGCCACCATGACGAACCGGACTGGCTCTCCCACGTCAACGCGAACCTCCTCAAGGTCAAGCTCGCGATCTCGATCATCTCGATCTCCTCGATCCACCTCCTGAAGACCTTCATCGAGGTCGGACGGATGAACGACGGTCTTGTCACCGACGCGAGCGGCAAGGTCATCTACTCGTATGACGGGGTGTTCTGGGAGGTCATGATCCACCTCGCCTTCATCGTCTCCGCGCTCGCCCTCGCCTGGATCGACCGCATGAGCAAGCACGAGCCGCACGGCGGCGCGCACGCTGCCGCCCCGCGCCCGCAGGAGTTCAGCGTCGGCGCGCTCGAGGCGCAGCTCCGGCACCCGGGCGGCACCGCCGAGGCGACCGCGCCCGCGGCAGGTGCAGCGCAGCCTGCAGCCGCGCCTTCGCCGCCCGCCGGCGGGTTCATCACCGTGCAGCTGCCCGCGGGAGCCGTGCTTCCCGAGGGGGCGCGCATCGTCCGGGAAGGCGAATAAGGCACATCGCCTGCGGTCGAATCCCCCCGAGGTCAAGGGCCGAGCCCCGTGGCATCCACGCCGCGACCACCCGGTAAGGTGAATGCGGCGCCCCAACAGGGGCCACGCGCGAGTGGCGGAATTGGCAGACGCGCTGGATTGAGGTTCCAGTGTCCTCGGACGTGGGGGTTCAGCGGCGCGGTGGCGCCGCCGCGGCGGACGATCAACGCGACGCGTTGATCCCCAGCCCGCCGCGCTCCTCGCGCACACCCCAATCGCCTGCGAGTGAACTCCCAACACCCAAGACTTGCGCCCCGACCACATCCCCACCACCCACACCCGGTAGGGTGAATGCGGCGCTCTACGGCGGTCACGCGCGAGTGGCGGAATTGGCAGACGCGCTGGATTTAGGTTCCAGTGTCCTCGGACGTGGGGGTTCAAGTCCCCCCTCGCGCACAAAGAGAAAATGGTCTTTGATCAGGAGATACAAGCTCCGGATCGGGGGCCATTTTCGTTGAAAGTTCCCGAATGCGTGCGAAGCCTTGCCGAGGTCGACGGCTCGACCCAGGTGCACCTCGGCCCCGGTCCGCATGTCGATCCTGCTCATCTTGCCTCACTCATCGCCGCACTGCTGAACGGAAGCGAGTTGGAGGTCACCGAGCCGGGTGAGTCTGCGGACTTCGGTCTCGACTGGGCCGAGCCGCGAGCACAGACCGAGTTCGGAGAACCCGAAGCGACAGAACCGAGGGCATGGGCAGGGCCGCGCGCCTCGGTGACCGGACGCACCTGGGGAGGGTGCCCTGAGGTGCTCGACCAGATTGCACTGGCAAACCGGATGCCCGCGAACGACGATCTCGCCGGAGCGATCCTGCTGCTGGAAACCAGTGAGGAACGGCCCTCCGCGGAGACCGTGCGCGGAGGGATGGGTGCGCTGGGTGAGCGGGGCACGCTCTCCGTGCTTGCTGGGGTCGTTTTCGCCAGACCACCGGCCAGAAACCTCGGCGTACCCCGACCCGATGCTGACACGAGGGCCGCGTGGCGTGGTGCACAGCGCGATGCCATGATCAAGGAAATCAGCGCCTACGACCCGCACGCCGTGATCTGCAGCGCCCCCCATTAGGCCACACGCCGCACGCCGCACCAGTGGATAGGGCCCTACGGCGGAGAAATCACGCTCCATGGAGGCCGTCAGCGGCTCAGCGCCTCCTATCAGTGAGAATGCCACTTGCAGATTGTCAGCCGTCCATTCGGTGTTCCCAGTACCTCGGCTTCCGGCGGTGGTGAGCGTAGGCGACGATCACAACCTCTGTGTCAGTGAGGTAATAGAGCACTCGATACGGGAACACACGCACGCTTGCGCTTCGCACGACGGGCAACTCGGCCCAACCCGGAAACACCCGCGCCGCTTCCGGCCGATCGAGCACATCCCGCTCTGCGTCCTCAACCTCGGAAAGAAAATCATCACCGAGGTTCGTGCGCGCCCTTTCGTACCATTCGGCAGCTGCCAACAGCTCCGAGGCCGCCTCAGGGTAGACGCGGCGCGTCAGCGTCACTCGCGCATTGCCGCGAGCTTGGCACGGATCTGCGCGTGAACTTCGTCCGCGTCGAGCAGTTCGATTTTTCCGCTCTCGATGTCGTCAATTCGACGGCGAAGCTCCGAACGCCAGGCCGCATCGATTTGGGCCTGCTCATCGTCGCTGATCTGCAGGAGTGCGACCGCTGCAAGCTCGCGTTCATCGACAGAAAGGCTACGGCCTTCTGCGATGTATTCGGTGAGCTTCGGTGTCATGCCGTAAGTCTACCGCTGAGGGCCGACATTGGAGAGGGCCCGAATGATGATTGTCTTGCCGCTCTCGTCGAGCACTGCGTACTCGACCCCCGCCCTGTAACTCACATAGTGGCTCTCGGCCCGCGGGCGGTCGCCCTCGACACAGCGCAGCACATCAGCCTGGCGACCCGATATAGAAGCACGCCGTCTTTCTTTCACAAGGATCAGCACCTGATCTTCCTACCAAAGAAACCAACGTGTCTACCAAGGTGGCACACGTTTGTCTGGCTGATAGTGGCGAAGATTGGGAGTGGTGTTCGCGGCGAATATCGAATGAGAGCTGCTCCGAAAACTGCCACGGCACTCGGCAACGGCATGGATTGGCTGCGAAAAGCGCTCACGAAAGTGCCAGGCAAGGTGCAGTCCGGGGTACGGCTGTGGGGCTCGACACAGGCCAGATGCCATGGATCGTTGATTTTATGAGACAGGCCGCTCGGTCAAGATTCACGGCGCGAGGTGTCGAGGTCAGTTCAAGTCCCCCTCGCGCACACAGTCCACATAAGGCGGCACTGGGCTGTGGGCCCGTGCCGCCTCATCTCTCAGCGCACTGCTGGTCCTTTCTCGAAAGCTCTTGAAGTTCATTCAATAAGCGCGCATACTAAACGCACGGAACCGCGAACCGAACACCCGGTCCCGACAGATTCGAGGAGCGTGCAACATGAGCAACGGATGGCTGGGCGTCGTCAGCGCCGCCCACGTACGGCGCGGCGTGGAGCTGGGAATCGCGCAGATCAACCACGGGAAGCGTGCCGGTCTCGCGCGGATGCGGCCGGGCGACACGCTCGTCTACTACTCCCCCACGGAGCAGCGCGGCGATCGCGCCCCGCTGCGCGAGTTCACGGCGATCGGCACGCTCCCGGATGACGAGATCTGGCAGGCCGACGAGGGCTGCTTCAAGCCGTATCGTCGGCGGGTGAACTACCGAGACGCTGGTCCGATCCCGCTCGAGGACGTCCGGGATCGTTTGCATCTCACCCAGCAGCCGAACTGGGGATATCAGCTGCGATTCGGGCTGGTTCCGCTCGACGAGCACGACATCGAGGTGCTCGGATCGGCCATGCTGCGATGACGGGCGCCCTCGAGTCCCGGTTTCCGACGCCCGAACGCAGCACGGGACTCATGCTGTGGCGGGTGACGAACGCCTGGCAACGGGAGATCCGCGCGGCGCTCGCCCCGTTCGACTTCACCCACGTGCAGTTCGTACTGCTCGCAGTGCTCGCCTCCGCGCAGCACGACGAGCATCTGACGCAGCGCGAGCTTGCGGATCGCGCCGCGACCGACCCCATGATGACCTCCCAGGTGCTGCGCGCGCTCGAGGCGAAGGGGCTGGTGGATCGGCGCCCGCACCCGAGCGACGGTCGCGCCATCGCCCTGAGCGCGACCCCACAGGGCGTCACGCTCGCGAACCGAGCAAACGCGGCGGTCGAAGCCGCGGACCGGGCGTTCTTCGCACCGCTCGCCCCGGGCACCGAACGGTTCACCGTCGATCTCGGGCGGCTGCTCGCCTCCTGATCGGGGATCCCGCCGCGCCATCCCGCCGGCGCGCGTTCCGGCCGCTAGCCTGAAGCCGTGCCAGCCTCCCGCCGTTACGCGACCCGCAAGCCCTCGGCGGCCGCCCGTGCGCGCGCGGCGAAGCGACGTAAGGGACGCCTCTCCCGGGTGGAGAACGATCTCACCGAGGCGCAATGGGACCTGCTGCTTGAGCTATGGGCGGGATGCGCCTATTGCCGCGCAACGGACACTGCGCTGCAGCGCGACTGTATCCAGCCCGTCTCACGAGGCGGCCGCTACACGATCGGCAACGTCGCACCCGCCTGCCGATCCTGCAACGCGAGCAAGAACAACAGCGAGGTCACGGGCTGGCTGCGGCGCAGGAAACTCGACGAGCGGGCCTTCCTGCTCCGCCACGCACAGATCCTGGCAGAGCTCGCGGACAGAGAACCTGCCGCCGACGCGGGAGAGGCCGCCCCGGCCGATGCGGCTGCGCCAGAAGCGCCCCTGCGCTGCGAGTGACCGCGTTGGGCGGCTGCGTCGCGCGCGGGAACGACTCGTGAACGTTCCGCTCGCGCGCTCGACGGCCGGATCGCGCGGGGTTATCGTGAGGCCATGAACAACGTCATCGCAGCGATCCTGGTGTGCGCGTTCTTCATCGCCGCCAGGATCTGGAAGTTCCGAGAAGATCTACGACACGGGAAGCCGAGTCGCGACGAAACGCTCCGGGCCGGCGGCCCGGAGCTCCACAGCCCCGAGCGAGCCGCACGGCGCGCGCAGGGCACGACCGCCTGGACGCGAATTTCGGGGCCGTAGCAATCAGTCGAGCACCTGCCGGAATTCGAGCCACTCCCCATCCGGCAGCCCATCGGCGCCGGGACCGGCCGAGAGTTCCGCGGCGATCTCGAGCGCACGGTCGCGGCTCGCAACATCGACGACGAGCCAGCCAGCCGTGAGCGCCTTCTCCTCGGCGACCGGGCCCAGCTCGCGGGGCGGACGCCCGGGACCGTCGAAGCGCACCCACGAGGCCGCTTCCGCGAGCGCGGTCGTGGACACGAACTCCCCCGTGGCGCGGAGGCGATCCATAAGCTCGTTCATGTGGGCGACATGCGCCTCCCACTCCTCAGCGGTGCGCGGGCCGTCGTTGGCCATCGGGGGCGCTCCGCGGTAGTGCTTGAGCATTGCGTACTTGGGCATCATCGCTCCGATCACCGCCGGCCGCGCAGATTGCGGCCCGAACAGGACAATTTTCCCGCTCGAACCGCTCAGGCGTCAAGGCGATCGAGCGCGAGCGGTCTTACGCCGTGGCCTCTCCGCTGTGGGAGCGGAGCCAGGCGAGTACGCGCTGCTTCGCCTCTCCCTCGAGCCCCCGAACCGGGCGCGGGAGCGAGTTCGGGCCCGCGAGTCCGAGTTCCTCCGCAACCGCGGCCACCACGCGCAGACTCCCGTACGCGGCGTTCGCTTCCCACAGGCCGCCCATCCTGGCGTCGGCCTCGCGTGCGGCGACCTCGTCCCCGGCGAATGCCGCGCGGGCGATCCGGATCGCGGCTTCCGGGAGCGTGCCCGCGATGACCGAGTACCAGGCGTCCGCGCCCGCGAGCAGCCCGTCCGCAGCTGACGCGTCGCCCGAGAGCCCGACGATGGTGCCCGCGGGCAGCATTCCCCGCAGCTCAGCGAGCCGGCGCTCCTTCTCCGCGCGCGTCGAAGGGAGCGGCGGAACCTTCACCGCGGCAACGGCAGGGATCTCGCCGATCCGCGCGAGCAGCTCGTCGCTGAAGGTGAAGCGCGTCGTTCCCGGATTGTCGTACAGCACGATCGGGAGTTCGCTGCCCTCTGCGACATCCGCGAACAGCCCGTAGACCTCGTCGTCCGAGAGCGCCTGGTATTGGAGCGGGGCGAGCAGGACCGCCCGGGCCCCGGCAGCGGCTGCGTCGCGGGCGTTGCGCACCGCGTCCCGCGTGCGAAGCGCGGCGACGCCAGCGATGACCGGCACCTCCCCGGCGTGCCGCGTCCCGATTTCCAGCGCCCTGAGGCGCTCGTCGCGCGACAGGTAGGGCCCGGAACCCGTGGATCCGAGCACCGTGATCGAATCGACTCCGGCGTCGCGGAGCCGGATCATGATCCGCGCAGCGGCCTGATCGTCGAGTTCCTCGTCACGCAACGGGGTCAGCGGGAACGCGCTCAGGCCACGCAGGAAGTCCGTGCTCATCGCGTCACCCGGATCGCGGAAGGCCGCCGCCGTTTCGGCGGGACGGCCACGACAGCACGTGCGCCAGGCACTTCGACACTCATGTGTACCTCCATGATCAGGGTAATCGCGGATGCGAGGAAACACTCAAGCCGGATGCGAGACCGGACCGATGCACTCGTCCTCGGGGTGGAGGGTGTCGCCCGCGACGCGCTGGCCGAGGCAGGAGCTCTCGACAACGATCACGAGAGCGACCATCACCATCGCGGCGAACACCACGGCGTGCGGGAGCAGCGCCGTTGCCGCGAGTGCCACCGCACCGATCGGCACGAGCACCCGGCGCACGCCGTGCAGACGGTGCCGCAGGATGAGCGCCCACACCCCCAGCACGAACAGCGCCACCGGCACCGTGAGCGTCGCGGCAGACGCGACGGCGCCGAGCTTCCCGGTGCCGTCCTCGAGGCCGATCAGCACCGCGATCCCCGCCGAGAACGCGCCCGCGGAGGCGAACACCAGGTAGTGCCCGTAGCCGAACGGAAGCGCGGTCTTCACGACCCCGAGCTGGTCGATGACATCGGTCGCGAAGTAGACCCACCACATGCCGGCCGCGATCACGAAGCCGCCGGCCCCGAGCAGGACGAGGCCGCCAACGTGCTCCGCCTCGCCGAGCGCGTTCGCGATCGCCGTGGTCGAGGCGAGAACCGATTCGCCCAGCACGATCAGGGTGAACGACCCGTAGCGGTCGGCGATATGGTTCGGGTTCCAGGGCGTCTGCCGCGCAGACTCCGCGAACACCGGAACGGCGAGCTCGCACAGCGCGAGCAGAACGAACACCGGAATCTTGAACCCCTGCGGGGTGAGCGGATAGAGCACCCAGAGCGGCTGCACGATGAGGATCCCCGTGACATAGCGCAGCGCCGTCTTGCGGAACGCCGGGTGGCTCCGAGAGGCCCGCAGCCACTGCCCGCACAGCGCGAGCCGCATGATCACGTATCCGGCGATGATCAGGCTGAAGTCACCCGAGCGCATCGCGGGCGTCGTGCCGACGGCGAGCACCACGACGCCGGCCATCTGCGTCAGGGCGAGGACGCGATACGGCCAGTCGTCAGTGTCGAAGGCGCTCGCGAACCACGTGAAGTTCATCCAGGCCCACCAGATCGCGAAAAACACGAGCAGGTACTCGACAACGCCCTGCCCAGGCTTCCCACTGAGGCCCATCTGCCCGAGCTGCGCCGAAGCCAGCGAGACCGCGACCACAAAGATCAGGTCGTAGAAGAGCTCGAGCGCGCTCGCGGAGCGACCCTCCTCGCGCGGATCTCTGGGCCGCATCCTGCGCATGCCGAATCTGAGGAGGTCGCTCACCGCGGGGTCTGCCATCTGGGATTCCTTTGTGTTTCGAACGTCGCGATCATAACGCAACGGCCCCGCGAAGCGATCGGCCCTTGGGTCTTGCCCCCGGCTGATGCTAGGGTTCCAGCGGGCTGCCCGGTCTCGCAGCCCGCCGAGCCGCTTCGCGCGGCCGGCTCCCGGATCGAACCGAATGAGGTGATCGCGTGCAGAGCGACAGTTGCTCTCCCCAGCCGGGCCCCGCTCGCGTCGCCCGTCGGCTCACCAGCTGACGCGCTCTGCGACTTCGCCCGGCGTCCCAGAGCGTGACCCACCCGCCTCCGTCACGGAGGGGAGGCACGCTTCATCGGTCGGGGCGATCGCTCCGACCTCAACTCCCCCGCGGGGCTGATCCCGCGCGGTGACGGCGAAGGAACGAGCCCATGGCAACCGAAACCCCACTGACGATCGATGAGCGGATCGAAGAGATCGAGCGGCGACTCAACGACGAGGACCTGCTGGCGCTCTCTCAGGTCCTGACCGACACCCCCACCGCCGACCTCGTCGTCGTCCTCGAGCGACTGGGGCGCAAGCAGCGGGCGATCGTCGAGCGTCTGCTGTCGAAGGAGCGCGCCCTCGAGGTGTTCGAGGGTCTCGACCCCTCGCTCCAGAGCGATCTGCTGCACGACCTGCAGGATCACGAGGTCGCGAGGCTCTTCGAGGAGCTCGACCCCGATGACCGGATGTGGCTCCTCGACGAGGTGCCCGCTGCCGTCGCAACGCGTCTCCTCCGCGGACTCCCCGCGGAGGATCGCGCCCTCACGGCCTCGCTCCTCGGATACCCGCAGGGCAGCGTCGGACGCAGGATGACGCCCGAGTACGTGTCCGTGCGCGGCTCGCTCACGGTGGCCCAGGCGCTCGACCGGGTGCGCGCGCGACTCGACGACGCCGAGACCGTGTACACGATCCCCGTGCTCGACGACGCTCGCCGTGTCACCGGGATCGTGAGCCTCCGCGGTCTGCTCGCCGCGGACCCCGCCGCGACCGTCGCCGAGCTCGCCGTCGAAGCGCACACCGCGCGGGTCACCGACGACGACGAGGACGCGGCGCGCCGCTGCGCCGACCTCAGCCTCCTCGCGCTCCCGATCGTGGACCGCGAGAACCGGCTTGTCGGCATGCTCACGATCGACGACGCCGTCCGCATCCTCGAGCACGAGGAGAGCGAGGATGCGGCGCGCCAGGGCGGATCGGAACCGCTGCGACGCCCCTACCTCTCGACGCCGGTGACGAGGATCGTGCGCTCCCGCGTCGTGTGGCTGCTCGTGCTCGCCGTCGGCGCGACGCTCACCGTGCAGGTCCTCTCGGCGTTCGAGGCGACCATCAGCGAGGTCACGGTTCTCGCACTGTTCGTGCCGCTGCTCATCGGCACCGGCGGGAACACCGGCAACCAGGCCGCGACCACCGTCACCAGGGCGCTCGCGCTCGGCGACGTTCGTCCGCGCGATCTCGGTCGCGTGCTCTCCCGGGAACTCCGCACCGGCGCGCTGCTCGGCCTGCTCCTCGGCAGCCTCGGCTTCACGATCGCGACCCTCGCCTACGACTTCCACATCGGACTCGTCATCGGGCTGACGCTCCTCGCGATCTGCACCGTCGCCGCGGCCGTCGGTGGCTGCATGCCGCTCCTCGCGCGCGCCGTCCACGTCGATCCCGCGGTCTTCTCGAACCCGTTCATCTCGACCTTCGTCGACGCCTCGGGTCTCGTGATCTACTTCATGATCGCGCGGAGCGTGCTCGGTCTCTGACCGCCCGGAACGCCGCCGTGCACACCGCGCGGCGGCGGCCGGGGGCTCACTGATGCTCGGCGCGAGTCGCCATCCCCCAGCCGAACTGGGAAGATGGGCGTCATGCCCGCCCTGAGTGATCGACCGCCGCCCGCGCCCGTCGAGCCTCGCAGGGGTGAGGGGATGACGGCGTGAGCCCTTCGGCCTGGAGCGGTTTGGTGATCGCCTGGATCGCGGCCATCGCCCTGCCCGGACCCGACGTCTTCCTGCTGCTGCGCCTCGCCGTGCGGGAGCGGCGCGCTGCCGTGCTCGCGGCGCTCGGCATCATGACGGGGAACCTGATCTGGATCCTCGTCTCCGTGCTCGGGATCACGGCGCTGTTCGCGGTGCTGCCCGGCCTGCTCCCCGTCATGCAGGTGCTCGGGGCGCTCGTCCTCGTGTGGCTCGGCGTCCAGTCGATCCGGAGCGGGATCGCGCTCCTGCGGGCGCCCGCAGAACGCGCCTCGGCCGGGAGGGTCGTGCACCCCTGGCTGCTCGGCCTCACCACCAACCTCGCGAATCCGAAGGCGCTGATCTTCTTCACGGCGCTGCTCACCCAGTTCCTGCCCCCGCACGCGGGGATCGGCGAGCGGTCGGCGATCACGCTCGTCATGGTGGCGATCGGGGTGGCCTGGTTCGTCGGGATCGCGCTCGCGTCGTCGGGGGCGGCTTTCCGGCGCTGGTTCGGGCGGGCGACGCCCTGGTTCGACGTGGTCGCGGGAGCCCTCTTCGTGCTCGTGGCGCTCGTGCTCCTCGGCGAGGTCGTGTTCGGTCTCCTGCAGCGCTGATCGCCGGATCGCGGCGAGGCTCCTGATCAGCGAGTAGGAGCCGCGCCGCGATCCGGATGGTCTGGTTCGAGCGACCCTTCGGGCGCCGCGGTTACCAGCCCTCGGTGAGGACGAGGTCGAGCGCCGCCACCACGTAGTCCGCGCTCTCAGCGGTGAGGCAGAGCGGCGGCTTCACCTTGAGCACGTTCGAGCGCTCGGAGGTGGTGAGGACCACGACGCCGAGCTCTTTGAGTCGCTCGCAGATCGCGGCCGCCTCGGCCTGCGCGGGTTCCATCGTCTCGCGGTCGCGCACGAGTTCCACGCCGAGGTAGAGCCCCTCACCGTGCACCGGACCGATGATCGCGTGCTTCTCGGCGAGCGAGCGGAAGCCGGCGGCGAGGCGCTCCCCCACGACGCGCGCGTTCTCCTGGAGACCTTCCTCTGCCATGGCGTCGAGGACGGCGAGGCCCACCCGGCAGCTGAGCGGGTTTCCCCCGGCCGAGGAGAAGAACTGGCCCTGCGAGGCGAGCGCGTCTGCGATCTTCTTGGAGGTGATGACCCCACCGATCGGGAACCCATTGCCCATGGGTTTCGCGATCGTGATCAGGTCGGGGAGCACTCCCGACTGTTCGAATCCCCAGAAGCTCGAGCCCATGCGGCCGAAACCGACCTGGACCTCATCAGCGATGCAGAGGCCGCCAGCCGCGCGCACGCGCGCGTAGGCGTCGGCGAGATAGCCCTCGGGAAGGAGGACCCCGCCGGCGTTCCCGAGGACCGATTCGCAGATGAAACCGGCGATCTCACGGCCATCGGCGGCGAGCCGTTCGAGATCGGCCCCGAGGTCCGCGGCGTATGCCGCGCCGGTGTCGGCGCCGCGATAGGTGCCGCGGAACCGGTTCGGCACGTCGGCGACGTGCACCCAGTCCGGGCGGGTGGCGATCGCGTACGGATTGTCGTAGGCGCTCGTGGTGACCGCGTCGGAGGCCATGGTCCAGCCGTGATACGCCTCGCGCAGGGAGACGATCGTCTTGCGGCCCGTCGCCGCCTGGGCGAGCCGCAGCGCGAGGTCGACGGCCTCGGACCCGCTGTTCACGAGGAGCACGGTGTCGAGGCCGCTGTTCTCCGGCAGGAGCGCGAGCAGACGCTCGCTGTACTCCGCGAGTTCCCGGTAGAGGAAACGCGAGTTCGTGTTGAGGATCCGGATCTGGCGGTTGACGGCATCCGCAACCCCGGGATGGCCATGGCCGAGCCCGGTGACGTTATTGACCATGTCGATGTAGCTGCGACCCGTGGTGTCGACGAGGTGGTGCTTCCAGCCGCGTTCGATCTGCATCGGGCGCTCGTAGTAGCGTTCCTGCGCGCTCGCGAAGATCCGCTCGCGGCGCGCTTGCTCATCGCCGGCCTCGTCGCGCTCGGCGCGGCCGGCGATGTCGAGGAGCGCTGCGGGATCGTGTGTGAAACGCGACCAGGCCGGCACTCGCTCCGGGCCCACCAGCTGTGCCCGGCCGGGCTCCGGGACATCGACCGCGAGGATCGGGGGCTCGTGACCGAGAAGCGCGTCCGAGCGGCAGAGCGTCACGGCGAGGCTCCGCTGGCGGTCCGAAGCCGCGAGCGTGCCGATCGCCTCACCCGGGGCGATCGCCCCGCCCTCCGCCACATCGACCACAACGCCGTCAATCGAGAGGAACCAGCCGCCGGAGAGCTCGATCAGCGCCCCGCGCTCATTTGCGACCGCGACCGTCCCGGCGACGGGGGCTGCGATCCCCAGTGCGTCGCCGGCGGGCAGCCTGACCTCGGTCCCAATCGGCCAGGTCTCCGCGCCGTCCGGCGCATCGACGGCCGTGCGCGTGAGACGGTACACGCCGTAGGGCAGCACGGCAGCGGCGGCACCGGAACCGAGCGCCGCCGCGGCGAGCCGCTCCTCGGCGTCCTCCGCGAGCCACGCACCCCCGGCGAGATCAGCCGACTCGACGCCGGGATCCAGCAGCTGCACGGGGCCGTCCAGGCCGACGATCAGGCCTCCGAGCGGCACGGAATCCGAGCTTCCCCGCCCGCCGAGCAGCTCAGCGGGCAGCGACGCGAGCGCGAGTCCTGCGCCATCGGGGCGGCCCTGGAAGCCGATCCTCGCGAGCACCTGCTCGGTCGCTTCCACGAGCGGGATGGACGTCGCCGCGTCAAAAATCGCCTGTTCACCAGCGATGCGCTCTCGCGCGTACTCGTTGTCCCCGTCAATCGCCAGCTGGTGCCAGCCGCTCGCGACGAGAACCGCAGCGCGCAGCACGATCAGCGGCCACAGCGCACGCGCCTCGCTCGCCTCGAGCGGCACCTCCGCGTGGAACGCGTCGAGCGTCTCGAGCAGGCGGAGCGGCCGCTCGGGCTCGTGATGCAGCATCGAGGACGCCGTCACCGCGAGCTCGGAAACGCGCCAACCGTAGGCGAGGTCGCCGAGATCGAGGACCGTAGCGGGGTGCACGCGGGAGTCCGCGCCGCGCACACCCATGACGTTGTCGTCGGTCAGGTCACCGTGGATCGCCTGCGTCGGCAGCGCGTCCGAGACGAGGGCGAGCTGCTCCCCCGCCTCGAGCGCGGCGGCGAGGACGCGGTCGCGCAGCTCCTCATCTGCGATGGAGGGGGCGAGCTTGATCGTCTCGTCGAGCGCCGCCCGCATGACCCACATGTGGGCGCGGTCCAGACCGGGATGCCGCAGTTGAGCGAGCGCGAGCACCGAGGCGGCGGCGAGCGAGCCGAACTCGGCGAGCACCACCGGGGCGAAATAACCGAGGTCCACCATCGGCTCCCCCGCTGCGAACTCGCTGCGGCGCACCGCGAACCCGCCCCAGCGCTGAGTCGCCTCGCCGTCCAGCCCGGGGATCACTCCGGCGACGCTCACACCGGCGGCGCGGTAGGCGTCAAGCGCGGCATGCTGCGCATCCCGCTCTTCGTCGGTGAAGACGGGGTGATCGACGCGCAGCACGCTTCGCGTGCCGTCGGCTTCCTCGAGGAGGAAGTTGCGATCCTGGTTGCTGCCCAGTTCAGTGGCGGTAACGGTGATGCCGTATCGCTCGGCGGCGATGACGACGGCATCGGCCTCGGTCACGGCCGGGCGTACGAGCCCGCCCTGCACTTCGTCTGACACGACGTTCCCTCTCTCAGTGCTCTAGTTCGCTACGGATTCCGCGCCGTCGACCCGCTCTCGGATCTCCTCCGCGAGCGCGGAGAACGCGCGCGTCCGGTGCGACAGCAGGTCTTTCTCGGCTGGCGTCAGCTCGGCTGCCGACCTGGTCTCGCCCTGAGGCTGGAACACCGGGTCGTAGCCGAACCCGCCTGCCCCGGCCGGCGCGCGGAGCACCGTGCCCGGCCACACGCCGAGCCTCGTGGCCTGCGCGCCATCGGGCATGACGAGCGCCGCGGCGCAGACGAAGCCGGCCTGCCGGTGATCGTCGGCGACGTCGCTGAGCTGCCACAGCAGCAGCTCGACGTTCGCGGAGTCGCTGCGGGCCGGGCCGCCCCAGCGGGCCGAGAAGATGCCAGGGCAGCCGCCCAGCACGTCGACGGCGATCCCCGAATCGTCCGCGATCGCGGGGAGACCCGTGTGTTCCGCCGCGGCCCGCGCCTTGAGCAGGGCGTTCTCCTCGAAGCTCAGGCCGTCCTCGACCGGCTCAGGGCCGTCGTACCCGATCAGTTCGATGCCCGGAATGAGCGGGCCGAGGATCCTGCGGAGCTCCTCGAGCTTGTGCGCGTTGTGAGAGGCGAGGACGACCGTGGCACCCATGATCACGCCGCCTCGGACAGCACAGCGCGCTGCAGCTCGGAGAGCTCGCTCGCGCTCGCGAGGGCGAGATCGAGCAGGGCGTCGAGTTCCGCCCGGTTGAAGGGCACGCCCTCGGCGGTGCCCTGCACCTCGACAAAATCTCCCGATCCGGTGACCACGACGTTCATATCGGTCTCGGCGCGCGAGTCCTCGACGTAGGCGAGATCACTCATCGGGGTTCCGCCGACGATGCCGACGGACACTGCGGCGACGCTGTCCTTCAGCGGTTGCGCCTTCTTGGCGATGTGCCCCTCGGCGCGGGCCCAGGAGATCGCCTCCGCGAGGGCGACGTAGGCTCCCGTGATGGATGCCGTGCGGGTGCCGCCGTCGGCCTGGAGCACGTCGCAGTCGATCACGATCGTGTTCTCGCCGAGCGCCTTCGTGTCGATGACCGCGCGCAGGCTGCGCCCGATCAGACGGGAAATCTCGTGGGTGCGTCCGCCGATCTTGCCCCGCACGGACTCGCGCTGCATGCGATCGTTCGTGGAGCGCGGCAGCATGGCGTACTCGGCGGTGACCCAGCCGGTCCCCTTGCCGGTCAGCCAGCGCGGAACGCCGGGGGTGAAGGACGCCGTGCACAGCACCTTCGTGCGGCCGAAGGAGATGAGGGCGCTGCCCTCGGCCTGCTCGCTCCAGCCGCGCTCGATCGTGACGGCGCGCATCTGTTCGGGGGTGCGGCCGTCGGCCCGCGTGAGGTCGCTCATGGTCGGTTTCCCTCTTCCTGCTCGGTGATGGGTGGGACGAAAAGCCTGTTAGTCGGTGGCGGCGATGATGCCGGTCTGCACGCGGTCGACGGAATCGATGCCGATGCCGAGCATCCGCTTCGCCAGCTCGACGAAGTGCTCCGTGTCGGTGCCGGTGGCCTCATAGCGCAGCACCGGCTCCCCCGAGGAGGCCGGCCTGAGCAGCCCCCGCGCCGTGAGGACCTCGTACACCACGCCGGCCGTCTCGATGTCGCTCGACACGAGCGCCACATCCGGCCCGACCACCTGGCGGATGGCGCCGCGCAGGAACGGGTAGTGGGTGCAGCCGAGCACGAGCGTGTCGATACCAGCGCTCACGAGGGGCGCCAGGTACTCCTCAGCGGTCTCGATGACGCCGGGACCCGAGGTCTCGCCCGCCTCCACGAGCTCGACGAAGCGGGGTGCCGCCGCCGAGGTGAGTTCGATGTCCGGGCGCATGGCGAAGAGGTCGTCGTAGGCGCGGGACTGGATCGTGCCGCGCGTGCCGATGAGCCCGACCCTGCCGTTGCGCGTGATCGACATCGCGCTCCGCACGGTCGGTGCAATCACCTCGATGACGGGGACGTCGTATCGCTCGCGGGCGTCGCGCAGCACGGCGGCCGACGCCGTGTTGCACGCGATCACGAGCATCTTCACGCCCTGCGCCACGAGATCGTCGAGGATCTCGAGTGCGAACCGACGCACCTCGGCGATCGGACGCGGGCCGTAGGGCGTGCGCGCCGTATCTCCGACGTAGATCATCGACTCGCTCGGCAGCTGGTCCCGGATCGCCCTGGCGACCGTGAGACCGCCGACACCCGAGTCGAACACGCCGATCGGCGAGTCCGAGGTGATGGTTTGCGAGGTCACTCATCCAGCCTAGCGCGCGCCACCGACACGGACGCGTTGCGAGGCGGCTCGACCCGCAAGCCGAGAATCGAACGGCTGATCAGTGCTTGATCCAGGTCGCTCGATGCAGTTCGGTGAGACCGTGCGCGGCGATCGCTTCGTAGTGCGCCTTCGCCCCGTACCCCTTGTTGGAGGCCCAGCCGTACTCGGGATGCGCCTCGTGCGCCTCACGCATGAGCGCGTCGCGCGCGACCTTCGCCCGGACGGACGCCGCGGCCACGCTCGCGCACTGGCGATCCGCGCCCACCATCGTGCGGATCTCGAGCGGGCGCTTGAGCGCCGGCGTCAGCCAGTCGTGCGAGCCGTCGAGGAGAATCACCGCGCGCCCCACCGGCACGCCAGCGCGGTGCAGTTCGAGGAGCGCCCGCCGCGCCGATTCCGCGAGGCACGCTCCGATCCCTGCGTGATCGATCTCCTCGGCGCTCGCAAAACCGACGGCGCCGGCACCCCACTCGTGCACGAGCGGGGCGATCACGTCCCGCTTCTTCTCGCTGAGCAGCTTCGAGTCGCGCAGGCCCTCGGGAAACGTCTCGGTGCCCGCGACCACCGCGTGCACCCCGACCGCGACGGGCCCAGCGACCGCTCCGCGGCCGACCTCGTCGACGCCGATCACGAGCGAGGCCCCTTCCGCGAACAGGGACCGCTCGACGAGCAGCGTCGGATCCTTCGAGACGTCAGCCCCGGCGGCCACGCGCTAGTTCCCGCTCGACTTCGCCTGCTCGACGCCGGTGAACGTCGCGTCGGGGCGGCCCAGCCAACTCATGCGATCGAGCGGCCAGTTGCGGAAGAACGCCCGGCCGACGATCTCCTTCTCCGGCACGAAACCCTTGCCAGGCTGATCCTGGTTGTACCGCGAGTCCTTGCTCTGGTAGCGGTTGTCGCCCATCACCCAGACCGAGCCCTTCGGCACCGTGACATCGAAATCGATACCCGACGCTCGGGTCTCGCCCTGGGGCAGATGGATGTAGGGCTCGTCGAGCGGCACGCCGTTCACGGTCACGCGGCCCTGCGCGTCGCAGCAGGCCACGTGGTCGCCGCCCACGCCGATCACGCGTTTCACCACGTACTCGTGGCTGGTATCCGCCGCGAGGCCGATCGTCTGCATAAACTTCTCGAGCCCGGTGGGCGGGTTCGTGGAGCTCGGGTAGAGCCAGCCGCCCGGATCCTTGAACACCACGATGTCGCCCCGCTTCACGTCCATCACGTCGGGGACGAGCTGGTTGACGAGGATGCGGTCGTCGATCTTGAGCGTCTCCTCCATCGACTGCGACGGAATGAAGAAGCTCCGGACGAGGAACGTTTTCAGCAGGAAGGACGCGACGAAGGCGACGATCACGATGATCGCGAGATCCCTGAGGAAGCCGAGGAAGCCGCCGCCCCCTCGCCGCTGGCGGGAGGTGCTCGCCGAATCGCTCATCTGGCTGTTCCTGTCGCTCGATGTTCATCGCCCCACGGGGCTGCGTAAGACACCTCAGGCTCCCATACCCAATCGGGAGGGAGCCTGAGAGTGGATCTTCGCGGCGCCAGGTGACGCCGCGAAGCGGTTCCGCTTAGCGGTCGCGCTTCTCCTTGATCTTGGCCTTCTTGCCGGTGAGACCGCGGAGGTAGTAGAGCTTCGCGCGGCGGACGTCACCCTTGGAGACGACCTCGATCTTGTCGATCGCCGGGGAGTGGATCGGGAACTTACGCTCGACACCCACCTGGAAGCTGATCTTGCGGACCGTGAAGGTCTCGCGGACGCCCTCGCCGTGGCGGGCGATCACGATGCCCTGGAACACCTGGACACGCGAGCGGTTGCCCTCGACGATGTTGACGTGCACCTTGACGGTGTCGCCGGCACGGAACTCGGGAATGTCGCTCTTCAGCGACGCGGCATCGACGTGGTCGAGCTTCTGCATCTTGATCTCTCTCTGCGCCCACCGCAAGCTGGAACGCGGAATTTCGAAAAGTAAAAGGTGTTGGGCTCACGGTTCGTGCGGACCCTCGCGGCAGTACCGCACCGTGGCACAAGGATCAATTATGCCACATTCCGGGCGCCCCCGCGCCCAGGCCTCGCCCGCGCGTTTTCCGCCGGCGACGCGCCGCGCCAATCGCCTCGCCGAACTCGGGACTCGCGATCCTGGCCGCCTGAAACTCGTCGTGTTGGATCCCCGCTCGATCCGGGCCGAGGAGTTCAGGAAACGCGCATCGTGTTGCCACCGAATTCCCGTGACCTTTCCGTTATCATTGACGCATGGCTGAGAACATCACGGCAGAGTACGTCGCCGAGAGCGCGCAGATCGAGGACATCCCTTCGGTCGAGGCCGAGCAGACCACCTCACGCGAGATCGTGACCGGCTCGGTACTGGGCGTCGCGGCGCTGTCTTCGGTCGTCCTCGTGGGCTTCGCCCTCGCGACCGTCGCCCTCTACACGGTGACCGTGTTCGCGGCGATCTTCAGCACCGGGAGCTAAGCGCCCGCCGATCCGCGTCCCTCAGCTCTGGCACTTCGGACACCAGTAGAGCTTCCGTCCCCCAAATTCCTCGAGCTGGATCAGCGTGCCGCACCGCTTGCACGGCTGCCCCTCGAGCTTGTACACCCAGTGCCGCTCGTCGCGCTCCACGAGCGCCCGCTCGTAGTCCGCGCCCTCGAGCCCGTCGATCGTCATCATCTGGCCGACCGTGATCCCCGTGTCGAGCAGAGCGGCCCAGTCGTCCCAGAGCGATTCGAGCACGGTGCGATCCACCGTGTTCGCGGGCTGGTGCGGGTCGAGACCGGCGCGGAAGAGCATCTCGGCGCGGTACACGTTCCCGATTCCCGCGACGACCGACTGGTCCATGAGCACGAGCCCGATAGGCGTGCGCTTCTTCCCGGCACGGGTCACGAAGCGATCCCGCTCGGTCGGCGTGTTCGCGTTCGCGGGGTCGGGGCCGAGGCGCTGCACGACCGCGTCGACCTCCGCGGGCGTCAGCACCTCGCAGGCAGTGGGGCCGCGCAGATCCGCGCACACCGTTTCGTTGAGGAGTCGAACGCGCACCTGACCCACCGGATCCGGCGGGAAAGCGCCGGCGATCTCGCCTTCCTTGTCCGCCTCTGCCATGCGCACGCGGGTTCTGCGGGGCGCGCCGATCGAGGTGACCGAGTCCTCGGCGTCGCGGTCGACCGGCTTGGGGCCACCCGGGCCGGCGTTCTCACCGTTCTGCCCGAGTTTCGAGTGCCCGGGGGTGTGCCCGTGAATCTGAATCGACGGATCGATCCGCACCTCACCGGCGAAATCCCACGCCCCGTAGATCCCGAGGTGCACGCGGAGCCACCGGTCCCCCGAGAATTCGAGGAACATCTGCTTGCCGACGGCGCGCGCATCGGTCATTTCCCGCCCCGTCAGCTGCTCCGCCCCGAGCGCGAATCGGCCCTGCGGACTCGTGACCTCGGGCGCGGTTCCCACGAAATTGGCGGTGAACTGGCGCGCGATCCTGTGTACGGAATGGCCCTCGGGCACTTCGCCTCCTGATTCTGCGCCCGGCTGACGTCGGGCTCGAAGAAAACGGCGAGGGCCGCCGCGCGAACGCGACGGCCCCGCCCACAACCTACAGCGCGTCGACCTGCTTGCCCGCGATGAGTCCGGTGCGCTCGTACTCACCGAGCTGGCCGATGCGGCGCACGTGGCGCTCGTCGCCGGGGAACGGCGTCGCGATGAAGAGATCGATGAAACGGATCGCGTCTTCCACCGAGTGCTGGCGCGCGCCAATGGAAATCACGTTGGCGTTGTTGTGTTCACGGGCGAGTTCCGCCGTCGACTCGTTCCACACGAGCGCCGCGCGGATCCCCTCGACCTTGTTCGCCGCCATCTGCTCGCCGTTGCCCGAACCGCCGAACACGACGCCGAGTGCCTCGACCCCGTCCCGCTCGTCGCGCGCGACCCCGATCGCAGCGTTGATACAGAACGACGGGTAGTCGTCGAGGGCGTCGTACTCGGCCGGGCCGTGGTCGATCACCTCGTGCCCCTGCTCGCGCAGGTGCTGCTGCAACTGCGTGCTGAATTCGAGTCCGGCGTGGTCGGTGGCGACGTGGATGCGCATGCCTGGAATTCTACCCGGACCGGGGATCAGAACTGCGGTCCGACCTTGCGGCCGCGCTTCAGCTCGTAGAAGCCGTCAACGCTCGCGGCGGCGTAGATCCCGTCCCACAGCTTGAGCGCCTGCTCCCCCGAGGGCGCCGGAGTGACGACGGGACCGAAGAAGTCGACCCCGTCGATCGAAATGATCGGCACGCCAACGTCGGGTCCTGCAATGTCCAGCGCGTGATCGGTGTTCTCGCGCAGCTGAGCGTCGTACTGCTCGTCATCTGCCGCAGCGGCGAGGCCCTCGTCGAGCCCCATCGCCTGCAGCGACTCGGCGATGATGGTCTCGGTGTCGCGCTGGCCGCCCGGGTGGATCCGGGTGCCGAGCTCGGTGTAGAGCTTGCCGACGATCTGCTCCCCCACTGCGCGGCGCGCGGCCTCGACGACGCGGCCCATGCGGCGGCCCTGCGCGTAGCTCTCAGCGTGATCGTTCGGCTCGCGGCCCTCGTTGATGATCTCCAGGCTGATCGGGTGCCACTCGATATCGAACCCCCGTGCCTTCGATACCTCGTCGGCCCAGCGGCTGGTCATCCAGCACCACGGGCAGATCGGATCGAACCAGAACTCAACGGCGGGGGTATCGGTGCTCATGCGGCAAGCCTAGCCGAGCGGAATCGCTGAGCACAGGGTGTTCGCCGAACGCGATCCCGCCTGTGGAAAAGCGGACTTTGCGGGCGTTTCATCCACTTTCCCCGGGACTCGCCGGGCAGCGATCAGGCCCACGGGCATAGGCTGGAACGGTCTATTTGAACCGAGTCGCAGGAGTACACGTGCCAGGAACGAATCTCACCCGCGTCGAAGCGCAGGAGCGCGCCGCAACCGTTACGCTCGACACCTATCGTGTCGCGCTCGACCTCACGACGAGCCCCGAAACCTTCGCGGCCGACACCACGATCGAATTCGCCGCGCAGGAGGGCGCGACGACCTTCATCGATGTGATCGCGGACTCCGTGGAGAGCATCGAGCTCAACGGCGCCTCCGTCGATCCCGCGACGGCCTTCGCCGATTCCCGGATCCAGCTGCCGGCGCTCGCCGCCCAGAACACGGTCCGCATCCGCTCGACGCAGCGGTACACCAACACGGGCGAGGGCCTGCACCGCTTCGTCGATCCCGTCGACGGCGAGGTCTACCTCTACTCGCAGTTCGAGGTTCCGGACTCCCGGCGGATGTTCCCGGTGTTCGAGCAGCCTGACCTCAAGGCCACGTTCGAGTTCACGATCACCGCACCGGCGCGCTGGCAGGTGGTCAGCAACCAGCCCACTCCCGAGCCCACGCCCGCGGGCGAGGCGAACGGTGAGGCCATCGCCACGTGGGCGTTCGAGCCGACCCCGGTCATGTCGAGCTACATCACCGCGCTCATCGCCGGGCCCTACCGCGTGGTGCGCTCCGAGCTCACGAGCCGCGACGGCCGCACGATCCCCCTCGGCGTGTTCTGCCGCGAATCGCTCGGCGAGCATCTCGACTCCGACTACATCTTCGACAAGACGCGCGAGGGCTTCGCGTTCTTCGAGGAGCAGTTCGACTACCCGTACCCCTTCGACAAGTACGACCAGCTGTTCGTGCCCGAGTACAACATGGGCGCGATGGAGAACATCGGCGCGGTCACCTTCACCGAGGCATACGTCTTCCGCAGCCAGGTCACCGACGCGATGCGCGAGCGCCGCGTCGTGACGATCCTGCACGAGCTCGCGCACATGTGGTTCGGCGACCTCGTCACGATGCGCTGGTGGAACGACCTGTGGCTCAACGAGTCCTTCGCCGAGTACATGTCGACGCTCGGCGTCGCGGAAGCGACCGAGTGGACCGAGTGCTGGACCACCTTCGCCGCCTCGGAGAAGTCCTGGGCGTACCGGCAGGATCAGCTTCCCTCGACGCACCCGATCGTCGCGGAGATCCGCGACCTCGAAGACGTCCTCACCAACTTCGACGGCATCACCTACGCCAAGGGGGCCTCGGTTCTGAAGCAACTGGTGGCCTGGGTCGGCCGCGAGCCGTTCATGCGCGGCGTGCACGACTACTTCGTCAAGCACAACCACTCGAACACCGAGCTGCCCGACCTGCTCGTCGAGCTCGAGGCGCAGAGCGGCCGCGATCTCACTGAGTGGTCGAAGCTCTGGCTCGAGACCGCAGGCGTCAACACGCTCCGGCCCGTGTTCGATATCGATGACGACGGCAACTTCGTGAACTTCGCGATCGAGCAGACCGCGATCGCGGACTACCCGACGATCCGGCCCCACCGGATCGCGATCGGCCTGTACTCGGTCGAGGGCGACGCCGTGCGCCGCGTTGAGCGCATCGAGCTCGACGTCGCCGGCGAGCGCACCGAGGTGCCCGAACTCGTCGGCAAGCCGCAGCCCGCGCTCCTGCTGCTCAATGACGACGATCTCACCTACGCGAAGATCCGACTCGACGAGCGCTCACTGCAGACCGCCGCGGCTCAGCTCGGCAACGTCGAGGACTCGCTCGCTCGCGCGCTCCTCTGGGGCACCCTCTGGGACGCGACGCGCGACGGCGAGTTCCCCGCGAGCCGTTTCGTCGACATCGTCCTCGCCCACCTCTCCCGCGAGAACGCCTCCACGACGCTCCGCACCGTCCTGGGACAGCTGATCCTCGCGGCCTCGAGCTACGTCGCCCCCGCCAAGCGCGCGGCGACGCTCGAGCGCGTGGCGGACGCCCTGTGGCAGCTCGCGGTGGACGCCGAGCCGGGTTCCGACAACCAGTTCCAGTTCGTGAAGGCGTTCGGGCAGCTCGCCGCGACCGACGAGCAGCTCGACACCGTGCAGCGCCTGTTTGACGGCGCGCTCCCGCTCGACGGGCTCGACATCGACACCGATCTCGGCTGGGAGCTCCTCATCGCGCTCGCCGCCGGCGGTCGCGCCACGGAGGAGCAGATCGAGGCACGCCTCGCGGAGGACCGCACGGCGACGGGCAACCAGTCCGCCGCGCACGCGCGCGCCGCGCTGCCGACCGCGGAGGCCAAGGCGAAGGCATGGGCCTCAGTGTTCGATGAGACGGACAAGCCGAACGCGATCGTGCGCGCCACGGGGCTCGGCTTCACGCGGGCCCAGGACCTCGGCCTGCTCGAGGCCTACGTGCCCCGCTTCTTCGCGGCGCTCCTGCCCGTGTGGGAGTCGCGGAGCTACGCGATCACCGAGGAACTCGTCGAGGGCTTCTACCCGTCGCCGCTCGCGAACGAGGCGCTCGCCACGGCGACGCGCGAGTGGCTCGGTGCGAACCCCGAGGCTCCGGCGGCGCTTCGCCGGATGATCACCGAGCATCTCGCCGGCGTCGAGCGCGCCCTCCGCGTGCAGGCAGCCGACCAGGAGAACTAGGTGAACTTCTTCGCAGAGGCCGAGCAGGTGGAGAAGGTGGTCGGGAATGCCTTTCAGGAGTTCCTGACCACCTACCACCGCCCGCTGATGATCGCCGCGATCATCATCTGCGCGGTGATCCTGAACTGGGTGCTGCGCCGACTACTCATGCGCGCGGTGACGCAGATCGTCCGAGGCGTGAAGCGCGCCCAGGACGTCGACACGACGTCGGAGATGCAGTCAGCGCCGTATGTGAACGCGCGCGCCGTCCAGCGCACGCGCACGCTCGGTACCGTCGGCAGGGTACTCATCACCTGGATCATCGCGATCATTGCGATGATCCTGATCCTGAACCAGCTCGGGGTGAACCTCGGGGCGGTGCTCACCTCAGCCGGCATCGTCGCAGCCGGTCTCGCGTTCGGGGCGCAAAACCTCGTGAAGGACATCCTCAACGGCATCTTCATGGTGTTCGAGGACCAGTTCGGCGTGGGCGACTACGTCACAACGGGCGAGATCAGCGGCACCGTGGAAGACGTGGGCATCCGCGTGACCCAGGTGCGCGCGATCGACGGGACGCTGTGGTTCATCCGCAACGGCGAGATCCTCACGCTCGGCAACTCGTCGCAGGGCTGGGGCAGGGCGCTCGTCGACGTCACCGTCGACGCCCACCAGGATCTCGGCAACGTGTCCGAGCTGATGGTCGAGTCCGCGCAGGCGCTCATGCGTTCCGAGAAGTACGCCAGGAAGGTCACGGGAGAGCCCGAGGTCCTCGGCCTCGAGAGCGTATTCGGGGATCGGGCGACGCTCCGCCTCGCGGTGCGCACCCGACCGGAGGCCCAGTGGGAGGTGCAGCGCGGGATCCGTGCTGAGATCAGGCGCCGCTTCAAGGACGCTGATATCAAACTCGCGGACGAGCTGCCCAAGCAGCAGGGAGGTCAGAAGTGAGCGAGAACGAGCAGGCGGGGCCCCCGGCACCGCGACTCACCCTCCGCTCCGGCGAACAGGGCGACGCCGTGACGGAGACGCTCTGGCAGCAGGTCGGCGGCACCCCCACCTTCGAGCGCATTGCGTCCGAGTTCTACCGACGGGTTCGGGAGGACGAGGTGCTCGCCCCCATGTACCCCGACGAGGACTGGGAGGGGGCCGAGTGGCGCCTCCGCACCTTCCTCGAGCAGTACTGGGGAGGACCGACCGCGTACTCCGAGGAGCGGGGCCATCCTCGCCTGCGCATGCGGCACGCCCCGTTCCCCGTCACCCCCGAGGCGAAGGAGCATTGGCTGCGGCACATGCACGCGGCCCTCGACGCCGCGGAGCTGCCGCCCATGCACGACGCGGCCTTCCGCGACTACATCGAGCGAGCCGCGCTCGCGATGGTGAACCGCTTCGACTAGCGCGAGCGCTCCACCGCGTCACGGAACGGGCCCCCGGAATTCACTCCGCGGGGCCCGTTTCGTGCTTTTTCCCGGCCGCAACCCCTGATCCAACGCCTCAAACTTCCATAAAGCAGAAATAACGGGAATCTTCACCCCCGGAAACGCCGGGCGTGGGTGTCCCGGGTACCCCAAAGTAGGAAGTACCCCAACCGGCACGCAATGACCGCGGCCGGAAGCCCAGACGCAAAGGACACAGAATGAGCGCGTTCCAGCAGGACATCGAGGCAGTGCAGGCCCTCAAGGAGGAGAACGGCAGCGCGTGGGATGCGATCAACCCCGAGTACGTCGCACGTATGCGGGCGCAGAATCGCTTCAAGACCGGCCTCGAGATCGCCCAGTACACCGCGGACATCATGCGCCGCGACATGGCCGAGTACGACAACGACTCCTCCGTCTACACGCAGTCGCTCGGCGTGTGGCACGGCTTCATCGGCCAGCAGAAGCTGATCTCGATCAAGAAGCACCTCAAGACGACGAACAAGCGCTACCTGTACCTCTCCGGCTGGATGGTCGCGGCGCTCCGCTCCGAGTTCGGCCCCCTCCCCGATCAGTCGATGCACGAGAAGACCTCGGTCCCCGCGCTCATCGAGGAGCTGTACACCTTCCTCCGCCAGGCCGACGCCCGCGAGCTCGACCTCCTCTTCACGCAGCTCGACGACGCACGCGTCGCCGGCGACGAGACCGCGGTCGAGTTCATCCAGTCGCAGATCGACAACTTCGAGACCCACGTCGTCCCGATCATCGCCGACATCGACGCCGGCTTCGGCAACCCGGAGGCCACCTACCTCCTCGCCAAGAAGATGATCGAGGCTGGCGCATGCGCGATCCAGATCGAGAACCAGGTCTCCGACGAGAAGCAGTGCGGCCACCAGGACGGCAAGGTCACGGTCCCCCACGAGGACTTCATCGCGAAGCTCAACGCGGTCCGCTACGCCTTCCTCGAGCTCGGCATCGACAACGGCGTGATCGTCGCCCGCACCGACTCGCTCGGCGCAGGCCTCACCCAGAAGCTCGCCGTCACCCAGACCCCGGGCGACCTGGGCGACCAGTACAACTCGTTCCTCGACGTCGAGGAGATCTCCGAGGCCGAGCTCGGCAACGGCGACGTCGTCATCAAGCGGGACGGCAAGCTCCTCCGCCCGAAGCGCCTCGCGAGCAACCTCTACCAGTTCCGCAAGGGCACCGGCGAGGACCGCTGCGTCCTCGACTGCATCACCTCCCTCAGGAACGGCGCTGACCTCCTCTGGATCGAGACCGAGAAGCCGCACGTCGAGCAGATCGCCTCGATGGTCGATCGCATCCGCGAGGAGATCCCGAACGCGAAGCTCGTCTACAACAACAGCCCCTCGTTCAACTGGACCCTCAACTTCCGTCAGCAGGCATACGACGCGCTCGCCGAGGCCGGCAAGGACGTGTCCGCATACGATCGCGACAAGCTCATGAGCACCGAGTACGACGGCACCGAGCTCGCCGAGATCGCCGATGAGAAGATCCGCACCTTCCAGCGCGACGGCTCCGCCCGCGCCGGCATCTTCCACCACCTCATCACCCTGCCGACCTACCATACGGCGGCGCTGTCGACCGACAACCTCGCCAAGGGCTACTTCGGCGACGAGGGCATGCTCACCTACGTCCGCGACGTGCAGCGCCGCGAGATCCGCGAGGGCATCGCGACGGTCAAGCACCAGAACATGGCCGGCAGCGACATCGGTGACAACCACAAGGAGTACTTCGCCGGCGACGCGGCCCTCAAGGCCGGCGGCAAGGACAACACGATGAACCAGTTCTAAGGATCATCCGCTCCGCGAGGGCGGGGCTCGGGCGAAAGCCTGGGCCCCGCCCTCGTCGGTTGTTGTGAGGCAAATTGGGCCTGGCGTTCGTGTTCGGCCCGATCCGGTTCCCGCATTCCCAAAAGCCGTTTGCACGCCATCTGACCGAAAGCGACTGTCGCGAGATTGCAATTGCGCTCGCTGCCATCGAATTCTCGTCATCTCGGAACTGATCAGGATCGGGGGCGTTCTGGCGACATCGCCCCGTCGTTCACCTTCGCGGTGTAAAACTCGCTGAGCCAGCTATCAGGAGTTCACCGAACTGAACACGTGCTTTTCACCTCTCCGCGTTATTGACTCAGCAAACACGCTTCTCGTGCACGCATGAGACTTCCTGATTGGTGTTGCTATTGCACGGATCGCGCAAAGAACTCTCTGAGCAGCACGGCGACTCTTGCCGGTTTCCCGCCGTTTACAGCGCCCAGGTGGCCCACCCGTGAAAGGGTGCGGCGCTCGGTAGAGGGCAGGCTTCGGTCGAGGGCGTCGAGTGCGCCAACAAGGGGTTCGGCGGCGCGATCACCATTTACGAGCAAGAACCGGGTCTTGCCCGCGGGCAACTGCCGAGCAGTCTCGCGAGCCTCCTGAACCACCCTCGCGTCCTGCGCAAATGTGGGAACAATTACCGATAGCGGATCACCGTTCGCGCTCCTGCCGAATCGGATTGCAACCTTCGATGCGAAACGCAGAACGCTGCGCGGCAGCAACCGGACGATCGGGTGGTCAGCGATGACTTCAATCATCAGCGTGAGGGCATCGACGCATCGACCAGCGTTGAGCAACTCCCCAACGTCATCAATCCAATCAAAATCGTTCGCATATTCCGGAGTTGCGAGCGGGGGTTCGTAGAGCACGACGGCATCGAGATCCTCCGATGCAAGTTCCGCAGCCCTGAGCGCGATGAGAGCGCCACTCGACAGGCCAAACAGCAACTGGGCATCGAACGCCCGTGTCACGGCGAGGATGTCATGAGCCTCGGCGTCGAGGCCGCCCAACGGCGGGAGATCACGGCTGTCGCCTCGTCCGCGACGATCAACCGCGATCGCTGTGAAGTCACCTGCTAAATGCGAGGCGAGCCGGTCAAAATCTGCTGCCGTCTGCAGCCCTCCAGGGACGAGCACGATAGCTGGGCCATCACCCCAAACACGGACGGCAATGGGCGCGGTCGCCGTGTCGAGTCTGAAACTTTCAGCAGTCATTACACACAGACTAACCAAGTGCCCGTGGGCCAGCCGACGGCATCGAGCACCGCCTTCCCGCACGGTTCTCCAGGCGGAGAGTTGTTCCAACGGCTCTCCATCAGCACAGCATGCGATGACACTCGCGGTGCAATACTGGGTGGCATGGAGCTCCACCTCACCGATGACGCCGCCGCGGACCACCTGCTCAGCGAGAACCCCTTCGCCCTGCTGATCGGCATGCTGCTCGATCAGCAGGTCGCCATGGAACTCGCGTTCTCGGGGCCGCTCAAAATCGAGCAGCGCACCGGCGAGGTCACTCCCGCGCACATCGCGGCCGCCGATCCTGAGGCGTTCGCCGCGGCGTTCAAGGAGACGCCCGCGGTGCACCGCTTCCCCGGCTCGATGGCGGAGCGGGTGCAGTCGCTCGCCTCCGCGATCGTGGAGAAGTGGGACGGAAACGCCGCCGCGATCTGGACGGATGGGGATCCTGACGGGCGCGAGGTACTCAAGCGGCTAAAGGCGCTGCCCGGCTTCGGGGATCAGAAGGCGCGTATCTTCCTGGCGCTGCTCGGGAAGCAGTGCGGGTTCGACGGCGCGGGCTGGCGCGAGGCGTCCACCCCGTACGGCGAGGAGGACAGCTTCCGGTCCGTTGCCGACATCACCTCACCTGAGACGCTCGCGAAGGTGCGCGAGACCAAGCGCGCTGCGAAGGCGGCCGCGAAGGCCGCGAAGGGCTGATCGCTCGCGCGGAATGCTCGAGCTGTGCGGCCTCACTGCCCGCTCGGGTCCTCGGCCCGCGGCGCGGCCTGTGCGGTCCGTGCTGCGGGGAGCGCGAGCTCGTCGAGATGGGCACCCAGCACCCGCGTGAGCCCCTCGCCATCGATGGCGGAGTTGGCCCACACACCCCGCATCGCGAGCCCGTCGAGGAGGGCGCGCAGGCGTTCCGCCTCAAGTGACGGGTCGCGGTCGGCACTCAATTCTCCGGCGTCCGCGAGCAGGGTGATCGCCGCGACGCACGCTCGCTGCACACCCTGGCTCAATCGCTCCGCTGCCCCGCGAGTGCGCTCGTCGGTCAGGGCGAGCATGCTGAGCTGCAATTGGGCGATGAGCTCGAGACGCCGTTCGCCGTCGACCGGGAGGAGCTGAGCCAACAGGTGTTCCACGCGAGCGCGACCCGTCGCAGAACTCGCCATGATGCGCGCGGTGGTCCGCTCCTCGATGATCTCGAGGCAGCGATCTCTCAGCGCCTGTTGGGTGGGGAACGCGCGCCGCAGGGATGCCGGGGCGATCCCCGCCTCCTCGGCCACCTTTCGCACGGACAGCCCGGCGAGCCCCTCGCGCTCGAGCACCCGAAGCGATGCATCCGCGATCTCCTCGTCGCGCTTGCCGTGATCGATCCGCCTGGGCATCAGCTCCCCGCTCCCGGGCCTCGCTCCCCCGCACTCGCGGCGTGAACGGACACCTCACGATCCGAGGACTCACCGTGGGTCGCTGGCGCATCCGGCTTCGGCCAGATCGTGTAGCCGACCGCCCAGAGGAAGTCGATCGCGAAGATGATCCCGAGGACCCGGAAGAAGTCGGACAGCGCGGCGGTGCGCGTGGGGTCCGAAACCAGAAGGATCAGTCCCCCGAGCACCGCGGCGGCGATCACGACCATGATCACCGTCCTGCCGACGTTCTGCCAGCACGCCACGGTGTAGCGCCTGCCCGTGAGCTGCTCCGGGGCGGGACCCCCGGAGAACCGATGCGCGAAGCGCACGTCGGCCCAGGCAACCATGCGTCGACCGTAGGCAACGGAAAGGCCGAGGTAGATCGCCGCGAGGCCGTGTTCCCAGGAGGCCGTCGCGCCTCGGAGAAGGTCGATCGCGACGAGACTGAGCAGCGCGACGTCGATGACCGGGACGAGGAGCAGGAGTGCCGCTCCGAGACGAGGTTTTCGCGCCAGGTACCGGGCGGACAGGCCGCCGACGAGCACGATCCAAAACGCGACTTCACACGCGACAATCGCTGCCAGGATCATGTGACCACCCCTCCAATTGATTTAGCACGACTGTACCTCTACGGTGCGGCGATCGCAACGCCGGAATCCCGACTGGGCCTCGGCGTGCGAGGGCGGGGCCGCTCACGGTGTACGCTCGATGCGTCGCCTCCGTAGCTCAGTGGATAGAGCAACGGCCTTCTAATCCGTTGGTCGCAGGTTCGAATCCTGCCGGGGGCACTCAGCTTTCCCGGTGCCGCTGGGCGCGGATGGCGCGAGCGAGCGTCCAGGTGAACAGTGCCGCTCCGGCACCGACGCCCGCCATCCACCAGGGCACAGGAACACCCGATTCGCGGGAGTGCCCGGCGGACTCCGGTGCGGTGGGCACCCGTTCGGCGTGAACGAGAAGCCGGTGGGTGTTGATCCCAATCGGGGTGCAGGTGATCAGGGTGACGAGGTCACGATTGGGGACCACGCCGAGCTGGGAGATGTCCGTCGGAAGCACGGTCTTGCTCTCGGACACACGATAGGTGAGCGTCTCACCGAGCACGTCGATCGTGAACTCGTCGCCGTCTCGGAGCTTGTGGAGTTCCGTGAAGAGCTCGGCCTCGGGAATGCCTGAGTGCGCGGTGAGCACGGAGTGGGTTCCCGGCCCCCCGATCGGCAGCGATGACCCGTAGATGTGGCCGGCTCCCGCGCGCAGGACCGCGTCGGTTGCGCCGTGCGAGACGGAGAGTTTCACGCCGAGGCGCGGGATGGTGATGGTCGCCATGATCCCGTTGCCCGCGGGATCGAGCTCCGCGAGGTATCGCCTCGCGTCGTCGTCGAGGGCCGCCTGTTCGGTCGCGGTTCCGAAGGGGTCGACGATGAGCCCGTGCGTGAGCGTCCCGTTGTATTTCGCGGCAGATTCCTTGATCTCCTGGAGTTTCTGCTTCGGAATCTTGTCGACCTGCTCGACGTGCGCATCGACGAGGGCGCTCTCGCGAAGCGCGAAGAACCAGCTCGAGGCCGGCGGGTACAGCATGAGCAGAACGCCCATGAGGACGATCCCCGCGAGGACGACGTTCAGCCAGCCCCCGGAGGGGGTACCGGCCGACGACGATTTGGGGCCGGTCCTCCGCGTCCTGGGGGTGGTACGCGGAGGACACTGGTCATCGTCGTCGGCCGGTCGGCCGGGGAATAGTTCCTCGGCCCGATGAGCAGGCGGGATCGGGTGGGGGGACTCTTTCACCCGCCTGCCCACCGGTCTTACTCCTCGCTCACGAGCCGGGTACGGCGCCGGCGCGCGATGAGGAATGCGGTTGCGGCCGCGGCGAGCAGTGCGCCGCCACCGATGACGAAGAGCGCGGTTCCCTGACCACCGGTCAGCGGCAGGGTGAACGGCGGAACCTGCGTGTTCGCCACCTTCACGATGACCGCGTCGGTGATCGAGCCCGCCGTCACGTCCACGCGAATCGGCGTCGCGTCGAGCTCGTAGCCGGCCGGGGCCTTCGTTTCAACGAGCCAGTAGCTGCCCACCTTCAGGCCCTCGACGAGTGCGATGCCCTGCGCGTCCGTGGTCACCTGGGTGAGGATCGGCGTTGCGCCCGGGTTCTGCGCGGGATCGACCGCGTAGATGCTGAACTCGGCGCCCGCGAGAGTCTTGCTCTCGTCGCCGTCCGCGAACTTCAGGATCTTCAGTCCGCCCCAGTGGGTGACGGCGGGCTCGGAGGTGTGCCCGTTCTTCGGATCATTGATGAACACGGTCGCCTCGTTCTCGATGTTGCCGTTGCCGAGCGAGAGAATCGTGGTGGTGAGTTCAGCGTGCACCTTCGCGCCAGCACCAGCCGTCGCCAGCTTGGCGAGGCCCGCCGCGGTGAAGTCGGCCCGAACGTCGCCGGAGGCGCCGGTGGCCGGCGCGGTCAGCGTGTAGTCGGTGCCCGCCACAAGATTCGTGGTCGTGTTGCCCACGAGCGTCAGTGCGATGGACTGGAACCCGAGGCGCGGATCGAGCGAATCGGAGACCTGGTAGGAGGTGTACGACGTGCCTTCCGGCAGCGTCGGAACTCCGGCCTCGATCGTCCAGGTGACGGCGTCGCCGATCTTCTGAGCGTCCGAGTCATCGACCGTCTTCGTGATGGTCGAGAGCGCGTTCTTCGGGTACACGTGCACGTTCGCGTTCCACGTTCCGTCGCCGGTCGGGCTGGGGAGCGGAAGCGCCACGAGGAAGGGCACCGCGGGCTCGACGATCGGGTTCGGCCCGCTTGCCGTCTCACGGACGAGGTAGAGGCCAATTTCGACGTCGGGCTTCGCGAGCTCGATCTTGCCCGCGTTGTCGGTTACCCGCACGATCTCGTTGCCGAGCGGGTACTTCGCCGGGTCGCCCATAACGTCGGAGGCCTTCAGCCCGTCGACGGCGGCCCAGCCCTCGTTCGTGAGGAGATCGATGTTCGTCACCTTCTGGAAGGTGAACTCGACCCCCTCGAGGGGCGTGCCGCTGGGGTTCGGGATCTCCGTGCCATCGTTCGGCCCGAGGTTCCCCGCCCCCGGCTGCTCGTACTTGTGCAGGGTCAGGGTGACATCGGCGTTCGGGTCGATGTTCGCCGGCGCCGCACTCGCGGGGAGCGCGATCCCCAGGACCGCGACTCCCGCGGCCAGGGCACTCGCCCCGAGGCGTACGATCCGCCTCTTCATCGTGTCTTGCATCTTCGTTTCCCTTTCGTTTGGACTGGTTGGTGGTCGGTGGGTCACAACGGTCATGCCACTTCCTTCCTGCGGCGCTGCAGCACGGACAGCGCCGTGAGCACGGTCAGGCCGGCCCCTGCGGCGAGCGCGCCCCACAGGGCGTGGTCCCCGCTCCCCGGACCGCCAGCTTCTGGAAGCGCAACGGTGCGGGCGTCGTTGACGCGGATCGTCGTGAGGTCATCGCTCAGTTCGATCAGCGGATCGGGTTTTCCGATCAGTTCGAGTGCCCCGTTCGGGTGGGTCTTGTTGTGGATCACGCTGAACGGGACGGGTTCCACCAGGCGGGCGTATCCCGCGGGTGCCTTCGTCTCCAGGAGCCAGTAGCTTCCCGGCGCGAGTCCGCTGACCGTGAAGGTTCCTGTGGAGTCGGGCGACACCGCGTCCACGACTTCGTCACCGGGCGCTCCCCCGTCGTCGCGATGGATCGCGAACTCGGCTCCGTCGATCAGCTCGGGCGCGCTGCTTCCCTGGTCCGCGAACGCGTACTTCTCGATCGCGAACGTGAGGAGCTTCCGGTTGGTGACTGCGGGGAGTTCGACCTCGTGTTCCGTGCTGGCGATCGTGAACGGGATCTTCGCTCCGTTGGTGATCTCGTATCCCGCGGGTGCCTGGGTCTCCTGGAGCGTGTAGTCACCGCGGCTCAGCGTGCCGACCGAGAGCTTGCCCGGGGCGGGGTCGGTGTCGAGTCCCGTGTATCCGCTGTCTCCGACGTGGTCGACGACCGTGCGTTTTCCGCCTGGCCCCTCGATGGTCCATTCGGATCCGCCGATCGGTTTTTCGGTGACGCTGTCGGTCTTTGCCCATTTCACCGATCCGGGCAGGTCGGTATTGGTGAGGGTGCAGACCGATTTGGCGTTCGCCGGGAGGGTGACCTTCCCGTCGGGAGAGACCGGGAGGGGTTTCCCGTTCGCTTCGCAGCTCACGTCCTTCAGCTCATAGCCCTTCTGGGTGTCCTCGCCGATCGTGTGCACTCCGACATCGACCTGCTTGGTCTCGCCCGAGGCGAAGTCGACGCGAGATCCGCCCTCCGGTGTCGCGTGGAGGGTCCAGTTCTCCGGCTTCGCTTCGGCGCCGTATTCGATATCGAAGTCCTTCACGAGCGTGAGCGTGCCCCGCGCCTGGTTCGTGAAGTCGCAGACGATTCGCGGTCCGACCGTTGATGTCGCCGTGGGTATCGTCAGGTCTCCGCTCGTTCCGGTGCCGCGGGCGAGCTCTGCGCCCGTTGTCTCGTTCCGACACACCCACTCAGAGTCGTAGTCCGCGAGGTCGGCGCCCGCCGCCCCGGTTTCGGAGATTCGGTAGGTGTCGCCGCTCACCACGGGAGTGGGCCCTGCGGTCTCGTGTTGGACACCGAGGCGGTTTCCCGTTGTGACCTGGCTGTCGAGTTCGGTGGCGCCTCGGCTAATGGCGAGTTTGAACTGATCCGACGGGGCGGACCGGGAGACCAGGTTCTTCCGCAGCGTCAGGGAAGCAGGCGAGGCGCAGTTCGCGAGATCCGTGCTGCCCTGCAGATCCCTCGTCCGCGATTCGATGACTCGCCACGTGTTCGGGTCGTGCCGGTTCACGGACCGCTCGGCTCCCAGGTTGACGGTGCCGTCAGCGTCGAACGCGATGCCGTTGGTGGCAGGGATCGCCACGGGGGCGGTTGGGGTAGCGTGGGCCTGGAGCTCGCCGCCCAGATTGTCGCGGAGTTCCTCGGCGGTGACCGTGTAGATGTTCATCGTGGTCGCGCTCGCACGAACCGCGTACAGGTTTCCGACGGCGTCGAAGGCCATGTCGCCGTTCGCCGCCGGTGTGGGCTCCCAGGCCTGGTACGTGTGTCCGGTCCAGAAATACCCGATCGGCGTGAATGCCTGGGGGGTCCCACTCTTTGCCGGGTCGTATTCGAAGAGTTGGAACCGGAGTTCATAGCGCCCCGGCCCGCGGTTGACGCCCTCGAAGCCTCCGAACCAGTACTTCCCCGTGGACAGATCGACTGCTCCAGCAATGAGGTTGCCGTTGATCTTGGTGTTGTAGAAGTCATCGGTGTTGCGGAAGGCGCCTGTCGCGGCGTCGTATCGGAGGATCGTCGCACCTCGGGCCTGGCCGTGGTTGGAGGAATCATGCCAGCGCTCGTACGCGAACGCCTCCGTGCCGCCCTGCGAGATTCCGAGGCCGTTGATGCTCGAGCCGCGCCACTTGCCGCTCCCGACCTGGGTCACTCTGCCGGCAGGGTCGATCTCGCGGAGGTAGCCGTCCTTCGAGACCGAGTAGGTGTATCCGGCCTCGCAACGCAGCGCGGAGTCGGCCTCGGCCTCGGGGGCCTCGGAGCCCAGCACGACACTGGTCGCCAGGACGGCACCTGCCATGAGCACGACCCCCACTCTCCGACTGAGCGCTCGAACACGTTCCTTGGCGCGGCGGCTTCGCATCGACCGGCCTTGATGGCGGCCCGGTGCCGCAATCGCGGCAGTTGCGCGAGGCTTCCGCTGCTTCCCTCGCTCCTGGCTCGGGATGCACTTCGATTTCCTCTCCGGCGTTTCGGCCGGATCGCGATCCATCACTCCCTGACTCCGTTTCCTCGTCACCGGGCACGCGTCACCGCCCCACCCCGGGCATGCCGGAAGACGGGAAGATGTACCCCTGTGCGGTCGTCGGCGGAGCGACTTCACGGCCCCTACCCGTGCGGCTCCTGCCCTCGTATTCGGTCCGCATCTGGGCGAACCTAATCCCAGGCTGACACAAGCGGAATCTTCACGCCCAGGCGGAAGGATGAACTCAGCCCAATCTCACCCCTCGGGTGGTCTATACAAGTGAATAGGGTGAGGACTCCTCGGCGATTCACTTTCCACAACTCACCCCTGGTGGCGACAAAAGTCGCTCTCACCGGGCACTTCCCTTTTTGGGGAGGGTGAGAAGAAGGGCGTCGCCCACAACCAAGTTGTTTGGACAATCTCTCCACAGATCAGAGCATTGGGTCCAAGTTGATGACCTAAATCGCCATATGGTCATAGATGATCAGCTGCCGATGCGGCAGTGCTCGTGGGGGCGAGGAGGGGTGATGTGGTATTCGCGGGAATGGCGTGGGGAAGACGATCGCTGGATCATCAGTCACGTCGAAAATGAGATTCGTCTTGCTCACCGTGACGGCGAACACGGCCGGGCCCTCGGCATTATCTCCTCTCAGCCGCTCGAGGCCTGGTTCGCGCTCGCCCCGAACGAGCTCTCGGACATCCTCGCCGCGGCCACGCCGCGGCAGCGACGCTCCCTCACTCCGGCGCACGCGCTCGACGCCTATTTCCGGGGCGACCGCACCGTACTCCTGACCATGATGGGGGCCGCCGAGACCACGGGCGGGAGCGGCAACGAACGCGCTCGAAAGCTCTGGAACGCCCGGCAGCCGAACGACTGCAGCTCCCTGCTCGCCGGGCTGCTCGATGCGCTGCTGCTCAGGAGGCTCGGCCAGCCGGCCCGCGCCGCGACGCGCCTCGGCGAGCTCCTCGAATCACTCCCCCAGAGCGCATCGCAGCACGAGGCGACGAAGTTCTATCACCCGTTTATCGTGCACGAGTACGGCGTCTCCCTGTGCCTCGCGGGACGCTGCGACGAGGCGCTCAGGGCCTTCGTCTCCGTGCAAGACGCGTCACTCCCCCAGCTCCCCTTCATCGTGAGGGACGCCCGGGTCCGCGCCGCCCTCATTCACGCGGCCTTCGGAGATCCTCGCGTGGCCCGTGGCCACCTCGATGTCGCTGAGGAGCTCCCGCGGACGGGAAGCTGGTACGAGGCGGTCATCGACGTCACGACGCGGCTCGCTGAGGCCCTCCTCGCTCCCCCCGCGCAAAGCCTCGAACTCCTCGATCGGGTGCCGACGCACCTCATCGGCGAGGCCTGGCCGTTCCTCGTAATCACGGAGCAGATCCTCCTCAGCAGGGCCGGGAGGATCCACGAGGCCGCGCTGCGCCTGCGCCAGCGCAGCGCGGCGCACCCCGTCCCGCACCGGGCGGACGGATTCATCAGAAGCGCGTTCCGGCTGGCCTCGGCCAAGCTCGCAATCGCGGAGGGGGCGTTCGACGCCGCACGGGCGCACCTGCTCCACGCAGATCCGGAGCTCGTCTTCACGAAGCTCTTCCTGGCCCAGGCCGACCTCGAATCCGGAGACACGAAATCCGCGCTGCTGGCCGCAACGGCACTCGCCGATCACACCGCGGAGCTGCGTCGACTCGACCTCGTTCGCGTCTCGCTCATCGCGGAGGTGCACCTCAGGCGCGGCCGGCCAGCCTTCGCCGCCGAGGAGCTCGATCGCGCGGCGCACCGGTGGGGCGGGCTCACCGAACCCGACCTCACCGTCTTCCCCGCGCCCGTCCGGCGGCTGCAGGTGCTGAGCAAGGCACAGGTCGAGGAGGAGACCCTGACGCACCTCCCGGGACCGGGCATTACCGCGGTGCCGCTCTCGCTCACCCGGCGGGAATCGGAGGTCCTTGCAGAGCTCGCGAGCGGCCGCAACCGCAAGGAGATCGCGGCCAGGCTCTTCATCTCGGAGAACACGGTGAAGACGCATCAGCGCTCCGTATTCAAGAAGCTCAACGCGAAAACACGGAGCGACGCGATCGGCAGGGCGGCCCTGCTCGGGCTGCTCTCCGACAGCCAGGTGAAGCCTCCACCGCACCCGGCCCCAGATAGGCTGGAGTGATGGCCAGCGCTCCTCGGACTCGACTCCCGTTCGAGGTGTGGGCGCTCGTCGCCGGAGGCTTCACCGTCGCGCTCGGGTACGGCGTTGTCGCTCCCGCAATTCCCCAGTTCGCGCTCGAATTCGGGGTCTCGAGCTTCGCGGCGTCGGCGATCGTCAGCGCCTTCGCGCTGATGCGGCTGCTCTCCGCCCCGCTCGCCGGATGGGTGGTCGGCCGCTTCGGCGAGCGGATGAGCTACACCGCGGGGATCCTGATCGTCGCCGCCTCGACCGGCGCCGCAGCGCTCGCCCAGGACTACACCCAGTTCGTGATCCTCCGCGGGATCGGCGGCATCGGATCGACGATGTTCACGGTCGCGGCGACGGCGCTGCTCATCAAGGTCAGCCCGCCAGCAGCGCGCGGCCGCGTGGCGAGCCTCAACGCGGCGGGGTTCCTGCTCGGCGGCCTGCTGGGTCCGGTGTTCGGAGGAATCGTCGCGGGCTTCGGCCTGCGGGCGCCGTTCGTCTTCTACTTCGTGACCCTCCTCGCCGCCGCGACCGTCGTCGCGATCGCCCTGCGCAACTCCCCCTCCGCGGCGAGCCCGGTGCGGGGTGCAGAAGCGGAGTCCGAGCTCACCCTTCGCGAAGCGCTCCGTGTCCCCCAGTACCGCGCGCTGCTGCTCTCGGTGTTCGCGTTCGGCTGGTCGTCCTTCGGCGTGCGCGTCTCGGTGATCCCGATCCTCGTCGCCGTCGCCCACGGAGGGGACGCGGCAGCTGCGGCGTGGGTGCTCGCAGCGTACGCGGCCGGCAACGCCGTCTTGATCTTCCCGTCAGGCCGCTGGAACGACACGGTCGGACGCAAGCCGATGCTCGTGATCGGTCTCGCGGTCCTCACCATCACCTACGCCGCGCTGCCGGCGTCGCCCACGATCCTGATCGCCGCAGCCGTCATGCTGCTCGCGGGTGCCGGTTCCGCGCTCGCCAACCCCGGGCAGCAGGCCGTGCTCGCGGATGTGCTCGCGCAGCGCAGGGGCGGCAACGTCGTCGCGGCGTACTCCATGACGAGCGACCTCGGCGGCGTGCTCGGTCCGCTCATCGCGGGAGCCCTCGTCGACGTGGCCGGATTCGGGTGGGCGTTCGGCGTCACCGCTGGCCTGATCGCTATCGCGGCTATGACCTGGCTCGCCCTCCCCGACTCCCGCACGCTGCAGGAGGACACGCGACCGAAGGGCTAGCCCTCGAGGTCGTCGCGCCCCGGAAGCCAGCTCAGACCCGGCTTGCCCCAGCCGTTCTTGCGCTCCGCCTTCTGGGCGCCCCGGCTCTCCGGGTGCACGAGACGATCGACGTAGAGCAGCCCCTCGAGGTGATCGAACTCGTGCTGCAGGATCCGGGCGAACCATCCGCTCGCCTCGATCTCGAACGGCTTCCCGTCGATATCGTGGGCCCGCAGCAGCGCGCGTGCCGAACGACGCAGGGCGAAGCGCTCACCGGGGAAGGACAGGCATCCCTCCACCTCGTCCTCGCCCGGCAGCCCGGGCTCGATCGGCGCGATCCACAGCTCCGGATTGATCGCCACACCGTTCTCCGGCGCTTCATCCTGATCCTCGTACATCCACACGAACAGACGCTTCCCGATGCCGACCTGGGGCGCTGCCAGACCGACGCCCGGCGCCGCGAGGGTGGTCTCAAACATGTCATCGACGAGTGTGCGGAGCGAAGCGTCGAACTCGGTGACCGGCGCCGCGGGGCGGTGCAGCACGGGATCGCCGCAGATCGTAATGGGAAGAACAGCCATGCAGACCAGCATAGAGGCGCCTCGGTCCCGCACTGTCCCCCTCGATAGACTGTTTCCTCGGGGCGCCGCCCCGAGAGCAATACCGAGCATTCGAGGAGCCACAGTGTCGAACACCCCCGCGGAGCAGATCGTCTGGATCGACTGCGAGATGACCGGGCTCGACGTCGACGCCGACGGCCTGTGCGAGATCGCCGTGATCGTCACCGATTTCGATCTCACCCCGCTCGATCCGGGCTTCGAGATCGTCATCAATCCGGGCGCCGAGGCGCTCGCCCACATGAACGACTTCGTGCGCGGGATGCACGAGGCCTCCGGGCTGCTCACTCGGATCGAAGCCGGAGTGACCGTCGAGGAAGCAGAACGCCGGGTCATCGAGTACCTGCGCGGTCTCGTCACCGCCGGCCGCCGGCCGCTCGTCGCGGGCAACACGATCGGCATGGACCGACGATTCATCTCGAAGTACATGCCGACGCTCGACGAGCGCCTGCACTACCGCAGTATCGACGTCTCCACGATCAAGGAGCTCAGCCGCCGCTGGTACACGGCAGCGTACTTCTCGGCCCCGGAGAAGCGCGGCGGCCACCGCGCGCTCGCCGACATCGCGGAGTCGATCCAGGAGCTCGCCTACTTCCGGGACGCCGTCATGATCGCGCAGCCTGGCCCCGACAAGGCCGCCTCCGATGCGCTCGCGAAGCCGCTCCTGGAGCGGTACGCTCCCCTGATCGACGGCCCCTCCGAAGCGCCCGAGAGCGAGAGCGAGATCCAGGCCTAGGAGCCGAGCCGCGGATCGTCCTGGCGGGTCCATGCGATCGCGATGAGTTCCCGCAGCACGTCGAGGTCGATGTCCTCCAGCTTGCGCACGTAGACGCAGCCCGCGCCCTCCGTGTACTTCCCGAGCGCCGGCAAGCGCTCTGCGCCCGCTGGCAGGTCCTTGAGCCCGTAGATCGACAGCTGCGCCTTCCTGGGCGAGAACCCGACCTTCGGCCAGTCCCCCGTGCGCCGCCCATCCGGCGACAGGTAGCGGTAGCTGCCGTACCCGACAATCGTCGGCCCCCACATCACGGGCTCGACGCCCGTGACCTCGCGGAAGATCTCGGCGAGCGCGAGCCCGTCGACGCGGCGCTTCGCCGGGACGGCGGCGTCGAGGAACTCCGCAACGTCTGCGCCGGTCGGATGCGTTTTTACGTCAGATCCCATGGCACGATCATGCCGTATCGGCCGAGCCGTCGCGACCCACCATGATCGCCAGCACCGACTCGAGGATCGCCGCCAGCCAATCGAACACGAGCACCGTGCCGCGGGTCTCCTCGTCCTCACGGAGGCGCGCGTGGTCCGCGTCGGACTCCAGGCCAATCCTCGCGGCGATCGCGAGGCGCAGCGCCGTGACGGTGCGCACCCAGGCCGGCAGCGATGCCGGGGTGATCTCCACCTCGACCGAGGTTTTCTCGTCCTCTTCGCCCCCGAACCCCCGGAGCGTGTCGACCCCGAGCGCCGAGGTGACCTCGAAGGCGTCCTGCAACTTGCGGTTCAGCAGCCCCTGCTCGGACACGCGCCGGAAGCGCGAGGCATCCGCCTCATCCTCGAACGCGTCGGGGAAGAGCCGCGCGAGCGCCGGATCGTCCGGCGTCTCCTCGGTGCCGCCGACCTCGAGGCTCGCGAACAGCGGATCGGGATCCATCGACGTGCCGCTGTGGCTCTGCAGCAGCTGAATGAGCTGCACGACGAGCTGGTCCAGCATGCCCGCCTCATCGCCGTCGAGAATCAGGACCAGCGAGCCGCCCGGTACGGGGCGCAACTTCACGATTCCCCCTCGCGTCCCACCGTCGCCCACAGTCCGTAGCCGTGCATCGCCTCGACGTGCATCTCCATCGCCTCACGGCCCCCCTCCGCGACGACCGCGCGTCCGACTGTGTGCACCCGCAGCATGAGTTCCTCAGCCTTCCCCTGGTCGAAGCCGAAATGCACGCGGAAAACATACGACACGTAGGACATCAGGTTGACGGGATCGTCCCACACGATCGTCTGCCACGGGCGCTCGGGCGCGAGTTCCGTTGCTCCGCTCGCCTGCGATGCTGACTCGGCGCCGACCATCAGCCCCACCCGAGTTCGTGAATGCGCTCCTCGGTGATGCCGAAGAAGTGCGCGATCTCATGGACCAGCGTCACACGGATCTCCCGCACGAGCTCCTCCCGATCCTCGCAGTGCGCGAGTAGATTCTCCCGGAACAGGATGATCCGATCGGGCTCCTCACCGAAGCCGTACGCCCCGCGGTCCTGCAGCGAATATCCCTCGTACACGCCGAGCAGGTCGCTGCCGTCCTCCGGGTGATCCTCGACGAGGAAGATCACGTTGTCGAGCTGCGACATCATCTCATCGGAGAGCGAGTCGAGGCCGTCCGCGACCAGCGACTCGAACTCCTCGTGCGACATCTCGAGCATGTCTTCACCCTACACACCGGCCCGGAAAATCCCGACGAAACCGGACAGCTCGCCCGGGTCACGCGCCAGTTCGCGATCGGGGGCACGAATGGGTTATGATCATGGGGTTGCCTCGCACGCCTCGGCGCGCTTGGACAGCATGGTGGCTATAGCTCAGTCGGTAGAGCACCGGCTTGTGGTGCCGGTGGTCGCGGGTTCAAGTCCCGTTAGCCACCCCAAGTGAAATCCCCCGCTCCGGCGGGGGATTTCGTGTTTTCGTGCGTGCCGCCGGCTGCGGGTACCGCTAGTGCTCGCCCCTGATCACGAAGTAGGATCCGCGGATCTCGCCGGCGAGCTTGGACCGCTGGCGCGCGAACCTGAAGCGGCCCTCGAGCTCCTCGGGAACCGGCACGCCCTCCGACAGCTTGAAACCGACGGCGCGTTTCCCGCCGTCCTCGATCGTGTACATCACGTTGATCGCGAGCCCCGACTCGTAGAAGACGTAGCCGAAGCGGATCCCGCCCGCCTCGAAACCGCTCACCTGGAGCGCGGGACTCGCGATCTCGATGTCCCGCTCGCTGCGCAGAACCTCCTCAACCCAGGCGAGGGTGCCGGGATCCTCTGCTGGCGTCGAGACGGTGAACACGTGATCGTACTTGTTCGCGAAGTAGCGCGCTTCGTTCGCGCGAAGCCCCGCAAGGGCCGGCGCGACGGGCGAGGATTCGAGCCCCTCCTCCGAGACGGTGCGGAAGTCGACGATCTGCGGCATGGTGCCCCCTTCGGGTTGAGGGGTTCAGTCTATTTCGCTCGGAGGGGGTGTGCGGCAGAAATTGTGTGCCGGGGCGCGGCGGAGTTCCCGATCAGGGGCGCGGCGTCGCGGCGAGGCGCTCGAGTCCGTCGAGGATCAGTCCGAGGCCGATCTCAAACTCGGCAGCGTAGGAGTACTCCCCCGTGGTCATGAGTTCGCCGACCATGCGGCCGAGGTGTGGCAACCCGCTCAGGTCGAGACTCGCCGCCATCTCGTTCTCGTGTCCGCTGTCGGGGGCGAACGGCAGATTGACCTCGGTGAGAACGAAACCGTAGATGTAGGCGTCGAGGATCGCGAAGGCGTGGGCGGCCATGCGGACATCGAATGCCGTGTAGAGCGTTCCGAGCACGGCGTCGTGGTGCCGCGGCACGGTCAGATCGGCGATTCCCCGAGACTCGATCATGCCCAGGCCCCAGGGGTGCGCCGCGAGCACGTTCCGCCGGGAAATCGCGCTGCGCTGCATCTCCTCGCGCCAGTTCCCGGCGGGATCGGGCAGATAGAACTGCCGCGCAACCCAGCTGGCGAGCCCGTCGAGCAGCGCTTCCTTGTTCTTGACGTGGTAGTAGAGCGACATCGCTTCGACGCCGAGCTCCCTGGCCACGGTGCGCATGCTGACCAGCTGCAGCCCGCCGCGGTCCGCGACCCTCGCGGCCGCCTCGACGATGCGCGCGGGGGTGAGTCGCTGCTTGCGCGGGCAGCTCGGCTTTTCCTTGGACTTCATACATACGTAAGGTACACTCTTTCGCATCACCTTACGGGCGTACGAGGGAGTCGTCGTGAAAGCAGTCGTCGTCAGGAAATACGGCAGCCCCGAGGATGCCGTCGTCGCGGAACTCCCCGATCCCACCATCGGTCGCGATGAGGTGCTCGTCCGCGTGGAGGCCGTGAGCGTCACCGCTGGCGACGCTCGGCTCCGGGCCGGGCGCTTCCCCCGCGGCTACGGGGTGCCCGCCAGATTGGCGCTCGGCATCCGCGGGCCGCGCCACCGCGTCCTGGGTTCGGCGTTCTCCGGCGTGATCGAGCAGGTCGGCAGCGCCGTATCCGGTTTTCGTCCCGGCGACGAGGTGGCCGGCATGAACGGCATCTCGATGGGGTTTCACGCCCAGCTCGCGGCGATCGCATCGAACAGGATCGTTCCGAAGCCCTCCGGGATCGGCCACGACGAGGCCGCGGCCGTGCTGTTCGGCGGGACGACGGCCCTGCACTTCCTGCGCGACCGCGTGCGCCCCGGCGCTCGGGTGCTCGTCAACGGAGCGAGCGGCGCCGTGGGCACGAGCGCTGTCCAGCTGGCGGCCCTGGACGGGGCACGGGTGACGGCGGTCACGAGCGCTGCGAACGCCCCGCTCGCGCGACGGCTCGGCGCGGATGCCACGTTCGACTACCGCTCACGCTCCCTGGAGGACCTCCCTCAGCACCGCTTCGACCTCGTGTTCGACGCCGTCGGCAACATTGACCGCCGGATCGGGCTCCGGCTCGCCACCCCCGAGGGTCGTGTGGCCCTCGCGGTCGCCGATCTCTGGAACACGATTCGCGCCCGCGGCAGGGTAATCGCGAGCCCCTCCCAGGAATCACCGGGCGACATGGCTCGGCTGCTCGCGCTCGTCGCGGAGGGGCGTCTCGATCCCGTGGCACGAACGCTGGGAGGACTCGAGACCATCGTCGAGGCGTATCGCATGATCGATTCGGGTCGGAAGGTCGGAAATATCGTCGTGCGACCGTGGGCGTGACCCCTCGGTCGTTCGTGAGCGGTGACCTCACGGGATTCGCCTGCGTGTCTCGGCCGCGAGGATCGCCGGGGTCGGACCTCCCCCATCGATTCGCACGCCGCCCGGCAGCTAGGCCGGCGGCTGCAACGACCGCGGATCGACAACCTCCTCGCGCTCCTGCAGCAGGCGGGCGGGCTTGAGCCCCACGTCGGAGAAGCGATCCCGCACCCGGTCCGCCGCCTCGTCGACCGCCTTCCAGCCCTCGTCCTCGCTCCAGAGCGCTGCGAAGTCGCTGCCCGCCGGCTGCAGTTGCTCGGCCCGCACCCCGATAAGCCGCACCGCGCGCTCGCCCGAGCCGAGCGCCTCGAAGAGCTCGGAGGCGGTGCGGAAGATTCGATTGCCCGCGTTCGTGGCCTCCGAAAGTGTGCGCGATCGGGTGATCGTCTCGAAGCTGCCCCACCGCACCTTGATGGCGATCGTGCGCGCCTCCAGCTCCGCCGCCCGGAGCCGCTCCCCCGTTCGCGTGGCGAGCCGCAGCAGTTCGCGCTGCAGGACCGATCGATCCGCTTCGTCGCTCGCGAAGGTCTCCTCGTGGCCGATGCTCTTCTCGACGCGCGTGGTCTCGACGCCGCGGGCGTCGCGGCCGTTCGCCAGCTCGTGCAGCTTCCGGGCGCTCGCCTCGCCGACGATGCGGGTGAGCGAGGGCAGCGGCTCGGCCGCCAGCTGCGCGACGGTGTGGATGGCCCGCCCCTTGAGCGCTTTCGCGGTGGCCGCTCCGACGCCCCACATGGCCTCGACCGGGAGCGTGTGCAGGAATTCGAGGGTGCGAGACGGGGCGACGACGAAGATCCCGTCGGGCTTGGCCCGCTGCGACGCGAGCTTCGCGACGAACTTGGTGCCCGCGAGGCCGACCGATGCCGGCAGCCCGGTCTCCTCGCGGACCCGCTCCCTGATCAGCTTCGCGATCTCGCGCGGATGACCGAAGAGCCGCACCGTTCCCGCCACGTCGAGGAACGCCTCGTCGATGCTCAGCGGCTCGACGAGCGGGGTGAATTCCTCGAAAATCGCCATGACCTTGCTCGAAGCCGCCCGGTACTTCTCAAATACCGGCGGGATCAGGATCAACTGCGGACAGAGCTGTTTTGCGCGCGCGACGGGCATCGCGGAGCGCACCCCGAAGCGGCGCGCCTCGTAGCTCGCACTCGACACCACCGAGCGCACCGTGTCGTGCGCTGCCGCGACCGGTTTTCCCACGAGATCCGGCCGATCGAGGAGCTCGACGGAGACGAAGAAGGAGTCCATATCGACGTGCAGGATCGAGGGGATCTCGCGCGGGGAGTCGGACATGCCTCCATTGCACCACACACCACTGACACGGACGGGGACTCAGGCGCTCGACGGGGCAAGACCGCTAGCGTTAGACGTGGAAGCACCCTCAGTGAAAGGTGAAGTACCGCAATGACCGAGCCGTACCCGACCACCGAACGAGCCGCCGTCTCCGCGCTCCGCGCCCGCCCCCAGGCCGATGTCCTGATCATCGGCGGCGGCATCAACGGGCTCGCCGTCTACCGTGAGCTCGCGCTGCAGGGCATCGACGTGGCGCTGGTCGAGCGCGACGACTTCGTCTCCGGCGCGTCATCCGCGTCGAGCCACATGGTCCACGGCGGAATCAGGTATCTCGAGAACGGGGAGTTCCGACTCGTCAAGGAGGCCGTGCAGGAGCGCAATCGCCTGATCCGCAACGCCCCGCACTACGTCAAGCCGCTCCGCACGACGATCCCGATCTTCACGACCTTCTCCGGGATCCTGACCGCACCATTCCGCCTCCTCGTCACCCACGGCCGCGGCAAGCCGCGCGAGCGCGGTGCCCTGCTCATCAAGGTCGGGCTCGTGATCTACGATCTGTTCTCGCGCGGGGGCGGCCGGGTGCCGCGCCACAAGTTCTCGGGGCGGGAGCGCTCGCTCCGGGACCTGCCGCGGCTGAACCCCGCGATCAAGTACACGGCCACCTACTTCGATGCGTCGATGCACGATCCGGAGCGGCTCGCGCTCGACGTGCTCGCCGATGGCACGGCGGCCGGCGTATCCCGGAAGAACGAACGGGCCCGCGCCGCGAACTACCTGCCGGCCGTCGGTTTCGCGGACGGGGCCGTGCGGCTGCGCGACGCCGTCTCCGGCGAGGAGTTCTCGTTCACCGCACCGGTCGTCATCAACGCGAGCGGCCCGTGGACCGACCTCACGAACGCCGACCTCGGCCTCCCGACCCGCTTCATGGGCGGCACGAAGGGGTCACACATCGTGCTCGATCACCCCGAGCTCCTCGACGCGACCGCTGGACGCGAGCTGTTCTTCGAGCACTCGGACGGGCGCATCGTGCTCATCTACCCGCTGAAGGATCGCGTCATGGTGGGGACGACCGACATCGACGCGGATCCCGCGGCGCCGAGCGTCTGCACCGACGACGAGATCGACTACTTCTTCGACCTGATCCCGCACGTCTTCCCGGGCATCTCGGTCGACCGCTCGCAGATCGTCTACACCTTCTCGGGTATCCGCCCGCTCCCCCGCCACGACGACACCGCGCCCGGTTTCGTCTCGAGGGACTACCGGATCGAGCACGGCTGGGTCGGTGGCGTGCGCACGCTCAGCCTCGTCGGGGGCAAGTGGACCACGTTCCGCGCCCTCGCCGAGCACCTCTCGAACGAGGCGCTCACGCTGCTCGGCAAGCGGCGCACCACGTCGACCCGCACGACCGCGATCGGCGGCGGCGCCGGCTATCCCAAGGATCGGGCCTCGCGCAAGATCTGGGTGTCCCGGCACGGGCGCGGACACGATCGCACACTGGTCGACGCGCTGCTCGAACGCTACGGCACGCGAGCAGCAGAGGTCCTCGAGGCCCTTCCCGCGGAGCCGACCCCGCTACGTCACGCGCCCGGATACTTCGCCGAGGAACTCGCGTTTCTCGCCACGAGCGAGGACGTCGTGCACCTCGATGACCTGCTGCTCCGCAGGACTTCCATCGCCTTCGTCGGCGGCCTGAGCCGGGACACCCTCGATGAGGTCGCCGAGGCCGTCGCGCCGGCGCTCGGGTGGAGCGACGCCGATCGCACGCGCGAGGTCGAGCGGGCCGAGCGGATTCTCCTCGAGCGCCATCGCGTCACGCTCGGCGAGCCCGGAGTGGCTTCGCTCCCCCAATAGTCCGCCCGATCCAGCCGAATCACCGCGTTCCCGCGGCGCATCGCCCGGAACCCGGCTCAGCACCGTCCGAGCAGAGGAGCTCACATGGCAGAGCACGTCATCTCCATTGACCAGGGAACCACGTCGACCCGCGCGATCGTGTTCGACCGGCGGGGCAACGTCGTATCGGTGGGCCAGCAGGAGCACCAGCAGATCATGCCCGCCGCCGGCCACGTCGAGCACGACCCGCTCGAGATCTGGCAGCACGTGCAGGAGGTGATCGGCACCGCGCTCGGCCGCGCCGATCTCACCGAGCGCGACATCGCGGCGATCGGGATCACGAATCAGCGCGAGACCACGATCGTGTGGGATCGGGCGACCGGTGAACCCGTCGCGAACGCGATCGTGTGGCAGGACACGCGCACTCAGCCGATCATCGACCGGCTCGCCGCAGACGGCGGGGTCGATCGTTTCAAGTCCGTGACGGGGCTCCCGCTCGCGAGTTACTTTTCCGCGTCGAAGATCGCCTGGATCCTCGAGAACGTCCCCGGAGCCCGCGAGCGCGCGGAGCGCGGTGAGCTGCTCTTCGGGACGCCGGACACCTGGGTGCTGTGGAATCTCACGGGCGGCGTCGACGGCGGCGTGCACGCGACGGACGTGACGAACGCCTCACGGACGCTGCTCATGGACCTCGAGACGCTCTCCTGGCGCGACGATCTGCTCGAGGCGTTCGGAATCCCGCGATCCATGCTCCCCGAGATCCGATCCTCATCCGAGGTGTACGGCACGGCCGAGTCGTCTTCGCTCCTCCGCGGCACCCCCGTCGCGGGGATCCTCGGCGACCAGCAGGCTGCGACGTTCGGGCAGGCGGCATTCTCCGCGGGCGACTCGAAGAACACGTACGGGACCGGCTGTTTCCTCATCTTCCAGACCGGCACCGAGATCGTGCACTCGAGCAACGGGCTCCTCACGACCGTGGGGTATCAGCTCGGCGACGGCCCGGCGCACTACGCGCTCGAAGGGTCGATCGCGGTCACCGGCTCGCTCGTGCAGTGGCTGCGTGATCAGCTCGGGATCATTCGCAGCGCCGCCGAGGTGGAGCAGCTCTCTCGGTCGGTCCCCGACAACGGGGGCGTCTACGTCGTCCCGGCCTTCTCGGGGCTGTTCGCCCCGTACTGGCGGCCCGACGCCAGAGGCGCGATCGTGGGCCTCACCAGGTATTCAAACCGGGGGCACATCGCGCGCGCCGCGCTCGAGGCCGTCGCGTATCAAACCCGCGACGTACTGGACGCCGTGAACGCCGATGTGGAGGTGCCGCTCGCCGAGCTCCGGGTCGACGGCGGCATGGTGGCGAACGACACGCTCATGCAGTTCCAGTCGGACATGCTCGGGGTGCCCGTGGTGCGGCCCCGGATCGCCGAGACCACGGCGCTGGGCGCGGCATATGCCGCGGGGCTGGCGGTCGGGTTCTGGGGCGGTTTGGACGAGCTCCGCGCGAACTGGGGCGAGGATCGTCGGTGGGAGCCGTCCCTCGAGACGACCGAGCGTGACCGCCTCCTGCGGCAGTGGCGGAAAGCGGTTTCGAAGTCGATGGACTGGGTGGACGAGGACACGCGGTAGGCGCGTACCGCGCGCGGAAACGCCGAAACGGGCGGGACGGGGTACGTGTGCACCCCGCCCCGCCCGTTTCCGCGGCCGCGAGCTCCCGGCTACGACTCCCGGTTGGGAGCCCGCCGAGACGTCTCGCGAGCCTACGCCTGCGACGCGCGCTCGAGGACGAGTTCGCGGACGCGGGCGGCGTCAGCCTGCCCGCGCATCGCCTTCATCACGGAGCCGATGATCGCGCCTGCCGCCTGCACCTTCCCGTCGCGGATCTTCGCGAGGACGTCAGGCTGCTCGGCGAGGGCGGCATCGACTGCGGCGATGAGGGCGCCGTCGTCGGAGACGATGGCGAGTCCGCGGGCCTCGACGATCTCGGCCGCGGTTCCCTCGCCGTCGATGATGCCCTGGATGACCTGGCGGGCGAGCTTATCGTTGAGGGTTCCCTCGTCGACCAGCGCGACCACGGAGGCGAGCTGCTCCGGGGTGATGAGCTCGGAGGCGACCACGCCGCGCTCGTTCGCGATGCGGGCGATCTCACCCGTCCACCACTTGCGCGCCGTCTGCGCGGGAACGCCCGCCTCGACGGTGGCCTCGACGGTGTTCAGCAGGCCGGAGTTGACGACGTCCTGGAACTCGAGCGGGGTGAACCCCCAGGCGGCCTTCAGCCGGCGACGGCGGAGGGTCGGGTGCTCGGGAAGCTCGGCCCGGAGCTCCTCGACGAGCTCGCGCGAGGGCGTGAGCGGGGCGAGGTCGGGCTCCGGGAAGTAGCGGTAGTCGTCCGCGTCGCTCTTCGGGCGGCCGGGCGAGGTCTCGCCCGTGTCCTCGTGCCAGTGGCGCGTCTCCTGCGTGATGCTGCCGCCGTCCGCGAGGATCTGCGCCTGGCGCTGGATCTCGAAGCGCACCGCGCGCTCGATGGAGCGGAGCGAGTTGACGTTCTTCGTCTCGGTGCGCGTGCCGAGCACGCTCATGCCAGCGTCCTCGTTGCCGCGCGGGCGGAGCGAGACGTTGGCGTCGCAGCGGAGGTTGCCGCGCTCCATGCGCGCCTCGGAGATGCCGAGCGCGATCACGATCTCGCGGATCGTGGCGACGTAGGCCGCCGCGATCTCCGGGGTGTCTGCCTCGCCGCCGAACACCGGCCGGGTGACGATCTCCACGAGCGGCACGCCAGCACGGTTGTAATCAACGAGCGAGTACTCAGCGCCCTGGATCCGACCCGTCGAACCGCCGACGTGGGTCAGCTTGCCGGCGTCCTCCTCCATGTGCGCGCGCTCGATCGGCACGTGCACGACGCGCCCCTCCGCGAGCTCGATCTCGACGGAGCCGTCGAAGGCGATCGGGTCGTCGTACTGCGAGATCTGGTAGTTCTTCGCCATGTCCGGGTAGAAGTAGTTCTTCCTGGCGAAGCCGGAGACCTCCGCGATCTCGCAGCCGAGGGCGAGGCCGAGGCGGATCGATGACTCGACGGCCTTCTGATTGATCACGGGCAGCGAGCCGGGCAGGCCGAGGCAGACCGGCGTGAGGTTGGTGTTCGGCTCGGACCCGAAGAGGTTCGGCGCGGAGGAGAACATCTTGGTCGCGGTGTTGAGCTCGACGTGCACCTCGAGGCCGATGACGGGCTCGAACAGTTCGAGCGCGCGCTCGAAGTCCATCAGCTTGGTCTTTGCCATTACAGCGCCGCCTTTCCGGTCTGCGCGCCCGCGAGGGACGGTGCCTGAGCCCAGAACGGCGTGCCGTCCCGGTCGGCGATGAGCGATTCGATTGCGGCGCCCGCGCGGTACAGCCGCGCGTCCTCGTAGGCGGGCGCCATGAGCTGCAGCCCGACGGGCAGCCCGTCCTCAGCGGCGAGGCCGATCGGGAGGCTGAGCCCCGGAATTCCGGCGAGGTTCGCCGGAATCGTGGTGGCGTCGTTGAGGTAGTCCTGCATCGGGTCCCCGCTGTGCTCGCCGAGGCACCACGCGGTCGTGGGCGCGGTGGGCGATGCGATCACGTCAACCTGCTGGAAGGCCTGCGCGAAATCGCGCTGGATCAGAGTACGGACCTTCTGCGCGCTGCCGTAGTAGGCGTCGTAGTACCCGGCGGAAAGCGCGTAGGTGCCGAGGATGATGCGTCGCTTGACCTCGGCGCCGAAGCCGGCAGCGCGGGTGTCGCTCATCACGGTCTCGACCGTGCCGCCGCCCTCGGGGGTGACGCGGAGGCCGAAGCGCACCGAGTCGTACTTCGCGAGGTTGCTCGAAGCTTCGGCGGGCAGGATCAGGTAGTACGCCGCCACGGCGTACTCGAAGTGCGGTGCGTCGATCTCGACGATCTCAGCCCCCTGCGCCTCGAGCAGCGCGAGCGACGCCTCGAAGCTCGCCTTCACGCCGGGCTGCACCCCGTCGATCATGAGCTGCTTCACCACGCCGACGCGGAGGCCCTTCAGGGTGCCCGGATCGGCGCCGCCGCGCGCGGCCTGCGCCATGGACGGCCAGGCGAAGTCGAGCGACGTCGAGTCGTGGTGATCGTGACCGGCGATCACGTCGTGCAGCAGCGCCGTGTCGAGCACGGTGCGGGCGACGGGCCCGATCTGATCGAGCGACGAGGCCAGGGCGATAGCGCCGTAGCGGCTGACGCCGCCGTAGGTGGGCTTCGCCCCGACCGTGCCCGTGAGCGCCGCGGGCTGACGGATCGAGCCGCCAGTGTCAGAGCCGAGCGCGAGCGGTGCCTCGAACGCGCCGACCGCGACGGCAGAACCGCCGCCCGAGCCGCCGGGGACGCGATCCCCCGCCCACTGATTTCGGGTGGGGCCGTAGGCCGAGTTCTCCGTGGAGGAGCCCATGGCGAACTCGTCCATGTTGGTCTTGCCGATGTTCACGAGACCGGCTGCCCGGGCCTTCGCGACGCTCGTGGCGTCATACGGCGATCGGTAGCCCTCGAGGATCCGCGAGCCGGAGGTCGCGGGCATATCGGTGGTGACCAGGACATCCTTGATGGCGAGCGGAACGCCCGCGAGCTCGCCGAGCTCCTCGCCTGCCGCGCGGCGCTCGTCGATGGAGCGGGCCGCTGCGAGCGACGCCTCAGGGTCGGTTGCGAGGAAGGCGTGCAGAGAGCCATCGACGGCCTCGATCTGTTCCAGATGCTCGCGCGCGGCCTCGACGGCCGAGACCTCGCCGGAACGGAGCTTCGCGGCGAGATCCGCCGCCGTGAGTCGGATCAGTTCTCCCATTACTGCTCCTCCCCCAGGATCGAAGAGACTCGGAACATGCCGTCCGTGGTCTCGGGCGCGTTGGCGAGCGCCTGCTCGCGCGTGAGGACATCGGCGATCTCGTCGGCCCTCGTGACGTTGTTGATCGGGATCGGGTGGCTCGTAGCGGGAACATCGGGGCCCGCCACCTCACTCACCTTGGCGATGTTCGTGAGGATCGAGCCGAGTTCGGTCGTGAGTGACGAAACCTCGGCCTCCGTCAGGGCGATCCGGGCGAGGCCGGCGAGATGCTGCACGGTCTCGACCGTGATCTCTCCGCTCGCGGCGGCCGCTCCGGCCGCAGGGGTGTCAGACATGCTGCTCCATCGTGAGGTGGGCTGTTCGGGAACCCTCCTATCTTAGCCAGCGGAGCGCAGCGGCTCCCCGAGAGGCGCGGCCGTCGGAGGGAGCGGGGCGGCGAGGCGCAGCGGCGCGCTGCTCCTGGTGCCGTCGACATTCCACAGTCCGGAGCAGCCGCGGCGGTGGCTGGTGAGGATGTGTTCGTCGGCGATGCCGATCGCGGTCATCAGGGCGTACGCCGTGGTGGGGCCGACGAAGGCGAAGCCCCTCCGTTTGAGTTCCTTCGCGAGCGCACGGGACTCCGCGGTGCTCGCGGAAACCTCGGCGTCGGAGCGCGGCGCTGGCGAGCGCGCGGGCATGAAGGACCAGACCACCTCCTGCAGCGAGGTCCCCGCCTCGCGCAGCGCGAGCGTGGCGCGCGCGTTCCGCACGGTCGCCTCGATCTTCTGCCGGTTGCGAATGATCCCCTCGTCGTTCAGCAGCCGCGCGACATCGATCTCCGTGAACGCGGCAACGGCCTCCGGATCGAAGCCCGCGAACGCTCGCCGGAAGGCCTCACGCTTCTTGAGCACCGTCAGCCACGACAGCCCCGCCTGGAACGCCTCGAGGCTCAGCCGCTCGAAGACCCCCGCCTCGTCAGTGACCGGGAGGCCCCATTCCGTGTCGTAGTAGTCGCGGAGCAGCGGATCCTGAGCGGCCCATTCGGCGCGGACCGGAACTGACTTTTGCGGCATGCTGCCTCCTCGCGTGCGGTAGACCTCGTTCGCCGGACTCGTGGCCGGTTTCGCTCAGCGTAGCGGGGGCCGCGGCTCCCGATCTCGCCGAGGCGGACACTGTGGAGAATCCATCTTCAGCTTCGCCTGTGGGCGAAGCGGTTCAGGACTCCGTACTGGCTCCCAGCCCGAGTGCAGCGGGTCCCTCCGTGACGAGCACCGCGAACTGCGCGGCATCGAGTACGGGGATGCCCAGCTCCTCGGCCTTCGCGAGCTTGGAGCCCGCTCCCGGCCCAGCCGCCACGAAGTCGGTCTTCTTCGAGACGCTCGACGCCGCCTTCCCTCCGGCCTGAATGATCGCCTCCTTCGCCCCGTCCCTGGTGAAGCCGTCGAGCGAGCCGGTAGCGACGATCGTGAGGCCGGCGAGCACGCCACCGGCCTCGGCGGCGGCGCCCGGTCCCGGATGACCGGGAGTGGACCACTGCACGCCGGCCCGGCTCCATCGCTCGACGATCTCGCGATGCCAGTCCACCTCGAACCACTCGATCAGCGACTCGGCGATGATGGTGCCGACGCCATCAACCTGGGCGAGGTCCTCGAGCGAGGCCGAGCGAATCGCTTCGAGCGAGCCGAACCAGTCCGCGAGCGCCCGGGCCGCAACCGGCCCGACATGGCGGATGTTGAGCGAGACGAGCAGCCGCCACAGCGGCTTGGTCTTGGCCTTCTCGAGCTCGGAGAGGAAGGTCTCCGCGGTGAGTGACGGCAGCACCGTCCGGTGATCCTTCCGGATCTTCGCGGCTCGGCGCTCGGCGGGGGTGGCGTCCTCCCAGCCGGGCGGATAGCTCATGACGATCCGCTGGAAGGGCGCGCGCCTGACCGGCTCACCGGTTTCCGGGTCCGTGCGGAACTCGCCCGTCTCCGCGTCGCGGACCACGACAACGATCGGCACGATCTCCTCGAGCGTGAGATCGAACAGCCCGGCCTCGGTTTCGAGCGGCGGAACCGACGGGGTCTCCGGCTGTGTCAGGGCCGCCGCGGTGATCTCCCCGAGCACCTCGATGTCGAGCGCGCCGCGGGAGCCGATGTGTTCGACCCGCCCGCGCACCTGCGCCGGGCAGCCGCGCGCGTTCGGGCAGCGGAGGTCGATGTCCCCCTCCTTCATCGCGCGAAGGGGGGTGCCGCACTCCGGGCACTCCGCGGGCATGACCCACTCGACCTCGGTGCCGTCCCGCAACTCGACGACCGCGCCGAGCACCTCGGGAATCACGTCTCCCGCCTTCCGCAGCACGACCGTGTCGCCGATCAGGACGCCCTTGGCTTTGACGACCTCGCGGTTGTGCAGGGTGGCCTGCCGGACCGTCGACCCGGCGACCTTCACCGGCTCCATGACCGCGTACGGCGTGGCACGCCCCGTGCGGCCGACGCCGATGCGGATGTCGAGGAGCACCGTGTGCACCTCCTCCGGCGGGTACTTATAGGCGATCGCCCACCGCGGTGCACGGCTCGTCTCCCCCAGTTCAGCGTGGAGATCCAGCTCGTCGATCTTGACGACGATGCCGTCGATCTCGTGCTCGACATCGTGCCGGTGCGCCCCGCGCTCCTCGATGTAGGCCGTGACCTCCTCCGTGGAGTCGAACACCTTGGAGTGCGGGGACACCGGGAGACCCCAGGAAGCGAGCAGGCGATAGGCGTCGGACTGATTCGCGAACTCCGGATGCGACCAGGCGCCGATGCCGTGCACGTAGAGCGAGAGCCGGCCGAGACGGTCCCGCATGAGTTCGAGCTCGGCCTCGGTCTTCTTCTCCGCGCGCTGGCGCAGGCTGCCCGCCGCCGTATTGCGAGCGTTCGCAAACTCGGGGAAACGGATCGGGATCTGGTCTTCTGCCTTCCCCCGAGCGCGCTGTTCAGCGACGAATTCCTCCTGCAGCCGGTGCTGGCGCTCGTTCAGCGCCTCGAAGTCCTCCGAGCGCAGAAACACCTCGCCGCGGGCCTCGAAGAACTCGGGGATCCCCTCGCCCGTCAGCTCCCGAGGGATGACGGGGATGAGATCGATGTTCTCCGTGATGTCCTCGCCGACCCGACCATCGCCCCGCGTCGTCGCGGTCTCGAGCACGCCGTTGCGGTACGCAAGGCTGATCGCGAGGCCGTCGATCTTGAGCTCGGTGAGCCAGCGCACCGGGCGCCCGGCGGCCGCCCGGGTCTTGGCGGCCCACTCCTCGAATTCCGCGATCGAGAAGACGTTGTCGAGGCTGAGCATGCGCTCCGCGTGTTCGTGCTCGGGGAAACCGGCCGAAACGATGGCTGCGCCCACCTCGCGCGTGGGGCTGTCCTGGCCCGCGAGCTCGGGAAACGCCCGCTCGATGGCCTCCAGCCGGTGGAACAGTTCGTCGTACTGCGCATCCGAGACGAGGCTCGTGGCCTCCGAGTAGTAGGCAAGGCGCAAACGCTCGATCTCGACGGTGAGCGCCTCCGCCTCGGCGCGAGCGGCCGCGAAGTCTGCGGGGATTTCCGAGCTGATTTCCATCACGGAACCAGTCTAGGAGGCGACCACCGACACTGACGGGGACTCGGCGGGATCCGTCTCCTCGGAACGCCCGGCGCGCAGTTCCTCGCACGACTCCGGGGCGGCGATCGCCCGGTCGATCGTGAACTGGCCGAGCACCCGCGTGCCGAGATACAGCACCGCGGTCTGCCCCGGCGCCACGCCGAGCAGCGGCTCGGCGAGCGCGAGATCGATGTCGACGACGATCTCGTGCGTCGCGTCGGCCCGGTGCTGCTCCGTCCGCTCCTCCTCGAGGATCGGGACGAGCCGCGCGAACGCGGGCACCGGATCCGCGTGCGCCCTGATCTGCACGTCGCAGGAGAAGGTCTCCCCCAGGTCGAAGCCCGGTTCGCCCGCGAAGCTGTAGCGGCCCCCGGCGATCCGCGAGATCGCGAGCCGCTCCTTCGGTCCGACGACGACCTGGTTCGACACCGGCCGGATCGAGAGCACGTACCGCGGCTTGCCATCCGCGGCGGGGCGTCCGAGCTGGAGCCCGCGGCGCTGGCCGACGGTGTAGCCGTGCGCCCCGTCGTGGCGTCCGACGACCTCGCCGTCCTCGTCGAGGATCTCCCCCGGCTCACGATCCACGTACTCCGACAGCCACCCACGTGTGTCCCCGTCCGGGATGAAGCAGATGTCGTGGCTGTCCGGCTTCTTCGCGATCTGGAGGCCGCGCTCCGCGGCCTCGGCGCGGACGAGCTCCTTCGAGGGGGTGTCGCCCAGCGGGAAGTAGCAGTGGGCCAGCTGTCGCTCCGTGAGCACGCCCAGAACGTACGACTGATCCTTCGCCCAGGCGGAGGCGCGGTGGAGCTCGGGTCCCGTCGGGCCCGGCACCAGCGTCGCGTAGTGCCCCGTCGCCACGGCGTCGAATCCGAGCGCAATGGCCTTCTCGAGCAGCGCCTGGAACTTGATCTTCTCGTTGCAGCGCATGCAAGGATTCGGCGTGCGGCCGGCGGCGTACTCGGCGACGAAGTCGTCGACCACGTCCTCTTTGAACCGCTCGCTCAGGTCCCACACGTAGAAGGGGATGCCGATCGTGTTGGCCACGCGGCGCGCGTCCATGGCATCCTCGATCGTGCAGCAGCCGCGCGAACCGGTGCGCAGCGTCCCGGGCATGCGGCTCAGCGCGAGATGCACGCCGACGACCTCATGCCCGGCATCGACGGCGCGCGCCGCGGCCACCGCGGAGTCGACGCCGCCGCTCATCGCAGCCAGAATCCTCATCCGGGAAAGTCTACGCCAGTCCGGCGGTTCTCGCCCGCTCCAGCGCGGCCGGCAGAGCCTGCAGGAGCGCGTCGATCTCGTGGTCAGCTGTCGCGTGACCGAGGGTGAAGCGCAGCGCCCCAGCGGCCTCGTCCTCCGAGATCCCCATGCCGAGCAGGACGTGCGAAAGCTCAGCGACGCCGGCCTGGCACGCCGACCCGACCGAGGCAGAGACACCCGACATGTCGAGCAGGTAGAGGAGCGAGTCGCCCTGACACCCGGGGAAGGTGAAGTGCGCGTTGCCCGGCAATCGCTGTGCCCCCGGGGCCGGACCGCGCAGCACGGCACCGGGATCGATCTCGCGAACCCCCTCGATGAGCCGATCGCGGGAACGCGAAAGCGCGGCGATCTGATCCGGATCCGGGGTTCCGTCCTCGCCGACCACGAGGGAAAGCGCGGCTGCGAACGCCGCTGCACCCGCGGCGTCCTGGGTTCCGGATCGGCCCCGCTGCTGCGTGCCGCCGTGCAGGAGCGGAACCGCGCTCGCCCGCCGGCCGAGCACGAGGGCTCCCACGCCCACCGGTCCCCCGATCTTGTGCGCCGAGACGCTCAGCGCCGCGGCGCCGGATCCCGCGAAGTCGATCCTGAGCTGCCCCAGCGCTGCAACCGCGTCGACGTGGACCGGGATCCCGTTCGCGGCGGCGATCCCGCACAGTTCTGCCACGGGCTGGACGGCGCCGACCTCGTTGTTCGCCCACGAGAAGCTCGCGAGTGCGACTCGCTCCGGCCCGACGTCCTCGATCGCCACCGCGAACGCCGCGGGATCGATGAGTCCCTCCGGGTCGATCGGCACGGTGACGAGCTCCGCGCCCTGTGCGTCACGCAACCACTCGGCGGCCTCCAGGGTCGCGTGGTGCTCGCCGTCAGCAATGAGCACCACGGGTCCGGAGCCCGCACCGCGCCGCGCCCAGAACAGGCCCTTGATCCCGAGATTCACCGACTCGGTGCCGCCTGCGGTGAGGATCGTCTCCGCCCGATCGCAGCCGAGCGCGCGCGCAATCCGCTCGCGCGACACCTCGAGCAGCTCGCTCGCCCGCTGCCCGTCTGAGTGCATCGAGGCCGGGTTCCCCACCGTGCGCAGCGCATCCGCGTACGCCGCGACAACCGCCTCCGGCATTGGCGAGGTGGCGGCGTGGTCGAGGTAGGCGCGCCTCTCGGTCATCTCCTGCTCAGCGGGTCAGTAGAGCAGATTCGCGAGGCGCCCGCGGGCCGCGATCACGCGCGAGTCCGCGACACCGACGACCTCGAAGAGCTCGAGCAGCCGCTCCCGGATCCGGGCGCGATCATCCTCGTTCGCGGTCGCGAACAGCTCGAGCAGGCGCAGGAAGGCGTCCTCGACGTGTCCGCCCGAGACATCGAGGTCGGCGACGCTCAGCTGGGCGTCAACGTCGCTCGGATCGGCCGCGGCAGCCCCGCGGATCTCGTCGACGGTGAGCCCGTCGAGGCGCGACAGCAGCCGCACCTGCACGAGGGCTGCGCGCGCGACGGCATCGGCTGGCGCCTTCTGCAGCACGGCCTCCCACTCGCGGATCGCGGTCTCGAAGTCTCCGCGCTCGCCAGCCTCGACCGCTGCGAGATGGGCCTCGGGGATCTCGGGCTCGGCGGCCGCTGCTGCAGCGCCGTCTCCGGATCCGCCGCCCGGGGCGTTCACCCGTCCGGTGACCCCGTGCTGCTCGGCGAGTTGCAGCAGCTGGCCGAAGAAGTCGCGCGCTTCCGCCTCGGCGACCGCCCCCTGGAACAGGGGAACGGGCCGACCGCCCACGAGGGCGACCACCATCGGGATCGACTGCGCCTGGAAGGCCTGCGCGAGACCGGGGTTCGCGTCGACATCGACCTTCGCGAGCATGATCCGGCCGTCCAGTTCCCTGGTGACCTTCTCGAGCACGGGGCCGAGGGTCTTGCACGGCTCGCACCATTCCGCCCACAGGTCGATCACGACGGGCACGATCGTGGAGAGCTGCGCGGCCTGCTCGAACGTGTCGTCCGTGAGGTCGATCACGAGCGACGGGACGTCGACGACGGACGGCGCAGCGCCGGGCTGGCCCTGCGGGGCCTGACCGGGCGCTCCGGCGCCTGCCGCCGCGCCCTGGCCGCGCGCGGCGAGGTGGCTCAGATCGATCCCGCCACCGGGGATTCGCTCGGGCATCGGCTGGTTCATTACTTGTTCCTCACTCCCACGAGCTCGCTCGTCACTCCGAGGAGCTGAATCTTGCCGTCCCCGCTCTTGCTCGGGACGTAGAAGAGCATCTGGTGCGCGACCTCCTGAACGAGCTTGTTCTGCTCGCCCTTGAGTCCGGAAATCGCGGTGACCGCGTCCTTCGCCTGCGGCTTGTAACGGCCGCCGTCGGAGTCGACGATCTGTTCCTCGATCACGGTGGTCGCGACAAGCGCCCCGCCGGTGCCGGTGGACAGCGCGACCGGCGCCTCGTCCGACTGCTTGGCCACGACCGAGAACTTCATGGTCTGACCCTTGTCATCGGACTGCTTCTGCGAGGCTTCGGCTCGCGCCTTGCCGTAGTTCTTGAGCAGCGTGTCCGTGGTGAGGTCGAACTTGTCGGCGTCCGCGGCCTTGTCGCCCTCCTGGAGGAGCTTCGCGTAGGCCGTTCCGACCTCTCCGGGCGGCATGAGCAGCGTGGCAGTGTCGTTCGCGAGCACCGCGGTGCCCTCCGAGGCCGGTGCCGCATCGGGCATCGAGATGCCGCCGCGCAGGGAGACCACGCGCGACACGACGAAGTTCTGATGGGGGTCGGCCTGCGTCAGCATGAGCGCGAGGGACGGCGAGGCCTCCGGCTTCGGGTCCTCGGCGGGTGCATCCGCGGTCGGCGAAGGGCTCGGCGACGCCGTCTCCTTCTTCTTGTCGGCGTCCTTCCCGGAGGTCGATGCCACCGTCACGAAGATGGTGCGCGGCCAGGACTCCGTGCTCTGCACGAGCGCGTAGTCGAGTTCGTCGTCGGTGAGCCGCGGGGGCACGACGGCGTAGTCCGCCATCTCCTTGCGGATCTTGTAGTTGGCCTCGCGCTGCGCGAGCGCCGACCCGGTGAAGCGGGTCTTCAGCGCCCCGGCGTCGAGCTTGTCGTCGGCCTCGTTCGACACCGAGGCGACGTTCTTCACGATCTTGGTGATCTGACCGCTCGTCACCGGAACGGGGGCGACCTTGGTCGGCTGCGGTTCCGGGGCCTTCGTGGTCGTCTGGGGTCCCACCTGCGGCCAGTAATCGGCCGAGCAGCCGCTCAGCCCCAGCACCACAGCGAGGCCCACGGCGGGAATGGCGAGCCGGCCGGCGCGACGCTTCGCGTGCGCGGTGTGCTTCGCCCGGCCCTGGGTGGATGAGGATCCCGATCCCGCAGCGCTTCCCGACCGCCCGGAGGGTGCCCCCGAGCGGGCCTTCTTCCCACCAAACGCGTTGCGGATGCCCTGGAACGGACCGCGGCGGCCACGACGGGGCCCGAGACCGCGGCGATCGTAGTCGACGGCGAGCAGGTAGAGGATCCCACCGACCAGGGCGAGCACCCCGCCCGCCACGAGCATCGGACCGGCCCACGGCGTCTGGCGATCCTGCACCCACACGAGACTGAGTTCGCCCGGGATCGGCTCCTTGCCATTCGAGGCGACGATGATCGACTGATCAGACGCGAGCGCGACGGGGAGGCGGAGGCGATCCTTCTCGGTGCCGTTGCCACCCGTCTGATCGATCATGCGCTCCTCGAGCCAGAGGTCGCTGCCACGCGGGTCACCATCGCCCACGTCGGCGGCGGTGTCTCCGCCGTCGGCCTCCGCGGAGTCCTTCGCCTCGATCTTCTCGCCGACGAGCCGCTTCTTCTGATCATCGACCGTGAGCTGATCGTGCGTGAAGGGAGCGACCCAGGCCTCGACATCGCGGGTCATCCCCGTTGCGACGAAGGCGTTCGCCCCCTCTACGACCACGTTGGCCTGTCCCGGCACCTTCGCGAGCTCCGCGCCGTCGATCACCGCGTATCCCGCCTGGGATTTGGCTGCGACGGGGTAACTGATCTCGGCAGGGCCGGCGAGGAAGGTGCGCTGGCCGAGGCCAAGGAGCAGCAGAATACCGGCGAGTACCAGGGTTGCGATCGCAAGCGCATGTCGCACGAGGTCTCCTCTTCACTTTCACGGCCCGAGCGGGATTCCGGAACTGCCGGAGCGCCTGGACACGATACTTCAGCATGCAACGCTACCGGAGCTTCCCGAGGGTCGCCCTGTTTTCTCCCCAGCGCGAACGCATCCGGGAGAGAAAAAAGGGACACTGACCCCCGCCGCACCGCGCGCGGCCCCGGGCCTGCGGTCACTCGGCGCAACCGTGCAGGGCAATTTGAACTATCATTATCGAGATATTGCCCGCGCGGGATTTCGCCGGCGCGGAACGAAGCCTCGTCGACTCCCGGAGGGCCCGTGTCCGAATCAGCCCAGCAATTCTCCCCTGCCTTTCGCGGGTACAACCGCGAGGAGGTCGACGAGCGCGTCGGATCGCTCACCGGGCACATCGCAACGCTCCAGTCGCACATTCAGGCGCTGCAGGAGGCCCACCAGCAGTCGACGCGCACGGACGAGGAGCAGCGCAGGCTGATCGCCGATCTGCAGGAGCAGATCGCCGAGTTGGGCGCCACGGGCTACTCGGGCCTCGGGCTCCGCGTCGAAAAGAGCCTCAAGGTCGCCGAGGATCACGCCCAGCGCCTCATGGCCCAGGCGGACCTCGACGCGGAAAAGGTGCGCCGCACCTCCGAGGAGGAGAGCCGCAGGGTGCTCACGCAGGCGCAGCAGCGCGCCGACGACCTCCTCAACTCCGCGAATGAGCAGGCGGAGATCATCATCTCCGGTGCGCGCAACGACGTCGCGGCGAACACGGCCGCCGCGAACGCCGAGCGCGAGCGCCTCCTCGAGGAGGCGAAGCGCGCCGCCGAGCTCGAGCGCAGCTCCGCCGTGCGCGAGGCACTCGCCGAGCGCGAGACCGCGCACCGGGACTCGCTGGCGCTGCTCGCCGGTGCCCAGTCCGAGGCCGATCGCATCGTCTCCGGCGCGCAGGCGACGGCGAACGAGCTGCGCTCGCAGAACGAGATCCATGCCGAGAAGCTCGCTCGGCAGCAGGCGGAGAACGAGCGCGAGGCCGAAACCGAGCGCGCACGCCTCGTCCGGGAGGGCGAGCGCGCACGCGCCGAGTTCGAGGCGCGCCGCCAGCGCGAGGAGGCCGAGCTCGAGGAGCGTTTCACCGAGCGGGAGCGGACGCTCACCGCGGAGACGGACGCGCTGCGCCGCTCGCTCACGACCGAGATGGATTCGCTGCGCGAACGGATCGCCCAGGAGCGTTCGGAGCACGACGAGGCGATCGCCTCAGAACGTGAGCAGCACGATCGGCGGATCGCCGCGGAACTGACCGCCCACACCGAGCGCATCGCTCAGGAGCGCTCGGAGCACGAGGCGGCCGTCGAGCGTCAGCGCGAGAAGGCGCAGGCGGAGATCGCCTCGCTCACCGAGCAGGGCCAGCGCGAGCGCGAGCGCTCAGCGGCCCAAGCGGAAGAGGATCGGGCCCACGAGCGGGAGCGTTTCGACGCGGAACTCGCCGAGGCCCGCGAGGCGCAGGAACGGGAGCTCGCCGCGTCTCGCGCGGAGCACGAGGAGCGGATCGCCGGCGAGCGTTCGGCGCACGACGCGAGCGTGAAGCAGGAGCGCCAGGCGCACGAGGACGCGATCCGCGCAGGACTCGCCGAGCACGAGGCCACGCTGAGCCGCGAGCGCGACGAGCAGGAGACCCGCCTCGCCGAGGAGCTCGCGACGCACCAGATGCGCCTCTCGAACGAGCGCAGCCAGCACGATGAGGCGATCGCCTCAGAGCGCGCCGAGCACGACGCCGCGATCGCTTCCGAGCGCGCCGAGCACGAGTCCGCCCTCGCCACCGAACGCGCCGAACAGGAAGAATCCCTCGCGGCACAGCGCGCAGAGCACGAGGAGCGCATCGCCAACGAACTCGACGAGCATCGCGAGACGATCTCCCGCGAGCGCGCCGAGCACGACGCCACGATCGCCGAGGAACTCGCGGCACACCGCAACCGCCTCGCCACCGAGCGCGACGCGCAGACCGCCGAACTCGACGAGGCCAGGGCCGCGCAGACGCAGGCGCTCGCGGACGAACGCGCGGCGCAGGCTGCCGAACTGGCCGACGCCCGCACCGCCCACGAGGCGGCCATCGCCGACGAGCGCGCGGCCCACGAGTCGCGGATCGGCGAGGAACTCGCGGCGCACCAGGACCGCATCGTCTCCGAGTGGGACGAGCACCGCGGCCGCATCGAGTCCGAGAGCTCCGCGCACGAGAAGCAGCTCCGCCTCACGGCCGAGGACTCGGAGCGAGAGCTCTCCCGCGCTCGCGCCGACCACGAGGCCCGAATCTCCGACGAAACCCGCCTGCACGAGGAGCGCATCGCAACGGGCCTCGCCGAGCACGAGCGCCGCATCGCCGACGAATCCGCAGCGGAGGCCGAACGGATGCGGATCGAGCGCGAAGCCGCTGCCGAGGCCCTCGGCATCCAGCGCGAGGAGCTCGAACTGCGGATGGAGCGCGAGCGCACCAAGCTCGCCTCCGATATTGCCCGCGAGCGCGCCGATCACGAGCGCACGATCGCAGCCGAGCTCGCCCAGCACCACGAGGACCTCGCCCGCGAGCGGGCCGAGCGGACCGCGGCGATCGAGCGCGAGGTCGCCGCACGGCGAGCAGCGGTCACGGAGGAGACCGATCTCCTGCGCGCCGATACCGTCGCTGAACTCGCGGAATACCGCGGAAGCGAGGAGTCGAGCCTCGCGGCGCTGCGCACCGAGACCGAGGACGCCGCACGTGCGCTCCGCGAGCAGATCGAGCGCGACACCGCCGAGTTCCAGACCTCGTCCGCCGCGCAGCGCGAGGCCCTCGAGAAGGAGCTCGCCGAGCGCCAGCGCGAGGCCGCCGAAACCGCACAGCGCGAGATCGCGGCAACGAAAGCCGAGCTCACGGAGTTGCGCAGCCAGCTCGAGACGGCGCGCGCCGAATACGAGCGACTCAGCACCCAGGCCGTGCAGGACGCCGCGAACATGCGTGCAGAGGCGGAGCGCCGCGCGGCCTCCATCATTCTCGAGTCCGAGCAGCGCGCGCAGGTCACCTTCGCGAACGCCGAGGACCGTGCCACGAAGGTCCTCGCCGCCGCCGAGGATCGCATGACCCAGCTGAAGGTCGAGCGCGGAGCCGTCGCCCGCTACTTCGAGAGCCTCGGCGAGGTCATCACGAACGCGCAGAAGATGAGCACGGTTGCCGGCCGACTCGTCGAGCAGCCCGTCGCGAGCTCGCTGTCCGAGGAGGGCGCCCGCACCGGCGCGCAGCAGGCCGGAGCAGGCGCGGACGCCGGCGGAGAGGCCGCCGACTCGGCCGACACCGTCGCCATCCAGCGCCTGGACCCGGAGCAGCCCGCTCCGGAGTCCGCACCGGGCGCCGGCGAGAGCGCGGAGCACACGAAGTAGTCAGCGCGCACCCGTCTCACGCGAAGGGGCCGGCTGCACCGAACAATCGGTGGAGCCGGCCCCTTCGCGATCCGGATCGGCGCCACGGATCAGTGGTCCGCCGAAACGGAGCGCCCGGTCACCCGGCGAGGAGCTCGTCGGGGACGGCGGTCGGGAGCGGGGTCGCGGCAGTTCCCACCGCGGCTACGATCTCATTGAGCACCCGCTGCACCTGCTTCTCCCCCACCCACAGGTGACGTCCGCCGTCGACGGCGACGAGTTTCGCGCGCGGAACGCCCGCGAACCGCTCTGCCGCCTCGGCCGGTCGCAGGTAATCGTCGAACTCGGGGACAACGATGACGAGCTCGGGTGCGGCGTCGCGCCACGCGGCGACCTCATCCGCGCCGGCGCGGTGCAGGGGCGGCGAGAGCAGAATCGCCCCGCGGATATCGTGCTCGAGGCCGTACTTCAACGCGAGCTCGGTGCCGAAGGACCAGCCGAGGAGCCACGGGTTCGGCAGGCCGCGCTCCGCGACGAATCGCATCGCGGCTGCGACATCCTCCCGCTCCCCGATCCCCTCCTCGAAGGCGCCGTCGCTCGTGCCGCGCGGAGACTTCGTTCCGCGCGTGTTGAATCGGAGCACGGCCAGATCCGCCAGTTCGGGGAGGCGATTCGCGGCCTTCCGCAGAATGTGGGAGTCCATGAAGCCACCGGCCGTCGGAAGCGGATGCAGCGTCACGAGCGTCGCGCGCGGCGGACGATCAGCGGGCAGCGCGAGCTCGCCGACGAGCGTCAGCCCATCGGCGGTCCGCAGCTCGATGTTCTCGCGGACACCGCGCAGCACCGTGTTACTCGTGATCTCAGCCATTCGGCCCCCTTGAATTCCGGCGTACCGGTCCAGCCTAGCGTTCGAGGATCACGGCCTCTGGCAGGATTGGTGGCATGACTCTCACGGCTGCAGCAGACGGATCCGCCCTCGGAAACCCCGGGCCGGCCGGCTGGGCGTGGGTGATCGACGAGGACCGCTGGCGTGCGGGCGGCTGGCCCAGGGCGACGAACAACCAGGGCGAGCTCATGGCCGTGCTCGACCTGCTCAACGCCACGGCCCATCTCGGCGACGAGCCGCTCCTGATCCTCTGCGACAGCCAGTACGTGATCAACTCGGTCACGCAGTGGATGCCCGGCTGGAAGCGGCGCGGCTGGCGCAAGGCCGACGGGAAGCCCGTGCTCAACCGCGAGCTGCTGGAGCGGCTCGACGCGGCGCTCAGCGGGCGGAACGTTAGATTCGAGTGGGTGAAGGGCCACGCCGGTCACCCGCTGAACGAGGCGGCGGACGATCGGGCGCGCGCCGCCGCGACGGCGTATCAGGCCGGCCGCGAGCCGGAGCGGGGGCCGGGCCTCGCGGATTCGGCCGGCACCGAAGAGGTGTCCGTCGACGCGCCTGCCGCTCCCCCGACGCTGTTCTGATCGCGGTCGATCGCGGCGCGGGCGCCTCAGGCCGCTGAGCCGTGCGGCGTCCGCCAGAGTGCGTGGCGCGCGCACGCGTCCGAGCGCTCGGCCCCGTCCGTGGCCCAGCAGCGTCAGCGGCTCAGGCGAGCCGCCAGCAGTGCGCGTGATAGTGACGGCGATCCCGGATCGCCGCGTCGTCGCCAAAGAAATTCTCGGCGCTCCACGCCACGACGTGCGCCTGCCCTGGCGGCACCTCGGTGCCGCATTCCGGGCACCGATACGCCTTTTCGGCCCGGTGTGCCGGAATATCGCGGACGAACCACTCGGTTCCCCGCCGGAACTGCTTTCGCGCGCCCCCGTGGGCGAGCCGCGTGACGTCGCTGGGCTCCGAGCGCGCCGCCCGCCGATGCTTACGCGGCATGAGCGATCGAGCTCATCGCCTTACCACCAGTGGTTGGCGGTCCAGAACTGGTAGGCCGCAGCCCAGCTGCCGTAGCGGTCCTTCGCGTAGCCGCTCGCCCAGCGCAGGTTGTCCACCGGGTCGTATCCGTTGCCGGGGACCTTGCTGCACGGCAGCGCCTGAATGAGACCGCACGCGCCCGAACTCGCGTTCGTGGCGTTCGGGTTCCAGCCGCTCTCCTTGGAGGCGATGTAGTCGACGTAGGCCCAGTCGCTCTTCGCGATGCCCGCGGCGGCCATCCACTCGGCGGGGGCTCCGCCGCCCGTGTAGCGCGGCGGGGCGCCGGCTTCGGCGGGCTGCTGCGCCTGCTGATCCTGCGAGTTCTCGGCGGCGCCCTGCTCCGCGGTGTCGGAGCTCAGCGCAACCGCGGCGGGCTTCTTCTGGGGCTTCGGATCCGGCAGCTTCTCAACCGGGATCTCGGCGTACACCAGGTCTTGCTCGGGCGAGGCGTTCGGCGTGAATTCCTGATGGATGCGCTGCTCGAACGCCATCGTCTCGGCGTCGGCCGGGGCGATCGGCATAGCGAACGGGGCGACCACAGCGGTGCCGAAGATCGCAGCTACTGCGACCGCGGCGAAGGGTGCGCGAATTCGAGACCAGCGGGAGACAGTGGGAGCTTGAGTTGAAGACACAATATAACGATTCTATCTCAGAGGCGGGACGCGATCAATGCCAAGTTCCGGGTGTGTTGCCGCACCGGCTCAGCGCGTGGCGAGGATCATCTCGACGACCGCGTCGAGGAGCGCATCGACCTGGTCCTCGTCGTAGCCGCGCCACTGCGAGTGGAACACCACATCGCGCACCTCGGACGGCTGAATCTCGATCTCGCGCCGCTCAAACATCCCCGAGATCCGATCGAGAAACGCATCGACCTGCGAGCGCCGGTACCCCGTCGCGAAGAGTCCCCGCTTGCGGAAGCGCTGTCCGCGCGGCCTGCGCATGCGCCCCCGCACCTCGGAGAGCAGCTGGCGCGTCTCCTCCCACCAGGCGTCCTCGCCGTCGGAACGCACGCGCTCGCGGCGTTCCCGCTCGAAGAACACCTCCTCGAGCCGATCCATCGCGGCGTCGACGTATCGCGCGGAATACCCGCCGCGCTTCACCGGGAACGCCATCCTCCTGACGTCCTCGGACGTCATGCGATCCCCGGCCTCCGGCGCTGCGCCGTCGTAGGTCGTGCGGGCGGCCTCGAGGAACTGATCCACCTGCTCCTGGTCGTAGCCGAGCTGGGATCCGGTCGCGAGCGGGAAGGATGTCTGCACCGCACCATTCTGCCCGGTTCGCTTCGGGCCCTGCTGTGAGCTGCGACTCATGCCACGACTCCGAGCACGAGCGCGACACCGTACACGCCAACTGCGGACGGCAGCAGCGAGTCGAGACGATCGAGGAAGCCGCCGTGACCGGGCACCCAGGAACTCATGTCTTTCACTCCGAGATTTCGTTTGATCAGGGACTCCGTGAGGTCACCGCCCGTCGCGGTGAGGAGCACAACAGCGCCGATCACCACGCCGACCCACCAGGGCTGCTGCAGCGCGAGCACCGACACCGCGACTCCGGCGGCCACCGCGACGACCGCTGCGCCGGCGAAGCCCTCCCAGGTCTTGTTCGGGCTGATCCGCGGCGTCATCTTGTGCTTGCCCATCGTGACACCGGCGGCGTAGGCGCCAATGTCCACCGAGACGACGACGAGGACGAGCGCGAACACCCACCACTCCCCGAGCGGAGCTTGCACGAGCAGCACCGCGAACGACGCGAGGAACGCGACGTAGACCAGGGTGAACAGCCCGGAGAAGACATCTCGGACAAGGGTGCGCGGGGGCGTCTCCCATGCCGGCACGAGTCCCTCGATGAGGCGCCACACCGTGAGCAGCGCGGAACCCGCGAACAGTCCGAGCAGCATGCCGGCAGCGCCCCAGAAGTAGGCCCCGGCGACGATCACGAGACCGCCGAGCACCACGCCGACGCGCGGAACGCGACGGCCCGCCGTCCGAAATGCCGTGGCGAGCTCCACGAGCGCGACGCTGACGAGCGCGGCCACGAGCAGCGCGAAGATCTCCTTGACGAGGAACAGGCTCGCGAGAAACACCGCGCCGAAGATCAGGCCGGACAGAACCGCGAAGAAGAGGTTCCGTCCAGCTTTTTCTTCGATGCGGGCGTTCGTGGCCTCGAGCTGTGCGCGGCGCTCACCGAGCTGAGCCTTGAGCTCGCGTCGTCTTTCCGAGCGCCCCATCCGATCAGACCTCCAGGAGCTCTGCCTCTTTGCGCTTGAAAGCGTCGTCGATCTGCTCGATGAACTGCTTCGTGACCGCCTCGAGTTCCTTCTCGGCGCGCACCACGTCGTCCTCGGGAAGCTCGCTCTTCAGCGCGTCGAGGTCATCCATGCCGCTGCGGCGGACGTTGCGGATCGCGACGCGCGCGTCCTCGGCGCGGGTCTTCACGATCTTCACGAACTCCTTGCGGCGCTCTGCGGTCAGCTCGGGAAGCGTGACACGAATGACGCTGCCGTCGTTCGTGGGGTTCGCACCGAGATTGGGCATGTCGCGGATCGCCTGCTCGATGTCCTTCATCGCGCCCTTGTCGTAGGGAGTGATGAGGAGGCTGCGCGCGTCCTGGTTCTGCACCGAGGCGAGCTGCGCGAGCGGGGTCGGCGTGCCGTAGTAGTCGACCTGCACGTTCTGGAGCAGCGAGGGGTTCGCGCGGCCCGTCCGAACAGTCGCGAAGCCGTCCTTCGCGGACTCGACCGCCTTCGTCATGCGGTCCTTAACATCGGCGAAGACCTCTTCGATCACGGTGCGCTCCTTCGTGTGTGCGGGAATAGTTCAAGCTTAGTGGTGACGGCCCTGTTGCCGCTGATCAGCGGTGAACGAGCGTGCCGAGCTTCTCGCCACGGATCGCCGCGGTCACGTTGCCAGCGGGTTCCATGCCGAACACGCGCATCGGCATGCCGTTGTCCATGCAGAGGCTGAAGGAGGTCGAGTCGACGACCTTGAGGCCGCGCACCAGCGCGTCGTTGTAGGTGATCTCTTCGATGAGCGTGGCCTCGGGATCCTTGTTGGGATCTGCGGTGTAGACGCCGTCGACGCCGTTCTTCGCGACGAGCACCTCGTCGGCGTGGATCTCGAGCGCGCGCTGCGCCGCGACCGTGTCGGTGGAGAAGTAGGGCAGCCCCGCGCCCGCGCCGAAGATCACGACGCGGCCCTTTTCGAGGTGGCGGATCGCGCGGAGCGGGATGTAAGTCTCGGCGACCTGGGTCATGGTGATGGCGGACTGCACGCGGCTGGACACGCCGGCCTGCTCGAGGAAGTCCTGCAGCGCGAGCGCGTTCATGACGGTGCCGAGCATGCCCATGTAGTCGGCGCGGGCCCGATCCATGCCGCGCTGGGAGAGCTCGGCGCCGCGGAAGAAGTTGCCGCCGCCGACCACAACGGCGACCTCGGAGTGCTCCACCGCCGCCGCGATCTCGCGGGCGATCTGGCTGACCACGTCGGGGTTGACGCCGAGCGTGCCGCCTCCGAACGCCTCACCGGAGAGCTTGAGGAGGACGCGGCGCTTGCGTGCTGGGGCGGTGGTCATGTGGCTTCTCCTTGGTGGTGCGGGGGGCGAGTCCGGGTGTTTCGGCCTGGTGGCGAGGCGATTCGGAGCCAGCTGCTCGTGGTCGCGCGCCGGGCGGTGTCGGCCTTGGCCAATACTAGTGCCGACACACGACAGGACCCGGGCCGTGTGGCCCGGGTCCTGTGCGGTGGTGCTAGGCGCCGACCTTGCTGCGCGCGAAGCCGGTGACGGTGATGCCTGCGGCGTCAGCGACCTTCTTCACGTCGCGCTTCTCGTCGTCGAGCGCGTGGACCTGCTCGGTGAGGACGACCTGCTTGAAGAAGGCGTTGAGGCGACCCTCGACGATCTTCGGCAGGGCGGCCTCCGGCTTGCCCTCGTTCTTCGAGATCTCGGTGACGATATCGCGCTCCTTCTCGACGTCCGCCTCGGGAACCTCGTCGCGGTTCACGTAGAGCGGATCGGCGAAGGAGATGTGGCGCGCGATGGAGAGCGCGGCCTCTGCATCGTCGCCCTCGTAGCCGACGACGACGCCGATCTGCGGGGGAAGATCCTTCGAGGTGCGGTGCAGGTACACCGAGGTCGCGGGGGCCTCGATACGGCTGACCTTGCGGAGAACGATGCGCTCACCGATGATCGCGGACTCGTCGGTGATGACGGCCTCGACGGTCTTGCCCTCGAGCGGAGCCGCGAGCGCGGCCTCGACATCGGCGGCACCCGCCGCTGCGATCGCGTCGACGACGCGGTCGGCGAGAGCGATGAACTTCTCGTTCTTCGCGACGAAGTCGGTCTCGCAGACGAGCTCGATCATCGTTGCGGCGCCCTCGGTCTCCTTGACCGCGACAAGACCCTCGCTCGCCTCGCGGTCGCCGCGCTTGGCAACGCCCTTGAGGCCCTTGAGGCGAAGGATCTCGATCGCCTTCTCGATGTCGCCCTCAGCTTCGATGAGTGCGTTCTTGCTGTCGAGCATGCCGGCGCCGAGGCGGTCGCGCAGCTCCTTCACAGCGGCCATGCTTACTGCAGCCATGTGTGACTCCTTAGTGGATGGTTCGACGAAAGTTGAATTACTCGGCAGCGGGGGTCTCGGCTGCAGGAGCCTCGACCTCTGCGACCTCGACCTCGACGGCCTCGGCCGCGGGCTCTTCGGTCTTCTGCTCGGCACCGAGGAGCTCGACCTCCCACTCGGCGAGCGGCTCGGCGGCGGCCTCGCCCGACTCCGGCTTCTGGTGGCGCTCCATGAGGCCCTCAGCAGCAGCGTCGGCGATCACGCGGGTGAGCAGCGCGACGGAGCGGATCGCGTCATCGTTGCCCGGGATCGGGTAGGTGACCTCGTCGGGATCGCAGTTGGTGTCGAGGATCGCGATCACGGGGATCCCGAGCTTCTTCGCCTCGTCGATCGCGAGGTGCTCCTTCTTGGTGTCGACCACCCAGAGGGCCGACGGGGTCTTCGTCATGTGACGGATGCCGCCGAGCGACTTCTGGAGCTTCTCGAGCTCGCGCTTCTTGAGGAGGAGCTCCTTCTTGGTGAAGCCGCTCGTGGTGCCCTCGAAGTCGAGCTGCTCGAGCTCCTTCATGCGCTCCAGACGGCCGGTGACGGTCTGGAAGTTCGTGAGGAGGCCGCCCAGCCAGCGCTGGTTGACGTAGGGCTGGTTGACGCGGGTCGCCTGCTCGGCGATGGCCTCCTGGGCCTGCTTCTTCGTGCCGACGAAGAGGATGTTGCCGCCGCGGGCAACGGTCTGCTTGACGAACTCGTAGGCAGCGTCGATGTAGCCGAGCGACTGCTGGAGGTCGATGATGTAGATGCCCGAGCGCTCGGTGAAGATGAAGCGCTTCATCTTCGGGTTCCAACGGCGGGTCTGGTGTCCGAAGTGGACGCCGCTGTCGAGCAGCTGGCGCATGGTGACGACGGCCATTGCCGGTCTCCTGTTCTGCGCACCCCTTCGGGCGCGCGCTTGCGGTTGTTATCGATCGCGGGTGCGATCAGATCCTGGTGCCCCCGGGTTCAGCCGCCCGAACCGAATGGAACGGGACCGATGGCGTCTCACCGTGGTGATGGGCACGCGAAGTCACCTCTTGCAAGGTGCCCGTCCAGTGTAGCACCCGGAGGCGTCGCTCACCGCAGTCCGACGCACGGTATTTCAGCGGCTTTTTCCACAGCCTCTCCGCCCCACGCACCCCGCGCAACGGTGCTCCTCGATGATTGCGGCATGAGCCCTCCCCCGATCGCAATCCTGCGCCTGATCGTGCGCCTGATCCTGCGCCTGTTCGCACGCTTCCTCCGGCCGCGGTCGCGACCGAGCAGCCCGACCGCCATCCTGCTGCTGAGCTGGGCTCTGCTCTGCGCGGCCGCTGGGACCGGCCTCCAAGCCCCGCCCTCCGTGCCGAGTGCCGGCGCGGCCGGGCGTGATCCGCGGGCGGGAACCGGGGATCCGGTGACGCGGGTCATCAGCGCGCGGCACTCACCGCGCCTCCCGGGCGCGTTCGACCCCGCGCCGGTTCACCCTCCGACCCGAACAATGCTGAGTGGCGGGGTCACGGAGGCGCCCCCGCCCGCGGCATCGGACCGCGTCCCGGATGGACTCTGGGTTCCCCCGTTCGGTCTCCCCCTGAGGATCACGGAGCCGTTCCGGCCTCCCGAGCATCGATACGGGCCGGGGCATCGCGGCATCGACATCGCCGCGGGCGAGGGTGAAGCCGTCGCCAGTCCGGTCACCGGGGTCGTCTCTTTCGCGGGAGACGTCGCGGCTCGCCCCGTGGTGACCGTTCGCTCCCCCGATGGCGCGCTCTTCTCGCTCGAGCCCGTTGGCGACGCACCGCCCGTCGGTACGGAGGTGGTCGCCGGGGACCGCATCGGCGCGGTCGGCACGGGCGGGCACTGCAGCGGCGGCTGCGTGCACCTAGGGGTGCGCGTGAACGGCGAGTACGTGGATCCGATGCTGCGTTATCTGGGGCGGCCGCGGCTCCTGCCGTGGTAGACGGGATCGGTTCAGGCGCGCGGGTGGGCTTGACGGTACCGTTCGGCGAGGCGCTCCGTGGAGACGTGGGTGTAGACCTGCGTGCTGGCGAGGCTGGAGTGGCCGAGCATCTCCTGGACGATGCGGAGGTCGGCTCCCCCGTCGAGGAGGTGCGTGGCGGCGGTGTGCCGCAGGGCGTGCGGGCCGCGGGGGCCGCCGCCGGGTTCCTGCTCGAGTTCGCGGGAGACGAGTCGATAGACGGCATTCGGGGTGAGGCGGCCGCCTCGGTTCCCCAGGAAAAGCGGCCGCTCGGGCGCCCCGGCGGCGGGGGCCCCGGAGTTCTCCCCTTTTCGCGGGCCGTGCACGCCCGCAGCCGCTGGGCGGTTCGCCGCTCGCGCGGCGAGCGCTGGCCGCCCGCGTTCGAGGTAGTTCCCGATGGCTTCCGCGGCCGGCGCCCCGAGTGGAACCACGCGCTCTTTGCCTCCTTTTCCGAGGACCCGTACGGTGCGCTCGCGCTGGTCGAGCCCGTTGACGGGAAGCGCGCACAGTTCTGAGACGCGCAGCGCCGAAGCGTAGAGGAGCTCGAGGATCGCGCGGTCGCGGAGTGCTGCCGGATCACCGGTGTCGGCTCGGTGCCCGGCCCGCTCGAGGATGCGGGCGACCTGTTCGTTGGCGAGCACTCGAGGGAGCGATCGCGGCGCCTTGGGCGCGCGGAGTCGCGAGGCAGGGCTGCCGGGAACGCGTTCGGTGCGTTCGAGCCAGGAACCGAAGGACTTCAGCGTGGCGACGTTACGGGCGAGCGTCGACGGGGCGAGACCGCGCTGCTGCCGGTGCCAGAGCCAGCCGCGCATGAGTTCGAGGTCGAGGCCGGCGAGATCTCCGACCCGCTGCTGTTCGGCGTATTCGAGCAGGTCGGCGAGGTCGCGGCGGTATGCTCGCGCCGTGTGCTCGGAGTAACCGTACTCCAGCTCGATGGCGCGGAGGAACCCCTCGATGGCCTCGTCCAGCTTCATGTCTCTATCTTCCCCTGATCCCTCCTCTCATCGGTCCGTGTTCCTCGCGCGCGGCGTTTTTTCTGTGGTGTCGGCCCCGGTGAAGCCCCGTGCACCGTCCGCTTCCCCTGGTACCCTGGCAACACTGGATGTGCCTCGTCATCGCAGAGCAGCGGGAGGAGTTGCCGGATGGTCGTCATTTCTCGAGTTGTTCCACGCGCAGGCGCGCGAGCCTCGCCTGCGGTGCGCGCGGCGGTCGCTCTGTCCGGGGCGCTCCTGCTGAGCGCCGCGGGGTGCAGCCTCGGCCCTGTGGAATCGCAGCCCCCTTCGGACCCGGCCGTCGTGTCCCCCGCGAACGAGCGGGAACCTCGCCTCGGTTCCGAGACGCACCCTCCGGGAGCCGAATCGAACCGCTCAGCGCACAAGCACAGGGCTTCGCTCGAGCAGCAGCACATGGCTGAGCTTGAGCAGCAGCGCAGAGGGGACCTCTCGCTCCTACAGGCGAACGGCTCCTCCCTGCTCCCCTGAAGTAACGCGGCATCACCCCCGGAGTTTCCACCTCCGTTCTTCGTGCGCGAAGGTTTCATCGCGGGCAACATGCCCGAGGATCAGCAGTTCCGCGTAGCCGACGCGTGCGTCCCTGTTGCTCACCCCGGCGAGCCGCGCCGCTTCGTGCTCCGACCGGGCCCCGCGCAGCGGGAGTGCATCGAGGAGGCGTCGGTGCAGCGCCGTTTCTCCCCTCGATTGACCGGCCTCCTGGCTGGCCACCGGCTCGGCGCGTTCTCCGCTCCCCGGGCGCCGCACGGGCTCTGTTCCCTGTTCCGCGCTCGCGCGCGAGCGCGAGCGCTGGTTCCCACCCCGAGAGGGAGCAGGCCCGCCCCTCCCCACCCGTTCGGGGCGCGCGAAACCGGATTCGGGCGCCCCTGCCAGGATCCGGAGCTCCTCTGCGTTGGTGATCAGCGCCGCTCCGTAATCGCGGATCAGCGCGTGGCACCCGGCGGAGGCCGAACTCGTCACCGGACCGGGCACCGCACCGAGCTCCCTGCCAAGAGCCGCCGCGTGCCCTGCCGTGTTCAGGGAACCGGAGCGCACCCCCGCCTCGGTGACGAGTGTCGCTGCGGCGAGCGCCGCAATGATCCTGTTCCGCTGGAGAAAACGCCACCGCGTGGGTGCGGCTCCCGGCACCATCTCCGAGACGACGGCTCCACGCTGGGCGATCGTTGCGAGCAGCTCGGTATGCGCCGCGGGATAGGGCCGATCGACTCCGCCGGCCAGGACGGCCACGGTGGCGCCATCGTTGCCGAGCGCGACTCGGTGCGCCACCGCGTCGATGCCGTAGGCAGCGCCGGACACCACCGTCGCTCCCATGTTGCACGCCGCGTCGGTGAGTTCTGCGGTCACCGTGGATCCGTAGCCCGTGCAGGCGCGGGCGCCCACGATCGCGACGGACGGCGTGCGCAGGAGTTCCGGATTGCCGCGCACCCAGAGCAGGATCGGCGCGTGCTCCCCGAGATCGGCGAATCCGTCCGGCCAGGCGTGGTCGCTGGGCAGGAGCAGCGACGCCCCGTTCCGGATGCTGGCGCGGAGATCCTGCCGGATCGCGTCGACGCTGTACCGGGGTTTCCAGCGGGCCAGTGCTTGCGCGAGCACCTTTGGAGTGAGCTCGAGGTCGCTCTCCGAGCGGATGCGCGCGTGGAGGGTGCGCGGATCCCGGGAGTCAATCGCCAGTTCCAGAGCTTTCGGAGCCCCGTAGCGCCCGATCAACATGCCGGCGATGCGGTCACCGGGTTCGGTCAACCTGGACCACGCCACGCGGGCGAGAGCCTCCAGGCAGGAGGCGTTCCCGTTCGCGGGCCCCTCCGCCTGTGTGCGGCCCGGTTCCCGATGAGTGCCGTTCAGCTTCCTGAGCGCTTGATCGACCTCGGCCACGCTCCCGAGTGCTTCGAGCACGCTGAATACTCCGCTCACAGCTGGCCGCCATTCCTCAGGGCGAGCGCCGCCCCGATCTCGGGTCGTCCGGGACGGTCGAGCTCGGCGAGATCCGCGATGCTCCACGCAACGCGGAGGACGCGATCGTAGCCACGAAGCGTCAGCGCGCCGAGCGCGAGGGCACGATCAAGGATCGCCGTTTCCGAGCGTGCGAGGCGGTACTTCCCGCCCCTGAGCCAGGTGCCCGGCAGTTCGCCGTTCACTTTCCACGGGGTGCCTGCGAGTCTGCGGGCCGAGCGTCTGCGGGCCAGGACAACGCGCCTCCGCACGCTCGCGCTGCACTCTCGATGGTCTTCGGAGGCCGCATGGGGGACCCGAGTGACGCGCTGCAGGCCGAGGCGCAGATCTATTCGGTCGCTCAGCGGCCCGGAGATTCGCTGCATGTAGCGGACTCTCGTGTTCGGGCTGCAGGTGCAGACGGTTTCTCTTCCCGGGGACCCCGCGTTTCCGCAGGGGCAGGGGTTCGCGGCGATCACCAGCTGGATTCGCGCCGGCAATGTCGCTCGAACCCGTGACCGTTGCAGTTCGACGACTCCCCGTTCGAGCGGCTGGCGCAGTGCGTCCAGCACGACCCTGTTGAATTCCGGTGCCTCGTCGAGGAAGAGCACTCCGTGACACGCGCGAGTGATCGCGCCGGGCGTGATCCGGTCCCCTGCGCCTCCCCCGATGATCGCCGCGGATGAAGCGGTGTGGTGGGGATGTTCGAACGGCGGCCGACGGATCAGTCCTGTGAGCGTTCTGCCGCCGAGCGAGGCGATACTGGACGCTTCCATCGCCTCGGCGTCGTCGAGGTCGGGAAGGATCGTCGGAAGCCGCTCCGCAAGCAGGGTCTTCCCGGCACCGGGCGGCCCGACCATGGAAATGTTGTGCCTCCCGGCCGCCGCGATGACGAGCGCTTCAACGGCTTCGCTCTGACCTTGCACATCTGCGATGTCGCGATCCTCCGGAGGCTCCTCAACGACCGCGCTCCGGGGCCGCTGAGTGACCGTCGACGTCACTACTCGTTCGGTGCGCTCATCTGCGGTGTGCCAGGCGACCGCGTGAACCAGGCTTTGAACGGGAATAGCCGTGATCCCCGGGACGAGCGCTGCCTCGGCCGCACAGCTCGCGGGAACCATGACGCGCGTGAAACCGTTCGCTCGCGCGGCGAGCACCGCTGAGAGAAGCCCTGCCGGCCGCCGAAGCCCCCCGTCGAGACCGAGTTCGCCGAGGTGTGCGACAGCGGACAGTCGATCGATGGGCAGTCGGCCGGAGGCGGCGAGGGCCGCGAGGGCGATCGCAAGGTCGAATCCCGTTCCGTGCTTGGGGAGAGAGGCCGGGCCCAGGTTCACGGTGATGAATCGGTCAGCGAGCGGGAGGCCGGCCTGGGTGGTGGCGGTGCGCACCCGCAGCTTGGCTTCGGCGAGCGCGGTGTCCGGAAGGCCGATGATCGCCATGCCCGGGAGCTGCTGGGATACCGCGGCTTCGACATCGACGACGGCTCCTTCCAACCCGGTAAGCGCGATCGAGGCCGCCCGGCACACTGCCCGGGTCACTGGATTCCCCGGAGATAATCGAGCTTGGGGGGCTCGCCAGCCCGGATCACGATCCCGATCACATCCATCCGGAGCGCGGCGCCCCGCATCTTGTGCTCCCGCACCCAGTCGAACAGGGTGCGCCGGATTCTCGCGGCTTTCTGGGGAGTGATCGCCTGCAGCGGGCTCCCATACCCCGTGCCGCTCCTGGTCTTCACCTCAACGGCGATGACATGGGTGGCGTCCTGCACGACGAGATCGAGTTCCCCATGCGTGCTTCGCCAGTTCCGATCGAGGATTCGCATCCCCCTGGCCGCAAGATAGTCGGCCGCGATCTGCTCGCCGCGGCGCCCGAGCTCTTGTTTTCCCGGAGCGTAGTCCTCGCGGGCAATGATTCCGTTGTCTCTCATAATGCACCTCCTGGTGCACCATCATGGGAGCGCGGGACGTCCTGCGCGAGAGCGCAAATGGTTCAGTGGATAACTTCCGCTGAAATGGGGGATTCGCCTCGCCTGTGAGCGAGGGTTATGGATCGCTGCGGGCCCCTCGGGCTACTCGTCGAGCGCGAGTTCCTGCGGCAGCGAGAATTCGCGGGCGGAAAGCTCCTCGACGTTCACGTCCTTGAACGTGAGCACGCGCACGGACTTCACGAAGCGATCCGCACGGTAGACATCCCAGACCCAGACGTCGGACATGCTGAGCTCGAAGTAGAAATCGGTGCCGGCGTCCTGACGCTTGAGGTCCACCTCGTTCGCAAGGTAAAAGCGCCGTTCCGTCTCGACGACATACCGGAACTGCCGGGCAATATCCCGGTACTCGCGGAACAGCGACAGCTCCGCCTCGCGCTCGTAATCGTCCAGCTCGTCTTCGTCCATCCCGACCATCCTACGCTGTTCCCGCCTCCCCCGCCCGCGACGTCTCATCGCTGGAATCATTGACACCTTCAGGGGCTTTCCCGAGCCTCTTGCAACGACGCGGCAAACGACCCGCGCGACGCAAAAACCAGATTGACTAATTCGAACATATGTTCGAACATTGCTGCATGAGTCAGTCCGCAACCCTCCACTCGCTGCAGCAGCGCATCTCCGAGATGCAGCCGCTGCGGCTCGGAGAACGCGGGCTGCCCACCCTGCCGGGCCTGCGCGGTCTGCTCCCTGGCGGTGCCATCCGCCAGGGAGCAAGCTACTCGGTCAACGGGTCGCTCCAGCTCTCGCTGTCAATGCTCGCCGCAGCCTCAACGGCAGGCTCCTGGTGCGGGGTGATCGGGTTCCCCGGTTTCGGGGCGGAAGCGGCCGCAACACTGGGGATCGCGCTCGACCGCTGCGTACTCATCCCTGATCCGGGCAGTGATGCGCTCGGATTCGCTGGTCTCCTCAGCGAGGTCCTCAGCGTCGTGTTACTCGCCTCGCCGAGATCGATCGGCTCGGGTGAGACGGAACGCATCTCCGCGCGGCTGCGGGATCACGGATCCGCGTTGATCGTCGCGGGCGCTTGGCCGCGCACCGAGAGCACACTCACCGTTACGAGCTCGCGCTGGAGCGGCCTTCGGCGCGGGGGCGGGCTCCTCGCGGATCGCGCGCTCACCGTGCAGTCCCAGGACCGCCGAGGCACGCGCACGCACACCGTGGCCTTCGCGGATGGGCGCGTCGCCGACCACGCCGATCCAGCAGCAGATCCGGGCTCCCTCCCCCGCATGCGCCTGGTGGCCTCGTCATGAGCCGCGGGGAACGAGTCATCGTCGTCCGCATCCCGGACTGGCCGATCCACGCTTTTTTCCAAGAGCGAGAGGAACTCGTGGAGGAGGGGCCCGCGGCGCCATCGCCGGGCGTCTCCGCTGCGCCTCCGATCAGGCCTGCAGCTGGGAGTCCCACGAGTCTCGAGGCGATCGCTTTGATCGCCGACCACCTGGTGGTCGCCTGCTCGGAGCGAGCCCGCGCAGAGGGCGTGACCCCGGGAATCCGCGAGCGAGAGGCACAATCCCGCTGCCCGAGTCTGGCGACGCATCCGCACGACCCGGAAGTCGATGAGCGCAGATTCGCGCCCGTGCTCGCAGCGATCGAGGCGCTCATCCCCGGAGTCGAACCACGCGTACCAGGCGTCTGCGCCATGCGCGCCCGTGGCCCCGCCCGCTACTACGGAGGCGAACCCCCTGCTGCCGCAACCCTCCTCGAACTCCTCACCGAACTGGGATACCCCGAAACGAGGATCGGGATCGCCGACGGCCTGTTCGCTGCCGAGCAGGCCACTCAAGCGGCGCAGGGCGCCCCCGGCCTCACCAACCCGGGACCGGGAATCGCGCTCGTTCCAGCCGGTCAATCCCCCGCGTTTCTGAGTCGGCTTCCCGTCGAACGGGCCACCGGAGCTACGCTCGCGAACACTCTGCACGGCCTCGGGATCCGAACGCTTGGCGCCCTCGCTGCGCTCCCGGAAGAGGCCGTGGAGCAGCGTTTCGGGCCGGCGGGGGTCGCTGCCCACCGTGCCGCCACCGGCCGGCCGGCACGCCAGGGTGCCGCCGAGGTCCGTCCCCGCCACGCACCCCGAGAGCTCACGGTCGAGCTCTCGTTCGAGCCCCCTATTGAAACCGCCGAGCAGCTCGGTTTCGCCTGCTCGGGTCTCGCCGAGCAGTTCATCACAGGCCTGATCCAGGAGCGCCGGGTCTGCACCTCGCTCCGCGTCTCCCTCACCGATGACACCGGAGACACCCACGAGCGCGAGTGGGCCCACCCGCGCCGGTTCACCGCCTCCGACACCGTCGGCAGAATCCGCTGGCAGGCGGCCTCGATAGCGCGAGAGACAGAACGCGGCGGGGCCGGGATCGTGCGCGTCCGCATCTCGCCCGTGCACACCGACCGCGCCGCAGCTCACGAGCCTGGTCTCTGGAACACTGAGCCCGATGAGCGCGTGCACCACCACCTCAGTCGCATTCAGGCCAAGCTCGGCCACACCGGCGTCGGCACGGCCGAGCTCTCGGGGGGCCGCCTACTCCTCGACCGACAACGCTTCCTTCCCTGGGGCACCGCGATCGCGCACGGCAGGAATGCCCGGGGAAACGCGCGCCGTCATCGTGCCGCAAGGGGCACGGGCCCCTGGCCCGGTTCCCTTGCCGGGCCTTCGCCGAGCCTGCTCTTCCCCGCGCCACTTCCCGCGAAACTTCTCGACCGCGCCGGGCACGATGTCCTCATCGACGAGGAAGATCTTCTCTCGGAGACTCCCTATCGGCTCTGCGTTGCCCGCACCGCGTTTCCCGCTGAGATCTCCGGTTGGTCGCTCCCCTGGGCGATCCGAGAGCGCTGGTGGACCGGCACACCCGCGCGGTTCCGGCTTCAGGTACTCCTCGAGAACGGAGATGCCTGGCTCCTCCTCCACGAAGCCGGCCGCTGGCTTGCAGAGGGGAAATACGACTGATGGGCTGGAACAATCCCCCGCTCCCCTGGCAAGAGTTCGAGCGACGGCTCTCCGGTCGCGGTCGAAGCAGGCTCCCAGGCGCAGACGGCCTCGAAGCGATTCCCGCCGATTTCCTCGAGACCGAGACGCTTCCCGCTGTCGAGCTGAAACTGGCGGCGGAGACGCGAGACGGCGCGGAGCAACCACCCGCCCGGCTCGCCGGGCCGAGCGGCCCCGTCACGCCCTACGCGGAACTCCACGCCCACTCCCACTTCAGTTTCCTCGACGGCGCCTCCTCGCCGGATGAACTCGCCGAGGAGGCGATCAGGCTCGGCCTCTCAGGTCTCGCGGTCACCGATCACGACGGCCTCTACGGTGCCGCGGTCTTCGCCGACGCAGCAGAACACGCCATCCGCGCGAGCGGCGCGGATCTGCTGACCGTGTACGGCGCCGAGCTCACTCTCGGCCTCGACGCACCCCAGCTCGGTGCCGCCGACCCCTCAGGAACTCACCTGCTCGCTCTTGCCCGCGGCACCGAGGGGTACTACCGGCTCGCCTCCGCAATCACCGAGGGCCAGCTCGCCGGCGGCGAGAAAGGACGCCCCAGCTATGACCTCGAGGAGCTCGCCGCCACGAGCGAAGGTCACTGGGCGATCCTCACAGGCTGCCGAAAAGGCCAGGTCGGACGCGCACTCGAACACTCGGGCACTCGCACAGCCGGCGATGAGGCGGCGCGGGCCGAGCTCGAACGCCTCATCGCGCTCTTCGGCAGGGACAACGTCCATGTCGAACTCACCAACCACGGCCATCCCGGTGACGAGCCGCGCAACGAGCGGCTCGCCGCGCTCGCGCACGCGCTGCACCTCCCCACGCTCGTGACCGGCAACGTCCACTACGCCACTCAGCGAGACGCCACCCTCTCAGAAGCGATGGCTGCGGTGCGCGCACGGCGAAGCCTGGAGGAGCTCGACCCGAACCTGCCAGCTTCAGGCGCCGCCCACCTGCGCAGCGGAGCCTCCATTCTTCGCCGCTTCAGACGCTATCCCGACGCCGTCGCGCGCACCGTTCCCCTCGCCGAAGAACTCGCGTTCCCGCTTCGGGCAGCCAGGCCAAAACTCCCCAAGCTGCCGGTTCCTGAGGGGCACACGCTCATGAGCTGGCTCCGTCGGCTCTCCTTCGAGGGGGCTGAACGCCGCTACGGGACGCTCACACCGCGCGTGAAAGAACGGCTCGAACGCGAGCTCGATGTCATCGAGGCGAAAGACTTCCCCGGCTACTTCCTCATCGTGCACGACATCGTGCAGCACGCCCGGCAGCTCGGCATCCTCTGCCAGGGGCGAGGCTCAGCAGCGAACTCGGCCGTGTGCTACGTCCTCGGCATCACCGCGGTCGACTCGATCTTCTACGATCTTCCCTTCGAACGCTTCCTCTCGAGCATGCGCGACGAAGAACCCGACATCGACGTCGACTTCGATTCCGAACGGCGCGAAGAAGTCATCCAGTACGTCTACGAACGCTACGGCCGCCGCAACGCGGCTCAGGTCGCCAACGTGATCACCTACCGTCCCAAGGCGGCGGTGCGCGATGCGGCGAAAGCACTCGGATACGGAACGGGGCAGCAGCGCGCATGGACCAAGGGGCTCGAACGCTGGAATTCCCTTCCCGACCAGGGCGAAAGCTCGCTCCCACCGCAGGTTCACGAGCTCGCGAACCGTTTCCTCACCGCCCCAAGACACCTCGGGATCCACTCGGGCGGCATGGTGCTCACCGAGCGGCCCGTCGGAGAGGTCTGCCCGATCGAGCACGCGCGCATGGAGAAGCGCACCGTGCTCCAGTGGGACAAGGAATCCTGCGAAACGATGGGCCTCGTCAAGTTCGACCTCCTCGGGCTCGGCATGCTGAGTGCGCTTCGCAAAAGCATGGACATCATCGCCGAGCACACCGGGAAACGCTGGACCCTCGACGAGATCCCCAAAGAAGAACCGGGAGTCTACGACATGCTCTGCCGCGGCGACGCCATCGGCGTCTTCCAGCTCGAAAGCCGCGCCCAACTCAACACCCTCCCGCGGCTTCGGCCACGCACCTTCTACGACCTCGTCATAGAGATCGCCCTGATCAGGCCCGGCCCTATCCAGGGCGGCGCCGTCCATCCCTACCTGCGACGTCGCAGCGGCAACGAGGAGATCACCTACGCCCACCCCAAACTCGAGCCAGTCCTCCGGCGCACCCTCGGCGTCCCTCTCTTCCAAGAACAGCTCATGCAGATGGCCATGGCCGTCGGCGGCTGCTCGGCCGAGGACGCCGACCTCCTCCGCCGCGCGATGGGTTCCAAGCGCGGCCAGGAGAAAATCGGTGGGCTCAAGGCGAAGCTCTTCGACGGGATGGCCGCGAACGGCATCGAGGGCGACGAGGCCGTTCACATGTACGAGCAGATCGAAGCCTTCGCAGGCTTCGGCTTCGCCGAAAGCCACTCCATCAGCTTCGCTCTCCTCGTCTACGTGAGTGCCTGGTTCAAGCTGCACTATCCCGGCGCGTTCCTCGCAGGGCTGCTCCGCTCGCAGCCCATGGGGTTCTACTCCCCGCGCACCCTCGTCGAGGACGCCCGCAGGCACGGCGTCGAGGTGCGGCCACCCGATGTCCAACGATCCAACGCGCACTCAGATCTCGAATCGCTGCGCCCTCACGCAGGCGCGGCCGACGAAAACGCCACCGCCGGCAGCGGCGAACCGCCCGAGCGGGAAGCCCGCCGCGCCCCGCAGCGCTGCACCGCACACGAACCAGCAGGTGACACACCACCGCAGGTGCCGCCCTTCGACCCGAAAGGGCCCGACGCCTCCGGCGCCCATCGCCAGGACCGCGGCTTCGCGGTGCGGCTCGGACTCACCGAGATCCGCGGCATCGAGACCGCCGCCGCCGAACGCATCGTGCGGGCCCGAGAGGACGCTCCCTTCGCCGACCTCGCCGACCTCGCCCGGCGCGCGGACCTCGACCGCACCCGCCTCGAGGCACTCGCCGCCGCTGGAGCCTGCGACGGCCTCGGCCTCGACCGCCGCGAAGCGCTCTGGGCGGCAGCCCCCGCCGCCGACAACCGCGAACGCTTCCTGCCCGGGATCGGCGTCCACGTGCAACCCCCGCTGCTTCCCGTCCTCAACCCGGCGGAACAGACCGCGCTCGACCTCTGGACCACCGGAATCGCCACGGGCACGCACCCACTCGCGCTCCTCAGACCCGGCCTCGACTCCCGCGGCATCGTCCGCTCCGACCGCCTCCGCACCGGCAGGCCAGGCACCAGCGTTCAGGTGGCCGGGCTCGTCACCCACCGACAACGCCCCAGCACGGCCGGCGGCGTCACCTTCATCACACTCGAGGACGAGTCCGGCAGCGTCAACATCGTCACCTGGGCCGACACCTGGGCCAAGAACCGGCTCGTCGCCCGCTCCTCACCCGCACTCATCATCGGAGGCACCCTTGAACGCTCGCCCGAAGGGGTCTACAACGTCATCGCGGAAACCTTTGAGCCCCTCGCGGCCCCGGCAGGAACCACCTCACGTGACTTCCACTGAGAACCCCCGGTCCCGCCCTCGGCACAGATATGCTGACCACGTGGAAACGTCAACCGCCCTCCTCACAGACCACTACGAGCTCACGATGGTCGACGCCGCCCTCAAGGCCGGCACCGCGAACCGTCGCAGCATGTTCGAGTTGTTCGCGCGTCGACTCTCCGGCGCCCGCCGCTACGGCGTCGTCGCCGGCACCGGCCGACTACTCGAAGCGATCAGGAACTTCCGCTTCGGCGACACCGAACTCGAATACCTCCGCGCCAACCGCGTCGTCAACGACGACACCCTCGACTGGCTCGCGAACTTCCAGTTCAACGGAAACATCTGGGGCTACGCCGAGGGCGACGTCTTCTTCCCGGGTTCACCGCTCATCACCGTCGAGGCCTCCTTCGCCGAGGGGGTCCTCCTCGAGACCCTCGCCCTCAGCATCCTCAACTCCGACAGCGCCGTCGCCACCGCGGCATCCCGCATGGTGCACTCCGCCGCCGGCAAACCCCTCGCTGAAATGGGATCCCGCCGCACCAGCGAACGCACCGCCGTCGCCGCGGCCCGAGCCGCCTACATCGCCGGCTTCAGCGCAACCTCGAACCTCGAGGCCGGTCGCAGCTACGGCATCCCGACCATGGGCACCGCCGCACACAGCTTCACCCTCCTCCACGACAGCGAACGCGAGGCCTTCGAAGCCCAGGTCGCCGCACTCGGAACCGACACGACCCTCCTCGTCGACACCTACGACATCGACGAGGGCGTCCGCACCGCGATCGAGGTCGCAGGAACCGGCCTCGGCGCCGTCCGCATCGACTCCGGCGACCTGCCCGTCGTCGTCGCACGCGTCCGGCGGCTCCTCGACGACCTCGGCGCCACCAACACCCGGATCACGGTCACCAACGACCTCGACGAATACACGGTCGCGGCACTCGCCGCCTCGCCCGTCGACAGCTTCGGCGTCGGCACATCCGTCGTCGTCGGCTCCGGCACCCCGACAATGGGCATGGTCTACAAGCTCGTCGCCCGCCAGGACGATGCGGGCGAGTGGGTATCCGTCGCCAAGAAATCCCAGGACAAGGCCTCAGTCGGGGGTCGCAAGAGCGTCCGCCGCAGCTTCAACGCGAAGGGCGTCGCCACCGCAGAACGCATCTACCTCGGTGACGGCCCCGACGGCGCCACCGAGGGCGCCGACACCGACGGCCGCGAGGTCCTCGTCCCGCTCATCCTCGACGGCGCGGAACAGCCGGGACACACCGGCCACGACGGCATCGCCGCCGCCCGAGAACGCCACCGCGAGCGGGTCCGCGAACTCCCCGCAGTCGCCATGAGCCTCACCCGCGGCGACCCCGCGATTCCCACGGAATACCGCTAAGCAGCCACTCGACGCACGAAGGGGCCCCGCGCGCTGTCAAACAGCGTGCGGGGCCCCTTCGCTCCGTCCCCCGCGCGACCGGGTCGCCGGGAGACGAGACGCCTACTTGCGCATCCGCTCGTACACGCGCTTGCAATCCGGGCACACCGGGAACTTCTCCGGATCGCGCGACGGCGTCCACTTCTTCCCGCACAGCGCACGCACCGGCTTCCCCGTCACCGCGGACTCCATGATCTTGTCCTTCGGAACATAGTGCGAGAACCGCTCGTGATCGCCATCCTCGATGTTCGCCTCGTCCTCGAGAAGCTTCTCCAGCTCCCGATCGAGCACGTCAGTGCCGCCGGCCGTCTCCGGCCCATTCCGTGTGAAGATACCCATACGCCCAGTGTAAACCCGACGCCGTAGCACCACCCGAGGATCAGTCGAAGACCTGCGTCACCGCGATCAGCTCGGGGCCGCTCCGATCGAAAATCTTCCCGCCGATGAAGATGCCGAGCACCAGCACCAGCACGCCGGAGCCGAGCCCGACCAGCAGGGCCAGCAGGTTCTCCGTCAGCGTCACATCGTGAATCGCCGAAACCGCAACCCAGGTCGCGGGAATCGAGAGCAGGATCGCGACCACCATCGACAGCGTCTGCGCCATCCCGGAACCGGAGCCCGACCACTGCGGCTGCACGAACGGGCTGTCACCGGGCCGCGTCGCCGGATACGGCATCAGCACCGAGAACACGCTCGACACACCGCAGGAAACGAGCAGCACACCGACATTCAGCCCGATCACCGCGGGAAGCACACGCCAGTCTCCCAGCAGCGTCACCGTGATGCTCGAGCCGATGAGGGCGAGCGGGACGCCGATCATCAGCACGGGAGCGAGACGACCCGCGCGATCAGCGCTGCCGCGTGTTCCGCTCGCCACGTGCGTCCAGATCGCCGTGGAATCCATGGCGACATCATTGTGCAGCGACCAGCCGAGCAGCAGCAGAATCACCGGCAGCGGGACGAGGGCCAGCATTCGCGGTTCAACACCCGCCACCCAGAAGGCCACGAGCATCAGGATCGGAGCGATGGGGATCGCCCACAGCGCCACCTTGTAGCGCGGGTCCCGCGCCCAGTAGGTCAGTTCGCGTGCCGCGATCACCTGAGAGGGACGCGCGGGGAAGCGCTCGAACCAGCCCAGCCCGGTGCGCGCAATGTTCTGATCGCGCGGGTAATCGACGCGCGTCGCAATCGCGCGGGCGAGCACCAGCCAGAGGGCCGCGAACAGGATCGCGCAGAGCGCGATCACGCCGAGGCGCATCGCCGCGCCAGCAGTGTCGCCCTGCGCGGCAAGGTCAGGGGCGGCGAAGGGAGCCCCGAACGGGGTCCACGAGAGCACACCGGCGGCATCCGTTGCCGCTTTCAACCCGGCCGGAGTGAACGCCGAAGTCACCGCGAACACCGCAACCGGAACGAACGCGACGAGCAGCACGACGCCGAGCGTTCGCACGATCCCCGCGTAGCGATCACCGACGAGCAGCTGGGCGAGCCCCGAAGTCACCCGCACCGCGCACAAAGCGAACACGGCGGCGAGCACGAGCGCGAGGGCCGCCACCCAGACCGGGCCGTTCCACTTCGTGCGCGTCAGCCCGAGCACCGTGAGCCACAGCACGAGCAGGAAAAAGGGCCAGGTCAGGAACGAGGTGACCAGCATCGAGAGGCCGATGGCACCCGGGGTGGTCGGATACTGCGCGAACTGGCGCGGCTCGAGCATGCGCCGGTTCTCGAAGAACGGCACGACACACACCGCGATCAGGATCAGGGAGCCGACGATGACGTCGACGAGCGCGAGCGCGCGACCGTCAGCGATGAGCATCGCGGGGGCCGCAGCGACCGCAACCGCGACCGCGGCGAGCACCACGAACACGAGGGCCGAACGGGCACCGCGCGAGGCCGAACCCCGGAAGCTACCGCCGAGCAGCGCTACTCGGAGTCGGAGGAGCCGTGCAACCACTCGAGTCCCTTCCTCGCGTCGCTCATGCCGGTCAGCTGCGTGAAGCGCTCCTCCAGGCTCAGGCCGTCGCGGACCGCGTCGACCGTGCCCTGCGCGATCACGCTGCCGTCGACGATGATCGAGACGTGGTCGCAGACCCGCTGGATCAGGTCGAGGCTGTGGCTCGACATCACGACGCTGCCACCACCCTCGACGTACTTCTCGAGGATCTCGGTCACGTTCGCGGCGGACACCGGGTCGATCGCTTCGAAGGGCTCATCGAGCACGAGCACCTGCGGCGCGTGGATCATCGCGCAGGCGAGCGCGATCTTCTTCTGCATGCCTGCCGAGTAGTCGGAAACCAGGCGGCCGAGCGCGGATTCGAGGCCGAACGCCTCGGCGAGCTCCGCCGAACGGCGGGCCACGGCGCTCTCATCCACCCCGGCGAGGACGCCCGAGTAGTAGAGCAGCTGCGCTCCGGTGAGCCGATCGAAGAGCCGCAGCCGGTCGGGCAGCGATCCGATCAGGCGCTTCGCCGCGGGGCCGTCGGTCCAGACGTCGACGTCACCGACCGAAACCCTGCCGGAGGTGGGACGCAGGAGGCCGCTGATCATCGACAGCGTGGTTGTCTTGCCCGCACCGTTGGGTCCCACAACGCCGGTGAACGAGCCAGCATGGACGTCGATCGATACCTCATTGGCGGCGATCAGCGGGCCGTAAGCTTTCGTGAGCATCTCGGTGCGCAGCACGACAGGGTTCTGCGCGGCGATCCGTCCGCGCTCGCGGGCGCGGACCACCGACGGGACGGGAACCTGGATGCGTCCGGTGCGCGGGCTGCTCCCGTCCTGCTGGGCGGCTTCACCGTGACCGGCTCCGCTCGCGGGCTCGGCGGGGGCCGAGGACTCAGCCGGCGCCGAAGCCCGGGCGGGTGCCGAAGCCTGAGCGGGCGCCGAGGGCTGAACGGAAGCCGGGGCGGGCACCTGGCGCTGGCCCTGAGGCTGATTCTGCGCCTGAACGGGCGCTTCCTGCGCCGGGGCGGGGCGAGGGTCCGGCTCGGGAGCCGGTTCCTGCGAAGTCTGCTGCGGCCGCTGCGCGGGGGCAGCCGGTGCCTCGGCTGCGGACCGCGAGGCCCATTCCGCCTGCTCAGCGCGCGCCTGTGCCTGGAAACGCGCCGCGGCCTGCCCCTGGACCGCCGGTCCCTGCCCGAAGTTCGGAGGGACCGCTCCCTGCCCGGGGCCGCCGGGTGCGCGGCTCGGCCTCACCCGAGGCGCGCCCTGCGCGGGCGGCACGGCTGCGCGGTCCTGAGGCTGCGCGCCGGTTCCCGGCTCACTCGACGCCGATGGCTCCGCCGGATCGGGAACGGGCATGGCTGACGAGGAGTTTTGCGGCACGCGACTAATTTATCAAACTCCGCACGCGGAGAGGACCGCGGACTCGGCCGGTCCGCGATCCCAGCACCCGATTGCACAGGATCCGTTCAGTTGCGGACCCAATTCAGCGGTCACCCATGTTCGGACCCGGTCCGACTTTTGCCGTTCGAAGAGAAAAATCCCTGGCCCCGGGTCTTTATCGAAACGATCGCCGGCACCGGCCAGGCCGCGCCGAGGGGCCATCGCAGAGGCTCGCGCCGGGGGCGTGTGGGAGGATCGTCGGGTGATCCTCAGCCCGCTCCCCGAGACCCCGGCCGTCAGCTTCGTGATGCCCGTGCTCAACGAGGCGGACTTCCTCGCGGACGCCGTCGGCACGATCCTCGAACAGGACTACGCCGGCGAAAAGGAGATCGTGCTCGCGCTCGGCCCCTCGACCGACGGGACCGACGAGATCGCGCGGGCCCTCGCGGCCCGGGATCCGCGGGTTCGTCTCGTCGCGAACCCGGAGCGCGACATCCCTGCCGGCCTCAATCTCGCGATCTCCGCGTCCTCGCACCCCGTGATCATCCGCGTGGATGCCCACTCCGAACTCACCCCGGATTACACCCGGCTGGGAATCGCCGCGCTCCGCCGCGAGGGGGCCGCGAACGTCGGCGGGATCATGCGCGCGGCGGGCCGCACGCCCGTGCAGCGCGCCATCGCGCGCGGCTACAACAGCCCATACGGACTGGGCGGCGGCGCCTACCACGGCGACGGGATCCCCGGCCCCGCCGAGTCCGCCTATCTGGGCATTTTCCGCCGCGAGGCACTCGAAGCGGTCGGTGGATATGATCCTCAGATCCTCCGAGGTGAGGACTGGGAACTGAATCTGCGCCTCCGCAGGGCAGGCTTCACCGTGTGGTTCGAACCGGAGCTCGGCGTCACCTACTGGCCGCGTGCGAGCTTCACGGATCTCGCACGACAGTTCTTCGCGACCGGGACCTGGCGAGCGATGCTCGTCCGGAAATACGGGCGCGCGAACCCCTGGCGCTTCTTCGTCCCTGGTGCGCTCGTGATCTCTCTCGCGATCAGCGCGATCGGGCTCGCCCTGCTGTCCGCCGGGATTCTCCCGTGGGGCTCCCCCTGGGTCCTCCTCCTCGCTCCGGCCGCGTGCTATCTGATCGGGGTCGCGTTTGCGACGATCCGGATCCCCGAACAGCACGGTCTCCGCGATCGCGCGCTCACCGCGTGGACGCTCATCACGATGCACCTGAGCTGGGGTTCCGGCTTCCTCCGCGGGCTCTGTTTCGGAGCAGGATCCGTCGTGGATCGCTCGCGAATCCGCTGAATCTGGTGCGCGCGAGCGCCCCGGCTCAGGCCGAGGCGACGCTCCTCGACAGCGCGCCGCGTTCCTCGAGCGCTACGACGACTCGCGCTGACGCACCGCCGTCGTCGTTCGGCGCGAATCGCCGTCGCCAGGACTCCGCGGCCTCTCCGAACCCCGGAAGCGCGCTCGCGGTCTCCCCTGCCGGCAGCTCGCGGAGGATCTCACGGAGTTCCTCCCGTCGGCTCAGGAGGGGGCCGGGGGCCACCCGCTCGAAATCGAAGGTGAAACCGCGCTCCCGGTCCCGATACGCGGGCAGATCAGGCACGAAAAACGCCTGCGGGACGCGAGCCACCGCGGCGTCGAACATGATCGACGAGTAGTCGGTGACGAGCAGATCCGCGGCGAGGATCACATCGTTGACGTCCGGGTGCCGCGACGCGTCGATCACCCGGCCGCCACCGGTGGGATAGGCCCCGAATCCGTGCGTACGTGTGTGCCCGCGCACCACGACGCACCACTCGGGCCCGAGCTCGTCGGCGAGGCGCACGACATCGAGGTCGTCGACGAGGGTCATCCCCCTGTCGCGCCAGGTCGGCGCGTACACGAGCACCCTGGCGCCGTGCGGAACGCCGAGAGCCGCGCGCGCTCGCGACACCGCGATCGGGTTCCGAGCAGTTCCGGCGACCGCATCGGCGAGGCGATCGTCCCGCGGATATCCGAGTTCGAGTATCTCCCCGCTGAACGCGTAGCTGCTGCGGAACTGCTCCGTCGAGTGGGGATTCTGGGAGAGCATGAGGCTCCACCGGCGACTCTCCCGCCGGATCGCGATGCGCGTGCGGAGACCGACGTTCGGGCGGCCGAGCGCGAGGTGCTTCAGCATCGTGCCGTGCCACGTCTGCAGCACGGTCTGTCCGGAGCGCCGACGGAATCCGTGCCGCAGCCAATCGTTCACCACGAGGAGCTGGGCCTGACGACGGGCCGCGAACCACTCGCGACCCCCGACGAGGACGGCGGTCGCCCCCTCGGGAACCGCCTGGGTCTCGCTCACGACACTCCAGTAGCGCGGGATCTCGGGGAAACGCGCCGCGATCTCCCGATCGATCGCGAGCGGATTGCAGGTCACCTGCCGCCCGTAGAAGCTCTCGAAGAACACTGCGCCTGGCGCGACGAGCTCGTGATCCGGGAGCGACATCCTGCGGATTCGCTCGAGCACGCGCCCCGCGGCACCGCCCTCGGGGTAGGCATGGAACCGGCGCGCGAGGGTCCGCGCCGCCTCCGCAGCGGCCCGCGCTTCTCGCGGGTCGGTGAGGAGGCCCTCGACCCGCGCGAGCACTCCGGACCAGGTGGATTCCACGCGGCCCCTCGCCGTCAGCTCGAGCGGCTCGTAGAGTCCACGAGTCGCGGTGTAGCTGGCGAGATCCGGAGCAAACCAGACGATCGGGCGCCCGAGCAACGCGAAATCCAGCGCGACCGAGGAGTAGTCCGTGATCACCGCGTCGAACGCGGCGAGCTCCGGGGTAATGTCGCGCAGCCGATCCGCGCCGAGCACGTGCACGTTCGGACCGACCAGGTGATCGTATGCGCCCGCGCCGAGCGGATGCGAGCGGAGCACGAGGTGAGCTCCCCGGCGCGCGAGCATCTCGGCGATCTCCCGCGCCTCCTCGGGGGTCGGGACCGCGGGATCGGGTGCGCCGTCCCGCCAGGTGGGAGCGTAGAGCAGCACCGGGGCATCAGCGGGGATCGTGTCTTCCGGCCCGTCGCCAGCGATGAGCGCGAGCACGCGATCTCGGGCGGCCTGCGCCAACACAGGATCGTTCGCGGAGGCCGCGAGCCGATCGTCACGCGGATCACCGAGGACAGCGACCCGGCCCGGATCGACGCGGAACGCGGACCGGAGGCGCTCCGCTGCGGTGACGGAGCCTGCGACATAGAGGTCGATTTCGTTCGCCCCGGCGAGATACATGCGGCGGAGCAGCGCGCGAACGGGAGCCGGCCCGCTCACCTGCGTCGTGACGGGCGAGTCGAGGTGCAGCCGCTTCAGCGGAGCGCCGTGCCACAGCTGGATGATGCGCGCGCCGTAGATGCCGAAGCGGTTGGCGTCGCCGAGTCCGTGGGTCACGACGATGGTCCGCGCACGGAGCGTCGCCCAGTACCCGCGCCAGCCTCGCCGCTGCACCGGTTCGAAGCCCTCGTCTCGCGCTCGCGCTGCCTCCGCCTCATCGGCGACCAACCAGGTGATCTGGGCATTCGGGTCATCGCTTCGCAGCTGTCTCGCGACCTCGAGCGCGCCCTCGCCCACGCCGGCTCCGCTGCCGAACACCCAGCGTCCTACGACCCGCGGGACGATCCACGCGAGCGGGATCGAGAGCAGGTACTTCGGGAGGGCGAGGAGCTTCGCGAGGTTGCCTCGTGCGAAGCCGAATCCGGCGGTACTCATCGCGACAAGACTACGGCATGGGGCCCGTCGCTTTCCCGTACCGCGGCAGCGAACGTGCGCAGCCCGCCCGCCGCTTCCCCGAGTTTGGGGAGCGACGGGCGGGCTGCGCCGAGACCGGGGCGTTCGGGACGCCTCGCGTTACTTCGAGCTCTTCCACTCGAGGTCGCCGAGGGTGGCCTTGGTCTCCCCTGGCTTGCCGTTCCTCGTGTAATTGACGGTGACCGTGCTGCCGCCCTCGTGCATCCGGACGAGCGCCGAAACGGAGGTGCCGTCGACCGCGGGGACGCCGTCGATCGCGGTGACCACGTCTCCCTGGCGGAGGCCGGCCTTGTCCGCCGCGCCACCCCTCGCGACCTCAACGAGGAGGCCGCCCGCGTTATTGGCGTCGGCGTCGGTGTCCTGCGAGGAGTCTGCGACCGAGGCGCCCATCAGGCCGTGGGTGGGCTGCTTGCCCTCCATGAGGTCGTTGACGACCCGCTTCACCAGATCGGACGGAATGGCGAAGCCGAGTCCGTCGCTGCCCGCGGTGCCCTGAGAACTCGTGGCCGAGGCGATGGCGACGTTGATGCCGATGAGCTCGCCGTGCCCGTTGAGCAGTGCGCCGCCCGAGTTGCCGGGGTTGATCGAAGCGTCGGTCTGGATGACGGGAAGCGTGGCCGTTCCGGCCGCCTGCTGCGGCTGCTGCTGCTGATTCGGGAGGCCGTAGCGGAAGTCCCAGGGATCTTCGCCTGAGCCGCCGTCCTGCTGGCGCTGCGCGCCCTCCTGCGGGATGAGCGGGCTCGAGACCGAGATGCCGCGGTTCGTCGCGCTGACGATCCCGCTCGTCACCGTGTTCGCGAGGTTCAGCGGCGCGCCGATCGCGACGGTGAGGTCGCCGATATTGAGGTCGTTCGAGTCGGCGTACTTGATGGGGGTCAGATTGTTGGCCTCCACCTTGATGAGCGCGAGATCCGCGTAGGGATCGAGCCCCACGACCTTCGCCGGCATGATGCGGCCGTCGCTCAGCTTGACCCGCAGGGACTGCCCCGTGGTGACGGCGCCGTCGAGGGTGATCACGTGTGCGTTCGAGACGATGTAGCCGTCCTCGGAAACGACGACGCCCGAACCTGAGCCGTTGCCCCCGCTCGAGGCGACCTCGATGGTGACGACGCTCGGGAGCGCGACCGCGGCAACGCCCGAGACCTCGGTGGCGTTCTCGGCGTTCTTCAGCGTGATCGTGCCGCCGGTGCCCTGCTGGGTGACCGTGTGCGATGAGCTCGTGTTCGACGCGACGACCGCGGCAACGCCGCCGCCGACCGCGCCGCCGAGGAGCGCGCCGATGGCGAGCCCGGCGAGCAGGGCGCCACTGCGGCTGCGCGGGTGCGGCTGCGCGGGCTCATGCTGACGCGGGGCCTCGGGAGGCGTCGTCCCCGCCCCGCCACCGCCAAAGCCGGACCCGGACGCGGCCTGATGCGCGTGAGGAGCTTCGTGCGCAAACGCAGACCCCGCGCCGTAGCCCGCTGCGGTGCCGTGGTGTGCGGGTGTCGCGTGCTCGGGAAGCGGCGTGGTCGCGTGCGTGTCGCCGGGGTAGGCGGGCGCGGGCGGCGCCGGAGCGGCCGCCCGGGTTTCCTCCCCGAAGGGCCGCGCGGACGCGGCACCGGAGGGAGCACCCTGCTGATGCTGCGACGGCACCGGATCCGGCACGGGGGTGGTGGGCAGGTGGTCGCCCGCCCGGGGCCGCTCGTCCGCCTGCTTCGGCGCGGCCGGGACGGATCCCTGCTGGCCCGCACCGGCGTCGGGCTGCTGCGACCCGGGTACGCGGTCCTGCTCGGGGTTCGTGGTCATTGGGGGCTCCCTTCGTACTCACACCAGCTTGGCCAGGAAATCTATGAATTAGATTTGCGCGGCCTGCAGAAGGTCTGCACAACATCGCGCTGACCGGGATCATTGCCGCTCCCCGCGCGGGCAACGGGCCGCCGAGGCGTTCCATCTGGCTCACCTCACGCCCCGGGCGCAGCCGAGCGGGAGGCGCGCCCCTGTCTCTGCCGCCGCGCGCCGAGCAGGAGCGCGCCACCCAGCGCGGCGACGGCCGCCGCGGCCCCGACGAGCGTCCACTGGCCGGGAGTATGGAGCCCCGCTTCGGGGAGGCGAACGGCCCGAGCGTGAACCGCGAATGCCTCGGCGGGATCGCCGCACTCCCCCTCGGCAATCGTCCACTCCCTGCCGTGGGCCCGGAGGATCAGGCTGGCGACGAATCCCCCGTGCCCGATGTGCTCGGCGGAGGTCTTACGCGCCGCTGAGCGCGCTTCACCGCTGACCACCGGCCGGCCTTCCTCGTCCGACAGCGCCGCGACCCGGTGCTCCGGTGTGCACGCCAGCTCGCCGTCCCGTCCGGCCAGGTAGGCGGAAAAACGGACGAGGTATTCGACCCCTTCCTGTCTCGGCGGCAGCCCGGCCACGATCGCGCGATCGGAAAGGCTCCCGCCAGCGACCACCGTCCCACTCGATTCGGTGCGGATCACCGGACGCTGGATCAGCGTTCGCTCGCCGCGTTCCCCGCATGCTCCCCTCGCCACCTCTTCCCATGCGCCGTCGCGTCCCCTCAGCTGCAGGCTGGCCACCCAGTGCACGGCGGGGCCGAACTCGGGGCTCGCAAACACCTCGGGCGAACGATAGCTCCCGTCGCCCCGGACCCGCACCCGTCCCGTCCGGAAGAGCTGCGTGCTCGCATCGCACGTCGGCGGCCGCTCGGCGTCGGGGGCGTCCTCCGCGCGGTATCCCGTGAACTCGAGCTCGTACTCCGGGTTCTGTTCGGAGGAAAACCGCCCGGAGACCTCGACGGTGTCGTGCATGCCGCCTCCCACGCTGACGAGCGGATCGGCCTGGGTCTCGAGAGAGATCCCCGATACCCGCGTCGTCTCCCGAGGCGCCCCGCACGTTCCGCGCAGAACCGGTTTCCGCACGCCGTCCTCGATGACCGTGAGCGTCTCCACCCACCACACCTCGCCGATCGCAGAGGCGCCTGCGATCACCGGCGGTGATTGCACGGTCCCCGGCCCCGTCACGGGCACCGCCTCCGTCGCGAAGACGCGGTTCTCCGGGGTGCACGCGGCCCGGAGATCACGCTTCCCGCGCCGCTCCTCCGTCGTGGTGCCGTCGAGGGCCCCCGGACCGCGGAAGCCCTCGAACGACACCTCCCACCGGATGTCGCCGCGGGAGTCGAACTTCCCGGACAGCTGCGCGCTATCTCTCATCGGATCGCCGACCGCGACCTCGGGAGTGGCCGTGGTGGAGATGGACGGACGGTTGACCGTGGTCATTTCACGCTGCTCGCCGCATCTGCCCCGCTCAACCACGTGACGGCCGCGCTCGTCCGTTGCGAACAAGGTCGCGACCCAGGCAACGCGCTCGGAGTGATCCCACCGGACGGTGAACCCGGGCGATTCGATCAGGGCCGCACCCGTGAGAGGCAGGAGTTCCGACTCGTATATGCGACGGCTCGCGTCGCAGCTCTCATTTGGCGCGGCACCCGGTGTGCTCGGCTCCCCCTCGAATCTGAAGGCCTCGAACTTCAGGAGATAGCCCGCCTGGGCCGTGAACGGGCCGGTCACGTGGGCCGAGTCGTACACGTGCTCACCGACACTCGCCTCCGGCGTCGCCGTGGTCTTGAGCCGGGGTCGATCGATCACCGTCGTCTCCTCCAGGATCCCGCACTGCCCCTCGTGGACCACCGCGGTTCCGGAGAGCACGCGCTCCACCCAGTGCACGCGGCCGGGCCCCCGGACCGGCACCTCGCGCGAGGACGTGGGGCCATCGCCCGCGATCGGGATACCGGTCTGCTGGCTCACGGGTTGCAGCATGCACCGCTCGCGTTCCGGAAGCGCTTCGAGTTCCGGAGCGGTCCAGCGCTGGACCTCGGGCTCACCCGTCGCGGGGTCTACCCGGCCCGTCCGGAGCGGCCGCCACTCCGCGTCGACCTTCGGCTGTCCCGGCTCGGGATAGAGATAGGCGCGGAACTCGGCGGTTGCGTCGGGCCACTTCCGGATCCGCGTGTCCGGCCGCGCCTCGAGATGGAGCGTGTCGGCCATGGTGCCGCCGATCACGGCTGTCGCTTGCGCCTCGGTGCGCGCCATCGGAGACGCGAACGGAGGAGGAAGCGCGACCGTCTTCGCGGGAAAGCGTCCGCGAGAGACGAGTCCGGCCGAGGAGCCGGCCGAGGCCACGATTCGCTGCCCGGCCCTCCCCTCCAAGGTCTTGGTGTCGAACAGGTGGACACTCGGCGACCACCCCGGCGCGCCCAGCGATTCCCACTCGCCGCTCACGGCCACCTTCTGGGCGTCCGCGTCTGCTCGAACCCCCGCCGTTCCCGCCCGTGTCGGGTCCACCAGGATCTGCGCGGCGCCGCTCTCCGCGAACACTCCGCCCTCGGCGTCGAGCCGTGTCGTCCCTGCGGGATAGGCCACGGTGAGCAACCGCTGGCCCTCCGGCTGATTCGGGTCGTCGAGCGCCGTGAGCTCGAGAGACCCGGTATGCGCGGGGCCCGGCACCGGCGCCGTCGCCTCCGCTCGAGCGCGCGCCATGAGACTGTCCGACTCCGCGATGAGTCGCCGGCCCTTCTCGGAGCCGCGCAATCCCGCGAGCAGGCGATCGAGCGGTTCGCTGCCACCGGCGGTCGCGCGGATCCGCCACACGACGAGCTGCACGAGTGCCGCCCGCCACGGGTTCGCCGTCTGCCCGTGCCGGTCGACCACGTAGTTGATCTGACGCATCCCCTCGCGTGAGGTGAACGCGTGGAAGAGCCCCTCCCGCCCGGGGAGGAACTCCCGCTCCCCCAGTGCCAGCAGCCCGCCCGCCGGGACTCCGATGTCGCGTTCGACGCAGTATGCACGTCGGCCGTCAGGGAGCAGGAAGTTCGAGATCCAGACTCCTCCGGGGAACGTCTCGGACTCTCCCCGAGTCAGCGCGGCAGCGGGCTTCGGAACCGCGGGGACGAGCGCGCACGCGAGCAGCAGTGCGATCACCAGGATGACCGCGTGCCGCCGAGGCCCCGGGACGCGGCCGGCGTTCTTCCCGAGGCGTCCGGAAACCCGGATCCAGGGGATCCCAGGAACCCCCTGACGCTTTCCACCCGTTCCACGCGTCATTCGCGCCTTCCTTCCGTCCGTACCGGCTCCCTCCTGGCTCGACGGAACGAGGAGTGCGATGTCGGACGATGGTGCCACCGCGCGGCGGCCGCGCGACACGCCCGTCCACAGGGCGCGGGCGGCGCGATTCGCGTCGCGGCGCGGTCCGTGCTAAAGTTAATTCTTGTGCCGCGGGGTGGAGCAGTTCGGTAGCTCGCCGGGCTCATAACCCGGAGGTCGTAGGTTCAAATCCTGCCCCCGCAACGAAAAACAGCCCCTGATCAGGAGTCATCTTGATCAGGGGCTGTTGGCTTTTCACCGAAAGGTGCCGAAGCACCCGCAAGAGTACCCGCATCACTTCGCGCCGGTACACACCGGCAACCTCGCCCCGCAGCAGCGATGTGATCACTTTCGACCAGTGCTTCTGCGCTTCCTGTGGACGACGATCGGCACCCCGCCTTCGAGCAGCCGCCGGGCGAGGGGGTGCCCCATCCCTGATGCGCTCGGCACACGGCACCGGAGCTGGGCAAGGACCGCTTGCCGCTTCACTCTCCGATCTCGAACTGCCACACCGGGACGCCCCGGCACTTCCGCTCCACAGGCAAACCTTAGTCACTGTTAAACTTTTCAGGATTCTCCCAGAATCCCGAAATGTCGGAGTCCTGAAACCCAAGGAGTGCTCACCGTGTCTGATCCCAATTTCCCCACGCCTCCCCCAGGCTCGGGCAACACGCCTCCCCCGCCGCAGCCGCCTGCGGCGCCGGGGCAGTTCGCGCCGCCCGCGGCCTACCCTCCGCCCACGGCGCCGAACCCGGGGTACCCGGCGGCCGGATACCCCGGGCCTCCGCCCGCGCCGAATCAGAACCGGGGCCTCGCCCTCTCGTCGATGATCGTCGGCATCGCGAGCCTCGTGCTCTGCGGAGTCCTCCTCCTCGGATTCGCCGGGGGCGTCACCGCGGTGATCCTCGGAATCGTCGCCATCAAGAAGTCCCAGTCGCGGGGCATGTCGCTCACCGGCATCATTACCGGCGGCCTGGCGATCCTCGCGTCGATCGGGATCTTCCTCGCTTCTCTTGCCTTCCTCGGGGGGCTCTCGAATGCCACGACGCAGGCGCTCGAGGAGCTCGACCGGGAAGCCTCCCAGAGCACCGAACAGGTGACGCCCGATGCTCCCGCGACCGACGATTCCGGCGATGAGTCGACGCCGGGCCAGGACTCGACCACGGACGCCCCGGCAGCACCCGGCACGTGGACCGAGGTCGCGACGATCACCGGGAGCGCCGATCAGCAGACCGACACCATCGCCCTGTCCGGCGGCAAGGTCCGCGTGAGCTACGACTTCACCGACACTGCGGGGATGGGCACCATTGTCGCCGCCATCTACGTCATGGACGAGGGCAAGGACCTCATGAAGGACGGGGGCATCCCCGACGTGATGGTCACCGAGGCCGGAGCAGGGGAAACGATCCTCCGCAAGTCCGCGGGCGACTACTACGTGCGCGTGACGGCCGCGAACGCCAGCTACACCGTGAAGATCGAGGAGCAGAAGTAGTCACGCGCTCCCTCCCCACGAGGGGACGCGAACAGGGATGGGCCCCGGTGGATTTTCCACCGGGGCCCATCCCTGTTCGCGTCGAGGCCTATTCCGCTGCGACGGCCGCCTCGAGCGCCTTGCGCAGCTTCTCGTCGGCCGCGCCGTAGGCGGTCCAGTCGCCGTCCTTCATCGCCTTGTCCCTGGCCTGAAGCGCGTCCTGCATGTCGGTGAGCGCCTTCGCGAGCTCCGGGGTCTGCTTTCCGCCGCCCGGCTTCGTGGTTCCGGCGCCCGCACCGGGCTTGGGGGTCTCCCCCGAACCCGTGGCCGTGGTCGGAGTGGTTCCCGTGTCCCCCGCGTTCGCTCCGGAGTTGCCCCCGAACAGCGAGTCGAGCGCGGCATCGAGGGTGTCCTCGAACGCGATCTTGTCGCCGAAGGAGACGAGCACCTTCTGCAGGATCGGGAAGCTCGTGCCCGACGAGGCCTTCACGTAAACGGGCTGCACGTAGAGCAGGCCGCCGCCGACCGGCAGGGTGAGCAGGTTGCCACTGATGACCTTGCTCTCGCCCTGGCGGAGGATGTTCAGCAGCTTCGAGACCTCGGAGTCCGTGGTGAAGCTGTTCTGCACCTGGCCGGGACCGGGGATCGGATCGCCCTTTGGCAGGTTCAGGAGTTTGAGCGTGCCGTAGTCCTCCGCGATCTTGCCGTCCGTGGATCCCGCGTTCGAGTTCGCAGCGAGGTATCCCGTGAGGATGTCTCGGGACGACTCGCCCTCACCCGCGGGGATGTACGTCGAGTAGATCGAGTAGTTGGGCTTCGCGTTCGCCCCCGCCGCGAGGGTCAGATAGTACGGCGGCTGGGCGAGCTTCTGCGCGGTCTTCCCGACACTCGAAACCGGATCGTTCGGCGTGCGCCACTTGTCCTCGGCCGAGTAGAAGGCGTCGGGGTCGGTGACGTGGTATTCGCCGAGCAGGGAGCGCTGCACCTTGAACATGTCGGTCGGGTAGCGAACGTGGCTCATGAGGTCGCCGCTCATGTCCTTCACACTGTTCAGCGTTCCGGGGAAGATCTTTCCCCAGGACTTGAGGATCGGATCCTCGGTGTCCCACGCGTACAGCTTCACCGAGCCGTCGTAGGCGTCGACCGTCGCCTTCACCGAGTTGCGGATGTAGTTGACCGGCTTCGGCATGGGGTCCTGCTGCTCATTGTCAGCGTCGACGAGCAGCTCGTTCATGTTCGTTCGCTGCGAGTAGGGGTAGTCGGCCGAGGTCGTGTACCCGTCGATGATCCACACGACGCGACCGTCGACGACGGATGCGTACGGGGACTTGTCAATCGTGAGGTACGGCGCGACGCGCTGCACGCGGTCGATCGGATTGCGCTCGTAGATGATCTGCGAGCCGTCCACGACAGCGCCGGAGAGCAGGATCTCCATGTCCTGGAACTTCAACGCGTAGATGAGCTTCGTGAAGATGTTCGTGAGCTCGGGCCCGCCGTTGCCCTTGAACGTGGTCATGTTCTGCTTCGTCGCGGTGTCCTCTTCCGAGACGGGAGCGTCGGGCTTGTTCTCCGCACCTGCCGCGCTCGGGTCTGCCGGCGCGGCGCCCTGGGCCGATGCCTCGGCGGTGCTCTCTGCGTCAGCGGGGAAATCGAGCTCGATGCTCTTGTCGCGCTTTCCGCCGACGATCGAGTACTTGGGCGAGTTCATGCCGAAGTACACGCGGGGCTCGAATTCGCCGAGCTTCCCGGAGGTGGGGATCCCGTTCTCGAGGAAGACCGGCTCACCTCCCGACGACCGCTGATTCCCGAAAGCGGCGACGAGTCCGTAGCCGTGCGTGTAGACCAGCGTGCGGTTGTACCAGCTCTTCTGGTCCGTCACGTCGATGTCACGGATCGCGGAGACCGTGTCCTCGACCTTGCCGTCGATCTCGTAGCGATCGACGTTCAGCGACTGCGGGAACTTGTAGTAGTTCCGGATCTGCTCGAGCTGCGCGAAGGTCGGCGAGACGACCTCGGGGTCGATGATGCGGATGTTCGCCGCGGTGACCGCGTCGTTGCGCAGCGCGCCGGACTCGGCATCGGTCTTGGCGTTATAGCGCTCCACCTGCACCTTGTCGATGCCGTAGGCCGCCCGAGTCGCCTCGATATTGCGCCCGATGTACTCCGCTTCGCGGCTCTTCTCGTCGGGCTTCACCTGGAACTGCTGGACGCCCCACGGGTAGGCAACGCCGATCACGATCGAGGACACCAGGAAGAGCGCCGTTCCGATGACGGGCAGCCGCCACTTGCCGGTGAAGGCCGTGACCAGGAAGAGCAGCGCCACGATGATCGCGATTCCGGCGAGGATCTGCTTGCCGGGGATCACCGCGTGCACGTCCTGGAACATCGCACCGGTACGGACACCGCCGACGGTCGTGACTGAGCGGTACTGATCAAGCCAGAGGCTCACGCCCTGCAGCAGCAGGTACAGCGTCGCGAGGATGGCAGCCTGGATGCGGGTGGACTTCGAGATCCGGAAGTCGCGGCCGGAGAAGGAGATGCCGCCGTAGAGGTAGCTCGTGGCGACGCCGGCGATCAGGGCGATGAGGGTGGCCGCCGAGGCGAAGCCGACGATGCCCTGCAGCACGGGGAGGTCGAACAGGTAGAACGACACGTCCAGGCCGAACTCGGCGTCCTTCTTCCCCGAGTCAGCACCGTTCAGCCAGAGCAGCACCGCCTGCCACTGCGTGGCAGTGCTGAACCCGGCGAAGATCCCGACCATCGCGGGAAGACCCCACTTGATCAGGCGCCTGATCGGTTCGAAGAGCTCCTGGTAGCGATCGAGCTGCGCCGTCAGCCGTGCGTAGACCGGGCGCTTGCGATAGGCGACCTCGATCGAGATGAACAGCGGGATCGCCATGCCGAAGAAGCCGATGAGGAACATCGAACCGGCGGCGATCCACTGCGTCGTCAGGACGGGCAGAAAGCCCAGCTGTTTGAACCAGAGCACCTCCGTCATCACTGCGGCGACGGCGAGGAATCCGAGGATCAGCACGACCACCAGGATGACGGTGATCGCGAGCGGTGAGATTCGTCGCTGACGGGCGGCCTGCGCTGGCGCGTTCTGGTCGGTCACGTCGGCTTCTTTCCTGTCCTTCATGCACGGCGGCGTGCCGGGCGGCGGTCGGTCCCCATCCTATCGACGGCCCCTGACAGGAAACCGGCCCCGTCCGCTGCGAGCGGACAGATCGGCGCAGCTCAGCCCGAGCAGCGCTCCAGCCCGCGAGGGGTTCCCCCCGAGTTCTTCTGGTCGATCGCGGCAATCGCCTCGCCGAGCGTGTCCACCGGAACGACCTCCATCCCGCCGGGAATCGAACTCGGAACGTCCGCGCAATTCCCCACCGGCATCAGGAACAAATCGGTACCAGCGCGCGAGGCGGCCCACATCTTCTGCTCGAGTCCCCCAATCGCGCCGACCTTTCCCGTCGGGCTCATCGTGCCGGTCCCGCTGACAGTCTTCCCCTCGAGCATTTCACCGGGAGTGAGCTTGTCGTAGATCGCGAGCGCGAAGGTCAGGCCGGCGCTCGGCCCCCCGATGTTCTCGAGCGAGAAATGCACGTCCTCGGGAAGCTCGATCTTGAGCGCCACAGCGATCCCGATCATGGGCGTTTCCGCGCCCGCGACGCGGGTCGGCGTGATCTCGACCGTGCGCGCGGCTCCGTCGCGCACGATCCCGATCGAGAGCGCCGTGTCCGCAGGGGTTGCCGCGACCGTTTTCTGGAACGCCTCGAAGTCGGCGATCCGCTGCCCGTTCACCGTGCGCAGTTCGTCCCCCTCCTCGAGCTTGCCCGCTGCGGGTCCGTCGGACGCGAGCTGTGAGACCAGGAACTGCGTGCCGACCGGCTCTTTCAGCTCGTGAAAGGCGGCTGCGGCGGCTGCGGTCTGCGACGAGTCCATCTCGACCGCGTTCATCTTCGTGCGATCCTCCGTGGTGACTCCCCGCGGGAAGAACTCGTCACGCGGAGCGATCCGCTGCGAGGGATCCAGCAGCGCGGGAACGAGCGACAGCCAGCTCGCTGGCTTATCCGGCGTCCCCATGATCGACACCGTCAGCAGATTCAGCTTGCCGCTCGTGGGGTAGGTCTTCGCATCGTCGATCTTCACGACGGGGGCCTCCTTCCCCTTGATCTCGACCGATCCGAGCGTGTCGACCACGGGCCCGGGCCGTTCGATCGAGTAGGGCGAGGGGATCACCGCGGCGAGCAGCACGATGACCGCCGCGATCGCGATCCTGATCAGCCACCGTGACGAGCGCTGCTCGCGGGCCAGATCGTCCATTCCCTCACCGAAATCCACCGGATCGCTCCTCCGTTCGCGCCGTACGCTGCTGGTGTCGCGGAGGTGGCCCGCTTCCCCTGTTCGCAGTGGGCGCAACCGAAAACGCCATGCGTCGGCAAATCTAGCAGCGCAGGACTGAACGCGTGCCGTAGCGTTGAACCCAAGCAGTTGACGAGGGAGCACCGATGAGCGCGAACGACGACGGCACCGGCGAAAACAGCCGGGGCGAGGACTTCGAGGAGCTGCAGCGCATCCTCCGCGAGATGCTTTCGGGCGGGCAGATGCCCGAGGGCGGCATCGATCCGGAGCAGTTCGCGAAGGCCGCCGGGATTCCGGTCGATCCGAGAGCCCTTCAGGGGCTCTTCAGCACGCTGCAGGGGGCGATGCAGAACCCGAGCGAGGGCATCGACTGGTCTGTTACGCGGAAGACGGCTATCGAGGTGGCGAGCGGCGACGACTCGCACGCGGATCCCGCCGCCGCGAACCGGGCGTTCCCCGTCGCGGCCCTGTGGCTCGATGAGGCCACCGAGCTCGGACCCACGCCGGACGCCCCGCGCACGCTCACGCGAATCGAGTGGATCCAGCAGAGCGTCGACACCTGGATCGGTCTCGCGGAGCCCGTGGCCGAGTCGGTGTCGCGCGCGCTCATGGACGCGCTGCAATCCCAGATGCCCGAGGAACTCAGCAGCGCGCTCGCGGGCGCGACCCCGATGCTCCGGAGCGTGGGGGGCGCGCTGTTCGCCGTGCAGCTCGGAACGATCGTCGGCAAGCTCTCCGGCGAGGTCGTCTCCGCGGGCGACATCGGGATTCCCCTGCTCGCGGGACCGGGACGCGAGGGCGGAGCGCTCCTCCCCGGAGGGGTCTCGGCGTTCGCGGACGGCCTCGATCAGGATTCCGAGGCGGTCACCCTCTATCTCGCGGTCCGCGAGCTCGCGCACGCCCGCCTGTTCCGCCACACGAAGTGGCTGCGCCTGCACCTGCTGAGCGCGATCGGGGACTACGCGCGCGGGATCAGCATCGACACCTCGCGGATCGAGGACCTCGCGAGCGAGATCGACCCCTCCGATCCCAGCGGGATCCAGGAGCTCATTTCGAACGGGGCCCTGATCCCGCCGAAGACGGAAGCCCAGGAAGCTGCGCACGCGCGCCTCGAGACGATGCTCGCGCTGATCGAGGGCTGGGTCGACGTGGTCACCGCGGACGCGGCGAAGCGGATCCCCGGCGCGGAAGCGATCGCCGAGATGGTGCGCCGACGCCGCGCGACCGGCGGACCGGCCGAGCACGCTTTCGCCGCGCTTGCCGGTCTGGAGCTTCGGCCGCGGCGGCTGCGCGAGGCCGCGGCGCTGTGGCGCCTCGTCGCGGATCGCAGCGATGTCGCGACGCGCGACGGGCTGTGGGCCCACCCGGATCTGCTCCCCTCCTCTGAGGAGCTCGATCACCCGGCCCGCCTGCTCGAGCGGCTCGGCCTCGCCGGCGCCGCGCCCGAGTCCGAGGTGGACGACTTCGACGCCGCCCTCGCGCAGCTGCTCGACGGCGAACTCCCGCCGCACGCCGGCGGCGAGGACGGTCGTTCGGAGTCGGACGGCGGAGTCGGCGAGACCGGCGAGGCCGGCGGCGCTGACGGGGCCGGCCCCGACGCTCCGTCGCGCGACTAGAGGTCTCGTCGGGAGCGGTCGCCGGTCGTCGCGAGCCGCCTCCCGATGCACGCGGCGTTCGCCCCGAGTTTTCATTGCACTCGGGGCGAATTGCGTCGCTCAGATGAGCGCATCGGCGCAGAGCCCCGGCCCGGACTGTGGATAACTCCACAGCGTCCATCGCGGGATCCAAACTGCCGGAATGACCACACACTTCATCCGCCTCGATCCCGCCCTCCCGATCTGCTGGGAGGACCTCGACACGCTCCGGATCGGCTTCGACCGAGCCGTGGCGCGCGTGCGCGCGCCCGGACCAGCGGCACACCGGCTGGTCACCGCACTCCGAACCGGCGTGAGCGCGGCGCAGCTCGACCGCACCCTCGAGACCGCTGGTCCCGAAGAGGCCGCACTCCGCGGGCTCCTCGCCGCGCTCGGGCCGGCGCTCGCACCGATTCGCAGCCGGGAGCACTGCGCGACGGAAGCCTCTCCCCCGCTCGACGTCGGATTCGCACAGGGGCGCCGGAGTGCACCGGCGCTGCGGGAAGCCCTGAGCCTCATCGAGCGGATCTCGCTCCGAGGCTCACCGGACAACACGAGTTCCGGACCACCCGGGCTCGTGATCCAGGTCGAACGCTACGCCGAACCCGCCGACCGGGCCCACCGCTGGCTCATGGCGGGGATTCCCCATCTCCTCGTCAGATTCTCGGATCGAGAGGTGTCGGTGGGGCCGCTCATCGGGGCGGCCGGTCGCCCCTGCCACCAGTGCCTCTGCCTGCATCGCGTCGAGGCCGAACCGGCGCTTCCCGTCCTCGCGGCGCAGCTCATCGGGTCCCGCCCGGCGAGCGAGAGCGGGCGGATCAGCAGGATCGTCGCCGTGCTCGCCGAGGCCGCGATCGAGCTGTGGCTCGCGGGCGACCCGTCCGTCCACCGCACGATCCGGGTGCTCCCGGTGGCGGGCGATCGGCCCGAGGGGCCTCCCCGCGAGGAAACCGCGGCGCCGCACCCCGAGTGCGGGTGCGGCGCGACGCCGGGAGGCCCCGGGCCCGCGGACGGGCCAGCGGCGACCGACGGACTCCCCCGCCTGGTTCCTACGCGATGATGCCGGCCTCGGCCACGAAGCGCGAGGGAGCGCGGCCGCCGCGGGCTCCTCCGGCGGCACCCGAGAGACGGAGCACATCCCGCGCGCGGGTGAACGCCACGTAGCACAGGCGGCGCTCCTCGGCGATCGCCTCGTCATCGACGGCGTGCGCGATCGGCAGCAGCCCCTCGGTGAGACCCACCACGTGCACCATGCCCCACTCGAGTCCCTTCGCCGCGTGGATCGCGCTCAGGGTCACCGCCTCGAGCGTCGGCTCGTGCTGGGTCTTCTGCCTCGCCACGAGTTCCTCGGCGAACTCCCTGATCCCGGTCCCTTCGGGCATTTCATCGACGAGGCTGAGGATCGATCCGAGCGCCTCCCACTTCTCGCGCTGCGCCGCCCCCTCCGGAGCCTTCGCGCTCCACCCGGAGGCGCGGAGCACGTCGCTCACAATCTGAAACAGCGGCCGATCGTCCGCGACCTTTGCCTCACCGCGAATGAGCATGACCGCCTGACGCACGTCGGCGCGCTCGAAGAATCGCTGCGCCCCGTGTACCCGCGTACTCACTCCGCGCTCCTGCAGCGCGCGTTCGAAGCGCTCGGACTGGGCGTTCGTGCGATAGAGGATCGCGATCTCCGAGGCGGGAACGCCGCCGGCGATCGCGTCGGCCACCGAGGCCGCGACGCCCACGGCCTCGTCGTGCTCAGTCGCGAACCACTCGAAGGTGGGCGCCGCGGCGTCGCGGGCGGCGGCCGCCGTCGTGGCCGCCTTCTCTGACGTGCGGACCGCGGTGAGCGTCAGCGCCCCCGGCCGATCCCGCATGAGGCGATTGGCGAGCCGCACGACCGGTTCGACCGAGCGGTAGTTGCGTTCGAGGCGGATCTCCCGCGCGTGCGGGTATTGCGACCCGAAGCGCAGGAGGTAGGAGCTCGACGCCCCGGCGAAGGAGTAGATGGTCTGGCTCGCGTCACCCACGACGCAGACGTCGTCGCGGTCGCCGAGCCAGACGCCCAGCAGGGCGTGCTGCAGCGGCGAAACGTCCTGGAACTCGTCCACCGTGAAGAAGCGGTACTGCTCCCGCACCTGCATCGCCGCGCTCGGCTCCGCCTCCAGCATCCCGGTGAGCAGGACGAGGACGTCCTCGAAATCGATCTGCCTGCGCTCCTCCAGAATGCTCGCGTACGAGCGATGCAGCTCGACGAGCTGCTCGGGAGTGAGCCCGCTCGGGATCGCCCGGTGCTCCAGCACCTCCGCGTACGCGTCGATCCCGAGCATCGAGGTCTTGCGCCACTCGATCTCGGCCGCGACGTCCCGCAGCGCCTCGCCGCCGAGGCGGATCCCGAGGGACTCGACCGCCTGCGACAGCACCGCGACCTTGCCCGGCAGCATCTGGGGCGCGGCACCGCCGACCACCATGGGCCAGAAGTGCGACAGCTGGGCGAGCGCCGCGCCGTGGAAGGTCCTGGCGCGGACGCCGTCGGCGCCGAGGCCGCGCAACCGCCCCTGCAGCTCCCCCGCAGCCTTGCGCGTGAAGGTCACGGCGAGCACGCGCTCGGGAGCGTACACACCGGTTCTGACGCCGTACGCGATGCGATGCGTGATCGCCCGGGTTTTCCCCGTTCCGGCGCCCGCGAGGACGGCCACGGGGCCGCGGAGGCTCTCCGCGATCTCGCGCTGCTCCGGATCGAGCCCGGACAGCACGTCCTCCGCCTCAGTCCGCATGCACGTCACCCGCGTCGATCCAGCGATCGATCAGCCAGCGCGCGATCGACAGCGGCATCGGGAGGATAAGGCCCTCGACCGGGTTCCGCAGCTCGTCGCGGGTGAACCAGCGAAGTTCGGAAATCTCCTCCGGATCGGCGACGAGCGCGTCCGGATCCTGATCGTCCGCGAGCTTCGCGGTGAAACCCAGCATGAGGGAGCGCGGGAACGGCCACGGCTGCGAGGCGACGTACCGGATCTCGTCGAGTCGCATTCCGGATTCCTCGAAGACCTCGCGGGAAACGGCCTGTTCCAGCGACTCTCCCGCCTCGACGAACCCGGCCAGCAGGGAGAAACGGCCAGCCTCCCACAGGGCGTTGGACCCGAGAAGAATGCGGTCCCGGTGCTCGATAACCACGATGACCGCCGGATCCGTGCGCGGGAACAGCTCAGCGCCCCGCGCGTCCCTCCGCGCCCACCCGCCGAGGATCACGTCGGTGGCGCTGCCGTCACGCGACGAGCGCGGAGCCGAGGCGTGCCAGGCCGCGAGCGCGGAAAGGACCGCGATGAGCTCGCGTTCGGTGTCCTCGAGCGCGTCGCCGATCTCGAACGGGTGGCGCCAGGTCCCTCCGGAAACCGGGTCGGCGGACGCCCGCTCGTCGCCGTCGCCGTCGGCTCCGGCCGCGCGGACGGCCTCCCCGAACACCGGGGCGCCCGCGATGCGACCGAGATACAGGTGGCCGGCTGCGCCGCCGTCGCGGGCGGCCACGTAGTCGCCCTCGGTCGGGACGAGCGCGAGCCGCACCCCCGCGTCGTCGCCGTCCGCTCGCGCGACGACGGGGACCTCGACGCCTCTGATTCGAAGGAGCCGCGCGCGAGGATCGCACCAGGCGGCGCTCAGAAGCTCCTGATCAGCTCGTGTTGCGGCGTCTCGGTCGAGTGCGCCTCGTCCGAGCGGCGGGCGATTGCTCTCGGTCACAGGTCCTCCGCGAGATGCTCATCAGGGGTGGGAACGGCTCTGCCGACGCGTGAGACGCGGCGAGGTGAGCGGTGGTGCGCGTGGCGCGGCTCCGACCGCCCATTGCGTGCATACCCTGTGTTCATGGCCAGCATTCCCTTCACTCTAGCCGCGCTCGCGACCTCGGCGGTTCCCGGGCTCTCGGTGTTCGGAGTTCGCGCTCACGACGACGATAGCTTCGTCGCGGCCGTGATCGTCGGGGATGACGGTGAGCTCCTCGTGCGGGTGCCGCGTTCCCAGCCCGCGGAGGTCCTCCAGTCGGCCGAGCTGCTGGGCCTCGCAGCGCTGACCGCGGGTCCGCGGAGCCGCCTCCCGTTCCGCGTTCCGGCCGCGCTGGGCATGACCCGCGCCGGGGATACCCGCGCCGTCGTCACGACCCTGCTCCCCGGCGAGCTGTTCGAAACGGCTGATCTGACCGAGGATGCCCTGCTCATCGAGCCGATCGCGGAAATGCTCGCTGCGATCCACACGCTCCCGCACACCGTGGCGAGCGAGGGCGGTCTGCCGCAGCGCACGGCGCAGGATCTCCGGCTCGCAGCGACTCGCATCATCGACCGCGCCGAGGCGACCCGGCTCGTCCCCGAGACGGTGTTGCGCAGGTGGACCAGGGTGGTCGAGACCGCTGAACTGTGGGACTTCGAGCCGACCATGGTGCACGGCTCCCTCGATGCCGAGCAGCTCCGCGTCGACGATGGGCAGATCGTCGGGGTGATCGGGTGGTCCGAACTGTCCGTCGGCGATCCGGCCTCCGATCTCGCCTGGCTCCTCACCGCCGGAACCGAGGTCCTCGAATCGGTCCTCGCCCGGTACTCGCGCGCCAGGAACGTCGGCTCGATCTCCTCGCTGCGCACGCGTGCGGCGCTCTACTACGAGCTCGAGGTGGCGCGCTGGCTCCTCCACGGCACCGAGTCGCACGATCAGTCGGTCGTCGATGACGCCGTGAGCATGCTCGATCGGCTCGTCGGCCGGCCCGGCATCCTGGGCGACACGCTGGGTGCGCAGGACGCCCGGGTGCCGCTCGACGAGGACGAGGTGTCCGCGTTGCTCGACGAAACCCCGGAGGTCAACGACCTGCTCTCGGAGACGGCCGCGTACGAGGCGCTCGACGAGGATCGCATGTTCGGCATGGACACCGACTTCATCGAGCCGCTTCCCGAGGACGACCGCGGCGCGGGCGCGGGTGCGCACGCGGGGAAGCGGGAGGCTGAGCTCACCGCCGGCCCCTCCGCGGCGGGCGTCGGCGAGGCGGACGGGGCGGAGTCGCCTGACGCGGCAGCCGATGCAGCGGCCGAGGAGGAGCCAGCGGGCGAGCGGAACGAGGATGAGCACCTCACCGAGCCGATCGACCCGAAGGACCTGCCCCGGGACTAGCGCGATTCGGTCCGCGTGCCGCGATCGGGCCCGCTCCCCGCGGCCGATTCGCGCATTCCTCCGGCTGCCTCGATCCAGATCCGCTCGAGTTCCGCGAGCGTCCTCGAGGTGTTCCCGCTGAGTTCGACGCCCTCCGCGACGTAGAAGAGGGTGACGTCGATGCGCTCGGGATCGATGCCGGCCCAGGCCGCGTAGGCGTGCCGGTAGAGGTCGAGCTGGAAGAAGCGACTCTCCCGCTCCGCGTCCGTCCGTGGCGAACGCCCGGCCTTCCAGTCGACGACCTCGAGCCGGTCCGTTCCCTCGACGCGGTAGACGGCGTCGAGCTTGCACACGAGGGTGCGCCCGGCGAACGGCAGGGTCACCTCCTGCTCGACCGCGATCGGCGCGAGCCCGGCCCACCGCGACCGCTCGAAGACCTCGATGAGCGGCTGCAGTTCCGCTTCCGTGTCGAGCTCCGGACTCCGGTCGAGCTCGTCGAGCCCCGCGAGCGGGAGGGCACGGCCGGCCGCCGTGGTGGCGCGCCGCTCAACCCACTCGTGGAAGCGATTGCCCACGCGGGTGCGGCGGTAGGGGCGCTGCGGGATGGGGCGCAGGCGGTTCCGCTCCGCGCGCTCCGGATCATCGACGAACTCGTGGAAGGTCGAAGCGGTGATGCGCTCCGGCAGCGCGACCTCCTCGTCCCCGCGGCTCGGTGCGAGCGCGGCGCGGCGCTCGGCGATGAGCAGGGCGATGCTCTCGTCCACGTCGGCCGGGAGACTCTCGGACGGCCCAGGGGTGTCCGCCTGCTCCTCCAGCGCTGCGCGGAGGCGCTCGGCCGCCGCTTCGACCGCTGCGGCGCGGGTACCGAGCGGATCGAGCGGCCACACGAGACGCTCCTCCTCCAGCGCGCTCGGATCGGATTCGAACTCGGAGGCCTCGGGAAGACCGCTGATGAGGCCCCGTTCCGCGAGTTCCGTGAGGTAGGGAGACGGGGTGCGCTGACGCGTTTGTCCTCCCCAGAACGACCCCGTAAGCAGGAGGCGATCCGCTGCCCTGGTCACCGCGACGTAGGCAAGACGACGCTCCTCCTCGGCGAATCGCTCCTTCAGCGCTGCGCGGTACTCCGCGATGCGCTCTTTGAGTTCCTGCTGGGTGTCGGCGATCCGCCAGTCCAGCCGCGGCCTCGCGGCGGCGTCGCCGCGCAGTTCATCCGGCAATTGCCCGGTGCGGAGCCATCCACCGCCCTCCTTGGGCGTGGACGGGAACTCCCCGGTGACGAGTCGCGGCACGGCGACGAGATCCCACTCGAGCCCCTTCGATCCGTGCGCCGTGATGAGCTGGACCGTTCCAGGCACGGGCTCCGGGACGTGCTCGGCGACCTGGTCACCCTCCGTTGAGCGTTCGATCCACTCCAGGATCGACGCGAGCGTGCCCCGCTCGTCGATGGCGAGCTGACCCTCGACGAGTTCAAGGAAGCGGTCAACGTTCGCGTGCGCGTTCGAGGTTCCGGCGAGCGGGGAGCGCTCGTTCGCGTCGAGCTCGATGTCGATACGAAGCGCCTGCACCACCGCCGAGATCAGCTCGGTGATCTCACCGCCGACGAGCTGACGCAGGGCCGCGAGGAGGCGCCCAGCCTCACGGAGTCGCTCGCGTCCGACCGGGCTGATCTCGCGGAGCGCGCCGTGGTCGAGATCGCGCAGCTGGGCGATCCGATCCAGCGCGTCGACGAGCGTGACCTCGCGATCGGGATCGGGAAGCACCGCGTCAGCGGCACGATCCTCGGGGGTCAGCGGCTGCATGGCCGTGTCCCGCTCAGCGAACCAGCGCCTGGCGCGGTTCAGGCCGGCAAGGTCAGCTGCACCGATCCGGAATCTCGGGCCCGCGAGCACGCGGATGAGCGCGCTCCCCGCGTCCGCGTACCAGAGGCACCGCAGCGTACTCACGATGTCGGTGACCTCCGGCGTCGTGAGGAGCCCGCCGACGCCGACGATCCGCGCGGGGACCCCGACGTCCGCGAGCGCCGAGGCGAACGCAGCCATGTGCCGACGATTGCGGAAGATCACCGCGGCGGTGGCCTGCTCCCCCGTCGCCGCGAGGTGGCTTTCGCGCGCATCCCGCATCCACTCGGCGACGGCGATGCGCTCCTCGTGGATGGTCTCCGGGTACCGCCAGTCGACTGAGCCGGCACCGGCTCCCGGGCGCGGCCCCAGTTCGGGCACCGCGATCGGTGATTCGGCGGCGAGGGGAACCGCGATCACGTTCGCGGCCGCGAGCACCGATTCCGGGTTGCGCCAGCTGGTGGAGAGCGTGAGCGTCGAACCGCCCTCGCCCACGGAGGGCGCGGCTTGCCGCGCCTCCGCATCGCTGCCCGCGGAGCCGCGCCGTCCGCGGAAATCGCGGTGGAAGGAGCTGAGCCCGGCCGCCGAGGCCCCGCGCCAGCCGTAGATCGACTGGTGGGGGTCCCCCACGGCCATGACGGATCCGCCCGCGAAGATCCGAGACAGAAAGCGGGTCTGCCCCACCGAGGTGTCCTGTACCTCGTCGAGGAGCACCGCGCGGTGCCGAGCGCGCAGCACGGCCACGGCGTCAGCGGAGCGTTCCAGGGCCAGCGTGGCGAGCGCGAGCTGGTCCGAGAACTCGAGCACCCCCCTGCGCTGTTTCTCGGCAGCGTACTCGCGTGCGAGGCGCGTGATCAGGGGGTTCTCCGAGAGCGCTGCGACCGCGTCGCGCACCGGCGCGTAGACCTTGCCGCTGGGTTCGCCGCCGCGATCGCGCTCTTTCCGGTCGTAGGGCAGGCTCGTGACGCGGGCGAACTCGGCGACGATCGCGTCGACGCGCTCGAGCGAGCTGAGGTGGTCGGAAACGGCGTGATCCATTTCGATGACCTTCTCGGTGAGCGCGGGGATCGATAGTTCGCTCGTGACGAGCGCGGGATCCGTGCTCCCGACCATCACCTCGCGCGCGATGCGCCAGGCCGTGGCCTCGTCGATAATCGCGGCACCCGGCGCCAGCCCGGCCGCGGCGCCAAACTCCTGGAGCACCCCGGCGGCGAAGGCGTTGTACGTGCTCACCTCGGGCAGGTCGAGGCCGTCGCCCAGCAAGGCCTCGAGTTCGTTCGCCCGGATCAGCTCCGCTTCGCTCAGCTTTCCGAGCGAGGCGGCGTCGGCGAGCCGCTCGACGAAGGTGAGCAGGCGACCCGTGATGCGCTCTCGGAGCTCGCCCGCGGCCTTCCGGGTGAAGGTGAGGCCCAGGACGTGATCCGGGGCGACGAGCCCGTTCGCCACGAGCCAGACGACCCGATTCGCCATGGTCTCGGTTTTTCCGCTGCCGGCGCCCGCGACGACGAGCGTGCTGCCCGATAGCGGGTGCTCGATCACGCCACGCTGCTCGGAGGTGGGAGTGATCGTGGGTTTCGGCGGCACTGCAAGGAGTTCCGCGATGCGGGCGGCCGAGAACACGGGCGCGAGCGTCTCCGCTGACTGCGGGGTGGTTCGGCTCGCGTCGGTCATTGCTCTGGTTCCCGTCGGTTCAGGGGCGTCGTTCGGTCTCATGCGCGGCTCACCGCCGGGATGATGTGGAGGCTGCACTCGCCCGGCGCGTGCGGGTCGCTGCAGTGGTGCTGGACGCGCGCGTCGAAGGTGCCGGCGGCCATGACCCGCGCAACCGCGGCGACGCGCCCGGCGAAGGCCTCGCGCATCTCCTCGGTCAGGGGTGCCTGCACGCGCTCGACGAAGGCATTCTTGCCGCGCGCTTTCGGGTGCACGTAGAGCAGGCGGGCCCCGCCCGTCGTCTCCTCGCCGGTGAGCGCCGGTGCTCCCGGCTCTGCCGGATCGGGCACCGGCGCCGGATCGGGCACCGGCACCTGATCGCCCACGGGCGCCGGGCCGGGAACCGGGATGTCGCCGTCGGACGGCGGCTCCGGGGCGAAAGCGCCGAGCATGACGCCCAGCTGATACGCCTGCAGCTGCGCGTTCTCCTGGGTCGCGGGCGCGCTCGGCGCGTTCCCGCCCGTCTTCAGGTCGAGCACCGTCACCTCCGCGCGGCCGTCCGCCGATTCGCGCCGCTCGAGCCGATCCGCGATCCCGCGGAGCAGCGCGCGCTCGATCGGCACCCGGAAGCCGGCCTCCCGTCCGACGAGTTGCCGATCGGACGCCTGGAACTCGGCGAGATAGGCGGCGACGCCCTCCGTCATGGCGCGCGCGAGCGCGAGCGCGCGCTCGGACTCCCACTCCGCATCGAACGGCAGCTTCCGCCACTCCTCCCGGACGACTGCGAACAGCTGTTCAGGATCGGGATCCGACACCGTTTCCATCGCGTGGTGCACGAGGGTTCCCAGGCTGGCCTGCACCCCGCCACCGCCACCGCCGAGCGCTCCGATTGCCCAGTTGAGCGGGCATTCCTCGGCCCGCTCGAGCTGCGATGGCGAGACCGGAACCACCGCTTCCGGATCCCCGTCAAGATCGATGAGCGGCGCGCTCGTACTGGGCGGAAGCACGCCGTACCACTCGTCGGGATGCGCGCCAGCGACGCCCTCGCGCGTGAGCGCGACGAGCGCGGCGAGCGCCTCGTCGCGCTGGGGATCGAGCGCGAGTTCGCGCCGCGCCCGCGCCGTCGCCCCACGGAGCGTGAGCCGCGAACTCGGCAGCCCGTCGACGCGGTGTGCCGAGCCGAAGCGGAAGAACGGGCTCGGCTGCTCGTCGTCGTCGGCGATGGCCACGACGAGGAGTTCGCGCTTCGCGCGGGAGGCGCTCTGCGCGAGGAGCCGCAGCTCGTCGTGCATCGTGTCTTTCCGACTCGGCGGCAGCGCCTCGCCGCCCTGCAGCAGCCGCTCGAGGGCCGCCGTCCCGAGGAGGGAACCGCGCGTGCGGAGGTTCGGCCAGCCGCCGTCCTGTAGCCCGACGATGGCGACGACGTCGAATTCGCGGCCAATCGCACCCTGCGGCGTGGTGATCGTCACGGCGTCACCAGCGGCGCGGCGCGCGAGCGTGTCCTCGGGGACCGTGCTGGCGAGCAGTTCGTCGAGCAGCTCGGCGATCGGCTGTTCGCTGTCCTGCTCCTCGTGCCGTTGGAGGGCGAAGAACAGCGCGAGCACCGCATCGAGCGAGCGATGTGCCTCGTCCGCGCGGGCTCCACGTCCGGAGAGGGCGTCCTCCTGCCACCCAGCCGCGAGCTTCGTGGCGTCCCAGAGCGCCCAGAGCACCTCGCGCGGGGTCCCGCCCGCGGCGTTGACGGACGCCCCCGCCGCGGCGACGAGGCCGAGCCTGCGCAGCACGCGCCCGCCCCGGCTGTCGACGATCGCCTCGACGCCGGGGAAGGCGAAGGCCTCGGCCACGACCGCCTCGATCGAGGCGGCTTCCCTGCCCTCTGCGCGCGCCGCCCGGCGCTCCTGCAGCAGCAGCGCGCCCCTGAGGCGGCGCACCGCGACCGGGTCCAGTCCCCCGACCACGCCGCCCACGAGACCGAGCACGTGGTCGGGGGTGAGCGGTTCAAGCCCGAGGGCGTGACGCAGCAGGGCGACGAGCTCGTGCACGAGGCGATGCTCCCTCAGCACGACCCCGCCAGCTGCGATCCCCGTGGGAACCTGGTGCAGCGCCAGCTGGCGCGCGATCCGTGCCGCCTCGGCGCGGCTGCGGCAGATGACGGCCATGTCTTCCCAGCGCACGCGGTCCGACCCGCCGAGCCCGAGGTGACGCGCACGGAAACGGTGCGCGATGATTCCGAGCTGTTCGGCGGCCGATGCGGCGACGGCGAACTCCACGGCGCCGCCGGGCCCGGAGGGCGCGCTCTCGGCGCGCCGCTGTGCCCCGGCGCCCGCAGCGCCGATCCTGCCGGTGAGACCCTGGACCAGCCCGCGGAGCGCTGTTCCATGACGGTGGACCGTCTCCAGTACGACGAGCTGCTCGGCCCCGTCCCCCGGCGTCTCCGGAGCGCCCTTTCGCCGCAGCTCGTCAGTGAGCCGGGCCATGATGAGCGTGCGTTCGCCGTGGAATGCCGCCGTCGAGAGGTCGGGGTCTCCGAACGCCCAGATCCGGCTGCCAGCGCCGGCGCACGCCGCGAGCAGGGCGACCTCCCCCTCGCCGAGCTCCTGCGCATCGTCCACGAGGATCAGCCGGGGAATCCGGAGCAGCGCACCGGCCCCGGTGCCGCCCTCCGCCCGCACGGCCTCCGCCGCGGCGCGCAGCAGCGCGCTCGAGCTCAACTCGGAGGGCCGCTGCTCCGCGAGCACCTCGTCAACCGCGGCGAGAATGCTCAGGCCATCACGCCAGCGCTGCACCAGCGTTTCCTCTGGCGCGGACTCCCTCTCGCCCCGCACCGCGGCGAGCTCCGCGCCGAACGACGAGGCGTCGAGGCCGAAGTCGTCGAGAATTCTCCTGAGCTCACGCAGCTCTCCGCGCAACAGGGGCGTTGCCAGCACCTCCGGCTCGATCCCCTGGACCTCGGCTCCCGCGGCCGCTCCGCGCTCCAGCACCGAGGCGATCGCCTCGTCCTCTGCCGTTCCAGTGAGCAGCCGCCAGGCCTCCGCCCCCGCGAGCGCCCGGCAGCGCCCCAGGAGCGCAAAGGCGAGCGAGGCCGGCGTGCGCACCGGAGTTCCCCCGATCGCGCGATCAACCGCTCGCTCGACCTCCGCTCTGAGCGCGCTCGCGACCAGCCGATTCGCCCCGATGCCCAGCACGTCTTCCTCTTCCCACCCCGGGAGATCGAACGCGGCGGCGTACGCGCGCACGAGCACCGCGGTCTTTCCGGTGCCTGGCGCCCCGAGCACCCGAGCGTGACGCTCGGGATCGAGGCCGAGCGCGCGCGACTGGGCAGGGTCGGGAGTGAACATGCGGCAAGCCTACTGAGGACCACCGACACGGACGGGACGATCCGATCCGCGGCTGCGCTGACGGCGAACGCCAGCCCGGAGCGGGTGCCGAGGCGGTGCCGCGCCCCTAGACTCGATCGTATGCAGACCGCGGCATCCGCCGCGTCATCGGAGGAGGCACCCGTGGAAGTACGCATCGGCATCAAGCACTCGCCCCGCGAGCTCGCATTCGAATCGAACGAGGCCGCGGAGGAGCTCCGCGCGTTCGTCGACGACGCGCTGACGAAGGCCGCGCCGGTCGTGACCCTCACCGACGCGAAGGGTCGCACCTTCCTGATCAGCACGGATTCGATCTCCTATGTGGAGATCGGCGGAGAGACCGAGCGGAAGGTCGGCTTCATCAGCTAGTCGCCGCTGGCGACGAACACGAAACGCCGATGGCGGGCGGGACCACGGTCCTCGCCCGCCATCGGCGTTTCACGCGCTCGTGCACCGGCACCGGCAGCGGCGCCGGATCGCTCAGATCGCGTGCAGATCCTGCAGCACCGTGTCGAGCAGCCGTTCGGCGGTCTCGCGCTTCGATCCGGCCGCGCGTGCTGCGACCTGGCCGTCGCCGTCGAGCACGACGAGTGCGTTCTCCTCGGTCTCGAAGCCCTCGCCCCACCCGACGGCGTTGACCGCCAGCAGGTCGACCCCCTTGCGAGCGAGCTTCCGTCTGCCGCGCTCGAGGAGTTCCTCCTCGCTCTCGACGGTCTCGGCCGCGAAGCCGACGATGACCTGGCCGGGGCGGCGCTCGTCGACGAGGCCGACGAGAATGTCGGGGTTCTCGACGAGAGAGATCGTCGGTGCGCCGCCGTCCTCCTTGCGGATCTTCGCCTCGGACACCTCCGCGACCCGGTAATCGGCGACGGCGGCGGCCATCACGATCACCTCGGCGCCAGTGGCCGCCGCGATCGCGGCGCGCTCGAGCTCAGCGGTCGTCGAGACGGGCACGATCCGGATGCCCTCCCTGCGACGCGCTTCTGCGAGCACCGACTCGTCGATATTCGCCGAGAGCAGCACCACTTTCGCCCCGCGGTCCGCCGCGGCGAGCGCAACGGCGACTCCCTGCTTGCCGCTCGAGCGGTTTCCGATGTATCGAACGGGGTCGATCGGCTCCCTGGTTCCTCCCGCGGTCACGAGGATCCGCAGGCCGGAGAGGTCTCCGCTCGCGGGCGGCACCGGGACCGCCCGCGTGGCGTCGTCCTCGGGAACGGCGTCGAATGCTTCGGTGAACGGGTCTTCCGCCGGAGCATCGCCCACTCCCGGGGCTGGCGATGCGGAGGAGCCGGCGCGCGCGCTCAGGTCGACGGCGCTCGCGAGGGCGGCCTCGTGATCGGACTCATCGTCATCGGGGGCCGCGGCACCGGCGGAGCCGAGCAGCTCGGCGATGCGCGCGGCGATGGCCTCCGGCTCGCTCATGCGCCCTGGACCGCTGTCGTCGCCGGTGAGCCGCCCGCTCTCGGGCCCCTGGAAGGACACGCCGCGGGAGCGCAGGATCGCGACGTTGTCCTGCGTCGCCGGGTGCTGCCACATTTCCGTGTGCATCGCCGGGGCGACGAGCACCGGTGCGCGGGTCGCGAGGAGCGTCGTTCCGAGCAGGTCGTCCGCGATCCCCGCCGCCATGCGCGCGAGCGTGTTCGCGGTCGCCGGAGCGACGACGACGAGGTCGGCGCGCTGCCCGAGCGCCACGTGGCGCACCTCGGGGACGTCCTCGTGCACCGAGGTCGTCACGGGGTGCCGGCTGATCGCCTCCCAGGTGGGCTTTCCGACGAAGCGGAGCGCGTCCTCGGTGGGGACGACGTGCACGTCGTGCCCCTCCTCCACGAGAAGCCGGGCGAGCAGGACGGCCTTGTACGCGGCGATGCCGCCGGTCACTCCGAGGACGATATTCACGTGCCCATCATCCCATCCGATCCCGATCCTCGGGTGAGCAGCACCATCACCTCGAGGTGATTCGTGTGCGGGAACATGTCGAACACGCGGGCCTCGGCGATCTCGTAGGCCGGCATGCGGGTGAGATCCTTCGCCAGGCTCTCCGGATTGCAGCTGGAGTAGACGACGAGGTCAACCCCGGAGTCCTCGATCCAGTCGGCGAGTTCCGCGCCGATCCCGCGCCGCGGAGGGTTGACGATGATCGCCTCCGGCCGGTCCTCGCGCGCCGATGCGAGCGCGAAGGCCGTGGCGTCCTCGGCCAGGAACGCTGCCGCGAGCCCGGCATCGGCCGCGCTGCGCCGCGCAGATCGGACGGCCTCCTCCGAAATCTCGACACCGAGCACGCGGCGTGCGGGCGCAGTGGCCGGCTCGGATCCGGATCCGGGTCCCTGTCCTGCTCCGTCGCGCCGCTGCTCGGAGGGCTCCGCGAGGTGCAGCGCGAACCCACCGACCCCGCAATAGAGATCCCACAGCGACCGGGGATTGCGTCGAGCCACCCAGTCGGCGGCCTGCGCGTAGAGCTCGCGGGCAACGGCGGTGTTGGTCTGGAAGAAGCTCCGCGGCCGCAGGTGCAGGTCGATCCCGCCGAGCTGCATGTCGAGCGAGGTGCCGTGCAGCACCTCTTCTCGTTCGCCCTCGAGCACCGCCCGATGCTCGGGCAGCAGGTTCACGGAGACGACTCGCGCCTCCGGCAGGGCGCGCAGCAGCTCCGGGAGCCGCGCGCGCAGGCGGTCGAGCCCCTCCTGCGTACGCGAGACGAAGCGCACCATGAGCTCGCCCGAGGGCGCCTCGGTGAGGTGCGCGAACTTCAGCTCACCCCGCCGGGCCGGGACGTCATACGGTGGGAGTCCGGTGGCATCGAGGAAGGTCGCGAGGCGCGGGATCGCCGCCCGCAGGCCGGGCGACTGGATGAGGCAGTCCCGCAGATCGACGCCCGAGCCGTCAGGGCCGAGGATCCCGAGGGTGACCGCTCCCGCGCCTCCCCCGACGACGAGCTTGGCCTTGTTGCGGAAGTCCCGGTCCCCGCCTTCGACGCTCGGCAGCCACCGACCTGGGCCCAGCTCCGGAAGCAGCTCCCTGCACCTGGCCTCTTTCGCGCGCAGCTGCTCAGCGTAGGGGGTTTCGATCAGGGCGCAGGAGCGGCAGCGCCCCGCCTCGAAGTAGTCGCAGTGCGGGAGGGACATTCTGGATCCGGATCGATGATCAGGCCGTCAGCCCGAGGGCGTCCATTCGCCTGATGTGGTCCGCGATGAGCTCGGTGAAGACGGGCTCGACCTCGCTCTCGTCGAACGCGCGGTGCTCACTGAGGTTCAGGACCGCGCGGGAGACGAGAAGCGTGTCGCCGACGAGCCTGCGCCCCCACAGCGCGAGCCAGCTCCCGAGCTTCTCGTCGCTCTCGAGCTCGGCCTCGAGCAGGGCCTTGAGCTCGGCCCGACCGGTTTCCCGCTGCAGGATCGAGATCGCCTCGGCGCGGAAGCTGTCCTTGAGCCCGCCGGCAAGACTCGCGAAGAAATCGTCGAACAGGCCGCCGACCAGGTAGAGAGACAGCAGATGCTGGTGCCAGTCCGTCGTGTCGATGCGCTCGACGTAGTCCTCGATCACCGAGGAGAACGGCGCCATGACGGTGTGCGGTTCGACGCCGCGCGCCCGGAGCTCAGCGGTGAGTCGCTGATGCTTCTCGAGCGTCTGCCCGGCAACGCGGGCGAGCACGTCCTTCGCCTGCAGCGTCGCTGCGCCGGAGACGGCGCGGGTGGCGGCCTCGTAGAGCTCGAGCTGGAGGTAGGCCGTCAGACCGAGAAACGGGAGCATGCCGGGAGCGAACTCCGCGAGCTCGACCCGCTCGGTGTCTCCGACGTCGCCGCGGGAGCGTAGCTTGCGCGCGGGGGCTTTCGATTTGCCCCTGAGGCTCTGGATCCACTCGAACACCCTGCCAGCTTAGCGCCGCGGGAGACGCCTCCTGGAATAGACTGGGCCGCGTACGTATTCATCGTCGGCGCCATCGGAGCGCCGGCCGCTGCGCCTCGGGTGAGATCGGCGCGGCACCGCACCCACGAAGAGAGACGCACGTGACGACTTTCCAGGAACTCGGCGTTGACCAGGACATGGTCGACGAACTCGCGAAGCGAGGCATCATCGAGGCCTTCCCGATCCAGGAGCAGACGATCCCCCTCGCCATCTCGGGCCAGGACATCATCGGCCAGGCGAAAACGGGAACCGGCAAGACCTTCGGCTTCGGGCTGCCGCTGCTGCAGCGCATCGGCAGCGAGCCGGGCGACGGCGTGCAGGCGCTCGTCGTCGTTCCGACCCGCGAGCTCTGCGTGCAGGTGTACGAGGACCTCGAGCTGGCCTCCGAGGGGCGCGCGGCCACGGTCGTCCCGATTTACGGCGGCAAAGCGTACGAGGGCCAGATCGAGCAGCTCAAGGCCGGTGCGCAGATCGTCGTCGGCACGCCCGGCCGCCTCCTCGACCTCGCGAACCAGCGTCTCCTGAACCTCGGCAACGTCCGCGAGATGGTGCTCGACGAGGCGGACAAGATGCTCGACCTGGGCTTCCTCGCCGACATCGAGAAGCTGTTCTCGCTCACGCCGCCCTCGCGCCACACGATGCTGTTCTCGGCCACGATGCCCGGCACGATCGTCACCCTCGCGCGCCGCTTCATGTCGAACCCGATCCACATCCGCGCGACCGACCCCGATGAGGGCGTCGCTCAGGCGAACATCGAGCACATCATCTACCGCGCCCACTCCCTCGACAAGGACGAGGTCATTGGCCGGATCCTGCAGGCCGAGGGCCGAGGCAAGACCGTCATCTTCATGCGCACCAAGCGCGCAGCAGCGAAGCTCCAGGAGGAGCTCAACGATCGCGGCTTCAACGCGGCGTCCGTGCACGGCGACCTGAACCAGGACCAGCGCGAGCGCGCCATGTCCGCGTTCAAGGCGGGCAAGAAGGACATCCTGATCGCGACCGATGTCGCCGCGCGCGGGATCGACGTCGACGACGTCACCCACGTGATCAACCACACGGTTCCCGACGACGAGAAGACCTATCTCCACCGCGTCGGGCGCACCGGCCGCGCCGGCCGCACCGGCATTGCGGTCACGTTTGTCGACTGGGACGATCTGCACAAGTGGGCGCTCATCGACCGCGCGCTCGAGTTCGGGATCCCCGAGCCGATTGAGACCTACTCCTCGTCTCCGCACCTGTTCAGCGACCTCAACATCCCCGAGGGATCGAAGGGCCGCCTGAAGGCGACCCCGGTGAAGGAGCGCACGGGCCAGGGCGGCGATCGGGGACGCGGCCGTTCGGGCCGCGGAAGCGGCGAGGGATCCGGGTCCGGCGACTCCGGCGAGGGGCGCACGCGCACCCGTCGCCGCACCCGCAGCGCGAACCCGCAGGGTCGCGGCCGTCACGAATCGCACGGGCACGAGCAGCACGGACACGACGCGGAGGGCGGCGGCGAGCCCGGCGCTCCCCTGGCCTCGGAGAAGCCGTCCGGCGAGGACGCACCCCGCCGCAGGCGCCGTCGCCGCCGCGGCGGTCGTGGTGTGGCCGGCGGCGAGACGCAGGGAGCCGCGAGCCCCGAGTCCGGCGCGAGCGAAGCAGTCTCCGCCGAATAGTCGAATCGCGCCGAGGGCCCTCCAGGGAAGCTCCTGGAGGGCCCTCGGCGTTCTCGCGGGGTTCAGCGCGGTTGAGCGAGCCCCTCGCGCAGCCGCGCCACCGTCTCCGCCGTCGTGCGGCACGCCCCCAGGCGGTTCGGCTTGCCCGCCCCGTGGTAGTCGCTCGACCCCGTTGCGAGCAGGCCCAGCTCGGCAGCCGCGGCCCGCAGCGGGGGCACCCAGTCGGCGCGGTGCTCGGGGTGCTCCAGCTCGACGCCGCGCAGCCCGGCCTTCGCGAGGGAGGAGAGGTCGGCGACGCTGACCGGCTCGCGCTGACGCTCAGCTGCGGGATGCGCCAGTACCGCCGCCCCTCCCGCGCGGTTCAGGAGCCTGATGGCTTCGTCGGTCTCGATCGCGTGCGTACCGAGGTAGTACGGGGATCCCGGGTACAACACCTGGGCGAAGGCCGCGGAGCGGTCGCTGACGTACCCGGCAGCCACGAGCGCGTCGGCGATGTGGGGGCGGCCGATCGTGCGCTCGTCGTCGTCGCCGATGACGTCCTCCCAGGTGATCGCGAAGTCCCGCGCCACGCGCCTGACCATCTCTCTCGCGCGCTCGATCCGCGATTCGCGCACCTCGGTGAGCGCGGCCCCGAGCTCAGGATCGGCGACGCGGAACCCGTACCCGAGCAAGTGGCGGGAGCGGCCCCTGAACTTCGTGGTGATCTCGATGCCGGGCAGGAAGTCGATGCCAGCAGCCGCGGCCGCCTCGCGCGCCTCGTCCCAGCCGTCCATCGTGTCGTGATCCGTCAGGGCGAACCCCTCGAGGCCGATCGCCGCGGCTTCGAGGGCGATCTCGGCCGGCATCGTCGTGCCATCGGAGCGCGACGAGTGAGTGTGCAGGTCGTATCCACCTGAGGGCGCGGACTCGGTCATCCCCTCATCATATGCACGGCCGAGCGGGAGTCCCGGCGCGCGGCCCGGGCTGTGGCACTCGCCGGGCCGCCCAACGGGCTACTGCGCGGTGTAGCCGCCGTCGACCAGGTGATAGCTGCCGGTGACGAACGAGGCGGCGTCGCTCGCGAGGAACGCGACGAGCTGGGCGACCTCTTCCGCCGTGCCCAGCCGCCCTATCGGGTGCTTTGCGACCAGGGCGGCGCGTCCGGCGTCGTCGAGCGCGGCGAGCAGCGGCGTGTCGATGTATCCGGGCCCCACCGAGTTCACCCGCACGCCCTGGGTCGCGTACTCGAGGGCGGCGGTCTTGGTGAGGCCGACGACGGCGTGCTTCGTAGCGACGTAGGCCGGGGAGCCCGGCGTTCCGACGCTGCCGAGGATCGAGGCGAGGTTGACGATCGCCCCGCCGCCGTGCTGCGACATGGCGTTGACCTGGGCGCGCGTGCCCTTGAACACGGCGCTCAGGTTGATGCCGACAACTTTCTCCCAGCCCTCGTCGCTGTACTCCCCCGTCGGCGCCACCGGGCCGCCGATGCCGGCGTTGTTCACGCCGATCTTCAGCGGGCCGAGTGCTTCTGCGGCCCGGATGGTCTCCTCCACCACGGCCGTGTCTCCCGCGTCGCCCACGACGGACGTCGCGGTTCCGCCGGCGGCCCGGATCTCCTCGACGACGGCCTCGGCTGCCTCCGCCTTGAGGTCCTGGACGACGACGCTCGCACCGTTCTCGGCGAGGAGCAGCGCGACGGCCCGGCCGATCCCGGATCCCGCTCCCGTGACGATGGCGGAGCGATCGGATACCTCGTACGTTGCCATTGAACAGCCCTTTCTCTCAAACGAGCCGGGCGACCGGTCGTGCCCGGTGCTCCGACGCTAACCGAGAATCCTGACCGCCCGCGGGGCGTCGCCGGGCACCTCCGTCCCTCCGTGTCAGCGGTGAGTGGCAGGATGGAAGCATGACCGAGACCGCGCAGCAGGCCACCCACGAGGTGGAGATCGATAACAGCAATCGCAACACCACCCCGAAGACGGACGTCTTCGTCGACTACATCTCGTCGAACTGGGCCGAGCGCGAGGCCGAGACGCCCGCGCTCATTCCGGCGGCGCCGTTCGCCGCGCGCCGCCGCGAAGCCCTGTCCGCGCTGTTCCCCGGAGAGCGCCTGGTCATCGAGGCCGGCCCCATGAAGCAGCGCTCCAACGACACCTTCTATCAGTACCGCGCGCACAGCGCCTTCGCGCACCTCACCGGCTGGGGCTCGGAGAGCGAGCCAGGCGCCGTGCTCGTGCTCGATCCCGTCGAGGACGGCCACCAGGCCACCCTGTACTTCCGCGAGCGCGCGGGCCGCGACAGCGACGAGTTCTACGCGAACCCCGAGATCGGGGAGTTCTGGATCGGTGCGCGCCCCTCGCTCGGCCAGGTGGCGCAGGCGCTCGGCGTCCGCACGGCCCACATCGACGAGTTCGCGGCTGGCGATGCCGACCGCACGCTCGCCGATGATGAGCTCTCCTGCGCCGCGTCCGAGCTCCGCCTCGTGAAGGACGAGTTCGAGCTCGCCGAGATGCAGGCCGCCGTCGACGCCACCGCGGCCGGGTTCGCCGACGTGCTCGGCGCGCTTCCCGCCGCCAGCGCGCACGCCCGCGGCGAGCGGATCGTGGAGGGCGTGTTCAACCAGCGCGCCCGCCTCGACGGCAACACCGTCGGCTACGAGACGATCGCAGCGTCCGGCCCGCACGCCTGCACGCTGCACTGGATCCGCAACGACGGTCCGGTGCTCGAGGGCGACCTGCTTCTCCTCGACGCCGGCGTCGAGCTCGACAGCCTGTACACGGCCGACATCACCCGCACCGTTCCCGTCTCGGGAACGTTCTCCGAGGTGCAGCGCCGCGTCTACGAGGCCGTCCTCGAGGCAGCTGACGCCGCGTTCGCGATCGTCCGGCCGGGCATCCGCTTCCGCGACGTGCACGCCGAGGCGATGAAGGTCATCGAGCGCCGCACCCGCGAGTGGGGCTTCCTCCCCGAAGAGGACGGCACGGCGTACTACCGCCGCTACATGGTGCACGGCACGAGCCACCACCTCGGCCTCGACGTGCACGACTGCGCGCAGGCTCGCCGCGAGATGTACATGGACGGCGTTATCGAGCCGGGCATGGTGTTCACGATCGAGCCGGGCCTCTACTTCCACTCCGACGACCTGACGGTGCCCGCGGAGTACCGCGGCATCGGCGTCCGCATCGAGGATGACGTCGTCGTGACCGAGGACGGCTGCGTCAATCTCTCGGCGGGCATCCCCCGCTCCGCGGACGCGGTCGAGGCCTGGGTTCAGGGCGCACGGACCGTCTGAGCGGTGACGCCCGGGCCGGCCCGTTCGCGGCCCGGGCATCCGCGCTCACGCTTCGGAGAGCATCTCCAGCGCCGCCTGCGCGGCGTTGTGCCCGCCGATCCCGCTCACGGCGCCCCCGCGCCGCGCCCCCGAGCCGCAGACGAGGAGCGACGGCAGCTCGGTCGCCACGCCCCACCGGGCAGCGGGGGTATCGAGCGCCTCGTCGTCCTCCGCGAACGGCCACGAGAGCGCGCCGTGGAAGATGTCCCCGCCCACCATGCCGAGCGATTCCTCGAGATCCCGCGTGGTCCGCGCCTCGACGCACGGGGAACCGTCGGGCGCCCGGAAGATGCAGTCGGCGATCGGCTCCGCGAGCACGGAATCCAGCGAGGCCTGCGCCGCGGCGAGCAGCTCCTCCCTGCGCTCGGCGTTGTTCGCGGCGTCGACGAGCCGATCCGGCACGTGCAGCCCGAAGAGCGTGAGCGTCTGCGCCCCCGCCGCCCGGAGTGACTCCCCCAGGATCGACGGATCGGTGAGCGAGTGGCAGTAGATCTCGGAGGGGAGCGGATCCGGCAGCTTGCCGGCGGCGGCGGTCGCGTGCGCAGCGTCGAGCTGCGTCAGCGTCTCGTTGATGTGGAACGTCCCGGCGAACGCGGCACGCGGGTCCACGTCCGCGTCGCGCAGCTTCGGCAGGCGCGTGAGCAGCATGTTGACCTTCACTTGAGCTCCCTCGGGACGCTCGGGCGCCTCGAACACCGAGGCGCGCGGGGCGCCCCCGGCAGCGAGGAGGCGCTCGAGCACGGCCGGACCCACTCCCGACATGACGATCCGCCCGCGGAGCGCCGACTCTCCCGCGGCCGAGCGGAATCGGACCGTCCCGTCCTCGGTGATCGCGAGCACCTCGGCGCCCGTCGCGAGCTCCGCCCCCGCCTCCCGCGCAGCGCGCTCGAGTTCGCCGCTCACGCGTCCCATACCGCCGACTGGCACGTCCCAGTCGCCGGTGCCGCCCCCGATGACGTGGTAGAGGAAGCAGCGGTTCTGCCGCAGCGACGGATCGTCGGCCGTGGCAAATGTCCCGATCAGGCCGTCGGTGAGGGCGATGCCGCGCGCAATATCGGTGCTCAGCGCCTCCCGGATCATGCCGCCGAGGGGGCGCTCGAAGAGGTCGGCCCAGAGCTCGTCGTCGCCGAGTTCCGCCCGCACTTCGGAGCGGCGGCGAAGCGGCTCCGTCACGGTCGGGAACAGCTGCCGCGCGACCGGGGCGAGCCGCTCGGAGAAGGCGGCGAAGCGCTCCGCCTCGGCCCGATCCCCCGTCACCCGCTCGAACGACGCCGCGGTGGCCTCGGCATCGCCGTTGTCGACGAGGATCCCGCGATCTGGATCAGCGGGGTCGGGCGTGTAGGACGAGTAGCGGCGACGGGCGAGCTCGATCCGCAGGCCGAGATCGTCGATGATGCGCCGCGGCAGCAGACTCACGAGGTAGGAATAGCGCGACAGGCGAGCCTCGACTCCCACCCACGGCTCCTCGGAGACGGCCGCGCCCCCGAGGTGATCGAGCCGTTCGAGCACCGCGACCGATCGCCCGGCTCGCGCGAGATAGGCGGCCGCGACGAGCGCGTTGTGCCCGCCTCCGACGATCACGACATCATGGGTGAGTTCTGCGCTGTCCACATTGACCATGAGCACCACCCTAGCGGGCCGCTGATCAGCCGATCTCACCGTCCAGATAGACCCAACGCCGATCGTTTCCCTCCCGCACGAAGCGGCTGCGCTCGCGGAGTTCGATCCGTCCCTCCGGCCCGCGAGCGATCGCGGTGAACACGACGATCCCGCTCTCATCGAAGGGACCACCGGCCTCGGTCTCCTCGATGAAGAGCCGCAGCCAGCGTGTGTCCGGATCCGGATCGAGTTCCGCGCGATCCGGGCGGGTCGCGCGAGCCCAGCTCGCGAAGAGGTAGTCGCCCAGGCCGAGGGAGAACGCGGAGAATCGTGAGCGCATCAGGCGTTCAGCGGTGGGCGCCTGCACGCCGGCGTGGAGCGGTCCACAGCACTCCGCGTAGCGGACGCCGCGACCGCACGGGCACGGATCGTCGGGGCTCACGCGCGTCCCGACGCGAACTCGCCCCGCATGGCGCGCTGCAGCGTGTCGAGTCGGACGCCACCGAGGCTGAGGGCGTCGCGGTGAAAGTCGCGCACGGAGAACTCCCGCCCCTCGGACTCGGCACGCTCGGCGGCTTCGAAGCGAAGGTTTTCCCAGATCCGCTGCCCGATCTTGTAGGCGGGCGCCTGCCCGGCCCAGCCGAGGTAGCGAAGCACCTCGAAGCGCAGGGACTGCGGGTCGATGTGCACGTGCTGCGCGAAGAACTCGAAGGCGGAATCGCCGTCCCAGACGCGACCGTCGGGTCGCCGCTTGCCGAGGTGCACGCCGATGTCGAGCACCACGCGCGCCGCGCGCATGCGCTGCCCGTCGAGCATGCCGAGGCGATCGGCCGGGTCGTTCAGATAGCCGAGCTCGTCCATGAGGCGTTCGGCGTAGAGCGCCCAGCCCTCCGCGTGCCCCGAGGTTCCCGCGAGCTGGCGCCGCCACTCGTTGAGGGAGCCCCGATTCACCGCGGCCTGTCCGATCTGCAGGTGATGGCCGGGAACGCCCTCGTGGTAGACCGTCGTGAGCTCGCGCCAGGTCGAGAACTCCTCGACGCCGGCGGGGACCGACCACCACATCGTTCCCGGCCGCGAGAGGTCATCGCTCGGGCCCGTGTACATGACCCCGCCCTCCTGGGTGGCGGCGATCCGGCAGTCGAGGCGACGGATGCCGGACGGGATATCGAACTGGGTGACGCCGAGCTCCTCGACCGCCCGGTCGCTCTTCGCCTGCATCCACTCGCGGAACGCCTCGGTTCCGCGGATGCGGCGCGCAGGATCCGCGTCGAGCCGCGCGATGGCCTCCTCGACGATGCCCGAGCGCAGCGGCCCGCCGACGATCTCCGCCGCGATCCGCTCCTGCTCGTGCGTCATGCGCGCGAGCTCCTCGAGGCCCCACTCGTAGGTCTCGTCGAGGTCGACGCGGGCGCCGAGGAAGCCCTCGGAGGCGAGTTCGTAGCGCTCGCGGCCGAACGCGTCGCTCGCGGCCCCCTGCGGGGCGACCTCGCGCGCGACGAACTCTGCGAGCTCCCGGTATGCGCTCGATGCGGTTGCCGCCGCGGCGGCGACCTCGAGCGCCACCGAGGAACTCGCGCCGGAAGCGGGATCGGCAGAGGCGGCGAGCTTCCCGAAGAAGCCCGGTTCGTTGGGGGTCCCCGCGGTGCGCCTGAGCTGCGCGACGACCTCCTCGATCTGCCGGATGGCGGGCGTCTGTCCACGCTCGACGCCCTCCGCGAGCGAGCGACGATAGCCCGCGAGCGAGTCCGGGACCGCGCGCAGGCGCTCCGCGACGAGCGCCCACTCCTCGTCGTTCGACGTCGGCATCAGGTCGAATGAGTCGCGGATCCGCTGCGGAGGCGATTCGATGACGTTGAGGTCGCGGCGGTACTCCCCCGCGTCGTAGAGCGCGAGCCCGTGGCGCAGGACCGATTCGAGGTCGGCCCTCGTGACGGCATCGACCTCATCGACCGGCGAGGTCGAGAGCAGGCTCACCAGGGTTTCGCGGGTCGCGTGGGACAGCGCGAAAGCCCCCTCCGGCGAGAAATCGGGCAGCGCGGCGTTCGCGCGGCCGATGTACGTGCCGATCGTGGGATCGTGGGCGACGAGGGTGGTGACCCAGTGTTCGGCGACAGCGTCGATCCGGGTCGGGGTTCTGGATTCGGTCACCCCATTACCCTATGACCTTGCAATGAGCGTTGTGCGCAGGACGCCCCGAAAAATCGTCCTGAGTTCACCTCAGCGCAGCACCCCGGCCTCGCGAGCCGAGGCCACGGCTGCCGTCCGCGAGGAGACCCCGAGCTTCTCGTAAATGTGCACGAGGTGCGACTTCACGGTCGCGTCGCTGGTGAACAGCTCGGAGGCGATCCGCGAGTTCGACGCGCCCTCCGCGACGAGACCGAGCACCTCGATCTCCCGCGCGCTCAGGCTGAGCTGCGGGGCCCTGAGCCGCGCGAGCAGCCGCCCGGCGATCGCCGGAGCGAGCGCGCTCTCCCCCGCGGCGGCGGCTCGAATGGCCGCGATGAGATCGGCCGGCGGCGAGTCCTTCAGCAGGTAGCCGCTCGCACCGGCCTCGACTGCGCCGAGGATGTCCCCGTCGGTGTCGTAGTTCGTGAGCACGAGCACGGCCGGCGCGGGGAGCTCCGCCCGGATCCGCCGCGTCGCCTCCGCGCCCGTCGCCGCAACATCCGAGGCACTCGCCCCGAACTGCAGGTCCATGAGCACCACATCCGGGTTCAGCGACGCGGCGAGCGCCACGGCATCCGCGGCGGTGGCGGCCTCGCCGATCACCTCGAGGTCCTCCGCTCCCTCCAGGAGGGCGCGGATGCCGGCGCGAACGACCGGGTGGTCATCGGCGAGCAGGATCCTGATCATCGTTCTTCCCCTTCTGCCGTGAGCGGCGCGGGACGGTGCTCCCCGATCCGCACCACGAGTTCCGTACCGCGCCCCGGGTGCGAGTGCACATCGAGCACCCCGTCGAGCTGTTCGACGCGCTCGGCGATCGCGCGCAGCCCGAAGGACTCGCCGGCGCCCGAGTGCTCGGCGGCACGCAGCGGATCGAAGCCCGTGCCGTCGTCCTGGACGGTGAGCGTGGCCGAGCCGGATCGAGCCGCTCCCGCGGCGGCTTCCCCCGGCCCCTCCGCTTCGGCGAGCGCAATCCGCACCCGGTTCGGCGACGCGTGCCGCACCGCGTTCGACACCGCCCCCTGAGCGATCCGCAGCAGCGCGGACTGCACGTCCATCGGCAGCTCCGTGCGGTCGGGCGCCTCCACGATGAACTCGATCCCGGTGCGACGCTCCTGCTCTTCCGCCAGCCGGCGCAGGGCCGACGGCAGCCCCTCGTCCAGGGCGGGCGGCGCGAGTTCCCTGATCAGGCCGCGGGTCTCGGCGAGGCTCTCGGCCGCGGTCTCGCGGGCGAGCCGGATGTGCCGCACCCCGGCGCCCGCCGGACCTGCGTCGCGCTCGGCCGCGTGGAGGAGCATCTGGATGCTGGAGAGTCCCTGGGCCACGGTGTCGTGGATCTCCCGCGCGAGGCGCGCCCGCTCGGCGATCGCCCCGCGTTCCCGCTCGGTTTCCGCCAGCCGCTCGCGGGTCGTGAGCAGTTCGCTCAGCAGTTCCTCACGCTCGCGCGCCTCGCGAACGAGCGCGCGATAGCCGAGGCCGATCAGGATCGCGACCCCCGCTCCGAGCAGCGGCCCGACGATCACCCCGAATCCGAAGCCGAGATGGGTGCCGAGGCCGAGGATCGCGAGCCCGGTCGACAGCACGATCGCCACATAGCCGAGCGGCCCGGGGATCAGATGCAGGAAGAGGAAGAACAGCGGGAACACGATGTATGCGCCCTCGGGGGCGAGCCAGACGAGCCCCGCCCACAGCGCCGTGAGGGTGAGCACCCAGATCACGCCGCGGATTCCCGGTCCCGCGGCCGGCGCAGCAGCCGCCGCACCCGGGGCAGCAGGAGCGGCCGTGGCTGCGGCTCGTGACGAGCCCGCGAGCCCCGCCGCACCCGCGAGACCCGCCGAACCCGCGGAGCGATCCTGGCGGGCGCGCATGCGCCGCGCGCCGATCGCCCCGGCGAGATACACGACGATCAGCAGAATCGCGAGATCGCCTCCCCAGGCGCCGGCGTGCCCGCCGCGCAAAAACGAGGCGATCGCCGCAAACGCCGCGAGCCCGAGGAAGAGCGCGTGCAGGCCGATCCGGAGCACGGTGAACATCGGGGCGAGCGCAGCATGAGGTGCCATTAATCCCCCAGCGTATTCCCGCGGCGCCGATCACGCATCAACCGAAAGTTCGAGCGGTCGTCGCCGGATGGTGCACCCGGGAACCGTGCGAAGCCCCGATGCCGGAAACCGTGCGCCGCGGGAGCCTGGATATGGCGTCGCAGACGGCGTCGCCGGAAAGGTCTCACGTGTTCGTCGCTTGGAGGGATCTGCGGTTCGCCCGCGGACGATTCTTACTCATCGGGGCGGTCGTCGCCCTCATCACCCTGCTCGTCGGCTTCCTGTCGGGACTCACCGGCGGGCTCGCCTCGCAGAACATCTCCTCGGTGCTCGCGATTCCCGGCGACCAGCTCGTGCTCGCGAAGCCGGCGACGGGACAGCCGTCGTTCGCGAGCTCCACGATCACCGAGGACCAGGCGGCCGCGTGGGAGAACGCCTCCGGCGTCGACTCGGTCCTCCCGATCGGGATCACGCAGAGCCGCGGCGAAAGCGCGGACTCGGAGGGCACGCAGGGCATCGCGCTCTTCGGCATGCCGAGTCCAGCTAGCCCGGCGCAGGAGACCGAGCTCACGAGGCTGACGCCCTCGGCCGACGACGAGATCGGGCTCTCCAGCGGCGCGGCCTCCGCCCTGCGGGCGAAAACGGGAGACACCGTCACGATCACCGGCAACGACTACACGGTCGCCTCGGTTGGCGGCGACTCCTGGTACAGCCACACCCCCGTCGTCGCAATGACGCCGAAGGCCTGGTCGGACGCGAACAAGCGCGTCGGAGGCACCGGCGAGGCCACCGTGCTCGCCGTGACGGGAGACGCCGACTGGGCGACGATCGCGAGCGACACCGACACGAGCGCAGCAACCGTCGTCGGGAGCCTCACCGCACTCGAGGCGTTCAAGTCCGAAATCGGGTCGCTCGGGCTCATGATCGCCCTGCTCTTCGGCATCTCGGCGCTCGTCGTCGGGGCGTTCTTCACCGTGTGGACGATGCAGCGCGCCGGCGATGTCGCCGTTCTCAAGGCGCTCGGCGCGACCACGTCGTCACTCGTCAAGGACTCGCTCGGCCAGGCGCTCGTTGTGCTGCTGCTGGGCATCGGCGTCGGGCTCCTCGCCGTCGTCGGATTCGGATCGCTCGCGGGAACGGCGCTGCCCTTCCTGCTGAGCCCGCTCACCACACTCGCGCCAGCCGCGATCATGACCATCCTCGGCCTGGGAGGCGCCGCTGTCGCGCTCCGCTCCGTCACCAAGGCCGACCCCCTCACCGCACTCGGGAGCCACCGTTGATCTCACTCGAAAACGTCACCCTCACGTTCCCCGACGGCGATAGCCGCGTCACCGCGGTCGACGACGTCACCCTCGCGGCGCCGGCCGGCGTCGTGACCGGCATCACGGGCCCCTCGGGCTCCGGGAAGTCGAGCCTCCTCGCCGTCGCGGCGACCCTCATCAAACCCGACTCCGGTCGGGTCATGATCGACGGCACCGACGCGGCGAAGCTCGGTAAGCGCGAAGCGGCGGCGCTGCGCCGCGAGCGGATCGGCATCGTCTTCCAGCAGTCGAACCTCCTGCCCTCGCTGACGGCCCGCGAGCAGCTGCACGTCATGGCCGAGCTCGGCGGGGAGCACACCGGTCCGCGAACCCGCCGCGCGATCCGAGCACGCGCTGACGAGCTCCTCGACGCCGTCGGACTCGCTGCGCAGGCGGGCAAGCGGCCCGCTCAGCTCTCGGGTGGGCAGCGCCAGCGCGTCGCGATCGCGCGGGCGCTCGTGCACGAGCCGGGCGTCCTCCTCGTTGACGAACCGACGAGCGCGCTCGACCGCGAGCGCGGCGCGGAGATCATGGGGCTGATCGCGCGGCTCACGCGAGAGCAGGGCACGGCCACCCTGCTCGTCACGCACGATCTCGTGCACTCGGGCGCTCTCGACGCTCTCGTGACGGTGGTCGACGGGGCGATCGTGTCGAGCGTCGACGAGCCAGGACTCCTGCGCGAAACGGCGGCCGCGGCGGTGTGAGCGCACGCCGCCCCTGATCCGGGCTAGGATGGGGGTATCGGCGCGCCGCGCCACGTTCGACCACGCGAGGAGACACCGTGAAGTTCCGCACCCGCATCGCAGCTGCCGCCGTCGCAGCGACCGTTTCGCTCTTCGTCGCGACGCCCGCGTTCGCGTCGGGCGGCGGCGACGACACCCACTCGATGTTCTCCTCGGCGGGCCAGCCCGTCGACGTGGTGGCGATCTCGATCACCGGCGTGATCATCCTCGCGGTCGTGCTCATCGGCTCGACGCTCATCGGCAACCTCTTCGAGAAGAAGAAGTAACCGCAGCGCCAAACGCGTGAAGGGGAGGGACTTCGGTCCCTCCCCTTCGTCGTTTTCGCGGACCGCTCCTCGGCTACTCCTTCACGACGCGGATCGCGCTCACGCGCTCGTCGACGGCCCCGCGGACGTATCCCGTCGGTGACGCGGCGACGGCCGCGAGGAACGCAATCGTCTCCTCGGTGACGACCTCCCCCGGCAGCAGGTTCGGAATTCCAGGCGGGTACGCCGCGAGCGTGTCGGCGGAGATGCGGCCGACCGCCTCGGCCGCGGGAACCGTCTCGCTCTCGCCGAAGTACGCGTCCCGCGGCAGCATCCGCAGCTCGCCCGGTTCGGGAAGCTCAGGGAATTCGACGGCCTCCTGCGCTGCCTGCTCGGCCGCGGAGTCCGCGACGGCGGATAGGGCCGCCATGAACCGGTCGACATCGATGTCGCGGAGCGCCCCGATCACGGCCACGACGCTGGTCGCGGTGGACATCTCAAGGTAGATGCCGTGCTCCCAGCGCATCTGTCCGCGCACCCAGTGGCCGCTCTGCCCGGTGCCGGACACGTCGATCGGCACGCGGAGCTCATCGGTTTCGACGATGTCGGGAAAATCGCCGAAATCGTCGCTGATCACGCGGTAGCGCGAATCCAGGCGGACGCGCTCGCGAATCTCGCGAGCCGACGCGAGCGCGAGTTCGATCCGGTCGGCCCCCGTCGCGATCGCGCGCCTTGCCGCGTCGAGCGAGGCCATGAGCACGGCGCTCGCAGACGTCGAGGAGGTCATGGAGAAGGCGCGCTCGACGAGGGGTTCGAGACGCTCGGCGAAGGGGCCGTGTCCGAGGTGCAGCATCGCGGACTGCGTGAGCGAGCCAGCGAGCTTGTGGGTGCTCGACACAACGAGGTCGGCGCCGAGCCGGACCGGCGACTCCGGAAGGTCGGGATGGAACCCGAAGTGCGCGCCCCACGCACCGTCCACGATGAGCGCGGCACCGTGCGCGTGGGCTACCTCGGCGAGGCCGGCGACGTCGGCGGTCGAGCCGAAGTAGCTCGGCGAAACGACGTAGATGCTGGAGACCGCGCGGCCGGCGCCCGCTTCGCGTTCGAGGGCGGCCTCGAGCGCGGCGGGCGTGAGCCCGTGGGCAATCCCGTGCACGCTATCGACGTTCGGGGCGACGAACGACGGGATCAGCCCGGAGAGCAGCACGCCGTCGGTGAAGCTCGAGTGCATGCTCCGCTGGATCATCACCCGTTCCCCGAGCCCGCGCGCGGCAATCGCTGCCGTGCGGTTGGCCTGCGATGCCCCGTTCGTCAGGAACCAGGTGCGCTTGGCGCCCCAGGCGTCGGCTGCGAGGCGCATGGACTGCTGCAGCGGCGTGTCCTCTCCCAGGTCGATGCCCTCGAGCATGAGCGGGACGTCCCGCTCCGCGATCATCGGCCCGAACAGCTCGGCGATGTGCTGCGCCCCGTTCTCGGGGTCGTTTCCGTGCCCGGGAACCATGAGCGAGTGCGGGTTCGAATCGCCGAAACCCGCGATCGCATCGGCGTAGGGTGCGGTCCACTGCTCCGGCGCGACGGGTCGCGCCTCGCGCTTCCCCGCGCGGGAATCGCGCGCCGGTGCTCCGCTTCCGTTCGATACGGTGTCGGACTGGGGACGGGTGGAGTCGGTCTGGTGCAGCATGTCGCCAGAATGGCGCGAGAATCCCGGGAAAGGAATCCCCGAACCGTCACGATGGCACCATATACTGTCTGGAGCCAATGCGGGCGATTCACCCCCGCGGCTCCAGAGGAAGCAGGGACCAACGATGATCGATCTCCGACAGTTGCAGGCCCTCAGCGCCGTCTCCGCGGAGGGATCCGTCGCCCGCGCCGCTGCGCGACTCGGCTGGAGCCAGCCCACGGTCGACTACCACCTGCGCAACCTCGACCGACTCGTCGGGACCGACCTCACCACGCGGAGCACGCGCGGATCGAAACTCACGACGGCGGGAACGCTCATGCTGGAACGCGGTGAGGAGATCCTCTCGCTCGCCGATCGCGCGCTCACCGATGTGCGCGACCTCGCGCAGCTCGGGCGGATACGCCTCCGCTTCGGGACGTTCCCCACCGCGGCCGCCCGCCTGCTCCCCGGGATCTCGAGCCGCGTCGCAGAACTCGGCATCGAACTCGACGCCACCCTCGAGGAGCTGCAGCCCCTCGTCACGCGAGTCAACCAGCACACGCTCGACGCGGCGCTCGTCTACGCCGCGGGCGGCTACCAGCTGCCCTTCCGCTCCGAGGTCCACACGACCCACCTGTTCACTGACCCGATGCTGCTCGCACTACCGGCAACGCACCCGGCCGCGAAGCTCCGCTCCTTCGACCGCGAGGCCCTGCTCTCCCTGTCCGACGAGAGCTGGGTGATCGGCTCGACCCCGGGCGACACGCTCGACGACCTGCTCCGGGACCTCTTTCAGACGGAGGGCCACAAGGTTGACGTGGCGATCCGCACCGACGATTACTCCGTCGTGCTCGGCCTCATCGCCGCGGGCATGGCGGTCGCCCTGGTCCCGAGCATCGTGGGCAACAACCCGCCGGAGGGCGTCGTCCTGCGCCCCATCGACGACCCGCGCTTCGCCAGGGAACTCCTGCTCGCGGCCCCGGCCGGCCCCGGAGGCCCCTCGGCGGCCGTTCGGCAGCTCGCCGAGGCGGTGAGACGCTCGATTTCGGCGCTCGGGTGAACCGCCGGCCTATTCCTTCGGCGCCTCGTCCCGCACGAAGAAGGCGATGAGCACGCCGACCGTCGCGGTCGCGCCGCCGAGAAGGAACGCGGCCCGCGTTCCCGCCGACAGCGCGTGCGGATCGATCTGCGCGGCGCCTCCCGCCGCCTGCACCGAGACGAGGGTCATCACCGTCACGAACAGGGCCGTCCCCGCGGCGCCGGCGACCTGCTGCACCGTCGAGATCATCGCGCTGCCGTGCGATGCGAGCCGCGGCGGCAGCGAGCCGAGCGACACCGAGAACAGCGGGGTGAAGACGCCCGCGAGGCCGATGCTAAGGAGCACGTGCGTGCCGAGCACCTGCCAGGGCGTCGTCGTGTCGGTGAACAGGCCCATGGCCCACAGCGCGAGCGCCGTCACCATCGTCCCGGGGATCAGCACGAAGCGCGCGCCTCGCGTGTCCACGAGGCGTCCGACCCACGGCCCGAGCAGGCCCATGAGGAGGCCGCCGGGCAGGAGCAGCAGACCGGTGCCGAGCGTGTCGAGGCCGAGCACCGTCTGCGCGTAGATCGGCAGCAGGATCAGGGATCCGAACAGCGCCATCGAGCTGAACACGAAAAGGACGACCGAGAGCGCGTACGGCCGGGACTGGAAGGTGCGCAGATCGAGGAGCGCCCCATCGCCGCGCTGGAGCACGATCTGGCGCCAGATGAACAGGCCGAGCGCCACGACACCGGCGCCGATGGGAGCCGCTGGCGGCACGGGCGGGGCCCCGTGAGCGACGTCGCCGATGAGGCTGAGCCCGTAGACGAGGCCGCCGAACGCGAGCGCGGAAAGGAGCACGGAGAGCAGGTCGATTCTGATCTTCCGGGGCTCGCTGACGTTGGGCATGCGGGCCATGCCGATGAACAGCGCGGTCGCCGCGATCGGGAGCACAAAAATGAAGAGGAAACGCCAGTTCAGCGAGTGCAGCACGAGCCCGGAAATGGTCGGGCCGAGCGCGGGGGCGACGGACATGACGATCGCGATCCGGCCCATGATCCGGCCGCGCTGATGCTCGGGAACGAGGGTGACGACCGTCGTCATGAGCAGCGGCATCATGATGGCGGTGCCGCTCGCCTGCACGATCCGGCCGACGAGGAGGAGTTCGAATCCCGGCGCGCACGCCGCGATCGCGGTGCCGAGCGTGAACAGACTCATCGCCGCGATGAACAGCGGACGCGTGTTGATCCGCTGGATGAGGAGGCCCGTGATCGGGATGACGACGCTCATGGTGAGCAGGAATGCCGTGGTGAGCCACTGCCCGGCCACGGCGGTGATGCCGAGGTCGGCCATGAGCTTCGGCAGGGCGACGCCCATGACGGTCTCGTTGAGGATCACGACGAAGGCCGACGCGAGGAGCAGCCACACGGCGAGCTGTTCACGCGCGCCGAACACCCGCTCCCGCGGCTCGGGGGCGGGGACGGGGACGGGAACGGGGCCGGTGCTGAGACCGTATTCGGGGACCGGAATGGAACCGGTAACGGGCTCGGACGGCCCCTCGACAGAATTCGACATAAGGGGTCTATGGTACCCGGTCCGAATGCCCCAACACACCGGACACGGGTGAACTGCCCGTTGCGGCTACCCGAACGGCGTGTGGAGCCGCCTGAGGAACTCCCGGGTCTCCTCCCGCTCGGGATGCGCGAAGATCTGCTCGGGCGGGCCGCTCTCGATGATCACGCCGTCCTTCAGGTACACGACCCGATCGGCGACCGCGCGCGCGAACGACATCTCGTGGGTGGCCATGACGATCGTGGAACCCGCGTCTTTCAGCTCGCGGACGAGGTCGAGGACCTCGCCGACGAGCTGCGGGTCGAGGGCGCTCGTGATCTCGTCGAGCAGCAGGAGCTCCGGATCCGTGGCGATCGCGCGCGCGATGGCCACGCGCTGCTGCTGGCCGCCCGAGAGCCGGTCGGGGTACTCCCCCGCCTTGTCGGAGAGGCCGATCCGCTCGAGGAGTGCCCGCCCCTTGCGCTCGGCCTCGGCGCGCGGCGTGCCGAACACCTTGCGGTCCGCGAGGGTGACGTTGTCGATGGCGTTCAGATGCGGGAACAGGTTGTAGTGCTGGAACACGACGCCGATCCTGGCGCGCACGGCGTCGGCGTCTGCGCGCGGATCGGTGATGTCGTCGCCTGCGAGCAGGATCCGGCCGTCATCGACCTGCTCGAGCAGGTTGACGGTTTTCAGGAGCGTCGACTTGCCCGAGCCGGAGGCGCCGATGAGCACGACGACCTCGTGCTTGGCGACGTCAAGGTCGATCCCCCGCAGCACCGGGTGCTCACCGAAACGCTTGTGCACGCCCTCGATCGCAAGGACAGGTCCTGACTCGTTCATACGGATCCCCCGATCTGCTCGCGTTTCTGGGCGCGCGCCGTGATCCAGTCGGTGAGCCGGATGAAGGGCAGCGACAGCAGCACAAAGAGCACGCCGGCGAGCACGTAGGGCGTGAAGTTGTAGCTGGAGGCGACCTCGATCTGGGCCGCGCGAATCGCATCGACGGCGCCGAGGACCGAGATGAGGCCGACGTCCTTCTGCATCGACACGAAATCGTTCATGAGCGCCGGCGTCACCTTCCGCACCGCCTGCGGGAGCACGACGAGACGCAGCGTCTTCCCGTGGCTCAAGCCGAGTGAACGCGCCGCGAGTCGCTGCGACGGGTGGACGGCCTCGATGCCGGCCCGGAGCACCTCGGCGACGTACGCCGAATAGCACAGGATCAGGGCGATCGTGCCCCAGAACTGGGGCGGCATGCGGCCGGTGATCTCGAGACCCGGCACGCCGAAACCGACCAGGTAGAGCACGAGCAGCACCGGGATGCCGCGGAAGAAGTCGGTGTAGACGGCGGCCGCGAGCCGGATCGGCGTGAACACCGCCCCGCGCAGCGTGCGCGCCACCGCGAGCAGCGTGCCGAGGATCGCGACGCCGATCGCGGCGATCACGAGCACCTGGATGTTCAGCCAGAGCCCCTCGATCACGCGCGGGAAGGCCCCCATCGCGACGTCCCAGTCGAAGAACGTCTCCCGCACGCGCGCCCAGCCGGGGCTGTTGACGAGGACGAGGACGAGGACCGCCGCGAACACGAGGGTGCTCGCGACGCTCACGAGCACCGAGCGCGCCTTGCGCGCGCGGCGGAAGGCGCGCCGTTCGAGCTCGATGGCACTCGGCTCGAACGGCGCTGCCCCGCTTCCGGGTGTGCGACTCACGCTGCGCTGCGGCTTACTTCAGGACCGGAGCGCCCTGATCGGCGATCCACTCCTTCTGGAGCTTGTCGAGCGTGCCGTCCTCGCGGAGGGCATCGACCGCCTCGCTCGTCTTCTTCGTGAGCTGCGAGTCCTTCGGCAGGACGAAGGCGAACTCGTCGCCACCGGCGTCCGACTCGAGCTGGCCCACGATGACGCCGTCCTCCAGCTGAGCGCTGCTCACGTAGAACGCGCCGGGGAGGTCGGTGACGAGGGCGTCGATCGTGCCGCTATTGAGTGCCGCGACCGCGTCGTCGACGCTGTTGAACACCTGCAGCTTCTTCTCGGGCGCCATGACCTTCTCCGCGACGGTGAGCGAGGTCGTGCCGGAGGCGACGCCGATCGTGGCCGACTTGAGGTCTGCGATGCTCTTGGCGCTCGCCGCCTTCGTGCCCTTTGCGGCGACGACGGCCTGCGTGGTCTCGTAGTACGGCGAGGAGAAGTCGACGGCCTTCTTGCGCTTCTCATCGACCGAGAACTGCTGGATGTTCAGGTCGAAGTCCTTCGGTCCCGGGGCGATCGCCGCGTTGAAGTCGGTGCGCACCCAGACCACGTCCTCCTTCTTGTACCCCATCTTCTCCGCGACGGCGTAGGCGACGGCGGACTCGAAGCCCTTCCCGTTCTCGGGATCGTTGTCGATGACCCACGGGCCGTAGGCGGGCTCGCCCGTGGCGATCGTGAGCTTGCCCTCGGTGACCGGGCCGGGACCCGAGGCGCCCTCCGAGGGGGAATTCCCGCCGCCGCCGGCGGTGCAGGCGGACAGGGCGAGGATGGCCGCGGCGCCAGCGGCGAGCACGGCGACGAGACGGGACGGACGTGACATTGAGGCTCCTAGTGACGGTGGTGTCCGCGCCGGGCTGCGCCGGCGCACGGGTTCATTCTACGGATCGCGGCCCTCTCCGCAGCGGCGCGTCGTCATCTGGGGACGCACGCGCCGGGCCGGGCATCAGGCGGTGCCTGTGGAGAACCGTTCGGTCCCGCCGATGATCGTGCGGCGGGCACGGCCAGCGCCGTCCTCGACGAGCGTCGCGAGCGCGACGTCCGGGTCCCGGGAGTCGACCTCGAACATCGCGAGATCGGCGACCGCTCCGACGCCGAGCTGGCCGATCCGTTCCTTCCCCACGTGCAGGCCGAGCGCGGTGGCGCCTCCGAGGGTCGCGGCGACAAACAGGCGCTGGTGCAGATCATCGCCGCGATATCCCTGTTCGCGAGCCACGCGGTAGAGCACAGCGACGTCCGCGAGCAGGTCGAGGGAGGGCGATGAGGAGAGCGAGTCCGTCCCAACGGCGATGGGGTTCCCCTCGCGCAGGTACGCGGCGACGGGCGGCATGTCGAGGCCGATCACGGCGTTGGACCGCGGGCAGAGGGCCACGCTCGTGCCGCGCGTGCGCAGCAGCGCCCGATCCTCCGCGCTCACATACACGCCGTGCGCGATGTGGCAGTCGGGGCCGAGCACGCCGAGGTGGTCGACGAACTGCGTGGAAGACACTCCGATGCCGTGGGAACGGAGCGCGCGGAAGCTGTCGGCCCCGAGTTCGGGCCATTCGCCGTGGCCGGCAGGCCCCGCGTAGCCGTCGATGCCGTCGAACTCGCGCTCCATGTGCGCCTCGGCGAGGTGGATATGCAGTCGCAGCCCCTCCTCGCGCACGATGTCGGGAAGCTCAAGCAGCGGCTGCACCTCGAGCGAGTAGGGGGCGTGGGGCGATACGCCCGCGCCGGGAGGCGAGGGGATGCTCCGGATCTGGGCCCGCACCTCGTCGCGCGCCCGCTCGTCCCAGTCGGCGTTGCTCTTGCCGTAGACCTCCCAGTAGGAGATGCCGTGGAGGCCGGCATCGTGCAGCGCCCCGATCGCCTCGCGGTCGGTGACCACGTCGGCCGCTGCCGTCACGCCCGCCGCGATGCTGAGCGCGGCGCCCTCGGCGGCCGCGGCCGCCCAGTCGTGCGGTCCGCGCTCGTAGACGACGTCGAAGGCGTCACCCCAGTCGTCGAAGCCCGTGTAGTCGCGCGCAGCGACCTCGGACATGTGCGTGTACTGCAGGTGCGTGTGCGCGTTCACGAGCCCCGGGGCGATCACCCCGTCCCAGCGCTCCTCCCGGAACGCCGATCCGCGCGCCGAGAGGGCCTCGAGCACCCAGCGGCGATCCCCCACGTGCAGGATCCGGCCGTCGCGGACCGCCACCGCCCCGTCCTCGATTCGGGGACTCGTCACCGGGAAGACGAGGGACGCGCTGTAGACGACGGTTTCGGAGGGAGTGATCACCCGTCGAGTCTAGGCCCGGCTCCCGTACCGGTGCGTGCGCCAGTGCTGCGCCGCGCCGCCCGGCCGAGCGCTTTCCACCTCGGCTTCGGCCTCCGCGCCGCGGGCCGCGAGGGAGGCCCGGGCAACGGCCGCCTCGTCCGCGGCCGAGACGGTGTGCACGCCCGCGGGAAGATCCTCGGAAATGAGTCGGATCAGGGCCGCGAGCTGCGTTGCGAAGGAGAGGTCCATGATCTCGACGGGGTTTCCCTCCCCCGCCGTGTAATTGACGCCGCCGCCATCCGCGAGCACGATCGGTCCGGACGCCTCACCCGGGGCGATCCACTCGGAGCGATCTTCGCCGAGTCGACGCTCCGTCCACCCCAGTGTCCGCAGCGTCCCGAGCGCGAGTTCGTCGTCGATGCCGCCGGCCACCGCCACCGCGGTGCCGGGGGCGAGCGCCGCGAAGTGCTCGGCGGTGAGCGTGTGCCAGACCCCCGTCGCGCTCACGACCACGTCCGCACCGGCGAGCCCCTCCCGGAGCGAGACCGCCGCGTGCCCGTCCAGGTGCGCCGCGAGCGCCCGCACCGGATCCCGCTCGACGACGCGCACGCGCGCGCCGAACGCCGCGGCGAAGCGCGCGACGCCCTCGCCCACAGGCCCGTAGCCGATCACGGTCCACGCCTCCCCCGCGGCCCCGACGGCCCGCTGGCGGGGATCGGTCCCCGCCGCGGCAGGCGGGTCGAGCAGATCGAGGATCGCGGTCACGCACGTCTGCCCCGTGCCGATCCGGTTGTCGAAGCCCGTCTTCGTTCGCGCGTCATTGACGGCGATCACGGGGATCGCGAGCGATCCCTCCGCCACCATTTCCACGAGCGGGCGGACGCCGCTCGTCGTCTCCTCCGCCGCCCCGCGGAGCGCGTCAAGCGCCCCGTTCCGCTCCGTGTGGGCGAGCCGAAGGAGGTGGGATCCGTCGTCGATCAGGAGTTCAGGCGCCCAGTCCAGGATCGCGGCCGCGTTCGCGGCGTCCACGCGCCCCGCGTCCTCCTGGTCGACGGGAGCCGTCGGCGCGAACACCGCGACGCCCCCGCCGAGCTCGAGCGCCGTAGCGACGGAGGGATCCGTCTCCGAGACCGCGCCGAACACCGCGACCTCGCAGCCCGAGTCCGCGAGCGTGCGCGCGAACGCGGCCGTCTTGGGCTCCAGCACGAGGCTCACCGCGAGCCGCGGACGATCGCGGGCAGAGGCGGCCAGCAGCCGGGCGGCGAGCGCCGCGGTCGCCGGCATCCCCGCGGCGGCCCACGCGATCCGCGACTCGGCGTCGGCCGCGCGGGAGGACCGCGAGTGTCCCGCGGGATCGGCGTATACCGGCGGGAGCCCGCGGGCCTGCGCCGCGGCGGCGATCGCGGAGTCCGGGACCGCCGCGACATCGTCGACGAACACGAAACCCGGCCGGTCCGGCCCGTTCTCGGCGTTCTCGGTCGCGCCGTCCCGCGCCATCCGCCCGGTCGCGCCGTCCTGCGCCAGCCGGACGCCGCAGGCGGTGAGGATCCCGCGGAGGGACCGGGCGATCTCCGGGTCGCTGACGCGGACCTCCGAGACACCGCCGGAGAGCAGTTGATTTCCCTCGCGGGCGGCCGCGCGCACCGCTCGGGCTGCCGCTCGGAACGCGTTCGCCTCAGCCATCGCTCGGCTGCTCCCGCTCGTCCTTCTGCCCCGGTTTCGACCCCTGTTTCTGCCCCTGGGCCTCCCACTCGGAGCACGCGAACGCGGGATCGTCCGGGAGCGCGAGCGCCTTCCGCGCCGCGGCGGCGGCCTTCCCGGACTCCTCGGCGCCCTTCCAGGTGTAGTTCGCGAGTTCTTCGGCCGAGAGCTTCGCGACCCGTGCGGCCTGCCGCTCATCCTCGATCAGGGTCTGACGCACGTTCTCGACGGCGGGTGCGGCCGCTTCCGGCCACTCGGACACCGCGGGATCGAGGCGCTTCGCCGCCGTGGCGCTCGCCGTCCCGGCGCTCACGAGTGCGCGCTGCGCCGCCTCCGGGCTGCCGTCGCCCCGCTCGAGCGCGAGGCGCAGCCGGTCGATCTGCACGTCGGCCTCATCCCAGGCCGCGTTCACGGGACAGACCGCATCCAGATAGGCGCCTCCGGCCTGGCTCGCGCTGAGCTTCCTGGGCTCGGGCGGCGCGGCCGGGCCGGCGGAGCAGCCGGCGAGCGGGAGGGCGAGCGCTGCGCCCGCCGCGAGGAGCGGGAGCGCGGCTCGCGGCCGGGATCGGGTTCCGAAGGTCACCCCATCAGGGTAGCCACCGCTGGATGGATCCGTCGCGCACGGTTCCGCGATCCGCGCGCTCGGCATAGGCTGAGCGCATGGCCAGATACGCGGATGAGCAGCAGGCGGCGGCGGACGGTTTCCGGATCGTGCACGAACCGGAGAAGTCGCGATACGCGGTGATCACGGGTGAGGGCGACGACGCGAGGCTCGTCGGCGAGGCGCACTACTCACTCATCGGCGACGACGCGATCGACTTCGATCACACGGTCGTGGTCCCGGAGCTGCGCGGCTCCGGCCTCTCCGGGCTGCTCGCCCGTCACGCGCTCACGGGCGACGCCGCGAAGGGTCGCCGGATCCTCGCGTCCTGCTGGTTCATCGAGGGATACCTCGCCAGGCACCCCGAGCTCGCCTCCGACTGAGGCGCTGCCTCGGCGCAGGCCACTCGAGCCTCGACGCAGGCGACTCGAGCCGCGGCTCAGGAGTCGTCGCGATCCTTCTTCAGGAAGCGGCGCGTCTTCTGCGGTTTCGGATCCTGCTTCTGAATGAGCGAGGTGAGGTCCTTCTCGATGAGCTGCTGGATCCGCTCGTCCCTCGCCTCGCGATACTCGTCCGAGTCGCCCCCGCTGTAGTACGGGTGCGTGGCCCGGTCGGCGAGTGAGCCGCCGATCTCGTCCCACGCGAGGTTGCGCGAGCGGGTCGCCGTCTCCTGCAGGTATTCCGGATCGTCCGCGCGCTTACGGAGCTCCTCGGCAACGCGCTCGTACACCTCCTGGCGGTGGCGCAGGGTGCGATTGTCGTCGTTGCCGTAGTCGGATTCGCTCCACGAGCTGCGGCCGGTGTCGCGGATCTCATTGCGCATCCGCGAGATGTGCCTGGCATCGCGTTCGCGCTCAGCCGCGAGCTCCTCGGTTGCCGATTGCACCATGTCGACGATCTGACCGGCGTCGTAGGCAACGCGCTTCTTCAGCGCGTTCATGATGATGGCGTTCTTGACGCTCATCCGCACGGCGACCTCGGCAACGAGAAGTCCCTGCTCGACGATCTCCTCGACGGGCGCGAGCACGCGTCGCGGGAGCCGGCGCGCAGGGCGCGGCTTCGCGCGACTCTTCTTCTTGAACCAGCCGAACACCGCACTCCTCTCGAGCCCTTTGCGGGCCACTTCGATTATCCCCTATCGGAGCCGTGCGTGACGCAAGGATCTCGAATCGTGTCCTGCGTCAGGCCCGAGCGGGCGCGTCTGCGACCGCAGCGCCCGAGGAGACCCACACGGACGATGCCGCTGCCGCCCCGAGGCTCACGACCTCGTTCGTTGCTGCGATGCGCACCGTGACCGTCTCCGAGTACGGCTCGGCGGGGAGCACCTCGAGCTCGGCGTCCACCACCAGCCCCTTGCTGGCGAAGTACTGCAGCATCTCCGTGTTCGAATCGGAGATGCGCTCGACGCGGGCGGAGCACGGCGAGGGGACCACGGCGAGGGTGACGGCGTCGGGCCGGTGCACCCGGCCGTCTGCGCTCGGGATCGGGTCGCCGTGCGGGTCGCGCGTCGGGAAGCCGAGGACGCGGTCGATCCGGTCGATGAGTTCATCGGAGACGGCGTGTTCGAGCCGGTCGGCCTCGTCGTGCACCTCGTCCCACTCGTAGTCGAGGTTGCGCACGAGGAAGGTCTCGAGGAGGCGGTGACGACGGATCATCGACACGGCGTTCTCGCGCCCGGCATCGGTGAGGGTCACGCTGCCGTAGCGGGCGTGACCGATGAGCTCCAGGTCGGCGAGCTTGCGGAGCGCGTCGGAGACGGTCGAGAGACGAACCCCTGCGGACTCGGCGATCGCCGAGTTCGAGACGGGCACGTCCGACCACTCCTGCAGGCCCCAGATGACCTTGAGGTAGTTCTGCATGCTCGGGGATAAATCGTCGACACTCACACGGTTGATTCTATCCATCGGGCCCCGAATCGGGGCTTCCCTTCAGGACAGCCCTCGACAAGACTGGGGCGATGGACATCTCGATGGAGCGGGTCTATGAGTCCCCGGATCCCGGCGCCGGTCAGCGCGTCCTCGTCGACCGCCTCTGGCCGCGCGGCGTTTCGAAGGAGCGCGCCGATCTCGACCTGTGGGCGAAGGAGGCGACGCCGAGCACCGAGCTCCGGCATCGCTGGCACGAACCCGGTGCGACCGACACCGCCGCGGGCAGGGAACTCCTCGCCGCAGCGCTGCGCGCGGAGCTCGAGTCCGGCCAGCAGGCCGTCGCGTTCGCCGAACTGCTCGCGTTCGTGCGGAAGGCCGACGCGGTCGTCCTGCTCACCGCCTCGAAGATCATCGAGCGCAGTCACGTCCCGGTGATCCGAGCGCTGCTGCTCGAGCGGCTCACCGACTCGGAGTCTCCTCGATCCGCGCCGCGGCGTCGATAAGATCGCGCAGTCGCCCGAGCGCGCGAACGAACTCGGCGTCGTCCGAGCCTCCGATGCCCAGCACCAGGCCGCGCATCGCGGTGTGCGCACCATCGTGCTGCCAGTAGCCGCCGAGCCCCTCGGCGCCAAGGCCCTCCTCGGCGACTCCCGAGAGGAGCGCGGCCTCGCGCAGCGCCCGTGTGCGCGGATCCCCCGCGACGAGCTCGATGACGGCGTGCAGGCCCCCGTCCATGGGACGCACCCGAACCCCGCTCGCACCCGCGAGGGCGTCCGAGACCGCGTCGCGGCGTGCGGCGTAGCGGCGGAGCATGCGGGCCGTGTGGCGCCTGAGCTCCCCGCTTCCGAGGTACCGCGCGAGGGCTCCCTGCACGACGCTCGACACGGGGCCGCCGAGATCGCGGCGCACCGGTTCGAGCCGGGAGCGGAGTCGCTCGGGCGCGAGCAGGAAGCCCGCGGAGAGCGCTGGCGAGAGCGTGCGGGAGAACGTGCCGAGCAGCACGACCGAGCCGTCGACGGGATCATCGAGCGCGGCGAGCGCCGGCAAAGGCGACCCCGTAAAGCGCAATTCGGAGTCGTAATCGTCCTCGATCACGATCACGCCGGTGCGGTGCGCCCAGCTGAGGAGCTCGCGTCGGCGCGGCAGCGGAAGAGATCCGCCGAGCGGGTACTGGTGGCTCGGGGTGACGATCACGGCGTCGAGAACGCCGTCGGGAAGTCTCGCGGTGTCGAGGCCCTCGTCGTCCGCGGGGAGCGCGACGATGCGGGCGCCGTGACGCGCGGCCGCGCCGCGCAGGGTGGGCAGGCCGGGATCCTCGACGCCGATCACGAACTCGCGTCCTCGGCCGCCGCCGAGCGCGTCGATGAGCAGGCCGAGGCCGTCGCGCGTTCCCGCCGTGACGATCACGTCGCGCGCCGGGCGGGCGGTGCCGCGGGTGAGCCTGAGGTGCTCGGCGATTCTGGCCCGGAGTTCCGGATCGCCGAGCGGCGGGGCGACCTCGGCGAGACGGCTCGCCGATTCCTTCCACGCGGCTCTCCACGCGGGACCCGTCACGGTGTCCGCGATCGGAATCCCCGGGGCGAGCGGTCCCGGCCGTGACTCGTCGGCCGGCGGCTGGCCCGTCGTCGAGCCGTCAGGACCCGCGAGCGGGGCGTCCGCCGCATCCCCTCGGGACCATGCCTCGGCGAGCGCGGGATTCACCGCCGTGCCGCGGCCGTGCACCGCGGTGAGGTATCCCTCGGCGACGAGCTGCTCGTAGGCCGCGACGACGACCCCGCGCGCGATACCGAGCCGCCTGGCCAGCTCCCGCGTCGCCGGAACGGCCTCGCCGGGGCGCAGTGTGGCCGCATCGATCGCCTCGCGCAGCGCGGCGGCGAGCTGCACCGGCAGCGGCACCCCCGTCGAACGGTCGAGGCTCACGGGAAACTCCGCCCGCGCCCGGGGCCCCGCGCTCATCGGAACGCCGCCCCGGTCGGGGCGAGCCGCCCGCGCATCACCGCGAGCGCCTCCGGATTATCCTCGAGCAGCACGAACTTCCGCCCGAGTTCGGCGGCGGCGGCCCCCGTCGTCCCGCTGCCCGCGAACGCGTCGAGCACCCAGTCCCCCGGCCGCGAGGACGCCTGCAGGATGCGGCGCAGGATCCCGATGGGTTTCTGAGTCGGGTACCCCGTCCGCTCCTTGCCGGTCGGCGAGACGATCGTGTGCCACCAGGTGTCGGTGGGCAGTTTCCCGCGGATCGCCTTCTCCGCGGTCACGAGCCCCGGCGCCATGTACGGTTCCCGGTCCACGGCCTCTGCATCGAAGAAGTAGCGGTCCGGATCCTTCGCGTAGACGAGGATGTTGTCGTGCTTGGGCGGCCAGCGGCGCTTGGTGCGGCCGCCGAAATCATAGGCCCAGATGATCTCGTTGACGAAGCACTCCGGGCCGAACATCGCGTCGAGCAGCACCTTCGCGTAGTGCACCTCGCGATAGTCGAGGTGGAGGTAGAGGGTGCCGTCCGGCGCGAGCAGTCGCCAGGTCTCCTCGATCCGCGGCTCGAGGAACCCCCAGTAGTCCGCGAAACGGTCATCGTAGGCGAGCGTGCGCTCGCGCGTGACGGCGTAGCCCTGGCCCCGGAAACCCAGGCGGCCGCCCTCCTCCGGCGAGGCCCGCACGCCGCGCACGCGCTCGGCCTGCCGGGCGCGCCCCGTGTTGAAGGGCGGGTCGAGGTACACGAGCGTGAACGCTCCGTCGGGAAGCGCGCGCAGCACCGGGAGGTTATCGCCCTCGACCACGAGGTCGGGGCCGCTCGGATCCCAGGGCGCGCTCACCCGCCCAGCGTATCGGGCGCGGCGATCCCTGAACCGCCGAGACCACCCCACGGAGCGAAAACCCTGGTGCGACGCGCGATCACCGAATACGGTCGAATCGGGCGCGGTTCCGCGCCCCTCGTCAGCGGCCCGGCCGCGCGCCCCCAGGAGGAACCATGGCCCGACTCGGAATGATCACGTTCGACACCGCGGATCCCCGCCCACTGGCCGCGTGGTGGGCCGAGCGGCTCGGCGGGAAGATCGTGCACGACATGGACGGCTGGTTCTGCATGGTGCAGGCAGATGCGGTGCCGGTGGCGCTCGGCTTCCAGAAGATCGCGGACCCCACGCCCGGCAAGAACCGGGTCCACCTCGATCTCGAGCGCTCGCCGGGCGAGGAGCGCGACGCCGTGGTCGCGGAGTGGACCGCGGCGGGTGCCACCCATCTCGGCACGCGGGGCGACGAGAACTTCGCCTGGGACACCTTCGAGGACCCGGCCGGGAACCAGTTCTGCATCAGCGACACGCACTAGCCGGGGCCGTCCGGTGCCGCGAGCCTAGGCGGGGAGCTCGAGCGTGGGCTCCCCCGCCACCGGCTCGGGGTTCACGAAGCGAGCGAATTCTTCGGGGTTGAGATCCTCGATCCGCGCTGGGCTCCACCGCGGGCTGCGATCCTTGTCGATGATCTGCGCCCGCACCCCCTCCGCGAAGTCGGGACGGGGCGCGATCCGGCCGAGCAGGCGCAGATCGTCGCTGAGGACCTCGCGCAGGCCGAGCCCCTCCCTGCGGGTGCGGTCCAGCTGCGCGAGCGTCACCGCGATCGAGGCGGGGCACATGGCGCGAATCGTGCCGACCGCCGCCGCGACGCGCTGGTCCGCAGCGGCCGTGGCCTCGAGCGCCTCGATGAGGCGCAGAGCCGCGGCGGCCGGGTCCTCAGAGGCCGCGGGGTGATCCGCCCCGAGCGCCTGCTCGGCGATCGGATCCCACCACTCGCGAACGCCGAGCACCGGAGACGCCTGCGGCATCGCAGCGAGTTCCGCAATGGCGGAGGTCGGCTCCTGGCCGGCGGCGAGCGCCCCGCGAAGCTCGGCGAGGCGCTCGGAGGGCACGAGCGCGTCCGCGAAGCCGAGTGCAACGGCGTCAGCGCCGGACATCTCCCCCGCGGTCACGGCCAGGTACTCGCCGAGCCTGCCGGGAGCGCGCGCGAGCAGCAGGTGTCCCCCGACGTCCGGGGCGATGCCGATCCTCGCCTCCGGCATGGCGAGGCGACTGCGCTCCGTGACCACGCGGTGCGCGGCGTGGCCGCCGAGACCGATTCCGCCGCCCATCGCGATGCCGTCCATGAGCGCGACAACGGGGACGCGCGACGCGGCGATCGCCCAATCGACGCGGTATTCGCGGGCGAGGATGGCCGCGGTGTCCGCGCTCGAGAGTTCCTTGACGTCGCCGCCGCCGCAGAATCCGCGATCGCCAGCGCCGTCGAGCACGATCACCCGGCTGCCATCGGCGTTCGCTGCGGCGATCGCCTCATCGAGCAGCGCGAACATTTCACTGTTCAGCGCGTTGATCGCGCGGGGACGATTGAGGGTGATGCGGGTCGCGACGCCGTCTCGCGCCGAGAGAACGAGGGGCTCGCGCGGCGCGTCGGGGATGCTCGGACTGGTCATGCCGCCACGGTAGCAGCAGCCCCCGACAACGGGGGCGGCCGTGCCGGGCGCGAGCGGCCGCCCCCGGCTACGGCGTCGGCGAGTGCGCGTCGTAGCGCTGGAAGCCGCGCGCGAAGCGGAGCAGCAGGAGCATGATCGCGACGATCACGACCCCGCCAAGCAGCGCGGGGGCCCAGATCGCGATCAGGGTGGCGATCCCGCCCGCGAGCAGATCGCCGACGCGCGGCCCGCCAGCGACCACCACGTAGAACAGGCCCTGCATGCGCCCGCGGACGTCGTCGGGTGCGGCGGCCTGCAGGATCGTCGTGCGGAACACCGCGCTCACGTTGTCGGAGGCCCCGGCGCCCGCAAGGGCGATCCCCGCGAGCACGATCGCCGGGATGATCGGCTCGGACGGGGCGATCCCGCCGCCGGCGAGGCTCGTCACGAGAAGGACCACTCCGAACAGTGCGGTGCACACACCGAAGGCGGCGATCGCGAGCGTGACCGCGCGCCCCTGCCGACGCACGAACCCGAGCGGCCCAGAGAACAACCCGCAGATCAGGGCCCCGAGCGCGAAACACGCCGTCAGCACGCCGACGGTCACCGGCCCGCCGCCGAGCACGAGCGCGCCTGCCGCAGGGAACACCACGCGCGGCGTACCGAAGATCATCGCGGTGAGATCCCAGACGAACGTCGCGCGAATATTGGGGGCGCCGCGGAGGAAGCGGATGCTCTCCACCACCGAACCGAACCCGGGCGCCGACTTCTTCCCGTCCGGCACCATCGCTGGCAGGCCGAGAATCCCGACGAACGCGCCGGTGAAGAGGACCGCGTCGAGGAGGTAGGTCCACGGCACCCCCACCGAAGCGACGAGGATTCCGGCGATCGCGGGCCCCACGGTCACCGCGAGCCCCATCGTGATCCCGTTCAGCGCCGCCGCCGCGGGAAGCAGCTGCGGCAGGAGCAGCCGCGGCAGCATCGCCCCTCTCGTGGCCCCCATGATCGTCGCGCTCGCCGCATTCACCGCAGCGAGCGCGTAGTAGGGCCAGGTGAGTTCGACCCGCAGGAACGCGATGAGGGCCATCGTGCCGATGCTCGTCCAGGCGATCACCGCCGTGATCAGGGATACTTTGCGACGATCGAAGGTATCGGCGAGGGCTCCCCCGACGAAGCCCGCGAGAATCATCGGGCCGAGCGCCCACAGCGCGACGAGCGACACGGCGAGCGTCGAGTGGGTGATCTCGTAGATGTGCAGGCCGACGGCGACGATCGTCACCTGCGCCCCGATCTGCGCGATGGACGTACCGATCCAGAGCCGCGCGAAGGCCGGACTCTGCTGCAGCGGGCTCAGGTCGACGAGCAGTGACCTCAGCCGCGATCCGCGCCGCGGGGATGCCTGGCCGCCGTCCTCCGGCGCAGCATCGGAGCCGCCTTCCCCGTCGCGCCTGTCGTCCACCGCATCAGCCTAACCGAGCGCGCCGCGGCCGTCTCCCCCCGTGTCGGAGCTAGGCTCGGCTGCGTGTTCGACGACCGCTACGATTCCGATCCCCTCGCGCGCATGAAGCCCCGCCGCGGCCCGGTCGCGCGCACCGACGTGCCCCTCGCGAAGGGGCTCGTGATCGAGCACACCGAAACCGAGTGGTGCGGCGCCGTCGTCGGCGCCCGCGAGGGACTCGTCCAGCTCGAGGACTTCCGCGGAAGGGTGCGCGCTTTTCCGCTGAGCGACGGCTTCCTCATCGACGGGAAGCCGATCAGGCTCGTGGCGCCGAAGAAGTCCCCGGCGGGGCGGACGCGGACCGCGTCGGGATCCTTCGCCGTGGCGCAGGAGCGCGCGCGGGTCGCGATGCCGAGCCGGATCTTCGTGGAGGGCAAGCACGACGCCGAACTCGTTGAGCAGGTGTGGGGCGCCGATCTGCGGGTCGAGGGCGTGGTCGTCGAGATGCTGCAGGGCGCCGACAACCTCGCTGAGGTGCTCGGGGAGTTCGGACCGGGACCGGATCGTCGCGCGGGCGTCCTCCTCGATCATCTCGTTCCGGGGAGCAAGGAGAGCCGCATCGCCGAGGCGATCGCGCGCGGACCGCACGGCGCGAACGTCCTCATCGTCGGGCACCCGTTCGTCGACATCTGGCAGGCGGTGAAGCCCGAGCGCGTCGGGCTCGAGGCGTGGCCGACGATTCCCCGCAGCATCGAGTGGAAGCGGGGCATCTGCCTCGCCCTCGGCTGGCCGGGGGACGAACCGGCCGACATCGCCGAGGCGTGGGCAAGGATCCGCGGCAGGGTGCGGCACTTCCGCGACCTCGAACCCGAGCTCGTCGGCCGCGTGGAGCACCTCATCGACTTCGTGACCGTCGGCTGAGCCGCGGCGCGGCCGCTCCGGTTCCCGCTGTTCGCCCGCCGCGGATTCTCCGGAATTCGAGCGATTGATCAGGGCGGCACGGGCGTATTCTGAGTCGAGGAGAGTCACCACGACTCGCAGGAGGTTCCGTGTCCACAGCCATGTTTCTCGTCATGCCCGAGTGGCAGGGATCGCCCTCGTCGCGCGCCATGCGCATCGCAGAGGGAGCCGCCCTGCTGCGCGAGGATCTCCCCGCAGCGTCCCGCCGAGACGTCGCCGTCCCGCTCGAGGCCGGCGACTCGCTCGGCACCCCGGTCGCGCGCCTGAGCGGCCTGCTCCGCGCTCAAGAGGCGGCGCGCGAGCCGCTCGCGGAGGCGGCGGCAGCTGGGCGGCCCGCGATCGTGCTCGGCGGCGATTGCGCCTCATCGCTCCCCGCACTCGAGGCGGCGCAGCGCGGCGCGGACGACCGAGGCGAACGCCTCGCCGTGCTCTGGTTCGACGCGCATCCCGACCTGCAGGACCCCACGACCTCGCCCTCGGGAGCGGCCTCGGGAATGACCCTGCGGCACGCCCTGGGACGCGGCGCAGAAGATCTCGCTTCCGGATCGCCGGCGGCCGTCGAGCGCGTCACGCTGATCGGCACGCGCGCCGAAGATCCCGAGGAGGTCGCCGAGGCCGAGCGGCTCGGGCTCCGCCGGATCTCCCCCGAGCGGCTCGGCGCCGAAGACGAGGCGATCGCCGCGGCGCTCGCCGACGCCCTCGCCGACGCCGATCGGGTCTACGTGCACATCGACCTCGACGTGCTCGACCCCGCGGAGTTCTCCTCGGTGCACAGCGCGGAACCCTTCGGTCTCACCGTCGCCCAGCTCACCGCGGCCGTGCGCGCCGCCGTCGCCCGGCTCCCGCTCGCCGGTGCCGCGATCTGCGAGTTCGCACCGGCCGACGAAGCCCAGGCCGCCGAGGATCAGCCCTCGGTGCTCCGCATTCTCGCCGCGCTCACCTCCGGCGGCGGCAACGGGGCCCCGGCATGACCCACGCCGCCTCAGACCCGGCAGCAGCGCCCACCGGCGATCCCTACCGGGGCAGGAAGCCGCTTCCGCTCGCGTGGCTCGGATACGCCTACGCCACCGCCGTCGGCCTCGCGTGGGGGTCGATACTGAGCACCGGAAGGATCGAGCGCCGTGACGGGCTGTGGATCTTCCGCGGGATGCCGAACTGGGCGTTCGGCCGAGGCGGCAGCTGCGTCGGGGCCTGCTACCTCACCGACACGAACATCAGCGAGGCCGTGATCAGGCACGAACGGGTCCACCGGAGCCAGTGGCGGCACTACGGCCTCCTCATGCCCCTCCTGTACTTCCGCGCCGGCAGAGATCCGCTGCGCAACCGCTTCGAGATCGAGGCGGGGCTCGAGGACGGCGGCTACCTCCGCAGAGTGCCCGACGCCGAGTCCGAGGGCGTCTGACACCGGGAGCGCGGATCGCGCGCGAGCGACTAATCTGAGCGCATGACCGCCGCAGGTGACCCCGCAGACGATGAATTCCGCTTCCTTGCCGATGACGCGAAGCGGATCGGCCGATCAGCGCCGCTCCCCGAGGTGCGCCGAATCTCCCTGCCCGACGGCGAGGGCCGCACCATCTCAGCGCTCGCCTTCTCCCCGGAGGACCCGCCAGAGCTCGCGGCGCTCCACGGCGCCGGACTGAACGCGCACAGCTTCGACCCGATGCTCCTCGCACTCGCTCGACCGGCGCTCGCCGTCGACCTGCCAGGGCACGGACGCAGCGACTGGCGCTCCGACGCCGACTACCGGCCGCAGACGATCGCGCCGGCCGTCGCGCACGCGCTCGCGGCGGCCGGCGTGAGTGCGGAGGCTCCCGTCCACCTCGTCGGGCACTCGCTCGGCGGCCTCGTCGCCGCCATCGTCGCCGCGAGCAGCCCCGAGCTCGTATCGCGGCTGACGCTCGTCGACATCACCCCGGGGGTCGCGCGCCGCGCGGCCGCCGCAGCAGTTCCCGGGCCCGATGACGGCGCCGATCCCGATCCCGATGCCGCCGCTGGGGGCCCCGCTCCGGGTGCTGCCGACGCTCCCGGCGCTCCCGGCGGACCGGGGGCTCCCGACGCTCCCGGCGGACCGGGGGCTCCCGACGCTCCCGGCGGGGTCGCGGAGTTCATCACGGGCCAGCGGGACTACGGGTCGATCGAGGAGATCGTCGATCGGGCGGTCCGCTTCGGGATCGGATCCGATCGTGCAGCGCTCACCCGCGGTGTCGCGCTCAATACCCGGCGACGCCCCGACGGTCGGCTCGAGTGGACGCACCACCTCGCGCACCTCAACGGGCTCCCCGGCGGGGTCACCGCGGCCGCGGCGGAATCACCCGGCGACGCGGCGACGGATCCCGCCGAGCCGCTGTGGCTGGCCCTCGCCGGGCTCTCGGCCGCCGGCCTCAGGATCGGGCTCGTGCGGGCCGACCAGGGAATGGTCGACGATTCGCTCGAGACCGAGTGGCGGGAGCGACTCCCCCGCGCCGCGGTCGTCACCGTCGCCGGCCCGCACAACCTCCACGAGGCGTGCCCTGGCGAGCTCGCGGCGGCGCTCCGCGACTAGCGCCCAGCGCCGGGCCCCCCGGGCGCCCCGGTCCGCTCGCCTCGCTCCGGGCGCCCCGTGCGTCCCGGTCCACTCGCCCCGCGCCGCGCGCGGATCTGCGAGGATGGCGGAATGGCCAACGCTCCGCTCCCCATCGCAGGCACCTGGAACCTCCGTGACCTCGGAGGGTATCGCGCCGACGGCGGTTCGATCCGCCCGGGAGCGTTCTACCGCTCCGACGCGCTGGCAAGGATTGGTGAGCCGGGCCGCGCGCAGCTCGCCGAACTCGGCATCGCCAGGGTGATCGACCTGCGCGACGACTCGGAGCGGGCCTTCGCCCCCGACGACGTCGACGGCGTAACCGAACTCCTCGCGCATCCGATCTTCCCGAGCGCTGGCGCCCACGTCGCCCGGAGGCTCGACGTATTCTCGCTCACCGAGATCATCTACCTCGAGCACGCCGACACGCTCATCGAGGCCCTCCGGCTGCTCGGCGGTGGCGCCGGGGACCTCCGTCCGGCCGGAGCAACCCTGTTCCACTGCACCGCAGGCAAGGACCGCACGGGAGCGGTCGCGGCGCTCGCGCTGCTCGCAGCCGGCGTGGACCGCGACGATGTCGTCGACGACTACGTCGCGTCCGAGGCCAACCTGCGGGGCGCATGGCTCGAGGCGCACCTGGAGCTCGTGCGGCAGCGCGGACTCGAGATCACCCCGGAAATCCGCGGGCTGATCGGGAGCACACCCGCGCGCGCGATCGAGAACGCGCTCGACGCGGTCGAGACGCGCTTCGGGAGCGTGCGCGACTATCTGCGGGCGCACGGCATGACCGACGCGGAACTCGCGACGCTCCACGCCGCGTTCGTCGCCTGACGGCGCCGGGCTCAGACCCGCTCGCGCAGCCCCTTCAGGATCGCGTCGCGCAGCTCCTCCGGCGGGCAGTTCGCGATGTTCTCCTCGTCGCAGGCGCGCTTCACGACCTCAGTGAGGCTGGCGCACGCGTTCCGCTCGTCTCGGCAGCCGTCGCAGTTGGCGATGTGCTCGCGGATCGGGGCCGATTCTTCGGCGCAGAGCTCACCGCGGAGCAGCTCGTACACATTGGCCTTCGCCTTGTCACAACCGCAGTCGCTCATCACGCGTCTCCCTTCGCAGCCGTTTTCTTCGCCGCTGACGTTTCCTTCGTACCCAGTCCAACGCCCTGCTCGCCCGCGTATTCCCCGAGCGTCTTGCGCAACCGGGCCCGGCCGCGGTGGAGACGGCTCATCACCGTGCCGATCGGCACCTCTGCGATGTCGGCAATCTCCTGATAGCTGAACCCCTCCACATCGGCCAGGTAGACGGCCATGCGGAAATCCTCCGGCAGCGCGTTGAGCGCCTCGGTCACGACGGTGTCCGGGGTGCGGTCGATCGCCTCGGCCTCGGCGGACTTCGCCGACATCGCCGTCGTCGATTCCGCGCCGCCGAGCTGCCAGTCCTCGAGATCCTCGACCACCCCGAGGAAGGGCTCGCGCTGTTTCTTACGGTAGGTGTTGATGTAGCTGTTCGTCATGATCCGGTACAGCCACGCCTTCAGGTTGGTGCCCTCCTGGAAGGACGCGAACGCCGAGTACGCCTTGAGGAAGGTCTCCTGCACGAGGTCCTGCGCGTCCTGCGGGTTGCGGGTCATCTTCATCGCGGCCCCGTAAAGCTGGTCGAGCATGGGCAGCGCCTCGTCCTTGAAGCGCGTTTCGAGACGGGTCTGCTCGGCGGAATCACTCACATTTCGATCCTATCCCGCTCCCCCTGGGCGCTGCGCGAGCGCGGCGGTGCTCGCGCCATGCCCGATCCCGGGCCTTTGTCGGCGGTCCCGGATAGACTCGTCTCGATGCTGATCGCGAAGATGAACTCGGGCAAAGATGACGATGGCGCGCGCTCGGAAGAGGGCGCGGGAGAAGTGACGCCCCCGTGGGCCGCACCCGTGGCGGAGGGGCCGCTGCGCGCCCGCGTTCCGCTCCCCGGCTCGAAGTCGCTGACCGGCCGCGAGCTCGTGCTCTCGGCGCTCGCCGAGGGGCCCGGCACGCTGAGCGCCCCGCTGCACTCGCGCGACTCTGCCCTCATGATCGATGCCCTGCGCGCGCTCGGCACGCACATCGAAGAGCTGCCTGGGGGCGGCGAATTCGGGGGTGACCTGCGGATCGAGCCCGCGGCCGAGCTCCTCGGCAGCACATCGATCGCGTGCGGCCTCGCGGGAACGGTGATGCGTTTCGTGCCGCCGATCGCCGCGCTCGCGCTCGGACCGGTCGCCTTCGACGGCGATCCCTACGCGCGGAAGCGTCCGATGCGTCCCCTGCTCGACGCGCTGCGCGCGCTCGGAGCGGACATCTCCGACGAGGGGCGCGGCTCCCTGCCGTTCACGGTGCACGGCACCGGCGGGCTGCGTGGCGGGCGCGTCGAACTCGACGCCTCGCTGTCGAGCCAGTTCGTCTCCGCGCTGCTCCTCGCCGCCCCGCGCTTCGCCGAGGGCGTGCACGTCGTGCACACGGGCGACCGCGTCCCCAGCACACCGCACATCGAGATGACCCTCGCGGCGCTTCGGGCCCGCGGTGTCGCCGCGGAATCCCCCGCCCCTGGCGAGTGGACGGTCGCGCCCGGGCCGATCGCCGCGCGCGATGAACGGATCGAACCCGATCTGTCGAACGCCGCCCCCTTCCTCGCCGCGGCGATCGCCGTCGGCGGGGAGGTCTCCGTTCCCGGCTGGCCCGCAGAGACGACCCAGGTGGGCGATCAGCTCCGCGAACTCCTCACCGCGTTCGGCGGCACCGCCGAACTCGACGAAGCAGGCACCCTCACCGTCTCCGGCTCCGGGCAGATCTCCGGCGCACGCCTCGACATCCCCGAGGCCGGCGAACTCGCGCCGACGCTCGTCGGCCTCGCCGCCCTCGCCGCGCAGCAGGGACACGAGAGCGAAATCACCGGGATCGGGCATATCAGGCATCACGAGACCGACCGGATCGCCGCACTCATCGCGGAGATCAACGGGCTCGGCGGCTCCGCGGAAGAGCTTCCCGATGGGATCAGGATCCGGCCGGCCGAGCTTCACGGCGGCGTGTGGAAGAGCTACGCCGACCACCGGATGGCCACCACGGGGGCCCTGATCGGGCTCTGCGTTCCCGGCGTCGAGGTCGAAGACGTCGCGAGCACCTCGAAGACCCTGCCGCAGTTCACCTCGCTCTGGCACCGCATGCTCGGAATCGCCCCCGCGAGCGGAGAAACCGCCGACGAGAGCACGCTTCCTTCGAACGGCAGCCTCGCCCTGGGCGGCTTCCTCAGCGGCATCTTCGAGGGGCTGGGCGGCTCGTGAGCTGGCTCCCGATCGACGACGACGAGGACGTGCCGTACGGGGAATACGCTGACCACCAAGTGCGCCAGCGCCCCAATCCGAAAGCGAACCGGCCGCGCACGAAACGCCGCCCCGACCACGCGAATGCCGTAACCGGCATGGTCACTGCGGTGGATCGCGGCCGCTACTCCGCACTGATCCCCGAGGGCGCCGACGCGGAGGACCCGACGGAGCGCGACATCATCGCCGCCCGAGCAAGGGAACTGCGCCGCACCCCGATCGTGATCGGCGACCGCGCCCAGCTCGTCGGAGACACGAGCGGCGATCCCGGGACGCTCGCGCGCATCGTCGGCATCGACGAGCGCCGCACGCTGCTCCGGCGCAGCGCGGACGACAGCGACACCGTCGAGCGAGTGATGGTCGCGAACGCCGATCAGATGCTCATCGTCGTGGCGGCAGCCAACCCGGAGCCGCGGGTGCGGCTCGTCGACCGCTATCTCGTCGCCGCCTACGACGCGGGGATCCAGCCCCTCCTGTGCATTACGAAGACCGATCTCGCCGATCCCGAGCCGTTTCTCGCGCACTTCGCCGCCCTCGAGGTGCCCGTGTTCCGCTCCGCGATCGGCCACGAGCCGCTCGCCGAGATCCGGGAGGTGCTCGCCGGCCGCACCACGGTGTTCGTGGGGCACTCGGGCGTCGGCAAGTCGACGCTCATCAACTCGCTCGTTCCAGATGCGGCGCGCGCGACGGGGCACGTGAACGAGGTCACGGGCCGAGGCCGGCACACCTCGTCCTCCTCCGTCGCATTCCGCGCCGCGACGCCGGGGTGTGCAAACGGCGACTCCGGCTGGGTCATCGACACCCCCGGCGTCCGCTCGTTCGGGCTCGGCCACGTCACCACCGACGGCATCCTGCGCGGCTTCACCGACCTTGCGGCGATCATCGACGGCTGCCCGCGCGGATGCACCCACCAGGCAGATTCCCCCGATTGCGAGCTCGACGCTGCGATCGCCGATGGCCGACTCGACGCGATGGGCGCGGCCCGCGTCGAATCGCTGCGCCGCCTGCTGAAGTAGGCCGCGCCGATCCGCCGCGCACCGGCCGGTCAGCCGCGCACCGGCCGGTCAGCCGCGCACCGGCCGGTCAGCCACGCACCGGCCAGTCAGCCGCGCACCGGCCGGTCAGCCATCTTCGCTAGGCTGGGGGCATGGCCGCACGCGTGATTCTCGAACCAGGTATGCCCGCCCCCGACTTCTCGCTTCCCGATCAGGATGGCAAGACGCGGACCCTCGCGGAGTTCCGCGGCTCGAAGGTCGTGATGTTCTTCTATCCCCAGGCCATGACCCCGGCCTGCACGAAGGAGGCCTGCGAGTTCCAGGAGTCCACGGCCCCCCTCGAGGCCGCGGGATACCGCGTGATCGGGGTTTCTCGGGACGCCGTCGAGCGCCTGCGCCGCTTCGCGGACCGCGACGGGCTCGAGTACCCGCTGCTCAGCGATCCCGAGCTCGTCACGCACAAAGCGTACGGGGCGTTCGGTGAGAAGAACAGCTACGGCCGAATCGTCGAGGGCGTGATCCGGTCCACCTTCGTCATCGACGAGGAGGGCACGATCGAGCACGCGCTCATGAACGTGAAGGCCACGGGCCACGTCGCGCGCGTGCGCAAGATGCTCGGCGTCTGAGGCCGGGCGAACGCGCAACTGCTCACCGCTGGCGCACCCGTCGCGGTGTCCGCAGCGCGCCCGTCGTTGAGTTCGCAGCGCGCCCGTCGCGGCGCGCTTCAGCCGTTCGCGGTCTCGCCGCTCGCGACCGACCCCTGCTCGAGGTTCGGTCGCGCCAGAATCGCCGCGACGAACCCTATGAGGGCCGCCGCGAGCAGGGCGACCCCGAGACCCACCATGGGTCCGAGGATCCCCTGCAGCACCCCCGTTGCCGCGGCAAAGAGCAACACGTGGATGGTCAGCGCCGATCCGCGCACCCAACTCGCCCGCCCGCGCAGGGCGCCGAAAAGCGTGATCGCGATCCACAACCACCAGATCGCCACCGCGAGCAGCAGGCTCAGGCGCTGCGTCAAAGGTTCGTCCGCGGCACGGATGAACCCGACCACGACGTCCCACAGCAGCACCCCGCCCGCGATGGTCTCGAGCGCGAGCAGGACGCGCAGAATCACCCACGCAGCGCGTGAACGAAGGTGTTCTGCAGGTGTCGAGGTCATTTCGGCTCTCTTTCGGGGCGATTTAACATTACCTATTGATTTGCGCTTGTAACCGTGAAACTATATAACCCGTCGAGTTTCGCGCACACCGAGGTGGGCAATCTCAGCCACAACACAGGTGATCACGGCGCGAGTTCTAGGCTACCCGGCCTCTCATGTATTCGCGCCTGTGCGAAGTACAACTAGGAGGACCCCACGATGGATTGGCGTGAACAGGCTGCGTGCCTCACCGTTGACCCGGAGCTCTTTTTCCCGGTCGGCAACACCGGCCCTGCCGTAGAGCAGATCGAGCGTGCGAAGGCCGTCTGCGCCCGCTGCACCGTCACCGAGATGTGCCTGCAGTACGCAATGGACACCGGCCAGGACTCCGGCGTCTGGGGCGGCCTCAGCGAGGACGAGCGCCGCGCCCTGAAGCGCCGCGCCGCCCGCGCGCGCCGCGCCTCCTAAGCGCAGCGCGTCCACGACGAATGGCCCCCGGGAAACCGGGGGCCATTCGCGTGTGCGGGGGCCCTCCCCGGCCGCGCCGCGGTGCGTCGGCCTCGGCCCTGCCCTCGCCGAGCTCCTGCCCTCGCCGAGCTCCTGCCCTGGCCGAGTTCCTGCCCTGGCCGAGCTCCTGCCCGCCGCCCTCCCTGCCCTGGGCGTGCGTTCCATAAGCAATGTGCGTTAGATAAGCCCGAAATCGCGTTTTTCGACTTATCTAACGCACATCGCTTATTTTGTGATCGCCTCCAGCGGGTTCCACGCGTGGGAAACCCGCGCGCCGCAAGGACAACGCACCGGCACCGGTATCGGCCGCAGACGATCGAGACATCAGCTCCGTCCGGTCCTGAACCCAGCCCCGTCCGGCTCCGACCCTTCCGCCCTTGGCATCGCCCGGGACCGCTCCTGGGCGTGCGTTCCATAAGCAATGTGCGTTAAATAAGCCCGAATTCGCGTTTTTCGACTTATCTAACGCACATCGCTCATTTTGTGAACGCTTCCAGCGGGTCTCCCGCTGGGGTCCGGGCACCGGTTCGAGCGCCACCTGCCTCGGCCCGCAGCACGCGCCACCTGCCCCGGCCCGCACCCGCGCAACCCGCACACGCGCAACCCAACACACGCGCAACCCAACACACGCGCAACCCGCGCACGCGCCACCCGCACACGCGCAACCCGCGCACCGCGACCGCGCACTCGCGAAACCCCCGGTCGGCCGCGAGTGTTCTCGCTGCCGACCGGGGGTTTCGCTGCGACCGAGCGCCTAGTCCGTGCCGGTGTCGAACGCGGCCGAGAGGCCGAGCACGTCGGCGTGCTCGTTGATGCCGGTGACCGCCTCGGCGATCTCCTCTGCACCACCCTTCTCGAGCTCGCCCACGAGCTCGGCGGTCGCGCCGCCGACGAGGCCGAGCTGCGCGTACTGCTCGAGGCGAGAGCGCGAGTCGGCGATGTCGAGGTTGCGCATCGTGAGCTGGCCGATCCGGTCCTCGGGGCCGAAGGCGGCACCGACGGTGCGCTCCATGGAGAGCTTCTCGGGGTGGTAGCTCAGGTTGGGGCCCTCGGTGTTGAGGATCGTGTAGTCGTCGCCGCGGCGCAGGCGCAGCGTGACCTCGCCCGTGATGGCCGAGCCGACCCAGCGCTGCAGCGCCTCACGGAGCATGAGCGACTGCGGGTCGAGCCACCGGCCCTCGTACATGAGGCGGCCGAGGCGGCGGCCGTCGTTGTGGTAGCTGGCGAGGGTGTCCTCGTTGTGGATCGCGTTGACGAGCCGCTCGTACGTGATGTGGAGCAGCGCCATGCCGGGCGCCTCGTAGATGCCGCGCGACTTCGCCTCGATGATGCGGTTCTCGATCTGGTCGGAGACGCCGAGGCCGTGGCGGCCGCCGATCGCGTTCGCCTCGAACACGAGCGCCACCGGGTCGTCGTACTCGACGCCGTTGATTGCGACGGGGCGGCCCGCCTCGAAACGCACCGACACCTCCTCGGTCGGAACCTCGACGTCCTCGCGCCAGGCGGCGACGCCCATGATCGGCTCGACGATGTCGAGGCCGGCGTCGAGGAACTCGAGCTTCTTCGCCTCGTGGGTGGCGCCCCAGATGTTGGCGTCGGTCGAGTAAGCCTTCTCGGTGGCGTCACGGTAGGGGTAGCCGTGCGCGACGAGCCACTCGCTCATCTCGTGGCGGCCGCCGAGCTCCTCCACGAACTGCTTGTCGAGCCACGGCTTGTAGATCCGCAGCGACGGGTTCGCCATGAGGCCGTAGCGGTAGAACCGCTCGATGTCGTTGCCCTTGTAGGTGGAGCCGTCGCCCCAGATGTCGACGCCGTCCTCCTTCATGGCGCGGACGAGCAGCGTGCCCGTCACGGCGCGGCCGAGGGGCGTCGTGTTGAAGTAGGTCTTGCCGCCGGAGCGCACGTTGAACGCGCCGGTCTGGAGGGCGACGAAGCCCTCTTCGACGAGGGGTCGCTTCGCGTCGACGTAGCGCGCGATCTCCGCGCCGTACTCCTTGGCGCGGTCGGCGACGCCGTCGATGTCAGGTTCGTCATACTGGCCGATGTCAGCGGTGTACGTGCAGGGCACCGCGCCCTTCTCGCGCATCCACGCGACCGCGCAGGAGGTATCGAGGCCACCGGAGAAGGCGATGCCGACGCGCTCGCCCACGGGAAGAGAAGAAAGTACCTTGGACATACTCTCTATCCTAGGGCGCGCACGCGGCACGCTTTGACCGGACCGGGCGTGAAACGGCGCCGATCCGCCGCGGATCCGCCGCGGATCCGCTCCGAATCGGATCGGGATCCGACTCGAAACGGATCGGGACCTGACCCAAACCGGGCCTGCGCCCGCCCCGAAACCGATCAGAACCCAACTCACATCGGATCAGGATCCGCCCCGGCCCGAGAGCGCCGAGCCGTTCCCGCGGCACGCGCAGGGCACGAGGTACGAGGCACACGCAGGGCACGAGGCACGAGGCACGGCCGCGCGCCCTGCGCCTCAGACGAGCCCGAGCTCCTCGACGGCCTCGCGCTCTGCGACGAGCTCCGCGACGGAGGCATCGATCCGGCCCCTGGAAAACTCGTCAACCGACAGCCCCTCGACGATCTGCCACTCGCCGCCGGCGGAGCGCACCGGGAACGAGGAAATGAGCCCCTCAGGCACTCCGTACTCGCCGCGCGAGTGGATCGCCGCGCTCGTCCACGGGGCCGGTCCCCCGTCCCGCGCGGCAGGCGTGCCGAGCACCCAGTCGCGCACGTGCTCGATTGCGGCGTTCGCCGCGGAGGCAACGGAGGATCCGTCGCGCACCTCGATGATCTCGGCGCCGCGCTTCGCGACGCGCTCGATGTAGGGGCCGCGGCCCCACTCGGCGCCGACGACGTCGATGGCGGGTGCCCCGTCGATGGTCGCGTGGCTGAGGTCGGGGTACTGGGTGGCCGAGTGGTTTCCCCAGATGGTGATGCCCTCGATCGCGGTGACGGGCCGCGATGCCTGCGCGGCGAGCAGTCCGACGGCCCGGTTGTGGTCGAGGCGGGTGAGCGCGGTGAAGCGTTCGGCGGGCACGTCGCCAGCGTTGCGCTGCGCGATCAGCGCGTTGGTGTTGGCCGGGTTGCCGACGACCGCCACGCGGACGTCGTCTGCGGCGTGCACCCCGATGGCGCGGCCCTGCGGCCCGAAGATCGCGCCGTTCGCCGCGAGGAGGTCGCCGCGCTCCATCCCCGGCCCGCGGGGCCGCGAGCCCACGAGCAGCGCGACGTTCGCCCCGTCGAATGCGACGTTCGGATCGTCGCTCAGCTCAACGCCCTCGAGCAGCGGGAACGCGCAGTCCGCGAGCTCCATCGCGGCGCCCTCGGCGGACTTCATTCCCTGCGGAATCTCAAGGAGCCGGAGCCGCACGGGCCGATCCGGCCCGAGCATGTCCCCCGCCGCGATCCGGAAGAGCGCCGCATAGCCGATCTGGCCGCCGGCCCCGGTGAGGGTGATCGTCGTGGGGGTATTCCGTGTCATGCCGAGCTCCTTATGTCGATCCTGCGTCCGAACGGGAAATTGTGCACTGGGGTGATGGGCCGAGCCTACTTCTTCGGCATGACCAGCACACCGGCGCCGGTCGCGCTGTCATAGGAGCGGATCACACCATCGATGATCTCGAGTGATTGTCCCGGTGCGGGGGCCGAGCCGTACTGCTTCCCCTTCGCGTCGAAGAACTTCGCCTCATTGTCGTCCACGACCAGGACCGTGTTCCCCGAGGCGCTCGATTGAACGTCGGGGGTTGAGTACGACTCGTACACGGCCCCTGAAGGAAAGAACTTCACGCCGTTATCGTCGAACGCGGCAACCGGCTTCCCCTTCGCGTTGACGGCATTCACCGTGTTGCGTTCCTTGGCGTCGGCCATGGAGTAGAACACGCCAGCCGGCGCGCCGGGCAGGATCACCGTGCCGTGCGATTCGAGTTTCTTGCCCGTGTAGTCGAAGTAAGTGGCCTCGCCGTCCTTGTACGACTGCGGGCCGAGCGAGAACCCATCGGAGAACCACTCAATCGACGCGACCTCGCCCGACTTCGGGGTCTCTGGCACGGTGAGCTTGCCCGTGCTCGTGTCGACGACCTTGTAGGTACCGAGATCGCCCGTGGTCGCGCAGCCGACGTATTTCCCGTTCGGGATGAGCACGCAGTCGGTGGACTCCTGGGGCGGATCGGTCTGCCAGTCGATCTTTCCGTCGGTCGCTTTCACGACGAGGCCATTGTTCACCGAGGCGTAGACCGATCCGTCGTGCTCGCCGAGCACCTGGAAGAACTGTGCCCGATCCGCGACCATGTACGGCTGCCCGATCTGCTTGCCCGTCTTCGGATCCGCCCGCCAGTAGTTACGGTCGTCCATGTCGCTGATCGGGCTTTCCCCGTACCACTGGTTCGGCGACATGTAGAGCACGCCGTCGATCATGTCGGTGGGGTTGCACGCGCGGCTGGGGAGATTCCAGAGTTCCTTGCCGGTCGCGGTGTCGATCCCCACGATCCCCGAGCGTGCGTACCCGGCCTTGCTTGTGGGGCGCGGAAGCATGCGCACGAGAACCGTGTGGTCCTTCGAGAAGCCGCACACGTCCTCGCCTTCCTTGATCTGGATCGTCTCGCCGGGACCGTTCTTGTAGTCCTCGAGCATCCAGCCGGATTTCGTTCCCTCGGGATGGAACGTGAGGCCGTTCGGGTCGGGATATTTGGAGCACCCCGCGAGGAGCAGCGCCGCCCCGATTCCGAGTGCCGTGAGCGCGGCCGCGCTCCGGCGTCGCACCTGCGTGTTCATAGTTACTTCCTGTTCCGTTCGACTTCGGCCGCGGCCATTTCCGATGTCACGCCTTCGGCGGGATCACCGTTCCCCCGCTGCCCGCGTTGCGAGCGACGAGGATCCCGTTGATGCAAACGATGTCATCGACGTTGTACGTGGCCGATTCGCGCTTCGTGCCCTTCGCGTCGTAGAGGACGACGTTTGCCATGTCCTTCACCACGATCGCGTCACCGCTTGCGTCGGTGACCACCGTCGCTGCGGAATCGGTGTCGATTTCGCGGTCGCCAAGGCGTAGAACGCGCCCGTCGGGGAGAACGGCATGACGTCGGTGGTTCCGGTACCGAGCTTCTTCCCCGCGTAATCGAAGTAGCTCACCTCGCCCTCTGAGGATGATTCGGGCCCGATGGAGTAGCCGTCGGTGTACCACTCTGGTGAGGTTGCTCCCGCCTTCTTCGCGGTCTCGCGCACGAGAATCTCTCCGGTCTTGGCGTCGAGCACGCGATACGTGCCCTCGTCCGCGGGCGTCTCGCAGCCGATCTTGTCGGCGCCGAGGATGTAGACGCACTCCTCGACTTGCTTGCTTTCCTCGGACTGCCACTCGATCTGGCCGTCCTTGGCCTTGACCACCAGGTGATTGTTGATTTCCAGGAGCACGGCGCCGTCTTCGTCACTGAGGACCCGAATCGTCGCGGGCGCCTCCGCGCGCAGATAGGGTCGGCCGATCTGCTGACCCGTCTTCGGGTCGATCCGGAGATAGTTCTGCTCGTCGCCGGCCGCGATCGAGGCGCCTGGATAGATGTCCTTGGGCGAGAGGTGGAGCACGCCGCCGGCGAACTGGTCCTCGTGGCATTGTCTGCCGGGGATCTTCCAGAGCTCGGATCCGGAGGCGAGGTCGATGCCGACGATTCCCATTTTCGCGACTTCCTCCTCCGACATCGGGCCGGCGAGTCGCTTCACGAGCACGGTGCCGTCGTCGGAGACGCCGCAGATCGACTCCTGGTCGTCGAGCTCGATGGGCGTGCCGAATCCCTGTGCGTAGCCGGGCGTGAGCCAGCCGCCCTCCGGCGCGGTGAACGAGAACTTCAGGGTGCTCGGATCGGGGCCCCCTCCGGAGCAGCCGGAAAGCAGGAGCGCCGCGGCGGCGAGCGCCGCGAGTCCCGTCCCGATTGCGGTCCGGCGTGTGCGCGGCATGGGTCCTCCTGGGTCTCGCGAGTGGGTCGCTCGCCGCGGTGCGTGGCGACCCACTGATGAGAATAACGCAGGAAACACCCTGCGAATCCATAGGAAACGCAGAATTTACCCCGGACCCCTCCTGGTTACCGGATGTCGAAGGTCCTCGGATCGGGGCCGAGGTTCGTTCCCGCCTCGTAGGCGTCGATCGCGGCCACCTCGTCGTCGCTCAGCGCGAAGTCGAAGATGTCCGCGTTCTCCACGAGGCGCTCGCGGCGCGTCGTCTTCGGGAAGATGATCCGACCCTGCTGCACGTGCCAGCGGAGCAGCACCTGCGCGGGCGACTTGCCGTGCGCCTCGGCCGCGGCCAGCACCTCGGGGCGCTCCAGCAGGTCCGACTTGCCCTGCGCGAGCGGACCCCAGGCCTCGATCGCGATGCCGTTATCCCGGCAGAACGCGGTGAGCTCGGGGCGCTGGTGCAGCGGGTGCAGCTCGATCTGATTGACGGCGGGCACGACCCCGGTCTCGTCGATGATCTGCTGGAGATCCTCGATCTCGAAGTTCGAGACGCCGATCGACTTCGCGCGGCCCGACTTCTGGATCTCGATCAGGCCCTTCCACGCCTCGAGCGCCTCGCCGAACATCGCCTGGGGCCAGTGGATCAGGTAGAGGTCGACGTACTCCAGCCCGAGCTTCTCCAGGCTCTCCTCGAACGCCTCGACGGCGCGCGTCTGATCCGAGTTCCAGAGCTTCGTCGTGACGAAGAGCTCCTCGCGCGGGATCCCGCTGTTGCGAATCGCCGCGCCGACCTCGGCCTCGTTCCCGTAGATCATGGCCGTGTCGATGTGGCGGTAGCCCGCTTCGAGCGCCTCGGCCACGACGCGCTCGGTGTCCTCCGGCGCTACGAGATAGGTGCCGAGCCCCAGCTGCGGGATCGAGGTCCCGTCGCGGAGTTCGATGCGGGGAATGTCGAGTGCGGTCATCGTGCGCCTTCCGTCCGTTGGAAATCGTTCCACAGCATATTCGTCGTGAATACGTCGCCTATACATTGTTGCGGATCCGGCGCCGCTCGAAGGCCCGTTCCGCGGACCGGTCAGGGACTTCGCAGCGAGCGCTCCGCCGCACGCGCGCGCAATCCCGCGACACTCACGCCGCCCGCCCGCGCGCCCCTGCGATAATGGGCGGGTTATGACGAACCCCGTGCGCATCGAGCTGCCAGAGCATCTTCCGGTCTCCCGGATGCGGACCGAGATCGAGGCCGCGATCCGCGATCACCAGGTCGTGATCGTCGCGGGCGAGACCGGATCCGGCAAGACGACGCAGCTCCCGAAGATCGCGCTCGCGATGGGGCGCGAGCGGATCGCGCACACCCAGCCGCGCCGGATCGCCGCGCGCACGATCGCGGAGCGCATAGCCGAGGAGCTCGGCTCCGAGCTCGGTGGGCTCGTCGGCTACCAGGTGCGGTTCACCGACAAGGTCTCGGCCGACACGAAGATCCGCCTGATGACGGACGGCATCCTGCTGAACGCGATCCACCGGGACCGCGATCTCACCGCCTACGACACGATCATCATCGACGAGGCGCACGAGCGCAGCCTCAACATCGACTTCCTGCTCGGCTACCTCAAGACCCTGCTGCCCCGCCGCCCCGACCTCAAGGTCATCATCACGAGCGCGACGATCGACCCAGAGTCGTTCGCCCAGCACTTCGCGGACCACGCGAGCGGCGAGCCCGCCCCCATCATCGAGGTCTCCGGGCGCACGTATCCGGTCGAGCTGCGCTACCGGCCGCTCGTCGAGAAGGTCGAAGTCCCTGATCCGAAGGGAGGCGCGCCGAAGGTTCGCACGGTCGAGCGCGACCTCTTCGACGCGATCGGCGAGGCCGTCGACGAGCTCGGTCGCGATGCGCCAGGCGACGTACTCGTCTTCCTGTCGGGCGAGGCGGAGATCCGCGACGCCGCCGACGCGCTCAACGGTCGCCTGCGCGGCGGCTCGCGGGGCCGCGCCCAGCGCACCGAGATCCTCCCCCTCTACGGCCGCCTGAGCGCCGCCGAGCAGCACCGCGTCTTCGAGCCCGGCGCGGGTGGCACGCGCCGGATCGTGCTCGCCACGAACGTCGCCGAGACCTCGCTGACGGTGCCGGGTATCCGATACGTGATCGACGCCGGCACCGCCCGCATCTCGCGGTACAGCGCGCGCAGCAAGGTGCAGCGGCTCCCCATCGAGGCGATCTCGCAGGCCAGCGCGAACCAGCGCTCCGGCCGCTCGGGCCGCACGAGCGACGGCATCGCGATCAGGCTCTATTCCGAGGAGGACTTCCTCGGCCGGCCCGAGTTCACGGAGCCCGAGATCAAGCGGACGGGGCTCGCCTCGGTCATCCTGCAGATGCTCGCGCTCGGCCTCGGCGACATCCAGGGCTTCCCGTTCCTCACTCCCCCCGATCAGCGCGGGATCGCCGACGGCCTCGGCCTCCTCACGGAGCTGGGCGCGGTGCGCGCGGCCGGATCCGGATCGGCACCGGCGAACGGGCGACCGGGCGAGCGCGGCGAGGATCGCAGCGGCGAGCGCGGAACGGGCCGCGGGCGCGGACGCGGCGGATCAGGCCGCGGCGGCTCCGGGCGGGGCGGCGCGAGCCGCGGCCGCACGCGCGGCACCCACGAGATCACGGGCGTCGGTCGCGAGCTCGCCCGGCTCCCGATCGAGCCGCGCTTCGCGCGCATGGTCGTCGAGGCGCGTCGGCACGGCGTTGTCGACGAGGTGCTCGCGATCGTCGCCGGCCTCACGATCCAGGACGTGCGCGAGCGCCCGCAGGCGGAGCGCGGCCGCGCCGACGAGCTGCACGCCCGCTTCGCCGATCCGCAGGGCGACCTCATGACGCTGCTCAACCTGTGGAACTATCTGCAGGAGCGGATGGATGAGCTGTCGTCGAGCGCGTTCCGGCGACTGTGCAAGGCCGAGTATCTGAACTTCCTGCGCGTGCGCGAGTGGATGGACCTGTTCCGGCAGCTGCAGCGCGCCCAGCGCTCCGGCGGCGATCGGCGCGGCGGCAACGGTGGCGAGCGCGGCGGCAGCAAACGCCGCAACGCCCCCGAGGGTCCGCGATCCGGCGCGGGATCCGTCGCCGCCCGGATCGACCCGAACGCAATTCCGGCGCCCGCTGGCGGCGCCCCGTTCGAGGCGATCCACCGATCCGTGCTCGCGGGCCTCCTCTCGCAGCTCGGCGTCCGCGACGACCGCCAGGATCGCCGCGTCGCCCAGGGCCGCAACGTGCCGGGGGCGGTGAAGCGCAAGCCGGCACAGGAGTTCCTCGGCTCCCGCGGCACCCGCTTCGTGCTCTATCCCGGATCCGTCCTCGCGAAGAAGCCGCCAGAGGTCGTGATGAGCGTCGAGCTCGTCGAGACGTCGCGCCTGTTCGCGCGCTCGAACGCGGTCGTCGATCCGGCGTGGGCCGAGGAGCTCGCAGGCCCCCTCGCGAAGCGCCAGATCGGCGAGCCGCACTGGGAGAAGTCGCAGGGCGCTGCCGTCGCGCTCGAGCGGGTTACGCTCTACGGCGTGCCGATCGTGCAGGGCCGGCGCGTGCAGCTCGCCCGCACCGATCCCGAGCACGCCCGCGAACTGTTCATCCGGCACGCGCTCGTCGAGGGCGAGTGGGATTCGCCGCAGGCCTTCGACCGCGCGAACCGGCAGCTGCGCCGCGAGCTCGAGCAGCTCGAGGAGCGCACGCGGCGCCGTGACATCCTGATCGACGACGAGGCGATCTTCGAGTTCTACGACGCCAGGATCCCCGCCGACGTGCACTCGACCAGGGGTTTCGAGGGCTGGTGGAAGGAGAAGCGGCGGCAGGACCCGCAGTTCCTCCACATGCGCCGCGAGGACCTCATCGAGGACGAGGCCGACGAGGTCGACGAGGCCGAGTTCCCGCGCCAGTGGCGGCACGGCGACCAGACGCTGCGGCTGAAGTACCGCTTCGACCCGACGTCGGAGGAGGACGGCGTCACGGTCAACGTTCCCCTGCCGCTCCTCCCCCGGCTCGACGGCGGCGACTTCGAGAAGCTCGTGCCCGGGCTCCGCCAGGAGCTCGTCACGGCACTGATCAAGACCCTGCCGAAGGCGATCCGCAAGCACGTCGTGCCGGCGGCGGACTGGGCGAAAACCCTGCTCGCGGCCGTGGGAACGAATCTCGACGCGCCCGTGGCTCCCGGCACGCCAGCACCAGCGATCACGCAGCTGCTCGCCGACGAGATCCGTCGCCGCACGAGCGTCGTCGTCGCCCCCTCCGATTTCGATCCGTCGCGCCTGCCCGCGCACCTCACCCCGACCTTCCGCGTCGTCGACGGCCGCGGCCGCACCGTCGGCACCGGCAAGGATCTCGCCCAGCTGCAATCCCAGCATCGCGAGCAGGCGACGCAGGGCGTCGCGAAGGTCGCCGCAGCCGCGATGCCGAAGAGCGGCCTCGAGCGGACGGGCGTGACCACCTGGGAGTTCGGCGATCTGCCCCGGCACGTGGACAGCCAGTTCGCGCGCGGCCGCGGCGGCGCCGGTGCCGGGGTCGTGCGCGCGTATCCGGCGATCGTGGATCGCCGGACGGGCGTCGACCTCCGCCTCGTCGCCGACGAGGCCGAGCAGCGCAGGGTCTCGGTGCGCGGCATCCGGCGGCTCGTGACGCTGAGTTCTCCCTCGCCAGCGAGCTACGTCCGCGACCACCTCTCGAACCAGGAAAAACTCCTGCTCGGGGCGGGCCCATATCGCACGCTCGAGCAGGCGATCGCTGATGTCTCGCTCGCCGCGGCGGACCGCGTGATCCGACGCCACGCCCCCGACGGACTCGTGTGGGACGCCGCGACGTTCCAGGCCATCACCGACGACTACGCCCGCACGCTCATCGACGAGATCTACGCGGCCATCTCGCTCCTGGCGCGCGTGCTCGATGGCGCCCGCCTCGCCCGCAAGGCGATCGACGCGGCCAAGTCGATCCAGGTGCTCGGGCAGGTCGCCGACGCGGCGAAGCAGATCGACGGCCTCGTCTTCGACGGCTTCGTCTCGCGCACGGGCCTCGACCGGCTCGAACGGCTCCCCGTCTACCTCGACGGGATCGTCGCCCGCATGAAGGGGCTCACCGAGCAGCCGGGTCGCGACCGCGCCTGGCAGAACGACATCGACCGCGCGCTCGCGCTCTACGCCGAGGCCGGGGGCCAGATCCCGCTGCCCGCAGACGCGCCCGAGCGGCTCGTGCGGGCGCGCTGGCAGCTCGAGGAGCTCCGGATCAGCCTGTTCGCGCAGCACCTGCGCACGGCCGAGCCGGTGTCGCTGCAGCGGTTCCAGAAGACGCTGCGCGCGGACTGATCGTCCCCGGAGCCGGCGACCGTGCCTCGGTCGGCGCCTCGCTCCGATCGGGCCGTGATCAGGCGGTGAGCATGCGGCGCGCCTCGCCGATGAGCTCCGGCTCCGTCACGAGGTCGTAGCGGCCGGCCACCATCTGCATCACCGAGGAGAAGTCGCGCCGGTTGCGATTCATCGCGTAGGACAGCACGCCGAAGAGCATGCCGAAGCCCGCGCCGATCGCGACGGCCGCGGCGAACACGCCGAGGATCGCCGCGTTGTCCGGCTGGAAGATGAAGAGCAGCACACCGAGGAAGAGACCCAGATAGGCGCCGGAAAGCGCGCCCATGAGCGCGACCCGGCCGTAGGTGAGCCGGCCCGTCACCCGCTCCACGCTACGCAGCTCGTTGCCGACGATGCTGATCTGCTGCACGGGGAATCCTGCGCGCGCCAGCACGTCGACCGCGTGCTTCGCATCCTCGTAGCGGTCGTAGGTCGACACGATGTCTCCCTTGGGCAGCTCCGGCATCATGGGGGCGCGGTTCGAGGGGACGGGACCAGGGGTACTCATGTCACCAGTCTCCCATGCGCCGCTGCGAACCGCGATGGAAGCGGCGCCGGGCCCGCGCGGATTCCCGCGAGAAACCCCGTCCGCGAGCGCGACACCCGGGCATGCGGAGCGCGCGTCGGGGCAACACGTCTGCCGATCGGCGATCCGGGGCGGTAGTTTATTGGGGTGAGTACTTCGAGGGTGTTTGTGGGTCGGCTGGCCGGGCGCGGGGTCTTCGATCCCGTCGGCGACCGGATCGGCAAGGTCCGCGACGTGCTGGTCGTCTTCCGCGAGGCGGCCGCGCCGCGCGTGGTCGGCCTCATCGTCGAGATTCCGGGCAAGCGGCGCGTCTTCGTCCCCATCTCCCGCGTCACGTCGATCGGTTCGGGCCAGGTCATCACGACCGGGCTCATCAACATTCGCCGCTTCGAGCAGCGCGCAGGAGAGGCCCGGATGATCGCCGAGCTGATCGGCCGAGATGTCGAGCTCCTCCCCGAGCGCCCCGGCGATCCGACGATCAAGGCGAGGATCGAGGACGCCGCGATCGAGCGCGCGCGATCCGGCGAGTGGATCGTGTCCGAGGTGTTCGTGCGGCTTCCCAAGACCGCTGGCGCCTTCACCCGCGGCGACTCCCGCATCGTCGGCTGGAACGATCTCAAGCTCCCCGCGCAGAACGCGACGGCGCAGTCAGCGGAACTCCTGATCCGAACGCTCGTTGATCTGAAGCCGGCCGACCTCGCCGAGGCGCTCCTCGAACTGCCGAGGCAGCGCATGCTCGAGGTCGTGCAGGAGCTGTCCGAGTCCCGCGTCGCCGACGCGCTCGAGGAGATGGCCGAGGCGGATCAGCTCGCGCTGCTCGCTCAGCTCCCCAAGGATCGCACGGCCGACGTGCTCGATCGCATGGAGCCCGACGACGCGGCCGACCTGATCGCCGCGCTCCCCGCCGCACAGGGCGAGCAGCTGCTCGACCTCATGGAGCCCGAGGAAGCCGAGGATGTGCGGCGCCTGCTCGTCTACGACGCGGACACGGCCGGCGGCCTCATGAGCCCCGTGCCGATCGTGCTGTCCGGCGAGTCGAGCGTCGCCGAGGGGCTCGCGATGATCCGTCGCGCCGAGATTCCGCCGGCGATGGCCTCCGCCGTGTACGTCACGCATCCGCCCTACGAGACGCCCACCGGCGAGTACGTCGGGATGGTGCACTTCCAGCGCATGCTGCGCTTCCCGCCCCACGAGAGCCTGTCCGCGCTGCTCGACCCCGAGATCGAGGCCGTCGCAGCGACCGCGAGCGCCGCCGAGGTCTCGCGCAGGCTCGCGAGCTACGACCTCGTTGCGCTCCCGGTGATCGACGAGCAGGATCGCCTCGTCGGCGTCGTCACGGTCGACGACGTGCTCGACCACCTGCTCCCCGACGACTGGCGCCACGCCGACGACGAAACGCCGGAGGCCGCCCGATGAGCCTGTTCAAAAAGTCCCCCGGCCTCGATGCTCCGCTCGCGACCGGCGGTCGCGGCCCCCGCGGCGCAGTCGATTCCGGCGGCGGCACCCGCGGCAGCAGCGAGCGCTTCGGCCGCTGGACGGAGAGCATCGCGCGCGGCATGGGCACGCCGTGGTTCCTCCTGATCCTCACCCTGATCTGCCTCGCATGGCTCGCCTGGAACTCCTACGGCCCCGAGGAGCTGCGCTTCGACTCCGCGGCGCTCGGCTTCACGGCGCTCACCCTCATCCTGTCGCTGCAGGCCTCCTACGCCGCTCCCATGATCCTGCTCGCGCAGAACCGGCAGGACGATCGCGACCGCGTGCAGATGGAGCAGGACCGGCAGCGCGCCGAGCGCAACCTTGCCGACACGGAGTTCCTCGCCCGCGAGGTCGTCGCCCTGCGTCTCGCGCTGCAGGAGCTCCCCGACCGGGAGATGCTGCGCACCGAGCTGAAGCAGCTCCTCGCCGAGCTCGAGGCGACGCGGGAGGAGCTCTCCGACGATCGCGAGACCGCCGCGCTGCGCGCCGCCGATGCCGTCGAGGCCGCGCACGGTGGCGGGAGCGGCACAGGTAGCGACGCCGGTAGCGGCAGCGACCCGGGCGCCGCGCCCGCCCCCGCTCGCGGCGCTGTTCCGGGCTCCGCTCCCGCGGGGGAAGGCGACGCGGAGCCGAAGCCGTGACCGGCGGCGAGCGGGAAGAACCCGCCGTTCCGGTGGACCCCGCAGCGGCCCGCGCCGCCGCGAGCCCGGCGGAGCGCGCCGTGTGGGCCGCGCTCGATCGCGTCCGCGACCCCGAGATCATGCGCCCGGTCACCGAGCTGGGCATGGTCACGGAGGTCTCCGTTGACGAGGCGGGAACGGCGAGCGTCGAGCTCCTGCTGACGATCGCCGGCTGCCCCGCCGCGCGCCGCATCGAGGAGGACACGGTCGCCGCCACCGCCTCGGCCGATGGCGTCACCGCAGCTGACGTCCGGATCGGCGTCATGACGCCAGCGGAGCGCCGCGCGTTCATCGAACGCGTGCGCGGCGACCGCGGCGCACGCGCCCCGCAGTTCGGGCCGGACTCGCTCACCCGGGTGATCGCCGTGACGAGCGGAAAGGGCGGCGTCGGCAAGTCCTCGATCACCGCCGGACTTGCCGTTTCGCTTGCCGAGCAGGGACTCTCCGTCGGCCTCGTCGACGCAGACGTGTTCGGCTTCTCGATTCCCGGCATCCTCGGGCTCGCCGCCGATGGCTCCATCACGCAGCCCACGCGCGTTGACGACATGATCCTGCCGCCCGTCGCTTTCGGGGTCAAGGTCATCTCGATCGGCATGTTTCTCGGCGACGCCGACCCCAGATCAACCGCGGTTTCCTGGCGCGGACCGATGCTGCATCGCACGATCGAGCAGTTCCTGCGCGACGTCTGGTTCGGCGACCTCGACGTGCTCCTCCTCGATCTGCCGCCCGGCACCGGCGATATCGCGATCAGCGTGGGGCAGTTGCTCCCCCAGGCCGAAGTGCTCGTGGTCACGACCCCGCAGGAGGCGGCCGCCGACGTGGCCGTCCGGAGCGCACTCGTGGCCCGCCAGACGGGTCAAACGGTGATCGGTGTGATCGAGAACATGGCCGGCCTCGCGCAGCCCGACGGTTCGGTGCTCGACCTCTTCGGCACCGGCGGCGGCGCGCTCGTCGCCGAGCGGCTCAGCGACGAGGAGCACGGCGAGGTCCCCCTCCTCGGCAGCGTCCCCCTGAGCCCCGGCTTCCGGATCGGCGGGGACACTGGCGAGCCCGCGGTGCTCAAGAACCCCGAGGATCCCGCCGCCGCCGAACTCCTCCGCGTCTCCCGCGCGCTGGCGCAGCGCGGCCGCGGACTCGCGGGGCGCTCGCTCGGCATCGCCCCGCGGTAGGCAGGAACGTTGTGAGGAGCGGCCTTGCAGTGCTGCTCCTCTTGTTCATCACTGTGCTCACTGGTGGCTCGCTGGCGCACCCTTCCGGTTCCTGAGAAGCTCGGGCTCTCACCGTCACCGCAAGTCGGGTGCCAGCCCGATGGAGGCCTACGCCGTGTCGGCGGTCACGGAGTGCTTCGGGCCACGACTCATCATTGCGGAGGCCGCAAGGCCAGCGAGCGCGAGAGAGACGGACGCAATCGGCCCGTTGGTCCAGTACCCGATTGCGGCGCCGCCGACGATAAGGGCTGACTGCAACGCGATTCGCGTCCACTTCGCCGTCGTGCCACGGATGGGTTTCGTATTCTCGTGGTGATCGAGGGGATGGGACATTCGCGTCTCCTTCACGATTTCATCGCGGAAAACCACCGGGAGATCGCAGCCTCCCTCCGAGCCAGGAGCGGCGATCAGTGAGGTCAAAGATACCGTGAGCCGGCGGCCATGACGAGAGTCATTGCGCAAAGAACGCGGCAAGCGCCTCGCCACGAGGAGTGAGTGCCCCTACGTCGCCTCGTCGTCGTAGCGCAGCCCGGGGTTCTCCGCGGCCTCCTCTTCGGCGACCCTGCGGCGCGATTCGGCGGCATCTTCCGCCCGCTTGCGCCGGGCCGCGAGCCGGGCGTCGGCCTCGTCCTCGACGAGGGCGTCCCGGATGATCCTGCGCGGATCGTACTGCCGCGGGTCGAGCTGCTTCCAGTCGACCTCGTCGAATTCCGGCCCCATCTCCTCTTTGAGGCGATCCTTCGCCCCGTCGGCCATCCGCTTGATGCTGCGGACGAGCTCTCCGAGCTTCTTCGCGTAGACGGGGAGACGCTCGGGACCGAGGACGAACATGGCGATCAGAAGAATCACCAGGATCTTGTCGAAGGTCAGGCCCATGATGCCCCATCGTAGCGCTCCTCGGCGGGCCAGAAGTACACGGGGCGCACCTTATTCCCCGGGAGTCGCGCGTGTGCGAATGATGGATCGGCCGCGCGGCTCTACTCTGGGAGATGCCCGCGCGGGGAGTGCGCGCTGGGCGAGATCCGGAGGAAACGTGAGCAAGCTCGAACGCAATTGGCAGTACGCGGAGCAGTACCCGACCGAGACCGCGGCCATCAGCCGCGCCCGTCGGCTCTCGCTGGAGCTCGGGATCGAGCCCGTCAGCCGCTCGGTCGGCGCCATGCTGTCCGGCCTCACGGTGCTGTCGCGCGCGGAGGCGATCTGCGAGATCGGCACTGGCGTCGGCGTCAGCGGCCTGTCGCTGCTGCGTCACGCCCCCGAGGCGACACTCACCTCCATCGAGATCGAGCCCGAGCATCTGCGCGAGGCCAAGACCGTGTTCGCCGAGGCCGGTATCCCCGCGGCGAAGCTGCGACTCATCGAGGGCGACGCGATGCACGTGATGCCGCGGCTCAACCTCGCCGCATACGATCTCGTGCTGCTCGACGCGGATCCCACCCGGCTCCTCGATCATCTCGAGCACGCGCTCGCCATCGTGCGCCCCGGCGGCAGCATCGTCGTGCCCGGTGCGTTCTCGCACGGCCGCGTCCCCGATCCGGCGGCGCGCGACGAGGCGACCCGGTCGATGCGCGATCTGCTCGCGGTCGTCGCGGACTCCCCCGCGATCGCTCCGATTCTCTCGCCAGCGGGCGATGGCGTGCTGACGCTCGTTCGCCTCGACGGGTAGCGCGTTCGGAACCCTTTCCGATCACCCTCGACACCTATGAGCTACACTTGTAGCACAGCATTCGAGGAGGTCGGCGGACATGCCCGGGAAGCGGAGGCGAGAGCCACGCTACTTCCTGTGGCTCGGGATCATTCTCTTCCTCGTCGGCGGCGCACTGGCGGTCGGTTCGGCGATGGCGGGCCCCGTGAGCCCGATCGGCATCGTCGTTCCGTTCTCCCTCGCCGCGCTCGGCGTCGGGTTCCTCTGGCACTGGCGGACCGAGCGCAGCCAGCGGCCTCCCGGCCCCGGTGATCCGTAGCTGCCTCCGGCCGGGCAGCGAAAAACCCCCGCGGATCAGGCGATCCTCGGGGGTTCTCGGGATGTATCGACGCGGGGCGTCGGGGTCGCTTTCCTAGCTGTCGAGCACGTTCGCGAGCACGTCGCGAAGCTCAGCGGCTTCCTGGTCGTTGACCGAGACGACGAGGCGTCCACCGCCCTCGAGGGGAACACGGACCACGATCAGTCGGGTCTCACGAACCGCTTCCATGGGTCCATCCCCGGTCCTCGGTTTCATCGCAGCCATGACGCCTCCTCGCAACTTTTGGTTTCTCACAGCCATTTTATCGGAAGCGGTCAGCCGGAAGCGAACCGGGTCCTGTGGAACACCGCGGAAACAAGCCGGAAACAGCCGATACGCGCTCCGGAATGCGCCCGGAGCGCACCCCTGACGGAGCGGCCTCAGGCGCCCCGCTCGAGCCAGGCGCGCAGGCCAGCGTAGCCCGCGTCGATCTGCGCGACGGGCACGCGCTCGTCGTCAGCGTGCGCGAGCAGCGGATCGCCCGGGCCGAAGTTCACCGCGGGAATCCCGAGAGCGGAGAAGCGGGAGACGTCGGTCCAGCCGAGCTTCGCGGTGGGATCGCCGCCGACAGCCGCCGCAAACCCCTGCGCGAGCGGGGCGTCGAGCCCGGGGCGGGCCCCCGCGGCCGAGTCGACGATCTCGACCGAGTCGGCATCGTCGAAGAAGACGCGCACCACATCGGCCGCCTCCTCCGGCGTGCGACTCGGGGCGAAGCGATAGTTGACCTCGATCGAGCAGTCGTCGGGGATGACGTTGCCCGCCACACCGCCGTCGATGCGAACCGCGTTGAGGCCCTCGCGGTACTCGAGGCCATCGACCACGATCCGCGCCGGCTCGAACGCCGCGAGCTTCGAGAGCGCGGCTCCCGCCCGATGGATCGCGTTCACGCCCATCCAGGCGCGCGCGGAGTGCGCACGCTTGCCCGCGTAGTGCACCCGCGCTCGCAGGGTACCGTTGCAGCCGCCCTCGATCCGCCCGTTCGTGGGCTCGCCGAGGATCGCGAAGTCCGCCTCGAAGAGCTCGGGGGCGTTGCGCATCGCGCGGCCGAGACCGCTGAGCGCGGACGATACCTCTTCGTGGTCGTACCAGATCCAGGTCACGTCGACGGCCGGTTCGGCAAGCTCCACCGCGAGCGCGAGTTGCACGGCCACCCCGGCCTTCATGTCGACGGTGCCGCGGCCCCAGATCATCGCCTCGCCGCTCACGTCATCGACGATGTCGCGCACGGGGAGGTTGTCGTTGATCGGCACCGTGTCCAGGTGGCCGGCGATCGCGACGCGACGCGCGCGGCCGAGCTCGGTGCGGGCGACGATCGTGTCGCCGTCGCGGTGCACGCTGAGGTGCGGTGCGCGCTCGGCGAGCAGGCGCTCCACGGCGTCGGCGATCGCGCGCTCATCCCCGGAGACGGAGGGGATGTCGCACAGCTGGCGGGTCAGGGCGACGGGGCCCTCGGACGGATCGATCACGGGAACGGGATTCTCAGGCACGCGTTCCAGCCTATCCCCGCGCCGATAGCATGGGAGCCATGACTGCCATGACTGCACCTCGACTCGCCTGGTCCTCTGGAATCTCCACCGTCGCTTCGGACGGCACCGTGCTCGACGCCTGGTTCCCCGCTCCCGAGCTCGGCGCGCGCCCGGAATTCCGCGACCCGTGGATCGCGCCGGCTGAGCTCGAGGAGCTGATCGGCAGCGACGACCGCCGCGGCGTCGAACTGCGCTTCGTCTCGCTCGAGATCGATCTCGACGCGGCGCCCGCCAGCACCGAGGACGCATACCTGCGCCTCCACCTGCTCTCCCACTGCCTCGTGCGCCCGAACGAGCTCAATCTCGACGGCGTCTTCGGCAAGCTGCCGAACGTGGCCTGGACCACCGCCGGCCCGATGCTGCCCGAGACCGCAGCCGAGCGGCTCCCCGCGCTGCGCCGCGCCGGCATCACGCTCGTGGGCCTCGACAAGTTCCCCCGCCTCACCGACTACGTCGTGCCCGCTGGCGTCCGGATCGCTGACGCCTCGCGCGTGCGCCTCGGTGCGCACCTCGCGCCGGGCACGACCGTGATGCACGAGGGCTTCGTCAACTTCAACGCGGGCACGCTCGGCGCCTCCATGGTCGAGGGACGCATCTCGCAGGGCGTCGTCGTGGGCGACGGCTCGGACATCGGCGGCGGTGCATCGATCATGGGCACGCTCTCCGGCGGCGGCACGCAGCGGATCACGATCGGCGAGCGCGCCCTCCTCGGCGCGAACTCCGGCGTGGGCATCTCGCTCGGCGACGACAGCGTCGTCGAGGCCGGCCTCTACGTCACCGCGGGAACGAAGGTCGTGCTCCCGCGCGGAACGGCCGATCGCCCGGGCGAGTCGGTCGAGGTCAAGGCCGTCGAGCTCTCGGGCCTGCCGCAGCTCCTGTTCCGCCGCAACTCCCGCACCGGGGCCGTCGAGGCGCTCCCCCGCGAGGGCTCGGGCATCGTGCTGAACGCCGCGCTGCACGCCTAAGCAGCTGCGAACGCGAGCGGGGGGGCCCCCGGGGGGGTGGGGCGGGGGGCCCCCCGGCAGACAGTGGGGGGGGCGCGCCCCCCCGCGCTCCACGCCTACCCCGGTGCTACCGCGTGGGGGCGCCCCCGTGGTTTGTCCCGGGGGGCCGCCCGCTGCCTTCCTGTGGGGAGCTCGACCCGCTCAGACTCGACCCGCTCAGACGAGTCTGGCGGCTCCCGGCAGCTCGATCCGGGCCGTCTCGGCCCGCTCCTCGGTGCGCTCAGAACGCGAGCGGCCGAACGCGACACCGCAGACCGCCGCGGTCGCCGCGATCGCCGCGCCGAGCAGGGCGAAGTCCTGAACGCCCCAGCGGTCGCGATCCGCAACGGGCCCGGTGCGGGGCGTCTCGAGCACGACCGGCTCCGCGGACGCGCTGGTGGTCTCGGGAATAATCTCGGCCTGCGTGGCGGGACGCTCGATCGACGCGGCGTGGGCGGCGGGGGCCGCGCCAGGGGCGAGCGCGGCCGTGGCGAAACCGGCGGCGGCGAGCGCGCCGGCGGCGATCAGGATCATGGTCGTTCGGCGACGGGAGAAGGCTGGGCGGCTGGCGAGACGCTTCGGCATTGCTGCTCCTCTGGACTCGTGGTGCGTGACCACTCCATTGGAACAGGCCAGAATGGCCGCGAGACGACGCCGGGGTGTCCCCCCGGTAGCCGCCGTACGGCGAAGCGGTCCAGAGGGAACGCCTCAGCGGCCGCATTGGGCCACACGGCGAAGGGGCCGTGCCGTTCGCCCCGGGATCAGGGGTTAGCGCTCGAGATGGCGCTCGCCCGAGCCCACGTACAGCTGCTGCGGGCGGCCGATCTTCGTCTGCTTGTCCTCGCGTGCCTCGCGCCACTGGGCGATCCAGCCGGGAAGCCGGCCGATCGCGAACAGCACCGTGAACATGCGCGTGGGGAAGCCCATCGCCTTGTAGATCACGCCCGTGTAGAAGTCGACGTTCGGGTAGAGCTTGCGCTCCTTGAAGTAGTCGTCCTCGAGCGCGATCTGCTCGAGCTCCTGCGCGAGACCGAGCAGCGGGTCGTTGACGCCGAGCTCGTCGAGCACGCGGCTCGCGCTCTCGCGCACAATGCGGGCGCGCGGATCGTAATTCTTGTAGACGCGGTGGCCGAAGCCCATGAGCTTCACCCCGTCCTCCTTGCGCTTCACCTTCTCGACGAAGGTCTCGACGCTCTGGCCCGAGTCACGGATCTGGGCGAGCATGTCGAGCACCGCCTCGTTCGCCCCGCCGTGCAGCGGCCCTGAGAGAGCGTTGATGCCCGCGGACACCGAGGAGAACATGTTCGCGCCGGTGGAGCCGACGAGGCGGACCGTCGAGGTCGACGCGTTCTGCTCGTGATCGGCGTGCAGGATGAGGAGCTTGTCGAGCGCCTCGACGAGCACGGGGTTCATCTCGTACTTCTCGGCCTTGTTGCCGAAGTTCAGGCGGAGGAAGTTCTCGACGAAACCGAGCTGGTTGTCCGGGTACAGGAACGCCTGCCCGATGGTCTTCTTGTGCGCGTAGGCCGCGAGAACCGGAAGCTTCGCGAGCAGCCGGATCGTGTTGACCTCGACGAACTCGGGCACGTTCGTGTCGAGCGAGTCCTCGTAGTAGGTCGACATGGTCTGGAGGCCGCCCGAGAGCACCGCCATCGGGTGCGCCGTGTGGGGCACGCCCTCGAAGTAGTAGCGCATGTCCTCGTGCAGGAGCGTGTGGCGACGGATCTCCTCGTCGAACGCCGCGAGCTGATCCGGCGTCGGGAGCTCGCCGTAGATGAGCAGGTACGCGACCTCGAGGAACGTCGACGCGCGCGCCAGCTCCTCGATCGGATAGCCGCGATAGCGGAGGATCCCCTGCTCACCATCGATATAGGTGATCGAGGACTTGGTCGACGCCGTGTTCACGAAGCCGTAGTCGAGCGCCGTGAGGCCCGTCTGCTTCGTGAGCGTGCTCGCGTCGAGCGCCGAGTGACCGTCAACGGACGAGACGATCGGGAATTCCGCGGTGCCTCCCGGGAAGCTCAGCTTCGCGGTGGGCTGGACCTGATTCTGGACCGAATCCGTCACATCGTCTCCTTGTGGGGTCTCGTGCAGGCTGGGGTCGGGTGCGACTCAGCCTTCCTCATACACCTTATCGGCTCTGCGGTGAGCGATTTCGCGTCTTCGGGGACGCGGCCGCCCGCCCAGAATATCTTGACGTCGAACGAAATGTCGATTCGGCGGCGCGCCATGACGCGGTGGGCCGCTCGATCAGACGGAGGATCGGAGCCGCTCGGCGGCCTCCGCGATCGCGTCGTCGCTCGCGGTGAGCGCGAGCCTGACGTGGCGCGGCGAGTGATCCCCGTAGAAGTGTCCGGGGCCGGCCACGATCCCGAGCCCGGCGAGGCGGTCGATGCTCTCCCAGGCGTCCTCGTCGCGCGTGGCCCAGAGGTACAGGCCCGCCTCGCTGCCCTCGATCCGGAACCCAGCGGCCTCGAGCGCGGGACGCAGCACGCCCCGACGCGCCCGATAGCGCTCGCGCTGCTCGGCGACGTGCGATTCGTCCGCGAGCGCCGCGAGCATCGCGGCCTGCACCGGCGCGGGAAGCATGAGCCCCGCGTGCTTACGGACGGTGAGCAGGCGCGCAACAAGCTCGGGGTCGCCCGCGAGGAACGCGGCGCGGTAGCCAGCGAGATTCGACTGCTTGCTCAGCGAGTAGACGCCGAGCACGCCGGTGTGGTCCGCGCCGGTGACCCGGGGATCGAGGATCGACGGGATCGGCTCGGCATCCCAGGGGGAATCCCAGCCGAACTCGGCGTAGCACTCGTCTCCCGCGATCACGGCCCCGAGCTCTCGCGCGCGATCGACCGCGCGGCGGAGCGCGGCGACGTCGAGCACGCGCCCGTCGGGGTTCGATGGTGAGTTGACCCAGATCAGACGGGCGTTCTCGGGCCAGTTGGCCGGATCGTCCTCGGCGACGGCCTCGGCCCCGACGAGGGCGGCGCCCATCGCATAGCTCGGGTACGCGATCCGCGGGAAGACCACGGCGTCGCCCGGTCCCAGACCGAGCAGCATCGGGAGCAGCGCGACGAGCTCCTTCGAGCCGACCGTGGGCAGCACGGCGTCGGGCGCGACGGTGACGCCGCGCCGCCTCCGGTACCAGTCCGCGATCGCCTCGCGTAGCTTCGGGGTTCCGGCCGTGGCCGGGTACGCGTGGGCGTCGGTCGCCGCCGCGAGTGCCTCGCGCACTCCGGCAGGGCTCGGATCGACGGGTGACCCGACGGAGAGATTGAGCGCTCCGCCGTCGTGGCGGGCCGCACGCTCGGCGTACGGCTGCATCGCGTCCCAGGGGTAGTCGGGCAGCGGCCCCCGCACGTTATTCGCCCTGCGGCGGGAGCGCCGCGATGATGGGGTGGTCGAAATCGTAGACGCCGGTCTTCGCCGCGCCGCCTGGTGAGCCGATCTCGTCGAAGAACTCGACGTTGGCCTTGTAGTAGTCGGACCACTCGCTCGGCAGATCATCCTCGTAGTAGATCGCCTCGACGGGGCACACGGGCTCGCAGGCTCCGCAGTCGACGCACTCGTCGGGGTGGATGTAGAGCGAGCGCTCGCCCTCGTAGATGCAGTCCACGGGGCATTCGTCGACGCAGGCGCGATCCTTCACGTCGACGCACGGGAGCGCGATCACATAGGTCAAGATGCCCGCCTTTCACTCGGGTGGAGCCTCCTGGGGCTCCCGGTCCGTTTCATCCTACTCTTGCGGACGGGGTCTGCTGCGCCGCGCCGTTGGCGCGTCAGGAGTCGGCCGGGATCGCGCGCGTCCCGAAGCGGTCGATTGCTTGCGGGATCGGGGCATCTTCACGGAGAAACGCGGGCGAGGAGCATCCCGGCGTCGACGACGAGCACGAGCCACGCTCCCCCGAACAGCGCCGGGGCGAACGGGAGCGCGCGGGCGGCCGGCCCCGCGCCGGCACCGCGCGGGGCCCGCACGCGCCGCCGCGCGATCCCCCGGAGGGCGGCGATGACGGCGGCGATGGCGGCGGCGAGCAGCATGCCCCAGAGGACGCCGGGCCAGCCCGTCGCGAATCCGAGGGCGAGCCCAGCAAGGGGTGCGGCTTTGACGTCGCCGCCGCCGAGGTGTCCGGGCGCGGCGAGCCAGAGCGCGAGCGCGCCCGCGAAGCACGCCAGGGCGGCCCCGAAGGTCTCGGCAAGCCAGGGCAGCGCGGGTGCCGGTGAGGGCCACGCGGCGGCTGCGCCCCCGGTCGCGGCCGGTTCTGGACCGGTCCACTCCCCCGTGGCCGCGCCGTGCGCGATGATGGCGGCCCCGGTGAGGCCGGCCGTGATGGCGAGGGCTGCGACGACGCCCCTGTTCGGGATGGTGCCGTGGCGCACATCGTGCGCGGCGAGCCCGGCCGACGCGATCGCGAAGCTCAGCAGGCCGAGCGCTGCGAGGCCCGCTGACACATCCACTGGCGGATGGCGCTGGCTACGGGGTGACCTCGGTGCCGATGCCGCGCTCGGTGAAGATCTCGAGCAGCACCGAGTGCGGCTCGCGACCGTCGATGATCGCGGCCTTCGGAACGCCGCCCTGCACGGCGTCGAGGCAGGCCCGCATCTTGGGGATCATCCCGGACTCGAGCTCCGGGAGGAGCGCTTCGAGGTCGGGGCTGGAGATCGACGACACGAGCGAGTCCCGGTCGGGCCAGTTGGCGTAGAGGCCGGCAACATCGGTCAGGATCACGAGCTTCTCCGCGCCGAGCGCGACGGCGAGCGCGGAGGCCGCGGCGTCGGCGTTCACGTTGAGCGAGTCCCCCGGGCGGTCGGCGTCGGGAGCGATCGAGGAGACGACGGGGATCAGACCGGCCTCGAGCAGGGCGAGCACCGGTTCGACGCGCACGTCGACGACGTCGCCGACGAGGCCGAGGTCGATCTGCTCGCCCTCGATGTCAATGGGAGCCCGGCGGCGGCCGATGAACAGGCCGGCGTCCTCCCCCGTCGTGCCAGCGGCGAGCGGGCCGTGGGCGTTGATCTGGTCGACGAGCTCAGGGTTCACTTTGCCGGTGAGTACCATGCGCACCACGCTCATCGCCTCCGGGGTCGTGACCCGGTATCCGCCCTTGAACTCGCTCTCGATGCCGAGCTTGCCGAGCATCTCGCTGATCTGCGGGCCTCCGCCGTGCACGATGACGGGCCGGATGCCGGTGTGGCGGAGGTACACGACGTCCTCGGCGAAGGCCGCGAGCAGCGCCTCGTCGACCATGGCGTTGCCCCCGAACTTGATCACCATGATCGCGTCACGGAACTTCTTGAGCCACGGGAGCGACTCGATGAGCACCTGGGCTTTCGCAGCTGCCTGATCGTGGTCGAGGGTCGAGGCCGTCGTTGTCATGCTGCTCCTAGCTCGAGTAGGCGCTGTTCTCGTGCACGTAGTCGTGCGTGAGATCGTTCGTGCGGATGGTGGCGGCGTGGGTGCCGGCGAACAGCTCGATCTCCACGCGCGTGCGGCGCGGCGTGAGGTCGCACTCCGTCACGGGCCGGTCGGGGCCGCCGGCGTGACACAGGCGGACGCCGTTGAAGGAGACGTCGACCTGATACGGATCGAACGCTGCGTCCGTCGTGCCGATCGCCGCGAGCACGCGCCCCCAGTTCGGGTCATTGCCAAAGATTGCGGCCTTGAACAGGTTGTTTCGAGCCACGGAGCGGCCCACCTCGACGGCGTCCTCGACGCTCGCGGCGCCGCGCACCTCGATGTCGATGTCGTGGCTCGCGCCCTCCGCGTCAGCCTGGAGCTGCGCGGAGAGGTCTTCGCAGACCCCGGCGAGTGCGACGGCGAACTCGTTCTCATCGGGGGTGACGCCGGACGCCCCCGACGCCAGGAGCGTGACCTGATCGTTCGTGGACATGCAGCCGTCGGAGTCGAGGCGGTCGAAGCTCACGTCCGTTGCGCGGCGGAGCGCACGGTCAAGGGCCTCGTCGTCGAGCAACGCGTCGGTGGTGATGACGACGAGCATCGTCGCGAGGCCGGGCGCGAGCATCCCGGCCCCCTTGGCCATCGCGCCGATCGTCCAGCCAGCACCCTCGTGCACCGCCGTCTTCTCGACCGAGTCGGTGGTGAGGATCGCGGCGGGCGCCGTTGTGTCATCGGCTGCGAGCGCGGCAGCGAGCGCGGGAACGTTATTCACAATCTTGTCCCGGAATGCCTGATCACCGGCGCCGATGAGGCCGGTCGAGCAGACGAGCACGGCCTCGGCGTCGACGGTGTCCCCGCCCTCGGCGGTGAGCGCGGAGGCGACGGCCTCGGCGGTGAGCCGCGTCGTCTCGTAGCCGAAGTCTCCGGTGAAGCAGTTCGCTCCCCCGGAGTTCAGCACGACGGCGCGCGCCGCGCCCTCCGCGGCGACCTTGCGGCTCCACAGGATGGGGTTGGCCTGGGCGCGGTTCGAGGTGAAGACCACGGCGCTCGCGCGCTCCGGTCCGTCGTTGACGACGAGCGCGAGATCGGGCTTGCCGGTGGACTTGAGTCCGACGGCGATGCCTGCCGAGCGGAATCCTGCTGGGGTCGTGACGGTCACGATGCGGTCCTTTCTGCGCGCCCTACGGGGCGACGCCGTTCACGCTGAGGCCCGTGGTCTCGGGAAGGCCGAGGGCGATGTTCGCCGATTGGATCGCAGCGCCAGCGGTTCCCTTGGCGAGGTTGTCGAGGGCGGCAACGATGACGACACGGCCCGCGGCCTCGTCGATCGCGAGGCCCATGAGGCAGGTGTTCGCGCCGATCGTGTCGGCGGTGCGCGGGAACACGCCCTCGGGGAGCACGTGCACGAACGGCTCGTCGGCGTATGCCGACTCCCACGCCTCGCGCACCCGCGCGGCGGGCGTGCCGGGCACGATCCGTGCGGTGGTGGTCGCGAGAATCCCGCGGCTCATGGGAACGAGCACCGGGGTGAAGCTCAGCGTGGGCGCCGCGGCGGCACCGGCCGCCCTGAGGGACTGGATGATCTCGGGGATGTGGCGGTGCGTGCCGCCGACCGCGTACGGGTTGGCGGTGCCCATGAGCTCCGCGCCGAGCAGGTGGGTTTTCGCCGCCTTGCCGGCGCCCGAGGGGCCAACCGCGAGCACCGAGACCAGATCGCCGGGTTCGATGACCCCGGCGGCGATGCCCGGGGCGAGCGACAGCGCCACGGTGGAGGCGTTGCAGCCGGGGGCCGCGATCCGATCGGCGCCCACGAGCGCCTCGCGCTGCCGCGTCACACCCCCGTCCGCGGCCCTGACCAGGAGTTCGGGAACACCGTAGCTCCACGCCTCGTGGTGCTCGCCGCCGTAGAACGCCTCCCAGTCTGCGGCGTCCCTGAGGCGATGATCGGCCCCGCAGTCGACGGCGAGACGAACGTTGCGCAGCTGCGCGGTCAGCTCGCCCGAGGCGCCGTGCGGGAGCGCGAAGAAGACGATGTCGTGACCGTCAAGCACTTCTGGGGTGGTCTCCTGCAGCGTGAGGCCCGCGAGGGAGCGCAGGTGGGGCTGGGACTCGATGAGCGGACGCCCTGCCGAAGAGTGCCCGGTCACCGTGCGGATCTCGAACTCGGGGTGCTCCGCGAGCAGCCGCAGCAGCTCTCCCCCGGCATACCCGCTCGCCCCGGCTACCGCAACGCTGAACGCCATCGACGCTCCCCTTCTCTGAATCGGCCGACCCGTCTATTCTGGCACCTCGCGGCACGCGGGGCGCCGACGGCCCGGAACCGTGGATGATTCGCGCGATTCCTGCGCGGTGCCGGGCCTGTGCACGACGGCCTCGCCACGGCCCGCCGCGACGGCAGCCGCCGCGCCACCACCGCAGCGCAGCGGCTATACCGCGGCCGGCCACCGGCGCTCTAGCGGTGCGTGAACTCGGGCGCGCGCTTCTCGGCGAAGGCCCGCATCCCCTCTTCCTGATCAGCGGTCGCGAAGGCGGCGGCGAAGGCCTGCCGCTCGAAGCGGAGCCCCTCGGCGAGCGGCATTTCCTGGGCAGCCTGCAGCGCGTCCTTCGCTGCGTAGACCGCGGGGAGCGACTTCGAGGCGATCGTCGCGGCGACCTTCGCCGCCTCGGCGAGGAGCTCGTCCGCGGGCACGACGCGCGCCACGAGGCCGGATCGCTCCGCCTCCTCAGCGCCCATCATGCGCCCGGTGAGCACCATCTCGGCGGCCTTCGCCTTGCCGACGGCGCGCGGCAGTCGCTGGGAGCCGCCGAACCCGGGCAGGATCCCGAGGTTGATCTCGGGCTGGCCGAACTTCGCGGTGTCCGCGGCGAGGATGAAGTCGCACATCATCGCGAGCTCGCAGCCCCCGCCGAGCGCGAAGCCCGCCACGGCCGCGATCACCGGCGTGCGCATCCGCTCGAAGCCGCCCCAGCCGGGGAACGGCCCGCCCGTGAGCATGTCCGTGTAGCTCTGATCGACCATCTCCTTGATGTCGGCGCCCGCGGCGAACGCCTTGGCCGAGCCCGTGATCACGATGCAGCCGATCCCCGGGTCGGCGTCGTAGGCGAGGGCGGCCTCGATGAGCTCGGTCACGAGCGTGGAGTTGAGCGCGTTGAGCGCCTCGGGACGGTTCAGGGTGATCGTGGCGACGCGTCCGTCAACGGCCGTCGTGATGCAGGTGGTCTCGCTCATGGTCTCCTCTTCGATTCCGGGCCCGGGCTGCTCGCGCCCGCTCACCCCAGGCTATCCCCGAGGTGCCGCTCGTCGGGGCCGTCGTATGCGGACAGGGGCCTGATCAGGGCGTTCGACGCGGCCTGCTCCCTGATGTGGGCGGTCCAGCCGACGATCCGCGCCGCGACGAACAGCGGCGTGAAGATCTCCGTGTCGAAGCCGAGCAGGCGGTACGCCGGTCCCGACGGGTAGTCGAGATTCGGGTAGATGCCCTTCCTGGACACGAACTCGCGCTCCAGTTCTGTGTAGACGCCCTGCAGCGCAGCGACGTCCGCGCCACCCTCCGCGAACAGCCGCTGCAGTGCGGCGTCCATCGTGGGAACGCGGGAGTCGCCCCGCTTGTAGACGCGATGCCCGAAGCCCATGATCTTGCGTTTCTTCGCGAGCGCCGCGTCGAGCCACGGCGCGACGTTCTCGGGGGCGCCGATCTCGTCGATGATGTGCATCACGGCCTCGTTGGCGCCGCCGTGCAGCGGCCCCTTCAGCGCGCCGATCGCCCCGACGACGGCCGAGTAGAGATCGGAGGTGGTCGAGGCGATCACCCGCGCCGTGAACGTCGAGGCGTTGAAGGAGTGCTCGGCGTAGAGGATGAGCGACACCCGGAACGCGTCGACGGCCGCGTCCGACGGCAGCTCGCCGAAGGTCATCCACAGGAAGTTGCGCGCGTAGTCGAGATCCTCGCGCGGCGCGATCGGATCCTGGCCCCTGCGCCCGCGCTGGATCGCGGCGATGATCGTGGGGATCTGGGCGAGCAGCTCGGTGGCGCGGCGCAGATCAGCATCGGGATCGGTCCAGGACGCCTGATCCAGCATCGTCGCGTCGAGCGCCCCGATGCGGCTCACGACCGTGCGGAGGAGGTCCATCGGGTGCGCGTCGCGCGGCATCCGGTCGAGCAGCTCGATCGTGCCGGGCGCGAGCTGGCGGAGCGAGCGCTCGCGGCGCTCGAACTCGGCGAGCTGCTCCGGATCGGGCAGTTCGCCGTTCCACAGGAGGTAGGCGACCGCCTCGAAGGGCTGGCCGGCCGCGAGCTCCTGCACGGGATACCCGCGGTAGAGCAGGCTGTTGGTCTCGGGGTTCACCTTCGAGATGGCCGTCGTGTCCACGACGACCCCGGCGAGGCCCTTCTTGATCTCGGTCTCTCCCATGGTCGCTCCTTCGCGTCGGGTGGTGCTCGGTCGGTGCGAGCGGGGCGGCAACCGGATCGGCGGCCGCCCCGCTCGCGGGTCAGTCCGCAGCGCGCGTGCGCTGCACCTCGAAGTTGAAGACGTTCGAGTCGAATCGGTTGTAGGCCTCGTAGTCGACGAGCTCGTAGAGCTCGGCGCGGTGCTGCATCTCGTCGAGCTTCGAGGTGAGCCGCCCCTCCTCGAGGAGCGTGTCGAGGGCCCGATCGGTCGCCCCCATCGCGATCCGCAGCATGGAGACGGGCCAGATCACGAGGTTCACGCCGACGTCGGCGAGCTGCTGCGTGGTGAACAGCTCGCTCTTCCCGAACTCGGTCATGTTGGCGAGGATCGGCACGTCGACCGCCGCCCGCATCGCCGCGAACTCGTCGAGCGTGCGCATCGCCTCGGGGAAGATCGCGTCGGCGCCCGCGTCGACGAGGGCACGCGCCCGGTCGAGCGAGGCCTCGAGTCCCTCCACCGCGCGAACGTCAGTGCGGGCCATGATCAGGAAGTTCGGGTCTCGGCGCGCGTCGACGGCCGCGCGGATCCGCTGCGCTGCCGTGCCGAGGTCCACGACCGACTTGCCGTCGAGGTGGCCGCAGCGCTTCGGGTTCACCTGGTCCTCGATGTGGGTACCGGCGAGCTCGGCATCCTCGAGCGTCTGGATGGTGCGTGCCACGTTCATGGGCTCGCCGAAGCCGGTGTCGGCGTCGACGATCGCGGGCAGCTCGGTGACGCGCGCGATCTGCTGCGCGCGCCCGGCGACCTCGGTCAGGGTGGTGAGGCCGATGTCGGGGAGCCCGAGGTCGGCGGAGAGCACCGCGCCCGAGATGTAGACCCCGTCGAAGCCCTTGCGCTCGATGAGCTTCGCCGACAGCGGGTTGAACGCACCGGGGAAGCGCTGGATCTGGCCGCTCGCGAGTCGCTCACGGAAGAGGCGGCGCTTCTCGGCCGGGGTCGTCTTCGAATACAGCATCAGAACAGTCCCTTCGGCGCGGAGGCGAGGTCGATGACGCCGGGGAGCGCGGTGAAGTTCAGCTCGCGCACCTCCTCGGCCGTGAGCTCGGGGAGCCGCTCCGCGAGCGCGAGGAAGCGGTCGATCTCCTCCGGGGCCAGCACGGGTTCCGCGAGCGTGCGGAACTTGCGGATGTAGTCGGGGCGCGCGAACGGTCGCGCGCCGAGCGGGTGCGCGTCGGCGACGGCGATCTCGTCGACGATCGTCTCGCCGTTCGCGAGCTCGATCTCGACGCGGCCGCCGAACGCCTTCTCGTCGGGGTCCTCCGAGTGGTAGCGGCGCGTCCACTCCGGGTCCTCGGCCGTCGTGACCCTGTGCCACAGGGCGACCGTGTCGGGGCGTCCGGCCCGCTCGGGGGTGTAGGAGTCGACGTGGTGCCAGCCGCCGTCCTGCAGCGCGACGGCGAAGATGTACGGGATCGAGTGATCCAGGGTCTCGCGCGAGGCCTTCGGATCGTATTTCTGCGGATCGTTCGCCCCGGATCCGATGACGAAGTGCGTGTGATGGCTCGTGTGCAGCACGATCCGTTCGACGTTCGCGGGATCGGCGAGCTCGGGATGCTCGCCGTGCAGTTTGCGGGCGAGATCGATCCAGGCCTGCGCCTGGTACTCGGCCGAGTGCTCCTTCGTGTAGGAATCGAGGATCGCGCGCTTCGCCTCGCCCGGCGCCGGAAGGGGGACCTCGTACGTGGCCTCCGGCCCGTCGAGGAGCCACGCGATCACGCCGTCCTCGCCCTCGTAGATCGGGCTCGGCGAGGTCTGGCCGCGCATCGCCCGGTCCACGGCCTCGACTGCCATCTTCCCCGCGAACGCCGGGGCGTGCGCCTTCCACGTGGAGATCTCGCCCTTGCGGCTCTGGCGCGTCGCCGTCGTGGTGTGGAGCGCCTGCGACACCGCCTGCGCGATCACCTCCGTGCCGAGCCCGAGCATCGTGCCGATTCCCGCCGCGGCCGAGGGGCCGAGGTGCGCGACGTGGTCGATCTTGTGCCGGTGCAGGCAGATCGCGCGCACGAGATCCATCTGGATCTCGTATCCGGTCGCGATGCCGCGGGCGAGCGCCGCCCCGTCGGCTCCGACGTGCTGGGCGACCGCCAGGATCGGCGGAATGTTGTCGCCCGGGTGGGAGTACTCGGCCGCGAGGAACGTGTCGTGGTAGTCGAGCTCGCGCACCGCGACGCCGTTCGCCCACGCCGCCCACTCGGGGCTCGTGCGCTCGCGGTCGAGCCCGAAGATCGAGGCGCCAGCGCCGCCGGTCGACACCGGGTGCGTGAGCGCCTGCGCGCGGGCCGCGACGATCGGGCCGCGGGCGAGGGAGGCCGCTGCAACCGCGGCATTGTCGATCACGCGGTTGATGATCATGTCCACGACCGCGGCATCGAGTGCGACGGGATCGGTCGCGACCTCGGCGATCTTCCAGGCGAGCTGGCCCTCGCGCGGCAGCTCTTCCTCGCTGCGGTGGACGCGGACGTGATGCGTGACGGTCATCGGGTTCCTTCCGGTTCCGCGGCCCCGAGGGTCGCGAGGATCGAATCGAGCGCGTTGCTCAGGTGGACGTGGGTGGCGTGCGCCGCGAGTTCGCTGTCTCCCGCGGCGATCGCGCGGGCGATCGTGGCGTGCTCGGCGACGGAGGCCGCGAGCCGCTCGGGGTGATCGCGGGCGATCCGGCGCGCGCGGGCGAGGTGCGTGCGCACCCCGCGAAGGGCCTGGCTGAGGAACGCGTTCCCCGCCGCTCGGCCGACCGCCTCGTCGTATCGCGCGATCAGGGAGTAGTAGCTGTCGGTCTCCCGCTCGGTGCCGGGCTTCGAGGCCGCGAACTCCTCGGCAAGGCGCGCGAACTCCGCGCGGTCGCCCCGCTGGGCCGCGATCCGCGCGGCGGTCTCCTCGAGCGCGCGCCGGACCTCGAAGAGGTGGCGGATGTCGGAGGCGGCGAAGTCCGACACGACGAGCACGCGCGGCGAGTGCTGCCGCACGAGACCGTCGGCGAGCAGCCGGCCGATGGCCTCGCGCATCGGGGTGCGGCTCACGCCGAGCCGCTCCGCCTGCTCGACCTCGGCGATCACGGCGCCCGGGGCGAGGGATCCCGTGTGGATCTCCTCGACGAGCGCGGCGTACGCTCGGTCACTCGCCCGCATGCTGCCCCTCTCGACACCTGCAGCGTATACACAAACACGCAGAGAGGCAAGAATTCGCCGTAAATACGGCGTGAATGTATACGGTCCGTTAGAAGTCCGCGATGACGAGCTTCTTCATCCCCATCATGTGCTCGTAGGCGTTCGGCCGCTGCATCAGCTCGCCCATGTTGGCGGGGACGATCTGCCAGCTCACGCCGAAGGGATCGACGAGCCAGCCGCACTGCTCGGCCTCGGGCACCGCGGACAGGGCGTCCCAGAGCCGATCGATCTCCGCCTGATCGGCGCAGTTCACCTGGAGCGAGACCCCGTTCGTGAACGGCGCATCCATCTCGACTCCCGAGTCCATCGCGGAGATCCACTGATCACCGACCCGGAACTCCCCGAACATGATGGCCTCCGGCGTCGCCGGCCCCGTGGCCGCTCCGTACGGGAAGCGATGGCCAGCCGCGGCATCCGGCCCGAGGAGCGCGACGTACCGATCGATCGCCTCCGCCGCGCGGTTCTGGGCCGCGCCGGAGAACAGCAGCGAGGGCACGACAAACGGGCGCGGATCGCCCTCCGGCTTCGTGAGCATGAGCTGCCAGCTCACCCCATAGCGATCCTGCACCCAGCCGTAATGGGCGCTGAACGGGTACTCCCCCAGCGGCATGAGCACCTCGCCGCCCGCCGAGAGGGCGGCCCACGTCACATCGAGCGAGGCGCGCGCCGCGGCGACGTCGCCACCGAAGTCGAGCGGATCGAAGTTCAGGATGAACGAAATCGAGGGGTTCGGACGGAACTCCGGCCCGGCGTTGATGAGGCGCACGAGCGTGTCGCCGATCGTCACCGCGACCGTGAGCGCCTTGCCCGCCATGTCGCGCTGGAAATCGAGCAGTCCCTCGCTCGGATACCGCGCCTCGACGACGCTCACGGTTCTCGGGATGGCGGCGGCGTAGAACTCGCCCGCCTCCTCCGCGTTGCCGTTGCACCAGATATTCGGGAAAATCCGCTGATCCTGCATTTCGCGTCCTCTCGTCGAGCGGACCGCGGCAGCGACCCCCACGGTTTCAGTATCCGCCGATCAGCAGCGAGAAACAACCGATTCGACGGGGCCTCCGGGAGGAAACCCGATCCACCTGGGTGTTTCACAGAAAGTCACGCGGTTCACTGGCGCCGTGCTCCGATCCGGGCGCAGAATATGAGGTGCGACCGGGAGTTCCCCGATGATCGTCAGCAAGAGAGAAAGAGCTCACATGACCGTCCTGCTGAACCCCTACCTCAACTTCCACGGCACGGCGCGCGAGGCGCTCGAGTTCTACCACTCCGTGCTCGGCGGCACCCTCAACCTGATGCAGTACGACGCGATCCCCGGGATGATGGGCGATCCCAGCGAGAGCACCCTCATCATGCACGGTCAGCTCGAGACCGAAGACGGCCTCACGCTCATGGCGGCGGACTACCCGGCTTCGATGCAGGAGGTGCCCGACGCTTCCACGCCCGGATCGTCGGTCTGCGTGTCCGGTGACGACCTGGAACGGCTCACCGCGATCTGGACCGCGCTGGCCGAGAGCGCGACGCACATCCAGCAGCCGTTCGAGAAGGCCCCGTGGGGCGACACCTTCGGGATGCTCTCGGATCGCTTCGGAGTGCCCTGGATGATCAGCGGGGGCCCGGCTCAGGACTAGCCTCCAGCCGGATCCGGGCCCGGCGGGGGCTCGCCAGCGGTTCGCCGCGGCCGGTCCTCGCAGGTTCAGCGGTCCCCACAGAGTACAGCGGTCCCAGCAGGGATCAGCCCTCCCAGCCGAGCAGCCAGCGCACGCCGAACTCGTCGACGAGCTGGCCGTCCCACGCGCCCCACTCGCGCTCCTGCAGCGGATCGAGAATCCGCGCGCCGCGGGAGAGCGCGTCCCACCAGCCGCGCGTCGTATCGGCGTCCCCCGCGCCCAGCAGCGCCAGGAACATGCCCGCCATCTGGAGCGCGTCCTCGTCGGCGCCGGCGTCGGCGGCGAACACGGTGACGGAGCCGCCAGCGAGCGTCCCGTGCGCGACCGAGTCGGGCGGCCCGTCCGCCCGCCCGAACTCCTGGAAACTGTGCGTCTCCAGGTCGCCGCCAAAGATCTCGCGATAGCGCGCGAGCGCCTCGGCGGCGTTCCCGGGGAACAGCAGGTAGGGAATCGGGCCGGCCATGCGGGTGCCTCCTCGGCTCGGTGACGCGTCAGTCGCGGAGCTTCGCTCCGAACGCGAGTTCGGCGGCGGCGACGCCCGCGAGCTTCGACTCGCTCGCCTCCTCCGCCTTGAGCGTGCGGTCCTGCGCGCGGAATCGGAGCGCGAAGGTCAGCGCCTTCTCGCCCTCCGCGATGCCCTGGCCGCGGTAGTCGTCGACGATGCGGGCGTCCTCAAGCAGCTCGCCCGCGCCCGCGACCACGACCGCGAGCACGTCGCCGGCCGGGATCCCGGCATCGACCACGAGGGTGAGGTCCTGCGTCGCCGCCGGATACCCCGACAGCGGCGCCGTCTCCGGTTCGCGCGGGGCGAGCTCGATGAGGCGGTCGAGGTCGAGCTCGAACGCGGCGACGCGGCCGGGCAGGTGGTGCGCGGCGACCAGCTCGGGAAGCAGCTCGCCGGCCACGCCGACGACCTCGACGCCGTCCTCGATGCGCACGCCCAGCTCGGCCGTCCGGCCGGGATGGAACGCGCGGTGCGCGCCCTGCGTGACGACCAGATCGACCGACACCGCTCCGGCGACGGTGCGGGCGGCGTCGAGTGCGTCGGCCCAGTCGAGCTCGCGCTCGGCCTCGCCCGGCTGCTTCTCGACCGCGGCGCCGAGCATGAGGCCGGCAGCGCGGAGCGGCTGGTGCGGAATCGAGGCGTCGAGCTCCGCGAGCTTCTCCGCGCTCGGGCGCTCGGCGAGCGGCGGGACCTCGGCGGTGCCGAGCTCGCCGCGCGCCTCGAACACCGCGCCGAACTCGACGAGCGAGAGGTCGGTCATGCCGCGCGACACGTTGCGCTGAGCCGCAGTCACGAGGCCGGGCAGCAGCGAGCGGCGGAGGAAGGGGGCTGCGCCGTCGAGCGGGTTGGCGACCTTCACGGCGCGGCCCGGCTGCGGGGCGCCCGACTCGTCCTCTCCCGCCTCGCTCGCCGCGGCGGCGGCCTCGGAGACTTCGTCGCTCACGGGCTCCGCGCCCGATCCGAAGGCGTCGAGCTGATCCTGCGACACGAACGGGTAGTTCTGCACCTCGTCGAGGCCCGCGGCGGTAATAACGTTCGCGGCGCGACGGCGCAGACGCTGCGCGCGGCTCAGCCCGCGGCCGGCTGGCGCGACGGGAAGCACGGAGGGGATGCGGTCGTAGCCGACGATCCGGGCGACCTCCTCGACCAGATCGGCCGGGCGCGACAGGTCGCTGCGCCAGCTCGGCGGCACGACGACGAGCACGCCGTCGGCGTCCGAACGGATCTCGCAGCCGATCATCTCGATCGCGGCCCGCGCCTCGGCGTCGGTGTAGTCCGCGCCGAGCAGGCCGTTGATGCGGCTGAGCGGCAGCGTGATCTCCGGCGCGTCCCACTCGGCCACGATCTCGGCGCCGAGCTCGTCGGCCGTTCCGCCGCCGAGCTCGACGAGCAGCTCGACCATGCGCTGCGCGGCCGCGCGGGCGACGAGCGGGTCGACGCCGCGCTCGAAGCGCTTCGACGCCTCGCTCGGGAGGCGGTGGCGGCGCGCGGTGCGGGCGATCGAGACGGGATCGAAGGTGGCTGCCTCGACGAGCACGTCGGTCGTCTCGTCGCTCGTCTTCGTGGACTGGCCGCCCATCACGCCGGCCAGGCCGATCGGGCCGGACTCGTCGGCGATCAGGAGATCCTCGGGATCCAGCGTGCGCTCCTGCTCGTCGAGCGTGACGAGGGTCTCGCCCGCGCGGGCGCGGCGGACGGTGATCCCGCCCGTCAGCTTCGCGAGGTCGTAGGCGTGCAGCGGATTGCCGAGCTCGAGCATGACGTAGTTCGAGATGTCGACGGGCAGCGAGAGCGCGCGGATGCCCGCGAGCTGCAGGCGGGCGACCATCCAGGCCGGCGTCGGACGGGTCGCGTCGATCCCGCGGACGACGCGCGCGATAAAGCCGCTCGCGCCCGCGCGGCCGCGGATCGGGGCGTCGTCCTCGATCGCGACGGGGAATCCGGCAGCTGAGGCCGTGTCGATCGCCGCGGGATCACGGAACGCCGCTCCCGTCGAGTGGCCGTACTCGCGGGCCACCCCGCGAGTCGAGAACGCATAGCCGCGATCCGGGGTGACATTGATCTCGACGGCCGTCTGGTCGAGGCCGAGCAGCGCCTTCGCGTCCTCGCCCACCTCGGGGTCGAGGCCCAGCCGCGTGAGCACGATGATGCCGTCGTGATCCTCGCCGAGGGTGAGCTCGCGGGCCGAGGCGATCATGCCGTCCGAGACGTGACCGTAGGTCTTGCGCGCCGCGATCTCGAAGCCGCCGGGCAGCACGGCTCCGGGCAGCGTGACGACCACGCGATCGCCCGCGTCGAAGTTGTGGGCCCCGCAGACGATGCCGCGCACATCGGCGCCGCCGTCCGCAGCGAGCTGCCCCTCCGGAGCGACCCGCACCTGGCACCAGTTCACCGTCTTGCCGTTGGAGTGCTCCTCGGGCTCGCGGGAGAGGACCTCGCCGACCACGATCGGGCCGGAAATGTCGAAGCGGCGGATCGATTCTTCCTCAAAGCCCACGCGCACGAGATCGGCGTGGACCTGCTCCGGGGTGACGCCCTCGGGGAGCTCGACGAACTCGCCGAGCCAGCTGAGCGGTACGCGCATTAGACCAGTCCTCCGAACTGACGGTTGAAGCGCACATCGCCCTCAACCATGTCCCTCATATCGTTGATGTCGTTGCGGAACTGCAGCGTCCGCTCGATGCCCATGCCGAAGGCGAAGCCCTGGAACTCCTCGGGGTCGATGCCGGCCGCGGCGAGCACGTTCGGGTCGACCATGCCGCAGCCGCCCCACTCGACCCAGCGCGCGCCGCCCTTCGCGTTCGGCTGCCACACGTCCATCTCGGCGGACGGCTCCGTGAACGGGAAGAAGTTCGGGCGCAGGCGGATCTTCGCCTCCTCGCCGAACATCTGGCGCGCGAAGTGCTCGAGCGTGCCGCGCAGGTGCGCCATCGTGAGGCCGCGATCGATCGCGAGGCCCTCGATCTGCTGGAAGACGGGGGTGTGCGTGGCGTCGAGCTCGTCGGTGCGGTAGACGCGGCCGGGAGCGACGACGTACACGGGGAGTTCCCGGTTCAGGAGGCTGCGGATCTGCACGGGTGAGGTGTGCGTGCGGAGCAGGAGGTGCCGGTCGGCGGGCTCCACGAAGAAGGTGTCCTGCATGGCGCGCGCGGGGTGATCGGGATCGAAGCCGAGGGCGTCGAAGTTGAACCACTCGTGCTCGATCTCGGGGCCCTCCGCGATCTCCCAGCCCATGCCGATGAAGATGTCGGAGGCCTCGTCCTGGAGCTGGGCGAGGGGGTGGCGGGTGCCGGCGCGGCGGCGCACGGGTGCCTCGGTCACGTCGACCGTTTCGGCGACGAGCCGCTCGCGCGCCTCCTGCTCGGCGAGCTCCCGCTCGCGTCCCTTGTAGGCGCTCTCGATCCGGCCGCGGGCCTGCCCCATGAGCTTGCCGGTCGCGGCTTTCTCGTCTTTGGGGACCTCGCGCATGAGCGCGTTGAGCTTGGCGATCGCTGAGCCCTCGCCCGCGTGCTCGGTGCGCGCGGTCTTCAGCTCTGCGAGCGATGCCGCTCCGGCGTATGCGGCGAGCGCCGCGGCGACGGCCGCGTCGGCCGCTTCCTGGGAGATCGGATTGGTGTTCGACACGGTCCCCTATCCTAGTCGCTCGCGAGCAGGGACTCCCGGACGATCGGCTCGAGGAACGCGGCGATCGTCGACTCGGCGGTGTCCGCTGACGCCTCGCTGATCAGGCGGTCCAGTGCTGCGGCGAGCGCGCCAGGGATCGTGACTCCGATTCTGCGGCCGTCGGCCTCGAGCGTGAGCGGGACCGCGTGCGGCCGCTCGCGCGCGCCGCCTGCGCCCCGTTCCAGGGGCGCGATGCGATCGGGGTCGACGGGCTGGAAGCGGATCCGCTCCCCCGGCCGGACCTGAGCCGCGCGGTCCAGATCCGCGTCGATGACGGTGCCGATCACGGGATATCCGCCGGTCACGGGCCTGTCGGCGAGGAACAGCACGGGGAGCCCGCTCGGCGGGATCTGGATCGAGCCCGCGACGGTTCCCTCCGTGGGGAGTTCGCCGTCGCGTGCGCGCTCGAGCGGCGGCTCGGCGTTCGCTGTCGCGAGCCGCACGCCGATGCGGTTGGATTGCGCGGTCGCGACCCACTCGCGCGCGCCGAAACCGCTGCGCGAGGCCTCGGCGAACCAGTCGTCGCGGGGGCCGGGGACGTAGCGCAGCACGTGCGGCTCGGTTCCGTCGGGTGCGGGGGCCGGCTCACGGCCGGGTGAAGTTTCCGGCGCGGTTTCCGGCGCGGTCCCCTCTCCGGCCGCACCGATCGCGAGCCGGGCGCCGCGCGCGAGCGGCGGGGTGCCCATCCCTGACAGGCTGTCGTGCGCCGCGGAGCCGAGCTCCCTCCGCCCGAGAATGCCGCCGCGGACCGCGAGATATCTGCGCAGGCCCGTTTCGGGGGCGCCGAGACGGAGTCGCTCGCCCGCTGCGAGCGGGATCGAGGTTTCGGCCTCGGCCGGTTCCCATGCGGGGCTCCCGTCTGTCGCGCCCCGACGCTCGATTGGGCCGGGGGCGCCAGCAACGGCGACCACGATCGGGGCGTTCGCCTCGATCGTGATGCCGCCGTTCAGGGACTCGATTCCTGCGGCGTGAGCGGGATTTCCGGCGGCCGCGTTTGCGCGCGCCAGCGCCCCGCGGTCCAGCGCCCCTGATCCGGTCACCCCGATCGCCGCACGACCGGGCCTGCCGCCGTCCTCGACGAGCGCGAGGAACCCGGGGTCGATGATCGTGAGCGCCGGCGCGGCGGCGTCAGGGCGCCCGGCCGCATCGCCGTCGCCGGGCCCTGCGCTTCCGGCACGGCCAGCAGTCTCCGCCGATACCCCCGCCGTTGCCGTGTCCCGGATCGGCCGGAAGCGGACGCTCGCCCCCGGTTCGATCAGCGCGGGGGCCTCCCGCGCTGTGTCCCACAGGCGCGCTTCCGTTCGTCCGAGGAGGCGCCAGCCGCCAGGCGACTCTCCGGGATAGACCGCGGAGAATCCCCCGGCGATCGCGACGGATCCCGCGGGGACCGCCGTCCGCGGGGTGCTCAGCCTGGGCACGGCGAGGCGCGGATCTCCCCCGGTCAGATAGGCGAATCCGGGCGCGAAGCCGCCGAAGGCCGCGATCCAGTCGCTTCCGGAGTGCGCGGCCACGAGCGCTTCCGTCGACAGCCCGAGGAGCTCGGCGGTTGCGCGCAGATCCGGCCCGTCGTAGACCGTGTCGATCACGACCGCCGCGGCGCCCCGGCGCGCGGCGTCTGGCGCGATCCGGATCCGCGGAATCGTCTCGGCCGCCGCCCGTGCCGCCGCGCGCCCCGAGAACGTGACGAGCACGGTCGTCGTCGCGGGAACGATGTCGATGACGCCGTCGGGAGGGGCGGCCCGGAGCGCGGCGGCGAGGCCGAGCACGTCGTCGAGCCCCGGAAGCTCCACGAGGAGCGCCCGGTCGCCGACGTCGCGGATCCGCACGGTCACCTAGGCGAAGCTCTCGATCCGCACGCCGGCGGCCTCGAGGCCGGCGCGGATCCGTCTGGCGAGCTCGATCGCCGCGGGGTTATCGCCGTGCAGGCAGATACTGTCCGGCGCGATCTCGAGTTCGGTTCCGTCGATGGCGCGGACGCGGCCCTCCGTGGCGAAGCGCACGGCCTGGGCGACCGCCGCGTCGGGATCGAGGATCGCTCCGGACGTACCGCGCTTCACGAGTGTTCCGTCCGCCACGTATGCCCGATCGGCGAAGGCTTCCGCGACCGTGCGGAGGCCGGCCTCGCGCGCGACGCGCTCGACGACCGATCCGGGGAGCACCATGAGCGGCAGCTCAGGGGCGAGCTCGGTCATTGCCCGGACGACGGCCCGCGCCTGCCCCTCGTGAACGGCGATCGTGTTGTAGAGCCCGCCGTGCGGCTTGACGTAGCGGACCTCGCCCCCGGCGCTCCGCGCAATGGCCTGCAGCGCGCCGATCTGATAGATCACCTCGTCGGTGAGCTCCCCCGGGTCCATGTCGATGAAGCGGCGGCCGAAACCGGCGAGGTCGTGATAGCCGGGGTGCGCCCCGATCGTCGTGCCGGAGGCGACGGCCGCGCGGCAGGTGATCCGGATTCCGCGCGGGTCGCCGGCGTGGAACCCGCAGGCGACGTTCGCGCTCGAGACCGATTCGAGCACCGCGGCGTCGTCTCCAAAGGTGTAGTTGCCGAATGATTCACCGAGGTCGCTGTTCAGATCGATCGTGGTCATGTTCTCGCTTCCCTTCGCTTACTGCGCGGCGCGCACCCGGCTGAGGAACTTCCTCGTGCGGTCCTGCTCCGGGGCGTCGAAGACCTCCGCCGCCGGCCCTTCTTCGACGATACGGCCCTGGTCCATGAATACCACCCAGTCGGCCACCTCGCGCGCGAATCGCATCTCGTGGGTCACGACGACCATCGTGAGTCCCTCGGCCGCAAGGTCGGTCATGACGCGCAGCACCTCGTCGACGAGCTCCGGATCGAGCGCGCTCGTCGGCTCGTCGAACAGGAGCACCTCCGGATCCATGGCGAGCGCCCGCGCGATCGCCACGCGCTGCTGCTGACCGCCCGAGAGCTGATGCGGATACTTGTCGGCGTGGGCCTCCATGCCGACCTTCGCGAGCAGCAGATCGGCCTCGGCCGCGTGGGCGGCGCGATCAGCCGGCCGCAGGTAGTCGGGCGCGAAGGTGACGTTCTCCCGCACGGTCTTGTGGGGGAAGAGGTTGAACTGCTGGAACACCATGCCGACCCTCGCCCGGGTCTTCGCCAGCGCGCGATCGGGCGCTGGCTTGATCCCGCCGTCTGCGCCGCGGACGTAGCCGACGGGCTCGCCGTGGAACAGCACATCGCCGCTGTCGATGCTCTCCATCGCGTTCAGGGTCCGGATCAGGGTCGTCTTGCCGGATCCCGACGGCCCGATGATCGCGACGACCTCGCCGCGGTGCACGTCGAGGTCGATGCCCTTGAGGACCTCGGTATCGCCGTACGACTTCCGCTCGTCGCGGACGCTGAGCACGGGCTCCCCCGCGTGCGGGGTTCCGACGCGGGCCTCGGGCTGCGGAATCACGTCGATCGCCGCGGTCGCTGCGCCGAGCTTCGCGCGCTGACCGCGCCGCTGCACATCGAGCCGGCGCTCGAGGAGCTTGAGTGCCTGGTCGAACACCGTGACGATCATGACGTAGAAGACGCCCACCGCGAGCAGGGTCTCCAGGACCTTGAAGTTCTGCGTGTAGAGGCGCTGCCCGACGAGCAGGATCTCGGTCAGGGAGATCGCCGACACGAGCGAGGTCAGCTTGATGATCGTGACGAGCTCGTTGCCGAGCGCAGGCAGCGCCACCCGGAAGGCCTGCGGGATCACGATCCTCCGCTGCACGCCGCCGAGCGGAATACCGAGCGCGCGGCCCGCCTCGCCCTGGCCGCCGGCGACGGCCGACAGGCCCCCGCGATGAATCTCGGAGATGTAGGCGGTCTCGGACAGGACGAGGGCGATGAGGCCCGCCATGAACGGGGAGCCGATGAGCACCCTGAGCTCGGGGATGACCTGCGGGGCGTTGTAGACGAAGATCAGGAGGACCAGGAGCGGGAGCGCGCGGAAGAACCACACGTAGACGCCGAGCACCCCGCGCAGGATGCGCGACCGCGACTGCCTCCCGAGCGCCACCACCATGCCGAGCACCGTCGAGATCGACCACGCGAGCGCCGACAGCGCGAGCACCGTGACCGTCGCGGTCCAGAAGTCCTTGTGCGCGAAGAGACTGAAGAAGTATCCCCAGTCGAAGGTGAAGCCGCCGCTGTTCTTGGCGGATGAGCCGCCGGTCTCGGCGTACTTTCCGAGCGCCTTCGTGACGGCGGCGGGATCGGGCTCCGCGAGATTGTATTTCGCGAGCAGGTCCTCGTAGCTGCCGTTGGCCCGCATCTGGTCGAGCCCTGCCGTGAGTTCCTTCGCGAGCGCCTCATCGCCCTTGGCGACCGCGATGCCGACCGGAACCGGGAAGAGGAGCTCGTCGCTCGTGATCGCGAGCCGGCCGTTCGAGGAGTCGACGGCGGACTTGGCGACCGCGCCGTCCGTAACCTGCGCGTCCACCTGCCCGGCGAGGAGCGCCTGCGTCCCCTCGGTGTCCGCGGTGAAGTCACGGACGTCGATCGCCCCCTTGCCGTCCTTCGCGCAGGCGTCACTCGCCTCGCCGCGGAGCTTGGTTGCGACGTCGGCCCCCTTGATCACCGCGACGCTCCGGCCGCACAGCGCCGCCGGGTTCGTGAGGGGTGTGCCCGTGGCGGACGTCACGATCGAGTTCCCGGTCATGAAGTACGGGATGAAGTCGACTTTCCCAGCCCGCTCCTCGGTGATGTAGAGGGCCGAGGCGACCACGTCGAAGTGACCGGATTGCAGGCTCGTGATGAGCTGCTCGAACCGGGTATCGACGAACTCCGGGGTGCGGCCGATTTCCTTCGCGAGCGCACGCATGAACTCGGGGTCGAAGCCGCTCGGCTCATCGCCCGTGAGATAGGCGTACGGCGGGTAGGTGAGGTCTGAGCCGATGCGCAGCTTCTCCGGTTCAGCGGCACGCCCCTGGCTCGCCGGTGCGAGCGGATTGACGACCGCGAGGAACGCGAGCACCAGAACGGCGATCGCGGAGAGGAACACGTGGGCTCTGCGCTGAGTCATGCAGGAGACGATACGGATTATTGAACAATCCTGTCAAGCGTCTCCCTCGACAAGAATGAGCTCCGGATCGGGTTCTTCGCAATATTTCGCAATTTTCCGCGATGTTCTTCACATTCATGCGAGCGGCGAGCATTCGTGTTATGAGACTCATTGAGAATTTTTGCTCAACAATCTTGGTCTCATATTGCTATGCTCGGTGACATGACACAGGCAGAGCTGCCCGCGGGGGTGCAATCCGCGGCGGATCAGGTGCGCCACGCGCTCCGGCAGCGGATCATCGAGGGCGAACTGCCCCCTGGCACCCGCCTCGTGGACGCCACGGTCGCGGACCGGTACGGCGTCTCGCGCAACACCGCCCGCGACGGGCTCCGTCTCCTCGAGGCGGATCGACTCGCGGTGTCCACGCGCAACGTCGGCTACTCGGTGCGCGAGCTCAGCGTCGACGACATCCGCGACCTCTACACGGCGCGGCGGATCGTCGAGACCGGAGCCGTCCGCTCGAGCGCGGGAGCGTCCGCCCACCTGCTCGACGAGATCGAGGCGGCGGCCGAGCTCACCGAGCGGTACCTCACCGAGGGCGAGTGGCGCAACGTCGGCACCGCCAGCCTCGACTTCCACCGGAAGCTCGTTGCGCTGTGCGGATCGGCCAGTCTCGACGCCTTCTTCACCTCAACGGCGGCGCAGCTCCGGCTCGCGTTCTCCGTGATCGAGGACGAGGCGAGGTTCCAACTGCAGTGGGTCGCGCGGGATCGAGAGATCGCCGAACTCGTGCTCGGAGGAGCGCGGGCAGAGGCGCAGATCGCGCTCGAGCGCTACCTCGACGACTCCGAGGTGAGCGTGATCGACGCCGTCCGCGCGGCCGAACGCTCGAGGAGGCGGCCCCCGCTTTCCGGACCCCCGTCGAATCCGGACCCGAATATCCCAGATCAGGGCCCCGAAGCACCCGATTCACCCACCGCATCAGAGGAGATGAACGCATGACCGAGGAGACGACGAGAGTCGCCGCGCTGACCGAGGCGGCCTACAAGGGACCGGCGCTCGAGGTCGACCGAGAGTTCTACGGCAGGATCGGCGAGGATACGACCGGCCGCACGCTGGTCGAGTCGTTCGAGATCCCGATCCGGTCGGGCGTCGCCTGGGAGGTGCCTGCCGGGCACGTGTGCCGCCTACTGACGGTGGATGGTCCGCAGGTCGGCGACCTCAACATCTGGAATCGCCACAACCCGCGCGAGCGGTTCTGGGCCGCGCGCACCCGCCAGCTCCAGGCCGCGCACGTGACCCGCTTCGATCGGCTCTGGTCGACCCTCCCCTATCTCCGCCCCCTCGTGACGATCACGGGCGACACGCTCGAGAGCTACGGCGTCGACAGCGAGGGCGGCCGCGTGCACGACACGCTCGGCACCCGCTGCGACCCGTACGTGAACCGCATGCTCACCGGCGAGGACTTCGACTACCACTGCCACTCGAACCTCACCCGGGCGGTGCGGCCGTTCGGGCTGACCGAGTTCGACGTGCACGACGTACTCAACGTCTTCCAGTGCACGGGTCTCAACGACGAGGACAAGTACTTCATGAAGACGTGTCCGGCCCAGGTCGGAGACTATTTCGAGATGTTCGCCGAGATGGACGTGCTGATGGCGCTCTCCACGTGCCCTGGCGGCGATCTCTCCGTGCCGATGTGGGGCGACGGCGCCCACGACCCCGTCGAGGTGTGCCGCCCGATCGGCGTCGAGATCTATCGCATCGACGATGCGCTGCTCGCGGGCTGGAGCACCCCTTCGCTGCCCGAGTACGCCGGGGGCCACGCGCTCCAGGAGCGTCCCTGGTCCTGATCCGGACGGCGGGGCCCGCGCGGACCGGTCCCCGCCGATCGCGTACACTGGAAGGGTGAAATCCCCCGGGAGTGCAGGCGTGACGCGCGGAGTTCGCGCTGCCCGCGGCACCGCCGGCGCCGCGATCGCGACGATCCTCGCAGCGGCCTCCCACTCCCTCGCCGGCGGCGACTCCAGCTGGTTCGCCGTGGTCGCCACGGCGGTCCTTGCGCTTCCGCTGTGCACGCTCCTCGCGGGGAAGGTCGGATCGCTCTGGCGGCTGGGCGTCGCCGTGGTTGCCGCCCAGTTCCCGTTCCACTGGGCACTGTCGGGCCTGGGAACCCCCGGAAGCGGCTCCGGCCCCGTCGTTTCCCCGCACGCTGCGCACCTCGCCGCGATCCAGGAGTTCGTCCCCGGAGTTCCCGTCGCCAGCCTCGACGCCGGCATGTGGCTCGCGCACGGGATCGCAGCCGCGCTCACGATCGCGCTGCTGCACGCTGGCGAGCGCGCCTTCCTCGGCCTCGCCCGCCTCATCTTCCGCGCGCTCGCTGTCGCGCTTCCCGCGGCCATCGCGCCCGCCGCGCCCGACGCCGCGCGGCGCGCGTTCTTCTCCCCGGCGCGCATCGTCGAGCGCCTGCTCAGCGCCTCGGCAATCACGCATCGCGGTCCCCCGGTTTCCCCCGCCTGACACTCGAGTCGGGCACACCAGCTGTCCCATGACACTCAGCACCCGCGAACGCCCGCAAGGGGTGACGCTGTTCGCGTCGCGGGTGCGCAGGCCCGGCACACGCCGGAGGAAAACCGGGGAACATCTCCCATGACATCGACCATCCGTACACGCATCGCCGCTCTCGCGGTCGCGTTTGGTGTCGCATTCGCGGCACTGCTCACGTTCGCGAGCCCGGCCCAGGCGCACGACTCGCTCGTCAACACCGTTCTCGGTGCGGACGACGCGGGGAAGACGGACTCCTTCACCCTGACGTTCAGCAACAGCATCATCGAGGTCGGCACTGAGATCGTGGTCAAGGGACCGGGCGGGAAGGCCCTCTCGGTCGACAAGCCCAAGGTCGCAGGCCCCGACGTGACGCAGTCGCTCGGGAAGGATCTTGCTGCTGGCGAGTACAGCGCCGCCTGGCGCGTCGTCTCGAGTGACGGCCACCCGATCGAGGGGACCTTCGGGATCACGATCGATGACTCCGGGAAGGGCGTCCTCTCGAAGACGGCACCCGCGCCGGAGCACGAGCACGCTGAGGGCCACGAGGGCGAGGGCGACCACGCCACCGAGCCCGCTGGGCATTCCCATGCCGAGGGCGAGCAGCACTCGGACGGCGCTGGCGGCATGAACCCCGGTGTGCTCACCGCGGTCATCATCGGTGCGGCCGTGGTCGTGATCGGCGGCGTGACCGCCGCGGTCGTGGGGACGCGTCGCCGGAAGTCCGCCATGGACGAGGCGATCGGCGGCGGTAACGCCGCCAAGTCGGCCTCTGAGCCGCGAGACGGCACGCCGCAGGACAGCACACAGGGCGAGTAGTCGTCCGGGGCGTTCCATCCGCCCCAATTTTTTCGAGGATCCCGGTTCCCGGCCTCAGGCACCCGCCCGTTCGGCGCGCTTTGGCGTACCCGCGGCAGTGATTCGGTGCGCACGGGCACCGGCCGATCCCTCACACCATTACGAACAAAGGATTCACCACTCATGACCACCACACGACGCACCCGCACCCTCCGCATGTCGCTCGTCACCACCGGCGCGCTGCTCGCGGTGCCGCTTCTCCTCGCCGGCTGCGCGCAGGGGGCGGAGACCCAGGCGAACGCCGAGCACGGGACCGGCTCCAGCGCGAGCGCCGCGAACGAGGCCAAGGCCCCGCTCGCGCTCGAGGGCGCGTGGGCCAAGGCGAACGCCGGCGGCAAGATGACCGACATGTCGGGCGTCTTCGGCAAGCTCGTCAACACGACCGACAAGGAGATCGTGCTCGAGAGCGCCGCGAGCCCCGCGGCGAAGATGGTGCAGCTCCACGAGACCGGCGCCGACGGCAAGATGAGCGAGGTCAAGGGCGGGTTCACGATCCCCGCCAAGGGCTCGCTCGAGCTCGCGCCCGGCGGCAACCACATCATGCTGATGGAGATGCCGAAGCCGATCGCGGCGGGCGATCAGGTCGATGTCACGCTCAAGACCGCCGACGGGAAGACGGTCGACGTTCACGCCCTCGTGAAGGACTACTCGGGTGCGAACGAGAGCTACGATGGCGGCTCGGAGCACGGCGGGGACCATGGCTCCCACTAGCCCCGAGCGGGACACCCTCGCGGCCGACGCCTCTGGCGCGGCCGCGGGGGCATCCCCCCGTTCACCGCGGGAGCGGCCCGGGATCGACCGGCGCTCCCTCCTCACCGGCGGCGCAGCGGGCGCGGGCCTCGGAGCCGTGCTCGGCCTGGGAGCCGCCGTCGGGATCCCCGCGATCCGTGCGGCGATCGCCCCAGACCGGTCCGCTGCGGCGTCGGCTGCGGCGTTCGGCGGGGAGTCGCTCCCCTGCCACGGCCCGCACCAGGCCGGCGTCATCACGGAGCCGACGACCCACGTCCGCTTCGTGGCCTACCGGCTGAAGCCGACAACGGACCGGGCCGCGATCGAACGCCTGTTCCGGATCCTCACCGATGACGTCGAGGGGCTCACCTCGGGTGATTCCCCGCTCGCGGACCCCGAGCCCGAACTCGCGGCGCGGCCGGCGCGCCTGACGATCACCGTCGGCGTGGGCCCGGATCTCGTCGATCGCGTCGGCCCCGGGAAGCGCCCCGAGTGGCTGGCTCCCCTTCCGAAGTTCTCGAAGGACCGGCTCGCGGGCACCCACGACGGCGGTGATCTGCTGTTCCTCATCCAGGCCGACGATCAGCTCGCCGTGGCCCACGCGGCCCGCATGCTGCAGCGCGACACCAGGAGCTTCGCGGATCGCCACTGGGAACAGCAGGGATTCCGGACCGCCCGCGGATCGGAGAAGAGCGGCACGACCATGCGCAACCTGATGGGCCAGGTCGACGGCACCGTGAACCCGCACCCGGAGGACGAGGATTTCGCCCCGCTCGTGTGGCTCGGCGAGGCCGACCCGTCGTCGGAGGCGGGGTCCCAGGCGTGGCTCGCGGGCGGCACCGCCCTCGTGCTGCGCCGGATCCGGATGGAACTCGACACCTGGGACCAGATCGATCGTCCAGGACGAGAGCAGACCATCGGCCGCAGGCTGTCCGACGGGGCGCCGCTCACGGGAGGCACCGAGCACTCGCCGATGGACTTCGACGCGAAGGATGAGCAGGGGCTCCCCGTAATCCCCAGTTTCGCCCACTCGCGGCGCGCGCACTCCGAGGATCCGAACGAGCGCATCTTCCGGCGGGCGGTGAACTACGACGAGGGCGGCGAGTCCGGCCTCCTGTTCGCCTGCTATCAGCGCAATCCGCTGCGACAGTTCGTGCCGATCCAGCAGCGGCTCGACGAGCTCGACCTCCTCAACGAGTGGATCACGCACACCGGCTCTGCCGTCTTCGCGATCCTGCCGGGCTTCTCCCGCGGGGAGATCCTCGGGCAGTCGCTGCTCAGTTAGCGCGGGAACCCCCGCTCTGAGGGGCGGGGGTTCAGTCGCGCTGCGCGAACGCGGTCTCGTAGATGAGCACGCTCGCCGCGGTCGCAAGATTCAACGACTCCGCCGCCCCGTAGATCGGGAGCCGGAGCGAGCGATCGACGAGCGCGCGCTCCCCCTCGGTGAGGCCCCGCGCCTCGTTGCCGAAGACCCACGCGACCCGCCCGGCGAGGACGCCCGCTGCGCGCGCGGCGAGCAGATCGTCGCCGCGGACGTCCGCCGCGATGGTCGTCAACCCCGCGGCCTTCGCCGCGTCGACCACACCCACCAGGCCCCGGGCAACGAACACGGGCAGGTGGAACAGCGATCCGGTCGTGGAGCGCACGACCTTCGGGTGGAACGGGTCGATGCTCTCGCCAGCGAACACGACCGCGTCGGCGCCCGCGGCGTCCGCCGCGCGGAGGACGGCTCCGGCGTTCCCGGGATCCCGCACCTCGTGCATGACGACGACGAGCCGCGCGCCGGCGAGCGCCTCGGCCAGCTCCGCGTCCCAGGTGCGGGCGACGGCCACGACGCCCTGCGGGGTGACGGTGTCGCACATCGCGGCGAGCACTTCCGGGGTGACGCGTTCGAGTTCGACGCCACCGTCGGAGGCGAGCTGATCGATCTCGTGCTGCCACGCCTCGGTGCCCGTGGTCGCGTAGACCGTCTCCGCGAGCTCGGGGCGATGCGCGAGCAGCTCGCGGACCGCCTGCGGCCCCTCGACGAGGAAGCGCCCCTGCGCGACGCGCTCTTTCTTCCGCGCGAGCGCGGCCGCGCGCCTCACCCGCCCCGATTTCACGTTCTCGATCACTCCACAACCCTAGCGCGGCGTGGCGCCCAGAGACGGCGAAGGCCCCCAGCCGCTGGTGCGGTGGGGGCCTTCGACGAGACGGAAAGACGCTTACGCGGCCTTCGGAGCCGAGGTGTCCTCGGGAAGAGCCTTCTTGGCGACCTCGACGAGCGCGGCGAACGCGGCCGGCTCGTTCGTGGCGAGCTCGGACAGCATGCGACGGTCGACCTCGACACCCGCGAGGCCGAGGCCCTGGATGAAGCGGTTGTAGGTGAGGCCGTTAACGCGGGCGCCGGCGTTGATGCGCTGGATCCACAGGCGGCGGAAGTCGCCCTTCTTCTTGCGGCGATCGTTGTACGCGTAGACGAGCGAGTGAGTGACCTGCTCCTTGGCCTTGCGGTACAGGCGCGAACGCTGTCCGCGGTAGCCCTCGGCACGCTCGAGGATAACGCGACGCTTCTTGTGGGCGTTGACGGCCCGCTTGACTCTTGCCATTTCAGTTCTTCCTTACAAAACTCTCAGTAAAACGCTGGATGCTTGCGGCTTAGTGGCCGAGGAGCTTCATCGCCTGCTTGGCATCGCCCTTGGCGAGCACCTGCTCGGCGTTCAGGCGGCGCTTGCGCTTCGAGGCCTTGACCTCGAGGTTGTGGCGCATGCCGGCCTGCTGCTTCATCAGCTTGCCGGAGCCAGTGAGCTTGAAGCGCTTCTTGGCACCCGAGTGGGTCTTCTGCTTGGGCATCGATTTCTCCTTGTTATGTGCGCGCCTTGACGGCTGCGTTGTGCTCGGCTTCGCTGTCTCCAGCGGGCCGAAAAATTACTCGTCGGTGGATCCGGCGGCGGCCTTGCGGCTCGCCTTCTCCTCCGCGCGGCGGGCGTTCTGCTCCGCCTTCGCCTCCGACTTGTTCTTGAGCGGGGCGATCACCATGACCATGTTGCGGCCGTCGATCCGAGGCGAGGATTCGACCGTGCCGAACTCCGCGATGTCCTCCGCGAACTGCTGCAGCAGGCGGACGCCCATCTCGGGACGCGACTGCTCGCGGCCGCGGAACAGGATCATCGCCTTGACCTTGTCGCCCTGCGAGAGGAACCCGACGGCACGCTTCGTCTTGGTCTCGTAGTCGTGCTTGTCGATCTTCAGGCGGAAACGAACCTCCTTGAGGATGGTGTTCGCCTGGTTGCGACGGGCTTCCTTCTGCTTCTGGGCAGCCTCGTACTTGAACTTGCCGAAGTCCATGATCTTCGCCACGGGGGGCTTCGAGTTCGGGGCAACCTCTACGAGATCGAGATCGGCATCTGCCGCCAGGCGCAGCGCGGTCTCGATCGGCACGACACCGACCTGCTCGCCACTGGGTCCAACCAGGCGCACTTCGGGGACGCGGATTCTGTCATTCGTACGGGGATCGCTGATCGCCGGCTCCTCTGATCTCGGGGGTGAGGTGCTCTCGCAAGAGAACATCGGAGGAGGAGCTCGGACCGCGCACGCGCGTTCCCACACCCTTTGCTGAGCTGCCGCAGAACGGCGGGGTGCGAACTACCCGGTAACCTTGGAGCGGTGCCGGGTGGGAGAAACTCCACTTCCGAATCTCGGCAAGACGCCGAGAACCAACGGCAATACTATCACAGGACCGCGCCAGGAGACAGGACAGCATGAGCGACACCACCCCCGAGCCCCAGTCGAACCCCGCCGAGGGCGCGGGCTCCGCAGCCGTCGACGCCGAGCAGGCCACGCGCGACATCGCCGACGTCGCCGCGGTCGAGGTCATCACGACCGCCGCCGTCCACCTCCTCAGTGCCGCAGCGGTCAAGGTCGGCCTCGCCGACGATCCCGAGCAGCAGATCGACCTCGACGAGGCGCGCAAGCTCATCAACGCGCTCGCCGGCCTCATCACAGCAGCTGCCCCCGAGGTCAGCGACATGCACGCGCGCAGCCTGCGCGACGGCCTGCGGTCCGTGCAGCTCGCGTTCCGCGAGGCCTCGACGATCCAGGACGCTCCCGGCGCCGGCCCCGGCGAGAAGTACACCGGCTCCGTCATCTGAGCCGCACGCGCACCGGAACTGGCCGAGGCCGGGCTCCGGGGCCTCGGCCGCGCCCGTTCCCGTGCGTGGCACCCGCGACGACCGGGCCGCGGGGCTCCCGCGAGCGCGGCGCCCGCGAGCGCGTTCGTGGCGCGCCCGAGCCTGCGCGGCCGGGGTTACTCCTTCTTCAGCGTCTTCATCGCGAAGTGCGAGTTCACACGCCCGATCGCGGTGAGCGACATGATCCGCTGGGTGAGAAAGACCTCGTAAGCGCTGAGATCGGCGACGGCGACCCGCATGAAGTAGTCGGGCCGCCCGAACATGCGCCGGCACTCAACGACCTCGTCGAGCGCCGTGACATCCCGCTCGAAGTCTGCGACCGCGGTCGCTTCCTGCGTCGATAGGTCGACGTTGACGATCACCTCGAAGCCGCGCCCGATCGCATCGGGATCGACGATCGCCCGATAGCCGCGGATCACCCCCTCGGCCTCGAGCCGCTGAACGCGGCGCAGGCAGGGGCCTGGCGTGAGGCCGATCCGGGCGGCGAGGTCCACGTTGCTCAGCCGACCGTCCGCTTCAAGCTCTGTGATAATTGCGTGATCGAGTGCATCCACACAATTATCTTGCAGCATACGGTGCCGTGAGGCCAGTTTGCGCACCACAATTGCGGTGATTTTCAGTCACAATATTGCCATGACCATTCCCTGCCCTGCCGAGGAGGCGAACCCCGGCATCGCGGAGGAGCCGGCAGCGAGGTCCGCAGGTCCCGCGGGCCCCGCCGATCTCGCCGGGCCCGACACGGAGCTCGCCGCGGAGCCCGCCGCTCCCCCCGCCACACAGCTGGATCGGCGCGCGGGGATCCGCGCCGGGATCACCGACTCGCTCGGCGTCGGTCTCGGCATCTTCCCCCTCGGGCTCGCCCTCGGCATCCTGATCGCGCAGGCTGGGCTCCCCTGGTGGCTGGCCCCCGCGCTGTCGATCGGCATCTTCGCCGGTTCGGTCGAACTCCTCCTCGTGAGCCTCCTCGCCGCGGCGACGCCGCTCGTCACGATCGCGGTCGCCGTGTTCGCCGTGAACTTCCGGCACGTCTTCTACGCCCTGTCGTTCCCGATCACGAAGGTGCGCAAGGGACTCCCGCGGGCGTACGCGACCTACGCGATGATCGACGAGGCCTACGCCACGTACGTGCTCATGCCCGAGGAGAAGATCTCCTCCGCCCGCATTGTCACTGGCCAGCTCATGATGCAGGCGTACTGGGTGGTCGGCGGCCTGATCGGGATCGCGATCGCGAACGCCCTCCCGGCGCCGATCGAGGGCTTCGAGTTCGCGCTCACCTCGCTCTTCATCGTGATGACGCTCGACGCGGTGCGGAGCCGGCGCGAGATCCCCGCGGTGCTCCTCGCCGGACTGTCGGTCGGCGTGGCGATGCTCGCGGCCCCGGGGCAGAGCATGCTCGTCGCGCTGATCCTGTACACGGTGCTGCTCGCGGTTCGCTACGCGCTCGGCGCCAGGCGGCGCGACGCGGATGCCGCGGGACGCACGGGTGCGGAGGGAAGCGATGCCTGAGGCTCCGTACCTGATCGCCGCGGTGGTGATCGCCGGGCTTGTCACGCTCGGCCTGCGCGCGCTCCCGTTCGCGATCCTGAAGCCGCTCAGAAAGTCGCGCTTCGTGCAGGCGCTCGGCCGGTGGATGCCCGCGGGGATCCTGCTCATCCTCGTGAGCGTCGTGCTCCGCGATCAGATCGTCGCCGATCTCTCCCGCGCGTGGATGGTCGGGGTCGCCTCCGCCGTCACGATCGCGACGCACCTGTTCCTCGGGCGTCGAGCGCTGCTGAGCATCGCGACCGGCACCACCTGCTACGTGCTGCTCGTGAACCTGCTTTAGGCGGAGCCGCGGAAGGGCGGAGCCGGGCGGCGTGCGCTACTCGGCGCGCGGCACGAGCCGCATCGAGTCCACGAGCTCCGCGATCGTCTCCGAGGCGGCGAAGCGCTGCTGCAGCCGGCCGAGCAGCTCGCCCAGGTCCTCCTGGCTGAGCCCGCCCGCGACCCGGATGACCACGTCCACCTCCGGAGCGAGGAGCCGCCCCTCGATATCGCCCGGGCCGAGCACCAGCTCGGTCACGCCGGGCTCGCCAGCAACGCACTCGCGGAACGCCTGTTCCACGGCCGGATCAGCCCAGGCAGGGCGGTAGTTCTCGCCCAGTGCGATCGCCTTCAGGGCGGGCCGCCGCACCCCGTACTCGAGCTCGGGGCTCGCAGCGTCGAGGATGATGAGGTCGGTCTCCTCCTGCACCGCGGCGAGCGCGGCCTGCCCGCCGGGGACGGGGATCGGGCGCGCCTCCGGGTGCCACTTCGCCATTGCGGCGACGGAGCTGAACACGGGGAGCACGCGCCGGCCATCGGGGGCGCCCACCGTGACGATGGAGAGCTCCTGCGACTTCTCGACGGTGCGGCCCTCGGGCGTCGTCCCGAAATCGCCGGCCTCGGCGAGCATCGGAACGAGCACGCGGGACTCCCGGAACGCGCACAGGATGCCATCGTGCGCCGCGGCGATCCGTTCGAGACCGGCCATCGCCTGATCAGTGGTTTCCGAGGCCTGCGCCGCGCGAACGGCGGCCCGGAGCTCGGCGACGGCCCCCGCGATTGCGGCGGGCGTCGCGCCGTCGTCGTCGGCGAACGCCGTGCCGTGGTGGTCGAAGGTGCGACCCTCCCAGGGGAAGCCCGCAGAGTCCGCTGGCCCCCCGGGGACGAGACTGTCGGGGACGCCCGTCGAACGCGGAGCATCGCCCGTCGAGGGAAGCTTCTTGATTGCCATGTCAGTTCGCCGCTTCGGATCTCCTGATCCGGGCGCTAGGCCGAGTGCCCCGAGACGTCGAGAGCGGCTGCCAGTGTGAACGCCCCGTCGTAGAGCGCCTTGCCGATGATCGCGCCCTCCACGCCCTGCGGGACGAGTTCCCGCAGCGCGACGAGGTCGTCGAGGCTCGAGATCCCTCCCGAGGCGACGACGGGGCGGTCCGTGCGTGCGCACACCCGCGCGAGGAGCTCCACATTGGGTCCGCGCATCGTGCCGTCCTTGGTGACGTCCGTGACGACGTATCTGGGGCAGCCCGCCTCTTCGAGGCGATCGAGGACGTCCCAGAGGTTGCCGGCGTCCTCGGTCCAGCCGCGCGACGCGAGCGTCTCGCCGCGCACGTCGAGGCCGACCGCGATCCGCTCGCCGAAGCGCGCGATCACCGAGGCCGTCCACTCGGGGTTCTCGAGCGCGGCGGTGCCGAGGTTCACGCGGCGCGCCCCCATCTCGAGGGCGGCCTCGAGGCTGCGATCGTCGCGGATCCCGCCCGAGAACTCGACGTTGACCTTGCCGCCCGTGCGCCGCAAGATCTTCCGGGCGACGTCGACGTTGCTCCCGCGTCCGAACGCGGCGTCGAGGTCAACGAGGTGGATCCACTCGGCGCCCTGATCGACCCAGTCGAGGGCCGCGTCGACGGGGCTGCCGTAGCCCTTCTCCGTCCCGGCCTCGCCCTGGGTGAGGCGCACGGCCTGACCGTCGACCATGTCGATCGCGGGCAGCAGTTCCAGCTTGGGGCCCTGTGCGAGCTCGCTCATTGTGATGCTTCTCCAGTCGGTGACACGAGGACGGTCTTCGTCTTCGCTGTGGTTCGGGTATTCGTTTGTCGTGTCGGCCGTTCCGCTGCGCCAGCGTGACGGCCGCTCGCTCAGAAGGAGGCGATCCAGTTGCGCAGCAGCTGGATGCCCGCCTCACCCGACTTCTCCGGGTGGAACTGCGTCGCAGAGAGCGGGCCGTTCTCGACGGCTGCGACGAAGCGCTCGCCGTGATCCGCCCACGTCACGAGCGGCCGCGTGGCCTCGTTGCGTCCCTCGAGCGTCCAGTCCACTGCGGCGTTGCTGTGCACGAAATAGAACCGCTCATCGGCGATTCCGTCGAACAGCACCGATCCCTCGGGGGCCTCGACCGTGTTCCAGCCCATGTGCGGCAGCACGTCGGCCGACAGCTCGCGGACCGTGCCCGGCCACTGCCCGAGCCCCTCGGTCTCGATCCCGCGCTCGATCCCGCGCTCGAACATGATCTGCTCGCCGACACAGATGCCGAGCACCGGTCGGCCGCCTGCGAGGCGGCGATCGATCAGCTCGTCGCCGCGGACCGCGCGCAGCTGGGCCATCACCGCGTCGAACGCGCCGACGCCGGGAACGAGGAGCCCGTCGGCAGCGAGCACCGCCGCGGGATCCCTGGTCAGCTCGACCTCGGCGCCGGCCTTGGCGAGCGCCTTCACCGCGGAGTGCACGTTGCCTGAGCCGTAGTCGAGGACGGCCACCCGCTTCGCGGGCGCGGCAGCCGTCACAGTGCGCCCTTGGTCGACGGGATCCCCGTCTCGAGCGGGTCGAACGCCTTGGCCTGGCGGAACGCACGCGCGAACGCCTTGAACTCGGCCTCCGCGATGTGATGCGGATCGCGGCCCTCGATGAGCTTCAGGTGCACGGTGAGGCGCGCGTTCAGCACGAGCGCCTCGAAGAAGTGACGCACCATCGAGCCCGTGAAGTGGCCGCCGATCAGGTGGAATTCGAAGCCGGTCGGCTCGCCGGAGTGCACGAGATACGGGCGGCCCGAGATATCGATGACGGCCTGCGCGACCGCCTCGTCGAGCGGCACGAGCGCGTCGCCGTAGCGAGTGATCCCGGCCTTGTCTCCCAGCGCCTCGAGGATGGCCTGGCCGAGCAGGATCCCCGTGTCCTCGACCGTGTGGTGCACGTCGATGTGGATGTCACCCTTGGCGTGCACGGTGAGGTCGGTGAGCGAGTGCCGCGCGAAGGCGGTGAGCATGTGATCGAAGAACGGCACGCCGGTATGGATGTCGGACTGGCCTGTTCCGTCGAGATTGACGCGGAGGCTGATCTGCGACTCGCTCGTGGAACGCTCGAGCGCGGCGGTGCGTGAGGTTTCGGTCATGCTGGTCAGTCTACCGGGCTTCCCCGACCGACTCCGGCGTCCCCGGGCCCCGCGGTCCGCTCGCAGCGGCCGCCTGCGCCTCGCGGGCGGCCCTCGCCTTCCGACGGCGCACCACCGCGACGGCGATCCAGATCCCGGCGAGCGCGACCCCGATCAGCAGGACGATCCAGTCGGGAACCGCGGCGGACCAGCCCATCACGTCGGCTTCGAGCCGCGCCTGCGCGGTCGCGCCGAGCACGCCGCCGAGCGAGGCCGTGCCCTGCGAAACGAGCAGGAGCACGCCGATCCCGATCGTGAGGAGTCCGCCGACGACGTTCGTCCACGCGTTCCGCCACCGCCCGATCACGAGTTCCCGCGGACGCACGAGGCGGCGGACGATCGGGAGGCGATTCCAGAGCAGCGCGAGCGCGAGCAACGGCAGCGTCATCCCGATCGCGAACACGAGCAGCACGAGGCCGCCGAAGAGGGGCTCCCCGCCGAACGCGGCGAACGCGAGCGCCGCGCCGAGCAGCGGGCCGGCGCACACGCCCGCGAGGCCGTACACCGTGCCGAGCGCGAAGACCGAGGCGTTCGAGGCGCCGCTCACGCCGCTACCGCCGCCGTTCACGGCGCCCGCTCGCCGGATCAGGCCGGGAACGGGAATCCCGAGCAGCAGGATCGCGCCGAGCACGATGACGAGGATCGCCGCGATCGTGATGAGGGCGAAGCGGTACTGGTTCACCCAGGCGCCGAGCGTCCCGGCGAGGAGGCCCAGCGGCACGAGCGCGGTCGCGAGGCCGGCGAAGAACACCCCCGTGCGCGCGAGCAGCGCGCCGGGGCTCGTGAACGCGTAGGCGAAGAACGCGGGAAGGAGCATCACAGAGCACGGGCTCAGCAGCGTGAGTACGCCGCCGAGGAGGGCGCCGAAGAGACTGAGACTCACCGGGATCCGATCCGCCGCGGTTCCCGGCTAGGCGGCGTCGAGGGCCGCGTCGAGGAAGCTGCGGAACGCGTCGACGGGTTGCGCACCGCTCAGCGCCTTGCCGTCCGCGACGAAGAAGGGCACGCTCGTGACGCCGAGCTGCTGCGCCTGCTCCGTGCTGGCGGCGACCTCGGCGCGGAGTTCCGGGCTCGTCATATCGGCGGTGAATCGCTCGATGTCTGAGACGCCCGCGGTCTTGGCGAACGCGACGAGTTCCTCCTGCGCCAGCTCGGGGTGCCCGGTTTCCGGTGCGGCCGCGTAGACCGCGGTGACGAACTCGTGGTACTTACCCTGCTTGCCCGCGGCGCGCGCTGCGGCCGCCGCCCGAGCGGACTCCTCGCCGAAGAAGGCGACGTCGTGGTACTCGATGCGCACCTTGCCCGAGTCGACGTACTCCTTGATCACGGTCGGGAGGGCGTCGCGGGAGGCCACGGCGCAGAATGGGCAGCGCATGTCCACCCACTCGTTGAGCACGACGGGCGCATCGACCTTCCCGATCGCCATCGGATCGTTCGCGTCGCGTCGCTCCAGTTTCGGAGCGCCGGAGTTCGTGGAGTTGCCTCCGTCCGCCTGCTGGCCCTCCTTCGTCTGCTGCGAGCCTCCGCTCGCGGCGTTCGACCCGCCGTCGCGGTTTTCGCTCCACTGGAGCCCGCCGAAGACGAGCGCGGCGAGTGCCACGGTGCCGAGCAGGACGTTGAGCACGCGGGATCGGCGGAGCCTCCGCTCGAGCGCCTGGCGGGGAAGGGCTTCGGGAGGAAGGGACATGCATCCAGGCTAACGAGTGTCGCTCAGAATCTCGAAACGGCCGGTTTCCTGTGGTTCCCTGGGGTGGCGGGGAATTTCGAGCGCGCGAAACCGGCGGTGCGGGCCGCAGCCGGACCCGCGCCGCTTCAGTGCTGCGTGTCGACCGGGGTGAGCTCGGCGATCGCCTGGATGAGGGCGGTGGTCTCTTCCGAGGTGCCCGCGGTGATGCGGAGGTGCCCGGGGATATTGAGGTTCCGGATCAGGATCCCGCGCCCCCTCAGCGCCTCGAACATTCCCTCGGGGTCCGCGAATCCGCCTACGAGCAGGAAGTTCGCCCCGGAGTCGTGGACCGTGTATCCGAGTTCTTCGAGCGCTCCCTGGAGCCGGTCGCGTTGGGCGCGGATGTCGGCGACGGTGGCGAGCATCTCGCCGGAGTGCCGGATCGCGGCGACGGCTGCGGCCTGGGTGAGCGCGGAGAGGTGGTACGGGAGGCGGACGAGCCGGAGAGCGTCGATGACGGCCGGGTCGGCTGCGAGGTAGCCGAGGCGGACGCCCGCGAAGGCGAAGGCCTTGCTCATGGTGCGGGAGACGAGGAGCCGGGGCCTGCCGGGGAGCAGTTCGACCGCGGTATCACGCTGCTCGTCGAATTCGACGTATGCCTCGTCGACGATGAGGATGCCGTCGAAGGCGTCGTAGGCGGCGAGGATGACGTCCCGGTCGAGCGGGGTGCCGGTCGGGTTGTTGGGGCCGCAGAGGATGGCGATGTCGGGCTGGTGTTCGGTGAGCGCGGCGCTGACGCCCTCGGGGGTGAGCGCGTAGTCCGCGGGCCTGGGGACGCCGATCCACTCGGTGTCGGTGCCGCTCGCGAGGAGCGGGTACATGGAGTAGGTGGGCGTGAAGCTGAGGAGGCTGCGGCCGGGTCCGCCGAAGGCCTGCAGGATCTGCTGGAGGACCTCGTTGGAGCCGTTGGCCGCCCACACCTGCTCGGGGGTGATGCCGTGGCAGAGGTAGCCCGCGAGCGCCTCGCGGAGCTCGGTGAACTCGCGGTCGGGGTAGCGGTTGACTCCGCGGACCGCTTCGGCCAGTGAGGCGATGATGTCTTCGAGGACGGGCTCCGGAAGCGGGTGCGTGTTCTCGTTGACGTTCAGGCTGACGGGAACCGGATCCTGCGGGGCCCCATAGGGTCGCTTGCCGACGAGATTCGCGCGGAGAGGAAGGTCACTGAGCTCGGTCACTCGGCCAGTCTACGCGCCCGGGCGAATCGAATCCGACGCTGTCAGGGCCCGTCGCCCACTCCCGAAAACCGTGTGGCCGGTGATGGCGCTCAGATACCCAGGCGCTCAGATACCCAGGAGCTCAGATACCCAGGAGCTCAGGTGTCCAGGTGTTCGGAGCTCAGGCGTCCAGGCCGAGCTCCTCCCCCGAAACCGTGGAGGGGTTGGAGTTGTAGCGCAGGGGCACGGCGACCGGCTGCCCGGCCTCGACTCCCGAGTCTTCGAGCTGGTTGAGCTGCACGATCTCCGCGACCAGGTCGCGAGGATCCGCCGCGGGATCCAGCTCGGAGGCGAGCGACCACAGCGACTCGCCGGGCTGTGCAACCACGTAGTGGAAATCCTGACCGCTGTTCGCGGCGTTGCTCGCGAGAGCGGACGGGGCGGCGAAGGAAGCGAGCAGCGCGAGCACGGCAGCGACGAGCACGGTGGCCAGGCCACCGAACAACGCGCGACCCCTGCGGGTGAGCTTGATACGCCCCACCGGCTTCGGTGCAGCGGTGAGATCCTCGACCTGAATCGCCTGTGCGCTCATGATTTCCTCTCCTTCAGTTCGTGTTCCGCCCGCAAGCGGTGCGAACATCTGTTTCGAATCTATCTTCGAATAATCGAAACCGCAACCCTTGATTCGAAGATTTCTGTGAACGAATCTGCGCGACACTCGAACAGATGTTTGCCTCGGTTCGAACGTACGCACTAGGGTTTCCGGCAACAGGACCAGTCAATCGAGCACCACTGACATTGACGGATCCGCCTCCCCGATCCGCCGCACGGCGCAGGAAGGACCACCATGAGCACCGCGACGCCGAAGCCGCTGAGCGAGAAGCAGCAGGCCATTCTCGAGTGCATTGCGCGCTCCGTCGAGGATCGCGGCTACCCGCCGAGCATGCGGGAGATCGGCGACGCCGTGGGGCTGTCCTCCCTGTCGAGCGTCACGCACCAGCTCAGCCGCCTCGAACTCGGCGGCTACATCCGCCGCGACCCGAACCGACCGCGCGCCCTCGAGATCCTCGTCGAACTCGCGAGCACGCGCGACGCGCTCGACGGGGCGCCCACCCAGCAGGTCGAGGAGGCCGCCTACGTGCCGCTCGTCGGCCAGATCGCGGCGGGCGTTCCCATCACCGCCGATCAGCAGGTCGAGGAGGTCGTGCCGCTCCCCCGCGCGCTCGTGGGCGACGGCCAGCTCTTCATGCTCAAGGTCGTGGGCGATTCCATGATCGACGCCGCGATCTGCGACGGCGATTTCGTGGTCGTCCGCCAGCAGCGCGAGGCGGAGAACGGCGACATCGTCGCGGCCATGCTCGATGGCGAGGCGACGGTCAAGGTGTTCCGCCGCCGCGACGGCCACACGTGGCTCCTCCCCCGCAACAGCGCATTCGAACCGATCCTGGGCGACCACGCCGAGGTGCTCGGCCGCGTGGTTGCAGTGTTCCGATCGGTGTAATCACCGCTATTCCGCGCGGAGGCCTTAGCCCCGGCAATCGCATTGCGCCACGCGGTTCCGGGACCGCCGGGCCTCCCGCCGCGGGCGTCGGATCCCCGATCACACCCCGCGCGCGCCGGCGCTCCGCGGCACGCACGACCGAGGTGCGCGGCCGCGTCGACCCGCGGTCCCCGGGCAGAAGCGTCAGGGTCGCCCCGCCACCGGATCCGGCGTCAGCAACTCCAGCTCGCGGAGCACGGCGAGCACCCGCTCGTGCCGGTTGAAGGTGTAGAGGTGGATCGACGGCGCGCCGCCGTCGAGGAGCTGTCGTGCGAGCGACACGGTGTGCTCCACGCCGAGTTCCGGGGCGTATCCCCCGGCGTCGGCGAGGGCGCGCACGAGCCGCTCCGGCGCCGGCCGCCCCGCGAGCGATGCCACCTTCTGCAACTGCGCACTCGTCGAGACGGGCATGAGGCCCGGAAGGATCGGGATCCGCACCCCCGCGTCCGCGGCGTCTGACACGAAGCCGAGGTACTCCTCGGCCTCGAAGAACAGCTGGGTGATCGCGAACTGCGCCCCCGCCTCCTGCTTCGCGAGCAGCCACTCGAGGTCCTCGGATCGGGATCGCGAGAGCGGATGGCCGTTCGGATACGCGGCGACCGCCGTGCGCCCCACGCTCGTGAGGGCCGGCCGCTCGGCCCGAGCCTCCGCGATGAGCTCGACGAGGTCACGCGAGCTCGGCGACCCCGCAACCACGGCGTCGTCCTCGGAGAGTCCGCGCGGCGGATCACCGCGGAGTGCCAGGAAGTCGTGCACCCCCGCGTCCATAATGGCGTGGATCGTCTCCCGGATCGTCTCCCGGTCCTCCCCCACGGTCGTGAGGTGCGCGAGCGGCAGTGCGTCGGTGTGTTCCCGCAGATAGCGCAGCAGATCGAGCGAGGCGTCCCGGTTCGAGCCGTTCGCCCCGTAGGTCACGGAGATGAAGTCGGGCCCGGCCGCCGAGAGGTGCTGCACGGCGTGGCCGAGCGCGAGTGCTGCGGCACCGGTCCGCGCGGGGAACACCTCGAACGAGAACCGGGCGTACGTCGCCGCGGTTCCTGCGAGGAGCAGCGGGCTCATTGGGATCCCCCGTTCACGGAACTGATTCGCGCGGAGGTGGCACCGGCGCCGGAGCCCACGAGCTCCCCGCCGTCGGGCGCCGCCGACGCGCCGCCGCGCAGCTCGTCGGAGGCCAGCGCCGTCCCGCGGACGCGCGCGGCGATCTTCGCGAAGGCGACGTCGCGCGCGAAATCGGGCGAACCGTGGCGCGGCTTCTCGTCGATGAGATAGGGCGAAAAGCCGCAATCATCGGTCGATCCGAGGCGATCGGCCGGGATGAAGCGGGCCGCCCGGACCAACTGATCCCGCACCTCCTCCGCCGTCTCGAGCTTCGGGCTCGTCGGATTCGTCACGCCGAGCAGCACGCGCGGCACCGGTCGCCCAGCCTCGGCGAGCGCGCCGAGCTGCGTCCCCACGAGACGGGCCACGCGATCCGGCTCCCGCTCGCTCGCGGACTGCACGAGGAAGTAGCCCGCCTCGATCTGGAACAGCTCCGGGATCAGCTCGGCGTAGTCCACGTCGGCGCTGTGGGCCGAGTCGTTGTCGTTGCCGGGACAGGTGTGCACCCCGATCGCCGGGCGCAGCTCGGCGGGCACCCGATCCAGCACCCGGTTGATGAGCTCGATGAAGCCGCCGAGCGCAGCGGGGCCGGCCCACGGCGCGCGCAGATCGCGCCGCAGCGCGAGCCGCCCCTCGGTGAAGTCGATCGACACGCGCGCGGCACCCGCCGCGAAGCAGCGCTCGATGTCCTCGGCGCAGCCGGCAACGACGTCGTCGAGGAACTCGGCGCGCGAGTAGCCGGGCAGGCCGCTCTCCGGAACCACGAGCGAGAGCATCGACGGCGAGATCACGGCCTGTTTCACGGGCAGATCGGTGTGCGAGCGCGACGCGGCAACGTCCTCCGCCGCCCACGCGCGGAACGCGAACGGCCCGCGCGCGAGGCTCGGCACCACCCGGTGGTGCCCGTCGGCGAACACGGCGAACACCGGGCCCGCCTCGACCTCGTCGGTGCCGAGCGGGTAGCTCGCGAAGCTCTGCCTCCGCTGCTCGCCATCGCTCACGATCGGCGATCCCGTCGCCACGAGGGCTGCGATCGTGTCCGCGACGGCCCGCTCCTGCTCGGCCGCGAGCTCCTCCGGGGTGACCTGCCCGATCTCGGCGTCGAGCACCGCGCGCTGCAGGCGGGCCGGCCGCGGGATCGATCCGACCTGCTCGGTCGGCAGAACGGACGGATCCCAGGAGCGCGCCGCGGGGGTGTCGCGGGCCGCCACGGCAGCCGGCCCGCGACCGGGCTCGGTCACGCCCGCACCGCGGCCTCGCGCACCGTCTGCGCCGCAGAGACCAGGTTCTTGAGGCTCGCGACCGTCTCGTCGTAGCCGCGCGTCTTGAGCCCGCAGTCGGGGTTCACCCACAGCTGCTCGCCCGGGATGCGTGCGGCGGCGATCCGGATCAGCTCCGCCTGCTCCTCGACGCTCGGGATGCGGGGCGAGTGGATGTCGTAGACGCCGGGGCCGATCCCGCGCGAGTAGCCGTGGTCGCCGAGTGGCTCGACAACATCCATGCGGCTGCGCGCCGCCTCGATGCTCGTGACGTCGGCGTCGAGGCCGTCGACCGCGTCGATGATCTCGCCGAACTCCGAGTAACAGAGGTGCGTGTGGATCTGCACGCCGGGCGCGGCACCGGCCGTCGCGAGACGGAACGCGCCCACCGACCAGTCGAGGTACGCGGCCTGGCGGTCGCGGTCGAGCGGCAGCAGCTCGCGGAGGGCCGGCTCGTCGACCTGCACGATCGAGATCCCCGCGTCCACGAGGTCGTCGATCTCGTCGCGGAGGGCGAGCGCCACCTGCGATGCGGTATCCGAAAGCGGCTGATCATCGCGGACGAACGACCAGGCGAGGATCGTGACGGGCCCGGTGAGCATGCCCTTCACGGGACGCTCGGTGAGGGACTGCGCGTAGGACGACCAGCGCACCGTCATCGGGTTCGGGCGGGAAACGTCGCCCCACAGGATCGAGGGGCGCGTGGCGCGCGTGCCGTACGACTGCACCCAGCCGTGCTCCGTCACCGCGAAGCCGTCGAGGAGCTCGGCGAAGTACTGCACCATGTCGTTGCGCTCCGCCTCACCGTGGACGAGCACGTCGAGGCCGATCTCCTCCTGGAGCCTGATCACGCGCTCGATCTCGGCGCGGAGGAAGCCCTCGTAGGTCTCCTCGTCGATCTCGCCCTTGCCGTGCGCAGCGCGGGCCTTGCGGATCTCGGCGGTCTGCGGGAAGGACCCGATCGTCGTGGTGGCGAGCTCCGGGATCCCCAGGCCGCGCTGCGCGTCGCGGCGGTCGCCCTCGGCGGCGCGGTTGCGGTCCTCGGCCGTGACGGCGTCGACGCGGGAGCGGATCCCGTCGATGCGCACGCCGGGGGCCGCGGCGCGGTCCGCGAGGATCCGCTCGGTCTCGGCGAGCTCCGGCTCGATCGCGGCCGCCCCCTCGGAGAGACCGCGCGCGAGCGTCGCGACCTGCGCGACCTTCTGGTCGGCGAAGGCGAGCCAGGAGCGGAGGCGCGCGTCGAGCTTCGTCTCGTCTGCGACGTCGTGCGGCACGTGCTGGAGGTTGTTGGAAGTGCCGATCACGGTGGCGATTCCCGCGTTCTTGAGGCGCTCAGCCGTGGCGAATGCCGCGCGCAGATCGGTGCGCCAGATGTTGCGGCCATCGACCACGCCGGCGACGAGCTGCGTGTCGGCGAACGCCTCGGCGAGGGCGCCGCTCGCGAGCGCGTCCTCGGGCAGCGAGCCGCGCACGAGGTCGGCCTGCACGGCCTCGACCGGGAGGGCCCCGAGGCGAGCGAGCGCCGCGGACGAGTCGCCGTAGGGCGCCGTGAGGAGGATCGCGGGACGCTCCCCCACCGGAATGGCGCCGAGCTCGGCGTACACGCGCTCGACGAGCGCGAGCGTCTCCTCGCGCGACACGGACAGCGAGTCGGAGACGAGCGCCGGCTCGTCGATCTGCACCCACTGGGCTCCCGCCGCGGCGAGCGCGCGGAGCAGTTCCGCGTACACGGCGACCACGTCCGCGAGCCGGTCGATCGGCCGGAAGCCCTCGCCCGCCTCGTCGGATGCCTTCGCGAGCAGCAGGTAGGTGACGGGGCCGACGAGCACCGGGCGCGTCTCGATCCCCTGATCAGCGGCCTCTGCGAGGCGCTCGACGAGGGCGGAGGCGTTCGCGCCGAACGGGGTGCGCTCGTCGATCTCGGGGACGCTGTAGTGGTAGTTGGTGTCGAACCACTTCGTCATTTCGAGCGGCTGGTGGTCGCGGTCGCCGCGGGCGAGGGCGAAGTAGGTGACGAGGTCGGATCCGGAGATGTCGGCGAAGCGCTCCGGGATCGCGCCGAGCGCGAGGGTCGCGTCGAGCACCTGGTCGTAGAAGCTGAAGCTGTCGGGGATCGCGCCGCCCTCCGCGGGAAGCCCCAGCTCGACGAGGCGCGCGAGGGTTGCCGCGCGGAGATCCTTCGCGGTGGCCCGCAGCTCGGCCTCGTCGCTCGCCCCGCGCCAGTACGACTCGACCGCGCGCTTCAGCTCGCGGCGGCGGCCGATCCGGGGGTAGCCGAGGATCGTGGCGGTGGGCAGGGTGTGTGCGGGCATTGGGGTCCTCTTCGATTCAGCGCTCGGAATACACCCGGTGGCCCGGGCACTCTTCACGCTAACCGCGGATGCTCCGTGTCCGCCCGCATGTTTCGCCGTATGAATTACGCACTGTTACGCGACGGCTCGGCCGCCGCTGCGTCGGGTCCCGCCTGATCAGCTCATGAACGGCGCGAGCTTCGCGAGCATCTCCGCCGTCACGAAGGCGCGCACGCGCGTGCCGTCCTCCACGTATTCCGTGGAGAGGACGCGGTTGCGCTCGTGCAGTTCGGCGACGAGGGAGCCGCGGTCGTACGGCACCACGACGTCGACCTCGCGATCGGGAATCGGGATCGCGGCGTCGATGCGGGCGCGCAGCTCCTCGATCCCCTCGCCCGTGCGGGCCGAGGCGAACACCGCGTCCGGGACGAGTCCGTGCAGAACGAGGCGCTGGGAGTCGTCGAGGAGGTCGGCCTTGTTGAAGACCACCAGCTCGGGGATATCCTGCGCCTCCACCTCGGCGATCACCTCGCGGACGGTGCGCAGCTGCGCCGCCGGGTCCGGGTGGGAGCCGTCGACGACGTGCAGGATCACGTCGGCCTCGCCCACCTCCTCGAAGGTGGAGCGGAACGCCTCGACAAGCTGGTGCGGCAGGTTCCGCACGAAGCCCACCGTGTCGGCGTAGGTGAAGCTCCTGCCGTCGGACGTCTCGGCGTGCCTGATCGCCGTGTCGAGCGTGGCGAACAGCTGGTTCTGCACGAGCTCCTGGGTGCCGGTCAGCCGGTTCAGGAGGCTCGACTTGCCCGCGTTCGTGTAGCCGGCGATCGCGACCGAGGGCACCTCGCCGCGCTTGCGGTTCGCGCGCTTCGCCTCGCGAGCCGGAGTCATCTGCTGGATCTGCTTGCGCAGCTTCGCCATCCGGGTGTGAATGCGCCGGCGATCCAGCTCGATCTTCGTCTCGCCGGGACCGCGGGAGCCCATACCGGCGCCGGCCGAGCCGACCTGGCCGCCGGCCTGACGCGACATCGACTCGCCCCAGCCGCGCAGACGCGGCAGCAGGTACTCGAGCTGCGCCAGCTCGACCTGGGCCTTGCCCTCACGGCTCTTGGCGTGCTGGCTGAAAATATCGAGGATCACCGCGGTGCGGTCGATCACCTTCACCTTGACGACGTCCTCGAGCGCGCGCCGCTGGCTCGGTGCGAGCTCGGTATCGGCGACGACGGTGTCGGCGCCGACGGCCTGCACGAGCTCCGCGAGCTCCTGCGCCTTGCCCTTGCCGAGGTAGGTCGCGGGGTCCGGGTTCGCGCGACGCTGCAGAAGCCCCTCGAGAACGTTCGCGCCGGCGGTCTCCGCGAGCGCGGCGAGCTCCCGGAGCGAGTTCTCCGCGTCCTCGAGCCCGTCCTTGCCATATCCGGTGTACACGCCGATCAGCACGGCATTCTCCAGGCGCAACTGCCGGTATTCGACCTCGGTGACGTCTTCGAGCTCGGTTGACAGCCCCGAGACGCGCTTCAAACCGGCGCGCTCCTCGCGCTCGAGCCGGATCGCGTCGAGATCCTCCGCGAGGTGATCGTGCTCGGCGTCGCCGAGCGCCTGCGCACCGCTCGTGAGGTCCCGGATCACGGTCGCTCCGCCCCGCTGCGCATCGCGCGCGAGCACGCGATCGAGCGGATCGGCGTAGCCTGCGCGGCCGGCACGCTCCGACGCCTCGGGGCGCGGCGCATCGGCCTCTGAGGCGCCGGCTTCCGCGCGCTCAGGGGCCGTGCCGGGCGCGGTCTCGGCGTCGGCGATCACTTCTTCGTCTTCGTGCAGGCGTTTCGTCATGTGGGCTCCAGTCTACTTCCGGCCTCCGACACCGCGCATCGCTGTTCTCTCCCGGCGCACGGGACCGGCGCGCAGCCCGCGCTCGACGCGTCCGTGCGAACCGCGGGCCGCTCGGTGCTGGGATACTGGAGCGGTGAATCAGCACTACTTCTCCGAGGCACCGGCGGGGGATCTCCGCCCGCGCGAAATCGAGGTCGAGCTCGCGGGCGAGACGCGGACGGTCGTCACCGCTGGCGGTGTCTTCAGCCCCGAGCACCTCGATCGGGGCACGGAAGTGCTGCTCAGGTCGCTCCACCGCGCCGGCGTCGGCGACGAGGCGCCCGCCGGGGCGATCCTCGATCTCGGCTGCGGCTGGGGTCCGATCGCGCTCGACGCGGCACTCGGCGCCCGCGAGCGTGAGGTCTGGGCCGTCGATGTCAACGAGCGCTCCCGCGCGCTCACCGCCCAGAACGCGACGCGACTCGGCCTGGCCGACCGCGTGCACGTCGCGGCTCCAGACGCGGTGCCCGCCGAACTCCTGTTCGCAGAAATCCGTTCAAATCCCCCGATCCGGGTCGGGAAAGAGATTCTGCACGCAATCCTCTCCCAGTGGCTCCCCCGCCTCGCGCCTGGCGGGATCGCGTCGCTGGTTGTGGCGAAGCACCTGGGCGCGGACTCGCTGCAGCGCTGGATCGCCGCCGAGTTCCCGTTCCTCGAGGTCGAACGCGCTGACCGCAGCAAGGGCTTCCACGTGATCCGGGCCGTGCGGCGCGCAGACGAGCCGGATGGCCCCGCCCGTCGAGGCTACTAAAGCCGCGGCGGTCCTGGCGGACGCGACCCTATTCGTGCAGTCCCGCGAGCCGCGACCCGAGGCTCGCGAAGAGAGAGGTCCTGGTCGCGTGGCTTCGCTCCTCCGACCAGTCGGCGAACGAGAACATCCGGTACATGGCGTGCACGCCCAGCCAGCGCACCGGCTCGGGTTCCCACGACCTGGTCTGGCGACCGACCCAGGGAAGCGACGCATCACCGTCGGACTCCCCGAGCACCACCTCCGCCAGGCTCTTCGCGGCAAGGTAAGCGGACGTTACGCCGTGGCCAGCGTATCCCTGCGCCAGCCCGAGCCCCGTGGCCCGGTCGAAGCGCACCGAGGCACACCAGTCCCTGGTCACCCCGATCACCCCCGACCAGCTGTGATCGATCGCGTGCCTCGCCGTCGCGGGGAACATTGCGTGCAACCGGCCGGTGAGCGCGGCGATCGTGGCACGATCGACGCCGCCGGCCCCACCGGTTCCTGATCCGAAGCGGTACGGGTGCCCGCGGCCCCCGATGAGGATCCGGCGGTCGTCCGTCTGCTGCGCGTAACTGAATACGTGGGCGGCGTCACTGAACAGTTCCCGGCTTCCCCAGCCGATCTCGGCCCAGACCTCGGCCGGCAGCGGCTCGGTGATGATGATCGAGCTGTTCACCGGGATGATCCGACGACGGTCCGAGGCCACGTCGACCGAATAGCCCTCGGTGCAGCGCAGGATCACGGGAGCGTGCACCGAGCCCTCGGCGGTTCCCGCGACCCGGGACTCGATTTCGGTCACCGCGCTGTCCTCGTGAATGCGCACCCCGAGCCGCTCGACGAGCTCGGCAAGTCCGCGCACCAGCCCGCCCGGGTCCACGCGTCCCACCACCGGGTAGAAGAGACCCCCGACCGCGCCGTGCACGCGAATCCGCTCGGCGACCTCGCCCGCGCTGAGCTCCGATCCCTCGTCGGCGCGCAGCCCCCAGCTCCGATCCCCGGCCAGGCGACCGCGGAGGCGCTGCATCGCGGCCTCGTTGCGTGCGACCACGAGGTTTCCGCTCCTGATCGCGTGCGCGTCGATCCGTTCGTCTCGGATGATCCCGAGAACCTCGTCGACCGCCTCGAGCATGCGGCGCTGCAGCCGCACACCGGCCTCGCGCGTTCCCGCGGTGCGGGAGAAGACGCGCCGATTCCCCGGCACGAGCGGCGACAGCCAGCCCGCGTTACGGCCAGATGCTCCGTACCCCGCGGTCTCGCGCTCGAGGATCACAACGTCGAGCGACGGGTCGAGCCGCTTCAGGTGGTAGGCCGCCCACAGTCCCGTCAGCCCCGCGCCGACGATGCAGACGTCGGCGTTGGTGTCGGCGGTAAGCCGCGGGCGAGCGGGATCCCGCCTACCGGGGCGAATGCCCCGTGATGCCATCCAGTGTGAGATCTCGCCGTTCCGCATGGAATTTCCTCGCGCCTACGCCCCCGGCAGCTCGATCGTCCCGGAGTACACGAGCTCCGCCGGGCCGTTGAGCGAGACGTGCTCGCCCTCCTCCGTGGGGAACATTCGCACCGCGAGCCGTCCGCCCGGCACGTCGACGCGCCAGTGATTCGGCATCCCATCGCCGCCCCAGTGACGGAACGCCAGCGCCGCGGCCGCGGTCCCGGTGCCGCAGGACAGCGTCTCCCCCGATCCGCGCTCGTGAACGCGCATCCGGATCCGAGCGACGCCGTCCGCGATGAGGGGTTCCTCCGGGACCACGAACTCCACGTTCGCGCCGTCCTCGGGAACGGGATCGAGCGCGGGGGCCCGGGTGAGGTCCAGCCCTTCCAGCTCTTCCTCCGAGGCGAGCGCGGCGACGACGTGCGGGTTGCCGAGGTCGATGCCCTGGCCCGGGCGAGCGACATCGAGGCCGTAGGCCGCGACGAGCCGTTCGCCCGCGAGCCGCCACCTGCCGAGGTCGAGCGTGTAGCCGGACGCGCCCGCGAGCACGTCCTTCACGCCGGCGCGGGTGCCGATCGGAAGCGTGTCGCGCCGCTCCGGGGCCACAAGCCCCTCCGTGATCAGGTAGTGCGCGTACACCCTGATGCCGTTCCCGCACATTTCGGCCGGCGTGCCATCGGCGTTCCAGTAGTCCATGAACCACTCGGCATCCGGTTCCTCCTCGAGGATCGCGGCGCCCTCGGGGAGCGCGTCCGAGCGGACGGCCCGGATCACGCCGTCGGCCCCGATCCCGAAGCGACGGTCGCAGAGGAAGCGGATCTGCTCGGGGGTGAGCGGCCGCTCGCCATCGGGATCTGTGAAGAGCACGAAGTCGTTGCCGGTGCCGTGTCCCTTGGTGAAGGCGAGCGTCGTCATACCCCAAGTCTAGGGGCGGCGGCGCCGACGGCCCCGAACGGGTTTCGGCTACGCGCCCGGGAGCACGCGCTGCAGCACGATGACATCGGAGCGGACATACCCGAGTTTTTCGTAGAGCCCCGCGACGCCCGTGTTCTCCGCGCGCACCATGAGCTGCACCTTCGGGCTGCCGAGCCGCTGCAGCCGCCGCTCCGCCTCGGCGATCAGCGCACGCGCGATCCCGCGCCCGCGATGCGTTGGCGCCGTTGCGAGGTAATAGATCCATGCCCGGTGGCCGTCGTAGCCCGCCATCACGGTGCCGACGATTCCGGGCTTCGAGCCGTTCTCCCCGCCGTGCGCGGAGACAGCGACGAGCAGCAGATCGGGATCGCGCTCGTGAGCGCGTGAGAGGTCGGCGCGCGGATCGTTCCAGGGCCGGGTGAGACCGCAGGTCTCCCACAGCGCGACGACGGCGGACTCGTCTGCTGGACGGTACGGGCGTATCACGTGGCGCGCCTCGCTTCCCTGCTCACTCACCCGCTTGTCCCTCCGCGTTGTTCACAAGGGTCGCGGCGGTGTCGCGGCCGGGTGCCGTCACCAGCGAGCTGCCCGCGTACCGTTTGAACCAGCTCACCTGGCGCCGCGCGTAGCGCCGCGTGAGCGCCTGGGTTTCGGCGATCGCTTCCGCCTCGGCGAGCGTGCCAGCGAGCTGCCCGAGCGCCTGCGCGTACCCGATCGCCCGCGACGCCGTCTTTCCACGCTCGATTCCGCGCGGGATCAGGGCGCGGACCTCGTCGAGCAGCCCGTCGCGCCACATCTGCTCGACGCGTGCGTCGAGCCGGTCGACGAGCTCGGCGCGCTCGCAGACGAGGTGGACGATGCGGGTCCCCGATCGCCAGAGCTGGGGCTCCGCTGGGAGGATCACCTGGGCATCGCCGCCGAGCAGCGCGACCTCGAGTGCTCGGACGACGCGGCGCGGGTTGCGGGCGTCGACGGCTTCCGCGACTCCCGGATCGAGGCCGCGCAGCCGCGCGAGGAGCGACTCCGTGCCGTCGCGTTCGAGGTCGGCCTCAAGTTCGGCGCGGAGGGCCTCGTCGCGTGGCGGAAACGCGAAGTCGTAGATGACGCTCGACACGTAGAGGCCGGATCCGCCGACGAGGATCGCGTCGTTGCCTCTGGCGTGGATCGCCGCGATCGTCTCGCGCGCGACGGGCTGGTAGCGCGCAACCGTCGCCTCTTCAGCGGGTTCGTATTCGCTGAAGAGGTGGTGCGGGATGCCGCGTCGTTCGGCGATCGGGAGTTTCGCTGTACCGATGTCCATGCCGCGGTAGAGCTGCATCGCGTCGGCGTTCACGACTTCGGCGCCGACACCTCGCTGGCCGAGCGCTTCGGCGAGGTCGAGCGACAGCGCCGATTTCCCGGTTCCGGTGGCCCCGACGACGGCCCAGAGCCGCGGCTCGGTCATCGCGTGCGGATGGTGGGGAGTCCGAGGCTGACGGCGCGCGGCGCGGTCGGGTCGGCTGGCGACGCCGGAACTCCGCAGCTGTCGGCCTGGCGGCGGTCCCAGGCGTCACCTGCGCGGGTGCGGCGGAGCGCATAGGTGCCGCTGTCGTCGGCGATCAGGAAGTGCGGGGCTGCCGCGGTGACGGCCACGGTGACGACGTCGCCGGGGCGGGGTTCTTCTGCTCCGGCGGGCACCGCGAAGTGGACGAGCCTGTTGTCTTCGGCCCGCCCGCTGAGCCGGCGCGTTGCCGCGTCCTTCTTGCCTTCGCCGACGGAGACGAGCACCTGGACGGTGCGTCCGATCTGCGCCTGGTTCTCCTCGAGGGAGACGCGCTCCTGGAGCGCCATCAGGCGTTCGTAGCGCTCCTGCACGACGGCCTTCGGCACCTGGTCTTCCATGGTGGCGGCGGGAGTGCCCGGTCGGATCGAGTATTGGAACGTGAAGGCGCTCGAGAATCGTGATGCCTCGACGACGCGGAGGGTGTCTTCGAAGTCATCGTCGGTTTCGCCGGGGAATCCGACGATGATGTCCGTCGTGATCGCCGCGTTGGGGATCTGCTCGCGGACGGAGTCGAGGATGCCGAGGAATCGCCGGGAACGGTAGGACCGGCGCATTGCCTTGAGGATCGAGTCGGATCCCGATTGGAGCGGCATGTGCAGCGAGGGCATGACGTTGTGGGTCTCCGCCATCGCCGCGATGACGTCGTCGGTGAATGCGGCCGGGTGCGGGCTCGTGAAGCGAACCCGCTCGAGGCCCTCGATCTCGCCCATGGCGCGGAGCAGCTTGCCGAATGCCTGCCGGTCTCCGAACTCGACGCCGTAGGTGTTGACGTTCTGGCCGAGGAGGGTGACCTCGATCGCTCCGTCGTCGACGAGGGCCTGGACCTCGGCGAGAATGTCGCCGGGACGCCGGTCTTTCTCTTTGCCGCGGAGCGAGGGAACGATGCAGAAGGTGCAGGTGTTGTTGCAGCCGACGGAGATCGAGACCCAACCGCTCGAGGCGGAGTCGCGCTTGGTGGGCAGCGTGGAGGGGAAGACCTCGAGGGCTTCGAGGAGTTCGACCTGGGCTTCCTGATTGTGTCGGGCACGTTCCAGGAGCGCGGGCAGGGAACCCATGTTGTGGGTGCCGAACACGACGTCCACCCAGGGCGCCTTCTCGACGATGGTGCCCTGATCCTTCTGGGCGAGGCATCCGCCGACCGCGATCTGCATTCCCTCGCGTCCGCGCTTGACGCCGGCGAGGTGGCCGAGCTGGCCGTAGAGCCGGTTCGCGGCGTTCTCCCGGACGGCGCAGGTGTTGATGACGACGACGTCGGCGTCTTCCGGGGTCTCCGCGGCAACGTATCCGGCGGATTCGAGTGAGCCGGAGAGCCGCTCGGAGTCGTGCACGTTCATCTGGCAGCCGAGCGTGCGGACGGTGTAACTGCGCTGGGTGCCGTCCGGGCGCAGCGCTGCGGGCGAGGGCTCGATCAGGGTGGGATCGGCGGTCGGGTTCATGGGATTCAGTCTACCGGCGGCGGATCAGCGGAAACGGACGCCACCTGATGGCCGGCCCGCGGCGTCGAGTGCCTCCCGCGCGGCGCGCACCGCCGGTTCCCCCGACCAGCCGCGCCTCGCGAGGAAGCCGAGCAGTCGCCGTTCCGCGGTCTGCCGGTCGAGCCCGGCGAGGCGGGGTGCGCGCTGCTCCGCGGCCTCCCTCAGCAGGGAGAATTCTTCGTGGTCGTCGAGCTCCCCGATGGCGCTCTCGACGGCCTCGTCGGCGATCCTGCGCTCCCGCAGCTTTCTCCTGATCTGCGCGCGGCTCGCCCGCTTGGAGTCGCGGAGCTTCTCGACGAGCGCGCGGGCGAGCCCCTCGTCGTCGAGATAGCAGGACTCCTCGAACTCGGCGATGGTGACCTCGACCTCGTGCGCCGAGTGGCCGAGCGCGGAGAGCTCGGCGCGCAGCTCGCCGCTCGAGCGCGCTCGGCGCGCGAGCAGTCGCACGCCGTCCTCGGAGCAGCTGCGTTCCGGCCCGGTCTCCTCCTCCGCTTCCCCGGCGGCCTCAGCCGCGGAGCCGGGGCCGGATTCCGGGGCGTTTCCCCCGGTATGGCGTGCCGACGCACCTGATCGCCCGCTCGCGACCGTTTCTTCGTCCTCCGCAGGCGGGACCTCCGCCGCAGGCGCGAACGAGGCGAGAATCACCTCGGCCGCACCGGCCCCGTCTTCCCCGTCGCTTTCGCGGTCGAGGAGAGAGCGCGCCGAGCGGAGGGCGGGGGCCACGCTCGCGGCGGTCTTCGGTTCGGGCTGCTCCGCGGCACCCGCGTCGACGGGGTCACTGCTCGGAGCATCCTCGTCCGGGCCCTCAGCGTCGCCCGAGCTGGGCGACTGCGCGGACCAGCGACGCTGGTGCAGCGTGGAGCGAAACTCGATGACCTCGGCGAGGTCCGGGCGGTCCTCCCCCGGCGACCGCTCCGGGTCGCCGGGGGGAGGGAGAAAGCGAACCGCCATGGGATCAGGCGCTCGCGCGCTTATCGGTTTCGGGTGCCGCGGCGGAGGGTGCGGTTGCCGTCGCCGTTGTCTCTGCGGCGGCCTCCTCCTTGCCGCGACCGTTGACGCCGAGCTTCGTGAGGATCTTCTCCTCGATCTCGAGCGCGATGTCGGGGTTGTTGATGAGGAAGCGACGCGCGTTCTCCATGCCCTGGCCGAGCTGGTCGCCGTCGTAGGTGAACCAGGCGCCGCTCTTCTTGATGAGCCCCTGCTCGACGCCGTAGTCGATCAGCGAACCCTCTCGCGAGATGCCGATGCCGTAGAGGATGTCGAACTCCGCCTGCTTGAAGGGCGGCGCCATCTTGTTCTTGACGACCTTGACGCGGGTGCGGTTGCCCACCGCGTCGGTGCCGTCCTTCAGGGTCTGGATGCGACGGATATCGAGGCGCACCGAAGCGTAGAACTTGAGGGCCTTGCCACCCGAGGTGGTCTCGGGGCTGCCGAAGAAGACGCCCACCTTCTCACGCAGCTGGTTGATGAAGATCGCCGTGGTCTTTGTCGCGTTCAGGCTGCCCGTGATCTTGCGGAGCGCCTGCGACATGAGGCGGGCCTGCAGACCGACGTGGCTGTCGCCCATCTCGCCGTCGATTTCCGCCTTCGGCACGAGCGCCGCCACCGAGTCGATGACCACCAGGTCAACGGAACCCGAGCGGATGAGCATGTCGGCGATCTCGAGCGCCTGCTCGCCGGTGTCGGGCTGCGCGACGAGCAGCGCGTCGATGTCGACGCCGAGCTTCTGGGCGTACTCGGGGTCGAGCGCGTGCTCTGCGTCGATGAACGCTGCGATGCCGCCCGCGCGCTGCGCGTTCGCGATCGCGTGCAGCGTCAGCGTGGTCTTACCGGAGGATTCCGGACCGTAGATCTCGATGATGCGCCCGCGCGGGAGCCCGCCAATGCCGAGCGCGACGTCCAGAGCCACCGAGCCAGTGGGGATTACCTCGACCGGAGCACGCTCCTGGCTGCCCATGCGCATGATGGCGCCCTTGCCGAAGTTCTTGTCGATCTGCGCGAGTGCGGCCTCGAGGGCCTTCTCGCGATCCTTGGGTGCTGCCATGGGGTGCTCCTGTTCTCATGCGCGGCCGCGCCGCTGGGTTGCTGCCTTCCTACTGTCTCGACCCCGGAACGGGGCAGACAAGGCGTTGGCGGCCGATGAGATTCACCGTAGATCCCACCACTGACATTCACGATGCGAGGAGTGGAAATCTGGATAATTCTCGGTCGAGCTCCGCCTGTTGACGAACTTAGCACCACTCGAACACATCTTCGAAGATTCGCCAGCGTGTCGCGCCCGAATCCTCGAAGACACGTCCACTCCGGCGAGCCCCGGCCCCGTTCGCGAGGAGCAGCGCGCGAGGTGATCGGGTGCCACGCAGAGCGCCCGACGCTACGGCCTGGGATCCCGCAGCCCGCGACCGTGCCGACGCTCGACCGGCACCTGCAGGTCCTCACAGAGCGCCTGCCAGACCGCCCGCGCTGGCACCCCACGGGTCAGCGCATCCTGGGGCGTCCCGCCCAGCGCCGCCAGCCAGTGGTCGCGAAGCAGCACACCGGCGTAGTCCTCGCCGAACTCCTCGGCGCAGGCGCGCCGGAACTCGCTCAGCCGCATCTCACCCCCGCCTCGACGCGCTCCGCAGCGCGCCGCGATTGAATCCTACGCCCGGGCGCCGGCGCGTCCGGCGACTGAGCGACGAAAAGGCGTCCGGCGCGATTCGCGCCGGACGCCTTGCCGCGCGGCGTGCGCGCGGAAGTCGACGTGCGAGGTCTCAGGACACGAGCTCCGCCGCGTACCCCGAAACGAGCTCCGCCGGGATCGTGTCCGGCACCCGCGTCGGCATGGGAAGCGACAGCCCCTCGACGACCGCGAGTCGCTCGCTCACCTCGCCCATGATGACCGAGAGCGGCGTATCAAGCGCGTCGGCAACCGCCGCGAGAATTTCACTCGACGCTTCCTTCTGCCCGCGCTCGACCTCGCTCAGGTATCCGAGGGCGACGCTCGCCTCACCGGCGACCTGTCGCAGCGTGCGGCCCTTCTGCAGCCGGAAGTCACGCAGCACGTCACCGATCTCTTGACGCATCAGCACCATGTGGGCCTCCTTCTCCTTGCACGGGGTTCCGTGCTTCTACCCTACCCGCCAGGAGCCCTGTCGTCCTGGAGAGGATCCGACCGTGGCGCGATCGGCTTCACTGGGAGTAACTCAGAGACTATCCCGCCTATTCCTGAAACTTCCCTGAAGTTGAGTCGAGGCGACTCAGGTATTCGGGAACACAAGGGAAATCCCCAGTTCCGACGCCAACTCGCGAATGGCGGCGTGCACCGCAGCACCGCGAATCGCGGCCCGATCCCCCTCGGCGTCGAGTCGAACGGCTCGGCTGCCCGCCGCGGAACTCACCCCGATCCAAACGGCTCCCGCGGGCAATCCGGTCTGCGGGTCAGGGTCGGGTCCGGCAACCCCGGTCGTCGCGACCCCGATCTCGGCGGGCACCGCGTCCCCCGCGATCGCGCCCGTGCGCGGCACGGCGCAAGCGCGCCGCGCGCCCTCGGCCATCTGCCGCGCCACCCGCTCGTCGACGGGACCGGTGCGGGCGAGCTGCGCGGGATCAACCCCGAGCAGACTCGCCTTGAGCGCGGTGTCGTAGGCCACGATCCCGCCCGAGAAGGCGCGCGATGCGCCGGGGATCGACACGAGCGCGTCCGCGAGCAGGCCCCCGGTCAGCGACTCGGCTGTGGCGATCCGGATATCGCGGGCCGTGGCGGCCGCGATCACCTCGGATGCCAGGCTCATCGGGCCTTCCGGCTGGCTCGGGCGTATCCGACGACGTAGTCGATCCCGCTCGCGATCGTGAGCAGCACGGCGATTGTCATGGTGATGATGTTGAGCCAGATCGCTACGGGCGCCGCCGCTCCCAGGACCCCAGCGAGCGGGAGCAGGGCGAGCGTAATGGCCACGGACTGGGCGACGGTCTTGACCTTCCCCATCCAGTCGGCGGCCAGGACAATGTCGTGCGCGACGAGCAGGCGATGCACGGTGATGCCGACCTCCCGCACGAGGACCACGATCGTGACCCACCAGGGGAGCTCCCCGAGGATCGAGAGGCCGACGAGCGCCGCGCCCGTGAGGAACTTGTCCGCGATCGGGTCGAGCAGCTTCCCCAGGTCAGTGATGAGGCCGCGGGAACGTGCGAGGTAGCCGTCCCAGGCATCGGTCGCGATCGCCGCGACGAAGAACGCCGCAGAGGCCCAGCGGAGCGCGCCGTTCGCGCCGCCGTCCGCGAGCAGCATCCACAGGAAGAACGGCGTCGCGAGAATCCGCACGCCCGTGATGATGTTCGGCGCGTTCCAGTTGCTCGGCTTCTCGGACATGCTCAGTCCCGCCCGGTCAGCTGCCAGGCGTCCTCGTCGTCGTCGCCCTCGACCTCTTCGAGACTCTCCTGGTACTTCGCGACCGGATCGTCGTAGCGATCGTCGCCGTATCCGGAGGCCGGGGCTTGCCCCGTGGCCGCGCCGGAGGGGTCGATCACGTCGGTCAGAAGCTCGGGACCAGCATCAGCGGCGGGTGCCGACGGAGCCGGAGCCGGAGCCGCAGCCGGGGCCGCGAACGCGGCAGGGGCCGGCGAGCCACCGCCCTTGATCCGGGCGATGACCTCGGGGAGCTGCTCGGGGGACACGAGCACGTCGCGCGCCTTGGACCCCTCGGACGGGCCGACGATGTCCCTGGACTCCATGAGGTCCATGAGTCGGCCGGCCTTCGCGAAGCCGACGCGGAGCTTGCGCTGCAGCATCGAGGTGGAGCCGAACTGCGAGGTGACGACGAGGTCGATCGCGGCGAGAAGCACCTCGAGGTCGTCCCCGATGTCCTCGTCGATCTCCTTCTTCTCGGCGACCTGCGCAACGTCTGCGCGGTACTCCGGCTGCGCCTGCGACTTCACGTGAGCGACCACCTGAGCGATCTCGGCCTCACCCACCCAGGCGCCCTGCACGCGCATCGGGGAAGACTCCCCGTTCAGGAGCAACAGGCCATCACCCTGGCCGATGAGCCGCTCGGCGCCGACCTCGTCGAGGATGACGCGGGAGTCCGTGCCGGATGCCACGGCGAAGGCGTAGCGGCTCGGCACATTCGACTTGATGACGCCGGTGACGACGTTGACCGAGGGTCGCTGCGTGGCCAGCACGAGGTGGATACCCGCGGCGCGCGCGAGCTGGGTGATGCGCTGGATCGAGTCCTCGACATCGCGCGGGGCCACGAGCATGAGGTCCGCGAGCTCGTCGACGACGACGAGCAGGTACGGGTACGGCTTGAGCACGCGCTGGCTGCCCTCGGGGAGCACGATGCTGCCCGAGCGGACCGCCTCGTTGAAGTCATCGATGTGGCGGAACCCGAAGCTCGCCAGATCGTCGTAGCGCATGTCCATTTCCTTCACGACCCACTGCAGCGCTTCCGCCGCCTTCTTGGGGTTCGTGATGATGGGCGTGATCAGGTGCGGAACACCCTGATAGACCGTGAGCTCGACGCGCTTCGGATCGACGAGGACCATGCGCACCTCGGCGGGCGTGGCGCGCATGAGGAGGCTCGTGATCATCGAGTTGATGAAGCTCGACTTGCCCGATCCCGTGGCGCCGGCGACGAGCAGGTGCGGCATCTTCGCGAGATTCGCGACGACGAAGCCGCCCTTCACGTCCTTGCCGACCCCGATGGTCATCGGGTGAACGCTCCGCTGCGCCTTGGCCGAGCGCAGCACGTCGCCGAGGGACACGTTCTCCCGATCCTGGTTCGGGATCTCGATGCCGATCGCGCTCTTGCCCGGGATCGGCGAGAGAATGCGCACCTCGTTCGAGGCGACCGCGTAGGACAGGTTCTTGGAGAGCGCGGTGACCTTCTCGACCTTGACACCCGGTCCGAGCTCGACCTCGTACTGCGTCACCGTGGGGCCGCGGGAGAACCCGGTGACGCTCGCGTCGACCTTGAACTCCGCGAATACGCGGGCGAGTGCGGCCATGATCTGGTCATTCGCCTCGGTGTGGGCCTTCGGAGGCTCGCCGGCCGCGAGGGTTCCCTGATCGGGGAGGCGGTAATCGGCGCGCACGGGATCGTGCGGCGGCGCGACGGCGAAGGAAGTCGTGGGGGCCTCCCCCGTGACCGCGCGCGCCGGCTCGGGATCGGGATCGGACGCGAAATCGTCCCAGGAATCATCTCCGAGGCCGGACGCCCTGGCGGGGGCCTCCGCGACGGCGCTCTCCGCGCGATCGAGGTCGTCGAACAGGTCCGACGGGAAGACGTCCGTGGGCGCGTCCGGGGCGAGCGCGCTCTCGAAGGCGCCGTCCTTCGCGGCGTCTCCGCCGAGCGCCGCATCGAGTTCGGCCGGATCCGGCGCGTACTCCGGATCCTCCTCGCGCCCGGAGGAGTTACGGCGCCACCAGGGAATCGACCCTCCGTCGCCGTCCTCCTGCTCGAGGTCGAAGAGTGTGTCGTCCGCGTCCTTGCCGCGCTTCTTGGAACGAGCGGGGCGCGCCTCGGCCTCCGCTGCGCCGTCCTCCTCGGACTCGCCGACGCCGAACAGGAACGCGTAGGCCTCGCGCAGACGGCGCACGATGCGGCCGGGCGGGGTCTTCGTCACGATCAGGATCGAAAACAGCAGCAGGATCGAGAGGATCGGAACCGCCACCCAGATGGTGAGCGCCAGCAGCGGCGTACCGACCATCCAGCCGAGCAGCCCGCCGGCCTCGGCGAGCGCGGGCATGCCGGCGCTCGGCTTCGGCTGGCCCCCGTAGACGTGCGAGAGCCCGGCGACCGCCGTGATGGCGAGGAACAGGCCGACGGCGATGCGGCGGTTGTCCGTGACGCTCGAGGGGTGGTTGAACAGCCACAGCGCGAAGCCGGCCATGATGATGGGCAGACCGAACGCGACGCGACCGAAGAGGCCGCCGAAGGTCCAGGCGTCGAGCTGCACGGCGACCGGCTGGCCGATCAGGAACCACTCGACGATCGCGCCGACGAGCGCGAGCAGCACGAGCAGCATCGGGACGCCGTCTCGGCGGTCCTCGGGAGCGAGGGGTTCAACGCGGAACGCGCGGGCGGCGCCACCGACCGCGTGGGACAGCCCGCGCCAGGCGCGCACCACCACGCCGTCAGTGGGTTCGGGCTCCATGAGCACCTTCGTCTTCGCGGAAGTGCGCGTGCTCGTCGTGCGGGATCCCTGCGAGCGGGAACCGCCCGATTTTTCGCGCGACGAAGCTTTACTGGCCATGCTTCTACGGTACAGGGCACCCCCGACAACGGCGGGTTTCCGCGGCGGCGCGCCAGGAAAAGGCCCGAAAACACGGCGATTCTCGGAGCATTTCTTGGCGCGGTTCCCTGGGCGGCGCGGGATCAGCGGCGGCGGAGCCCCCGCACGATCTTCTTCGCGAGCGGCAGTCCCTCGGTCCAGATCTTGTAGCCCGGCCCGGGTCGATCCCAGGATCCCGCGAGCAGGTTCTCGTGCGAGGCGAAGCCGGTCTTGAACGTCGTGACACCGTCGTTGATGAGGCCGCCGAAGTCGTAGCGAACCACGCCCTGGCGCTTCATTTCGCAGATCACGTGCCATTTCAGGGCGTAATTCGCGCGCAGGCGCTGCCCCTCCTCGCTCATGCCGCCGTAGAGCTCGAAGGCCGTCCGATCCGACTTCGCCATGAACAGGAAGGCGACGGGCTTCCCGTCGATGTAGCTCGCCCACACGGGCGAATCATCGCCGAGCATCGTGAAGGCGTCGTGGTAGTAGGAGTCCTCGTGGAGGCCGAAGTCCGCGCGCTCGCTCGTGGCGTGGTACACCTCGAGGCACTCGTCGAGCTGCGCGATCGTCTCGACCTTGCGGATCTCGAGCGCGGCCTCGCGGCCCGACTTTCGTACGTACTGGCGGTGCTTCTTCGACATGTCGGCCATGAGCTCGTCCTCGGTCTTGCGGAGGTCGAGGATCAGGGTGCGGGCCGGCAGAACCGGGGTCTTCGCCTCGCGCCAGCGGGAGTCGAGCGGGAACTCTCCGGCGTCCTCGTCGGGCTCGATCGAGACGGCGACGGCGCGGCGCGAGCCGAGCACGTAGTCCGCGATCGCGTCGGCGATCTCACCGGGCGCCGGCGCCGAGGCGGGCCGCTCCGGATCGGCGGGATCGTGCGCAACGACGGGACCGCGGGGCGCGTAGACGAAGCCGCCGAGCGGGCCGGGCAGCGCGCGCGTGAGGAGCTGCGAGGCCCCCACGACCTCGCCGGACGAGTCGGTGACGAGCACGCGCTCGGCGCTCCACCGATGCGCCGACTTCAGCTCGCCCCAGCCCCAGAGCTGCAGCGGGTGGCCGCCCAGGGACTTCACCGTTTCATCCCAGCGGGAGCGGTCGGTGCAAGGGGTCACGGTGAGGGTCACGTTCGGTTCCTTCCGAGTTTGCGGGAGACGACGCTCTGCAGTTCCGCGAGCTCGGGCGAGCGGAGTAGACGCAGCGCGAGCAGGTAGATTGCGCAGATCACGAGCGCATCGAGAATGGCGAAGAGGATCGCGGCGAGCACGCCGTAGTCGGCGAAGATCACGCCGATCGCGAGCGTGAGCCCGTAGCCGACGACGAGCGCGGGGATCGCGGCGAGTGCGTAGATCAGGAGGCTCGCGAGGATGCGGGCGCCGTCGATGAAGCCGATCTTGCGGCGCAGCATCGCCACGGCGATCAGGGCCTGGACCACGATCGTCAGGCCGAACACGAGGCCGTAGGCGGGGCCGATCCACTCCTTCGGCAGCAGGAGCAGGCAGAGCGACAGCGCGACGAGCAGGCCGATCTGGATCGAGGTGAAGATGAAGGGCGACTTCGTGTCGGAGAGCGCGTAGAACGCACGCTGCACGACGAACAGGAAGCTGTAAGCCGCGAGGCCCACGAGATAGCACTGGAGCGCGAGCGTGAACTGGTAGACGAGATGAAACTCGCCGCCCAGGTAGAACACGGTGCTGACGAACGGCGCCGTCGAGAACAGCACGACCGAGGCGAGCACCATCACGAGCAGGATCTGCCTCGCGGAGGCCGAGAAATCCTTCTGGAACTCGGGCATATTGCCGCTCTGGCCCGACTCTGCGAGGCGCGTGAAATACGCGGTACCGAGGGACACCGCGAGGACCGAGTGCGGCAGCATGAAGATGAGCCAGGCGTTCTGCATCGCGCTCACGGAGACGCCGGCGCCCGTCGCCGTGCCGATCACCGCCTGAGTGATGAAACCGCTGAACTGCATGACCATGATCGTCGCGAGGCTCCAGCCCGCGATCCGCCCCGTCTGGCCGAGTCCGGTGCCGCGCCAGTGGAAGTCGGGGCGGTAGCGGATCCCGGCCCGACGCCACGAAATGAAGAGCACGAGCGCCTGCGCGATCACGCCGAGCGTCGCGCTGCCGCCGAGAATCGCGATCGCGGTCCCGTCCCACCACTCGGGCGTCCGGGAGCCGCTGCGATCCGTGCCGTACATCAGGATGAACACCACGATGCCGCCGATGGCGATCACGTTATTGAGCACGGGCGCCCACGTAAACGGACCGAACACGCTGCGCGCGTTGAGGACCTCGCCGAGCACCGTGTAGAGCCCGTAGAACACGATCTGGGGCAGGCACCAGTACGAGAACGCGATCGCGAGCGAGCGCTGCGCCTCGCCCCACTGAGGGGTGAGGAGCCACATGATCCACGGCGCGAGCGCCATCACGACGATCGTGCCGACGGTGAGCGCGGTCAGCACGAGCGTGAGGATCTTGTTGATGTAGGCCGCTCCCCCGTCGGGGTCCTTCGCGGCCTTCACGATCTGCGGGACCAGGATCGCGTTGATCATGCCGCCCGCGAGGATCATGTAGAGCGTGTTGGGCAGCAGATTGCCGTTCGCGAACGCGTCGGCTGACTTCGACGAGACCATGCCGATCGCGACGACGAGCAGCATGGACTTCGCGAAGCCGAGCAGCCGCGAGATCATCGTTCCCGACGCCATCACGGCGCTCGCGCGCATGATTCCAGAGGACATCAGTAGTAGGGGTCCTTCTTCAGAGCGAGCGACGCCCGGCGAGCGAGGCGGTCGCCGAGCTTGACCCAGAAACGATACGCCCACGACTTGAGTGGCAGGTCGAACGCCCCGGCGTAGTCCGTGATATCGGGCGAAAAGGACCGCTTGAACTGCCCGACACCGAACAGCGGATGGTCGCGGTCGTCGACTCGCGCCGCGGGTGGCGCGCCGCACAGGTCGTGGCTCACGGCCCCGCCCTCGTTGGCCCAGCGGATGACCTCCCACTGGAGCGCGTGCGAGGCACCGTAGGCCGTCTTCGCGCGCACGGAGGCGCCGTCCTTATAGGTGGAGCGCTCGCCGAGGCGCATCGCGAACGCGCCCGCGACGAGCTCGCCGTCGCGGTGCGCGAGGAACATCTGCCCGTCGCCCGAGCGCTCGAAGCGCTGCCAGAACTCCCGGTAGTAGCTCTCGTCGCGCAGCACGAAACGCCCCTCGGCCGTCTCCTCGAGGAGGCGGAACAGGGCGGCGCAGTTCTCCGCGGTCGCGGGCACGCGCGTCGCGACGATACCGTCGCGACCGGCCCGGTTGATCGAGTTGCGCGCTTTCTTGCCGATTCGCTTGAACACCTCGTCCTCGCTGCCCGAGACGTCGACGATGATCGTCGACGGATTCGGGACGATGCGGACCGTGTCGCGGAAACCGGCGGCGCGGTACTCCCCCGCCGTGTCGAGGCCGGTGCGCGGCTCGACCTTCAGCAGGAACGCGCCGCGGGAGCGCGCCAGCCCCGCGACCGCGCGCGCGGCCTCGATCACGGCGGCAGCGTCCTCGCCGGCCGGGCCGGCGGGAGCGTGCCACCACTCGCCGAGGAGCGGGACGCGCTTCGCGAGGATGCCCACCGCGATCGGCGCGCGGCCGGGCCGCTCGACGATCACGCGATGCTCGAGATAGCGGCCGGCCGATCGCTTGAGCGACAGGTAGGCGTCGCCCTCCCAGACCTCGCCGCCGCCGGGGTTCGCCGCGATGAGCGCGTCCCAGCGGGAGCGCTCATCGTCCGTGGCGAAGCGGGCGGTCGCCGTGGCCACCGCCGCCGCGCCGCCCGAAGCGTGCGTCACGCCCTACACCACCACCACGACGGGCACGATCATCGCCTTGCGGCGCAGTTTCGTGCCGACCCAGCGGCCGATCGTGCGGCGCGTGATCTGCTGCAGCTGATGATGATCGGTCACGCCGTCCTTCATCGCCGTCTCGAGCGCCTTCGCGATCTGCGGCTTGATCTGGTCGAACACCCGCTCGTCCTCGGCTACGCCCTTCGCGTGGATGTCGGGGCCCGAGACGATCTGGCCGAGGGTCGTCTCGACGACGGTGATCACCGAGATGAAGCCCTCCTCGGCGAGCGTGCGGCGGTCGCGGAGGTCGTCGTCCGTGACACGGCCGACGCTCTTGCCGTCGACGTAGATGAACTCGACGTCGAGCTGGCCGACGATGCGGGCGACGCCGTCCTTCAGATCGACGACGGTGCCGTTCTCCGCGATCACGGTGCGGTTCGCGGGAACCCCCGTCTCGATCGCCAGAGCGGCGTTCGCCACGAGCATGCGGTACTCGCCGTGGATCGGCATGACGTTCTTGGGCTTCACGATGTTGTAGCAGTAGATCAGCTCGCCCGCGGCCGCGTGGCCCGAGACGTGCACCTTCGCGTTGCCCTTGTGCACGACGTTCGCGCCGAGCTTCGTGAGGCCGTCGATGATCCGGTAGACACTCGTCTCGTTGCCGGGGATCAGGCTCGACGCGAGGATGACCGTGTCGTCCTCGCCGACCTCGACCTGGTGCTCGCGGTTCACCATGCGGCTGAGGACGGCCATCGGCTCGCCCTGCGAACCCGTTGACATGTAGACGATGCGGTGATCCGGGATGTCGCCGCTCTTCTTGAGGTCGACGAGCACGCCCTCGGGAACATTGAGATACCCCAGATCAGCGGCGATCTTCATGTTGCGGACCATCGAGCGGCCGAGCAGCACGACGCGGCGGCCGTTCGCGTGCGCGGCGTCGAGCACCTGCTGCACGCGGTGCACGTGGCTCGAGAAGCTCGCGACGACGACCTTGCCGCGGGTCTTCGCGATGACCTGCTCGATGACCGGGCCGATGTTCTTCTCGGCGGGCGTGAAGCCCGGCACGTCGGCGTTCGTCGAGTCGGTCATGAAGAGGTCGACGCCCTCCTCGCCGAGCCGCGCGAACGCGCGCAGATCGGTGATGCGGCGATCGAGCGGGAGCTGATCCATCTTGAAGTCGCCCGTGCCGATGACGAGGCCGGCGTCGGTGCGGATCGCGACAGCGAGCGCGTCGGGGATCGAGTGGTTGACCGCGATGAACTCGAGGTCGAACGGTCCGTACTCGACGCGGTCCCCCTCCGCGACGACGCGCGTCACGGGGCGGATCCGGTGCTCCTTGAGCTTCGCCTCGACGAAGGCGAGGGTGAGCTTCGAGCCGACGAGGGGGATGTCCTCGCGCAGCTTCAGCAGATACGGAACACCGCCGATGTGGTCCTCGTGGCCGTGGGTGAGCACGACGGCGACGATGTCCTCGAGGCGGTCCTCGATCTTCGTGATGTCGGGGAGGATGAGGTCGACTCCGGGGTGCTGCACCTCGGGGAAGAGCACACCGCAGTCGACGATCAGCAGTTTGCCGTCGATCTCGTAGACAGTCATGTTGCGGCCGACCTCACCGAGGCCGCCGAGCGGGGTGATCCGCAGGGTGCCCGGCTCGAGCGCGGGCGGATTGTATGCGGGGTTGGGCACTGAGCCTCCTGATTGTTAGCGGGTGGTGCCTGCGATTTTGGGCAGCGCACCGCCGGCAGCCGCGTTGCGGTCCGGCCTGAAGTTCGAAAGGTCGACGCCGGGGACGTCGGTGATGAGGGCCAGCTCGTCCTCGATGAGGGCGGCCTCCCACTCCTCGGGACCGACGAGCGGCAGCCGCACGCGCGGGCTGCCGATCCGGCCGAGGCCGTGCAGGATGTACTTCGCGGCGACCGTGCCGGGCACGTGCGTCATGACGGCGCGCACGAGGGGCTCCAGCTTCTGGTGCATGTCGCGCGCGGTGTGGAGGTCGCCGGCGTTCACCGCGTCGATGATCGCCCGGTACGGAGCGGCCGCGATGTTCGCGGTCACGCCGATGAGGCCCGTCGCTCCGATCGCGAGCTGCGGGACGACGTTCGCGTCATCCCCCGTGAAGTACATGAGGTCCGTCTGGTTGAGCACTCGACTGACCTCGCTGAAGTCGCCCTTGGCGTCCTTCACCGCGAGGATGTTCGGGTGCTTCGCGAGCCGCAGGATCGTCTCGTACTTGATCGGAACGCCGGTGCGACCGGGGATATCGTACAGAATGACCGGCAGATCGGTCGCGTCTGCGACGAGCCGGAAGTGCGTGAGCAGACCCGCCTGGGTCGGCTTGTTGTAGTACGGCGTGACGATCATGACGCCGTCGGCTCCGGCCTTCTCGCTGGCCCGGTAGAGCTCGATCGCGTGCGCCGTCTCATTCGATCCGCCGCCCGTGATGATCTTCGCGCGCCCCGAGGAGACCGACTTCGCCACCTCGACCAGCTTCAGCTTCTCAGGGTCCGTGAGGGTCGAGGTCTCGCCGGTCGTGCCGGTGACCACGATGCCGTCGGCACCGCTCTGAATGCAGTCTTCAATGTGCTTCTCGACCGCGGGCCAATCGACCTCGCCGTCCGCCTGGAAGGGCGTAACGAGCGCGACGAGCACCTGACCGAAAGGATTCTCCTGGTTTGCCACCCGTCCAGGGTACCGGAACCCTCCGACATCCTGCGGATCGGCACCGGCAGGCCCCGATCGTGACGCGCCGATCAGCGCTCGGCGCTCCCGGCTCGCACCCAGCGTTCGAAGCGGTAGCCGAGCCCACTCGCCGACACGGCGGCGACGCCGGGATCGGCGAGCTCCCACTCGGGACCGATCTCGGGGGCGAAGGTATCGGCGCCGGAGACCTCGAGGTCGATGCGGGTCACGATCAGCTCATCGGCGTGCTGCATCGCCTCCCGGTAGAGTTCCCCGCCGCCCATGATCCAGGCGCGATCCGGAACGGGATCCTTGGATACGGGCCGTTCGAGCGAAGCGCCCCCGCCCGCGCCACCTGCGTCCGCCGCGCCGGCTCCTGCGAGCCCGATCGCCGCCTCGAGCGATCCCGCGACGAGCGCGCCAGGAGCCGCGAAGTCCGCGGCCCGCGTCACCACGACGTTCGTCCGGCCGGGCAGCGGCCGGAAACGCTCGGGCAGCGAATCCCAGGTGCGGCGGCCCATGATCACGGGCGCGCCGAGGGTGGTGCGCTTGAAGTGCGCGAGATCCTCGGGGAGGTGCCACGGCATCTCGCCACCGCGGCCGATCGCTCCCCCGCGGGCCTCCGCCCACACCATTCCGAGCCGCACGTCGCCCCTAGACCGCGACGGGCGCCTTGATGCCCGGGTGGTGCTGGTAGTCAACGAGTTCGAAGTCGGCGAGCTCGTAATCGAAGATCGAATCGCGCTGATGCACCCTGATCTGCGGGTACGGGTAGGGCTCGCGCGACAGCTGGCGCTCCACCTGCTCGACGTGGTTGTCGTAGATGTGGCAGTCGCCGCCCGTCCACACGAACTCGCCAGGCTCGAGGCCGGTCTGCTGGGCGACCATGATCGTGAGCAGCGCGTACGACGCGATGTTGAAGGGCACGCCGAGGAACATGTCCGCGGAGCGCTGGTAGAGCTGGCAGGACAGCTTGCCGTCGGCGACGTAGAACTGGAAGAACGCGTGGCACGGCGCGAGCGCCATCTCGTCGAGCTCGCCGACATTCCAGGCCGACACGATGTGGCGGCGCGAATCCGGGTTGTTGCGGATGTCCTCGACGACCTTCGCGATCTGGTCGATGTGCTCGCCGTCCGGCGTGGGCCACGAGCGCCACTGCACGCCGTACACCGGCCCGAGGTCGCCGTTCTCATCGGCCCACTCGTCCCAGATGGTGACGTCATTCTCGCGCAGGAACTCCGTGTTGCTCTCGCCGCGGAGGAACCACAGCAGCTCGATGGCAACCGACTTGAAGTGCACGCGCTTCGTGGTGATGAGCGGGAAGGACTCTGCAAGATCAAAGCGGATCTGCCGTCCGAACAGGCTTCGCGTGCCCGTGCCAGTGCGATCCGACTTCGGGGTGCCGTGCTCGTAGACGTCGCGCAGCAGGTCCTCGTACGGGGTGGGAATCGGGGTGTCGCTCACCCGGCCCAGTCTACCCGGGGAACGCCGGAGGGGGCGTCCCGGTCGAACCCGGAACGCCCCCTCTCGGACGATGTTCGCCACGGGCCGAAGCCCGGGCGCGAATCAGGAAACCCGGATCAGGATCCGAGTCCATCGTCGAACACCATCATCGCCGAGGTGTCGGTGCTCGCCTCAGCGCGCGGCAGCACGCGCCCGCGGAAGAAGTCGGGCGTGAAACGCGACTGGACGAGCATCAGGACGACGCCGAGCCCGAGCACGACGATACCGATGATGCCGACGAGGCCGATCCCCGCGATATTGCTGCCGGAGCCGAACGAGGGATCCAGGCTATCGATCGTGGTCTGCACGAACACGACGAGGAGGATGATGCCGCCGACACCGGGGAGCAGGAACTTCGAGACGAAGGAGCCGAGGCCCTCCTTGAGCGCCGTCTTGCGGAAGTACCAGGGGCTCGCGAGCGCGGTGATCCCGTAGTAGAAGCAGACCATCATGCCGAGCGCGGTGATCGTGTCCCACAGCACGTCCTCGCTGAGGAAGCGCATGATCGCGTAGAACACCGAGGCCACGATCGACGACAGCATGAGCGCGACGTAGGGCGACTTGAACTTCGGGTGGATCTTCTTGATCGCCGACGGCAGCGCCTGGTAGTGCGACATCGCGAGCAGCGTACGCGCGGGAGAGATCGCGGTCGAGTTGATCGAGGCCATTGCGCTCACGAGGATCGCGAGGGAGAGCAGGATCGCGGCCGAACCCATGACCGGGTGCGCGAGCGCAGCGAACACGTTCTCGGCGATGTCGGGGTTGTTGAGGCCGGTGCCCGTTTCTCCGAGGCCGGCGTACGCGACCGTTGCTGCCGCGGTGCCGACGTACAGCACGACGAGGATCGCGACGAGGATCATCGCGGCCTTGCTCTCGGTGGAGAGGCGGCCCTTCGACGGCTTGGTCTCCTCGCCCATCGTGAGGACCGTGTCCCAGCCCCAGTAGACGAAGATCGAGACGGCGATGCCGGCGGCGAAGGCGCTGAAGCTGTCGACCTCGAGCGGGTTGAACCAGGACAGCTCGGGGATCCGGCCGGCCTCGTTCGCCGGGTCGGCCGCCCCGACGAACATGGCGACGATGAACCAGATCAGGATCGCCATCTGGAAGATGACGGTGATGTACTGGAAGATCTTCGTCGAGGTCATGCCCCGGTAGGAGATGAGCGTCGCGAGGCCCATGAAGCCGAGGCAGACGAGGATGTTGATGAACTTGTTGCCCGAGATCGCGGCGATGTCGGGGTTGTTCGTCATGATCGCGATCGACTGGAAGAGGAACTCCACCGCGATGCCGGCGAGGTTCGAGAGGACGAGCACGGTCGCGGCGATGAGGCCCCAACCCGCCATCCAGCCGATCCAGGGGCCGAACGCGCGCGTCGCCCAGGTGAAGGACGTGCCCGAGTCGGGCATGGCGGAGTTCAGCGAGCGGTAGCCGATCGCGACGAGCAGCATGGGGATGAAGCCCATGAGGAAGATCGCGGGCGTCTGGTAGCCCACCTCGCTCGCGGCGGGGCCCACAGCCGCGGTGAGGGTGTATGCCGGGGCGCACACCGAGAGCCCGATCACGAGGGCACCCATGACGCCGACGGTGCCGGACGGGAGCCCCTTCTTGCTCATGCCCGTGACCGAATCCAGCGTGCGTGTCGCCGGTTCGGGCGCGTTCAGATCGTATTTGGCCACGAAACCACCGTGCTTTCCTGCGCAGCCGTGCGCGATATCAACTCCTGACAGCGGTGAAAATCTGGCGGAGTCGTCTGGGCTCCGTCCGCTGTTGTCCGCCGAAGATTGTAAGCCGGTGTAACAGAATTCCCTAATTCTTGGGCGATCAGCTACGGATTTCGTTGTTTTCGAGCTTAATCGCTTGTCGGATCGCCGCTCTGGCGCGCTTTCGGTCACCGCACGCGTCGTACACGATCCCGAGCCGCATCCACGAGGTCCACGATTCCGGGGCGGACTCCGCCTCCTCGCGGTACTTCGGGAACGCGGCCTCGGCGTCCTGACGCACCGGACGCCCCGACGGCAGCGTGGCAACCGGCTCTTCCGGCATGAGACCGAGGTCCGCGAGACGATCGGCGAGGCGCGTCGAGGCGATCCCGAAGCGGATCTCCCGCCACAGCGCCCACACCCCGATGATCGGGAGCACGAGCATTGCGACGCCCATCACGACCGCGACCAGCGTGCCGGACGAGATCAGCGCGATCGCGCGCACGCCGACGAAGACGAAGTAGAGCACGAGCAGGACGCTCATGATCACGACGCCGATGATCGCGCGCAGCCTCGCGCTCAACGCGTCTCCCCGGCCGCGCCGATGCGGTCGAGCCCGAGCAGGCTGTCGAGGCCGACCGTGAGGCCGGTTAGCCCGGTGACGGCCTCGAGTGCCGCGCGGATGCCCGCCCGGTACGCCTCGTTCGAGTGCGTGTCGTGCGTGATCGTCAGGGTTTCCCCGGCCCCGCCGAGGTGCACCTCCTGCTTCGCCACGACCCCCGCGAGACGCAGGCTGTGCACGGGGATGCCCGCGATGAGCTGTCCGCGCGCTGGCTGCTCCGGGAACGGAGCCTCGACCGTGCGGTGTCCGCGGGCCTCTGCCATCTGCTCCGCGGTGCGCACGGCGGTTCCCGAGGGCGAGTCGACCTTCCGCGGGTGATGGGCCTCGACGATCTCGATCGAATCGTAGAAGGGCGCCGCGATCCGCGCGAGGGTGCTGCCGAGCACCGAGCCGAGCGAGAAGTTCGGCACGACGATCGCACCGGTGCCCGGAAGTTCGGCGAGGCGCGCCCGCAGCGCCGCGAGACGCTCGGCGTCCCAGCCGCTCGTGCCGACGATCACCCGCTGCCCGCGCGAGATGGCGCGCTCGACGATCCCGGGCGAGGCGTCCGGGTGGCTCACGTCCACCAGGATCTCCGCTTCGCCGCCCTCATCGGGGCCGCTCCGGCTCGTGAGCCGTGCACCGAGCTCGAACTCCGGATGCTCCTCGATGACTTCGCAGACCAGGGTGCCGAGGCGCCCCGTGGCACCCGCGACGGCGACGCTCACAGACATGCTTCGATTCTACTCTCGGAGATCCTGATCAGCCCGCCGAGAGCTGCGAGCGCGAGGCGTCGCCAACGGCCACGACCGACATCGGCTGCGCGTCGAGGTGCGCGGCGACGGCGCGGATATCCGCGGCGGTGACGGCCGCGAAGCGCTCGAGCGAGGTGTCGAGGTCGAACAGCTCGCCACTGCCGAGTTCGGCGCGGGCGAGCCTGCCCATGCGCGTCTCCGAGTCCTCGAGCGCGAGCGCAGAGGAGCCGGCGATCTGGCCCAGCGCGTCCTCCCGCTCCTCCTCGGTGATGCCATCCTCGGCGATCCTGCGCAGTTCCGCGCGGCTCAGCTCGACGACCTCGGACGCGTTCGCGGGAGCCGTACCGGCGTACATGCCGAACAGGCCGGCGTCGGAGTAACTGGCTCCGAACGAGTAGGCCGTGTAGGCCAGGCCCCGCTTCTCGCGGATCTCCTGGAACAGGCGGCTCGACATTCCTCCTCCGAGCACCGAGTTCATGACGCCGAACGCGAAGCGGCGCGGGTCGCTCGACGAGAAGCCGCGCGTGCCGATCATCAGGTTGATCTGCTCGGACGGGCGCTCCGTGATGTCGACGACGGGCTGGGTGCGCACCGCGGCCGCTCCCCCGTTCGCCCCCGGAGCGGCGCTGGACGCCTCGGAACTCTGCGCGCGCCGCACGGGAGTTGCCGCGCCACCCGTGTGCCAGCGCTCCTCCGGCGACGCGTTGAGCGCCGTGAGCACGAGATCGACGAGCCGATCGTGGTCCACGGCCCCCGCGGCCGTCACGACGAGCGTCGAGGGATCGTAGCGATCCCGATAGTGGCGATCGACGGCATCGCGCCGCGCCTCCCTGATCGTCTCGGGGTTGCCGCCGATCGGCCGCCCGAGCGGGTGATCTCCCAGCACCACCTCGAACAGGCGCTCGCTCGCGACGTCCGCCAGGTCGTCCGATGCCATGGCGAGCTCCTCGAGGATCACGCCGCGCTCCATGTCGAACTCCCCCGGGTCGAGCAGCGAGTTCGTCACCATGTCGGCGAGCACGTTCACCGAGTGCTCAACGTCGGCGTCCCGCACCTTCGCGTAGTAGCAGGTGTACTCCTTGGCCGTGAGCGCGTTGTTCTCCGCGCCGATCCGGTCGAAGCTCGTGGCGATCTGGTAGGCGTCTCGGGTGGGCGTGCCCTTGAACAGCAGGTGCTCGAGGAAGTGCGTGGACCCGAGACTCCCGGGCGCGTCACCGCGTTCCCCCTGTTCATCACGAGATCCGACCCCCACCCAGAACCCGATCGTGGCGCTCCGCGCCCCCGGCATGCGCTCGGTGAGCACGCGCAGCCCGGACGGGTGCACCGTGCGCCGCACGAAACCCCCGCTCAGCTCGGTCTCGAGCTCGGGGGCGTCCAGGGGCAGCTTCACGGGTTCATGCATGCGCACAGCCTATTGGGTACGTCCGACAAAGTCCGTGAACGCGGAAGCGCCCGCCGCTCCCCCTGCGGGGTGCGACGGGCGCTTCCGGGCGGAGCAGTCTGGGACTACTCGGCGGCGGGGGCCTCTTCCGAGACCTCCTCGGCCGCCTGCTCCTCGAGCACGGGCTCGAGCGAGAGCTTGCCGCGGTCGTCGACCTTCGTGATCTTCACGAGCAGCTTCTGGCCGATCGACAGGACGTCGTCGACGCTCTCGATGCGCTTGCCGCCGGCGAGCTTACGCACCTCGGAGATGTGCAGCAGGCCGTCCTTGCCCGGGAGCAGGGAGATGAAGGCGCCGAAGGCGGCGTTCTTCACGACCGTACCGAGGTACTGCTCGCCGACCTCGGGGTTCTGCGGGTTCGCGATCGCGTTGACCTGGGCGCGGGCGGCCTCGGCCGCGGGGCCGTCGGTCGCGCCGATGTAGACGGTGCCGTCGTCATCGATGGAGATGTCGGCGCCGGTCTCGTCCTGGATACCGTTGATCGTCTTGCCCTTGGGCCCGATGAGCTCGCCGATCTTGTCGACCGGGATCTGCACCGTGATGACGCGGGGCGCGGTGGGCGCCATCTCGTCGGGGGTGTCGATCGCCTGGTTGAGCACGTCGAGGATCGTGGTGCGAGCCTCCTTCGCCTGCGACAGCGCGCCGGCGAGGACGTCCGAGGGGATGCCGTCGAGCTTCGTGTCGAGCTGGAGCGCGGTCACGAAGTCCGGGGTGCCAGCGACCTTGAAGTCCATGTCGCCGAGCGCGTCCTCGGCACCGAGGATGTCGGTGAGGGTCGCGTAGCGGGTCTCGCCGTCGACCTCGTCGGAGACGAGGCCCATCGCGATGCCCGCGACGGGCGCGCGCAGCGGCACGCCGGCGTTGAGCAGCGACAGGGTCGAGGCGCAGACGGAGCCCATCGACGTCGAGCCGTTGGAGCCGAGCGCCTCGGACACCTGGCGGATCGCGTAGGGGAACTCCTCGCGGCTCGGGAGCACCGGAACGAGCGCGCGCTCGGCGAGGAAGCCGTGCCCGATCTCGCGGCGCTTCGGGCTGCCGACGCGGCCGGTCTCACCGGTCGAGTACGGCGGGAAGTTGTAGTGGTGCATGTACCGCTTGCTCGTGACGGGCGACAGCGAGTCGATCTGCTGCTCCATCTTGAGCATGTTCAGCGTGGAGACACCCATGATCTGGGTCTCGCCGCGCTGGAAGATCGCCGAGCCGTGCACGCGGGGAATGACCTGGACCTCGGCGTCGAGCGCGCGGATGTCGCGCAGGCCGCGGCCGTCGATGCGGGCGCCCTCGGAGAGGATGCGGCCGCGGACGATCTTCTTCGTGACGGACTTGTAGGCGGCGGACACCTGACCCTCGACCTCGGCCGGGAGCTCCCCCGCCTCGATCTTGGCGGCGATGGCCTCCTTGACGCGCGCCTTCAGCGCGTCGTCGGCGTCCTGGCGCTCCTGCTTGTCGGCGATCTGGTAGATGCCGGCGAGCTCGCCCTCGGCGAGCTCCGCAACAGCAGCGTATGCCTCATCGGTGTAGGGCAGGAAGACCGGGTAGTCCTGGACCTCCTTGGCCGACTGCGCTGCGAGCTGCTCCTGAGCCTTCGCGAGCTGCGAGAGGAACGGCTTCGCGGCCTCGAGGCCCTGCGCGACAACGGCCTCGTCGGGCTTCGTAGCGCCGGCCTTGATGAGGTTCCAGCTGCCCTCGGTCGCCTCGGCCTCAACCATCATGATCGCGACATCCTCGGTGCCGTCGGCCTTCGTCACGAGACGGCCGGCGACAGTGAGGTCGAACACCGCGTCCTGCAGCTGCTCGACGTTCGGGAACGCAACCCACTGGCCGTCGATGAGCGCGAGGCGCACACCGGCGATCGGGCCCGAGAACGGGAGACCCGAGATCTGCGTCGAGGCGCTCGCCGCGTTGATCGCAAGCGCGTCGTAGAACTCGCCGGGGGCGATGCTCAGGACGGTGATGACGATCTGGACCTCGTTGCGGAGGCCGTCGACGAACGACGGGCGCAGCGGGCGATCGATCAGGCGGCAGACGAGGATCGCCTCGGTCGAGGGGCGGCCCTCGCGGCGGAAGAACGAGCCGGGGATCTTGCCGGCGGCGTACGAGCGCTCCTCGACATCGACCGTCAGCGGGAAGAAGTCGAAGTGATCCTTCGGGTGCTTCGACGCGCTGGTCGCCGAGAGGAGCATGGTCTCCTCATCGAGGTACGCAGCGACTGCGCCCTGCGCCTGCTGAGCCAGGCGGCCGGTCTCGAACCGGATAGTGCGCTTACCGAACTTGCCGTTGTCGAGAACGGCCTCGGCGAACTTGATCTCAGGACCCTCCACGGGTGCTCCAATCATCAGGATGAGCACGCGGCTGGGTGCCCGCGTCAGAACGATCGCGGGTGCTGATCAACAGTAGAAGACCACCCTCCTTCGCGGCGCACTGCGCCCGAGAGGGATCCACCACCGAAGACCAGCCGGCCTCGTGCTCGGTTCATCTTTGGTCGTGGGCAAACGCCCACCCCTCCAGTCTACCATCCGGACCGCAAGAAAGCCCGGTTGGGATCGGCCGTTCTCGGAGGCCGCCGTTACCGGTAGGACCCCTCGCGCAGCACGACCCCGTGCTCGAGCCAGGCCTTCATCGCGGCGAGCATGCCGGTCCACCCCATGCAGTTCCCGAACGCGGCCTCGGCGCCGCCGCGCGTCACGCGCCAGGCGCGCTCGGTGATCCGCACCTCCGTGCGCGCTCCTCCGTCGACCGGGCGGAAGACGAAGCTCACCTCGGTGCCAGCCGGATCGGTGAGGTTCGCCGGCTCGCCTGCCCACCGGATCCGGATCAGGTCCGGGGCGTTCGCCTCCAGCACTTCGACCGGGAACGCACCGGGAAAGTCCGCGAAATCCCAGGTCACGGGCTCCCCCGCGGCCAGTCGGCCCGCCGCGCCTCCCGTCGTGAAATAGCGGCTCAGGATCGCCGGATCGGCGACCGCCTCGTACGTCTCCGCGGGGGTTCGCGAAATGAACCCGAACACCGTGAACTCGAGTTCCGTGAGTGCTGCTTCCTCGCCCATGCGCTCACCCTACGCCCGGCAGCGCGATCCCGCGACCCTGATCAGGCCCGGAATCCGGGCCCGAAAACGACGATGGCCCGCCCCGCGGAGCGGAACGGGCCATCGGACACGGATTCGAGGACTACAGCTCCTCGACGTCGATCGTCTGCAGGCGGTCGGCCCCGATCGCCTCCGAGAGCTTCGCGACGAGCGCCTCGTCGATCGGAGCGTCGATCGAGAGCACCGACAGCGCGGTGCCCTTCTTCTCGTCGCGAGCGATCTGCAGCCCGGCGATGTTCACCCCGGCGTCGCCGAGCAGGCCGCCGTAGGTCGCGACGATGCCCGGGCGATCCGTGTAGCTGAACACGAGCAGGTGCGCGGGGATCGGGAGCTCGAGCTCGTAGCCGTTCACCTCGACGATCTTCTCGATCTGCTTCGGGCCGGTGAGGGTGCCCGACACCGAGACCGGGGTGCCGTCGGTGAGGGCGCCGCGGATCGTGATGACGTTGCGGTAGCTCTCCGAGTCGCCGTCCTTGCTGAAGCGGACCTCGACGTTGCGCTGCTCGGCGAGGAGCGGTGCGTTGACGTAGGACACCGGATCGCTCACGACCTTCGAGAAGATGCCCTTCAGCGCGGCCAGGCGGATCGCCTCGACGTTGCGCTCGGCGAGCTCGCCGTGCACCTCGATGTCGATCGAGCCGATCGGGCCGTCCGCGAGGCCAGCGAACACCTGGCCGAGCTTCTCCGTGAGCGGGAGGCCCGGGCGCACGTACTCGTCGATGACGCCGCCCGCGACGTTCACCGCGTCCGGCACGAGATCGCCAGCGAGCGCGAGACGCACCGACTTCGCGACCGATACGCCGGCCTTCTCCTGCGCCTCCTCCGTGGAGGCGCCAAGGTGCGGGGTCACGTTGACGTTCGGCAGACCGGTGAGCGACGCGTCTGCCGGGGGCTCCTGCATGAAAACGTCGAGCGCCGCGCCAGCGATCTCGCCGGCGCCGAGCGCCCCGGCGAGGGCCGCCTCGTCGATCAGGCCGCCGCGCGCGACGTTCACGACGTACGCGGTCGGCTTCATGGCCTTCAGCTGCTCCGCGCCGATCATGCCGAGCGTCTCGGGCGTGCGGGGCATGTGAATCGTGAGGAAGTCGGCGCGCGAGACGAGCTCCTCGAGCGAGACGAGCTCGACGCCGAGCTGCTGCGCGCGCACCGGGGTCACGTAGGGGTCGTACGCGATGAGCTCGACGCCGAAGCCCTTCAACCGCTCGGCGACGAGCGCGCCGATGCGGCCGAGGCCCACGATGCCGACGGTCTTCTCGTAGAGCTCCGTGCCCGTGAACGAGGAGCGCTTCCACTGCCCCTCGGACAGCGAGCCGTGCGCGCGCGGCAGGTGCCGCGCAAGGCCGAGGATGTGCGCGACCGTGAGCTCGGCGGCGCTGATGATGTTCGAGGTCGGCGCGTTCACGACCATCACGCCGGCCTGCGTGGCCGCCTTGATGTCGACGTTGTCGAGGCCGACGCCCGCGCGGGCGATCACCTTGAGCTTGGGCGCCCAGCCGAGCGCCTCGGCGTCGATCTGGGTCGCGGAGCGCACGAGCACGGCGTCTGCGGTGCCGAGCGCCGAGCGGAGCGCGTCCCGGTCAGTGCCGTCGACGTGCACCACCTCGAAGTCGGGGCCGAGCGCGGCGAGAGTTGCGGGCGAGAGTTGTTCAGCGATCAGCACGACCGGCGCAGTCATCAAGCGGGTCCTTCGGGTCAGCGATAGGGAGGCTGCGTGAGCGACACGCAGGACTCCAGTCTACCGCCGCGCGCCGCCGCGGACGCATCTGTGACGTCACGCAACGCGAGCGCGTGCGCGCGCCGGCCCGATCGAAGCGCGGATCGAGCGCGGATCGCCGGCCGGATCAGGCCGAGAAGTAGCTCGTCTGAGGGACCATGTGCAGCACCTCGAGCTGCACGGCAGCCGCGAAGCACAGCCCGGTCGCGAGGAGCAAGATCCGCACCCAGGCCGACCGCTTCCGGGCGAACACGAGCGCGACGGCGAAGACGACGACGGGAAGCGCGATGCCGAACGTCAGCCAGCCCCAGCCCACGGGAGTGAGCGCGACGCCGAGCGAGGCCGCCATCTGCGGCAGGAGCAGGAAATTGCCGATCGCGGCAACCACCATGTACCCGTACAGCGCGGCGATCAGGATCCCGATCGCCCAGACGATGATCCTGCGAGTCATGAGGCACCCCCGGAGAGCAGCGGCAGCGGGAACAGCACGATCGCGCCGATCAGCAGCCAGACCGCGTGCTTGAGCGTGCTCGCCCCGCGGTTCAGCGCGAGGACCGAGACGAACCACAGGATCGGCGCGAGCGGGGCCGCCCAGAAGACGATCTGCTGCAGCACGCCGCCGAGGGAGCCGCTCGCGGACGCGACCTCCTGATTGACGCTCGCGTAGTACTGCGCCCAGCTGAGCCAGACCCAGGCGTAGAGGAGGTAGAGGCCACCGAGGACGCCGAGGACCACGAGGGCGACGTTGGAGAACTGGTTGCTGACCCGTTCTCCCGGTTCCGCGCCCTCCGTCTCGGTCCCGCCGGGTCCAGCTGCCTCGCCGTTCGCGCTGGCATCCGAGCCCGATGGGGCGGCCGCGACCGTCGGCTGCTCGCTCCCGACTCCGGCACCCTCCGCGATCGCGGCAGAGGGCTCGGACCCAGCGGCTGCGGTCCCGGCAGGTTCCGGGGCCGCTGAATCCGCGGAGGGATCCCCCTGAACGGTCCAGCCGCTCGCGATCGCGCTCTCCCGCGCACCGCGCGACGTGTTCTTGCGCATCCTTCGATTCTAGGCGAGCACAAACTCAGAGACCGCCGGGAGCCGCTCCCCCGCTAAACTTCAGGTGCATCGTCTACCCCCCCCCGACAGGAGCCAGGAACCGAAATGACCGAAGCCCCGAAGAAGAAGGTCGTCCGCGTCGAAGCGTCCGAGCCAGCGCGCACCTCCACGCGAGGCACGGCAGCGCCGGGCGGCGCCGAGGCACCGGCCGGTCCCGTGTGGACCCCGACTCCCGAGGCCAAGGCGAAGGCCAACCGGCTGCGCCTCATCTCCTGGGCGGCATGGATCGTCGCGATCGCCGTCGAGGCCTTCGCGATCTTCTGGGTCCTCAAGCAGGTGCCGGTCAACATGGTGCTGCTCATCATCCTGATCGTCGTCACCGGCATCCTCTCGGTCGGCGGCTCGCTCTGCTGGAAGCAGGCGAACCGGCTCGATCCGGCCTCTGAGGCCGACAAGGTGCGGTTCTTCGTGCAGAACCAGCTCGGTGCGATCGTCGCCGTCGTCGCGTTCCTCCCGCTCATCATCCTGATCTTCATGGACAAGAACATGAGCGGCAAGCAGAAGGCGCTCGCGGGAGGTATCGGCATCGTCGTGCTCATCATCTCGGGCCTGTTCGGCACGACCTTCGAGTCCCCGTCGCAGGAGCAGTACGCGCAGGAGACGAACATCGTCCAGGAGCTCACCGGCAAGGACGAGGTGTTCTGGGTGAAGGGCGGCTCGGTCTTCCACGTCTGCGAGCAGGTGCCCGACGTCAACAAGGAGTCGAAGGACGGCCAGATCTACCAGGGCACCGTCGCCGCCGCCCACGAGGCCGGCAAGGACCGCCTCACGAAGCGGTGGCAGAGCGAGGCGACCCAGTACTGCGGGTACACGCAGGAGCAGGTCGACGCGGTCGAGAAGAGCGTCGCGGGAGAGGCGCCGATCGGCACCAAGATCCCGGCCTCCGAGGGCCCGTCGACGGACGCCCCGGCGACCGACGCCCCCGCACCCACCGAGCCCGCAACCGAGGAGCCCGCGACCACGCCGGCGTCCTAAAGCGAAACTCCTGATCGGGCCCCGGCAGCCGCTGCTTGCAGCGCGCGGCCGGGGCCCGACTCGTGCGGAGCGGCGCCAGGGAACGCCCGGCACGGCCGGCCCGGGCCGCCGCCCGCCGCCACGGTACGGCCGGCCCGGGCCACCGCCCGCCGCCCCCGGGTTCCGCGCCCCGGTGGCCGGCACCCGCGCACGCGGAAGGGCCCCGGATCGCAACGATCCGGGGCCCTTCCGAGCGTGCCGCGCGAGCGGCCGAGCTCACCGCGACTTAGCGGGCGGCGGAGCCGTCCACGTAGTCGGCGTCCTGCTGCTGCCACGCGAACAGCTTGCGGAGCTCGAGACCCGTCTTCTCGATCGGGTGGGTCTCCTCCTTGGCGCGGAGCTCCTTGAACTCGACGGCCCCGTTGTCCTGGTCGTCGATGAAGCGCTTCGCGAACGCACCGGTCTGGATGTCCTTGAGGACCTCGCGCATGCGCTCCTTGACGCCGGCGTCGATGATGCGGGGGCCGGAGACGTAGTCGCCGTACTCAGCGGTGTCGGAGATGCTCCAGCGCTGCTTGGCGATGCCGCCCTCCCACATGAGGTCGACGATGAGCTTGAGCTCGTGCAGCACCTCGAAGTAGGCGATCTCGGGCTGGTAGCCCGCCTCGGTGAGGGTCTCGAAACCGGCCTGCACGAGGTGGCTCATGCCGCCGCAGAGCACGGCCTGCTCGCCGAAGAGATCGGTCTCGGTCTCCTCGGTGAAGGTCGTCTTGATGACGCCAGCGCGGGTGCCGCCGATCGCCTTCGCGTACGAGATGGCGGTCTGCCACGCGGTGCCGGTGGCGTCGACCTCGACGGCGATGATGTCGGGGATGCCGCGGCCGGCCTCGAACTCGCGACGGACCGTGTGGCCGGGGGCCTTCGGCGCGACGAGGATCACGTCGACGCCCTCGGGGACCTCGATGTAGCCGAAGCGGATGTTGAAGCCGTGCGCGAACGCGAGCGTCTTGCCCGGGGTGAGCTGATCCTTGATCGACTCGGTGTAGATCGAGCGCTGGTGCTGATCCGGCGCCAGGATCATGATGAGGTCAGCCCAGGCCGCGGCCTCGGCGACGGTCTTGACCGTGAAGCCGGCCTCCTCCGCCTTCTGGATCGACTTCGAGCCTTCCTTGAGCGCGATGATGACCTCGACGCCCGAGTCGCGCAGGTTCATCGCGTGCGCGTGCCCCTGGGACCCGTAGCCGACGATGGCCACCTTCTTGTTCTGGATGATCGACAGGTCTGCGTCGGCGTCGTAGTACATCTCAGCCACTGGGACTCTCCTTTGTTGAGTGGTTATTTCCCGCGCGAGGCGCGGAGGATTGGAAACCGCTGATCGCGGCTAGTTCTTGAACACGCGTTCGGTGATCGACTTGGCGCCGCGGCCCACCGCGATGAGGCCGGACTGCGCGATCTCCTTGATCCCGTACTGCTCGAGGACCTTGAGGAACGCGTCGATCTTGCCGCTGTCGCCGGTGACCTCGATCGTGAGCGCATCGGGGACGACGTCGACGACGCGCGCGCGGAACAGGTTCACGGCCTCGAGCACGTGCGATCGGTTCTGATTGTCTGCGCGCACCTTGATGAGGACGTGCTCGCGCTGCACCGAGTTGGCTTCCTCGAGCTCGACGATCTTGATCACGTTGACGAGCTTGTTGAGCTGCTTGGTGACCTGCTCGAGCAGCGTCTCATCCTCGTCGACGACGACCGTGATGCGGGACAGGCCCTGCATCTCGGTCGGTCCGACGGCGAGGGACTCGATGTTGAAGCCGCGGCGGGCGAAGAGGCCCGCGACGCGCGTCAGGAGGCCGGGCTTGTCTTCGACGAGCAGGCTGAGTACGTGTCGGCTCATGGTTACTCCCCCTCCCATTCCGGGCTGTGGTCAAGTGCGTACTGGACGTCGCTGTTCGACGTGCCCTGGCGGACCATCGGCCAGACCATCGCATCGGCGCTCACGACGAAGTCGATCACGACGGGGCGATCGTTCGTCGCCAGGGCGAGATTGATGGCGTCATCGATCTGGTCCTCGCGCTCCACGCGGATCGCGAGGCAGCCGTAAGCCTCGGCCAGCTTGACGAAGTCGGGGACGCGGGCCGAACCGTGCCCCGTGTTCAGCTCGGTGTTCGAGTAGCGGCCGTTGTAGATCAGCGTCTGCCACTGGCGCACCATGCCGAGCGAGGAATTATTGATGATCGCGACCTTGATCGGGATGTTGTTCACCACGCAGGTGGCGAGCTCCTGATTGGTCATCTGGAAGCAGCCGTCGCCGTCGATCGCCCACACCACGCGGTCCGGTTCGGCGACCTTCGCGCCCATCGCCGCCGGCACTGAGTAGCCCATGGTGCCGGCACCGCCAGAGTTGAGCCACGCGCCCGGGCGCTCGTACTTGATGAACTGGGCGGCCCACATCTGGTGCTGCCCCACGCCCGCGGCGTAGACGGCCTCGGGGCCCGTGAGCTCACCGATGCGCTGGATGACCTGCTGCGGCGCGAGGAGTCCGTCGCTCGTCTCGGCGTAGCCGAGGGGGAACTTCTCCTGCAGGCCGCGGAGGCGAGCCCACCACGGCGAGAGGTCGGCGCACTCGCGGCTGACCTTCGATGTGGAGACCGCAGCGATGAGGTCGGAAATCACATCTGCCGCGTCGCCAACGATCGGCACATCGGCCGGACGGATCTTGCCGATCTCGGCCGGATCGATGTCGGCGTGGATCACCTTCGCGTCGGGGGCGAAGTGGCCGACCTTGCCGGTGACGCGGTCGTCGAACCGGGCGCCGAGCGTGATCAGCAGATCGGACTCCTGCAGCGCGAGCACCGCGGGAACGGTGCCGTGCATCCCGGGCATGCCGAGGTGCTGCGGGTGCGAATCGGGGAACACCCCGCGCGCCATGAGCGTCGTGACGACGGGCGCGCCGACGAGTTCGGCGAGCTGCAGCAGCTCCTCGTGCGCGCCGGCGCGGTTGACGCCGCCTCCGACGTAGAACACGGGGCGCTCCGCCTCGGCGATCAGATCGGCCGCTGCCTGGATCTGCTTGCTGTTCGCCTTCGTGATCGGGCGGTAGCCCGCGAGATCGACGCGGGGATCCCAGACGAAGTCGAGCATGCCCTCCTGAGCATCCTTCGTGATGTCGACAAGGACGGGGCCGGGTCGGCCCGTCGAGGCGAGGTGGTACGCGGCCGCGATCGCGCCGGGCACCTCCTCGGCCGACTTCACGAGGAAGGAGTGCTTGGTGATGGGCATCGTGATTCCCACGATGTCCGCCTCCTGGAACGCGTCCGATCCCATGAGGTGCGAGAACACCTGGCCGGTGATGGCGAGCAGGGGCACCGAGTCCATGTAGGCGTCGGCGATCGCCGTGACGAGGTTCGTCGCGCCGGGTCCCGAGGTGGCGATGCAGACGCCGACCTGGTTGCTCGCGGCCGCGAAGCCCTCTGCGGCGTGGCCGCCGCCCTGCTCGTGGCGGACGAGGACGTGATTGAGCTTCCCGGCGTCCATGAGGGCGTCGTAGAGCGGGAGGACCGCGCCGCCCGGCAGACCGAACACGTCGGTCACGCCGAGGGCTTCAAGACTGCGGACGACGGCTTGCGCGCCGTTCATCCGCTCGCCGCGGCCCTGCGCGGAAGTGGGGAGTGCACTCGGTTCCGAGGTCATTTCTTGCTTTCGTGATCGTGGATGAACGCGGGTGCGCGGCGGGGAACTGTGCGAAGCGCCTCCCCCGCCGCGCGGTGCGGCACGGGGAGGACTCAACCGGTGACGGCGCCCTCGGAGGCCGAACGGACCAGCTTTGCGTACTTCGCGAGAACTCCGCGCGTGTACCGCGGCGGAAGCGGGGCCCAGGTTTCTCTGCGGGCCTCAAGCTCAGCGGGATCTACCAGCAAGTCGAGCGTTTTCGCGGCGATGTCGACCCGAATCAGGTCACCGTCGCGAACCAGTGCGACCGGACCGCCGTCCGTCGCCTCAGGTGCAATATGGCCGATGCACAGGCCGGTTGTGCCGCCGGAGAATCGACCGTCCGTCAATAGTAGTACATCTTTTCCGAGGCCCGCGCCCTTGATCGCGCCCGTGATGGCGAGCATCTCGCGCATGCCCGGTCCGCCCTTGGGGCCCTCGTAGCGGATGACGACAATATCGCCCTTGCCGATCTTGCCCTCGGTGAGCGCGTCCATCGCGGCGCGCTCCCGCTCGAACACCCGCGCCGGGCCCTCGAACACCTCGGCGTCGAAGCCGGCCGTCTTCACGACCGCGCCCTCGGGCGCAAGCGTGCCGTGCAGGATCGTGAGGCCGCCCGTCGCGTGGATCGGGTTGTCGAGGTGGTGAATCACCTCGCCGTCGATCGGATCCGGGTTCAGCTCAGCGAGGTTTTCCGCCATGGTCTTGCCGGTGACCGTCATGACGTCGCCGTGCAGGAGGCCGGCGTCGAGCAGGGCCTTCAGCACGACGGGGACGCCGCCGTGGCGATCGATATCGGCCATGACGTACTTGCCGAACGGCTTCATATCGGCGAGGTGCGGAACCTTCGAGCCGATCCGGTTGAAGTCCTCGAGCGTGAGGTCGACGTCCGCCTCGCGCGCGATCGCGAGGAGGTGGAGAACGGCGTTCGTGGATCCGCCGTAGGCCATGAGCAGCGTGATCGCGTTCTCGAATGCCTTCTTGGTCAGGATGTCGCGAGCGGTGATTCCGAGGCGGAGCATGTTGACGACGGCCTCGCCCGAGCGGTGGGCGAAGTAGTCCCGGCGGCGATCCGCGCTGGGCGGCGCTGCCGAACCGGGGAGGCTCATGCCGAGCGCCTCGGCGATCGAGGCCATCGTGTTGGCCGTGTACATGCCACCGCAGGCGCCCTCGCCGGGTGCGATGGCGCACTCGATGCGCTTGAGGTCCTCTTCGCTCATGGTGCCGGCCTTGCACGCGCCGACCGCCTCGAAAGCGTCGATGATCGTGACTTCCTTCTCGGTGCCGTCGCTCAGCTTGACCCAGCCTGGCGCGATGGATCCGGCGTAGAGGAAGACCGATGCGAGGTCGAGGCGCGCCGCGGCCATCAGCATGCCGGGCAGCGACTTGTCGCAGCCCGCGAGCAGGACCGTGCCGTCGAGGCGCTCAGCCATGACGACGGTCTCCACCGAGTCGGTGATGACCTCGCGCGAGACGAGCGAGAAGTGCATGCCCTCGTGGCCCATCGAGATGCCGTCCGAGACGGAGATGGTGCCGAACTGCAGCGGGTACCCGCCGCCAGCGTGGACGCCCTCCTTGGCACCCTGCGCGAGCCGGTCGAGGCTCAGATTGCAGGGGGTGATCTCGTTCCAGGAGCTCGCGATCCCGATCTGGGGCTTATCCCAGTCCTCATCGCCCATGCCGACGGCCCGAAGCATTCCGCGCGCTGCGGCCTTCTCGATCCCGTCGGTGACGTCGCGGCTCCGCGGCTTCATATCAGTCTCTGCCATGAGCCCAGTCTATGCCCACTCCCATGCCGCGCCGGGACGCAAAGGGCGCCTGGGGAGAGGAACTCCCCAGGCGCCCAGAAGACGTTGCTGTGCGCGAGCTACTTGCCGATCGCGGGAAGAACGGCGAACGGAATCAGGAAGCCGATGAAGGTCGCGACGAGGCCACCGGCGAAGATCCAGAGCTCGGCGGTGCCGAGCGAGGGCTGGAAACCGTAGCTCATGCCGATCATGCCGCCGACGACGAGAACGAGCGAGAAGAGGAAACCGATGGCGGTGACCACGCTCACCGCGCCCTGCGAGCTCTCCTCGAACAGCGCTGCGGACTCCTGCTTAGCCATGTGGCCACCCTCCTGTGTTTCCTCTCGGCCCATCAGGCCGAACTCCGGTCTTGCCCCGCGCGCGGAGCCTCTGGAATCGAGACTACCGCACTCGCCGCTCTCGCCGCTCTCGCGCGGAGGGCGACGCAGTAGAGTGGTCCCGGATCGGACCACCGGCCACGGCCCCGAAGGAGGAATTGTGCAGATCGGCAAGTACGTCACGAGCCCGGGTGTGATCGGGGCAGCCTTCGGCGCGCTCGGCACCGCCCGGAAAACGCAGTCCATGCGCCGCGACTGGCGGCGGTACATCGTGTGGGGCGTCTGGGCCGCCGGCCTCGCCCTCGCGATCGCGAGCGTCGCCATGCAGGAGCAGGACGAGAACGCCGAGCTGGAGCGCAAGGACGCGAAGCAGCACTGAGCCACGGCGCCGGCCGTTGCGGGACACGGCGAAGCCGCCCGTTCCTCGACGGCCGGCCGCGCACGCGCTATTCTGTTCAACGGTGCGTCGGGAAGTCTGGTCGACAATTCTGTTCGTCGACCCGGGAGTTCTTCTATGACCGATCCCCTCCACTCACCCAAAGCCCCGAGCATGCGGGGCCGCAGGCGCCGGATCCTGAGCCTCGTCAACAAGCGCGAGGCCGCCCGCGTCAGCCGCCTGCTCCGCGCGGAGATCGTCGGCGGCGTGCTCGTCATGGCCGCGGCGTTGCTCGGCTTCATCGCGGCCAATAGCCCGCTCGCGGACGCGTACACCGGGCTGCGCGACACCCACTTGGGCCCCTCGGCCATCGGGCTCGACCTGAGCGTGGGGCACTGGGCCTCGGACGGCCTGCTCGCCATCTTCTTCTTCATGGTCGGCCTGGAGCTCAAGCGCGAGTTCGTCTCGGGCGCGCTGCGCCGCTTCTCCACGGCGATCGTCCCGGTCGCGGCGGCCGTCGGAGGCGTCGCGGTGCCCGCGATCATCTACGCGCTCGTGAACGCCGGCACCCCAGCGGCGCACGGCTGGGCGATTCCGACCGCCACCGACATCGCCTTCGCCGTCGCGATCCTCGGCCTGATCGCGCCGCGCATCCCGCCCGCGCTGAGAATGTTCCTGCTGACGCTCGCGGTGGTGGACGACCTGATCGCGATCGGGATCATCGCGGTCTTCTACACCTCGGGGATCGAACTCCTCCCGCTCGCGCTCTCGATCCTGCCGTTCGCCCTGTACGGCTTCCTGGTGCAGCGCTTCCCCGCGTGGTTCGCGCGCTCGCCGTGGGCTCCGTGGCTGATCCTGCTGCCGATCGGGGCGACGGCGTGGGCGCTCTTCCACCTTTCCGGCATCCACGCGACGATCGCGGGGGTGATCCTCGCGTTCCTGGTTCCGGTGAGCGGGCGCGGCGGGACGCAGCTGGCCGAGACCTTCGAGCACCGCTTCCGGCCGCTCTCCACTGGCGTCGCCGTCCCGGTGTTCGCGTTCTTCGCTGCTGGCGTCGCGGTCGGCGGGGCCTCCCGGTTCCCGGCCGATCCGATCGCGATCGGCATCATGCTGGGTCTCGTCCTGGGCAAGCCGCTCGGCATCTCGATCACGACCTGGCTGCTGACCCGATTCACGCGGGCCGATCTCGACCCGGCGGTGCGGTGGCGCGAGCTGATCGGCGTCGGCGCGCTCGCGGGCGTGGGCTTCACCGTTTCGCTCCTCGTCACCGAGCTCAGCCTCACCGATCCGGCGGACGCCGACACGGCGAGGCTCGCGGTCATGGCGGGGTCGCTCATCGCCGTCGCCGTCGCCGCGGCGCTGCTGGTTCGGCCGGCTCGGGCCCGCGCCACGCGCGAATAGACGCGGCTTCACCAGGAGTTCACGCGGGCGACACGCGCGGACTCCTGGGTGATGCCGGGCCGATTTGGGCGGCATTGCTCCCGCGTGCTAACGTAGTTCTGTTGCTCACGGGCAGCGAGCACCTCTAGCTCAATTGGCAGAGCAGCTGACTCTTAATCAGCGGGTTCCGGGTTCGAGTCCCGGGGGGTGTACCGAGGAGAGAAGCCTGGCACAGTGTGAGTCACTGCGCCAGGCTTCTCCGCTTTCTGGCACGCGCTCCCCCGTAGGATGAACGGGATGACTTCCACGCCTCTCCCCAGGTCCTCTGATCTCGAGTTCGCCCTCGAACTGGCCGATCTCGCAGACTCGATCTCGCTCCCCCGTTTCCGCGCGGCAGACCTGAGAATCGACACGAAGCCCGATCGCACCTTCGTGACCGACGCCGACCAGGCGGTCGAGCGCGCGCTGCGCGAGCGCATCGAGGCCGAGTGCCCCGATGATGGGTTCTTCGGCGAGGAGACGGGCCGCGAGGATCGCGGTTCCCGGCGGTGGATCCTCGATCCGATCGACGGCACCTCGAACTATCTGCGCGGGGTCCCGAACTGGGCGACCCTGATCGCGCTGGAGGTCAACGGCGTGCCGACGCTCGGTGTCGTCTCCGCTCCCGCCTTCGGGGCGCGCTGGTGGGCCGAGCTCGGCTCCGGCGCCTGGGGGCAGAACTCGGGCGAGGAGCCTCGACGCCTGCGCGTCTCCGGGGTTTCCGACCTCGAGCACGCCTCGCTCAGCTTCCAGAGCATCGAGCAGTGGGATCTCGCGGGCTACCTGCGCCCGCTGATCGATCTCAGCCGCGCGGTCTGGCGCGATCGCGCCTACGGCGACATGTGGTCGTACATGATGCTCGCCGAGGGCTTCGTCGACATCGTCGCGGAGTTCGACGTGAAGCCGTACGATCTTGCGGCGCTCGTGCCGATCGTGCGGGAGGCCGGCGGCCGTTTCACGGACATCGCGGGCGCGGAGTCCGCGTGGAACGGCAGTTCGCTGGCCACGAACGGCGCCGTGCACGACGCGGTGCTCGGCCTCGTCGCGGATTCGCACGCGGCGCACGCCGGTGACGGCGGCGGTGCCGAAACCGGCACCGGCGCCCCGGCTGCGGCCACGGGTTCACCTGCGGCTCCGGGAGCGGCGCGGTGACCGCGCCGGAGGCTCGGCCGCGCGCCGGCGCCGGGGCGATCGCCCTGGCCGCGGTGCTCGACGTCGCACTCGTGGTGACGTTCGCCGCGATCGGGCGCGGGAGCCACGCGCGCGCGGCGACCGCTGCCGGGCTGTTCGAGACGGCCTGGCCGTTCCTCGCAGGCCTCGCCGTCGTGTGGCTCGCGGGGCGCGTCTGGCGCAACCCGTTCGCCGTCGTGTCGACGGGCATCGTGGTCTGGATCGGCACGGTCGCGCTCGGCCAGCTCTTCCGCTTGCTCTCCGGCGGCACCACCGCGACCGCCTTCATCATCGTGTCCGCGGTGACGCTCGGAGCGTTCCTCGTCGGCTGGCGCCTGATCGCGATGCTGATCCGCCGGCTACGCCGTCGCGGCGCCTGACCCCGCTACTCGGCGGCGAGCCGCTCGAGGAGCCGGGCCGCGCGGTTCGAGAAGCCCCACTCGTTGTCGTACCAGGCGACGACGCGCACGTGCGTGCCGTCGACATGGGTGAGCTCCGAGTCGAAGATCGAGGAGTGCGGGTTCCCGACGATGTCGGTCGAGACGAGCGGCTCCTCCGAGTACTCCATGACCCCGGCGAGACGGCCGTCGGCCGCTTCCCGGTAAGCCGCGAGAATCTCTTCCAGGCTCGCCTCGCGCTTCGTCACGGCGTTGAGCTCGACGATCGAGCCGACGGGCACGGGAACCCTGATCGCGTCCCCCATCAGGCGCCCGTCGAGCTGGGGCAGCACGAGGCCGATTGCCCGGGCCGCTCCCGTCGAGGTGGGGACGATGTTGAGGGCAGCGGCGCGGGCGCGACGCGGATCGTCGTGCGGAGCATCAACGAGGCGCTGGTCCTGCGTGTAGGCGTGCACCGTGGTCATGAACCCGTAGTCGATGCCCACGGCGTCGTCGAGCACCTGCGCGAGCGGCGCGAGCGCGTTGGTCGTGCATGAGGCGTTCGACACGATCCGGTGCTCGGAGGGATCGTAGCGATCGTCGTTGACCCCGACGACGATGGTCAGGTCCTCACCCTTCGACGGGGCGCTCACGAGGACGCGACCCGCCCCGGCGTCAAGGTGGGCGCTGGCCTTCTCGGCGTCCGTGAAGCGGCCCGTCGATTCGAGCACGGCGTCGACGCCGAGTTCCGCCCACGGCAGCTTCGCGGGATCGGCCTCGGCGAGGATCCGGATCCGACGGTCTCCGATGACGAGTGCGTCCCCGTCAACGGTGACCGGCCAAGGCAGTTTGCCGTAGACGCTGTCGCGGGCGAGGAGGCGTGCGAGCGTGCCGGGATCCGTGAGGTCGTTGACCGCGACCACTTCCGCGTCGCTGTCCGATTCGAGGAGCGCGCGGAGCACCCCGCGTCCGATTCGTCCGAAGCCGTTGATCGCGATCCGACCGGTCATTGCTGGGTTCCCCTCGACAGGCTGTGCGGCGCGCGAACGCGTGCCACTCCTTCCAGCATGGCCTGCTTCCCGGCCGCGCGAAAGAGGCACTTCCGGCACGATTTGTGGGGCGATCGGCTCATTTTGAGCGGTTATGCGAGGAGCTGCGCCGTGACCTCGTCCGCCCGGTCCGCACGCCCGGCCTCGCGGAGCAGCTCGATGAACTCCCCCGCGACCTCCGCGCGCGGACCGCGCAGCCGCGCGAGGGTGAACCCCTCGAAGGCCGACTCGTACGCCCACAGGGCGTCCTCGGTGTCACCCGCCTCCCGCTCGAGCCGGGCCGCGAGCCAGAAGGCGTGCGACGCATCTCCGATGAGGCCGATGCTCGCGTACTCCTGCCCAGCGGACAGGGCCTCGAACACGGCCCGAGAGCGATCGAGGCCCTCGGGCAGCGCGGACGGCTCTGCCGCGGCGATCGAGCGCGCAAGCGTGTCGCGGAGTGACGCGCGGCGCGCCACCCACTCGGCCCGCAAGCGCTCCGCGAGCTCCTCCTGCACGCCGTCTGCGGCGAACTCCCCGGTTCGTTCGAGCTCTTCGGACGTGCGGGCGAGGTGTTCGCCCGGGTCGTTCATGCGCGCGGCGGCCGGCGCCCACGCGGCAAGCACCGCGGCGATCGTCTCGGGTTCGGCCTCGCCGGCGCGCAGCTCGGGGATCGCGGCGGCGAACAGCCGCTGCGCGGACGCGTCCTCGCCCGCGAGCATCGCGCTCTGCGCGGCCTCGGCGAGCGCGACTCCCGCGCGGGCGAGCCAGCCTGCCGCCTTGAGCGACTCGGCCGCTGCGGTGTAGCTCGGGACGGCGCGAGCGTAGTCCTGGCGGCCCGCGTAGTGCTCGGCCCTGGCGAGGAGTTCGTCCGCGGTGCTCCGGCCGGGCACGATGGGCGGCGCGGTCGCGGCGTCGTGCGCCTGTCCCGGGGCCGTGCCGACGACGCTGAGCGTGGCGAACGGCGTGATCCCGTCGGTATTGGCACCGCCGCCGATCTCGATGGCGCGTTCGGGGAGCGGCTGCTCAGCGAGCGTGGCCCCGAGCGCCGCATCGACGAGCTCCGCGTAGCGGTCGTTGCCGTTTCGCGCGTCGAGGGGCCCGGCGAGCGAGCGAGCCAGCTCCAGCACGTGATCCCGGAGCTCGCCGACCGTGGCCATACCGGGATCGCGAAGACCCGTGGGCCGGTCCGCCGGCTCGATCGCCGCGGAGAGACCGGCGAGGACGCCGATCAGGAATCGGAGCTGGAAGAGGGGCGTCGAGCCGCCACGCAGGAGCTCGGCATGATCGTTGCGGAGGATCCTGAGCGCCTCGTCGATCCTGCCGCCGCGCGCGAGCGCCTCGAAGCCCTGTCCGCGCGCGGGGGCGAAGCCGCGTGCGCTGCCGTCGTCGGTGGCCATCGCCTTGCGATGCGCGTCGAGGGCGAGGTCGGGCTTGCCGTCCATGAGCGCGGCGAGCGCGAGGGCGTAGTTCGTTCGAGCGGGCTCGAGGTTGCAGGTGTCTTCCTGGGTGAGGGCGAGCTCGATCGCCTCGGGGTAGCGCCGCTCCTCCGTGAGGAAGTCGACCTGCTGGCCGATCGTGCAGGCTCTGCAGTCCTCGAAGTCGTCGCGGAGTCCGGTGATCCAGCGCAGGCGTTCGGCGTCGGCGTCCTGGCGACCGGTGTGCCAGGCCCAGCGGAACTCGGTCATGCGCACCGAGGAGAGGCCGTGGCCCGCGAGTTCGAAGCGGCGGGTCATATCGGCGAAGAATGCCTCGGCCTGCGCAGCGGTGATCTGGGGAAAATCGGGCAGGTCGCCGGCGATCCACTTGAATTCCCAGAACAGGTTGCGCTCGTCGGCGGCGTCGAAGAGTTCGGGGCTGTCGTCCCAGAGGCGCAGTAGCCTGGCGAAGACCACGAACGACTTGGATCCTTCATCGGCGAAGGTGTAGGCCTCGACGAGGTCGAGGAGCGCCGCCGCGAGCTGCGACTTCGGGCCATCCGCCTCAATCCGCCGGGTGATCGCCTCGGCAGCCGCGATGCGCGCGGTGCCGTACGGCATCCTGCGGATGTCTCCGAGCTCGCGTTCGACCGATGCACTCATCGTTCCTCCTCCGGCCGTTGCGGCCCGTCGTCGTTCCCCTGGTCGCGGTCGAGCGCCGAGCCGGTCGGGGCCCCGAGCGCCGCTCCGAGCAGCACGCCGAGCGCCCCGGAGAACGCCGTCGTCTCGGAGCCGCGCAGCCCCTCCCCCGCGAGCATCACGGCTGAGAGGTAGAGCGAGCGCAGTCCCGCCGCGAACACCTCACCCGCCGGTGCGGCGAGGAGCCGCTGCGCGACCTCGCAGTCGTCGTTCAGCACGAGCGTCCGGGTGCGCGCTGCGCGCTCCTCCGCGAAACCGTCGAGGAGCCCGCCCCAGAGGTCCGGCTGCTCGTCGCGTTCGCGGTCGAGGTCACGGCGGTGCTCACCCTCGGCGTCGCGGAGCAGGATCGCCGGAACCGAGTCCGGCGCGAAACCGCGCACGATCACGTCGCAGTCGTCCGTCTCGAGGAGATCCCTCGCTCGGGCGACCGCGTCGGCGACCTCGAGCTCGCGTGCGAGGCTCGGAACGGCGAGAATCTGCACGAGATCGGCGCTTTCGAGTTCGCGGACCCGCCAACCGCCGCGGGATCCGAGTCGCTGTAGCAGGTCGGCGTCGTAGACGTACCCGGCGTTCACGACGGCGAGCCCCTGGGCCCGGGCAACGGCGGCCACGCGGCGATAGGCCTCCGTGGTCGAGGTGTAGACGATCTCGCCCCGGGCGGCGGCCTCGGCGAGGGTCATGACGCCGTCGCTCGTCTCGAAGGGCAGCACTTCTGCGACGAGCTCGAGCATTTCCGGGTCGGTGACGGCGAGCGCGCGCAGCGCGAGGTGGTGCACCTCGATGACGCGGCGCGCGAGGCCGCTCGGGGATCTGAGCGTCTCGGTGACCCACTGCTTCATCTGTGCCCCGAGCGCATCACGGACCGTCATCAGGAGTTCATCGTCGTGGAGCTGCTCTCGCGACGCGGTGGGCGAGAGGGTTTCCGTGTCGATGACCGCGCGTGCGAAGAACGCCCAGTCCGGCAGGACACGGTCGATGCGCTGCCCGAGGAGCATGCGCTTCATGTAGACGCGGTGCTGGCCCGACCCCGGCGAGACGGCCTGCGGGAGCAGGAACGCCACCCCCGAGACTCCCGCGACGGGGAGTTCCAGGTCGATGGCCGCGATCAGGGTGAATCCGAAGGTGCGCTCGCAGTATTCGGCGAGCGCCGCACTGCGCTCCCCGCGAGAGCGGTACTCGACGCGCCACGGAAGCTCGGGCTCCGTGATGCGGCGCCAGGCCGGTTCATCGCCGTCGACGGGCACGAGAACCGAGATGTCGAACGGCAGCAGGGAGCCGTACTCCCTGGCGAGACCGAGCACGGTGTCGGCCGCGAGCCAGTGCGCAGCCTCGGCGCGCGCGATCACGCGAACGGTGGTTCCTACCGGGATCTCCTCGGCGGCACCGCCCTCGTTCGCCGCGAGTTCCGTGACCTCGAACGTGCCCTCGGCGCGGCCCTCCCACAGGATCGGTGCGGCCCCCAGCACCGCCGAGCGGGAGCGCACCTCGATGCGGTCGGCGACCATGAAGGCCGCGAGCATCCCGATCCCGAACTGGCCGATGAACTCGGCGCGGCCGAGGCCGAGCGACGGGTCTCGTTTGGAGGAGCGGCCGATCGTGGCCAGCAGCTCGGCGGCTTCGGCCGCGGTGAGCCCGACGCCCGTGTCGACGACCTCGACGAGCGCCTCCCCCGCGGGGGTCTCGCCGGTGCTGATCCTGATCGTTGCCGGAGCTTCCGGGTCCAGAGCGCGGCGTGCCGTGACGGCGTCGACGGCGTTCTGGATCAACTCGCGGACGTAGACCTGCGGGCCGGAGTAGAGGTGGCGCGACAGCAGGTCGACCATCCCGGCGAGGTCCACCTGGAACCGATCAGACATCGTGCGTCGCGTCCTCTCCCCGTACTCGGTCGGTGCCGCGGCTTAGTCCGCGGGCCTGTACTGCGCCCAGACCTCGGGGAAGGTCTCGTTGACGAGTTCGAAGAACGACATGCCGGTGTTGATGGCGCAGCGGAGGTGCTGCGAGAGCTGCTCGTCGGTGATGCCCGGCTCGTAATCGACGTTGAGCTCGGCGTTGAGACGGCCCTTGCCCTCGTCGTCGCGGCCGACGTAGACCTTCGGCCAGATCTTCTCTGAGTTCCACGTGTTGCAGAGCTCGAGTGCCCGCAGGTAGTCACTCTCCTCGAGGCGGCCGCGCCAGAAGCCGCGCACGCACAGCATCTCGTCCTGCTCGCCGTTCACGAAGAAGAAAAAGCTGCCGTACTCCCAGCCGCCACCGATGTCACCGTCGGAGTCGACGTTGTAGGACCACCCCTCGCGTTCGAGAGCGGCCTTGATGCGCTCCTTGCTGAGCGGCGCGAGACCTCCTGACGCGCCCGGCGCTGGTACGGCATCCTTCGTGAAGAAACCCATGGCGTAGTCCTTTCGCGGTGTCGGCGAGGAGACCCGTGCGGCGTCGAGGGGCCTCAGGAAGAGCCTAGCGGGATCCACTGACAGACTGCGGGCGGAGCGGGATCCCAACCGAATTTTCCCAGGTCTCCGCGCACACCGAACCGCCGTCTTCGACGGCCGATCGGAGATCTCCTCAGCGCGTGATGCGAACCCTGGTGGAGCCGCGGGGAATTGAACCCCGGTCCACTTCGACGATTCCGTGCCTTCTACGGGTGTAGTTCGTGGAGACGTTCTACTCGGCCCCGCGCGTTGTCACGAACACCTCGCGCGACGGGCCCAGCCTCAGAAAAAGTCCCCGCACGCCCTGAGACACGACGTACGAGCAAGCCTCCTAGATGACGCCAGAAATCCGGGGCGGAGGCAGACCCGGCCTGACGGACTCGGTCTCGTGCTTAGGCAGCGAGAGCGAAGTCGGTGCGCTTAGCGTTGGCACCTATGGTTTGCGAAGGGCGTTTACGAGATAACTTCGCGTCCTCGACCCGCTTCTCACAGTCTCAAATCGACGTGTCGAAACCGATCGGCCCCTGGTCTGGGGCGTTCGCATCACGCGCTGTGGAGTTGTCAAACCCGGCGAACCGGGGCGATCCCGGCCGAGCCGGGCATTTCAGTCTAGCAGCGCCCGGCCGGCCGGGCGAGTGCAGACCACACTCCCACCGCGCGGTTCGCGCAGGGCGGACGCCCGCCGGGATCACGCGGCTACTCGGCGCGCAGCGCCGCCGGGCCGATGCCGAGCGCCCACGCGGCAACGTCGCTCACGAAGTGCGCGTACGCCGGCTCGTCGAACGCCGCGGGGTTGTTCGCGTACGCGCCGAAGCCGTCGACGGCCATGAAGATGCGCACGCACGCCGCCCCGGCGTCGGCGATCGGGAACTCACCGGCGGCGATCCCCTCGGAGACGAGCGCCTCGAGCCGCGCCCGGTCGAGCGCTTCCTGCGCCTCGATCACGTCGGCGAGACGATCGTCCCGCCGCGCGAGATGCCGCGCGTTGAGCCACAGCCGAGCGAGCCCCTCGGACTCCTGCCGCTCGACGCGCCGCACGAGCGCGGCGATCCGCTCGGTCGGGGTACCGGAAGCCCCGACGAGCCGGTCCCTCTCCCCCGTCACCGCCGCGGTGAAGGCCTCGGCAACGAGCTCACCCACCGCCGGGAAATAGTGCCCGATCAGCCCCTGCCGCACGCCCAGCCGATCCGCGACGGCGCGCAGCGTGATCCGTTCGAGGCCGTCCTCGAGAGCGATCTCCGACGCGACCGACACGATCTCTGCCCGTCGCTCCGCAGCGGGCTTCCGCGTTCGTGCCGGCTCAGAACGCTCCTCCTGAGCGCTCGACCGCCCGGGCTCGATCACCTCGATCGCCTCAGTCGCCGAGGCGATTCTTCTGCCGCATCGCCCGCTCGGCCTCGCGCTTGTCCTGCCGTTCGCGCAGGGTCTGGCGCTTGTCGTACTCCTTCTTGCCGCGCGCGAGCGCGATCTCGACCTTCGCGCGGCCGTCCAGGAAGTACAGGCGCAGGGGCACGATCGTCATGCCGCCCTCGCGGGTCTTCTGATAGAGCTTGTCGATCTGCTGGCGGTGCAGCAGCAGCTTCCGCTTCCGGCGCGGCGAGTGGTTCGTCCACGAGCCGTTCAGATACTCCGGGATATAGGCGGCGTCGAGCCAGGCCTCGCCGTTCTCGATGAACACGTAGCCGTCGACGAGGGACGCCCGCCCCATTCGCAGCGACTTCACCTCGCTGCCCGTGAGCACCATCCCGGCCTCGTAGGTGTCGAGGATCAGGTATTCGTGACGCGCCTTCTTGTTCGAGGCGATCAGCTTCTCGCCGGTCTCCTTGGGCATGGTCACTCCTCTCCTCTCGAATCCGGAACTCGGACTCGGACACGCGCATGCCGGACCCGGAACGACCGGATCCCCGCGCCGAGACCTGATGTCTGCCGGCGCGAGGATCCAGTCTATCGAGCGTCCGGAGGCGTCACACGCGCAGGTAGCGCGTGATCGCGATCTTCGCGGCGATCGCCGACAGGATCACTCCGACGCCGATCAGAATCGGCGGTACGATCAGCGATTGCTCAACCGTGATGTAGCTCGTGAACGGGACCTCGCTGACGAGGAAGCCCTGCACGAAGAACTTCACGATCGAAACCGAGGCGACGCTCGCGAGCACGGCTCCGATGAGGGCAGCGATGATGCCCTCCAATATGAACGGCGTTTGGATGAACCGGTTCGAGGCGCCGACGAGGCGCATGATGCCGATCTCCCTCCGCCTGGAGTACGCGGAGAGCCGGATCGTGGTCGAGATCAGGAGCATCGCGGCGACGAGCATGAGCCCCGCGATCGCGATCGCCGTGTAGCTCGCGACGCCGAGGAACAGGAAGATCCGGTCGAGCAGGCTGCGCTGATCGGACACGCTCTGCACCCCGGGGATCCCCGAGAAGGTCTCCTTGATGATGTCCGAGCGCGACGGGTCCTTGAGCTTGATCCAGAAGGTCTGGTTCAGCTGCTCGGGCTTCGTGATGTCCACGATCGGGTTGCCCTTGAACTGCTTCGTGAACTCCGTGTAGGCCTGATCGTGATCGACGAAGAAGAAGTCGTCGATGTAGGGCTTCAGGGTGTCGGATCCGAGCGCCGCCTTCACGGCCTCGATCTCCTTCTCTCCCGCGTCCTTCCCCGCGCACGTCGCGCTCTTGTCGAAGTCGGTGCAGAGGTACACCGCCACCTGGGCGCGGTCGTACCAGAACGTCTTCATCTGCTGCACCTGCAGCTGCATGAGGATCGCTGCTCCCACGAAGGTGAGCGAGACGAACGTCACGAGGATCACCGAGATGACCACCGACAGATTCCTGCGGAGGCCGTTCCAGACCTCGCCGAGTACCAGTCCAACTCTCATCGTGCCGGCCCCACATCCGTCTCATCGTCCTTGCCGCGCAGCCCGAGGTGCTCGGCCAGGCTTCCCGTCTCCGACATCTTCACCGGGTCGATGTTCCGATCCGGGTCGAGGAACGTGGGAATCTTGCGGGCGTTGGGCCCGCCGGCCGCGATGGTCTCGTCGAGATCGTCGATGTCGGCGTCGTCCTCTCCGAACGGATGCGGCTCCTCGTACACGGAGGCCGCCCGCTCCCCCGCTCGCGGCTGCTGCTGCTGCGCGGCAGGAGCCTGCTCGGGCAGCGCAGCGGGATACTCGTCGGCGGGAGCCATCTCGGACGCGAGCTGCGCGTCGGCGAGGTCGCCGTCGCCCTCCTCGCCCTCCTGGCGTGCGCCCTGGCCGATCATGTCGGGCGAGAGCGCTGCACGCACCACGGCCTCCGTGGTGCGCAGCACCTGGATTCCCTCCTCCGAGAGATCCGCAACCGGGATCGACGCCGTCTCGCCGTAGCCGCCGCCGACCTCGTCGCGGACGATGACGCCCTGCGAGAGCTCGACGACGCGCTGCTGCATGATGTCAACGAACGCCGCCTCGTGCGTGGCCATCACGACCGTGGTGCCCGAGGCGTTGATGGCGCGGAGCAGCTGCATGATGCCGAGGCTCGTCGCCGGGTCGAGGTTGCCCGTCGGCTCGTCGGCCAGCAGAATCGCCGGCTTGTTGACGATCGCGCGCGCGATCGCGACGCGCTGCTGCTCGCCGCCGGAGAGCTCGTGGGGGAAGCGCTTGCCCTTGTTCGCGAGGCCCACCATTTCGAGCGTGTCGGGGACGGCCTCCTGGATGAAGCCGCGCGACTTCCCGATCACCTGCAGGGTGAACGCGACGTTGTCGTACACGGTCTTATTCGTGAGCAGGCGGAAGTCCTGGAACACGGTTCCCAGGTTGCGACGGAAATAGGGGACCTTGCGCGAGGAGATCTTGCTGAGGTCCTGCCCCAGGACGTGGATCTTGCCCGTGCTCGGCTGATCCTCGCGGAGGATCAACCGCAGGCAACTGGACTTCCCTGAACCGGAGGCACCGACGATGAAGACGAACTCGCCGCGATCGATATTGAGGTCGATCGATTCGAGCGCGGGTCTCGCCGTGCCCCGGTATTTCTTGGTGACGTTCTCGAAGAGGATCATGACGACTCAGACAATACGCGCCGGGGGGCCCGCAAACGTTGAGGCGCGCTGAGTCTTCGGGGTTTCTCGATCCTCCCAGGAAACGCTTAGTCGTCCTTGCTGAGCGAGCGCCAGCGGATTCCCGCGGCGATGAAGCCGTCGAGATCGCCGTCGAACACGGCGTCCGGCTGCGAGGACTCGTGGCCCGTGCGGAGGTCTTTCACGAGCTGCTGACCGTACAGGAAATACGACCTGATCTGGTCTCCCCAGCTCGCCGTGATGGAGCCGGCGAGCTCCTTCTTCTTCGCGGCTTCCTCTTCGCGCTGGAGCAGGAGGAGCCGGGTCTGCAGCACGCGCATGGCCGCTGCGCGGTTCTGGATCTGCGACTTCTCGTTCTGCATCGACACGACGATCCCCGTGGGGATGTGCGTGAGGCGAACGGCCGAGTCGGTCGTGTTGACCGACTGGCCGCCGGGGCCCGAGGAGCGGTAGACGTCGACGCGGATATCGGTCTCGGGGATCTCCACCTCCGTCGCCTCCTCGAGGAGCGGGATCACCTCGACCCCGGCGAAGCTCGTCTGCCGCTTGTCCGCGGAGCCGAAGGGGCTGATCCGGGCGAGGCGGTGCGTGCCGGCCTCGACGGAGAGCGTGCCGAAGGCGTAGGGCGCGTCCACCTCGAACGTCGCCGACTTGATGCCGGCGCCCTCCGCGTAGGAGGTGTCCATCATCTTCGTCGAGTATCCGCGATGCTCGGCCCACCGCAGGTACATGCGGAGCAGCATCTCCGCGAAGTCGGTGGCGTCGTCGCCGCCGGCGCCCGAGCGGATCGTGACGACGGCCGAGCGCTCGTCGTACTCCCCCGACAGCATGGTCTGGACTTCGAGGTCCTGCACGAGCGACTCGAGGGAGGCGAGCTCGGCCTCGGCCTCGGCCGCGGACTCCTCGTCCTCCATTTCGAGGGCGAGCTCCAGGAGCACGTCGAGGTCATCGAGCCGGGACTCGACGCCGCGCAGGCGCTTCACACGGGCCTGGCGGTGCGAGAGCCCGCTCGTGACCTTCTGCGCGGCCTCGGGATCGTCCCACAGGTTCGGCGCGACGGCCTGCTCCTCGAGCTCCGCGATCTCGCGATCGAGCCGCGGAAGGTCGGAGACTGCGGCGATGTCGGCGTAGCTGGCGCGCACGGCTTTGATGCGGGCGTTGAGATCGAGGTCGAGCATGATCCCCGATTCTATCGCCTGCGAGGGTCGCGGCGCGGAAGCCCCCTCCGGAAGCGCCGCTCGCGGTACTAGACGAGCCCCGCGCCCGGGAGCGATCCCCCCGATCCGGCCTCTGATCTGGAGGTCCAGGACTCCGCGAGCGTGCCGATCGCCGCGACGAGCTCGTCCTCCTGCGCGGTGAACGGCAGCCGCACGAAGCGCTCGAACACGCCGGGCGCGCCGAACCGCGGCCCCGGGGCGAGCCGGACGCCGCGGCGAGCGCTCTCCCGGCAGAGCGCGGAACTCCTGGGCTCTCCGAGGTCGACCCAGAGACTGACCCCGCCCTCGGCGTCGGGCGAACGCCAGCCGGGAAGGTGCGCGGCGAGCTGCTCGCGAAGCACGCGGTGGCGGGCCGTGAGCTGCGTGCTGCGCTCCGTCAGGATCTCGTCGTATCGCTCGAGCGCGCGCAGCGCGAGCACCTGCTCCCAGGCACCCGTTCCGAGATCGCCGGTTCGCCTGGACGCCTCGAAGCGCTCGATCAGGGCCGTCGAGGCGCGAATCCAGCCGATCCGCAGCCCGCCCCACACGGTCTTGCCGAGCGAGCCGACCGTGACGACGGCGTCCGCGTGCCACGTGCCCTCGGCGGCCGCCGCGAACGGGCGCACGGAACGCGCGCCCCCGAGGGTGAGCTCCGCGGTCGTCTCGTCGGCGATCACGAGCGAGCCGCGCTCCGCGAACGCGGCGATTAGGGCGGCCCGATCGGCCTCGGGAATGCTCTCCCCCGTCGGATTGTGATGGTCGGGGATCAGGTACGCGAGCCGCGGGCTCACCCGCCTCACGGTGTCGAGACGCGCGGCGGCCGCGCCTTCCCCGACGGGGACCTCGGCGATGAGCGCGCCCGTCGCGGCGAGCGCCTCGCGGGCGTGGGGATAGCTCGGGGCCTCGATGAGGCTGCGGTCGCCCCTCCCGAGGATCGTCCGCGCGATCAGGAAGATCGCGTGCTGGGCGCCGAGGGTGACCATGATCTGCTCTGGCGAGGTCGGCAGGCCACGCGCCGCGTAGCGCGCGGCGATCTCCGCGCGCAGATCGGGCCGGCCGATCGTGTCGTAGCCGCGCTGCGCGAACACCTCGGGGTGGCCGGCGAGGGCGAGCGCGCCGAGCTCGGGCAGGCCGCCCCACGGCTCAGGGCACGCAACGGTCAGGTCGATCGCTCCCCCGGCGCCGGGTTCCTCGGTTCCGGAGGGTCCAGCGGGCCGGGCGCGCACGACGGTTCCCGAGCCCTGGCGCGACAGGGCGACGCGCGCCTCGCGCAAGCGCCGGTACCCGGCGCTCACGGTCGTGCGGCTCACGCCCAGCGCCTCCGCGAGCTGGCGCTCGGCGGGAAGCACGGTGCCCGGCTGGATCGCCCCGTCCCTGACCAGCAACGCAATCGACCCGCTGAGCTCCTCGTATCCGACGCCTCCGTCGCGCCAGTCGCCGAGCAGTTCGACGAGGCGGCGCGCGCCGAGGCGCTGGCTGATAACTCCCGAGGCGACCATGAGGCCACTATATGTTGATTGGCATCTTGTCTACAGGTCCAATATCGAATGGACTGGAGCCATGCTCCTCCGCCTCACCCGCCTGATCCCCGGCCTGCTGCTCTACGGCGTCGCCGATGCGTTCATGATCCGCGCCGTGATCGGCGTCGACCCCTGGACCGTCCTCGCGCAGGGCGTCTCGCTCCGGACCGGCATCGGGATCGGCCTGCTCACGAACCTCATCGGGTTCCTCGTGCTGCTGCTCTGGATCCCCCTGCGCCAGCGCCCGGGCCTCGGCACGATCCTGAACATCCTGCTCGTCGGCCCCGGCATCGAACTCGGCCTGTTCCTCATCCCCGTAACCCAGGTGCTGTGGCTCCGGATCGGCTACTTCGTCATCGGGCTCGTGCTCCTCGCCGTCGCGAGCGGCATCTACATCGGCGCGAAGCTCGGTCCCGGGCCCCGCGACGGCCTCATGACCGGCATCAACGCCCGCTACGGCGTGCCCATCTGGGCGGCGCGCGGGGCCGTCGAGCTCACGGTCCTCGTCGTCGGCTGGCTCCTCGGCGGTAACGTCGGCATCGGCACCATTGCCTTCGCGCTGCTCATCGGGCCGCTCTGCAACATCACGCTGCCCCTCCTCGATCCCGCCGCGCGTCGCGCGAGGGGCCGAGAAGGGGCAGCGAAGGGGAAGGCCGAGAGCGGAGCCGCTAGCGCAGTTCCTCGCCCACCTCTTCCGGAATCTTGTTGAAGCCCGTCACCGGCTGGATCTCGTCGAAGCCGGCGACCTTCTTCCGGAATCCCTTCGTCAGGAAGACCAGGTAGATGAAGCCGAGGACGGTCCAGATGACGCCGCCGATCAGGGCGTCGAGGTGCAGGTTCACCCACAGCACGCCCGTCATCAGGGTGCCGATCGTGGGCAGGACGATGTAGTGGAAGATGTCCTTCGGGGTCTTCCTGCGGCCCTGACGGATCGCGAACCAGGCGATCACCGACAGGTTCACGAAGGTGAAGGCGATCAGCGCGCCGTAGTTGATGAACGCGGCGATCATCTCGAGTGTGAACGCGATCGCGAGCAGGCAGATCGCGCCGGTCAGGACGATGTTGAAGGTCGGGGTGTGCGTCTTCGGGTTGATGTAGCCGAACACCTTCTTCGGGAGGACGTTGTTGCGGCCCATCACGAGCAGCATGCGCGACACCGAAGCGTGCGAGGCGAGACCCGAGGCGAGCGTCGCCGCGAAGCCCGCGGCCGTGAGCACCGCCTTCAGCCAATCGCCACCCACGGCCTCGCCGATGAGCGGCAGCGTCGAGTCCTCGATGTACTGCATGTCGCCGCCCGGGGCGAACTCGTTCCAATCGGGGAAGCGCAGCTGGGTGAAGTAGCCGGCGACCAGGAAGATGCCACCGCCGAGGAGCACCGTGTAGAGGATCGCCTTCGGCATGATCTTCGGGGTCTTCGCCTCCTCCGCGTACATCGTGACGGCGTCGAAGCCGATGAACGAGAAGCAGACGATCGTGGCACCCGTGAGCACGGCACCCATCGTGACGCCGTCGTGCAGGAACGGCTGCATCGACACGACACCGCCGACGCCGGCGCCGCCCGAGAGCTGCACCCACACCATGACCACGAACACCGCCATGACGAGGATCGAGAACACGAGCAGGATCATGTTCGCGTTCGAGGTGCCGCGCATCGTGATGTAGATGATCGTCGTCACGGCGACGCAGTAGACGACGACCCAGATCCAGCCAGGAACCGACGGGAAGAACGCTTCGAGGTAGCTCCGGATGATGAGGCAGTTCACCATCGGCAGCAGCATGTAGTCGATGAGCGAGGTCCAGCCGACCATGAAGCCAGCGTTCGGGTGCATCGACTCGCGCACGTAGGTGTACGCCGAGCCGGCGCTCGGGATCGCCCCGGACATCTTGCCGTAACTGATCGCCGTGAACACCATGACCACGAGCGCCACGAGGTACGCGAGCGGGACCACGTTGTTCGTGTCGCGGCCGACCATGCCGAAGGTGTCGAACACGACCGTCGGCGTCATGTAGCCGAGGCCCAGGCCGACGATGGCCCAGAGCCCCAGGCTCCGCTTGAGGGTTCCGCGCTGCTTGGCGGCCGTCCCGGAATTCGACATTGATTCTCCTCAACAGGCTGCATTCGCGTTCCGGGGAGAATTGCGCCCCTTCGCGCCGTGAATGAGATGGGTGTGCAACCCACAACAGCAACCATCATGCACCCCATGAGCGCCCCGCTCAAAGTGAACACCGCGCCAAACCCCCCGAGAATCCCGATTCCCGCAGATCCTGCGTGTTTCGAGGCGAATCGGCCACGATGTTCACGGGAACGCAAGAAACCGCTCGGATTCGGGACGTAATCCGAAGCCGAGCGGTTTCTTGCCGAGGCGGCGCGCCGCTACTGCCTGGCGAGCCGCTTCTTCTTGTTGATGTTCACCATCTGGACGATGATCACGAGGAGCAGTGCGCCGACGAACACGATCGACGCGAGCACGTTCGCCTGCGCGGGAACACCCTTGAGTGCCGACACGTAGATGAACTTCGGGAACGTGGTCGCCGTGCCGGCGTTGAAATTCGTGATGATGAAGTCATCGAACGACAGCGCGAAGCTCAGCAGCGCCGCACCGATGATGCCCGGCATGAGCATCGGCAGCGTGACCCGCCAGAACACCTGGCCCGGCGAGGCGTACAGGTCACGCCCCGCCTCCTCGATCGCGGGATCGAGCGAGGCGACGCGCGCCTTCACCGCGACGACCACGTAGGAGATGCAGAACATCGTGTGCGCCAGGATGATCGTGCCGATCCCCTTCTCCACGCCCGCGAGCAGGAACTGCGCGGCCAGACCGGCGCCCAGCACGACCTCCGGGGTCGCCATCGGCGTGAAGAGGAGCAGCGAGACGGTCGAGCGGAACTTGAAGCGGTACCGCACGAGGGCGATCGCGATCAGGGTGCCGAGCGTCGTCGCGACGACCGTCGCCACCGCGCCGACGAGGAGGCTGTTCCCGAACGCGGTGCAGACCTGCGGCGCGCCACACGGGTTCTGCCAGTTGTCGAGGGTGAACCCCCGCCAGATGATGTTGTTGCGCCCGGCGTCGTTGAACGAGAACACGATGACGTGCGCGATCGGCAGCAGCAGGTAGATGAGCGCAATCGCCGCCACCACCGGCACGAACGCCTTTCCGAGTGAGAAGTTCTTCACAGCAGATCCTCCGCCCCGCTCTTGCGCACGTATGTGGCCACGATGATCAGAATGATGCCCATCAGGATGATCGATAGCGCCGCGGCCATCGGATAGTTCTGCGTCTGCAGGAAGTTCGACTCGATGACGTTGCCGACCATCGTCGTCGACGTCCCGCCCAGGAACTCGCGAGACGCGTTCACGTAGTCGCCCGACATCGGGATGAAGCTCAGCAGCGTGCCCGAGACGATGCCCGGCATCGACAGGGGCAGCGTGACCCTGCGGAAGGTCGTCACCGGCGACGCGTACAGATCCGATCCCGCCTCGAGCAGCCGCAGATCGAGCGCCTGGAGCGACGAGAACATGGGCAGCACCATGAAGGGGATGAAGTTGTAGACGAGGCCGAAGATGACCGAGAAGTGCGTGCCGACGAAATCGCTCGGCAGAATCGACTTCCACGCCAGCGTCCGCAGCAGGAAGCTGATGAAGAACGGCGCGACCACGAGGATCAGCAGGATCCCCTGCAGCATCGGCTTCGACCGCACCTTCACGCCGATCAGATACGCCAGCGGGTAGCTGATGAGGAGGCCAATGATCGTCGCGACGACGGCGTAGATGAAGGAGCGCAGCAGGTGCGGCCAGTACTCCTGAAGCGCCGCCCAGTAGTTCGAGAACTCGAGGGCCGGCACGTACTGACCGATCCCTCCGCTCGCGTCGGGCGCCTGGAGCGAGGTGATCGCCAGCTGGATGAACGGGGCGACGAAGAAGAGCAGCATGTAGGCGATGCCCGGTGCCAGGAGCACCAGGGCGACCCAGCCGTTCTTCCGCGGCGCCTGCTCGACAACTTTCGTGTTGCCGGAGAACGCGGTGAATGCCATGTCGTCTCCTTATTCGGCGAGCGCGGCCCGGGTCGCGATCGCCTGCGTCGAGAGTTCGGAGGACAGCGCCCCCGTCTCGAGTCGGTCATCGGAGAGTCCGAACGTGTGCTCGACGAGCCAGCTCAGCCACACCTCGTCGCCGAGCGCGGCGCCGGGTCCGGCCTGAAGGTTCTGCGCGAACACCTGCACGGGACCGGCGCCCGGCACCTCGACCGTGTACTGGGTACTCACGCCGATGAAGGAGACGTCGGTGATGCGGCCGGGGCCGATCACGTTCGTTTCGGCAGTGTTCGCCGGCACCTCCCGCGACAGGGTGAGCTTCTCAGGGCGCACGCCCACCGTGATGTCGCCGCTCGTCCGCTCCGAACGGGCGCGGGGAACGGAGATCCTCGTGCCCTCGAAGTCCGTGTGGATGACCTGGTCGGTCTCGCCGGTGACGCGCACGGAGAACAGGTTGGACTGCCCCAGGAAGTTCGCAACGAACACCGTCTTCGGGAGCTCATACAGCTCCTCGGGGGCGCCCATCTGCTCGATCCGGCCCTTGTTCATGACCGCGACCGTATCGGCCATCGTCATGGCCTCTTCCTGGTCGTGGGTCACGTGGAGGAAGGTCAGACCGACCTCCTGCTGGATCTGCTTGAGCTCCTGCTGCATCTGGCGGCGGAGCTTGAGATCGAGCGCACCGAGCGGCTCATCGAGCAGCAGCAGCGCCGGGCGGTTCACGACCGCGCGCGCGAGCGCGACGCGCTGCTGCTGGCCGCCCGAGAGCTGTGCGGGCTTCCGGTCAGCGACGTGATCGAGTTCCACGAGCCTGAGCGCATCGTGCGCCTTCGCCACGGGATCGCCGATCCTGCGCCGCCGCAGCCCGAACGCGACGTTCTCGAGGACCGTCATGTGCGGGAACAGCGCGTAGGACTGGAATACCGTGTTGACCTGGCGCTTGTGCGGCTTGAGCGCGCTCACGTCCGTGCCGCCGATGAGAATCTGTCCCGCGGTCGGGTCCTCGAGCCCCGCGACGAGCCGAAGGGTCGTGGTCTTGCCGCAGCCCGAGGGGCCGAGGAGCGCGAAGAACGAGCCGGCCGGGATTGAGAGATCGAGGTGTTCGATCGCGGTGAAACCCGGGAACCGCTTGTGAATGCCGACCAGCTGGAGGTCGGCGCCTGCCGAGGCGAAATCGCCGTGTGCTGCCATGAGTTAGAGCCCCAAAACGTTCTGGAATGCGGTCGAGTACTTCTTGTCTTCCTCGGCCGTGAGTGTGCGGAAGGAGTGGAGACGCTTCCAGTCCTCGTCGGTCGGGAAGATCAACGGGTTCTTCGCGTTCTCCGGGTTGATCTTCTCCATCGCCTGCTGCGTGCCCTTCACCGGCGGGATGAAGGTCGCGTAGTCGGCGACCTTGGCCATGACCTCGGGATCGTAGTAGTAGTCGATCATCTCCTCGACCCGCTTCTTTGCCGCGGCTGAGGTGCCGTTCGGGACCGTGAACGAGTCCGCGGCGATCATGCCGCCCGACTCGGGGATCTCGAGCGTCCACTGGTTGCCGTTCTCGGCGTTCAGCATCACGACGTCGCCGGTCCACGCCATCGCGGCGAGCGCGTCGCCCGCGATCAGGTCCTGCGTGTAACTGTTGCCCTTGACGTTGCCGATCTGGCCGCTCTTGAGCGCGTCGTCGAGCCACTTGAGCGCCTCGTCGAACTCCTTGTCGCCCCACTTCCCCGAGGGATCGTGGCCGAGGCCCGCGAGCACCATGCCCATCGTGTCGCGCATCTCGCTCAGCACGACGACCTTGCCCTTGAGCTCGGGGCGCAGGAAGTCGTCGAGCGTCTTGATGCCCTGGGGAACGGCCTTCGTGTTCCACACCCAGCCGGAGGCCGGCAGCTGCCACGGGATCGTGAGCTTGCGGCCGGGGTCGACGTCGAGTGCGTCCCACTGCGTGTCGACGAGGTTGGCCTTCACGTTCGCGAGATTGCCGTAGTCGAACTCCTGGATCTGCTCCGCCTCGATCAGCCGCGCGTTCATCCAGTCGGTGAGCGTGATGACGTCGTAGCCCGTGTACTGGCCGAGCTTCAGCTGATCCTTGATCTTGCCGTAGAAGGTGTTGTTGTCGTCGATGTCCTCGATGTACTCGACCTTGTAGCCCGACTGCTTCATGAATTCCTCGAGCGAGGGGAAGGTCTGGGTCTTGTCATCGAAGTCGAGATAGTAGGTCCAGTTCCCCCAGACCACGCCGTCGCCGCTCTGGGCGCCGCCGCCCCCTCCCCCGCCACCGGCGCAGGCGGCGAGACCGAGCGCACCTGCGCTCGCGGCGCCGAGCCCCACGCCGCGCAGCAGTTGCCGCCGGTTGAGCTGGGCGCCACGGATCATCGCGACGATATTTCTGACGATCGGATCTTCGGGCATCGGTCGGGCCATGAGAGTTCTCCCTTGAGTCTCTGACATCGTGCTGCATGGGTCACCGGCCGGATCGCAAACGGCTCCGCTGCCGGTGGTGACTCCGAGGATGGCATACCCCGTGGAGGGTGTCCAAGCCAAAAGGTCAATGTGATTGATTTTTATCGGAAAGGTTATGTTTCGGTGATGTTTGCCACGGAAAAACAGGGCTTGATCACGGAGAACGACCCGATTCCTGTGCGGCGTTCTCTCTGGTGCCGCGCGCTTCGCCCCACTATGGTGGGCCTGGATCGGTCCGCAATTCCCGAGCGCCGCACCCCGGGGGAACCGCGTCGACCAGTGAGCGCTCCGACGCGCCACAGCGCCGTTACTTGCCACCTCTAAATTGAGGTTATTCGCAGAATCGCCATGGCTTTTCTTCGGATTCCTTTGCCTTTTCCGCAATTCACTGCCAGAATCGGTGGCGTGAGCACCAAACGCACGTCGCAGGCGCTCGACTCCACGTCGAAAGCGATCATCGAGCAACTCCAGCGCGATGGCCGTCGATCGTACGCGGAGATCGGCAAGGCGGTCGGCCTCAGCGAGGCCGCCGTGCGTCAGCGCGTGCAAAAGCTCACGGATGCTGGCGTCATGCAGATTGTTGCTGTGACGGACCCGATGCGGCTCGGCTTCAGCCGACAAGCAATGCTCGGCATCCGCGTATCCGGAGACACCAGGGTCGTCGCCGATCGTCTCGCCGAAATGCCGGAGGCAAGCTACGTCGTGCTCAGCGCGGGCTCCTTCGACATCATCGTCGAGATCGTCTGCGAGGACGACGAAGGGCTCATCGAACTGCTCAACGAGAAGATCCGCAAGATCGACGGCGTGGCATCGACCGAGAGCTTCGTCTACCTCCAACTCACCAAACAGAAATACGACTGGGGAACACGATAACCATGTCTTTTGATCCCACCGCTGCGGTTGACGTCCCGGCGCTTCAGGCTTCGGCCAAGCGCCACATGTGGCCGCACTTCACGAACCGGAAGGTGCTCGACGACGGCATCCCCGTGATCACGCGCGGCGAAGGCCACCACATCTACGACGCGTCCGGCAAGGCCTACATCGACGGCCTCGCAGGTCTGTTCGTGGTCAACGCCGGTCACGGCCGCGATCGCATCGTCGAGGCCGCCGCCAAGCAGATGAAGCAGCTCGACTTCATGCCGATCTGGTCCTACGCGCACCCCGCAGCCATCGAGCTGTCGGAGCGCCTCTCCTCCTACGCTCCGGGCGAGATGAACAAGGTGTTCTTCACGACCGGTGGCGGCGAGGCCGTTGAGTCCGCCTTCAAGCTTGCCAAGCACTACTGGAAGATCCAGGGCAAGCCGATGAAGCACAAGGTCATCTCCCGCTCGGTCGCCTACCACGGCACCCCGCAGGGCGCGCTGGCCATCACCGGCATCCCCGACATGAAGAAGTTCTACGAGCCCCTCACCCCGGGCGGCCACCGCGTGCCGAACACGAACTTCTACCGCGCCGACGAGATGGGCGCCCCGAGCGACGATCTCGAGGCCTTCGGCCAGTGGGCCGCGAACCGCATCGAGGAGGCGATCCTCTTCGAGGGCGCCGACACCGTTGCGGCCGTGTTCCTCGAGCCGGTGCAGAACTCGGGTGGCTGCTTCCCGCCGCCCCCCGGTTACTTCAAGCGCGTGCGCGAGATCTGCGACCAGTACGACGTGCTGCTCGTCTCGGATGAGGTCATCTGCGCCTACGGCCGCGTCGGCGACTTCTTCGCCTCGAAGGCCCTCGGCTACGAGCCCGACATCATCACCTCCGCGAAGGGCATCACCTCGGGCTACGTCCCGCTCGGTGCGATGATCGTCTCGGACAAGGTTTCGGAGCCGTTCAACTCGGTCGAGAACACCTTCTACCACGGCTTCACCTTCGCCGGTCACCCGGCTGCTGCAGCCGCGGCGCTCGCGAACCTCGACATCTTCGAGGAAGAGGACCTCAACGGCCGCGTGCGCGAGAACAGCCCGCTGTTCCGCGCCGAGCTCGAGAAGCTCCTCGACATCGACATCGTCGGTGACGTTCGCGGCGAGGGCTACTTCTTCGGAATCGAGCTCGTCAAGGACAAGGCCACCAAGGAGACCTTCAACGAGGAGGAGTCGGATCGACTCCTGCGCGACTACCTGTCGCCCGCGCTGTGGGACGCCGGCCTCTACTGCCGCGCCGACGACCGTGGAGACCCCGTCATCCAGCTCGCTCCCCCGCTGACCATCGGTCCGGCGGAGTTCGCGGAGATCGGCGGCATCCTCCGCAGCGTCCTTAAGGACGCCTCCTCGAAGATCTAAGTTCTTCGATTCGGACGGCCCTCTCGCTTCGGCGGGAGGGCCGTCTCGGCGTTTCGGGGTCTGCTACCGTGAGCGCATGAGCACGAATGAGCCCCAGGATCCCGTCCAGCCGGAGCCGGGTTCGCCCGTGCCCCAGCACCCGCAGCCGCAGCACTACGCCCCTCCGGCGCCGCAGCCCGGGCCGCAGTTCACGCAGGTTCCGCAGCCCGGGCCGCAGTTCGCGCAGGCGCCGCAGCCCGGGCAGCAGCAGTACTTCGCCCAGCCGCGGCCGCAGCCGCAGCAACCGTCGGCGCAGCAGGCCGCGCCTCAGTGGCCGACGCAGCCTCCGCACGCCTCTTCCCCCGAGCTGCAGGCTCCCGGCTCCGGTGCCGTTCCGGCTTCGGTTCCGGGTCGGACCAACGTGTTCGGCATCGTGGCTCTTGCACTGCTTGTGCTCGACCTCCTGATGGGTCCGGTTCAAACCTTCCTCATCATGAGCGTCATGCGCACGAGCGGCGATGGCTCCGGGGTGACGATTGCGGTGATGGTCATCACCATCGTGATCCTCCTCGCCGCTCTGTTGTTCGCACTTCTGGGCGTGCGCCAGCGCGACGCCACCCGCTACCGCTGGGCGGCGATCGGCGCGCTCGTCGCCTCGGTCCTGTCGATTACCGGCACGCTGATCGCCTATCTCGGCAACGCGATCATGTCAGCGGTGATGTGACGCCACCGGCAACGCAGAAGCGCCCGCCTTCCCCTCGGGGACGGCGGGCGCTTCGCAGCGGCGCTTCCGGCGATCACCGGAACCGCAGCGACACCTAGCGGCGCAGGCCGAGTCGCTCGATGAGCGAGCGGTAGCGCGTGATGTCGACGTTCTGGAGGTAGCCCAGGAGACGGCGACGCTGACCGACGAGCAGCAGCAGGCCACGACGCGAGTGGTGGTCGTGCTTGTGCTCCTTGAGGTGCTCGGTCAGATCCTTGATGCGCTGCGTGAGCATCGCGACCTGGACCTCGGGGGAACCCGTATCGCCCGGCTTCGTCGCGTACTCTTCGATGATCGCCTTCTTGACGTCTACTGCAAGTGCCATAGGTGATCCCCTTCCTCTGTGTTGCGCGGCGCCTTCAGCGGGTTGCTGGGGCTCTCTTTATCCGCGGCCGTTCTGACGGCAACCTGGCTATCTTATCACCTCCGGGAGGTTCGGCCCAGTCGGGTGTTCGCCGCCGCCGAGTAGGCTCGATGGCATGACCGCTGCGCCCCTCTCCCCCTCGCTCGATCCGGCCCTGCTCGCGGAGCTCGCGGCGATCGCCTCGGCCGCCGCCCGCAGTACCGGGACCCTGATCAGGGAACTTCGCGAGGACGGCGTCTCCGTGGCGGCGAGCAAGTCGAGCGCAACGGATATCGTGACCCTCGCGGATCGAGAGGCCGAGGCGCATCTCGTGCGCGCCCTCCAGGCCGCGCGGCCCGACGACGGGATCCTCGGCGAGGAGGGCGCGGGCATCGCGGGGACGAGCGGAATCACCTGGGTCGTCGACCCGATCGACGGCACCGTGAACTACGCCTACGGCCTCCCCCTCTACTCCGTGAGCGTCGCGGCGACCGTGGCGGACCCCGGCGCCACCGCGGACGGCCGGCGCGCCGTCGCCGGCGCGGTCTCCGCGCCACGCCTCGACGAGCACTTCGAGGCATGGGAGGGCGGAGGCGCGCGCCTGAATGGCCGCCCGATCGGGATCTCCGGCGCCACCGAGCTCGGCATGTCCCTCGTGGCGACGGGCTTCGGGTACACCGTTGAGCGTCGCACCGAGCAGGCGGAAATGGCCGCGCGCCTGATTCCGCAGGCCCGGGATCTGCGTCGCCTCGGCTCGGCGGCCTATGACCTGTGCTCGTTCGCCGCTGGCCGCATCGACGCCTACTACGAGCGCGGTCTGCAGCCGTGGGACTACGCGGCCGGGCTGCTCATCGCCCGCGAGGCCGGCGGGGCCGTTGAGGGTCGCGACGCGGCGACCCCTCCCGGCGAACCGCTGGTGTTCGCTGCGGCGCCCGGGCTCATCGACGAGCTGCGCCGTGTCGTGCTCGGATAGCCGGATCAGCGCTTCCTTCTGTAAACGGGATTGACCATCGCGTTTACGTTTCGGCCGGACCTGTGGCAGCATGGTCCGAAAGGCGGCTCAGCACACCGCCCGTTTCCAAAGGAGGGAACATGTCGAAACTCCCCGAAGATCCGCTGATCGCGGGAATCGTCAACCGCATTCGCTCGGCGCAGTTCGATCGCCGCCAGCTGCTCCGCGGGGCCGGTCTCGGCGCGGCAATGCTCGGCGCCGGCTCACTCGCCGCGTGCGCGGGAAAGAGCGGCCCGGGCGACGGGTCCGGCGGCACCGTGCGCTGGGCAAACTGGACCTACTACCTCGACTACGACGAGGACAAGGGGGTCTGGCCCACGCTCGACGACTTCATGGAGCAGACGAACATCACGGTCGAGTACTTCGAGGACATTGACGACAACAAGACCTTCATCGCGAAGATCAAGGACCAGCTGAAACTCGGCCAGGACACCGGCTACGACGTGTTCGTCCCCTCGGACACGCAGATCGTCCGCCTCCTCGAGCAGAAGCAGCTGCGGGAGTTCGATCGTTCCCTGCTCCCCAACGTCGAGGCGCAGATGATCGACATGGTCAAGCACGCGTCATACGACCCGGATCGCCAGTGGTCGATCCCCTACCAGGCGGGCATGACCGGCCTCGTGTACAACACGAAGCTCTACCCGAAGGGCATCAAGGAGGTCTCGGACCTGTGGGCGCCCGACCTCAAGGGCAAGGTCAACCTCCTCACCGAGCAGGACGACACGCTCGGCCTCATCATGCTCGAGCAGGGTGTCGACATCGCTGGCGACTGGGGCGACAAGGAATTCGATGCCGCGCTCGAGGTCGTCAAGAAGCAGCTCGCCTCCGGCCAGGTCTTCAACGTCAAGGGCAACTCGTACGTGCAGGACCTGCAGACGGAGGACGTCGTGGCCGGCATGTGCTGGTCGGGCGACATCGCGATCCTGAACGAGGAGGCCGGCGAGGAGATCTGGAAGTTCGTCGTTCCGGAGTCGGGCGCCTCGGTGTTCATCGACTCGTTCTCGATGCCGAAAGCCACGAAGTCGTTCAAGCAGGTGCACGAGCTCATCGATTACTACTACGAGCCCGAGGTCGCCGCACGGGTCGCCGAGTACGTGCAGTACGTGACGCCGGTCGCCGGCGCGCGCGAGGCCATGCAGAAGCTCAACCCCGAGCTCGCCGACAACCCGCTCGTATTCCCCGACGAGGATATGTCGAAGCGGATCTTCGACATGCGCTCGCTCACCGCGCAGGAGGACAACCGCTACGCGCAGGCCTTCCAGAAGGTGCTCGGCAACTAGCGGATCGGCCGATCCGGATCGCGGGGGGCGCTATTCTTCGGCGCCTCCCGCGGCCGGCTGCCAGGTGCTCGCGAGGCCCGTGACCTTCGCGGCGAGCGCGCGCAGCTCCTTCGTTGCCCCCTCGACCGACTCGTCGCGGCCGTGCGCGCCCTGCGCGAAGGCGACACCGAGCAGGAACGTGGTGAGTGGCGCGGCCGGCCGGGCGACGTCGTGCGCGACATCTCGCGCCACGTCGAGGACCGTGGCGATCGACACGATGCTCGGATCGACCCCGAGTTCGGCCGCAGAGGCCGCGAGCCACTCCTCGAGCGCTTCCGGCGGCAGGTAGGTGTTCTGGGTCATGGTATTCCTCCAGTTCAGCTCGGGCTTTCCCCCTCAGTCTGCACCCAATTCACTGCGAGCGCGCGCCCGATCCAGATCCTCGGGCGTATCGATGTCCGCAACATCGTCGGCCGCGGTGTCGAGCCAGGCGATCCGCAGGCCCGAGAGCGCTTGGCGGATGGGCAGCCCGGAGACCGCGCCGAGCGCCGTCACGCCCTCGCGGAGCGGCGCGAGGCGGTAGCGCCCGGCGAGCCACTGCTCGCGGCCATCGGGATCGCGCAGCACGAGGGCGTCGGCGCCGGCCGGCCACCGTGCCCCGCTCAGGCGGCCGACGACCGCGGCGGGGTCGACGAGATCGCACGACAGCAGCAGCGTCTCGGTCGCCGTTGCCGCCTCTGGCCGCTCGAGCGCCGCGGCGAGCGCCGCGAGCGGCCCACCGTACGCCGGCTCCTCGCGGACCCCGATGCACCCGGGCGGGACCGCCGCAGCCGGACCCGCGACGATCACGGCCAGGGCACCGCCGTCGCGGGCCGCGCTCACGGCTCGATCGACGAGCCGTTCTCCGCCGAGTGTGATCGCGGCCTTGTCCCGGCCGCCGAGCCGGCTCCCGCGCCCGCCGGCCAGGATGATCGCGATCGCCGCCTGGGCGCTGCGCCCGCCGCTCACGCGTCCACCAGGATCACGTCGACGGTCTCACCCGCGGCCACGTCGCCGCGTTCCGGCCCCACGAGGGCGTAGCCGTCCGCGCTCCCGTGTCCGCCGACGGCGTGGGAGACGCCTCGCGGATCGACCGCGGGACGGCATGTCAGCCCGGCGTCTGTTTCCGTGACGCGCACGGGCAGCACCTGCAGCCTCCCGGTGACTCCCCGCCACTCGCGCTCGGCGGTGGCCGGCACGCGTAGCCGGGCGGTGCGCGTCCGGCCCTGCATGCGCAGCAGGGCGGGACGCACGAAGAGTTCGAAGCTCACGGCGGCGCTCACCGGGTTTCCGGGAAGCGCGAAGATCCAGCCGCCCGAGCGGAGCGAGCCAACGCACTGCGGCTGACCGGGGCGCACGGCGACCCGCACGGACCGCACTCCCGGTTCGTCCTCGAGGGCGATGCGGACGATGTCGTGCCGGCCCGGTCCGACGCCGCCGCTCGTCACGATGACGTCGCACGCGCCGGCGAGGCCGGCGATCCGCGAGGCGAACGCTTCGGCGTCGTCGGCGCTGACCTCGACGGAAACGAGATCCGCTCCCGCCGCCTCGACGAGCCCGGCGAGGAGGACGGAGTTCGACTCTGGGATCTGCCCCCGGATCAGTGGTTCTCCCGGGCTCGCAAGCTCCGATCCGGTCGCGATCACCGCCACGCGCGGCCGCCTGCGCACCGGCACCTCTGCCACCCCGGCCGCCGCGAGCGCCGCGAGCCGCTGCGCGCCGAGCAATTCGCCGGCCGAGGCGATCACCGCGCCCGCGCTCGTGTCCTCACCCTGCTTGCGGACATTCGCCCCCGGTTCGGGGACCGCGCGGATCCCGACCCGTTCCGCGGCCCACTCGCCGCGCGCCCCGGTCTCGGACACGGTGTCCTCCACACGAACCACGGTGTCGGCCGCGGTCGGGAGCGGGGCGCCGGTCATGATCCTCACCGCGGTCCCGCGCGGCAGGTCGGGGTCCTCAGCGCTCCCGGCTGGCACCTCGCCGACGATATCGAGAAAAACCGGGGCGTCCTCCGCAGCGCCGTCGAGGTCTTCACCCCGCACCGCGTACCCGTCCATCGCGGAGTTCTCCCAGAGCGGGAGATCGTTGACGGCCCGCACATCGGCGGCGAGCGTCAGGCCGAGCCCGTCACGGATAGCGCGATTCTCGATCGGGAGCAGGGGAATTTCTCCCAGGATCCACTCGCGATGCTGCTCGGGAGTACTGGCCACGGACCCGCCCTTCGCCTGCGCGTCCGGAATCTCATCCCGAAACGCCTCGTATTTATGGAAAAACGCCCGCTCAAGCGGGCCGTCACCTTGCCCCCACCTGCTTTCGATGCTATCCAGGAAGTGTGTCACGAATCACCGCTCGCAGGCGAGTGACCCGCATCGCAGCCGGTCGCTCCGTGACCCGGCGCGCCGATTTCCTCGCGGTGGAGGAGCCGCTCGAGATCCGCGTCGGCGGGAAGTCGCTCGCGGTCACCATGCGCACCCCCGGCCACGACGTCGAGCTCGCGGCCGGCTTCCTCGTCTCCGAGGGTGTGATCCACTCCCCCGAGGACTTCACGACCGCGCGCTACTGCGCCGGTGCGACGGCCGATGACGGCAACACCTACAACGTGCTCGACGTCACGCTCGCCCCGGGCGTTGCTCCGCCGGATCCGAGCATCGAGCGCAACTTTTACACGACCAGTTCGTGCGGCCTGTGCGGGAAGGCGAGCATCGATGCCGTTCGCACGCAGAGCCGCTATCGCGTCGACGCTGATCCCCTGTCGATCGACACCTCCCTGCTGATCGGGTTCCCCGACGCGCTCCGCGCCGAACAGGCGGCGTTCGACCGCACGGGCGGCCTGCACGCTGCGGGACTCTTCGACGGGGAGACGGGCGAACTCCTCGTCCTCCGCGAGGACGTCGGCCGGCACAACGCGGTCGACAAGGTCGTCGGCTGGGCCCTCATGAACGGCCGCTTCCCCGCTCGCTCGTGCGTGCTCATGGTCTCGGGTCGCGCGAGCTTCGAGCTCACGCAGAAAGCCCTGATGGCGGGCATTCCGATGCTCAGCGCGGTGTCCGCCCCGTCGTCGCTCGCCGCAGACCTCGCCGACGAGGCGGGGCTCACGCTCGTGGGGTTCCTCCGCGGCGAGACCATGGTCGTGTACTCGCGACCCGATCGCATCACCGATTCAGGCTCCGATGAGGAGCCGAGCCTCGCGCGGGAGGAACCTTCGCCGCGTCTCACTGAAAAGGCGGTAGTCCAATGAGCCCGAAAGCACCCCGCGAGGACTTCTCCGACGACGAGATCGAGGTCGGGCCGCCGAAGGACTACGCTGCCGGTTTCGGCGGCGTGTACCACTCCATGGAGCCCGCGATCCTCGACATGGGCCTGCCGCGCACCGTGCGGCTCATGACGAAGATCAACCAGAAGGACGGCTTCGACTGCATGAGCTGCGCGTGGCCCGATCCGAGCCACCGCAAGATCGCCGAGTTCTGCGAGAACGGCGGAAAGGCGGTCACCTGGGAGGCGACCCCGCTGAAGGTGTCGCGCAAGTTCTTCAAGGAGAACTCGGTGATCTCGATGCTCGACAAGACCGAGTACTGGCTCGGCCAGCAGGGCAGGATCACGGAGCCCATGTTCAAGGACGAGGGATCCGACCACTACGTGCCCGTCAGCTGGGACCGGGCGTTCCAGATCGTCGCCGACGAGCTCAACGCGCTCGACCACCCCAACGAGGCGTCGTTCTACACGAGCGGCCGCGCCTCCAACGAGGCCGCCTTCCTCTACCAGCTCTTCGCCCGCGCCTACGGCACGAACAACCTGCCCGACTGCTCGAACATGTGCCACGAGTCCACCGGCACGGCGATGACCTATTCGGTCGGGATCGGCAAGTCGACGGTCTCCTACAACGACTTCCTCGAGTCGGATCTGATCATCATCATGGGTCAGAACCCCGGCACGAACCACCCGCGCATGCTCACGGCGCTCGAGGACGCGAAGAAGAACGGCGCGAAGATCATCGCCGTCAACCCGCTCCCCGAGGCTGGCCTCATCGGCTACAAGGATCCGCAGACCGTGCGCGGCTACATCGGCAAGCCGCTGCAGATCGCCGACCAGTTCATGCAGGTGCGCCTCGGCGGCGACATGGCCCTCCTGCAGGCCGTGTCCAAGCGGGTGCTGGAGGCCGAGGCGAAGAACCCCGGCCGGGTGCTCGACCACGACTTCATCGAGCGCTACTGCGACGGCTTCGAGGAGTTCGCCGAGCACATCCAGACGATCGACGAGCGCAACGTCGAGCAGGCCACGGGCCTCGCGACCGCCGAGATCGACGAGTTCGCGAAGCGGTACCTCGAGTCGAACCGCGTGATCATCTGCTGGGCCATGGGCATCACGCAGCACCGCCAGGGCGTCGACACGATCAAGGAGATCATCAACCTCCTGCTGCTCCGCGGCAACATCGGCAAGCCGGGCGCCGGCGCCTCCCCGATCCGCGGCCACTCGAACGTGCAGGGCGACCGCACGATGGGCGTGTGGGAGCAGATGCCCGACTCGTTCCTCGACGCGCTCGGCAAGGAGTTCAACTTCGATCCGCCGCGCGATCACGGCGTCGACGCGGTGCACGGCATTCGCGCGCTCGCCGACGGCAAGATCAAGGTGTGGGTGGGTCTCGGCGGCAACCTGCTCGGCGCGATCTCCGACTCGAACCTCGCCGAGGAAGCGATGCGGAAGACCACGCTCAGCGTGCAGCTCTCCACGAAACTCAACCGCTCCCACGTCGTCACGGGGAAGAAAGCCCTGATCCTCCCGGTGCTCGGCCGCACCGAGGTCGACCAGCAGCTGAGCGGCCCGCAGTACATCACGGTCGAGGACTCGGTCTGCGCGGTGCACGCCTCGCACGGCCAGATCGAACCGATCGCGGACACCGTGCGGTCGGAGGTCGCGATCATCGGCGGCATCGCCCACGCAACGCTCGGCGACAGCCTCGGGATCGACTGGCTCGGCATGGTGGATAACTACGACGTGATCCGGGATCACATCTCGCGCGTCGTGCCCGGGTGCGACAACTACAACGAGAAGACGCGCCGCCGCGACGGCTTCGTCCTCCCGAACCCGCCGCGCGACGAGCGCCGCTTCGAAACGGAAACGGGCAAGGCGCGCATCACGGTCAACACGGCCGAACCGGTCGACTGCCCGCCCGGACGCCTGCTGCTGCAGACGCTCCGCTCCCACGATCAGTTCAACACGACGATCTACAGCCTCAACGACCGCTATCGCGGCATCAAGAAGGGCCGCTACGTGATCTTCGTCCACCCGGACGATCTCGCTGAGCTCGGCCTGAGCGACGGCCAGACCGTCGACATCTTCAGCGAGTGGCCCGACCAGCCCGATCGCGTGCTCCGCGGCTTCCGGATCGTCTCCTACCCGACGGCCCGCGGCTGCGCGGCTGCTTACTTCCCCGAGGCGAACGTGCTCGTCCCCCTCGACAGCACGGCGATCGGCAGCAACACCCCGGTCTCGAAGGCCGTCGTGATCCGGCTCGAGCCGTCGTCGACGCCCGCCGGCGTGGGGCGGCCCGTCACGGTCTGACCCGTCAGGTCAGCCCGCCCTGGATGCACCTCATTCTGCGCCCTCTACGCCTGACGCAGAATGAGGTGCCTTCTCGCGCCCTCGACCGTTTCGCGCGGATTGCCAGAGGAGCGCCACGCCCAGGACTACGAGGAACACCTTCGAGAGCACGGCAACGAGGTTCAGATCGAACCAGGCAATCTGAACGCCCGTGAGCGCGGCGCCGATGACGATCAGGCTGACGCCGACCCACACGAGGCCGGGGCTCCACTTGCGCATCGACCCGCTCCTCTCCCGTGATGATTCCCCAGCAACTGGGATCACCCCTCGCACCATTGTGAACGGGAAGAATCACTTACTTCTCGATGCCAGGCGCCCGGAGAGACTTCCCCCGCACGCACCAGCCCCCGCGAGCCTGCGAAGCGAATCGCGGGCCCGCGGGGGCTGGTGCGCGGAACCGCCTAGCCGGCCGCGCGGGGTGCGCCCATGCCCGGATCGATCTGGTGCGGACCGGAGGCCGACGGTCGGACGTCGAAGTCGAAGATCGCGGTCGGCAGGTACACCGTCGCGCACGAGTTCGGGATGTCGACGACGCCGGAGAGGCGGCCCTCGATCGGAGCTGCGCCGAGGAGCAGGTAAGCCTGCTCGGGGCTGTAGCCGAACTTCACGAGGTAGTCGATCGCGTGGAGACAGGCGCGCTGGTACGACAGGTGCGAGTCGAGGTAGCGCTGCTCACCCTCGAGCGTCACCGAGGTGCCCGAGAACGCGAGCCACTGGCTGTAGTTCGGCTCGACGTTGCCCGGCATGAAGATCGCGTTCTCCGACACGCCATAGGTCTCCATGCCGCCCTTGATGAGGTCGACGCGGAGGTCGATGAAGCCGCCCATCTCGATCGCGCCGCAGAACGTGATCTCGCCGTCGCCCTGCGAGAAGTGCAGGTCGCCGACCGAGAGGTTCGCACCGTCGACGTACACGGGGTAGAAGATGCGCGTGCCCTTGCTCAGGTTCTTGATGTCCTGGTTGCCGCCGTTCTCACGCGGCGGGGCGGTGCGGGCGGCCTCCGAGCCGACGCGGCCCCACTCGTCACGCGGCACCCCGCCGAGCACGGCGTGCTCCGCCTCGGGCGGCAGCGCGAGCGGCGGGACGCGATCCGGATCCGTCGCGATCAAGGCGCCCTCGCGGGCGTTCCACTTCGCGAGCAGTTCCGCCGAGGGAGCGGTGCCCATGAGGCCCGGATGGATGAGTCCCGTGAACGAGACGCCGGGCACGTGGCGCGAGGTCGCGGTCTGCCCGGAGAAGTCCCAGACGGCCTTGTACGCGTCGGGGAACTGGTCCGTGAGGAAGCCGCCGCCGTTGCGCTTCGCGAAGATGCCCGTGTAGCCCCAGCCCTGGCCGGCGAGCGGACCCTCCTCCTGCGGGATCGGGCCGACGTCGAGGATGTCGACGATGAGCAGGTCGCCGGGCTGCGCGCCCTCGACGGCGAAGGGGCCGCTCAGCGTGTGCACGGTGAGCAGCGGGGCGTCGAGGATGTCCTGTGCCGAGTCGTCGTTCTTGATCGCGCCGTCGAACCACTCGCGGCAGTCGACGCGGAACGACTCCCCCGGCTTCACCGTTGCGACCGGCGGGATCTCCGGGTGCCACCGGTTGTGTCCGAGTTTCTCCTGGTCGACGAACTTCTTGTTTGAGTCCAGCTTGAAAATGGTTTCGGGCATGAGCCCCACCTTCTTCCTTCATCAGTTGACGGCATCGGCGCCGTCGCGGTGCACCGCCCGGCTATGGACGTGGCAGTTTTGCGTGCAGCGGGTTGCGCGTCACGGGTTGCCGTTTCGCTGGCCCCGCCGTCGGGAGGGACCCGACGACCTGCGGTTCGTGGGCGCTGCGGGCAGCGCTGTCGACGAGCTTGAACGCTGAGGATCCGGCACCCGACAGGTGCGGGGCCGTGACCGCCCGCCGCGCCTCCGCGCCGCAGACGCGGCACTCCGCCGTCTTCGGCACCTCGGCCATCGAGTACATCGCGTCGTATCGGCATCCGGCCTCGCAGCGGAAGCTGTAACTCGGCATCGGGTCTTCTCCTCGGTGTTTCGGTGGTGAGTGGTCGGTGGTTCGGTCGGCCGGTCCGGGGGCCTGTCCCGGCTCAGACGGTGGTCGCGCGTGGCGTCTCGGCTGGCGCGGCAGGGGCGGATCCTGGTCCGGTTCCGGATCGCCGCCCGAGCACCGCGGCGACGACAAAGAGCACGGCCAGGATCACCCCGGCGATCAGCCCCTCGGTCATGCCGGTTCGATAGGCCCCGGTCAGCAGGAGGAAGGCGGGCACTGCCCCGGTCGCGACGCCGAGGAACAGGGCGAACCAGCCCGTCCAGCGGTCGAGCGAGTCCTTGCCGAGGGCGAGCAGCAGGAAGAAGAGGAGCCAGAGCGCGGCCCACGAGAACCAGATCATCCCGAACACCGGGTCGTGCACGGTGGTGAACTGCAGGATCCCATAGACCACGGCGCAGCAGGCCACGAAGAGGGAGAACCAGCCGAGGCCCTCGCCGCTGGCGCCGGTGAGCGCGTTCCATGCGACGTAGAGGTAGGTGAAGCCGAAGAGAAAGAGGCCGGATGCTCCGAGGATGATCGCCGGATCGCCTCCCGACTGCACCAGAATGATCGTCGGGAACACGACCTGCATTCCGCCGACGAATAGGTTCATGGCCGCCGCAGCTTTCGCGGGGATGAGCCCGAGGAGCATGAGCCCGTTGATGCACAGCACCGCGCCGACATACAGTAATCCGACACTGCTCATCTGGTCCCCCTCGCCTCATTGCGAAGAGCCGCCGGACCAGGTTTCGCCCGGCTGCGCTCGGCCGGTGCGCGGGATGCGACCGGCTTATTTGCGAAGCTACCGTAGCCGCGGAGGCAAAGTCAATGACCGCCGCGCGTCCGGATGAAGAACACATTTTTAACCTCTGATCAGGCAAAGTAGTCGCAACGACCCACATAGAAGGCCATCCGGAACAGCTGAGCGGCCAGAGGCTCCGCAACCGCGGAATAAACACGGTGAAGGACCCGCGGGTGCGGCGATAGACTCGCTTTTATGACGCATTTTCGGATCAGCGACGCCGCCGCACTCATCGGCGTGAGCGACGACACCATTCGCCGCTGGGCAGCCGACGGACTCCTCGAATCCGGCCGCGACGCGCAGGGCAAGAAGACCGTCTCGGGCGTTTCGCTCGCGCAGCGCGCGATCGAACTCGCGCCGGACAAGACCGAGTCCGGGCATCGCAGGAGCGCCCGCAACGCGTTCACCGGCATCGTCACCGCCGTGCAAACCGAGGGCCTCATCGCGCAGGTCGAGCTCCAGTGCGGCCCCAATCGCGTCGTCTCGCTCATGACCGCCGAGGCGCTCACCGACCTGGGAATCGAGGTCGGTTCGCAGGCCACCGCGATCGTGAAAGCCACGACCGTCATTATCGAAGCAGAACGGAATCCCGAAGCATGATCAGCACTGCCCCCGCACCGCGTCGCCGCTTCGCGCGCGCACTGTCCGCCGCCGCGGCGATCGCCACGCTGACCCTGCTTGCCGCGGGCTGCAGCGCCCAGGACAACGGGAATCAGGCGAAGGCGTCCGATGAGGCCGCGCAGGAGATCTCTGGCACGCTCACCGTTTCGGCAGCGGCGTCGCTGCAGCCGGCGTTCGAGCAGCTCACCCAGGACTTCGCGCGGGCGCACCCCGGCGTCACCTTCGAGACGCTCTCCTTCGACGGCTCCTCCGTCCTCGCCACGCAGATCATCGGCGGCGCTCCCGTCGATGTCTTCGCCTCGGCCGACGCGAAGAACATGAAGAAGGTGCAGGACGCCGGCCTCGTCGCCGGCGCCCCGACGCCCTTCGCGAAGAGCCTGCTGCAGATCGCCGTGGCTCCGGGGAATCCGCTCGGGATCCACACCCTCGCCGACCTGGCCAAGACTCCAGGCGGGAAGACCCCGACCGTCGTGCTGTGCGCGGCCGAGGTGCCGTGCGGGGCCGCCTCGCAGACCCTCCTCACGCGCGACGGCGTCTCGCTCAAGCCCGCGAGCGAAGAGCAGAACGTCACCGCGGTGCTCACCAAGGTGCAGGCGGGAGAGGCCGACGCCGGACTCGTCTACCGCTCCGACGTCCTGCGTTCCGCAGGAAAAGTCGAGGGAATCGCGATCGAGGGCGCGAGCGAGGCCGCCGGGCTCTACCTGATCGCCCCGCTCAAGGATGCAAAGTCGCCCGAGGCGGCGCGCGCGTTCACCGAGTTCCTCACCTCGCAGCACGCCCAGGAGGTTCTGAACCAGTTGGGCTTCGACCAGGCGTGAGACCGCGATACGGCGAATGGGGCACCGAGTGAGGGCACGCGAGCGCCGGGCGGTGCGCGCCGACGGCGCCGCCCGGCTGCGGGCTCGACCGATCCCCGCCGTTGCCGTCGCACCGGCGATCGTGGGCGGGGCCGTCCTCGTGCTACCGCTGCTCGCCCTGCTCCTGCGCATCGACTGGGCCGCCGTGCCCGCGGTGCTCGCGGCGCCGGAGACGGCGAGCGCGCTCGGCCTCTCCCTCGGGACCGCCGCGCTCTCGACGGTGTGCTGTCTCGCGCTCGGCGTGCCGCTCGCGGTGGTCATCTCGCGGGCGAGCGGGGTGTGGGCGGCGCTGCTGCGGGCGATCGTCACCCTGCCGCTCGTGCTCCCGCCACTCGTGGGCGGGCTCGCGCTGCTCTCCCTGCTCGGGCGCGGTGGAGCGCTCGGCGAGTTCTTCAGCGGACTCGGGATCCAGATCCCGTTCACCACTGGCGCCGTCGTCATCGCGCAGGTGTTCGTCTCGCTCCCGTTCCTCGTCATCGCGGTCGAGGGGGCGCTCCGCGGCATCGATCCCGTCTTCGAGGAGGCCGCCTCGACGCTCGGGGCGTCGCCCTCGTCGGTGCTGTTCCGGATCACCCTCCCCCTCGTCGCCCCGGGCCTCGCGGCCGGTACGATTCTGTGCTTCACCCGCTCGCTCGGCGAGTTCGGCGCCACCGCCCTGTTCGCGGGAAACGCGGAGGGAACAACGCGAACGGTGCCGCTCGCGATCTACACCGCATTCAACGGCGCCGGGGTCACGCAGGACATGGCCCTCACCCTCTCGCTCGTCCTCATCGCGGTCTCGATCGTCGCCCTGGTGCTCCTCCACGGCCGGAGTGCGATCCGGGTCGCAGCGCGCTCGGGGGCCTGATCTTCCCCTGGTAGGGTGATCCCGCAAGGGGGCGCCATGGAAGACCTGATGAAGTCCGCGATCGCGGCGGGTGCCGACGCGGCGCAATCGGCCGGAACCACGGCATCGGAACGCGCCGATACCGACCGCGACCGGGCCGAACCGGGCCGCCGCAGGGCCGCGAGGCAGCTGCCGTCGTCTGGGCTCGCCGACCGCCGCGGGCGGGCGCTCAAGGACCTCAGGATCTCCGTCACGGACCACTGCAATTTCCGCTGCGTGTACTGCATGCCGAAGGAGATCTTCGGCCGCGACTACGTCTTCATGGAGCGCGATGAGCTGCTGAGCTTCGATGAGATCGAGCGTCTCGCCCGCTCCGCCGTGGCGCTCGGCGTCGACAAGCTCCGGATCACCGGCGGCGAACCCCTGCTCCGGCGAGGGATCGAGGATCTCATCGAACGCCTGGCCGCGCTCCGCACGCCGGACGGACGCAAGCCCGACCTCGCGCTCACCACGAACGGCTCGGCGCTGCGCGTGAAGGCCGAGGCGCTCAAGGCCGCGGGGCTCGACCGCGTCACCGTGTCGGTCGACTCCCTCTCCGAGGAGCGCTTCCAGGCGATCAACGATGTGCGTTTCCCGCTCGCCCGCGTGCTCGACGGGATCGAGGCCGCGAGTGAGGCGGGCCTCGGGCCCGTGAAGGTCAACGCCGTCGTGAAGCGCGGAGTCAACGACGACGAGATCGTGCCGCTCGCGGAGCACTTCCGCGGGACCGGCATCACGCTGCGATTCATCGAGTACATGGACGTCGGATCCTCGAACGGGTGGCGTCTCGACGACGTCGTGCCCTCGGCAGAGATCGTGCGCACGATCTCTGCCGTGCACCCGCTCGAACCCGCCGCGGAGGCCCGATACGGCGAGACGGCCCGCCGCTGGCGCTACGCGGACGGCGCGGGCGAGATCGGCGTGATCTCCAGCGTGACCGGGGCATTCTGCGGCACCTGCACGCGCGCCCGCATCTCAGCCGACGGCAAGCTCTACACCTGCCTGTTCGCGAACCACGGCTTCGACCTGCGCGCGCTGCTCCGCGACGGCGCCGACGATGACGCCGTGACCGCCGCGCTCACGGGCGTGTGGGAGACCCGCGACGACCGCTACTCCGAGCTGCGCGCCGCGAACGCCGCCCCCGACCGGGACCGCATCGAGATGTCGTACATCGGCGGCTAGCGCACACGCCCGGTCAGCACCCCCGAATCGCGCGACTCAGCGCCCCGAAGGGGAGGTCGGCCGCACGCTCCGCATCACGGCTACAGCCCGACCCACTCGCTCTCGCCCGCCTCGAAGTGCTGCCGCTTCCAGATCGGCACCTCGCGCTTGATGCGCTCCACGAGCTGCTCGATTGCGGCGAACGCCTCGGCCCGGTGCGCGGCGCTCGCCGCAGCGACGAGGGCGGCGTCGCCGATCCGGAGCGCGCCAACGCGGTGAGCCGCGGCGAGGCGCAGCCCCGTGCGCGCGACCTCCGCCGCGACGCACTCCGCGAGCAGGCGCTCCGCTTCCGGATGCGAGCGGTAGTCCAGGGCGGTCACGCCGCGGCCGCCGTCGTGATCGCGGACAATGCCGTGGAACATCACGAGCGCACCGCACTCGGGCGCCTCGACGGCGTCGCGGATCGCGGCCTCATCGATCGGCGCGTCCGTCACGATCGCGAGCAGTTCGGGGGTGTGCGGCATTCGGCTTCCTTTGTCGTTCGGGTGCTGGCGCTCATCGGGAACGGGGGCGATCATCGCTCGACCAGCTCGGGGGCCGTGCGGGCGAGCCGGTCGATGCCGCCGCGCAGGTACCCGACCCCCGCGAAACCGCGCCCGGCGAGGGCGCGAGCGGCGCGGATCGAGCGCGGGTCGCGTTCGCAGTAGATCACGAGCGGGCGACCGGCCGGATCGGGATCCGGGTTCTCCCCCGCTTCGATCCGGTCCACATCGAGCCACTCGGAGCCGGCGATCCGGCGTTCCTCGCGCTCCGGCGCCGACCGCACGTCGAGCAGCCGCGGCGCGAGGCCGGCGGCGGCGCGCTCCGCGAGCTCCTCGCCCGTGAGCACGGCAAGCCCGGCTGAGCCCTCCGCTGCGGCCTCGGCGCCGGCGGCGCTCGGCTCGATCCCGCACAGGATCTCGTAATCGACAAGCTCGGTGATCGGTTCGGCGTTCGGGTCGCGACGCAGCTCGAGTTCGCGCGTGCGCGCCTGCAGCGCGTCGTACAGCAGGACGCGGCCGATCAGGGGGTCGCCGACACCCGTGATGAGTTTCAGCACCTCCGTCGCGAGCAGCGAGCCGATCGTGCCGCACAGCCCGGGCAGGACACCGGCCTCGGCGCAGTTGAGCACGGCGCCCGCCTGCGGCGGGACCGGGAAGAGATCGCGATACCCGGGCCCGTACTCGTGCCAGGCCACGCTCACCTGGCCGGATCGCTCCAGGATCGCGCCCCACACGAGCGGAATGCCGACGAGTTGGGCCGCGTCGTTCGCGAGGTACCGCGTCGGGAAATTGTCGCTGCCGTCGATCACGAGGTCGTATCCGGCGAAGATCTCGCGCGCGTTCTCCGCGGTGAGGCGCGTGATCAGGCGGTCCACCGTGATCCCGGGATCGAGCCGCGCGACGGCGTCCGCGAGGGAGTCCGCCTTGAAACGCCCGAGATCCTCGGTGCGGTGCTCGACCTGGCGGTGCAGGTTGGAGAGCTCGACGACGTCGTCGTCGAGGATCCCGATCCGGCCGATGCCCGCTCCCGCGAGATACGGCACCGACGCGCAGCCGAGACCGCCCGCCCCGATCACGAGGACGCTCGCGGCCGCGAGGCGCCGCTGCGCCTCCTCACCGAAGCCGGCCATGACGATCTGCCTGCGCGCGCGAGCGGCGGCCGCCGCTGAGAGCTCGGGCAGCGGCGCGACGAGAGGCCCGGGTCGGCGATTCGCGGCGGCATCCATGCCCACCATCCTATGAGCGGGCTGGGCGAGGCGCGAGCGGTAGCATGGCCTCATGGCAGAGTTCACGGTGCGATACTTCGCGGCCGCGGCCGATGCGGCCGGACGCGAGGAAGAGTCCTGGCCCGGTGCGGCCCCGCAGTCCCTCGACGCCCTGCGCGCCGCCCTCGTCGAGCGCTTCGGCGCACCGATGGAGCGCGTGCTGCGAACGGGCTCGTTCCTCGTCGACGGGGCCGTCCGCTGCGACGGCGGGGCGATCTCGGGCGAGCGCGTCGACGTGCTCCCCGCGTTCGCGGGCGGGTAATCCGGCGGTGGCCTCCCGCACGATCGCAGAGCACGCCGAGGCGGTGCGCGAGCTCGTTCAGCCCGCGCTGGAGCGAGCCGCTGCCGACGCCCCAGAGGCCATCGGGATCGCCGACCCCGGTCTCGCGGGCCGCACGGCCGCCGCGCCGCTGCGCTCGGCCATTCCGCTCCCGCCTTTCGACAATTCGCAGATGGACGGGTACGCGGTGCGCGCCTCCGAGGTGGCCGCGCTCCTCGCGACGGATGGCTCGCGCGCGACGCTCCCGATCGGCCTGACCGCTGCCGCCGGAGACCCCCCGCTCACCCTCGCACCCGGCACGGCCTCTCCCGTGATGACGGGCGCCCCGATCCCGCACGGCGCCGACGCCGTGATCCCCATCGAACGGTCAGATCCCGACCGCTTTACCTCTCTCGTGCGGCCCGGCGATGCGCCGTCCCGCGCGCCGGAGGGCACCGTGAGCTTCTCCGAGGCACCCGCCCCTGGCACCTTCGTGCGCGCTTCGGGAAGCGATCTCGCTCAGGGCGAGATCCTCGTTGATCAGGGGGTTCGCCTCACCCCCGCGCGCATTGGCCTGCTCGCCAACGCGGGGATCTCGGAGGTGCCCGTGGTGCGACTCCCCCGCGTGCTGCTGCTCGCGACCGGGGACGAGGTCGCAGGGGCCGGCGAAACACCCCGCCCTGGCCAGATCTTCGACGCGAACGGTCCGCTGCTCGCCGCGGCGCTGCGCGGTGCCGGCGCGGAGGTCGTCTCGCGTCGCGTCGCGGATCAGCCCGCGGCCGTCACCGCACTGCTGCGCGAGGAGGCGCCGCGCTTCGATCTCGTCGTCACCTCGGGCGGGATCAGCGCCGGAGCCTTCGAGGTGATCCGCGAGGCGCTCACCCCGGCCGGCATCGACTTCCTCGCGGTCGCCATGCAGCCGGGCGGACCGCAGGGTCTCGGTGCGCTGCCCGGGGGCACCCCCGTGCTGTGCTTCCCCGGCAACCCGGTAAGCTCCGCGCTCTCGGCCGAGGCATTCCTGCTCCCCCTCCTCCGCTCCTTCGCCGGCCGGACCCCGCGCCGCAGCGAGCACCGCGAACTCGCCGACGCCGTCGACTCGCCCGCCATGAAGCACCAGCTCCGGCGCGGAAACCTCGATACCGACGGCCGGGTGCGCGTCACCCCGCCCAGCTCGCACCTGCTCGCCGACCTTGCTGCGGCCGAGCTCATCGCCCACATCCCCCTCGGCGTCACGCGCCTCGAGGCCGGGGACACCGTCGAAATCTGGAGACTCGATGACTGATCAGCAGCCCGCACACCCGACCAGGGCCGCAAGCGATCCCGCGGCCGCAGCCGACACCCAGGAGGGCCTCACGCACCTCCGCGCCGACGGCAGCGCCCACATGGTCGACGTCACGGAAAAGGCCGTCACGAAGCGCACCGCGCGCGCCGAGGCGTTTCTCGAGACCCGGCCGGACGTGATCGGCCGCCTCGTCGCGGGCGAACTCCCGAAGGGCGAGGCACTCGGAACGGCCCGAATCGCGGGGATCATGGCGGCGAAGCGCACCTGGGAGCTCATCCCGCTGTGCCACCCGCTCCCGCTCACGAAGCTGGCGATCGACTTCGAGCCGGGCGAGGACCGCGTCCGGATCATCGCCTCCGTGACCACGAAGGGCGTGACCGGCGTCGAGATGGAGGCCCTCACCGCCGCGAGCGTCGCCGCGCTCACCCTCTACGACATGATCAAGGCCGTCGACAAGCACGCCGCGATCACGGGCACCCGCGTCCTCGCGAAGGCCGGCGGGAAGAGCGGGGACTGGAGCCTCGAGTGAGCGCGAGGCGCACCGCGGTCGTGCTCGTCATCTCGACGAGCGCCGCAGCGGGAGAGGCTCAGGACCGCACCGGCCCCGTCATCGCGGACTGGCTCGCCGAGCGCGGCTTCGCCGTGGGTGATCCGGTCATCGCGGCCGACGGCGAGCCGGCAGCCGCCGCGCTCGCCGGGACGCTCCACCGAGACCCCGACGTGATCCTCACCACGGGAGGCACCGGCGTCTCCCCCACGGACTGCACCCCTGAGATCGTCGACCCGCTGCTCGACGTCCGCGTTCCCGGACTCATCGAGGCGCTCCGGCGCCGGGGCGCAGAGCAGCTCCCCGCAGCGCTCCTCACCCGCGGTGTGGCGGGGTTCGCCGGCCGCACCTTCATCATGACCCTGCCGGGCTCCCCCGGTGGCGTCCGCGACGGGCTCGCCGTGCTCGATCCGCTGATCGGGCACCTCATACAGCAGCGGGCCGGCAGCGCGGACGGTCACCCGCCGCGCTGACGACCCGCCGCCAGCAATTCGATCCCGGGAACTACCCCGCGATCAGCGCTTCGAGCGGCCCGCGCGCGAAGAACACGACGAATCCGGCCGCCACGACCCAGAGCAGCCAGTGGATCGTGCGCGCCCTGCCGCTGAACGCGTGCACGAGCACCCAGGCAACGAAGCCCGCGCCGATGCCGTTCGCGATCGAGTAGGTCATCGGCATGACCGCGACCGTCAGGAACACGGGCAGCAGCACGCGGAAGTCGGTGAGATCGATGTTCTTGATCTGCGCCATCATGAGCGCGCCCACGATCACGAGCGCCGCGGCCGCGACCTCCGTCGGGACGATCTGCGTGAGCGGGGTGAAGAACATTGCGAGCAGGAACATTCCGCCCGTGATCAGGTTCGCGAAGCCCGTGCGCGCGCCCTCTCCGATGCCTGCCCCCGACTCGATGAACACCGTGTTCGACGACGAGGAGGTCATGCCACCCGCGATCGCGCCGACGCCCTCGACGACGAGCGCCGACTTCAGGCGCGGGAAGTTGCCCTTGTCATCGGCGAGGCCCGCCTCACGGGACAGGCCCGTCATCGTGCCCATGGCGTCGAAGAAGTTCGTGAAGAGGAGCGTGAAGACCAGCATCACGACGGACACGATGCCCACGCGGCTCAGGTCGAAGCTCACCGCGCCGACGAGGCTCAGATCGGGCAGGCTGAAGGGCGCCGAACCGAGCTCCGGAACCGTGAGCCCCCAGCCGCCCGCGTTCGCCACCTCGCCGTCCGCGCCAACGCGCGGGCCGAGGTGAGCGATCGACTCCACGATCACGGAGATCACGGTGCCCGAAACGAGACCGATGAGGAGCCCGCCCTTGACCTTCGCGGCCACGAGGATGCCCGTGATCACGAGGGTGAGCACGAAGATGAGCGTCGGGATCGTGACGACCGAGCCGCCGCTGCCGAGGCCGACGGGCGGCGAGCCCTGGCCCGTCGCGGTGACGAAGCCCGAGTTCACGAAGCCGATAAATGCGATGAAGAGGCCGATGCCGACCGTGATGGCGAGCTTCAGCTCGACCGGGACGGCGTCGAAGATCATGCGGCGCAGACCGGTGGCCGCGAGGATCACGATGAGCACGCCGTTGATCACGACGATCGCCATCGCCTCGGGCCACGTCACGTGGCCGACGACCGAGAACGCGAGGAACGCGTTAATACCGAGTCCCGCGGCGAAACCGAACGGGAGGCGCGAAACGATGCCGAAGAGAATCGTCATCACGCCGGCCGTGAGCGCGGTGACCGCGCTCACCGCGGGGAACGCGAGCGAATTGCCCTCGACATCCACGCCGCTCGTGAGGATGATCGGATTCAGGATCACAATGTAGGCCATCGTGACAAAGGTCACGAGACCGCCGCGGATCTCCGTTCCGAACGTCGAACCGCGCTCGGTGATCTGGAAGAAGCGGTCGATGCCGCCCTTCGGCTCCACCGTCGAACGCGCTGCGGCGTCCTGATCTACCTCTGCCACCGATGACCCCGTTTCCTCAAGCTGAGTGTTGGCTGAACAGAAGTACGTTACCACTGGTCGCGCGGGCGTGTCGCGGCGGGGGCCCGCGAAAACGCCCGATGCCCGCCCAGGAAAACCCGGGCGGGCATCGTGTAACGCGGGGAGCGGGGTTTAGCTCACGCCGAGCAGGTCGATCACGAAGATCAGGGTCTTGCCGGAGAGCGGGTGGCCGCCCGAGGTGCCGTAGGCCTGGGCCGGGGGCACGATGAGCTTGCGGCGGCCGCCGACCTTCATGCCGGGGATGCCCACCTGCCAGCCCTGGATCAGCGCGCGCAGGGGGAAGTTGATCGACTCGCCGCGGCTCCACGACGAATCGAACTCCTCACCGGAGTCGTACTCGACGCCGAGGTAGTGCACATCGACGGTGGAGCTGGCGAGCGCCTCCTCCCCGGTGCCCTCGACGAGGTCCACGATCTGCAGCTCCGCGGGCGCCGGCCCGTCGGGGAACTCGATCTCGGGCTTGGTCTTCGGTGCATCAGTCATGCCCCCTATTCTCGCTGAGAAAGTCACCCCGCAACCAGCGAGTTCGCTCAGAGGGAACCCGGCGCGCCCGAATGCCTCGGGAAAACGGTCGAAATTCTGTTCTGAAGCCACGTTCCGGCCGCTGCATCACCCGTCGGGCGACCGGGTCGGATACCCTGGAGGGGTGAGATTCGCGCACCTGAACCTGTCCCCCGCTTCCGCTCCGACCCTCGCCGCGGTTCGAGAGGATCGATTCGTTCCGCTCTCACAGCTCGGCGAAGACTTCGCGACGCTTCAGGAGCTCATCGCCGCCGGAGACACGGCCCAGCAGCGCGTGCGCGCGGCGGTCGACGCCGCGGATGAAGCCGCGTGGCAGCCGCTCGAGGGCGTGCGCTTCGCCCCCGCGGCGATCCAGCCCCCGATCGTGCTCGCCGTCGGCCTGAACTACGACGAGCACGCGAGCGAACTCAGCCTCGACAACGACTCGGGGCCGGTCCTGTTCTCCCTGTTCCCGAATTCCCTCGGGGCGGAGGACGGCGAGGTGCCGATCCCCACGCACATCAGCCAGGAGGTCGACTACGAGGGCGAGCTCGGGGTCGTCATCGGCCGCTCAGCCAAGAACGTCACCCCCGAGGAAGCGCTCGACTACGTGTTCGGCTACACCGTGATCAACGACATCACGGCGCGCAACATCCAGTTCCTCGAGCCGCAGTGGTCGCGCTGCAAGTCCTTCGACGGATTCACCCCGATCGGCCCCGTCGTCGTCACCGCCGACGAAATCCCTGATCCGCAGGCGCTCGCCATCACGACCGACGTCGACGGCCTCCGCGTGCAGGATTCAACGACCGGATTCATGATCCGCAGCGTCGCCGAGCTCATCTCCTCGATCTCGCAGTCGCTCACGTTGCTCCCGGGAACCGTCATCTCGACCGGTTCCCCCGGCGGGGCCGGCCGCTCGCGCAAGCCGCCGCTGTACCTCGTGCCCGGCACCGACGTCACGGTGACGATCGAGGGGATCGGCGCGCTCACCTCGCACTGCGTGCAGGCGTAGGGGCGCTGCACGCGCACGCCCGGACGCGGCCGGCGTGCCGGCCGGAGGCGCCGCGAACGAGCGATCTACCGGCGCCGTGACAGCACGAGAAGGACGATCCCGACCGCGATCGGCACGACCGTCAGCAGCAGGCTCCCGGTGAGGGCACCGGCCGCGGTGACGGGATCCCTCACGACGGTCGAGGTCGCTGCCCCCGTCGCGATTCGACGCAGAGAACTGACCACGAACAGCCCGCCGAGGATGGTCAGCACGAGACCCGTGGTGAACATGCCCGTGCGCCTGCGCTGCGGAGCCGGGAAGCCCGGATAGCCCTGCAGTCCCTGAGGCGCCTGGTCGCTCGGAGGCCCGTGGGTGGTTGCCTGCGCCGGTATGAAAGCCGAAGTAGCCCCCTCCCCGGTAACCACGGCTCCCGTGCGGGTGTCGACGAGGCGAACCCCGTGGGCGCTCGGCTCCGCAGAAACGCTCGTGCCGACCGGGAGATTCCCGATCGGTCCGAGTGCGGGCTGGAGCGCGACCGCGTGCGCCCAGTCGACGACGAGCAGATTCCCCGGAATGGCGAGCAATTCGGTGGTGTCGGCCTCGCTCATGAGCTGCCAGCCCGTGTCGTACGGGGATCGCGGGGTCCCCCGCACGATCCACCTCGGCGCCGCGGCCCCCTCGAGGACGCTGCGGGACACGAGGCAGGTGTGCCCGGTGGGGATGACTTCGGGAAGAGGGGTGGTCACGGCGGGGCTCCGATCGGCTCGGTTCTCTGGCGCGTTCCGGCGTGTGCTCCGAGCACACGCCGTGGAAAGCCCCCCCGGTCCTCGCCGGATACGCCGCGGGGCGGGAAGAGCATGCGACTCCCCCGCCCCGCACCGTGTCCGGATGCGCCGCGACTACTGCGCCGCGGGCTCCTCGTTGATGATCTCCCCTTCGCCGTCCTCGAGCTTCTCGGGGGCGGGCGCGTGGATCGTGTCGATGACGCCGGTCTCGGGGGCGAGCCCCGCGAGCTTCGACGGCTGCAGGATGTCGTCGAGGGTCGCCTGGTCGAGGAGGCCGTGCTCGACCACGAGCTCCGACACCTTCTCGTTCGTGGCGAGCGCCTCCTTGGCGAGCTTCGCGGCCTCCGCGTACCCGATGACGGGTGCGAGCGCCGTGATCACCGTGACGGAGCGGGAAACCATGTCCTCGAGGCGGGCCTCGTTGGCCGTGATTCCGTCGACGCAGTTCACGCGCAGCGTGTGGCAGGCGCGCTCGAGCCACGTGATCGACTGGAACAGCGAGTGCGCGATGACCGGCTCGAAGGCGTTGAGCTGCAGCTGACCGGCCTCGACCGCCATCGACACCGTGACGTCGGCGCCGGCGACCGAGTAGGCCACCTGCGATACGGCCTCCGGGATCACCGGGTTGACCTTGCCCGGCATGATCGACGAACCTGCCTGGCGGGCGGGGAGGTTGATCTCACCGAGGCCGGCCTGCGGGCCGGAGGAGAGCAGGCGGAGATCGTTCGAGATCTTCGACAGCTTCAGCGCGCTGCGCTTGAGCGCCGCAGAGAACGTGACGAAGACGCCGGTGTCGCTCGTCGACTCGACGAGGTCGCCGGCGGTCACGAGGTCGAGGTCCGTGATGTCGCGCAGGTGCTTGATCACCGACTCCTTGTAGCCGACCGGGGCGTTGATCCCCGTGCCGATCGCCGTGGCGCCCATGTTGACCTCGCCGAGCAGGGAGACGGCCTCGCGCAGGCGGTCGACGTCCTCGCGCAGGGTCACGGCGAAGGCGTTGAACTCCTGGCCGAGCGTCATCGGAACGGCGTCCTGCAGCTGGGTGCGGCCGACCTTGATGATGTGCGAGAACTCGCGGCCCTTCGCGGCGAACGAATCGGCGAGGAGGTTGAGCTCCTCGAGCAGGCTGTCGAGCGAGAACGCGAGGGCAACCTTGATCGCCGTCGGGTAGGTGTCGTTGGTCGACTGGCTGCGGTTCGTGTGATCGTTCGGATTGATGTACGAGTAGTCGCCCTTCGCGTGCCCGGCGAGCTCGAGCGCGCGGTTCGTGATGACCTCGTTCGCGTTCATGTTCGTCGAGGTACCGGCGCCGCCCTGGATCACGCCCACGACGAACTGGTCGTGGAGCATGCCCGTCTTGATCTCTTCGCAGGCGCGATCGATCAGTGTGGCGCGCTGCTCATCGAGTGCGCCGATCTCGAGGTTGGCTCGGGCCGCGGCCTGCTTGACGCAGGCGAAGGCGCGGATGAATTCGGGGTAGACCGAGATCGGGCGGCGCGCGATCGGGAAGTTCTCATGGGCCCGCGCGGTGTGCACCCCCCAATACGCAGCAGCGGGAATCTCCACGCTGCCCAGCGAATCCGTCTCGGTCCGGGTCTGTGCCGACAGGAAGTCACTCACCAGTTATCTTGGCTCCATATTCAAGGGGTGCGGCGGACGCCGCGTGGACGTCCCCCAGCCTACCTTTCAACTACCCGCGGAGCCACCGCGGCGCGGATTGTCGCCCGGCTCGTCCCCGGGCCGGTCCGACTCCGGCGCTTCGGCATCTCGATCCTGATCCGGGCGTGAATCGAAGAGCTCTTCCAGCCGCATAGCCCCGGTCGATGCCGGAGAGCCGTCCTGCGGCGCCGATTCACCGGTGCTGACGACGTGGCCCGGTCTCCTGAGCACCGAGATCGGCGCCGTCAGCGTCTCGAGCTGCTCGTCGCGGTCGGCCTCCGGATCCGGGCGGCCCGCGTGGGTCACGACCCACTCGCCATCGAGGCGACGCAGCCGGAGATCCCGCTCGGTGAGCAGCCAGCCGATGCCCACGGCGAACGCCGCGAAACCCGCCGCGGCACTGATGTACAGGGTCGAGTGCGCCCCGAGCGCGTCGGCTGCGGCCCCGACGAGCGGCGCGCCGATCGGGGTGCCTCCCATGAGGATCGCCATGTAGAGCGCGAGCACGCGGCCCCGCACGGCCGGGTCGGTCGTCGTCTGCACGAAACCGTTCGCGGTCGTGAGCATCGTCGAGATCGCGAGACCCAAAAAGATGAGCGTCGCCGCGAACGTCCAGAACGACGGCATCAGGGCGGCGATGAGGCTCACCACGCCGATCCCGCCGACCGCGATGATCACGACGCGCATGCGTGCCGCAGGGCGCCGCGCCGAGAGCAGGGCCCCGGCGAGCGAGCCGATCGCGAGGATGGAGGACAGCAGGCCGTAGTCGCCGGCGCCACGGCCGAACTCGACCGCCATCGTCGAGGACATCACGGGGAAGTTCATCGCGAAGGTGCCCACGAGGAAGACCATGATGAAGATCACGAGCAGATCGTGGCGCCTCCGAACGTATCTGACGCCCGCCGAAAGTTGTTTGAGCTGGGATTCTCGCTGAACCGGACCGCGCGGTCCGCGGTGCAGCGTGTGGATCGCGAGCAGCGCCCCGAGGACCGCGAGGAACGAGACGGCGTTGATGAGGAACACCCACCCCGAGCCGACGATCGCGATGAGCACTCCGGCGACCGCGGGGCCGATCAGCCGCGCCGAGTTGAAGGAGGCCGCGTTGAGGGCCACCGCGTTCGACAGCAGATCCGGTTCGACGAGGTCGGACACGAACGCCTGACGCGACGTCGTGTCGAACGCGTTCACGATGCCCAGGCCGAGCGCGAAGCAGTACAGGTGCCAGAGTTCCGCAGCCCCCGTGACGAGGAGCGTTCCCAGGCCGGCCGCGAGGAGCATCAGGAGGGATTGCGTGATGAGCAGGACCTTGCGCCGATCGAACCGGTCGGCGACGGCGCCGCTGAACGGCACAAGCAGCAGCTGGGGGCCGAATTGCAGCGCCATCGTGGCTCCCACGGCCGAGGCGTTGTGGTTCGTGAGTTCGGTGAGCACGACCCAGTTCTGGGCCGTCGATTGCATCCACGCGCCGATGTTCGAGACGAACGCCCCACCGAACCAGATGCGATAATCGCGCTGGGAAAGGGATCGAAACGTTCCTGCCACCGTGTTTGCCCTCCCTGACCTCCTCTCCACCATACGCTGAACTATCAGCGAAATTTCCGCTGGCTGAGAACGCGCCATTCGCGATGGCGCCCGCACGGCCCCGTCACCGGGGCCCCGGAATGCGGCCACGCCGAACCCGTGCGCTAGCTGACACGATTCACAGTCACCATCCGGAGTGAGCGCTTCCGGGAGCGCGGGCCGCCGTCATACAATCCGACGCAGAAGTGATCCGAATACCCGCCAGTCTCGGCAACGTCGCCGCAGCTCACCCACCGGAAGTGCACATGCCCCGTCAGATTCCGCTCACAGATCGTCTCGCCCGCACCGTCATGCGGCTGCTCTCTTCCCTCCCGGTCGGCGCGCAGCGCCGGATCGGAGGGAAACCAATCCAGATCGATGGCCAGACCCTCGCCCCCGAGATCCAGATGGGGCTCCGATTGCTCGCGCTGGTCCCGGGCTCGGAATTCACCCGCCTCCCGCTCGAAAAGGCCAGGCGGCAGGTCGACTCGGAGGCCGCAGTCTTCGGGGGCGACGTCCCCGTCGCCACCGTCGCGGACTTCGAGCTCCCCACCCGGAGCGGACGCGTCGCGGCCCGCCGCTACGCGAACGTGCCGCAGCAGGAAACCACCGGCACCGTCGTCTACTTTCACGGCGGCGGCTGGGTGGTCGGGGGGCTCGAGTCCACGGACTCGGCGTGCCGATTCCTCGCGAAGCACAGCACGCTCGAGGTCATCTCCGTCGCCTACCGTCTCGCGCCCGAGCACCCGTTTCCCGCGGGTCTCGAGGACGCGATTGACGCTTATCGCTGGGCGCGCAAGGTGCGACCGGGCGTGCCCGTCGCCGTCGCTGGCGACAGCGCGGGAGGCAACCTCAGCGCCGCCGTGTGCCTGGCGACGATCGACGACCCCATCGGCACTCCGGACTTCCAGCTGCTCTACTGCCCCTGCACCGATCTCAGCACGAAAGCACCCTCGTACGAACTCTTCGGCGAGGGCTTCTTCCTGACAGAGGAACAGATGGACTGGTACAAGGCCCACTACCTGCGGACCCCGGAAGCGGCGCTCGACCCGCTCGCCTCTCCCCTGCTCGCCGACGCCGGGACGTTCGCCAAGCTCCCGCCGGCGCACGTCGCGGTGTCCGGCTTCGACGTGCTGCGCGACGAGGGCATCGCCTACGCGGAACGCCTCAGAGAGGCCGGCGTCCCGGTGACCCTGCAGATCGTCGAGAGCGCGATCCACGCCTTCATCAACATCACCGGCGTGAGCCGGATGAGCGCGCGAGCGTTCCAGGACTCCATCGACAGCCTGGAGCGCGGGCTGAGCGGCAGGGACCGGGCGATCTCGGACTAGAACTTCCCGCCGATGTCCAGCAGCCGCCGGATCCGCTCGGGGATCGGCGGGTGCGTCGAGAACAGGCGCTGCAGGGCGCCAGGTTTCAGCGGGTTCGCGATCCACAGGTGCGCCATGCTCGACTGCTGCTTCTGCATCGGCCGACCGTACTCGGATAGCTTGTGGAGCGCGCTCGCGAGCGCCTCGGGGTGGCGGGTTGTCATCGCGCCGGTCGCGTCGGCGAGGTACTCGCGCTGCCGTGAGACGGCGAGCTGCACGAGCGAGGCGACGAGGGGTGCCACGAGCATTGCGACGAGCCCGAACACCAAGACGATCGGGTTGGAGTTGTTGTTGTTCCGCCCGAAGAACGCCATCCGCACGAGCATGTCCGAGATCATGCCGACCGCGACGACGAGCCCGTAGACGATCATCGAGACGCGGATGTCGTAGTTGCGCACGTGGCCGAGCTCGTGCGCCATGACGCCCTCGAGCTCGGCATCGGTCATGATGTCGAGCAGTCCCGTCGTCGCCGCGACCATCGCGTGCTCGGGATCACGCCCGGTCGCGAACGCGTTCGGCGCCGGATCATCGATGATGTAGATCTCGGGCACCGGCGTTCCCGTGGTGATCGACAGGTTCTCGACGATTCGGTAGAGCCGCGGATGATCGGCCTCGGTGATCCGCCGCGCCCCCGACATGCTGATGGCCTGACGGCCCGCCATGAAGTACTGGAACACGGCGAACGCGATCGAGAAGCCGACGACCCCGATCACGATCCACGGCGAACGATAGATGTACGCGGCCAGCCAGCCGAGCCCGCCGATGATGGCGATGAAGAGGAGGATGATGAGGACGCTGTTGATCTTGTTGCGCCGAATCGCGCGATACACGGCCCCTCCTCGCTAGAACTGGATGCGGGGCGGCTCCGAGATCGCTGCGACGTCCTCGACCTCGAAGAACTCCCGCTCAGCGAAGCCGAAACCGCGGACGAAGAGCGTGTTCGGGAACACCTGGATCTTCGTGTTGTACTCGCGCACGCCGCCGTTGTAGAAGCGGCGGGAGGCCTGGATCTTATTCTCCGTGTCGACGAGGTCGCTCTGGAGCTGGAGGAAGTTCTGGCTGGCCTGCAGCTGCGGATAGGCCTCGGAGACCGCGAAGATGCTCTTCAGCGCGCTCTGCATGTGATTCTCGGCGAGCGAGGCCTCGGCCGGCCCCTTCGCGGAGATCGTCTCGGCCCTGGCGCGCGTGACCTCCTCGAACACCGACTTCTCGTGTGCGGCGTACCCCTTGACCGTCTCGATGAGGTTCGGGATGAGATCGGCCCGGCGCTTCAGCTGCACCGTGATGTCGCTCCACGCCTCGTCGACGCGGACACGCAGCGTGACAAGCGAGTTGTAGGTGATCCACACGTAGCCGACGAGCAGCACGAGCACACCTGCGATGATCAGCCCGGCAATCAATCCACCATTCATACCCGCATCCTAGCGAGGGCGGCTCCGAAGGCGCTGGAGGCTGCGCCTGAGAATCGGCGATCCACCAGCGGATTCTGCTACTCCCCGAGCACCCGCTCGAGATAGGCGTTGCGGAACACCCGGTGGGGATCGAGGCGGTCGCGCACCTCGCGGAACTTCTCGAAGCCCGGGTATCTCGCGGCGAGTTGCTCCGCGTCGAGCGTGTGCATCTTGCCCCAGTGCGGGCGGCCGTCGTGGGCGGCGAGGATCGCCTCGGCGTCGCGGAAATAGTCCGTGTCGCGATCCCCGATGAAGCGATGCACGGCGACGTACCCGCTGCGCCTCCCCGACGCCGTGGAGAGCAGCAGTTGATCGGCGGCGGCCGCGCGGACCTCGACCGGGAAGGACACCCGATGATCGCGGCGCTCGATCATGGTGCGCAGCTCGCGCACCACATCGGGGACGGCCTCGAACGGCACCGAGTACTCCATTTCCCGGAACTTCACGCGGCGCCGGGTCACGAACACCCGATACGACTCGTCGGTGAAGCTGCGGCGGCTGGACACGTTCTCGATCAGGCGGTTCATGGCGGGGGTGATGCGCGGCGCGAGGCTCTGCACGCCCACCACGGCGCCGAGCAGCACGTTGTTCACGACCTCCTCGTCGAGGAAGCGCGAAGCCGTCCCGAGTGGACGCCTGCCGGACTCGAGCGGGAGGCGCGTGTTCGTCTTCGTCCGCGTTCCCCGCGTGTGCGGGAACCAGAAGAACTCGAAGTGATCAGCGGCCTCGCTGCGCTCCTGCCACTCGTCGAGCACCTCGTCGAGCGGGGCGGGCGCCTCGACCGCATTGATGAGGAAGCGCGGAACGCACTGGATCGTCACTGTCACGAGCACGCCGAGCGCGCCCAGCCCGAGGGCCACGGCCGGAAGCAGTTCGGGATCGTGGTCCTCGTCGATCGTCCGCAGCGTCCCGGTGCCGTCGACCAGGGTGACCCCGGTGATCCGGGTCGCGAGCCCGCCGAAGGCGAGGCCCGTTCCGTGGGTGCCCGTGCTCGTGGCGCCCGCGATCGTCTGCCGATCGATGTCGCCCATGTTCTCGAGCGCGAGGCCCAGCGGGGTGAGGATTCCGGGGAGCTCGTGGAGATGCGTGCCGGCCCACAGGGTGACCCGGGATCGCGCGAGATCGGCGCTCTGCAGGCCCCGCAGCCCCGCGAGAGAGATCCGGATCCCCTCGGTGGCGCCGATCGCGGTGAAGCTGTGGGAGGCGCCGATCGGCTTGACGACGGTTCCGGTCTCTCGAGCGAGCCGGATCGCGTCGACGATCCCCTCGGCTCGCTCGGGCGCAAGCTCGAGGGACGGGTGCGAACGCTCCGTTCCGGCCCAGTTCTGCCAGGTCGTGGTCACAGGAAGCACTTCCCTTCTCCGCGGTAGGTGGGGAGCGAGGCGAGCGCCTCGCCGTTTGAGACGGGAACGACCGAGAGCGCGTGCTCCATGATCTCCCCGGACTTCGCGTGCCGGAACCACACCCGGTCCCCCGGACCGAGCGGCACCGCCGCAGCGCCCCGCACCGGGGTCTGGACCTCGCCGGCGCCCTCGCGCGGCTCGTAGCTCAGGCCGGCCGGGTGCACGGGCAGCGGCAGCCGATCGGGCGCGGGAGGCCCCGAGGCGATCCAGCCTCCGCCGAGCAGCGTTGCCCGGTCCGCGGTCGGTTTGCGGACCACGTCGAGCGCGAACCCCACTGCAGGGGCGACGTCGAAACTCGTGTAGTGGTCGAAGATGTGCGGGCCGAACAGACCGCTGCCCGCAGCCACCTCCGTGACGGCGGCCTCCTGGACCGTGCGCTCCAGCGACCCCGTTCCCCCGCCGTTCACGAACTCGAGCGGGGCGATCGCGGAGACCGCTGCGATCGCGGCTGCGCGGCGCTCGGCGAGTTCGGCGGCGCTCGCGCGCTGCACGAACCGCAGCATGAGCGCCTCGGCCGGCTTGCCCGCTGGCTGATCGGCGACGCCGGCGATCTGCGCCTCATAGGCCATGACCCCAACGAGTTCGAAGCCCGGGCGCGCGAGCACCTCGGCCGCGATACCCACCAGCTCGTCCGGGGTGCGCAGCGGCGAACGCCGCACGCCGATGTGGCCGAGTGCCGGCGCGCGCCACGAGGCGTCGAGGTCGAGGCACACGCGGATCGGGGCCGCCCGGCTCGCGGGAGGCGCCGCGGCGTCGATGAGGTCGAGCTGCTCGACGGAGTCGATCATGAGCGCGATCCTGCCAGCGGCCTCGGGGTCGCCCGCGAGCGAGCGCAGCGCGGGGACGTTCGCCGTCGGGTATCCGACGACCACGTCGTCGACCCGATCGGCGAGCCACAGCGCCTCCGGCAGCGTGAACGCGAGCACACCGGAGAACCCCGGAAGCGCGAGCACGGCGTCGAGCACTCCGCGCACGCGCAGCGACTTGCTCGCCACGCGGATCGGGAGCCCGCCGGCCCTGCGCAGCAGCTCGGCCGCGTTCCAGGCGAGCGCCTCGACCGAGAGCGCGACGACCGGTGCCGGCAGCTCGCGAGTCGCGGAATCGAGTGCTTTCCAGTAGGCCTCTGGGTCGGTCCACGGCTTCGCCGCCGCTCGCCGGCGCAGCTCATCGGCTGCGAGATCGAGTGTCATAGTCGAAGTGTATTCGGTGCCATCGGGACGTGCAGCCCAGAGTCTGCCCAGTAAATCGTGTGAAACTCAGTCCCGCTCAATGGCCGCGCGGACCTCGTCGTCCCAGGCGCGCTTCGCCTCAGCGCGCCGCAACCGCCACGCCCGCACCCGCAGATAGAGCGCACTCGCTGCCACGACGAGCAGTGCGGAGACGAGGACGAACTTCGCGGTGATCACGGCGACCCGCTACTTCCCGCCCATCGGAACCGGCGGACCGAGCCACAGCAGCACCACGAACGCGATCGTGACGAGCACCGCGAGCACGACCAGGGACAGCCACGGGCGGTGCAGCACGAAGGCCACGGCGTGCTCGAAGAAACCGCGCGGCCGCTGGCCCTCCGCGCCGAGCCGCCACTGCGCGGGCAGCAGGCCCTTCTTGTCGGCCACCAGCTCGAACGGCAGCGTGGCGAACGGCACGATCGCGCTCGCGAGGCCGAGCACGCCGACGCCCGGACGCCAGCGGGCATCGATCCAGATCAGCACCGTGACGACGCAGTAGCTCAGGAACACGAAGCCGTGCACCCCTCCGGCGGGGCCGACGAGCGCGTCCGTGACGCCCGCCCCGCGGAGAATGAGCGCCGTGATCAGGCCCGCCCAGGTGACGAGTTCGGCAAAGGCAAAAATCCGGAACAGCAGGCGGGGCGACATGGCTCTCATCGTATCGATTCCTCCTGGACAGAGGCCACTCGGTCCCCCCACTGGGACTCGAACCCAGACTCTACCGATTTTAAGTCGGCTGCCTCTGCCAATTGGGCTATGGGGGGCGATCCATCGTCCCACACGCGGTGGGGCGCGCTCGACCGCGGAGGCGAACCGCAGACAACGGAAACAGAGTAGACCCCGCCGTTGGGCAGAACGGCGGGGTCTACGGTCGGTGGGACGCGCTGGGCGTCGGAGCGCTAGGCGCTGAGGCGCTCGCGCAGCCCCTGGAGCTGCTCGCGCAGGGCGGCCGGAACGCGGTCGCCGAACTGGGCGAAGAACTCTTCCGTGAGATCGGCCTCTGCGAGCCACGACTCGGGATCGATCGCGAACAGCTGCTCGAGATCGCCAGCGGGCACGTCGATGCCGTCGAGGTTCAGTTCGCCGTCGGCGGGGACGGTGCCGATCGGCGTCGTGCGTCCCTCGACCTCGCCCTCGACCCGGCGGATGACCCAGTCGATGACGCGCGAGTTGTCGCCGAAGCCCGGCCACAGGAACTTGCCGTCGGCGTCCTTGCGGAACCAGTTGACCTGGAAGATCTTCGGAGCCTTGTCGCCGAGCTGCGCGCCCATCTCGAGCCAGTGGCCCCAGTAGTCGGCCATGTTGTAGCCGCAGAAGGGCAGCATCGCGAAGGGATCACGGCGGAGCTCGCCGACGGTGCCCTCCTGGGCCGCGGTCTTCTCCGAGGAGATCGTTGCGCCAACGAACACGCCGTGGTCCCAGGAGCGGGACTGCGCCACGAGCGGGACGTTCGTCGCGCGACGGCCGCCGAACAGGATCGCGTCGAGCGGGACGCCGTCCTGCTCGTACCAGTCCTGCGCGAGCGTCGGGGTCTGCTGGATCGGCACCGTGAAGCGCGAGTTCGGGTGCGCGGCGACGCGGCCGGACTCGGGGGTCCAGTCCTCGCCCTGCCAGTCGATGAGGTGCGCGGGGACCTCGTCGGTCTTGCCCTCCCACCAGACGTCGCCGTCATCGGTCAGCGCGACGTTCGTGTAGATCGTGTTGCCCCATAGGGTCTCGACGGCGACCGGGTTGGTCGACTCGCCGGTGCCGGGCGCGACGCCGAAGAAGCCGGCCTCGGGGTTGATCGCGTAGAGGCGGCCGTCCTTGCCGGGGCGGAGCCAGGCGATGTCGTCGCCGATCGTCTCGACCTTCCAGCCGGGGATCGTGGGCTGCAGCATCGCGAGGTTGGTCTTGCCGCAGGCCGAGGGGAACGCGGCCGACAGGTGGTAGGCCTTGTTGGTCTCGGTGTTGGTCAGCTTGAGGAGGAGCATGTGCTCGGCGAGCCAGCCCTCGTCGCGGCCCATGACGCTCGCGATGCGAAGCGCGAAGCACTTCTTCGAGAGGAGCGCGTTTCCGCCGTAGCCGGAGCCGTACGACCAGACCTCGAGGGTCTCCGGGAAGTGGGTGATGTACTTGAGGTCGTTGCAGGGCCACGCGACGTCCGCTTCGCCCTCGGCGAGGGGCGCACCGACGGAGTGGACCGTGCGGACCCACTCGCCGCCGGGGAGGATCCCGTCGAGCGCGGCCTGGCCCATGCGGGTCATGATGCGCATGTTGAGCACCGCGTAGGGCGAATCGGTGATCTCGATGCCGAGCTGCGTGATGGCGCCGCCGACGGGGCCCATCGAGAACGGCACGACGTAGAGCGTGCGGCCGCGCATGGCGCCGTCGAAGAGGGGAAGCAGCTCGGCGCGCATCGCGTCGGGGGCGACCCAGTTGTTCGTGGGGCCGGCGTCAGCCTCGTTCTCCGAGCAGATGAAGGTGCGGTCCTCGACGCGCGCCACGTCCGCGGGGTTCGATCGGGCGAGGAAGCTGCCGGGGCGGAGATCCTTGTTGAGCGGGATCAGGGTGCCTGCCTCGACCATCTCGGAGGTGATGCGGTTCCACTCGTCCTGCGAGCCGTCGCACCAGACCACCGAATCGGGCTTCGTGAGCTCGGCAACCTCGGTCACCCACTCGAGCACCTCAGGGTTCGTCGTCGTTGCTTCCGCTCGAACGAGATCTGCGATCGTGATCTCGATATCAATGACCTGGCCGTTGCTCACGCTGGTGCCTCCTCGTGGGTGATTACCCGTTGACAAGATGTGAAGTCATAACCATCTTCGCCCGCCGGTTCACGTCACGTTCACCGATCGGACTGTCAATTTTCCCTCTTTTTGACATATAGTCAAGTTCATGGGTACCGAAGCCAAGTCCCCCAGCTCCCAGTCCGCACTCGATCGGCTGATCCTCGGAAAGCGCATCCGGCACTTCCGCGCGAACGCCGGACTCACCCTCGAGCAGCTCGGCGAGCGGGTCGGCGTCGTCGCGAGCCAGCTCTCCCTCGTCGAGAACGGCCGCCGCGAGCCCAAGATCGCCCTTATCCAAGGCATCTCCCGCGAGCTCGGCGTCGATCCGGCAGAACTGCTCAAACCGGAGGCCCCCGATCAGCGCAGCGCACTCGAGATCGAGCTCGAACGGGCCCAGAGCTCCTCGAACTACCTGAAGCTCGGGCTCCCCCGCGTGAAGACCGCAAAGGGGATGACCGACGAGGCGCTCGAATCGCTCGTCGGCATGCACCGCGAGCTCGCCCGCAGATCCCGGGCAGCGGCGACCACCTCGGAGGAGGCGCGGCGCGCGAACACCGAGATCCGCCTCAAGATGCGCGAGCGCGACAACTACATCCAGGACATCGAGCTCATCGCGTCAGACCTCATGCGCCGGATCGGGCACACCACGGGCGCGGTCACCCACCGCGAGGTGGCCATGCTCGCCGAGCTCCTCGGGTTCACGCTCATCTTCGTCGACGAGCTCCCCTCGAACACGCGCAGCGTTACCGACCTCGAAAACGGGCGCATCTACCTCCCCCCTGCCTCGATCCCCGGCGGCCACGGCCTGCGCTCGCTCGCATTGCAGGCAATGGCGCATCGCGTGCTCGGCCACGCCGAGCCGGTCAGCTACGCCGAATTCCTCGAGCAGCGGCTCCAGATCAACTACTTCGCCTCGGCCTGCCTGCTTCCCGAGGCCCGCGCCGTGGAGTTCCTGCAGCAGGCGAAGCGCAACCGGAACCTCGCGATCGAGGACCTGCGCGACGCGTTCGGCGTCACGCACGAGGCCGCGGCGCATCGCTTCTCGAACCTCGCGACGAGGCATCTGGACCTCCGCGTGCACCACTACCGTGCAGACGGTGCCGGCACCCTCGTCCGCGGCTACGAGAACGACGGCCTGCCCTTCCCCATCGACGACACGGGGTCGCTCGAGGGCGAGATCCTGTGCCGCAAGTGGGGCGGACGGACCGCGTTCAACCGGACCAACCGGACGAGCGAGTACTACCAGTACACCGACACCCCGGTCGGGACCTACTGGACGAGCGTGCAAACCGGCGAGGCCGAGCAGGGACCCTTCGCGATCGCCTGTGGCGTCTCCTTCGACGACACGCGCTGGTTCCGCGGCCGCGAGACCACGGTGCGGGTGAACTCGACCTGCCCTGATCCCGCGTGCTGCCGAACCCCGAACCAGGATCTCCTCAGCCGCTGGGAGGGCAAGGCGTGGGCGAGCGCCCGCATGCACGCCCACGTGCTCTCCCCGCTCCCCACGGGCAAGTTCCCCGGCGTGGACGATGCCGAGATGTACCAGTTCCTTTCGGACCACGCCGAGTAGATCCCGCCTGATCAGGTTCTGCGACGGTTGATTCCTTTCTCGTTCCGGGCAAGACTGGGCGCAGACCCGATCGTCTGGGTCGGGTCTCAGACGAAGGAGGCTCAACGATGAGAAATCTGGCAGTCAGTTACGCGGGTCCCGGCAAAGTCGAGGTCGTCGACACGCCCTATCCAGAATTCGTCCTCAAGGACGGCCCGGGAGTCAACCCGGCGAACGTCGGCAGGAAGGTCGATCACGGCGTGATCCTGCGCACGATCGCGACCAACATCTGCGGATCCGATCAGCACATGGTCCGCGGCCGCACGACTGCGCCCGAGGGCCTCGTGCTCGGGCACGAGATCACGGGCGAGGTGATCGAGGTGGGGCGCGACGTCGAGTTCGTGAAGGTCGGCGACGTGGTCTCCGTGCCGTTCAACATCTCTTGCGGTCGCTGCCGCAACTGCAAGGAGCGCAAGACGGGCATCTGCCTCAACGTCAACCCGGATCGGCCAGGATCCGCGTACGGCTACGTCGACATGGGCGGCTGGGTCGGCGGGCAGGCCGAGTACGTGCTCGTGCCCTACGCCGACTGGAACGTACTCAAGTTCCCTGATCGCGAGCAGGCGATGGAGAAGATCCTGGACCTCGCGATGCTCTCCGACATCTTCCCCACCGGGTTCCACGGCGCCGTCGGCGCGGGCGTCGGCGTCGGCTCCACCGTGTACGTCGCGGGCGCCGGCCCCGTCGGACTCGCCGCGGCCACGGCCGCGCAGCTCCTGGGAGCGTCCGCGGTGATCGTCGGCGACCTCAACCCCGACCGTCTCGCCCAGGCGCGCAGCTTCGGGTGCGAGACGATCGACGTGTCGCTCGGCGATCCAGCCGAGCAGATCGAGCAACTGCTCGGCGCCCCGGAGGTCGACTGCGGGATCGACGCCGTCGGCTTCGAGGCGCGCGGCCACGGCGGCGACTCTGCGACGGAGGCCCCCGCAACCGTGCTCAACGGACTGATGGACGTCACCCGAGCGGGCGGCAGCCTCGGCATCCCCGGACTCTACGTCACGGGCGATCCCGGCGCTGTCGACGAGGCCGCGAAGGTCGGCTCGCTGTCGCTCCGCTTCGGCCTCGGCTTCTCCAAGTCGCACGTCTTCGTGACCGGCCAGTGCCCCGTGATGATGTACAACCGGGGCCTGATGGAGGCGATCCTCGCCGACAAGGTCTCGATCGCGAAGAACGTGGGCGCGACGACCATCTCCCTGCAGGACGCGCCGCGCGGCTACGCCGAGTTCGACGAGGGCGCTGCTCAGAAGTTCGTGCTCGACCCGCACGGGCTGATCGGCGGCTGATCCGACCTGCCCGTGAACCGGAGGCCCCGAGCGTGCTCGTCGAACGCTCGGGGCCTCCCCGTTTCCCGCCCGGACCGCGCGATGAACTGTGCTCGAATGGATCCATGACCCTGGACTGGACCTTCCGCCCCGGCACGCGGGAGGACGCCGACTGGATGGCGGAACTGCGCGCCCGCGTGATGCGCCCCGACCTCGAACGCCTCGGGGTGTTCAGCGAGACCCGCGTGCGGGAACGATTCCTCACGGCGTTTGCCCCCGCGCACACTCGCGTGATCGTCGTCGACGGCCGAGACGCCGGGCTCGTGGCGCTGCGCCCCGGCGAGGACGGACTCTGGATCGAGCACTTCTCCCTGCGCCCCGAGGTGCAGGGGCGCGGGATCGGGGCCGCGGTGTTCGCTGCACTCCTCGCCGACCCCGTCGACCAGGGGGCCACGCTCCGGCTCAACGTGCTCCAGGGCAGCCCGGCGCGCAGGCTCTACGAGCGGCACGGCTTCGTGCTCGACAGCGAGGACGCGGTCGACGTGTATTTGCGGCGGGATCTCCGGGATCGTCCTTCCCCAGGCGAAGGAGAGGGTGGGAACCCGGACCTCAGTCCCCCACCCGAAGATATTCCGCCGCGTACCCGGTGATGAGAGGATCGGAGGGCTGGTCACTCTGGAGAACGTGGCGCGCCTCACCGGAATTGATCTCGAAACGATCGAGTCCTTTCTGAGCGACCCGCGATCCGTCTCGGACGACAAGAAGTATGCACTCGGGCTGAGATGCGGCTCGCTCATGTTAGCCGTCGAGAACGCGAGCCCCTACTGGCGCGTAGCCCCTCCGACCTGGCCAGACCCCGGGCCACAACCCGGGGCTCCGCAGATGAGTCCGCGCAACCACAGCTGAGCAGGGAATCGAAAACGCCCCCGGGAGCTCTCGCTCTCGGGGGCGTTTCTCTGCGCCGGGCTCAGCGGCCCGGGTCGGGAATTACTCCGCGGCCGGCTTCGGGCGCGAGGCGAACTCCTCGAAGATCGCGCGGGGCTCCTGCGAGGCCTCGATGTTCACGATGTCGCGGTTCAGGAAGAAGTGACCGACCCATCCGCCGAACACGCGCCACTTGCGCTCCCACGTGGGGATTGCGAGCCCGTGGTAGAAGCGGTGCGCGAGCCAGGCGAAGTAGCCCTTCATCGCGAACTTGCCCGACTGGAACACGCCCGTGTTCAGGCCGAGGCCCGCGACGGCGCCCTGGTTCTTGTGGTTGTACTCGCGCACGCCCTCGCCGCGCAGCGTGGCGACGATGTTCTTCGCGAGCAGGCGACCCTGGCGGACGGCGTGCTGAGCGTTCGGGACGCAGAAGCCGCCGGGGCCGGGGGTCGAGGAGATGTCGGGGGTCTGCGAGGTGTCGCCGGCGGTCCATGCGCCGTCGACGATCTGGCCGTCCTCGGTGGTGACCTGCAGCGTCGGGCTGCCGATCACGTGGCCGCGCGGGCCGATCGGCAGGTCGGTGCCGCGGAGGAACGGGCGGGGCATGACGCCGGCGGTCCAGACGATGAGGTCGGACTCGTAGTTCTCGCCGGTCGAGAGCTCGATCTTGCCGTCGACGGCCGAGGAGAGCTGCGTGTCGAGGTGGATCTCGACGCCGCGACGGGTCTGATCCTTGACGACCCAGTTCGCGGTCTCCTGCGACACCTCGGGCATGATCCGGCCCATGGCCTCGACGAGGTGGAACTTCGTCTCGTCGAAGGTGATCTCCGGGTAGCGGCGCAGCAGCGCGGTCGCGAAGGAGCGGAGCTCGGAGATGGTCTCGATGCCGGCGAAGCCGCCGCCGACCACCGTGACGGTGAGCAGGCGTGCGCGCTCGGGCGAGCCCGCGGGCAGCGACGCCGCGCGCTCGAAGTTGCCGACCATGCGATCGCGGACGGCCATGGCCTCCTCGATCGTCTTCATGCCGATCGCGTTGTCGGCGATGCCGGCGATCGGGAAGGTGCGGGACACCGAACCGGTGGTGATGACGATCTGGTCGTACGCGAACTCGAAGGGCTCGCCCACGTTCGGGGTGATCGTCGCGGTCTTCGTGGCGCTCGAGATGCCCGTGACCTTTCCGGCGATGTTCCTCGTGCTCTTGAGGTGGCGGCGACGGGCAACCACCGCGTGGCGGGGCTCGATCGAACCGGCCGCGACCTCGGGCAGGAACGGGAGGTATGCCATGTACGGGAGCGGATCGACGATCGTCACCTCGGCCTCACCGGCACGGAGAAGCTTCTCCAGCTTCCATGCGGTGTAGAAGCCTGCGTAGCCTCCACCAACGATCAGAATCTTCTTCGCCACGAAGCATTCTCCTTGATGAGTGTGCGGATCTCGGCCCACGGCGCGGGCACGGAAAAATCGGGCGTTTTACGGCCGACACTCAACTCTACCCTGATTCACAGGCTGCTGGCGCGTTATCGTCAGGAATTGCGCTCTGTACAGCAGAAAATTCGGCGCCGGGAGCGGCTGCGCGGGGCAAACGGAACGGGATCAGCCGGTCCAGCCGCTCCGCTCGAGCGCAAGGTCGCCGATCGGGTTGACGCCGGGACCCGCCGCGAGCGCGTGGCCGATGAGGGCGTGGAGGCACTTGACGCGCGTGGGCATGCCGCCGGCACTCACGCCCGCGAGTTCGGGAACCTCGCCCACCGAGTCGCGGTCGGCGATGTACTGCTCGTGGGCGCGGGCGTAGGCCTCGCGCACCGACTCGTCCTCGGCGAGGAGCTCGTTGTACTCGTTCATGACCCCAGCCGCCTCGAGCCGCGACGCCGCCGCGACGGCCTCGGGATGGCACAGGTAGTAGAAGGTGGGGAACGGCGATCCGTCGGGGAGGCGGGGCGAGGTCGAGACCACCGCGGGCGATCCGTCGGCGGCGCGGGCGGAGATGCCGACGACACCGCGCGCCTCGCGTCCGAGCTGCTCGCTCACCGCGGCGATGTCGGCTTCGGTCGGCGGGGTGAAGGGCGGGCGGGGCATGTGCGTGTCTCCTCGTGAGGTGTGGTTCGTGGGTGCGCTGCGGCGTTGCGCCGCGCTCTGTGCGGTCGGCACCGCGGGACGCTAGGGCTGCGCGGCGGGGGCCTGGGGGTTCGCGGCCTGATCCTTCGCCGCCTGGTCCTTCGCCGCCTGGTCCTTCGCGGCCTGATCCTTCGCGGCCTGATCCTTCGCGGGCTCCGCTGTTCCCGCCTTCAGGAACGAGGCCGCGAGGCCGCCGGTCCAGTCCCCCTCGACCTGCGAGAGCTTGGCGCTCGTCTTCTCGTCGGACTCGACCGGCAGCACGACGTCATCGATCACGTTGAGCTGGGTCTCCCCCGGCACGACATAGAACAGCCGGTCACGGGCCTGCGAGCGGATATACGCGGGATCCTTCCACTTCACCCGCTCCGCTTCCATCTCCGTGACCGCCTCGCGGTGCACGCGGACGCTCTCGCGCAGCTCGGCGATCTCCCGCCGCTGCTGCACGAACGTCGACAGGCTCGGGCTGATGATCAGCGCCCCGCCGATCACGAACACGACGACGAGCGCGGTGAAGCCGCTGAACCGGAGGCTCGAGGCCCATGCCCCGAGATCCCCGGCCCAGCGCTTCACCGCGCCGCCATCGCTGTTCGCGTTCAGTGTTCGTCCTAGGCGGAGAAGCGCGGGAAGGCGCCGCGGCCGGCGTAGCGAGCCGCGCCGCCGAGCTCTTCCTCGATGCGGAGCAGCTGGTTGTACTTCGCGACGCGCTCGCTGCGCGCGGGAGCGCCGGTCTTGATCTGGCCGCAATCGGTCGCAACCGCGAGGTCCGCGATCGTGACGTCCTCGGTCTCGCCCGAGCGGTGCGACAGGATCGCGGTGTAGCCGGAGCGCTGCGCGAGCTGCACGGCGTCGAGCGTCTCGGTGAGCGTGCCGATCTGGTTGACCTTCACGAGCAGCGAGTTGCCTGCGCCCTGCGCGATGCCGTCGGCGAGGCGCTCGGGGTTCGTCACGAACAGGTCGTCGCCGACGAGCTGGACGCGATCGCCGAGCTCTGCGGTGAGCTGCTTCCAGCCCTCCCAGTCGTCCTCGGCGAGGGGATCCTCGATCGAGACGAGCGGGTACTTGTCCATGAGGTCCGCGTAGTACGCGATCATGTCGGCCGCCGAGCGCTTCTCGCCCTCGAAGCTGTAAACGCCGTCGGCGAAGAACTCGGTCGACGCGACGTCGAGCGCGAGAGCCACGTCGCGGCCTGGCTCGAGACCGGCGCGCTTGATCGCCTCGACGATCAGGTCGAGGGCAGCGGCGTTGTGGGGCAGATCGGGGGCGAAGCCGCCCTCATCGCCGAGCGCCGTGGCGAGGCCCTGCTCCTTGAGCAGCGCCTTCAGTGCGTGGTAGACCTCGACGCCCCAGCGGAGGCCCTCGGAGAAGGTCTCGGCGCCGAGCGGCACCGCCATGAACTCCTGGATGTCGACCCCGGTGTCGGCGTGCGCGCCGCCGTTGATGATGTTCATGAGCGGCACGGGGAGCGTGCTCGCGTTGGGGCCGCCCAGGTAGCGGTACAGGGGCAGCTCGGCGGCGGCGGCGGCGGCGTGCGCCACCGCGAGGCTGACGCCGAGGATCGCGTTGGCACCGACCCGCTGCTTGTTGGGCGTGCCGTCGACCTCCTTCAGCACCTCGTCGATGATGCGCTGATCATCGGCTGAGAAACCCTCGATCGCGGGGGCGAGATCGTCGAACACGGCGTCGACGGCCTTGAGCGCGCCCTTGCCGAGGTAGCGATCGGCGTCGCCGTCGCGGAGCTCGTAGGCCTCGAAGGCGCCGGTCGATGCGCCGGACGGGACCGCTGCACGCCCCACCGAGTCGTCGGTCAGGCCGACCTCGACCTCAACGGTCGGGTTGCCTCGCGAATCGAGGATCTCGCGTGCGATCACCGCGTCGATAAATGCCACCATGCGCTCCTTCAGAGTGTGGGGTTGTGCGTTGGGCCGTCCGGAGGACGTCTGCGACGGAGAGCACTCCCCGCCGCGCAACATTCTAGCGGCCGCACCGCTCGGAATCCCGTCAGGCCGCTTCGCGGTCGTGCTCGGGAGGGCCGTCGGTGATCGCCTGATCACCCATCCAAAAGAACTCGAGAACGTTGCCGTCCGGATCTTCCAGGTCGCGCGAGTACATGAATCCGAGTTCCTGGGGTTCCCGCGGCTCGGACCCTCCAGCGGCAAGACCCTTCGCCAGTGTGTCGTCGACCGCCTCGCGGGAGTCGCGGGAGAAGGCGAGCAGCACCTGGGCGCTCGTTCTCGGGTCGATGACCTGCTTGTCGGTGAACGTCGTGAAGAACTCGCGTTTCAGCACCATGAAGTAGACGTCGTCGCTCCACACGACGGCGGCCGCGTTGTCATCGGTGAACTGCGGGTTAATCTCGGCGCCGAGGGCCAGGTAGAACGCCTTGGAGCGCTCCAGGTCGTCCGTGACGAGGTTGACGAAGATCTGCGTTGACATGTGCGCCCCCGTGAGGTGATCGGGCTCCTCCGCGGTCGGGTCGCCGCGGTGGTTCCAGCGTCCCAGCGAAGCCGCCTGCGGTCAACGTGGAACGGGCTGGGAATTCCCGATCGGGAGCACCGTCTCGGTGATGGGCCCGCGGTTCAGGAGCCGAGTACGCGGAACTCGAGCTCGTCCGCCGAGGTCGCGCCGGATCGCACGTTGGCAAAGCGGGAGAATCCCTGCTCCTCGATCCGCGCGAGCAGGGTCTTCATGTTCTTCTGCCGGCGCTCGAGGCGGACGCGGTGCCCCCGATCGACGAGCTCCCGCTTGAGCGCGAGGAGCTCACCGAAGGGCACGTCGGCGTCGTGGACGAGCGCGACAGCGTCGGGGCCCTCGGTCTCGGGCAGTTCGATGAGGTCGACGACCCGCTCGAAGCCGATCGAGAAGCCAACGGCAGGAACGTCCTGGCCGAGAAAGCGGCCGACCATGCCGTCGTAGCGTCCGCCGCCGCCGACCGAGCTGCCGGATCCCGGGTGGGCAACCTCGAAGATCGTGCCCGTGTAGTAGCCCATGCCGCGCACGAGGGTGGGGTCGAAGCGCACCTCGACGCCAGCGGGCAGCGCGCCCGCGAGCGCCTCACCGAGCGCGGACAGGTTCTCGACGCCCTGCTCGGCGGCACCGTCAGGAAGTACCGCGGCGATCGCCTCGCGGGTGAGCGGGATCCCGTCGCCGGCGAGCGCGGGAGCGGCGCCCTCGAGGACGGCTCCCATCCGCTCGGCGGCCTCGGCATCGAGCTCGCGCAGCTCCTCCACGACCCCTGGCACGCCGATCTTGTCGAGCTTGTCGACGATGATGAGCGCGCGATCGTGCGTCTCGGGGGCGAAGCCGCAGTGCGCGAGCAGGCCGAACAGGATCCGACGGTCGTTCACGCGGATCACGCAGCCCTGCAGGCCGAGCTCAGCGAGCGCCTGCGAGGTGGCGGTCACGAGCTCGATCTCCGCGAGCAGCCCCGGCTCGCCGATGATGTCGATATCGGCCTGCACGAACTGGCGGTAGCGGCCCTTCTGCGGGCGCTCCGCACGCCACACCGGGGCGATCTGGATCGCGCGGAACACCGGAGGAAGCTCGGCGCGGTGGGTCGCGTAGTAGCGGGTGAGCGGCACCGTGAGGTCGAAGCGCAGGCCCAGGTCAGCGAGCTGTTCCACGTCGCCAGCCTCGGCGGCTGCTGCGAGCGCCTCGGACGTGATCCCGCGCTTCAGGATCGAGAACGAGAGTTTCTCGTTGTCGCCGCCGAGTCCGGCGTGCAGCCGCGACCAGTCCTCAACGACCGGCGTCTCGATCTCGTCGAAGCCGTGGGCGCGGTAGACGCCGCGAATGATCCCAAGGGCGTGCTCGCGGCGGGCTTTGTCGGCGGGAAGGAAGTCGCGCATGCCGCGCGGCGGGTTCACGGGGTTGGCCATGGTCATCCATTGTTCCACTTCTCGCGGGGCGCGGTGAACGGGGGCGGCGCTCGTTTCGATCCCGGGCAGCCCTCCCCCGCGGCGTACGGCGGCGGGACGATCGCCCCGAATCCTCAGTTGTGCTCCCGCGGCAGCACAAGTTGTGCTAACTTCACAACACAATCACTCGAAGGAGGCTGCATGGACCCCATCACTCTGCTCATCGTCGTTTTGCGGACGCTGAAGGAGATCTTCCCGATCGAATCCGCGCTCACGCTCGGAGTCATCTTCTTCGCCCTCTCCTGGATCGTGCGCAGGCCGGTCGTCACGCTCCCCCAGAGCGGCCAGCACCCCTCGCACCGTCGATCCACGCTCGCGCTGTACGGCATCTGGGCGCCGCTCGGCATCCTCGCGGTGACGGCCATCGCCAACTGGATCACGCTCCACATCCAGGTCACCGCCGTGCACTGGTCGACGGGAGCGCTCACGAGATCCCTTCCCCTGTTCGCTGCGGCGGCGTCCATCGCCATCCTCGGGGTGCTGCTCGCCAGGGAACCGAGGCCCGAGCTCGCGGCGCGCACAATCGGCCCGCATCGCCGGTGGTGGACGAATCTCCCGATCGCACCAGGGATCGCGGCCGGGATCACCGCGGCGATCCTGGGTTGCGTTGCACTCTGGCAGTCGGCCATCGGCGTCGTCCCGCCCGCGGGGGCCAATCGATACGGTATCGGCACGCTCACGGAGGACACCCCCACCTATCAGCAGATGCAGGGCGGGCTCGGCTACTTCGACGGTGCCGGCTGGCTCAACCACGGCACGACGCTCCTCGCCCTCGCGGCCGCGTTCCTCGCCGTCGCAATCGTGCTCGGTCGCGACGCGAGGCGAGCCGTGTCACGCACTGCTTCGCCCTCCCAGACACTCGCCGAGCGCCGCAGCACGGCCCGGCTCGTCGGGCTCGTCGCCCTCGGCGGGCTCCTGCTTACCACGGGCGTCGTCCTGGCTCACGTCGGCTTCACCGGCTCGATCATCGTCTCGGCCACCGGCATGTCCGCTCCCGGCGAGGCCGGAGACACGTTCTACGCGGGATCCGACTACCGGGCGGTCGCCGAGCTGATGCATCGCGGCGGCTACCTCGTCCAGGGTGCTGGCGCGGCGCTCCTGCTGCGCATCGTCGCCGACACGATCCGCGTCCGCCGCGCGGCCGGTGCCCGGTTCAGGCGCGACGCCGACGACTCCGAGACGACGCTCGCGGCCCCCGAGACGACCGAGGTGACGGCGTGACCGCGACGAACGCTCCGGCGGCGCACGACGGCGACGTCGCTCGGACGGGCGGTCAGGAGCCGGAGCGTTCGGCGCCACGCTCCGCCGACGGGATCGCGGAGCTCTTCCGCGGCGCGATCAGGACCGGCCAACTGGGCGATGGCGAACGACTCCCCACGGTGCGGCAGACGGCACGCGATTTCGACGTCGCGCAGGCCACCGCGGCGAAGGCGTATCGCACGCTGGAACAGGAGGGACTCGTGGTCACCCGCACCGCGGCTGGCACGCGCGTCGCTCCGGGAGCCTCCCGCGCGCCCGGAACCGTCGTGGCGCACGCCAGAGCCCTGGTCGAGTCCGCTCAGGGGAACGGCGTCGACCTCGACGAGACCGTGGGCGTGCTCCGCGCCCTGTGGGCGGAGTCGACCGGCTGAGCCGCCGGAACCGTGTTACCGTGTGGTACCTCCGAACCACAGGGAGTTCCGATGCTGCAGCTCACAGGGGAACCGGCGCGACGACTGCTCGCCGACGCCGTCGCCGAGTTCTCGCGCGCCACCGGATTCCCGCTCGCCTTCGGAGGATACGAGTCGGCGGGAACGACAGCGGTGACGTCAGCCGTCGGCAACCGCACCGAGTACCTCACGCAGCTCCGGGTGCGCACGGAACGCGGCCTCGGCGGCCGGGCGGTGAGCGAGCGGCGCCCCCGCGTCACGGGCGACTATCGCCGCTGCCGCCACATCACGCACGACTACGACGCCCAGATTCTCGGCGAGGGGATCCAGGCCCTGTTCGCGATGCCCGTCGTTGTCGACGGCGAGGCCCGCGCGATCCTGTACGGCGGTTCTCGCGAGCGCTCCCCGCGCGCTGCCTTCGTCGAGGCCGGAGCCGCCGTGGCCCGCGAACTCGCGCGGGAGATCCGCATCGAGGATGAGGTCGAACGCAGAGTCGCCGCCCGCTCGGACGCCATGTTCGACGGCGTTCGCCTCGAGGACCTGCGGCTCGGCCACGCCGAGCTGCGTCGGATCACCGCCGATGTCACCGACGCCGGCCTCCGCGCCCGTCTCGCCGCGCTGGAAGCCCGGTTCGCCGGGGGTCCGCGCGAGGCGGCCACCGGCACAGCGACCGCTCCCGTCTCGCTGTCGCCGCGCGAGGTCGACGTGCTCGCCGAGGCCGCGCTCGGGAGCACGAACATCGCGATCGGCCGCCTGCTCGGGCTCACGGAGAGCACGGTGAAGAGCTATCTGCGGGCCGCGATGAGCAAGCTCGAGGCGCCGACCCGCCACGCCGCGGTCGTCGCGGCCCGCCGGATCGGCATCCTGCCGTAGCCTCCCGCTCAGGCCGCGATCGGCTGCACCGCGGAACGGCGCGCGTCGCGGACTATTCGCCCCGGTGCAGGGCGCGCGCGCTCAGGCGTTCGACCGCGAGCCGCAGCGCCCGGTCCGGATCGACGCCGGCGTCGTTCGCGCGGGTGACGAGCGCGAGCATCGCGTCTCCGATCCCCGTTTCGGCCAGCCGGCCCTCATCCGGCCCGATCACCGCCGCGAGCGGCTCGTCCGGATGGATCCTGCCTGCGCCCGGATTGATGAGCCCCGCGCGCTGCAGGCGGTCAACGACCTTCGCCGCGCGCGCGAGCGTCGGCATTCCGGAGGGGATCCCGTCGAGCGCCCCGCGGCTTCCCCGGTCCTCCCCCGCGGCGTCCTCTTTGAGCCGCTCCCACTCGGCGTTGAGTTCTTCGACGGTCATTCGGCCGCGGTCGCCGAAGACGTGCGGGTGGCGCGCGATCAGCTTTTCGTTGAGGGCGTCGGCCACCGAGGCCAGGTCGTAGCCCTCGCCGTCTCGCTCCGCGATGGCCGCGTGGAAGAGCACCTGGTACAGCACGTCCCCGAGCTCCAACCCGACCTCGCTCGGCGGGAGCTCCCGCTCGATCGCATCGATGAACTCGGAGGTTTCCTCCACGAGGTAGCGCGTGAGCGACCCGTGCGTCTGGGCCTCGTGCCAGGCGCAGCCCCCCGGCGCCACCATGGTCCGTACCGTGTCGGCGACCCTGGCGATCGCTGCGGCATCCGTTGTGTTCGCACGGTCGCCGCGGGCGCTGGAATCGGCCTCGTGACGATCGTGCTTCGTTCGCTCGTCCATGACGCAACGATACCGTCAGAGCCTCCGAGCGCACCGCGGCTGATCCGGGCAGTGAGGCTTTCTGCTCAGCACGGCGACGCGGGCCCCGGGCCGGCCGGATCCGGCGAACAGGGGGTGAACTCAATCCATTCCAATTAGAGCCGATGCGTGAAATGCGATTATGCTGATGCTCAACTCGGAGTTTCCTATGGCTTTGGGGACAGTTACATCGATACAAGGAAGTGATTCATCACTATGAAGTCTGTACGCCGCATTGGTGCCGTTCTTGCTACGTTCGGCCTCGCAGCCGCGCTCGTTTCCTGCTCGGGCGGCCAGAGCGTTGCTGACGCGTGCAAGATCACGAACGATCAGATGGAGAGCGTCGTCACGAAGTCGCAGTCCAACGTCAACGCGGAGCTCCAGAAGGCGACCCAGGGCGAGGACGCCGACATCAAGGGCGCATTCGAGCCCGTCACTAAGGCGATCAAGGACGCGCAGACCAAGGTCACCAACGAAGAGGTGAAGAAGCCGCTCGACACCTTCGCCAAGGAGTACAACTCCTTCATCGACAGCGTCGAGGGCGTCGACTTCAAGCAGTTCGCTGACCTGAAGAACCTCGACCCGACCGACCCGAACGCGATGGAGAAGGCCAAGGCCGTTCAGGAGACCGCTCAGAAGCTCCAGAAGGACATGACGGATCACGCGACCAAGATCCAGGATGCCGGCAACAAGCTCACTGAGGTCTGCAAGACCAAGTAGTCGCCGGCTTCGGCCGAGCTGACCAGCGCAGGGCCCCGGATCGTTCGCGATCCGGGGCCCTGCGCGGTATTCCTCGCTACTCGGCCGCGGGATCCTCTTCGAGAAGCGTCGAGAGCACACGCCCGGTCCAGGCGATGATGTCGCCCTCGTCCCCGACCCGGCGCTGCCCCACTCCCGCCAGCGGGCTCCGCGAGGACGCGGTCCCCCCGGGAAGCGGGATCTGCAGCGTGCCCGTTGCCTCGGTGTACCGCGAACCCGGATACATGCGGTTCATCCGCATACGGCGGGAATCGAGAAGCTTGACCGGTTCGATCCGGAGAGACGGACCAGCGGCCACGACCTTCGACAGGCCGAGCCGCGACGCGCGCCGACGCAGGGCCGACACCCCGGCAAGCCGCTCGACCTCCTCGGGCGGCGGCCCGTAGCGATCGGCGAGTTCCTCGAGCACGAGCCCGATGTTCTCCTCGGGCGCCTGCGGGTGCGCCGCCGCCGAGAGCTTCTGGTACGCCTCGAGACGCAGGCGCTCGCTCTCCACGTACTCCTCGGGGATGTGGGCGGCGACCGGCAGCTCGAGCACCAGTTCCGTTGCCCCCTGCACGTCCTCGCCCTTGAACGTGCTGACGGCCTCCCCGATCATGCGCAGATACAGGTCGAAACCGACCCCGGCGATGTGGCCGGACTGCTCGCCGCCGAGGAGGTTTCCGGCACCGCGGAGCTCAAGATCCTTGAGGGCCACCTGCATACCCGAGCCGAGCTCGTTGTTTGTGGCGAGCGTCTCCAGCCGCTCGTGCGCGTGCTCGGTGAGCGGCTTGTCCGGGTCGTACAGGAAGTAGGCGTAGGCCCGCTCGCGGCTGCGGCCCACGCGGCCGCGCAACTGGTGGAGCTGGCTCAGGCCGTACTTGTCCGCCGCGTCGATGATGATGGTGTTCGCGTTCGCGATGTCGAGGCCGGTCTCGATGATGGTGGTCGACACGAGCACGTCGTATTTGCGTTCCCAGAAGTCCTGGACCACCTGCTCGAGCTGGTGCTCGCTGAGCCTGCCGTGCGCGACGGCGACGCGCGCCTCGGGCACGAGTTCGGAGAGGTGCGCGGCGACACGACCGATCGACTGGACGCGGTTGTGCACGAAGAAGACCTGGCCCTCGCGCAGGAGTTCACGGCGGATCGCCGCGGTGATCTGCTTGTCGCTGCGCGGGCCGACGAAGGTGAGGATCGGGTGGCGATCCTCGGGCGCCGTGGCGAGCGTGGACATCTCGCGGATGCCGGTCACCGCCATCTCGAGCGTGCGCGGGATCGGTGTCGCGCTCATCGCGAGGATGTCGACGTTCGTCTTGAGTTTCTTCAGCGCGTCCTTGTGCTCGACGCCGAAGCGCTGCTCCTCGTCGATGATCAGGAGGCCCAGATCCTTGTAGTGAATGTTCTCGGAGAGGAGGCGGTGGGTGCCGATGACGACATCGACCGTGCCCGCGGCGAGCCCGTCGATCGTGTCGCGCGATTCCTTGTCCGTCTGGAAGCGGCTGAGCGGGCGGAGCCGCACGGGGAACCCCGCGAAACGATCCTGGAAGGTCTCGAGGTGCTGGTTCACGAGCAGGGTGGTCGGCACGAGCATCGCGACCTGCTTGCCGTCCTGTACGGCCTTGAACGCCGCGCGCACCGCGACCTCGGTCTTTCCGAAGCCCACGTCGCCGGCGACGAGCCGGTCCATCGGGATCTCGCGCTCCATGTCGCGCTTGACCTCCTCGATCGTGGTGAGCTGATCGATGGTCTCCGCGTAGGGGAACGCCTCCTCGAGCTCGTGCTGCCACGGGGTGTCCGGCGAGAAGGCGAAGCCCTTCGAAGCGACCCGAGCCGAGTACAGCTTCACGAGCTCGACGGCGATGTCCCGGACCGCCTTGCGGGCCTTCTTCTTCGCGCTCGCCCAGTCGCTGCCGCCCATCTTGGACAGCGCGGGTGCCTCACCGCCGACGTAGCGCGACAGCTGGTCGAGCTGGTCGGTGGGCACGTAGAGCTTGTCTCTCGGCATGCCGCGCTTGGACGACGCGTACTCGAGCACCAGGTACTCGCGGAGGGCCTTCGTGGCGTCGCGGCCGATGCCCGTGGGCACCATGCGCTGCGTGAGCTCGACGAACTGACCGATACCGTGCGTCTCGTGGACGACGTAGTCTCCCGCGACGAGCTTCAGCGGGTCGACGACGTTCCTACCGCGCCGCTTCGCGAGTTTCTGACCGCCGGCGGCCTGGGCGCTCACGGCGCGCCCGAAGAACTCGGCCTCCGATGCGAGCAGCAGCTTCGCCTCGGGACTCTCGAAGCCCGTCCAGGCGGTCCCGGCGACGAGGTAGACGATGCCGTCCTCCAGCCGCTCGGGCAATTCGTCGACGATCCGAGCCGCCGCGCCCGCGTCGGACAGGATGTCGCGGGCGCGCTCGACAAGGCCCGTTCCCTGCGCGGTGACGACGGCGTGCCAGCCCGCGGCGAGACGCTCGGCGATCACGCGGATCGCGGCTCCCGTGGCGTCTGCTCCCTGAGCTGCGCGAGGGAACGGCCCCCCTGCGACCGGGATCGCCGTGTCGGACTCGGCACGACCGAGCTCCGCTTCTGCATCCGTTTCTTCCTGATCGGATGGAGAAACCGCGAGGGGCGCCGCGTCATCGCGGACGAAGGTCGAGACGGTCCACCACGGACGCCCTGCGGAGGCGTCGCGGAGCTCCTCGACGGACAGCAGCCCGTTCGAGTCCACGGGGACCGGGGCGTCCGCCCCAGCAGTGGCCGCGTGCCAGGCGGCCTCCAGGAACTCCCGGTTGGTTTCGGCGAGACTCACCGCGCGGCCCGCAACCCGCTCGGGCGAGGCCACGAGCACCGCGCCTCCCTCGGGCATCAGTGCCGTGATCGGGCGCAATCCCGACACGAGTTGCGGGAGCAGGCTCTCCATCCCCTCGACCGGGATGCCCTGGCTCATCTTCTCGAGCAGCGCCGAAAGCGCGGGAAAACGCGGCAGCAGCTCGGCCGCGCGCTCGCGCACCTCGTCGGTGAGCAGGAGCTCGCGCGCGGGCCACAGCTCGACACCCGGCAGCGGGTCGCCGGCACTGCGCTGATCAGACACGGCGAAACGCCTGATCTGGTCGACCTCGTCACCGAAGAAGTCGACGCGGACGGCCTGCGGGGCCTCCGGAGGGAAAACGTCGAGGATCCCGCCGCGCACGGCGAACTCGCCCCGGCGAGTGACCATGTCGACGCGCGTGTACGCGCGTTCGACGAGACCGCGCGCCACCTCATCGAGCCCAGCGGAGTCGCGCCCAGCCTCCAGGACGAGCGGTTCAGCGTTCGCCGCGTGCGGTGACACGGGCTGCAGCACCGCCCGCACCGAGGCCACGAGGATGAGTGGGCGCGAGGGGTCGTGCTCGCGCAGCAGCCGCAGCGCGCGCGCCCGTCGCCCCACCGTCTCCGCGCTCGGGCTCAGCCGCTCGTGCGGCAGGGTCTCCCACGCGGGAAACTCCTCCGTGATCGCCTCGGGAAGGAGCGAGGCGAGGGCCTGCCGTAGGGCGTCGGCCTCGCGGCTCGTGGCGGCGACGAGCAGCAGCGCCCCGGTATCCCCGGCACGCCGTCGTCGCTCGATCAGTCCCGCGATCAGGGGCGCGCGCAGGCCTTCCGCGACCGAGAACTCCGCGTCGATGTTGCTCGCCTCGAGCGCGGCCGAGAAGGACTCCGACGCTTGGAGGAGACGATCGATTCCGCGCAGCGTCATCGCGCCCCCGCTCCGTGGAAGCGCTGCTGCGCCGCCGTGAGCCCTTCATCGACGAGGCTCTCCGCGGCATCGGCCGCGTCCTCGAGCAGCACCGCGACGGCGGCGCGCTCGCTCGACCCGAACGGCTTCAGCACGAAGTCCGACGGGTCCTGGGAGCCGGGGGGCCGTCCGATGCCGATCCGCACGCGCAGGAATTCCGGCGTGGCGATCGCCTTGGCGATGTCGCGAAGCCCGTTGTGTCCTCCGTGCCCGCCCCCGCGCTTGAGCTTGATGGTGTCGAAGGGGATGTCGAGTTCGTCGTGGAGCACGATGATGCGCTCGGCGGGGATCCCGAAGTACTTGGACAGAGCAGACACCGGGCCGCCCGAGGTGTTCATGTAGCCGTTGGACTTCGCGAGCACGAGCTTCGGCCCGCCCGGCCGGAGCCGTCCCTCGGCCACCCGCGCCCCGGCGCGGTGCGATGAGAACCGCCCGCCGATGCGCTCCGCGAGCACGTCGAGCGCCATCTGACCGACATTGTGGCGCGTCGCCTCGTACTTCGCCCCGGGGTTCCCGAGGCCGACGATCAGCCAGGCGTCATCAGACACGCGATTCTCCTCCTGCGTTTCTCGGCCAGCGGATCCGCCAGCCGTCCTCCATCATTTTCGCAGCACCCGCCGACAATCACGGAAACGGTTGCTGATCAGACGCAAACGGGCCCGCCGATCGACGCGATGCGCCGACCCAGCGGGCCCGTAGAGCGAAGCGCCGAATTACTCGGCGGCCTCCTCGGCAGCCTCTTCGCCCTCTTCGTCCTCGGACGCGCCGCGCGGCGTCACGATGTTGACGACGAGGTGCTCCGGGTCGTCGAGGAGCGACGCGCCCTTGGGAAGCTCGAGCGCACCGGCGAGGATCTGGGTGCCGTCCTCGAGGCCCTCGACGCTGACGACGATGTTCTCGGGGATCGAGGTCGCGGGGACGCTCAGGCGCAGCGTGTTGAGCTCCTGCAGAGCGTTCGTGCCGGAGAAGGGCTCGCCCTCGAGGTGGATCGGGACCTCGACCTCGACGGTCTCGCCCTTCTTGACGATGAGGAGGTCGACGTGCTCGATGATCTGGCGCACCGGATCCTTCTGCACGTCCTTGACGAGCACGAGCTGCTTCTTGCCGTCGAGATCGATCTCGATCAGGGCGTTGGCCTGGCGGATGATGAGGCTCAGCGGGTGGGTCTCGACCGAGATGTGCAGCGGGGCCTTGCCGTGGCCGTAGACGACCGCGGGGGTCTGGCCGATGGCGCGGAGCTTGCGGGCTGCGCCCTTGCCGAAGTTCTCGCGCTTCTCAGCGACAAGCTTGTTGTCAACCATGTTGGTTCTCCTTTGCGGGCTCTCGCCCGGATAGTGGCGGCAGCGCCGCCAGGATCGGTGTTCGCACTTGCGCGTTTCACGCAGCGAAAAGGCCCGCTCAGGCAGCCCGTCCCGCGTCGATTACGGGCGCTCTCGCGCCCCTCGCCGAAGTACAGCGGTCAAGTCTACACGATCTCCGACGGCCCCGGGAGCGGTGGCCTCAGTCGAAGAGTCGGTCGCTCGGCCCTCGCTCCACGCGCCAGTCGATCGGCTCGGCGCCCTGCGCTTCGAGCTCGGCGTTCACGCGGCTGAAGGGGCGAGACCCGAAGAAGCCACGGGCCGCGGAAAGCGGCGACGGATGCGCGCTCTCGATCACCGGGACGCCCGGAAGCCGTCGGGCCAGCGCCCGCGCGTCGTTCCCCCACAGCACAGCGACCAGCGGCCCGCCGCGCATGGCGAGCGCATCGATCGCGCGCTCCGTCACGATCTCCCAGCCGATGCCGCGGTGCGAACCGGCCGCGCCCGCTCGCACCGTGAGCACCCGGTTCAGGAGCAACACTCCCTCGTCGGCCCACGCGGAGAGATCTCCGTGCGGAGCGGGAAGGATCCCGAGATCATCGGAGAGTTCACGGTAGATGTTCGCGAGGCTTCGCGGGAGAGGCCGTACCTCTGGCGCGGTCGCGAACGACAGCCCGATCGCGTGGCCAGGGGTCGGATAGGGATCCTGTCCGACCACGAGCGCGCGCACCCCGGCGAGCGGGCGTTTGAACGCCGCGAGGACCCGATCCGGCTCGGGAAGCACCCGGGCGCCCGCCGCCGTTTCCTCGGCAGCCTGCCGAAGCGCCCCGAGCACCTCGGCCGCGACCGGGGCGAGCGCCTCGATCCAGTCGGGCGACACTCCCTGCGCCTCCGCGACCGCGCGGAATCGCTCGAGCGTCGAGCCCGGATCGCCGCCCACGCGATCGGACGCTGGGCCCCCTGACGCGGCCATCAGCCCCTCGGCTCGAGCGGCCCGCGGTGCACGTGGAAGACGCTCGACTGCGCAACGGGCCTGATCACGATCAGATCCTGATTCACATTCGGCGGCTGCCGGAACGCGCCGACGATCACCGCGGCGACATCGCCTGCCGTGAGCGGAAGCACGTCGGCGTAGGGCTTCGCGGCCGCCTCGGCGTCACCCCGCAGCCGCTTCAGCGTGAACTCCTCGGTGTGGACGAGGCCCGGAGCGATCTCCATCACCCGGATCGGCTCTCCAGCGAGTTCCAGTCGCAGCACGTCCGTCACCGCGTGGGCCGCGAACTTCGCGGCGTTGTACCCACCTCCGCCCGCGTAGGCGTCGTGCCCCGCGGTCGAGGTGACGTTCATGATCGACGCCCAGCCCGTGCGCCGCGCACCGGCGCGCAGCACCGGGAGGAGCGCCGCGGTCACCGTGCGCAGCCCGATCACGTTGACCTCGAACATCCAGCGCCACTCGTCGTTCGAGGAGGTCTCGACGGAGTCCGTGCCGAGCGCACCGCCCGCGTTGTTGACGAGCGCCGTCGCTCCCCCGGTCTCGGCGACCCTGGCGGCCATCGCGGCGACCTGTTCCTCGTCCGTGACGTCGCACACGATCGGCATCGCGCCCGTCTCGGCGGCGAGCGCGGCGAGCCGGTCCTCCCTGCGGGCAACGGCAACGACCTCCCACCCGAGTGCGGCGAAGCCGCGCACCACCTCGGCGCCGATCCCGGAGCTCGCTCCCGTGACGACTACCCGATCCGCTGCTCGTTCCATGCTCAGGACCGTCCTCTCCGACCGCCCCTCGGCGGCGCGTTGAGACGAGCCTAGCCGCCACGCACGTTACCTCGCATTGCGCACAGCATTGTCGCTTTCCCGCCTGATCCGTAGTGTCTTCACTGGACGAACTCCACCCCGCCGCACGAGAGCGGCGGCCTCACTCTTTCAAGGAGCACGCGATGACCGAACCGAACGCCTGGGGCTTTGAGACCAAGCAGATCCACGCGGGCCAGGAGCCCGATCCGGCCACCGGATCGCGCGCCCTGCCCATCCACCAGACCTCGTCCTTCGTTTTCGAGGACACCGCCCAGGCCGCGAACCGCTTCGCGCTCGCCGAGCTCGGCCCGATCTACACGCGCATCACGAATCCCACGCAGGACGTCGCGGAGCAGCGGATCGCGGCGCTCGAGGGCGGCACGGGCGCGCTCCTCCTCGCGAGCGGCCAGGCCGCCTCCACGTTCGCGGTGTTGAACATCGCCAACGCCGGCGACCACATCGTCTCGTCGAGCTCGATCTACGGCGGCACCTACAACCTGTTCAAGTACTCGCTCGCGAAGCTCGGCATCGAGGTCACCTTCGTCGAGGATCAGGACGATCCGGCCGCCTGGCAGCGCGCGATCCGCCCGAACACGAAGCTCCTGTTCGCCGAGTCGATCGCGAACCCGCGCTCGAACGTGCTCGACATCCGCGCGATCGCGGATGTGGCCCACGAGAACGGCCTCCCGCTCATCATCGACAACACGGTCGCGAGCCCCTACCTCGTGCGTCCCTTCGAGCACGGGGCGGACATCGTGCTGCACTCGGCCACCAAGTTCCTCGGCGGCCACGGCACGACGCTCGGCGGCGTGATCGTCGACGGCGGCACGTTCCCCTGGTCGGAGCATGCAGACCGGTTCCCTGGGCTCACCGAGCCGGATCCGTCCTACAACGGCGTCAGCTACACGGGCGCCGTGGGCGACGGCATCGCCTTCATCATCAAGGCCCGCGTGCAGCTCCTCCGCGACCTCGGCTCGGCGATCGCCCCGCTCAGCGCGTGGCTGCTGCTGCAGGGCATCGAGACGCTGTCGCTGCGCATGGAGCGTCACGTGCAGAACACGCAGGAGATCGCCGAGTGGCTGGATCAGCACGACGACGTCGCCACCGTCTACTACTCGGGTCTCCCCACGAGCCCCTGGTACGCCGCGGCGAACACCTACGCCCCGAAGGGCGTCGGGGCTGTGCTCTCCTTCGAGCTGAAGGGCGGGGTCGACGCCGGCCGCGCGGTCGTCGAGAACGTCGAGCTGTTCAGCCACGTCGCGAACATCGGCGACGTCCGCAGCCTCATCATCCACCCCGCGTCGACGACGCACTCTCAGCTCAGCCCCGAGCAGCAGCTCACCGCGGGGGTCACCCCTGGCCTCGTGCGGCTGTCGATCGGCCTCGAGCACATCGACGACATCAAGGCGGACCTCGAGCGCGGGTTCGCCGCGGCCCGCGCCGTCGTCGCCGAGCAGGAGGCGAACGCCTGATCAGGGCTCGTTCATCGAGGGGCGGCGGGGAATTCCTCGCCGCCCCTCTTCCGCTTGGCGCGCCCGACGCGCGCTACTCGCCCGCCCCGTTGCCCTCGCCCTCGCGGCGACGCACGATCTCCGCGATCCAGGTCGGCGCGAACGGGGACGTGCAGCCGGGAGGCGTCGGATAGTCCGCGAGCACCCGCAGCCGTTCCCCGATCGCGATCGCCCGCTCCCGGTGCTCCGGATAGGCGATCCCGATCTCCGCGAGCGTCTGATTCTGCGCCCACTGCAGCCGCTCCGGCGCCGCGGCCATTTCTCGCTCGATCGTGTCGAGGAGGCCCTCGAGATCCAGCCCACCCGATCGCTTCGCCACCCGATCACTCGTGAGCGCCCAGCCCGCGCTCGCGACCACCGGGTCCGGGTCAGCGAACCATCCGAGCCGCAGTGCCTCCGCGTGCTTCGACTTCTTCGCGAGCGTTCCGACGAGCCAGTCCTGCACCTTCGGCTGCCGCGCCTCGCGCAGCATGGCGTCGAGTTCCCGTTCCGACAGGTCGCTCGGGCGCAGGATCAGGATCGCGAGCAGCCGCGCGTCGCTGGCCCCGCTCGCCCACAGCTGTCTGGCGAGTTCCGGGTTCCTCCCGATCTCCTTCGCGAGCGCGCGCAGCCGGGTGAGATTGACCGCGTGATCGTCGCCGTGCCGCTCGTTGACCGCGAGAATCTTCGGATCGGCCAGGGCGTCGAGCCGTTTGCGCACCGATCCGGCGCTGAAATCGCTTTCCATGCGGTCGAGCGTAACAATCGCCCGCGGGCCCCTCGCGACCGGCACAATGGGGAGTTATGGATTGGCAGACTCCAGAGGATTCGTTCCCCACGGACTTCATCACGGACGCGCAGCTGCGCGCGCTCATGGGACGACCGCCGATCTCCGGGGGCTGGCGTGACGGCGATCCCGTCGGCGACCGGCAGTTCGCGTCGATCGGCACGGTCACGACCGAGGCGGGGGTCGAACTCCCCGAGGTTCGGATCGCCTACGAGACGTTCGGGGAGCTCTCCGAGCGCGGCGACAACGCGATCCTCGTGTTCCACGCGCTGACCGGGGACAGCCACCTCATCGGATCGGCCGGGCCGGGCCACGCGACCGACGGCTGGTGGTCGGAGATCGTGGGCCCTGGCAAACCCCTCGACACGGATCGCTACTTCGTCGTCGCCCCCAACGTGCTCGGCGGCTGCCAGGGCTCGACGGGGCCCGGCTCGCTCGACCCCGACAACCGCGAGTGGGGCGGCCGCTTCCCCTACCTCACGATCCGGGACCAGGTGGCCGCTGCCGCCCGTTTCGCCGACGCGCTCGGAATCCCGGAGTTCGCCGCCGTGATCGGCGGCTCCATGGGCGGGATGCACGCGCTCGAGTGGGCGATCGGCCATCCGGGCCGGACCCGCCGCCTCGCCGTCATCGCGGCTCCCCCGGTGACGACCGCCGATCAGATCGGCCTCAATCTCGTGCAGCTCGAGGCGATCCGGTCGGACCCGAACTACCGCGGAGGCAACTACTACGACGCCCCCGACGGGATCGGCCCCCACCACGGTCTCGCGACGGCCCGCCGTCTCGCGCTCCTGAACTACCGGAGCAACACGGAGCTCGACGAGCGTTTCGGGCGATCCTGGCAGTCCGCGGTCAGCCCGCTCGGTGGCGGGGGCCGCTTCGCCGTCGAGTCCTATCTGGACTTCCACGGCAACAAGTTCACACGCCGCTTCGACGCGAACAGCTACGTCACGCTCGTGCAGGCGATGAACTCGCACGATGTCGGGCGCGGGCGCGGGGGCGTGCGGGCGGCGCTCTCCACCCTCGAGCTGCCGACGCTCGTGCTCGGCATCCCGAGCGATCGGCTCTTCACGCTCGAGGGGCAGGACGAGATTGCCCTGCACACGCCCGGCAGTCTCGACGGCGACCGGGCGACTCGGATCGACTCCCCCTTCGGGCACGACGCGTTCCTGATCGAGTTCGAGCGCGTCGGCGCCGAGCTCGCGCGGTTGCTCGCGCGATAGCTCGAATCCCGACACGCCCAGGGCGCTCAACCGCCCCTTCCCGCGCGAATTCGAGAAATACCCCTGTTCCGGGGCAATTCAATTCGGATCAATTTCTTACTTTCACCGCGAAGCCACTCCAACAGGTGTTACTTTCGGGATTTCCGGCCCGGATTCTCGCCTCTTGGAAGGGTTCCCATGTCGCATCGCCGTACCCGCCGCAGCTCCCTCGGCCTCCTCGCCGCCGCGATCGGAGTGGCGCTCCTCCTGACCTCGTGCTCTGGCGGGGGTGAGAAGAAGTCGTCCGAGCAGGAGATGGGGCCACTCGACAAGTACATGATGGCGCTCTCTCCCGCCTCGGATATGACCCAGGAGAAGCTCGACGAGCAGCACAAGAAGACCGAGGAGCTGGTCGCGAAGTGCATGGCGAAGGAGGGCTTCGAGTACAAGCCCGATCCGACCAATCACTCGACGATCTCCCCGCCCGACGGGGCGGCCGAGGACGTGGACTGGACCTCGGTGGAGTTCGCCGAGAAGTACGGCTACGGCTTCGTTGACTCGCCATATCTTTCTCAAACCAACCCAGAATCCACGTCTCCCTCCGAACAGGAGGAGTGGGTCGATGTCAACGAGGACTACGTCGCGTCACTCTCCGAGAAGCAGCGCGAAGCCTACTATGAGGCGCTGCACGGCCCCGCGAACTCAATGGATCCCGCCGAGGGCGAGGAGCCGCCAGCCTACGACTGGAAGACCGCAGGCTGCTACGGCGCGGCCCAGCACGAGGTCGAGGGAGCCGACGGCTACCAGGACGCAAGCGAGGACCCCGAGTTCACCGAGATCTTCGACGCCGTGCTCGCGCAGTCGACGAGCCTGCACGGCGACGGGACGACGGGACCGACAAATCCCGAGGTCAGGAAGCTCGACGCCAAGTGGGCCGAGTGCATGGCCGAGAGCGGCATCACGGGGTACGCCAGCACCGGCGCTGCCTCCACCGCCATCATGGAGGAGTCCAATGCGCTCTCCGAGAGCGCTTCCGGCGAATCGGGCGCCGCGCCGAGCAAGGAGAAGTTCGAGGCGCTGAAGAAGAAGGAGATCTCCATCGCGGTACCCGACGCCAAGTGCCGCGAAAAACTCCACTACGAGGAGGAGATCAGGAAGATCGATTTCGCGTTCCAGGAGAAGTTCGTCGCCGAGCACAAGGCCAAGCTCGAGGCCCTCGTCGCGAAGTATGCCCCGAAGAAGAAGTCGTGATCCGGAGCCTTTTTCCCCGGGGACGGAGACGCAGAAAAAACGACGGATCAACGCAGGCGGCACCCGGGACCGCACCCGAGCAACCCGACTCCGAGGCCGATGAGGGCGTCTCGGCGCCCGACGCACTCCCCCGACGCGGCTGGACGGGCATCCGGCTCGTCACCCTGATCGCCGGCGTGGCTGTCGTATCGCTCGTGATCGGCGTTGTGGCGATGCGCTTCATCATTTCACCGGCGGAGCTGGCCGCGCGCAGCGCACCTCCCGACGCCGGCCCGGTGACCGCCGCGATCGAGAAGCGCGCGATCGTCAATACCGTGGTCACACGCGCCGAGATCACCTACGCCGATGCCGTCGAGGTGACGATCGACGGCGGAGGCGGCGAGGGGCGGCCGGTCGTGACCGGGCACGTGCCCAAGGTGGGGACCGTGCTGAAGGCCGGCTCCGTGGCCCTCGAGGTCGCGGGCCGACCCGTGATCGTCCTCCCCGGCGATCTCCCGGCGTACCGAACACTCGGACTCGGAATGAAGGGACCCGACGTCTCGCAGCTCAAGGCCTCGCTCGCGGGAATGGGCTACGCCGTCGGCGACACCTCCTCCGACACGTTCGATGCCGACACCGCGGCGGCCGTCGGCGCCCTCTACGAGCAGCTCGGCTACCCCGCGACCCCCCGCAGCCCCGACGCCCCTCAGGCCGTCAAGACGGCCGAGCGCGGGCTCCGGGACGCTCAGGCGCAGCTCGCGCAGGCCCGGTCTGCGCTGGACGCCGCGGCAGCCGCCCGCGCGAAGAGCGTGGCGTCGGAGCAGGCGGCGGTCGCGACCGCCTCCGACGCCGTGAGCGACGCCGAGGCGGCGCTCGGCGAGGCGCAGGAGGCCGCACTCCCGACGCTCCCGTCGAGCGAGGCGCTCTTCCTCGCGGGCCTCCCCCGCCGCGTGGACGCGGCGAAGGTCGCGCGGGGCGATCTCCTGAGCGGGTCCCCCATGACCGTCTCCGGCGCCACCCTCGCGATCATCGGCAGCATTTCCAGCAAGGACGCCGAGCTCCTGAGCCCCGGCCTCAAGGCCACCTACCCCGGCCCCGATGGCGCCGAGCTCACCGCCACGATTTCGAAGATCGAGGACGCCCCGACGGGCAAGACGCCCGGGAGCGGCCCGGACGGCGGGGAAGGCGGGGAAGGCGAATCCGGCGGGGGCGCTACCGGGACCGGCGGGAAGACCCCCGACACTCAGGCGAAGCGGAAGAGCGTTCGGCTCGACCCCGGCAAGCTCACCGACAAGCAGCTCGAGGCGCTCCGCGGCGCGAGCGTCAGACTGAGCATTCCGGTCGCCGCGACGAAGGGCGAGGTCCTCGCGATTCCGATCGCGGCGCTCTCGACGGGCGCCGGCGGAGAGAACCGCGTCGAGATCCTGACCGGGAAGGCATCCGGCAAGGACACGAGCACCGAGACCGTCGTCGTCACCCCCGGCCTCGCCGCAGACGGCTACGTGGAAATCACCTCGAAGGATCCGCGAATCACCGCGGGAACGCCGGTGGTGGTGGGCCGATGAGGCTTCGCCTTCCCGGTCGCCGACGGCGAGACGAGCCGGGTGGGAACACCTCTCTCACGACACTCCTCGACAACGAAACCCCCGATCAGACAGAGCCGCCGCTCGGCGCGGCACCCGCGGACCCCGGCGCCCCGATCGTGCAGCTCACGGAGATCACCAGGTTCTTCCCCGGTCCGCCACCCGTCAACGCGCTCAGGGGCGTCACCATCACCATCGAGCGCGGCGACTACCTCGCGATCGTCGGGCCCTCCGGATCGGGAAAATCCACGATGCTCAACACCCTCGGGCTGCTCGATCGACCCAGCACCGGAACCTTCGCGTTCGAGGGCGTGGACGTCGCCGAGCTCAGCGACGACGAGCGGACGGCCCTCCGCGCTCGGGCCATCGGTTTCGTTTTCCAGTCTTTTCACCTGCTCGCGACCAGAACCGTGCTCGAAAACGTGATCCTCGCCTGCACCTATGCCGGCGTGCCCCACAGCGAGCGAGAGGCCCTCGCTCGCGAGGCCCTCCACCGCGTCGGACTCGGGCACCGCATCAACGCCTCTCCCGGCCGGCTCTCCGGCGGCGAGCGCCAGCGCGTCGCCATCGCGCGGGCCGTGTGCACCTCACCGCGGCTCCTCCTCGCCGACGAGCCGACCGGCAACCTCGACCGCGAGAACTCCGCCGCGATCATGGACCTCTTCGAGGAGCTCGGCGGCGAGGGCCTCACCATCGTCATGATCACCCACGACGAGAACGTCGCCCAGGCCGCGCGCCGCCGCGCACGGATCAGCGACGGAATCCTCGAGGAGATCGCGTGAGCCGCGGGATCCCGCTCCGCGATCTCGCACGGGAAGCACTCGAGGGCGTCGGCGGGCGACCGTCCCGGCTCATCATCACCCTGATCGGAACCGTTCTCGGCATCGCGGCGCTCGTCGCGACGATCGGGTTCGCGCAGACCGCCTCCGGCCAGATCGCCCAGAAGTTCGACGCCCTCGCGGCCACCCGGGTCACCGTGTCCCCCAAGGATTCGAGCGGCCCCGGCGGCAAGGAGCGCCCCACCTCCCAGCTCCCGTGGAACGCGGTCAGCCGAGTGTCCCCGCTCGCGGGCGTGCAGCACGCGGCCCTCAGCGCGAAACTGCCGACCAGCCTCCGGGTCGAGGCGACACAGGTCACCGATCCATCCGCCATCGACCAGCCCTCGCCACCGATCGTCGCGGCATCGCCCGAGCTGCTCACCACCGTCGACGGCAGCATCTCGACCGGCAGGTTCTTCGACGTCGGGCACGATGAGCGTAGGGACCGGGTCGCCGTCATCGGTTCCCGCGCGGCCGAATCGCTCGGGATCAACCGCGTCAGCGGGCAACCGGCCATCTTCATCGAGGGGCGCAACTACGCGGTCATGGGCGTGCTCGGCAGCGTCGGCGTCAGGGAGGAGCTGCTCGATGCCGTGATCATCCCACTCGACACCGCGAGGAGCGAGCTCGGCCTCGCTGTGCCCGGAAGCCTCGACATCCGGATCGACGTCGGGGCGGGCGGCAGCGTCGCGCATCAGGCTCCCATCGCCCTGAACCCGAGCGACCCCGGGAACTACAAGATCAGCGCTCCCGGAGACCCGGGTGCGCTGAAAGAGGACGTCGAATCCGACATCAACGTCCTCTTCCTCGCCATCGGGATCGTCGCCCTCATCGGCGGCGGGATCGGGATCGCCAATGTAACCCTGCTGTCCGTCTCCGAGCGCAGGGGCGAGATCGGACTCCGCCGTGCGCTCGGCGCCACGACCAGGGATATTGCAGGCCAGTTCATCCTCGAATCCGTCACCACGGGGGTGCTCGGCGGCCTGATCGGCGTCGTCGTCGGACTCGGCGCGCTCATGGGCGTCTGCCTGGCACAGCAGTGGACCCCCGTGCTCGCCCCGTGGGCGGCCCCCGTCGGCGTCCTCGTCGGGGCGGTTGTCGGGCTCGCGGCGGGCGCCTACCCCGCCCTCAAAGCCGCCAGAATCGAACCCGTCGACGCGCTCCGCGACTGACATCGAGCGAGCTTCGTGCCGCAGAGACCACAAAACTCCCCGCTCAAAGCACGTTCCCACCTTTGCCGCATAGGCTCGCAGGGTCTCTGTTCGAAGTGAGGAGCCGAAGCCTTGACCATCGCCCCCGCAGGTCGCCGCTCCGTGCGCGCAATCGGAATCGTGGCCACCGTCTCGGCCGCGCTCCCCCTCGGCCTCGTCGGCTGTTCCCCCGCGGCAACCCTCGCGAATCAGGTCTCCGAACTTCACGCCGCAGCGGACTCCGATCTCCTCGCACTTCCCAGCGTGCAGACCTACACCGTCACCCGCGCGAAGCTCCTGAGCCCGGAGAGCGCAGCGGCCTTCAGCGAGTCGCTCGGCTCCGATGTCGCCTCCAGCGGCACCCTCACGCTGAGCGACGGCGCGATCACGGCAGCGGAGTTCAGCGTCCGCGCGGCAACGTTCCCCGAGGCCAGCTTCACCCTCACGGAACCGGTCATTCTCTCCCACTCCACCGAGACTGACGGCACGGTGACCGCGGTCGGCACCCTCGCCTTCGACGGTCGGGAGCGTCCCAAGACGGGAATCGAGCTCACGCCCGTTTCGATCACCCCGGAGGACGCGAGGTTCGACGTTCGCGTCAGGGTTCCGAACAGCCCGATGGCAGCGGGATCGGTGCTCCCGTTCGATGAGATCTCCGCGACGCTCGATCTCCAGGCCGAATAGCAGAAACCCGGGCCCGCTCGGAAGCCGTGGCCCGGGTCTCCAGTGACGTCGCTCGCCTAGGAGTAGCGCTGGCGACGCGTTGCGTCGTGCACCTCTCCGACGAGCTCCTCGATCACGTCCTCGAGGAACACGACCCCGAGCGGTACGCCCGCTGCGCTGTGCACGCGCGCCAGGTGCATGCCGCGCGTCTGCATGCTCGCGAGGACGTCCTCCAGCTCCATGTCGGCGGGAAGCGCCGTCATGTGGCGGATCCGCTTCGGCGGGATCGGCTCGGCCATGCGATCGTCACCCGTGCGCAGCAGGTCCTTGATGTGGACGTATCCGGCGAGGTCGCCAGCGGCGTCCGCGATCGGGTAGCGCGAGTAGCCGTGCTTGGCCACGGCCGCCTCGACGTCCTCGGGCGTCGACCCGGCGGGGAGCACCTCGAGCCGGTCGAAGGGAACCACGAGATCGGACGCTCGTTTCGTGGTGAACTCAAACGCCGCCGACAGCGCGCCGCTGCGGTCCTCGAGCACGCCCTCTCGCGTGGAGTGGCTCACGATGCTCGCGACCTCGTCCAGCGTGAAGGTGCTGTTGGTCTCCGACTTCGGCTCCACGCCAAACATCCGGAGCACACCGTTCGCCGTCGCGTTCAGCGCCGCGATCACGTGTTTGAACACGCGAGACACGGCGACAAGCGGCGGAGCCAGGAGCAGCACGGCCTGATCGGGCATCGAGAACGCGGCGTTCTTCGGCACCATCTCGCCGAACACCACGTGCAGGTAGGAGACGAGCACCAGGGTCAGGACGAACGCGGTGATGATCACCGCCTCCGCCGACATGCCCGTCATCTCGAGCGGCCCCTCCAGCAGCTTGTGAATGGCCGGCTCGGAGACGTTCAGGATCAGGAGCGAGCACACGGTGATGCCGAGCTGGCTCGTCGCGAGCATGAGCGTGGCGTGCTCCATCGCGTACATCGCGGTCTTCGCGCGCTTCGATCCCGCTTCGGCGCGCGGCTCGATCTGCGATCGGCGCGCCGAGATCACCGCGAACTCCGCAGCGACGAAGAAGGCGTTGGCGACGAGCAGTACGACAAGCCAGAAAATTCCCGCCCATCCGCTCATTCGGAGGCCTCCTCATCGCGTTCGAGCTCCGTGGCTCCCGCTGGCAGCGGCGGACTTGTGTACTTCAGTCGAGCAATACGGCGCCCTTCCATGCGCTCGACGCGGAGGGTGCCGCCGTCGGCGAGCTCCACCGTGTCGCCGGGTGAGGGGATTCGGCCGAGTTCGCGGAGCACGAAGCCCGCGACCGTGTCGTAGTCCTCGTCCTCGGGGATCTCGATCCCCGTCTGCTCGCGCACCTCGTCGGGGCGGAGATCAGCGGGAAAGGTCATCTCCTCGGCGCTGCCGATCACGCCGGCAGCGGCACGATCGTGCTCATCGGCGACCTCGCCGACGATCTCCTCGACCAGATCCTCGAGCGTGACGATTCCGGCCGTTCCGCCGTACTCGTCGACGACGATCGCGAGCTGGAACCCCGAGGCCCGCAGCTCCTCGAGCAGCTGATCGAGCCGCATGGTGTCGGGGACGCGCACGACCTCCTCCGCGAGCGCGGCGACCGGAACCTCGTCGCGCTTTGCGCGAGGCACGGCTACGGCTCGCTTGACGTGCACGACGCCGACGACGTCGTCGCGATCCTCGTCGATGACGGGGAAGCGCGAGTAGCCCGAGTTGCCCGAGAGCTGCAGCACCGCGTTCGCGGGCTCGAGCCGCTGCAGGCTCTGAATCTTGAGGCGCGGCGTCATCACGTCGGCCGCGGTCAGCTCGGAGAAGCGCAGCGTGCGGTCGAGCAGGGTCGCCGTGTCCTCCTCGAGCAGGCCGGCGCTCGCCGAGTGGCGCACGAGCGAGGAGAGCTCCTCTGCCGAGCGGGCGCCCGACAGCTCTTCTTTCGGCTCAATTCCCATCGCGCGCAGGATCCCGTTCGCGCTGCCGTTGAGCAGCAGGATCGCCGGTTTGAACGTCGTGGTGAACGCGGCCTGCGCCGGCATCACGAGCCGGGCCGTCGCGAGCGGCTTCGCGAGCGCGAAGTTCTTCGGCACGAGCTCGCCGACGATCATGGAGAAGATCGTGGCGACCGCGATCGCGACGGGCGCGCTGATCGTGCGTCGCATCTCCTCCGGCACCCCGATGGCGCCCAGCGGGGCGTCGAGGAAGTGCGAGATCGCGGGTTCGAGCGTGAAGCCGGCGAGCAGCGTGGTCAGCGTGATCCCCAGCTGCGCGCTCGACAGGTGCGTCGAGGTGTGGGAAAGCGCCCTGATCACGCGGTCGAGGCCGCGCTGACCCCCTTCACGACGCCGCTCAAGATCCTGCCGGTCGAGGGCGACCAGGGAGAACTCGGCAGCGACAAAGATGCCGGTGCCAGCGGTGAGAAGAACGCCGATGAGCAGGGACCACCATTCGTTCACGTCCTGCTCCCAGCTTCAGGGAGTTGCCGCGCCTCGGCGCGGCTGGTACTCGGGGGCTCCGATTGTCTTCGAGAATCAGCGTCCATAGCTCTTCAACATTACCAGCGCCGTATCCGAACAACGCTGTGAGTTCACCCGCGAACGCAGTCCTATGGCACTAGGCTGGACCATGGTACGGCTACGGAGCCCCACCCCTGGCCCGTTTCCGCCGTCCTCGAATATCGAACGAGAGGAAGTCGCTTTGTCAGAGCGCACGGAGGCTACCGGTTCCGGAAGCCCCGCAGGAGATTTCGGAGCTAACGCCTGGCTCGTCGACGAGCTGTGGAAGCAGTACCAGACCGACCCGAGTTCGGTCGATAAATCTTGGTGGCCGGTCCTCGAGAAATACGGCGCCCAGCAGACCGAGAGCGGAAGCGGCGCCGCGGCGCCGCAGCAGCCGGCGGCACACGCCGCGTCGGCGCCCGCGGCTGCACCGGCGGCTCCCGCGGCACAGGCGGCCCCCGCCGCACAGTCGGCCCCAGCAGCACAGTCGGCCCCAGCAGCAGCAGCGCCCTCCGCCACGTCGGCGGAGTCGCGAGCCACCGGCCCGCAGACGACGCCGATCACCACACCCGCGCAGCCGGCGCGCACCACGAACGTCGCCCCGCGCGTCGCGCCGATCCCGGCCGACGCGCCGCGCGCACGCGCCGCGGCGAGCGACGCCGAGGAGGACACCTCGGACGTCGTCACGCCGCTGCGCGGCATGGCCCGCTCGCTCTCGAAGAACATGGATCTGAGCCTCTCGGTTCCGACCGCGACGAGCGTGCGCACCATCCCGGCGAAGCTCATGATCGACAACCGGATCGTGATCAACAACCACCTGCGCCGCAGCCGCGGCGGCAAGGTCTCCTTCACCCACCTCATCGGCTGGGCGATCATCCAGACCCTGCGCGAGTTCCCGAGCCAGAACGTGTCGTACGCCGATGTCGATGGCAAGCCTTCGATCGTCGCCCCTGCGCACGTGAACCTCGGTATCGCGATCGACCTGCCGAAGCCGGACGGATCACGGTCCCTCCTCGTCCCGTCGATCAAGCGCGCGGAAACGCTCGACTTCAATGAGTTCCTCGCCGCGTACGAGGACCTCGTGAAGCGCGCCCGCTCCAACGAGCTCGGTGCCGCCGATCTGCAGGGCACCACGATCTCGCTCACGAACCCGGGCGGCATCGGCACGGTTCACTCGGTGCCCCGCCTCATGCCCGGCCAGGGATGCATCATCGGTGCTGGCGCCCTCGAGTACCCCGCCGAGTTCCAGGGCGCGTCAGAGGACGTGCTCACGAGCCTCGGCATCTCGAAGACGATCACGCTCACGAGCACCTACGATCACCGCGTCATCCAGGGCGCAGGCTCCGGCGAGTTCCTGAAGCTCGTGCACGAGCGCCTGATCGGCGGCCACGGCTTCTACGAGGAGATCTTCGCCGCGCTGCGTATCCCCTACAAGCCCGTACAGTGGGCCTCCGACATCCACGTCGACATCTCCGGCGCCGTCGACAAGACGGCCCGCGTGCAGGAGCTCATCAACTCGTTCCGCGTCCGCGGCCACCTCATGGCCGACGTCGATCCGCTCGAGTACGTGCAGCGTTCGCACCCCGACCTCGAGATCGAGACCCACGGGCTCACGTTCTGGGATCTCGACCGCGAGTTCGTGACGGGCGGCATCGGCGGCAAGCGCACGATGAAGCTGCGCGACATCCTCGGCGTGCTCCGTGACTCCTACTGCCGCAAGATCGGCATCGAGTACATGCACATCCAGGATCCCGCGCAGCGGCTCTGGATCCGCGAGCAGGTCGAGGTGCCCTACGCCAAGCCGAGCTCGGACGAGCAGATGCGCATCCTCGAGAAGCTCAACGAGGCCGAGGCCTTCGAGACCTTCCTGCAGACGAAGTACGTCGGCCAGAAGCGCTTCAGCCTCGAGGGAGGCGAGTCGGTGATCCCGCTCGTCGACGCGATGCTCATCGACGCGGCGGAAGACGGCGTCGACAGCGTCGACATCGGCATGGCCCACCGCGGCCGCCTCAACGTGCTGTCGAACATCGCCGGCAAGACCTACGGCCAGATCTTCCGCGAGTTCGAGGGCGCCCAGTCGCAGAAGGCCGGCTCGGGCGACGTGAAGTACCACCTCGGCACCTCGGGCGTCTTCACCGCCCCGAACGGAACCCAGGTTCCGGTGCACCTCGCCGCGAATCCGTCGCACCTGGAGACCGTCGACGGCGTGCTCGAGGGCATCGTCCGCGCGAAGCAGGACCTCAAGCCGATCGGTTCGTTCACCACGCTGCCGCTCATCATCCACGGCGACGCGGCAATGGCCGGTCAGGGCGTCGTGTACGAGACCCTGCAGATGTCGCAGCTCCGCGGCTACCGCACGGGCGGAACGATCCACGTCATCATCAACAACCAGGTCGGCTTCACCACGCTGCCGCTCGACTCCCGCTCCGCGGTCTACTCCTCGGACGTCGGCAAGGTCGTGCAGGCGCCGATCTTCCACGTGAACGGCGACGACCCCGAGTCCGTGGTCCGCGTTGCCCGCCTCGCGTACGAGTTCCGCCAGCGTTTCCACAAGGACGTGATCGTGGATCTCGTCTGCTACCGTCGTCGCGGCCACAACGAGGGCGACGATCCCTCGATGACCCAGCCCCTGATGACGGACCTGATCGAGGCCAAGCGCTCGACCCGACGCCTCTACACGAGCGCGCTCGTCGGCCGCGGCGACCTCACCGAGGAGCAGTACGAGACCGCGAAGCAGGACTTCCAGGATCGCCTCGAGCGGGCCTTCCAGGAGACGCACGCGGCGCAGACCGGTTCGATCCCGATCATCGATCAGAGCGGGATCGGCGTCATCCACCAGGCCGGCGGCCCCGGCCCCGCACCGATCGACACCTCGGTCGATCGCAGCGTGATCGAGCGCATCGGCGACGCCCACGGCAACATCCCCGAGGGCTTCACCGTGCACCAGAAGCTCCAGGCGCTGCTGAAGAAGCGCGTGGACATGAGCCGCGAGGGCGGCATCGACTGGGGCTTCGGCGAGCTGCTCGCGCTCGGATCCCTGCTCATGGAGGGCACCGCGGTCCGCTTCGTCGGCCAGGACGCCCGCCGCGGCACCTTCGCCCAGCGCCACGCCGTATTCCACGACCGCGCGAACGGCCAGGAGTGGATCCCGCTCCTCAACCTCTCCGAGGAGCAGGCCCGCTTCTGGATCTACGACTCGCTGCTTTCCGAGTACGCGGCGCTCGCCTACGAGTACGGCTACTCGCTGCAGCGAGAGGACGCGCTCGTCCTCTGGGAGGCCCAGTTCGGCGACTTCGCGAACACGGCGCAGGCGGTCATCGACGAGTTCGTCTCCTCCGCCGAGCAGAAGTGGGGGCAGCAGTCGTCCGTCGTGATGCTCCTCCCCCACGGCTACGAGGGCCAGGGCCCCGACCACTCGTCGGCGCGCATCGAGCGATACCTCCAGCTGTGCGCGGAGAACAACATGATCGTCGCGCGCCCGTCGACCCCGGCGAACTACTTCCACCTGCTGCGCCGCCAGGCGTACGCGCGCCCCCGGAAGCCGCTCGTCGTGTTCACCCCGAAGCAGATGCTGCGCCTGCGGGGCGCGACCTCGCCCGTCGAGGACTTCACGTCCGGCACGTTCCAGACGGTCATCGACGACGAGCTTGCCTCGGCGAACAAGCAGGCCGTCGAGCGGGTGCTCCTCGTCTCGGGCAAGATCTACTACGATCTCCGCGGCCAGCTCGAGAAGAACCCGGATCCCCGCGTCGCGCTCGTCCGTGTCGAGCAGTTCTACCCCGTCCCGGCTGGCCCGCTGGCCAGGATCCTCACCCAGTACCAGGGCGCCGAGCTTGTCTGGGTGCAGGACGAGCCCGAGAACCAGGGTGCGTGGCCGTTCATCTCGCTCGTGCTCGCACGACACCTGAAGAACGACAAGATCCGCGTCGTGTCCCGCGTCGCCTCTGCGGCGCCGTCCACGGGCTCCGCGAAGGTGCACGCGCTCGAGCAGGAGGAACTCCTGAAGCGCGCGCTCAGCTTCGACGCCCAGCACGCGCAGCAGTAGCGGGGTGGGCTCGACACCCCACGCAGCCTAGGCTCATTGCGAGGAGGATTCCCATTTGGGAGTCCTCCTCGCGGCGTTATTCCCCGGACTGAGCAGACGAGGCGATCAATTCCGGCCGCGCCTCAGCCTCTTGGGCAGCTACGAGCCGCGCGAATCGCGTTGCGAGTCCGCCCCACGTCGTTTCGAGCGCTCCGTCCGACGCGCGCACCTCCGCGGTCACCTGCTCCGAACTTTTCGAGACCGCCGCGAGCGAGCCCGGATCGCCTTCGCCCCACCCACTTACGGTGCCGCTGAGTGCTTCGGGGTGGAATTGCACACCCCAGGCTGCCTCGCCAACCCGGTAGGCCTGGATTCCGCAGCCGGGGCTACTGGCAAGCGGGGTCGCGCCCGCCGGGAGCTGGATCGACTCGAGCCAGTGCCACTGGACCGCGGGAACGCGCAGCCCGGACAGCTCCGCGAAGAGCGGGTCTTTGCGTGCCGCTTCGGTCTCGATCGATATCTCGGACAGACCGATCTCGGGGCCAGCGGGATTCTCACGGACCTCCCCTCCGAGCGCGACCGTCAGGAGCTGCGATCCCAGGCACACACCGAGCGTGGGGATCTCGCTCTCGACCGCGGTGCGGAGCAGCTCCCGAGTCGCCGGAAGCCATGGCGCGGTTTCATCGTCACTGGGCCCCATGGCCCCACCGAGCACGACGACACCAGCGTATCCGTCGAGTTTGGTCGGGACAGGGGCAGCGGCTGCTGGCCCGACGACGTCCGGTGTAACGCCGGCAGCGAGGAGCCGGTCGGCGAAGTAGTTCAGCCCGGCATCGGGATCGTGTTGCACGACGAGCACTCGAGCGACCATGTGGAACCTCCTCTGCACGATCATCCTCGACCGTGCCGCAATTCACGCCTGTGGGAACCGAGCGTGTAGAGGATCGCCCGGTGAGGACAAGATTAGCGGGATAGGACCGGGAATTTTGCACCCTCGGCGAGATTCCTGTCCTTATTGGGCACCCAACCAGTTAAACTGTCACGGAAGACTTTCCACAACCCCGAGGAGCGATCAATGACGACGTGGCGCATGCCGATCGAAGGACACGAGCAGGAGCGCCTCTGGCTCGCCTGGCCCACGAGCGGCTACACGCTCGGCGAGACCGAGGCCGAGGCGGAGGAAGCCCGGCGCACCTGGGCCGCCGTCGCGAACGCCGCGAGCGAGTTCCAGCCGGTCACGGTCGTCGTGAACCCTGGTGATGAGGCGATCGCCGCGAAGTACCTTTCCGGCCAGATCAACCGGATCTCCGCTCCGCTCGACGACGCCTGGATGCGCGATATCGGCCCGAGCTTCGTGATCGGCGACGACGGCACGCTCGGCGCCGTGAACTTCGTGTTCAACGGCTGGGGCGGCCAGGACTGGGCCAGCTGGGACAACGACAAGAACATCGGCAAGATCGTCGCCGAGGCCGCGGGCGCCACCCGCATCGACTCGGAGATGACGAACGAGGGCGGCGGGATCCAGGTCGACGGTACGGGCCGCGTCGTGCTCACCCGCACCGTGCAGCTCGATCCGGGCCGCAATCCCGGCTGGACCGAGGAGCAGGTCGAGGCGGAACTGCTCCGCACGATCGGCGCCGACCGCGCCATCTGGCTCCCCCGCGGCCTCACCCGCGACCACGACACCTTCGGCACGCGCGGCCACTCCGACATCCTCGCCGCGTTCACCACCCCTGACGTGCTGCTGATGCACCGCCAGGACTCGCAGTCGCACCCGGATCACCTGATCGCGAAGACGAACCGCGAGGTCGTCGAGCAGTACAAGAGCCACCACTCCGATACCTTCGAGATCCTCGACCTGCCCGCCCCCGAGGCGCTGCGCGACGAGGAGGGCTTCGTCGACTACAGCTACATCAACCACGTCGTGATCAACGGCGCCGTCCTCGCCTGCGCGTTCGACGACCCCGCCGACGACCGCGCGCTCGCGACGCTGCGCGAGGTCTACCCCGGCCGCGAGGTCATCGGGATCGACGCCCGCCCGCTGTTCGAGCGTGGCGGCGGCATCCACTGCATCACGCAGCAGCAGCCGAAGATCGGCTAGCTGGCGACGCGCGTGTCAAGCGCGCTGGGGCCCGGGAGCGATCCCGGGCCCCACTGCGTTTGGCTCCCCAGAGCGAACCCTGAGACCCCAGAGGGGCGCCCGGGCCGGGCCATGAGACTCACTCCACCTAGGCATCGAGCGAGAAAGCGCAGATCAAGTAGAGAATTCCGATCGTGGGGATTCCCAGGAGCGGCAGCGGTGATGCCCACTTCCGGCTCGTGAGATAGATGCCCCCGATCAGGATCGTGAAGAACGCGATCATATACGGCCCGTAGACGGCGCTCACCATGATCAGGTTAAAGAACGGTCGCGGCCGTCCATCGGCGGCCGCGTAGCTGAGGAACCGGCCCAGTAGGCTCATCAAAAGCGCGAACGGAATGACGCCGATGATGCCGGCCACGTAAAACGTGATCCGCAATCCCAGCGGAAAGTCGTGCTCGGGGTCCTCTTGCATCTCGTTCCTTTCACGAAAGGGTCGAGGCGGTCGAACAACGCTCGCGACGCCTCCAGAGAAGTGCGCTGCAGCCCAGCACCTCGCCCCACTGCCCTCGCCGCGAAATCACGGTGCCGGATTCGTGCTCGGCGTCACGATCGTGAAGAAGATCGTCTGGGCGCGAGGAGGAGCATCCGTGAACGCCTCGACCATCAATGAGTAGTGCTCTCGGGAGTAATAACGGGTGAAACTCTCCGTGCCTGCGGGGGCTTCCCGTTCCTCGTTGCGCTTCCAGCCCTGATCCTTCAGCCACGGGTCCAGATCATCGGCCACGACGGTCGGAGTCCGAGGTCCCCCCTGCCGGAGATCGACCATCGTGTCCCAGATGTAGTACTTCGGCCACTCCTTGTAGTTCATATTTGCCGCGCGAGTGCCGGCAGCGGCCGGGCCAGCGTCCTCGATCTCAGCCTTCGGAATTTGCGCAAGGATCTCCTCGCCCCACCCGCGAGCCTTCGCCATGTAGCCGTCGAGTTGTTTCTGCTGCTCCACCGCCTGCGCCGCCTTTTGTTCCTCACTGGTGCAACCCGCCAGTAGAACGAAAATCAGGCACGCCGACAGCACGGCCGCAAGTGTGCTCCGTTGCTTCATCATCACTTCACCTCCGAGAATTCGAGGGAGGATCTCCGCTCCTCCAATTGCGTCGCCCCTACTGAAACTCGGCCCTCTCCTCCCGACCCAAGGGAACATGTTCGAGGTGTCCGTTCGCTTCGCTCCTCCGCGAAGCTAATGGGAGGGAAGCTCTGCAGACTGCTAGGGCCCACACGCATCCCCAGAACAGCAGCCAGATCGCGGGGATCCCGAGAAGCGGCAGTCGCGGGGTGGACGCCACGCTCTGGAGCACGTGCCGCGAACTCATTTTGCCGGGCTGGTCGGCGGCGTCACGATCGTGAAGAAGATGTTTTGGGCACGAGGCGGCGCTTGAGTGTATGCCTCGACCATCAACGTGTATTGCGCTCGAGAATAGTAGCGAGTGAAACTCTCCTGATTGGGAGTGTCTTCCCGTTCCTCGTGTCGCTTCCAGCCCTGGTCCTTCAGCCAAGGATCCAGTTCATCGGCCGCCTCCGTCGGCGTCCGTGCCCCGGTCGGTTTCAGCCGGACGATTGTGTCCCAGATGTAGTACTTCGGCCACTCCTCGTAGTTCATATTTGCCGCGCGAGTGCCGGAAGCCGCTGGACCGGCGTCCTCAACCTCGGACTTCGGGATCTGCGCGAGAATCTCTTCGCCCCACCCCTCAGCTTTCGCGATGTATCCGTCGAGTTGCTCCTGCTGCTGCGCCACCTGGGCCGCTTTTTGTTCTTCGCTCGCACAGCCCGTCAGCAGCCCGCAGAGCGCACCCGCTGAAAGCAGGGCCGCAATAGCTCTCCGTCGCACGATCATCACTTCACCTCCGACAGTTCCGATTGGGCACATCGCGTTCCTGTCGCCACCGCGCGACTTTGCTTCGCCTCACGCTCAATGAGCCGATTGCCCGAACTCAAGACGTCCACAAATCCAGTACCTTTCTCGTTTGAATACGAATCCCTTGCCGAGAAATCAACCAAAGAAGATTTGCAGAGCGTGTTCAGAATGAGGCGGATGGTTCCACGCACATCAAGCCCGATACGCATGTCCTTCGAGACTTCGCGCTTGGGAATCTCTCGTATCTCATCCATTCCCCAGAGGTGAGGGTGCGGCGAAGAGCGCGCCGTGGCTCGGAGTGTGGGCGTCACACTCCTCAACTTGTTCCGCCGCGACATCAGGATGTCGTGTTTATATTCGGTGTCAGAGCAATGATCCCGCCTCCCAACTCATCGGCCTGCGCCACATATTCGTCGAGGATCTTCTGTTACTGCGTCACTCGTGTCGTCCCCAGCTCTCCGTTGGCACAGCCTGTCATGAACGTGCAGAACACGCCTGCCGACAGTACGGCTACGACCACTCTTCGTTGCATGGCGATCACTTCATTTTCGACAGAACCTTGATGTTCGGCATCAGACCTCCTCATGGCAACAAAAAAGAGGCCGGCATAAATGCCAGGCCCCCCCCTGTGTGGTTGAGCCTAGGTCGGACTCAGAGCGAATGCAAAATTAAGCCTAAGAATGTCACCTGATTCGTCTCTGTCCAAGGTTCGCCTCAATACTCCGCAACCAGGCAAAACCCATGATGTGCTTGAAGTTCACAACGAAGACCCTCACGCCCCACCCTCGAACGCCATCGCGCACATCCAATGCAGCCACTGAGATCGGCCTCGATCCTGCCTCAATATCCCGCTCGATCTGGGGGCCCGCTGCAACATTGCGCGACGGCGCCCTGAGCCGTCGACGGCGTGGAAGCGACCAACTCTTAGGGTTCACTGATCTTGGCGGACACCCAGATCAGAGCACCGATCACGCCTCGGGCAGCGCGTCGGCCTCCGCCCGAAGCGCGGCCCGCACCGCGGCGAGCGCGGGACGCGATCCCGCCGACTCGCGCGCCGCGGTGAACACGGTGCGGTGCGGGTCGCCGGGCAGCGGGATCAGCCGCACCTCGGGGGCCCCGCGGTAGTGCACGAGTCCGGGCAGCAGGGCGACCGCGTTGCCCGATTCGATGAGGCGCAGGTGGGCCTGGAGATCCGCGGTCTCGAAGCGGATGTCGGGCTCGAAGCCCGCGCTGCGGCACGCCTCGAGCGTCCAGTGACGCGACGCCGCACCAACGGGCTCGAGCACCCAGGGCAGTTCGGCGGCGTCGGCGAGACTTTCGATCCCGTCGAAGATGCCGTCGCTCGTGCCGAGGCGGGGCACGCCGAGCATGAGTGGATCCCTCGTGAGCGGCTCGCGATCGAGGCCCTGGAAGTGGGGTGCGGCGTGCCCGGGATACTGCTCCGCAACGACCAGGTCGAAGCCGCGCGCCCAGGTCTCCTTGAGCCCGGCGGCCGGCTCGTGCTGGACGACCTCGATTCGCAGATGAGGGTGGGTTTCGCGGAGTCGCTCAAGCGCCTGCGGGAGCAGCGCAAGGAGAGCCGTCTGGAACACCGCCATGCGGACCGTCCCGGAGACCTCCGCGTGCGCGAGGTGCAGTGCGGCCTCGGCGCGCTCGAGACCCGCGAGGAGCTCCTCCGTTTCGGCGACAAGCGCCTCGGCTGCAGGAGTGAGTTCGAGCGTTCTGCCCGACTTGAGGAGGAGCGGCACGCCGGCCTCGCGCTCCAATTGCGCGAGCTGCTGCGACACCGCCGAAGGCGTGTAGCTCAGCGCCTCCGCGACGGCGACGATCGTTCCGCGCGCGTTCAGTTCCCACAGCAGGCGCAGCCGTTTCATGTCGAGCATCCGGCCCCCAAGATCATTAAGTTTCTCTGAACTCTATCGCAAAGAAACAATCGCTGTACTTCATGCTTCAAGAGCGGGACACTTACGCGTAAGACCAGCTTTAGGGGTCGGCCAGCTCGCGATCATCCACGCGAGTTTCGAGCCCGTCCCCCTCCGAACACTGAAAGGCCGCGATGCCCGCCAACACCCCCGTCGTCACCGCCGTTCGCCCCCAGGATCTCGCGGACGACGCGATCAAGCTCGTCCGCCGCTGGCTCGCAGAGGCCGCTGAGTTCCCCGTCGACGCCTCGGCGGCCCGCCTCGCCGGCGTCCTCAAGGATCCCAACGGCCTCGACTTCACCGTCGGCTTCGTCGACGGCGTCGTTCGCCCCGAGGACTTCGACGTCGCCGCGAAGAAGCTGAGGGAACTCGTCCCCCTCACGCCCGGCTTCCTCCCTACCCCGATGCGCGGGGCGATCGGCCTCGGCGGCGCGTTCGCGAAGCCCCTCCCCGGCGTCGTCGTTCCCATCGCCCGCAAGGTGCTCCGCCAGATGGTGAGCCACCTCATCATCGACGCGAGCGACGCGAAACTCGGCCCGGCGATCGCGAAGATCAAGCGCGACGGCGTCCGCCTCAACATGAACCTGCTCGGCGAGGCGATCCTCGGCCAGGGTGAGGCCGAGCGACGCCTCGCGGGCACCCACAAGCTCCTCGACCGCCCCGACGTCGACTACGTCTCGATCAAGGTCTCCTCGACGGTCGCCCCCCACAACCACTGGTCCTTCGATCAGGCCGTCGATCACATCGAATCCCAGCTCGTTCCTCTCTTCGCGAAGGCGGCGAAGTCGAGCCCGAAGAAGTTCATCAACCTCGACATGGAGGAGTACAAGGATCTCGACCTCACGATCGCGGTCTTCACCCGGATCCTGGATCGCCCCGAGTTCCTGAACCTCGAGGCCGGGATCGTGCTCCAGGCCTACCTCCCCGACGCTCTCGGCGCCATGATCAAGCTGCAGGAGTGGGCCGCCGCGCGCGTCGACGCGGGCGGGGCGCCGATCAAGACCCGGATCGTGAAGGGCGCGAACCTGCCGATGGAGCAGGTCGACGCGGCCCTCCACGGCTGGCCGCTCGCCACCTGGGGCACCAAGCAGGACTCCGACACCAGCTACAAGGCCGTGCTCGACTACGCACTCGACGCCGAGCGCGTCAAGAACGTGCGCGTCGGCGTCGCGGGCCACAACCTCTTCGACATCGCGCTCGCGTGGCTGCTCGCCAAGGCGCGCGGCGCAACGAGCGGGATCGAGTTCGAGATGCTGCTCGGCATGGCGACCGGGCAGGCCGAGGCCGTGCGCCGCGAGGTCGGCGGCCTCCTCCTCTACGTGCCCGTCGTGCACCCCGAGGAGTTCGACGTCGCGATCGCGTACCTGATCCGCCGCCTCGAGGAGGGCGCGAGCCAGGAGAACTTCATGTCGGCCGTGTTCGAGCTCAACGACAGCGCGCCGCTGTTCGAGCGCGAGAAGGAGCGGTTCCTCGCCTCCCTCGCCGACCTCGAGGCGATCACCGCCGACGGCGATCCCGCGAACTACCGCGTCCCCGCGCCGAATCGCGTCCAGGATCGCCGCCACTACGACGAGGCCGGCGCCGAGGCGCGCGTCGACGCCCTCGTTGCCGGGGCGTACGAAGCGTTCGAAAACACCCCTGACACGGATCCCGATCTGCCGGGCAACCGCGAGTGGGGCCGCGGAATCGCGAGCCGCATGGTCGGATCCGAGCTCGGCAACGCGACGGTCGCAGCCTCGCGCGTCGAGAACGAATCGACGCTTAACGCGATCATCGAGCGCGGCATCGCCGCCTCCGAGGGCTGGCGCGCGCTCGGCGCCGACGAGCGCGCCCGCATCCTCTACCGCGCGGGCGAGCGGCTCGAAGCCCGCCGTGCCGAACTGCTCGAGGTCATGGGCTCCGAGTGCGGAAAAACCCTTGATCAGGGCGACCCCGAGGTGTCCGAGGCGATCGACTTTGCCAACTTCTACTCCGCGCTCGGTCAGGAACTCGAGCGCGTCGACGGCGCCGTCTACGAGCCGTCGCGCCTCGTCGCCGTGATCCCGCCGTGGAACTTCCCCGTCGCGATCCCCGCTGGCGGCACGCTCGCCGCGCTCGCCTCCGGTTCCGCCGTCATCATCAAGCCTGCCTCGCAGTCGGCGCGATCCGGCGCCGTGATGGTCGAGGCGCTGTGGGAGGCCGGTGTCCCGAAGGACGTGCTGCAGATGGTGCAGCCCGCCGACCGCGCGCTCGGCTCGGCGCTCGTCTCCGATCCGCGGATCGATCGCCTCATCCTCACGGGCGCATACGAGACCGCAGTCGCGTTCCGCGAAATGCGGCGCGACCTGCCGATCCTCGCCGAGACCAGCGGCAAGAACGCGATCATCGTGACCCCGAACGCCGACCTCGACCTCGCCGCGAAGGACGTCGCCCAGTCGGCATTCGGCCACGCCGGCCAGAAGTGCTCGGCCGCGTCGCTCGTGATCCTCGTCGGCTCCGTCGCCACTTCGAAGCGCTTCCGCAACCAGCTCCTCGACGCCGTCAAGTCGCTCAAGGTCGGCACCCCCGAGAACCTCGAAACCCAGATGGGCACCGTGATCGCGGCCCCGTCCGGGAAGCTGCTACGCGGCCTCACCCAGCTCGAACCCGGGCAGAGCTGGGAGATCCAGCCGCGCGAACTCCCGAGCGACAGCCCGCTCGCCCGCGATCGCGACGGCAACAACAAACTGTGGAGCCCCGGCGTGCGCTCGGGCGTGCAGCGCGGCAGCGAGTACCACCTGACCGAGTACTTCGGGCCGATCCTCGGCGTCATGACCGCGAAGACCCTCGACGAGGCCATCGACATCGTCAACGACATCGACTACGGCCTCACGAGCGGCCTGCACTCCCTCGACTCCGACGAGCTCGCGCTCTGGCTGCGCCGCATCCAGGCGGGCAACCTCTACGTCAACCGCGGCATCACCGGCGCGATCGTGCGCCGCCAGCCGTTCGGCGGCTGGAAGAAGTCCGCGATCGGCGCCGGCACCAAGGCCGGCGGGCCGAGCTACCTGCACGGCCTCGGCACGTGGCATGACGCCGAGCCCGTCGCCGCCGGTGCGCGTGCGCCGCGCGGTGCGGCAGGGAAGCTCCTGGTCGCGGCGGAGCGATCCGGCATCGGGGCGAGCGATCTCGCCTGGCTGCGCGGGGCACTCGCCTCGGATGCCGCCGCGTGGGAATCGGAGTTCGGGATCAACCGCGACGCCTCCCAGCTCGGGATCGAGCGGAACGTGCTCCGCTACCTGCCCGTGCAGGTGACGATTCGCGCGACCGCCGACGCCGAGCTGCGTCACGTCGTGCGCGCCGCCGCTGCGGGCCTCGCCGCGGGTGCGCAGCCCGAGCTCAGCACGCCGATCGCGCTGCCGGCCGAGATCCAGAGCGCTCTCCAGGCCTCGGGCGTCACCGTGTACTTCGAGGACGACAATGCCTGGTCGGCGCGTCTCGCGGCGCTCGCGGCCCGCGTTGGGCCGAACGCCTCGGCTCGCGTCCGGATCGTCGCGGGCGACTCCCGCGACGACGTCGTCGCCGCAGCCCACGAGGCGACCGGCGGCAAGCCCGACATCGCGATCTACGGCGGCGAGGTCGTCTCCGCCGGCCGCGTCGAGATGCTCCCGCACCTCCACGAGCAGGCGGTCTCCATCACGGCGCACCGCTTCGGCACCCCCAACCACCTGAGCGACCGGGCGATCTGATGACCGAGTGGATCAGCACCAGCGACTACCACACCGCGGGAGAACCCTTCCGGATCGTGCACGAGGACTCCCCCGTACCGCCAGGAACCACCGTCGGCGAGCGACGCATTGCCGCGATCTCCGACGGCGGCGGGGCCGACACGATGCGCGCGCTGCTCTGCAACGAGCCGCGCGGACACGCCGACATGTACGGCGGCTTCATCGTTCCCCCGAACCCGGCGCCGGAGGGCGGCGAGGCCTCCCACTTCGGCGTGCTCTTCTGGCACAAGGACGGCTTCTCCACAGCCTGCGGGCACGGCACGATCGCGCTCGGGGTGTGGGCGACCGATACCGGCCTCGTCGAATCGGATCCCGACGGCGTCACCGAGGTGCGGATCGACGTGCCCTCCGGCCCCGTCTCCGCGTTCGTCGAGCGGAAGGACGGGCAGCTCGTGCGTGCCACGTTCCAGAACGTGCCCTCGCACGTGATCGCCCGCGGGATCCCGCTGTCCACGTCGCTCGGCGACGTGACCGTCGACATGAGCTTCAGCGGCGCGATCTACGCCTCCGTTCGCGCCTCCGACCTGGGACTCACCGTGTCGCCGGAGCACTACACCGAACTCATCCGGCTCGGCCGCGAGATCAAGTGGGCGCTCAACGACAGCCCCGAAGCCCAGCACGCCGACGACCCCCGCCTCTCCGGCGTGTACGGCACGATCCTGTGGGATGACCTCGGCCGCGGCCCCCTCGGCCCGCGCCAGCGCAACGTCACCGTCTTCGCCGACGGCGAGGTCGACCGCTCCCCCTGCGGCTCCGGGACCGGCGCGCGCGTCGCGCTCCTCGCCGACGACGGGACGCTCACCCCCGAGGACGCCCTCGAGCACCGCTCGATCGTGGACACCGTCTTCGGCGCCCGCTGGACCCCCGGTCCCGTCCGCGCCGACGGCACCGCGAGCGTGATCCCCCGCGTCTCCGGCACCGCCTACCAGACCGGCGAACAGCAGTTCATGTTGGACCCGAACGACAAGCTCGGGGTCGGATTCACGCTGCGATAGGTGCGCCCCCCGAGGGGATCGCGCGCGCGAACGCGCGCTCCCGGTGCGCCGGCTCCGGGGCCGGGGCCGGTGCCGGTGCGTGCACTCGGCACCGGTGCGTGCGCTCGGCACCGGTGCGTGCGCCCGGTCAGCGCGTGCGCCCGGTCAGCGCGTGCGCTCGATCAGCGCGTGCATTAGATAAGCAATGTGCGTTAAATAAGCCAAGAATCGCCAATTTGGGCTTATTTAACGCACATTGCTTATTTTGTGAACACATTGCGGGCAGTGTGACCGGCCGCGAGGGGGGCTCGGGCCGAGGGCAAATCCCACGCCCCTGGGGCCCGGGCGGACGAACCGCCGCGGGCGGAGGGCACCTGGCGGGCGCGCGAGGGCGGGCGAGGGCGGCAGCGGCCGGTATCACGGCGCCGAACCCCGCAGGCGCGGCCGGTGACGCGGCAAACGCCCCAGCAGGGACGGCCGAAGGGCGGCCGGGGCTCAAGGAGAGGCACCCCGGGGGCCCCAGGGGCGCGGCCGGCGGCACCCGGGGCGCGGCCGGGGGCGCAAAAGGCGCGGCCGGCGGCAGCCGGGGCACGGCAGCCGGGCCGCAGCAGCCGGGGCGCGGCAAACGCCAGGGTCGGGGAGGCGGGCAAGGCCACCCGGGGCGCGGCAAACGCCCCGGCAGGGCCGGCCGCAGGCCTGCCCTGCGCGCGAGCGTCACGCGCCGACGCCCCTCGGGTGCGGCACGGGAAAGTGGGTCTGATCAGGGGTTATGGGGAGGAGAATCGGCGCTCGAGTTCCGGAGTATTGCTTCCGGCGCAATCCGTGCTAATCTGTGCAATGTCACACTGTAGCGACATGCCACGGGTGACATTCATACTCCCAGTGGAAGGACCTCAATGACCGAGAAGAAGCCCTGGCACGGTGTCATCGTCGCCACCTCGCTCCCCTTCAAGGACGACCTGTCGGTCGACTACGACGCCTTCGGCGAGCACGTCGCCTGGCTCGCAGAGAACGGCTGCGATGGCGTCGCCCCCAACGGATCGCTCGGCGAGTACCAGACCCTCAGCGATGTCGAGCGCGCACAGGTCATCAAGACCGCCGTCGAGGCCTCGCCCGAGGGCTTCACGGTGATGGCGGGCGCCGGCGCGTACGGCGCCCTGCAGTCGGCTCACTGGGCCGAGCAGGCCGCCGAGGCCGGCGCGCAGTGCGTCATGCTGCTCCCGCCGAACACCTACCGCGCGGATCACGCAGCTGTGCGCGATCACTACGCCACCGTCGGCAAGGTCGGTCTCCCGATCGTCGGCTACAACAACCCGATCGACACGAAGGTCGACCTCGTCCCCTCGCTGATCGCGCAGATCCACGAGGACGGCAACATGGTCGGCGTCAAGGAGTTCTCGGGCGATCCCCGCCGCATCTACGAGATCAAGGAGCTCGCCCCGAGCATCGACATCCTGATCGGCACCGACGACACCGTTCTCGAGGTCGGCCTCGCCGGCGCCGTGGGCTGGGTCTCGGGCTACCCGAACGCGATCCCGAAGTCCTGCATCGAGCTCTACAACCTCTGCACCTCGGGCAACGTCCAGGACCTCGTGCGCGCGCAGGAGATCTACCGCGATCTCCACTCGCTGCTGCGCTGGGATTCGAAGACGGAGTTCGTGCAGGCGATCAAGCTCTCCATGGACGTGCTCGGCCTGAAGGGCGGCGCGTGCCGTCCCCCGCGCCTCGCGCTGCCGAAGGACATCGCCGATCGCATCGTCGCCGACACCGAGGCGGCGGTCGCGAAGGGCTACGACAAGTAACATCGCACACAGGCGGAGGTAAGCGATTCCGGGTCTGATCTGAGAAGATTCGGCCCGGGATCGCTTCCACCGTCTCTGGGGAACCTCAGGGGAAAGGCAGATCATGCGCACTTCTCGCGTCTACCACGCGGTCGACTCGCACACGGAGGGCATGCCGACCCGGGTGATCGTCGGCGGCGCCGGCGTGTATCCGGGGGCGACCATGGCCGAGCGCCGCACGTGGTTCATGGAGCACAACGACGAGCTGCGCCAGCTCCTCATGTTCGAGCCGCGCGGTCACGCCTCCATGAGCGGCGCGATCCTGCAGCCCCCGACGCGCCCGGACGCCGACTGGGGCGTCCTCTATATCGAGGTGTCGGGCCTGCTCCCCATGTGCGGGCACGGCACGATCGGCGTCGCCACGGTGCTCGTCGAGACCGGGATGGTCGAGGTGCAGGAGCCCGTCACGACGATCCGCCTCGACACCCCGGCCGGCCTCGTGATCGCGGAGGTGCAGGTCGAGAACGGCCACGCGGAGCGGGTAACGATCACGAACGTTCCGTCGTTTGCCGAGCGGCTCGACGCGAGCGTCGAGGTTCCGGGTCTGGGCACCGTCGCCTACGATCTGGCCTTCGGCGGCAACTTCTACGCGATCGTCGATCTCGATCAGATCGGGATCGAGTTCCGCGAGGATCGCGCGAACAAGGACGAGCTGTTGCGAGCGGGGCTCGACATCATGGACGCGATCAATGCGAGCGACGAGCCCGTGCACCCGGAGCGGCCCGATATCCGCGGCTGCCATCACGTCTATCTGAAGGCCCCGGGCTCCTCGGCTGAGCGCTCGCGCCACGCGATGGCGATCTATCCCGGCTGGTTCGACCGCTCCCCCTGCGGCACGGGAACGAGCGCCCGCATGGCCCAGCTGCACGCGCGCGGCGAACTGCCGCTGCATCAGGACTTCATCAACGAGTCGTATATCGGCTCGCGTTTCGTCGGCCGGCTGATCGAGGAGACCGAGGTCGCTGGCCGACCCGCGGTCATTCCGACGATCACCGGCCGAGCCTGGGTAACCGGTACGGCCCAGTACTTCCTCGATCCGTCCGATCCGTTCCCGAAGGGGTTCTTGCTATGACCGACATTCCGTATTTCGATGCCGATCAGGTTCGTTCGATCCTTACCTTCGAGCGCGCAATCACCGCGCTCGAGGATGGCCTGCGGGCAGGCGTCGATCCAGAGAACGATGGGCCGCGGCTCTTCAGCCCCGCGCCCGACGGCGAGTTTCTGCTGATGCCCGCGCAGGGTCCCGAGTTCAGCGGGCTCAAGGCGCTCACCGTCGCCCCGAACAACCCGGCGCGCGGCCTCGCGAAGATCCAGGGCCTGTACGCGCTGTACTCCTCGGACACGCTCGAACCGGTCGCGGTCATGGAGGGGTCGAGCCTCACGGCGATCCGCACGCCCGCGGTCACGCTGATGGCGATCCGGCACCTGGCCCGCGCGGCGCTCCCCGGCCAGGAGGTTCCCGCGCAACCGAACATCCTGATATTCGGCGCGGGGATCCAGGCCGTCGGGCACATCAACGCGGCTCTCGTCGACTTCCCCGATGCGCAGTTCAGCATCGTGGGCCGCACGCAGTCGAAGGTGGACGACCTGATCGCGGGCTTCCCGGAGCTCGGGATCCGGGATCGGGGCGGCGATATCGACGCTGCGGTCCGCGAGGCCGACATTATTATCTGCGTGACGACCGCAACGGCCCCGCTCTTCGACGGCTCACTCGTCAAGGACTCCGCGATCGTCGCCGCCGCGGGAACGCACGGCCTGGATCTCCGCGAGCTCGATGACGCGCTGATCGGGCGCTCCGACCTCGCGCTGGAGGGTCGCGGCTCGGCTCAGCGGGAGAACGGCAATCTGGCGACCACCTTCTCGGAGGCCGACTGGGCTTCGGAGAACCTGCCGGTAAACCTCCGCGAACTCGTGGTTTCCGGCATCGAGCGACACGAGGGCCGCCCCGCCGTGTATACCGGAGTGGGCATGTCGTGGGAGGATTTGCTGTGTGCGGCTGCGGTCTTCGCCGAGGGTCGGCAGCATTCCGGCCGCTAAGGAGCCGTCATGTCCTCGTCCACCCCGAACCGCCCCGAACCCGAGGCGCAGCTGACCCCGCTGGATCGTCCGCGCAATCTGCGCGAGACGGTGCTCGATCAGCTGCGCACCGCGATCATCACCGGGCGGTTGGAGGAGGGCGAGATCGTCTCGGCACCGGTGCTCGGGCAGGCGCTCGGCGTCTCCGCGACGCCGGTGCGCGAGGCGATGATGGATCTGGCCCGCGAGGGGCTGGTGGAGACGCTGAAGAACAAGGGCTTCCGGATCACCAGCATGAGCGAGAAGGATCTGGACGATCTCGCCCAGATCCGGGTGCTCCTCGAGCCCCCGGCCATGCGTCTGGTGGCGGGCAACATCCCGGACGAGGACATTGCGGGCCTGCAGGCGCTCGCCGACGACTGCCTGCGGGCAGCAGAGACCGAGGATCTCGAGCGTTATCTCCGCGATGATCGGGAGTTCCACGCGCAGATCCTGTCCTATGCGAACAATCCGCAGCTCACAGAACTCGCCACCTCACTCCGCACGCGCACCCGCCTGTACGGGATCGGCCTCCTGGCAAGCCAGGGCCGGCTCTCGACGACGGCGAGCGAGCACCAGACCCTCATCGACCTGCTGGTCGCGGGCGACGGCGAAGCCGCCGTCGAGCTCCTCCGCCAGCACATTTCACACGCACGCGACGTCTGGGCCACCGGTGACACCACCGACGGCCAGGACCCTGATCCAGATCGTCCACGGGAAGAATGACACGAACCTCCGACATCATCGTCATCGGCGCCGGCATCATCGGCGCCGCGACCGCCTACTTCGCCACGCGCGCCGGCTTCACCGTCACGGTGATCGAGCGGGATCTCCCGGCCGGCGGGACGAGCTCCCGGTGCGAGGGCAACATTCTGGTGTCGGACAAGGAGCTCGGGCCTGAACTCGAGCTCACCCGCTTCTCCCTCGACCTCTGGAGCGGCGAGCTCGCCGAGCACGGTCACCTGTGGGAGTTCGAGCGGAAGGGCGGCATCATCGTCGCCTCGAAGGAGACGAGCCTCACCTCGCTGGATCGGTTCTCCTCGTCGCAGCGCCAGTTCGGGATCCGCACCGAGCGTCTCGACGAGGCGGCGCTGCGCGAGCTGGAGCCGAACGTCACGGATCGCGCGCTCGGCGCCGCCTTCTATCCGGACGACAGCCAGGTGCAGCCCGTGCTCGCGGCGTCCCACCTGCTGCGCCTGGCCCGTGAGGCCGGGGCGGAGCTCGTGGTGCGCGCGCCGGTGACCGGGTTCCTCCGCGACGGGGATCGCGTGACCGGCGTCCGCACTCCCCGCGGAGACTTCAGCGCCGCGAACGTGGTGAACGCGACGGGCACGTGGGCCGGGCCGATCGGCGAGCTCGCGGGCGCGCCGGTGCCCGTGCTCCCGCGGCGCGGCTTCGTCATGGTCACCGAGCGGCTCCCGCCGATGGTCCACCACAAGGTGTACGCGGCCGAGTACGTCGATAACGTTGGCAGCTCGGACGCCGGGCTGCAGGCCTCCCCCGTGGTCGAGGGCACGCCGGCCGGGACGATCCTGATCGGATCGAGCCGGGAACGGGTCGGATTCGACAGCACCGTGAGCACGGAGGCGCTGCGCACGATCGCCCGCAACGCGGTCGCGCTCTTCCCGTTCCTCGAGCGCACCAGGATCCTGCGGCACTATCACGGCTTCCGCCCCTACTGCCCGGACCACCTGCCCGTGATCGGCCCGGACCCTCGGGCGCCCGGGCTGTGGCACGCAGCCGGCCACGAGGGCGCCGGGATCGGCCTCGCCGCGGGCACGGGGAAGCTCATCGCGCAGGCGCTCGCCGGTGAAGAGCCGGGTGTTCCGCTCGCCCCATTCCGCCCGGAGCGCTTCGCCGACGCGGCCGCCCCGGCGCACGGGGCGCCTGGGCCGATTGCCCCACCGGGCGCGGATCACGCCAACGATCAGGACACTGCAGCGACGAAGGAGAGCGCATGAGCGCCGAGACGGACTTCCGGCCGACCGGCCGCCGCGTCACCGCGAGCTTCGAGGGCGAGCCGATCTCGGCCGAGCCGGGCGCGAGCGTCGCGGCCGCGCTCCTGGCCTCGGGCTGCGACGCGTGGCGTTCGACGCGCGGCGGCGGCAAGCGGGGGCTGTTCTGCGGGATCGGCGTCTGCTACGACTGCATCGTCGAGATCGACGGCGAATCTGGCCAGCGGGCCTGCATGATCCCCCTCACCGAGGGCATGCGGATCGCCGACGCCGGACGCGCGACGGCGCCAACCGCCGGGATGCACGCCGCAGGGAACGCACCCCACGACTCGGCCGAGAGCGCAGCCCAGCCCGCAACCGACAACTCAGCCGAGGAGAACCGCGCATGAGCAGGGAGTCCGCGCAGCAGAGCGCACCTCAGCGCCCGACGGGACGCGCGCAGGAGTGGGACGTCGCGATCGTCGGCGCCGGTCCCGCGGGCCTCGCGACGGCCGCCGCGGCGCTCGCCGAGGGCGCCAGCGCCGTCGTGGTCGACTCGGGCGAGCAGCCCGGCGGCCAGTACTGGCGCCACCGCTCCGAGGCGGCCGGAATCGCGGACGACGGTGCGCTCCACCACGGCTGGTCCGAGTACCTCGAGCTCCGCGCGGCGTTCGACCTGGGCGTCGCGACCGAGCGGCTCCGGTATCTTCCCGCGGCCTCGGTGTGGATGGCGCGCGCCGACGACCCCGGCTTCACCCTCTTCCTCGCCCCGGCGCACGGCCCCGGCGAGTCCTCCGCGCTGCCGAAGTCGATCCGCGCGAAGCGGCTCGTCCTCGCGACGGGCGGCTACGATCGGCAGCTCCCGGTTCCCGGCTGGGATCTCCCCGGCGTGATGGCCGCCGGCGGCATCCAGGGATTCGTGAAGCAGAACGGGATGCTTCCCGGGAAGCGCTTCGTGATCGGGGGAACGGGTCCGTTCCTCCTCCCCGTCGCCGCGAACATCGTGCAGACGGGCGGCGAGGTCGCCGCGGTCTGCGAGTCCGCCTCGCTCGCCGGGTGGATCCCGCGCGCGCACCGCGCGATCGGTGTCCCCGCGAAGGCGATCGAGGGCGCGGGCTACGCGTGGACCTTCCTGTGCTCCCGGATCCCCTACCGGGTCCGCACCGTGATCACGGAGATCCTCGGAGACGGCCGCGTCGAGGCGGTCCGCACGGCCCGCGTCGACGGCGACGGCCGCGCGGTTCCCGGCTCGGAAAGGCTGATCGAGGGCGTCGACGGCGTCGGGCTCGGCTGGGGCTTCACCCCGCAGCTCGAACTGCCGCAGCAGCTCGGCGTCGCGACCGCGCAGGACGTCGACGGCTCGCTCATCGCCACGGTCGACGCGGTGCAGCGCTCGAACGTCCCCGGGCTGTTCCTCGCGGGCGAGATCACGGGCGTCGGCGGTTCGGTGCTCGCGGTGCTCGAGGGGCGGATCGCGGGCCGCCAGGCCGCGCGCGAGTCGCTCGGCGAGTACCCGGGGTCGACCCCGCGCGCCGAGCTGCGGGCGGTGCGCCGTCAGCGCTCCTTCGCCGAGGCGATGCACCTCGCGCACCCGATCCCGGCCGGCTGGGCCGAGCGCCTCACCGAGGACACGATCGCGTGCCGCTGCGAGGAGGTGCCGGTCGGCGAGATCGTGCGCACGCGCGACGACATGGCGGGCGACGACGCCCGCACCCAGAAGGGCGTCACCCGCGCGGGCATGGGCTGGTGCCAGGGGCGCGTGTGCGGCTTCGCCGTTTCGTGCCTCGCCGCTGGCGGCGGCGAGCGCCCCGCGGCAGAGTCGCTCGCCCAGGCCTCGAAACGCCCGGTCGCGCAGCCGATCACGGTCGGCTCGCTGCTCGATCTCGACGAGTAAGCCAACACGCGCGCGCACGCGCACTCCCCCGGACACACGAAACGGGGCGGCGGAATCGCTTCCGCCGCCCCGTTCGCTGCGATTCGGCTACGCCCCGAGGTACGCCTCGATGACGCGCGGATCCGCGGCGAGCTCCGACGCTGGTCCCTCCATCGTGACCCGGCCCGACTCGAGCACGTAGGCCCGGTCGGCGATCTTCAGCGCGGCGCGCGCGTTCTGTTCGACGAGCAGAATCGTCGTGCCCTGCTGATTGACCTCGCGGATGATGTCCATCACCTGCTTCACGATCAGCGGTGCGAGACCCATCGACGGCTCATCGAGCAGGAGCAGCTTCGGCCCGCCAACGAGCGCCCGCCCGAGCGCGAGCATCTGCTGCTCGCCGCCCGACAGCGTTCCGCCCTGCTGATCCCGCCGCTCGGCGAGCCGCGGCATCAGCTCGTACGCGTAGTCCGCGCGCTCCTGGATGAGTTTCTGATCCTTCACGAGATACCCGCCGAGCAGGAGATTCTCGTGCACCGTCATCGTGGAGAACACGCGACGACCCTCCGGGATGTGGAGGAGGCCTGCGCCAACGATGTCCCACGGCCGCTGCTTCGTGAGATCGAGATCCCCCCAGCGCACCGTGCCGCTCTTCGCCTTCTCGAGGCCCGAGATGAGCGACAGCGTCGACGTCTTCCCCGCGCCGTTGTTGCCGAGCAGGGAGACGATCTCGCCCTCGCGCACCTCGATGCTGAGGTTCCGCAGTGCGTGGACCCGGTTGTAGTAGAGCTCAACGTTCTCGAGTGTGAGCGTGCTCATTCCTCTTCCTCCCCGAGATAGGCGGCGATCACGACGGGATCGTTCTTGATCTGCTCCGGCGTGCCGTCCGCGATCTCCTTGCCGTAGTTCAGCACGACGATGCGCTCCGAGATCTCCATCACGAGACCCATGTCGTGCTCGATGAGCACGACGCTCACCCCGAGGTCACGGATCTTCCTGATGAGGCCCATGAGCTCCATCTTCTCGTTGTGGTTGAGGCCGGCGCCGGGCTCGTCGAGCAGGATCAGCGTCGGCTGCGTCGCGAGCGCGCGAGCGATCTCGACGCGGCGCTGCTCGCCGTAGGGCAGCTGCGTCACGAGGAGCTCGTCGTCCGCCCGGAAGCCGACGAAGTCGAGCCAGCCGCGCGCGTCCTCCGTGCACTGCTCCTCGCTCCGCTTGTAGCGGGGCGTGTGCAGCATCGCGTCGAACACGTTCTGGCCGAGGTGCGAGTGCATCCCGGTCTTCACGTTCTCGAGCACCGTCATCTCCGAGAACAGGCGCACGTTCTGGAACGTGCGCGCCATCCCCTTCTCAGTGATGTAGGACGGCTTCTTGCGGGTGATCTCCTGGCCGTCGAAGACGACCGATCCCGCGTTCGGCCGGTAGAAGCCCGAGATGCAGTTGAACGCGCTCGTCTTCCCTGCGCCGTTGGGGCCGATCACCGAGATGATCTCGTTCTCGTGCACGGAGAAGGAGAGCCCGGCGACGGCCTTGATACCGCCGAAGGAGACGGCAAGGTCCTTGACCTCGAGGATCGTCTTCCGAGGATCGCCCGACCGGCGCTCGGCAACCGCGGGACCCGCGGTGTTCTGCGTGTCGCTCATCAGTCCTTCTCCTTCTCAGTCTTCTCGACGATGACGACCTCGTCCGGCCCGTCCGGCCCGTCCTCGACCCCGACGACCCCGACCGCTGAGGTCGCGGGCACCTGCGGGATCGACCGCTTCTTGAGGAACGGCAGGACGGCATTTGCCGGCCAGATCCCTCGCGGGCGGAAGATCATCGCGACGACGAGCAGCACACCGAAGATCAGGAAGCGCCACTCCGAGAAGTCGCGCAGGAACTCCGGCGCGAGCGACACGAACAGGGCGCCGATGATCACACCTGGCGTCGAGCCCATGCCGCCGAGCACGACCGCCATGAGCACGAGCGCCGAGTACAGGAACTCGAAGCTGTTCGGCGAGATCGCGCTCAGGTGGCTCGCCATCAGCGTGCCGGCGAAACCACCCCAGACCGCGCCGATGATGTAGGCCGACAGCTTCGTCTTGTAGCCGTTGATGCCCATCGCCTCGCTGACGTCCTCGTCGTCGCGCACCGACTTCCACGCGCGGCCGAGCTTGCCCTTGCCGAGGCGGGAGACGGCGACGACCGCGAGGCCGATCCCGACGAACAGGACGAAGTAGTAGAACAGGATCTTCGAGTTGAAGTGGATCCCGCCGATGTCGAGCCCGTCGGCGAACGACCAGCCGAAGAACCGCCAGGTCGGGATGCCGTGAATGCCCGAGGGGCCGCCCGTGATCTGCAGGTTGTTCGCCGTGATGCGGATGATCTCACCGAAGCCGAGCGTCACGATCGCGAGGTAGTCGCTGCGCAGCCGCAGCGTCGGACCGCCGATGATCACGCCCGCGACGATGCACGCGAGGACCACGATCGGGATCGTCTCCAGCATGGAGAGCCCGAACTGCGTCGTCAGGATGCCGCTCGTGTACGCGCCGACCGCCATGAACGCGATGTAGCCGAGGTCGAGGAGACCGGCGTAGCCGACCACCACGTTGAGGCCCATCGCGAGCACGATGTAGATCATCGCCGAGGTGAGGATCGAGATCAGATACGGTGACGCCGAGATGAACGGCAGCACGGCCGCGCCGATGAACAGCACGAGGCCCAGGCCCCGCATGAAGTTCTGCGGCGCGAGCAGGCCGCTCACGGCCGGGGGCCGCTCCAGGAACGGCTTCGGAACGGCGATGCGTTGAGTCTTCGTCTTGGCCATGATCACACCCGCTCCACGACGCGCTCACCGAGGATGCCGGTGGGCTTGAACACGAGGAAGAGGATCAGGAAGCCGAACGCGAAAACGTCGCGCCACTGCCCTCCGAGGAAGTGCGTGCCGAAGGACTCGAGCAGACCGAGGACGAGGCCGCCGATCATCGCACCGTAGAGATTTCCGATGCCGCCGATCACGGCCGCGGTGAACGCTTTCAGCCCGATCACGAATCCCATCAGGAAGTCGATCGTGCCGTAATAGGCGGCCGCCATCACGCCGGCCGCACCGGCGAGCGCCGAACCGATGAAGAACGTGCGCGAGATCACCTTGTTGACGTTCACGCCCATGAGGAGCGATGCCTTCTGATCGAGGGCGATCGCGCGCATCGCGCGGCCCTCGCGCGAGTGCATGACGTAGCGCTGCAGCACGAACATGAGCACCGCAGCGACGAGCATGAGGATGATCTGCGGCATCGTGATCCGGGCACCGAACACGTCGATCGGCGAGCCGGACAGCCGGATCGGGAACACCTTCGGGCTCGCGCCGAAGATCTGGCGCACCGCGTACTCGAGGGTGAAGGAGACGCCGACCGCGGTGATGAGCGCCGCGAGACGCGGGCTGGTGCGCAGCGGACGGTAGGCAATGCGCTCGATCATCACGCCGACGCCGCCCGTGAGGAGCATCGTGATGAGGAGAACGAGGAGCAGGATCGGGATCGACCCGATCCCGAAGAGGCCCGTCGTCGCGCCGAGGATCACGAACGCGATGAAGGAGCCGAGCATGTAGAGGTCGCCATGCGCGAAGTTCAGCAGCTTGATGATGCCGTACACCATGCTGTAGCCGAGGGCTACCAGGGCGTAGAAGGCACCGACGAACAGCCCATTCCAGACAAGTTGAAACACGTTACCGCCTTTGCAGGTTCACGGTTGATGCGAGGGAGGACGAGGGGCCGCCCGGTGGTGTCCCGAGCGGCCCCCTTGAGTCCCTAGCCCTGCAGGTTGTCCTTCATGACGAACGAACCGCCGGCACCGGTGGGCTCGACGATGACGAAGCCGCCGCTGCCCTCGAGGGTGCCGTCCTTGGTGAAGGTGGCGGGGCCGGAGAAGAGCTTGAAGTCCTTCAGCCCGGCAAGCGCCTCGTCGACCTTCTTGCCGTCGGTCGACTTCGCGTTCTTCATCGCCTCGGCCACCACGCGGACCGCGTCGTAACTCTGCGTCGAGTAGGGGCCGGGGTCGGCCTTGAACTCGGTCTTGTAGTCCTTGATCCACGTGTCCGCGCCCTCGAGCATGTCGGGGGTCTGCGTGAACGTGCCGACGACGTTCTTGACGTTCTCGGCGCCAGCGATCGCGGAGAGCTGCGCATCGACCGATCCGTCGCCGACGAGGATCGTGCCGTCGTAGCCCGCGTCACGGAACTGGCGGATCAGCAGGCCGCCTGCCTGGTAGTAGCCGGTCCAGACGATGAGGTCGGGCTTGGACCCGAGGACGTTGTTGACGTTCGCGGCGAAGTCCTTCTCGTCGGGGTTGACGGAGTCCGTCTTGACGATCTCGACCTTGCCGGATTCCTTCGCCTGGGACTGCACCGACTTGGCGAGGTCCTTCGAGTAGTCGGTGTTGTCGTCGACGACGGCGACCTTCTTGGAGCCGAGCTTCTCCGCGTACTTCACGGTTGCGCCAGCCTGCTGGGCGCCGGTGCCGTTGATGAGGAAGGCGCCCTGGCCCACGAGCGCGTTGGAGTTCGCCGCGGGAATCACCATCGGGATGGAGGCTTCCTTGAAGATCGGGAGCGTCGGGAGCGTGGCGCCAGAGCAGTAGCCGCCGACGGAGGCGACGACGCCCGCCGTGACGAGCTTCTGCGCTGCGGCGACCGACGCGGTCGCGTCGCAGGCGTCGTCCTCGACCACGAGCTCGAGCTTGCGGCCGTCCACGCCGCCGTCCTTGTTGATCTCGTTGACGGCCATGGTGGCGCCGTTCTTCATGTAGTCGCCGAACGCGGCTTCGGAGCCGGAGAACGGTGCGAGCATGCCGAGCTTGATCGGCCCCTCCTCGGAGCCTCCCTTGTCTCCGCTCGCGAGTCCGCCCGAGCAGCCGCTGAGGACCAGTCCGGCCGAGAGCACGATGGCTCCGACGGCCGCGATACGGCGACCGCGGTGGGTGTGACGTGAATACATAGGATTACCTTTCCCGATGCTTCGTTGGATCTTTGGAAGGAGTTTTCAAACGCGCGTTTCCTTCGCGTCAAGTGCCATAGTACACAGCACCAGCGCGCCAGGGTATCACCCAGGTCACGATTCGGACACGGAAAATTCTCCCGGGAAATTCGGTCGAGATCAGGGGATCGGTGCTGCCCGGCGCGCACACTCCCCTGCCGTTTCGCTGTTCACGGAATACAGTTCCCGTCGATACCTTTCGTGACAAACTGGGATTCGTACGTGCGCACGTGCCGAAGCGTGCACTTCACAGTACAATTGCACATGGCAGGCAGCGCCGGCCGTACACGGGCGCTTCCGCCCCGCACCCCAGACCCGAAGGAGAACCGCCATGACAGGCACGCTCACCCCCGAACTCGAAGCGATCGTCGCCGAGGCCGCAGCAGCAGCCCCCGCGTTCGCCGCAACCGCTCCGGAGGATCGCGCCCGCGCGCTCGTCGCCGTCGCCGACGCGCTCGAGGCCGCCAAGGCCGACCTCGTCGCCATCGGCATGGCCGAGACCGGCCTCACCGAGGCGCGCCTCTCCGGCGAGGTCACCCGCACGGCCGTCCAGCTCCGCCTCTTCGCCGACACCCTCGTCGACGGTGCCTACCTCGACGCCCGCATCGACCCGGCCGACAACGACTTCGCGCTCGGCGTGCGCCCCGACATCCGCCGCACCCACCTCCCCCTCGGCCCGGTCATCAACTTCTCCGCGTCGAACTTCCCGTTCGCCTTCTCCGTCATGGGCGGCGACTCGGCCGCGATCCTCGCCGCGGGCTGCCCGCTCATCGTGAAGGCGCACTCGGGCCACCCGAAACTGTCCGACGCAACCGCCGAGGTTGCCAGCAGGGCCCTCGCGGCCGCGGGCATGCCCGAGGGCGTGTTCCACCTGATCCACGGCCGTGAGGCCGGCGTCGCCGTGCTCAAGGATCCGCGCATCAAGGCCGGCGCGTTCACCGGCTCGATCTCGGTCGGCCGCCTCCTCGCCGACATCGCGGCGAACCGCCCCGCACCGATCCCCTTCTACGGCGAGCTCGGCAGCGTCAACCCCGTGTTCGTCACTGCCGACGCGATCGCCGAGCGCGCCGACGACATCGCCTCCGGCTACCTCACGAGCGTCTCCGGATCGGCCGGCCAGCTCTGCACCAAGCCCGGCTTCATCTTCGTGCCGGCGGGCTCCGCACTGCCCGACGCAATCGCCGCGGCCGCCGAGGCCGGCGAGATCCCCGAGCACCGCCTCCTCGACCCGCGCATCGCCCGAAGCTTCGAGGAGCGCCGCAGCGAGATCCTGGAGTCCCCCGGCGTCCGCGCAATCGTTCCCGGCGGCATCCGCTTCGACGAGGACGGCCAGGGCTGGGCGACCCCCACGATCGTTGCCGTCTCGCTCGAGGACTTCCGCGTCGGCAAGGAAGCCCTGGTCGACGAGGCCTTCGGCCCGCTCTCGATCGTCGTCGAGACCCCCGAGGGCACCGATCTCGCCGCCCTCATGCCCGAGTTCTACGAGGGCAACCTCACCGGCACGCTGCACATCAGCTCCGCCGAGGGGTCGGGCACGAGCGAGAACGTCGAGGAACTGCGCGCGCTCGTCGCCGCGGTCGCCGCGCAGGTCGGCCGCGTGCTGTTCAACGGCTGGTCCACCGGCGTCGCCGTGACCCCCGCGCAGCAGCACGGCGGACCGTGGCCCGCCACGACGAACGACTCGAGCACCTCCGTCGGCACCTCCGCGATCAAGCGCTTCGTGCGCCCGGTCGCGTTCCAGAACGCGCCGGACGCTTTCCTGCCCGACGCACTCCGCGACTCCAACCCGGCCGACGTGCCGCAGGCGATCGCGCCCGCCGGGGAGTCGAAGTCCTGGGGTGCGCGCTGGCGCTAAACACACTGCGTTGAACGCCCTGAGCGTTCGACCTGATCAGGGGCGTTGTGGTCGCGATTGTGGCCGCAACGCCCCTGGTGTTTTTCGGCCTGCCATCGCCGAGGCCCGTGGCACGAGCGGAGACCCGGCGGGACCCCTCCCCAGCGTCCGAGACGATTCCGCGCGGGCAGGGGCCGGACTCCGTCGAGCGATTCGCGTTTTACGCTACAACCGTTAAACTAAATACGAGACCCCGGGCATCGAAATCGGGGTCTCACGGGGAGCGGAATCAACAGGGGGCCGCTTCGCGTCGCAGCACGCGCGGTCACGACCGGGTCGCTCCGCGCACCCCCGGAGCACCTGGGGGCGTTTACATGAGCAGCATTCGATCCGACCGCACCGCTTCATCCCGTCGCGCCAGGCGCAATGGAATGATGACCGCGCTCACCGCGGCGGCGATCCTCCTGTTCCCCCTCGTTTCCGGGACCGCGCCCGCGAGCGCGCTCACCGAGGTCGCACCCGAAATGCCGGTCTCCTCACAGAGCGGCTTCGGCTCGGTTACCGTGCCGGACCAGAGCCCCGGCTTCAGCTCGTTCAACACCGTCTCCGGCAGCGTCATCCGGACCCCGAACTCAACGGACACGGTTCTGCAATCCGTGGACATCCCGATCCACAACACGCACAGTGAGAACACCGCGATCCATTTCCGGGCACTCGTCGTTCGCTGGGACGCGGAGAACACGCACCCCGTGGGCGAGCCACTCGCCGTGTCGGCGGCCGCCCCCATCCCGCTCACGACCGCGCCGAAGCCCGGGATGACGTGGGTGCCGTTCGCTCTCGAAACGCCGCTCGACCCGGACACGGACTACTTTGTCGCCGCCACCACGCTCTACGACGTCGCCACGAATCCGCCCCAGAGCAAGAATCATCCCATCAGTCTCGGAGTGTCGGAATCGGGCGAGACCGTGGTCAGCCAGCTCGCCCTCGAGCCGTCGCACCTCAGCGACCCGAGCAAGTGGCAGGGGATGTTCGCGGGAGTTCGGCCAGGCAAGTTGGCGATGCGGCTCGTGTTCGATGCCCCGCAACCTGCGATCACGCGCAGCGTCCAGGTCGCCTCTGCGGCCGTGACCTACGGGCAGCCCGCCACGCTCACCGCCACGGTCGACGAGGACGGAGAGGACGGCGGCACGGTCACCTTCTCCGTCGCCGACGCGCCGGCGGGATCGGCGGAGGTCACCGAGCGCACGGCAAGGGTGCGACTCGCGGCGAGCGCGCACCCCGCAGGCGAATACCAGGTCACCGCCCACTACGTCGATCCGGCAGGGGCCGAGGCCCACGCCGAGAACCGGCTCGTCGTTGCGCGTGCCGACACCGCGATCACCGCGATCGTTCACGCGGAGACCGCGCCGGAGGGGCTGAGCGGCACGATCACCGGCGTCCACGGCACGATCCCGAGCGGCAGCGTCTCGCTGATCGATTCCACCGGCGCCGGGAGCGGCAGCGCCACCATCGGCGCGGACGGCAGCTTCGCCTTCCCGCGGGTGGCAGCCGGAACCTACCGGGTGAGTTTCGCCGGTGACGTCAACCACTTGCCCAGCGAGCACACGGTTATCATCCCCGTACCCTCGGGGCCGAACCCGGTCGATCCCGGCACGTCCGATCCAGATCCGAAGCCGGACTCCTCGGCGCCCGGTGCGTCGGGGACAGAACCGGGGGCCGGATCGCGCGGCGCAGGGACCGGTGGGAGCGAGCCGCTCGCGGCGACGGGATCCGGCACCCCGCTGCACCTCGCGGCTATCGTCGCCGCGCTGATCGGGTCGGGCGCCGCGCTGCTGCTCCGCCGCGGGCGAGCCGAAACCGCGTGAACCGAGGAGCCGAGCCAAACTGAGCCGAGCCGAGCCGAGCCGAGCCGAAGTGAGATGCCCGCCACAACGGGCCCAACGGCTCGCTGACCGGCATGGAGTTCGCCGCGTCGCGCCTTGACTCCTCCTGGGTGGCGGCGGGTACCCTCTGTTTCAAGCGCGCCGACTCGGACGACCGACGGGCCGAAGTTCCCGGCAAGGAGCCCGATTGTCGCTCTGCCGAGGGCGGCTCCTCCGATCCCCGCTCGGAACTGCTGCGATCTGGAGCTCGCGGCAGCGGCGCGAAAGCGCACCGAGGGAAGGGGACCCGGGCATGCACGGCAGAGGGGCCTGGCAGAGGATCGCCGCGGCCACAGCGGCGGCCGCCGCGTGCGCCGGCTGCGGCACACTCGGCGGGGATTTCTCACCCGATTCGCTTCCCGGCAATGCGACGCTGGACATCAGCGCGACGAACCCCTGGAGAGCCGAGTTCACGCGCGCGTTCGAAGACTCGGATGACCCGTTTGTGCGCGGCGTGCTGGCAGACGGCCAGGTCTCCGAGGAGGAACGCGCAGAGGCCAGGAACCGGTACTTCGAGTGCCTGCACCGCTCCGGGCAGGAAGCCGACTTCGCCGACGAAGATGCGGGGAACGACATCGTCTTCCTCGACGGCCTGCCGGATCATCTCGATCTGGGCGCCGCCGCCGACGTGTGCATGCGAGCAACGGGGAGAGCCGTGATCGAGCCGCTCTTCATCCTCACGAGAGGCAATCCGAACAACGAGCCGGGCCTGGAATTGCAGTGCCTGCAGGACCGCGGCGCGGTTGATCCCGGCCTCACCGCGGAACGATTCGACCGGAGGATTGCCGACTGGCGCTACATGAAGTCACTCGGCAAGGACTTCGAGGAGTGCGCGAGGGATCCGAAGGGGGGGTCGGCCGTGAGTTCGGGCGACACATTATCGTCACTGGCGAGCGACCGGTCTCGACGACCCCTATCTCCCAGATTCCGGCTGACAACGCGAAAGCCCCCGCTCCGAACTCCCGCGAACGGGAGACTGAGCAGGGGCTTTCGCCGCACCGGATCGGCGCGGATTCAGGCGCCTAGTTCCACAGCACCGCGAGCGCGACGTTCAGGGCCGAGAGGCCCGCGATCGCGCCGAGCACGCCGCCGGAGACCTTTTCCTTCTTGCGGTTCACGAGGATAATCACGATGAGCGCGATGAGCACGACCATCTTGACGCCGATCTTCGCGTTGTTCGGCTGGCCGCCCATCATGTAGATCGAGCCGACGAGCAGCAGGCCCGTGACGAAGAGCAGCGTCGAGCCGTGCAGGATGCCCGGGGTGACGCGCGCGATCCCGCGCTTCACATTGCTGAGCTGCGCGAGCGCCCCGCCGAACACGACGCCGAAGCCGACGATGTGCAGCACGACGAGGATGCCCTTAACGATGGCCATAGTGGTATCCATGACTCCCTAACTTTCTTGCCGGTTCGGTACGCCCATCGGGCGTTTCGCGGATCGGCAGCCCGCGAGCGCGGGCAGCATGGCTACCCGCATGGTTCGGTTCCTAGTGGAAGAAGTGGCGCTCGCCCGTGAAGTACATCGTGACGCCGGCCGCCTTCGCAGCTTCGATGACCTCGGCGTCGCGCACGGAGCCGCCCGGCTGCACGACGGCGCGGATCCCGGCCTCGAACAGCACCTCGGGGCCATCAGCGAACGGGAAGAACGCGTCGGACGCTGCGACCGATCCCGCGGCCCGCTCCCCCGCGCGCTGCACGGCGAGGCGGCAGGAATCGACTCGGTTCACCTGGCCCATGCCCACGCCAACGGAGGCGCCGTCGTTGGCGAGCAGGATCGCGTTCGACTTCACCGCTCGGCAGGCGCGCCACGCGAACTCGAGGTCGGCGAGCGTCGCCGCGTCGGCGGGCTCGCCGGCCGCGAGCTCCCACTCGGAGACGGGTGCGAAGTGACGGTCGGCTTCCTGCAGCAGGAAGCCGCCGGACACCTGGCGCAGCTCGATCGGGTTCTGGGTGAAGTCACCCGGCAGCGCGATCAGGCGAATGTTCTTCTTCTGGGTGAGGATCGCGAGCGCCTCCGGCTCGAAGTCGGGGGCGACGATGACCTCGGTGAAGATCCCGGAAACCGTCTCGGCCATGCCCTTCGTGACGGTGCGGTTCGCGGCGATCACGCCACCGAACGCGGACACCGGATCGCAGGCGTGCGCGAGCTCGTGCGCCGCGGCGATCGGATCGGCCGCGCCCTCCGGGGCCACTGCGATCCCGCACGGGTTCGCGTGCTTGATGATCGCGACTGCCGGTCGCTCGTGATCGAAGGCGGCGCGCACCGCAGCGTCGGCGTCAACGTAGTTGTTGTACGACATCTCCTTGCCGTGCAGCTGCCGCGCCTGGGCGATCCCGGCTCCCCCGCTCTCGGCGAAGAGCGCACCGCGCTGGTGACTGTTCTCGCCGTAGCGGAGCACGGCCTCGCGCAGGCCGAAGATCTCGAAGCCGAGGGTCGTGTCGGCGCCTGCGCCGTCCTCGGGCTGCTCGAAGATCATGTCGAGCGACTCCTCGGCGGGGTACTCCTCCTCGGGGCCCTCGTGATCGTGCGCGTCGGCGTCCGCGGTCGCCGCGGCGTCGTCCCAGCCGGCGTCCTGCTGATCGAGGAACCAGTTCGCAACAGCGCCGTCGTAGTTCGCGGTGTGCACGAACGCCTCGGTCGCGAGGGAGCGGCGCTGCGCGAGCGTGGTGCCGCCCGCGCGGACGGCCTCGATGATCTCGTCGTAGCGGGACGGCGAGACGACGATCGCGGCGTTGGCGTGGTTCTTCGCGGTCGCGCGCACCATCGCGGGGCCGCCGATGTCGACGTTCTCGACGACGTCAGCCGCGGGCTTGCCCGACGCGACCGTCTCCTCGAACGGGTACAGGTTCACGACGACGAGCTCGAACGGCGCGAAGCCGAGATCGGCGAGCTGGGCGCGGTGATCCGCGAGGCGCAGGTCGGCGAGGAGTCCGGAGTGCACGGCGGGGTGCAGCGTCTTCACGCGGCCGTCGAGCGCCTCGGCGAAGCCCGTGACCTGGGCGACGTCGGTGACGTGGTGTCCGGCGTCGCGGATCGTCTGCGCGGTCGAGCCGGTCGAGACGATCTCCACGCCCGCCTCGGCGAGCGCGGCGGCGAGGTCGAGGAGCCGATCCTTGTCGCTCACGGAGATGAGCGCGCGCCGCACAGGGATGAGGTCGCGGTGCTCGTAGAGGCTGGGATCGTGGCTCTGGACTGCCATCGGGCTCCTTCGTGTCGGGGTGATGCGGGTGATGCGGGGTGGTTCGGGGTGATGGGGTGGGTTACGTCTCGGATGGGAAAGCGTTCGGGGCGCGGATCGGCCTCGGCTGGCGGCGCCGGGAGTCAGTCGGCGCCGGTGCGGCCGGCCGCGACCGCTGCGAGATCGAGCGATCCCTCGGCGATCTCCCGGACCGTTGCCACGAGCAGCGGGCGCTCCACCTCTTTGATCCGCTCGTGCAACTGGTCCTCTGACTCACCCTCGCGGATCTCGACGACCGCCTGGCGCAGCACCGGACCGGTGTCGACGCCCTCGTCGATGATGTGGACGGTGACCCCGGTCTCGGAAGCGCCTGCGGCGAGCGCGTCGCGGACCGCGTGGGCCCCGGGAAAACTCGGGAGGAGCGCGGGATGCGTGTTGATGAGCTCGGGCGAGAAAGCGCCGACGAAGCCCTCGGGGAGGATCCGCATGAGCCCGGCGCTCACGACGAGCCCGGGGTTCGGGCCGGTCCCGACGCCGTGCTCCTGGATCGCGGCGGCGAGCATCTGCCCCCACTCGTCGCGGCTGCGGAAATCACCCGGTCGGATCACGAACGTCGGGATTCCCGCGCGCTCGGCGTGGGCGAGGCCCGGCGCATCCGTGTCGGCACCGACGCACACGATCCGGGCGGGGAAGCCCGGTTCCGCGGTCGCCGCTATCAGGGCCTGGAGATTCGATCCGCCACCGGAGATCAGCACCGCGAGATTCAGCACGCCCACAGTCTACCCGCCGCAGCTGCGGTGCTCATCGGCGATCAGCCAGGGTGCATGCCGGCCGAAGTGCGCGTGCTCCTGCCGTGCCCAGCGCTCCCAGTGCGGCGCGAACGTCTCGCCGTCGCGCGCGATCGCCCGCTCGTGCCGGAGCGGCTCGGGGCAGTCGAGCCAGATGGAGTGCACGGACCCCCGGCTCGCGGCCGCGGCGAGGTTCGCCGCCGTGATCGCCCCGCACCCCTCGATCACGAGCGGACCGCTGGTCGGGAGGCTGATCCGTTCCCCGAACAGCCCGGCATGCCAGTCCCAGCGCGCGTAGCTCCCCCGGTGGAGCACATTGGCGACCTCCGCCGATCCCGCCGCGAGCCCGTCCCAGCCGGGGTAGAGGTCCTCGACCCGCAGCACGGCGACCCGGTGGCCCGCAGCCGTGAGCCGTCCGATGAGGTCGTCGGCGAGCGAGGTCTTGCCGGACCCCGATCGTCCGTCGATGAACCACACGTCGTGCAGCTTCGCGCTGGGCTCTTCCACCATCAGAATTCCCCTCGGCCGTCCGTGCGGAGCCGCTCCGCGTGCAGCATGATGCCCGCCGCGAGCCCGCCAAGGATCACGGCGGCGGCGAGACCGGCGCCGTAGCTGCCCGGCGCCGGATGCCCGATAAGCTGCCCCACCGCGACGGGCAGCGTCTGCGCGCCCGGGCGCACCAGGAACGACGTCGCCCCGAACTCGCCGAGCGAGGCCGCGAACGCGAAACCGAGGGCGAGCCCGGCAGAGCGGCCGAGCATCGGCAGGTCGATCGTGCGGATCACGACCGCGGGTCCGGCACCGAGCGTCGCCGCCGCGAATCGCAGTTGCTGGTCGATGCCGCGCAGCACGGGGAGCAGCGTCCGCACCACGAGCGGCAGGGCGACAAGGGCCTGCGCAATCGGGATGAGCGCAACGGAGGTGCGGAGGTCGAAACCGATCCCGAGCGGGCGATTCATCGTGATCAGAAGGCCGAATCCGAGCGTGACCGCCGAAACGCCGAGCGGCAGCATGACGGCACCGTCAAACACCGAGAGCGCGCGCCTGAGCGCCCGGGACTCCGGCTTCCGGGAGAGCACGAGGGCGAGCAGCACACCGAGCACCATCGCGATGAGGGCGGCAAGGAGGGCGATCCTGAGCGACAGCCAGGTCGCGTCGAACACCGTGCCGTCGAGCGGCAGGCCCTTCGGCGGCGAAACCAGCGCGGCGTAGTTCGCGAGCGTCCAGTCGCCGTGCGGCCCGCGGAACGAGCGCAGCAGCAAGGTCACGATCGGGGCGGCGTGCAACAGCGCGGCCATCAGGCCGAATACCACGAGCGCCGGGACGTCACCGCGCCCGGGCCGGGGCATCCGGCCCGCCTCGGCGCGCAGTGAGACGGCACGCTCCCCGCGCGAGCGCAGCCGCGCCGACACCACGAGCGCGGCCCCGACGATCGCGAACTGCGCGAGCGACAGCACTGCTGCCCCACGCAGATCAAGGAACTGCACCGTGAGCCGGTAGATCTCCGTTTCGACATTCGAAAACTCGCGTCCGCCGAGCACCAGCACCACGCCGAACGACGTCGAACAGAACAGGAACACGAGGGCCGCCGCCGAGGCGAGCGCCGGAGCGAGCGCCGGGAGCGTCGTCGTGCACCAGGCGCGGACCTTTCCCGCTCCCAGCACCCTGGCCGCGAGCTCGGAACTCGTGTCGAGCCGCGCCCAGAACGTCCCCACCGTGCGAGCCACGACCGTCACGTTGAAGAAGGCGAGGGCCAGCACGATCGCCCACAGGCTGCGGTCGAGCCCGAGCCCCGCGAGCGGCCCGCCCTCCCCGGTGAGCGCGACGAACGCCGCGGCGACGACGACCGTCGGGAGCACGAACGGCACGGTCATGAGTCCGCGCAGCACGCCGCGACCGGGGAAATCCAGTCGGTAGAGCACGTGCGCCGCCGGGAGGCCGAGCGCCACGGACACCGCCGTCGCGAGCCCGGCCTGGGCGAGCGTCTGCCCGATCACGCGCCAGGTGCGCGGCGCCCCGAACACCTCGGGGATCCCGGACAGGTCGATCCGGCCGTTCTCGAGGAATCCCGTCGCGATCAGGGAGAGGACGGGCCACAGGAAGAACAGCGCGAGGAAGGCGAGCGGGATCGCTGCGGCGAGCACCCAGGCCGCCGGACCCGCGATCCGCCACGGACTCGGCCGCGGCTCACCTTCCTCACGCTCGGGCACTAGAGCCCGATCTTCTCGCTCAGGGTCTTGAGCCAGCCCTCGCGGCCGCGCTCGATTTCGGCTGCGGGCAGATCGTGCGACTGCTCCGCGCTCGGCAGCGGGGCGAACTCGCTCCACGCGGCCGGCACCTTCGCCTCGGCGTCCGCCGGATACATGTACATCGCGTCGGGGATCGTGTCCTGGAACTCTCGCGAGACCAGGTAGTCGACGACCGCCTTCGCGCCGGCCTCATTCTTGGCTCCCGTGAGCACGCCCGCGTATTCGACCTGCTTGGAGCAGGTGTCGAGCAGGGCCTTCGTGGTGGTCGACTTGCCGTCCTTCGAGACGGTGAACGCCGGCGAGGAGCTGTAGGAGACGACGATCGGGCGCGTGCCCTCGCCTCCGCCCTGCGTGAACTGGCCGTTGTAGGCATCGGTCCAGCCCTGCTCGACGCGCGCGCCGTTGTCGACGAGGGACTTCCAGTAGCCGGCGAAACCGTTCTCGCCGAACTTCGACACCGTGCCGACGAGGAAGGAGGCCCCCGTCGAGGACGCCGTGGGGTCGAGCAGCACGGTCAGGTCCTTGTACTCGGGCTTCGCGAGGTCCTCGTAGCTCTTCGGCTCAGCGAGCTTCTTGTTCGCGAACCAGCCCGTGTCGACGTTGATGCAGGTCGCTCCGAGATCGACCGGGGTGAGCGACTCGTCGCCCTCCACGCGGTGCGCCTCGGCGCTCTTCGCCAGGTGCTCGGGCGCGTACTTCGCCGCAACCCCGTTCTCGATGAGGCGCGAGGCGAAGATCGTGTCGACGCCGAAGAAGGCGTCGGCGATCGGGGCGCCCTTCGTGAGCACGAGCTTGTTCGTGAGTTCGCCGCCGTCTCCGGCCGAGACGACCTTGACCGTGTAGCCGGTCGCCTCGCTTGCGGCCTTCTCGAACTCCTCGTTCGGGAAGGAGTCGTGGACCGCGATCGTCACGGTCTTGCCGCCGTCGGCAGCGTTCTGGGCTGCGTCCTTCTCGGAATCGGGCGCGCCCGTCGCGCAGCCACCGAGCGCGAGCATCGCGGCCGCGCAGAGCGCCAGTGCCGCAGTGGTCCGCGCGCTCCGGCGCGTGATCGAGCGAGTGATGGCAGGGGTCATCAGAGTTTCCTTCCTCCGCTGGCATGAACCAGATCAGGTTGAACGGTCGGAGCTCGCGTGCTCCCTCTCAGCCCCGCGCGTCGGGACTCCCGTGGATGTCGCCTCTTACCCTAGCGCCCCCGGCGCACTCCGCGCCAACCGAGCTTACGGCGGGGTGAAGAGTCCTGATCAGGCACGGATTCTGACGATTCTTCCGTGACCACGGAGGGGTCCCACGAGTACGCGAGTAGCGCGTCGGACTCCGCCGCGGCCCGCTCCGCCTCCCGATCTTCGGCCTCGCGCGCTGCCTCCGCCGCCGCGGCGCGCTCGGCCGCGCGGGCCTCACGGGCTGCACGGCGCGCGGCCAATCGCTCGCGCTCCGCTTCCGCTTCCTCCCCCAGCTCAGCATCCGCATCCGGGGTCGCCTCCGGGCTCGCCTCCGCGTCCGGCCCGAGCTCCCACTCGTCCGCCTCGGATTCGGCGGCAGCGCCCGGCGACTCTTCCGCCGCCAGCGGGGCGTCCCCGCGCGGAAGCGGCTCGACCACGTCGGTCTCCTGATCCGCGAAGTCCGGATCGTCGAGCCGGTCGAGCCGGTCGTCTCCGCGTGGACCGCCGCCGCCGGAACCGGGTGCGCTCACGGACCCGGACGCGCTCGAATATGCGGCCGCGATCAGAGAATCCTCGGAGCCTTCCGCGATCGGCAGCGTGGGCAGATCGTCCTGGCTCTCGTCTCGCTCGGGGGCCTGCTCAGGGGCGTCTGCTCCCCCGCGCGGCGACCGATCCCCGCCGCGTGCGCCCTGCACGCTCGCGGCGACGGCCCCGACGCGCTCGGAGACCCGCTCCCGCATCCCCCGGACGGCCGCGCTCCCCGGCAGCTCCTCCGGGATCGCCTCTCGCACGCGAGCCACATCGAAGCGGGCCGCGGAAACCCCGATCAGGGCGCCGATACCGAGCTCCGCTGCCGCGAGCCCTCCGACGAGCCACGGGGACGATCCCGTGCTCGCGAGGCGATCCGGCCCGATCGACCCGGTCGCGAGCGCGGAAAGGCCGGCGACGATGAGCCCGGCGAACGCACCGGCGAGCAGCGGAATGATCACGGCGACCGGCCAGGAGGCGCGTCGCAGATCCGTGCGCCGCGCGAAGACGGCCCCGGCGGCGATCGCCGCGAGGGCGAGAATCGCCGGCGGCAGCGCGCCGAGCGCGCCCCAGCCCTGCGGGATCGCTCCGAAAATCGGCAGCGCGGGCAACGGCCCGAGCAGCGTTTCAAAGGGCGTGACAGAGGTGCCGACGCCGATCGCGAAGCCACCGCCCGTGAGCCACGCTGCCGCCCAGAGCACGCCGATCGGCAGCGCGACGAGCTGTGCGATGAAGACCAGGATCGACCCGAGGGGATCCATCTGCAGGCTCTGACTGAGCTCGATGATGCGCGCGTATCCGACAACGAACGCGACGGCGAGGGCGATTGCGGCGAGCCCGATCAGCAGGGCGAGCAGGATCCCGCACAGGCGAGCCACCAGGGCCGCGCGCCCACGGAGCGCCGCGGCGCTTCGCAGACCGGCGTGGTCGAGGGCCCGCTGCGTCCCGCCGATGGCGCGGTCCCACCACTCGTGCTCGTCGCGCGCGGCGCGCACGAGGAAGCCGAGCAGCGCCGGCGCGCCGTAGACGAGCGCGGGCACGAGTACCGCGAGCCAGCGCGGGGCAGCAACCAGCGGACCGGCGACGAGCGTCGCGATCAGGGCGATCGCTCCAAACCCGATCGCCCCGCCGAGTGGCCCGGACGCCCCAGCCCCGCCGCGACCGCCGAAGCGCCACCCGGAGCGCGCGCCGAGCGCCGCGGTGAGGAGGGTGATCCCGAGCGGGGCGAGGGACAGGCCCACCTGGAGCGCCTCGGGCGGGAGCCCGAACGCGAGCGCCGACTCCGCCGGAACGGTGAATCCGAGCGGAACGAGGTGCCCGAGAAGCCAGATCCCCGCCACCCACGAGGCAACCGCGGCCGGCTCGGCAGCGAGCCCGAACGTGACGATCCAGATGAGGAGCACGGGGATCGCAACAGCGATCACACCGGCGAGCGCGACCGCGGCGGCCTCGATCGCCGCGATCACGGCGGTCACGAAAGATCTCATCGGAAGAAGAGCCTACTCCGCGGCCGCGGCCGGGACCTCCGACCCGCCCGAGCGCGGCTCGGGACGCTCGTGGATGAGGGCGAGGATCGCATCAGCGAGATCGCGGAACTCGGTCGTCCGCTCCGAGGCGAGCGAGCGGGGACGGGCGATCGGCACGTCGAGGATCTCGCGCACGCGCCCCGGTCGCGGGCTCATGACCACGACGCGGTCGCTCGTCACGACGGCCTCGTCGATGTCGTGGGTGACGAGCAGCACCGTGAGCCGGTGCCGCTCCCAGACCTCGAGCAGGAGCTCCTGCATCGTGCGCCGGGTGAGCGCGTCGAGCGCGCCGAACGGCTCGTCCATGAGCAGGATCTCCGGACCATAGCTCAGCGAGCGGGCGAGCGCGGCGCGCTGCTGCATGCCGCCGGAGAGCTGCGCGGGAAAGGCCTGTTCGAAGCCCTCGAGTCCGACGAGCCCGAGGAACTCGCGGGCGCGGTCCGCGCGGTCAGCTTTCGAGAGGCCGGCCTCGCCGCGGAGGGCGAACTCGACGTTGCGCTGGACGGTGAGCCACGGCATGAGGGTGGCCTGCTGGAAGACGACGCCGCGATCGCGGCCCGGACCTGTCACGGGGCGGCCGGACACCTCCACGACGCCCTCGCTCGGCGTCTCGAGGCCCGCGATCAGCGACAGCAACGTCGACTTCCCGCAGCCGGAGGCGCCGACGATGGAGACGAACTCGTTCTCGGCCACGGCGAGGTCGACGCCGTCGAGCGCGACGACGTCGCCGAAGCGCTTCGCGAGCCCAGCGATCCTGAGCTTCCCGGTCTCGTTCACGAGCGACCCTCCTGGTATGCGAACATGCGGCGGCCTCCGGCGCGCATGGCCTGGTCGAGGATCAGCCCGAGCACGCCCAGTACGACCACGTAGCCGATGATGAGGTCGGTCTCGAAGAACCGCTGGGCGACGGTGATGCGGAAGCCCATGCCGCTCGACGCCGCGACGAGCTCGGCGACGACCAGCCAGGTCCAGGCCCAGCCGAGGGTGACGCGGAGGGCGTCCCAGATGCGCGGCATCGCGGAGGGCACGACGATGCTGGTGAGCAGCCGCGTGCGGCTCAGGCCGAGCGTCTCGCCGAGGCTCACGAGGTTGCGGGGCGTCCTGCGCACCGCGTCCGCCACCATGAGCACCTGCTGGAAGAACGTTCCCATCCAGATGATCAGGAATTTCTGCGTCTCGTCGATGCCGACCCAGACGATCGTGAGCGGCACGAATGCCACGACCGGCATGTACCGAATGAAGTCCATGAGCGGTTCGAGCGCCGCCTCCACGCGGGCGTTCACGCCCATGAGCGTGCCGAGCGGCACCGCCATCACGGTCGCGAGAATGAAGCCCATCGCGATCCGGAAGGCGCTCACCCCGATGTCGCCCCAGAGCTCGCCGTTGGCCGCCTGCCGAGCGAGCGCCCCGGCGACAGCATCGGGGCCGGGCAGGAACATCGGGTCGACGAGGCCCGCGGCGGAGACGATCCACCACAGGGCGATGAGGATGACGAAGGTCGCTACCGCCGTGGTCAGGTAGGCGGGCCGGCTCAGGCGCTCGCCGATTCTCGCCCGGCGGCGGGCCCGCCGCGGTGCTGCGGTCGTGGACATGCTGCGGCGACTAGCTCAGGTATTCAGAGCGGATGGCCCGCTTCGCGTCGACGTCGCCCTCGATCAGCCCGATCCGCTTGGCGACCGTGACGAGGGCCGGAAGCGTCTCGGTGAGGTATTCGCCCGTGAGGAGCTCACGGTTCTCGGCGAGCGTGTAGTAGTGCACGCCGTCGAAGGCCGACTCGAGGTCGGCGACGTTGGAACCGACCCCCTTCGCGATGATCTCGCGCCCCTTCGCCGGATCTTCCGCGGTGAAGGCGACCGCGTCGTCCCACGACTGGATGACGCTGCGGACCTCGTCGGGGTGCTTGTCGAGGAAGTCGTTGCGGACGACGAGCACGTCGGTGATCAGGCCGGGATAGTCGCCGGCGGTGACGAGGGCGCGAACGCCCTTGTCCGCCGCGATCGCCTCGCTCACATAGGGCTCGTAGGTGACGCCGGCGTCGACGCGGCCGGCGAGCACCATCGGGGTGACCTTGTCGGCCGAGGACTCGATGACCTTGACGTCGTCGAAGCTCATCCCGTTGTCGTCGAGCGCCTCGGCGAGCAGGATCTCGCTCGTTGCGCCCTTCTCGAACGCGACCGACTTGCACTTCAGCTCCTTGACGGAGCCGATCTTCTCGCTGCTGAGGATGGCGTCGGCCTCGGTGGCCGAGTCGAGCAGGAGGACGATCGAGACGTCGACACCCTGCTCCATGAACTGCAGCGCGGCCTGGGCGCCGACGTTGGCCATGTCGAGCTTGTTCGCGGCGAGCGCGGCGTTGACATCGGCGTCGGCGTTGAAGCTCGAGAGCTTCACGTCGACCGTGTTGTCCGCGAAGTAGCCCTGATCCTCCGCGACGTACCACTGGCCGTAGCCGAGCCACGGCTGCGTCCCCATGCGGACGGCGCCCGCCGATTCGCCTCCCGCTTCGCCGCCGCCTCCCGCGGAGTTGGAGGAGCAGCCGGTGAGCGCGAGTGCGATGGCCGCGGTCGCGGCGACCGCGGCTGAGAACGTACGGAGGGTGCGGCGGGTCACGTGAGGTCCTTTCGGGGCCTGGGAGGTTCGGGTGCGCGCGACGTCGCGGCGCAACCCTCCTATTCTACGGGACCGAACCGACTCGATTTCCCGCGCGATCGGGGCCACGCCTCGCCCGGACGGCCGCGTGCGATGCACGTGACGCGCGGGGCCGGCGCCCGGCGTGCCTGCGGCGGCAGGGCCACCCGACCGGTGAGACCGGGGCCGGCTCACCAGGCGGCGGCGACCGCCCGGTGCGCCTCGAACAGCGGGACGGTGGTGCCCTCGGGGGCGCGCCCGAAGCCGCACTCGGTGGCGACGCCGAACGGCCGCGTCACGTGGGCTCGCGCCGCCTCGATGCGGCGGGCCGCACCCTCCGCGCCGTCTTCCCGGTGGACAAGACCGAGGTAAAGCTCGGTCTCCGCGGGGATCTCGAGGCCCTCGAGCGCGGCGAAGTACTCCGCGTCGTCGCGCTCGATCGGCACCGGAAGGTGGAGCCAGGTGAGGGGCCGATGGGCCGCTGCGACGACGAGGTTCGCGAAGCGGACGAGGTTGCCCGTGTCCGCCGGCTCCACGAAGTGCTTCTCGGCGACATCGCCGTAGCACAGGTGCACACCGACCTCCACGTCCTCGGGTACGCGATCGATCTGACGCGCGAGCCGCTCGCTCGTGCCGCCCCAGACGTCTTCGAACCACTCGGGGCGCTGGCCGCCCCGCGCGGCGTACGCTGCGCTCTCGAGGATGGCGAACTCGAGCGCCGCATCCCACTGGATCGCGAGACGATCGTGCGGGATCGCCGCGAGGATCTGGGAGAGTTCCGCGGCGAGCGCCGTCTCGTACACCGGCTCGAACGCCGCGCGGTCCTCCGCCCGGACGAAGCTGCCGACGACACCGAGCGGCGTGGGCAGGGAGACTTGGAAGCGCGTCTCCGCCGGGATGATCCCCTCTCCCTGCAGGCGCGCGAAGGTCTCCCACGACTCGAGCGCGGCTTCCGCGTAGCCGAGCGGTTCCAGCTCGAGGTCTTCCGCGCGCACGCCCTCCTCAAGACGCACGGGGCGGATGTCGAGCATACGGAGCGGGATCGGAGTGTCCCCGACCCGGCCGATCCCGGCGCTCCTGGCGATCCGGCCCGGTTGGAAGGCGATCCAGTGGAAGCGCTCCCCCACCTCGCCGTCGGGGATGCGCTTCAGGCGGTCGCCGAGCTCGGCGGCCGCGGTGCGCATGGTGGTCTCCGCGTCCTCGAAGTTGATGCTGCCCACGAGGTGGGCGCCGGTGACGGGGGCTTCGGGTGCCGTGGTGTCGCTCATGGCACCAGTATTCCGCAGGCCTCCGACACCGATGCCGCCGCCATGCGGCTGATGACACAGTGTTACGGGGCATTCGACCGCCCGGTACACGGCAAGGGCCGAGACCTCCGAAGAAGTCCCGGCCCCCAAGAGGATCCGCGCGGATCAGAGTGCGGCGTATGCCTCACGCAGCAGTTCAGCGGTCTCGGTGGGCGTCTTGCCCACGCGGACGCCCGCGGCCTCGAGGGCCTCCTTCTTCGCCTGCGCGGTGCCCGCGGAGCCCGACACGATCGCGCCGGCGTGGCCCATGGTCTTCCCCTCGGGCGCGGTGAAGCCCGCGACGTAGCCGACGACCGGCTTCGTCACGTTCGCCTTGATGAACTCGGCGGCCCGCTCCTCGGCGTCGCCGCCGATCTCGCCGATCATGACGATCGCCTTCGTCTCGGGATCGGCCTCGAACGCGGCGAGAGCGTCGATGTGCGTGGTGCCGATGACGGGGTCGCCGCCGATGCCGATCGCGGTCGAGAAGCCGAGATCGCGGAGCTCGTACATCATCTGGTAGGTCAGGGTGCCCGACTTCGAGACGAGCCCGATCGGTCCCTTGCCCGTGATCGTCGCGGGGGTGATCCCCGCGAGCGACTCGCCCGGCGTGATGATGCCGGGGCAGTTCGGGCCGATGATCCGGGTGTTGCCACCCGTTGCCTTCGCGTGCGCCCAGAGCTCAGCGGAGTCCTTGACGGGAACGCCCTCGGTGATGATCACGAGCAGGCCGATGCCAGCGTCGATGGCCTCGACCGCGGCGTCCTTCGTAAAGGCGGGCGGCACGAAGGCGACCGAGGTGTCGGCGCCGGTGGCCGCCATCGCCTCGGCGACGGTCGCGAAGACGGGAAGCTCGACGGCGTTGCCCGCGGCGTCGACGTGGCTCACGGTGGTGCCGGCCTTGCGCGCGTTGACGCCGCCGACGATGTTGGTGCCAGCGGCAAGCATGCGCGCGGTGTGCTTGGTGCCCTCGCCGCCGGTGATGCCCTGGACGATGACCTTGGAATCCTTGTTCAGGAAGATCGACATTCTTCTAGCTCTCTTCTGTCGTGTCTCGGGATCAGCGTGCGTTGGCGAGCTCGGCGGCCTTGTCGGCGCCCTCGTCCATCGTCGCGGCCTGGGTGACGAGCGGGTGCGCCGCCTCGTCGAGGATGCGGCGGCCCTCCACCACGTTGTTGCCATCGAGGCGGACGACGAGCGGCTTGTTCGCCGAGTCGCCGAGCTTTGCGAGCGCGCCGACGATGCCGTTGGCGACGGCGTCGCAGGCGGTGATCCCGCCGAAGACGTTCACGAACACGGACTTGACCTGCGGATCGCCGAGGATCACGTCGAGGCCGGCCGCCATGACCTCGGCTGAGGCGCCGCCGCCGATGTCGAGGAAGTTGGCGGGCTTCACGCCGCCGTGGTTCTCGCCGGCGTACGCGACGACGTCGAGCGTCGACATCACGAGGCCCGCGCCGTTGCCGATCACGCCGACCTCGCCGTCGAGCTTCACGTAGTTGAGATCCTGTGCCTTGGCCTTTGCCTCAAGCGGATCCTCGGATGCCTTGTCGGCGAGCGCCTCGTGATCCGAGTGACGGAAGTCGGCGTTCTCGTCCAGCGAGACCTTGCCGTCGAGTGCGATGATCTCGCCGCCGCCCGTGAGGACGAGCGGGTTGACCTCGACGAGCGTTGCGTCCTCGCCGGCGTAGACCTCGTAGAGCTTCTGGAAGACGGGAACGACCTTGCCGACCAGTTCCTCGGAGAATCCGGCGGCGCGAGCAATCTCCTCCGCCTTCGCGGCGTCGATCCCGGCGATCGGGTCGACCTCGATGCGCGCGAGCGCCTCCGGCTTCTCGACGGCGAGCTGCTCGATCTCCATGCCGCCCTCGACGCTGCAGAGCGAGAGGTAGGAACGGTTGGCGCGGTCGAGGAGCACCGAGAAGTAGAACTCCTCTGCGATGTCCGCGCCCGCGGCGACCATGACGCGCTTGACCACGTGTCCCTTGATGTCGAGACCCAGGATCGCCTTCGCGGCTTCATAGGCCTCATCTGGAGTTTTTGCGACCTTCACACCGCCGGCCTTGCCACGGCCACCGGTCTTCACCTGGGCCTTGACGACCACGACGCCACCCAGCTTCTCAGCTGCGGCGCGGGCCTCCTCCGGCGTATCGGCGACCAGGCCGGCAAGCACCGGCACTCCGTATCGCTCGAAAATATCGCGTGCCTGGTACTCGTACAGATCCACGTACTGTCCTTCTTTTGGGGTCAGGGGTGATCCGAGGCAGAAAGGTGTCTCGATGTCGAGATAATGTCGACCACGTCGGAGTCTAGCATCGGAGGATCACCGGCAGGTCAGCGCGGACCGGCTCGCGGCACGCGGGAACGGTTTCGACCCGAGTCGAATTCGAGACCGAATCCAGAAAATCCCTGTTTTTCCAGGGAACCTCCTTGTAAGCTCATAGAATTGACTCGATGCTCGCCGCATCCATGTCACTGCACGACGAACCGAACAGGAGCTGATCGAGCTTGACCACCCCCAGGAACCCCAAGCCCGAGGGTCTCCGAGCCCGCAAGCGCCGCGCAACGGAAAACGCGATAGAAAGTTCGGCGGTGAAACTTTCTCTTGAGAAGGGCGTCGCGAACGTCACGGTCGAGGAGATCTGCGAGATGGCCGACATCTCGCGCAGCACCTTCTTCAACTACTTCGCAGGGCGCGACTACGCGATCGTGGGACGCGCCGTCGATCTGCCGGACGACGCCTCGGCGTTCGCGATCCTCGATTCCGCCGCAGACGATCTGCCGCGCGGCATCTTCCGTCTCCTGTTCGCCGGCATGGGCCACACGAACGTCAACTCCGAGGTCGCGCGGCTGCGCCAGCGCCTCGTCGAGGAGCAGCCGCAGGCAGCGCGCATGATGATGTCGACGCTCATGGAGACGACGTATCGGCTCACCGGCATCGGAATCGCCTGGCTGACCAGCCATCCGGAGCACGCGCGCACGGCCGATCCCGCGCGCGAGGTCAGCCTCGCGGTCACCCTCGTGACGGGAGTGATCGTCGTGCAGATGCGCAAGTGGGCCGCCGCTGAGGGCGACGTGCAGGCCACGGAGGAGGACTTCGACCTGGTCATGGAGGAGTACCGAATTTTCCTGCCCTGATCGGGATCAGGAACGGCGAGGGGCCGGCCCCGCGGGGTTTGGGTGGCGGGCCCGCGCCGGTGCCCGGGGGGGGCGCGGCTCCCCGGGGGCGGGCCGCCCCCGGGGGTGTGGGGGCCCCGCCCCCTCGCCGTTGCACGGGCGTCTCGCGGCGCGCTCAGTCGACCTTGGCGATGGGGGCGAGCTTCACGAGCAGCTTCCGCTCCCCCACGCTGTCGAACACGACGTGGGCGATGCGCTTCGAACCGACCCCGGTGACGCCGGTGACGCGTCCCTCGCCGTACTCGTCGTGGGTGATGCGATCGCCCGCGGCGAGTTCGAGGTCGCCGTTATCGCGGATCGCGCCCCCGATCGTGTTGGGGAAACCACCGCCCGCAGCCTGCGCCTCCTTGGCGAGGCGCTTGCGCTCCCGCCACTTGTCGAGCGCGGACTGCATGTTCCCGCTCGCGGGCTCCGACACCGCTGCCGAACCGCGCCCGCCGCCGCCTCCCCCCGGGGCAAAGCTGACCGAGGAATCGGTTCCGCGGCTGGCACCGCCCCGCGCCCGGCCGGAGTAGGACCCTCCCGATCCGCGAACGGCGTTGAGCGCGCGCGATTCCGTTCCGCCGCGCCCGGTGACCTCGCCGGGAGACTGCCGCCAGTCGATGAGGCCCTCGGGAATCTCCTGCAGGAAGCGGGAGGGCATCGCGACGGCGACGTCGCCGAAGGTGGCCCGCGTCGAGGCGAGCGTGATGAACAGGCGCTCGCGGGCGCGGGTGATGCCGACGTACATCAGTCGCCGCTCCTCATTGACGCCCCCGACCTCGTCGACGGACATCTGGTGCGGCAGCAGCCCCTCCTCGACCCCGGTGATGAAGACGGCCTTGAACTCCAGCCCCTTCGCCGTGTGCATGGTCATGAGGGAGACGGTGCCGCTCTGGTCGTCGAGGTCGTCGGCAGCGGCGACGAGGCTGACCTCCGTGAGGAAGGCGACGAGGCCCGCTCCCGGCTGCTTCACGTCGAACTCGCGCGCCACGGCGAGGAGTTCCTCGAGGTTCTCCGCCCGCGCGTCGTCCTGCGGGTCGCGGCGGGCGCGCAGCTTCTCGATCATTTCGCTCTCGTCGAGGACGAGCTTCAGCAGGTCGGCGACCGGTGCCGGGCGCTTCTCCTGGTCGCCCTCGGCCTGCTCGGAATCGGGGATCGGCTCGGGCGCGACATCCGTGGGGCCGCCGCCAGCCGCCATCTTCGCGGCGCGGGTGAGGAGCTCCCCGAGCGCCCGAACGGTGCCGCGGAGTTTGGGGCCGATCTGCGGGATCTCGTCAACGCGCAGCATCGCCTCGTGGAACGACAGTCCCTGAGCCTCCTGGAAATTCGCGAGGTGCGCCTCCGCCATGGGCCCGATGCCGCGCTTCGGGGCGCCGAGCAGGCGCGACCACGAGATCGGATCGTACGGGTTCGCGATGCTGGTGAGGTACGACATCGCGTCCTTGACCTCTGCGCGCTCGTAGAACTTCGTTCCGCCGAGCACGCGATACGGGATCGCGGATCGGATCAGGAGTTCTTCGAGTGCGCGGGTCTGTGAGTTGGTGCGGTAGAAGACAGCAATGTCGCTGTAGGCGAGGCCGCCGCGATGCAGGTCCTCGATCTCCTCCGCGACGAAGCGCGCCTCGTCGTGCTGCGAGTAGCCGGTGAAGCCCGTGATCTTCGGGCCGTCCCCCTCGGCCGTCCACAGGTTCTTCTCCTGGCGGTCGAAGTTGTTGCCGATGACCGCGTTGGCCGCGGAGAGGATGTTCTGCGTCGAACGATAGTTCTGCTCGAGCTTCACGACCTCGGCGCCGGGGAAGTCGCGCTCGAACTCGACGATGTTGCGGATGTCAGCGCCGCGGAACGCGTAGATCGACTGATCCGAGTCGCCGACGACCGTGAGGCTCGCGGCGGGAACGCGCCCCGAGGCGTCGAGCTCGCGGGCGCGCGCCGGCGGAACGAGCCCCTCGACCTGCTCGGGCTCGATGGGCCGCGTGAGCTCGCGGATCAGGGAGTACTGGGCGTGGTTCGTGTCCTGGTACTCGTCAACGAGGATGTGCCTGAAGCGGCGCTGGTACACGGCGGCGACGTCGGGGTGCGCGCGGAAGAGGTGCACCGTCTGCCCGATCAGGTCGTCGAAGTCGAAGGCGTTGGCGCGGCGCAGCTCCTGCTCGTACATGCGGAAAATCTCAACGAACAGGCGATCCCGCGGGTCGTTCTCGTTCATCGTCGCCGCGTAGTCGCTCGCGTCGGAGAGCTCGTTCTTGAGCTTCGAGATCTTCGACCCGGAGTTGGCCGGCGTGAAGCCGTAGGTGTCGGCGTCGAGCTCCTTGATGATGCGCTTGAGCAGCGCGCGCGAGTCCGCAGAGTCGTAGATGGTGAAACCGGAGACGTACCCGAAGCGCTCCGCCTCGCGGCGCAGGATCCGCACGCAGGCGGAGTGGAACGTGGAGATCCACATGCCCTGCGCACCCTCGCCGAGCAGCCCGTCGATGCGCTCGCGCATCTCCGCGGCCGCCTTGTTGGTGAAGGTGATCGCGAGGATCTGGCTCGGCCAGGCCTCCCGCTCCCTGATCAGGTGGGCGATCCGGTGCGTGAGCACGCGGGTCTTGCCGGATCCGGCGCCCGCGACGATCAGCAGTGCCGGACCGCGCGACAGCACGGCGCGCTCCTGGGCGGGGTTGAGGCCGTCCAGCAGCGGGTCTGGGCCGCCCGCGGCACCGGATTCGGTGCCGTAGGGAAGCCCGGAGGGGTCGAGAAGTTCGAAGTCGCTCATCGTTGCACCAGTCTAGGCGGGGCCACTGACACGGACGGCGGCCCGGAGGGAGGCCCGCGCTCTGCGCCCTCCGTCGAGCCGCCGTCCGCGCCGCCGGGCGCGATCCGACACAATGGAGGAATGTCCTCCCCGAGTGTTCTCGTCTTCGCAACCGGCGGCACGATCGGCATGCGCGAGACCGACGCAGGCCTCGCCCCCGATCCCGATTTTCCCGAGATCCTCGAGGCGATCGTCTCGCGGATCTGCGCCCCGCTCGGGATCGCGAGCCGTGTCAACCACCTGCTCCCCGCGATCGACAGCGCCAACGCCGATTCGGAGACCGCGCCGAAGATCGCCAGGGCGGTGCGGGCCCGCGTCCGCACGCACCGACCGCGCGGCGTCGTCATCACCCACGGCACCGACACCCTCGCGTACACGGCGTCGCGGCTCGCGTTCGAACTCGGCGACCTCGGCGTCCCCGTGATCGTCACCGGCAGCCAGCTCCCCCACGGCGCCGCGGGCACCGACGCGATCGACAACCTCACGCTCGCGATCCGCGCCGCGGTCCGCGCCGCGCCCGGCGCCCCCGTCTCGATCGCGTTCGGCGGCGGTCTCTTCCCCGCCGTGCGCGCAACGAAGCACGACAGCGTCTCGCTCTCGGCGTTCCGAGCGGAGCTCCCCCTCGGTGCCGGGCCGAGCGGGATCCCCGCCGCGGCGAACCCGGACGACGCACCGCACGCACCGGCAAGGGTGCTGTCGTTCAGGCTCGTTCCCGCCGTCACCGCGGCCGATCTCCGCGCCGCGGCCGGCGGCTCCCCCGACGGCCTCGTGCTCGAGTGCTACGGCAGCGGCAACGGCCCCACCGCGCGCCCCGGAATGCTCGGCGCACTCCACGAGCTGTGCGCGACGATCCCCGTCGTCGCGATCACGCAGTGCACCTCGGGCGGGGTGGACCTTGCCCGCTACGCCGTCGGCCGAGAACTCCAGGCGGCGGGCGTGATCGACGGCTCCGACCTCACCATCGAGGCGGCGACCTCGAAGCTCGGCTTCCTGCTCGACCGCGGGCACACCGGCGGCGAGCTCCGCGCCCTCATGGAGGCGAACCTCGTCGGCGAGCTCCGCAGCGCGAGCTGATCAGGCAGAAAAACCAGGCGCGACGATCTGCGCGCCGAGATCCGGGTGATCGACGAAGATCCCGTCGACGCCGCTCTCGACGATCATGCCGAATTCCCCGGACCAGTCGCCCCACTCCGACGGGGAGAGACTGGATCGGAATCCCAGGTTGAGGAAGCGATTCTCCGGCCTGAGCGTCCACGTGTAGACGCTCAGGCCGCGCGCGTGCGCCCGTTCCACGAGCGTGGTCGGTCCGACCGCGTTCCCCAGCGCGTCGAGGCGGAGCAGATCGCCCTTCGCGACGCTGATCCCGTGCACCCGTCCGGCGAGCAGATCGAGGCCGTCATCGCTCCGGTACCAGCCGTAGCTGCGCTTCGGATCGTCGCCGATCGGCTCGTCAGCGGGCGCGCCGATCCGCTCGGCGAGGAACACGAGTTTCCCGCGCAGGCCCGATTCGCGCACCCGATCGAGCGCGCCCAGCTCGAACGACTCGATCACGAGCCTCGCTGGCCGTTCGTTCCATCCCGAACGCAGCAGCTCCCGGATCAGGATCGGCACGAGATCGAGACCCGCCGCCTGGAAATAGGCCGCGTGCTTGATCTCGATGACCACACCGAACTCGCGACCGGCGCGCTCGCTCTCCTCATCGATGATGCCGAGCACATCGGAGAGCCGCAGGATCGGCTCCTCCCCGTCGTGTTTGGCGCTGTCGGGCCGCAGCTTGGGCAGCCGTTCACGGGTGCGCAGCGTGGACAGCTCATCCCAGGTGAAGTCCTCGGTGAACCAGCCGGTGAGGGACTGCCCGTCGACGGTCTTCGTGGTGCGCCGGTCCCGGAACTCCTCGTGATCCGCCACGTCCGTGGTTCCCGAGATCTCGTTCTCGTGCCGCACCACGAGCACGCCGTCGCTCGTGGCCACGATGTCGGGCTCCACGAACTCGGCGCCCAGCTCGAAGGCGAGGCGGTACGCCGACTCGCTGTGCTCCGGTCGGTACCCTGAGGCGCCGCGGTGGCCGATGATGAGCGGGCGGGCGGGCGCTGACTCGGGGGTGCGCAACATGCCCCCAGGGTAGGGCACGAGCGTGAACGACAGGTGCGGCGGCAGGACCCCGTTGCGTTCACGGCGAACATCTCCGAGATCACAGTCGTTTCCGGGCTGAATCCAGATACGCTGAATCTCAGTCCCATACGCCAGGAAAGGATTCCGACGCATGAGCAACCCCGCTCTCGGCAACAACCCCGCGCTCAACGGCAAGACCCTCACTGCAGAGGAGCTGCGCCGGATCTACGAGCAGCCCGCTGCGCAGACGCAGCGCCCCGGGGTCGACGCCCCGGCCACGGAGGCGGGCTTCGGCGCTGAGCAGCCCCCCGTCATCACTCCGTCCGACCGCCCCATGACCTACGAGAACACCATCTCGAAGACCGTCATGCTCTTCCTGATCGTGCTCGCAACGGGCGCCGTCGGCTGGTTCATGCCAGCCCTCGCGCTGCCCGCCGCCATCGTCGGCCTCGTGCTCGGCCTCGTGAACTCCTTCAAGAAGGAGCCGAGCGTCCCGCTGATCGTGCTCTACGCCGTGGCGCAGGGCATCTTCCTCGGCGGCATCTCGGGCGTCTTCGAGGCCCGCTGGTCGGGCATCGTGGCGCAGGCCGTCATCGGCACCCTCGCCGTGTTCGCGGTGACGCTGCTGCTCTTCCGCAGCGGCAAGGTGCGCACGAGCCCCCGCATGACCAAGATGTTTCTGATCGCGATGGTCGGCTACGCCGTGTTCTCGCTCACGAACTTCGTCCTCATGCTCACGGGCGTCAACCAGGACCCCTGGGGCATGCGCGGCGCCACGATCTTCGGCATCCCGCTCGGCCTCCTCATCGGCGCGCTCGCGGTGCTCCTCGCCGCGTACTCGCTCGTCATGGACTTCGAGCTCGTCAAGAACGGCGTCGAGAACCGCGTCCCCGAGAAGTGGGCCTGGTCGGCCGCGTTCGGCCTCATGGTCACGCTGATCTGGCTGTACGTCGAGATCCTGCGCATCCTCGCGATCCTGCGCGGCAGCGACTAAGCGCTGCAGCGGCGCCCGGGTGATCCCGGCAGCGCACGAGAGGGGCGGGGCCCCCCCCCCCCCCCCCCCCCCCACCCGGGGGTAGGGCGAGCCGGGCACCCGCCCCCACACCG
>NZ_JAEHOI010000001.1 GCF_016522535.1 Leucobacter edaphi | reverse complement strand
CTCTCGGCGCGCGGCGGGCGGGGGCCCCCCCCCCCCCCGCGGGGGGGGCGCCCCCCCCCCCCCCCCCCCCCCCCCCCTCTCGCGTTTCTCGGGCTAGCCGAGCTCGCGCATCACCTCGGCGAAGCCGTCGAGGAAGCGATCCGCGTCGCGGTCGTCGAAGACGAGCGGCGGGCGGATCTTCAGGGTGCTCCCGGCACGACCCGAGGCGCTCACGAGGATCCTGCGCTCCCGCAGACCATTCACGACGGCGAGGGCGGCATCGCCGTCGGGGGCGGGTGCGGACGCCGGCGCGCCAGTGTGGTCCGCGCCCGGCGCGACCAGATCAGCCGCCACAAACAGGCCAGCCCCGCGCACCGCGGCGAGCCCGGCGCCGCTGCCCGCCCGCTCGGCGTCGGCCTGAATCTCCCTGAGGCCCGCACGGAGCCGGTCCCCCACCGCCGACGCGTGGGCGATCAGCCCGCGACCCTCGATCTCGTCGAGCACCGCTGAAGCGGCTGCGATGCTCACCGGGTTGCCGCCGAAGGTGTTGAAGTAGCGCACGTCGCCGCCGAACTCGTCGAACAGGTCTGCGGAGCCGACGACGGCGGAGATCGGGATCCCGTTGCCCATGGGTTTGCCGAGCACCACGAGGTCGGGCACGAATTCCTGATCGGCGAAGCCGTGGCGGGTGAACCCCCACCAGTCGCCGAGACGTCCGAAGCCGGGCTGCACCTCGTCGGCGATGTACAGGCCGCCAGCGGCGCGCACCTCGGCTGCGGCGCGGGCGAGGAAGCCGGCCGGTTCGAGCCAGAGGCCGTCGCTCGTGAGCGCGGAGTCGACGATCATGCCCGCGAGGCCGACGCCGCGGCGCTCGAGCTCCGCGATCGCGTCGCGCACGCGGGCAGCGAAGTCCTCGGCGGCGGCGGGATCCGTCTCGCCGCGGAGCGGGTCGGGGGCGTCGACGAGCACGACGCGATCCGGGATCGGATTCCCCGGCCCGAGCGAGGGAGAGATCTCCGCCGCGGCCGCCGTGGTGCCGTGGTAGGCGTTGCGGGTCACGATGATGCCCTCGCGACCCGTGTGGCGCCGGGCGATCCGCAGCGCCAGGTCGACGGCCTCGCTGCCCGTGCAGGCGAAAACCACCTGGTCGAGCGGGGACGGGAACTTCGCCGTGAGGCGTTCGGCATACTCGACGACGCCGTCCGTGAGGTAGCGGGTGTGGGTATTGAGCTCGCCGAGCTGCGCGGCGACCGCCGCCTGCACCGCCGGGTTCGCGTGCCCCACCGAGGGAACGTTGTTGTAGGCGTCCAGGTAGTCCTCGCCGTTCGGGCCAAACAGGTGGGCGCCGCTCCCCCGCACCACGTGCACGGGGTCCCGGTAGAAGAGCCGGTACGGGGATCCGAGGACCGCGGTGCGGCGGGCGATCAGGGCCTCGTCGGCCGGGTCGAGGGCCGATCCGGATCCGGGCGCGTAGGCGTTCACCATGACGCTCGGGCTGCTCGCTCGTTCCTGCCGCATCTGACCTCCGTGTCGAGTCGCATTGTGGATTGGTCACCAATATACGGGAAGTCCGCTAGGATCGGTGAAATCGCCAGCCCGAGGAGGACCAGGAGGACGCCGATGGAGACGCTCACACTCGAGGCCGACCGCGCAGCACGGGCGCTCGCCGAAACCCACGGCGTCACCGCCACCCGGCTCACGCCGCTGGGCAGCGAGCTCGCCAGTACCTTCCGTGCCGCGACCGACCGCGGCGAACTCGCCGTGAAGTTCCAGCTCAGCGACCCGATCGAGATCGAAGTGCAGCGCTGGAGGGCCGACATCGCCGCCCGCCTCCACGCAGCGGGCCTCCCGGTCCCCGCCGTGGTCCCAGCGCGGGACGGCAGCACGCTCGGGGCGACCTCGGTCGACGGTACCCCCGTCGCCGTCCTCGCGATCGACTGGGTGGACGCGCTCCCCTACGCCGACGCGGAACTCGGTCCCCACCTCGTGTCGCAACTCGGCGGCGAGCTCGGTCGGGTGGCCGCCCGCATGCAGGCCGAACTCGCCGCGGCTCCCGCGCCACCCCACGAGATCGACCACACCTGGGCGATGCACGACGTGGCGCGCACGATCGCCGCGCACCTCGCCCCTCCGCACCCGCGCCTCCCCGCCGAGGCCCGGCTCGCCGGAGAGCGAGCCCTCAGGATCCACGAGCGCTTCATCGCCCCGCACAAGGGCTTCCTCCCCCGGGCACTCGTGCACCAGGACCTCCACGACTCCAACGTGCTCGTTGGCCCCAACGGCCTGATCCGAGCGATCATCGACTTCGACGACATGGTGCTCGGCTGGCGCATCGCCGAGCCCGCCGTTGCCGCGGCCTATCTCGCGCGGCACGCCGCCGATCCCGTACTCGCCGCGACATCCGTGCTCGCCGGCTGGTCCGAGGAGGTGCCCGTGACGATGGCGGAGCGCGAAGCGTTCCTTCCGCTCGTCGCGATCCGCCTCGCGCTCAACACGGTCGTGTGGGCCGCGCGCGCCGAGAGCGATCGTGGGGCGTACGCCGCAATGCGCTCGCGCGGATCCGCGGGCACCTTCGCAACCCTCGCCACGGCGGCGGAGGCCGAGGGCGGCGCCGCGGCCGCCGCGGCCGACGAACTCCGGCCGGCATGACCTCCCCCGCCGACGTCGCGCGGACCCTGCGCGACCGCATTCTCCGTCTCGAACTCCCCTCCGGCACGCCGCTCCGCGAGATCGCGCTCGCCGAGGAGCTGGGATGCTCGCGCCGCACGGTCCGGGAGGCGCTGCTCACGCTGGGACGCGAGGGGCTCGTCGCCCACGAGCGCAACCGCGGCGCCCGGGTGCGCTCATTCGGCCCCGACGACATCCGGGACCTGTACCTCGTGCGGCAGATGCTGGAGGAGGCGGGTGCCGCGGCGTGCGCCGACGCGCCTGCTGAGCGCATCGCAGCGGTCACCGACGCGCTCGGCGAACTGCGAGAGGCCGCCCGAACGGCACAGGACTCGGTGCGCCACGCCATCGCCGACATGCGTTTCCACGGCTCGGTGATCGCGCTCCTCGGAAGCCCCCGGCTCGACCAGGTCTTCGCCCTCGCCGGCGGGGAGATGGCGTTCGCGATCCGGCTGCTGCAGCGCAACGAGGTCGACGAGCGGATCGTGTACCAGGAAGTGCTCGCCGATCACGAGCGCATTCACGGCGCCGTGCAGGCGCGGGATCCGGAGGCCGCAGTGGCCGCGGTCCGGGCGCACATTGAGGAGAACCGCGCGATCCTGATCCGGCTCGCGGGGCGTTCGGCCCGGGGTTGAGGGGCGCAAGGGCACGTTCAGGCTGAAGGTCCTGGTCCGGATCCAGCTCCGATCTGCGTTCGGCCCGGTCCGGGGGCAGTTTCTGCCGAAACTGCGAACGGCCGCCCCTGATGGGACGGCCGTTCCGCTCACGGGAGGGTTACTCCCACTCGATGGTCCCCGGCGGCTTCGAGGTGACGTCGAGCACGACGCGGTTGACCTCGGGAACCTGGTTCGTGATCTTATTAGAGATGCGGGCGAGCACGTCGTAGGGCACGCGCGTCCAGTCGGCCGTCATCGCGTCCTCGGAGGACACGGGGCGCAGCACGATCGGGTGGCCGTAGGTGCGGCCGTCGCCCTGCACGCCAACCGAGCGCACATCGGCGAGCAGCACGACGGGGCACTGCCAGATCTCGCCGTCGAGGCCCGCCGCGGTGAGCTCGGCGCGCGCGATCGCGTCGGCCTCGCGGAGCACGTCGAGGCGCTCGCGGGTGACCTCGCCGACGATGCGGATGCCGAGGCCGGGGCCGGGGAACGGCTGGCGGCCGACGATCGCCTCGGGGATGCCGAGCTCGCGGCCGATCGCGCGGACCTCGTCCTTGAACAGGGCGCGGAGCGGCTCGATGAGCTCGAAGTCGAGGTCGTCGGGCAGACCACCCACGTTGTGATGCGACTTGATGTTCGCGGTGCCGGATCCGCCGCCGGACTCCACCACGTCGGGGTAGAGCGTGCCCTGCACGAGGAACTTAATGGGCGCACCCTCGGCCTTCGCCTCGGCGACGAGGTCGCGCTGCACCTGCTCGAAGGAGCGGATGAACTCGCGGCCGATGATCTTGCGCTTCTCTTCGGGGTCGGTGACGCCCGCGAGGTGGCCCAGGAAGGTGTCGGCGGCGTCGACCGTGATGAGGCGGACGCCCGTGGACTCGACGTAGTCGCGCTCGACCTGCTCGCGCTCGCCCTTGCGGAGGAGGCCGTGGTCGACGAACACCGCGGTGAGCTGGTCGCCGATCGCCTCGTGCACGAGCGCGGTCGAGACGGCGGAGTCGACGCCGCCCGAGAGCGCGGAAATGACGCGGGCATCGCCCACCTGGGCGCGGATCTTCTCGATCTGCTCGGCGATCACGTTGCCAGCGTTCCAGTCGGGCTCGATGCCGGCGACGTGGTGCAGGAAGTTGACGAGGATCTGCTGGCCGTGATCGGAGTGCTTGACCTCGGGGTGCCACTGGACGCCGTAGAGGCGCTTCGCGGGCGAGCCGAACGCCGCAACCGGGGTGACGGCCGTGGTGGCGAGCACGTCGAAGCCCGCGGGGGCCTCCTGCACGGCGTCGCCGTGGCTCATCCACACGTTCTGCTCGGTGGGCTGACCGCCGAGGATCGCGCCGCCCTCGCCGACGACGGTCGCAGCGGTGGCGCCGTACTCGCGGTCGCCCGTGTTGCCGACGGTGCCGCCGAGCGCGCGGGCCATGACCTGGAAGCCGTAGCAGATCCCGAGGACCGGGATCCCGAGCTCGAAGATGGTGTCGTCGAACGTCGGCGCGCCCTCGGCGTAGACCGACGACGGCCCGCCGGAGAGCACGATGCCGAGCGGCTCCTTCGCGGCGATCTCAGCCGCCGTGATGGTGTGCGGCACGAGCTCGGAGTACACCCCCGCCTCGCGCACGCGGCGGGCGATCAGCTGCGCGTACTGCGCGCCGAAGTCGACCACGAGGACCGGGCGGTGCCCGGATTCAGTCTGTTCTGCCATGTATCGGCCTTTCGAGGGTGTCCGCCGCGGCGGCGCCGCGGGAGGGGAAGGTCTTAGGAGGAAGCCGAAGTAGCGGCGTCTTGGCCTGCCGGCCGGTTCTCGGGCACGTCGTGCTCATCGAGGAAGGCGTTCACCTCGCGCACCACGCGGGCCTCGAGGAAGAACGACATGAACGGCACGACGCCGCCGAGCGCGATGAGGAGGAACTTGCCGAATCCCCAGCGCATCGGGCTCCACAGCATGAAGTCGGAGACGAGGTAGACCACGTAGAACCAGCCGTGGGCGATCAGGATCGCCTTGAACAGGTCGAAGCCCTGCGGCGTGTAGTCGGACTCGACGCCCTCGGCCGCGAGCGGCTCGAACTTGGCGAACCCCTCCGGCGTGAAGAGGAAGAGCTGCACGTTGAAGGCGTACTTCATGACCATCACGGCGCACAGCAGGAGGAGCATGACGCCGGTGATCACGGAGGTGACCTTGTACACGCTCACCGCGCGGCGGATCCGCGGGTAGTCTGCGGGCTTCGGCTTCAGTTGCATGGCTTCCATTCTACGGCTTCGAGCGGAGTGCGCCGTCCGGGGACGGCGGCACGGAGTGGTCCTGATCGGCGGCCTGCGCCGCGGCTGCGGGATCCGCGTCTGCGTCGACGCTCCGATCCGGATCCGGGCCGGCCGCGGCTCGTGCCGCCTCCTCAGCTTCGAGGAGCTGCAGCTCGTGCTCCTTCTCCCAGGCGTCCCGCGTCAGGCGGAACCAGAAGAAGATCGCGAAGCCGGCGAACACGATCCACTCGATCGCGTAGAAAACATTGAGCCAGTTGACCTTCTCGGGCGGCAAGGGCGGCACCGAGTCGATCGCGTCGAGCGCAGCGGACTCGAGCAGTGAGGCGTTCGCCGCACCCTCGGGGTGCAGCACGAGGTAGCCGGAGCGCACGGGTCCGAAGGTGTCTGACCAGGAGTTCGCGAGCGCCGGGGCGAGCATCGTGTGCATCGTCTGCGGATCCTCGTCCGGCTTCGGCACTTCGGGCCCGTCCGGAGGCATGTAGCGGCCCTCGAGCCTGCGCTCCTTCGCGAAGCCGGGATCGGCCTCGACCGCCGCGAGCGCCCGCTCCGCGTCCTCGACGCTCGGCGCCCAGCCGATCGCGACGGCGAGGCTCGACGTCTCGCCGGCGCCCTCCCCGCTCACGAGGTGGCCGACCACCCAGGCTCCCGCTCTGCCGTCATTGGTGCGCGGGGCGATGATCCGGGAATCTCCGGCGACGAAGCGGCCGCTCGTCGAGACGAGCACGCCGGCCGCCTCGTCGGTGACGCCCTTGCCGAGGGTGTCGACCTCGTCGATGGGCCGCATCTCCTCGGTGTTGATGGTCTCGGTGTTGTCCGTGCGGATCGCCGAGCCCATCTGCCACTGCCCGAGCCAGGCGAACGCCGAGGCGACGGCGAGCGCGAGCAGCAGCGACAGGATCCAGACGGGTCGCCGCATGACCTGGCCGAGCGTCGGCTCGCCCAGGTACTCCGGCTTCCGTGGATTGGCCAAGCCGGTGGCCTAGCGCTCGGCGTAGACGATACCGACGCGCTGGAACTCCTTGAGCTCCGAGTAGCCGGTGGTCGCCATGGCGCGGCGCAGCGCGCCGACGAGGTTGGAGCTGCCGTCCGCGATGTGCGACGGGCCGTTGACGATCTCCGCGAGCGGGGCGACCGATCCGACCTGGACGCGGCGGCCGCGCGGGAGATCCTCGTGGTGCGCCTCCTGGCCCCAGTGCCAGCCAAGGCCGGGCGCGTCGGAGGCCTTCGCGAGCGCGCCGCCCAGCATGACCGCGTCCGCGCCGCACGCGACGGCCTTGATCAGGTCGCCCGAGGTGCCGAGGCCGCCGTCCGCGATGACGTGCACGTAACGGCCGCCCGACTCGTCGAGGTAGTCGGAGCGGGCGCCCGCGACGTCCGCGATCGCGCTCGCCATGGGGGCGCGGATCCCGAGCGTGACCCGGGTGGAGGAGGACGCACCGCCGCCGAAGCCGACGAGCACGCCAGCCGCCCCCGTGCGCATGAGGTGCAGCGCCGACTGGTAGGTGGCCGCGCCGCCCACGATCACGGGCACATCGAGCTCATAGATGAACTGCTTGAGGTTGAGCGGCGTGCGCCCCTCCTCCGCGACGTGCTCGGCCGAAACCGTGTTGCCGCGGATCACGAAGAGGTCGACGCCCGCCTTCACGACGGTGTCGGTGAACTCGGCGGTGCGGTGCGGCGACAGGGCGCCAGCAACGGTGACGCCGGCGTCGCGGATCTGACCGAGGCGATCGCGGATCAGCTCGGGCTTGATGGGCGCAGCGTACAGCTCGCGCATGCGCTTCACCGCGGTGACCTCGTCGGTGATCGTCGCGAGTTCCGCGAGCAGCGGCTCGGGGTTCTCGTGCCTGGTCCAGAGGCCCTCGAGGTTGAGGACGCCGAGTCCGCCGAGGCGGCCCAGCTGAATGGCCTGCTCGGGCGACATGACCGAGTCCATCGGCGCGCCGAGCACCGGGATCTCGAACTGGAAGGCGTCGATCGACCAGGCCGTGGAGACGAGCTCCGGGTCACGGGTGCGCCGCGTCGGCACGATCCCGATCTCATCGAAGGTGTAGACGCGCCGTGCGCGTTTTCCGCGGCCGATCTCGATCTCATTGCTCACCCGACCAGTCTACCGGGGACGCCTGACATTCCCAGTCGGCCCGGAAAGCGGAAGCGGGCGCCGCTCCCCCGAGAGGGTGCGGCGCCCGCCGATCCGGAACGCGATCCGGCGTCTAGCGCTTGTAGTTCGGCGCCTCGACGATCATCTGCACGTCGTGCGGGTGGCTCTCCTTGAGGCCCGCCGGCGTGATGCGCACGAACTCGCCGCGCGCCTTCAGCTCCTCGACGGAGCGCGCACCGACGTAGAACATCGACTGGCGGAGCCCGCCGATCATCTGGTGCGCGACCGCGCCGATCGGGCCGCGGTAGGGCACCTGGCCCTCGATGCCCTCGGGGATCAGCTTCTCGTCGCTCGGGACGTCCGCCTGGAAGTAGCGGTCCTTCGAGTAGGAGGTGCGCTCTCCGCGCGTCTGCAGCGCGCCCAGCGAGCCCATGCCGCGGTACGCCTTGAACTGCTTGCCGCCCACGAACACGAGGTCGCCGGGGCTCTCGTCGGTGCCGGCGAGGAGCGAGCCCATCATGACCGAGGACGCGCCGGCGACGAGCGCCTTCGCGATATCGCCCGAGTGCTGCAGGCCGCCGTCCGCGATCACGGGGACACCGGCGGGCGTCGCGGCCTTCGCGGCCTCGAACACGGCCGTGACCTGGGGAACGCCAACACCGGCGATGATGCGGGTGGTGCAGATGGAGCCGGGCCCGACGCCCACCTTCACCGCGTCGGCGCCCGCCTCGACGATCGCCTTCGCGCCAGCGTACGTCGCCACGTTGCCGCCGATCACGTCGACGCCGGCGAAGGCCGGGTCGCCCTTGATCTTCGCGATGATGTCGAGCACGCCGCGGCTGTCGCCGTTCGCCGTGTCGACGACGAGCACGTCGACACCGGCATCGACGAGCGCGCCGGCACGCTTCCAGGCGTCGCCGAAGAAGCCGACGGCGGCACCGACGCGGAGCCGGCCGGAATCGTCCTTCGTGGCGAGCGGGTACTGCTCCTCCTTGTCGAAGTCCTTGACCGTGATCAGGCCCGTGAGGCGACCATCGGCGTCGACGAGGGGAAGCTTCTCGATCTTGTGCGTGCGGAAGATGTCCGACGCGGCCTCGCGCGAAATGCCGGCGGGGGCCGTGATGAGCGGCATCTTCGTCATCGCGTCCTCGACGCGCACCTGGGTGCGATCCTTCGGATCGATGAAGCGCATGTCGCGGTTCGTGATGATGCCGAGCAGGATCCCGTTCGAGTCCACGACGGGGAGACCGGAGACGCGGTACTCGCCGCAGATCGCGTCGACCTCCGCGACCGTCGCGTCGACCGTGGTCGTGACCGGGTTCGTGATCATCCCGGCCTCGCTCCGCTTCACGCGGTCGACCATCTCGGCCTGATCCTGGATCGACAGATTGCGATGCAGGATGCCGAGGCCGCCGTTCCGAGCCATCGCCACGGCCATGCGGGTCTCGGTCACGGTGTCCATTGCGGCCGAGATCAGGGGAATATTCAGGCGAATGCGCTTCGTCAGCTGAGTCGAGGTGTCGGCCTCGCTCGGGATGACGTCGGTGTGCGCCGGCAGCAGGAGCACGTCGTCGTAGGTGAGTCCGGTGAACGCGAACGGGTCACGCTGTTCCATTTGTCCTCTTTCGGGGTTCGAAGTCGGGAGATGTCGTCGTCGTGCCGGGTGGGGCCGATACTCCATCGTAAACGTCGAAGCCGGTCGAAATATGCCCGGTGGCTCGCCCCGGTCGGATCGATCGGATCAATCGAGCGGGATCGGGGCCGTGTTCAGGGTCACCTGCGGGCTGCGGCGGAGCTGGATCACCATGTCGATGATCAGGATCGTGATCGCGATCCAGACCGCGAGGAACCCGATCCAGCGGCCCACCGACATCGACTCTCCGGCGACGAAGTAGCCGTAGAGGAAGCTCAGGATCGGGGTGAGGAACTGCAGGAACCCGATGTAGGCGAGCGGCAGGCGCCGCGCGGACTCCCCGAACAGGATGAGCGGAATCGCGGTCACCAAGCCGCTCGCGAGCACGAGTGCGGCGATTCCCGGGCCGAAGCTGAACGCGTTGAGCCCCACGGTGAGCGCCACGATCACGCCCTGCACGATGCCGACGGGGACCGTGACCATGGTCTCGATCGTGAGCCCGGTGATGCCGTCGACGTCCTCCCCCGCGTACTTGTGCACGGCGCCGTAGAGGCCGAAGGAGAGCGAAATCCCGATCGCGATCCACGGGAACTGGCCGTACGCGATCGCGGACACGAGCACGCCGACACCCGCGATCCCGACCGCGAGCCACTGCAGCCGGCTCAGCTTCTCCCGCCGGAAGATCACCCCGATCAGGATCGTGAACAGGGGGTTGATGAAGTAGCCGAGCGAGGTTTCGAGCACGTGGCCCGTCATGACTCCGATGATGAAGATCTGCCAGTTCGCGTACAGCAGCAGCGCGGAGAGCGCGAACCAGCCGAGCTGCCTCCGATTCCGCAGGATCGCGCCGACACGGCCCCACCGCCGGGTGAGCGACACGAGGACCGCGCTGAACAGCAGCGTGGCGCCGACGCGCCAGGGCACGACCTCGAGCGGGCCCACCATCGTGATCAGACCAAAGTAGAACGGGAAGGCGCCCCACAGCAGGTACGCTGCGAGCCCGTATCCCAGTCCGGCTCGTGTTTCGCGCATCAGATCAGGCTACATCCTGAGAGCGCTCCCAGGGAAGCGAAAACGGCCCCGAGATCCGAAGATCGCGGGGCCGTTTCCAGCGCGTCAGATTAGCGCGTGACGACCGCGAGAATGTCGCGGGCCGAGAGCACGAGGTAGTCGGCGCCGCCGACCTTGACCTCGGTGCCACCGAACTTCGAGTAGATCACGATGTCGCCGACGGCGACATCGAGCGGGATGCGGGTGCCGTTATCCGAGACGCGGCCGGGGCCCACAGCGACGACCTCGCCCTCCTGGGGCTTCTCCTTCGCGCTGTCCGGGATGACGAGACCGGAGGCGGTGGTCTGCTCCGCCTCGACCTGCTTGATAACGATCCGATCCTCGAGCGGCTTAATGGCGACCGACACGGTTGACCTCTTTCTTCGACGGAAGTTCACACGCGCCCGCCCGATGCGAGCGCGTCCGGGAACGAGTCTACGGGCCTCGTTGGCACTCGTGCAAGGGGAGTGCCAACGCGTCGGCCGGGTATCGCGGTCAGCGAACGCGGCGCTCCCTGGCGGATCCCCGAGACCCGATGCGGATTCGCCGCTCCCGCGTAGAATCGAGTCACCGGCGCAGGCGCGTCGGCTCCCGGTGTGAAGGTCGCGCCAGGGGAACCCAGGAGGAGCCATGTCGAACCCCAACGTCCCCCAACAGCCGCAGCAGCCATCGGGACCGCAGCCCCCGCACGGTCCGGGCCAGCAGCCGACCGTGCCGCAGCCGTCGATGACGCAGCCCACGGTTCCGCTGCCGGACGCGCAGCAGCCCGCGCAGGCGCAGCAGCCGCCGGCACAGCCGTCGCAGGCACAGGCGCAGCAGCCGACGCAGGCACAGCAGCAGCCGCAGGCGCCCTCGCAGCAGCAGTTCGCCCAGCAGCAGGCCGCGGCGCGCGCGCAGGCCCCGCAGGCGCAGCAGGCCCCCTATGCCCAGGCAGCCCCGCAGCACCCGGTCGCCCCAGCGAGCGGCCCCTCTCTGACCACGCTCGCCTACACGAACACGTACGCCCTGCTCGCGATCATCTTCGCGTTCCTCTCCCCCATCGCCGGCATCATCTTCGGCCACCTCGGCCTGAGCCAGATCAAGCGCACCGGCGATCAGGGTCGCGGCCTCGCGCTCACCGGCCTGATCCTGAGCTACGCCTACTTCGCGTTCCTCATCATCTTCATCTTCGTCTACGTCGGTTTCATCTTCATGATGATCGGCACGATCGGGTCGTCGATGCAGGGGCTCGAAGGCTTCGACGACTACTCGAGCTCGACCCCGGGCTTCTAGGAGTGCGGTGCGCCCTCGCCCTCGGGCGCGGCCGATGAACGCCGCCCCCGAGGGCTGGGATCTGCTCTTCACCGATCGCGGATCGGAGCTGCTCGAGCGGATCGGCACCGAGCTCGCCGCCGGCGCCGATGCTGCGCGGCTGAACGCCGGACTCCGCCGCGACGGGATCGAGCCGCCGGAAGTCGCCGCGCTCCTCACGCAGGCCGAGCTGCGCCGCGCCGCCGCCGCGAAGTTCGGCGCGCTCGCCCAGCACCTCCTGTTCACGCGGGCCGGCCTCGAGCAGGCGAGCCGCGCACCCGTCGCCGCGCTCCACGCCGAGCGCTTCGCCGCCGCGGGCCTCAGCAGCGTCGCGGATCTCGGATGCGGGCTCGGCGCCGAATCAATCGCGCTGATCGCCTCGGGGATCGAGGCGCGGCCGGTCGAGCTCGATCCGTTCACGGCCCGGCTCGCGGAGCACAACCTCGGGGTCGCGGCCCGACGCGGCGGGATGGTCCCGCCGGCCGTGCGCGTCGGGGACGCCGAACGCCTCGGCCGCGACGGCGCCGACGCGGCCTTCCTGGACCCCGCGCGCAGGACCGCCGGGCACTCGGACACGCGGCGTCTCGCCTCCCCCGACGACTACTCCCCCTCGCTCGGCTTCGCCTTCGGGCTCGCTGCCGAGGTTCCCACGGGCGTGAAGCTCGGTCCGGGGCTGGAGCACGAGCTCCTCCCCGATAACGCCGAGGCGCAATGGGTGTCGGTCGACGGGCAGCTCGTCGAGACGGGCGTCTGGTTCGGCCCGCTCGCGCGACCGGGCGTGCGCCGCTCGGCGCTCGTGCTCTCGGGCGATAAGCGCGCCGAACTCCGCGCGCCGGGGCCGGCACCGGACGCCGAGTCGCGCCCCCTCGGCGAGTTCCTCATCGAACCGGACGGCGCCGTGATCCGGGCGCGTCTCATCGGGGCCCTCGCGGAAGAGCTCGGCGCCGGCATGCTGAGCGAGGGGATCGCCTATCTCACCGCGGACACGGAACCGCACTCCCCGTTCGCACGAGGGTTCCGCATCGTCGAGGAGCTGCCGGTCCGCGAGAAGGAGCTCCGGAAGGCGCTCGCGGAACGAGGGATCGGCTCCCTGGAGATCAAGAAGCGCGGAGCCGACGTCGATCCGGCCCTGCTGCGCAAGCGTCTCAGACTGAGCGGGCCGCATCGCGGGGTGCTGTTCCTCACGCGCGCCGGCGGGCGCCACGTGGCGCTGCTCGCCGAGCGCGTCTGATCCGGCGCCCCCAGAAAACGAGAAACGGGGCCGGGACGCGCGATGCGTCCCGGCCCCGTTTCGTCTCCCGGAACCTAGTTGTTGAGGTTCTGGAGGTTGGGGTCGTTGAGTGCCGCGCCGATGAACATCGCGACGATGATCATCGAGATGATCGCGAGCACGATCGCGGCCGCGCTCAGGATGATGCCGGTGAGGCTCATGCCCTTCGGCTGGCCCTTCTTGCGAGCCAGAATACCGAGCACGAGGCCGACAACACCGGCGACGAGGCCGACGAAGGAGACCAGGAACGAGAAGACCACGCCGACGATGCCGAGCACGAGCGAGGAGATCGCGAGGCCCTTCTGCTCCGTGGCAGCGGGGTAGGCCGGGGCCGCACTGTAGTCGGGCATTGCGGGCGGAGCCTGCGGGGCGGGGGCGTTCGAAGCCGGGTCGTTCCCGGGCAGGTTCTCAGACATGTCACTCCTTTAGGGGTTGTGCTGGAGGGGGTCCCCTCCCATCAGCTATTCAAAGATAACGCACAGATAGGCGGTTTGCCGCACCATTCGGCGGATTTTTCTCCGAGCGCGTTTCAGCGCACCTGCACTTCAGTGACGGGAAGCGTCGAATCTGCCCCGAAGTCGAGGCTCGACGGGGCGTGCCCCGCGGCGACCAGCTGCGCTCCGAGCGACGCGATCATGGCCCCGTTGTCGGTGCACAGGGAGAGCGGCGGCACCCGCAGCTCCACCCCCGCGGCGGCGCAGCGCTCCGCCGCCAGCTCGCGGACACGCGCGTTCGCGACGACGCCGCCGCCGAGCAGCAGGCGCGGCACTCCCAGGTCGGCGCACGCGGCGAGCGCCTTCGTGAGCAGCACGTCGGCGACCGCCTCGCGGAAGCTCGCGGCGACATCGGCGACCGGGATCTCCTCCCCGGCGTCCGCCCGGCGCTCGACCCACCGCGCGACCGAGGTCTTGAGGCCCGAGAAGGAGAAGTCGTAGCGGTGGCGCTCGAGATCCTTCGGGTGCGTGAGTCCGCGCGGGAAGCGGATCGCCTGCGGGTCGCCGTCCGCCGCGACGCGGTCGATCTGAGGGCCGCCGGGATACGGCAGGCCGAGGAGACGGGCGACCTTGTCGAACGCCTCCCCCGCGGCGTCGTCGATGGTCTCGCCGAGCATCTCGACATCACCCGTGAGGTCCCGGACGAGGAGCAGCGAGGTGTGGCCGCCGGAGACGAGGAGGGCAATCGTGGGAAGCTCCAGCTCGCCGACCGCGCCGATCGCGGGACGCAGACCGTCGGCCTGCAGCAGGTCCGCTCCCACATGCCCGACGAGGTGGTTGACGGCGTACAGCGGCTTCCCGAGGGCAACGGAGAGCGACTTCGCGGCGGCGACGCCGACCATGAGCGCCCCGGCGAGGCCAGGACCGCTCGTGACGGCGATCGCGTCGAGCTCGGCGAGCTCCACCCCGGCGTCGGCGAGCGCGCGCTCGATGGTCGGGGTCATCGCCTCGAGATGCGCGCGGGCGGCGACCTCGGGCACCACGCCACCGAAGCGGGCGTGCTCGTCCATGGACGAGGCGATCGCGTTGGCGAGCAGGGTGCGCCCCCGCACGATGCCGACGCCCGTCTCGTCGCAGCTCGTCTCGATTCCGAGGACGAGTGGCTCCTGGATCGGGGTCGCGCTCATGCTGGGGTTCCTTCCTGCTCGGGCTCCGAGGCATCCGCCGCGCGGGCCGGTGCCATGGGGAGCCGCATCACGATCGCATCGACGCCGTCGGGCTGGTAGTAGCGGGGGCGGACCCCGATCTCCGCGAAACCGAGGCTCTCGTAGAGTCCCCTGGCAACCGGATTATCGGCGCGGACCTCAAGAAACACCTGATGGACCGATCGTTCGCGGGCGACGTCGAGCAGTGCGCCCATGAGCAGCCGCCCGTGGCCGGCGCCCCGCGCTGCCGGCGCGACGGCGATGGTCTGGACATCGCCCTCGTCTCCGACGACGAGCAGCCCAGCGTATCCCTGGACCGCCCCGGCGCCGTCGACGAGCGCGAAATAGCTGCGGTGCGGCGCCGTGAGCTCATCGCGCATCATCTCGCGGCTCCAGGCATCGGAGCCGAACTCCGCGCTCTCGATGGCCCAGATGGCGTCGAGGTCGCTGGCTCCGGCCGGCCGGATCGACGGATCGCCCTGCGCGTTCACGCCGGTTCCGTTCCGGGGGCGGGCCGCGCCGCCGCGGACGCGCGGGCGGGCGCCGCGGCCGGGGTGGCAGGAGCGACGACGCGCTTCGGCGCGCCTGGCTGCTTCACGTCGGGCGCGCGCAGGTAGAGCGCGCGGTCGTCGTCGAAGGGGATTCCGGCCTGCAGCCGGCGCGCGGCGAGGCGTGCCAGGCCGGACGCCGGGATCCGCTCCGGCCACACGTCGTTGGGCGTCTCGACGTGATCCGCGCGCGCGATGAGGCCGGGGCCGGCGACGCGCACGGGCACCCCCGCCCAGTCGAGCCCCGCGTAGTCGGTGACGAAGAGCTCGCGGCGGCGCGCGTCCTGCAGCACGCGCGCCCCCGCCAGGGCACCGGACTCGAGCACGGCGAGCGCGACCGCTTCGTGGCCCTGCACGGGCAGCAGGGGCACGCCGCGGCCGACCGTGAACGCGTGCGCGGCGGCGATCCCGACACGCAGACCCGTGAAGGGGCCGGGGCCGATGCCCGCGACGACGCCGGTGACTCGCGAGGGATCGACGCCGGCCTCCGCGAACACCCCGGCGAGCAGGCCGCCGATCACCTCGGCGTGCCCGCGCGGGTCCTCGCTCGCGAGCTCGACGACCGCGCCGTCCGCGGCGAGCGCCACGCTCGTGCCGATCGCCGTGTCGATCGCGAGCAGCACCTGCCCGCCGAGCTCGGGGATCTCACTCCGGGTGACGGCGTTCATGCCGGGACTCCTTCCGCCCAGCGAGGGCCGAAACCGCTAATGGTGACCGTGCGCGACTCGACGGGAGCCTCCGCGGGGTCCAGATCTTCCAGGGCCGCGTCGCCGACCGGGCGCTCGATCACGATCTCGAGCCAGGACTCGGGCGTCTCGACGACCCCCGCTCCCCACTCCGCGACGACGACGGAGTTCTCGAAGTCGAGGTCGAGGTCGTCGAGCTCGTCCGCCCCGGCGAGCCGATACGCGTCGACGTGCACGAGCGGCGCCCCGCCCACGAGCGAGGGGTGCGTGCGAGCGATCACGAAGGTGGGGCTCTGCACGGGCCCGCGAACGCCGAGGCCCTCGCCGAGCCCGCGGGTGAGCGTGGTCTTGCCCGCGCCGAGCGGGCCGGTCAGCAGTACGAGGTCGCCCGCGCGCAGCGCTTCGCCGAGCGCGACGCCGAGGGCGTGCATCGCGTCGGGATCGCTGATCACGCGCCGCGAGACGACCGGAGTACCGGCCGCGGCACCGGCCGCGCCAACGACCGCGCTATCGGCCGCGCGACCGACCTCGGCACCGGCCGCGGCATCGCCAGCGGCATCGCCAGCGTGACCGAGGCCTCCCGTTGCGCCTGCTCGACCGCTCACAGCTCCCCGCCCTCGGAAGCGAGCCGGTGCACGCGCGGGCCGATCCCCGCGACGATCTCGTAGTTGATGGTGCGCATGAGCCCCGACCAGATCTCCACCGCCGGATGGCCGAGCTCCGGGTCGCCGAACAGGATCACCGGGGTGCCGAGTTCGATGCGGCCGGCGAGCGGGCCGACGTCCACGATGAACTGGTCCATGCCGATGCGGCCGACGATCGGGCGGGGCTCCCCCGCGACCGTGACCCAGGCACCGGAGCCGTTGAGCGCGCGCGGCAGCCCGTCGGCGTAGCCCATGGGGACGAGCGCGAGCGTGGTGGCAACCTCGCACACGTGGTTGAAGCCGTAGGACACCCCCGTGCCGGCCGGCACGCCCCGCAGCGCGACGATCTCCGAGCGCAGGGTCATGGCGGGGACGAGGCCGAGCTGCGCCGAGGTGCGGTCGGCATACGGGCTGAGCCCGTACACGGTGACCCCCACGCGGACCGTGTTGTAGTGCAGGTGGGGCGAACGGAACGTCGCGGCGGACGCCGCGAGGTGGATCAGCTCCGGATCGATGCCCGCCGCGCGCAGCATCCCGACCGCGCGGTCGAGCTGGGCGGCCTGGGCGCGATCCTGCTCGTCCCCGGCGTTCGCGAGGTGGCTGAAGATGCCGCGGACGCGCAGCACCCCCTCAGCTTGGAGTTCGGCGCCCCGCGCGAACAGGGCTTCCCACTCCTCGGGCGCGGCCCCGTTGCGGCTCAGCCCCGTGTCGATCTTGAACTGCACCGTCGCCGTCGCCCCGCGCTTCCGAGCGGCGGCGGCAACGGCTTCGAGCTGCTGCGCGTGGCTCACCCCGATCTCGATCCCGGCGTCCACCGCCGCCCCGAAATCGGTGCCCACCCCGAACAGCCAGCACAGGATCGGGCCTTCGATGCCCGCATCGCGCAGCGCGAGCGCCTCGTCCAGATCCGCCGTCGCGATCATCGTGGCGCCGCCGGCGAGCGCGGCCTCGGCCGCGATCCGCGCGCCGTGCCCGTAGCCACCGGCCTTCACGACGGCGATCACGTTCGCGCCGTTCGTCACCTCCCGGATCCGGCGCAGATTGTGCCTGATCGCGGGCAGCGAGATCTCTGCGACGCGCATCGGATGCGTGCTTCCCACGGTCATGTCGACTCCGAATCTTCCGCGCGGGCGATCCCGCTGGTGACGCCCCCATCCTGCACCGGACCGCTGACAGTCTCGATGATCACGAACGCGGTGGCGAGGCCCCCGTCGTGCGTGAGCGACAAATGCGCCCGATCGGCGCCGCGCCGCGCGAGCTCGGCCACGAGGGCCGGCGTGCGCACGAACCCGGGAGCGCGCTCGCGATCCCGCTCCACGATCAGGTCCTGGTATCCGAGCTCGCCGGACCCGCCGAGCGCCTTCACGAGCGCCTCCTTGGCGGCGAAGCGCGCCGCGAGCGAGCTCAGCGCGAGCGCGCGCTCCGACGGGGCGAAGAGCCGCTCGAGCAGCCGCGGGGTGCGGGCGATCTGACGCTCGAAGCGCCCCACGTCGACCGTGTCGACCCCGATCCCCGCGATCACGCCGCGGCCCCCGCGTCGCGTCGCACGCCTACTCCACCGTGACGGACTTGGCCAGGTTGCGCGGCTGATCCACGTCGAGGCCCTTCGCCGTCGACAGCTCGAGGGCGAACCACTGCAGCGGGACGACCTCGAGCAGCGGCTCGAACAGCGCGTCGGCGAGCGGGAGCCGGATCACATCGTCGGCGTAGGGCAGCACCGCGGTGTCCCCCACCTCGACGATCGCGATCACGCGGGCGCCGCGCGCGCGGATCTCCTGGATGTTCGAGACGACCTTGGAGTGCATGAGCGGCGCGGTCCGCGGGCTCGGCACGAGCACGAACACGGGCTGGCCGTGGTCGATAAGCGCGATCGGCCCGTGCTTCAGCTCGCCAGCCGCGAAGCCCTCGGCGTGGATGTACGCGATCTCCTTGAGCTTCAGCGCGCCCTCGAGCGCGATCGGGTACCCGACGTGGCGGCCGAGGAACAGGACCGAGCGGGTGTCCGCCATCCAGTGCGCGAGCTGCGCGATCTGCTCGTGCGTCGCGACGGCCTCGCGCATCTTCTCGGGGAGCTCGGCGAACTGCTGGACCGCCTCGGCGGAGGCCTCGGCGGAGAGCGTGCCGCGCACGCGGCCGAGGTGCAGGCCGATCAGGTACAGCGCCGTGATCTGGGCCGTGAACGCCTTCGTCGACGCGACGGCGACCTCGGGGCCGGCGTGCGTGTAGACCGCTGCGTCCGACTCCCGCGGGATCGTCGCGCTCTGCGTGTTGCACACGGAGACGGTCGTGACGCCGCGCTCGATCGCGTACTTGACGGCCATGAGCGTGTCCATCGTCTCGCCGGACTGGCTCACGGAGATCACCATGGTGCGATCGGAGAGCACGGGATCGCGGTAGCGGAACTCGTGGCTGAGCTGGACCTCGACGGGGATCCTTGCCCACTGCTCGATCGCGTAGGAGCCCACCTGGCCGGCGTAGGATGCGGTGCCGCAGGCGATGATGATGATCCGGTCGATCTCGCGCAGGCGATCGTCGCCGAGCGCGGACAGCTCGGGGATGTCAACGAGCCCATCGACCACGCGACCGCGGACCGTGTTCTCAACGGCCTCGGGCTGCTCGTTGATCTCCTTCGCCATGAACGACGACCAGCCGCCCTTGTCGGCGGCGTCCGCGTCCCACTCGACCTCGAACTCGGAGTACTCGACCGGGTTGCCGTCGAAGTCCGTGATCCGGACCTCCTCCGGGGTGATGACCGCGATGTTGTCCTCGTCGACCGCGACCGCGCGGCGCGTCGCGGAAACGAACGCCGCGACGTCGGATCCGAGGAAGTTCTCGCCGTCGCCGAGACCGACGACGAGCGGCGAGTGGTGGCGGGCGGAGACGACCTTGCCCGGCTCGTCCCGGTGCATGGCGAGCAGGGTGAAGGTGCCGTGCAGGCGCTTGACCACGTTGCGGAACGCGGTCTCCAGGTCGCCCGTCTCCGCGACCTCCCGGCCCACGAGCTTCGCGACGACCTCGGTGTCGGTCTCGCTCACGAGCTCGACGCCGTCCGCCTCGAGCTCGGCGCGCAGCTCCGCGAAGTTCTCAACGATGCCGTTGTGAATGAGGGCGAGCTTGCCGTCGTCGCCGAGATGCGGGTGCGCGTTCACATCGGTGGGGCCGCCGTGGGTGGCCCAGCGCGTGTGCCCGATCCCGGTTCCGGTCGCGGAGACCGGGTTCTCGGCGAGCAGTTCCTCGAGACGGGCCAGCTTCCCCGAGCGCTTGCGCACGGAGATGCCTCCGGTCTCATCGACGACCGCGATTCCGGCCGAGTCGTAGCCACGGTATTCCAAGCGACGCAGCCCGTTGAGCAGGGCCTCGACCGTATCATTCGGGCCGACGTATCCGACGATTCCACACATGAGGATCAGTTTAGTGGCACCATTGTTGAATCATGGCCGAGAGCAAGCGACCCCCAGTATCCACCGACACCCAGACGCTCGTGCGGCCGGAGTTCACCTCCCCGTTCCTCGAGATCGATCGCGACGAGTGGGCCCGACTCGCCGGCGAAACGCCCATGCCGCTCACCGAGGGCGAAATTGCCGCGTTCCGTGGCCTCGGCGAGCCGCTCGACCTCGCGGAGGTCTCCGAGGTCTACCGGCCGCTCAGCCGCCTCATCAACCAGTACGCGATCGCCGCGAAAGAGATGCACCGCCGCACGCGCGGCTTCATCCACCGCGACGAGGAGCGGCCCACCCCGTTCGTGATCGGGATCGCCGGATCCGTCGCGGTCGGCAAGTCGACCGTCGCGCGCATCCTGCGGGATCTGCTGGCCCGCTGGCCCGAGACGCCGAACGTGCAGCTCATCACGACCGACGGCTTCCTCTACCCGAATCACGAGCTCGAGCGGCGCGGGATCGCGGCGCGCAAGGGCTTCCCGGAGTCCTACGATCGCCGCGCTCTCCTGCGCTTCGTGTCGCAGGTGAAGGCCGGAGTCCCCGAGGTGTACGCCCCGCACTACAGCCACCTCATCTACGACATCGTCCCCGGCGAGTACACGGTCGTGAAGCAGCCCGACATCCTGATCGTCGAGGGCCTCAACGTGCTGCAGCCCGCGACGATGGAGCACCCGCTCGCCGTGAGCGACCTGTTCGACTTCTCCGTCTACGTCGACGCGCGCACCGCCGATATCCAGCAGTGGTACCGCAACCGCTTCCTGAAGCTCCGCGAGAGCGCGTTCTCCGATCCCGACTCGCACTTCCGGCGCTTCGCCTCCGTCGACGACGACGCTGCCCTCGCGATCGCCGACGAGTTCTGGACGAACATCAACGAGCCGAACCTCGTGGCAAACATCCGGCCGACCCGGGCGCGGGCGACGCTCGTGCTGCGCAAGGAATCCGACCACCGGGTGCAGAAAGTCCTGCTCAGGAAGCTGTAGTGAGCGCCGGGCCGGTCGCCCCACGGCTCGACGCCCGCATCTGCTCCCGCCGCGAGATGGAGGACCGTCCCGCCGCGAGATGAAGGACCGTCCCCAGGGGGGCGGTCCTTTCATTGTTTCGGCTGTCGACGGCCTATGCTAACAACCCTCGGGGTCAATACAACCAAACGGCGCAGGTGACGATGCGGATGCACCGCGTGGATTCGGCGAGGAAGTGCAGTCATGACTGCAAACCCGAAGGCTCGGAGGCACGCCGAGGACGCCTGGTGGAACGTTGGACGCTCGGACCCGAGGGTCTGGGAGGCACGTTACCGCGACCTGGTCCCGCTGCATAATGCGACTGCTGCTCGGGACCAACGACACGGCCGATGCAAGGGCCGCCCACGCCTTCAGCAAACCTGTAAACCACGACCCGTCAAGCAGCGACGATTACTAAACAACTTAAAGAACGATTCTTTCGAGGCATCACTTCTTCGCAGGTCGTCTTTATTATCGGGCAGCAAGTACCGTTTGTTGTACGGGCGCGGACGAGTCATCAGCGATGCACCTGCCGATGTCGGAGGTTCACGAAACAATGATGCGACCGGGTGCCGGATCGCCGGCGATCACCAGGAGACGCAAGCAGGAGGACACAAATGGCAACGTCGAGCGAGCGGTACAGGCGCCACGCGGTGTGGGAGACGCTGGCGATCAAGCGCGAGTCACTAAACGCGGCAAGGTTCGGCAGTAAAGATCTCGAGCGCTGGCGTACCGATGTGGTCGAGTGGCTCCTCGAGGCAGAGAAGACCAAGGCTGCGCGGCAACCTGCACTGTACCTCGGGGTCCTCGACGATCTAGGCAATGCTCTGAATCAACTCCCGGTCACGGAGAACGAGTTCCAGCGTTTCCTCTCGAATGGGTACTCGCAGCAACTGCTTGCCTCCCTCCGCGCGCTGCCGCTGCCGCCGCCCAAAGACCTCAAGGACTCCTACGTCGCGCTTCTCGACAATGAGATCGAAGCCAGAACCGAACGACTCGACCGTCTCGAAGGACGGGTTGCCGAGATCGAGAAAGCGCTGGCGGATCGACAAGCAACGCTCGCCACCCTTGAGAAGAAGTCCGCTGCGATCAGTGCCGAGGTCGAAGCCGAGCGCGAGACGATCAAGTCCGTGAGCGAAGCGGCGACGGAGCAGATCGAGAGCGAGTGGAGTGAATCGCTCGCAGATTGGTCGAAGAAGCGAGCCGAGTTCGACGAGGAGCAGAACGCGAAGATCCTGGCGCATGCTGCCTCGCTTGCCGCTACGGCGCGCGCCGGCGAGGCGCTGGCCGAGCACGCAGCAGGCAGCCTGAGCGCCGCGGACTGGAACGGGCGCGCCAAGCGTGAGCGTCGAGCAGCGCAGTGGATGCGCTTCGGGGCAGCGGCTTCGTTCGTCTTCGCTGGCGCTGTCGGCTGGTTCATCGTCAGCGAGGCAGTAAAGAACAACTTCGACCTGACGGTCGGGGACGGCCTGCTGCGCGCGAGCGTCGCAGCGGTGATCGGCGCATTCGGCGCCCTCCTGCTCCGCGAGTCGGGTCGCCACTTCCGTGAAGCCGACACCGCCGAAGACGTCGCTCTCTCCCTCAGAGCGCTGGCGCCATTCTATGCCAGCTCCGATGACGATGTCCGCCTCGCTGCACGCGTCCAGGTCGGCAACGCGGTGCTCGTGCGGAACGTACTCTCGAGGTTCGCCCATCGCGATGCGGCGAAACACGCTGGCGAGGCCAGTACGGCTGACCTCCCGAAGTTAGTGGACGACGCGGCCCAGGCGCTCGGCAAAGCCAGGCAGATGGACTCAGCCTGATGATCAATGACTACTGTGGACTATCGCTACTGATTTCCCATGAAGAAGGTTGAATCCCATGACTGTGCCTTCTGATGTGGTGAAGAGGCTGCTGCAAGATCAGGAGCAGCAGCTCGCCGTTGAGCTCCTGCAGAACAATCGCCTCCAGGGATACTTTCCGCCTGACAATGAGGAGCTGTCCATGCTCCTTGGCGACTCAAGAACCGACTTTGCCGACTTCCCTCGTGTCTTCCTGCACCCACGAGACCGCAAGATAGTGGGAGTGAAGGTTCTGTGGCCTGAATCAGAGGAAGCTGCACTATCTGAACTCATCGACATTCTGCAACTGCTCGAAGACGCCTTCTCGGAGTACGAGGGGGTCCATCTCCTCGCAGAGACCCCATGGGAATGTCCCAGACTCGGTCGCTGGTTGAAATCGGTGCCGGGAATCTCCTTGACGGGTATTCAGGCCTCGCTCAGCGTCACGGTTAGCGCCGACACCGCCGGACCCGTCCCGCGAGTGTCCGCACCCGCACCCAGCCCGAAGCCATTGTCGCCTGAGCCTGAGCTGGATCGCACGGAATCACAAGAGCGACTTCCTGACAAAGCACTTCCGCCTCCTGGAATGAGGACACCCCAGCCTCTGAAGGACTGGGCCTTGCCAGTGTGCCCGGAGTGCGAGGCCAGAATCGAGCTCGCTGACTTCGTGATCCAACCTCATCCTGGTGACGGGCAGGTCGACTGCCCTACCAGCGGCAGCTTCGCAGTGATCCCCTCAAGCCCAAGGACAGTCGAGGCAGTATGCCCGGGCTGCTCTGGAGTAACTGGGATGAATGCGATGACCGGGATGATCTATTCTCATCCGATCCCAGGCTCCCCAGACGCCTCCTGCCCATGGGTCAACGATTATCTCGAACCACGCCACAAGGAGGTCAAAGTACACCTGCGCAAGAGGCACCCTGAAGAATCAATTCCAGCAGTCACTGCGCCGAAACACAAAATCCGACCCAACTATGCCGACAGAACTGTGAATAGCGTCTTCGCTTATAACGGCGGGTCACCGGGTTCTCGTTAGGACATGAAGCCTGGACGTACTACCTCGAGCCTCTCACACGCCTGCGAAGTCCACTTGACCAAGTGCTCCAAAGTCGCTGCTTCGCTGCATGAGAGGATGATGAGTGGCCCCCGACTCAAAACTTCGGAAGGCCACTCCAGGACGCACCGCGCTCAGCTGCGCCGAACCTTGGATGGATCGAACATCGGCGAACCCAGCTCCTCGCGGAGCTGGCGGTAGCCTCGAGCCGTCATGCCCTTCTCGATGAGCTCTCGCGCCCGTTCGGGGTAACCGAAGACTTCCGGCAAGACGCCTGAGCGAAGCGTCGCCAGGGCTTCTGCGCGCACCTGCGAACCAGGGTGCACGAAGCCGTGCGGCTCGTACTGGAAAAGGTTCCAGCACCAGGCCGTCGCTTCTCCCCGAGTGATGCCGGACCAGCGGCCCCGTTCTACGACGTCGGCGGCGTTCGGTTGCTCGAACGCCGCCTCGAACTCGGCTAGGTCGGCTTCGCGGCGCTCGATCGCAGCGAGTTCGCGCTGCTGCTCGCGCTCCTGCGCCGCTGCTTCGATCAAGGCCGCGACCTGCTCCAGGCTGAGTGGTCCGCCATCGCCCTTGGACGTGAACCCGATTGGCGGGTGCTCACGGAGCACTCGCTCTGCCTGCCCGCCCGTGGCGCTCCCGGGCATGGCTCGCAGCCCGAGTACGCTCCACCACCCATCATCGTCCGGCAGTCGGCGCTTTGTTACAGAGGACATGAGAACAGCCCCTCTCCGGGGCATCGCCCCATCGAATCTTGCGGCATGAGATCCCATGCCGCCCGTTCTTCCCCTGGGACACCCGGGAATCGATGGATTCGGGTTGTCGCGCGACCGGCCAGGTACCTACGGTCACGACTCTTGAACGTAGGAGGAACCATACCACAGACGTCGAGAGCGGCGCTCACCGTAAAGCTATAGGAGCACCTTCAGGAGCGCGGGAAGGTCCGAGCGGACGACGAGAGCCAGCGGCTTCTCACTGACCTTCCCTGAATGGGTGATCGCGAGGGCCTGGGGCGGGGTGTTGTTCTCCAAGCCTGCGAAGACGCGCCAGGCCTGGACTACAGTCATCTCGCGTGATCGCACGAGGACCTTGTCCTCCGCCTCTGAGAACTTGAGGACCTCGCCCAGCGAAGCGTGCTCGATAGCAGCACCCGAGAACGCTAAATATTCGGAAGCGAGCCATCGTGCCACAGCGTTCGTGGTGATCAGCTCCAGGCTCCCATCGCCCATGCGGACAGGAGCCTGTGAGAAGTTGTGCTCCCTCACAAGATCGAGGAACTCGCCGGAGTCGCTCGTCTCGTCGAGCACACCCACTTGCTGGTTCGGCATCACGGAAGCAACTCGGGGAGGGTTCTCGAGCTGATCCGCGATCCGCTCGAACTCCTCGACGACTCTGTCCCTCGGTTCCGCGATCGGATCGCCTGTGTGAGAACCCCTCGTGTGAAGGATCACATTGCGCAGCTCCGCGTAGTCGAGGAGCACGTCTCGCGTCGGAGCGACCAGCAGCTTACTGGCTCGGACCCGCTTCGAGAAAGAGACGTAGTCGGTGTCAGACTGCTTCCCTTCGAGCTGGCGGTCTACTCGGTTGTAGGCGTCGATGAAGCGTGCCGCATTGGACAGCTGTGGGTCGTTCACTGCTCTTCACTCCTCAGGTCGGGACTGCTTGATGGCATTATGCCGCCGCAGCGAACACCTCCGCCTGCTTCAGCACGAGCTCGACCGCAGCTTCCTCCGCGTCCGGCGGATAGTCGTAGCGCGCCAGGATCCTGCGCACCTTCGAGCGCATCGCCGCCAGCACCGACTCCTTGAGGTTCCAGTCGATCGTCGCCGACTGTTGCACGGACTTCACGAGGTCCCGTGCGATCGCCTTCAGCGTCTCATCGCCGAGCTCCAGCACGGCTGCGTCGTTTTGTACGACGGCGTCGTAAAACGCGACCTCGTCCTCGCGGAGCCCGAGAGCGTTGTGCCGGGCCTGGTCGTCGCGCACCTGCTTCGCGAGCTTTACGAGCTCAGCGATGATCTCCGCAGTCGACAGAGACCTGTTCGTGTAGCGCTTCACGGCCTCGTCGAGCATCTCCGAGAACTTCCGCCCCTGCACGATGTTCTTGCGCTGCACCGTGCGGATCTGGTCGTTCAGGATCTTTCGGAGCAGCCCCATCTGGAGGTTCGGCTTGTCCTTGCCGGCGAGAGAGTCCAGGAACTCGTCGCTCAGGATCGAGATCTCCGGCGTCTCGACGCCCGCCAGCTTGTAGACGTCAACGACGTCCTCGGCTGCAACAGCCTCGTTGAGCAGCTGCCCGAGCGCGGTATCGATCTCCACCGCGCCGGAGCCTCCGCGGCCCGAGTCGGGGTTCAGGATCTTCAGGATCGCCGCGCGCACGTCCGTGAACAGACGCACGTCGTCGCGGATCGCCGCGGCCTCGTCACGCGCGCCAGCCAGCGCGAACGCCTTCGCCAGCGCGAGCACCTCGTCGTTGAAACGCTTCGTTCGGTCGGGGTCCGCCATCACGAAGTCGAGCACCTTCGCGTACTCCGCGAGGCGCTGAGACGACGACAGCCCTGGCGAGGCGTCGTAGGGGACGCTGTGCAGGATGCCGCGCACGACGTCGTGCTTCTCCAGCATCGCGCTCACGATCTCCTCGATCGGCACGCCCGCCTGGTCGCGGTCCGATGGCGAGTACTCCTGCAGGGCGTCCTGGAGGTTGGCGAAGAGCCCGATGTAGTCCACGATCAGCCCGCCGGGCTTGTCGCGGAACGTGCGGTTCACGCGGGCGATCGCCTGCATGAGGCCAGCGCCCTGCATCGTCTTGTCGACGTACATCGTGTGCATCGACGGCGCGTCGAAGCCGGTGAGCCACATGTCGCGCACGATCACGAGCTCCAGCGGATCGTCGGCGTTCTTCGCCCGGAGCTTCAGATCCTTGCGCACGTCCTTCGAGTGGATGTGCGGCTGGAACTCCGCGGGATCAGCAGCGGATCCGGTCATGACGACCTTGAGCCTCCCCTTCTCGGGATCGTCCGAGTGCCAGTCGGGCCTGAGCTCGACGAGCTTCTCGTAGAGGCGCACGGCGATCCTGCGGCTCATCGCGACGATCATGCCCTTGCCGAGCATCGCCTCTCGGCGTTTCTCCCAGTGGTCGACGATGTCCTGCGCCACGAGATCGAGTCGCGACTCCGCGCCGACGATCGCCTCCAGCCGCGACCAGCGCGACTTCGCCGCCGTCGCAGTGTCCTCTTCCACTGTCTCCGTGATCTCGTCGGCGAGCTCGTCGAGCGCTGAGAGGTCGGCGTCCGAGAGCTCGACGCGGGCCAGCCTGGACTCGTAGAAGATCTTGACAGTCGCGCCGTCGTCCACTGCGCGCGTGAGGTCGTAGACGTCGATGTAGTCACCGAACACTGCACGGGTCGACTTGTCGTTCGACTCGATCGGCGTGCCGGTGAAGCCGAGGTACGTCGCACCCGGTAGCGCGTCGCGCATGTGCTTCGCGAGGCCTGCCTTCAGCCTGCCGTGGCGGTCGAGCGTCTCGCCGAAGCCGTACTGAGAACGGTGCGCCTCGTCGGCGATTACGACCACGTTCCTGCGATCCGTCAGTACCGGATTGACGTCGCCGTCCTCGCCAGGGGCGAACTTCTGCAGCGTCGTGAACACGATCCCGCCAGAGGCCCGCCTGAGCTTGTCACGGAGGTCTGTGCGCGTCGACGCCTGCACCGGCGTCTCCGGCAGGATGCGCGCCGGCGCGAAGGTCTCGCCGAACAGCTGGTCGTCGAGGTCGTTGCGGTCGGTGATGAACACGAGCGTCGGGTTCGCCATGCGCGGGTCCCGCATGATCTTCGCCGCGTAGAACACCATCTCGAAGCTCTTGCCCGAGCCCTGCGTGTGCCACACCACGCCACCGCGTCGGTCGCCGTCAGGGCGGGAAGCAGCAACGGTCGACTCGACCGCGGCGTTGACCGCCCAGTACTGGTGGTACTTCGCCACTCGCTTCACGAGCGTGCGCGTCGGCTGGCCGGTGCTCTTGTCCGTCACGGTCTCGTCGCTGAACACGACGAAGTTCTTCAAGATGTCGAGGAAGCGCACAGGCTCGAACACGCCCTTGACGAGCACCTCCAGTGCGGGGCGGTCGGTCACGACCTTGCGGCCCTCGATCGTCTTCCATGGCGCGTAGTGCTCGAACGCGCCCGAGTAGCTGCTCATCGCGGAAGACACGCCGTCAGAGATCACCGTGACCGCGTTCGGCACGAACACCGAGGGGATGTCTTGCCGGTATGTCTGCACCTGGTTCCACGCCGACTTGAGGGTCGCGTTCTCGGCGGCGGGGTTCTTCAGCTCCAGCAGCGACACCGGCATGCCGTTCAGCATCACGAGCACATCGGGGCGGCGCTTCTTGCCATTCTCCACGATCGTGAACTGGTTGATGGCGACCCAGTCGTTACTCAAGGGGGCGTCGAAGTCGACCAGCTGCAGCCGCGTCGTGCGGATCATGCCGTCGGCGTCGCGGTGCTCGACGGCGACGCCCTCGACGATAAGCCTGTGCACGCGGGCGTTCTCGTCGATCGCGCTCTGCGACTCGGCGCGCTTGAGGGCCTTGATCGCCTCCGCGATCAACGCGGGGCTGGCATGGGAGTTGATGCGACGCATCGCTTCCCGCAGCCGCCCCCACAGGATCACGTCCTCGAACGACTCACGCTCCGAGGCCAGCTCGCCGGGCGCAATGTGCGGTCCGTGCAGCACGTCGTAGCCGAGCTCAGCGAAGTACTCCAGCGCGGCCTGTTCGACGATGTTCTCGTTGAAGGATATCACTGGGCTGTCTCGATCTCTGCAGCGCGCATACGGCCTGAGAGAAGCTCGGGGAGGAGCGCGTCGCGAAGAGCTGCGAGTCGCTGCATCTCCTCCGCGAGCTGATCACAACGGTTTTCGATCGAGAGAAGTGTCTCTTCAAGATCTGACAGATCACCGGCAGTCGGGATCACCACCGCAAGTTCCGCTAGACGCGACGGACTCAACTCGGTCTGACCTGTGCTCCCAGTCGCGAGATCTTCGATATCCGACTCGCGGCCGAGAAGCGAGTAGGCGAGCACCGTGGGCGGAATGATCTTCGGGTCGGGTTTGACGACCGAGACGTGGCCATCGACGAAGACATCACCGATGTGCCAACGGGCAACACGTCCCAGCGTGCCTGTTCCAGTTGAGTTGACGAGGATGTCACCGCTGCTCGCTCGCTTTTCGACCTTTACGACGCGATCCACCATTCGTCGCGACGGTTGGAGCGAGACCCAGCCGTCTCTGATGCACTTCTGATTGATCACCCGCGGTGCTTCGGGATCGGCATCTGCATACTTCGGAGCCACGCCACGGGCGATCGAGACAGAGACCTCGGATAACAGAGCCAGCCGATGGTCACCGTTGATCGCGGCCTGATACTTGCATTGCCCAAGCTCTCTGAGCAGTGCGCGCTGCCGCCGGTTCGACTCGATCTTGTCGTCGAGCGCGCCGAGCGTCGCCGCGATCGCGCGCTGCTCTCTCAAGCTGGGTGCCGGAACTTGGATTGCGGCAAGCGATGCTTGGTTGAGCTTGGGTTGTGCCGAGCCGGTGATATACCCCGAAATGTCAGTGGCCTCAAGGGCATAGGACAGGTACCTGGTGTCGTTCTCGTTATTCCCTTGAAGAACATGTGCATGGTTATTCACCCAAAAGCGCCCACTGGCAAGGAAAGCCACGGCGGTACTTCTGCTGCGGAGGTTCTCGCCATCTTCCGCCACCAGAAGGTGAAGACCCTCGAAAAGGTAATCATCTACATAGTCCACTACGCCGCTCGCCCCGTAATAGGGAAAGGGGCCGACTCGTCGGTCCGCGGCCTTCACCGGAATGCGCTTCCTGTCCAGATTCAGCACCAGCTCACCGATTGGACGTTTTGGAAAGGGAGTCATCGTTCGATCGCTCCAAGCCGACGTCGGACCTCGTCCTCAAGCTCGCGCCCGCGCTCGAACTCTGCGAAGAGCTCGCTCGTCAGACGTTCGATCTTCTCGTCGATCGGCTCGTCATCGACCTCGGCCTCCGCGGCGCCGACGTAGCGACCAGGAGTGAGTACGAAGCCGTGCTCCGCGATCTCCTCGATCGTCGCTGATCTGGCGAAGCCGGGGTCATTCTCGTAATTGCCGTCGTGGTTGCGCCACTCGTGGTAGATGTCCGCGATCTTTGCGATGTCCTTGTCCGACAACACGCGGAGCCTGCGCGACTCCATGTGGCCGAGCTTGCGGGCGTCGATGAACAGCACCTCGCCAGCCCGGGCGCGGTGGCCGTTGCCGTCGCGGCCCTTGGACACGAACCACAGCGACACCGGGATGCCCGTGTTGAAGAACAGCTTGTCCGGCATCGCCACGATGCAGTCCACGAGGCCCGCCTCGACGAGTCTCTGGCGGATCTCGCCCTCTCCGCCGCTCTTGGACGACAGTGAGCCATTGGCGAGCACGAAACCGGCCGTGCCGTGCGGTGCGAGGTGGTGCAGGAAGTGCTGCACCCACGCGAAGTTCGCGTTGCTCTGCGGAGGGGTGCCGTACTTCCAGCGGGGGTCGTCCGCGAGCGTCGCGTCCCACCAGTCCGAGACGTTGAACGGCGGGTTCGCGATCACGAAGTCCGCACGCAGGTCGGGGTGAAGGTCCTCGGTGAACGAGTCGGCCGAGTGCGACCCCATGTCAGCCTCGATGCCCCGCAGCGCGAGGTTCATCTTCGCGAGCTTCCACGTCGCGTCGGTGAACTCCTGCCCGTACACGGAGATGTCCGTGGGCTTGCCGCCGTGGGCCTTCACGAACTTCGCCGACTGCGCGAACATGCCGCCGGACCCCGCTGCCGGGTCGTACACACGACCCTTGTATGGTTCCAGCATCTCGACAAGTGTCTTGACGACCGATCGCGGCGTGTAGAAAGCGCCGGCGTCCTTGCCGGTCTCCTTGCCCGCGAACTGGCCAAGGAAGTACTCGTACACGCGGCCGAGAACATCGTCGGCACCGTGGTCGTCAGTCGCCGTGAAGCCGATCGAGCCGATGAGGTCGACGAGTTCTCCGAGGCGCTTCTTGTCGAGGCCGTCGCGGCCGTAGTTGCGCGGCAGCACGCCCTTGAGCGTCGGGTTCTCCTTCTCGATGAGATCCATAGCATTGTCGATGGTCTCGCCGATCTCCGGTTGCTTCGCCGAGTCCTGGATCGCGCCCCAGCGTGCCGCAGCGGGCACCCAGAAGACGTTCTGGCTCGCGTACTCGTCACGGTCCTCCAGGAAGCCCTCGATGCGCTCAGGCTTGATGCCCTCCGCAGCGAGCTCGTCCTTGAGCTGTGCGCGGCGCTCCTCGAAGCGGTCAGAGATGTACTTGAGGAACACGAGGCCGAGTACGACGTGCTTGTACTCGCTCGGCTCCTGGTTCCCGCGAAGCTTGTCCGCGGCGTCCCACAGGGTCTGCTCAAGGGTTCTCTGAGGCTTGGCCGTGGCCGACTTTCTCGCCATTCTGCGCTTTTCTCCTACGTGCAGCGGCGCTCGCGGGCGCGTGATCAGGTGTTGATTCGATCCTATCGCCGGCTGGCGGAATCGACGCTGCGCCCCGCTCAGCCTCCTCAACGCAGCCCTCCTAACCTTCCGGGAATCACGCTGCTTCCTCGATTTGGTCGTGCTCGATGGGCAGCATCTCCCTTTCCGCCGTTCGACCCCACCGAACATCGTCACGCACGTCCGCCCCACAGCGATCCGAACTGAATGAATTCCGCTGACGACGAAGGGCCGCCCCCAATCGGGGACGGCCCTTCGTCGTTCTGCGCCGCGCGCCGCGAACCGCGCTACACCGCGAGCCGGGTCTTGACGATCGCCGCGAGGTCGTCGGCGAGCTGGTGCGCCTGCGCCTCCTCGGCCGCCTCGACCATGACGCGCACGACCGGCTCGGTGCCCGACGGACGGAGCAGCACGCGCCCCTGACCGCCCAGCGCGACCTCGGCCTGGCGGATCGCCTGCTGCAGCACCTCGTCGCTCTTCACGCCGGCGCGATCCACACCTCGGACGTTCACGAGCACCTGCGGGTACACGGTCATGCAGGTCGCGAGCTCGGCGAGCGTTTTCCCGCTGCGCACGACCTCCGCCGCGAGGTGCAGGCCCGTGAGGATCCCGTCGCCCGTGGTGGCGTGCTCGCTCATGATCACGTGCCCCGACTGCTCGCCGCCAAGCGAATAGCCGTGCTCGTTGATCGCCTCGAGGACGTAGCGGTCGCCGACCGCCGTCTGGATCACGTCGATCCCGTTGTCGGCCATCGCGAGCGTCAGCCCGAGATTCGACATCACCGTGGCGACCAGGGTGTTCTTCTCGAGCTTGCCGCGGCTCTCCATCGACAGCGCGAGGATCGCCATGATCTTGTCGCCATCGATCACCTCGCCCGTCGCGTCGACCGCGAGGCAGCGATCCGCGTCGCCGTCGTGGGCGATGCCGAGATCGGCGCCGTGCTCGCGAACGGCCGCGATGAGCGGCTCGAGATGCGTGGAACCGACCCCGTCGTTGATGTTGAAGCCGTCGGGATCGTTGCCGATCACCGTGACCCTCGCGCCCGCGTCGCTGAACACGTCGGGCGAGATGCCGGCGGCGGCGCCGTGCGCGCAGTCGAGGACGACGTGGATGCCGTCGAGGCGGAGGCCCTCCAGCGTGCCGAGCAGGTGCACGAGGTAGCGGTCCTCGGCGTCCGCGAAGCGGCGGATCCGGCCGACCTCGCGGCCGGTCACCGCGATCGCGGGCCGATCCATCGCCGCCTGGATCTCGTCCTCGATGTCGTCGGCGAGCTTGCGGCCGCCCTCGGCGAAGAACTTGATGCCGTTGTCGGCTGCGGGGTTGTGCGAGGCGGACACCATGACGCCGAAGTCGGCCTCGGTGTCGGCGACGAGATACGCGGCGGCGGGGGTCGGGATCACCCCGGCGTCGAGCACGTCGACGCCGGCGGAGGCGAGGCCCGCCGAGACTGCCGCCGAGATGAACTCACCGGAGACGCGCGGGTCTCTGGCGAGGACGGCGACAGCACGACGGCTCTCGCCCCGGGCGGAACGCCCGAGCACGAGAGCCGCTGCGTGTGCGAGGTTCAGGGCCAGGTCGGCGGTCACATCGACCCCGGCCAGGCCCCGAACCCCATCGGTGCCAAACAGGCGTCCCATACGAGGGGAGCTCCTGCTTAGCGCTTCGAGTACTGGGGCGCCTTGCGGGCCTTCTTGAGGCCGGCCTTCTTGCGCTCCTTGATGCGGGCGTCGCGGCTCAGGAAGCCGGCCTTCTTGAGCGTCGGGCGGTTGTGCTCCGCGTCGATCTCGTTGAGGGCACGGGCGATCGCGAGGCGCAGCGCACCGGCCTGGCCCGAGGGGCCGCCGCCGACGATGCGGGCGATCACGTCGTACGCGCCGCCGAGCTCGAGGACCGTGAACGGATCCGTGATGAGCTGCTGGTGGAGCTTGTTCGGGAAGTACTCGGCGAGCTCGCGACCGTTGACGGTCATGGTGCCCGAACCGGGGATGAGGCGCACGCGGGCGATGGCCTGCTTGCGACGGCCGACGGCTGCACCGGGAACGGTGAGCGCGGGGCGCGGGGTCGAGGTGGCGGCCTGCGCGGCCGGCGTCTCGGTGGTGTAGCTCTCGGTGGCCACGGTCTGCTCTTCAGTCACTGTGAATTCTCTCTCTGACGTCTCTGTAAGGCGCCGCGGTTACTGCGCGACCTGGCCGAAGGTGTATGCGGTGGGCTGCTGGGCCGCGTGCGGGTGCTCTGCGCCCGCGTAGACCTTCAGCTTGCGGAACTGGTCGCGGCCGAGCGAGTTCTTCGGCAGCATGCCGCGGATCGCCTTCTCGACGGCGCGCTCGGGGTTCTTCTCGAGCAGCTCGGTGTAGCTGACCGAGCGGAGGCCGCCCGGGTAGCCCGAGTGACGGTAGGCCTTCTTCTGGGCCGCCTTGTTGGCGGTCAGGACGACCTTGTCGGCGTTGATGATGACGACGTAATCGCCCATGTCCATGTGGGGGGCGAAGGTGGTCTTGTGCTTGCCGCGGAGCAGAGCTGCGGCGTGCGAGGCGAGGCGGCCGAGCACCACGTCGGTGGCGTCGATGACGAGCCAGTCGTGCTTCTGCTCAGCGGCCTTCGGTGAATACGTGCGAGTCACTGGTGTGCTGCTTTCTGTCGAATTGGAGGTGTTTCGTGAATCCCGCTCCGCGTCCGGTCCCAGAGGGTGCACGGGCTTTGGAGGGCTCAACAAATCGGGTGCTTGCGCACCAAGGATCAAGATTAGCACAGGATCGCCGCGGGTTCCCGCGGGAACGGCTACTCCCCTGCCCGATCCTGACCGGATTCGACCTCGTGCGCGCCGCGACGGGCGCGGGTGAGTTCCGCGCGCGCGGCCAGTTCCTCGTCCGCGGGGTAGGCGATCTCTTCCAGGGAGAGCCCGTGCGGCGGCATGACGGTGAACGCGTTCGAGCGCGCGCTCGCGCCGCGCAGGGCGACGAGCCCCTCGTGGCTCAGGCGCCCCGAACCGACGGCGACCATCGCCCCGATCAGGGACCGCACCATCGAGTGGCAGAACGCATCGGCCTCGATCCTCGCGGCGTACGCCCCATCTTCGGTGCGGCGCCACTCGAAGGCGAGCAGCTCACGGATCGCGGTCGCCCCCTCGCGCGCCTTGCAGAACGCGGTGAAGTCATTCAGCCCGAGCAGTTCATCGGCAGCCGCCTGCATCGCCTCGAGGTCGAGCAGCCGCGGCACATCCGCGGTGAACCGCGCCGTGAGCGGGTCCTTCCGCGAGCTCTCGTCGCGGAGGCGGTACTCATAGCGGCGCCGGATCGCGGAGAATCGCGCGTCGAACGCCGGCGGCACGACCCGAACGGAGTGCACCACGACGTCGGGCGCCGAACGCTTCAGCACGCCGTTCAGCCGGCGCGCGCGGATCACTTCGATCCCCTCGGCGCCCTCGGCCCCGGCTCGACCATCCCACTTCCCGAGTGCGGCCGCGTCGATCGTGAGGTGCGCGACCTGCCCCCGTGCGTGCACACCGGCGTCGGTGCGCCCGCCGACCGTCAGCCGCTGGGGACCGCCGCGGAGCAGCGTCTCGAGCGCGTGTTCGAGTTCGCCCTGCACGGTGCGCAGGCCGGGCTGCGCCGCCCAGCCCGAGAAGTCCGTTCCGTCGTAGGAGAGATCGAGGCGCAGGCGCACGGGGGCCGCGCTCTCCCCCGATGGCTCGCCTCCGGCGCGCTCGGCCACGGGGTCGTCGGCCGCCGGCGCGCTCGTCTCGATGTCGTGCTCCACGGACTCGATCTTGCCAGACGCCCCGGTCACAGAATCTCCGCCACGGGTGTGTGGCATCCTGGAAAGTGGAATTCCGCCGCACCCGGCGGACCGCACCACACCCCGAGAAGGTCCACATGCGTTCACGCCGCTTCGGCGGCCTCGACGGACTGCGCGCGATCGCGGTCGCGCTGGTCCTCGGCTACCACCTCTTCCCCTCGGCGCTGCCCGGGGGCTTCCTCGGCGTGGATATTTTCTTTGCGATCAGCGGTTTTCTGATCACCTCACTGCTCCTGAGGGAGCATCGGCGGAGCGGGACGATCAATCTGCTGCACTTCTGGCGGAGGCGGGCCAGGCGCCTGCTGCCCGCCCTCGCGCTCGTCCTCCTCGTGAGCTCGTCGCTCGCAGCGCTGGTGCGCGGCGACCTGCTCGTGGGGATCGGGAAGCAGATCGCCGGGGCCGTGTTCTTCGTGAGCAACTGGGTCTACATCGCGATCGGATCCGACTACTTCACGCGCGACAATCCGGAGATCTTCCGGAACACGTGGTCGCTCGCGATCGAGGAGCAGTTCTACCTGGTGCTGCCGCTCCTCGTGCTCGTCCTGTTCCGGGCCTCCGGCCGGGTCACCCGCGCGCTGCCGTTCCTGCTCCTGGGAACGCTGTCGGCGGCCATGATGATCGACGCCTCCGCAGGCGGCGACGCTGCGACGCGGATCTACTTCGGCTCCGACACCCACGTCTTCGGGCTCTTCCTCGGCGCCGCGCTCGCCGTGATCCTGAGCGGGCGCGCCGGCGGGGGCGACGCGCAGCCCGTGACCGCCTCCGGTCTCGCTGCCTCGCGCCTCGCGCCCGCGCTGCGCGAGCTCGGCCTGGGCCTGGTCGCTGCCGCAGGGCTCGGCGTGCTCGGCTGGCAGGCGCTCACGCTCAGGGAGGGGAGCGCTGAGAGCTTCGAGGGAGGATTCCAGCTCGCCACCGGAGCCGCGCTTGCGACGATCTGGGCGATCACCCGCGAGGGGGCGATCGTTGGCCGTTGGCTCGATGCCGACCCGCTCCGCTGGGTCGGCGAGCGCTCCTACGGCATCTATCTCTGGCACTGGCCGCTCCTCGTGATCTTCGGCGAGGCATTCGGCCCGGGATCGCCGCTCACCGTTGCCGCCACCTTCGTGGCGACGATCCTCGCCGCGGCGGCCTCCTACCGCTTCCTCGAGCAGCCCGTCAGGCGCCTCGGTCTGCGCGGCGCGGCGCGGCGCCTCCTGCGCGGGGGCCCGCGCACCACACGGAACCTCGCCGTGTCACTCGGCCTCGCCGGGGTCCTCGCGCTCACGGTGCCCGGGACCGTCTACGCCGTGGTCACCGCGCCCGAGCAGTCGACCGCCGCCTCCGCGATCGCGCGCGGCCAGGCGGTCGCCGATGCCGAAGCCGAAGCCGAGACGGCGGCGGACGGGGACGCAGCGGAGAGCGGCGCGGATCACGGCGCCGATCCGGGCGGCCGCACCGCTCAGCAGAACGAGCCGGCCGCGGATCCGCAATCGTTCTTCGCCGGCCCCCTGAACGCGCTCGAGAGCCTGGAGCCCTCCGCCCCTCCGGAGCCCCGGGGCGGCGACGCCACGGCCGGCGAGGCGGGCGCGGGGCCGGGCGAGCGGCCGCAGCTGCAGGATCGGGACCGGTCGAAACCCGCCGGTGACACCGAGAAACGGCCCGGCGCGCTCTCCCCGCGCGCCGAGGGACCGGAGATCTCGGCCATCGGCGACTCGGTGATGCTCGCGAGCCTCCCCGAACTCCAGGACGCCTTCCCCGGAATCGCGGTCGACGCGGCCGTTTCCCGGGGAATGGGCGCCGGCGTCGACGTCGTTTCGGAGCAGGCCGAGACGCAAGCGCTGCGCCGGATCGTCGTCGTGGGACTCGGCACGAACGGCCCCGTGAGCCCGGAAGAGCTCGACGCGCTCGCCAAGCGGGTCGGCAACCGACCGCTCGTGCTCGTCGACGCGCACGCCGAGCGCGACTGGATTCCCGGCGTCAACAGGGAGCTCGCGGCGTTCGCGGACGCCCGTCGCGGCGTGGTCGTCGCCCGCTGGGATGCGAGCGTCGCCCCGCACGAGGACGCGCTCGCAGGCGACGGGATCCATCCGAATCCGCCCGGCGGCGAGATCTACGCGAAGAGCGTGGAGCGGGCGATCGCCGAGCTCGACACCCCCGCCGAGTCGATCGGCTTCGCGCTCCCCCGCCGCTAACCCGCGGGCGTGCCAGGCAACGCGCCCGAGGCGCCGAGCAGCCGATCGGCGGCGGCCCGAGCCTCCAACGCGGCATCGCGGTTCCCGGAGATTCCCGCGGTGACCAGGGCGCCCTCGAAGAGGTAGAAGAGCGCGGCCGCGGCGTCCCCGATCCCGGACTCATGAGCCACCCGATCGATCTGCTCCCGCAGCCGATGCTGATGCCGGCGCGCAGCCTCCGCCACCCCGGGGGACGTCGCACCGAGTTCGCCGGAGGCGTTCACCCACGCGCACCCCCGGTATCCCTCGTCAGCGAGCCACCGATGGAGCCAGTCGAAGAGCGCGCGCACCCGTTCGGGGCCGGGTGGCTCCTGCGCGATTCGCCTCGCGAGCGATCCCTGCCAGCGATCGTCGCGCCGGTCGAGCATGGCCACCACGATCGCCTCCTTCCCCGGGAACAGCGCATACACGCGCTTGAGCGGGAGGGCAGCGGCCGTGCGGAGTGCGTCCATCCCGACCGCCTGGAATCCCCGGTCGTAGAACAGCCGTTCCGCGGCGTCGAGGAGCTGCTCCCGCTCGGCATCCATTGCGTTCATGCGCCGTTCACCCCTTCAGCTTTGCTTCGAGAACGATCATTCTCTAGCATAGCAAGCAGGTCGAGAACGATCGTTCTCGCGACCGAGAGGAGCTCCCGTGCTGCAGTCACTCCGCACCAGTCTTGCGAGCCGCGCGCCGGCACGGCTCCCCGCCCGCATACTCGCCCTCGCCACGCTCACCGCCACAGCGGCGCTCCTCAGCCTCGTCGGGATCGGACTCCTCTCGGGCACCGCACTCCTCATCCCGCCGATGGCCGCGAGCATGGCGCTCATCGCCGGCGCACCCGCGCTACCCCTCTCCCAACCGCGCCACGTCATCGGAGGGCAAGTGATCTCGGCGATCATCGGCGTTTCCGTTGGGCTCATCAGCAACTCTCCCTGGGCCGCAGCGGTCGCCGGCGGCGTCTCCATCGGGGCGATGCTGCTCACCAGAACCTCCCACTCGCCGGCAGCGGCAACGGCGGTCATCGGAGCCACGATCGGCAACGGGCAGCTCGGCTTCATCGGCTGCGTCGTCGCCGCCTCGATCGTGCTCGTCATCTTCGGGCGCGTGCAGAGCATCCTCACCCGCATTCCGTACCCCAGCTACTGGTGGTGAGGCCAGCACCCACGGCCCCGCAGACACGACTGCGCCCCGCCGGACGAATCCAGCGGGGCGCAGTCGAATGAGGTGAGGAAGCCTTACTCGGCCTTCTCCTCGGCAGCCTCAGCCGCCTCCTCGGCGGGAGCCTCGGTCTCGGCGACCTCGGTCTCCTCGGCCTTGGGCTCCTCAGCCTTGGGCTCCTCGGCCTTGGCGGCCTTCTTCGCCTTGGGCTTCGGGGTCACGGGCTCGAGAACGAGCTCGATGATCGCCATCGGGGCGTTGTCGCCCTTCCGGAAGCCGGTCTTGATGACGCGGGTGTAACCACCCTCGCGGTTCTCGACGAGCGGCGCGATCTCGGTGAAGAGCTCGTGCACCACGTCCTTGTCGAGGATCTGACGCATCACGCGACGGCGAGCGTGCAGGTCGCCACGCTTCGCGAACGTGACGAGACGCTCGGCGACGGGCTGCAGGCGCTTCGCCTTCGTCTCGGTCGTCTGGATGCGCTTGTGCTCGAAGAGCTGCGCAGCCATCTGGTTCAGCATCAGGCGCTCGTGTGCGGGGCCGCCTCCGAGGCGGGGGCCCTTGTTGGGCTTGGGCATTCTTTACTCCAGTAAGTGAGGGATCCGACCGGCGGTCGGGACCTTAGTTGTTGTCGTCTTCGTAGCTGTAGAACTGCGCGCCATCGAAACCAGGCACGGCGTCCTTCAGCGAGAGGCCCATCTCGGTGAGCTTGTCGCGCACCTCGAAGACCGACTTCTGGCCGAAATTGCGGATGTTCATCAGCTGGGCCTCGGAGAGCGCAACGAGCTCGCTCACCGTGTTGATGCCCTCGCGCTTGAGGCAGTTGTAGCTGCGCACCGAGAGATCCAGGTCCTCGATCGGGATCGAGAGCTCGCCCTCCGTGACGACCTCGACCGGCGCGGGGCCGATCTCGACGCCCTCGGCGGCCGTGTTGAGCTCGCGGGCCAGACCGAACAGCTCGACCAGGGTCGAACCGGCCGACGCGATCGCGTCGCGCGGGCTGATGGCGGGCTTGGTCTCGACATCAACGACGAGACGATCGAAGTCGGTGCGCTCACCGGCACGCGTGGCCTCCACGCGGTAGGTGACCTTGAGCACCGGCGAGTAGATCGAGTCGACCGGGATGCGGCCGACCTCTGCGTCGTCGTTGCGGTTCTGCGCGGCCGAGACGTAGCCGCGGCCACGCTCGATCGTGAGCTCGAGCTCGAACTGAGCCGAGTCGCTGAGCGTCGCGATGACGAGCTCCGGGTTGTGCACCTCGACACCCGCGGGAGCGGAGATGTCGGCAGCGGTGACCTCGCCGGCGCCGGTCTTGCGCAGGTAGGCGGTGATGGGCTCGTCATGCTCGCTGGAGACGACGAGGTCCTTGATGTTGAGGATGATCTCGGTGACGTCCTCGGTCACGCCCGGGATGGTCGTGAACTCGTGGGCCACGCCCTCGAAGCGGACGCTGGTAACCGCGGCGCCGGGGATCGAGGAGAGGAGCGTGCGGCGCAGGGAGTTGCCGAGCGTGTAGCCGAAGCCGGGCTCGAGCGGCTCGATGGCGAAGCGCGAACGGAACTCGGAGATCGGTTCTTCAGTCAGAGTGGGTCGCTGTGCGATGAGCACGGTGTGGTGTCCTTTCGCTGGAGTCCGCTATATGACTCATGCGGTTGAGGGAGGATGGGGTCCGTGCGGGCCGGACGCCTCGAACGCGAGGCGCGGCCCGCGGGTGCGGCGGAAAGGATCCCCCGCACCCGCAGAGCGTGCTCGTTAGACGCGACGACGCTTGGGCGGGCGGCAGCCGTTGTGGGTCTGCGGGGTGACGTCGTTGATCGACCCCACCTCGAGGCCAGCGGCCTGCAGCGAGCGGATCGCGGTCTCGCGACCCGAGCCCGGGCCCTTGACGAAGACGTCGACCTTCTTCATGCCGTGCTCCTGCGCCTTGCGGGCAGCGGACTCTGCCGCGAGCTGCGCGGCGAACGGGGTCGACTTGCGCGAACCCTTGAAGCCGACGCCACCCGAGGAGGCCCAGCTGATCACGGCACCGGTGGTGTCCGTGATCGAGACGATCGTGTTGTTGAACGTCGACTTGATGTGGGCCTGGCCCACGACGACGTTCTTCTTATCCTTGCGGCGCGGCTTGCGCGCCGCCGACTTTGGTGCAGCCATTGAGTGTTCTCCTGAAAAGCTCTGTGTGACGGTCGAGTGAGCCGGTGGTTACTTCTTCTTACCGGCGACGGTGCGCTTCGGGCCCTTGCGGGTGCGAGCGTTCGTCTTGGTGCGCTGACCGTGCACAGGCAGGCCCTTGCGGTGGCGGATGCCCTGGTAGCTGCCGATCTCCACCTTGCGGCGGATGTCAGCGGCAACCTCGCGGCGAAGATCGCCCTCGACCTTGAAGTTGCCCTCAATGTAGTCACGGAGTGCGACGAGCTGGTCGTCGGTGAGGTCCTTGACGCGGATGTTGCCGTCGATGCCGGTTTCCTCGAGCGTCTTCAGCGCGCTGGTGCGGCCAACGCCATAGATGTAAGTGAGTGCAATCTCAACGCGCTTGTCGCGTGGGATGTCTACTCCTGCGAGACGTGCCATGGTGGCTCTCCTTGCGGATAGTGGAGGTTTGGCGCGCGTCGGGGGTTTGGGCCTCCGCCCCAAGGTGTCCCCCGATCGCGATGGATCGGGTTCTTCGACGCGCTGGATCAGTTATTGAGTTGTGAAGTGGTGCGCTGCGGGGCCGCAGCAGCCGGGACTAGCCCTGGCGCTGCTTGTGGCGCGGGTTCTCGCAGATCACCATGACACGGCCGTGACGACGGATGACCTTGCACTTGTCGCAGATCTTCTTGACGCTGGGCTTGACCTTCATGATGTTTCCTTTAGCGGGTTCGCTGTCCTCGTACTCCCGGGGTGCCGGGAGCCGTTACTTTCCGGTGACTGCCTACTTGTAGCGGTAGACGATGCGGCCGCGGGTCAGATCGTACGGAGTCAGCTCCACGATCACGCGGTCCTCGGGGAGGATGCGGATGTAGTGCTGACGCATCTTGCCCGAGATATGAGCGAGCACCTTGTGTCCATTGGTCAGCTCGACGCGGAACATCGCGTTCGGCAGAGCCTCGACAACGTGTCCCTCGATCTCGATGACGCCGTCTTTCTTCGCCATAGCCTCACTATCGCTTCGTAGTTTCACTGGTCATGCGAATGCTCGGCGCCCGATTTTGCGAACACAAAAACAGGCGCAAAGCACCAAAGATCAAGGATAGACCGCGAAGCCGCGTTTGTAAAGCGGAGCGCCGCGAGATCGGCGCGGCGGGCGCGAGCCGCGCCGGACGGGCCGGATCAGGGGATGGGAACCGGCGTCACGCCGAGCGGTTCCAAGCCGGACGCCCCGCCGTCCTCGGCGGTCAGCACCCAGATGCCCTTCTCGTGCACGGCGACCGAGTGCTCCCACTGGGCGCTCATCGAACCGTCCGCGATCGTGACGGTCCAGTCGTCGTCCTCGACCACCGTGTCGATCCCGCCGGCGGAGATGATCGGTTCGATCGCCACGACGAGGCCGGGCTTGATCTCCGGTCCGCGACGGCGCACCGGAACGTTGAACACGGGCGGATCCTCGTGCATGCTGCGACCGATGCCGTGCCCGATATAGTCCTCGAGCACGCCGAAATCGCTGTTCGCGCGCACATAACCGGCAACGGCCTCCCCCACCTCGTTGAGGTGCGTTCCCGTGGCGAGGCGCGCGATGCCGCGCCACATCGCCTGCTCGGTGACGCGGCTGAGCTTCTCGTTCGCGGCCGTGCGCTCCGGATCGGCGTGGTCGGGAAGGACCGCCGTGATCGCCGCATCGCCGTGCCAGCCGCCGATCACGGCGCCGGCGTCCAGCGCGACGATGTCGCCGGGAACGAGCGGACGCTCGCTCGGGATGCCGTGGACCACGTGCTCGTTGACGTTCGCGCAGATCGTGTGCTTGTAGCCGGGCTCGAGCATGAAGTTCGGCGCGCCGCCGCGGGCGCGAATCGCCTCCTCGGCGAGCGCATCGAGCTCGAGCGGGGTAATTCCGGGGCGCACGGCGTCACGCATCGCGGCAAGCGCCGCCGCGGTCGCCAGGCCGGGCTCGATCATGAGCCTGAGCTGCGCAGGCGACTTGTAGATCGACCTCCGCAGAATCCCCCGCCGACCCAACGCTAGCTGCCGACCCGCGAGCTGAGCTTCGCGTCGAGTCCCTCGGCGATGCGCGCCGCAACCTCCTCGACCGTGCCCAGGCCGTCGACCGAGACGAGGATCCCGCGCTCGGAGAACAGCTCGATGAGCGGCGCGGTCTGATCCGCGTAGATCTCCTGACGGTGACGAATGACCTCTTCGGTATCGTCCGCGCGGCCCTCGAGCTCAGCGCGCTTCAGGAGGCGTGCGACGACAGCGTCGACATCGGCCTCGAGCAGGATCACCGCGTCGAGCGCGGCGTTCTTCGGAGCGAGCATGGCGTCGAGCGCGTGCACCTGATCCACCGTGCGCGGGTACCCGTCGAGCAGGAAGCCGGCTGCGGCGTCGGCCTGCTCGAGACGGTCCGCGACGATCTCGTTCGTCAGCGAGTCGGGAACGAGCTCACCCTCGGCGATGATCGCCTGCACCTGCTGGCCGAGCGGCGTGCCGCCCTTGATGTTGGCGCGGAAGATATCGCCCGTCGAGATCGCGGGAACCTGGAAGCGCTCCGCGATCCGCGACGCCTGGGTGCCCTTGCCTGCCCCGGGAGGGCCGATGATGAGCAGTCGTGCGTGAGTGGTCTCGGTCACTTGAGGAGCCCTTCGTAGTGGCGCTGCTGGAGCTGCGCGTCAATCTGCTTCACCGTTTCGAGGCCGACGCCCACGATAATCAGGATCGAGGAGCCGCCGAACGGGAAGTTCTGGTTCGCGCCGAAGAATGCCAGCGCGACAAGCGGGATGAGCGCGATCACGCCGAGGTACAGCGAGCCGGCGCTCGTGATGCGCGTGAGCACGTAGTTGAGGTACTCGGCCGTGGGTCGGCCGGCGCGGATGCCCGGGATGAAGCCGCCGTACTGCTTCATGTTGTCCGCGACCTCCTCCGGGTTGAAGGTGATCTGCACGTAGAAGAACGTGAAGCCGATCACGAGCAGGAAGAACACGACCATGTAGAGCGGCTGATCGCCGAGCACGAGGTTGTTCTGGATCCAGACCACCCAGGCCTTCGGCTCCTCGCCGATCTTGGGCTGGTTGAACTGGGTGATGAGCATCGGCAGGTACAGGATCGCCGAGGCGAAGATGACCGGGATAACGCCGGCCATGTTGACCTTGATCGGGATGTACGTGCTCGAACCACCGTAGGTGCGACGCCCGACGACGCGCTTCGCGTACTGCACGGGGATCCGGCGCTGCGACTGCTCGACGAAGACGACCGCGGCGACGACCACGAGACCGACCGCGAGCACCAGGAAGAAGACCTCCCAGCCGCGCGACTCCTTGATGGTCCACATGGCGCCGGGGAAGCTCGCGGCGATCGAGGTGAAGATCAGGAGCGACATGCCGTTGCCGATGCCGTGCTCGGTGATGAGCTCGCCGAACCACATGATGAGGCCGGTGCCGGCGGTCATCGTGAGGATCATGATGAGGATCGACCACCACTCCTGCGACACGAGGTTCTGGCAGGCCTGGTTCGCGGCGGCACCGAAGAGCTGGCCCGAGCGCGCGACCGTGATGAGCGTGGTCGACTGCAGGATCGCGAGCGCGATCGTGAGATAGCGCGTGTACTGCGTCAGCTTCGCCTGGCCCGCCTGACCCTCCTTGTGGAGCGTCTCGAAGTGCGGGATGACGACGCGGAGCAGCTGCGTGATGATCGACGCCGTGATGTAGGGCATGATGCCGAGCGCGAAGATCGACAGCTGCAGCAGCGCGCCGCCGCTGAAGAGGTTGATCATGTCGTACAGGCCCGAGGTGCCGGTCTTGTTGGCCGCCAGACACGCCTGGACGTTATTGAAGTCCACGAAGGGCGCCGGGATGAAGGATCCGAGCCGGAACAGCGACACGATGCCCAGGGTGAATACGAGCTTCCGCCTGAGATCGGGGGTTCTGAAGATCCGTCCGATAGCGCTGAACAAAATCTGCCTCCTGGGGACGTCATGGGGCCACCGTCTGTGGACGGGAAGCCATTGCACTAGCCTACACGCCAGCGGGAATGTGCTGCCACGGGCCCACCCGATTGGTGGCCCGCGACGAAAAACGGGGTCGAGACCGGACGGCTATTCGCCGTCCGACCTCTCCCCCGTCGCTCGAGTCATCCTCGAGTTCGTATGAGCTCCGAGGAGCCCTTACTTGATCTCTCCGCCAGCGGCGACGATCTTCTGCTCAGCCGAGCCGGAGACCTTGTCCACCGAGACGACGAGCTTGACCTGGAGGTCGCCGTCGCCCAGCACCTTGACGGGCTGGTTCTTGCGGACGGCACCCTTGGCCACGAGATCCTCGACCGTCACGTCGCCACCCTTGGGGTAGAGCTCTGCGAGCTTGGCAACGTTGACGACCTGGTACTCCGTGCGGAACGGGTTCTTGAACCCGCGGAGCTTCGGGGTGCGCATGTGCAGCGGCATCTGCCCACCCTCGAAGCCGGCCTTGACCTGGTACCGGGCCTTGGTGCCCTTGGTACCGCGGCCGGCGGTCTTGCCCTTCGAAGCCTCACCGCGACCCACGCGGGTCTTGGCGGTCTTCGAGCCGGGCGCGGGGCGCAGGTGGTGCGCCTTCAGCACCTGCTGGCGCTCCTCGTTCTTCTCGCTCATGCGTCGATCTCCTCAACCTCTACCAGGTGAGCAACCGCACGCACGTATCCGCGGTTCGCCTTGGTGTCCTCGCGAACGACCGTCTGGCCGATCTTCCTGAGGCCCAGGCTGCGGAGCGTGTCGCGCTGGTTCTGCTTCTCACTGATAACGGACTTCGTCTGCGTAATCTTCAGGCTCTTCGCCATTACGCACCTGCCTTTGCCTTCGCGGCAGCGTCGGCCGCAGCCTTCGCCTCGGCGCGCACGATGCGGGCCGGGGCGACGCGGTCGAAGTCGAGGCCGCGGCGAGCTGCGACGGAGCGGGGCTCCTCGAGCTGCTGCAGCGCCTCAACGGTCGCGTGCACGATGTTCAGGGTGTTCGACGAACCGAGCGACTTGCTCAGGACGTCGTGGATGCCGGCGCACTCGAGGACGGCGCGAACCGGGCCACCGGCGATAACACCGGTACCGGCAGCGGCCGGACGCAGCAGGACAACGCCCGCGGCTGCCTCGCCCTGGACCGGGTGAGGGATCGTGCTGCCGACGCGGGGCACGCGGAAGAAGTTCTTCTTGGCCTCCTCGACACCCTTGGAGATGGCGAGGGGCACCTCCTTCGCCTTGCCGTAGCCGACACCGACGGTGCCGTTGCCATCGCCCACCACGACGAGCGCGGTGAAGCTGAAGCGACGGCCGCCCTTGACGACCTTCGACACGCGGTTGATCGTGACGACGCGCTCGAGGAACTGGCTCTCGTTGCGATCGCGGCCACCGCGCTCGCCACGGGTGCCGCGGTCGCGGCTTCCGCGACGCTGCTCACGGGGCTCGTTACGGTGATCCTGAGCCGGGGCCTGCGCGGCCTGCGTCTCAGCCTGGGCCTCTGCAGACACTTCCTGCTCCTTCGTTTCGTTGCTCACAGGGTCAGCCCCCCTTCGCGAGCGCCGTCGGCGATCGCTGCGACGCGACCGGCGTACTTGCTGCCGCCGCGGTCGAACACGACCGCCTCGACACCGGCGCCCTTGGCACGCTCGGCGACGAGCTCGCCGACCTTGCGCGCCTTCGCGGTCTTATCGCCCTCGAACGAGCGAAGATCCGACTCCATCGTCGACGCCGAAGCGACGGTGATGCCCTTCGAATCGTCGACGACCTGGACGAACACGTGACGCGCAGAGCGGGTCACGACGAGACGGGGACGCGCCTCCGTACCGACAATCTTCTTACGCAGGCGGGTGTGGCGGCGCACGCGCGCAGCCGAACGGCCCTTTGCCCGGGACACTGAAGCGGCCATGGGTTACTTACCAGCCTTTCCTGCCTTGCGACGGACGTTCTCGCCCGCGTAGCGAATGCCCTTGCCCTTGTAGGGCTCCGGCTTCTTCAGCTTGCGGATGTTCGCAGCGGTCTCACCGACCGCCTGCTTCGAGATGCCGCTCACCGTGATCTTGGTGTTGCCCTCGACCGAGAGCGTGATGCCCTCGGGGGCGTCAACGTTGACCGGGTGCGAGAAGCCGAGGGCGAGCTCGAGGCCCGTGCCCTTCTGCTGCACGCGGTACCCCGTGCCGACGACCTCGAGCTGCTTGGCGTAGCCCTCGGTGACCCCGATGATGTTGTTGTTGATGAGCGTGCGCGTGAGACCGTGCAGCGCTCGGGAGTTCCGCTCCTCGTCGGGACGGGTCACAACGACCTGACCGTCCTCGAGAGCGACGCGGATCGGCTCGGCGACGACGAGCGACAGCTCGCCCTTCGAGCCCTTGACCGTGACCTTCTGGCCGTCGATCTTGACGTCGACACCGCCGGGAACGGCGATGGGAAGCTTACCAATTCGTGACATGACGGCTTACCACACGTAGGCGAGGACTTCCCCGCCGACGCCCTTCTGCTCGGCCTCACGGTCCGTGAGAAGACCGGAGGAGGTGGACAGGATCGCGATGCCGAGGCCACCGAGCACGCTCGGGATCTCGGTGGAGCCCGCGTACACCCGGAGACCGGGCTTCGACACGCGCTTGATGCCCTCGATGGAGCGCTCGCGGTTGGGGCCGTACTTGAGGGACATGGTGATGGTCGTCCCGACGCGTGCCGGCTCGACCTTCCAGTCCTTGATGTAACCCTCGCGCTTGAGGATCTCGGCGATCCGCTCCTTCAGCTTCGAGCCGGGGAGGGAAACGTCGTCATGATGCGCAGAGTTTGCGTTGCGCAGCCGGGTCAGCATATCTGCGACCGGATCAGTCATCGTCATGAGTGACTCTTTCTTTCTCGCCTGGTTTCACGCACCGTTACACGGTGCGTGACCTGGGTGACACACGGATGGGGTGCCCGGGAAATCCCGGGCACCCTTCACCGCTTGGACTATTCAGTTGTAAGTTATTCCGACTTGAACGGGAAGCCGAGCGCGCGAAGCAGCGCACGACCCTCGTCGTCGGTCTTGGCGGTGGTCACGATGGTGATGTCGAAACCGCGCACCCGATCAATCTTATCCTGATCGATCTCGTGGAACACACTCTGTTCGGTCAAACCGAAGGTGTAGTTGCCGTTTCCGTCGAACTGGCGGGGCGAAAGGCCGCGGAAATCGCGGATTCGCGGGAGTGCCAGGCCGATCAGACGATCAAGGAATTCCCAGGCACGGTCGCCGCGCAGCGTGACGTGCGCGCCGATCGCCTGCCCCTCGCGCAGCTTGAACTGCGCGATGGACTTGCGGGCCTTGGTGACCATGGGCTTCTGACCGGTGATCTTGGTGAGGTCCGCGATCGCGCCCTCGATCACCTTGCTGTCGCGAGCCGCCTCGCCGACACCGGTGTTCACGACGACCTTGACGATCCCCGGAACCTGCATGATGTTGGCGTAGTCGAACTCCTCGCGGAGCTGCGGAACGATGTCGCTCCGGTACTTCTGCTTCAGGCGCGGCTGGATTTTGCCAGTCGCTGCGGCAGTCTCAGTCATTAGAGGTCCTTCCCAGACGTCTTGGCGTACCGCACGCGCACGGTCTTCTTCTTGCCATCGCGCTCGACCTCTTCGACGCGGAAGCCGACACGGGTCGGCTTCTTCGTCTCGGGATCGACGACCGCGACGTTGGACACGTGGATCGGCGCCTCAACGGTCTCGATACCACCCTCGCGCGTGCCGCGGTCGGACTGGCCGACGCGGACGTGCTTGGTGATGTAGTTGACGCCCTCGACGACGATGCGATCGCTCTCGGCGATCACCTCGATGACGCGACCCTGCTTGCCCTTGTAGCCGCCGCGCTCCTGCGACGGGCCCGAGATGACCTCGACGAGGTCACCCTTCTTGATCTTTGCGCCCATAGGACTAGATCACCTCCGGTGCGAGCGAGACGATCTTCATGAACCGCTTGTCGCGCAGCTCACGTCCGACCGGCCCGAAGATACGGGTGCCGCGGGGCTCCCCGTCGGCCTTGAGGATGACGGCAGCGTTCTCGTCGAACGCGATGTACGAGCCATCCGCGCGACGGGTCGACTTGCGCGTGCGAACGACGACCGCCTTGACGACGTCGCCCTTCTTCACGTTGCCGCCGGGGATCGCGTCCTTGACGGTCGCGACGATCGTGTCGCCGAGACCGGCGTAGCGACGCTTCGAGCCGCCGAGAACACGAATGGTAAGCAACTCCTTGGCGCCGGTGTTATCGGCAACCTTGAGTCGGGATTCCTGCTGAATCACTTGCTAACTCCTTACTCAGTAAGCCCGAGGCTTACTTCGCCTTCTCGAGGATCTCGACCAGACGCCAGCGCTTGGTCGCGCTCTGCGGACGGGTCTCGTGGATGAGCACGAGATCGCCGATGCCTGCGGTGTTCTGCTCGTCGTGGGCCTTGACCTTCGACGAACGACGCATGACCTTGCCGTAGAGCGGGTGCTTCACGCGGTCCTCAACCTCGACGACGATGGTCTTGTCCATCTTGTCGCTGACGACGTAGCCGCGGCGCGCCTTGCGGTAGCCGCGCTGTTCCTTCTCGACCTCAGCCATCATTAGGCCTCCTTCGTCTCAGCGGCGGCGTCCGCCTGCTCGGTCTTCTTGGTGCTCTTCTTCTTGGCCGGAGCGGGAGCGGCGGCCGGGGTGGCCCGGATGCCGAGCTCGCGCTCGTGGAGCACCGTGTAGATGCGCGCGATGTCGCGCTTCACCTGACGGACGCGGCCGTGGCTCTCCAGCTGGCCGGTGGCCGACTGGAAACGCAGGTTGAAGAGCTCGGCCTTGGCCTTCTTGAGCTCCTCAGCCAGACGCTCGTTCTCGAACGAGTCGAGCTCGGTGATAGCCAGTTCCTTGGTACCGATCGCCATTACGCGTCGCCCTCCTCGCGCTTGATAATGCGGGCCTTGAGGGGCAGCTTGTGGATGGCGCGGGTCAGCGCCTCACGTGCGAGCTCCTCATCGACGCCGGCGACCTCGAAGAGGACGCGGCCCGGCTTGACGTTTGCAACCCACCACTCGGGCGAGCCCTTACCGGAGCCCATGCGGGTTTCCGCGGGCTTCTTGGTGAGGGGACGGTCCGGGTAGATGTTGATCCACACCTTGCCGCCACGCTTGATGTGACGCGTCATGGCGATACGAGCGGACTCGATCTGACGGTTCGTCACGTATGCGGGCGTGAGGGCCTGGATACCGAACTCACCGAAGGCGACCTTGTTGCCGCCCTTCGACTGGCCGCTGCGGCTGGGGTGGTGCTGCTTGCGGTACTTGACTCGACGGGGAATCAGCATGCTTACTTCTCCGCTCCTGCTGCAGCGGGTGCAGCCTCGGCCTGTGCGCCACGGGGCGCACGGCGGCGGTCGCCGCGCTCACGGGACGGCTTCTGGGCCGCCTGCTCGCGTGCGAGTTCCTTGTTGGTGAGGTCACCCTTGTAGATCCAGACCTTCACGCCGATGCGGCCGAAGGTGGTCTTCGCCTCGTAGAAGCCGTAGTCGATGTTCGCGCGGAGCGTGTGCAGCGGCACGCGACCCTCGCGGTAGAACTCCGAGCGGCTCATCTCGGCGCCGCCGAGGCGGCCGGAGACCTGGATACGGATGCCCTTGGCACCGGCGCGCTGAGCACCCTGCAGGCCCTTGCGCATCGCGCGGCGGAATGCCACGCGCGCAGCGAGCTGCTCGGCGATGCCCTGTGCGACGAGCTGAGCGTCAGCCTCGGGGTTCTTGACCTCGAGGATGTTCAGCTGGATCTGCTTGCCGGTGAGCTTCTCGAGGTCGGCGCGGATGCGCTCGGCCTCGGCGCCGCGGCGGCCGATCACGATGCCGGGACGCGCCGAGTGGATGTCCACGCGGACGCGGTCGCGGGTGCGCTCGATCTCGACGCGCGAGACGCCGGCGCGATCGAGCTGCTTCGTCAGGTGCTGGCGGATCTTGATGTCCTCGGCCAGGTAGTCAGCGTAGCGCTGACCCTTCTTGGTCGAGTCCGAGAACCAGCGCGAGACGTGGTCGGTCGTGACCCCGAGGCGGAAGCCGTAGGGATGAATCTTCTGGCCCATACCTAGGCTCCCTTCTTCGCAGCGGCGAGCTCGTCCGCCGTCTGCAGGACGACGGTGATGTGGCTGGTCCGCTTGTTGATACGGAACGCGCGGCCCTGAGCACGGGGGCGGAAACGCTTGAGCGTTGCGCCCTCGTCCACGAAGGCGCGAGCCACGACGAGCTCGTCCTCATTGAGACGCAGGTTTTCCTTGTCGGCCTTGACGCGCGCGTTCGCCATCGCCGAGGCGACAAGCTTGAACACGGGCTCCGCGGCAGCCTGGGGGGCGAACTTCAGAATGGCCAGGGCCTCTTCTGCGTTCTTCCCGCGAACCAGGTCGACAACGCGGCGGGCCTTCTGGGGGGTGATGCGGATATGACGCACGCGTGCGATCGACTCCACCATTTCTCTTCCTCCTTCACGTCACCGCGTTAGCGGCGACGGCCCTTCTTGTCGTCCTTCACGTGACCGCGGAAGGTGCGAGTGGGCGCGAACTCGCCCAGCTTGTGACCGACCATGGTCTCCGTAACGAACACGGGGATGTGCTTGCGACCGTCGTGCACCGCGATCGTGTGGCCGAGCATGGCCGGAACGATCATCGAGCGGCGCGACCAGGTCTTGATCACGTTCTTGGTGCCAGCTTCGTTCTGGACAACCACCTTGTTCAGCAGGTGGTTATCGACGAAGGGGCCCTTCTTGAGACTACGAGGCATCTTCTACTCTCTCCTACCTGCCGACTAACGCTTCTTACCGGTGGGGCGGCGACGCACGATGAGCTTGTCGCTTTCCTTGTTCGGGTGCCGCGTGCGGCCTTCCTTCTGACCCCAGGGGCTGACCGGGTGACGGCCACCCGAGGTGCGGCCTTCGCCACCACCGTGCGGGTGATCGACCGGGTTCATGACGACACCGCGGACGGTCGGGCGGACGCCCTTCCAGCGCATACGGCCGGCCTTGCCCCAGTTGATGTTCGACTGCTCGGCGTTGCCGACCTCGCCGACGGTCGCGCGGCAGCGCGCGTCGACGTTGCGGATCTCACCCGAGGGGAGACGCAGCTGAGCGTAGGGGCCGTCCTTCGCGACGAGACGCACCGACGCACCCGCGGAGCGGGCGAGCTTGGCGCCTCCACCCGGCTTCAGCTCGATGGCGTGAATGACCGTACCGGTGGGGATGTTGCGGAGGGGCAGGTTGTTGCCCGGCTTGATATCGGCCGAGGGACCCGACTCGACGACGTCGCCCTGCTTCAGCTTGTTCGGGGCGATGATGTAGCGCTTCGTGCCGTCCTCGAAGTGCAGGAGCGCGATGCGCGCCGTGCGGTTCGGGTCGTACTCGATGTGCGCGACGCGGGCGTTCACGCCGTCCTTGTCATTGCGACGGAAGTCGATGACGCGGTACTGACGCTTGTGGCCACCACCGATGTGACGGGTGGTGATCCGGCCCTGGTTGTTGCGGCCGCCGGTCTTGGGGAGCGGACGGAGCAGCGACTTCTCGGGCGTGGAGCGCGTGATCTCAGCGAAATCAGCAACGCTCGAGCCGCGACGACCCGGGGTCGTCGGCTTGTACTTGCGAATAGCCATGTTGTATTCCTTTTCGCCCCTTCTACAGCGCAGCCGTGAAGATGTCGATGGAACCCGACTTCAGCGTGACAATGGCGCGCTTGGTGTCCTTGCGCTTGCCCATGCCAAACTTCGTGCGGCGGGTCTTGCCCTTGCGGTTCAGCGTGCGGACCTTATCGACCCGAACGTTGAAGACCTGCTCGATCGCGAGCTTGATCTCGGTCTTGTTCGCGCTCGGCTGCACCTCGAAGGTGTACTGGCCGTTCGCGTCGATGAGACCGTAGCTCTTCTCGGAAACGATGGGGCGGATGATGACGTCGTGTGCGGACTTGTTCAGGCTCACTTCGTGTCCTCCTGAGCGGCACGGCCGGCGACGAAGGCGTCGAAGGCGGCCTTGGTGAAGACGAGATCGTCGCTGACGACCACGTCGTAGGCGTTGAGCTGATCCTGGAACAGCACGTGAACGTGCTGCAGGTTGCGAACGCTGAGCGCGGTGAGCTCATCCTCGCGGGTCACGACGACGAGGACGCGGTTGCCCGGAGCAACCTGCGCGAGGAACTCGCGTGCGGCCTTCGTGCTGGGCTTGGCGTCGATGCCGAACGACTCGACGACGTGCACGCGGTTCGCGCGGGCGCGATCCGAGAGCAGGCCGCGAAGCGCTGCAGCAATCATCTTCTTGGGCGTGCGCTGCGCGTAGTCGCGCGGCACGGGACCGTGGACGACGCCGCCGCCGCGGTGCTCAGGAGCGCGGACCGAACCCTGACGAGCGCGGCCGGTGCCCTTCTGCTTGAACGGCTTGACGCCCGAACCGGAGACCTCGCCACGGTTCTTCGTCTTGTGGGTGCCCTGACGCGCAGCGGCGAGCTGAGCGGTGACCACCTGGTGGATCAGCGGAACGTTGGTCTCGACGGCGAAGAGGTTCTCCGGCAGGTCAACCGACCCGGCCTTCTTCCCCTTGGCGTCGAGCACGTCGAGCTTGGTAGCGGTAGCCATGAACTACGCCCCCTTCACTGCGTTGCGAACGAAAACGAGACGACCGCGAGCGCCGGGAACCGCACCCTTGACCAGGATGAGACCCTTCTCGGCGTCGATCGCCTGAACGGTAAGGTTCTGCACCGTCACGCGGTCCCCACCCATGCGGCCGGGCATACGCTGGCCCTTGAAGACGCGACCGGGGGTCGCGGCGCCGCCGATGGAGCCCGGCTTGCGGTGGTTGCGGTGCGCACCGTGCGATGCCGAGACGCCCTTGAAGTTGTGACGCTTCATGGCGCCGGCGAAGCCCTTGCCCTTGGAGGTGCCGACGACGTCGATCTTCTGACCGGCTTCGAAGGTGCCATCAACGGTGAGCTCCTGGCCGAGTGCATACTCGGCGGCGTCGGAGGTGCGGACCTCGGTCAGGTGACGGCGAGGCGTGACGCCCGCCTTCTCGAAGTGACCGGCGGTCGGCTTGTTGACCTTACGGGGATCGATCTGACCCGCGGCGATCTGCACGGCGCTGTAGCCGTCGACCTCGGGGGTGCGGATCTGGGTGACCACGTTGGGAGCCACCTCGATGACGGTAACGGGGACGACCTTGCCGTCCGCGTCCCAGACCTGAGTCATACCGAGCTTGGTGCCCAGGAGACCCTTCACATTGCGTGCTGCAGACATTTCCGGATCCCCCCTTAGAGCTTGATCTCGATGTTGACGTCGGCCGGGAGGTCGAGACGCATGAGCGAATCGACGGCCTTCGGAGTGGGATCCACGATGTCGATGAGGCGCTTGTGCGTGCGCTTCTCGAAGTGCTCGCGGCTGTCCTTGTACTTGTGGGGTGAACGGATAACGGCGATCACGTTCTTCTCGGTGGGGAGCGGCACGGGGCCGATCACCGTGGCGCCGGCGCGGGTGACCGTGTCAACGATCTTGCGCGCGGAGCTGTCGATGACCTCGTGGTCATACGACTTCAGTCGGATGCGGATCTTCTGTCCCGCCATGTGACTCTCTACTTTCTACTTGCGTCGTACCGCGGGGCTTGTGGTCCCGCGGCATTGGACGTCTTGCGTATCAGCGCCCTGGCAAACGCGGCCGCGAAGCCGCAACGTGCTGGGTCTCTGTTCACCTGTCAATTCCGCGCACTCGAATACGGAGCGCGGCCCGCACACACGAAAACGGCCGGACTCTCGTCTGGCCGCCACGATTCGTGCGGATGCGTTCGCTGCCCGCGGCCTAACCAGAACCCCGTGCGGGGCGGTTATGCACTGCCTGGCAGTGATCCACGCAGACGCGCGGAGTACTGAACCTGTCTATTCTCGCACGCCGATCCCGGATGGTGCAACCCGGGCGTGTCGCGTGTCGCGGGCGAGTTACGCGCGGCGCGGCAGCAGGCGGGGCAGGGCCAGATAGACGCCGAGGATCACGAGTCCACCGGCGAGCAGCGCGAGCGTTCCGGGGAGCGAGGTGAACAGCGAGCACAGACCCAGCACGGAGGCCGCGGCCGTGCACAGCGCCGTCAGGCCCGATGCCTGCACGTGCGAGTATCCAAGCTGCTGGATCCGCTGGTAGGCGTGCTCCTTGTGGGGCTCGTCCCAGCGATGCCCCGCGCGCACCCGCTTCACGAGGGTGACGCCGACATCGCCGAAATAGATGACCATCGGCCCGATCGTTGCGAGCAGGGGAATCCCGGAGAGCCAGGCGGCGAGGCTCGTCACGGCCGTCGCGCCCCCGAGCAGATAGCTCCCGACATCGCCGAGAAATGCGCCGGGCCGAGAGAGATTCCACGGCAGGAACCCGCCGAAGCCAGCGGCGAGGATCAGGCCAGCAGCCACGAGCCACGGCCGCTCCCCCGCGATGAGCCCGCCAGCCGCGAACGCGAGCCCGGCGATCACGCCGTGCAGCCCGCTGATCCCGTTCAGACCGTCCATGAAGTTGGCAACGTTGATGTAGCTCGAGATGAAGAACACGGCGTAGGCCCCGATCGCGATCGCTCCCCACAGCGGGAGGTCAGGGGGGAGCCCCAGCGCGTTCGGGTACCCGCCGGACGCCCCGAAGGGCGCGCCCGCCCCGGGGTTCGAACGTGCGATCAGGAGGAGCACGGGGACCGTCACGGCGATCAGGATCAGGCAGACGCTGCGGCCGAGGACGCTGATCCCGCGCAGATCCTCCCCCAGGCCGAGCAGGCCGGCCGCGAGCGAACCGAGCGCGACGATCAGCAGCACGTCCCAGCGGGCACCGGCTCCGGCGTCCGGCGCCGCGGCGAACCACACGATCGCGACGGCGGCACCCACGGTCATCGCGATGAGCACCGCGAGACCGAGCCCGCGCAGAATCGGCCGCTCGTGCGAGGACCTCGCGTTCGGAACGTCCATGATCCCGAGCCGCTGCAGCAGCGGCTTCACGACGACGGGCAGCGCGAGGCTCAGCGCGAGCGTCACGGCACCCGCGACCACGGCGGGCATGAGCGGGCTCACTGGATCCGCTCCTCCGCCTGGCTCGTGAGGTCGAGGCGCGCCACCCAGCCCTCGTGATCGAGCACCTCGGGCGAGATCGTGTCGACGTGCGCGTGGGTGATCTTCGGGTGGAACGGGCGCTCGTCGCCCTCGCCGTGCCCCACGAGCTCCTCGTGCAGCTTCTCGCCGTGCCGCAGGCCGGTGAAAACGATCTCGACGTCCTTCCCGGACTGCGCGATCATGCGGCGGGCCACATCGAGGATCGAGACGGGCTCACCCATATCGAGGATCAGCACCTCGCCCTGGCGGCCGATACCGCCGGCCTGGATCACCAACTGGCAGGCCTCGGGGATCGTCATGAAGAAGCGCGTCACATCCGGGTGGGTGACCGTGACCGGCCCGCCAGCCTCGATGAGGCGGCGGAACGTCGGCAGCATCGAACCGCGGCTCCCGATCACGTTGCCGAAGCGCACGGACAGGTAGCGCTGCCCCGTCTGCTCGGCCATCCAGGCGGTCAGCTTCTCGGCGACGCGCTTCGAATGGCCGAGAACGCTCGTGGGGTTGGCGGCCTTGTCCGTCGAGATGTTCACGAACGCGCCGACGCCGGCGTCCCGCGCCGCGTTCAGCACGTTGAGCGTGCCGAGCACGTTCGTCTTCCACGCCTCGTCGGGATACTGCTCCAGCATGGGCAGGTGCTTCAGCGCTGCGGCGTGGAACACGACCTCCGGGCGGTGCTCCGCGAAAATCGTGGCGAGCGCCGCGGGATCGCGGATATCCGCGAGCACCACGTCGTTCGTGTCGAGCAGACCGTGGCCGCTGATCGAGAGCTGCGTCTCCTGCAGGGCGGTCTCGTCGCGATCCAGCATGATCAGCTCCCGCGGCGCGAAGCGCGCGAGCTGACGGCAGAGCTCCGAGCCGATCGAACCGCCGGCGCCGGTGACGAGCACCCGCTTGTCCTGCAGGTAGGACGCGATCGACCCCGTCTCGAGCCGCACCGGGTGGCGGCCGATGAGGTCCTCGATCGTCAGCTCCCGGACGTCCGAGATCACGGAGTTGTTCTGCAGGATCTGCTCGAGCGGGGGAAGGACGAGGGCCGTGATCCCGATCCGGTCGGCCACCTCGTCGATCCGTCGCATCATGGTCGCGTCGGCATCCCCGATGCACACGATGAGCCGCGTGGCTCGCGTGCGACGCACGACCTCCTCGAGATCGCGGAACCCGCCGAGCACCCGGATGCCGCGCACCTCCTGATTGCTCTTCGCGGGATCGTCGTCGATGAAACCGACGGGCAGGGCGCTCGCGCGCGGGTCCGTGAGCATGCGCTTCGCCGTCTGCACGCCGAGGTATCCCGCGCCGTAGAGCAGGGTCCGCTCCGCCTGCTCCCCCGGGCGCAGCTGCCGTTCGCTGCGCAGGCGCAGCACGTAGCGGACCACTCCCATCAGGCTGAACACGATCGGAGCGGCGATGATCATGGTGCTTCGCGGGATCCCGTTGCCGTACCCGACGAGATAGGCGAACAGCCACGCGGCCACCATGACGCAGGTGATCTCCAGCACGAGCGCGCGCACCTCGTCGAAGCTCCCGATCGCGTACCGGTTGCGGTACAGCCAGAACACCCAGCCCGCGATCAGCTGGAGCACGGCGGTCACGCCGATGAGGGCGCTCGTCCACCCCCAGTGGATGCGGTCGAAGTCGAAGTCGAAGCGGAGCACGAGCGCCGCGAGGATCGCAACCGCCCAGGCCGCGGCGTCGACGAGGTAGAGCAGGCCGTACTGGCGTACGAAGTGAGCGATCCGCCCACCGACGGTTTCCGGCACGCGTTCTCCTCACGTCAACGGTTGTTTGGTTACAGGTCAACTTCGAGGATAGCGGTCCTCCGCACCGCACCAGCGCAGACGTGCGGTTCCTGTGGAAAGACGGGAGGGTTCGCGGGGGCGCGGGAATCCTCCAGGGAACGCGAAAAGCCCCCGGGGCGAACCCGGGGGCTTTTCTTCAAGCGCTGTGCCGTTCAGCACAACCCCTGATCAGTCACTGAGACTTAGGACAGCACCTTCGTGACCGTGCCGGCGCCGACGGTGCGGCCACCCTCACGGATCGCGAAGCCGAGGCCCTCCTCCATAGCGATCGGCTGGATCAGCTCGACCGTCATGTCGGTGGTGTCGCCGGGCATAACCATCGGCTTGTCCTCGGGCAGGGTGATGACACCGGTCACGTCAGTCGTACGGAAGTAGAACTGCGGACGGTAGTTCGTCTCGAACGGGTTGTGACGGCCGCCCTCTTCCTTCTTGAGGATGTAAGCGGTCCCCTCGAAGTTGGTGTGCGGGGTGATCGAACCCGGGGCGACGACGACCTGGCCGCGCTCCACGTCCTCGCGCTTGGTGCCGCGGAGGAGCAGACCACAGTTCTCGCCGGCCCATGCCTCGTCGAGCTGCTTGTGGAACATCTCGATGCCGGTGACGGTGGTCTTCTGCGTCGGGCGCAGACCCACGATCTCGACCTCGGAGTTGATCTTCAGCGTGCCGCGCTCGGCGCGACCCGTGACGACCGTGCCACGACCGGTGATGGTGAAGACGTCCTCGACGGGCATGAGGAACGGCTTGTCCTTGTCGCGCACCGGGTCGGGGATGTTGGCGTCAACGGCCTCCATGAGCTCGAGAACGGAGTTGACCCACTTCTCGTTGCCCTGAAGCGCCTCGTAGCCCGAAACGCGGATCACGGGGACGTCGTCTCCCGGGTAACCCTGCTTGGAGAGCTCCTCGCGGACCTCCATCTCGACGAGCTCGAGGATCTCCTCGTCGTCGACCATGTCGCTCTTGTTGAGGGCAACGAGCAGGTAGGGAACGCCGACCTGCTTCGCGAGAAGGATGTGCTCCTTCGTCTGAGCCATCATGCCGTCGGTCGCCGCAACCACGAGGATTGCGCCGTCCATCTGAGCGGCACCGGTGATCATGTTCTTGATGTAGTCAGCGTGACCCGGAGCGTCGACGTGCGCGTAGTGGCGCTTGTCGGTCTCGTACTCAACATGCGAGATGTTGATGGTAATGCCGCGCTGGCGCTCCTCGGGAGCCGAGTCGATCGTGTCGAAGTCGCGCTGGACGTTGACGTCCGACGGGAACTTGTCGGCGAGGGTCTTGGAGATCGCCGCGGTAAGGGTGGTCTTACCGTGGTCGACGTGACCGATCGTTCCGATGTTTACGTGCGGCTTGGTCCGCTCGAACTTGGCCTTCGCCACTATGGTCCTCCTCAGGACGTCGAGTACCCTCCCCCTCCGACGGTTTCGAAGGGCACGAGTACGGGGTGTGTACTTATGTTACAAGCTCAGGTCCATGATCGCGACCTGGGCGTTTCGATCGGCGGCGACTGGTGGGCCGCCGCCGATCAGCGGACGGAATTACTCGCCCTTAGCCTTCTGAACGATCTCATCGGCCACGGCCTTCGGAACCTCAGCGTAGGAATCGAAGGTCATCGAGAACACCGCGCGACCGCTGGTCTTCGACCGCAGGTCGCCGATGTACCCGAACATCTCGGAAAGCGGGACGAGGGCGCGGACGACCTTGACGCCGCTCGCGTCCTCCATCGACTGGATCTGCCCACGACGGGAGTTGAGGTCGCCGATGACGTCGCCCATGTACTCCTCGGGGGTGCGGACCTCGACGGCCATCATGGGCTCGAGGAGCACGGGCTGCGCGAGGCGGGCCGCTTCCTTGAACGCCATGGAGCCGGCGATCTTGAACGCCATCTCCGACGAGTCGACGTCGTGGTACTGACCGTCGAGCAGCGTCGCCTTGACGTTGACCATCGGGAAGCCCGCGAGGATGCCGTACTGCATGGCGTCCTGGATACCCGCGTCGACGGACGGGATGTACTCGCGCGGCACGCGGCCGCCGGTCACCTTGTCCTCGAACTCGTAGGTCTTGTCCTCGGTCTCCTCGAGCGGAGCAAGCGCGATCTGCACCTTCGCGAACTGACCGGATCCACCGGTCTGCTTCTTGTGGGTGTAGTCGTACTTGGGCACCTCGCGGCGGAGGGTCTCGCGGTAGGCCACCTGGGGCTTACCGACGTTCGCCTCGACCTTGAACTCGCGCTTCATACGGTCAACGAGGATGTCGAGGTGGAGCTCGCCCATGCCCGCGATGACGGTCTGGCCGGTCTCGGCGTTGAGGCTCACGCGGAACGTGGGGTCCTCTTCGGCGAGCTTCTGGATCGCGACGCCGAGCTTCTCCTGGTCACCCTTGGTCTTGGGCTCGATGGCCACCTCGATCACGGGCTCGGGGAAGGTCATCGACTCGAGCACGACCTGGTTGTTCGGATCCGAGAGGGTGTCACCGGTGGTGGTGTCCTTCAGGCCGATGACGGCGTAGATGTTGCCCGCCGTCAGCTCGTCGACCGGGTTCTCCTTGTTGGCGTGCATCTGGAAGATCTTGCCGATGCGCTCCTTGCGGCCCTTGGTCGAGTTGATGACCTGGGCGCCCGACTCAGCCTTGCCCGAGTAAACGCGGACGTAGGTGAGGCGGCCGAAGAAGGGGTGCACGGCGATCTTGAACGCGAGCGCCGAGAAGGGATCGTCCGAGGACGGCTTGCGCTCGATGACGATCGACTCGTCGCGCGGATCGTGCGCCTCGATGGCGCCGACGTCGAGCGGGTTCGGGAGGAAGTCCACGACCGCGTCGAGCATCGGCTGGATGCCGCGGTTCTTGAACGCCGAGCCGCAGTAGACGGGGTAGATCTCGTTGTTCACGACGAGCTTGCGGATACCCGCCTTGAGCTCGTCAACCGAGATCTCCTCGCCGCCGAAGAACTTCTCGAGCAGCGCGTCGTCGGTCTCGGCGACGGTCTCGACGAGCTTCTCGCGGTACTCCTCGGCCTTGGCCTGGAGGTCTGCGGGGATCTCCTGCGTCTCGTAGTTGGCGCCGAGGGTGACGTCACCCTTCGAGTCGCCCTCCCAGACGAACGCCTTCATCGAGAGCAGGTCGACGACGCCGACGAAGTCGGACTCGGAGCCGATCGGGAGCTGCATCACGAGCGGCTTGGCGCCGAGGCGGCTGACGATCGTGTCGACCGTGAAGTAGAAGTCGGCGCCCATCTTGTCCATCTTGTTGACGAAGCAGATGCGGGGAACGCCGTACTTGTCGGCCTGACGCCACACGGTCTCGGACTGGGGCTCGACGCCCTCCTTGCCGTCGAAGACGGCGACGGCACCGTCGAGCACGCGGAGCGAGCGCTCGACCTCGACCGTGAAGTCCACGTGGCCGGGGGTGTCGATGATGTTGATCTGGTTCTTGTTCCAGAAGCAGGTCACCGCGGCACTGGTGATCGTGATGCCGCGCTCCTTCTCCTGCTCCATCCAGTCAGTGGTCGCGCCACCGTCGTGGGTCTCGCCGAGCTTGTGGTTGACACCCGTGTAGAACAGGATGCGCTCGGTCGTGGTGGTCTTGCCGGCATCGATGTGGGCCATGATGCCGATGTTGCGGACCTTGCTCAGGTCGGTGAGCACGTCTTGTGCCACGGGATCTCCTCCAGAGGTGGGGATGAAAGATTCAGACTGCGGAGCGGGTTGCCCCGCTGATGGCCGGCCGGATCACGATCGGCGATCCGGCCGGCCGATGGGTTTCTACCAGCGGTAGTGAGCGAACGCGCGGTTCGACTCAGCCATCTTGTGGGTATCCTCACGACGCTTGACAGCGGCACCGAGGCCGTTGGAAGCGTCGAGGATCTCGTTGGTGAGACGGTCGGTCATCGAGTTCTCGCGACGAGCCTTTGCGTAGCTCGTCAGCCAGCGAAGCGCGAGGGTGTTCGCGCGGTGCGGCTTGACCTCGACCGGCACCTGGTAGGTGCTGCCGCCAACACGACGCGAGCGGACCTCAAGGGTGGGGCGCACGTTGTCGAGCGCCTTCTTGAGAACCGTCACGGCATCCTGGCCGGACTTCTCGGCAACGGCCTCGAGTGCACCGTAAACGATGCGCTCGGCGAGGCCCTTCTTGCCGTCGAGGAGGATCTTGTTAACCAGCTGGCTAACGACCGGCGATCCGTAAACGGGATCGGCGACTACGGGGCGCTTCGGAGCAGGACCCTTACGAGGCATTACTTCTTCTCCTTCTTCGCACCGTAGCGGCTACGAGCCTGCTGACGATCCTTGACCGCCTGGGTATCGAGCGCGCCGCGCACGATCTTGTAGCGGACACCCGGGAGGTCCTTCACACGGCCTCCGCGAACCAGCACGAGCGAGTGCTCCTGCAGGTTGTGGCCCTCGCCCGGAATGTAGGCGGTGACCTCGGTGCCGTTACGGAGCTTCACACGAGCGACCTTGCGCATCGCCGAGTTCGGCTTCTTGGGCGTGGTGGTGTAGACACGGGTGCAAACCCCTGCCTGCTGCGGGTTCGCCTTGAGCGCGGGAGCCTTGGTCTTCGAGACCTTCGGCGTCCGGCCCTTGCGCACCAACTGCTGAATGGTAGGCACTGACTCTCCTATGTAATCCTGCACGGTGACAGGAATGCTTTTTGGAAATCCAAAGCATGTGCGGCCGCTCACGCGCCCGCGAACCTGCTGCTCCCCCCGGGGAGGGAACCGAGTGCAGGTATGCCGTGGGGGTATCGCCCTTGGGGGCGAGTGACCCTGCGGCGCATTCCCACGCTCCCCCGCGCAGGCTCTCGCGAGCAGGCACGGCAGAATCGGTGGAACACACCAAGAAACAACTATACGCGGGGAGAACCGCACACGCAACGCTTCGCCCGCGAGGGACGAACACTCACTGCGGCGGCTCGAGGTTCCGGCTCAGTTCATCGAGCATCGCCTGGATCTGCGGCTCGATGAACCGGCTGATCGCCGACTCGATTCTCGGCCGGTGCGCGACGAGCGAGAAGCACACGCCGCGCCCCGTCTCGGCTGCGCGCGCGTCGGCGAGTTCGATCTCCCGCCGCAGCTGTGCCTTTTCCTCGGCGCTCAGCGGCGGGCGCGGCAGCGGCGGCTCCGGGCGGCTCTCCTCGGCGAGGCCGGCGAGCGTGAAGAGGAACGGCTGCTCGCCCTCCCCTGGCTCCGGATCCGGCTCGATCCCGTCGTACTCGGGATCGAGCCCGGCGGCAGGGTCGTAGCCGGGCGCCCGCCACATCTCGGCACCGGTCAGTTCGGCGTGCAGCGCCGGAAGCTCGGCCGCCGTGTAGTCGTCGACATCGCGATCGATGATCCGCTGCATCCGCGAGACGAGCGCGTGCGTCACCTGATGCGGAACGTCCGCCCCGATGCCCGCGGCGGCGAGCAGGGGCGAGCCCGTGCACCTCCGGCAGAGTCTCGCCCTGCCGCGGTGCGTTCCCGGCTGCCAGCGGGGCACCCACCTGAGCCAGGCGTCGACGGCCGCGTCGACTCGTTCGTCGAGTGTGCCTGCCACGATCACTCGTCCTCGTCCTCGCGCTCCCACGGCCACTTCGGCGCGGGACGATCGGTGTACACGCGGCGCGCGAGCACCGCCCAGAACAGCAGCGAGGCGATCCCCCAGGCGAGGGCGAGCAGCATCGCGAACGGGCTCAGCCAGGTCTCCTCGATCGACATCCCAGCAAGGATCCCGCCGAGGCACCACAGCAGGTAGGCGCCGCCCGCCGTCGCGATGATCGCTCCCCACGCGGGCGCCCGCCGACCGCGCAGGAGGATCAGCGCCTGCTGCCAGAGCGACGCGGCGAGCATCGCGAGCGCGACGAACAGCACCACTGGCGCCGCCCACATCGGCACCTCGGGCGAGGACACCGGCTCACGATCCGAGAACAGCGCGAGCAGCCCCCACCCCGCGACCGTGAGCGCCACCGCCGTGATCACGGCCGCGAAGAGGAGCCCCCCGACGTATCCCCGGGTGACTCCGCGACGCGGCTCGGCGGTCACGACTGCTTCGCCTGCGCCTCCGCGAGCGCCTCGTCGTACTCGGCGAGCGCCTCGGCGTTGCGCAGCTTCATGCGGCGGCCTCGGGAACCGATCCACGCACCGAACCAGACCGACGCCTCGCGGGCGACGATCGCGGCGGCGATCGCCGGCAGGGTCAGGCCGTACTTCGCGATCATCTGGAGCGGCTGCAGGCTCGTCGTGATCCCCAGGATGAAGCGGTCGTGCATGGCGAGACCGACCACGGTCGCTCCCCACACGGCCACGGCCACCAGGAAGCCGCCGAGCACGTACGCCCACCAGCCCGCGCGGCCAACGACGAGCACGAGCACGACCATCGCGAGGAGGAACGCCGCGACCGCCGCGATGAACCCGAGGCTCGTCACGATCGGCAGCAGGCCCTTCTCAAGGAAGGTCGACGGCGGGTACTGCGGCGCGAGCCACAGGGCGATCACCCCGGCGAGCACCGCGGCGAAGCCGAGGGTCGCGAGCAGGGAGATCAGCGTTCCAGCGCCGCGATTCCCGCGGATCTCCGGCGGCATCGGGGACTGCATGTAGAGGGCTGCCATGGGATGATCCGCGCTGATCCGGATCTCATCGCCGCGGGTCAGCGGATCGGCGGCGGGCTCGGCCGCCGCGCTCGGCAGGTCGTCGAGGGTCGTCGGGGGAACCTTCCGGCTCTTGCCCTTCGGAGCGACCACCGGCTCGAGATCGAGCTGCGTGTCGACCTCGGACACCTCGCGGCGATGCTCGGCCTCGGCCGCGATCGTTGCGGCGTCCGTGTCGGATGCGGCGCCGGATCCGGCTCGGCTCGCGTCGGGCGAAGCCGCGACGCCGCGCTCGCCCCCGATCGCCGCCCCGCCGCCGGCAACGTTCGCATCGGCGTCGGCGGCGTCGGCGTCAGCGGGGAGCACGACCGCGGTCTCCCCCGCCTCGCGCGATCGCTCCACCGCTCGCAGAACCTCGGTGCGGCTTGCGGCGTCCTCCTCGACGGGGGCGCCCGGTGCGCGCACTGCCGTTCCCGCGGGCTCGGCGGCTTCCACGTTCTCCGTCGCGTCCGTGGCCGTCGACTCGGCGGGCTTCCGCTCGTCGCTCATGGCTTCACCTCTCGTAGCACCCCTCACGTCGCGCCCTCAGACCGGGGACGGACGTATTTCTTCGTCGCCAAGGTACCCGCCCGCGGCGAGAATCCGTGGAGCGCACGCCGATGAGCCCCGAACACGCGGAAAGGGGCGCCCGCACGAACTGTGCGGACGCCCCTTTCTGGCCACGGTGCGACTAGCTGTAGTTGCCCGGGTTGAACTCGTCAGCGGTGAAGCTGTCGAAGTCGACGAACGACAGGTCGTTCTCGTCGAAGGTGCCCTCGGTCGCGAACAGGCGGTTCGGGTAACGCTCCGCCTTCGCCTCCTCGGTCGCCTCAACGTCGACGTCGCGGTAGGTGCTCAGGCCGGTACCGGCCGGGATGAGCTTACCGATGATGACGTTCTCCTTGAGACCGATGAGCGGATCCTTCGACCCCTCCATCGCCGCCTGCGTGAGCACGCGGGTGGTCTCCTGGAACGACGCGGCCGACAGCCACGACTCGGTCGCGAGCGAGGCCTTGGTGATACCCATGACCTCGGGACGCGCCGTCGCGGCACGCTTGCCCTCGAGCAGCGCCTCGCGGTTGATCCGCTGGTAGCGCGAGCGGTCCACGAGCTCGCCCGGGAGCAGCTCGGTCTCGCCGTGATCGACGACCGTCACCTTGCGCAGCATCTGGCGCACGATGACCTCGATGTGCTTGTCGTGAATCGGCACGCCCTGCGAGCGGTAGACGCCCTGGACGCCCTCGACGAGGTACTTCTGCACCGCGCGCTCGCCCGGGATGTGCTTGCCGTTCTCGGTGGAGCCGACCTGCAGGATGTCCTTCGGGTCGAGCGTACCGGCGAGGAAGGGCTGGCCGAGCTCGACGTGGTCGCCGTCCTCGACGAGGAGGGTCGCACGCTTCAGGACCGGGTAGGCCTTCTCCTCGCTGCCGTCGTCCGGCGTGAGGAGGATGCGGCGGCTCTTCTCGGTGTCCTCGATCACGATGCGGCCTGCCGCCTCGGCGATCGGGGATGCACCCTTCGGGGTACGCGCCTCGAAGAGCTCCTGCACGCGGGGCAGACCCTGCGTGATGTCGTCGGCCGAGGCCGAACCACCCGTGTGGAACGTACGCATCGTGAGCTGCGTGCCCGGCTCGCCGATCGACTGGGCGGCGATGATGCCGACCGCCTCGCCGATGTCGACGCGCTGGCCCGTGGCGAGCGAGCGGCCGTAGCAGGTCGCGCAGACGCCGACGGCGGACTCGCAGGTGAGCACGGAGCGAACCTTGATCTCGGTGACGCCAGCGGCGACGAGACGGTCGATGAGCACATCGCCAACGTCCTCGCCAGCGGTCGCAACGACCTCGCCGGCACCGTTGACCGCGTCAGCGGCCAGCGTGCGTGCGTAGACCGAGTTCTCCACGTCCTCGTCGCGCACGAGCACGCCGTTGGCGTCCGCTGCAGCGATCGGGAGATCCAGGCCGCGACGGGTGCCGCAGTCCTCCTCGCGGATGATGACATCCTGCGAGACGTCGACGAGACGACGGGTCAGGTAGCCCGAGTCCGCCGTGCGGAGCGCGGTATCGGCGAGACCCTTACGGGCACCGTGGGTCGCGATGAAGTACTCGGCAACCGACAGGCCCTCGCGGTACGAGTTGATGATCGGGCGCGGGATGATCTCACCCTTCGGGTTCGACACCAGGCCGCGCATACCCGCGATGTTGCGGATCTGCAGCCAGTTACCACGCGCACCCGACGACACCATGCGGAAGATCGTGTTGTCCTCGGGGAACGAATCGCGCATCGCCTGCGCGACCTCGTCCGTCGCCTCGGTCCAGATCTCCGTCAGCGCCTTGTGGCGCTCGCTGTCCTGGATCATGCCGCGGTCGTAGTCGCGCTGAACCTTCGCGGCGCGCTTCTCGTGCTCCGCGATGATGTCGCTCTTGTTCGCCGGGGTCACGATGTCGGAGAGCGCGACCGTCACACCCGAGCGCGAGGCCCAGTGGAAGCCGGCGTCCTTGATGCGGTCGAGCGTCGCTGCGACCTCCACCTTCGGGTAGCGCTCCGCCAGGTCGTTGACCAGGCCGGAGAGGCTGCCCTTGTCGGCGACCCGCTCGAAGTACGGGTAGTCGACGGGGAGGGCCTCGTTGAAGATCGCGCGTCCCAGCGAGGTCTCCACGAGCACGGGCTTCTCGTTGGTGACGCCGTTCTCATCGGTGTAGCCGATGAGGCGGATCTTCACGAGCGCGCCGAGGTCGAGGGTGCCCTCGTCCATCGCCAGGATCGCCTCGGCGATCGAGCCGAACGCGCGGCCGGTGCCGGTGGCGTCCTTCTTGATCGTGGTGAGGTGGTGCAGACCGATGATCATGTCCTGCGAGGGCAGGGTCACCGGGCGGCCGTCCGACGGCTTCAGGATGTTGTTCGACGCGAGCATGAGCACGCGGGCCTCGGCCTGGGCCTCGACCGACAGCGGCAGGTGGACAGCCATCTGGTCGCCGTCGAAGTCCGCGTTGAACGCGGCGCAGACGAGCGGGTGCAGCTGGATGGCCTTACCCTCAACGAGCTGCGGCTCGAACGCCTGGATGCCGAGACGGTGCAGGGTCGGTGCGCGGTTGAGCAGCACGGGGCGCTCGCGGATGATCTCCTCGAGCACGTCCCACACCTCGGAGCGCGCGCGCTCCACCATGCGCTTCGCGGCCTTCACGTTCTGCGCGTGCGACAGATCCATGAGGCGCTTGATGACGAACGGCTTGAACAGCTCGAGCGCCATCTGCTTGGGCAGACCGCACTGGTGCAGCTTGAGCTGCGGGCCGACGACGATGACCGAACGGCCCGAGTAGTCGACGCGCTTGCCGAGCAGGTTCTGACGGAACCGGCCCTGCTTGCCCTTGAGCATGTCCGAGAGCGACTTCAGCGCGCGGTTGCCGGTGCCCGTGACGGGACGGCCGCGGCGGCCGTTGTCGAACAGGGCGTCAACGGCCTCCTGCAGCATGCGCTTCTCGTTGTTCACGATGATCTCGGGGGCGCCGAGATCGAGCAGGCGGCGGAGACGGTTGTTCCGGTTGATGACGCGGCGGTAGAGGTCGTTCAGATCGGAGGTCGCGAAGCGGCCACCGTCGAGCTGCACCATGGGACGGAGCTCCGGCGGGATCACGGGGACCACGTCGAGCACCATCGCGGCCGGGCTCGCACCCGTCTGCAGGAACGAGTTGACGACCTTCAGGCGCTTGATGGCGCGGATCTTCTTCTGACCCTTGCCCTCGGCGATCTGGAGGTGGAGCAGCTCGCTCTCGGCCTCGAGGTCGAAGGACTCGAGGCGCTTCTTGATCGCCTCGGCGCCCATGTACGCCTCGAAGTAGTCGCCGTAGCGGTCCATGAGGTCCGCGAAGACGGCGTCCTCGGGCTTGAGGTCGCCGACCTTGAGGTTGCGGAAATCCTCCCACACGCGCTGCAGACGAGCGATGTCCTCGTCGAAGCCCTTGCGGATGGCCGTCATTTCCTTCTCGGCGGAGGCCTCGGCGCGGCGGCGCTGATCGGCCTTCGCACCCTCGGCCTCGAGCGCGGCGAGATCGGACTCGGCCTGCTGCTGGCGCTGGGCGATCGAGATGTCGCGCTGGTCCTCGAGCGCCTTCAGCTCGAGCCGCAGCTCGGCCTCGAGCTCGCCGAGGTCCTCGTGGCGTCCCTCTTCATCGATGTCGATGATCATGTACGCGGCGAAGTAGATGACCTTCTCGAGGTCCTTCGGCGCCATGTCGAGGAGGTAGCCGAGGCGGCTCGGCACACCCTTGAAGTACCAGATGTGCGTGACGGGCGCTGCGAGCTCGATGTGGCCCATGCGCTCGCGGCGGACGCTGGACTTCGTGACCTCGACGCCGCAGCGCTCGCACACGATGCCCTTGTAGCGGACGCGCTTGTACTTGCCGCACGCGCACTCCCAGTCCCGGCTGGGACCGAAGATCTGCTCGCCGAACAGGCCGTCCTTTTCCGGCTTCAGCGTGCGGTAATTGATGGTCTCCGGCTTCTTGACCTCGCCGAACGACCAGCTGCGAATATCCTCGGCGGTCGCCAGACGGATCTGCAGCTCGTTGAAACTCGTACCCTCGAGCAAATTGTTCTCCTTGTTACCTGGAAAGAGTTCTCGTCTGGACCGGATCAGATCTCGTCAACCGACGAGGTCTCGAAGCGGCTGGAAAGGTTGATGCCGAGCTCTTCCGCGGTGCGGTGAGCCTCGTCGTCGTTGTCGCGCAGGTTGACTGCGTTGCCGTCGGCGCCGAGGACCTCGACGTTCAGGCAGAGCGACTGCATCTCCTTCATGAGCACTCGGAACGACTCGGGCACGCCCGGCTCCGGGATGTTCTCGCCACGGACGATCGCCTCGTACACCTTGACGCGGCCGAGGATGTCGTCGGACTTCACCGTGAGGAGCTCCTGCAGCGCGTATGCGGCGCCGTAGGCCTCGAGCGCCCACACCTCCATCTCACCGAAGCGCTGGCCGCCGAACTGGGCCTTACCGCCGAGCGGCTGCTGGGTGATCATCGAGTAGGGGCCCGTCGAGCGCGCGTGGATCTTGTCGTCGACGAGGTGGTGGAGCTTCAGGATGTACATGTAGCCGACCGAGATCGGGTACGGGTACGGCTCGCCCGAGCGACCGTCGAACAGGCGGGTCTTGCCCGTCGAGTCGATGAGTCGCTCGCCGTCGCGCGTCGGCAGGGTCGAGTCGAGGAGACCGGCGACCTCCTGCTCGGAGGCGCCGTCGAACACGGGGGTCGCGACCTTCGTGTTCGGGGCGGCCTCGAGGGCCTGCTGGGAGAGCTTTGCAGCCCACTCCGGCGTGCCTTCGACCTTCCAGCCCTGCTTGGCGATCCAGCCGAGGTGGATCTCGAGGACCTGGCCGAAGTTCATTCGGCCGGGGATACCCAGCGGGTTCAGGATCACGTCGACGGGGGTGCCGTCCGCGAGGAACGGCATGTCCTCGACGGGGAGGATCTTCGAGATGACGCCCTTGTTGCCGTGGCGGCCCGCGAGCTTGTCGCCCTCGGTGATCTTGCGCTTCTGGGCGATGTAGACCACGACGCGCTGGTTGACGCCCGAGCCGAGCTCGTCGTCGTTGTCGTTCTCCGCGTCGAAGACCTTGACGGACGTGACCGTGCCGGAGACGCCGTGGGGCACCTTCAGCGACGTGTCGCGAACCTCGCGGCTCTTCTCGTTGAAGATCGCGCGGAGCAGGCGCTCCTCGGCCGAGAGCTCGGTCTCGCCCTTCGGCGTGACCTTGCCGACGAGGATGTCGCCGGGCGCGACCTCGGCGCCGATGCGGATGATGCCGCGCTCGTCGAGGTCCTTGAGGGCCTCCATGCTGGCGTTGGGGAGGTCACGGGTGATCTCCTCCTTGCCGAGCTTGGTGTCGCGCGCGTCGACGTCGTACTCCTCGATGTGGATCGACGAGAGCGTGTCGTCCTTGACCAGGTTCTGGCTCAGGATGATCGCGTCCTCGAAGTTGTGACCCTCCCAGGACATGAACGCGACGAGCAGGTTCTTGCCGAGCGCGAGTTCGCCGTTCTGCGTCGCGGGGCCGTCGGCGATGACCTCGCCGGCCTCGATGCGGTCGCCCGCCTTCACGATCACCCGGTGGTTGTAGTTCGTGCCCTGGTTGGAGCGGTCGAACTTGCGCATGAAGTAGCTCTTCGAGCCGCCCTCGTCCTCCTGGACGGTGACGAAGTCGGCGGACACCTCTGCGATGACGCCGGACTTCTGCGCGGTGACCACGTCACCGGCGTCGATGGCCGCGTAGCCCTCCATACCGGTGCCGACAACGGGCGAGTCGCTGCGGACGAGCGGCACCGCCTGGCGCTGCATGTTCGCGCCCATGAGCGCGCGGTTCGCATCGTCGTGCTCGAGGAACGGGATGAGCGAGGTCGCAACCGACACCATCTGGCGCGGCGAGACGTCCATGTAGTCGACGCGGTCGGCGTCGACGAGCACGACCTCGGAGCCACGGGGGCGCGCGAGGACCTGCTTCTCGGCGAACTTGCCGTCCTTGGTCAGCGGGGCGCCGGCCTGGGCGATGAGGTACTCGTCCTCTTCGTTCGCGGTGAGGTAGTCGACCTGGTCGGTCGCCTTGCCGTCGATGACCCGACGGTACGGCGTCTCGATGAAGCCGAACGCGTTGATGCGCGCGAACGTCGCGAGGGCGCCGATCAGGCCGATGTTCGGGCCTTCAGGGGTCTCGATCGGGCACATGCGGCCGTAGTGCGACGGGTGGACGTCTCGGACCTCGACGCCCGCGCGGTCGCGCGAGAGGCCGCCGGGGCCGAGCGCCGAGAGGCGGCGCTTGTTGGTCAGGCCCGCGAGCGGGTTGTTCTGATCCATGAACTGCGACAGCTGCGAGGTGCCGAAGAACTCCTTGATCGCCGCGAGCACGGGGCGCGTGTTGATCAGGGTGTTCGGCGTGATCGCCTCGATGTCCTGCGTGGTCATGCGCTCGCGGACGACGCGCTCCATGCGGCTCAGGCCCGTGCGGACCTGGTTCTGGATGAGCTCGCCGACGGCGCGGATACGACGGTTGCCGAAGTGGTCGATGTCGTCCGTGTCGAGGCGGTTCTCGAAGGGCTTGCCGTCGCGGACGCCGGGGAGCGTCTCGGTTCCGGCGTGCAGGCCGACGAGGTACTTGATCGTCGCGACGATGTCCTCGAGCGAGAGCACCGAGTCGGTGATCGGCGCTTCGAGACCGAGCTTGCGGTTGATCTTGTAGCGGCCGACCTTGGCGAGGTCGTAGCGCTTCGGGTTGAAGTAGCTGTTGTCGAGGAGCGCACGCGCGGCCTCGATGGCCACCTGCTCGCCCGGACGCTGCTTGCGGTAGATGTCCTTGAGGGCTTCTTCCTGCGTGAGGACGGTGTCCTTCTCGAGGGTGAGCGCGATCGACTCGTAGCCGGCGAACTCCTCGAGGATCTCCTCGCTCGTCATGCCGAGCGCCTTGAGGAAGACGGTGACCGACTGCTTGCGCTTGCGGTCGATACGGACGCCGACCTGGTCGCGCTTGTCGACCTCGAACTCGAGCCACGCACCGCGGCTCGGGATCACGCGCGCGGTGAAGACGTCCTTATCGCTCGTCTTCTCCTGCGTGCGCTCGAAGTACACGCCGGGGCTGCGGACGAGCTGCGACACGATGACGCGCTCGGTGCCGTTGATGATGAACGTGCCCTTGTCGGTCATGATGGGGAAGTCGCCCATGTAGACCGTCTGGCTCTTCAGGACCTGCGTCTCGGTGTTGTAGAACGCGGCCTCGACGTAGAGCGGCGCGGCGTAGGTCTTGCCGCGCTCCTTGCACTCCTCGATCGTGAACTTCTGCTCATCGAGGATCGGGTTCTCGAAGGACAGCTGCATGGTGCCAGCGTTGTCCTCGATCGGGGAGATCTCGTCGAAGATCTCCTCGAGGCCGCTCTTCAGGGCGATGTCGTCGCGCCCTTCAGCCTGGGCCTCGACGACGCGCTGCTTCCAGGCGTCGTTTCCGACGAGCCAGTCGAAGCTCTCAAGCTGCAGTGCCAGCAGGTTGGGAACCGACAGCGTGTCGGAAATCTTGGCGAACGAGAGTCGCTGGTGATCGCGACCGTTCTTCGGGTTATGGGTTGACGATGCGTTGCGCGCAGCAGCCAAGGAAACTACCTCCGTGGGCCCCGTCGGGCCGGTTGACCTGGTCTTGCGAGAGTTGCGTAGCTACCGGAACACATGCGAGGCTTATCTGCGTTTTCACGCCGGCTCTCGCGCCCACCGCCATATGCGGGCATACGGGTGTCAGTAGTGCAACTATCAACGGTAACACGCCGAACCAAAACTGTCTAGCGCAATCCGTTCCGCATGCTGAGCATTCGCTGAGTCACCGAATTCGGCCCGGATCGGCCGTTTTTCGACCTCGCTCTCGGACACCTCCCGGACATCTCTCGTTATTGTTTCGGGATGGACAGGCTGATCAGGAATCCCCGCGCGGCGTTGCCGTGGGCGATCGCCGCGCTCGCGGTGATCTTCGCGCTCGGCGCGTACTTCCGCTTCGTGTCGGCGGCGCCGCTCGGCATCGATACGGCCTGGAACGACCTCGTCGGGGCCACCCGCGGCTCCCTCCCCTACGCGATCGCGATCTTCCTCGCGCAGATCGGCGCCTCCATCGGGGCCGCGGCGAGCACCGCGATCGTGGCGGCACTGCTCCTCGTCAAGCGGCGAGCGCGCGACGCTGGAGCCGTGGTGACGGCGCTCCTCCTGGGAGTCGGGACCTCCGAGCTCATCAAGTCGCTCGTCCTGCGGCCGAGACCCGAGGGGCCGCTGTTCGAGACCTGGGGCAGTTCGTTCCCCTCGGGGCACTCGATGGGGGCCGCCGCGCTCTCCGGTTCGATCGCGCTCGCCGTGACCTCGTTCGACGGGATCTCGCGCCAGGCGATCCGCTGGACCTGGATCGGCGCCGCCGTCTGGACCCTCACCATGATGTGGAGCCGGACCGCGCTGCACGCCCACTGGCTGAGCGACACCCTCGCGGGAGCCGCACTCGGAATCGCGGCAGCGTTCACCGCGAGGGCGCTCTGGATCAGGACGCCGCCGCAGCGGGTTACGCTGGAACCATGACCGAGACCGAGACCTCCCCCGCTGGTGAGACCGTCATCTTCGGCGCGGACTGGTGCCGCGACTGCCGCCGCGCGAAGCTCGTCTTCGACCGCTCAGGCGCCCCGTACCGCTATGTCGACCTCGTCGCGGATCCCGCGGCAGCCGACGTTGCGAAGGACATCTCCGGGCGGACCAACATCCCGGTGATCCTGTATCCGGATCGCAGCCACCAGGTCGAGCCCTCGAACGCCGACATGCTGGCGAAGATCGCCGAGCTGGGCCTCGCTCCGACGGCCGAGCTCGATGGCTAACCGCCTCCAGCTGCCGGATCCGATCGCACTCTCCTCGGGCCTCGAGGCCGCCGTCGAGGCGGACCCGTGGGTGCCCGGTGCGATCCAGCTCGTCGTGGACGGCACCCCGCAGTCGCACGTCAACCTCGAGGATCCGTCGGAGCTGTTCTTCGAGTACGTTCGCAGGATCGGCCACGTCATCGACCTGTTCCGGACGCCGGGCGAGCCGATCTCCGCGCTGCACCTCGGCGGGGGCGCGTTCACGCTCCCCCGGTACATCGAGGCGACGCGGCCGGGCAGCAGGCAGCAGGTCGTGGAACTCGAGGGCGGGCTCGTCGACCTCGTTCGCCAGGCGGCGCCGCTGCCGAAGCGCGCGAGCATCCGCGTGCGGCGCGGCGATGCGCGCGAGGTGCTCGGGAGGCTGCCGGACGGGATGCGGGGCGCGATGCACCTCGTCGTGGTCGATATCTTCGCCGGATCGCAGACCCCGGCGCACGTGTCGAGCACGGAGTTCTACGAGCTGATCCGTCCGCTGCTCGCCCCGGACGGCCTGATCGTGGTGAACGCCGCAGACGGGCAGGGTCTCCCCTTCGTGCGGGGCCAGGCGGCCACGCTGCAGGAGCTGTTCCCCGCGGTCGCCGCGGTCGCCGAGCCGCAGGTGCTCAAGGGGCGCCGCTACGGCAACGTCGTGTTCGTCGCCTCGCCCGTCGAGCTCGACGCGCTCGACTGGCTCCCCCGTCTGCTCGCCGGCGGTCCGCACCCGGCCAGGATGCTCGCGGGCCCCGAGTTCTCCGAGCTCGTGCGCGGCGTCCGCCCCGTGTCCGACGCGACGGCGCAGGCCTCGCCAGCCCCGCCGCGCGAGCTGTTCGATCGTGGCTGAGCTCCCGCGCGTCCGCGTCTGGGCCGAGGCCCTCATCCGCATGCATCTCGATCCGGATCGCTGGTCGTTCGGCTTCGACAACGCGAAGCGCCGCGCCGGCCTGTGCAACTACACGGAGCGACGGATCACCGTGTCGCGCTACCTCGCGGCGAAGTTCGACGACGACGAGATCCACCAGATTCTCCTGCACGAGGTGGCGCACGCGATGGCCGGCCCGAACGCCGGCCACGGCCCGCGCTGGAAGCGGATCGCCGAGGAGATCGGCTACGTCGGCGGTCGCACGCACGACGGCGAGATCGCGCACGAGCGCGCGCCCTGGGTCGGACGCTGCCCCGCCGGGCACGAGCACTTCCGTTTCCGCCGTCCCACCAGGACCTCCTCCTGCGCGAAGTGCGCGCGAGGATTCTCGACGGCCCACCTCATCACGTGGGAGCGCCGCGGCTGATCGCCGGCGCGGCCCTCAGCAGGAGATTGCGGACAGCGCCTGGCGCAGGAGCGCCCCGCGCCCGCCGCTGAACTCGTCGATCGTCGACGGGGAGAGCGCCTCGGCCGGCGCCATCCAGGTGACCTCGAGCGCGTCCTGCCGCGGATTGCAGGTGCCCGTCACCGGTACGACGTAGACGAGCGAGACGGCGTGCTGGCGCTCGTCGACGAACGGGGAGATTCCCGGCATCGGGAAATACTCGGCCACCTGCGCGGGAACGAGCGCGGTCGGCATCTGCGGGAAGGCCATCGGCCCGAGATCGTTCTCGAGGTGACGGAACAGGGCCTCGCGCAGCGTCTCGCCGTAGCGCACGCGGCCCGAAACGAACGCGCGGGTCATGACGCCGTCCGCCGTGCTGCGCAGCAGCAGCCCGACCTCGGTGACCTGGCCGAGTCCGTCGAGCCGCACGGGGATCGCCTCGACGTAGACGAGCGGGAGCCTCCCCCGCACCATCGCGAGTTCCTCTTCGCTCAGCCAGCCGGGGTTACCCGCCGGGGCCGGGCGGTCCTCCGGGCCCTCCGGCTCGGGAAGCTCCGCAGTGTCGATCGCCATGTGCTCACCGCTCCCGGTCTCGTCCCGTGTCCAGTCGCGGCCGCGACCGGGTACTTCCCCCATCCTGCCACGCGCGTGCCCGGTCCCAGGCACTCCGTGCGGATCGGCGCGGCATGCGGGGCGCTCACGTAGTGTGGTTCGCATGGCCACTCCCGTTTCAGCTCCAGCGGATTCCGTCGACGTCGCCCTCGTGCAGGTCGCGAGCCCGGATTCCGAGTCCCGCGATGAGCGCATTGCCCGCGTCGAGGCGCTGCTGCTCGCGAACCCCGGGGCGGACGTGTACGTCCTCCCGGAGCTGTGGAGCGCCGGCTACTTCTCCTTCGACGCCTACGACGCGCTCGCGGAGTCCCTCGACGGGCCGACGGTCGCGATGGGCCGCCGCGTCGCGGCAGCCCTCGACGCCTGGATCCATCTGGGGAGCATCGTCGAGCGCGATCCCTCCGGCCGGCTGCACAACACCGCCGTGCTCATCGCCCCGAGCGGGCTCGTGGCGCAGACCTATCGCAAGATCCACGTGTTCGGTTACCAGTCGCTCGAATCCGAGCTCCTCACGCCGGGCGAGACCCTCAGCGTCGTGTCCTCCCCCCTCGGCGCCACCGGCAGCACCACGTGCTACGACCTGCGCTTTCCCGGGCTGTGGCAGGAACTCAGCGATCGCGGCGCCGAGGCCGTCGTCGTTCCGGCGGCCTGGCCGGCTGCGCGCCGCGAGCACTGGCGCCTCCTCACGCAGGCGCGGGCCGTCGAGCACCAGCTGTGGGTCGTCGCGGTGAACGCGTGCGGCGTGCAGCGCGGTGTCGAGCTCGGTGGCTCGAGTCGGATCGTCGATCCCTCGGGTCGCGTACTCGCGGAGTGCGGCGCGGACGAGGAGGTGCTCCGCTGCCGGATCGACGTCGGGCTCACCGCCGTCGTCCGTGCCGAATTCCCCGTACTCGGCGATCGTCTCGACCGCTCCGCCTACCCTGGCCTGAGCACCGCGAGTGGCGAGGAGACCGCATGATGATTCCGGCGCGAACGAGCGTACCCCGCGCGGCATCGCGCGCCGGGAAGGCCCTCGCCGCGGCGACCCTCGTGGGCCTCGCGCTCGGCCTCTCCGGCTGCGCACCCGAGCCCGAGCCGGAGCCGAAGCCCACGCCCGCCGAGACGACCACCCCGACGGCGCCGGCGCCCACGACTGCGAAGCCCACCCCGAAACCCACGACCCCGCCGGCCCCGCCCGCCTTCGACAAGCAGGCGAGATCGATCGACGATCCCGCCTCGATCTGGGTCGTCACCGACAAGCTCCGCCCCCTCGCCCCGAAGGAGTACGAGCCAGCCGACCTGCGGATGCCGCAGGGGTTCGTCAACACGAACGGGCAGCCGCTCCGCGACGAGGCGGCCACCGCGGTCGAGGGCTTCCTCGGTGCCGCCGCGCAGAACGGGCTGAACGTCCAGATCATCAGCGCTTATCGGCCGTACGGGATGCAGGTGGAGCTGTACAACAGCTACATCGCCCGAGACGGCCAGGCGGCAGCCGACACCTACTCGGCACGGCCGGGCTTCTCCGAGCACCAGACGGGGCTCGTCGTCGACCTCGACGACGGATCGGGGTGCGCACTCTCGGAGTGCTTCGGCGGCACCGCAGCCGGGAAGTGGCTCGCGGAGCACGCGGCCGAGCACGGCTTCATCATCCGCTATCCGCAGGGCAAGCAGGAGGTCACGGGGTTCATCCCGGAGCCGTGGCACTTCCGGTACGTCGGCAAGGAGCTCGCGGCCGAGATGAAACGCACGGGCGTCGTCACGCTCGAGGAGTTCTTCGGGCTGCCTGCCGCCCCCGGCTACGCTGACTAGGCTCGACGGCATGACGCACTCCCCCGCACCCGCAGATTCCGCCGCCGACCGGGTGATCCGCGTCAGCGCGATCGTGATGCGCGACGATACCGGTCGCGTGCTCAACGTGCGTAAGCGCGGCACCGATGCGTTCATGCTGCCGGGAGGAAAACCGGAGCCCGGCGAATCGGCGGCCGAGACCGCGCTGCGCGAGTTCGCGGAGGAGCTCGGCATCGAACTCGATCCGGATCGGCTCAGCACCGTCGGGGTCTTCCGCGCGGCGGCCGCGAACGAGCCGGGTTTCGTGGTCGAGGCAGCGGTCTTCGGGCACCCGCTCGTGCCGGCGGCGCTCGCGGCGGGGGCGCACGCGGAGATCGATGCGGTGGAGTGGATCGATCCCGCGGCTGAGCGGAGCGACATCGCCCCGCTCACCACCGAGTTCGTCTTCCCCGCGCTGCGTTCGGCCTAGCGCTCGCGTTCCTGCCCGGAGCGCTTCTGCGCCTGCTGGGCCTTCGGCGTCCGCGGTGCTCGCGGCTTCTTCGGTTTCGGCGCAGGCAGCGCCGCCGCGGTTTCGCTCACGAGGCCGGTCAGCCACTCCCGGTCCTCCCAGCGGTCGCCCGAGATCCGGAAGTACAGCTTCGATCCCGGGTACGCTGGCGCCTCATCGGGAGTTCCGATGTAGGCTCTGCCCGCGTCGGTCGGCTTGATGAAAAGCTCGTCGTCGCACACGAACGCGACGACCTTGCCGTCGCAGTAGAGCGCGTACTCGCCGAACATCCGCCTGGACGTGATCGCGGGCAGCGCGCTCAGCTGGTCGGAGATGAACTCGACGGTCTCGGCCTGGGTACCCATGCGGCAACACTAGCCCTGATCTGCGAGTTCCCACCGGGGTATCGGCCGGGAAAGCGGTGCGCGATCGCCGCGCGGGATCAGAGCGCCGGGTGCTCCGGCAGCGGCACGTCGAGCCCGAGCAGGGCGTTCTCAGCGACCTCCATGAGTGCGGGATGGATCCAGTACTGCCCACGGGCGGCGGTGTAGGCGTCGATGCCGAAGCTCATCGCCATGATCACCACCTGGATCAGGTTGGAGGCCTGGTAGCCGAGCACGTGCGCGCCGAGGATCTGCCCGTCGCGCCGGTCCGCGACGACCTTGAAGAGGCCGAACTCGTCCTCCATCGCCCAGCCGTAGGCGGTGTCGCCGTAGCGCTGGGTCTTCGCGGTCACGTTCTCGGCCCCGATCAGGGCGATCGCCTCGGCTTCCGTGAGGCCGACCTGCGCGACTTCCGGGTCGGAGAAGACGGCGCCGGGGATCGCCTCGTGGCGCGCGGCGCGGAGGTCTTCCGGGTGCTCGAGGTTGTGGGCGACGACGCGCGCCTCGTGGTTCGCGACGTGCTTCAGCTGGGCCTCCGAGCAGACGTCGCCGAGCGCGTAGAGACCCGGGACGGGCGCGCCGCCGGCGAGCACGCGCTGGTACTCGTCGACGGCGATCCTGCCGTCGGGAAGCAGATCGATCCCGGCCTCCGCCGCGCCAACGAGGTCGGAGTTCGGGCGCCGGCCGACGGCGACGAGCACCACGTCGGCCTCGATCCGCTCGCGGGCTCCGTCCGCGCCGTCGCTCGCTTCTGCTGCGCCGTTCGCGGCTCGGGCTCCGGCCCCCGTCCCAGCCCCGGTCCTCGTTCCCGTGAGCTCGGCGATGATCCCGCCGCCGGGAGCGGGCGAGAACGAGGCCACGGTCGTGTTGAGGCGGACGTCCCAGCGCTGCGCGGCGACCTCCGTGAACGCCTCGGAGATCTCCTGATCGGAGCGGGAGAGGAGGCGGGGGCCGCGGTTGAGCTGCACGACCTCCGAGCCGAGCCCCGAGAAGACGCCTGCGAACTCGCAGGCGATGTAGCCGCCGCCGAGCACGAGGACCCTGGCCGGCAGCTCGTCGAGCCGCATGATCGTGTCGGAGGTGTGCACGCCAGGCAGGTCGATGCCGGGAATGTCGGGCAGCACGGCGCGACTGCCGGCCGCGATCACGAGCTGCTCGCACGAGATCCGCGATCCGTCCTCGGTGCGCAGCAGTTTCGGATCGCCGAACGGCTTCGGCCCCGAGGTGCTCACGGGGCCGTCGAGCACGACGGTCTCCGACACGAGTTCGACGTTGTCGAGCTCGTCGCGACGGTAGCGCTCCCCGCCCTCCGAGATCGGGTCGATGCGCCCGAACACGCGGTCCCGGATCGCGGGCCAGTCGACAGAGACGGTGCGCTGCTCGACGCCGAGCCGGGCCGCCTCCTCGGGGATGCGGGCGAGCGAGGCCGGCCGCACGAACATCTTGGTCGGAATGCACCCGACGTTGAGGCAGGTTCCCCCGAAGACGCCGCGCTCGGCGATCATGACGCGCTGATCGTCCCAGAACGGGGTGATGAGCGAATTGCCAGATCCGGAGCCGATGATGCCGAGATTCACGTGGGTGTCCGTCATGCGGCAATCGTATCGACGGGAGGCTCGGGATCAACTGATCCGGGGGCGGACCGCAGTGTTCGCGCGGGCGGAGCGTGCGGAACCGGCGGAGCGGACGGGTGGGCTGACGGCGCGGTCCGCGCGGTCGCCCCGACGAGCCCGGCCGACGGCTCGTCCGGGTCGAGCCGGCCGGGTAGGGTGTTCGCGTGAGCAGCAGTGCGTCGGCGGGGAGCGCGCGTCCCGGCCCCGTCTTCTTCATCGGGCGGGCGCTGCTGCGTCCGATCCTCGCGCTGCGTTTCCGGCCGCGGATCTCCGGCCGCGAGCATGTTCCGGCCAGCGGCCCGGTGCTCCTGGCCGCGAACCACCTGTCGGCGCTCGACACGATCCTGATCCCGTCGTTCGCGCCGCGCATGGTGCAGTTCCTGGCGAAGGATTCCCTGTTCGCCTCGCGCCTCGGCGGCTGGTTCTTCCGTCAGATCGGCGCGGTGCCGGTGCAGCGCGAGGCGTCGGCCTCGGCTCAGGCCGCGCTGGAGACGGGGCGACGCGTGCTGGCCGCAGGGAGCGTGTTCGCGGTGTTTCCCGAGGGCACGCGTTCGCGTGACGGCCGCCTGCAGCCCGGCCGCGGGGGTGCGGCGTGGCTGGCGCTGGAGACCGGCGCGACGGTCGTGCCCGTTGGGCTGATCGGCTCGAATCGCCGGCTCGTCGATCCGCGGACGGGGCGGGTGCCGCGCGTGGAGATCCGGTTCGGCGCCCCAGTTGAGCTGTCTGATCTGGCCGCGCTCCCGAGGGGGCGTGCGCGGCGCGAGGCGACGGCGCGGATCATGGCCGCGATTCAGGCGCTGACCGGGCAAGAACTCGCCGAGGCTGCGGGCGGGCAGTAGCCGACGGCCCGAGCCGGCCGAGCCCACGTCAGCGCGTGCGCGGGGACGGCCAGCGCGTGCGCGGGGACGGCCAGGGTGTGGCGCGGACCCGACCCGCTATTTGGTGCGGCTCAGTGCCCGGTCGAGGGCGTCGGGAAGATCGTCCGGACCGGTGAGTTCGAGTTTCTCCCCGTCGAGGAAGAACGTCGGGGTTCCGGTGACGCCGAGCGCGTTCCCGGCGGCCCGATCCTGCTCGATGCGCGCGAGCGTCTTCGGGTCGGCGACGGCGGCGTCGTAGGCTGCGAGATCGAGTTTCATGGCCTCTGCGTATCCGCGGAAGCGCTCCGCTTCGGAGGCCTGCTGCTCTCCCCACTCGGACTGCGTCGCGAGCATCTTGGCGAGCATCTCTTCGAATTTGCCCTGCTGCGCGGCCGCCTCGACCGCGAGCGCCGCGGTCATCGAGTTGGCGTGCCCGTCGAGGGGGAAGTACCGCACGACGACGTTGATCTCGCCGCTGTACGCCTTCCGGACCTCGTCGATGTAGGGCGCGAGCGCGCCGCAGGCCTCGCACTCGATGTCGAGGAACTCGACGAGCGTTGGGGCGTCTGATCCCGCCTCGTCGATGTAGTGCGAGTTCTCCGCGACGGTGTCCGCCGCGCCGAGGCGTTCGGGAACCGCGGGCGCCCCCGGCCGGCTGAGGATGGTCACGAGGATGAGTACGCCGACGAGGAGCAGCAGTGTCGGCACGACGATGATCATCGTCTTCGTGGAGGCGCTCTGGGCGCTCCACCAGGTCTGCGGTGCGGGCGTGTTCATTCGTGTCCTCCGCTGGCGACGTCGAGTGGGCGGTGTCGGCGCGCGGCCGGCGCGCACGGCCCCCATCCGGCTTCCTCCCAGGCTATCGCCTCCCGCCTGAGTGCCCGGCTGGCCCCTCACCCCGCCGCCGGGATCACCTCGTAGTGGAGCCGCGCAAACTGCCCGTGTTGCGCGGCCGACACGAGCCTGAGGCGGTCCGCCCCGACGCGGCGTGGGAGGAAGGGCGCGCCAGCTTCCAAGAGGGCCGGCGCGATCGACACCGAGATCAGATCGAGCGCCCCCGCGTCGAGGAAGCGCCCCGCGAGCTCGCCGCCACCGACGACCCAGATGTCTCCCCCCGCGGCCGCTTCGCGGAGCTGCGGGAGCGCGGCGGCGACCTCCCCCGAGAGGAATCGCACGTCGGCCCCTGCTGGGACCGGCAATTCCCGGCTCGTGAACACGAATGTGGGCGTCTCACCGTAGAGCTCCTGCCACCGCTCCGGGCGTTCGAGCACGCCCTCCTGCGCGAGAATCCACTCGTAGGTGCGGGAGCCCTCGACCAGCACCGCAGCCTCGGCGGGCAGCAGGCCCTCCTCGGGGGCCTCTCCGCCCTCGACCGCGAAGAGCCAGTCAAGCGAGTGATCCGCGTCCGCGATGAAGCCGTTCGCCGTCGCGGCGGCGTCGTAGATGATTCGTCCCATGCGAGGAGCGTAGAGCGGACCTCTGACACTCACGGTTCCGGAGCCTGTGGCCCGCCTCGGACGGACTGATGGCAGACTGGAGCCGTGGCACCCGAATGGCCGGGTGACCTGGGCCAGGATCAGGAGGCGCGATGAGCAACACCGAGGAACGACCGGCCGAGACCGTGTGCGAGGCCGGCCCGCCCGACGGCGCGGGGATCCAGCTCATCGAGCCGCGCGACGTGCCGCTCGGCGGCCTGCGCGCCATGAACGTGCGCCGCACTCTCCCGCAGCGCGCGCGCTCACTGATCGGAGCCTGGTGCTTCCTGGATCACTACGGACCGGATCACGTCGCGGACACGGGCGGCATGAACGTCGATGCCCACCCCCACATCGGGCTCCAGACCGCGAGCTGGCTCTTCTCCGGCGAGATCGAGCACCGCGACAGCGCGGGATTCCACGCGATGGTTCGTCCCGGTGAGCTGAATCTCATGACCGCGGGTCACGGGATCAGCCATTCCGAGCGCTCCACTCCCGAAACCGATGTGCTGCACGGCGCCCAGCTCTGGATCGCGCTTCCCGCCGCGAGCCGGGGCACGGCGAAGACGTTTGCGCACTACGTCCCGCCGGTCGTGCGCGGTGATGGCTGGCACGGACAGGTCTTCCTCGGCTCGCTGCTGGGCTCCGATTCCCCGGTCGAGACGCACTCGCCGCTGCTCGGCGCCGAGCTCACGCTCGCACCGGGGACGGCGCTGCGTTTCGCCTGCGATCCGGCGTTCGAGCACGGGATCCTGCTGGATTCCGGATCGGCGAGCCTCACTCGCGGATCGGAGACCGCTGACGTCGCGCGGGATCACCTCGCCTACGCCGCTCCCGGGCCGTCCGAGCTCACGATCACCGCGGGCGCGGAGGGCGCGCATCTGCTCCTGATCGGGGGCGCTCCCTTCGACGAGCAGATCGTGATGTGGTGGAACTTCGTCGGCAGCGATCACGATGAGATCGCGCGGGCGCGTGCCGACTGGCAGGCGCAGATCGCCGCGGTCGGCGTCGCCGACGTGGCCGTCGAGGGCGCCCCGGGCGCCGCGGTCGCGGCGGCAGCGGACCGCGAGCTCCCAGCAGAGACGGACGCGAACCGCTTCGGCCTGCCGGAGAACGAACCAGCCCCGCCGCTCTCGGCACCCCCGTTGCCCATCGCCAGGCTCGTCCCGAGGGAACGCTCGGGACCGGCACCGAAGAACAGTAAGGAATCCCCGATGACATCACCAGCAGACACGGACGAGGACGAGCAGATCGCCGTCATCCACGAACCCGAGGCGCACCGCTTCGCCGTCACCGTCGACGGGCAGCTCGCCGGCTTCACCGCCTATCGTGAACGCGAGGCCGGCACGGTCTACGACTTCGTGCACACCGAGATCGATCCGGCGTTCGGCGGCCGCGGCCTCGGCGGCGTGCTCGTGTCGGAGGCGCTCACGGCGACGCGTCTCCTCGGGCGCGCGATCGTGCCGCACTGCCCGTTCGTCGCGGGGTGGCTGCGCAAGCATCCCGATTTCGTCGGCGATGTTCGCTGGCCCGAGGAGTCCGCCCAGTGACGGGCAGGGTCGCGATCGTCACGGGCGCGGGCGCCCCGGACGGCATCGGCTTCGCCTCGGCCGCGCGGCTAGTCCGCGCGGGCTACCGGGTCGTGGTCGGGGCGACGAGCGATCGGATCGAGGAGCGGGCGGCGGAGCTCGAGGAGATCGGCCGCGCGGCTCATCCGGAGCGGGGAGGCTCGTGGGCGATGCCCGTGGTCGCTGACCTCACGGAGGAGGCCGGGGCGGCGCGGATCGTGGACGCCGCGATCGACGAGTTCGGCCGCCTCGACGTGCTCGTGAACAACGCCGGAATGACCTCGACCACGGATCCGCAGGATCCGCTCCCGGCCTCAGAGCTCGGCCTCGCCGGGTGGGAGCACGCCCTCTCCCGCAACCTCACGACCGCGTATCTCGTGACGCGGGCAGCGCTTCCGCACCTGGTCGCGGCCGATCAGGGGCGGATCGTCACGGTCTCGTCGGTGTCGGGCCCGATCCTCGCCTACCGGGGCGACGTGGGATATCACGCCGCGAAGGCGGGGCTCGTGGGGCTCACCCGCTCGCTCGCGGTCGACCTCGCGGACAGCGGCACCACGGCGAACGCGGTGGCTCCCGGCTGGATCCGGACCGGGTCGGCGACGGAGCACGAGAACCGGATGGGCGACGCGACGCCGATGGGACGCTCGGGCACGCCCGACGAGGTGGCCGCCGTGGTCGAGTTTCTCGCGTCGCCGGCGGCCTCGTACGTGACGGGCCAGGTGCTCGTCGTGGACGGCGGCAACGCGATTCAGGACGAAAAAGGCATCTGACCGGCGGATCTGATCCCGTTAGCCCTGCGGGCCCCCGGCGACGTAGAGCACCTGCCCCGAGACGAAGCCGCTCTCGGGTGCCGCGAAGAACGCGACGGCGTTCGCGATGTCTTCGGGTGCGCCCACGCGGCGCACCGCGGTCGCTGCCGCCTCGCGTTCGACGAGTTCCTCGAACGGAACGCCGAGTCGGTCGGCGACGCCGCGCGTCATGTCGGTGACGGTGAATCCGGGGGCCACAGCGTTGGCGGTGATCCCGAACCTGCCGAGTTCGAGCGCGAGCGTCTTCGTGAAGCCCTGTAGGCCGGCCTTCGCCGCAGCGTAGTTGGCCTGGCCGGGGTGGCCGAGCGCCGAGGTGCTCGAGAGGTTGATGATTCTCCCCCACCCGGCCTGCACCATGAACGACTGGGACTCGCGGGTCATGAGGAATGCGCCCCGCAGGTGCACGCCGATGACCGCGTCCCAGCCCTCGACCGGCATCTTGAACAGCAGGTCATCGCGCAGGATCCCGGCGTTGTTCACGAGGATCAGGGGCGGTCCGAGCCGCTCGGCCACCTCGGCGACGGCGCCGCGCACCGACCCCTCGTCGGTGACGTCGACGCGCACGGAGACCGCGCTGCCGCCCGCCGCACGGATCAGGTGTTCCGTTTCCGCCGTTCCCACCTCGTCGAGGTCGAGGAGCGCGACCTGCTCGCCCCGAGCGGCGAGTTCGAGCGCGATTGCCCGCCCGAGCCCGCGTGCGGCTCCCGTCACGATCGCCGCGCGCACGGGCGCGACGACCGGCGTGACCGCGGCGTCAGCGCGCGCCATCTGCGGCCCCCGCATCGGCGATCGCGGCCACGACCGGGGTATTGCCGTCGTTGAACCGGATCGTGCGATGGATCGTCGACTCATCGGCGAGCACCGCGGCGATCACGAGCGCGACGTTGCCGCGCGAGACGTGCTCCGAGGACTCGGCGGCCGTGTCGATGAGGCCGCTCGGCGGGTCGAGGGTGAGGGTGCTCGGTCCGAGCACGGTCCAGTCGAGGGACGAGGCCCGGAGCACCTCGTCCGCCTGGGCCTTCGCCTCGGCGTAGGCGTGGAAGGAGTGGTCGGGGCTGATGCCGTGCGCGAGCGATGAGTTGAAGTAGGAGACCATGACGTACCGCTGCACGCCCGCCTGCGCCGCGGCCTCCATCGATCGCACCGCTGCGTCGTGATCCACTGCCCGGGTGCGCGCGGGGTTGCCGCCGCCGGCACCCGCGGACCACACCACCGCGTCGTGGTCCGCGATGAGGGCGGCGAGCTCGGCCGTGCCGAGCTGTTCGACGTCGGCGACGAGCGGCGTGCCGCCGGCTGACTCGACGGCCGGGATGTGTTCGGGGTTGCGGATCACCGAGGTGACCGTGCCGCCGGCCTCGACGAGGAGGGGCGTTGCGAGGAGAGCGATCTTGCCGTGGCCGCCGAAGATAAGTGTGCGCGTCATCCATTCAGCCTATGCGCGCGCGGTCCGGGTGCCCAGAGCAAGATTCAGCCCGGTGCGAAATAGTTGCCTCAGGCAACTATCTGGCGTAGCCTGGGGCCATGACCACCGGAGGCTCCCCCGACGGCCCCGCGATCCTCCTTTCGCTCGCGCGGCTCACCTCGCTGTGGAGCTCGCACGACTATCAGCGCCGGGTGAGCGTTGCCGCTGGCGTCAGCCTCGATCCGGCGACCGTGCGCGCGGTGTATCTCCTCGGGCTCGCGGACGGCCCGATCCGCCCGAGCGAGCTCGCCGGCGCGCTGCACCTCTCCCGCCCCTCGACCTCCAAGCTGCTCGGCCGGCTCGAGGCCGCGGGACTCGTCGATCGCGTGCCGGATCCCCTGGACCGCCGCAGCCTCGGGGTCACGCTCGGCGCGGACGGGCAGCGCGCCTTCTCCCAGCTGTTCGGCGCAGGGATCGACATGGTCGCCTCGGCGACCGCCTACTGGGACCCGGAAGACGTGGATCGACTGAACGATCTCCTCCCCCGCTTCGTCGCGGGGCTGCTCGCAGCACCCGCTGCACCCCATCGAAAGGAAACGCTATGACTCGCACCATCGTCATCACCGGAGCGGCCTCCGGGATCGGGAAGAAGACCGCCGAGATCCTGCGGGATCGCGGCGAGAAGGTCATCGGCGTCGACCTCAAGGGCGTCGAGGTCTCGGGTGACCTGTCGACCCCCGAGGGCCGGCGCACCGCCGCGGACGAGGCCATCGCGCTCGCGGGTGGCACCGTCAACGCGGTCATCGCCTGCGCCGGGCTGTCTGCGCCGAAGAGCATCACGGCAAAGGTGAACTACTTCGGCATGACGGAGTTCCTCGAGGCGATCCGCCCGGCACTCGCCAAGGCCGAGGCGCCGCGCGCCGCGCTCATCTCCTCGATGGCATCGATGCAGCCCGTCGCCGAGCCCCTCGTCGACGCCTTCCTCGCGGGCGACGAGGCCACCGCGGTCGCGATCGCCGAGCAGCTCGAGCAGGACGAGGCGGCCGCAACCGCCATCTACTCCTCCTCGAAGCGCGCGATCTCCCGCTGGGTGCGCCGGGTCGCCCCGACCGCCGAGTGGGCGGGCGCTGGCATCCCGCTGAACGCGGTCGCCCCCGGCACCGTCGTGACCCCGATGACCGCGGACCTGCTCGCCTCCAAGGAGGGCTCGGCGCTCGTCGACGCGATGGTCCCGATGCCGCTCAACTCCCATCAGGGCCCTGAGAGCATTGCGAATCTCCTGATCTGGCTCATTTCTCCCGAGAACACGCACTGCTGCGGCCAGACCATCTACTGCGACGGCGGCGCGGACACCGTGCTCCGCGGCGACGACATCTGGTCGTGGAACGAGGAGGCGATGCGCGCGAAGCTCACCGAGCTGCACGCCTCGCTGCAGAACAACTGACCGCACCGCAGAGCGGGCGGGGCGGTTCCCGATCGGGGCCGCCCCGCCCGCTCTCCGCGTTTCGGGCGAGACTCAGCCGCGCCGCGCCACGGGCGCGCTGATGGCGCGCGCCACCACGGCGGGCCGGAGATCGAGCCGCCGCAGGAGCTGCGCGTTCAGCGCCACAACGATCGTGGACAGCGACATCAGGATCGCCCCGATCGACATCGGCATGACGAACCCGATCGGCGCGAGCACGCCGGCCGCGAGCGGCACGGAGATCAGGTTGTATCCGGCCGCCCACCAGAGGTTCTGTCGCATCTTCCTGTATGCGGCGCGGGACAGCTCGATGACGGAGAGCACCGCGCGCGGGTCGTCGCCAGCGAGGATCACCCCGGCGGACGCGATGGCCACGTCGGTTCCCGCACCGATCGCGAGCCCGACATCGGCCTGCGCGAGCGCCGGCGCGTCATTTACTCCGTCGCCCACCATGGCGACGCGTCGCCCCTCTGCCTGCAGCTCCCGCACGCGCGCGACCTTGTCCTCCGGGCGCACTCCCGCGAAGACGCGCTCGATCCCGAGCTCGCCAGCGACGGCCCGCGCCACCGGTTCGGCGTCGCCCGTGATCATGACCACCTCCACGCCGATCCTCCGCAGGGCGTCGACGGCCTCGGCAGACTCGGGCCGGATCTCATCGGCCAGGGCAATCGCCCCGATCGGCCGACCGTCGCGCAGCACGTGCAGGATCGTGGCGCCGATCCCGCGCCACGCTGCGACGTCGGGAAGCTCCGTCGCGCCCTCCTCGTCCAGCAGGTGCGGTCCGCCCACGCGGATCGCCGCGCCCTCCACGGTCGCCGTCACGCCCACCGCAGGCGAGGAGCTGAAGTTCTCCCCTGCCGGAATCTCGAGACCCCGCCCCTCGGCCGCGCGCACGATCGCCCGCGCCAGCGGGTGCTCGCTGTCGGACTCGGCCGCTGCGGCGAGCGCGAGAACCCGATCCGGCTCCTGCCCGTCGGTCACCGCGAGCTGCACGAGCTCCGGTTCGCCCCGCGTGAGCGTTCCCGTCTTGTCGAACAGCACGGCATCGACGGTGCGCATCGCCTCGAGCGCGAGTCGGTCCTTCACGAGGACACCACCGCGCGCCGCGCGCTCGGTTGCGATCGACACGACGAGCGGGATCGCGAGCCCGAGGGCGTGGGGGCACGCGATCACGAGCACGGTGATTGTGCGGATCACTGCCTCATCGGGCATTCCGATCAGAGACCAGACGATCGCCGTGAGCACGCCAGCCCCGAGGGCGAACCAGAACAGCCAGCCGGCCGCCCGGTCCGCGAGGCGCTGCGCCCGTGATGACGAGTTCTGCGCGTCGGTCACGAGGCGCTGGATCCCGGCGAGGGCGGTGTCGTCGCCGACCGCCGTGACACGGACGCGGATCCCCGAGTCCGTGGCGACGGTCCCGGCCGTCACGACGTCGCCGACACCGCGCGCAACGGTGCGGGACTCGCCCGTGACCATCGACTCGTCCACGGCGGCAGCGCCGTCAACGATCGTGCCGTCCGCGGGGATACTGCCGCCCGGTCGCACCACGACGACATCGCCGACGCGGAGATCGACGGGCGCGACGCGCACCACGCGATCCCCCTCGACCCGCTCCGCCTCGTCCGGGAGCAGCGCCGCGAGAGAGTCCAGGGCGGAGCTCGTCTGCGCGAGCGAGCGCATCTCGATCCAGTGCCCGAGCAGCATGATCACGATCAGCAGCGCGAGCTCCCACCAGAAGTCGAGCTCGTGGTGCAGGAGCCCGAGCGCGGCACCCCACGACGCGAGAAACGCGACCGTGATCGCCAGCCCGATCAGGAGCATCATGCCCGGTTTCCGCGCGCGGAGTTCCGACACGGCTCCCCCGAGGAACGGCCTCCCGCCCCACACGTACATCACGGTTCCGAGGAGCGGCGGAATCCCATCGATGACCGGGCTCTGCGGGAGCGAATAGCCGACGATCGACGCGAACATGCGCGAGAGCAGCACCGTCGGCACCGCGAGGGCGAGCATGATCCAGAACAGGCGGCGGAACTGGGCGACGTGATCGCCGTGGCCGCCGTGGCCGTGCCCGGCGTGGGCGTCGTGGGCGTCGTGACCGCGGTGACCCGCGTGCGCGTCGTGACCTACATGCGCGTCGTGGTCTGCGTGCGCGTCGTGCCCAGCGTGCTGCTCGTGACCCGCGTGCGCGTCATGGTCGGGGCTTTCCAGCTCACGCGCAGCATCCCCGTCATGATCCGGCTGCCGCTCATGACCAGCGTGGCCTCGGTGGCCCGGATACTGATCCGCTGGGTCGTTCATGGTTCCCTCCTTCGCGGGACGCTCGGTGCATCGCGCTCAGAAGCCACAACCACATACCCCCCGGGGGTATTCCAGGGATCTGCATTTCTGCCGCGCCGCCGCGGCCCCGTCTCCGCCCCATTCCAACATTCACCGGGGTGTTCCACAAGCACGCCGGCCGGCTCCCCGCGAAGGTGCTTCGCCTGATCCGGGCCGCAGCCCCGTCCCCGAACGCCGGGCGGATCCGGCCAGGACACGCTCCACGATTCCGGATTCCATTACCTCCCGAATCTATCGCTGAGCGGGCCTTTTGCCGCGAGGATCTTCCTGATTTCTCGACTCCGGAATAACTTGGAAGCATGACCCGGAACCGCACGCTTCGCGCGTTCGCCGCCACCGCCGCCACCGTCCTCACCCTGGCTTCGCTCGCGGGCTGCACCGCCCCAGGAGATGCCGAGAACGTTCTCCCCCATCAGGCCTCAGAGGCCCCCTCTCCACGGGTCGCGCCGGCCCCAACCCTGGAACGGTCCCCCGCACCCGGGATCGTCGACGCCCGGGACGACACCCCGGTTTCTGAGCCGCCTCAGGCGGCACGCACCGGACTCCGGATCCCCTCCTGCGATGACCTCATTCCGCCCGTTCGTGTCGCCTCCATCTCCGGGCACGCCGACTTCGTGAACGCCACCGAGCTCGTGGATCCCGCGGAGTTCACGACGCTTCTCCCACCGATCACACTCGACGCATACACGAACGCCCTGCAACAGCGATTCTGCGCGTGGGGCGTCCCGCAGTCCGATGTGAGCGACGTCGTGTTCATTGCCGAGCTCTCGATTTCAGCCCGGAATGCCCTGCTCACCGCGCTCGACGGCTCAGAGTTCGTGCGGGGCGAGTTCGACGGGGTGACAACCTTCCAGGGCATCCACAGGGACGGGGTGCACGAGTCGTTCTGGTGGCTCGCTTTCCCGGGGACGGCGATGATCATCGGTCACTCCAAGGACCCGGAGCACCGGACCGCGAGCGCCGTTGCGGCGGCAATGATCGCCGCCAACTCCGTGAAGAAGTAAGCGGCTCGGCGCCGACGGAGGGCACTGCGTGCGCACGCGATGCGCTCGGATCACACCCTCCAGGGGCATTCCCGAGCCTTACCGGCGACCCAGATCCTCGCCGGAGATCCGCCGCGCTTCGCGCTGGATGTCCTGCTCGGTCACGGGCCGGCTCGCGGGGCCGAATGTCGAGATCGCGCTGTAGATCAATCCCAATACGCAGCCGACGATGACCCACAGGGGCCAGTAATACCCCTGGCCCCCGAGAGCGAACCACACCACGTTCGTGACAACGATCGCCGCAACGTACGCTCCTACCTGCCCCCAGAAGCTCCGCTTGCGTTCGAGCCGCCTCATCGCGGCTTCTCTCACCTGTTCGTCCATAGCTTCATCTCAGCAGCGACTCAGCAAACTGACAAGACCCAGCAAGAGAAATCAGCCAGCTGATACCCAGCATCCACCGACCCGGCGAGCCCCCTGGTAATCGCTATTGCCCGGATCTACGCCGCCTGCGGTTGCCGTTCGCTCGCCGTCTCCCGCACGTCCGGCCGCTGCCCTACCGCCCGCGCACGCGTGCGCACTCGCGAGCCCAGCACCCCGTGCCGCGGCGCGAACAGGAACGCCAGCACGAACGCAACGCCCTGCGCGAGCACCACCATGCCCCCGGATGCCGCGTCCGTGTAGTAGCTCACGTACAGGCCGATCACCGCGCTCGCGGCACCGATCACTGGCGCGATCAGGAGCATTCGCGAGAACCTATCGGTCAGGAGCCGCGCGGTGGCCCCCGGGATGATCAGCATTGCGACGACGAGGATCACGCCGACCGCCTGCAGCGCGACGACCGCGGTGAGCGCGAGCAGCCCCAGCAGCAGCGCGCCCAATCGACGCGGGTTCAGGCCGATGGCCTGCGCATGGGTCGGGTCGAAGGCGAACAGCGTGAGATCGCGCCGCTTGACGAGGAGGATCGCAGCGACGATCGCACCGAGGATCGCGACCTGGAGCAGATCCTGCGCGGAGACACCGAGCAGGTTGCCGAACACGATGTGGGAGAGGTCCGTCTGCGACGGCGTCACGGAGATCATCACGAGCCCGAGCGCGAAGAGCGTCGTGAAGACGATCCCGATCGCGGCGTCCTCCTTCACGCGGCCTCGATCCCGCACGAATCCGATGAGTGCCACCGCGAGGAATCCGAACACGGTCGCACCGAGCGCGAACGGGGCACCGACGGTGTAGGCGATCACGACACCGGGGAGCACCGCGTGAGAGACGGCGTCGCCCATGAGCGACCAGCCGACGAGCACGAGCCAGCACGACAGCATCGCGCACACGATCGCGGAGATGAGGGCCGTGAGGAGCGCGCGCACCATGAAGTCGTATTCGAGCGGTGCGAGGAGCAGATCGAGCGGGTTCATGCGGCGACTCCCTCCGCGGTGCGGGCGAGCGGATCGAGTCCGAAGGCGCGCGTGAGGTGCTCGGGCCGCAGCACCTCCTCGGGGGTTCCGTGGACGAGGATCCGGCGCGCCATCAGGGCAGCTTCATCGGCCAGCGCGACGAGTGCTGCGAGGTCGTGGGTCGAGACGAGCACCGTGCCGCCGCCGGAAGCGTGCTCGCGCAGCACGCGCGAGATCGTCGCCTCGCTGCGCTTGTCGACCCCGGCGAAGGGTTCGTCGAGGAGCAGGATCGCGGCCTCCTGCGCGAGCCCGCGGGCGACGAAGACGCGCTTCCGTTGCCCACCGGAGAGCTCGCCGATCTGGCGGCCCTGCAGCTCGCCGAGCTCGGTGCGGTCGATCGCCAGGTCGACCGCAGCGTGATCGGCTGCTGCCGCCCGCCTCGTGACGCCCATGCGCCCGTAACGCCCGGTCATGATGACCTCGCGGACCGTGAGCGGGAACGCCCAATCGACGTCCTCGCTCTGCGGCACGTAGCTCACCTCCCCGGCGCGCCGTGCCCGCACGGGATCCATGCCGTCGATTCGCACGGTGCCCCCGGAGAGCTTCACGCTGCCCATGATCGCCTTGAACAGGGTCGACTTCCCCGCGCCGTTCGTACCGACGAGGCCGCACACCCGCCCGCGTTCCACCGTGAGCGTCGCGCAGTCGAGCGCGACGACCTCGCCGTACCGCACGGTCACGCCGTGCGCTTCGATCGCCGGGCCGTTCACTTGCCCGCTCCGGTCAGCCCGTCGACGATCGTCCGGCTGTCGTGCCTGAGCAGTTCGAGATAGCTCGGCACGGGACCGCCAGCCTCGGAGAGGGAATCGACGTAGAGCGTCCCTCCGAGCCTCGCCCCGCTCGCCTCGACGACCCGCTGCATCGGCGCATCGGAGACCGTCGACTCGCAGAACACCGCTGGCACCTTCCGGTCCTTCACGAAGTCGATCGCGGACGCGATCTGCTGCGGGGTCGCCTGCTGCTCGGCGTTCACCGCCCAGATGTATTTCTCCGCGAGCCCGGTGTCGCGGGCGAGATAGGAGAAGGCGCCCTCGCAGCTCACGAGTGCGCGCTGCGCTTCAGGCAGCTCGGCGAGACCCGTCTGGAGCTCGTTCTTCACCTCGGCAAGTTCGGCGCGGTACTTCTTCCCGTTCGCCTCGAAATCGTCTGCACCGTCCGGGTCGAGCTTCGAGAAGGCGCGCACCATGTTGTCGACGTAGATCATTGCGTTGTCCGGGCTCATCCAGGCGTGCGGGTTGGGGGTACCGGCATAGGCGTCCTCGGAGATGTCGATCGGCGTCACCCCATCGCTCACGACGACGTGCGGAACATCGAGCCCGCTCACGAACTTCTCGAACCAGGCCTCGAGATGCATCCCGTTGTCCAGGATGAGGTCCGCGTCTTCGGCGCGGCGGATATCGCCGGGCGTGGGCTCGTAGCCGTGGATCTCCGCGCCCGGCTTCGTGATCGACTCGACGCGCAGGCGGTCCCCCGCGACGTTCTTGGCGATGTCCTGCAACACCGTGAACGTCGTGAGTACGACGGGACGATCATCCTGCGGTTTCGCGTGGCTCGCGGGCCCGGAGGCGCAGCTTGCGAGAGCGGCGAGCATCCCCCCTGCCGCGGTCAACCCGGCAAGGGTTCTGATGATCCTGGACGTGCGAGCGCGCATGCGGTGGCCTCCTCGGTGCGAGTGCAGTATCGGTGCCTAGAACACTAATGTTCGACATGCCGAACTTTCAAGTCGCATACCCCGAAGTGGGGCGTTTGTTGCGCTGCCGCGACGTACGGGCCCACGCACAGCGACGGCCCCGGGGAACCCCCGAGGCCGCCGCGCACACGCACCCAACGGACTAGCCGCCGGTCTGCTCCCGCACCCAGGCCTGCCAGTTCTCCACGCTGAACTTCTTGTTCTGCTCGGTCCCGAGCGAGATCAGGGATTCCGAGCCGTTCCACTTGAGCGCGATATCCCAGGCGTTCCCACCGGAGTCCGCGACGAACTGGTAGTAGGAGCCGGCCGCGTCGTAGAAGAGTCCCGCGTCCTTGCTGTTGAAGATCTCGTCGGAGAGAGCCCCATCGCCCTTCTCGAGGATGTTCTGGGCGGTGCGCGGGTCGGTGAAGTAGCCGCTCCCCACGCCCGCGACATTCTCGAAGTACCGGGCGAAGCCCTCGACTTTCTGCTCGCTGTTGTAGCTGAAGGCGCCCTCGTCCGGGGCAGCGGTCTCGTGGATCACGTGCCCGAACTCGTGAACGAAGGTCTCTTTTCGGTGATTGACCGATTTGGGCGACATCGTGACGAGCATGCCGGAGTTCCCGTCGCCGGTTGCGATCTCGGGATCGAGCTCCAGCACCTCGGAGCCGGGCTTCAGGGTCTGGGTCGCGATGCCCGCGACGTCGAACGCGGCCTGGTTCGGCCCGTACCAGCGGCTGAAGCGCTTCTCGTCGTCCGTGATCGCGGCCACGAAGCCCTTCACGGGCGCGGTGCCGCCGAGCTTCTTCAGCGAATCGAGCGCGATCACCGCGGATTCCTCCGCGACATCCGCGGTCGAGTCGACGAGCTTTTTCTCGGACGCCATTCCGAACAGCACCACGTGCGGGCGCTTCACCACGTAGATCTCCCCGTCGTCCCACGGCATCCAGTTGTCCGCGGTCGGCTTGAAGGTGGCGATCTTGAGATCGTCGCCCTCGTTGACCTTGTAGGTGACGTCGTACTGGTACGACTGCGTCAGCTTCAGTCCGGAGGCGCTCAGTCCGCTGCCGCGATCGGCGTGTGCCGAGAACGCGAGCTGCGCGCCCAGGGTCATCTGCTGGACCGTCTCGTTCGACTTCTCATCGACGCGAGCGCCGGGAAGCGCGAATCCGAGCGTCCACCCGACCTTCTTCGTTCCATCCCACCAGCGCGCCATCCCCTCGCGCGCGGCCGGTTCCGCGTAGGAGAGGAACTTCTCGCGATCACCGTCCGCCATCGCCTCGTTGAGGTCCTTCCACCCCTGGCTCATGCCGAGGCGGTCGCTGGTCTGAGCCCACGACTCGAGTCCCGTGCTCGGCAGGTCGGACGCTGCGCCAAGGGGCGGGGGCTTCGGCAGCGTCAGGAAGACGATGCCGGCCGTCAGCGCGAGCACCGCGACGGTGCCCAGAACCATGCCAAGTCGGGCGCTCAGTCGCTTACGCTTCACTGCGGGAGTCGGGCGGGCTTTCGTCCGGCCCGCCGACGCGGCCTGTGCCGGCTCGGTCGTGTCGTGCGCCCCTGGCTCGGTGCGCTGCCCGGTGCCATTCACGTCGTGCGGGGCGTTCGGCTGTCCGCTCACTTCTTCTTCCCCTCATCAGCACCGGTGTCCGTGTCGCCCTTCACAACCGCGGCGGGCTGCACGGCGACGAGCGCCGCGCGAGTCTCGTCCGTTGTGGAGATCCCGAACTCCTCCTCCTTGACCAGCACGAAGGTGACGACGTAGGTAGCTTTTTCCCCCTTGAACGGGAACTGCATGATCGGGGTATTCTTCGCGCCGAGGTAGATGTCCCCGACGCCGGTAATCTCGGCGGCGTTGCCCATACCGCTGATCGGGTCGATGGCCGGCACGTGCGCGGCAATATCCTTGCGGTCCACGTCTTCCGGCATCTTCACACCGGCTTTCCCGAACAGGCAGTTCGAATAGAACTGGTTGTCGACGCGAAGGTAGTCGGACATGTCCTGGTACGCCTCTGGACCGGAGTCACAGGTCAGTGATGTCTCCTGGTTCTTCTTTTCAGAGAGCGTGGTCAGCCACCTCGGAGGAAGCCCGTTCGACTCTCGATTCGCGAGACGGAAGACGCGCCAGGGGCCGACCGCCGTCGGTGTCTTGGTCGTGCTGTACATCGCCGGCTTCTTGTTGCCGTAGTAGAACGGCCGGGCCATCCACACCGTCTGCTCGACGACGGCCTCCTGCTTTTTCCCGCCGATCGTGAAGTTGTAGGTGATCGTGATGTCGGCGGTGCCCATGTCGAGCTGGTCCGAGCGCGGCGGCATGGCGGAGTACCACTCGTTCGTGAAGAGCTTGAGCTTCTCAACCTCGGTGGTCACCTTGAGGTCGAGGGCCTTGGCGGTGTTCCGCTCGCCCCCGATCGGCGCGCCCGCCAGGACGCGTGCCGAGAACTGCGGCGTCGCGTAGTCCCGCCACGAATCGTCCTGCCGCTCTCCCGCCGCGATGAACTTCTTGAGGACCGCCTCCGCCTCGCGGTCACTCGCAGCGCTCGCACTGGCGTAGATCTGGGGCACCGCGACGATCGCACCGAGGATGAGCGCGAGACAGATTCCGAAGGTCACCCATGTTCCGGCGTTCCACACGCGGCGTGCCGGATCCTTCCTCGGCTTCGGCGTCGGCTGCTGGCCCGCGGGCGCCGGCACTGCGGCGGCGACTTGCGGCGCGAACTGCTGCGGACCTGCCTGTGCCTGGGCCTGCGCTGGCGCTTGGGCCTGCGCTGGCGCTTGCGCGGGAGCCTGCGCGGGCGCGACGTGCTCGCTCCACGCGCCGCCATCCCACCAGCGAAGCTGACCGTTGACCTCCGGGTCCGGATACCACCCGGCTGCGACCTGACTCACACGTACCGCCCTCGATTGCCGTTCCGCGGGCAGGTTTCCGTGCCCTCGAGCACCACTATATTTGCCTGATGCGGTTGCTGTGAAAACCCTAGAGGTAGCTTTTCCGGCGGGATCGGGAAAAATGATCGCCCTACGAGGTCACACGAGCGCGTGCTCGCGGATTTCTCCGTCCAGCGCCTCCCCGTTGATCACGAGGTAGAGCGTCCCCTCCGTGCGCGACAGCGATACCGAGTTGCGACGCTCCAGCTTCCCGGCAACGCGGTCGATCAACGCCCGATCGAAGGAGCGGATCGCGATCTCCTCCGCCCGATGGATCGTCTTGCCCGCCCACCCGCGGAGCAGCGCTTCGGGCTCGCGATGCGTGTAGACGGCGGCCCGCCGCGCGAGCTTGCTGCCGTGGTGCAGCCGCTGAGCGTCGGGCGCCCCCACCTCGATCCATGCCGTGATCTGGCCGGTGAGGTCGCGCACGAGCACGGCGGGCTCGTCCGTCGAGGAGATTCCGCCGGCACCGAAGGCGATCCCCTCGTCGTACTCGAGACAGTACGCGAGGACCCTGGTGACCATGAATGCCTCGGTCTCCGAGGGGTGCCGCGCAACCTTCAGCGGGAGCGTCTCGTACACCCCGCGGTCCACGTCTGCGAGATCGATGTCGAAACTGTGAATCGTTGCGCCGATGGCCATGGTGCCCGAGCCTAGTGGCTCAGCTTGCCTGCTCGGTTCCGCGGTCGACCGCGGCGATGATCTCACCCAGTTCGTCGCGGAGCGCGAGGAGACGATCGACGGGCATGCCGAGCCGATCGATTACCGCGGGCGGCACGTTGAGTGCGCGCTCGCGAAGCGCGCGTCCGGTCTCGGTCGGGACGAGGCTGAACGTGCGCTCGTCCCCCTCAACAGGCTGCCGCTCGATCAGTCCGTTCTGCTCGAGCCGTTTGATGATCGGCGACAGCGTTGCCGGATCGAGCCGCAGCATCTCGGCGATTTCGCGGAAGCGCAGCGGGGCGTCACCCCAGAGCGCCAGCATGACCAGGTACTGCGGGTGCGTGAGCCCGAGCGGCTCGAGTATCGGTCGGTACACGCCGATCACGCTGCGACTCGCGACCGCGAGCGCAAAGCACACCTGTCGGTCGAGCTCGAGCAGATCATCGGAGGGTTCCACCATGTCACCACCCTATCTTGTTTGTGCCCAAACGATCGGGTAGCATTTCGTTCGTGCCCAAACGAAAAAGACGACTCTGGCATCCGACCCCCTACGACGGCCAGCCTGGCTTCTTCAATGCCTGGCTGCGTTTCTTCTACCAGTTCGAGGGAACCGCGGATCTCGGCGACCCCAATGAGCCGCCCTACGTTCCGCCGGCCGATCCCCGCTGCCCCGTCTGCGCGCAGCCGATGAAGGACCACCGGATCGACCGCGGCGGGCCTGGAAAGCCGACGCACCTGTCCTGCCCGCCGGCGATTCCGGCCGACCACGATGCCCCACCGGCATCCTCAGCGGGGAGCGAGGAGCCGAGGGACGCTGCTCGTTCCTCTTCCTGAGCAGGAGAAACCGGGCAGCCACGCACAGCAGGCGAGCGAGCGGCGCAGCGGGCAGGAGCTCGACCGAACGACGGCATCCACGACGCCACCGCCCACAATGCCTCCGCCTACGGCGACACCGCCCAGGGCCCGGGCGGCGCGGGGTGCTATCGGCGACGCGCCCGCTTCGCCGGTCGCGTCCTGGCCGGCTGCCGGGAAAACATGGCGACGGCGAGCATCGCAGCGCCGAGCGCAACGAACAGCACGGCCACCCAGGGCTGATCGGCCCACATCCACTGCGCACCGGCCGAGCCGAAGGTGAATGAGCCCGCCCCGAGGACCATCGCGATGCCAATCGGCAGCAGAAACAGGCGGCTGCGGTTTCGGTTCTCGATCATGAGCCACTCCCTCGTAGTTTCTTCCATGCTACCGCGCTTCTCGCGCTTCACCAGGGATTTTTCCGCCACTGCCAACCCTTGCCCGACCCGCATCGGGCGACCTTCGCACCCCCTGAGTCGGTGACCTCGCACGCTCGGAACGTCACCTTGGGGCAGGCTCCATTGCCCGAGCCGTAGAATCAAGTCGTGCGCCACGCTGCAGTATTCGCGCAGCGCACCCGTCGTGCCCTCGCTTTCCCCCTGAGCAAAGGATCTCGTCTCGTCATGTCCGCTTTTCCCCCGACCCCGCCCGCGCCCGAGTACTCCCAGCAGCCGTACGCACCGCAGCAGCCTGTTCCGCCCACGAACACGCTCGCGATCGTCGCTTTCGTCGCCTCGTTCTTCGTCAGCCTGGTCGGCATCATCTGCGGGCATATCGCTCTGGGTCAGATCAAACGGTCCGGTGAGCGAGGCCGCGGGCTCGCGCTCGCTGGCACTATCATCGGGTATGTCATTCTCGCTCTCGAGGTGATCGCGGTCATCGGGGTGATTCTCCTCGTGGTTCTCCTGCCGAATTACTCGTACTCGAGGTGATCGCCGGGCGGCCGTCAGCGCCGCCGGGGAACCCCGTCGCGCGCACGAGTCACCGCAGCAGGATCAGGAGCAGGCCCGTGACCGCGGCGACGGCGAGCCCGCCCCCCGCAGCCCACACCCCGATCAGGGCCTCCTTCGGCAGCTTCCGTCGGAGTCGCTGACCCCCTGCACCAACCTCGTTGTCGGCCGGCCCCGCTCGGAGGAGCCGAGGGGCCGGCACCCGATCGTCGAGGTACCTGTCGCTCTGCGACCAGGCGAGCGCACCGATCGTCGCCCGGAGCTGCGCGAATCGCTCCCGCACTCGCGGATCGAGCAGGTCGAACCCGCCCTCCCGGTAGACGATGAGCTGGTTGTCTCGAATCTCGACGTCGAGGTCGCCCGCCTCGTCGATGAGGAGCGCCATGAGATCGGGCGTGAACACGTAGAGCGCGTCCCGTTCATAGCCGTTCGGGGCGTAGAGCTGGAAGTGCGAGTCGAAGTCTCCCTCGAGGGAGAGCGCTTGTCCGGCGCGGGGTCTGGTCACCATGCCGCGGCCGTTCCGCGTGGCGTCGAGCACCATGTGCGGGAGCCTCCGAGGCAGCGTGATCGCGAAGTACCCGAGGGTGATGCTGCGCTTCGGCGCAGAGACGGTTACCGTTCGCCGAACCTCCAGGCGTCCTTTCCTGCTCACCTGGGTGGCCGAGCGCGAGCCGCCGGTGATGGTTCCGGCTTCCCACCCGTCGCCGACCACCTTGTCGCGAGCAGTGCCGTTCGACACCTGCTCCCACAGGGTTCCTCCGAGCGCCGGTGGGTCCCCGGCCTCCTCGTAGCTCCAGCCGTTTTCATGTGCCATCTGGGCAATTGCGGTGTTCATGACGCCTCCTGCGTGTCACATCGTAGCGACGCGCAGGAGGCGTTCCGGCGCCCCCCGCCTCATTTGAGCGCCGATTCACCCACGGTCTCACCCAGACGACGCGGCACGGGAGTGCCGCGGGACGCCGGTTCTTGCCGTCGCCCCTGCAGCGCACCCCAAACGGCTAGGGCGCGGGGTTGATCACACGGCCCCAGGTGCTCTTGTTGCCCCAGATGTTCTGGCGGAGGCCCTCGAGCTGCAGCACCTGGCTGTGGTCGACGAAGAGGTTGACCTCGTTGCCATAGTTCTTGACGTACCACTCGAACACGGGCCCGTCGGCGGCCTCGAACATCACGTTCTCAAGTCCGAGGCCGTTGATAATCGCAGCCGCGGCCCCGGTGTTCCACTCGGTCACGTTCTCCGTGATGCCCTCGGACTCGATCATGATGATCGAGGCGCCGGCTTCCAGAGTGCGCTTGCCGCGGTCGATGAGATCGCCGATGTCCTTCTTGCCCTCTGCCGCGAGCTCGGCCTCGCCGGAGTCTCCCCCGGATCCGATCTGGATACCGAGCTCGGGCTTTGCCTTCAGCCCTGCCTTGACGACCTTCTCGACCAGCCGCTGCAGGCCGGAGGTGTTGAGCATGATGAAACCGGTCGAGATCTCAATGACATCGAAGCCGACCTCCTTCGCCTCCTTGAGATAGTGGTCAACGGCGTCGTCCCCGTAGCGCAGTACAGTTTCGATCCACCCACCGGAAGAAACGTAGGCGTCGTTCGCGTGGGCGATGTCGCTGAACTTTCGCACCTGCTCGGTTGGCGCGAGCGCGAATGATCCGCCGGCCCACTTGATGCCGTCGACCCACTGCCCCGCGATCTCGAACACGTCTTCAAGGTGACGCGTGCCGAAGGTGGCATAGTAGGGCGCCCGCACCTCGGTCATACCGAAGGTCCGAGGCTTTGCCGGCCGGTAGGCGCGGGGAACGAAGTTGAACGAGACGTCGTGCGGAACTGCATTGGACATGATGATTCCTCTCTCTGTTCCTGCTGTGCAGGCGGGTTCGTTGCGTGCGGGGACTCCGTGCGGGTCAGTGCTCCTGATTCCTGGAGACCCTCCCGAGGGCATCGGTGAGTTCGCCGACCGTCCGGTTCTCGAGGTCGTGAACGATCTCGTCGATCTCATTCCGAAGCGACTCGCTCGCGAACGGGGACGCGAGCGAGTCGAACTTCGCTCGTGCGGAGGACCAGTCGAACGGGTTGTCGTGGAATCCGAGATAGCTGTCCTGAGACGAGGAGAACGCGGTGCCGTCGACGAGCTCCACCCGAAGGTCCGCTGGCATCTGCGCAGGGAAACGGTCGGAGAACTCCTGCTTCGGAATGATCTCGATCCGTGTCATCAGGCTCTGCACGTCCGAGGCGACGATCCGCTCTGGCTCGTACTGGGCCGGGGTCAAGACGCCATCCAGGAGGACGACCGCGAGCATCCAGGGAAGCGAGTGGTCGGCCTCTTCCTTGGTGCGCACCAGTCGCTTGTCTCCCTCTTCCCCTCCTCCGATGATCGAGTAGGCCACGTCGAACGTGTGCAGCCGAATCTTCTCGATGGCCCGCACGTTAAAGCCGTCCTGCGCCCGGATGTCCTGCGCCGCGTCGAGCGCGGACTGCGAGTGGATCTCCGCGTTGTGCTTCTTGATGATTGTGCCGAGCACGCTCTCAAGGTTCTCCGCGGACCAGTCGATCTCGAACGGCCCTGAGACCGAGTCCTTGAACCCCTTGTTCCCCTCGAATACCTGCTCGGGACCGGTGATTCCACGAGAAGCAAGGAGCGCCGCAAACGTTCCTTCCTTGGAGACGTGCGGATAGGCCAGGCCCTTCCAGTGGCTGAGGTTTCCCGTTCTCGTGACGCGAAGCGCGACGTTGGCGGTACCCGCGATCGCGATCGCGTTCGCGATCTGATCGGCGGGAAGCCGGAGCGCCTTTGCTGCACTCGCAGCGGCGGCAAAGGCGCCCTGCGTGGTGTGGTCGAACCCCTTTGCGCGCACCGGAGCCACATCGGAAAGCCGCGTGTGCACCTGGTACGCGACCGCGATCGCGGTCAACAGTTCCTTCCCGGAGGCCCCGACGCTCTCGGCCGAGGCGAGCACGGCACCGATGTTGTCGGAGGGGTGGTTCGTCTCTCCCTTCGCGAGGTAGGAGTCCATGAAATCGAGGTAGCGGCTCGCGGCGCTATTGAAGAACGCGGCGCGTTCGGGACTCGTCTTTCCCCCTCCGATGAGGGTCGCGTCCGGGGAACCCCCGAGGTCGTCGAGGAGCTCCCGGATCGCCACGATCGGATCAGCATCGAGGGCCCCGATGGCGACTCCCAGCGTGTCCAGGAGCCGGATTTTCAGCTGCTCGAGGGCCTCCGGACTCAGGTCCTCGAACCTCGCCGAGTGAACAAATTCTGCAAGCTGCTGTACTTCGGTCACGTGCACCACCCAATTCATCCGATGAAGGTTTGCCTAACCTCAGGCTATGAAGCTCGGCTCGGAAGGTCAAGGGAAGGTTTCGCCGCTCGCAGCAAGTGCTGAGAGAGGAAGGCCTCGCCGAGGTGTCGCGCACCCCACCCGCCCTTCGAGTTCCGCGCGATTGCATTTCTCCTGTCAGCGCCGAACAAAGAATGAAGTGCAGCCTTATCTTCATCTGATGTATGCTCAACGCGCACATTCACACAGACGTCGGAAAGGCCACCGCATGCCCGTCTCTCCCTCGAGGATCCGCAGAACGGCGCTCGCCGTAGCCGCAGCGATTCTCACCCTCCCCATCGTTTCCGCTGTTCATGCCACTGCGGCAGGGGCCGTCGAGCAGCCGGAACGGCAGGCGCCCACACCGCTTCAGTGGCACTCCGATCGTTCGATCACCGGCACGCCTGGGCTGGCGTTCGGATCGACCGTTTCTCAGGAATCCTGCGACATCAACGGGAACGGCATCCCTGATCTCGCCGCCGGAAACTCCCAGACCTTCGATTCCAGCCCCGGCGCGATCGGCGCTTACGTTCTGTTGGACGTCACCGAGGACACAGCGTCGGGCCCGATCGAGGAGCGCGGCGCCGTGCGCATTCTCGACAGCGCCGAGAACCCGATGGGAGGGGTCGACGTGCGCTGCGCGGGCGATGTCAACGGTGATTCCTTCGATGACCTGGCCGTCGTGGCCCAGGGCAGCGCGGTCTACATCGTTTTCGGGGCCGCTGACTTCAGAGAGGTCGCCCTCGATGACCTGGGCACCCGAGGCGCGCGCTTCAGCGGTTCCGTCACCCGAGCGATCGGCGTCGGCGATGTCACCGGTGATGGCCGGGCCGATGTCGCCGTGACGGACACGAGCGGCGATGTCACGCTGCTGAGCCCCACTGCGGCGTCGGGTCAGGGCACGCTCAAGCAGGCACCGGGAGTCCGAATCTCGGGTCAGGGCATCGATCTCGTTTCAGCGAGTCGAGCGGGAGACGTCAATGGAGACGGCCGGGCAGATCTCCTCGTCGGCGCACCCGCGCGGGGACCGGAGAGCTCGCCGGGGAACGGCGCGGGAACCGCGTGGGTCCTGACCGACCTGAAACGCGACATCGATCTTTCCTCTGGAGACGTTCCCGGTTTCCGGATCGACGGGCCGGCCCGTGGATACGACCTGATCGCGGGATCATCGGTGGGGATCGGCGACATCGACGGAGACGGCTTCGATGACCTCCTCCTCGGAGGCGACTCCGACGAACCACTCGCGGGGAGCGGGGTCGTCGTCCGCGGGTCCGCTGAGCGCGAGAGCGTGTCAACGCATCCCGAGTACGCCACCGAACCCGCCGTGCGTGGCGCACAGAGCGGAACGCCGCGCGGATGGTGGATCAACGGAATCGCAGCTGGGGATCACTTCGGTCACGCCGTCGGCGCGGCGCGCATGCAGGGCTGGTCCGTGCTCCTGATCGGCGGGATGGATGGGGCGTTGGACGCGGCGCCGCGCGGCGCCGGCTATGTCGCGGCGATAGATTCGCGAGCGCTCGTCACCGGTGCGCTCCCGCTCTCCGCCTCGGGGGTGCTCAACGCGGCAGATCTGCTGCGCCCGGCAGCGCCAGGAGACAGCTTCACGGGCGGCGCCGTGATCGGCGGCACCGAGGCGTCCCAGCACCTGGGCCGGTCGTTCGGCGACCTCACCGCAGATCCGAGAGGATCCCGCGTCACGTTCGCTGCGGGCGCGCCCGCGTCCTTCACCTGGAACGGCGAGGTCCCTTCGGTGCGGATCCTCTCCTTCACCGCCACCCGGCCGGCACCCATCGCGGCCGAGGCTCCCGCGGTACCCGCTCAGCCAGGATCGGAACCGGCGAGTTCCGCGCCCGGAGCGAAGCAGCCCCAAGGCGCCTCGCCCACGACACCGAGCGCACCCGCAGCGTCAGCGCCAGCGGCGTCTTCGCAATCGGCCGACAGCGGAGCGACATTCAGGGCCGACGGAGCGGCTCCGCGCCACACCGCGCTGTCACGAACCGGCGCGGAAGACCGGGGCCCCGCGCTCATGGCGCTCGCCGCCCTCGCCGGACTCGCGGCCGTCAGCGGAGCAGCGCTCATGGCGCGCCGCAGACACTGAGCCGGGAGCCCGGTGGGGCGCTCACTCCGAGCGGTTGTCGGCGACGATCCTGCCCTCGCGCATCGTGATCAGGTTCCTGGTCATCCAGATCTCGCTCGCTGGACCAGCAAACGGGTCGCGATCCGCGAGTGCGAGGTCCGCCGTCGCGCCCTCGGTGAGCCGCCCTGCGCCACGCGGCGTGCCGAGCAGTTCGTGCGAACCGCGCGTGTAGCCGTCGAGCGCCACCGCGAGGGGGAGGGCCTCACCGGGCAGGAGCGGCTCGGAGTCGGGTTCGCCAGGCGCGCGCCGATTGACGGCGACGTGCAGAGCCTGCCACGGATCGGGGGTCGACACGGGCCAATCGGACCCGAACGCGAGCGTGGCTCCGCTCCGGAACAGGGATCCGAAGGGGTACTGCCAGCTGGATCGCTCCTCCCCCAGGATTGGCAGGGTGAGCTCCACCATCTGGGCTTCCAGAACCGCCCACAGCGCCTGGCAGTTCGCGGTCACGTCGAGCGTCGCGAAGCGAGGAACGTCGACGGGGTCGACAACCTGCAGATGCGCGATATGGTTGCGGACGCCCGCGCGGTCGGCCGCTGGCACCATCTCGACCGCGTCGAGCGCGTACCGCGCCGCCCGGTCGCCAATCGCGTGGAAGTGCGCGTGGAAGCCGCGCGCGTTCAGCTTCGGGACCAGGACCTTCAGGTCCTCGGCGGAGAAGTAGGCCAGGCCCCGATTCTCGTCGCCACCGCCGCAGTCGCAACCGCGGACGTAGGGCTCGTTCATCGCCGCGGTGAGATTCTCGGCGACGCCGTCGACCATGATCTTCGCCGTGCTGGTACGGAAGCCGCGGGCGGCGGCCTCGTCGCGGCGCCGCTCGAAATCAGCGACAACAGCATCGGGGTCGATCGGGGAATCCGGATCGGACAGCGCGCGAGTGACCCAGAGCGCGCCGGAGACGTCCGACTCGAGACCCCCCTCCACTTCAGAGGCGTACGCCTCGGTCACGTCCGGGTAGCCGGCATACTCACCCAGGATCGCCTCCTGCCAGGCCGTGATCCCCAGTCGGTGCAGGAGTTCCTGCCCGCGGAGCAGACCGGATCGGCACTCCTCCATCGTCGTGGGAGGAAGCACGTGGGCGAAAAGCTCCTGCGCGCCCTCCTGCATCGCCCCCGACGGCGTGCCGTCCGGGTGCCGTTCAAACCGACCGTCGGCCGGGTCGGGCGTACTCGCGTCGATCCCGGCGATCTCGAACGCGCGCGAGTTGGCCCACGCGCCGTGGTGATCCGCGTTGATCAGGAAAACAGGACGATCCGGCACCACCGAGTCCAGGGCTTCGCGCGTCGGGATCCCGCCCTCGAAGAACGACATGTGCCAGCCGCCGCCGAGGATCCACTCGCCCGTGTACTCCGCAGCGTACGCGGCGATCTGCGCCAGGGTGTCCGCCGCATCGACCGTGTTGCTCAGGTCGAGGCGCCCGAGCTCGACGCCGCCGAACACGGTGTGCACGTGCGCGTCGGCGAAGGTCGGGTGCAGCAGACCGCCGGCGGCATCGATCCGCTCCGCGTCCGCGGCCTCGGGCAGCGCGGCGATCGCCGAGCTCTCGCCGATCGCGGCGATCCTGCCGTCGCGGATCAGCACCCCGCGGTCGGGCACGGGGGCTCCGGCGAGGAAAGCGGTCGCGTTGAGGAAGAGGGTCCGGGAGGTCATGCGTCGGCTCCGATCGTTTCGGCCGCCGGTGCGGCGGAGGAAGGGGATGATTCGAGATTGGGGCTCGCGGTGCCGGAGCTCGAAGGCTCGGCGAAACGAGATGCGTAGACGATGATCGACCCGGTGATTCCGGCGAGCGCGGTCATCACGATGGCGAGCGGCAACGTGCCGAAGCGGTCGAAGAGCTGCGTCGAGATCAACGGGCCCAGCGCGACGCCGATCACATACACGCCGTTCACGAGAACGCTCGCGCCCCCGTCCTTCGACAGGGAGGCGGCGAGTCCGAACACGAGCGGGAGCATAGCGCCGAACACGAAGCCCCACACCGCGCTCGCGGTCGCATACATCGCGGGATCCGCGATCAGGATCAGCCCGAGCTTCGCGAGCGCGCTCACGGAGAGCAGCGCCGCGAGGGTCGGGGTGCGGCCGAACCAGCGATGCAGGAACGGCGCGACGAGAGCGCCACCCAGACCGCAGAAGATCGACAGTGAGAAGATCATCGGAACGAAACTCTCCGAGACCGGCATATCGCTCTCGCCCACGATAATCCCGACGAGGCCGTATACGCCGTCGTCGGTGATCGACCACGCGCCAAACCCAATCGCGAGCAGCCAGCCGATCCTGCGCGTGCGCCGGGCGGCCGGAGTCACGACCGCCCTCGCGGCGCGCAGCGACGCGGGCGCCGGCGGGGCCGCGTCTCCCGCAGAAGCCGCCGAGGCGGCCGTCCCGACGACCGAGACGATCGCGGTCTCCTCGGGCAAGCGCGGAAGCCAGTGCGCGCCGACGAACCCCAGAATGCCCGGGATCGCGAGGATCAGGAAGAGTTCACGCACGCCGCCGCCGACGAGCGGGATCGCGAGGAACGCGACCGCCACGACGAATCGGTTGACGATCATAACGACGGAGGTCGCGCGATCCGGGTCCGGCGTCGCCGAGACCGCGGCCGTTGCCGCCGAGATCACGAGACCGGAACCCACTCCCCCGGCGATCAGGGCGATCATGCTGACGCCCGCCGTCGGCCAGATCGCGCCGGAAGCGAACGCGAGCATCATGACCGCGAGCCCGATCCGCGCGATCGCGACCCGGTTGCCGCGCTGCACCGCCCGCCGCGACGAGAGCACCGCGACGGCGTTCGCGAGCGTCATCCCCGTTGCGACCGCACCGGCGGTCGTCACTTCGACCCCGAGCTGATAGACGAGCTTCTCGACGATCGATGGCACCAGGTTCGCCGGAAGAAGCGCAAACACCCAGGTGGTGATGAGCGCGCCCATTGCGGGAGTTCCCGCGCGTTGGCCGCTTGTTCGGGGCGGTGTCATGTGAGCTTTCCTCTTCGTTGGGGTGAGCTGGGAGGGTTCGGTTTGGGGCCGCCGCGGCCGCACCCGCGGGGCGACGGCGCCGGATCAGGGGGTTGAAGCGTCTGCCTCGCGGGCGGCGATGAATCGCTCGGGATCCTCGCCGAGGAGACCCGCCAGGAGGTGATCGATCATGCCCGCAAGGTGCTCGCGCCGATCCGTGTCCTCGGGGAGCGTCGCGAGGGCGGCGCTGAGTCTCGGATGCGCGTCCTCGCTCACCTCGCTCGCCTGGAACGGCGGGGCGAGCAGGTCGAAAGCCGCGCCCATGACGATCGCATCGATGGTGCCGATCAGGGGCACGATTCGGGTTTCGGGGACGCCGAGGTCCGCGAGGGTTGCCGCGAGCTCCTCGTACAGCCAGGTGAGCTCGTCGTCGTGCAGTGGCTCGGTGATCAGGTGCGGAACGAGCGCGGGGATCTCTGAGGCGAAGGCCGCGTAGGAGCGGACGATCCTCGACAAACGCTCGCGACCCGAGCTCTCGCCCAGCTGCTCACGGAGCCGGTGGATCCAGTCGCGTCGGAGCAGGTGGACGATCGCGGCCTTCGAGGGAACGTGGTGATAGATGGAGGACACCCGCACGTCGAGTTCGCGGGCGAGCTGTGCGAGGGTGAAGTCGCCGTCGACGCTCAGGCGCCGCACGGCATCGAGGATGCGTGCTTCGCTGAGCAGCGGGGTGAGGGGTCGCGCCATCGCAATCCAATCGTCGGGTGACCTCACGCTAATCGAACGCCGCTCGATTATCAAACCGAATGGCGTTCGATTAATCAAGCCGGGAACCTATACCCGCTGAAGCCGACGAATCGACACATTCCCCGTGATCGAAAAGAGGACTCGAAACCTCGCTCACTGCGCGGGCGACCATGCACGCTGAATGGGGAATACTCTCGTCCTCTGCTCCGGCAGCCACGCAATGACGACAGGCAGCGCCACCACGAGCGTGAGCGGAAGCCAGCTTTCCGGCAGGAGGGCGAATGGCAGCCGGTTCTCCCCGCTCATCCCGGCGAGAAAGAGACTGGCTGGCGGGATCGCGAGCGCCACTAAACGGCGCACCGTCCGCCAGACGGACGCTTTCGCTCCCTGCAGCACGAGGTCGACGGCAACGACGAAAGTCCCCGTAAACGTAATCACGCTCCCCCAGAAATAGTCCTGGGCCTGCAGCATCGCTGATTCTGACGCTTCGGAAGCCATCGACAGCATCGAGCCGGCATCCGGCCCAGTGGCCGAATCCGCAGCCAGCTGCGCACGAATGCTCGCTGCAAATGCGCCGAAGAGTTCCCCCGGGTCCCAGACAACGATGAACTGGTAAAGCAGAGCCGCGGCATAGACCAGGGCGAGCACCGATCGAATGGCTCTCGGAGGCGCCTCGAACACGATTCGCAGAAGACACAGAACCGAGACGACACCCACGGCAAGGACTGTCACGCATGAGAGAGATTCGACCAGTGGGAGAACCGCCCCGCTTCCCCAGGGCCCATGAGTCGTTTCCATCCCGCTCCACTCTGACCTGCCCACTGGGCTTCCACGCAGCGTACTCGCTTTCTCGCGCGAAGCTGACGCCTCGGCGCCGCGACGGGCGCGCCGAGGCGTCAGAGCGCGAGACCCAATGCAGCTTCCCGCCGAACTAGGCCCGAAGCTCCCGTTCCAACGCTGCCGCTGCCCGCAGGACCGAGCGATCCCGGCCGGGCTTTCCGATGATCTGGATCGACTGCGGGAGCGCACAACCGGGAACCCAGATCGGGATCGAAATCGCGGGCCACCCGAGCACGTTCCAGATCACCGTGAGCGAGGCGAGCGGCCCACTCGCCGCCGTTGCGCCGGCCTCGGGCGCGAGGATCGGCGTGGTCGGGCTGATCAGGAGTTCGTCATCGGCGAATCGCTCGGCCATCGCTGCACGCGCGCGGGCGATCTCAGCGCGCGCCGATCGCACCTCCTCGTCCGTGACCTCTGCACCCGCGCGCAGGTTCGCGAGCACCTCGGGCTGGAACCGCTCGGGCGAGCGCTCGACCCGATCCTCGTGGATCAGGTAGGCCTCCCGCGACCGCACGACCCGGTACAGCTCGTCGAAGTCGAACACCTCGCTCCCCTCGGGGAAGAGCGCGCCGTGCTGCGCGGGTACACGAGAGATCGCCGCATCGTAGGCCTCGGCCGGAGCCGCATCGGCGACCTGGGCGCGAAGGTCATCCAACGCGGTCAGCCGAACGCTCGCCTCCCCGTCAGCGGCGGGGGCAGAGAGATACCCGGCCTCACGCATAACGAGGTCGATGCCCTCCGCATCGGAGGCGAGGAACCCGAGCGTGTCGAAGCTCTGCGAGAGCGGGAAAGCGCCGGCCGTGTCGATCAGCCCGAGCGTTGGCTTGAAACCGGCGACACCGCAGAGCGCCGCTGGCACCCGCACCGAACCGGCGGTGTCGGAACCCACCGAGTACGCCACCACTCCCTGCACCACCGCAGCGGCCGACCCCGAGCTTGATCCGCCGGAGACCCGCGACTCGTCGTACGGGTTCGGCACGTATCCGAAGGCCCCGGAATCGCCGCGGATTCCGTACGAGAACTCCTGAGCGTTCGTCTTCCCGACGATGATCGCGCCCGCATCCCGCAGCCGGGTGACGATCTCCGCGTCCGACTCCGGGACGTTGTCGCGGAAGAACTCGGAAGCCATCGTGGTGCGCAGTCCGGCGGTGTCGATGACGTCTTTGATCGCGGTGGGGACGCCGTCGATCCGACTGAGCGGCTTCCCCGCGGCGCGTCGCTGATCCGAGGCGGCGGCCGCCGCCAGGGCCGAGCCGTCGACGGTGATGAACGTCTTACCGGATGCCGCGGCTCGCTCGAGCGCGCGACGGGTGAGTTCCTCGGAACTCACCTCGCCCGCTTCCATAGCAAGGACCTGTTCAGATACCGATTCCATCTCGCCCACCTCCAGGGCCCGGTCGGGGCTCGTCCGCCTCGGTTCGACCGTACCGCTCATGCCCATGAGGGCTCGTCCTCGCCCGCTGCCTCAGCGCCGCGGTGCAGCCCGCGGCGCTCCTCTGCCTCGACGGCAGCGGGGACGACGGGCACCGCGCGCGTGATCGGGACCTCCTTCGGCGCGAACAGCACCGCAATGAGAGCGATCAGGTTCGTGACCAGCAGGTATGCGGCCACCGCGACGTAGCTTCCGAACTGCGTGTAGAGCATGGTCGCGAGGATCGGCGCCGGAGCGGATGCCACGATGCCACCGACCTGGTAGGCGACGGAGGTGCCGGTGAAGCGGACGCTCGGGGTGAACAGCGTCGCGATGAAACCGGATACCGTCGCGTACACGAAGGAGTGGGCGATCGGCATCGCAATGACGAGCGCCGCGAAGACGCCCCAGCCGCCCAGGTTGAAGAGCCAGAAGATCGGGAAGGAGCACGCGACGGTCACGAGCGACCCGACGATCATCATGCGGCGGCGGCCGAAGCGGTCCGCGAACGTGGCGACCAGCGGGATCGCGAACACGTCGAGCAGTGCGCCCGCGCCGACCGCGAGCAGGATCATTCCCCGATCAAACGTGAGATTCGAGGTGCCGTAGGAGAGCAGGTAGACCGTCGCAACGTAGAACAGGGTGTTGGATCCAGCGAGCGAGAACACACTGACGATCAGGGCGCGCTTGGAGCTGCGCAGCATCTCGATGAACGGGATCTTCTGGCGCGCGGCGGGCTGCTCGAGCTGCTTCGCGGCCTCGAACTCCGGCGACTCGGTGAGCTTCAGGCGGATGGCCATGCCGATCACGATGAGCACCGCGGAGAAGAGGAACGGGATCCGCCAGCCCCACGCCTGGAGCTGCTCCTCGGGGAGCAGCTGGACGAGGAAGAAGGCGAAGCTCGAGAGCACGACACCCGCGGGGACCCCGGCCTGCGGCCAGCTCGCGTAGAACGACCGCTTCGATTCGGGTGCGTGCTCGAGCGCCATGAGCACGGCGCCGCCCCACTCCCCGCCGACCGCGACGCCCTGGATCACCCGTGCGGCGACGAGGAGGGCGGGCGCGAGCAGCCCGACCTGATCATAGGTCGGGAGCAGGCCGACGAGGAACGTCGAAAGGCCCATCATCAGGAGCGACCACACGAGCATCGACTTTCGGCTGAAGCGATCGCCGAAGTGCCCGAACACGATGCCTCCGAGCGGGCGCGCGATGAACGCGACGGCGAAGGTGGCGAGGGACGCGAGGGTCGAGGCCGTCGGGTCAAGGTTCGGGAAGAACTGGTGGTTGAAGACCAGCACGGCCGCGGTTCCGAACAGGAAGTAGTCGTACCATTCGACGGCGGTCCCGATGAAACTCGCGAACGCCACTTTGGCTGGCGAAGTTACCTGGGGCCGGGCTCCGGCGGAGATGTTCTGGGTCATGTGGGTCCTTCTGGTTCACGACGCTCCCTCGCGCCTGCCGACCGGCATCGCCGCTCTGCGATGACCGTTTGCCCGCACCTCGCGTTCACATTGACACTTCTTGCAATCGATTGCAAGGTGGGGGTGACTAGTACGATATGGACAATCGAGCAGCCCGTCAAGTGGCGTTTTGCCCGATCGGAAGGGGCAGGGATGACGAGGCACGGCGAGTCGGCACGCACCCCCGTCCCGACCCTGAAGGAAATCGCCGACGTCGCGGGGGTGCACGCCTCGACCGTGTCGCGAGCGCTTCGCCCCACTCGGCCCGGGCGGGAGCCGAGCGCTGAGGTGCGGAGAATCCGGGCGCTCGCGGACGAGATGGGCTATCGCCCCAACTTCATCGCGGCGGGGCTACGCACCCAGCGCACCCGCACCATCGGCGTCGTCATCCCGCGTCTCGCGGACGGCGTGATCGCTTCGCTCTGCCAGGCGATCGAGGCGACGGCGACCGCGGCCGGATACCAGATCCTGATCGCGACGCCCCCCGACGAGGTGGAGCCGCAGCTGCGCAGCATCGACCTGCTGCAGGACCGCCAGGTGGACGGCCTCCTCATCACCTCCCTGCACCTCGGACACCCGGAAATGCTCGCCCGCATGCGCGCGAGCGGCGTACCGACGCTCGCGGTCAACCGGACCGGGAACGACTCGATCACCGCGGTCACCGCCGACGACCGCACCGGGGGCAGGCTCGCGACGGAACACCTGCTTGAGCTCGGCCACCGGCGGATCGGCATCATCGCGGGGCCGCGCCACGCGAGCACCGCGTGGCGTCGCACGCTCGGGTATCGCGACGCGCTCACGCGGGCCGGAATACCCGTCGATGATCAGCTCATCGTCCATACGGATTTCGAGGTCGAGGGCGGCATCGCCGGAGCGAATCTCCTGCTGGATCTCCCCGAGCCGCCGACGGCGATCTTCGCGGTCAACGACACGGCAGCGGTCGGCGCCCTCGGCGTGGCCCGCGACCGCGGGCTGCGAATCCCGGACGATCTCTCGCTCGTCGGCTACAACGACATCCCGCTCGTCGGCCAGCTTCCCGTGCCACTCACAACGGTGCGCTCCCCCGCCGCGGAGGTCGGGGTTTCTGCCGTGGAACAGTTGCTGCTGGGGATGTCAGGTGGAGAAATGTCCGCCAGAACACTCCCCGTGGAACTCATCGTGCGAGGTTCGACGACGGGCCGGTGAGCGCCGCCTGGATCGAGTTCCCGTAGTGCTCGAGCAGCGCTTCCCGGTCGGCTCCCGTGAGTGCCGGATCCTCGAGCAGCCAGAGCGCGTAGGCGAAGCCGCCGACCATCGCGGCGGTCGCGTGGGCGCGCAGGCCCGCATCGGGACCCTCGAGGAGCTCCTCGAGAGGCCGCACGATGCCGAGGCTGTTCGCCTGGCGCAGGACCTCCCGAACCGAGGGGACCTCGCTCGCCCGGAGGAGCGCGAGATAGGTCTTCCGCATCCCGGGGCTCGCGTCGAGGAGGGCGCCGACGATGCGCCGCCCGAGCGTCTCGACCGGCGGGGTGATCGGCAGCTCGAGATCCACCAGCGCGCGCATCGTTTCGAGAAAGAGCGTCTCTTTTGTATGGAAGTGACGAATCACCATTGCCGGGTCAATTCCGGCCCTGTGGGCGATCTGCCGCACGGTGGTCGCGGAATATCCCTGTTCAGAAAAGAGGTACGAGGCGGCAGCGAAAATTTCACCCTTACTGTCAGTCTCGGAATGCCGCATGGCACACAGTATGCACTAGTCAACTTAGTTGACCATCGGGTGAACGCGAGGCAAAATTACTTCCCGACGACCGCCCGGGATCCCCGCCCGAGCGCGCAGCTCCACCGGCCTTTCCCGGGGCCGCACCACCGTCGTTCCCGCCTCCGACCGACCTCACCCGAGGAGAACTATGAACCACCGCATCACCGGTGTCACCCCGCTTCGATGGTTTCATCACCTTCCCGTCGGCCCGATCCTGAGCCGGGCCGGGCGCCTCCTCCCGGTCCCGAGGCGGACCCCGCCAGCAGACCTCGTCGTCACGAAGGAGGAGGTCAACTCCCACGTTCACGTTCGGTTCATCCGCCCGCGAAACCGCACGGGGCCCCTCCCGCTGCTGCTGTGGATGCACGGCGGCGGACACGTCGGCGGGGCGCCGGAACAGGACGATCGCGCCCTCATGGCCTTCGCGCAGGAGCTCGGGATCGCCGTCGCAGCGGTGCGATACCGGATCGGGATCGAGGCCCCGTCCCCCACCTCGGTGACCGACTGCTACGACGCCCTCACCGCGATCGTGAACCGGGCAGAGGAGCTCGGTCTCGATCCGGATCGAGTGGCGATCGGCGGGGCCAGCGCCGGTGGCGGTGTCGCCGCCGCACTCGCGCTGTACGCCCGCGATCACGGCGGGCCGGTCCTGCGGCTGCAACTGCTCATCGCCCCCATGCTCGACGACCGGACCGCGCTCCGCGAGGACCTCGATCACGCCCGGCTCTGGACGCCGAAGCACAACCGCTTCGGCTGGGAAACATATCTGCGCCGCGAGCCTGGCAGCGAGGACGTCACCCCCTACGAGGCCCCCGCCCGAGCGACCGCGCTCGCGGAGCTCCCCTCGACGTGGATCGGCGTGGGCACCGAGGATCTCTTCTTCGACGAGGACACCCTGTTTGCGCGACAGCTCAAGGAGGCCGGGGTCGAGACCGAGTACGTGCTGGTCGAGTGCGGCTACCACGGCTTCGAGGCGCTCGCGCCCGACAGCCGCGCGGCCCGGCAGTTCTGGGACGCGCAGGCGAACGCGCTGCGGGCGGCGCTGCTCGACGATGCCGAGCACACCCGCGCCCCAGCGAGAGATCGCTAGTCTGATGCAATGGGTCGCCGCCTGCACACGACCGGGCTCGTGAGCGACGCCACGGCCCCCTCCCCGCATTCATCTGAGACACGGACGGCATCGTGCTGAGCTTCCTCCTGGCCCTGCTCTCCGCCGCGGGAACGGTCCTCAACTTCGTCGCCATCAAGAGCTTCTGGCTCCAGGTCTTCGTCGTCGCGATCGCGATTCTGTCGATGATCGTGTACCGCGGTGGACGCACGCGAAAGTCCTACGAGCACGACGGCACCCGAATCTTCACCTTCCGGTTCGCGTTCAACGTGCTCTGTTTCATGGGCGCTCTCGGCCTCCTGATCGGGTGGTTCTTCGGTCTGGGATGATCCAGACGGGCGAATCAAGCACCCGAACTCGCTCGCTCGGGCGCCCCTGCGCAACGCCCAGCCGCGGGGAACGCCCCGAGGGCTAGAGCCCCGCCGCCCATCGAAAAAACAGTTCCAGGCCACCGGGAAACGCTATTTTCCCTCCCCCGTCGTGGCTGCCAGCATGAGGAAGGTGCCGCGGCGCGGCCGACTGCGGGAGCGCCCCCGCAGCACTCCATATCGATGGCGATAGGAACCCCATGAGCGAGTACCCGAGTCTCTCGGCGACCACGACGAAGATCATCACCTTCGAGCGTCGCCACATTCATCCGATCCCCGAGAATGAACGCCACGGGACCACCCGCGGGCTCTTCTTCGTCTGGCTTGGCATCAACATGCTGCCGCTGACCGTGGTGACGGGCGCGCTCGGCCCAACGCTGTTCGGCCTCTCCCTCGGGTGGACCATGGTCGCGGTGATCATCGGCAACGTCGTCGGCGGCATCGCCACCGCCCTCCATGCCTCTCAGGGACCGCAGCTCGGAATCCCGCAGATGCTGCAGGCCCGGGGCCAGTTCGGTTTCTACGGGGGCAGTCTGCTGTCGCTCGTCGCAGTGATCATGTTCCTCGGTTTCTTCGCCTCGAACCTCGTTGTCGCTTCCCAGAGCTTCGCGGCCATCTTCGATGGCCTCTCGGTGAACGTCGGAATCGTCGTGTGCGCCGTGGTCGCCCTCGTGGTCGCGATCTTCGGATACGATCTCGTGCGCAAGATGATGGGGATCTTCTCGGTGTTCATCGGCGTCCTCGTGGTGATCTCGATTTTTGTCTTGATCAGCAACCCGGCCACGTTCGATGTGGCGGGAGACGCCGAGCTCGGATACAACACGGCCGGTTTCTTCGGGATGCTCGCGGTGGGGGTCACCTGGCAGCTCGCCTACGCCCCGTATGTCTCCGACTACTCGCGCTACATGCCCAGGGGCAGCGGCTCCCGCGCCGCGTTCTGGGCCACCTTCCTCGGCCTCGTCGCTGGCACGGTCCTGGTCATGCTCCTCGGGGCGCTCGTGGGCCTCACCACTGCGGACGGCGATGCGATGGCCGCGCTCGGGAAGCTGCTGGGCGGGTTCGGCCCGCTCGTGCTCATCGGCTTCGGAGCCTCCTCCGCGGTCATCAACTCGGCGAACATCTACTCCGGGGTCATGTCCTCGCTCACCGTGCTCGAATCGTTCTCTGCGCGGATCAGGATCAACACGAGCAAGCGCGTCATCATGACCGTCGCGTACGCCCTCGTCGCACTGCTCGCCGCCGTGCTCGGCAAGGACAACTTCCTCCTGATCTTCAGCGACTTCGTCACGATCCTGCTGTACGTCCTGATCCCCTGGTCCGCGATCAACCTCGCCGACTACTTCATCCTCCGCAAGGGGCACTACCGGGTCGGCGACATGTTCGAACGCGACGGCGGCATGTACGGAAAATGGGATGCGATCGGCCTCACGAGCTATCTCGTCGGCCTGCTCGCGCAGGTCCCGTTCATGGTGACGACCATGTACACCGGCCCGCTCGCCGGACCGCTCGGCTTCGTCGACGTCGCTTGGATCGTGGGCTTCCTCGTCCCCGGTGTCGTCTACGTGCTGTGGAAGCGCAGCAGGGTGAACGCGGAGGCACTGGTATGAACGCGCCGAACACGATCGTGACCGGGGCACAGCTGTGGGCGCCGGAGCCGTCGAAGGACACCGCGCTCGCGATCCGCGACGGGCGCATCGTCGCCGTCGGAAGCGACGCCGAGATCCTCGCCCTCGCCGGGCCCGACACCGCGCGGATCGATGCGGCCGGTGCGGCGGTGCTTCCCGGATTCCATGACGCCCACATCCACGCGCAGGCGGGAGGGCTCGGGCTCCTCGGCTGCGATCTCGACGCCGCGCACTCCGTCGCCGGATACTCGGAGCTGATCAGCGACTTCGCCGCGACGAGCGATGCCGAATGGATCGTCGGCGCGGGCTGGTTCGGCGACGCGTTCCCCGGCGGGCTGCCCACGCGGGAGCTCCTCGACGAACTCATCCCGGACCGGCCGGCCGTCTTCACGAGTCACGACGCCCACGGCGTCTGGGTGAACACGCGGGCCCTCGAACTCGCCGGCGTCGACCGCGACACCGCGGACCCGCCGGCTGGCCGGATCGTGCGCGACGCGAACGGCGATGCCACCGGGATGCTGTTCGACACCGCGGGCGAGCTCGTGACCCGCCTCATTCCCCCGCACCGCGAGGCAGATCTGCGCGCGGCGCTGCTCGCGGCCCAGGATCGGCTGTTTTCGCTCGGAATCACGGCCTGGCACGACGCGATCCTCGGCGCCTACCTCACGCTCCCCGACTGTCTCCCCAGCTACCTCGACACCCTCGCGGACGGTTCACTCCGGGCACGCGTCACCGGATCGATGTGGTGGCCGCCATCGGCTGGCCCCGAATACCTCCCCGAGATGAGGGATCGGCTCCGCGCAGCGAGCGACGCCGGTTTCCCGGTGCGCAGCGTCAAGATCATGCAGGACGGGATCTGCGAGAACTGCACCGCAGCGCTCCTCGAGCCGTATCGCGGGGTGCATCCTGAGTCTCGCGGCGACTCCGTCATCTCCCCCGAGGACCTGAAAACGATCACCGCCGCGCTCGACGCCGAGGGCATCAGCGTGCACTTCCACGGCGTCGGCGACCGTGCCGTGCGCGAGTGCCTCGACGCCGTCGCCTACGCGCGCGAGCGAAACGGTGCCGGAAGCCGGCACCAGATCGCCCACCTCGACGTCGTGGACCCCGCCGACTTCGCGCGCTTCGCGCGACTCGGCGTCACCGCTAACCTGCAGGCGCTGTGGGCCCGGAACGACCAGGAGATCCTCGAACGGAAATTCCCGCTCCTTGGCGAGGACCGCGCGCGATTCCATTTCCCGTTCGGATCGCTGCACCGCTCGGGCGCGCACCTCGCGATGGGCAGCGACTGGCCCGTGACCAGCCCCGATCCTCTGTGGGGTCTCCACACCGCCTGCACCCGCACCGCGCCGACCGCCGACGTGCACGCGCTCAACGCCGAGTCGCGGGAACCTGCCCAGCCCGAGGAGCGCCTCGACGTCGCAACCGCCATCCGGGCCTACACGCTCGGCGCGGCCGAGGCGTCACGGGTGGCTGACACGGTGGGGAGCCTCGAGCCCGGCAAGTATGCCGACCTCGTGTTCCTCACCGGCCCCGTCGATGGCCCGCACAGTTTCGACCGGCTGCGCGTGGCGCGCACCGTCCTCGGGGGCGAGACGGTGTTTCTGCGGTAGAGCGCCCGCGTTCGGGCCCGCGTCTCAGGCCGCCGCGGGCCAGGGCAGCTGACGCCAGGGACTCTCGGCGTCGCTGAGGAGCCACGCCGTGGCCTGCTCGAAGGTCCGGTTCCCGCTTCGGGAGTGGGCGCGCAGGCCGTTCACGTACTGCTCACCGAAGGACTCCCAGCTGCCGAACGCGGTCGCCGCCCTCGCGCCGAGGTCCGCAGATGCGTCTTGCGCCTCCGCCAGTTGCAGGTATCCGGCGCTGCCGCTCCACCGCACGAGGTTCGCGACGCGACCCAGGTCAAACGCCAATTCAGCGGCAGAATCAGCGGAGAGCGCCCGGCCTCCTTCGCCGCCCGACCCCGTCTGCGCCTCGATCGCCTGCAGCCCGGCCGCGATCTGCTGCCGCGCCGACGCGGCGTCACGCACGCCCCAGTCCCTGGCGAGCGCGGCACGCAGATCGTTCTGCGGGAGCACGCATCCGTAACCGAAGTAGCACTGCTCTGCCGTCAGCGTCCGCTTCGCGCCGCGCGTCCGGTGCCATTCGCTGCGCGCATACATCGCCGCGAGCGCCGGACCGAACCGGAGCCGCGGATCCGACGGAATCTGCACGGTGGGAGCGCCAGGGGCCGCTGCGGCCACCCCCGCCCGCTTCTTTCGAATCTTCACCGCGCCGACGATCATGAGCACGCAAAGCAGGATCACGACGCCGAACACGGCGAGCACAATGGGGACCAGTTCGGGTGCCATGCTGGTTAGAGTACCAACGCTCCGGGTCGCGGGGCGATCGGATCTTTCGGGGCGGACCACGAGGCCCTGAGCCGGATGTCTGACAGCACGTGAATATGCGCCAGAATTGGATCATGATCAGCCGAATTCACGTCCTGACTCCGGCCCTCGCGGCGGTGGCCGCCGGACTGCTGCTCGCCGGCTGCGCTGCAGAACCGTCGACGCCGACGGGCACGCCGACAGACGCCCCGGGAACAGAAGTCGCTACGACCGAGCCGGTCGAGTCGCCCGCCAGCGAGACGACGGCCGAGCCTCAAGCAGGAACTTCACCGATCACATTCCCGGAGTGTGACGCAGCAAATCCGCTCGCCATTCAGGAGAGCGCCGAGTTTTACGCCTCGTGGGGCGAGGGGCTCACCGTCACAAATGGTCCGGCAGACAGAGGCGTGTTCAATCACCTTGCCGGGCCGAGCGCGCAAGCGGCACTGGAATCGGCGGCCACCGTGAGGGGATGCCGCTGGTACCTGTACATCCACGGAAACAACGTGACGCAGTACACCGCTGAACTCGGCGAGGCCGCTCGCGAAACCTTGATCCGGAGCCTGCGCGATTCCGACTACACCGAGTCTCGGCTGGGCGCCTCCACCGTGTTCAGCTACCAGACGGACGACCCGGAGAACTACCGAATGACGGGCCCAACCCAGATCCAATACATCTTCATCGAGAACGCGTGGATTGCCATCTTCGAGACCGGAAAATCGGACTACTCACAGTCTGCACTCGACACGCTTGTTGCGAGCAACCCAGGTCTCACCGGGTAACTAGGCTGGGCCATTCGGTGCGGAAGCGCGAACGGTGGCGAGATTGCGCGGGCGGGACTCCCCGCCGCGTGCTGGGCACGGGACGGTGAGACCTGCCCTACGCGCTGCCCAGGATCGCCTCGGGCTCCGAACCCGCTTCGACGCTATCGATACACTGGGGCCTCAAACTCCCGGCGGGCACTCCCCTCCATTCGAGCGCGAAGGAACATCGCATGACCTGGCATATCGATGCGCTCCTATCCCTCACTTTCGGGGCCGGTGTGGCAATCGCCGGGCTGCACGTGATCAACCGCAAGTTCATCGCGCCGATCTACGACGTGGTCCTGAACCTGATCGCATTCACCTCGGCGTGCACGGCCTCGACTCTGCTCGGGCAGCCGGTTTCCGCGGTGATCGCGGCCGGCGCAGTCCTCTGCTGGGTGTGGCTCGGGCGCCGCACCGCCCTGCACCTTCGGCAGCTACGGAAGACGGTGATTCGGGTGGAGTGAGGTGGTCCGGGGGAAAATCTGCCTTGCCCTCGCGCATTACTTGTTCGGCAGGGTTTGCTCGCGCCAAAGGCGAAACCAAATCACGCACCCCACGGAGCCATTCTGGACACTTCTCCGACAGTGCTGCCGAGGCATAAGCTACGTTTCAACCGTCAACGAGAATCAACCGCAAAAGCAGCCCTGAGAAGACCACACGGCCAGCTTCGTCCCGAGAGTCGTACCTATCTTCCACAACTGCCTGAACTCGGACCCGTTCAACGACTTTGGGAAACCCGGCTTCCTCACTGTAGCGAGCTTTGAGCAGCAAGCCATGGACCATGCTGAAGCATTTCCACTGAGCCCCGGGCTCCGAAGCGAACCGCTCGACAAAAGCAGGATCCAGGCCTCCAGTTGGAAGGAGACCCACCTTCTCGTACAGGAGCGCCCGCCCGTGAGCGGAAGAGGGATACCATCCGCTTTCCGGAACCCCGATGTGCCCGTGGTATCGCGAGTAATTATCAGGGGACCCCACAGCTATGACTGAAACTGGCGACGATATCTCACCCGAAACTACTTCGCCACTCAGCAGAAAGACCCCACCCGGCACATCGAGCACCCGATGCACGCCAAGACTTGCCTCACCAAGCCTGAGATCCACCACGTCCCCGGCCTCAGCCTCGGGCGGCGAGGCCCAACGCAGCTTCTTTACTTTTGCGCACTTCCGAATGACATCCGCATTACTCCGATAGAGCTTACGCCTGCGATTAATTGATGCTGCAAATGGAAAGACTGACGCGCTACCGGCCGTTTCGGTCTCCTCCTGCTGAGCAGCAACTGCATTGAGAAGTGCCTCGTCAAAGAGCTCCAAAGCGGCGCGCCTAGAGTAATACAGTGACAACTCTCGCTCCTAAGCAGCTTCTACGCCCGGATCAGGATATGAAAAGAACCCCCGCGATGTAGAAGCTACGCGGGGGTTCAGCAGCGGTGTAATACTCCGCTACGTGGCTCCGACCGGCATCGATCCGGTGACCTTTCGATTTTCAGTTTGATCAGGTGTTTTTCCGTACTGTATATATAGGCACGATCCGCAGAAACACGCGGTTTCAGTCGGTGCGTGTCAGTTGGTCTCAGTTGCTTTTCACGGAAAGAATGGCCCGACAATGGCCCAGACATTGATCAATCCGACCCAACGTTTCTCTACCCCAAAGGTCTACGAGCGTTCCCTGTCCCGCTCACTTAATACAAGGTGAGAACCCACGGATAGAATCCACATAGGCATAGCTTTTAATCAGAGGAGTTGAATGTACCCTTCGGTTGAAACAAGCGTTGGCGAGATCTTCAGCGCTCCCTGGAACATCACCAATGGGCGCGTAGTTCCAACTTCAGAAGATGTGGTCTTGAAGAACGGCGGCAAGAGGGTAACCGCCACATATCTTTACGCCGATCTAGCTGACTCAAGCAAGCTCGCGCAAACGCTCTTGCCTGAAACCACCGCAAAGATCATCCGATCATATGTCAATACGGCTGCCCGCATCCTTCGCCACTGCGGCGGAGAGATTCGCAGCTACGATGGCGATCGAGTCATGGCCATTTTTGTTGGCGAGAAGAAGAATCACAATGCAGTGAGGGCTGCACTAGGACTCGAGTGGGCAGTAGCCGAAGTAATCCGTCCCGCGATCAAGTCGACCTGGTCAGACGGGGACAATTTCTACAGGATCAATCATGCAGTGGGCATCGACACCGGAGAAGCACTGATCGTTCGTGGTGGCGTAAGAAATCACAATGATCTCATTTCAATAGGAGAAGCACCCAACGTTGCTGCCAAACTCAGTGAGATTCGTAGCGGCCAATCCACCTTCGTCACGGACCGTGTAAAAAATGAACTGGATGAAAACTTTCTCTATTACGACGGCAATAAGCGGATCTGGGATCGGGTCTACGGCATTAGCGTGGGCGGAAAATCACAAGGTGTTCATGGCACGACGGTCCAGTGGGCTATATAACAAGCTTCAAGGTCCAGACCAGCACTTCCCTCACGGACGCCAGCAACTCATCGATTTCCTATCCAATCCCAACACTCAGGAGGCATGATGTCCGCGAGGATGGACGAGTTCGAAGCAAAGCTGCAGGACATACTCAACACCCCTTGGGATGCGCAGGATGCTCGGGTAGTGCCAAAGACTCAGGACGTAAAGCAGAAAGACGGTGCCAAACGAGTCGAGGCTACTTACCTCTACGCGGATCTCGCAGACTCCACGCTGTTATCCAAGAAGTTCAAGGCGGAATTCGCCGCGCGTGTCATTCGTTCATACCTCCGTATCGCCGTCGACTGTATCCGTGCTAAAGGGGGCCACATCAGGAGTTTCGACGGCGATCGGGTAATGGGGATATTCATTGGCGACAGGCGACGCAACGACGCAGTAGAAGCTGCACTCAATATCCAGTGGGTTGTCGATAAATCGCTCAATCCCTTGATCAAAGCACGACTCGAAAAACAGTCTTTGTCTTGGCATGTCAGTCAACGATGCGGCATTGACGATGGAAGTACGTTCATCGTTCGAGGTGGGGCGAGAGACAACAGTGATCTCGTATCGATCGGATCTGCCCCGAATATCGCCGCGAAACTCAGCAGCATTCGCGGCGAATCCGGCAATGTCACCATTACTTCACGCATCTACAATTTCCTGTTTGATCACAACAAGACCGCCAAGAACGGCGAGTCCATGTGGAAGAAGCGCGGTGAGAGCGCAGTCGGCCCGCACATAGTCACTACCTATAGTTCAGGCTGGAGGAGAACGCCATGACAAACTCCGACGGGGTAGATGCAGCTTGGCGCATCCATCAAGCACAAACCGATTGGACGGGCAAGGTAGATGCCAAGGCATCATTCATCTTCGCAATAGCGTCAGCGTCCATGGCCACGGCGGTCGCTTTGTCAGTAAATGGGAGGGTGTTCCATGACATCTCTCATACTTGGCTGAAGATCGGATACTGGCTCGGCCTCGCCTGCCTCCTGGGCGGCGTTCTGTTGGCATCTCTTGTAGTCGTGCCACGCCTCCGCCGTTCGACCGCTTTGAAGAACGAGTCGAAGAACAATTTCATTTACTTCGGCCATTTGAGGCATTGGACTCCTGAAGAACTTGAAGTCGCTCTAAAGCAGAACGACATCCTTTCTGTTCTGTCGAGGCAGCTAGTAATCATGGCTGGTATCGCGTGGAAAAAACATCGTTGGGCGCAGTGGGCTCTGAGATTCACCCTACTTGGAGCCGGTATCGAGCTGGTCACTGCTTGGTGCTTAGTGCAACTCTAGGCTTCTTCTACTCCGGGCCGAGACTGCTGCGGCTCCCTATCAGAATGGTCATGGTCTCGGCATAGTCATCTCGGTTCTTGGGCCCTGCCTACGCGCCCCACGGCCTACTTCTGTTGGGGGTGCCCGCGTGCTTATCTGAGGATCATCAGTTGTTCGCTACCTCGATGGCAAGATTCAAGTAGGATTGAGTCATACTCGAAAGCGAGGCTCGATCATGCGCACCACGAAGCAACTCAGCATCACTCTCCCCAACAGCATGGCGGACGCCCTCAAAGAGCGCGTCGCCTCCGGCGCATACGCCAGCGAGAGCGAGGTCGTGCGTGATGGCTTGCGCGCACTGTTCGCGCGCGACGAAGCAGTCGAGAACTGGCTGCGCACCGAGGTCATCGCCTCTGTCGAAGAGTTGCGCGCCGATCCCTCGCGGGCCATTAGCTCAGAAGAGATGCGCGCCGAGCTCTCCCGTTGGCATGCCGAGCGCCTTGCAGACAGCTCGTCGTGACGCATCGGATCGTCTACTCACCGCGCGCCCATCAACATTTGCGCGCGATTTATGACCGGATCGCGGGCGAAGCTGGTCCGGAAATCGCACAGCGATTCGTGCTCTCGATCTATGACTACTGCGACGATCTGGCCGACTTCCCTCTCCGGGGTCGTGCTCGGGATGACCTGACGCCCGGGATGCGAGTGATCGGGTTCCGTCGGCGAGCGATGATCGCGTTCCTAGTCACCGACAATGAGGTTGAGATTCATGGCGTCTACTACGGTGGCAGCGACTACGAGGCTCTGATCCTCGACAGTCTCGACTGAGCACAGATTACATCCCGAGACCAGGATCATCACGTCGAGACTGCGCGGTCGAAGGTTCTCGGTTGGATGCGCCGTGCAACCGTCGTGCTCGGTCGACGGCGAGCTGCCGTGCTTGTTCCGCCGCTGCACGCTTCGTATCAATCAGCAGGGCGGCTTCCTCAGGCGGTGGGGCGCGCAGTTCCTCGGCTTCACGGCGAGCCTCTGTCGCCTGTGCGTGCGCGTCGCGGGCTTCACGTTCGGGGCGGATAAACCTCGCTCGTATCGGTTCGCGGCGCACCCGTTCGGCACCCAACTCCTGCGCGAGTAACGTGAGGCGTTCGCGGTCGCGACGGTCTTTGAGCGCCGCGTGCTCCGTCAGCGCAGCGGTGAGAGTGCGGGCGGTATCGAGCACGCGCGGGTCGTCCTCAGCGCGGCGCTCGGCGGCTGTCACCGCCCACTCGCTGAGCGCGTCGGCCTGGCGCGGCAGGCTGCCCCAGGCGTCACGCGCCCGCTTGCGCGCCGCGTGGGTGTGCTCGGTTGCGGCCTGGTGCTCCTGCCGTGCTCTGCGTCGTGCGAACCTGCCCACTGTCGCCAGGCGATCCGATGCGGTGTTCTCGTTGGCGACGGCGGCGAGGTATATTTTCGCCGTCCTCGACCGCCTGCGGCACCAACTCCGCGACGACCTCGGCGCGGGCCTGGGCTGCGCGAGTCTCGGCGGCGCGGATCGCCTCGGCGCTCTGCTCGTTCTCCGCCTTGTGCGCGGCGCGCTGCCGGTCGATACGTTCCGCAATCCGCTCCCACTTCTGCGCTCTTGCTTCGGCACGCTCGGCCTCGCGCAAGAGACGGACAACCTCATCGCTCACGAGCTTCACGGGGCCGTCCGCGACAAGGCCGCGCACCACCTCGGCTGCGCGCTCGGTCGCGTCGGCAAGGCCACGGTCTGCACGATCGCGTTCAATCGCCTCGATGAACTGTGCTCGTGCGTCGGCCATATCGTCAGCGACGACGTGCAGGGTGATTGTCTCGCGGCCTCGGGTCATGCCGACATAGACCGCCGCGCCGCCCATCTGCTCGCCGAGAACGGTGTGCGAGGCAGGCACGGTCACCCCTTGCGCTCCATATGCGGTCGCGGCATAGGACAGATGGGCGTGCTCGCGCACATACTCGGTAGGCAGATGGATCGAGTGCTCGCGCTTGCGGTCGCTATGTGCGTCACGCACCCACAGCGAGCCGTCCTGCTCGACGTGTTGCACGATCCACTGTTGCCGATTCGCCACCCCCAAGTCGGCACTGTTTCGTCGCGTTTGGATCAGGTCACCCCGCCCGATACTCAGACCGTCGCTGCCGCTCGCTGTGGTGGTGTCGTCGACGAGACTCAGGCGGGTGCGTTCGTCACGGATGCGGTCATTCAGCCGTGCGGCTTCGTCGTTGGATGCCACGGTGAGGGCTTCGCCGTCTCGTCTGCTGGTGGCGAGGCGTTCGCGCAGCTCGTCGGCATCGGCGTGCAGACGGATCAGCCCGAGTTCGCGCAGACGGTCGAACACTTGAGCGGGGTTGCGGCGGTCGCGCATCTGCACGGTGACTTTGGCGTATTCGGGGTTGGTGAAGCGGTGTATCTCGGCCATGTCGAAGGTGCGCCCTCGGAGTTGCGCGGCCGGGTCGAGTACGCCGCCTCTGCCGACTGCGGGCAGTTGCGCCCGGTCACCGACGAGCGCGAGCGTTGCGCCCGTCTCTGCGGCGACGGTGAACAGGGCGAGTGCGGTGTCTTGGTCGAGCATCCCCGCCTCGTCCACCACGATCCGCTCACCACGACGCAACCGTGCTGCTCGTGGCGGGCCTGTGTAGGTCGCGCCAGTCTCCGGGTCGGTGTCGCCTACGGCGAGGCGCGTCCATACGCCGTCAGCGTTCCACCGCCAGCCGTGCGCGTGAACGAGGGCGGCGACCGATTCGGCGGGCACGCCGAGTTCCTGGTGCGCGACCTCAGCAGCGCGCTTCGTCGGCGCAACCACCCGCACCGCGCCGCCTCGCTGTTCGGTGGCGCGGATCGCGGTGGCGAGCATGATGGTCTTGCCCGCACCTGCGGCACCCTCCACGATCACCAGCGGATCAGGCGAGGCGACCGCTGCGGCCGCGACGAGCTGGCCTATGTCGAGGCGCTGCCCGAGCGCGGGCGCGTGCTCACGCACATCAGCGTGCTCCGGCTCCTGCTCGGGTGTGCGTGCGGTGATGAGGTCGCGCAGCTCCGTCTCGACCTGCACCACCCGCAAACTCGTCAGGTGCGCGACCTGCTCCGGGGTAGCGGCGTCGGGTGGCAGGATCGAGAAGCAATCCTCGAGCGCGAGCGCCGTAGCAACCGCAATCAACTCGCGGAGTTCACCGGGGGTTGCGCGCACGCCTGCTTCGGTAATGATCCGGGTCGCGTGCTCTTGCACGGTGTGGCGAGTCCACGCTGACTCTGCGGCGGCGCACCGATCCAACGCGCGCGACGCGATCCGCTGCACCGAGAGTCCATCCGTCGATACCGGCGCACGCGCAGGCCTGCGCGTCAGGTGCTTGGGCTCGTAGCCGGCTTCGCGGAGCTCGGTCAGCCAGGCTTCTTCCTCCCGCAAGGTCGTGGGCTTCTTCGCGGGCCGCTCATACGCCCACGCCTGCGCCGTGAGCCGAGATGAGACGACCCGCCCCATCGTCTCGCCGGGGTGCGCCGTCTCCCATTCGGCTTCGAGCCGGGCCAGGTTCTTCCGCACCTGCTCGCCCCGCTTCGACATGAGCGCATTGAACGATTCAAGCTCGGCAACTTCGCCACTCACAGGGTCAAGGGTGAGGCCGTGCCGGTCGAGCACCGAGGCGAGCGCGGGGCTGGCGGCGATCACGGCGGTACCGAGGGCACGGATCGCGCCTTGCTGACGGAACAGGGCAGCGGTGTCCAGCCCGCGCCACTTCCCGGCCGCGAAGACGCGGGTGCCGATCTGCATGTGGATATGCCGGTGCGGGTCACCGGCCCGGCTCGTGCGGTGGGTAATGCCGACGAGCTGCATGTGCTCGACCGGCACGACCTCTTGCTTACCTCGTGGGCCGACACGAGTCACGGAGTGCTGCGCGAGCCACCGCTGAATCTCCGCCAGTGCGTCTTGCTGCGCCGCGTCCAAAGCGTTGGAGACCTCGGGATGCAGGGCGGCAGCGATCGACAGCGACTTGGGCGTGTTGATGACCATTTCCGCGAACCGGGGCGACCCCTGCCGATCCGACCCCGCCAGACGGGGCTTTCCCATCTGCTCGCCGGTATCAGGATTAATCCAATCCACCCAGCCCGCGTATTCATCGGCTGTCAGCGCGCGCGCTCACAGCTTCGCCCGTGGCGTCGAGCACCGTGTACTGAACCCCGGTGCTGTCGGACAGGTAGTAGTCGTCAGCACGCGAGCGGTCGGCCTCGACATAGCGCAGCACATCCGCTCCGGTGCCCCGGAACAAGATCACACCGCCCTGCACCGTGACCACCTCCATGCAATCATGTTCTTGCAACTACATACGGTAACATACGTACATTCAAATCAACAGGTCTTTTTGGGATGCAGGGGATTCAATCGGCAAAGTCGGCTTTACGCTGCCAGAGAGGGAAGACCTAGAGATTTGGGGGTTGTTTGCTCGGTCGAGTGACGTAGGCTTCAAGAAGCTCTCGTTCACTCATCCCGCTATAGCGCGCAATACTACGTTCCGGGTCGACGTCAAAGATCAACGGCTCTTCATCAAAGAGCAGTGGCTTAATTTGAGTGAGACCGCCGACGACCTCGCGATCAAGACGATGTGCGTTCTGAGACGGAATCTTCAAACCATGTCCGACCCGGTTCGGCCACACTTGCTTCAGGAACCCTTTCGACTTCTTTCGCAGTGAGGACGCCACGGTCGTCGCCGACACAAAGTCACCATCCTTCGGGAGGACAGCAACGATGAACAGGCGGTCAAGGCCCCATGAAACAAGGTGGGCCCCGCCAGATTCTTCTACAGGCCATAGAGCATGATGACCAGCGGCATGAATAGAGAACCAATCAGTAAATCCCATGAATATATAGACTCCTGTAGGCGGAAGTCGAGTCTCGAAAAACTCAATGAAAGATGCAGCAGGATACGCTCCGATATCTCGCTTTCCCCATGTGGTCATCAATGCCGCCCGAGTTACTGAACGCATAACTGATAGAACCTCGCCCGCCGGAATCTCCTGGGTATTGAAGCGAGCGAGATTCAGCATCCGCGCCATTGCAGCTTCGTCAATTTCCCTCAACCAGCCGTTATTGCATTCAGCACATATGCCTCCGTACTGAACGTCGAGTTGACATCTACTGCTGCCAGATGGTTCACCAACGATGCCTTTTACTGCGGTTGTCGAGACCACTTCCGGTACAAGGTGGAGATATGGTTTCCAAGACTTTGGAATCCTGTGCTCCTTGGTCTTCTTCTGTCGTGACCCGCAGAATGGGCAGGAGGCATCGGGCATTCTCAAGGCCCTAGCTCATCGTCGGCACGAGGGACCGTAAATCCGTGGCATAGGAATAGTCCACTATTTCCCCGTTAGTAATGAGCTCGATAGCCTGCCGGATCACATGCAGCGGAACCTCAAACCACTCAGTAACGTTGTAGGAGCGCCCATCCGTACCAGTCTGGTTGATTCTCAGACGCGCCCCAGCAAACACTCGATGCAGCAGGTGTTCAAGCGCTGAGGTCTTCATGTTGTAGGTTCGGTAGGTTTCAACGATCTCGACTGGAGCCATAAGATAGGTTGGCTCGTTCTTCGCGTTCGCGATGCGCTTCTCCACCGGGGTTGTAGAGAATCCGATTTTGTAGAGGTTCTTTCGCATGGAAATCTGGGGGTCATCACTCAGAGAGCGCAGAACGTAAACCCAACCCGTTGCAACATCATCTGCCAGCAACTCTTCATACGAGACTGGCACAACTTCATAACCACCGTCACCTTCACCGAAGCGAATGTTCAGTGATTGTCGATACATAGCTGATTCGGTGCCATTCTCGAAGATCAGTCGTAGCCGCTCACGCCTGTTCTCTCGAACGGTTGTCTTCTTGTACTCCGGTTCGCGAACTTCAGCGACGAACATCATCATGCCGTTCAGAACGAAGAAAGCACCTTCGCGGATCGTCTGTCCTCCACGGAACGGAATCAGCCTCGCAGCGCCCTCGGCGAGCTCGGCGTGCTTCTGCTTGAATAGTGGCTCGAACTGGTCAAAGTCTTCGCATTTCTCGCGCTGAGCGCCCTGCCCAGTCTCGGAGTGCGTTCGGCGGTCAACGGGCAGCGCAGCAACATCGTGAAGACCGCTCGGATCATCGAGCAACCCGAGCCCGTCACCAATGCTGTCCAAGCTCAGCAGATCTTCAAGCGATGCCGGCGCCTCAGGTTCATCAAGCAGTCCGAGCTCGTCTAGGTCCCGCAGCAGCTCGACCTTCTCCGGGTTGCCCCGGATACCCTCGAGCCTGGCCCCAAGCTTGCGTTCTGCGATTTCGCGCGTGGTTGCGCTGGGCTCCCGCCCATGTTCACGCACGAACTCGAGGATCTCCACGAAAGATCGCTCGAGCCTGTCGGTAGAGGTGATCTTCTTAGGCTTCTCGGGCGCGTTCAGTAGCGCATCCTCGGTGTCGAAGATGGCCTGGAGATTATCGAACGAGACGATGTCTACGTTCAACGGTTTGTCGTTCATAGCAGTTGCCCTTCCGCCTCACGCGCAGCCTTCTGGGCTGCAGCTTCAGCCTTCTTGCGCTGCAACCACACCAGCACCTCGGCATATCGCTTCTCGATCGGATCTTCGCTCCGAATATTGGGCGCACGACCCTCAACCTTGTTGAACTGCTGAATCTTCGGCCACGTCGCAAGCGCTTCCTGCTCCGTGATCTCGACTTTCGTCGCCGCAATCGCGTCCTGCACCACACGCAACACCGACGCGGTTACGGACTTCGACAGCACCTCGAACGCGCGTTGGAACGGGTTTACCTTGTCAATTAGGTTGATGTTCAGATCGGTGACTTTCACCCAACGGTGCTGCATCTTCACGAAGCGGTCATCACCAACGGTCTTCACCTCACCGTTCTTGATCACCGAGTCAACAATGACCTGCTGGCGGAGCTCCTCGACCTGCGTCTCATTCAGATCAGGGTAGCGCTCACGAATGATCTTCGGGATCAGCACCTTGTTCGAGACCTCAGGATCAAGCCCGCCGCTTGCGGCTTTCGCGAAGGAGTCATCCTGCAGAATCGTCGCCTTCAGATCGTTCAGGTCGGTGTCGATGATCTGTTTCACGCGCGGCGATGACGGCTCCTTGAATCCCTCAATCCGCAGCTCGCCGGGCTTTGGCGCGTCGTCGTTGCCTTTCTTCGCTCTAAACGTGAAATTCTCGGCCAGCACCTGCTCCATCAGCAGCGACGCAGTGATCGCCTTCAGCATGTTGTTCACCGCAAGCGTCACATCATCAGTGGTCGCATCCGGCTGAGCGATGAGGTTCGTGAACTGGGCGTGAGGCTTCCCCTCGCTATCCCGCGTCACACGCCCAATGATCTGAATCACCTCGGTCAAGGACGCTCGGTATCCGACAGTGAGGGCATGTTCTGCGAACGGCCAGTCAAACCCTTCCTTGGCCATCCCGAGCGCGATGATGATGTCGACAGCGTCACGGTTTTTCGACGCAATCTGAGTGAGGTAGGCAAGGGTTTGGCTGCGTTTGAAGGCGTCGGTGTCATCGACGAGGTCGGCGACCCGTAGCGCCTCGCCGGTGTCGCGCCTGCGAATGGTCATGACGCCAGTTTCGGGATCTGTATATTCCCAATCGCCGATCGCTTCGATGACCCGCCCGACTTCCTCGATCTTGTCTTTCGTGGACTCGCCGCTGTTCACGTTCGGGATGTGCAGGATCGTCTTCTTATTGAGATCCAGCACCTCATCAAGCACGTCGTACCAGCGCCCCTGGTAGAAGTGATGCCCGATGCCGAGCGACTTCAGGTGACGGTAGCCGTTCAACTGGTCGTAGTAGTTGAACGTGACCGGAGTGAACATGCTCTCAACTTCGGGCCGCAGCACCGGCACGCTGTCACCGCGGAAGTACGAACCGGTCATCGCGACGATATGCACGTCAGACTCAGCCATCACATCGGCAAGCAGCGCACCCAGTCTGCTCGATTCGGTATCTGCGGAGACATGGTGGAACTCGTCAATGGCGAGCACCGTGTCGTTGAAGTCAGCAGGAGACAGCTTCTCAAAGGCGAAGCGGAGCGTCGCGTGCGTACAGACGAGCACAGCATCGTTGCTGTGTATGAACCGGATAAACTGCTCTACCTTGCTAGCCGAAGTACCACCCGGAGTGCAGAGATTGTTCTCTGGCTTCACTTCCCAGTCAGCCCAGAACCCATGCTCAGTGAGCTTCGTCGTCGCGAACGACTGCCCGATGGATCGCTCCGGCACCGCCACGATCACTTTCTTGAGGCCCTGCTCATAGAGTTTGTCGAGCCCCACGAACATGAGCGCACGTGACTTGCCTGAAGCAGGTGGCGCTTTCACGAGCAGGTACTTCGCGCCGCGCTGCGCAAACACGCGTTGCTGCATCTCACGCATCCCGAGCTCATCGGTATTCACGCTTGCGCCAGTCTGCGCGTAGTGCACGTCGATCAGGTTACCGAGTGGGTTCGCCGCATGTTTCGGGGAGCGTCGCTGGTTCATTTCTTGCCCTCGGCTTCTGTCATCTTGGCGTACATCTCAAACAGCAACGACAGCCGTTCCTCATCGCTCGAGAACTCACGTTTGCGGTAGATCGAATCAACAAGCTCATCGAGCTCTTGATGAGCACGCCGCAGGTTCTCTGGCATTTTGTCGGGATCGTAAAGATCGGCGAGAGTGAGCTCGGAATGATACTCACGAACGTCAAGCACCCGTAGTGCACGCTCAGTCAGCTGCTCTTTCGCCGTGTCTGAGAGCGGTGGCACTGGGAAGTTGTTGTAGACGATCGTGTTTGAGTAGCGGTAGTCGGTCTTCAGCTTCCCACCGACGGCACGGGTCCAGACCATGTGCATCCGCGATGTCAACAACGCGAACACCCATGGTTCCGCGTCGTAAGCGGCATTCGCCGAGTTTGAGATCACGGTCTGCGGGTCGAGGTACCCGATCGGAATATACTCGCGCCGTTCGGATGAGGTCGCCGGAACGATAATCGAGTTCGAGTCCTGGTGAGCAAAGAAATAGAATCTGTGCGGCGTGGCTGCCAGCGCTCGGGTAGACTTCTCGGAGCTCTTTGCGCGATGTGCAGTGACTCCTTCTAGGCGTCTGCGCAGCGGCTCTATCACTCGTGCATTCCGCACCTCATCATCAGGAATCACAAGGCAATAGCGGGTCTTCCCCTTGATGAACTCTTCTGAACCGCTGAAGTAACGGATGTACTTTTGCGCCTCCGGATACTCCGCGAGTAATGTTGCCCGTTCGGTTTCAGAGAGGATCAGGTTCCCTTTGTCGTTTGGCATTGATCCAAACCCAAGTTTCGGGAGAACGACTGAGATTGGTGAGCTCCGTCGGCCGATCCAAGCGTTGGGGCCCTCTGCAAGATATGGGTTAATCCGTGAAACACTGTGGCTTAAATCTTCGGCAAAAAGAAACTTGGGGCCGGTTTGTGATCCCCGAAGGTTGATAACAACACAAGTAACCCCTGCGGCGCCCTTTGCTGAGTTTGACCATTTGAAGGAGGTGTAGGCGTATCCAATTTCCAGGTCACTACCAAGTACACTCGGCCAGAGCAGACTGACTTGCTCACCTTGAACCACTGAATTGGTTGAAACGAAAGCAAGCTCGGCGCGAGAGTTTCGGATGTATTCGGCTCCCTTAATGAACCATGCGCTGACATAGTCCAGGCTCTTGAAATTTGGGGTAACCGATTTCAGGTCTTCTTTGTGTTCTGGCTTCTGGTTTCGGCTACCCAAATAAGGGGGATTCCCGATGAGATAGATTTCGGTTTTACCGTCGTTCTCACAGACGCTGTTCCAGTCCAGGCGTATTGCGTTTCCCTGCTTAACTTGACCCATTTCACGTAGCGGAATCAGGGGGATATCGGTACCGAACTTCTGACGGAACTCGACGTTCATCTGATGCTTTGCGATCCACAGCGAAAGGATAGCTACTTCGACGGCGAAATCATCGATCTCGATGCCGTAGAAGTTCTCGATGTTGACCTGAGAGCCAAGCAAACCCAACGTATATTTCTCGCCTAGAAGCTCCTGCATCTGCTCGAGGATCGCATGCTCAAGCTTACGGAGCTCCTTGTACGCAATAATGAGGAAATTGCCGGAGCCACAAGCAGGGTCGAAAACCCTAATCTGCGCAATCCGGTTCAGAAGCACGACGAGCTTTTTCTCGTTATAAACGTTGGCGTCAAACTCATCTCGGAGTTCTTCTAGGAACAGGGGCTCGATCGTTTTCAAGATGTTCGGTACCGACGTATAGTGCTGCCCGAGGTTCGACCGCTGACCAGGCGTGACAATAGCTTGGAACATCGACCCGAAAATATCAGGGTTGATTTCGCTCCAGTTGAGCTTGCCGCTCTCAATCAGGTAATCACGAGCCTTCTTATTAAAGACCGGCACCGCTTGATCGGACTTCACCGTAAAAAGGTGCCCGTTGACGTAAGGGAACGCAGAGACGTAACTCTTCTTATCGCCTGAGCGCTCGGTATCGAGAGCAACGAACAAGTCGGTGAGGAAATCGTCGAGGTCAGATCCGTCGGTCTGTGTAAGGCTTTCAATGGCCTGAGTGAACTGTCCTTCGCTAAAGATGCCAGTGTCTTCAGCGAAGAAGCAGAACAGTAGCCGGGTGAAGAAGATGTTGAGTGAGCGCCTGCTGAGCAGCGTTTGGTTGGCTTCTGGGTTGAGCTTGATTAGCTCGTCGAAGAGCTTCGCCATACGTTCGGCGGCTTTCACATCCGCATGTGCCTCGGCGGTGTACTGAGCTTTCTCCATCCCAGCCCAGGGCAAGAAGAACGTAAAGTGCTCGGCGATCTCACTGATCGGAGTTGTGAGCGTGTCCCCGGTCTTGGTGTCCTTGGCAAGAAGCGTTTCGTAGTCGGTGACAATCACAAAGCGCGTGTTGTAGCGAACGACCGCAGGTGAAACACTGAGTTCTTCGATGACTTCGAGATGAGCTTCTTCGGAACCCTCGGGAACCTCTTTAAAGTAGAGGACTCCCTTCTGAGCCACTTCAGTTGAGGGATCGACCGCAACATTGAGTGAGCTCGCTGTAGTGGAGCGCAGCCGGGTGAGGTTGCCTTTGCTTCGGCCATACGCGAACAGCAGCTCGAAGATGAAGTCACGATCAAACGTCGAGCGGTCGGCAACAACCTGCACCCGCGCTTCGATCTCCTTGAGCGTAAGCCGCATCTGTCCTCCTCATATTGCGCCATCACAGCGACAATGGCTCCACTCAAAACTACCGTGACCCTACGACAGCGCAGATTTCTCTTGCGGATCACAGCCAGGCATTGCCTACCCTGCACGCCCGCGGCGACCGGGTGGGAGAAGGCCGCGGCTGCGGGCCTTGGCTACCCATCCCTGCGCGGTGCTGAGTGCGACACCGCTGATGTCGGCCATTGTCGCTGACGGGTTCTCGTCGCCCTGCCCCGAGAGCTTGCCGTGCTGCAACGCGACGAGTTCATAGAAGTCGGGCACCTGCTTCGGGTTGCCGAGCGGCTTCAAGAGGTCGCGGTCGCTGACCTTGCGGCCGCTTGGGAGCACGATCTTGTTGCCGGTGACGGTAGCGACGCGCTTCATCGCGAAGAGGCGTTTGTTGATCGCGGCCTCGATCTTCGCAGTGGGCAGCTCGCGCAGGAGGTGGCTGGTGATGGGGTCGCCCGGCCGCCATGGTAGGTAGATCACGCCCGTGATGCGCACTTCCTCGGGAGTAGCGTAGAGCTGCCGCTGCAACCGGATCATCACCCGTGTCGCCGTACCCTCGTGCTCGATGTACCGCCAGCGACCGTCGGCGGTTTCGTTCTGCTCAGACTCGTTGTCGCCCACGCCCTGGTCGTCGTAGCCGAGCACACGGTCTATCTCGTCGCTCGCATCGTCAGGGCGCTCGCCCGGAAAGCGAGAAGCGAGATGCCAGCCCGCAGGCAGGTCAGCCTGCGTGAGCAGCCCGTCTGCGCTCTGATCCCCCGGCCGGGACGTGGGTAGTGCCATGCGCACGATTCTATCGGAAACACGCGTTATCTCATGTAGTTGCGGTTACACGTTGTTTGTGTTCTAATATCAGGTACTCGCAAAAACGCTAGATATGCCAGTGTTCACCCACACCCAATGAGAGGAAAGGGCATGACCGAGGCGACGACCAAGATGGACTACCTCACGCGCGCTGAGGCCGCCGCCCGATGCCGGGTTCCGCTGCCGACTTTCGACAAGCTGCGCCGCGAGGGGTTGATACCTGCGCCGGATGCCGAGGTGGGCAAGCACAAGCTCTGGCGCGCGGACACGATCGACGAGTTTCTTGAAGTCGGCGGAACGAGACGCTGATGGCTGGTCGACCGTCGAACTCTTCCCCGTGGCGTATCGACCCGAAGACAGGTCGACCGCTGCCTGAGGGGATACGGTGGCGCGCGGATCGCAACCGGTATCAGATTCGGGTGACGGTCACCGATCTGGCGGGGACCAAGCAGCATCTCTCACGCATGTTCCTCACGCTCACCGAGGCGAAACGGGAACTGGCGAAAGAGATTGCTGGCTGTAACCCAAACGCGGGAATGACGCTCACCCAGTGGCACGAGCGCTACTGGCCTGCCGTCGCCGCGTCGGTACGCGTCGGAACAGCGCGCGGGTATGACGTGTCGTGGCGCAAGCGGGTGCAGCCGACCCTCGGCGATAAGAAGCTCGAAGACATCACCTCGCCGCTCATCGAATCGGCAATGGTGTCGTGGGCGGGTTCGCCGTCGATCAAGGTCGATTCGCTCGCGGTGCTCAGCCGCCTGCTCGACGGAGCGAGGCGGGCGAGGATCATCGATTACAACCCGGCACGCGAGGTGAAGCGCCCGAGCCAGGACACCTCCGTATCGCCGACTTCGCGGGCACTCACCGTGCGACAGATCACGAAGATACTCGAACTCATCGAGCCGGGTGTGTACCGTCGCTACGCGGCGGCGCTCGTATTCACGGGGATGCGGGCAGGCGAGGCGACCGCGATGCGGGTGCGCGATGCCGACTTGCGGCAGGGAATCCTCCGCGTCAGCCGAAGCTTCTCACCCGGCAAGAACGGTGAGCTGATCGAGCAGAGCCCGAAGAGCCACAAGGAACGAGAGGTGCCGATCACGAAGCAGCTCCTCCCGCACGTTCTCGAAGCGGCCAAGGGCAAAGAGCCCGACGACCTGCTGTGGGCCGGGCCGAACGGTAGCAGGCTCACCGCGCGGAACTTCCGTCGCGCGGTCGAGTGGGAGAAGATCAAGACCGCACTGCGCCGCCCCGACCTGCGCGTGCACGACCTCCGGCACACCTTCGCCACGATCCTCTTCGACGCCGGAGCATCCGCACCCGACGTTCAGGCGGTGCTCGGACACTCCAGCCTGCAAGTCACCGAACGCTACTCACGAGCACGCGAGGGCGTCGCGCGGCGAGCGGGGTCGGTACTCGATGGGCTCTTCGAGCCGGACGAGCCGAACCGGAAGAAGAAAGGCAAGATTCACGAGATGAAGAAACCGCGCCGCAATCGAGCGACCCCGAATCCCTACGACTCGTTCGCCGATCCGTTCGGCAGCAACTCCGGCCGCCGCAATGGCCCAAATTTGGCCCAAGGTCACCGAGGGCTCGGTCTCTAGCCCTGAAAATGGATCCTGCGACTGCGCGCAGGACGACGCTGGGAACGGCGCGGGGTGATGACAAAGCCAAGCAGAACCACCGCCTGACCAGGAAAAATAAAAGAACCCCCAAGAGTAGAAGCCTCTTGAGGGTTCAGCAGCGGTGTAATACTCCGCTACGTGGCTCCGACCGGCATCGATCCGGTGACCTTTCGATTTTCAGTCGAACGCTCTACCAACTGAGCTACAGAGCCTGGGATCAACCTAATGGCGACCGCCGGAGACGAAGAAACCCTTCCGAGGAAGGGCTCTTCATCTGGCGACCCTGACGGGACTTGAACCCGCGACCTCCGCCGTGACAGGGCGGCGCGCTAACCAACTGCGCCACAGGGCCATAGTGTGTTGATGCACACAGTGTGTATTCAATTGTGTTTCGGTGTTAGTGACCCCAACGGGATTCGAACCCGTGCTGCCGCCGTGAAAGGGCGGTGTCCTAGGCCGCTAAACGATGGGGCCGAAGCGATTTCTCGCTTGCTACCGAGATGAAAGCTTACGATGAATCTCCCGCACCGCGCAAATCGGGGCCCCGCGAGCCGGTATCCCTGGCGTGTCGCACCTGGTTGCGGCGGAATTCAGCGGATGTGGATTCCGATCTCCCCCTTTTCGGATGGGGTGAGAAGTGGCAGGGTGAAAAGCGAACGGTCCGCAGCGACGCGGGCCGCTTCGATTGGAGGCCGACTATGTCATCCCATCCTCTCGATTCGCTTTCGGGTGAGGAGATTTCCGCGACCGCTGCGGTGCTGGCGCGCGAGCGGGGCGTTGACGGCGGCTGGCGTTACGCATCTATGATCCTGCGGGAGCCCCCGAAAGAGGAGGTGCTCGCCTGGAGCGAGGGCGATCCGATTGTCCGGCGCTCCCTTTCGGTGCTGTGGAACAAGTCGAGGAACGAGGTGTTCGAGGCCGTCGTGAACCTGTCGGCGGCCGGTGGCGAGCTCGAGACGTGGGTGCATAGGCCGGGTGTCACCCCGAATTTCACGGTGGACGAGTATCACGACTGCGACGCCGCCCTTCGCGCCAATCCCGCGGTGCGGGTGGCGCTCGAGGCGCGCGGCGTTGATCCCGATCTGGTCCTGTTCGACCTGTGGACGTACGGTCACGCGGTCATGCCTGAGCAGTGGCGCGATCGCCGGCTTGGCTGGGTCGATATTTGGGTGCGCGCTTCGAAGGGCGGGAACCCGTACGCGCATCCGGTGAGCGGACTGAAGATCATCATCGACGTGAACACGATGGAGGTGCTCGATCTCGACGAGGCGCACGACCGGGGTTTCCCCGAGGTCGATGGCGAGTACACGCCGGAGCTGCGGGAGACGCCGGAGCGGAGTGATCTGAAGCCGCTCGATATTGTGCAGCCGGAAGGGGTGTCGTTCGAGCTCGACGGTTCCTTGATCCGGTGGCAGGACTGGGAGTTCCGCCTCGGCTTCAACTATCGCGAGGGTCCCGTGATTTACGAGGTCAAGTGCCGCGACAAGGGTCGGTCAGGCGGCGAGCGCGGCGAGTTGCGCGATATCGCCTACCGCATGTCGCTCGCGGAGATGATCGTTCCCTATCGAGACTCGAGCTTTGATCATTACCGCCGCACGGCATTCGATATTGGCGAGTGGGGCCTCGGGTATATGTGTACCTCGCTGGAGCTGGGATGCGATTGCCTGGGCGAGATCACCTATCTCGACGGCGTGCTGCCGGACACCTCGGGGCAGCCGCGGGTCACGAAGAACGTGATCTGCCTGCACGAGGAGGACGACGCTGTGCTGTGGAAGCACGTCGACCCGGATGCGGGCACCGAAGTTCGGCGGATGCGGCGCTTCGTGGTGTCGGTGCACGCGACGGTCGCGAACTACGAATACCTGGTCTACTGGCGGTTCTATCCGGACGGCAACATCGAGTGCGAGATCCGCGCGACGGGGATCATGGTGACCACGCCCCTGGATGATTCGGTCGCAGCTTTTCCGACGGGCACGGTCGTGGATCAACGCACGTACGCACCATTTCATCAGCACTTCCTGGTGGCCCGCCTCGACCTCGATATCGACGGCACCGCGAACACGGTCGTCGAATCCGACTCGATGCCTGCGCCGATCAGCGACACGAATCCGTTCGGCCTCGACCTCCTCACCCGCGGCACGGTGATCGAATCGGAGGCGCAGTCGGGCCGTCGCTTCGACTGGGAGCGGCAGCGCGCCTGGAAGGTGCAGAATCCGAACCGGTTGAATTCGTGGGGCGCCCCAACGGCATACAAGCTCGTCCCGACGGGGAGCTTTCCCGCGATGTTCGATGAGCATTCTCCGATCCTGAGGCGGAACCCCGTGATCGGGAACACGCTGTGGGTGACGAGGCAGCACGACACAGAGCTGTGGCCGGCCGGCGACTATCCAACGCAATCAGCGGATGATCTCGGGAACGGGATGTCGGCCTGGATCGCGGACGACGAGAGCCTCGTCGACACAGATGTGGTGCTCTGGTATGTCTTCGGCATTCACCACATCACCCGGAGCGAGGACTGGCCGGTGATGCCGGTGGACAAGGTCTCCTTCACGCTCAAGCCGTTCGGTTTCTTCGACCGCAACCCGTCGCTCGACGCTCCCCGCTCACCCGCAAAGGGTGAAACCTGCTGCGCCGGGGGTGAGTGCCACTGCGGGCACGGCTCCTGAACGGGATCTTTGCGGCTCGAGGGGTGAGATTCACGCCATCCGTCGATCTCATCTTTCGGGCCGAGTACGCGCCGTTGCTACTGTGAGAAGGAATCCCGAAGTACGGCGTCCGATCAGGAGAAAAAGGAGGTGCGCACGTGGCCGAGATGCTCTCACTCATGCAGGAGGAGGCGGTGCGTTTCTGCGCCGAGCTGATCCGGATCGACAGCACGAACACCGGGGATCCCGCGAGCACCGGAGATGGTGAGACGCGGTGCGCCGAGCTCATCCGGGATTGGCTCTCCGAGCTCCCCTCCGAGTGGTTCGAGCGCGTTCCCGGACGAGGCAATCTAGTGGTGAGCATCCCCGGTAAGGATCCGCAGCTTCCCCGTCTCGCGATCCACGCGCACACGGACGTGGTGCCGGCAGATCCGGTGAAGTGGAGCGTCGATCCGTTCGCCGGAGAAATCCGCGACGGCCGCGTGTGGGGTCGCGGCGCAGTCGATATGAAGGACATGATCGGCATGCTCGTCGCGGCAGTCCGTCAGACACTCAGGGAGGGGCACCGCCCGAGACGCGGCATCGTGCTGCTCTTCGTCGCCGACGAGGAGGTCGAGGGCGCCAACGGCATGGGCTTCCTCGTCGACGAGCACCCGGAAGTGTTCCGCGGGGTGAACGAGGCGATCGGCGAGGTCGGCGGGTTCTCCGTCCCCACGCCCACGGGCGACGCCTACACGATCGGAATCGCCGAGAAGGGCATCGCGTGGGCCACGCTCCGGGCCACGGGCACCGAGGGGCACGGCTCCATGGTGCCGAACCTCGAGGGCGCTCCGGCGCGCCTCGTAGCGGCCCTCCAACGCATTTCCGAGCACGAGTGGCCCGAGGAGGTCGACGCGACGGCGAGCGCCGTGCTCACGGGGCTGGGGAGCGTTCTCGGCGTGCACGTGGATCCGCGCGACGAATCCGGGTTCGCGCAGGCACTCGCCCCGCTCGGCCCCGTCGCCGGCATGTTCTCGAACGCGTTCCGAACGACCGCGGCCATCACCCAGGTCCACGCGGGGAGCAAGACCAACACGGTGCCGGGCGAGGCAATCGCCACGGTCGATTGCCGGATCGCCCCTGGCCGTGATGAGGAGTTCCGACGCGTGTTCGCCGAGCTCGTCGGGCCCGGAATCGAAGTGACCTGGGAGACGGGGCAGAGCGTCGTCGCCCCCTACGACACGGCACTCGTCGCGAGCATGCGCGCGGCCGTCCAAGCGGTTCAGCCCGATGCACAATTCCTTCCCTTCCTCACGGGCGGAGCCACCGATGCGAAGTCGCTCGATCGCCTCGGCATCGCCTGCTACGGCTTCGTACCGCTCCGGCTCCCTCCCGGCTTCGATTTCCCCGGAGCCTTCCACGGCATCGACGAGAGCGTTCCTGTCGATGCGCTGCGCACCGGCTCGCTGATCCTGCGCGAGTTCCTCCTGTCCCAGTAATCCCCTGACCACAGCCCCCCACCCGCGAGAAGGCAGAATGACCAGCACCACCCCAGACCATCAGCACGGAACCGCCGCGAGCAGCGATCTCCCTCACGCAGCATTCGCGAGCCGGGAACGACACTTCCGCCCCTCGCCCGTGCGCTCGGTGTGGGACATCCCCAAGGGCCCCGACATGATCTCCCTCGCCGGCGGAAACCCGGACCTCTCCGGTCTCCCGCTCGAGCAGCTCGGCGCGACAGCCGCACGCCTCATCGAGGAGCAGGGCCTCGAGGTGCTGCAGTACGGCGCCGGATCCGGCATCGACCCGCTTCGCGAGCAGCTCGCCGCGATCATGCGCCGCGCGGGCATCGAAGCGGACCCGCACGACATCCTGATCACCGCGGGCTCCCAACTCGGCCTCGAACTGGTGACCTCGCTGTTCTGCAATCCGGGGGACGTCATTCTGGCCGAGAGCCCCACCTACGTTGGGGCGATCGGCACATTCCAGGGTCTCGAGGCCGAGGTGCGCCACATCGAGTGCGACGACGACGGGCTCGTTCCCGAGTCGCTCGAGCGCGCGATCGCCGAGGCGCGCGCCGAGGGCCGCACGGTCAAGCTGCTCTACACGATCCCCAACTTCACCAACCCGAGCGGCCGCACGCTCACCGCGGAGCGCCGCGCCAGCGTTGCCGAGATCTGCCGCGCGGCCGGAATCACGGTCGTCGAAGACGACCCCTACGGCCTCGTCCGCTTCGACGGAGAGCCGGTCCCCGCGATCCGCGCGAACAACCCCGAGGTCATCTACCTCGGTTCCCTGAGCAAGATCTTCTCCCCCGGCATCCGCATCGGCTGGGTGCTCGCCCCCAAACACGTGCGGGACCGCCTCCAGCTCCTGTGCGAGGCGACCATCATCCACGCCTCCATCCTGAGCCAGCACCTCGCCCTCGAATACCTCCGCGGCGACTGGGAGCGCGACCTCGCGGCATCCGTCGACCGATACCGCGAACGGGCGCACGCCATGCTCGAAGCGCTCCCGGACGCGATGCCCGCCGGCACCACCTGGACCACACCAGAGGGCGGGTTCTTCGTATGGATCGAACTCCCCGAGGGCTACTCCGCCGACGCCGCCTTCGAGCGCGCCGTCGATGAGGGAGTCATCTTCGTCCCCGGCTCGGGCTTCCTCGCGCACGGAAACGCGCCCCGAAGCCTCCGCCTGAGTTTCTCCGGCGAAACGCCGGAGCGCATTCGCGAGGGGGTGGCACGCCTCGGCCGCGCAATCGCGGCAACCGCGGGCACGGAGCACGCACCAGGCACAGAGTAGTTCGCGCGCCGCCCAGAGCGGGCGAGCACGCGCGCACGCGGCTGCGGCCGGAAACGGACGATCCCGCTCCCGGCCGCAGCCGCCGCACACCGCACTACCAGTGGCGATGCTCCCCCTCGCCCGAGTAGTCCGGCCAGGGCAGGTCGATCGGCGCCTCGAAATCGGCCGGGAGCAGCGCCGGCATCGGCTCCGCCTCCACCCGCTCCGCGAACTCCCGCTTCGCCTCAGCGAGCACCTCCGGCTTCGTCAGCAGATCGAGGAACGTCCCCGCAATCGTCTTCCCCGCCGTCACGATCGTCGGCGCGATCGTCGCAGGAATCCCGCCCAGCGCGTTCATCACCCACGACGGATACGGCCCGGCGCCCTCCACCGGCTGCAGCGCCGGCCGCGACACGTAGAACCGCACCAGCGGGGCGTAGTGCGACATCTCCACATAGTCATCGCTCGTCCAATTCCGCTGCCACGCCGGCATGTGCTCGCGCAGACCGCGCTCCGCCTCCTGCGGCGAGATCAGCTGCTCCGTCTCCGCGAGGAACGGCCGCGTCGCGGGCTCCATGCCGAGCGAACGCTGCACCTCCTGAGCCACCGCGATCGCCTCCGGACCGTACGACGGCGCCCCGACCTCCTCGAGATTCGAGAACAGGACCGTCGACATCGCGTGATTCGTGCGTCCTGGGCGGCTCCGCGCCACCCAGCGCTCCTCGACCTCGCAGTGCGCCATCGACGCCGCCGCGGCGGCATTGCGATCCAGCACCTTCAAAATATGCTCCGCCATCTCGATATCCGGCGTCCGCCAAGAGAACTGCAGCCGGGCCACCCGCTGCGGCAGGTTATCCGCCGTCGCCTGACCGTCCGAGAGGATCGCATCCGAGAAGCTCCACCCGCCAGACGCCGGCAGCATCGAGTCGAGCATCGTCCGCGACGCCGAATACATCTGCATCAGCGCGACATTCGCCCCGGGCGCGCGAGCGGCCGAGTGCGAGGCAGGGATCGGGGAATTCGGGTCAGCACTCGAGATCTGCCAGGTCTCCGGATGATCGCAGACGAAGGAGTACACCTTCGAGTAGTACGCCCCGCACTGCGTGTCCCAGCGCGCCGTATTGCACAGGGGCAGCATGTAGAACGGGTGGAACGACACGATCGCGTCGACACCGTCGTAATACCCGCGGAGGCCGTGCACCACCTTCGAGCCGTGCATCTTCTCCGCGGGCTCCCCCGTGTACTTGATCGTGCCCGCGATGCCGTGCTCCTCCATCGCACGCTTCGTCGCCAGGACACCGGCGAGCGTGGAAATCCCCAGCACCGAGTGCGGATCCGTGTGCCCGGGCGCGAAGCGCGTGAGCCCCTCGCGCGGTGCCTCCGACGTCGTCGCCGCCTGGCTGTTGCCCGGCACAGCGTCGTACTCGGCGTAGGTGAGCACCGTCGGCCCCTCGCCGTTCGACCACACCGCGCTGAACGCCGTCGGCATCCCCGCCGACCCGTCCTCCACCTCGAACCCCTCGGAGCGCAGCAGCTCCACGTACCACTGCTGCGAGCGGTACTCCCGCCACGCGGGCTCCGCAAGCTCCCAAATATGGGTGTGCCACTCGGTGAGGCGCTCCAGATTGTCGTCGATCCAGGCCTGCGCGGTCTGCTTCGCCGCGGCCGTCAGCTCGGTCACGATCCGTCCTTTCGTTCGATCATCAACGTCGGTCTGTCAGCAACGTTGATCGTTCATCAGCGTCGATCGCTGCTGGGTTCGGGCCGAACGGCCCGGGCATTCGGGTTTCGCGGGGCGGAAAACGCCCCGAAATACGCCGCGGAGGACCACCCGATCGGGCAGCCCTCCGCGACGCACGCTCCTCACCTAGCGCACGCTGCGCGGGGAGGAAGGGCTGTTCACGGGCGCATCGGGGCGGCCGTTCTCGGCGAGCGCGATCGCGTTCTGCGCCTGGATCCGCACGTACTCGGCCTCGGTGCGGTCCGAGAAGTACGCGATGTGCGGCGTGAGCACCACGTCGTCGCGGCCGAGCAGCGGATGGCTCGCCGCGGGCGGCTCCTCCTCCAGCACGTCGAGCGCGGCCGCGGAGAGCTGGCCAGAGTCGAGTGCGGCAACGAGCGCCGGCACGTCGACGAGAGCGCCGCGAGACACGTTCACGAGCACCGCGCCCTGCGGCATCGCCGCGAGGAACTCGGCATCGATCATGCGCTCGGTGTCCTCCGTGAGCGGCAGGTGCAGCGAGAGCACGTCGGCCGCCTCCCGCACCTCCTCCAGAGAACCGCGTTCAATTCGCAGATCGGACAGCAGTTCGCGGATCTCAGTGGTGTCCGGGAGGAAGGGATCGTAGCCGACGATCCGGCCGAACAGCGGCCCGGCGAGGCGAACGAGTTCGCGCCCGATCTTGCCGAGGCCGACGATCCCGAGCGTCGTCTCGCTGAGGCGGCGGGGCGGCACCGCGGCCCGCTCGTTCCACCGCTCGGCATTCGCCGATCCGAGGTAGAACGGCAATTGCCGGGCCGCGTGCAGCAGGATCGCGAGCGCGTGGGTCGCCACCTCCTCGGTCGCGGCGCCCGGGACGTTCGACACCCAGACGCCGTGTTCGGCGGCGGCGTCGATGTCGACGAAGTCGAAGCCCATCGACATGCAGGCCAAGAGCTTCAGCTTCGGCAGCGCCTCGATGACCTCGCGCGGCACGGCCGCGTAGCCGAGGAGCAGCATGTCGGCGTCCTGTGCCCCGGCGATAATCGCCTCCGGATCACGGGTTTCGAGGATGCGCACCTCGAACCCGGCCTCCTCGAGCATGCGCACGCCGTTCGAGACGTCCGAGTCCTCCGTGTCGGTGTAGACGGCGACGAAGCCGCTGCCGACGCCCGCGCTCATTCGCCGCCCTCCGCAGCCGCGAACGCCGCCGCACCGACGTCGAAGCGGTCCTGCCGGATGTGGATCACCTGCAGGCCGCCGTCGGAGACCGCGGTGCGGACCGCCTCGGCGAGCTCGTCGGCGTTGCCCACCGAGCGCCCGGCGCCGCCGAACGCGACGCCGAGTGCGGCCCAGTCCGGCTGGGTGAGCTGCACGCCGACCGGGGCGATCCCGGCGTCGGCCTCGTTCTGCTCGATCTCCGCGTAACCGCCGTTGTCCACGACGATCACGTTCACGTCGAGGCCCTGCTCGACGACCGTGATGAACTCCTGCACCGAGAACATGAGCGCGCCGTCCCCGATCACGACGAATGACGGGCGGTCCGGCGCACCGATCCTGGCGCCGAGCGCGGCGGGCAGGCCGTAGCCGAGCGTCGCGTAGGTCGCCATATACGGGGTCGAGTTGGGCTTCGAAACGACGAGCTCGTTGAGGAGTCCGCAGTAGCCGATGCGGGAGGAGTCGGTCGCGACGATCGCGTTCTCGGGCAGCGCGGCCGAGATCGCTGCGGCGAGCGCGGCGTCACGCGGCGAGAGCCGCTCGGACTCGCGGGCCGCAGCGGCGAGGGACTCGATGACGAGCGTCTCGGCGGGCTCGAGGCGGGCGCGCGCGGCGTCGCTCATCGCGCCGAGTTCGGCGACGATCGCGCCGATCACGGTCGCGGAGTCCCCCACGATCCCCAGGTCAACCCGCTGATTCTTGTTCAGCTGCGACTCCAGGATGTCGACCCGGATCACCGTGCCCGTCGCGTGCAGCGCGTCGGTCCAGAGCTCGGCCTCGCCGAGCTTCGAGCCGACGATGAGGAGCACGTCAGCGTCGCGGGCCACGTTGCGGGCCGCGGCGAGGCGCAGGTTCGAGCCGAGCGCGAGGGGGTGGCGCTCGTCGAGCACTCCCTTCGCGTTGAGCGTCGACACGAGCGGGGCGCTCAGCCGTTCGGCGAGCGCGCGGAGTTCCGTCACGGCGCCGCGTGAGCCGCCGCCGGCGAGGATCACGGGCTGCTTCGCGCCGTCGAGGAGGCGCGCGGCCTCCGCCACGGCCTCGGCTGCGGGTGCCGCGGGGGCCGCGAACGTACGCGCGGCGGTCGCCTCCGCGTCGATCCCGGCCTCCTCCTCGAGCAGGTCGAGGGGCACCTCGATGTAGACGGGGCGGGGCCGCGATGTCGCGAACATCTCGAACGCGTCGTGCACGGCGTCGACGGCCTCCTGCGCGGTCTGCACGCGGCGACCCCACTCGACGATCGCGGATGCGGCTCCGAGCTGGTCTTTCGTCTCGTGCAGCGTGCCGACATCGGCGAACTCGGCGCCGCGTGCTGGCCCGGGGGCGAGGATGATCATCGGGCGCGACTCGCAGTACGCGGTGCCCGCGGAGGACAGGGCGTTCAGGAGCCCCGGTCCGCTCGTCGTGATCACGACGCCCGGCTTGCCGGTCTGCAGCGACCAGCCGTCGGAGCCGTAGCCCGCGCCCTGCTCGTGGCGGCTCGTCACAGGGCGGATCCCGAGCTGGCGCAGTGGCCGGTAGAACTCGAGGTTGTGGGTTCCGGGGATCCCGAACACGGTGTCGACGCCGTAGTTGCGGATCGTCTCGATCACCACCCAGCCGGTGGTGCGCTTCTCAACTGTTTGCATGATCAGGACCTACTCTCCCGCCGTGAAGCGGACCGTGCCGTCGACCCACGTCTCGAGGACCGGGATCGCGGCGATGTCTGCGCCGTCGACGTCCAGCGGCGAGGCGCCGAGCACGACGAAGTCCGCGCGCTTGCCGGCCTCGAGCGAGCCGAGCTCGGCCTCACGGCCGATCGAGATCGCGCCCTCGAGGGTGTGTCCGCGCAGCGCCTCGGCGGGGCTGATCCGGAGCGAGTCGGGGCCGAGCTTCGCGCCGCGGCGGGTGACGCGCGTCACGGCGGCCTGGATCGCCTCGAGGGGACGCGGCTCGGCGACGGGGGCGTCGGACGAGATCGTGATCGGCACGCCGGCGTCGCGGAACTCGCCGAGCGGATTGAAGCGCTCACCGGGGGTTCCGACGGCCTGCTCGACGCCCTCGCCCCAGTTGTAGTAATGCTGGGTCTGGTTCACGGGGCGGATGCCGAGCTCCGCCATGCGCGCGACCTCCTCGGTCGCGGGCAGGCCGCAGTGCTCGATCCGGTGCCGGGCATCGGAGTCGGGGCGATCCTGCAGCGCGAGCTCGATCGCGTCGACGACCATCTTGATCGCGATCGGCGACTGCGCGTGCGTCGCCGTCTGCAGGCCCGCGCCGTGCGCCTTGCGCACGAGCTCCGTGTACTCGCGGGGCTCGTGGTACAGCTGGCCCTTGCGGCAGGGATCGCCGAGGTAGCCATCGGGGAAGTACGCGGTCCAGCCGCCGAGGGTGCCATCGGCGTAGAGCTTGATGCCTGCCGCCGAGAGGAACGCATTGCCGAACGGGCCCGTGAACCCCAGATCAATGACCTGATCGAGGAGGTGCGAGAGGAAGTAAATCGAGACGCGCATGTTGAGCGCGCCGCGATCGGCCATCGCGAGGTAGGCGGCGAACTCGCGCTGCGACACCTGCGCGTCGCCGATCGCGGTCACACCGCCCGCGAGGAACTCGCGCTGCACGAGGTCCATCTGGCGCTGGTGCTCTGCGGGCTCGTCGGCGAGGTGGAAGTTGGGGCCGTGGTGACCGATCTTCACGCCGTGCAGGCCGGTGAGCACGTTGCATGCCGCGTCGGAGAGCTCGCCCGTGAGCTCCCCATCGGCGTCGCGGAAGAACTCGCCGCCCTCGGGGTTCGGGGTGTCCTTCGTGACGCCGTACTTCTCCAGCGTGAAGCTGTTCACGACTCCGCCGTGGCCGGAGGCGTTCATGATGTACACCTCGCGGTCGGTGGCGACCTGGTCGAGCTCGTGGCGGGTGGGGTGGCGGCGCTCCTCGAGGTTGCGCTGCTCGTAGCCGAAGCCGCGGATCGGCACTCCGGCCGGGAGTTTCTTCGCGCCTTCGCGGAGCAGCTCCACAATCTCGGGGATGTTCTTCGCCTCGGCAGGGCCCACGTCGACCCAGGTGAGCAGCTGCCCGTACATGAGCGGGTGCGCGTGGGCGTCGATGAAGCCGGGGACGATCGTGGCGTCCGGGTAGTCGGCGCGCACCGGATCGAGCCCTGCAGCCTCGGCTGCGGACTCGACCTCGGTGCGCGAGCCGACGGCGAGGATGCGACCGCCCGCGGTGAGCATGGCCTCCGCGGTCGGGTTGTTCTCGTCCACGGTCAGGATGGTGCCTGCCGTGACGATGGTCGGTTCAGAGTCGCGGGCGTCAAACGTGGCGAGCGGTCGCATGGGTCCTTACTTTCCTTCGGGGGTGGTGACGGTGGTCGTGTCGAGGCGCGCGTTGAACGAGCCCGTCACGGGTGCCAGATCGGAGTGCTGGGGTGCGAACCAGGTCGACACCCAGGCGATGAGGGCGAGGACGCCGTAGAGCGCCACGACCGACCAGATGCTGCCGGTCGCGAGCATCAGCGCCGAAGCAATCACGGGCGAGAGGCCGCCGAAGATCGCGGCGCCGAGTCCGTAGGACAGCGACATCGACGTGTAGCGCGACTGCGGGCGGAACATCTGCGCCATCAGGGCGGACAGCGGGGCCCACGTGCCGCTCATCGCGACGCGGATGAGCGTGACGAAGAGGTAGATCATCGTGACGCTGTGATTCTGGATCGAGAGAATGAGCGGCAGCACGAGGACGAACGACGAGGCGATGCCGATGTACATGAGCACCTTCGGGCCGATCTTGTCACCGAGCCACGCGAGGGGCAGGGTCACGATCGTCTCGAACAGCGAGGCGATCGCCATGGCACCGACGATGACGACAGCGGGGAGCCCGACCTCGGGGCTTGTCGCGTAACTCTGCACGAACGCGGTCGCGATGTAGTAGCCGCCCGAGGCGACGGCGACCATGCCGATGCCCATGAGGATCGGGAACCAGTTGTTCTTGAGGGCGAAGAGGACGGGCGTCGACTGCTCCTGGCCCTCGACCTTGGCTTCGAAGACGGGCGTCTCCTCGACGGCGTAGCGGACCCAGATGCCGACGCCGATGAGCACGACCGAGAACAGGAACGGGATGCGCCAGCCCCACTCGCGGAGGGCGTCGTCCCCCAGGAGCGCGAGCAGCCAGAAGGCACCGCTCGAGAGCAGCGCGCCGAGCGGGTTGCCGAGCTGGGTGAAGCCGCCGTAGAAGGTCTTGTACTTCTCGGGCGCGCTCTCCACGGCCATGAGACTCGCGCCGCCCCACTCGCCGCCGACGGCGAGACCCTGGCAGACGCGGAGCAGGATGAGCAGGATCGGGGCCCAGATGCCGATCGTGTTGTAGCCGGGGAGGCAGCCGACGAGCACCGTGGCGACACCCATGAGGAGCAGGGTGATCGTGAGGGCGGGCTTGCGACCGAGCTTGTCGCCGATGTGGCCGAAGATGATGCCGCCGAGGGGGCGCACGAAGAAGGCGACGGCGTAGGTGGCGAACGAGGCGAGCACGCCCATTGCCGGGTCGGCCTCCGGGAAGAAGACGTGCGGGAAGATGAGCGCGGCCGCGGTGGCATAGACGTAGAAGTCATACCACTCGACCGTGGTGCCGACCATGGCCGCGAAACCGGCCTTGATCGCGCGCCGGTGGTTGAACCCCGGCGCCTGGGTGGAGGTACTGGACATTCGAAGCTCCTTTGCTTGGGCAGGATGCCACAGGGCGTCGATCGCCCAGTTGCGGCCGACTCTAGACCGTTTCGCGCGGTATCGCTACGCACTTGATCGGCAAAATTCGCATCTGAACCGCTGTTCTGCGTCAATGACCGCTGATTTTGTTGATGATCACTGGTATTGAGTGGTGTGTGCGGCATTTCTGCGTACCGAAGTCGGCAAAGGAGCGTAAGTTGATTGCGGGGCGTGCGCCGGGTTCCGGACGCATGCATGGGCGGATCGGGCCGAATGCCCCGGTGCGTCGGCCTCGCGAGAAGGGACCGGCATGGCGGAGACGAGCGGGCGAAACGATTCGGGGTCTCTCGACGAGTCGCTGCTGCGGGCACTGCGCGACGACGGGCGCGCGAGCATCAAGGATCTCGCGGCCCTCCTCGGCGTCAGCCGCGACGTGGTGTCGCAGCGCCTCCGGCTCCTGTCCGAGCGCGACGGCCTCCGCGTGGTCGCCGCGCTCGACCCGCGGTTCGCCGGCCACAACGTGCTCACGAACTCGAAGGTCGAGGTGGAGGGTCCCGCGGCACCGGTCGCCCGCCGGATCGCGGAGCTCGATTCGACGGTGTTCGTCTCGCTCACGAGCGGGCAGTACCCGATCGTGTTCGAATCGCGAGACGCCGATCCCGCGGGGCTGCACCGGGTGCTCGACGCCGTCCGTTCGATTCCCGGCGTGCGCCAGGTCCGCGTCACCACGTACGTGGAGATCATCAAGGGGTTTTTTGTCGCTGATGAGCGGGTCGAGATCAGGCTCGACGCGCTCGACGAGGCGCTCATCGCGGAACTGCAGGTGGATGGCCGGGCCTCGTACCGCGCGCTCGCGGACACGGTGCACCTCTCGCCCTCATCGGCGCGGGCGCGCGTGCACCGGATGATCGACGCGGGCGTGATCCGGATCTCGACGATCACGTCGGGCATGCTCTCGCAGGGTCGGCTCGCGATCGGGCTCGGGATCATTGCGCGCGGTGACGCCGCCCCCATAGTGGAGGCGTTGCGCGCCGATCCCGCGGTGGATCTCGCGGCCCGCAGCCACGGCAGCTACGACTTTGTGGCGACGATCGTCGGCAATTCGGCGAAGCAGCTGCTCGGGACGATCGAGGCTCTGCGCGGGGTGCCCGAGGTGGGGTCAGTCGAGTCGTGGACGCACTACGACATCGTCAAAGAGAGTTACGATCGGGCGACCGGCGGCACCCTGTCGCGCTGAGGCGCGCCGCTAGCCGCCGAGGGCGCGCTGGACACGGCTGAGTGAGATGTTCTCGTGCACGAGGACGCCCTGACTGGTGCGCTGCTCGAAGTTGTAGCCCATCTTGCCCTGGCAGAGCATGCCGATGAGATACGGTTCTGCGGCATTCCACATGATCCAGGTCGGCTGGCCGTGCGCGTTCCGACCGAGGAACGTGATCTCGATGTTCCGTCCCCCGATGTCCTGCACGGTGGGGGCCAGCGTTTCGCGGGAAAGGGCGAAGCCCCCGTCATCCGACTGCCTCTGCACCTTGCTCATAGCACGATCCTAGCGAATACTCGGGCGTGAGTGGCAGTACACGGCCGGTGTTCCGTTGCGGAAAGATTCGCGCGGTCGATATCGGCGTCGACTCGGGGGCTCCCGCCGCGGTGGACGCCGGCCCGCCCGGGGTCCCCGGGCGCCTGGTCCGCGGCGCACCGGGGATCCGGATCAGGCTCCTGCGAAGAAAGCCCCGGTCGCGAGGGCGATCCCGTGGAGGTCTCTGACGTGTGCGAGTTCTCGCGCGGAGTGCATCGACAGCAGCGGGACCCCCACGTCGACGGTGCGAATGCCGAGGCGAGTGGCCGTCAGCGGACCAATCGTCGAACCGCACGGCACGGTGTTGTTGGAGACGAATTCCTGGGATGGCACTCCGGCCGCCTCGCAGGCCCGGGCCCAGAGGGCCGCGCCGTGCGCGTCGGTGGCGTAGCGCTGATTCGCGTTGATCTTGAGCATCGGACCGCGCCCGGCGAGGGGACGCACCCGGGGGTCGTGCTTCTCCTGATAGTTCGGGTGAATCGAGTGGCCGGCGTCGGCGGAGATGCACCAGGAGTTCGAGAAGGCGCGCGCCCGCTCCTCAACGCTCGCGCCGAGCCCCGCGCCGATCCGCGCGAGCACCTCTTCGAGGAAGGGGCCGCTCGCGCCGGAGCGCGTATTCGAGCCGAGCTCCTCGTGGTCGAACGCAGCGACCATGGCAATGGTGCCCTCGGCGGGCTCCGTCTCGAGAATCGCCGCGAGCCCCGCGAAGGTGGAACTCAGGTTGTCCATGCGCCCCGCGGCAAGGAGGTCGCTGTTGGCGCCGATCAGTTCCGGCTTCTGCGTGTCGAAGAGGCGCGCGTCGACGCCCGCGATCGCCGCCTCAGAGATGCCGGCAGATGCGGCGAGGAGGGACAGCACCGAGACGGGCTCGCCGTCGGTGTCCGCCGCGATGATCGGCTGCGTGTGCCGCTGCCGATCAAGGGTGAGCGCGGTGTTCGCCTCGCGATCGAGGTGGATGGCGAGCTGCGGGATGCGCGCGATCGCCCCCGTGCGAGCGAGATGTTCCTGCCCCGCGCGATCGACCAGCCGGCCGGCGACGCCGAGGTCGCGGTCGAGCCAGGAGGTGAGGAGCGGGCCTCCGTAGACCTCGACGGCGAGCTGCTCCCAGCCGGCCGCCTCGAACTGCGCGTGCGGCTTGAGCACGAAACCGGGCGAATCGGTGTGCGCTCCGAGGATCCGCACCGGACTCGATGCGGAAACCCCTGCTCCGGCACGCCAGGCGATGATCGCGCCGTCGCGCACGACGAGGCCCCGGGAGCCCCCGACGAGCGGCCGCCACTCGTCGCTCTCCTCGTGCACCTCGAAGCCCGCCGCGGCAAGGTGCGCCGCGGCGATCCGGGCCGCGTGGTAGGAGGTGGGCGACGCGATCACGTAGTCCGAGATCGCCGAGATGTAGACCTCGAGGTCGTCGAGGAGGCCCCGCTGGCTCATGGTCACTCCCCCGCGGGTGCCTCGAAGTCGGCGGCGAACTCCGCGAGGAGTCGCGCGCCGAAGCCCGTCGAGCCGACGGAGCGCCACAGGTCGTCGCTCTCGGCCTGCATGGTGCCCGCGATGTCGAGGTGACCCCACGGGGTGCCGTCGACGAACTCGTTGAGGAACAGCGCCGCGAGGATCACGCCGGCGTACTGCCCGCCGATGTTGGAGAGGTCGGCGACGTTCGACTTGAGCTGGTCGCGGTAGCGGTGGTCGAGCGGGAAGCGCCAGATGTTCTCGTCCGTCTTGTCGGCTGCGGCCTGGAGCTGCTCCGCCACCGAGTCGTCGTTGGCGAGCATGGCTGCGGTGCGGGTGCCGAGGGCCATCATGGCCGCGCCGGTGAGCGTCGCGATGTCGACGATCGCGTCGGGGCGCCGCTCCTCCTCGGTCGCGAGGACGAGGCCGTCGGCCATGACGAGGCGGCCCTCCGCGTCGGTGTTCTTCACCTCGACGGTCTTGCCGCCGCGCATCGTGAGCACGTCGCCGAGCTTCGTTGCGCTGCCGGAGGGCATGTTGTCGGTGCACATGAGCCAGCCGGTGACGGCCGTGTCGACGCCGAGGTCGCGGAGCGCGGTCATCGAGGCGAAGACGGCGGCGGCGCCCATCATGTCGAACTTCATCGCGGCGTGCATGGCGTTGGACGGCTTCAGGCTGATGCCGCCCGAGTCGTACATGATGCCCTTGCCGATCAGGGCGAGGTGGCCCTCCTCATCCGCAGGACGGTACGAGAGCTTGATCATGCGGGGCTCCTCGACGCTGCCAGCGTTGACGCCGAGCAGGCCGCCGGTGCCGAGCTCCATGAGCGCCTCGCGGTCGAAGACCTCGGTCTCGAGGCCGAACCGCGGCGCGAGCTCCTCGATGACCGTGGCGAACTTCTCCGCGCTGAGGTGGCGCGGCGGGGTGTTCGCGAGATCTCGGGCGACCATCGCGGTGCGGGCGAGGATCAGACCGCGGTCGACGCCGGCCTGCGCGGCCTCCGTGTCGGACTCGCCCGCGCCGAGCGCGAGCTGCTCGAGCTCGACGGTCTTCGGATCGCCCTTCAGCGCGTCAAAGCGGTAGCGGGCGAGGAGCGCGCCCTCGGTCGCCGCGATCGCCGCGTCTGCGACCGGGACCTCGGGGGCCGCGGTGAGGTCCACTGCGAGGCTCGCGACCTCGCGGGCCGCGCGCGCGAACGCCGCAACGGCGTCGCGCAGCTCGGCCGCCGTAGCGATCCCGGCACCGACACCGACGAGGACGCGGAGCTGAGTGCCAGGGAGCACCAGGGTCTGACCCTTCGCGCCGGTGAAGCCGGCCGCGGCGAGTGCCTCGCGGCTGGCGCCCGCGACGCAGTCGCAGGCGGGGAGATCGCCCTCGGCGGCGACGAAGCAGGCGCGCGCGGGCGCCTCGTCGACGGCCGCGACCGGAACGACCGTGACGTCGACGGTGCGGGAGAGGGAGGGGACGGGATCGAATGCGGGGTCAATCACAACGCTCATGCCCCCAAGCCTAGCCCCGGCCACCGACACAGGCCTCTCCGGGTTCGCGGTGAGCGCGCGCCCGGAGAGGCCTGTGGCTTAGTCGGCGGCGAGAGCCGAGACGGGAGCGATGCGCACCGCTCGTCGGGAGGGTGCGACAGAAGCCCCGATGGCGAGCACAATCCCGAACAGAATCACGCCGAGGAGCACCGGCCAGGGGATGGTCGGGCCCACGAGGCCGACCTGCTCCCCGAGCAGAGACTGCGCCGCGGCCCAGCCGTAGACGATGCCGAGCACGAGCCCGAGCCCGAGGGCCGCGAGCGTGATCTGCGCGGACTCCGCCACGACCATGCCGCGCACCTGACGGCCCGTGAAGCCGAGCGTGCGCAGCAGCCCGAGCTCCCGCGTGCGCTGCAGCACGCCGAGCGACAGCGTGTTCACCATGCCGACCGAGGCGATCACCGCGGAGAAGCCGACGAGCACCGTGCAGATGAGCGAGGTGATGGCGAGAGCGCTCGTGTATTCGGCGGCGACGTCGGGCTCGTCCGCGAAGATGGCCAGCGTCATCTGCTCGTAGGTGGCGAGGGCGACCGAGAACATGGTCACGAGCGTGACGCCGATCACGAGCCCGATCGCGGAGCGGGAGGTGCGCTCGGGGTACCGCTCGGCGTTGGCGACGGCGATCCTCGTCGCGGGTCCGCTCCCGAGCGCCCGGCCTGCGAGGCGGAGCACCGGGGGCATCACGAGGTGCGCGCCGATCGCGATACCCGTGAAGGAGATGAGCCCGCCGAAGAAGGCGACAACGAGCCCGAGCGCCGTGACCATTCCGAGGTACACGCCCACCGCGAGGATCGCGGCGCCGAGGATCATGAGGATGAGCGCCCACACGGAGCGGCTGCGCCGGGACCGGCTTTCTTCCTGGTTCTGCTCGACCGCTGCGCCGGTGGCCGCGATCGGCGAGACGCCGGCGACGCGCCGTGAACCCGACCAGGCGGCGATCCACGTCGTCGCCACGACGACAACGACGGCGACCAGTGCGAGCGGGTCGAAGAGGGGGTATTCTCCCCGCGGCAACCAGCCGAAGCCGGGGCCGGCGAGCGCGACGAACGCGACGAGGCCGACCGCGATGACGAGGCCGATCGTCGCGCCGACGGCGCCCGCGAACAGTCCCTCGATTGCCACCCTGGCGCGCACCTTCGAGGAGGTGGCGCCGAGGAGGCGGAGCAGCGCGATCTGCCTCGTTCTTCCCGCGATCACGGTCGCGAAGGTGTTCGCGGTGACGATCGCGCCGACATACAGCGCGATCAGGATGAACAGGCCGGAGACGATGAGCAGGAGCACGCGGAAGGTACCGCCCTCGAGGCCCTGTGCGTCCATCGCCGCCGACATCACGCTCGTGAGCAGGATCAGCGCCACCGAGAACGCGCTCGCGAGCGCGGAGACGACGATCGTCGCGCCGTGGTCGCGCGCCGCGCCGGTCATGCGTGCGCTCCCGTCGAAACCGGGCGCGCTGCCGCGCTGGCCGCCGCGCCGGCCGCCGCCCCCGATTCGAGGCGCAGCATCGCTGCGGAGATCTGCTCGGCGGTCATCGCGCCCTGATCGGCCACGATCCTGCCGTCCGCGAGGAAGAGGATTCGATCAGCGTGACTCGCGGCGACCGGATCGTGCGTGACCATCGCGATCGACTGCCCGGAGGAGTCGACCGCGGAGCGGAGGAGCCGGAGCACCTCGCGGCCCGTGCGGGTGTCGAGGGCGCCGGTCGGCTCGTCGGCGAAGATCACGGACGGATTGCTCGCGAGCGCGCGTGCGATGGCGACGCGCTGCTGCTGGCCGCCGGACAGCTCGTGCGGCCGGTGGGACACGCGCTCGCTGAGGCCGAGGGCCGCGATCACGTCGTCGATCCTGCGCTCATCCTCCGCGGTGGGCCGCACGCCCCCGAGTTCGAACGGCAGCAGGATGTTGCCGCGCACGTCGAGCGTCGGGACGAGGTTGAAGGCCTGGAACACGAAGCCGAGGCGGCGGCGGATCCGCGTGAGCTGCACATCCCCCAGCCCCGTGATCTCGTCGTCGCCGATCCAGGCCCGGCCGTCGCTCGGGGTGTCGAGCCCGGCCATGATGTGCATGAGCGTGGACTTCCCGGATCCCGACGGCCCCATGATCGCGGTGAACTGCCCGCGGCGGATGCCGACGGAGACGTCGTCCAGCGCGACGACCCCGTGGTCGCCGGCTCCGTATCGCTTGCTCAGATGTGCGACCCGCGCGACCAGGCCCATTTCGCTCGGCTGAATATCCATGCCACCGAAATTACGGCTGATCCGGTGGAATTGAATCCTCCTTGGGTACCCGGATCATGGTCCCGTGGTACCGGGCGTCGCGGAGGCCAGCGGGACCGTGGGGCCAGCGGGCGCCACGGCCGCGGCGGGCGTCCTCGGGGCGGGGGTCAGCACGAGCACGAGGAGCGAGGCAGCGATCCCGGCCATGCCGAGCCACGAGATCGGGAGCAGCCGCTCCCCCACCACCAGCACCGCGAGCACGGCCGCGATCGCGGGCTCGACGAGCGTCAGCGTCGTCGCGGTGCTCGCGCTCACCCGGGTCAGCCCGAAACCGAACAGGAGGTATCCAATGAACATCGTCACGATCGCCATGTACGCCCCCACCGCGAACGCCTGCGGGGACGCGAGCAGCGGGGCCCCCGTCGCGAGAAGCACCGGCATGAGGAGCGCGCCCCCGCCACCGAACACGGCCCCCATCGCCGCCGCACGACTCACCCCCTGCCCCATAAGCCGGGCCGCGCTCCACGAGTAGAGCGCGTACGACGCGCCAGCGAGCAGACCCAGCAGCACCCCGGACACGACGCCGCCGGCCTCGGCCGGCTCGTCAGCGAGCTTCGCCCCGCAGAGCAGCGCGCATCCCCCGATGCCGAGCGCAGCTGCGAGCAGCCACGAGCGCCCCGGCCTGCGCCCCTCGAGCACTCCCTCCAGGAGGCCCGACGCGATCGGCGCTGAGCCCAGTGACACGACCGTGCCGATCGCGACGCCCGCCAGGTGCATCGAACTGTAGAACGCGAGCGGATAGGCGGCGACGCCGATCGCGCCCGCCACCACGGTGCCAGCTCTGGCGCGGAGGCTGCCCCGCTCACGGCGCAGCGCGGGGATCGCGATCGCCGCCTGCAGCAGTCCGCCGATGCCGAGCGCTGCGGCCCCGATCGCGAGCGGCCCGACCTCCGGGGCGAACGTCGCCGCCGTGCCCGTCGTGCCCCAGAGCAGGCAGGCGATCAGGATCGCGAGGACGCCGGCGCGGGGCGAGGGCGTGCCGCGGGGCGCTGGAACGTCCGCGGGTGCGAGTACGTTGGCGGGCGCGGACAGGGCGGCGGACGCTGACTCGGCAGCGGGCACGGGCAGGTCGCGGCGCGCAGCGGGCCGCGATGCGGCGCTCACACCACCTCCAGCATGCGCTCCGCGATCCCGCGCGCCCGCAGGAGCAGATCGGGCGAGCCCGCGAGCCCCGCGCGGGCGACGGCGCCCTCGAGGAGGAAGCTAAAGTGCTCCGCGAGACCCGGCGCAGCAGCCGGACCGGCGATCGGGGCGATCCGCTCGATCAGGATCCGCTCAACCTCTTCCTTGTGCGCGCGAACCGCCGCACGACCGGGATCTCCCGCGGGGAACTCGGCCGCAGCGTTCAGCAGACCGCAGCCGCGGAAGCCGTTCGGATAGTCGTCGTTGGCGTGGTCGAGATAGGCGTCGAACACGGCGAGGACGCGGTCGCGATCGTTTGCGGCGAGCGCCGTGCGCGCGTCGAGCAGGGCGAGCCACTCGGTGTGCCTGTGCTCGATATAGGCACTCACGAGGTCCGCCTTCGAGGCGAAGTTGTTGTACAGGCTCATCTTGGCGACGCCGGCCTCGGCGGTGATCGCATCGATCCCGGTCGCATTCACGCCGTCGCTGTAGAAGCGCCGCTCGGCGGCGGCGAGCAGGCGGTCGCGGGCGGATACTCGTGCCATCGGGGACTCCCTCGTGTTATTAGGTAGATCAGTCTACCCATGAAAGCCGGATCCGTCACGTCTTGCCCCGCCAAATCCACTTGCATGCGCAGGAATATAAATCGGATCGGGGCGTTTGACTGATCATGAGAGCTTTTGGATTCCTTTCCTTCGGACACTACGGAGCCGTTCCCGGCACCCGCGTTCGCACCGCGGGCGACATGCTCAAGCAGACCATCGAGCTCGCGGAGGGCGCCGACGAGATCGGCGTCAACGGCGCCTACGTGCGCGTCCACCACTTCGCGCGCCAGGCCGCGTCGCCGATCCCCCTCCTCACCGCCATGGCGGCGCGCACGAAGCGCATCGAGGTGGGCACCGGCGTCGTCGACATGCGCTACGAAAACCCCCTCTACCTGGCAGAAGAAGCTGCCGCGCTCGACCTCATCTCCGACGGCCGACTCGCCCTCGGCGTGAGCCGGGGATCCCCCGAGACCGCCGTTCGCGGCTACGAGACCTTCGGCTACACGGGCTCCGAGGACCCCCGCGGCGCCGACCTCGCGCGCGACAAGTTCGACCTGTTCCTGCGGGCAATCGACGGCGAGGGTCTCGCCGAGGCCGACCCGCACATGGCGCCTCCCGGATACCTCGCGATCGAACCGCGCTCCAGCACGCTGCGCGACCACATCTGGTGGGGCGCCGGGTCGCTCGCCTCCGCCGAGCAGGTCGGCAAGCAGGGACTCAACCTGATGAGTTCAACCCTCCTCACCGAGGCCACCGGCGAGCCGCTGCACATCCTGCAGCGCAAGCAGATCGACGCCTTCCGCGCCTCCTACAAGGAGGCCGGGCACACCGGCAGCCCGCGAGTCTCCGTGAGCCGCAGCGTGTTCCCCCTGATCACGGAGGAGGACCAGGCGTACTTCGGGCTGCGCTCCGGCGAATCGATGGACCAGATCGGGATCATCGACGGCATGCGCTCCACCTTCGGGAAGACCTACGCCGACACCCCGGATCGCCTGATTGAGCAGCTGAAGGCCGACGAGGCCGTCATGGCCGCCGACACCCTCATGCTCACGATCCCGAACCAGCTCGGCCCCGAATACAACCTGCACGTGCTGCAGTCGTTCGCCGAGTATGTGGCTCCCGCTCTTGGGTGGAGGCCCAACACCGAAGGCCCAGTCGAGGGATACGCGATCTTATGAGAGCGATGCGATGATTGATCGGTGAACGATCCGTCTCCTCGATTCTTCATCCGCCCATCGAACGACTCGACAGAGTATCCGGAGCTCGTAGAAATCTGGCGCAGCGCCGTGCGCGCAACCCATGACTTTCTCGATGAGTCTGATTTCGAGCGCATCGAAGCCAGTCTGATCTCCGCGTATTTTCCGGCCGTATCGATACTTGTTGCCGATACCAATGATGGACCGGTGGGCTTCGCCGGAGTCTCCGAGGGGTCACTCGAAATGCTCTTCGTCTCAGGCTTCGCCCGTGGCAATGGCGATTGGTACCGCGCTGCTCGACGAGGTCATCGCGCGGCACGGTGTGACCAAGGTCGATGTCAACGAACAGAACACGGGAGCGCTTGGCTTCTACCTTCGTCAAGGTTTCGTGCAGGTAGGCAAGAGCGAACTCGACGGCGATGGCCGCCCCCATCCGCTCCTTCATCTAGAGATTCCGGCCTGAGTCGACCCCCACAGCGCCAGACGAGCGATGTAGTACTGCTATTAGAACTGCTAGGTCGACTCCTAGGCAGCGATGCGTGGTCGAAGAATCAGCCCCCATACCCCTCATCACGCTGAGGATCAGTTCTCAGGCACCAACTCGACCAGCGCGCATCATCGATCGTTAGAACGTAGATCGGCGCTGAGACAGGCAGCTACAACACTCCGCTCAGCATCGAAATGAGCGGCGACAGCACTGTGAAGACACGAATCCCGACTTCAGTGACAGTTCCCGTTCCCTTAGAACACGCTCCTGCGAAAAATAGCGCCACTCCTTGCCGCGACATTGGCGGTAGGCGTGACCGAACACCCGCCTGGCACTCCCGGTAGCCCGCTCTCGCGGTCTACGGCTGTCAGCAGCGCTGCAAGGAAGGAGGGGTGCTGGAAGCATTGCCTGCAATCTTCCAACGGCCTTTCTGCAGCAGTGCCGGCAGGCACTGGTGCTGCCAGAGGTGTGCGAACACCTCTGGGGAGTAGCCACCTGCGACACCGCCCAGTTGGAGCTACGGGAGTGTGCGCACACTCCACTGAGCGCTCGACGCCTTCCCAACTGTCGAGGTCAGTTCATCTGCCACAGCACGATGAGTGCTGGAAGCTGCCATCAGAGACTGGCACCTTCACTCAGCAGCCTCACCCAGCAGAATGATCTGCTGGCTTACCACCAATCAAAGGAGTAGGAGCAAGGAGCAGCGGGAGGCGAGGCCGCCCGCAGCAGACGGCGGAACAGTGCGGGAGTGGTTTTCTTTTTTGTGAAACTCTCGGAGTGGCTCACCGGCCTTCCATGGAAGAACTGGCCGAGTCCACCCTTCTACCCGAGGCAAGCCCCACCAGTAGGATTGATTGGTATGCAGGAGCCTCCCCAAGAGCAGCCACCCACGCTCGCCTCATGGCACATTCCACTGTCCGATGACGGCGCTCTCCACCTCGACGCAAGAGCCGGAGAAGTCATCACGGTTGTCGGCGCGAACGGTGCCGGAAAGTCCGCGTTAGCGACCTGGATCGCGTCGAACACTCCCGATGGCGTGCTCCGGCGCGTACTCGCTCAGCGAAAGATATGGTTTCAGAACTCAGGCGCATCGATAAGCGCCGCGGATCGTGAAAATGTGGCAATGAACATGCAGCACTGGGATCGATCATTAGAGTCGCGATACCTAGATCACGTAGATCATCAGCGGGCGGATATTGCGCTGTTCGACCTCATGGGACGGATACATGCTGAGGATCATCGGATTGCTGAACTTGCATATGCGGGCGTTTCAAGCCAAGAGATAGTTACCGAGGTTGGCCAACGGCTTTTCGAATCACTGAACGCGGTCCTCAAACAAGCTGGCCTGAATGTCTCCATTGCGACCTCAGACCAGCAAACCTTCACCGCGCAGCATCGGACGTTGGGGGTTGATTACCCCATCTCACAGATGTCTGACGGCGAGAGGAGCGCTCTCCTTTTAGCTGCGGAGGTGTTGGCTGCTCATGAGAACGCAGTCATCATGCTCGATGAGCCAGAACGTCATCTGCACCGGTCAATCTCGGCCTCCCTGATCGAAGCGTTGATCGAAGCTCGGCCAGACTGCGGGTTTATCGTTCTCACCCATGACCTTGATCTCGCAGTGACCCTTAGCACGAGGCCTGGAGAAGTCCTCAGCGCGCTCGGCGTCAAATGGTCGGGCAACGACGCAACCCATTGGTCGTTGCAACGGATCTCTCCCGAATCACCGATCACTGACGAAGCAAAACGAGCAATCCTTGGTGGCCGTCGGCGCATTCTGTTCGTAGAGGGAACGAGTGGAAGTTTGGACTTCCCGCTCTACGGCACGCTACTTCCCGGATGGACGGTCGTTCCTGCTGGGAGCTGCGAGTCTGTCATCCGAAGCGTAGGGGGTCTCAGCAAGAGCGAAGAACATCACTGGGTGGATTCAAGGGGACTCGTAGATCGCGACGGTCGTTCCGATTCCGAACGTGCAGATCTTGCCGCGAAGGGCATCTTTGTGCTTCCGGTCAGCGAAGTTGAGAACCTCTACTATCTCCCGAACGTGATCGAGGCCGTTGCTAAGAAGCAAGCTGACGCGCAAGGTGAAGAAGTATCCGGGCTTGTGCGAGCCGCGAAGCAGGCTGGACTCGACGCGCTCTCCGATAGCCAGACACTCCAGCGACTGGCGAAGAAACTCGCCAAGGATGAGGTCGCTCGAAAGCTGCTCTCGGAGATGCCCGATGAGGTCGGGGAGGATGAGATCACCCTCACGCTCACTACGCCCTACCCAGGTATCCTGCAGGAACTCGAACAAGCGAAGCAGAACAACGACTACGAGGCTTTCGTTCGAAAGGTGCCCGTCAGAGACACGAGCTTCCGCGCTCAAGTTGCAAGGGCTTTGTTGTTCTTATCGATCACACGCTACGAGAAAGCGGCCCTCCTTACAATCACTGAGAATCCGGAGTTAGCCGCCAAGCTCTCGAAAGATATCTTCGGAGAAGCGGGCTCGCCCGAGTGGAGCTGACGTGTCGCAGCTCTACCCCGGCGTAGAATCGGTCTTCGGCGAATGAAACTAGGGTTTCGATTTGGTGATCTCGCAACTTGCCGCGTGTAGCGAAAGCCTCGGAATCCTTCTTCCGGGGCTTTCTGCTTTTGCTTCGATATGAGCTGCTGTGCCCATGAGAGGGTGATCGAGGTTAGCCAAACAGCGAAGTACGGAAGGCCGTGAGAAGCCGACGGAACCGCTCACTGGGCTGCTGGGATGAAGAGTGTCGGTGAGGTACGCAATCCTCATCAGGTGGAAAACCTCGCCTTCCCAGGCTTCAGAGACATCTACACCGCGGCAGGTTGTAGGTACAGGTAGACGGCACCGCCTAAGAGGGAACGAACGGGCGCTAAGGAACCGACCGGTTGAGATATTTTCTCCCTGGAGCACCGCAAGGCTGGGAGGCTCGGCTTCGGCTGAGGGTCCGGTAGGAGGAGACCGACGCGCTGCCGCCCCCGCATGAAAGACAGTTCGCAACGATGCGGCTGTCAGGTGGGGTCAAGATACAACTATGCCAACTTGCCAACCTCCTGCGGCCTGATCTCTTCTTTTTCTGAAGAGGTGTGCGCGCACCTGCACCTCCCGCACATCGCTCGACCTCGCTGCACTACGCTGGCCATGAAGGTCCGTCACGACACCAGGAGTCAGGTTGAGTCTTCCCAGCAGCTACCTGGAAATCCTCATCGGTATCGCAATCTTGATTCCAGGACTCACCTACGCGACAGTGAAGCGCCGGTACCTCGGGACACGAGAAGCTGATTACGGAACCGGCGCGCGGATACTCGATGCGCTCTATGCCAGCCTGTTCTTTCTTATTCTGTACGTGCTGCTGGGCGTCTTCTTCCTCGGTTGGCGTTTCACCGACCTGGGCGGTGACGCGCTCGCGTCGTTGTCAAGCATGCACCCACAACTCAGCTCAGTGGCCGTCGCGACCCTCTTGATGGTCATTCCCGCACTCTGCGCTGTCGTGCCAGCAAAGATCGGGTTTCGCTCGACGAAGATCTGGGGCAAGACCGTATGGTTGCCTCGACGCAAGCGCAGAGGCAGGCATCCTGAGCCGAGGGCGTGGGAGGTGGCTGGAGCGAGAGCACAGGAACAACAGTTCGTGCGGGTTCGCCTTGAAGACGGAACGTACTCTGGCGGCCTCTACGGAATAAACTCAGCAATGGGCGCATACCCCCTGGCGAGGGATCTCTTCTTGGAAGAGGAGTACCACATGAGTCCGACCGGTGAGTTTATCGAAAAGGTTGAGGGAACCAACGGGATCTGGATCTCAGTGAATGACAACACGGTGGTCGAGTGGCTGAAAGCGGAGGAATGAAGATGGCAGAGAACAAGGGAAGCTCAAGCGGGTCCGGTCGCACAGGTGAGTTTGGAGCACTTCACCCCACTCAGGTAAAAGAAAGCGCTCGCCCCTCTCGCACCGGTACGACACCGCCTAAGCCACCGTCCGGAGGTGCAGGGAACTCAGGCGCTCAAAAGAAGTCTGGAAAGTAGCACTCTCGTCAAGCGAACTCGATTTCCACGGAGCCCCGGAGGGATCAACTTCTTGGCGGCTTCTTAGGTGTCCGCTCCTCGATTCCCTTGTAGGGGCCTTCAGTGACCTTCGAGTCGATGTAGTTGGCGTCGCCATCGTACTTGTCATAGCGGTCGGTTTCCGGGTTGTACTGCTGGTAGCGGTCTGTAACCTGCCCCCGACGGAAGCCATCGCCTGTGTTCTTTGCCAACGGTCTCTCCTCGGTCACTGCTGATCTGATGAGCCGATCATATCTCGCACTGTGCTCTCCGAGTGAGGCGAAAGTTCCTGCCCTGCCGGATCCCTCTTTTTCGTTCCTGAGCGCGCAGGCTCCAGCCCTGCTCTCATCGCTGCTGTAGCGCCCGCCTCGGGCGCTTGCTGTCGACCTTCTCTGGGGAGGCTGCTTTCTGGAACGTGATGCAGGAAGGGCCATATTCGGGAAGAACGTCGCCTGCGGGCACGCAGCCTTCGACGCTCCAGGCTGCCTGTTTTTCCGTTGGGTGGTTGCTGTTCTGCTTGGAGCGTCCTTCTGCTGCCGAAGCCGTCCTTCGACGGCCTCGGGTACTCCTGGTTCTTCGTTCTGAGTGCTTCGGTTGTGGGTGGTATTTATTCGAGCGTTTGGCAACCACCGTGAAGGATTCGCCACTCAGCAGCCCTATTGATATGAATATTTGTGGTTGCTAAGAATCACGCAAAATCCCAGATCAGAGGAGCAAATCATAAAGAGGATCGGCTAAATCAGGGTCAACACCAAGGAACAGGAACTCGGCCTCGAAGCACAGACGCAGCAGCTCATCGACTACGGGGTAGCGGAGGCTGACATCTTCGTGGGCAAGGGCACCAGCGGCACGGTCAACACCCATTCCGAGCAGATGGCGAAGCTCATGGCCTTCGTCGAGGAGCACGACGGGCAGGTGGAAGTCGTGGTGTCGAAGCTCGATCGCTGGGGCCGTGACCCGGAGGACACCATCGAGAAGATCAAGGAACTCCACAAGATCGATGGCTGCCTCACTTCCCTCGCAGAGAGCGTGCTCCGGGCAACACCTGACAACGCGGCAGGTATGCTCCTGATCCGTATCCTCCTGGCTGTCGCGGCGATGGAGCGCGAGCGGATCGCAGAGCGTACGCGGGAGTCCCTGGAGGCTCTGCGGAAGCGCGACGTTCCTCTCGGCCCTACCCCCAAGCTCTCATCCCGCGATGTGGAGTGGATCAAGGAACGGCATGAGGTCTTCGGATGGGGAGCGCAGCGGATCACCAAGGCACTCCCGGATGAGCGAAACGTCAGAGTGAGCAAGTACACGGTGCTGAAGGTGCCCGGCATGGTAAAGGGCCGGGGAGCCTACGTCCCCAAGGACAATCACAAGTACACCAAGCGGGCAGAGGTCGCCGCTGAACGCGCAGCGAAGAAGGCAGCATGAGCACCGCTCCCCGCTGGATTCCCGTCGAGTCCCTGGCCGACTGCTTCACCGTACCAGCTCGGCCCCGAATACAACCTGCACGTGCTGCAGTCGTTCGCGGAGCACGTCGCGCCGGCGCTGGGGTGGAAGCCGAACACGGAGGGCCCTGTGCAGGGAGACGCGATCTAACTACGCCGGATTCGCAACTGAAGCGCGGGTCTCCGGAGGGGCTTGCTGCCCGATGTCAGCCCACACTTCCGTGAGCTGAACAATCTGACCGTCAGCCATGCGCGCAAAGCTTGCGCAGGCAAAGTGCAGCAGCCCTGATTCGCTTCGGCACGTGACATGTGAGCGGCACACTGCCTCAGATTCAGCCGCCACGAGTTCCTGAATCTCCAGACGGTCGAAGTCTGGATATCCCGCATTGAATTGAATCCATTCGGCGCGGGTAAAAGACTCACCTGTATGCACGAAATGACAAAGAAATTCGGGGTGAAGGTAGCGCTGAAGTTCATCCCAACGACGCTCATCGATCGCGACCATCAACCCGCGGAGAGCGGCACCAGCATTCATGGGGAGAAAATATCACGGGCAACGCCGTCTTCCCGACATGGACTCAGCGTCGAACCGGCTCGGCCCCGAGTACAACCTGCACGTGCTGCAGTCGTTCGCGGAGCACGTCGCGCCGGCGCTGGGGTGGAAGCCGAACACGGAGGGGCCTGTGCAGGGAGACGCGATCTGACCCCCAGCGTAGCAAGGCCACGCCGTCTCACGCGGCCGCAACGGCACCTACTCCTGCGCGTCGCGCGATTCCAGGTAGGTGCCGTTGCCGCGGATCGCGGCTTCGTATCGGAGGATCTCGTCAGTCCGCAGGCGATCCGCGACGAGAACCAGCATCGAGCCGAGAGCAGCGTCCACGCTGCCCATCGCGTGCAACGTGAGAGCCCTGAACACCTTCAAGGACTCAGAGTCAGGGAACGCAGCCAGACCCTCGTCGAGCAGCGCCAAGCTCTCGGGGTACCGACCAAGATTCCGGAGCGTGCTTCCGTACTGGAGGTAGCACTGCCGGAGCCATTTTCCCTGCAGCCCGGCCTCGATGGCCCGCTGGTAGTACCCAGCCGCCTCAGCTTCCTGCCCGTCCGTGTCATAGGCCCCGCCGACTTCGTACAGCGCTTCCGGGTCGCCGGGATGCTGCTCGAGGACGTTCAAGAAGGCGTCGATCGTCGGAGCCATGTTGCTCCGGTCGCGTGCGGCAAACACTTCGTCCAGCTGTGCCCGAAGTTCCTGCGCCATTGCCGTTCCTCATTCCCTGGAGCTGCCGCCACCCGGAGGCTCGCACCGGACCCATGCTATTCGACCTGTTCCGACGCGAGGCTCGGGCAACCGGCTCGCCAGCATCTTCGAGCGTTCGAGCCTGCTCCGAGAGCGCTGCAGCCGCCTGCGCCCCTGCTCCTTGCTACGGTCGAAGAATGAGCACCCTCAGCATGGACGAACTTCTTGAGCTCGAAACCGCCGGATGGCAGTCTCTCTGCGAATCCCGGGGAGGCAGCTTCTACGGCCCGCTCATGACCGAGGACGGGCTGTTCGTTCTGGTCAACGGGGCGATCATGAACCGTTCCGAGATCGCGGGCATGGACGGACTGCCCGGGTGGGACTCCTTCGAGATCACCAACTGCCGCCTGGTCCCGCTGGGCGAGGACGCGGCGATTCTGGTCTACCGCTCGTCTTCCACTCGCGAAGATCTCCCCGGGCCGTTCGAAGCAATCATGTCGAGCGTCTATCGCAGAATCGAGGGGGAGATCCGTCTGTGCCTGTATCAGCAGACGGCCCTCAGCTAACACGGCCAGCGACGCACACGAGGCCGCTGCGCGAGCGCAGGGTCGATCGGAACTCCGGCGCGATCCTCACCGTCCCTCAAGATTCGTTACTTATAGTGTCGTTATGCGGAAGACCAATTGGACCCTGATCGGCACCTCGCTGCTCATGCTCGCTGGGATCGTCCTGGCCGCCACCGGCAATGAATTCTTGCGCGGCGCAGCGTATGCATTCCTGCTGGGAGCACTGCTCCTGAACCTGCGCTCCATCTTTCGAGTCCTCGCCGCTCGCAAGAAGCACCGGGCGAAGCCGGCCCCTCACGGCGCGCCGATGCGCTGAGCTGCGATCCCTCACCACGGCAATGCAAGGTTTCATCCGATTGAGCCTCACCGAGAGGCGGCCCGATCACACCATAGACCGAGGCGTTCGGAGCGCAGGGTTCGGGCCTTCTGCCCATGAACTCCAACGCCTCCGACTCATTCACCTAGGCTCGAAATCATGCCTGCAAGCGTCGTAGTCGGGATGATCGCGGCCATCGTCATGCTCGCCGCGGGGATCGCGCTCGTGTGGTTGGCCGCCTCCAGCAAGCGCGGGAAGATCGCGCGCAACCACCTCGTCGGCATCCGCACGGGCATCACCCTGGCATCGGACGCGGGTTGGGCCGCAGGACACAAGGCGGCCAGCAGGCAGATGAGCGTCGCAGGCTGGGGCGTGATCATCGGCGCGATTCTCGCGGCCGCCGGCGGCGCCCTCGCGCTGCTCGGCGTCTCGGAGGACGCCACAAACTCGATCATCGCGGCGCTCATCCTCGCTTCCAGCGCGTGGGCGGTCGCGTGGCTCCTCGTCTCCGCCCGCACCGCGAACCGCGCGGCGCGTGCGGCAGGCCCCACCCCTCCCGAGTAGCCTGGAACGGTGATTATCGATTCACGTGGTTCCGGAACGCCGCTCGTGCTCATCCACGGCTTCGGCGTCGATCACCGCATCATGCAGCCGCTTGAAGACCTCGCCGATCTCTCGGGGTGGAGACGCATCTATCTGGATCTGCCGTGGGCAGAGGGGTCGGATGACCGATCGGCCACGAGCCCACGCGACGTCGCCGATGCGGCGCTCGCAGAAATCACGCGGGAGATCGGTTCAGAACCGTTCGCCGTGATCGGGAACTCCTTCGGCGCCATGGTGGCCCGCCACGCGGCGCACGCCATGCGAGACCAGTGCATCGGGCTCGCAACGCTCGCGGGCGTATTCGTGAGCGATCACTCCCAGCGACGCCTTCCGGAGCACCGGGTGATCCAGCGGGACGAGCGGATCCTCGAGTGCGCAGGCGACTGGCGCGAGCAGTACGAGGAGATGTCCGTCGTCCACAGCGAGGCGACGCTGCGGGCCTTCGAGCGGAGCGTCCTCCCCGGGCTTCGCGCCTCCGATCAGGAGATCATGGAGCGGATCAGCGCGCGCTACACCGAGGCGTACGCCCCAGAGATCGACGCCTCAGCGCCCTTCCCGGCCCCAGCTCTGCACGTGTTCGGGCGGCAGGATCAGGTCGTCGGCTTCGAAGACGGATTCGCCACCTCGGCGCACTACCCGCGCGGAACCTTCGTCGCCCTCGACGGCGCAGGACACAATCTCCACCTCGAACGGCCGAGCGTCGTCGGCGCGCTCGTGAGCGACTGGCTCGATCGAGTCAGGCAGTTCGCGGGCGCCCCTGGGCCGACAGGCGCTCCCGCGTCGCTGCACCCTGCCCCCGAGCACGGGGTCGCGAGCGAGTCGTGGGACGAGCGGATCGACCAATTCTGGGAGCGCGCGGACGACGCGGACCCGGCGGGGACGCTCGACGCACTGCGTCCGCTCGTTGCCGAGCGCGGCCCGAACGACCCGGACGGGGTCTACGAGTGGGCGTCGGTCCACGACTTCCTCGGCCGCGAGGAGGAGGCGATCCCGCTCTACGAGGCCGCGCTCGCCGCGGGCCTCGCCGGAGCACGGCGGCCGCAGGCGGTGATCCAGCTCGCGAGTTCGCTCAGAAACGTTGGTCGGGCGGCTGAGGCGGCTGCGCTCCTGTGCGGACTCGAGGAATCCCCTGATCGCGATGCCGCCGTCGGGGACGCTCACCGGGCATTCCTCGCGCTCGCCCTGCGAGACATGGGCCAGCCGGACGAGGCGCTCCGTCTGGCGCTGCTCGCGCTCGCCCCCACGCTGCCCCGCTACCGGCGCTCGGTCGCTGCGTACGCGGAGAGCCTTGCGGCGAGACCCGAGAACGGCGAGTAGGCCGCTCTCGTCGGCAGTCAGAAGGCTACGCGGTGTCCTCGGCCACGCGGTGGTTGTCGACGAAAGCAACGATCGGCTGCGGCAAGAATGCCCCAAACAGCGGCGCGTGCCGCTTCTCGATACGGACGCGGTGCCGTTCCGTTTCGCCGACGTCAAACTCCCAGCGCTTGAGCGATCCGGTCTTGCCGGAGATCATTGCGCCGGCGTAGGGCTTGCCGTCGATGAGCAGCGAGACCCTGCCGAAGAACTTGTCATAGCCGAAGATCACCGAGTGTTTCTCGGTCTCACCGACCACGAAGTTGAGCGTCATGGGCCAATCTTAGTTCCCTGCGGGTTTTTCCCACAGGAATGTGCCCGCCCCGCAACCGGGATGCAGAGCCTGCGCCGAGCGAACTAGGCCGGATCCTGATCCAGGTAGTAGTTCTTGAGCGCCGGGTAGTACATGTCGAACGTGGGCTCCTCGGTCCCCTCCGTCGCGGCGACCAGGAGATCCATGTAGAACTCCCAGCCCGGGCCGATCTCCCCGGCGTCCTTGAGAGAATCGGCATCGAGGTGGTGGATCAGGGTCACGAGCGTGTCCTCGCCGTCCTCCTCGAGCAGGAGTTCGAGGAGCCAGCCGCCGTGTTCGCCAACCGACTCGAGCGACAGGCGGTGGGGCCGCTCGCACGCGAGAACCTTCATCGGCATCTCGGGAAAGCCCTCCTCGAAGCGCATTCGCACGCGGATCGCGCCGCCCGTGCGGCCGTCGCCCTCCCACGGCCCGAACCACTGCTCGGTGAGCTGCGGCTCCGACACGTACGCCCACGCCTCGTCGATCCCCATCGCGAGCGAGCGCGGGACCACGAGGTCCGCGCCGCCTGCCGTCTTCCTGAGTGCGCCGGTTCCCTGCACGATGGTGCTCCCCTCTCGCGGTGTTCTCGACCGCTCCAGCGTACGCCCTGATCTCCCCCGAGAAATTCGGACTTGCGTTCCCCCGCACCCGGTGACGTACACTCGTCCGTGTGATCAAGTAACGCAGCCCCGTTCCGCGCCTGAGGCGCCGGTTCGCTGCGTCGTCGCTTCTCACCTCTCCGCACCGCCTGTTCGCGGTCGCCGCACGAGGGCTGGATCACGCGCGCCCGGCAATGCCCCGCGGGACCTCACTTTCGTATCGAAAGGCGGTGCCCATGCGAGCACAGCACACCACCACGGTGCAAGACACCGGACGCACCACCGGAAACTCCCCGTCCACACAAACCACCCCGTCTCGGCCCCGATCGGGGACTCCGGATCTCGCCGCGGCGAGCCGCGCCGCCGCGCGTGCCGCCGACCCCGGGTTCGGCGGCGGGTCGGGCGCCAGTGCCGAGCACCTGCTCGTCGACGGCGTCGGCTTCGCGTACCCCGGGCGCCGCGTACTCCGCGACGTCTCGTTCACGGCGCGGCCCGGCGATCGGATCGGGATCATCGGCGAGAACGGGGCGGGCAAGTCGACCCTGCTCCGGATCATCGCCGGCGATCTCGAGGCCGACACCGGGCGCGTTTCCGTTCCCGGCACGATCGGGCGGCTCGCCCAGGAGCTGCCCTACCCCGACACGGCGACGCTCGGCGAGGTCATCGCGGACGCCCAGCGGGAGTCCGTGGCCCTGCTCGATGAGATCGCGCGCCTCGGCGCGGAGTTCGCCGAACGGCCGGACGACGCGGAGCTCGCGGCGAGCTACGCCGCCGCGCTCGAGGAGGCGGAGCGAAGCGATGCCTGGTCCGCGGAGGCGGGTCGCGGCGAGATGCTCGCGGGTCTCGGGCTCGGCGGGATCGCGCAGGATCGCCCGATCGGGGAGCTCTCCGGCGGGCAGCGGCTGCGGCTCGCGCTCGCCGCGATCCTGCTCGCGGCCCCGCACACCCTGCTGCTCGATGAGCCGTCCAATCACTTGGACGACGCGTCCGCCGCATACCTCGAACGGGTGCTCGAGCAGTGGCCGGGAATCGTGCTCCTGGTGAGCCACGATCGCGCGCTGCTGGACTCGGTGGCGACGCGGATCCTCGACCTGGATCCGCTGCCGATCCCGGCGTCGGCGCTCGCCGACGCGGAAGACGCGGAGGAGGAGGAATCGCCGCTCGCGGGCGTCGCAGGCGACGGCGATTCGTTCGGCGGGCCCACAACCGACGACCCCGGAACCGGCTATTCGCCGCGCCTGTGGGGCGTTGGTTATTCCGCCGCGCGGGCCGAACGCCGCGAGGAATTGCGCCGCTGGAACGAGCGATACGAGCGCGAACTCGAGGAGCGGGAGGCGCTCGTGCACGAGATCGAGGTCGGTTCTCGGGAGGTGAATCGCAAGCACGAATCGAAATCCGAGTCGCGGATCTCCAAGAAGTTCTACGCCGACAAGGACGCGCGGGTCACCGCGAGGCGCGCGCGAAGCGCCCGCGTGAAGCTCGATGCGCTCGAGCGCGATCGGGTGCGCCGCCCTCCGGTGCCGCTCGCGTTCGCGGGGATCGCTCCCGACGCCGAGGCCGCCGTCACCGACGCTGCGGCGCGAGGCGATCGGCAGCGCGGCTCGCTCCACCCCGGCACGATCATCGCGTCGGAGATCGGGAAGCACGGGCGGCTCGCGCCGCGTTCGCTCACACTGGAGCCGGGCGATCGCCTCATGCTGACGGGGCCAAACGGAGCGGGCAAGTCGACGTTGCTCGCGATCCTCGCGGGGGCGCTCGATCCGGACACGGGCGAGCTGAAAACCGCCGGTCGCATCGGGTATTTGCCGCAGGAGGTCACGTTCGATCGCGATCACCTCGCGGCCGGAGAGTGGTACCGGATCACGCTCGGAGATGCGCGGGCCGAGGCACGCCCCCTCGTCGAGAGCGGTCTGATCGCCCCGCGCGATCTCGGCACCCCCGTCGCGGCGCTCAGCGTCGGTCAGCGGCGCCGGCTCGCGCTCGCGGCGCTCGTCGCCGATCCCCCGCCGATCCTGCTGCTCGACGAGCCGACGAACCACCTCGCGCTCACCCTCGTGGAGGAACTCGAGGACGCCCTCGAAAGCTATGCGGGGACCCTCGTCGTCGCGACCCACGACCGCTGGTTTCGCACCCGATGGAGCGGCGCAACGCTGGCGCTCTGATCCAAGGGCGCCACGGCTCGTCCACGACGTCGCCGAGACGCCTGATCCGGGTCGGCGAGCCGGTCGATCCCGTCCGGCACACCGCGCTCGCGAGTTCGGCATCTCGAACTCGCGAGCGCGCCCGCGCGAGGTCCGATCAGGGCTTCTCTCTCGCGTTCCCGAGTTGTTATGGTGACTTGCTGGGAGCCAAGCGAACAGGAAGATCGATGACTACTTTCGACATCTCGAAGCCGCACGAGTACGACCACCGGCACGCGGACGTCAGCTCCGGCTGGCTGCGCGCGAGCGTCTTCGGCGCGATGGACGGACTCGTGTCGAACGTCGGACTCATCGCGGGCATCGCAGCTGCGGGCGCCGCGCCGGGCGTCGTCGCCATCACGGGCATCTCGGGCCTGATCGCGGGCGCGATTTCCATGGCGCTCGGCGAGTACACCTCGGTGCGCACGGCCAACGAGCAGCTCGACTCCGAGGTGCGGACCGAGCGCGACGCCCACTCGCGCAATCCCGAGGGCGAGCAGGCCGAGCTCGCCGCTCTGTTCGAGCGCCTCGGCATGTCAGACGACATCGCCGAAACCGCAGCGGAACAGGTCCACGCCAACTCCGAACAGGCTGTTCGGGTCCACCTTTCCCACGAGCTCGGGCTCAGCCCGGAGGAGAAGCCGTCGCCCTGGGTCGCGGCGATCTCCTCGTTCTTCTCATTCGGCGTCGGCGCGATCATCCCGATCCTGCCGTTCATGTTCGGCTTCGGCACCCTGGCCTGGGGGCTCGCCTTCGGCGGAGCCGGCCTGATCATCGCCGGATCCCTCGCCGCCCGCGTCACCCGCCGCAACTGGGTCATGGGCGCGATCCGGCAGCTCGTCTTCGGCGGCGTCGCGGTCGCCGCGACGTACACGATCGGCAAACTGCTCGGCGTTTCGGCACTGGGCTGATCCGCGGCACCGCGCCGAGGTTCTAGTCTGGGTGCATGCCCAGCCCCGAGTTCGCCGACGCCGTCCTGGCGATCGTGCGACGCATCCCCGAGGGCCACGTCATGACCTACGGCGATGTCGGGATCGCGATCGGTTCGGAGGCGCCGCGCGCCGTCGGCCGCGTGATGGCGCTCTACGGGCACGCGGTTCCCTGGTGGCGGGTCGTGCCCGCGAGCGGTGAGCCGCCGAGCGGGCACTCGCGCCTCGCGCTCCCCCACTACCTAGACGAGTCGACGCCCCTCCGCGGCGCGGACCCGACGAGCGGGGTCTACGACCCCGAGCACTATCGGATCGCGCTCTCGACGGCGCGACTCCCCTACACCCACGAGATCTTTGGAGACGTTGCGCTGTGAGCACCGAAAACACCCGGCCGGCCGGCTCCGAGCCCGAAGCGTCTCCCGCGCCCGCGGCGATCGTGCTCGGATTCGCGCGCGGCATCGCCCCGAGCAAGTGGGCCCGCCGCTGGGAGGAGGCAACGGGACGCCCGATCGAGCTCCGCGCCGTCAACACGGCTTTCGGGGAGCCCTCGGGCGGCCAGTTAGCCTCGGCCGCGAAGCGGGCAGCACTCGCGGCGAAGCAGGCAGCCGAGGCCGCAGCCGACGCCGCCGACCCGGGAGCGGCCGAGCAGCACCCCGCGAACGCGGCGATCGCCCCGATCGACGTGATGATCGAGCGCGCGGCCCCCGGCGCGTTCCCCGCGGGCACGCGCGGCGACGACCGCCGCAGGCACGCGCTCCGCCTCTACACGGAGGCACTCGCCCTGGTCGTGCCGGCCGATCACGAGCTCGCCGAGCTCGAATCGCTCACGACGGCGGAACTCACCGGGCACCTCGCGGACGGCGACGTCACGCTCCTCGACCACCCCGATCACTCGGCGGAGTGGCCGGCGGCGGAACCCTGGGCCGACCCCTCGTGGAAGCCACGTGATCCCGCGGCCGCCCTGCAACTCGTCGCAGCCGGGACGGGCGCGATCCTGCTCCCGCTCCCCCTCGCCAGGCATCTCGTGGCGAAGCGCGAGCACGCCGTCCTCGCCCTCCACGGCGAACCGGAACTCGCCCAGAGCACCATTTGGGCGACCTGGGCGCTCGATCGCGACGCCGCCGACGTGCAGCAGCTCGTCGGCATCATGCGCGGGCGCACCGCCAGGAGTTCCCGGCCGGGCGCGGACACGGACGCCGGAACCGCTCCCGGGCAGGGCACGCGGAAACCGAAGGCCGGAGCGGGAAAGCCGCAGCCCAGCTCGAAGAAGTCGGGACCGAAACCCGGGTCGCGTGGCGCTCAGCTCGCCGCGTCAAAAAAGAAGCCGAAGCACATTTCACGGCCCAAGCCCAAGACGCAGCAGAAGCCCCGCCGCCGCAAATAGGAAGCCGGGCGGAACGGCGAGGGCCGGATCAGCGTATCTCCCTGATCCGGCCCGCACTACACGTTCGCGCGTTACAGCTTGGACGCCGGGACGTCGAAGGTGCCGCAGGCGGTGGGGCCCTTCGTGTAGCCGGTCTGGAACCAGCGCTGGCGCTGCTCCGAGGTGCCGTGGGTGAAGCGCTCGGGGTTCACGCCCATCCCGGCCTGCTCCATGATGTGGTCGTCGCCCACAGCGGCTGCGGCGCTCATCGCATCGTTGATCTGCGCGTTGGTCACGGGCTTCAGGAAGGGCACGCCCTGCTTGTCGGTGACGGTCGACGCGTTCTTGATCCAGGCTCCGGCGAAGCAATCGGCCTGCAGCTCGAGGCGAACGGATCCCGAGGTGGGCCCAGTCTCGCGGCCGACACCCTGCAGCGAGCCGATGAGGTTCGAGATGTGGTGGCCCCACTCGTGTGCGAGCACGTACATCTGGGCGAGCGAGCCGTTCGACGAGCCGTAGTCCTTCGAGAGCGTGTCGAAGAAGGCCGTGTCGATGTAGATCTTCTCGTCGCCAGGGCAGTAGAACGGGCCCGTCGCCGAGGAAGCGGTGCCACAGCCGGACTGCGTCTGCCCGCTGAACAGCACGAGGTTTGCCGGGCCGCGGTAGTTCCCCACCTGCGTGGCCCAGTACTTGTCGAGGGAATCGGCCGTCGCCGACATCCGGCAGTCGACGTCGCGGTTCGCGTCGGCTCCCGTCTTGCATCCTTCGAGTGCGCCGGCCTGCTCCTCGTTCACGGGCCCCTGGCTGACGGCCTGCTGCGCGACGGGCGCGAGACCGGTGAGGTCAACGCCGAGAATCTGCGAGCCGATGAACAGCAGGATCATGACGCCAACGCCGATCCCGCCGCCCGCGATCACGCCCCCGCGGCCGCCGCCGCGTCGCGTGGTCTTGCTCGTGTCGATGCTGACGTTGTCGTTAAAGGTCATTTCGGTCCCTCTGATCCGGTGTTGTTCCCATTCTGCTGGTCCGAATGCCTCACTGCAAAGGCATCCGTCGCGCGGATCAGGGCGTCGACGATCCCGGGCTCGCTCGCGGCGTGCCCGGCGTCCGGGATCATGTGGAATTCGGCCTGCGGCCAGGCTCGGTGCAGGTCCCAAGCGGTGCGCGGGGGCGTGCACACGTCGTAGCGGCCCTGCACGATGACGCCGGGGATCCCGGCGAGCCGCTCCGCCGCATCGCGGATCAGCTGCCCGTCCTCGAACCAGCCTCCGTGCGTGAAGTAGTGGTTCTCGATTCGGGCGAACGCGACGGCCGCCGCGGCGTCCGCTCGCGTCGCGGCAATCGCGTCGGTGTCGGGGACAAGCTTGATCGTGCTGGCCTCCCACACGCTCCACGCGATCCCGGCGGGCGTGTGCACGGCGGGGTCCGGATCGACGAGGCGGCGACGGTACGCCGCGACCAGATCGTCACGCTCGGACGCGGCGATCGGGGCGAGATATTCCTCCCAGGCATCGGGGAAGAGGTGCGAGGCCCCGTCCTGGTAGAACCAGTCGATCTCGGACTTGCGGAGGGTGAAAATGCCGCGGAGCACGATCTCCGAGACCCGCTCCGGGTGCGTTTCCGCGTACGCGAGCGCGAGGGTTGAGCCCCAGGATCCGCCGAAGACGAGCCACCGGTCGATCCCGAGGTGCGCGCGGAGCCGCTCGATGTCGGCCACGAGGTGCCAGGTCGTGTTGGTGGCGAGGTCGGCCCCTGGTTCGCTCGCGTGCGGTGTGCTGCGGCCGCACCCGCGCTGTTCGAACAGCACGATGCGGTACTGCTCCGGGTCGAAGTATCGCCGGTGGTCGGGGGTGCATCCTCCGCCAGGGCCGCCGTGGAGGAACACGGCCGGCTTGCCGTCGGGGTTGCCGCACACCTCCCAGTACAGGTGCTGGCCGTCGCCGACGTCGAGCATGCCGTGCTCGGTCGGTCCGATCGGGGGATACAGGGTGCGCTGCTCGCTCATGCTCTCACTGTAGGGCGTGGAGACGCGCTGCGGGGCCTCCCGGGAACCGTGTTCCGGGGAGGCCCCGCATTCAGTGATTCGATCGAGGATCAGGCGTTCTGCGGTTCCCGCCGCTCCTCGTCAGCGCGGGCCGCCTGCTCGGCAGCTTTGGCCTGCGCGCGAAGCTCCTTCTCGTGAACGGGCCAGGTGCCCGCGGCCTTCTGCGCCGCGACGTAGGCCTCGGCCTCGTCCTGGCGTTCCTGCTCGATGCCGGTCGCGATCTCGGCGCGGAGCAGCTCAGGGCCGAGCCCGAACGCGTCGACGAGGTCGAGCGCGTGCGGGCGAAGCCGCCCGATGAGCCGGTCGATGTAGGCCGTCACTGCCTCGGCCCGCTGGCCCGAGATCCGACCCTGGATCAGGTACCAGGCCATGTGCTTCTCGATGAGTCCGAGCCCGAAGAGATCGCGCAGCCAGGTGAGCACCTGCTTCGACGCCGGGTCGGAGATCTTCTCGACGGCCTCGGTGAAGGCCTCCCACTCGAGGAGCTCACCGTGCGCGCGTGCCGCCTCGATGAGCTTGGTCTGCTGCGCGTTGAAGGCGTCTTCGTTCGCGATTGCGCGGGCCCGCTTGTCCTCCTTCGGCACGCCCTTCGTGGCGTCGCGGAGGGCGAGCGCGATCTCCGCGATCATCGTCTGCACGCGGTCCTCGAGAAGCGCGCGCTGCGCTTCGGGGGTGCGCATGCTCTCGACCGAGCGGGCGATCTGCCCGAGGTCCGCGATGCTCTGGCCGACCTGTCGGAGGCCGAAGCGGTCGGCGCGGTCGCTGAGCTGGGCCGCGGCCGCCCGCGCCACGGCGGCCCGATCGCCCGGCTTGAACTGCGCGGCGTAGTCCTTGAGGAGTCGCTTGCCCACCAGCTGCAGCAGAACGTTGTTGTCGCCCTCGAAGGTGACGTAGATGTCGAGGTCGGCGCGCAGTCCGGTGAGGCGATTCTTCGCGATGAAGCCCGCGCCACCGGTGGCCTCGCGGGCCTCCTGCAGCGTGTCGAGCGCGGCCCAGGTGGACAGCGGCTTGAGCGCAGCTGCCAGCGTCTCGAGGTCCTCGCGGTTCTCGTCGGTGTCATTGGCGCCGGAGAACACCTCGTCGAAGACCGTGAGCAGGCGGTCGCCAGCGAAGGTCATCGCGTAGGTCTCCGCGAGGAGCGGGATGAGGCGCCGCTGATGCTTGCCGTAGTCGAGGAGCACGGTCTCACGGCCGGAGGCGCCGGGGAACTGGCGGCGCTCGGTGCCGTAGCGGATCGCGATCGCGAGCGCCGCCTGCATCGCCCTCGCGGAGGCGCCGTCGAGGGAGACGCGCCCCTGCACGAGCGTGCCGATCATCGTGAAGAAGCGGCGACCCGGGCTCTCGATCGTCGAGGAGTAGGTGCCGTCCGCTGCGACATCTCCGTAGCGGTTGAGCAGGTTCGTTCGCGGCACGCGCACATGATCGAACGCGAGACGACCGTTATCGATGCCGTTGAGGCCGCCCTTCACCCCGTCGTCCATCGACTCGACGCCGGGGAGGAGGTCGCCCTGCGGAGTGCGAATCGGCACGAAGAAGGCGTGGACACCGTGATTGACACCGCGGGTGATGAGCTGCGCGAACACCACTGCTGCCTGGCCGTGGAGTGCGGCATTGCCGAGGAACTCCTTCCACGCGCCCGCGAAGGGCGTGTTGATGACGAACTCCTCGGTCTCCGGATCGTACGTGGCCGTCGTGGCGACCGAGGCGACGTCGGAGCCGTGCCCCACCTCGGTCATGGCGAAGGCGCCAGGAAGCTTGAGGCTCATCACATCGGGCAGCCACTTCTCGTGGTGCGGGCGCGTACCCAGGTGCAGGATCGCCGCGCCGAACAGCCCCCACTGCACGCCGCTCTTGATCTGCAGCGACGGATCGGCGAGCACGAGCTCCTGGAACGCGGCGATATTGCCGCCGTGGTTGTCGCCGCCGCCGAGATCCTTGGGATAGGCGCGCTGGATAGCGCCGGCCTCGACAAGGATGCCCAGCTGTTCGAGCACACGCTCGCGGTGCTCCGGCATGGACTGGCCCGGGATCGTGTGGAGACGCGGATCGGCCGCGAGGGCGCGCGCTTCGAGGCGCTCCTTCTTCCACTTGCCGAGCAGTGCATCGCCCACCTGGGCGACATCGATCCGATCCTGTGCGGGGATTCGGGACTCTGACATCGAAACTCCTTCGCCTGCGAATGGCGGATCGATCGTCGACCCGCGAGGTTCTGCAGCCAGGCTAGGCCGAGCCACCGACACGGACAACAGCTGCTCGTCATTCCACCAGAAGGGGTGCCCGATCACCCCGGAGGCACTGTGGGTACCATACAAAACGCGATGCCCGCGACTGGAGGTAACGGCAAGAACCGCGCGGCGGTTTCCTCCTGGGACCGGCTACTTCCGCCGGTGGGGCGTCTTCCCCGGGATCCAGCCGGCGCGCTGCACACCGACCGCGCCCTCGGGCACGAAGTCTCCGAAGTACTCGGCCTCAATCCCGGCCTCGGCGAGCATCTCCCTGGTCCGCTGCTGGCGCGTTCGCGCGATGACGGTATCGACCCTGCCCTCGTCACCGGCGCGGCCCGTTCGGCCGGCCCGGTGCACGTAGGTCTTCGCGTCGTCGGGCGGATCCGCCTGCAGCACGAGATCCACGTCGTCGACGTGAATGCCGCGGGCGGCGACATCGGTGGCCACGAGCACCCGGGACTTCCCCGAGGCGAAGCGCTCGAGGTTGCGCTCCCTCCGCGACTGCGACAGGTCACCGTGCAGGGCGATCGCGTCGATCCCCTCCTCGGTGAACCGCTCCGTGAGGGCCTCCGCGAAAGCGCGGGTTCGGCAGAACACCATGATCCGGCCCGGTTCCCGAACGAGCTGGAGCAGCGCGCGTTCCTTGTCCTCGCGCAGCACCACGAGCACGCGGTGCGCAACCCTGCCGGCCTTCGCCTCCTCCGCCTCGTGCACCGCGGGATCGCGCAGGAACTCGTCGACGAGCTCCTGGACGGCCGTGTCGAGGGTCGCAGAGAACAGCAACCGCTGCCCGCGCCGCGCCGTCTCGCGCAGCACCCGCTGCACGGGTTCAAGGAACCCCAGATCGCACATGTGATCGGCCTCGTCGATCACCGTCACGACGACCTCACGGAGATCAAGCTTCCGCCGATTCACGAGATCCTGCACCCGGCCTGGGGTGCCGATCACGATATCGATCCCACGGGAGAGCGCGTGGATCTGCGGGTCGAGCGGCTGCCCGCCGACCAGCTGCGCGGTGTAAAAACCGACGGCCCTGGCGAGCGGCTGGACCGTCCGGTCGATCTGCAGGGCGAGCTCGCGGGTCGGGGCGAGGATCAGGGCCTTGGGCTTGCGCGTCGCGGCGCGGCCCGGCTTCGCACTGCGCTCGGTGCGCTCGCCGCGCTTCGGCTTCGCCGCCGCGGCGTCGGCCGCGAACGCGCCCTCCGCCTTCAGCTTGAGCAGCCGCTCCACGAGGCCTGCGCCGAACGCGATCGTCTTGCCCGAACCGGTGCGAGCACGCCCGAGCACGTCACGACCCGCGATCGTGTCCGGGATCGTCGCCACCTGAATGGGGAATGGCCGGTCGGCGCCGAGTTCGCCGAGGACTCGCTGGAGGTTGCCGCCGAGGCCGAGCGCCGCGAACGAGGTCTTCCTCGCCTCCGCGGCGGTCGTCACCCTTGCCCGCGGCAGCGGCTTCGCCCTCCCCCGCTGGGCAGGCGCCGGCTGCGAGGCCTGAGTCCGCTGACGCTGCTCGCGGTGGTCCCGACCCCGGCCCAGGCCCTGATCCCGGTCGCGATTTCGGTCGCGATTCCGATCCTGATCCTGTCCGCGATCGCGATCCCGATCGCGGTCCCGCGCCCGGTCCCGATCTCCGTCGCGAGCCGCTCGCCCGTCCGCAGCATCGCCGCGCCGCGGCTTGCCCTGCCCCTGCGCGCCGTCGGCGAAGCGCTGTCCTCGGAACTTGCTCTTCGGCTTTCGGCCGGGCTCATAGTTCGCCGGGGCTTTGAAACCGCCGCGCTTGCGCTGGGCCACGCTACTCCTCCTCGTCGGAAGCCGAGCGCTTGGACCCCGGCTCCTCGTCCGTCTCCTGAGTAGCCTGCCACAGGAGCTGCTCCCAGCTCAGCAGTCCGTCACCGGGCGCGGCTGAAGCCCCGGCCGCCCCGAGGGGACCGGCCCGGTCAGGGTGCGGAGCGTCCTCGTTGCGCGTGTCCTCGGGTTCCTCGTCTGCGACCAGGTCTTCGTCACTCAGCGCTCCCGGACCCGGTGCGGCCTCGGGAGCGGGGTCGTCCGCGGCCTCGGGTTCGTCCGCGGCCTCGGCCTCACGCAGGATCGCTTCGATGGACGCTGCGCCCTCCGTCGCATGGGACTCACCGTCCGCTTCCGGCGAGGCAGCCTCGGAGGCTTCGGCGGCGGGAACCTCGGTCGCGGGGTCCTCCGCCTCCTCGGTCGATTCGGACTCGGACTCGGCCCAGACCTCGGCCTCGGTCTCGGTCTCGGCGTGACCCTCGGCGGCCTCGGGACGGTTGCGGCGGCTGGCCCGCTCCGCGACCTCGGGGGCGGCGAGTCCCGCCCGCATGAGCTCATCGAGGATCGCGAGACGGGTCGTCGCGTCGGCGACTTCTTCTCCCCCGACCAGGAGATTCTCCATCGTCGGCGGGCCCGTGACGATGGCGGAATCGGTACCGGAATCGGCACCGCCGTTGGAAGCAGAATCGAGATCGGAATCGGAATCGGAATCGGGATCGCGGTCGGAATCGGAGGCGACTGGAGCGTCGACCTCGGCTCCCGCTTCGTCGTCGGCGTCCCGACCGGCCGCTGCACCCGGGGCGCCGCCCCGCTCGCTCGGGCTCGCGTGCTCGGCTGAAGCGCCGTTGTCCTCCCGGTCGCGAGCCTGCTCGGCACCGGAGACCTGGTCAGGATCAGGATCGCCAGCCGCGCTGGCGAGCGGGGTCGCTGAGGCCAGCTCCGCCGGCGTGACTTCCGGCGCTCGGTCCTGATCCTGGTGGCGTTCGGAGACCCCACCGGGAGAGGCAGCGAGATCATCAGCGGAGGACCCCGCCTCCGCTGCGGGGCGTTCCCCCGGCTCCGCGTCCTGGCTCGGCTCACCGGCCGGCGCGCCGCCGCCGATGCCCGAACCGGCTGCGGCGAGCGCGCCGGCCCCGACGGCTGCGGCTCCGGCGACCCGGCCCTCGCGCTTCCTGGCGCGCTTCTCGGCGCTGCGCTCGCGGGCCCGCTCGACCGCGTAGTACAGCGTCGGCAGCACCACGAGCGTGAGCACCGTCGACGAGAGCAGGCCGCCGATCACGACGACCGCGAGCGGCTGCGAGATGAACCCGCCGTGGCCGGTGATCCCGAGGCCCATGGGCGTGAGCGCGAGGATCGTCGCGAGCGCCGTCATCACGATCGGGCGGAGCCTCTGGAGCGATCCGTGCACCACGGCGTCGTACAGTCCGTCGCCGCGCCTGCGGTACTGGTTCACGAGGTCGATGAGCACGATCGCGTTGGTCACCACGATGCCGACGAGCATCAGCACGCCGATCAGGGAGGCGACGCCGAGCGGGATGCCCGTGGCGATGAGGAGCAGCAGCGCGCCGGTCGCGGCGAACGGGACCGAGATGAGCAGCAGCAGCGGCTGCAGCAGACTGCGGAACGTCGCCACCATCACCACGTAGACGATGAGCACGGCTGCGAGCAGCGCGATCCCGAGTTGTCTGAAGGCGTCGGCCTGCTGGGACATGACACCGCCGGCCTTCGCGGTCGCACCGGCGGGGAGTTTCGCCTGGTCGAGCGCGGTCGCGACGGACGCGCTCGCGGTGGTGAGGTCATCGCCCTGCGGCAGCGCGGAGACGGTCACGGTGCGCGCGCCGTCCTCGGTCGTGATGCTCACCGGGCCGTCGGCGACCTCGACCTTGGCGAGCGCGCTGAGGCTCTGCTCGCCCGTCGCGGTCTGCACCTTCAATGCCTTCACGCCAGCCAGATCGGTCGGCGGCGCGTCGGACGCGAGGTAGACGGCGACGTTGTCGGCGTCGATCGTGATCTGCCCGATCTGGGTCGGCTGCATCGCTTGCGCCACCTGTCCGGCGAGCGCGGCCTCCGACAGTCCGGCCTTCGCCGCGGCCTCGCGGTCGACCTCGATCGCGAGGTAGGGGCGCGATTGGGCGAGATCGCTCTGCACCTGCTTCAGCCCCTCGGCGTCCTTGAGCTTCGCGAGGACCACGTCGCTCGCCTTCGCGAGGGTCTCCTGATCCGGGGCCGTCACGTTGACCTGGATCTCGCTGCTCGCGGTCATCCCGCCGCCGGACTGGGCGATCGCGAAGTCCCCAGCATCGTCGAGCTGTGCAGCGGCCTTGCGGATCTTGTCCTGCAGGACCGCCTGATCAGCGTCGGGAGACGTCGACAGCGAGTAGTTGATGGTGCCGTCGCCGCCACCGCCGAAGATCGCCGCCATGCCGGTTCCCGCCGAACCGATCGTGACCTGCACGGTCTCGATGTCCTTCATCCCCTTCAGGGCGTCCTCGACCCGCTTCACCTGCGCGAGCTGGGCGTCGAGGCTCGTTCCGGGCGCGAGCGTCTGCACGAGGCCGATCTCGTTCTGGCCGTCCTCGCCCATGTAGTTCGTCTTCATGAGGGGCGTCGCCGCCATCGTGCCAACGAACACCGCGATGGCGATGATCAGCGTGATCGCGGGCCGCTTCAGGGTCCAGGTGATCACGGGACGGTATCCACGCTGCAGTGCGTTGAGGCGTACCGGCTCGGTCGACGAGGTCCGGGCGTCGGCCGCGTGCGCGCCGTGCGTGGCCTCGGGTGCCTCGGGAGCCTCGGAGATCTCAGACGTCTTTGGCGCCTCAATCGCGCCCTCGGACGCGCCCGCCGACGCGGCGCGCTTCCCGCGGCGCGACCGCTTCGCCGTGGCCTCCGGGCGCAGGAACCAGTAGGCGAGCACGGGCACGATCGTGAGCGAGACGAGGAGCGACGCCGCCAGCGCGATCGTCACGGTGAACGCGAACGGACGGAACATCTCCCCGACCATGCCGTCCACGAACGCCATCGGCAGGAACACCGCGACCGTCGTCACGGTGGACGCCGTGATCGCCCCCGCGACCTCGCGCACCGCCGTAATGATCGTCGCGGCGCGATCCGGCCCGTCCGCCAGGTGGCGCTTGATGTTCTCGATGACCACGATCGAGTCGTCGACGACGCGGCCGATCGAGATCGTCAGTGCGCCGAGCGTCAGCATGTTGAGCGAGTACTCGGCGAAGTTGAGCCCGACGAAGGTGAGCAGCACCGAGGTCGGGATCGAGATCGCCGTCACGAGCGTCGCCCGCACGGACATCAGGAAGACGAGGATCACGAGCACGGCGAAGAGCAGGCCGAGCATGCCCTCGACCGCGAGGGTCTCGATCGACTGCTCGACATAGGGCGCCTGATCGAAAATGACGGTGAGCTTCGCGCCGTCGAGCTGATCCTGCAGTTCGTCGAGCTTCTGCTGCACCGCGTGCGAGACGTCGACCGTGTTCGCGGCGGACATCTTCGTCACGGCGATCGACAGCGCCTCCGCGCCGTTGACCCGGGAGATGCTCGTCACGGGGCCGGGGCCCTCTACGACCTTCGCGACCTCACCGATCTTCGCCACGGCGGTCGATCGGGGCGCTGACGGCGCCTGAGCCTGCTGCTCGGCCTGCGCCTGGAGCTGCGCCTGCTGCGCCGGATCGCCGCCCTCTGCCTGCGCCTGCCGGGCGGCGTCGGCCGCCTGGGCCTGCTGCTGCGCCTGCGCTGCGGCCTGCTGCTCCGCGGCGATCGACGCCGCGCTCCGCGGGATCGGCAGATCCGCGATCGCCTTCGCCGAGGTGATCTCCGAGCCCGCCTGCACCGCGAGCGTCTGGTCACCGTCGTCGACCGTTCCCGCGGCGACGAGCACCCCGCTCTGCTGGAGGGCATCGGTGATCGACTGCGTCGTCAGACCCTGATCGGCGAGCTTTTTCGAGTCCGGCGTGATGGTGATGCGGTTGACAGGGGCGCCCGACAGCTGGGCGTCCCGCACGCCGTCGAGGTCGCTGAGCTTCGGCGTGACGAGGCGCGTGATGAGCGCGGCCGTCTGCTCGCTCGTCTGGCCGGAGCCGGGGGTGACGGCGATCTGGATCACCGGGAAGTCGTCGATACTTCCCGAGAGCACCTGCGAGTCGGCCGCAGCCGGCAGCTGCTTCGAGATCCGGCTGATCGCGCGCTCGACCTTCTGCTCCGTCGAGGGAAGATCGATCCCATAGGTGAACTGCGCCACGACCATCGATGACCCCGTGGTCGATGTGGCGTTCGTCGATTCGAGCTGCGGAACGCCCTTTAGCGCCGTTTCGATCGGCCCGGAAACGTCCTTGTTCACCACCTCGGGCGAGGCACCCGGATAGCTCGTGACGATCGCGATCGCCGGGTACTGCACCGACGGCATGAGCTCCTGTTTGAGGGAGCTCACCCCGATCAGCCCGAACACGGCCGCCACGATGGTCACGAGCGCGATGAGCGCGCGGTTCTTCAGGCTGAACGCCGTCAACAGGTGCATGGGGCGATTATCCCACGCAGCCTCAGGCTCGGCGCGCGCTGAAACCCTCGATCTCACCCCCGACCTGGGACTCTCACCGAGCCGATCGGGCTCGGAACGGTGCGGGGAGCCCCCGGCGCCCGCTCTCGGGAGACCCTGAGAACACCCCGCGCGCGTTCGGGTGGATAATAACGGAATGCCGCAGTCCCGCACCGCTCGCACGCTCGGAGCGACCACCCCAGCAGACTTCCAACGCCTCGCCGAACTTCGGCGCATGCAGGCCATCGCCGTCGGGCTGCTGATCTTCATGGCGATCGTCTTCGTCGTGTCGTTCGCGCTGCAGGATCGCTTCCCCGCGTTCGGCTACGTTCGCGCGGCGAGCGAGGGCGGCATGGTCGGCGGCCTCGCCGACTGGTTCGCGGTGACCGCCCTCTTCCGACGCCCGCTCGGCCTCCCCATCCCCCACACCAACCTGATCTCGGCGAAAAAGGACGACATCGGAGAGGGGCTCGGCTCGTTCATCGAAGAGAACTTCCTCGCGGACGATGTGGTGCACGGCAAGCTCTCCGAGATCAGCGGTGCCCGCATGGCGGGCGAGTGGCTGTCGCAGCGCAAGAACGCGGAGCGCGCGGGATCCGCCGTCGCGAGCGCCGGGCTCGGCGCTCTCACCGTACTCAACGACGACGACGTACGCGACCTCATCGAGTCCCTGGTGCGCAAGCATGTCGTGGAGCCGGAGTGGGGGCCGCTGCTCGGCCGCGCCACCGAGACCTTCGTCGGCGGGGAGCACCACGAGACCCTCGTCGACGTGGCCGCCGAGCGCATGGAGGAGTGGCTCATCGACCACCCGGAGGCCTTCGATCGCGTGGCGTCCTCCAGACTCCCCGGATGGGTGCCGAGCGTCGTGGACCGCTTCGTCGATCAGCGCCTCCACGCGGAGGCCGTGCGCTTCTGCCGCGCCGTCGCAGAGGACCGGCAGCACCCGCTTCGGATCGCGATCTCCCGCTTCCTCACCGACCTCTCGCGCGACCTGCAGGAGCAGGAGCGGCTCCAGGAGCAGCTCGAGAGCTTCAAGCACGAGGTGTTCGACAGCCCGCGGATCCGGGCGCTCGCCGCAAGCACCTGGGAGTCGGCCCGCGCTGCACTCGTGGAGATGCTGGAGGATCCGCGGAGCGAATTGCGCACCCGGATCGTTTCAGCCAGCCAGGACTTCGGGCACCGGCTCCTCGATGACCCGACGCTGCAGTACAAGATCGATGTCTGGGTGATGGATGTCGTCGAGCACCTCGTCCGCACCTACCGCCACGATCTCGCGAGCGTGGTGACGGAGACGGTCCAGCGCTGGGATGCGCAGGAGGCCGCCGAGAAGATCGAGCTTCAGGTGGGCAAAGATCTCCAGTTCATCCGTCTGAACGGAACGGTGGTGGGCTCCCTCGCCGGGCTCGCGATCTACACGATCGCGACGCTCGTGATCGCCCCGCTCACCGCGGGCTGATCGGGCCCGGGGCTCAGGCCGTCGGCGCAGGCCCGCGGCCCAGGCCTGCGAGACGAACGCCCCGCATACCCCGTCGCGAGCGGTGTGTTTGCCCCTACTCCTTTGCGAAGGCCACCGGGAGGAGCATGTCCTGCACCCGGTCCTTCGTCGCGGTGTGATCCGCTCGGGTCGAGATCGCGCAGCGGGTGACGCGGCAGTCGAGCCCATCGCCCGTCGCCTCCGGAACCGTCAGGGTGACGCTGAATGCGCCGTCCCGCTCAAAGGAGTGCGTCGCGAAGGCCCGCCAGGCCCAGTCGCTCGTAATCCAGGCGCTCGTGAGCGCCGACTTGTCAACGGTCCCGTCGGTCGCCCCCTTCGGGATCCCTCCGAGACACGGGCCCGGTTTCTCATCAGGGGATCCGGGAATCGCGCAGAACGCGAGGTATATTCCGATTCCGGCATCGAAACCAGTGCCCTTCACCGTGATGCGTTCGCCCGGCGCGATCGCCGCAAGATCCGCCGGTTTACCGTCGGAATCGACCGCTTCGAGGGTCCGTGTGCGCTCGTCCGCACCCTTCGCCGACGCAGAAGAAACGATCTCGGTGGGCACATTTTGCCCTGATCCGCCCGCACTTTGGTGGGTCAAGATGGGGATCGCGATGACCGCTGCAACGACGAGCGCAATGATCGCGATGGCGAGCACGACGAAGAGAATGATCCGGGTCGGACGGCGCTGAGAGGTCACGTCCCCATGGTACCGGCCGCGTTTGAGAGCGATCCGGTCATGCTAGAATCTGCTCCATACGTCTATTTGAATTGGTACCTGCCTCGCGGATCATTTCCCGCGAGGCCCGAATGTGTAAGGGGGTCACGCATGGGGCGCGGCCGTCAGAAGGCAAAGCACACCAAGGTCGCCAGGGAGCTGAAGTACTTCAGCCCCGACACGAACTATTCGGCGCTTGAACGGGAACTCGCTTCGGCATCCGAGCGGGCGAGCGCCGAGGATCCGTGGGCGGAGTACGCCAGCAAGTACAACTCGGACGACGAGGACGAGGACTAGAGCCTCCCTTCCACGCCGGGCCGGCAGGAGCGTGACGTCGTTCCATCACCGTCTCGCAGCGCGATCGCGCACACCCGAATTAGGCGAGCGTCGCTCTTCGCGCGGATCGTCGGGCGAACGGCATTGAACCGACCCGGCCGATCGCCGGGCCGGTTCAGCCACGTCCGGGGAGGACCCGCGAGCCCCTCGGATGCCGCTCGCAGCATTCGAGCGAACTCTCGACGTATTCGCCGACGGGAACTCGAGGCCGACGCGAGAGGGGTGGGGGGGGGGGGGGGGGGGGGGGGCCCCCCCCCCCCCCCCCCCCCCCCCACCCCTCTCGCGTTCCCCGGTCACGCGCGGGCGCGACCGGAAACGGTTAGCGGCCCTGCGACGCGACCGCGGCGGCGCCTGCTGCAGCGGCCTCGGGGTCGAGGTAGCGGCTCTCGCCAACGGGCGAGCCGTTCTCGTCGATCTCGTAGACGAGCGGCATGCCGGTGGGAATGTTGAGGCCGGCAATGTCCTCGTCGGAGATCCCGTCGAGGTGCTTGACGAGGGCGCGCAGCGAGTTGCCGTGCGCGGTGACGAGCACCGTCTTGCCCGCGTTGAGATCGGGCAGGATCTGACCCTCCCAGTAGGGGACGAGGCGCGCGATGACGTCCTTCAGGCACTCCGTGCGGGGGCGCTCACCGTCGATACCGTCGTAGCGCGGATCGTTCGCCTGCGACCACTCGCTCGCGTCGTCGAGGGCGGGCGGGGGCGTGTCGAAGGAGCGACGCCACTCCATGAACTGCTCCTCGCCGTACTTCTGCAGCGTCTCGGCCTTGTCGAGGCCCTGCAGCGCACCGTAGTGGCGCTCGTTGAGACGCCAGGAGCGGCGGACCGGGATCCACAGGCGATCCGCGCTGTCGAGCGCGAGGTTAGAGGTCTGGATCGCGCGGCTCAGCACCGAGGTGTGCAGCACGTCGGGCAGGATTCCTGCCTCGCGCATGAGCTCGCCGGCGCGGGCGGCCTCGCCGCGCCCCTGCTCCGTGAGTCGCACGTCCACCCAGCCGGTGAACAGGTTCTTCTGGTTCCACTCGCTCTGCCCGTGGCGCAGCAGGATCAGCTTGTTCGTCATGCCTCCAGCCTAGTCGCAGGCGCGGCTCCGTCAGCGCGGGCGACGCGAGAAGTGCGCGCGAATATCCTCGCGGCGGGTGGCGCCGGCGTCGCGCGGCACGATGATCTCCTGGGCTGCTGCCACGACGGCGGTGCCGGGCGAGGCCGGATCGGCTGCGTCCTCCCCCACGCGAACCTCGAGCGCCGCATCCTCGGCGACCGAGCGCTTGAGCAGGGCGAGCGCAATGCCGCCCCACTCGTGGTGGAGCGCGGCACGAGTGACCCGGCCAACGGGACGCGCGGTCTCGCCGCCGATCTCCCCCGCGGCGTACACGAGCGCGCCATCGGGCGGGAGCTCGCCGCCCGAGCCGTCCAGGTGCAGCAGCACGAGCCGCCGGGGCGGATGGCCCAGGTTGTGCACCTTCGCGATCGTCTCCTGGCCGCGGTAGCAGCCCTTGTTCAGGTGCACGGCCGTCCGCAGCCAGTCGAGCTCATGCGGGATCGCGCGCTCGTCGACGTCGCCGTGCTGGGTCGGACGCCAGGCGCGAACCTCGAGCGCGTCGAGCGCGAGCAGGCCGGCGGCACGGATCGCCCCGCCGCCCGCTTCGTCGCCAGCGTTCCCGTCGCCGCGGGACGCGACCACGGCAGCGACATCGGCGAGGCGCCCCCGCGGGAACACGAAGTGCACCGCGTTCCAGTCGGCACCCGGATGCGCCTCGTCGGCGCGCGCGTACTGGGTTCCGCCCGAGACGACCTCAGCCCACGGGTCCCGCCACTCCGCCGTCGGATCGAGCGCCCGCAGCGAGGCGGCCGCTGGCCCGCCGTCGAAGGCGAGCACCGCCGCGAGTTCCTCGCTGAGATCCTGCACCTCGACGCGCAGCGCGAAGCGCATGCGCGAGAGGTACGACGCGAGCGGCTCGGCCTGTCCCTCGTCGACGAGGAGCAGACTCCGCTCGCCGTCATCCACGAGCCGGAAGGCGGTCTCGATGCGTCCGTTCGCGTCGAGCAGCAGCGATTCGGTGCTCTCACCAGCGGGGAGCCCGGTCAATCGCTGGCTCGTCATCGAGTGCAACCAGCTCAGGCGGTCCGGTCCCGAGACGGACACGATCCCGCGGTGGGACAGGTCGACCACGGCCGCGCCGGCCTCGAGCGCGCGCTGCTCCACGAGGGGCTCACCGTAGTGCTGCGCGACCCCCTCGGGACCCGCGATCGCGCCGGGAAGCGACAGGAACGGGTTCATTTCATCCCCCGATCGGCGCTGCAGAGACTAGCGCTGACCCTTGAAGAGCTTGTAGATGACCGTGCCGGACACCCACGCGATCGCCAGCGAAGCCAGACCGAGGAGTCCGAGAAAGAAGAGTTCGAGAGCGAGAAGCATGCCGCCAGTCTAGCCGATCACGGGAACAGGATCGCGACGACATCGATCACCGCGATGACGAGCACCGACCCGGCGACGCTCGCGGCGACGCGCGTGATGAATCCAACCCGCTGCGCCGTGCCCAACTGCAGGGCGAAGGTGACGAGCGTCGACAGGCCGATCGCGAACACGAGCCACGCGAAGCGGGCCTCACCCGAGGCGAACACCGTGACGAGGATGCCGATCACGGCCGCGACCGCCCACGCGATGATGAGGCGCGGGATGTGCCACGAGTGCGCGGTGGGCATCTCCCTGGCGTTTTGATCGGTCACCAGCCCATCTTCCCACACGCTTCCCGCGCGTGACCCCGTTCCACTGCGTCCCGTGTCTGGCACGAGCACTCGGGGGCCGCGGCCCAAGTACACTGACACTCTGACCGCGAAGGGAGTGCACCGATGCAACTGCTCTGCCTCGCCGACCGCGATCCGGCGGAGTCGCTCCCGGGACTCGACCTGCTCCCGCACGAGCTCCGCACCTCGCCGCTCTCTGTCCGAGTTCCCGAGACGATGGCCGCCCGCTTCGACGCGATCCTCATCGACGGCGCGCTCGACGCCCGCAGGGCCCGCGCCGCCTGCCTCGCCCTCGCCGAGGGGGTCGCGACGCCCCGGATCGTGGTGCTGCCGGAGGTCGCGCTCACCGCACTCACCCCCGAGTGGGGCGTCAGCGAGCTGCTGCTCCCCACGGCCAGCCCCGCGGAAATCGAGGTCAGGCTGCGCCTCCTCGCGCGCGACGAACCGGAGTCGAAACCCCAGACGGTCCAGTCCTCCGGTGTCCTCATCGACGAGGCGAACTTCACCGCGCGGCTGTTCGGCCAGCCGCTCGACCTCACCTATAAGGAATTCGAGCTGCTGCACTTCCTCGCCGCGAACCCCGATCGGGTGTTCACGCGGGATCAACTGCTCAGCGAGGTGTGGGGAACCGATTACTTCGGCGGCACGCGAACCGTCGACGTCCACGTGCGTCGCCTTCGGGCGAAGCTCGGCGACCACGAGGGACTCATCAGCACCGTGCGCGGCGTCGGTTACGGCTTCGCGCGCACCAGGAGCGAGGAGGGGCAGTAATGCACGAGCACAGCGGACCGGCGGACGTGCGCGCGAGCGTCGGGGCGGACGAGACCACGATCGCGGCGGCGCGACGGATCGCGGCCGAGGCGGAGTCCTTCGACGGCACTCCCCCGATCTCGGATCAGGCCCTGCTGGAGGCCGCACAGGGGCGGAGAACCCTCGTGCTGTTCTCCGAGCCGGACGCAGACGGCGAGAGCGAGCCCGCCCCCGTCGCGGCCGGCATCGTCGGCGAGGACGAGATCGACCTGGTGGTGACCCCGGACGCACGCGGGCGGGGCATCGGCCGCACCGCGCTCACCGCGCTGCTCTCGCGGCCGGAAGCGGGGCCTGGCGCGCTGCGCTCCTGGGCCCACGGCGACAACCCGGCTGCGGAGGCGCTGCTCACCGGCGCGGGCTTCACCCCGGTGCGCTCCCTGTTCCGGATGGCGCTCGACCCCGCGTTGCTTCCCGATCAGGCCACGGATCCGAGCGCACTCGAGGCGCCAGAGGGCTTCGAACTGCTGGCCTTCGATCCCGAGCACGCCGAACGCGACGCCGCCGCGTGGGTGTCCGCGAACGCCGACGCGTTCTCCGATCACCCGCAGCAGGGGCGGATCACGGTCGACGACTTCAACCTCATGCGCGCCGAGCCCTGGTTTGACCCGGCTGATCTCCTGCTGCTCTGGAAGACCCCGGTCGAAGATGACGCGGAGCTGGCCGGATCGACCTGGGTGAAAACGGTCCGTGCCGAAGGCCACGTCGAGACCGAGCTCTACGCCGTAGGGGTGCGCCCCGCGTTCGGCGGCCGCGGGATCGGCCGTTTTCTCCTCGCCGCGACTCTGGCCCGCATGGCCCAGCACGCCCCGGAGCGGGTCACGCTCTACGTCGACGGCGAGAACACCCGCGCCGTGGAGCTGTACGAGCGGGCCGGGTTCACCATTGATTCACGCAGCCGCCAGTGGGAACGACCCGCGCAGTGGTCCCCCGGTGCCAGAATGGAAGCATGAGCGAAGAGATCAGCCCAGTGGGCGACGCCGAAACCGAGGAGCTCGCCCCCGATCGCTACATCGACCGCGAGCTCAGTTGGCTCGCGTTCAATCAGCGCGTCCTGGAACTCGCCGAGGATCCGACGGTTCCGCTGCTCGAACGCGCGAACTTCCTCGCGATCTTCGCCTCGAATCTCGACGAATTCTTCATGGTGCGCGTGGCGGGGCTGAAGCGCCGCATCATCACGGGACTCGCGGTGCCCACGAACGTGGGCCGCGCCCCCACCGATGTCCTCGCGGACATCAACCGCACGGCGTATGAGCTGCAGCTGCGCCACGCGCGCTGCTTCAGCGACCACGTCCGGCCGGCGCTCGCCGAGGCCGGCATCCGGATCGTCGACTGGAACGAGCTCGACGACGCGGATCGGGAGATCCTCACCGAGTACTACGAGCAGCACATCTACCCCGTGCTGATGCCGCTCGCCGTCGATCCCGCGCACCCGTTCCCTTACATCTCCGGCCGGGCGCTCAACCTGTCGATCCGGGTCCGCAACCCGCGCACGGACAAGGTCGAGTTCGCGCGCCTCAAGGTCCCCCAGATGATCCCGCGGTATGTGCGCGTCGATCGTCGCGAGGACCCGGACAACGTCCGCTTCATCCCGCTCGAGGAACTCATCGCGAACCAGCTCGACGGCCTGTTCCCCGGCATGGAGGTCATGGACGACCACGTGTTCCGGGTGACGCGCAACGAGGACATGGAGATCGAGGAGGACGAGACGGAGAACCTCATCCAGGTGCTCGAGAAGGAGCTGCTCAGGCGGCGTTTCGGGCCGCCGATCCGACTCGAGATCTCGGACGACATGGATCCCGCGACGCTCGACCTCCTCGTGCGCGAGTTCGATATCGATGAGGAGCAGGTCTACACGCTGCCCTCCCCGCTCGATCTTTCCGGGCTGTTCGCCCTGACGGGGATCCAGCGTCCGGACCTCAAGTTCAAGCCGCACATTCCGGTGACGCACCCGCAGTTCCGCACGAGCTCGCCGAGCGAGAAGCCGGACACGCTCGGCGCGATCGCCCGGCGCGAGGTCCTGGTGCACCACCCGTACGAGTCGTTTGCCACCAGCGTGCAGGCGTTCGTTGAGCAGGCCGCGACCGATCCCGACGTGCTCGCGATCAAGCAGACCCTGTACCGCACCTCGGGCGACAGCCCGATCGTCGCGGCGCTCATCAAGGCGGCCGAAGCTGGCAAGCAGGTGCTCGCGCTCGTCGAGGTGAAGGCGCGCTTCGACGAGGAGGCCAACATCACGTGGGCCCGCAAGCTGGAGCAGGCAGGCGTCCACGTCGTCTACGGCCTCGTCGGGCTCAAGACCCACTGCAAGCTCGTGCAGGTGATCCGGGACGAGGGCGGCAGGCTGGCCCACTACTGCCACATCGGCACCGGCAACTACAACCCGAAGACGAGCCGCATCTACGAGGACTTCGGCCTGTTCACGTCCTCGCCCGAGATCGGCCGGGACGTCACGAAGCTGTTCAACGTGCTCTCCGGATACGCGATCGAGACCGACTACGACCGTCTGCTCGTGGCCCCGCTGCAGCTGCGCAGCGGCCTGCTCGAGCGCATCGAGCGCGAGGCGGAGAACGCCCGCGCCGGACGGCCCAGTGGCATCAAGCTCAAGGCGAACTCGATGGTCGACGAGGCGATCATCGACGCCCTCTACCGGGCGAGCCAGGCGGGCGTGCCGATCGAGGTGTGGGTGCGCGGCATCTGCTCGATCCGCGCCGGAGTCCCCGGCCTGTCCGAGAACATCCAGGTGCGGTCCGTGCTCGGCCGCTACCTCGAGCACTCGCGCATCTACGCGTTCGAGAACGACGGCGACCGCGAGGTGTTCATCGGCAGCGCCGACCTCATGCACCGCAACCTCGATCGTCGGATCGAGGTGCTCGTGAAGCTCTCCGATCGCGAGCATCTCGCCCGCATCGACCGCTTCTTCGAGTTCGCCTTCTCCGACGACGTGTCGTCGTGGCGCATGCTCCCGGACGGCACCTGGCTGCGCCGCATCGTCAGCGAGGAGGGCGAGCCGCTCCCCGATCTGCAGGACCTCGTGATGCTGGATCGCACCGAAGCCCGGGCCCGGAGGGCGCGTTGAGTCAAGCTATCCTCGCCGCAGGCACCGTCTGCTGGCGACGCGTCATCGATCCCTCCGGCGACCCCGCCGGCAGGATCATGGTGCTCCTGATCCACCGTACGAAGCAGCGCGACGTCTCCTTCCCGAAGGGGAAGCTCGACCCGGGCGAGAGCATGCCGCAGGCCGCGGTCCGCGAGACCGAGGAGGAAACCGGCCTGAAGATCCACCTGGGCGTGAATCTCGGGACGATCAACTACGCCCTCGGCGCCGGCCGGGAGAAGACGGTGCAGTACTGGGCCGCCGAGGTGACCCCGCAGGCGGCGCTCGCCTCGACATTCACCCCGAACGACGAGGTGCAGGCGCTCGAGTGGGTGCCGCTCGAGGACGCGCGCAAGCGGCTCAGCTACAAGGCCGATCGCGAGCTCTACGACGTGTTCCTCCGGCTCGCGGCGCACGATCTGCTCGAGACGTTCGCGATCACGCTGCTCCGGCACGCGAAGGCCGAGCCGCGCAGCGACCTCTTCCCGGTCGATTCCCTGCGTCCGCTCGCCGATTCCGGAGAGAAGCAGGCGGAGACGCTGCCCCCGATCCTGGAGTGCTTCGGCCCGCGGAGGATCTACTCCTCAGACGCGGTCCGCTGCATGACGACCGTCGGCCCGCTCGCCGAGCATCTCGACCTGCGCATCCGCGCGAAGCGCTCCCTCAGCCAGGACTTCTGGGACGAAGGCGACCTCACGAAGACGCGGAAGCTCATCGGCAAGCTGGTGGCGCGCGGACGCAGCGCCGTGGTGTGCAGTCACCGACCGGTGCTGCCGGACCTCGCTCGCGAGTTGACGCTCGCGACGGGCAGCCTGCCCGGTGAGTATCTGGCGCAGGCGGCAGCGCTTCCCCCCGCGGCCTTCTCGGTCTTCCACATTTCCCGCACCCGTCCTGGTGCGGGAATTCTCGGCGTCGAGACCTATCCGATCAAGCACTAGCGGCACCAGGCGCGCCCCGCGCCGGTCGCTTCTTCAGTAGTGAGCAGCAGCATGACCTCGTCCAATGACGGACGCGAACTCCCGTTCGGCCTCGTCGTCAATCCCCGCTCGGCCCTCGGGAGGGGGAAGCGCGTCGCCGTGCGCGTCGCCCGCGAGCTCGAGGCCGCTGGGATCCCGATCGAGCTGATTTCCGGGGAGGACGCCAACGCGTGCGCCGCCGCCGTTGCCGAGGCCTCCCGGGCAGGTCTGCGCGGGCTGATCCTCGTGGGCGGTGACGGCCTGCTCGGGTTGGTCCTGCAGATCGCCGCGGCCCGCGCGCTCCCGCTCGGGATCGTTCCCGCGGGATCCGGCAATGACTTCGCCCGCAATTTCGGTGTTCCGCGCGGGCATCGCGAGGCCGTCGCGCGGATCCTCGCGAATGAGCGCGCGCCGCACGCCGTGGATCTCGGCGTCGTCCGCTTCCCCGATCCCGGCGCGCCTGGCGGGTTCTCCGAGCGCTGGTTCGCGGGCGGACTTTCGATTGGATTCGATGCGGCGATCAATCGCCGCGCAAACGCGATCCGGCTACCGATCGGGGGTTTCCGTTACCAGCTCGGGCTCGTCGCGGAGATTGTCGCGCTCGCGGCTCGCCCGTTCCGGGTGCGCACGGGCACCCGCGAGCGCGAGTTCGACGGCCTGCTCACGAGCGTCATGAATATCCGCACGCTCGGCGGGGGCATTCCGATCGCCCCGGAGGCCCGCACCGACGACGGGATGCTCGACCTTATCGAGGTGACGGCGTGCTCGAGGCCGCGACTGGTCAGCGTGCTCGGCGTGCTCGCGAGGGGGCGTCACGCCGGCCTTCCCGAGGTGACGTTCGAGACCGTCTCCTCGGCGCGGATCGACGCGCCGGGCGAGATCGCCTACGCGGACGGCGAGCGGGTGGGCGAGGGCCCGTTCGAGGTGCGCGCCGCGCCGGCGGCGATCCGGCTGATGGCCTGATCGCCTCGGTGCTCCGCCGCTACTCCTGCGAGATCAGCCACTCTCGGACGCCCTGCTCGCCGGCCCCCATCGAGTTGACCGTCGCCCGCGTCCGTTCGAGCACTCCGGCGTCGATCTCCTCGGACTGGCACACGCCCTGGGGATGATCCGGCATCACGGAGCACCACGCGTAGCCCGCGGCCATGGTGTTGGTCGCGGCGTTCCACGCGACGTCGTTCGTGGACCACTTCCCATCGGCCTGTTTCGCGAACTGCACGCGCGCCATCAGGAACTCATTGTTCACCCGGTGCTCAGGTGACGCCGACTCGCTGATCGCGTTACCGGTCCCGTAGAGGATCCAGCGGTCGTTGTAGCGTTCGAAGGGCTGCACCGAGTGGGTGTGGTGGTTGTAGATGAAGTCAAACTCCCCGCTGTCCGCGAGCTGGCGCGCGTTCCCGGTCTGCTGCGCGTCGGGAACGACGGAGTACTCGGTCCCGCCGTGCTGGACGCCGATCACGAGCTCCGCACCCATCCCGCGCGCCTGCTGCGCCTTGGCGATCGCGCGCTCCGGGTCGAGACCGAGTTCCTCGCCGCCGTAGTCCACCTGCCAGTCGTGCTCGGCGTTGAGCCCGTTGAGCGAGAAGGTCGAGGTGATGATGGCGATCTTCACGCCGTTCGCCTCGACGATGAGCGGGACATCGCGTTCGCCCTCCGCGCGGTACGTCCCCGTGTGCCGGATGCCCTGAGCTTCGAGCTCATCCAGGGTCCTGATCAGGCCCTCCGTGCCCTGGTCGATCGAGTGGTTCGAGGCGGTCGTGCAGACGTCGTAGCCGAGCTCCCGCACCGCGCCGACGATCTCCCGGGGCGTGCTGAACTCCGGATAGCCGAGGTAGGGGCCGCCCTTCGGAGCGATCGGCGTCTCCATCTGGCAGATCGCGAGATCGGCCCGATCGAGGTATCGCTTCTGGCCGGCGAGCAGCGGCAGGAAGTCGAAGGTCTTGCCGTTCGCGTCCTCGGGAATCGCAAACGGGCTCCACAGGCCCTCATGAAAGAGCAGATCGCCGGTCACCGCCACACTCACGCAGTGTTCGGTGGGGCATGCCGGACCGGCGCCGGGGCGGGCGGTCGGGGTCGGCGCGGGCGTTGCCGCGGGGCTCGGCTTCGTGGCCCTCCCGGATTCCTCCGTCGCCTGTTGTTCAGGCTCGGGAGCGCAGCCGACGAGCACGAGCATCAGGGCGAATGCCGCGCCCGCTGTGGTGAACCTCTTCGTGTTGGTCACCTTGCCAATTGTACGGAGGACCCGGCCGGTCGCCCTGAGTTCACTCGCTGTTCACTTCCCGGAATACCCCGGTACACGCGGACTGCCTACCGTGGACAAGGTGACCGAATGCGGTCTCACCCCGAACGCACAATCCAGATTGGAATCACACCTGTGAAGCTCTCAGCTCTGACCAAGGTCGCGGCCATCGGCGGCATCGCTGCACTCGCGCTCACTTCGTGCGCTGCAAACGAGTCGGGCGGCGACAACGCGGGCGGCGGCGACAAGTCCTCGTCGAACCTCTCCGGTGAGCTCATCGGCGCCGGCGCCTCCTCGCAGGGCTCCGCGCAGGAGGCCTGGATCTCGGCATTCCAGACCGCGCACGAGAAGGTCACGGTCAACTACGACCCGACCGGTTCCGGCGCCGGTCGCGAGACCTTCCAGCAGGGCGCGAGCTCGTTCGCGGGCTCGGACCGCGCCTTCAAGCTCGAAGAGGTCAAGAAGGGCCCGTTCCAGGCCTGCGCCACCGACTCCGGCATCGTCGAGTTCCCCGCCTACATCTCCCCGATCGCGCTCATCTTCAACGTCGAGGGCGTGAAGTCGCTCAAGCTCGACGCCCCCACCGTCGCGAAGATCTTCTCGGGCAAGATCACCAAGTGGAACGACCCGGCGATCGCCTCGCAGAACCCCGACGCCAAGCTCCCCGACTCCAACATCACGGCGGTCCACCGCTCGGATGACTCGGGCACCACGGGCAACTTCACCGACTACCTCGGCGCTGCTGCTCCCAACGACTGGAAGCCCGGCTCGATCGAGACCTGGCCGAAGGAGTTCGGCGGCGAGGGCGCCCAGGGCACCTCGGGTGTCGTCGAGGCCGTCAAGAACGGCGTCGGCACCATCGGCTACGCGGACGCGTCGCGCGCCAAGGACCTCGGCACCGTCGAGATCAAGGTCGGCGAGAAGTACGTCGCCTACACCCCCGAGGCCGCCGCCGCCATCGTCGACGCCTCCGAGTTCGAGACCGGCCGCACCGATCACGACCTCGCGCTCAAGCTCGACCGCACCTCGGACAAGGAGGGCGTCTACCCGATCGTCCTCGTCAGCTACCTCGTCGGCTGCGAGAAGTACGCGAAGCCGGAGAACGCCGAGCTCGTCAAGCAGTACTTCTCCTACATCGTCAGCGAGGAGGGCCAGAAGGCGGCCGCCTCGTCCGCCGGTAACGCCCCGATCTCGAGCTCGCTCCGCGACAAGGTCCAGAAGGCCATCGACGCGATCGCCTGATCCCGCTCGCGCCCCGGGCACGGCCGCACTGGCCGCGCCCGGGGCGCACCCGGGTTCGCGAGCTCCGCAGCAGCTCGCGAATGCAGCCCCGGATCGCTGCGGCCACACCCCGAACGCACTATCTCAGGAGCACGAGTGACCGTCACCTCCGCCTCACACAAGCCGGTGCTGAGCATCGGCGACCGCGTGTTCTCACGCTCGGCGGTCTTCGCCGGCAGCATGATCCTCGTCACGCTCGCGGCCGTCGCGATCTTCCTCATCGTCCGAAGCCTCCCCGCTTTCGTGGCGACCGACAAGAGCGCATCGCTCCTCACCTCGAACTTCTGGGCCTACGTCGGCCCCCTCGTCTTCGGCACGATCTGGGCGGCAACGCTGGCCCTCGTCGTCGCCCTCCCCCTCGCGATCGGCATCGCGCTCTTCATCTCGCACTACGCCCCGCGAAAGCTCGCGCAGGTTCTCGGCTACATCGTCGACCTTCTCGCAGCCGTCCCCAGCGTTGTCTTCGGCCTGTGGGGCATCGGCGTCCTCGCCCCGGCGATTCAGCCGGTGTATGTCTGGCTCAATGAGAACCTCGGCTGGATCCCCTTCTTCTCCGGCACGGTCACCGGAACCGGCCGCACGATCCTCACGGCGTCGCTCGTCCTCGCGGTGATGATCCTGCCGATCATGACCGCGATCTGCCGCGAGGTCTTCCTCCAGGCGCCCGCGCTGCACGAGGAGGCCGCGCTCGCGCTCGGCGCCACGCGCTGGGAGATGATCCGCCTCGCGGTTCTCCCCTTCGGCCGCCCCGGCATCGTCTCCGCCGCAATGCTCGGCCTCGGCCGCGCGCTCGGCGAAACAATGGCCGTCGCGATGGTGCTCTCGGCAACGGGCATGGTTACCTTCAACCTCCTCACCTCTGAGAACCCCTCGACGATCGCGGCAAACATCGCGCTGAAGTTCCCCGAGGCCTACGGCGAGAACATCAACGTCCTCATCGCGACCGGCCTCATCCTCTTCATCGTCACCTTCCTCGTCAACGCAGTGGCGCGCTGGATCATCAGCCGCCGCGCAGAGTTCTCCGGATCGAACTGATGCTGCAGACGAACGAACGCACGAACAAGGGAGACACCCCCGTGTCCATCACCGTCCGCCCCTCGACCGCAGGCTCCGCGCTCGCGGGCAACCGCCTGTCGAAGCGCACCCCGTGGCTCGTCCTCGGGGGCAGCCTCCTGGTCTCGTTCGTCCTCTTCGGACTGATCGCGGCCGCCTCGGGCTCCGAGCTCTCCGTGGTCGGCGCGGTTATCGTCGGCGCGCTCCTCTACCTGCTCGTCATCTCGATCATGTCGACCATGGTCGAGGGCAGCCGCCAGGCGATGGACCGGTTCGTCACCGGCCTCGTGACCGGCGCCTTCCTGCTCGCGATGGTGCCGCTCATTTCGGTGGGCATCACGGTCGTCGCGAACGGCATGGCCCGCTTTGACGCCGAGTTCTTCAACTCCTCGATGCGCAATGTCACCGGCGAGGGCGGCGGCGCACTGCACGCCATGGTGGGCACCCTGCTCATCACGCTCGCGGCGACGATCATCTCGGTGCCGCTCGGCCTCATGACCTCGATCTATCTCGTCGAGTACGGCCGCGGGAAGCTCGCGAAGACCATCACCTTCCTGGTGGACGTCATGACCGGCATCCCGTCGATCGTCGCTGGCCTCTTCGCGTACGCGGTCTTCGCCGTGTTCCTCGGCCCGGGCGTCCGCATGGGCATCGTCGGCGCCGTCGCGCTCTCGGTCCTGATGATCCCGGTCGTGGTGCGCTCGAGCGAGGAGATGCTCCGCCTCGTCCCCAACGACCTGCGCGAGGCCTCCTACGCGCTCGGCGTCCCGAAGTGGCGGACGATCACGAAGATCGTACTTCCCACCTCGATTGCGGGCATCACCACGGGCATCATGCTCGCGATTGCGCGCGTGATCGGCGAGACGGCTCCGCTGCTCATCACCGCCGGCTTCACCGCGACGATGAACTACAACCTGTTCCAGGACCGCATGCAGTCGCTTCCCGTGTACGTCTACACGCAGTTCGCCAACCAGGGCAACCCGGCCTTCGCGTTCCTCGAGCGCTCCTGGGCCGCGGCGCTCCTGCTCATCGTCATCGTGATGGTGCTGAATCTCCTCGCCCGCCTGATCGCACGCTGGTTCGCGCCGAAGACCGGCCGCTAGCCCACCGCGATCACCTCAGAAACAGACTGACCTAAGGAAGAACCCACCGCATGTCGAAGCGCATCGAGGTCGACGACCTCAACGTCTACTACTCGAAGTTCCTCGCGGTCGAGGGCGTCTCGATGAATATCGAGCCGCGCAGCGTCACCGCCTTCATCGGCCCGTCGGGCTGCGGCAAGTCGACGCTGCTCCGCACCCTCAACCGCATGCACGAGGCGATCCCCGGCGCGCACGTCCAGGGCGAGGTTCTCCTCGACGGCGAGGACCTGTACGGCCCCGGCGTCGATCCGGTGCTCGTGCGCCGCCAGGTGGGCATGGTGTTCCAGCGCGCCAACCCGTTCCCCACGATGTCGATCCGCGAGAACGTGCTCGCCGGCGTTCGCCTGAACAACAAGCGCATGTCGAAGTCCGACGCCGACGACCTGGTGGAGCGCTCCCTCGTCGGCGCGAACCTGTGGAACGAGGTCAAGGATCGCCTCGACAAGCCCGGTTCGGGCCTCTCGGGCGGCCAGCAGCAGCGTCTCTGCATCTCGCGCGCCATCGCCGTCTCCCCCGAGGTGCTCCTCATGGACGAGCCCTGCTCGGCCCTCGACCCGATCTCGACGCTCGCGATCGAGGACCTGATCGACGAGCTCAAGCAGGAGTACACGATCGTCATCGTGACGCACAACATGCAGCAGGCCTCCCGCGTCTCCGATCGCACCGCCTTCTTCAACATCGCGGGCACCGGGAAGCCCGGCAAGCTCATCGAGTACGACGAGACGTCGAAGATCTTCTCGACCCCGTCGGTGCAGGCCACGGAGGACTACGTCTCCGGCCGCTTCGGGTAATTCGCTTTTCAGCCGGCACGGGGCTCGTCGATCGCAGAATCGACGAGCCCCGTGCCGTATTCCCACTATTTCGTGATTCACAAGCTACATTCAGCATTCGCTGTTGGCGAGAGGCGTACTGTAGCGCAGTGCGAAATTCCGAATCAGGTTCCAGCCTGGAGAATCCTGGCGAGTACATAGCCCCCACGCGTACCGACCGAGTGACGAAGTGGATGCTCGCAGAAACCGCCGAGCCCCCGGGCACGCACGCCGGTCCTCACGGCCGCCCCGAGCAGGACCGCAGGGCCCACTGGCTCCGAGTCATGTGCCTCACCGGCCTCGACTACTTCTCCACCCTCGGCTACCAGCCCGCCATCGCGGCGCTCGCCGCCGGAGCCGTCGCACCGCTCGCCACGATCGTCCTCGTCACGATCACGCTCGCAGGCGCGCTCCCGGTGTACCGCAGGGTCGCCAAGGAGAGTCCGCACGGCACCGGCTCCATCTCGATGCTCGCGAAGCTCCTCCCCCGATGGGGAGGCAAACTCACCGTTCTCGCCCTGCTCGGCTTCGCCGCGACCGACTTCATGATCACCATGACGCTCTCGACCGCGGACGCCACGGCGCACCTCGTCGAGAACCCCTTCATGCCGAAGGAACTCCGCGGTTCCGAGGTGATCATCACGCTCGCCCTGCTCGCCGGGCTCGGGATCGTCTTCCTGCGCGGCTTCCGCGAGGCGATCCGAATCGCGACCGTCCTCGTCGGCGTCTTTCTCGCCGCGAACCTCGTCGTCATCGCGGTTGCCCTCGTGCAGCTCGTTCAGCACCCCGTCTTCCTCGGCGACTGGTGGGGCGTCCTCACGACGCAGCACGGCAATCCCCTGCTCATGATCGCGATCGCCCTGCTCGTCTTCCCGAAACTGGCGCTCGGCCTCTCGGGTTTCGAGACCGGCGTCGCGGTGATGCCGCAGATCCGTGGCGACCGCGAGGACACCGAACAGAACCCCGCGGGCCGCATCCGCGGTGCGCAGCGTCTGCTCACCACCTCCGCGATCATCATGAGCGCCTTCCTCGTGACGTCGTCGATCGCCACCGTCGCGCTCATCCCCGCGAAGGAGTTCGAGGCGGGCGGCAGCGCATACGGCCGCGCGCTCGCCTATCTCGCGCACGCCTACCTGGGTGAGGGATTCGGAACGTTCTACGACGCGATCACGATCGCGATCCTGTGGTTCGCGGGCGCTTCCGCCATGGCCGGGCTCCTGAACCTCGTACCGCGATACCTGCCGCACTACGGCATGGCCCCCTCGTGGGCGCGCGCGACCCGCCCGCTGGTCATCGTGTTCACGGTGGTCGCGTTCGTGATCACGATCATCTTCCAGGCAAGCGTCGAGGCGCAGGGCGGGGCGTACGCCACCGGTGTCCTCGTCCTCATCACCTCGGCGGCGATCGCGGTAACCCTGTCGGCGCGCAAGCGGCGCGCCCGCAAGTCGACCATCGGCTTCGGGATCATCTCCGTCGTCTTCCTGTACACCACCGTCGCGAACGTCATCGAGCGCCCCGACGGCCTGAAGATCGCGATCTGTTTCATCCTCGGGATCATCGCGGTGAGCTTCATCTCGCGCATTCGACGCTCCACGGAGCTCCGCGCGACCTCGGTGCGGCTCGACCCCGCCGCTGATGCGTTCATCGCCGAGAGCGAGCAGGGTGTCGTACGGCTCATCGCGCACGAGCCCAAGAACCTGTCGCCCGAGCGGTACCGGGAGAAGCTGCAGCACGCGCTCGCCGCCCACAACCTCCCCGACGACGATGTGGTCTTCATCGAGGTCGTCATCGTGGACAGCTCCGACTTCGAGGGAGAACTCGTCGTCCACGGCGAAGTCCGCGAGGGTTTCCGGGTGCTGACGATCCACGGCAGCACCGTCCCGAACACGATCGCGGCCGTGACCCTCCATCTGCGACGCGAGCTCGATTGTATGCCCCACGTGTACTTCCGCTGGACCGAGGGGAAGCCGCTCGCCAACCTGCTCCGCTTCTTCCTCTTCGGCGAGGGAGAGATCGCCGCCGTGACCCGCGAGGTCCTGCGCGAGGCCGAGCCGAACCCGACGAGCCGACCCTGGGTGCACGTCGCGTAGGACGTCTCGATCCTCTGCTGTAAGAGCGCCCCGACCGGGCAGAAAGAAACCGGACCGCAGAACGCCTCTCGGCGGAAGGCCGCTCGAAGCGGCAAAAATTGGAGCCCGGGGTTACTGCGGCCCGGCAGTTTCCAGTGTAACGCAGGGGCCGCCTGAGTGACTCCTGGTGATCGTCCCGCGCGAGCCGTTCACGAGGATCCCGATCAGCCCAGGGTCCCGTCGCGCCACCGGCGCGCGCCACCGTGGAGCTCATGCGCGAGCTTCGAGTAGCGGAGCGCGCGGGTCGTGAGCTGCGCCGCGTGGGCATCGTCATAGGCGTCGCGCGAGTCCGCGAGATCGGCGGCGCCGAGCGCCATGATGCGCGCGTAACTCGAGGCTCGATCGAGCGCCGCCCCCACATCGCCCACGAACGCGCCGCGCAGGATCGTGTCGCAGAGCGCGGAGATCGCGTCGGTCGTGACGGGCTCTGCCGCACCAGCGACGACGCGGTCAATCGTCACCGAGACCTCGCTCCCCCGCCGGAACAGGTCGGCGGCGCCCTCGGGGTCCGAGGCGACCGCGCGCCGCAGCAGGTACAGGCGCCAGAGCACGCCCGCGAGCGAGTGTTCGCTCTCGCGCGCCCACAGCTCCGCGATGTCGCCGAGCCCCGGCCCCGACGCGAGACCGATCACGCGCGCCACAACATCCGGGTCAGCGACGTTCCGCACCCGGTCGAGCAGCGCCCACGAGGTCTCTTCGGCGAGGCGATGGGCCGCGCCCGGCTCGTCGGAGCCGATAATCCAGTCAAAGTCGGCGGTGGGCTGCAGAACGGGGCGTAGGTGCTCTCGGGTCACTGATCTCCTCGGTGTTCGGCGCTGGCTCCCGCCGAACCGGATGTCGGCGGTGCGCGAGCGCCAGCCGAGTATACGCCGGAGCGCCCCGCGAGGGAACCCAGGCTGGCGCGCTTCGCGGTGGGCGATCAGGGTCGCTCGTTTCCGATAGACTCATGCCCGCGCCCCTATAGCTCAGCGGTAGAGCTACGGACTTTTAATCCGCAGGTCGTAGGTTCGATCCCTACTGGGGGCACAGGAGTTTCGCCGTTCTTTCTGCGCGTCACGCATCAGTGAAGCGCGAGCACGAGCGTGCCGGTGCCGTCCTCGGCAACGCTCGCGCTCGTCGAGACGTACCCGCGCTCCCTCCCGAAGCGCTCGGCCGCGGGGAGCTGGGTCGCGCTCATCTCCAGGCAGAGCGCACCGTCCGGGGCGAGAGCGTCGCGCGCCTCGTCGATGAGGGCCCGCACGAGGTCGAGTCCGTCCGCGCCTCCGAACAGCGCCTCTCGCGGTTCGTGATCGCGGGCCTCTCGCGGGAGCAGCATCTCGTCCCCGTCCGGCACGTACGGGGGGACGGCCGCGATCACGGCGATGCGTCCGAGAACGCTCCGGGGCAGCCCTGCGAGGACGCTGCCCCCGTGGAACTCGGCCGGCTCCGCCACGTTCGCGCGGGCGCAGGAGAGCGCCGCTGCGGATCGCTCGGTGACGAGGATCTCGAGATCGGGATCGCGCGCGCGGAGCCAGGCCGATACGGGGGCCACTCCGGCGAACGCCTCGACGAACGGGCCTTCGCTCCTCGCCGCGAGCTCCCGCGCGGCCGTCCGTGCGAGCGCGATCGTGCGTTGCCGGGGCACGAACACCCCCGAGGCGACGCGGAGGCGGAGCCCGTCGAAGTCGACTCGACCGACGAGGGGTTCGATCGGCGCGCCCGCGACGCGCGCGGCCACGAGACGCTCGAGTTCGGCGAGATCACCCCCGGCTGCCCCGCGCAGGATCGCCGCTTCCTCCTCCGCGAAGACGCACCCGGCCGCGCGGAGGACTGATTCGAGGCCCTCCGTGGCCGTCATCGGGATGAGCGCTTCGCGCGTGTCAGCGGGCACGGGACGGCTCGGGCTCGACGCCCTGCCGGGTGAGGCATATTCCCCAGAAGCGTTCGAGGAGTCTGCCACTCTCACACCCCCGATCCCTGCCATGTCGCGGGTGAAAGAGTAACAGCCGGATCGGGGCAAACGCCCCAATGCGCACCCCGCCACCCGTGCGAGATTCGTTCCGGCGCGGGACAGCACTGAAAGAACACTGCCAGCTTTCCGGCTTCGTCTGACGTTATCGCCCTGATAAATTTGTGAACCGTCGGCAAGTTCGAATCCGCACCAGCATCGCAGTCTTCGCGAATCACTCAGCAGGTCGAGGCGCAGCCCCGGCAACCCCGCGGCCACGCTCCGGCCGCACTCCGCTTCACCGAAGTGGTCCACAGTCCGCGGTGCCGCCCGTCGTGAGTTTCCCCCCAACGATCGACAGGCGGCATCGCGCTTTTCCCCGCGGGAAGAACGGTTCGGCCACGCTCTTGCTCCCGCATCCGGCCACTAGTGCACGAAGAGGAGCAGCGCGGCCACGCCGACGAAGAGCGAGCCGAACACGCGGTTCAGCGTCAACTGCCCGCGGCGCGTTGCCGTGATCCTCCGGAAGGAGCGAGCGACGACGGCGAAGAACCCCCACATCACGATCACATCGATCGCCACGACGGTGAGTCCGAGCACCAAATACTGCCGCGCCAGGTCGCGCTCCGGCGAAACGAACTGCGGAATGAAGGCGAGGAAGAACACGACGGCCTTCGGATTCAGCAGATTCACCCAGAAGCCCCGGCGCAGGATCGACCAGTTCGACTCCCCCGGGAGATCCGAGGGGGCCTCGGGATCCGCGGTCTCCGGCTTCGCGAAGATCAGCCGCAGCCCGAGATAGACGAGATAGGCGGCACCCACGTAGCGGATCCCCTCGAACAGCGCAGGGGAATTCGCGACGATCACCCCGACGCCGGCCGCCACGATCGCGAGGTGCACGATCAACGCGAGTTGCTGGCCGAGCACGCCCCAGATCGAGCGCCGCCATCCGACCGTCATCGCGTTCGACATCGTGTTGATCGCCCCAGCGCCGGGCGTGAGACTGATCGCGAGCATTGCGACAACGAGGGAGAGCCAGACGGCGAGGGGCACAGCACGAGTGTACTGGCCCCTCGCGTGATCAGGCGTTCGTGAGTTGCATCGTCGTGAGGCAGGTTGCCGCGTCGGCCGTGTCCGTGACAATACGGGTCTCTGCGGCCCGACCGTCGCGCTCGATCCTCACCTCGTATTCGGGCCCGCGAGGCACCCACAGGCCCAGGAATCCGTTGTCGGCGGTCACGCGCTGTTCGGCAAAGATGTTCTCGCCCGTGCTCGCGTCGGTGACGGTCAGGGACACCTCGGCGTTGCGCAGTTCCCCCACGCAGGTGGTGAGGCTGTGGAAGTGGCACTCGTGGGTCTGCTCGACGTACGGGGCGATCGACACGTAGAACCGGTCCTCCGGCATCGGGAGCCGTGCCTCTGCCCCGGCCTGGTTCGTCAGGACCAGGGTGTCAGGGCGGATCGAGGCCATGAGATCGCCGGGGCGTTCGGCGAGGGGCAGGGCGTCGAGCGCGTCGATGACCTCCGTCGTCGCGCGGCCGTCGAGTTCCAGTGGAGCGAGCAGCGCGTCGGGCGCGACGGTTCCGCCAGCGGAGTTGCTCCCGGATGCGGAACTCTCGGCGGGCGCATCCGGCGCGCTCGCGCACCCGGCGAGGGCGAGCGGTAGGCCGATCAGCGCCGTCGCCGCGATCGCGATCGTCAGGCGCCGGGCGCCCGTTCTGGTGTGGTGTTCAGGGATTTGAGGCATAGCTTCGCCTTTCTCGGCGTTCGGGTCTCGTGGGTGATTCGGCGTCACGGAGAGCACGCGTTTGCGCCCTCCCGAGGCGCTTCAGGTCCGGGAGATCCCGAGGGCGATCCGGTTCGGCGCCTCGGGCGGACGCGAACGCAACCCGCTCGTGATCAGCACGAGTGGCCGGCCGGCAGCGAAGCCCAGCAGGGCACCGCGGAGCACGATCCCGAGCGCGCCGAGCGCGAGCAGGGCCAGCAGGCAGAGCGCGGCCCCGGCACCCTCCGCGTGGCCCCCGCAGGAGCCGCAGGCACCGGAGGACCGGTCATCGGCGGAACCGACCGCGGAAGCGGGGGCCGAGGGGCCGCCCGCAGCGACCTCCCCGAACGCGCCCGCGCCACTTCCTCCGTGCTGCGCGACGGGGCCGCTGACCGCGGCGTGCTGGGTGGACGGGGCGACCGCCTCGGAGGCGGTCCCGTGCATTGCGACGACGCCGATCACGACCCCGAGGACGGTGCCGAGCATGACCAGCATCCGCGCGAGGGATCGGCCGGACGAGGCCGAACGGTCTCGGCGGTACAGCGCAGCCCGGATACCCATCCCCGGTATCTTACGTTCCCCGGCTGAGCGGGAGCTTTCGGGCAGAAAGGCGCTGCGCACCTCGCGCGCCGCACCCGACGCCCGCGGGACCCTCGACCCGGGCATGCTCCCCGGTGAAACCTGGAGGAACTGCAAATTCCCAGCCGGATCTCGGGTTTCTGCGCCCCCATGTGCCACCATGTAAGCACCGCTTACTTAAGGATTCCGCATGACCAAGCCCACGAACAAGATCGCCTACCATCACGGCGATCTGCGCGCGGCCCTCCTCAGGGCCGGGTTCGAACTCCTCGAGAGCGGCGAACCGTTCTCCCTCCGCGCCGTCGCCCGCCAGGCCAGCGTGTCCACGGCAGCCCCGTATCGCCACTTCGCCGACCGGGAAGAGCTCGAGTCCGCGCTCGCGGTGCAGGGCATGCAGGACCTCCTGGCGGCACTGCAGACCAGCGCCGGTGCCGACGGGACCGGGGGCGGCGGCGCCGAGTTCGCCGTCGCCTACGTGCGATTCGCCATGAGCCGCCCGGCGCTGTTCCAGCTCATGTTCGGGCGCCCCTGCAACGACCAGGACGACGAGCGGGTGCGCGCGGCATCAGCACTGCACGAATACCTCGACACGGCGATCGTGGAGGCGCTCCCAGCCGGCGCGCCCGCGGGCGCCGCGACCGCGGGATGGGCCCTCGCGCACGGCCTCGCCTTCCTCCATCTCGACGGCAAACTTCCCAATGCCGATCCCGCGGAGATCGACGCCCGGATCCGCGAGACCTTCCGCGCCGCATTCCCCGCGGGGCACGCGGATCGGGCAGTCGGCACGCAGACCAAATCGAACACGAAGGACCTCTCAGCATGACCACACGCATCCTCATCGCGGTGACGAACACCGACCGCTTCGCCACCCGCCCCACTCATCGCACCGGGCTCTGGCTCTCCGAGCTCACGCACGCCACCGACGTCTTCGAGGAACGAGGCTTCGAATACACTCTGATCAGCCCGGCCGGCGGCCGCTCTCCCCTCGAGCCGCGATCGCTGCGCTTCCCGCTCATGGACGCGTCAGCGCGACGCTGGCACCGCGACCCGTGGCGGATGGCTCGCCTCGAGTCGACGCTCGCCGCTGACGAGGTCGACAGCGCTGGCTACGACGGCATCTACTTCACCGGCGGCCACGGCGTGATGTTCGATTTCCCGTCGAGCACGGGCCTGCAGCGGCTCACGGGGGAAATCGCCGACCGCGGCGGCGCGGTCGGGGCGATCTGCCACGGATACTGCGGCCTCCTCGAGACCACTCGGCCCGATGGATCCCCGCTGCTCGCCGGGCGCCGCATCACCGGTTTCTCCTGGAACGAGGAGATCCTGGCGGGCATCTCGCGAATCGCGCCCTATGACGTCGAGCAGCGGGCGAAGGACCTCGGCGCCGACTACTCCAAAGCCGCGCTCCCCTTCGTCAGCAACACCGTCGCCGACGGTCGCCTCGTGACCGGCCAGAACCCCGCCTCCGCCCGAGCGACGGCCGAGCGCTTCGCCACGCTCTTTTAGCGCCCCGCCGCATCCCCTTCACCCCCAGATCAGCACCCTAGGAAGCAGCCCATGCAGACCATCCTCGGCGCCGGCGGCCAGATCGCCGATGAGCTCGCGCGCGAGCTCCGTCGCACCCACACCGACGACATCCGGCTCGTGAGCCGCAGCCCGCGGGCGGTGCACCCGCGCGACGAACTCGTCGCGGCGGACCTCCTCGACCCCGAGGCCACGAAGAGCGCGGTCGCCGGGAGCGATATCGTCTACGTCACCGCCGGGCTCCCCATGGACTCCGAGCTCATGGCGGAGCGATTCCCCCGGATGATCGAGAACGCCCTCGCGGCAGCGGCGGAGCACGATGCCCGACTGGTGTTCTTCGACAACACCTACATGTACCCGCAGACCGCGGAACCGCAGACCGAGGCGACCGAATTCCGGCCGCTCGGCGCGAAGGGCAGGGTCCGGGCGGAGACCGCGACACTGGTGCTCGACGCGATCGCGGACGGCAGGATCGACGGCCTGATCGGCCGCGCACCCGAGTTCTACGGCCCCGACAAGACCCGCAGCTTCACGAACACGGCGATCTTCGATCGCATCCGGGCAGGGAAGCGGCCAAGGATCCCGATCAGCGATCAGACCAGGCGCAGCCTCATCTGGACACCCGACGCGAGCCGCGCGCTGGCCCTGCTCGGCAACTCCCCAGAGGCGTACGGCCAGACGTGGCACCTGCCGGTCGACCCCGATCACCCGAGCTACGCCCGGATCGTGGAGCGGGCAGCGGAGGTCACGGGGCGTCGGATCCGACCGCGCGTCATCCCCGAGCAGGTGTTCCGTGCCGGCGCCCACGTCGACCCGGCGGTCAAGGAGATGCTCGAGCTACTTCCGCGCTACCGGCAGGACAACATCTTCGACTCCTCGAAGTTCGCGAGCGCCTTCCCCGCGTTCCGCGCGACCCCGATGGCCGAGGGCGTCGAGCGTCTCCTGCTGGGCTAGCTCGAGCGCACCGGCCGGCCCTGGTCGCGACCGACCACGTTCCTGAGGTGCCAGGCGCGAAGGATCTCGACGAGGATGATCCCCACGGCGACGATCCCGCAGACGAGCCACAGCAGGGGCTCTGGAAGCCAGGTGACCTGGAAGAAGTCCCGCGTGATCGGGATCATCCACACGAGCCCGAGGCCGGCGTACATTGCGGCGACGACGGCGATCCTGAACGGGTGCACCGGACGCGCGAGCACCGCGAGCACCCACAGGGCGATCCCCGCGAGCACGAGCGTATTGGCCGATTGCAGCTGCATGGTCGTGAACGTCCCGAGGGAGCGTGCGATCAGGTGGAGTTCGATCAAACCGGCCGTGACGATGAGGCCGGCCGGGATCGCAAAACTGAGTGAGCGTTTCAGGAAGCCCGAGCGGTAACGGGCGGCATTCGGGAGGAGGGCGAGGAAGAACGCCGGGATCCCGATCGTGAGCCCGTCCGTGATCGACAGCTGCCTCGGGAGGAACGGGAACGCCCACGCGAGCAGGCCGAAGATCACGCCGATCGCGATCGCGTACGTGGTCTTCGTGAGGAACAGCATCGACACCCGCTCGATGTTCGCGATCACCCGACGCCCCTCGGCCACGACGCCGGGCATCCGGTCGAAGCGGCCGTCGAGGAGCACCACGCGCGCGACGGCCTTGGTGGCCGCGGTCGCCGTGTCCATCGCGATGCCGAGGTCTGCGTCCTTGATCGCGAGAGCGTCGTTGACGCCGTCACCCGTCATCGCGACGACGTGTCCGCGGCGCTGCAGGGCGTGCACCATGGCGCGCTTCTGTTGAGGGGTCACCCGGCCGAACACGCGCCCCGTCTCCATCACCTCGGCGAGCTCATCGAGGCCCTCCGGGAGCGTGCGGGCGTCGATGGGCCGCGCGTCGGCGAGTCCGACGTGGCGGGCCACCGCAGCAACCGTGCGCGGATCGTCGCCGGAGATCACGCGCACGCCAACTCCCTGATCGGCGAAGTACTGCAGCGTCTGCGCCGCGTCGCCGCGCGCCTGCTCCCTGAATGTGACGAGCGCCACCGGTTCGAGGCCCTCCGGCAGCGCAGGATCCTCGCCGCCCGGGAGCGGCAGGGCCGTGTAGGCGAGGAGGAGGGTCCGCAGGCCCTGCTCCGAGAGCGCGCCCGCGCGCTCGATCGCGTCTCGCGCCGATGCGGAGACGGGGGTGCGCAGCACAAACTCGGCGGCACCGAACACCCAGGTCCCGCCGCGTGCCGCTGCGTCCCCCTCGGTGAACAGGGCGCTCCATTTGCGAGCCGAGTCGAACGGAACGGCCTCGATCACGCGCGGCGCGGCATGCTCGCCGAACGCGCCGGCCAGGTGGCGGGCTGTCGCGTTCGCGTCGGGGGCCGTTCCCAGCCGGCCAAGCACGCCCTGCCACCCCGGCACCTCGGCGATCGGGTGCACGCCCTCGAACGCCATCTCCCCGGTCGTAAGCGTGCCCGTCTTGTCGAGGCAGAGCACGTCGACGCGCGCGAGCCCCTCGACCGCAGGGAGCTCCTGGATCAGCACCTGGTCCTGAGCCAGCTTCACCCCGCTCACCGCGAACGCAATGCTCGTGATCAGCACGAGGCCGAGCGGGACCATCGCGATGACCGCAGCCACAGCTCCGACGACGGCCTCAACCCACTCGCCGCTCGCGATCGCATCGGCCCAGCCGCCGTGCGCGCGCATCTGCCCGCTCGCGACGATGAGGATCAGGGGCACCAGCGCCCACGAGATCCAGCGCAGCAGACGGTTGATGCTGCCCCGCAGTTCGGACTGCACGAGCGAGAACTTGCGCGCCTCGACCGTGAGCTTCGCGGCGTACGACTCGGCGCCCACCCGCGTGACCTCCGCCAGCGCGGAGCCCGCGACCACGCTCGCCCCCGAGAGCAGCTCGTCGCCACTGTGCTTGCGGATCGGGTCGGATTCGCCCGTGAGCAGCGATTCGTCGACGTCGAAGGCCGCGGATCCTGCGCCGTGATCCTCGATCACTCGCGCGTCGGCGGTGATCTGATCCCCCGTCCGCAGTACGAGCGCGTCACCCAGCACCACCTGCGCCGGGGGGATCTCGTGTTCGACGCCGTCGCGCAGCACCCGCGCCGTCGGGGCGTTCAACACGGCCAGCTGGTCGAGGGTGCGCTTCGCGTTGTACTCCTGCACCACGCCGATCACCGTGTTGAACAGGGCCGGGATCCCGAACAGCGCGTCCTGCCAGCGCCCGAGCGCGAGGAGCACTCCGAAGCCGGCGAACACGATCGCGTTGAAGTGCGTGAAGACGTTCGCCGCGAGGATCTGCCACAGCGATCGGCCGGAACCGGCGGGCTGCGCGTTCCCCTGGCCGTCGCGCAACCGACGCTCGGCCTCCTCTCCGGTGAGCCCGGTCCGGGTGACGGTGCTGGTATCGGTCATGCGTGTCGCCTTTCGGGCAGCTCGTGCGCCGCGGCTCGATCCGCGACTCGTGCACATACGTTCATGCGGCGGCCAGGGCGAGCGGCCCATCGCCCTCGGTCAGTGACAGCAGGACCTGCCGGGCGCGAGAGACCATCGCAGCAGAAATGCCCGTGTCCCACTGGGCTGCCGCGACGACCCCCTCGGCGGCGTTCATCACCACGAGGATCCGGTCCTCGTGCAGACCGTCGACGGCGAAGGCCTCACGCCACCGCTGCGCGTCTGCGATCAGGAATTCATCGACGCCCGGCGAGGTCGCGAGCGCGTGCCACAGCCCGGGATAGTCGATCTCGATCGGGGGCCGCTCGCTCGCAAACAGGGTTCGGATATACGCGCGGAGCAACCCGCCGGGGCGCTGCTCCGCCGGATCGAAGTTCGCGTCGACGGCTTCGCGGAAACGCGCGACGGTGTCCTCCGCAACGGCCCGGATCAGCTCTTCCCGGTTCGGGAAGTGGTGCAGGAGTCCCGCTCGAGTGACCCCGGCCGCGGTTGCGATCGTTTCGAGCGAGACCGTCATGCCGCGCTCGCTGAGCAGCATGGTCGCGGCATCGAGCAGGGAACGCCGGGTTCTCTCGCTATTTCGCGCGCCGTGCTGCTTCACCCGCTCCGCTCCAAGCCTCTGGGGCCCCGGGGCCCGTGCCTCGGAGCGTTGCCGCATTTCTGATGCCTCTCGTGCTGAGGCCGGCCGCTCGTCTCCTCGCTGCCTACTCAAGAGTAGGCAGCGGAATTGGCAAGATCGTGTGAGTAACGAAATGTTCAACCGGGGAATCCACCCCACTTCGGCGAGGAGCCCCGATGCGGCCCGCAAGGTGCGAACGGGCCGTCGCGTCCCGTCGGCCCGCGGCGTGCGAGGTCTAGGGTGGGCGGTGTGAGCAGCCCGCACGGATTCGACTACACCGAACGCCAGGATGGCACCGTGGTCATCACCCACCACGGCCGTCGGGCCACCGTCCTGCGCGGCCCCCGGGCGGCGCAGTTCCTCCGCGATGCCGAGCGGGATCCGCAGCTCGCGATGGCCCGGTGGACCGGGAATTATCAGCGGGGCAACGAGCGCAGGGCGCGGCAGCACCCGAGGAACCGCTAGGCCGGCTCAGCCGTCCCCGCGGGCCGGATAGAGCCGCGCCTCGATGATCGGCCGCAAGCGGTAGATCAGCGCGAAGTTCGCGAGCATGACGCCGATGCACGCGACGCTCCACACCCCGACCTCGATGATGCTGCCGGAGCGCCCGGCGAGCGCGGCGATCGCATACAGATACCAGGGCAGCGTGATCACCGAGGAGATCACGGACGGCGTCTGCATGCGGAGCCGGATCGCCTCGGCGATGTGACCGAGGAGGTGCAGCGTATACGCAACGAGCAGCCCCGAGAACATGCCGGGCAGGTGGAACAGCACCGCCGCCAGGGCGAACAGGACAAAGAGCACGTACTCCTCGAAGATCATGGCCGCCATCGTGGACGTGCTCGTGCCCGAGAAGCTCCAGAACCCCTGCTCGCGGGCACGCGGATCGTCCCGGTGCCGGGCCAGCCAGGGACGTATGCGGACGAGCTCTTCGAACTCGTGGACCATGAAGAGGGCCACACTGATCCAGACCAGGTTTTCGAGCGTCATGTTGTGTCCTTTCCGACGAGGGGCTGACCGTGCCAGATCGCTCCTCCACCCCGCGAGCGATACGCTACGAAGCGCAGCACTGGAGAGGGAGTGGCGAGATGGCCGAAGAAATCGCACCGGCGCGCGGATCGGCGCGACGCGCCAGAACCGACGCCCGGATCGCCACAGCGGTGCACGAGCAGCTGCGGCACGGCGGCTACGCCAGCCTGACGATCGAGGGCGTCGCAGCCGCCTCCGGCGTCGCGAAGACCACGATCTACCGCCGCTGGGCGTCCAAGGCCGAGATGGTCTATTCCGTGGTGATCCACACGGACGAAGGGTCCTCCGCGATCGATACGGGAACGCTTGCTGGCGACGTGCGACGCCTCGCCGAGCGTGCCGTCGCGCTCGTCGCCGAGGAACCTGGCCGGAGCGTGCTCCCCGGCCTCCTCGCCGACATGACCGGCGATGCCGAGCTCGCGGGGCGACTGCGCGAGTCCTTCATCGCGGCGGCGCGCGGCGAAATCGTCGCGATGCTCGATCGCGCGCGGCTCCGCGGCGAACTCACCGAGACGGTTCCGGTGGCCGAGTTCCATGCCGCGCTGCTGGGGATCCCCTACGCGCACGTTCACCTGCTCGCGGATGCCGAGACCGATCGACTCGTCGGATCGCTCTCGAGACAGCTCCTCGCCCTGCTGCATCCCTGAGCCCTCCTGCTCTCCCGGCGGCTTCTGTGAGCGGAGGTCCGCGTGGTCCGAATCGGTCACCGCATCCACCTCAATGCTACGCTACGTTTCGTTGTCTTGTATGCCACAAGCTGTGTCGGCCCCGCACGAAGCACCGCACGCGCCGGTCGACCGGGGTAAACGCAACGAAGCCGTCGCGGCGAACAGAACGCACCCCGCCGCACGTCCACCGGCTCCCTTAGGCTGAGCGTCGCGCGGACGGCAGCGCGGCCAACGCGAGCACTCCCACACCGCCGCGCGTTCGCGATCGCAAAGGACCCCACACCATGCCCGACAAGACCATCACCTGGAACGGCTCAACCCAGGGCGAGGCCGTCGCACGGCTCGCAGAGCCGGGCGGGCTGATCGTCACACCGACCAAGGTCGGCTACATCCTGATGACCAGCGACGGCGAGGGCCTCGCACGCAAGTTCGAGGCCAAACAGCGGCGACTCGACAAGCCCGGGGTGGTGCTGTGCGGCTCGCTCGCGGAACTGCGCGAGGTCGCGGAACTCACCGACGAAATCGACGAGCTGTACGAACGGTGCTGGAACGAGGACGTGCTCCTCGGCTGCATCCTCCCCTGGAAAGACAGCGGACGAGCGAAGCTGCCCCCTGGCCGCACGCAGGAGCTCATGATGGACGGGCGCGGAACAAGCTGCTTCGTTATCCGCTTCGGAACCCCGGGCGAGCTGATCGCACGCGCGCTGTGGGAGCACCACGGCAGATTCAGCTTCGCGAGCTCAGCGAACCCGTCCGGCCAGGGAAACCGCGGGCTCGTGACCGGCATCGGCGACCGCATCGCGGACCGTGCCGACCTGATCATCAGCGCCGACGACTACGTCCGCTCCATCCAGCCCGGGAGCGACGAGGCAGCACGGTATGAACAGGGCGTGATGGTCTCGATGGTCGACGCGGAAGGATCGCTGATCCCGCGCCAGAACGGGCAACGCTCGGTCACCCCAGCGCCGGTCGTCATCCGCAAGGGCCTCGACATCGATCGCATCATGGCGATGCTGAGTGACATCTTCCCGAGCTGGGACTACCGGCACGGGGAGTACTACTGATTCAGCTGCGGGGGCTGAGGCTTTCGCGCGGAGAATCTGAGGGGCGCGGAGAACTCGGAGCGAAGGCACCGCCTTCGCGTTCTCCGCGTCGGTTCCCCGCAGATCAGAAAAACCCCGCCGAAGCGGGGCTTTTCTATCGTGGATCTGAGGGGAATCGCTGCGGCTGCTGCGCACCCGCAGCGCTCGGCACCGCTCCGCGCCGCCTCACGCCGCGAGCGGATCGAACGCGATGCGTTCTCACGCCGCCCGCGCCCTCACGGGTTCGATTCACTTACACACTCGTGAAACACGGAAGGACCCCGCCGAGGCGGGGTCCTTCCGTGTTTCGTGGATCTGAGGGGAATCGAACCCCTGACCTTCTCATTGCGAACGAGACGCGCTACCAACTGCGCCACAGACCCTTACAGCGATCCACTGTAGCGCACGGAAAAGGTGTGCGCGAAATCGAGGTTCGCTATCCGGCGTTGCGGCGGCGGCGGAGCACCTCGTCGAGGTTGACGCCGCCCTCGCTCGTGTCGCCGACGACGCCCATGCTGCGGAATCGCTCGCTGGCGGCGAGCTGGGGGTCGCGGGCCGGGACGGGGCGCTGCTGTGCGGGGTGCGCGGTGCGGGCGATGGCCTGCTCTGCGGCGCCCTCGGAGGCGGCGGCGTTCTGGCGGGCGTCGCGTTCGGCTCGGGCGCGTTCGGCCGCGAGCGTGTCGCGGGCGACCTCGCTGTCGCGGGCCTGGGCGACCTGCTCTCGGGCTTCCTGCAGCAGCATCGATTCCGGCTGGTTCTCGCGGGCGACGGGGCGTTCCGCGCGTGCGCGGGCCAGCGCCCTGGCGCGTTCGATCCGTTCGGCTGCCGCGCGCTGTGCGCTCGCGTGCGCGGCGGCGGCCTGCTCGGATTCCCCGGTCGGGGCGATGTCCTCGGAGATCGGGGCCGCGGGCTCGACGCGCGGTGCCGGCGCAGTGTCGACCTGCTCCGCCGGGATCACCTGGGCGCGTGCGCGTCCGGGCGCGAGGAGGATGAGCGTGCCGAGTGACGCCGTGAAGACGAGCGCGGAGACGCCGAGGGCGCCGGCGCCAGCACCGGCCACGGCGAATCCGATCCCGACGAGGATGCCGATGATGCCTCCCGCGGCACCGAGCGCCGCGATGGCGCGCGTGCGACGGGCGATCGGCTTCCGCAGGCGTGCCGATCGCTGCGCGGCCGCCTGCTTGCGGCGCATCTGCTGGGCGCGGATCTCGGCGCGCACCTGCTCGGCGCGGGCCTCGGCGAGCTGTGCTTCCCGCTCGGCCTCCTGGCGCTTCTGCGCGGTGCGGAGGAGCTTCTCGTGCTGGAGCGCCTCTCGTGCGGTGGCCTCGAGCCGCACTTCCTCGGGGACCTCTGCCGTTTCGGCGAGCACCCTGAGGGTGCGCTGCAGCCGGAGCGCGTTGCGCTCCGCGGCGCGGAATTCTCGGCGCCGGATCCACACGGGAACGAGGACGGCGGCCCATAGGACGGCCGCCACCACGAAGATCACACCGCCGCCGAGCACCCCGCTATTCATGCGTTTCACTGTATGCGCTGATGGGTGGCGCGTCTTCCCGGCGCGCCGGGCTCGGAAATGAGATCGGCCCCGGATCCTGAGATCCGGGGCCGATCAGGGCCGAATGGCTCGGCCGAGCTCGCGCGTTAGGCCTTCACGGCCTTGCGGCGGGAGAGCGCGATCGCTGCGGCGCCGCCAACGAGCAGGGCGATCGCCCCGATCCCGGCGGGGCCGAAGTCGTTCGCACCGGTCACCGCGAGCTCACCCTTGCCCGTGGGCGTGCTCGGCTTGGCCGGCGGGGTCTGCGCGCACTGCGGGGTTCCGAACGACACGGTGGCGACAGCGGTGCCGTCGGCCTGCGGCTCGAACTTCTCGGCGTTTCCGAGCGTGTAGCCCTTCTCGGGTGCCGCGGTGATGGTCACCTGTCCCCCGGCCTTGGGCGTGCCGTTCAGGGTGTAGGTGATCCCCGTGGTCTTCACGAGGGTGACGGTCGGAGCCTTGATGTCGCCGCCGGGCACGCACTCAGCGCCCGTGACCTTCGGAAGCACCGGGGTCACGGCCTCGTTGCAGTCCGGGGTCGTGGTCTTCACGGTCGTGGTGGCGCCCGTCGCGGTGCGGGTCCAGCCGGGTGCGTCGCCGAGGCGGTAGCCGTCCTTCGCGGTCGCGGTCACCGTGATCGTGCTGCCGGTCTTCACCTCGACGGTCGTGCCGCCTGCGGCCGGGGTGCCGTCGATCTCGTAGTCGATGCCGGGGGTCGAGGGGACCTTGACCGTGGGCGTCGTCGATTGGCCGGGCGCGGCGCACTCGGCCTGGGTCACCTCGGGGACGACCGGAACAGCGTTCTCGGTGCAGTCGACCTTGTCGAGGGTGATCGTCTGGGTGGCGGTTCCGTCGGAGTTCTTGGTCCAGCCGTCCGCGTCCTCGAGCGTGTAGTTCGCCTGCGGGGTCGCGGTCACGGTGACGGTGCCGCCGGCGACGACGTCACCGGTGACTGCGTAGTCGATGCCCTCGGTCTTCGCGGGGGTCACCGTGGGGAGCGTGGACTGGCCCGGGGCGGTGCAGACGGCCTGGGTGACGGCGGGAGCGACCGGCTTCGCGCCGCAGGTCTGGTGCGTCTCGTCGAAGGAGAAGTACCGCGTATCGAACTGGGCCCGGTACAGCGCCTCCCACTGCATTCCGACCCGCACGTCGGTGGCCTTGGTGAGGGTCTTGCTGGTGCGGTACTCGTCGACGAGCGCCTGGTCCTCAGCGGTCTCGATCCGGTAGCGATCCATCTGGTAGGTGAACCCGCACTCGTAGTCGAACGCCGGCATGAAGTTCGGATTGTTCGCATCGGAGCCGGAGGTGACGAGCGTCTGCGGCGAGGCGAACGGGTTGTCCGCGCTGGCGCCGGGGCCGAGCTTCCAGACGAACGTGATGTTGTAGGGCAGGTTCGGATCGCCGGGCGCCGCCTGCGCCGCAGACGAGGTGCCCGCGACGGCGATGCCGGCGCCACCGATCGCGAGCGCGATGGCGAGCGCCGCGCGCGCGAAGCGCGAGATCCTGCCGGATCGGCGCGACTTCGCGCCCGAAACGGTGCTGTGATTCATGTGTTGAGTTCCCCCCAGGAGGCGTGCAGAAGACGCATCGCGACTTCGCTTCATCAACAAGCCAGAAACTCATCATGTGAGGCTCATAGGTTAGACAAAGACTTTTCGATGCTTTGAGATTGTGACCCGAAACGCAACGAAAAGCAAACTCAGTCGAAATGGCGCCTCAAAAGCGCGAGAAACCGACGATCTACGCCGACGAAGCGGGTGAATTCAACCGGTGCACAAGCCCGCCCGGAATTTCCTCGCGGGTAATGGCGAAGCAGTCGTGATCCCGCCAGGCGCCATCGATGTGGATGTAGGCGTCGCGACGCCCCTCGTATCGGAGGCCGAGCTTCTCGACCACGCGCAGTGATGGCCCGTTCTCCGGACGGATGCAGATCTCCACCCGGTGCAACCCGAGCGTGAAGAACAGGTGATCGATCGCGAGCGCGACCGCGAGCGGGACGATGCCGCGTCCCGCGACCTCCTCCGACACCCAGTAGCCGATCTGTGCGTCCTGCAGCGCTCCCCCGCTGATCTCCGAAACGCTGAGCTGCCCCACGACCACGTCGTCGTAGAGCACCACGTACGGGATCCCGGTCCCGGCGGCCAATTGCTTGCGCATGACCCGGATCGTGGGCCGCATCGACACCGAGCCGGGGACGACGCCACGCCCGGAGGGGTGCGTCGCCTCCCAGTGCTCGAGCCAGCGGCGGTTCGCCACGAGCAGGGTGCGCATGATGTCGGCGTCGCCGCGTCGCACGACGCGGATGCCGACCCGCCCGGCCTGGAGCGTGCCCGGATCGGGGATCTCGGAGCCGAGCGGCATCGGAACTAGCCCTCGGAGCGGGCCGCGCGCAGTCGATCGGCGAAGCCGAGCACCCAGTCGGTGATCTCCTCGCCGAGCTCCTCGTGATCGACGCCGAGCAGCACATTCGCCTTGATCCAGTCCGCCCGATCGCCGGTGTCGTAGCGGCGGCCGCGGAAGATCACGCCGTAGACCGGCCCCTCGCCCTTGCCCTCGGCGAGGTAGTTGAGGGCGTCGGTGAGCTGGATCTCGCCGCCGCGGCCGGGCTCGAGATCATCGATGATGTCGAAAATCTCGGGGCGAAGCACATAACGCCCGATCACTGCCAGGTTCGAGGGCGCCTCCGAGGGGGCGGGCTTCTCGACGAGGCCCGTGATCTTCACCACCTCGGGATCGTCGGTCGCCTCGACCGCTGCGCAGCCGTACAGGTGGATCGATTCCTCGGGGACCTCCATCAGGGCGATGACGGTCGCACCGCGGGAATCGTGCTCGGAAACCATGCGCTCGAGCAGCGGATCGCGGGCGTCGATAAGGTCGTCGCCGAGGAGCACGGCGAAGGACTCGTCGCCGACGTGACGGCGCGCGCGCCCAACGGCGTGGCCCAGACCGAGCGGCTGGCCCTGGCGCAGGAAGTGGATCTCGCCGAGGTCGCTCGCCTCGTGCACCTTCCCGAGCTTCCCCTCGTCGCCCTTGCGCTCGAGCGTGTACTCGAGCTCGGGGACGCTGTCGAAGTGGTTGATCAGGTTGTCCTTGTTGCGACCCGTGATGATGAGCACGTCGTCAAGACCGGCGGTCGCGGCCTCCTCGACCACGTAGTGGATCGCGGGCTTGTCCACGATCGGCAGCATTTCCTTCGGCATCGCCTTCGTCGCCGGCAGGAATCGGGTTCCGAGACCCGCGGCGGGGATGACCGCCTTCGTAACCGTGCCGCCAGTTCGCTGATTTTCCGTCATAGGATCAACACTACTGCGAAACCCGCTGTCAACCTGCGGCAACGCAGGGGAATGCGCGTGCCCCGATCGTCCTAGGCTGGCCTCATGTCCCACGGTACGGTTCCCGACAAGTCCGAGGTGCGGGCCGCCGTGCGCGGGCGCAGGAGACGGCGCGATCCCGAGCAGCGCGCCGCCGCGTCAGCTGCCCTTTCGGAACTGCTGATCGGCCTCGCCGGGCGGCTCGGCGCGCGCCGCATCGCCGCCTACTCCCCGGTGGCGGGCGAACCGGATGTGGGTGCGTTCACCGCGCTCGCCGTATCGCGGGGGCACGAGGTCCTGCTGCCCGTGTCGCACCCTGACCGCACGCTGTCCTGGGTCCGCGCGAGCGCGGAGGCGGGGGCACCCGGTCTGCACGGTATCCCGGAACCGCTGGGCGAACGACTGCCGCCCGGGGCGATCGGCACGGTCGATCTCGTCCTGGTCCCCGCGTGCGCCGTCGACGAGCGGGGCGTCCGGCTCGGCTGGGGCCTCGGCTATTACGACCGCGCGCTCGCGCTCGTCCCGCCCGAGACCCCCGTGTTCGCGGTCGTGCACGATGACGAGGTGTATCCGCGACTCCCCGCCGAAGCACACGATGTCCCGATCACGGGCGCGGTCACCCCGAGCGGGATCCGCGAGTTCCCTCGCGCCTCCGGGTAACATCGACCCGATGCCTACTTACGCCTACCGCTGCGCCGACTGCGGACACGCCTTCGATATCTACCAGTCGTTCTCCGATGACGCGCTCACGGTCTGCCCCGAGTGCGGGGGCACGCTGCGCAAGGTCTTCGGCTCGCTCGGTGTGACCTTCAACGGCTCGGGTTTCTACCGCACCGATTCGCGCGCCGGATCGGGATCAGGATCGGGATCGGGATCAGGATCGGGATCGGGTTCCGGGTCCAGCGGCGGCTCGGGTTCGGGATCCGGCGCCTCGACCTCAAGCGGATCAGGATCCGGCGGATCCGGTTCCGGCGGAAACTCGGGCGGCTCCCCGAAGTCCTGAGCTCCCGGCTCGCGTGAGCGGTCTCGCTACCCCCAGTGCGGCGGTCGATCGCGCTTGAGGCGATCGTCGTTGCCCCGGTCCGAGCCGCCAGGCGCCGGTTTCTCGCCCCAGCCCTCCGGACGGTCCTCGGCCGCGCGCGCGGTCAGCCGGTGCTCCGAGGGACGGGGATCGACGCCCTCCGCGGCTGGCCGCTGAGCGCGCCGGGACACGCGTCGACCCCGGGAGGTCGCATCGGACGGCTCGGTCATGCCCGAGCCGCGTCCTCCGCGCGCTCGTCCTCGTCATAGCCCACGATGCGCGCGATCCGCAGCGCCACCTCGTCCGGGTTCGCGAACAGGTCGAAGCTCTGCACCCGGTGGTAGTGCCAGCCGAGACGACGCAGCACGGCCGGGCGCAGGCGCAGCGTGTCGCGCAGGCTGTCCCCGCCGTCGCTCGCACCGAGATCGATGTCGATCGCAATCGCCTTGTCGCCCAGGCGCGCCGCCAGCGGGATCGCGTCGCGGTAGTCGATCTCGACCGTGAGGCCGAGCTCGCCGAGCCGATCCGCGAGCTCGCCGAGCATCGGATCCCGCTCGGCGGGAAGCGAGGGCGCAACGGGCTCGGGATGCTCGTGCGCGAGCAGCTCCGAAAGCCCGATCACGCCGTGCTTGATCCGCGCGGTGTCGAGATCCTGCGGCTTGAAGCAGCTGACGATCGTCATCGCTCGGCGGGCGCGGGTCATCGCGACCGCGAGCAGCCGCTCGCCGCCCGGCCGGCCGAGACCGCCGAAGTTCGACAGCACGCGCCCGTGCGGGGTGCGACCGTAGCCGATCGAGAAGATCACCCGGTCACGGCTCTGGGCCGTCGCCTGCTCCAGCGTGAGCACCGCGAACGGTTCCGCACGCTCGCCGAGCAGGAAGTCCCGATACTCGGGCAGTTTCGAGAACGCGTGCAGCACCGCCTGGTACACCCGCACCGCGTGGCGCTCACTCGCCGTGATCACCATGAGCGATTCACCGGAGCGCTCGCTCGCGTGCTCCAGCACGAGCTGCACAACGCGCTCGACCTCGGCGTCCGTGCTCTCCACGGCGCCCGTCTGCTGATCGGGCAGGCCCTGGCCGCCGCGCACGAACTCGTAGGTGAGGCTCGAGTGTCCGAGGAAGCTGCCCGCCCACGGGAGCGTCTGGATTGCGCCGTCGTAGAAGCGGCCGTTCACGAGCTGCGTGAGATCCTCGCCGCCCGCGCGATAGCTGCGCGTCAGCGTGAGAGTGGGGAGCACCGAGCTCAGCTCGGCGAACGCGGAGCGCGCGTGCAGCGCGTCGGCGTCCTCCCCCTCCGGCGCGGGGGCGCCGACGGAGATCTCGAACCGGGACGGGGTCTGCGTCATGGTGTCACCGAACGCGACCACCTGGGGAGCGCGCCTGATCGCGCCGATGTTCTCGACGAGCGTCGTGGCTCCTGCGTCGACGAGGAGGACCGCGTCGAACCGCATCGAATCGGGCAGCTGCGCGACCTCGTACGGCGACATCGTCCACACCGGGGCGAGCGTGCCCAGCAGCGACGGGGCGCGCTGCGCGAGGATGCCCGCGTTCGCGTATCCGCTGCGGAGGGCGTCACGCATCGCAAGCGCCTCGTGTTTGTGGTCGAGGACGGCGACGCGCCAGGCGTCGGCAAGCTTCGCCGCGAGCAGGGCACCGTTCGCGCCCGAGTGGGCGTCGTCAACAAGCCGGAAGTCCGCCTCGAGACGCTCGATCACGCTCGTGTTGGCGCTCAGCAACGCCGGGTTCGTCTGGAGCATGCGCTCGAGCGCGGACTGCCACCAGGCGAGCTCGAGCTCGTTGGCCACGTCCTCCGCCGGCACGTGTCGCGCCGAAAGATCGTCGAGCAGCGGCTCCAGATGGGCCGCTCGCATGCGCTCAACGATCGTCGTGCGCTCCTGAATGTTCTGCAGCACCTCGGACTCGCGGGCGAGATCCGAGATCCGGGCGGCGAGGCCCGCGAGCGACAGGTTCTTCATCCGATCCTGATCACCGACCGTCCCGATCACCCGATCGAGCTCATCAAGGTCCTGATAGGCGGATTGATACGCGACCACAACGTCCGCGATGCCGACGGGCACCTCGGGCCGCGCGCCGGCGACCGTCGTGTACCGCTGCCAGAGCACGCGCTGCTGCTGGATCTGCACGAGGCGCGAATACATGTCGCTGATGTGCACGCCAGGCCGTACGTACTCGCGGGCCAGCTTCCGCAGGCGACGCTTGTTCGAGGCGGACATGTCCTCGCCACCGCGCGGAGCGTGCGCCGCGATGACCTCCGTGAGCGAGCGATCGTACACCTGCGGGGTGAAGCGATCGAGCGTCTCCCGGATGCCCATGAGCAGCCGCAGGTAGACGCCGAGCTCGGCGATCGTCTCGTACGGTCGCATCGACGTCTGCGAGACGACCTCGTTCGCCATCGAGATCAGACGCGGGAGCTGCGACTCCGCGAGATCGACCGCGAGGCCGTACGCGGTGCGCGCCTCCTCCGTCGTCGAGAAATCGACCCCGTACCAGGGAGAATCCTCTGGGCCGTACTGGAACTGTCCGAGACGGGCAACGTCGGTGAGCGACTCCGCGACCGCCGAGCGGTCGAGAGTGAGCTGCCCCAGTGCCTGATCGTCGAGGCGGACCGTGGTCGTGGGCGGGCGGTCGCCGAGCGACAGCACCGTCAGGCGCCGCAGCGCATCGAGCGGCGAGACGCCGAAGCGGGCGTCCGGCTCCGACAGCGCCTTCTGATAGTCGAGCAGCACGCCGCGCAGGCGGATCAGGGCCTCGTCCACGTCCCGCAGCTGTTCGGGGCGAGCATTCTCGTTGCGGCTGATCGACTCGACCAGGTTGCGGCGCAGCTTCCGCGGGTTCACGGCGAGCCCGGGGAGGCCAGCGCGCGTGAGCCGGTGGGTGATCCCGTCCAGGGTCGCGCGGCGCGGCGACACGACGAGCACCTTCTTGCCGGCGCGCACCAGGTTGCCGATCGAGTTCACGACCGTCTGCGTGCCGCCCGTCCCGGGGAGCGTGTGGACGACGAGCGAGTGCCCGGCGTCGATCTGCGCGAGGACATCGTCCTGCTCGGCGTCGGCGTCGTACAGGCAGCGGTCGGTGTCGGGGGCGCGATCGTCGGGGCGCGTCGGGCTGACCGGGCGGTACGCCTTCTCGAGCGCCTTCTTCGCGGGCTCGTTTCCGCAGATCGCGGCGAGGATCGGAACGTCAAGATTCTTCGCATCGGCGACCATGCCCTGCGAGACGTTGTGGAACGAGGAGACCACGAGGCGCGGCTGCACCATGAACTCCGGCACCCCGGCGACCATCTGGCGCAGACGGTCGATCACGGGCTGCGGCTTGAACACGCCCTCGGACTGCGAGAGCTCGATGAGGGACCGCGCGTCGAGCGTGATCCCGAACTGCTCGCGCAGCACACGGATCAGCTCCGAGTTCACCACGGGGAAACGCTTGAGCTTCAGCTCGAAATCACGGCCGTAGCGGCGGATCGCGAGCGGGCGAAGCAGCACGGGCGCGCAGAACTCCTCACCCTCGAAGGTCCACTTGGCGATGCCGACGCCCAGGTTCACGGTCTCGAGGCCGCGGACCGCGCGCATCTCGATCGCCTTGTCCGTGACGCGGGAGGCAGCCGCGCGCGCGTGGCGCAGCGCCAGATCATCACGGATCAGGGCCGAGAGCAGGATCTTGTTCCCGGTGATGAACTGCGGGAGACCGCCGGGGTGCGTGGTCGAGAGCTCGATCCGGTTGGGAGAGCGGTCGTCGAAGTGGAGCAGCGGGTTGCGCCCGCCGATCCCGGCGAGCTCACGCATCCAGTCGGCGTGCTCGTCAGCGTAGTTGTCCACCAGCGTCACGGGTCCGGCGAGCTGGGCCGCCATGTCGGCCTCGGTCATCTTCACCTCGTCTCTCACCGAGGGCGCCTTCGCGAGCGCGCCCTCACTCCGCGTGAGATCATTTCGCGGGCCTGCCGCGTCGTTCGGGATCGACCGCTCACCGGGGTCGGACTGGGCCGCACCCGGGTTCGCGCCGGGGGCGGTCGTCGCCTCCGCACGCTGGGCGCCGCGACCTTTTTCGGGTCGCCGCCGTCGATCTACACTCCACACACCGCCACCATACGTGGCGGGGCCGAGGATCCGCCGGAATCCGTGCGGCGATTCTCAGCGGGATCCCCGGCCCCGCCGCAAAACAGCGGCCGGGATCAGGCGCGCGGGGCTTCCCGTTGCGGCTCGGTATCCGCGGCGTCCGCACCGCCCGTCACCACCGGATCGGCGACCTGCATCTCGCCGCCACGCAGCTTCGACAGCGCGCGCATGAGGTGGTAGACGCCGATCGCGGCGATCGTGCCGAGCGCGATGCCGTTGAACACGACCGAACCGTACTGCACCGTGAAATCGGCGATGCCAACGATGAGCGGGACCGCCGCCGAGAACTGGTTGATGGGCTTCGAGAAGTCGACCTTGTTGTCGATCCAGATCTTGACGCCGATGAGGCCGATCAGGCCGTACAGCGCGACGGTCACCCCGCCCAGCACGGCGGCGGGCACCGAGAAGATCACCGCGCCGACCTTCGGGGAGAAGCTGAGCAGGATCGCGATCACGCCCGCGACCCAGTACGCCGCAGTCGAGTACACGCGGGTCGCTGCCATGACACCGATGTTCTCGCCGTACGTGGTGGTGCCGGAACCGCCGCCAAAGCCCGCGAGCACGGTGGAGAGTCCGTCGGCGAGGAGCGCGCGGCCGGTCACCCCGTCGAGGTCGCGATTCACCATGAGGCCGACGCTCTTCACGTGGCCAACGTTCTCCGCGATGAGCACCAGCACGACGGGCAGGAACGCGGGCAGCAGGCCCCACAGCGTCGGATCGGCGAACGGGTTGGCGACCGAGTGGAATGCCGGGAGCCCCACCCAGGCCGCCTGCTGGACCGCTTCGAAGTTCACGAGGCCGGCGAACGCCGCGGCGATGTATCCGACGGCCATGCCGAGCACGATCGAGAGGCGGCCGATCAGGCCCCGGAACAGGACGGTGATCAGGAGAATCGCGACCAGGGTGACCAGAGCGATCGTCGAGGACAGCCCCTGATCAACGCCCGGGTTCGCTGCCGGATTGCCGATCCAGTTGTTCTTCACCGCCGGCGCGAGGTTGAAACCGATGAGCGCGACGATCGAGCCCATCACAACGGGCGGCATGAGCGCGTTGATCCAGCCCGTGCCGAAGCGCGAGACAATCAGGCCGACGATCGCCATGAGCACGCCGATCGCCAGGATGCCGAAGGAGGCGCGGCCCAGATCGCCATCGCCGCTCGCGGTGGCCGCCATGATCGGCGCGATGAACGCGAACGAGGAACCGAGGTAGCTCGGAAGGCGGTTGCCAGTGAGCACGAGGAAGAGGAGCGTGCCGAGGCCGGAGAAGAACAGCGTCGCAGTGGGAGGGAAGCCCGTGATCAGGGGAACGAGGAACGTCGCGCCGAACATGGCGACGACGTGCTGGGCGCCGAAGCCGATCGTGCGCGGCCAGCTCAGGCGCTCCTCGGGCAGCACGATCGCGTCGGGAGAGACGTGCTTGCCGTCTCGGTGCAGCTTCCAGCTCAGGGCCATCGGATCTCTCCTCCAGGGGTGTGTGCTCGCCTCGCGTCCACCCCATCGGGCGCGCGGCCAATGTTCGATCTTAGTGCCCAGCGGACTCCCAGGAAGCGTTTTTCTCGGAGAGACGTGGACCTGGGCGCTCCGGCGCCTGTCGCCCTCCCTGTGGACGACAATCGGCGGCGGCCCCCGCCAAACGGCGGCGCTCCCCACCAAACGGCAGCGCTCCGTGCCAATCGGCGGCGCTCCCCACCAAGCGGCAGCGCTCCGCGCCAAACGGCAGCGCTCCGCGCCAAGCAGCAGCGCTTCCCACCAACGGCAGCGCTCCGCGCCAAGCAGCAGCGCTTCCCACCAACGGCAGCGCTCCGCGCCAAGCAGCACCGCTCCCCACCAAACGGCGGCACTCCCACCCCCTCCAGACGCCCGGTTCCCTCCCACACGCGAAAGGCGGGGAGCACGCGCCAGCGCACTCCCCGCCTCAGCAGGAGTTTTCCTCGGGTCAGGCCGGGGTGATGTAGACCTTGCGGATCCGGTCCTGCACGTTCCAGCGCGTGCGGGATCCGGCGACGAGCCGCACCACATCGCCCACGCCGACCTCCATGCGGCGATCCTCGTCAACGAAGTCAATGATCGCGCTGCCCTCGATCACCACGAAGATCTCATCGACCTCCGTGTCGGTCACCGTGCCGCCGCGCAGCTCCCAGATCCCGGTCTCGACGTCGCCGATCGTGCCGAGCGGCACGAACGCCTGCAGCGGCTTGCCCGACACCGTCTCATCGAACGGGACCGCCTCGAGCGGAAGCTCGAGCTCGCTTCCGCCGACGTGCTGATTCATTCCACTGGGGAGCAGCTCACCTGCGATTTCTGCGCTCATGAGTCAAACCCTAGCCCGAGGGCGTCGAGCGTGCGAAGCAAAATGTTGCGCTTTCCGCCGTTGTGATCGGCTCGGTCGAGCGCCCAGCGGGTGAGGTTGATCCCGATCGATGCCGCGGGCTCCGGCGGGAACGGCAGCGGCACCTCCTTGACCATCTCGAGCTCGGTACGCTCCGTGACCCTGCCCTCGAGCCGGTCGACGAGCACGTCAGCCGCGAAGTGGGTCGCCCCGACGCCGAGGCCCGTGAAACCCGCGACATACTGCACGCGGCCGCCGTGCGCCTGCCCGAAGAACGCGCAGAACCGGGTGCTCGTGTCGATCACGCCCGCCCAGCGATGCGAGAACTTCAGGCCCGCGAGCTGCGGGAACGTCGTGAAGAAGTGGCTCGCGAGCCGGCGATGGCTCTCCATGCGATCTTCGTACTCCTCCCTGATGCGGCCGCCAGCGTGGTAGACCGCGTCGTAGCCGCCCCACAGGATCCGGTTGTCCGCAGTGAGGCGCGAGTAGTGGAACTGGTTCGCCATGTCGGCGAGACCCTCGCGGCCCTCCCAGCCGATCGAGGCGAGCTGCTCATCAGTCAGCGGCTCCGTCATGAGCACGTAGTCGTACACCGGCACGGTGTGGAAGCGGTAGCGCTTCAGCAGCGACGGGAAGACGTTCGTGCACAGCGCCGCGCGATCCGCCGTCACCGTTCCGCGATCCGTCTCGAGCCGGATCGGCCCGTCCGTGCTGCCCTCGAGGTTCTTCACCGGGCTGTGCTCGTAGATCTCGACGCCGATCTCCGCGGCGTGCCGCGCGAGCTCCGCCGCGAGCTTCGCCGGATGCAGGTTCGCGTTCTCGCGCGCGTTGAAGTCCGCGCCCAGGAACGTCGGCGAGTTAATCCGCTTGCGGGTGGCTTCCTGATCGAGGGTTTCCGTGTGCGGATCCTCGCTCTCGCCGACCCACTCGAGCTGGTACGGCTCGTTCGCGACCGACAGCGCGCCGTTCCGCTCGAAGTCGCAGTCGATGTTGTTCTCGGTGATGAAGCGCTCCATCGCGTCGAGGTTCTCGTCGCCGATCCGGCGCAGCGTGCCCGTCTGATCGGGCCAGCGGGCCTCCGCGTTGGGCTCGCCGTGCGTGATGCTGCCCTCGCAGAATCCGCCGTTGCGGCCCGATGCGGCCCAGCCGATCCGCTTCGCCTCGATGAGTGCGACCGAGCGCTCCGGGTGCTCCTCCTTCAGCTTGATCGCGGTCCAGAGGCCCGCGTATCCGCCGCCGACGACGGCGTCGTCAACGCGCAAATCCCCGTTCAGAGTTGGATACTTCGCCGCGGTATCGGCGATGTCCTCGATCCAGAAGCAGCCGAGCTTGGTGTCCGCAAGCGACTCGTCGATGATTCGAGCCGCCGGCTTGTTCGTTTCGAAAATGGTGGGGTGCATGTGGTCCTCGTCCTCGTGGCCCTTCGTTCCAGGACGAGTGTGACATACGATACTGGGGATGTCAATGACACTGTCAATGGCATTGACTTTGGGGTGATTGCGGCCCTTCTGCGCTGAACCGCGCCCGTGCGGTGCGCCGTTGGCGCGCGGACCGGGCGCGCGGAAGGGCATACACAACGCGCGGAAGGGCGTGCACAGCGCTCGGAATGGCGTGCACAAACAGAGCGATGTGCGTTTGATAAGCCCATATTCGCGATTTTCGACTTATCTAACGCACATTGCTCTGTTTATGAACCGGTGGCCTCACTCCCGTGCCGGATCGCCCCGGGCCGCGCCCCGGTTCCGGATCGGCGCCGGGCCGCACCCCGGTTGCGGATCGCCCCCGGCCCGCACTTCGGTACCGGATCGCTCCCGGCCCGCACATCGGTACCGGATCGCCCCCCCCAGCCCGCACCTCAGCCCCGAGTTGGCCCCATCGCCCGGAGCGGGCGCGCATGCCGTGCCCTATCCAGTCGAAAAAAACACGCGGAGGAGGCGCGCAAGCAGCGTGCCCGGAAAGGGCGTGCACAAACAGAGCAATGTGCGATTAATAAGTCCGTATTCGCGATTCTCGACTTATCTAACGCACATCGCTCTGTTTATGAACCGGTGGCCGGGGTGGGACCCGGGTTCCGGGTTCCGAATCGGAGCGGGGCCGGGTCGCACCCCGGGTTCCGGATCGGCGCCGGGGTGCGGCCCGGCACCGATCCGTACGCCGCCCACCCGCGCCTCCGCGCGCGAGCGCGCGACCGCCGCGGCTACTCCGCCGGCGGCTTCATGATTGCACCGGTCGCGAGGCCCATTGCGAGCCCCGCGGGAAGCCACAGCCAGAACTGCGTGAGCACGCTCAGGATGATCCCCATGACGGCACCGATGATCAGCGCGACGATCATCTGCTTGCGCCGCGCCTCCGGGGTCGGCTCGTTCTGCTTGTTGTCGCCGTTTCTGCCCTGTCCGCCGCGGGTGTTCTTGCTCATGCGTCCAGCCTACGCGCGGCCGCCTGGTCGGCGAGGTCGATCGCCTCGAGCATCTCGATCACCGAGGCGTCGGCGCCCTTGCTGCGGGCGACGGCCGCAAGCTGCCCGGTCGCGCGCGCGATCTTCGCGCTGCTCGGGGACGGTGCGCCGCCGCCGCCCAGGAGCACGGGCTCGACCCGGTCCAGCCAGGTCGGATCGGCGTCGTTGATGATCTCCGATTCCCACTCGTGCCAGGCTCGCCGGATCTCGCCTGCGGGGTCTGGCGCCTGCCGGTCGAAGGCGCGGATCTCGTCGTCGGCGAGCTCCACGACGCCGCCGGCCCCTGGCGCGCTCAGCACGACGACGATGCGTCGCGTGCGCAGCTCGGCGATCGGGCGCAGCCGGGAGGCGGCTTCCTGCCCGATCAGCTCCCGGATCTGCGCCACGAGGGCGGCCGGCATCTCAGCGCTCTCGGGCCAGCCGATCTCCCGGTTGCCGCCGTCGCCCTTGCGCTTCAGGTGCCAGCCGGCGTCCTTGCCTCCTGCCCGCGAGCGCACGGCGATCCCGAGGCGCGCGAGCGCGCGATCCGGGGTATCGAAGTACTTCGCGATCAGGTGGTATTCGACGGGCTGGGAGGCCTCGAGGCCCGCTTCCGCGAACACCGGAGCCGGGGGAAGGCTCACGCCAGGCAGCACGTCGTACTTGCGCTCGATCTCAATGGACTCGACACCCTGATTCTCAGTCACCCGATCAGGATACGGGCGGTGGGCCACTCTGCTCCGTTTTTCCTCCCGCGAACCAGACGATCCCCGCGCCCGCCGCGATGACGATGCACATGCCGATCACCGCCATCGGCGAGAGCATCTGCCCCAGGATGACGGCCCCGAGGATCGAACCGACGACGGGATCGAACGCGAACAGCACGCCGAGGACGCGGGCCGAGGTCAGCCGCCCCGCGAGCGTGTCGAGCGTGAACGCGAGCGCGGTGCCCAGCAGCGCCGAGGCGACGAGTGGCAGCGCATGCTCGATCCGGATCAGGTGCGCGGCGGGTGCGGAGAAGGGGAGGGTCAGGATCGCGGCGACCGCCACCGAGAGCGACAGGCTTTGCAGCCCGCCGCTCGACTTCCCGATCCGGGGCGCCAGGAAGGTGTAAAGGCCAAACGCCACGCCGGCGAGCGCGGCGAAGCAGAGACCCAGCGGGTCGAACGGTCCGCCGAGTCCGGCGATCAGCGCCACGCCGGCGAATGCGGCGAGCGCCAGCAGCACCTCCCGGATTCCCCGCGACGCGAGCAGCGCGACGACGCACGGGCCGAGGAAGTCGATCGTGGTCGTGATCCCGAGCGGCAGACGGTCGAACGCGAGGAACAGGAACGCGTTCATCGCGGCCATCGCCACACCGTAGAGCACGATCCCGAGCCACTCGGCCCTCGTTCGCCCGCGGAGCCGGGGCCGGAAAATCGCGAGGAGCAGGAGCGCGGCGATCGCCATGCGTGTGGCGCTCGTGCCGAGCACGCCGAGGTCGTCGAACAGGCTGATCGCGATCACGGCCGAGAACTGCATCCCCAGCGAGCCGCACAGCACGAACAGCACGGCACGCAGTGTGTTCGCGCGGTCGGTCGGCGCGGGAGGGAAGCCGGTCACGGCCTCACTCTAGCCCCGTGGCTACACTGGCGTGATGACCCCCGTCGAAGTCTCTGCGGGCGGCACGGACCCCGCGCTCGCCGGCGCCCTGGAGCGCGCACGGGCGGCCTGCGCCGAGGCCGCCGCACGTTTGGCGTCCGCTGGCATCGAGCCCGACGCGCTCGCCGAGTATGTGCCTCCGCGCACGATCCTGTTCGTCACGAGGAAGGCCACGATGCGGCCCGCGGGCGAGGCGTGGCGATTGGGCACCGTGTTGCTCTCCACGGACGGAGACCTTTCTACGCACGGGCACACCACCCGCTCCGCGGAGCGCGGTCGACCCGGCTACCAGTCGACGTCGCGCGAGGAGCGCCGCGAGATCGCCGCCGCAGCGCTCCGCGGCGGATACCCCGTGGGCACCACCGTCAACTACGACGCGGTCCCGCTCCCGCTGACGGCGGCGATTGCGGAGCCGCGCTCCCCCGAAGACGAACTCCCGATCGGCTATCGGGACGGCGAGATCAGGATCCGCTGGCGCGCTGGCGCGCCGCTCGAAGGGGCGCAGCCGCTCGCTGCGTACCTCCGCGAACGCGTCGGACTCCTGACCGACCCCACTCACGGGGCCGGAAGCTAACGCGCTCCTGCCTCGCTTTTCTTTTCTCCCAACCCCCGCGGAAGCGCCAAGCTTCCGCCAAGATCGAGGGAGTAATCTGCTGATCAGGCGTCATTATCCGGCGCCTGATACCCGCTGAACCGGAAGGACACAGGATGAGCGCAGCAGACAAGATGAAGGCCGCAGCCGAGAAGGCCTCCGGCAAGGTCAAGGAGACCGTTGGCAAGGCGACCGACAACGAGCGCCTCGAGGCCGAGGGTAAGGCCGAGCAGGCGAAGGGCGCCGTGCGCGACGCCGCTGAGAACGTGAAGGACACATTCAAGTAGGTCCTGAAACAAACGACTGCGGGGACGAGGCCACTGGCTTCGTCCCCGCAGTCGTTTCTGCGCCCGCTGGGCGGGGCCGCCGCGCAGGCGGAGCCCCGCGTCGCGGACTCCCGATCAGCTAGGCATCACGCTTCTTGCCTGCGAACAGGCCCCAGATGAGGAGCACGACGATCGCGCCACCGATCGCGAGCGCCCAGGTCTGCAGTGACCAGAAGTCCTGCAGGTTCGCCCCGAAGAGCACCGATCCGAGCCAACCGCCGAGCATCGCGCCGACCACTCCCAGGAGCAGAGTCACGAACCAGCCGCCTCCCTGCTTCCCCGGGAGAATCGCCTTCGCGATCGCTCCCGCAATGAGCCCGAGGAGAAGAAAAGCCAAAAAACCCATGTCAATCGCCTCTTTTCTGAAGATGTGAATGGGTGGACACTGCCGAGTCTTCTCCCCTCGCACGGTCCAGGTCAACGTTTCGACGGCATTACCGACAGGTGTCTATCTTCCCCGATCAGCGGGCGGAGCGAGGCAGGCCGCCGGCCCGCGCCAAGATCCGCGCGAACAGCCGAGGCGGATCGGACCGCAGCCTCGACGTCCAGCACACTGCTAGAATTCCAAAGGCCGCGGGAGACCCGGCCCCCGCCTTGGTAGCTCAGTGGATAGAGCACTTCTCTCCTAAAGAAGGTGTCGGAGGTTCGATTCCTCTCCAGGGCACTCCGCGCTCCGCACGTCGCACCCCCGTCGAGGCCCACCCACGAACCTGCAACGGACGGCATACGCCGCCCGCGCCCGGCCCCGCAACGCGATGCGTTGCCCCAGGCTGCCAGACGGGTTCGATTCCTCTCCAGGGCACTCCGCGCTCCGCACGTCGCACCCCCGTCGAGGCCCACCCACGAACCTGCAACGGACGGCATACGCCGCCCGCGCCCCGGCCGCTCGTCCGCACCGGACCGGGAGGGCGCACCACGCGCAACAACGGCGAGCATGCCTAATGAGGCGATTACGGCGTGCGGCGGCCTCTCCAGCTCCTTCCGCGCTAACACCTCCCAACGGAACGCGATGGGTCCGCCGCACCCCTAACCTGTGAGAACGCGATGCGCTTTCTCATTAGGGCTGGTGGGAAACCTGAAAACTCAATAGGTTTGGGGCAGGAGATCTTCCGCTCAGCCTGAGTGGGAGACTCCAGCTAACAGAGGAGTTGTCGTGAGCGCTGGAGACAAGATGAAGGCCGCGGCCGAGAAGGCGACCGGCAAGGTCAAGGAGGGCGTCGGCAAGGCGACCGACAATGAGAAGCTCGAGGCCGAGGGCAAGCTCGATCAGGCTAAGGGCGCAGCCCGCCAGGGCGTTGAAGACGTAAAGGACTCGTTCAAGAAGTAACGAACCCAAACAGAAAGGGAGGAGAGGCTATTTGCCTCTCCTCCCTTTCTGCGTCCGTCGCTATTGAGCGTGGACTGCACCGCGGACGGTTACGCGTCGCGCTTGCGGCCGGTGATCAGGCCCCAGATGAGGAGCACGACGATCGCGCCGCCAATGGCGAGCGCCCAGGTCTGCAGCGACCAGAAGTCCTGCAGATTCGCTCCGAAGAGCACCGATCCGAGCCAACCGCCGAGCATCGCGCCGACCACTCCGAGAAGCAGGGTTGCGATCCAGCCGCCACCCTGCTTACCGGGAAGAATGGCCTTCGCAATTGCACCAGCAATCAGGCCAAGAAGAAGAAATGCAAGGAATCCCATATTCAGTACCGCTTTCTTGTCTTTACCTATAGGGGCCCGCTAAGTGTTTCGTTTGCTGTGCACTATGTCAATATTTGCTGTGAAGTGTCACATTTGTAGCCAAAACGAAGAAATGGGCCCGGGCTGCCCCGAAGCCGCTCATTCGTATGATTCTCAGCGCCTCCCGTGTCGTCGACGGCGACGGCATGACCGCCACCACGGGTCAGCGCCACCCAGCAAAAAGGGTCAGCACCGCCGGTACAGGTGCGAGGGATCCCCAGAGGTCAGGAGCTTCCGGTCCCGAAGTATCATTGACGCTGGCGATTCAGGGTCGGAGCACATGACCTCAAAGCTTCGGGGAAGCGCATCCGCGTATTCAATGTCGATCACGGCGCCCCCATAGACGCTTGTGTAGCTCCCGCACTCGTCGAACGCGGCGCACTCCTCAGATACCGCGAAGTCGAAGCCCGCAACCTCGCGGAGTTCACTTGTGTGTTCCGCAGCATTCTTCTGACCCGCGGCGAGACCGGCTTGATGCGCCGTGCTCGCGAGTTCTTTCGCCGCGAGGAGGTTGTTCGTGAAGCTCAGTCGGCCGCCCGAACGGACGAAGCTGTCAAGGTTGTCGAATTCGACCGCTTGGAACCCCCCGGACGCGCATCCCCGGATCCATTCCCCGACCCGGTCGACGATCCGCTCCCGCTTCTCGGGCGTAGAAGTGTCGAGGAGGACCTCGTCCGGCCAGTCCGGATCGGCGACGACCCCCTTCGCGTCGCGCAGGAGCAAGGCGGCGGGCCACTTGGCCTGCTCACCCGGCTGCGTCTGGAAGGCATTGATGTAACAGACTGAGTAGAGCCCCGGCTCGGGCTTCGCGCCGCGGTCGCGCACCACCACCGCTGTCCCCGAGGGCGGCACGTACGCCCCGCCGAGCTGATAATCGAAACGGGCGTTCTCGGGAAACGCTTCCCAAGAATGCGGAGCCCCGCCTCCGTGCTCCGTGCCCGCCTGCGGCACCGAGGGAGTCGCGCACCCGGAGACCCCGACAGCGAGCAGGACGACCACCCCGATCCAGGCGAGGCGGCGAAAAGCCCGGGTCAGCAGGTTCATGGTTCCCACTGTAAACGAGCGCTTTCGACCGCTCGCCGAACCAGCCAACCCCGCGCTGGACCGACACGGGTACAGGAAGCGGTATGTCCCCTCCGATACCGTGAGGGAAGCGAACGGCAACCGCCCTTGGCTTCATGGACCGCTCCGACGGTTCACAACGTGAGCAGGTGCCGAACATGACATCGACCCATACTCTGAGCGGCCTGGGGCCACTCCGACCGACCCGCGCCCGCGCCGGTGACTTCCCGCCGATCGCGAAGGCGTACACCCGGGTGTCCGAGACGGTGCGCGAATCCGGGCTGCTGCGTCGCGCGCCCTGGTTCTACGCCGGAACGGGGGCGGCGATCGCGGTCGCGCTCGGCGGCGCGGTCACCGGGTTCATCCTTCTGGGCGACAGCTGGTTCCAGCTCCTCATCGCCGCGGCCCTCGGCCTGATCTTCACCCAGATCGCGTTCCTCGCCCACGAGGCCGCGCACCGTCAGATCCTCAGCAGGGGGCCAGCGAACGATCGACTCGCCCGGTTCCTGGCGGGCGCGATCGGCATGAGTTACTCCTGGTGGGACTCGAAGCACTCCCGGCACCACTCGAATCCGAACCGCGTGGGCAAGGATCCCGACATTGAGGTCGACACGATCTCCTTCCTCGAGGAGGATGCCGCGGAGGCTCGCGGACTCCGCCGGGCGATCACTCGCCGTCAGGGCTGGCTGTTCTTCCCGCTCCTCACCCTCGAGGGCCTGAACCTGCATCTCCACAGCTTCACCCACCTGTTCGGGCGAGGCCCAGTGAAGGGCCGCTGGACGGAGCTCGGGATCATCACGGCGCGATTCGCGGTGCTGCTCACTCCGGTCTTTCTGTTCCTGCCGCTCGGCATGGCGTTCGCGTTCCTGGGAGTGCAGCTAGCAGTGTTCGGCGTCTACATGGGCGCGTCGTTCGCCCCGAATCACAAGGGAATGCCCGTGATCGCCCACGACGCGAGGCTCGATTTCTTCACCAAGCAGGTGCGCACGTCGCGCAACATTCGCGGGGGCTGGTGGGCGACGATCCTGATGGGCGGCCTGAATTATCAGGTGGAGCACCATCTTTTCCCGAGCATGGCCCGCCCGTATCTTTCGCGTGCGCGGGAGATCGTCCGCGAGCACTGCGCCACCCTCAATGTGCCATACACCGAGACCTCGCTCATCCGCTCCTACGCGATCGTGATCGACTACCTCAACCGCGTGGGCCTCGCGGCCAGGGATCCCTTCGACTGCCCGGTCTCCGCGCAGTACGGTCGGGCGCGCTGACCGATCCGCGGCCGCCCTATCCCTCCTCAGCGCGGCAGGGTACCCTCGAGGCACCAGATCAGAGGCGATGGGTGCGGTGCGATGACCGAGTGGCGGGCGCTGCGTCGCGGCGAATCCGCGCGCGAACGCAAGGTACTCCTGGAGCGCGCGCACGAGCGATTTCTCGACGACGAGACCCTGTCACGCGATCCTGAGCTGCGCCGCGATTTCGCGACGCGGAGCGCGCTCCGCGAGGTCGTGCTCGACTCGTGGCTGCGGTCGCGCCACCGGACGGTGAGCCCGGACGCGCCTCCCGGCGGGCTCGCGCTCTCCGACGACGAGCTCGCCGAGCTGCAGCGCATCCACCCGATCGTGCGCATGCTTCCCGTCGTGAATCGGCTCCTGCTCGAGGAGGCGAGCGAGTCCGGTTTCCTGGTCGCGATCGGGGACGCGACCGGCAGGCTGCTCTGGATCGACGGGGATCGGCGTCTCCGCGGGAAGGCGGAGGACATCGGTTTCGCGGTCGGCACGGACTGGTCGGAGGAATCCGTTGGCACCTCCGCTCCGGGTGCGGCGCTGTCGCTCGATCACTCGATCCAGGTCCTCGGCGCGGAGCACTACAACCGGGCCGTCCACCACTGGAGCTGCACGGCGGCGCCCGTGCACGACCCGCTCACCGGGGCGATCATCGGCGTCATCGACGTGACGGGCGACGACGGCGCCGCGTCCCCGCACATCCTTCCGCTCGTCGAGGCGACACTCGCCGCGGTCGAGGCCGAGCTGAAGCTCGAGGCGCTGCGCGGCCAGATCGCCGGTGCGCGATCGGGCGGCGGCGCGCCGTCGGCCGCGACCGCCGAGCATCGTTCCCCGAGGATCGCGGCACCCCGCCTCCTCGTGCTCGGCCGCGAAACGGCGCAGCTGGAAACCGACCGGGGGCCGCTGCCGGTGTCCGGTCGGCACGCCGAGATCCTGCTCGCCCTGGCCGCGTCACCCAACGGGGTGAACGCCGCAGCGCTCGCGGACCGCGTGTATGGGGCGGACGCCTCAGAACTCACGCTCCGCCCCGAACTCGTGCGGCTGCGCCGGTGGCTCGCGCAGAGCGGCACCGGTCTCGAACTGCGCTCGCGCCCCTACCGACTCTCCGGCCCGCTCCGCAGCGACGCCACCGACGTCATGGAGGCGCTCGGCAGGGGCGCACACCGGGTCGCGCTCGCCGCCTACGAGGGCGCCGCGCTGCCGACCTCCCTCTCGCCGGCCGCGGAGGATCTGCGGCACGAGGTTGACGCGACGCTGCGGGAGGCCATGCTGCAGTCCGCGGCACCGGAGGTGCTGTTCGAGTACGCGAACCGGTGGGCCGCCGACGACGCCCAGGTCTGGGAGACGCTGCTGCAGACGCTCCCCGCCCTCTCGCCCAAGCGGGCGCGGGTGGTGGCGAAGCTCGAGGCCATCGCGCGCGTCGATGATCCGGCGGGTCCCATCACCCACTGACGCGATCAGCGCCCGGATCAGGACTTCGGCGCTTCCGCCGCGTGCGAGACGGGCCGGTGCAACCCATTCGCAACCTGCCGGGGGCTACGGTCGCAGCACCGGGTTCGGTCCGTATGAACCACTCCACCCGGACTTTCGACAACGACGTCAGAGGAGAGAGCAATGACTGTGTACGCTTCGCCCGGCCAGCCCGGATCGCCCGTCACCTTCAAGAGCCGCTACGAGCACTACATCGGCGGCGAGTGGGTCGCCCCGGTGAAGGGACAGTACTTCGAGAATGTGAGCCCCGTCACCGGCAAGCCGTTCTGCGAGGTCGGCCGCGGCACCGCGGAGGACATCGAGGCCGCTCTCGATGCCGCCCATGCCGCTGCCCCGGCGTGGGGGCAGACGAGCCCCGCCGAACGCGCCGTGATCCTCAACAGGATCGCCGACCGCATGGAGCAGAACCTCGAGATGATCGCGGTCGCCGAGACGTGGGACAACGGCAAGGCCGTCCGCGAGACCCTCGCCGCCGATATCCCGCTCGCGATCGACCATTTCCGCTACTTCGCCGGCGCGATCCGCGCCCAGGAGGGCGGCATCTCGCAGATCAACGAGGACCTGATCGCCTACCACTTCCACGAGCCGCTCGGCGTCGTCGGCCAGATCATCCCGTGGAACTTCCCGATCCTCATGGCCACGTGGAAGCTCGCTCCCGCCCTCGCCGCGGGCAACGCGATCGTGCTGAAGCCCGCCGAGCAGACCCCGGCGTCGATCCTCGTCCTCTTCGAGCTCATCGGCGATCTCCTCCCGCCCGGTGTCGTCAACATCGTGAACGGCTTCGGCGCCGAAGCGGGCAAGCCGCTCGCCTCGAACCCGCGGATCCGGAAGATCGCGTTCACGGGCGAGACGACGACGGGACGCCTGATCATGCAGTACGCCTCGGAGAACATCATCCCGGTGACGCTCGAGCTCGGCGGCAAGAGCCCGAACATCTTCTTCGAGGACGTCATGGCGCAGGACGACGCCTTTTTCGACAAGGCGAAGGAGGGCTTCACGATGTTCGCCCTCAACCAGGGCGAGGTCTGCACCTGCCCGTCGCGCGCGCTGATCCAGGAGTCGATCGCGGACGAATTCCTCGACGCCGTCGTCGAGCGCACCCGGCTCATCAAGCGGGGCAATCCGCTCGACACGGACACCATGGTCGGCGCGCAGGCCTCGAATGACCAGTTCGAGAAGATCAAGTCGTACCTCGACATCGGCAGGCAGGAGGGCGCGCAGGTACTCATCGGCGGCGAGGTCGAAGATCTCGGCGGCGAACTCGCCGAGGGCTTCTACATCCAGCCGACGATCTTCCGCGGCGACAACTCGATGCGGATCTTCCAGGAGGAGATCTTCGGGCCGGTCGTCTCAGCGACGACGTTCACCGATTTCGACGACGCGATCAGGATCGCGAACGACACCCTGTACGGCCTCGGCGCCGGCGTGTGGAGCCGCACCGGCAACATCGCCTACCGCGCGGGCCGCGCGATCCAGGCGGGCCGCGTCTGGGTGAACAACTACCACGCCTATCCGGCCCACGCGGCCTTCGGCGGATACAAGTCGAGCGGCATCGGGCGGGAAAACCATCTGATGATGCTCGATCACTACCAGCAGACCAAGAACCTGCTGGTGAGCTACAAGGAATCCGCTGACGGATTCTTCTAAGCCACCCCCTGGCTTGACGCGCGGGCGGCCCGGAACGGTGATCTCGCCGGGCCGGGCCGCCTCGGCGTACCCTGAAAGAACCGGTTCCGACAGAGAGGTTGAGGACCCTGATGCACACGACCAGCGCTTCCGAGAATGCGGCGGGCGGCCCGCGCGAGGACCGCACCGCAGGCGCCACGAGGCAGGCCGAGGCCTGCGAGCTCACCGCTCCCCCGTCGCGGTCCGCCGGCGCGACCCCCATTTCCGGCTGCGTCGACGCGCGGCCGGAGGTTCCGGGCGAGACCGAAAGCCGGCTCGCGTTCACCCCCGCGGCGCTCGAGCTCATCGAACGGCTGTGGGCGATGCACGGGCCGCTCATGTTTCACCAATCGGGCGGGTGCTGCGACGGCAGTGCCCCCATGTGTTACCAGCTGGGCGAATTCAAGACGGGCGGCCAGGACGTGCTGCTCGGCACGCTCGAGCTGCCGGCGCCCGCTGGGCTCCCGGCGCCGCAGGACCGGACGGGCACCGCGGGCACCGGGAGCAGCGCGGGAACCGCGGGCAGCGCGGGCGCCGGGGGCATCGCACCGGAGGCGGCCTCGGAGACCGGCGGCCCCGGCGGCGCTCCCGAGTCCGCCACTGGCTCCGCCTCCGCCTCCGGCTCCGGCTCCGGACGCGAGATCGAATTCTGGATGTCCCGGGAGCAGTTCGGGGTGTGGGCGCACACGCACCTCACGGTCGACGCGGTGCCCGGCAGGGGTTCGGGCTTCTCGCTCGAGGCCCCTGAGGGCCTGCGGTTCCTGATCCGGTCGCGACTGCTGGGTGTCCCTGACGCGAGCGGCGAGCACTGATCTGCGGCCCGTCGTCCGCACCGTCGATCCGGCGCGGGGACGCAGGGGGTACAGTGGAATGCGAGAACCGCCACGACGGCGGTGGACGAGCGTCTTTCCAGGTCCCGCTGCAAATCCGCCGGGAAACCCACTGCGAAGCCTCGCTTCTCGGCCCGCGTTGATCAGCTCGCGCTTACCGTAAAATCGGGTCGAGCAGATCCATTCTCGGCGCGCGAGTGCCCGAACCAGCAACGACGAGGAGTCGACAATGTCCGCGGCAGCAAAACTCCGGCGCAACGTGGCGCGTGCCAAGCGAGCAGCACTCGCCGAGCGCCTCGCCTACCTGCGCTCACTGCCGATCCGCTCCAACACCGTCGTCTACGAGTCCTTCGCGGGCAACGGGGTGCTCTGCAACCCGGAGGCCATCTTCCGCAGGATCGTCGACGATCCCGAGTTCGCGGACTTCGAGCACGTCTGGGTGATCGCGGACCGGTCCGCGCAGCGGCGCTTCGAGCGCGAGTTCGCGAAGCACCCCAGGGTGAATTGGGTGCCGCGCGGGGGCCTCGCCTACTGGAAGGCGCTCTCCACCGCCGGCCTGCTCATCAACAACGCAACGTTCCCGCCCGAGTTCGGCAAGCGCCCCGGCCAGATCTACCTCAACACCTGGCACGGCACCCCGTTGAAGCAGATGGGCTTCGACATGCCAGGCGGTGCAGCGCAGTCGACGAACACGCTCCGCAACTTCCTGATGGCGGACTATCTCCTCGCCGCGAACACGCTCATGGCCGAGACCATGTACGAGGATGCCTACCGCCTCCGCAACATCTACGGCGGCAAGATCATCGAGGAGGGCTACCCCCGAATCGACCGCCAGCGCCTCAACCCGGCCGAACGCGAGGCGATCCGGGCAGAGCTCGCCGCGGAGGGCATCGAGACGGGCGATCGCAAGATCGTGCTGTACGCACCGACCTGGCGCGGAGCGAGCTTCCAGTCCCCCGAGGCGGATGCTGAGCAGCTGGCCGATCGCGTCGCCGAGCTGCAGGCAGGCCTGGGCGATGACACCTTCGTGCTCCTCCGCCCGCACCAGGCCGTGCACGCGGTGCTGCAGCAGACGCCGCGGCTCGCGGGGATCGTGGCGCCGAGCGCCATGCCAACGAACCAGCTCCTCGGCTACGCCGACGGCCTGATCACGGATTTCTCCTCAATTTTCTTCGACTACCTCGCCACTGGGCGACCGATCGCCTTCTACACTCCCGACGCGGAGGACTACCAGGAGTCGCGGGGCACCTACCTGAGCGGCGAGCCGCTGCCGGGTCCGGTGTCCGCTGACGCGCGCGAGACCGGCGCCCAGCTCTCCGCGCTCCTGCACGGTAAGGAACGCTTCCCCGGATACGAGGACTGGGCCGCGCGGTTCACTCCCTACGAGGACGGGCACGCCACCGACCGGATCGTCGACGCCGTCTTCCACGGCCGCACCGGCGGGCTCCGGATCAGGAACGCTAGCAGGGACGGCCGCCGCAGGCTCCTCATCTACGTGGGCGGGATGCGCTCCAACGGCATCACGAGCGCGGCGCTCAATCTCCTGAAGTCGATCGATTACGACCGCTACGACGTCACCGCCGTGATGCCGCGGTTCCAGCCGAGCGCCACGCGCGCGAATCTCGCGATGATCCCCGACGAGGTGCGCCAGGTGCTGCGCGTCGGCGGCATGAACGGCTCGAAACTGCGGCAGGTGCAGCGCCGGCTCCTGGACCGGGGCGGCGAACTCCCCGTTCCCGGCGAGCTCGACTGGCACGAGCGCCTGTGGAAGGACGAGTGGGAGCGCATGTTCGGCTCCGCGACCTTCGACTGGGCAGCCGACTTCAGCGGGTACGATCCGTTCTGGGCGAATCTGATCCTGCACTCCCCCGGATCGACCTCGGCGGTGTGGCTGCACAGCGAGATGGTCGCGGATCGCGCGCGCGTGGTGCACGGGAAACAGCCGTTCAAGCGCAAGCTCGGGCTCGTCTTCTCCCTCTACCGCGGCTTCGACCAGCTGGTCTCGGTCTCGCCGTCGCTGTCCCGGCTGAACCGTGAGGAACTCGCGGCGTACGCAGAGCCTGAGCAGTTCCGTACCGCCCGCAACTTCCCTGATCCCGAGCGGGTCAAGACCGGGGCGATCGCCCCGCTCGAGACGCTGATCCCCGAGGACGGCCCCGTTCCCGAGTGGCTCGCCGCACTGCGGGAGCGCACACCCGAGCAGCGGTGGTTCGTCACGACCGCCCGCCTCGCCGGAGCGAAGAACCAGGCGAGCCAGATTCGCGCGTTCGCGCGCGTCCACGCCGATCACCCCGAGACGCGCCTCGTGATCATCGGTCACGGGCCGCTGCGTCAGGAACTCGAGGAGCTGATCGCCGAACTGTCGCTCGAGGGCAAAGCATTCCTCACCGGCGAGCTCTCGAATCCGTTCGCCGTGATGGCGCGCTCCGACTGCTTCGTCCTCTCGAGCCGCTACGAGGGGCAGCCCATGGTGCTGCTCGAGGCCGCCGTCTGCGGTCTGCCGATCGTGTCGACCGCCTTCGCCACCGTCGAGGACGCGCTGCCGCCCGGGGCGATCCACGTCGTTCCGCAGGGCGACGAGCATGTCGAGGCCGGCATGCGCGCCTTCCTGCGCGGCGAGGTTCCGCCGGTCCACTTTGACGATGAGGCGTACATTGCGCAGCTCGTCGCGGAGTTCGACGCGCTCGCCGACGAGCGGGTGTCTGCCCGGGCCGAGTAGCTTCTTCGCCGCGGCCAGCGCCAAGCGCGGTGTGCCTGAGCGGAGCTCCGGCACAGAAAAACCGGCCCCCGCGGCGTGCGCCGCGAGGACCGGGGACCGTTCCGCTATCGGTTCTTGCCGCTCAGACTCCTGAGCAACCAACCGATCACGGCGAGGATGAGCAGGACGAGTCCTACCCACAGCAGAAAGTTGACCGCCTTCACAAACCCGCCGACGATGGCGAGGATGATCGCGATCACAATGATTGCAATAAATAGCCCGTTCATGTTCCAGACGCTACGCGGGGATCGCGGAAAGGTCCAGCGATCACGGAGAAGTGCGACGGATGACGCGCTTCTCGGTGCGGAAACCGCCTGATCACAGGCGCCTCCAACACGGCAGAGCTACCGTGGAGGCACCAACGGAGAGGAGCAATCATGTCACGCAACGCTGATTCCCATGTCCCTCACCCGGGCAGCAAGACCGAGGCCCCGAACGGTATGGGTACCGCGCACCCGCCCCGCACCGGAGAAACACTCGACCGGCCCGTACTCGACGGCTCGACCGAGGACTACACCGGCGAGTTCGATGACCTCGAGCGCCCCCGCCGGGCGGCCTGAGATCTCACCCCTTGAGGCCGGGGCGGCCTGACGCCCTGGCGGCCTGGGACCGGGCCAGCCGGGACCGGGCAATTCCGATCCCGGGCGCACCCTTTGCCGGGGAACGGCGAAAGGGGCGAGGGTCGAAACCCCCGCCCCTTTCGCTCAGGAACCGGTGTGTGCGCCGTGCGGCGCGGGCAGACGCTGTGTCGTCTTAGCCGAAGCGGACGACGCCGCTGGGCGGGCCGTCGATGAATGCGCCGGCAACGACGGTCTGGTTGCCGCCGTAGCCGCCGTGCACGGCCTGGCCGTTGCCGATGTAGACCGCGACGTGGCGGCCCGACCAGACGAGGACATCGCCCGGTGCGTAGTCGCCGCTGGAGACCACGTGGCCGCCGAGCGCGGTGTACTCGCCCACCTGGGTGCCGAGGTCGCCTGCGGGGATGCCGATGGCGCGGAGCGAACGCTCCACGAGCGCCGTGCAGTCCTGGAACTGGCCGAGCTGCGCGAGCGCGGCGCTGACGATGCCCTTGGCACCGGCGCCGGCCGGCACGTCCTTGCCAGTGGCAGCGGGCTGATCCGCGGCCGGAGCGGCGTTGCCGCCCGCGGCGGGCGCGCCCGCCTCGGCCTGCTTCTGCTGCGCGGCCTCTGCGGTCTTCGCGTCAGCTTCGGCCTTCTTCTTCGCCGCGTCCTCGGCGAGGGCCTCCTTGCTGACCGCTCCATCGGGGGAGGTCAGGACGACGGCCTGCGCGTTCGCGGCTTCCGCGTTGAGCGTCTGGGAGCTCTGGGGCGAATCCTGGTAGCCGTCGATGGTGCCTACCGGGTCGGGGGTCACCGCGTACGCCGGCATGGCGAAGGTGCCGACCATGCCGAGGCTGATCGCAGCGGCGCCAGCCATCTGAGCGAAGCGCTTTCCCTTGGTCGACGTGGGCTTGTCGGTGCCCGCGAAGACGATGTCGGTGGTGGGGTTCTGAGTCACGTGACTGTCTACCTAACCTTTGGTTTCCGGTTCCATGTACCGAAGGGGGACCCTCCGGCAACAACGCGTTCAAGGCTAACGGAAGATCACGAGAATGTCACGCTGAGGTCACGAAACCCTCAACCTCGCTTGAAACTTCAAGCGGGAGCAGGGCTCCAGGCCAGAGCCGCTCCGGCGAGATATCTCGACGCCGAGAGAAAAAGGCCCCGTCCGGCATGGTTGCAGGACGGGACCCCTCCGCACCCGATCAGGGCGCCTTTTTCAAGCTCAATACCGTGACTTCACCGCGACTTAGATGACGCCCTGCTCGAGGACAGCCTGCGCAACCGTCACGAACGCGGCCGAGTTCGCCCCCAGGACGTAGTCGCCGGGGCGGCCGTAACGTTCCGACGCACTGTAGGTGGCCTCGTGCACGTCCCGCATGATGTCGTGCAGTCGATTCTCGCTCTTGTCGCGGTCCCAGCGCGAGCGCGCCGCGTTCTGGCTCATCTCGAGCGCGGAGGTCGCCACACCGCCCGCATTCGCGGCCTTCCCCGGGGCGAACAGCACGCCCGCCTCTTCAAAGAGCTCCACCGCGGCGGGAGTCGTCGGCATGTTCGCCCCCTCCGTCACGGCGCGCACGCCGTTCGCGATCAGGGTGCGAGCAGCGGACTCGTCCAGCTCGTTCTGGGTCGCGCACGGGAAGGCGAGCTCGCCAGCGACGTCCCACACCGAACCGCCCGCAACGAAGTGCGCACCGGGTCGCCGCTCCGCGTACTCGGAGATCCTCGCGCGCTCGACCCCCTTCACCTGCTTCAGGAGTTCGAGGTCGATACCCGCCTCATCCACGATGTATCCCGACGAATCCGAGGCGGTGATCGCGCGCCCGCCGAGCTGGGCAATCTTCTCGATCGCGTACGTCGCCACGTTGCCGGATCCCGAGACCACCGCGGTGCGCCCGTCCATGCCCTGCCCGGCGCGCTGCAGCATCTCGTCCGCGAAGAATACGGCGCCGTAGCCCGTCGCCTCGGTGCGCACCTCGGCACCACCCCAGCCGACACCCTTGCCCGTGAGCACGCCGGACTCGTAGCGCCGCGTGATCCGGCGGTACTGCCCGAAGAGATACCCAATCTCGCGGGAGCCGACGCCGATGTCTCCGGCGGGGATGTCCATGTCCTCCCCGATGTAGTGGACGAGCTCCGTCATAAAGGACTGGCAGAATCGCATCACCTCGGCGTCACTCCGGCCCGCGGGATCAAAGTCGGACCCGCCCTTGCCCGCGCCGATCCGCTGCGAAGTGAGCGCGTTCTTGAAGATCTGCTCGAAGCCGAGGAACTTGATCACCGACAGGTTGACCGAGGGGTGGAAACGCAGGCCTCCCTTAAAGGGGCCGAGCGCAGAGTTGAACTGCACGCGGAATCCGCGATTCACCTGCACCCGGTTGCGATCGTCGGTCCACGGGACGCGGAAGATGAACTGCCGCTCCGGTTCAACGAGCCGCTCGAGGATCCCGGCCTCGATGAACTCGGGATGCTCGGCAAGTACGGGAGCGAGGGATTCGAGCACCTCGCTGACCGCCTGCAGGAATTCCGGCTCGCCGGGACTCCGGCGGGCTACGACGTTCGCAACATCCTGCAGGTGGGCTTCAGCTGTGGGCAGCGGCACGGGTGACTCCTCGGTCTATCAACTCCATTGGGACAGCCCGGTAGCGGGCGAGTGCCGGTCGCGGAACCCGCGATCCCGCGGAGCCCGAGTCCGACAGGTACTACTGCGCGACGAAGATGTGCGATGCCACTTCGAGCGGCAGATCGAGCGCCTCGCTCGATCCCTCCACCTCGACGTGAACCGTATCCCCTCGACGGGCGAATGCTGCGCGCCTCCCGGGAAGGATCCCGGCGGCGGCAAACTGATCAAGCAGCTCCGGATCGGTCTGCGCAGGCTCGGCCAGGCGCTTGATCCGTGCTTCGACGCTCGCGTCGCGCTCGATCAGAAGTTCAGTGACGGCGGTGACGCCGGTCTGGAAGTTGCCGGCGCGCGGTGCGCCGAGCTCCTCGAGCCCCGGGATCGGATTCCCGTACGGCGACTCCGTCGGATGGTCGAGGATGTCGAGCAGCTTCCGCTCGACCCGCTCGCTCATCACGTGCTCCCAGCGGCAGGCCTCCTCGTGGACGTAAGCCCACTCGAGCCCGATGACATCGGAGAGCAGTCGCTCAGCGAGGCGATGCTTCCGCATCACGTTCACAGCTTTCGTGCGGCCGGCCTCGGTGAGTTCGAGACGACGATCGTCGGTGACGACGACGAGACCGTCGCGCTCCATACGCCCCACGGTCTGTGAGACGGTGGGTCCCGAGTGGCTGAGCCGCTCCGAAATCCGGGCGCGGAGCGGGACAATGCCCTCCTCCTCGAGCTCGAGAATCGTTCGGAGGTACATTTCCGTCGTATCGATCAGATCCGTCACTTTTCGCCCTCCTCGCGTCCGCACACCAGCTTAGGGCATCCTTCCCTCGACATTCCCGCCTGTTCGCCCTCAGTAGAATCGAAACCATGGCCGACATCACCATCCCCACCGAACTCCTGCCCGCCGACGGACGATTCGGATGCGGACCGTCCAAGGTCCGCGACGAGCAGCTCGCCTTCCTTGGCTCGCTGCAGCCCCGCGTGCTGGGCACCTCCCACCGCCAGGCGCCCGTCAAGGACCTCGTCGGGAGCGTCCGCGAGGGCCTCGCCGAACTGTTCCGCGCTCCCGAGGGCTACGAGATCCTCCTCGCGAACGGCGGCGCGACCACGTTCTGGGACTCCGCCGTGCACTCGCTCATCGAGAAGCGCAGCCAGCACCTCGCGTTCGGCGAGTTCGGTGCGAAGTTCGGCAAGGCCGCGGCCGCTGCCCCGTTCCTGGAGGCGCCGGACATCCGCTCCGCCGATCCCGGATCGCGATCCGTCGCCGAGGCCGTTGCCGGCGTCGACGTCTACGCCTACCCGCACAACGAGACCTCCACGGGCGTCATGGCCCCGGTCCGCCGCGTAAACGGCGACGCCGGCGCGCTCACCGTCGTCGACGCGACGAGCGGTGCCGGCGGCATCGACTTCGACGCGAGCGAGACCGATGTCTACTACTTCTCCCCGCAGAAGAACTTCGCCTCGGACGGCGGCATCTGGTTCGCGCTCGTCTCCCCCGCCGCGATCGAGCGCATCGAGCGCGTCACCTCCTCCGGCCGCTACATTCCCGAGACGCTGAACCTCGCGGGCGCGATCGAGAACTCCCGCAAGAACCAGACGCTGAACACTCCCGCCCTCGCCACGCTCGGCATGATGGAGGAGCAGGTCAGCTGGATGAACGCGAACGGTGGCCTGAGCTGGGCCGCTGCCCGCACCGCCGAGTCCTCTGGCGTGCTCTACGACTGGGCCGAGGCAACGAGCGTCGCGACCCCGTTCGTCTCGGATCCGGCTGATCGTTCGCAGGTCGTCGTCACGATCGACTTCGAGGACGGGGTCGACGCATCGGCGATCTCGAGCGCCCTCCGCGCGAACGGGATCGTCGACACCGAGCCCTACCGGAAGCTCGGCCGCAACCAGCTCCGGATCGCGACCTTCACGGCGATCGACCCGGACGACGTGCGCGCACTGACCGCGTCGATCGACTACGTGCTGGAGCGGCTCGGCTAGCATTCGCGCCACCGCCCCGGCGCTCGCTCGGGCCCCACGGCCTCGGATCTCACTGAACGGATCCGAGGCCGTGTCGTTTCCGGCGCCGGGTACCCGTTGCTGCGACCCCGACAGCGCCACCGACGAGCACCATGCCGAGTTGAACGACGTCGGCGCTGAGTCCTCCCGTGTGCGGGATCAGGAGGCTCGGGGCGGGGCGGTTCACGAAGCGGTAGTAGTCGTGGCTTCCCACGTTCGCTACGATCATGACACTGCCATCTGGCTGCCTCGGATGATCCACCCATGCCTGCCCGTCCCAGCGCTGCACCGAATCCGCGAGGTAGGCGAGTGTCGCTCCGTCAGCGACGCGTTGAGAGAGAGTGTAGGGACGCCCGGGCCTAAGCGCGGCGACCTGATCTTGGCTGCCTCCTGGGGCTCCGGAAGCGGCACCCCGCCACTGGACCGCGGGGAGGCCATCCTGGTCACCGCTCGGCCTCCCCTCGACGGACCACCGTGTCGGTGGGGCGTCCCCCGAGGAAGCCTCCGTGAACACGGTGACCTCAGCTGCAGCCTTGCGCACCGTGCATTCGACGTTCTGCCCGAGTGGCACCCTCACGGTCTCCGGTCCGTTTCCCATGTCTACTGGGCCCCCGCCCACCCGCGTGCATTCCCAGCGCCCCTGCTGCACGTAGGCCGCGTTCTTCGCTGCGGTGGAATCGCTGAGGACGTATGCCGTTTCGGGGCTCACGCTGGCGCGCACCGTACCCTGCTGATCAGGGACGCCGTTCGGTCCGGGGCGAGCGCCAGCTGGGCCGGTCGCGGTTAACACCCAGTCTGATCTCTGCGCCGGCCCGTTTTCCACGTCGACGCGCAACGCCAGCGTTTGTTCGCACCGGATAGTGGTCGTGATCTCGAACTCATTCGCTCCGAGAACGAGCTTCTGCTCTGCGGCGAGCGCATCGTCGATCTCCGAACCGTTCACCCGGGTCAGACGCTGCCCTCGCACGACGCAACCGGGCAGGGTGCTGTGATCGATCGTGGCGTCCGCCAAGATCCGCACGCTGTTGCCCGCCGCATATCCCCCGCGGGGCTGCGCCCACTGAAGCGAGGCCTCGGGTTGCGACCCCGGCCCAGCCACCCGAGGCGTTCCGGTGATTCCTTTCAGAAGTTCACTGTTCGGCCCGGGATTTCGCGCACGATGAAGCTCGCGCCCCTGGTCGTCTTCGATCACCCAGAGTCCGTCGACGGCGACCGTCGCAGCGGTGGGAGGCGCGTGCACCCACATTGCGCAGTCCAGTGACTCTTCTCGCGTGAGCGGTATGCGAATTCCATCCGTTCCATCGTCGTAAATGGCATGCTGCATCCCTGTGATCCTGCTCGTGCAGGCGCCGTTTCTCGCGCCCACTCGCTCCAGCGTGAATCCGTCAGGCAAGGCCGTCGAGATACCGACATCCGTCTCACGGATATTCGCATCGAGCAGCAGGAAGGAGAAGTCCACGACGCCTATTTCGTCGCCCCCAGTGGTCCGCGTAGCAGGATAGGGAAGAACGAGACCGGGTCCCGGGTTCCGCGCCGTCGAACTCCATCCAGGACCTGCCGCCCTCGCGTTATAGGTCGAACCAGGAGGAGTGGATTCGGGCACCACCATCGTCGTCAAACGGACGTCCGCCTCGCACTGTCCGAGCAGTCGTTGGCGGATCGTCCGCGCGGCCTCGGCATAGTCGGCCACCTGAAAGTAATCGTTCCAAGCCCCTCGCCCCGAAATTGCCCGAAGGTTCAGAGCATTGCCCTTGCCCGCTGCACCCGGCCCAACACCCACCGCGAGCACCCTCGTCCCTCGCTCTTTAAGCTGATTCGCAGCGAAGATGGCGCGTTCAACGTCGGCACGTCTGGTCGTGCTGACGTTGCCACCCCGCGTTGCGTCCCCCTCGAAAGGGCTCCCGTCCGTGATGACCACGGCATAATCGAAGTGGTTACTCTGAGTGTTCGCGTCTGCCACCTGCGAAATTCCGCGGGCCCAATTGCGCCCGCCTTCCGCAACCCATCCTTGATAGCGCGCCCGAAAGGCCTCGATTTGCGACGCAGACTCGAGCGGCTGAAGCGTCGGAGCGCCCAGGCCGTTCTTCGCAGCCGGTCCGGTGTCGGCAAAAGAAAATAGGGAGAGCCGGGATCCGGTCCCCGCGTAGCGGTTGACCATGGAATCCAGGGCAGAACGAAGCTGCACCATTTTCTTCGGATCTTGCCCTGACGTGTCCGCGACGAGGGCCACATTGGCCGTGCATCCACCCGGGCCGTCCGGGTTCTCGCGCGACACTTGCCAGACCCCGTCCGACGCCGTCGAGGCCGCGCTGCGTTCATACATGAACTCTCGAGTCGATCGATAGGTGCTGCCCGCGCGCAGCGCCGGTCCCGTGCGAACTGCGTAGTTCGCGCCCGTGAGCGGTTTCGCCTGACTGCCAGTTCCCAGTTCCGGGTTCGAATACCAATCGGGCGGAACGCTGCCCTGGACGATCCAGAAGCGTGCGTCGCGATTCGCTCCTCCGACCCCAGCCTTCGGGACCGCAAATCGGCACTTGCCCGCGGCGTCGGACACACAGCGCGCCCACCCTGCGCCCCCACCAGAAACACCGTCCGCCCGGTCACCGCTCGGTGCGTCTCTTCCGGTGTTCAACCGCAGTTCAACCCCTTGGAGCGCACCGACCGATCCGTCTGAAGCGCGCGTTCCGCCGACCTGCACGACAATGCGCGCCGGTTCTTCTGCGTCCACCGGGAGTGCACCGAAGTCGTGGGCCACGCCTCCTGGATCTCCGTTCCATTGACCGGAGTCGCCGGTGCCAGGAATGGTCGCCCAGTTCCCGGGCCGCGGCGCGAGTCCGGGCGGTGCCGCTGTGACCCGTACGCGATATCTCTTGCCGAGGTCGATCGCGTTGATCACATCAGATGTCCCGCTCAATCCTGGCGCGACTGCAAACTTGCCTGGCGCGGGATCGATATCCGGTCCTGCGCAGGGCTTCGACTGGCAGTCGGGCACCTCGACCGCGGAGCCCCAGTCCGATCCCCCTCCGGTCGCGGGTCCCTGAAACTCGCTCGTCGCACCGCCGACCGGGGTGTTTGCCGAGTCAGTGACGCTCCAAGCGAGCTTCGGTCCGCGTGAGTGCAGACGGAAAGGCGGCACATCAACGGCATTTTGGTACCAGTACGCGAGTTCACTCGCCTTCGGATCGGACCAGAATGGACGCATTGCGTTCCAACTCGTGTCGTCCCACACGTACCCAGGCGGGGCCGTGGCCGGCCGCATGCGATACCGCCGGCCCACCACGATCTCATCTTCCTGACGGAGTTTGTGGAACCGCTTGTTCGTCACCTCCACGACGCCCGGCTCGGGGTTTACGTCGTATCCCATGTAGCCGTCCTGGCCGAAATCGTCGGTGACAATCCGGGTTGGACTCCGGGAAGTCCAGGGTTTCTCTGAACCGTCTGACGGGTCGTCGCTGTCCCACGGCCCCTCGAACTCGAACGAGGCCCCGGCGACGGGCACATCGCCCGGTCCAAGCACCAGCCAGCGCAGGCTGGGGTCCTCTCCCTGCCGATCATAGGTCCGGGGCGGCTGGGCAGCGCCACGTTCGAGGCGCGGCTCTGGTGAGCCACGTTCCGGGCCCGGAACCGAAAAGGTCCCTTCTGGAACGGCCGAAGGCCCGCGTTCCTGCTTCGTCGCCGGCTTCGGGGGTTTGGCTTTACCCGCGGCGCGCTGTTCACGGGGCCTTTCGCTCCTCGGTTCAGCTCGGGGGACATCCCGCTCCCGTCGATCTGAGCGATGATCGGACTCGGTCGAGGTCGTGCCGGCCGACTGCTTGCCGTCGTCGGGGATGGCATGCGCTGAAGCGGTTCCCCCGAACGCGATCACCAGAGCCAACATCGCTGCACTCGAGCGGCGCAGCGCACGGGCAAAGCCTCGTGCGCGAAACGATTGGCGGACTCCCCTGCTGAGGGTTAACGCGTTCTCAGAAATGACAGTCTCTCCAATGCTCTCGAAGGAGCCCCTCGGCCGAAGGGACGCGAACGACCGGATACCGTGTTTCATTACCGGAGAAAAACGTTAGAAAACACGCGGCCCGGGGACATCCGTAGCGAATACCCATATCGCGGTCCCGCTCTCAGGTCGGTCCCCCTTCGAGTCCCGCTGAGTCCCTGATCTCGGGGCCTTCACGAGACACGAGCTCCGCTCGCGGTACCGCTCCGAGAACGCGCGCCACGAGGCAGACTCCCCGAGGCGGATAGGGGCAGAAGGGCCAACATCCCCTCGAAAACAGCGGCGCCACCGCGTTCTCGGACGCCGTCGTGCACTCGCTCATCGAGAAGCGCGGCCATCACCTCGCGCTCGACGAGTTCGGTGCGCGTTCGGCACGGTCCGCTGCATCGGCGACGTGCCGGAGAGGTCCGGCTCGCGGGTCACCGCTCGACCGTGCTCGCCCCAAGATCCGGTTGCACGGAACCCGCATGGGAACCAGGGTCACCGCCGCGCTTTGCGCGCTGCGGGAATCCCGCCCACGCGAGATAGCCTGCGATCGACGCGATTCCGCCCACGAGGCCGACCGCCCACCAGGGGAACCCGGGCACGTCGGGGAGGGATCCTGCACGTTCAATGTCCACTTGAGGGGTCGGGAGGAGCCGCTGCCCGGTCACGAGGATGCGCTGCGTGTTGATCCCGAGCGGCGTACAGGTGACGAGGGTCACGAGGTCTTCGCCCTGCCTGGGGAACAGCGCGTCCGTGTCTTCCGGGTTCACAACCTTGGTCTCGATCACGCGATAGGCGAGCACCTCCCCGAACACCTCGAGTGTGAACTGATCGCCGCGCCGCACCCGGTCGAGGTCGGTGAACAGGGTTGCGCTCGAAAGCCCGCGATGCGCGGTGAGGACGGAGTGCTGCGATGGTCCGCCGACGGGCAGCGAGGTTCCCTGCAAGTGCCCGACGCCGCGCAGGAGCGTCTCGTCGTCGGTGCCGTGGTAGATCGGGAGATCGACGCCGATGACGGGGATGCGCAGGCGACCCATCGCTCCGGCCGCGTCACCGTGCAGGAGTTCTTCGTAACGGCCGTCTGGGCCGGATGCTCCCGCCGCGGCACTCGGTTTCCGGGCTGCCGCGTCGATCCTGGCGCCACCCGTGAGTTGGGCGTTGTAGGCGCGGGCCCGCTCGAGCTCTCTTTCGAGCGTACGTGCGGGCTGATCGGCGGAGACCTCCGAGAGCCCCCTGATCACCTGGGACTGTTCAAACTGGGACCACCATCCCGCTGTCCCCGGGTAGAGGATCGCGCTGAGCCCGACGAGCGCGAGCAGGGCCGCGGCGAAGGCCGTGCCGGACGGTCGCTTCCACCGTCCGGCACGTTGACTCCTAGGCCTCGGCACGCCGACGACGAGCGCCCCAGGTGCCCCACACGGCCGCCGACAGCACGAGGACCGCGCCGCCCGCGAGGAGCGTGGTCGTGCCTGCGCCGCCGGTCAGTGGCAGCGGCAGCCCCGTGTGGCGCGCGTTGGTGACCGACCATTCCACCCGGGTGGAAGGCTCACTCGATGCGATCGCGCGGCAGGTCCACGGATCGGCGGGGAGCACGTACCCCGCGGGTGCTCGGGTTTCCTTGAGGCAGAACTCGGCGGACTTCGTTGCGTCGTTTCCGACCCACAGTCCGGGGAACAGGATCGACCCGTCGCCCCCGGTCTCCTGCGCCGGGACGAGCAGCGTCGTCCGATCGGCGGCGTAGAGCTCGAACTGCGCACCCTTCAGCGCGTCTTGGCTCCCCTGCGCATGCTTGACGAGGCGCAGCGCACCCCAGTTGGTCTGCGCGGGACCGAGCGCGGTTTCGACGTCGTTCACGATTCGTGTCGCCGAGTTGACGATTTCACCGGTTCCCGTGACGCGGGTGGTCACCTGGACGGAGTAGTTCTGGCCGGTGCGCACCGATGCGAGCGTCGGAGTGACCGTGACCGTGTTGCCGTTCCCCGGGGTGGGCGCCGTTACCGTGTAATCGACCCCCTCGGTGAGTGGAACCCCGTCGCGGGTCACGGTGACGCCCGTGAACTGCAGGCGGGGGTCGAGCTTGTCGGTGATCGCGAAGCGCGTATACGTGGACCCGCTCGACGGCCGGGGCACGGACACCGTGGCTGTCCAGGTTATCGGGTCTCCGAGGACCGGCTTCGCCGGTTTCCCCGCGGTGAACTGGTGTGAGTCTGCGAGCTGGTTCTTCGGGTAGACGTGCACGCGGGTGAGCCAGCCACCGGTTGTTTCGTTCGGGTACGGCACGGTGACCAGGAATGGTTGAGCTGGCGCGGTGACGGTGTTCGGGCCCGCCGAGGTCTCGGTGACCAGGTAGAGCCCGTACGGGAGGGCCGCCGCGGTCGCGGTTCCGCTGGCATCGGTGACGATCGGGCCACCGGCGATCGGCGCTGAGCTGTAGCGGCCGCTGAGTGGCAGGGTCGCGTTCTTTGCGAGGTCCCAGCCGGCGGCCTCTGTGAGCGAGATCGGAGTGCCGTCGTAGCTGACGCGCGCGATCGTGAACTGGACGCCGCGCAGTCCGATCCCGAGTGCCGACGTGTCCGTGATCTCCTGGCCGTTACCGGCGGCTCCCGGTGTTCCGGCGTGCTTGTGAATGACCAGGTCTCCTGAGGTGCCCGTCAGACCGCCGGGCGGCTCAGCGAGTGCCGCCGTCCCGGGGATGAGCGCGCTCAGGAAGACGAGCGCTGCGACAAGTGCGGCCGCGGGCCGGCTGCGCACTGATCGGGGTGGGTGGTGCAGTTTCACGATGTGTGTTCTCCTTTGATTCAAAGTGCCTGATCGGCAGTAGATGTGCTGTGGTGGCTGTGGGCGGCAACGGGTGCTCGCTCGCGGGGTCTGCGGCGAGCGCCCAGCCGGATCGCCGCGATCGCTGCGGCAACACCAATCGCGAGGATCGCGTCGGTTCCGAGTCCCCCCGTGAACGGCAGCGGAATCGCGGGCGCCCGGGTGTTCACGAAACGGTAGAAGGCGTGCTCACCGATTGGCACCGACACCTCGGCGGCGCCCGATGCCGTCTGGGCGACGTCCACCCACGCTGCGCCGTCCCAGCGCTGGAACTTCTGAGGAAGGTAGGCGAGCGAGGCGCCATCGGATGTGTGCTGCGTAAGCGTGTATTGGTGCCCTGGCCGGATTGCGAGCGCGAGACCCGCGGCCGGTGCCGCGCCCGGGGCCGTCCCCGCCCCCGAGGCCGTTCCTCCCCAGCGGGCTGTTGCAAGCCCGGAACCCGATCCGGCTGGGACACCCTCGACGGTCCACCGCGACGGCGGAAGATCGCCCTCGGTGACATCGGTGAAGACGGTGAGTTCAGCGGTGGCGAAACGGACCTCGCAGATCACGCTACGTCCGAGCGGCACGCTCACGGTACCGCCCCCTCCCAGGACGACCGGGGCGCCGCTTCGGGCATCCGCGCACACCCAGGATCCACGCTGCACATACGCTGCCGCGTCGCCTCCCCCTCCCGTCGAGAGCGCATACTTGGCCGCCGCGGTCACACTCCCGCGCACGCTCCCCTGGGCTGTATAGCTCCCCTGGGGACCCGGCCTCGCGTCAGTGAGGGGTGAGGCAGACAACGTCCAAGAGGCAGCTGAGGCGGATCCGTTTTCCACTCCCGCCCGCAGCTCGAGCGTCTGCTCGCACCGCACCGTGGTGGTCAGCTCGACGGAGTTCGCGCCCTGCACAAGCGGTGCAGCAAACGGCACGGCCTCGTCGACCGGTTTTCCGTTCAACTTTGTCGCGCGCTCCGAGACGATCGCGCATCCTGGGAGCAGCGACTCATCGACCGCGGCAGTCTCGGTGACGCTGACCTGGTCCCCCTCGGCGTATCGCGTGCGCGCCTCTCCCCAGTTCTGTTCCGAATCGCCCGCAGAGCCGGGGCCGTTCATGCGGAGCGTCGAGGTCAGGCCTGCGGGGAGGCCCGAACCCGAACCCGAATCCGAACCCGCGCCTGCGCCTGCGCCTGCGCCACGGAATACCCCGGTCGTCCCGCCGTCGACGTCCTGCAGCACCCAGACTTTTTCGACCTGCATCGACGCAGAGACATCCGGCAAACGGTAATACACGGTGCACCCGATCCGAGCGCCACGACTTGCACTCACTCGAAACGCATGTGGACCCGCCGACTCCGCGGGAAGCTCGGCTCCCGAACCCTGATCGCGGCAGGTAGCCACCTTCCCGCCTGCGGTGACACGTGAATAGTCGGGCAGCGGCGACGTCTCGATCGTCACCGGTGCGCTGCGCGTGTTCTCAACGGGCAGCTTGAACGCGAACTCGACCGAGCCAGTTCCATCGGCCGCGGTCGTCCTGGACGACTGCGAGGGAAGGGAGAGTCCCTCCCCGGGATCGCGTACTGTGAAGGTCCAGCCCGCCCCTGCTGGCACGGCGCCGTCCGTCCGGTCAGGCGGGGTTCCCGGCGGGACGATCATGTTGGTGACGTTGATCGGAGCCGCGCAGCCGTCGGCGAGCAAGTGTTGCACGAACTGGCTCCCACTCGCGAAATCCGTCGCCTGGAAGTAGTCTGTGCCCGCCGTAGGCCCCGATATTGCCTGCAGATCCAATGCGATTTCCGATCCGGAGGCGTTGGGTCCAACGCCAACCGCGAGGATGCGCGTTCCTCTCGCCTTGAGCTGATTCGCCGAGAAAACTGCGTTTTCAATCTCTGTGAACCGAGTGGTTCGCCCGTCCCCCTGTGCCGGGTTCCCGGAGTAGTTCGGCATCCCGTCAGTGAGGATTACAGCCAGATCAAAGTGGTTTTCCTCGCGATCAGCCTCCGCGACTGTCGCAAGGCCTCGATCCCAGTTTCTCCCGCCCTCAGCGTTCCACGACGAATACGTATTCTTCATTTGCGCCGCCTCCGCCTCTGTCTCGATACTCGTGAGAGTTTCGGCGTTCTGAGGTGCGCCCAGAGCGGGGCTCGCATTCGAGAACGAGAAGAGCGACATTTTCGACCGAGTTCCGACGAGGCTGTCTACGATTCCGTCCGCGGCCGAGCGGAGTTGCTGGGTATGCTCCGATCCAGCGCCTGAATAATCCATGATGAGTGCGATGTTCGCGGCACAGGACAGAGGGCCTGACGGATTGCGCCTGGACTGCTGCCACACTCCGGAGGTGGCGGTCTCCGCATCTCGCTCACCCGTCCCGAAGTTTTCGCCCAACACGTACCTCGCTCCCGAGCGCAGTTCCGGCCCCGTTCTGAACCGATAGTCAGTTACCTTTACTTGCCCCGGGGAAGCCCCCGTGCCCAGCTTCTCGTTGGCGGACCAGCTCCAGGGTGAGTCAATCTGCGTGATCCAAAAACGTGCGTCACGATTCGGTTCGCCCGGCTGCGTATCGGGGACCGAAAAAGTGCAGTTGCCCGAAAAGTCCGACACGCAACGCGCCCACCCGATGTCGAAGTCCTGGAGCCCGTCCGCGCGGACGCCGCTCGGCGCATCGTCGCCCGTGTTCAGCACCAGCCAGGCGCCCTGCACCCCCTTGACGGAGCCGTCACTCATCCGATCGCCGCCGACATGGACCGTGATTGTCGCCGGGGCAGGGGGCACAAGCTGCAGGTTCCCGAAATCATGACTCTTCGCCTGGGGCTTACCGTTCCACGTTCCTCGATAGTCGTCCCCTGGCATTGTGACCCAGCCGGAGGGGCGCGCAACGTACCCAGCCGGTGTTGTCGACACCTTTATTCGGTATCTGCCGCCGTCACGGACTCCATCGAGAACGCCGCTTGACCTGGCCGACTCCGTTGTCACCCGGAACGCACCGGGCGCGGGATCTCGATCGAGGCCCGAGCATGGAGCCGATACGCAATCGGGGACGACTGCTTCCGACCACCAGTTCTCGCCCCATCCGGTCCAGGGCCCCTGGACCGTGACTGTCACACCCCCCATGGGCTTGTTCCTGAGGTCAGAGACTCGCCAGACGAGCTGCGCATCGGACTTCGGTCGCACCACAAATTGGCCAAGGTCGGCCTCGTCATAGTCCCACACCCCCGGTTTGGCACGGGCCGAGTTCGGTCCCTCCGCTGGCATCAGGACCGGAGAGGGGTCAACGAACTCCCAGCCATCCGGCGCCGAAAGCGGGCGGACGCGATAGCGCAAACTGGTTTGAATTTCTTTGGCACCGGCCTCGGCGATAGAGGCGTCGGTGACCATGAATTTGCCCTCGTCGGGATCATCGTCGACTCTTGCCTTGTCACCAGCAAGGTGATCCTTCACCATGATTTGCTGCTCGCGTCGGCCGTTCCACACAGCGCTGAGGCCGTCGCTAAAGAAGTTCGAATTGCGAGGACCCTCCAGTGCGAAGGTCGCCCCGCCGACGAAGTCACCATTTTCGTCGACGACCGACCAGGTGATCTTTCCTCTTCCGCCGCTGCGAGGAACACGCCTATGCGATTGATTGGCGTCGTCATGCGGGGTTGCCACGTCTCCGGTCGGGAGAGTCTTCTGGGGAACCTTATCGACCTCAGGCGCGGGCGCGGGCGCGGGCACGGGCGCAGGCGCGGGCATGGGTGCAGGCGCGGACGCCTTCGACGAGGAAGGCTTCGGCGGTGTCGTGGGCGCCGGCTGAGGCTTCGGTGTCTCCGTGCCCTGCGGCTGAGGAAGTTCCGCTGACCCCGAGCGTCGTTCCTCCGAGGACCCCGCACGCGCACTCGGCGCTGGCTGCTCGGGTTCGAGAGAGGTGCCCGCGTCTTCGCGGACTGCCCGGTGGCTTGCTTCGAGAGTGTGGAAATCGCGCACCGGACCGGTCCCGCCTGCGATCGCCTGCGCGGGAGCCTGCCCGAACAGGAGCGAGCACGTGATACACAGTGCAAGGGCAGACCTCCCCCAGGCCCGCAACCTTGAACTGCGCTCATTCGCATTCGATCCACGTCTCACCCGGCCGTACCGCCGATGCTCTGTACGAATGTCCATCCCCTCACGCGCGTCCCGCCTCTGAAGCAGAAGCACTCAGGCGAACGCACTCAGGCGAACGCCGCTTCCACAAGTCGAAAAGAGTACGAGGGCCGCCGTTTTCAGGCATACGTGGAAAACACCCATAAAGAGGCGTGCGGTCGTCTCAGCAGGAGGAGGCGCTGAGGCTATAGACAAAAAGACTGATCCCCGGCAATGAGGGCCGGGGATCAGTCGGGGTTGCTACGTTCAGGTAGCGCTCAGCGATTGAGGCTTATTCCTCAGAATCGTCGTCCGAATCGAGGTCGTCGTCGTCATCGTCCAGGGCCTCGTCGTCGGCCTGGTCGGTCACATCGAGGTCGTCGATCTCATCGTCGCCGTCCTCGTCATCGTCATCCTCGTCGTCCTCGGACTCTTCGTCGAAGTCGTCATCCTCGTCGTCGAGATCATCGTCATCGAGGTCGTCGTCATCGTCATCGTCATCGTCGTCGTCGTCGGAATCATCGTCGTCGGAATCATCGTCGTCATCGGAATCATCGTCGTCCGAGTCGTCGTCTTCGTCCGCGTCGTCATCCGAGTCCTCACCGGCCTCGTCGACTTCAGCCCCGTCGAGGTCGTCGTCGAAGTCGCTGAAGTCGTTGTCGAGCAGGTCGTCCTCGGGGTCGACGTCGTCCTCGTCGCTCAGTTCCTCGGCGGCTGCCTCAGCGGCTGCGGCCTCCTCTGCCGCCTGCCTGGCCTGGCTCTCGCGGTACTGAGCGAGGCGCTCCGACCAGGGCACCCACTCGGGCGCCACGACGGCTCCCGCGCCGGGGAGCAGTTCCACCTCGAGCACGGTGATCGGGGATTCGTCGTCGACGCGGGTCATGGTCGCGGCCCAGCGCCAACCGGGGTAGCCGGGGAGCCTGCACTCGAAGAACAGGGTCACCACGCGCTCGGCGATCGCTTCGAAGCCCTCGTCGGCGCCGATCGACTGAGCGTCGGTGATCTCGGCGAGCGCCGCGCGCGCCTGTTCCCTTGCGCTCAGCAGCGTCGGGTCCGGATCGATCGCGGCGGGCGCCTTCGTTGCGGACGCATCAGCACCGGCACCGGCACCGGCCGTCTCCACGCGCTCGGTCTCCACCGCGACGACTTCCTCCTGCTCAGACATCGAAATCGTCCGCAACACGACGCAGCATCGTCGCGACCTTGCGCGACTGGCTCCGCTCCGGGTACTGACCGTTCTTGAGGCGGCCGCCGAGTCCGTCGAGCAGCTTGACGAGGTCCTCGATGATGATCGCCATCTCGTCTGCGGACTTGCGGTTGCGGCGGGCGAGCCGCGGTGCTTCGAGCACCGTCACCGAGAGCGCCTGCGGGCCGCGGCGGCCGGCGCCGACGCTGTACTCGAGTCTCGTGCCCGCCTGCAGTTCGACGCCATCGGGCACCACGGAGGCGTGCAGGTACACCTGTTCCCCGTCATCGCCCTGGATAAATCCGAAGCCCTTGTCCTCGTCGAAGAACCTGACCTTGCCGTTCGGCATGCCTCGTCCCTTTCCACTCCGGCGGCGAGCCCCGTGCACCGCCCCGCGCGGCGGATCCCAGAACGGGCCGCCAATCCGTTCAAGTCTATCGTCTGGGGCGGTGAGACCGCGCAGAGGCATTGGCGGCGGATCCGCGGTAAAATGGGACGGATGTCGTCAGAAACCAGCTCCCCCTCGCTCATCGAGCGCATCCTCGCGTATGCGTCGCTGTCCATCATTGTGGTGGCCCTGCTGTCGTTCTTCGCGACCCTGATCGTGGGACTGAATGACCGGGAGGCCATGGCCGAGGGCCTGTGGCCGTTCGTATACGGGATTTCCCTGATCGGGCTACCGATCGGGTTCGTCCTGCTGATCCTGTTGCTGATCATCAGCCAGGTGCGGCGGCGCGCGGAGTTCCGGCGGAACGCCGGCGACTGAGGCTTCGGGCTGACATGAGCGGCACGCTCGCACTCGCATCCGCCCTTGCGCGGATGGATCGCGACGAGCTGTCGCGTCTCGTGCACGCGCGCAGGCCGCACGCCCCGGCAGCGGTACTCGACCCGATCGGGCTGGCGAGCGAGCTTCTTCGACCGGATTCCATCTCCCGCGCGGTCTCCCTGCTGTCCATCGTGCAGCTCGGAGCGCTCGACGAGCTCGATGCCGGCAGGGAACCGGATCGGGACACGATCGCGGGACTCCTATCGCTGGGCCTCGTGGGCGAGGACGCCGGGGCCGCAGCGCCGCTCCCCGAGGTTTCGGCCGCGATTGCTCAGGCGTTCGAGGCGATCGCCCAGCGTTCACCGCTCGACGAGGACGGGGATCCCGCGCTCGAGGCCGCGGAAGCCTCCGCTGGCGACGATCTTCCCGCGGCGACGAACAGCCTCTCCGAGCCGGAGATCGGTGCAGCCGCGTGGATCGATACCGCGCTCACCGCTGTCGGCCGCTGCGCGGAGTGCCTGCGCCAGCTGCGCGATCGGCCGCTTCGGCTGAACCGCACGGGTGTTGTGTCGTACTCGGCCGCGAAGTGGGTGTCGGAGCGGATCGGGATCCCGGTCGATTCGGTGCAGCGGGCGTTTGCCGCGCTCGGGCTCGCCGGGCTCACGACACCGGCCGCGAGCGAACCGCTCCTCCTGACCACGGCCGAGTCCGCCGACTGGCTCGAGGCCGACATTGCGGAACGCTGGATCGCGCTCGCGCAGGGCGCACTCGGCACGCTGTCCGGGCCGCTCCGCGCGGTGCTCGAAACGCACGACGGCGATCTCGGCGGGGCGCTCAGCGAGCTGCCGACGGCGTATCCACTCCTCCCGGAAGCGGACCTCACGGCCGCGGCGAACTCCGTTGAGCTCGCCGAAGCGCTCGGCCTCACCCTGCGCGGCAGGCTGTCCGAGCCCGGTCGCCTGCTGCTCGAGGGGCACCGCGACGAGGCGGCGCGCGCCGCGGAGGCGGCGATCCCCGCCCGCGCCCAGGGCATCTACCTGCAGCCGGACCTCAGCGTGATCGTGCCTGGCCCGCTCGCGCCCGCGGACGAGGAGGCGCTGTCTGCGCTGTCCCGTCCCGAGCACATCGGCATCGCGTCAACGAGGCGCGTCACGGAGGCCGCGGTCACCGAGGCACTCGAGGCCGGACGCACCGGCGAAGAGGTGCTGCAGCTGTTCGCGAGCCTCTCCCTCACGGGGGTGCCACAGCCGCTCACCTACCTCGTCACCTCGCTCGCGGAGCGGGTGGGCAGCATCGTCGTCTCCGAGCACGACGGCGACGACGGCCGCAGCCGCATCTCGGTGTCCCGGCCCGAGCTCGCCGAAACCCTGCTCGTTGATCGCGCGCTCCAGCATCTCCAGTTGCGCCGCGGAGACCGCGACGCGTCCGTGCTGTTCTCCCGGCTGCGCCCGGACCACGTGATCGCGGCCCTGTCCGACGCTCGCTATCTCGCTTCTGCGCCGGGGATCAGGCTCGATATCCCCGGATCGCGCGGCGGAGATCCCGGAGCGGACGCGCAGGATCCCAGCCCGGCCGCGGTCCGCCGCGCGGAGGACGAGTCGGCGCTTGCCGAGCTCGTCGAGCGGGTCTTCGAGGCCGCGAGGTCTGAACCGGGAACCGGCGACTTCACCCGCAGGATCGAGCTCGCGATCCGTGAGCGCCGCGCGGTCCGCGTGACGGCGGAGGCGGCGGGCCAGTCGCGCAGCTTCACCCTCCTGCCGGTCTCGCTGAGCGGCGGCCGGCTCCGCGCCTCCGATCAGACCGCCGGCGTGGAGCGCACGCTGCCGGTGAACCTGATCACAGCCGTCGAGCCGGTCTGACCGCCCGTCGCGGGTAGAATGGGTGGTTATGACTCTCGGCCCCCTCATCGTGCAGAGCGATCACACCGTCCTCCTCGAGGTCGCGCACCCTGACGCGGAGGAGGCGCGCCACGCGCTCGCCGTCTTCGCCGAGCTCGAGCGCGCCCCCGAGCACATTCACACCTACCGGGTCACACGGCTCGGCCTGTGGAACGCCCGCGCGGCTGGCCATACCGCCGAGGAGATTCTCGCGACGCTCAACACGTACGCGAAGTTCCCGGTCCCGACGGGTGTCGCGAGCGAGATCGAGGACATGATGCGGCGCTACGGGCGCCTCACGATCGAGCGTGACGACGAGGGCGCGCTCGTGCTGCGGTCCGAGGACGCTGCCGTGCTCCGCGAGGTGTCGAGCGCGAAGAAGATCGCGCCCCTGCTCGGAAACCGGATCGACGAGCAGACGTTCCCGGTCGAGGCCTGGGCACGGGGCGAGCTCAAGCAGCAGCTCGTGGCGCGCGGCTGGCCGGCTGAGGATCTCGCGGGATACACGCCGGGCGACCCGTACGACATCGAGCTGGTCGAGGACGGTTGGGCACTCCGCGACTACCAGGCGCGAGCGGTGCAGGCCTTCGAACAGGGCGGCTCGGGCGTCGTGGTGCTCCCCTGCGGAGCGGGCAAGACGATCGTCGGCGCCGCTTCGATGGCAGCCGTCGGAGCGAAAACCCTGATCCTCGTCACGAACGCGGTTTCGGCGCGGCAGTGGCGCGACGAGCTCCTGCGCCGCACGAACCTCACCGAGGACGAGATCGGCGAGTACTCCGGCCAGGTCAAGGAGATCAAGCCCGTCACCATTGCGACCTACCAGATCCTCACGAGCCGACGGAAGGGCGTGTACTCGCACCTCTCCCTCCTCGACGCCGAGGACTGGGGCGTCATCGTCTACGACGAGGTGCACCTGCTCCCGGCCCCCGTTTTCAAGCTCACCGCGGATCTGCAGGCCCGCCGCCGTCTCGGGCTCACGGCGACGCTCGTGCGCGAGGACGGCCGCGAGGGCGACGTGTTCAGCCTGATCGGGCCGAAGCGCTACGACGCGGCGTGGAAGGACCTCGAAACGCAGGGCTTCATCGCCCCGGCCGCCTGCTTCGAGGTGCGGATCGATCTTTCCGAGTCCGAGCGCATGGACTACGCGGTTGCCGAAGACCAGGATCGCTACAGGATCGCGTCCTCCTCCGCGATGAAAGAGCAGATCGCGAAGCGGATCATCGCGAAGCATCCCGACGAGAGCGTGCTCGTGATCGGTCAGTACATCGACCAGCTCGAGTCCATGGCCGAGGCGCTCGGCGCACCGCTCATCACGGGCCAGACTCCCGTCGACGAGCGCGAGGAGTTGTTCGCCGCGTTCCGCGAGGGGGCCGAACGGATCCTCGTTGTCTCGAAGGTCGCGAACTTCTCGGTCGATCTGCCCGACGCCTCGGTCGCGATCCAGATCTCCGGATCCTTCGGATCGCGCCAGGAGGAGGCGCAGCGACTCGGCCGGCTACTGCGGCCGAAGTCGAACGGGCAGACGGCGTCGTTCTACACGCTCATCGCGCGCGACACCGTGGACCAGGACTTTGCGCAGAACCGCCAGCGCTTCCTCGCCGAGCAGGGATACTCCTACGCGATTCTCGACTCACACGAGATCTGATCAGGGGTTCGACGACAGGACCCACATCACCCGCGCGGGTTCGCTAGCCGAGGGGTTCCGCCAGATGTGGGCGTGCCTGCCCGCGAAGCTCATCGAATCGCCCGCCTCCAGCAGGTAGCTCTCCGCCTCGAGCTCGAGCTGCAGCGTGCCCTCCAGCACGACGAGGAACTCCCGGTCGACGGGCAGCCGGTAGGGCTCGTCCTCGAACCCGCCGCCCGGCTCGATCGTCGTCTCGATCACCTGCATGTCGCTCTGCCCCGGCGGGGTGAGCACCGAGTCGCGCACCCCCTCCCCCATGAGTTTCGCCGGTTGCCGCTCTGCGCCGCGGCTCACGTACACCCGGGGCGGGTCGAACAGCCGCCCCATCGGGAGCGTGAGGGCGTCGCAGATCGCGGCGAGCGAGGTGATCGATGCCGAGGCGAGCCCGCGCTCGACCTGCGAGATGAAGCCCTTCGTGAGGCCCGTGAACTCCGCGACGCTCGAGATCGTCATCCCGCGCTCCTCGCGGGCGACCCGCAGGCGGAAACCGATCTGGGTGAGCTGCTCGGTCGCGCCGGCGTGCGCCTGCCTGGCCTGGGTTCTTCGTTCGGTCACGCGCTCCTCCGATGCATGCTCCGCCGGCTCGCCGGCGCGGGGATCCGCCGCGGCTCTCGCCGCCGGGAACCTCACTGATCTTGTCATATCTCGGACGTTGACGAACCGCTCCGAATTCCTTACGATTTCCCGAAAGAGTATTACACCGCGATACTTTGTGCAGTAATAACAAACTTTTGGTCCGCGACGACGCGGACCGGATGGGGGACTCGACGATGAGACTCGGCCAGGCGATCAGCTCGCTCCTCACCGAATACGGCGTGGAGCAGATCTTCGGCATTCCGGGCGTGCACACGCTCGAGCTGTTCCGCGAGATCGGCGACAGCGGCCTCAACGTCACGATCCCCCGGCATGAGCAGGGCGCCGGCTACATGGCCGACGCCTACACGCGCGTGACCGGGAAGCCCGGTGTCTGCTATCTCATCACCGGCCCCGGAGTGCTCAACGCGCTGACCCCGATCGCGCAGGCCTGGCACGACTCGATCCCGATGCTCGTGATCGGCTCGACCGTCACGCGGCCCGAACTCGGCGCGCACCGCGGCACCCTGCACGACACCCCCGACCTCGCGCCCGTGCTCGCCCCGTTCTGCCTGATCAGCGAGACGGTCACGGATCCGGCCCGGATCCCCGTGCTGATCGACGAGGCGTTCACGCGATGGCAGACCGAGCGCCCCCGCCCCGTCTACATCGGCATTCCCCGCGACCTGCTCGAGGAGGAGGTCGGCGAACTGCACCGCCCCGCCGAGCCGCTCCCTGTGACGACCGGCCCCGTACTCGCCGACGCGAGCGAGGCCCAGCTCGACGAGGCGATCGCCGCGATTGCGCGGGCCGAGCGCCCCGTGATCTTCGCGGGAGGCGGCACCCGCCACGACGGCGCCCTCGTCGCCGCGCTCGCCGAGCGGATCGCCGCTCCCGTGATCCTGACCGGCAACGCGAAGGGGATCATTCCAGCGGACGCCCCGCTCAACGTGGGAATCAGCCTGCCGTTCCCCCGCACCCAGGAACTCGTCGAGGACGCCGATCTCCTGATCGGCCTCGGCACCGAGCTCAGCGACTTCGACGTGCTCTTCACCGGCTCAGCCGAGCCGCGGATCGCGGACATCGTGCGCGTCGACATCGACCCGGCCGTCACCCACCCGGATCAGACCCGGCCGACCGTGCGCGCCCGCGTCGCCGGTTTCCTCACCCGCGCCCTCGACCGCCTTCCGCAGGCCGACGCCGAAGCGACGGCCGCGGGCCTGTCCCGCGCCGCGGCGGCCAGGGAGGGCCTCGCAGCCGAGCGCGCCGCGGACCCGCACACGCCGTGGATCGACGCGATCGCGCGCGCCCTCCCCGGCGACGCGATCCTCACCGCGGACTCCGCCCAGGTCGCCTACCAGTCCCACCACTACCTCGAACTCGACGAGCCCGGGCGCTGGATCGCGCCCTACGGCTACGGCACCCTCGGACCAGCGCTCCCCATGGCGATCGGCGCTGCCATCGCCGCGCCCGAGACGCCGATCGTGGCGCTCGCGGGCGACGGCAGCTCCCTCTTCACGCTCACCGAGCTCGCGACCGCCTACGATCTCGGCGCAAACATCACGTTCGTGATCTGGGACAACGGCGGCTACCGCGAGATCGAGGTGTCGTTCGAGCGCACCGACATCGATCCCGCGGGCGTCCGCACCACGGCCCACGACCTCGGGGCGATCGCCGCGGGATTCGGCGCGCGCGTGCAGCGCCCAACCACCCCCGACGAGCTCGCCGACGCGCTTCGCGAGGCGAGCGGGCTCGCGGGTCTCGACGTCATCATCACCCAGGCCCCCGCCGACCAGCGCGTCGAAGCCGACACCCTCAACCCCGGAGCAGCAGCATGAGCCTCGAGATCCCGTACACCCGCAGCTTCTCCCAGGACGGCCGCCCGATCACCGGTCAGGTCGATTTCTCGGAGGTGCCGCGCTTCGCCGGCCCGTCCACCTTTGCCGGCCTCCCCCGCCTCACCGACGTCGGCGAGGCTCGGGCAGGCGTGATCGGCATCCCGTTCGACTCGGGCGTCACCTTCCGGCCCGGCGCCCGCTTCGGCCCCGATCAGATCCGCGACGCGAGCCGCCTGATCCGCCCGTACCACGTCGAGCTCGACTCCTTCCCCTTCGCGAAGCACCAGGTCGCGGATGTCGGCAACCTCGCGGTAACGCCCTTCGGCGTCGACCGCGCGGTCGAAGCGATGCTCGCCGGTCTCACCGAGGCGCGCGATCGGGCGGGCAAGCTCGTGGTCCTCGGAGGCGATCACACGATCGCCTACCCGTCGATCAAGACGCTCGCGGCCGAGCACGGCCCGATCTCCGTGCTCCACTTCGACGCGCACATCGACACCTTCGGCACCTACTTCGGCGCCGAGATGCATCACGGAGCCCCGTTCCGCCGGCTTGCGGAGGAGGGGCTGCTCGACCCAGAGGGGTGTCTCCACATCGGGATCCGCGGCCCGCTCTACGGCCCGCACGACCTGTCCGAAGACCGCGCGCTCGGCTTCCGCACCGTGCACTCGAGCGAGTTCTCCACGACCGGCCTGCAGGGCATTCTCGATCTCACCCGCGCGCGCCTTGGCGACCGACCCGTCTACGTCTCGGTCGACATCGACGTGCTCGATCCCGCGTTCGCGCCCGGAACCGGCACCCCAGAGCCGGGCGGCATCTCGAGCCGGGAACTGATGTTCCTGATCCGCGGCCTGTCCGGCCTCAACATTGTCGGGGCAGACGTTGTCGAGGTCGCCCCAGCCTACGACCACGCGGACATCACCTCGCTCGCAGCGGCCCACGTCGCCTACGAGTTCCTCTCACTCTGGGGGCAGTAGCCTCCGACCACCCGCGGTCCCCCGCACAACGAAACGGAAGAATCAATGACGAAACTCTCCCGCAATGGATCAGGATCCGGATCCGGCCGTCGCCCCCGGGCCCGCGGCCGTGGAGCCGCCGCCGTCGCCCTCTTGGGCGCGGCGACGCTCCTCCTCGCCGCATGCTCGAGCGGATCCGCAGCCCCCGCCGAGCAGGAACGCGACTACGGCACCCCGGCAGCCGGGAAGATCAAGGAGGGGATCCTCGAGGGGACGACCCTGACCTACGCCGGCCCCGGCGGCATCTTCCAAGAGGGTCAGGACAAGGCGATCTGGCAGCCCATGGCGAAGGAGTCCGGCGCCACGATGCAGATGGACGCGTTCGACGCGGGCAAGCTCAAGGCCATGGTCGACAGCAAGAACGTGACCTGGGATATCGTCGACACCTCGCAGGTCGACTCGGCCCGCGGCTGCGGCACGCTCTACGAGAAGATCGACCGCTCCAAGATCGACACGTCCAAGCTGCCAGAGGGCACCCTCACCGACGAGTGCATGATCCCGAACGTGATGTACGGCTTCGTGATCGCGTACAACAAGGACAAGTTCGGGGACAACCCGCCGAAGAGCGCCGCCGACTTCTTCGACACGAAGAAGTTCCCGGGGAAGCGGACCGTTCCAGCGACCACCTACGTGGACCCGCAGAACATGGAGTTCCCCCTGATGGCCGACGGGGTCGACCTCGACAACCTGAAGCCGGAGCACATCGATCAGGCCATCAAGAAGTACAAGAGCCTCGGCAAGGACGGCATCGTCTGGACCACGGGAGCGCAGGCGCAGCAGCAGCTCGAATCGGGCGAGGCCGTCATGGGCTTCGTCTGGTCCGGTCGCGGCTACGGAGCCGCCGATGCTGGCGCGCCCATCGCCCCGGTGTGGGACGAGTGGCTCGTGGCGATCGACTCGACCGCGATTCCGAAGGGCGCGAAGGACAAGGGCGCATCCGAGGCCGCGATCAACTACTTCCTCGGCGCCGATCAGCAGGCGAAGATGACCGAGCTCAACTCGATGTCACCCGTGAACGTCGACGCGAAGCCGCAGGTCGACGACACCCTCTCGGAGTGGCTCGCGAGCTCCCGGTTCGAGACCGGGCGCGTACCCGACATCGACTTCTGGGTGAAGAACTACGACGCGATGGCCGCCGCCTGGGCGACCTGGGTGACCGGGGCCTGATCCCGATCCGCTGCCTCGCGTGATCGCTCCTCGCGTCACGCCTGCGGGCCCGTCATCTCCGGGACTTCCGGAAGATGGCGGGCCCGCTGGCGTGAGGATCAGGCGCTCCCTCGGAGTTCACTCACTTCCAGCAGGTTCATAGCAAATAATCAGAGACTGATGGCATGACTACACAGCACAAGGGACCCCGGATTCTCATCGTCGATGACGAGCCCAGCATCCGCGAGCTGCTCAGCACGAGCCTCCGCTTCGCGGGCTTCGGCGTGCGCGCCGTTTCGAACGGCGCGCAGACCATCTCGGCCGTCCTCGAGGAGGAACCCGATCTGATCGTCCTCGACGTCATGCTGCCCGACATGAACGGCTTCAGCGTCACCAAGCGCCTCCGCACAGCCGGTTACACGGCACCCATCATCTTCCTCACCGCGAAGGATGACACGGAGGACAAGGTCGAGGGCCTGACCGTTGGCGGCGACGACTACGTCACGAAGCCGTTCAGCCTCGACGAGATCATCGCCAGGATCAAGGCAGTCCTCCGCCGCACCATCCAGGAAGACGAGGACTCGGTCATCTCCGTCGGCCCCATCACGATGGATCAGGACACCCACGAGGTCACCGTGGAGGGCACCTCCGTGGAGCTCTCCCCCACCGAGTTCAAGCTGCTGCGCTACCTCATGCAGAACGCCAACCGCGTGCTGTCGAAGGCCCAGATCCTCGACCACGTGTGGGAGTACGACTTCAACGGCGACGCCGGCATCGTCGAGTCCTACATCTCGTACCTGCGCCGTAAGCTCGACCCCCTCACCGAGGAGTCGCTGATCCAGACCAAGCGCGGGTTCGGATACATGCTCAAGACCGAAACGAAGTAGCTTGAGTCGGTTCTCCGACAGCTGGGCCGACGTCTCGCTGCGCACCAAGATCACCGGAGTTACAGTCTTCATTCTGTTCCTCGGCCTGGTCGTCGCGGGCGTCGGCACGCTGTCCGTGCTGCGTCCCATGCTGGTCGGGAACCTCGACGGCGAACTCAGGCAACTCCGTTCTGACCCCACCCCGGCCCTCGCGGCGGGAGCGGGCAGCGGTGGCCTGTCTCGCAACGACGTGCTCTACGCGGGGCCGCAGTATTACGTTGCCATGCTCGATGCAGAAGGCAACCTCCGCTACGACAACACGCAGGGCCGCGAAACGCTCGCAAAGCCGAAGGTCCCGAAACTCGGGCTCGACGATAATTCGGTCCGCGATCAGGTGTTCAGCCTCCGCGGCTCCGACGGCGTCGAGTGGCGCGCCGTGATGACGACCATTCTCATCGACGGGCAGCCGAGCGGATCACTCCTCATCTCCTCGTCAACGTCGGCCGTGAACCAGGTCGTCGCGCGCTACGTCATCATCTTCACGGGCTTCGGCATCGCCGTGATCCTGCTCGGGGCCGCCCTGACGCGGCTCCTGGTCACAGCAACATTCCTCCCGCTCGCCGAGGTCGAGAAGACCGCCCTCGAGATCGCCCGCGGCGACTACTCGAAGCGCATCATCGTGCGCAGCCCGCACACTGAGGTCGGGCACCTCGGGGAATCGCTCAACATCATGCTCGACCGCCTCGACGGCTCCCTGGAGGATCGCGCGAGAACGATCGAGCGGATGCGCCGCTTCATCGGCGACGCGAGCCACGAGCTTCGCACCCCCCTCGTCTCCGTGCGCGGCTACGCCGAGCTCTACCGGATGGGCGCGCTCAGGGAGGACGAGCAGGTCGGCCAGGCCATGGAGCGCATCGAAAAGGAGGCGATCCGCATGACCTCCCTCGTCGAGGATCTCCTCGCGCTCGCGCGGCTCGATGAGCGCCGCGCCCTCGAGCTCACCGCTGTGCCGCTCAACACGCTCGCTCAGGACGCGGCGCTCGACGCGACCGCCCAGGCACCCGACCGCACGATCACCGTCATCGAGGATCCTGCCGCTCCGGCCGTGCTCGGCGACGGGCACAAGGTCAAACAGCTGATGACCAACCTGCTCGGCAACGCCATGCGGCACACCCCCGAGGGCAGCCCCATCGAGATCGTCATCACGGGGCACCCAGAGGGCGTCCCGCGCGATGCCGGCAGAGCCGCGAACGCCGAGGTGCACGCCTCGGAAACCACGGACGTCGCGAACGCGAATCCCGCCCCCGACCAGGCAAACGCTCCGGCAGATGGCGCGGAACGATCGGCGGAGCAGTCCGCTGCGGCCGACGCGGCTGCGACGCCCGATGCGCCCGCCACGCCCGCGCAGGGGGTCGACAGCTACGACTTCGCCGCACCAGAAAGCACTCCGGCGCGGCCCGAGGAGAACACCTTCACTCGCCCCATGCCCGCGGTGCGACTCGCCCCGGGCACGCCATTCGCTCGCTTCGAGATCGTCGACCACGGCGAAGGCATCCCGCCGCAGCTCCGAGAGAAGATCTTCGGTCGTTTCTGGCGCGCTGACACCTCGCGCAACCGGGAAACCGGTGGCTCGGGCCTCGGCCTGGCGATCGTGCAGTCGATCGTCGACGCGCACGGGGGCACCGTCAAGGTGATCGAAACTCCCGGTGGCGGCGCGACCTTCCAGGTCGACCTCCCGGCTGCGCCGCGGAAGTAGGGGCCCGAGGAAACACCCGGCGCGCGTGCGCGCCACCGCCGCTGCGAAGCAGGAAGCCCGCGCCCCCACAGGGGTGCGGGCTTCCTGCGCTGCGCCGCAGAACCTCCGCGCCCCGGCGCGCACTCACGCTTCGCACTCACGCTGCGCATTCCCAGCGTGCACCCCGGCCTGCACCCACGGCGCGCACTCCCGCTGCGCACGGTCCCTGCACGCACTTCCCGGCTCGCGCTCCGCTGCGTACGCTCCGCTGCGCACGCGCACACACCCTGCGCACGCTCCCGGCGCACGCACACGCGGCGCGGGGCGGTTCGCTGCGCTCGGAGACGCAACCGCTCGCCCGCGCGATGCGCACGCCCGGGCGCCCCGGCGCTCGCTGAGGTCCCTCAGGCCCCGCTTTCGCGCCAAGACTTCGTACGCGCGTCGAGAGGGCGAGCAGGGGCTCGGGTCTCCGCGTGCAGCGCTCGGAAACGCGGAACGGGGCCGCGCCCGAAGGCGCGACCCCGTTCTCGTGGTTGCGGGACTTAGAAGTCCATGCCACCGGTCGGGTCACCGGCCGGAGCGGCGGAAGCCGGCTCGGGCTTGTCGGCGACGACGGCCTCGGTGGTGAGGAAGAGGCCAGCGATCGATGCCGCGTTCTGCAGCGCCGAGCGGGTCACCTTGGCGGGGTCGAGGATGCCCTGCGCGACGAGGTCACCGTACTCGCCGGTCGCGGCGTTGAGGCCGTGACCGATCGGGAGGCCCGCGACGCGATCTGCGACGACGCCCGGCTCGAGGCCGGCGTTGAGCGCGATCTGGCGGAGGGGCGCCTCGATGGCGGCCTGCACGATCCTCGCACCCACTGCCTCGTCACCCGAGAGCTCGAGGCCGGCGAACACGTCCTTGCCTGCCTGGATCAGCGCGACGCCACCACCGGGGAGGACGCCCTCCTCGACGGCCGCCTTCGCGTTGCGAACGGCGTCCTCGATGCGGTGCTTGCGCTCCTTGAGCTCGACCTCGGTCGCGGCGCCCGCCTTGATGACGGCGACGCCACCGGCGAGCTTCGCGAGGCGCTCCTGGAGCTTCTCGCGGTCGTAGTCGCTGTCGGTGTTCTCGATCTCGCGGCGGATCTGGGCAACGCGGCCCTGGATCGCCTCTTCTTCGCCGCCGCCCTGGATGATGGTGGTCTCATCCTTGGTGATGATGACCTTGCGCGCGGTGCCGAGCATGTCGAGCGTTGCGTTCTCGAGCTTGAGGCCGACCTCCTCGGAGATGACCTGGCCGCCCGTGAGGATCGCGATGTCCTGCAGCATGGCCTTGCGGCGATCGCCGAAGCCCGGAGCCTTGACGGCAGCCGACTTGAAGATGCCGCGGATCTTGTTGAGCACCAGGGTCGCGAGGGCTTCGCCCTCGACGTCCTCGGCGATGATGAGGAGCTGCTTGCCCGACTGGATCACCGGGTCGACAACGGGGAGCAGGTCCTTGATGTTGGAGACCTTGCTGTTGACGATGAGGATGTAGGGATCGTCGAAGACGACCTCCTGACGGTCCGCGTCGGTGACGAAGTATGCGGAGAGGTAGCCCTTGTCGAAGCGCATGCCCTCGGTGAGCTCGAGCTCGGTGCCGAAGGTGTTCGACTCCTCGACGGTGACGACGCCCTCCTTGCCGACCTTGTCGATCGCCTCGGCGATCAGCTTGCCGATCTGCTCGTCAGCGGCCGAGATGGAAGCCGTTGCGGCGATCTCGTCCGTGGTCTCGATCTCCTTGGCGTTCTCGAGGAGCTTGGCGGAGACGGCGGCGACGGCCTTCTCGATGCCCTTCTTGATGGCGATCGGGTCGCTGCCGGCGGCGACGTTGCGGAGGCCCTCGCGCACGAGCGCCTGTGCGAGAACGGTCGCGGTGGTGGTGCCGTCACCCGCGACGTCGTCGGTCTTCTTGGCGACCTCCTTGACGAGCTCAGCGCCGATCTTCTCGTACGGCTCGTCGAGCTCGATCTCCTTGGCGATCGAAACGCCGTCGTTGGTGATGGTGGGAGCGCCCCACTTCTTCTCCAGGACAACGTTGCGGCCGCGCGGGCCGAGCGTCACCTTGACGGCGTCTGCGAGGGTGTTGAGACCCCGCTCGAGTCCACGACGTGCTTCCTCGTCGAACGCAATGATCTTTGCCATGTATTCGCCCCTCCCGGACGTTTCGGAGTGATCCAGGCGACATCGAATGCGCCGCCGTGGCTCACAGCTGTTTAGCACTCAGTCGAATCGACTGCTAACACCAATCTTGGCACTCACACCTTTCGAGTGCAAGCGATCTCGCTCGCGCACAGCGAACAGTCGGTAACCAGACAGCGGCGATTTGCCCGCGGGGCGCAGCTGCGGCGGGCATCGCGGTGCGCTCGCCGCGCGCTACGGGGAGTTCGGATCGGCCGTCGGGGTTCCGGTCCCGGACGCCGGACCGCTCTGTTCGCCGCTCGCCGTGATCTTCTTCGCGGCGTCGATCCCCGGACCGGCGTAGTCCGAGCCGAGGAGCACGATGAGCGTCGCCTGATAGTCCGCGTAGTCCTCGGTCTTGTAGGTCGAGAGGCCGCCGAGCTTCGCGGCGAGGCCGGCCGCAGCGGGCTGATCCTTGTCGTCGCGGTAGAAGACGGCGGAGATCTTCACGTCAGTCGACGCAGCGCTTCCCGCGAAGACGATCGATCCCCACTTCTCCTTGGCGATCGTCTGGTCGACGCCCGCGGCAAGGTTCTGGGTGGACGTGCCGTTGAGGATCGCGATCGTCGCCTTGGGATCGATCTTCGGGGGCGTCGTCGACTTCGAGGCCTTCGGCGTCGCCTCGCCCGTGACGGAGGCGGGCAGTCTGCCCTGGGAATCGAACAGGGAGAACAGGCCGATCCCGATGCCCGTGAGGATCGCGAAGCCGATCAGGCCGGCGATCACGAACTGCCAGCCGTATCGCGGACGCGCGGTGACGCGGTGCGCGCCCACCCGGTGGGTGCGCTCGACCCGATCGAAGCGATCCTCGGGGTACGTCTGTTTGCCCGAGCGACGCCCGTTCGCGTCTCCGCCGCTTGCCGCCACTCTGGTCCCCTCGGTCATGCCAGGTTTGTCGCGCAGTGCGCGCGAGACTCGCCACGGAGCCCGCGGCTCCGCTCTGGAACAGCGTACCCTGCGCTGCCTCGACAGTCGGTGAACAGCGACGGCCGTCGGCTACGCGAGGGAGTCGGGCGCGTAGAGCGCCCGCGCGAGGCCGTCGATGACATCCGGGATCCGGGTTCCCCCCGCGAACAGCAGGGTGTCGTCCACGTCCACGATGCGGCGATGCTTCCCCGCCTGGGTGAGCGCGATGCTCGGCTGGGCCGCGAGCAGCCCGTCCACTCCGCCTGCGCTCTCGAGCCCGTGGGTCATGACGAGGATCACATCGGGATCCATTGAGACCAGCGCTTCCTCGGTGAGTGGCTTCTCCCCCACCCAGCCGGCTTCCTCCGCCACGTCGACGGCGCCGACGGACCGAATCAGGCTGTCAACGCCGCTTCCCTCACCGAACAGGTAAAAGATGCCCGCGGTGCCACGCACGTAGAGGAAGGCGACCCGCGGTCGCTTGGCCTCCTCCTTCGGGAGCAGGGACTTTACTTCCTGCTCCTTCTCGGTGATCGCGTGCTTGAGCGTCGCAATCAGATCCTCAGCCGCAGGGCCGACGCCGAGGGCGTCGGCGACCTGCTGGGCGACCCGGTAGCTCGATTCGGGGTCGATCGCGCGATCCACTGTGACGACGGGGATCCCGGCGTCCCGCAGCTGCAGGACGACGTCGACGGGGCCGATGCTGCCGTCCGTGATGATGAGCGTGGGATTGAGCGAGAGCACGCCCTCGGCGTCGATGGAGTGGCCGTCCTTCGTGACGACCGGGATCTTCTCCGCGCCGGGGAAGTTCGTCGAGACGTCGCGGCCGACGATGTTCTTGTCCATGCCGAACGCGTGGACGAGCTCGCCGACCGAACCACTGAGCGACAGGGGCACCACGCGCGAGACGTCCTTCACCTCGATCTCGCGGTCGCCGGACTTGTCGTGGGAAGTCACGGTCACGGGCACCTTCGGTTTCGGTGCCGGATCGAGTGGCGGAATGCTCGGCCCGCCGATGACCGCGGTGCTCGGCCCCTCGTAGCCGCGCGGATCCGCGACCGGGGTGAGGTCCGTCAGCGGCGGCAGCGAGACTTTCTGCTCGCTGCCCGCGACCCCGGATCCGCCCTCCCCCGTCTGACACGCACTGAGTCCGAGCCCGAGGAGCGCGACCAGTCCGAGCACGAGCAGGCTCCGCGTCCGCGGCTTCCGCATTCCGACCTCTTTCATCAGATGTTTACCCGGATAAGCATAGCTCAGCGACGGTAGGATATTCGCTGGACCTGTGTCCACAACGCATCGCGGGGCGATCTGTATTCTTTCGCGCTCCGCTTCCCGGTCACCTGAGAAAGCGGTCGACGCCTCGCATGACATCCCCCATTCAGACCACAGTCTCCCGTCGCACCGCGGCGAAGACGGTGCTCTTCGTCTCGCTCGGCATCGCGCTCGCCCTTTCGATCCTCGTGTCCGCAGGCACCGGCCAGCTCGCGATCCCGCCGCAGGAGGTGCTCGGATCGCTCCTGCACCGCATCGGGATCGACTGGCTGCCACTGCCGGAACACCCCGCGGGTGACCAGACGCTCTGGGCCATCCGCTTCCCCCGGGTCGCGATGGCGGTGCTGATCGGCGCCGCGCTCGCGGTCGCGGGTCTCCTCATGCAGGCGATATTCGGCAACCCGCTCGCGGAACCCGGCGTCATCGGCATTTCCTCCGGCGCGGCCGTGGGCGCCGGCCTCTCCATCGTCTTCGGGCTCACCTTCTTCGGAGAGTGGACGACCGCCGTGTTCGCGTTCATCGCGGGCCTCGGCGCGACGCTCCTCGTCTATCTCATGAGCCGCGCCGACGGCCGCACCGAGGTGGTCACCCTCGTCCTCACCGGCATCGCGGTCAATGCGATCGCCGGCGCGGGAATCGCCCTGCTCACCTTCCTCGGCGACACCCAGTCCCGGGAGCAGATCGTCTTCTGGCAGCTGGGCAGCCTGGCGGGCAGCCGGTGGAGCCAGGTCCTGATCATCGCCCCGGTCGTGGCAGCCGGCCTGCTCGCGGCCTATTTCGCGGCGCGCAAGCTCGATCTCCTCGCCCTGGGAGAGCGCAACGCTCGGCACCTCGGGGTGAACGTGGAGGCGCTGCGCATCGCGATGATCTTCGTCGTCGCCCTCCTCACCGGCGTCGCCGTCGCCTTCGCGGGAATCATCTCCTTCGTCGGCCTCGTGATCCCGCACCTCATGCGCATGATCCTGGGGCCAGCGCATCTCCCCCTGGTCACGGCCTCCGCCCTGGGCGGCGCGCTGCTCCTGACCCTCGCCGATCTCGCGGCCCGCTCGCTCGTGCCGATGGCCGACATGCCGATCGGCATGCTCACGGCCCTCGTCGGCGGGCCGTTCTTCTTCTGGCTGCTGCGACGAACGCGCAAGCGGAGCGGAGGCTGGGGATGAGCGCGCGGCATATCGGGCTGCCCGAGCGCCCGACAACCGGCACCGCGGTGTGCTCCTCGAGCTCCGTGGTCCTGCGCCGTGGCGGGCGAAAGCTGCTCGACTCGGTGTCGCTCGAGCTCAAGGCCGGTGAGGTTCTGGCGCTGCTCGGTCCGAACGGCGCAGGCAAGTCGACGCTCCTGAGCGTGCTCTCCGGCGATGTGCGCCCCGACGAGGGGACCGTCCGCTTCGGGGATCGGGAGATCCACGAGTGGTCGCTCATCGACCTGTCGCGCCGGCGGAGCGTTCTCCTGCAGGACAACGCCCTCCTCTTCCCCTTCACGGTGCACCAGGTCGTCGAGATGGGGCGGGCGCCGTGGCGCCGCACCGAACGCGAGGATGAGGACAACGCCGCAATCTCCGAGGCGATCTCCACGGCGGACATCTCGCATCTCGGGAACCGTCGCGTGCCCTCGCTCTCGGGCGGGGAGCGGGCCCGCACCGCGTTCGCGCGCGTCATGGCCGGGCGGACCGGAGTGCTCATGCTCGATGAACCGACCGCTGCCCTGGATCTCGGCCACCAGGAGGCAGTCCTCGGACTGGCACGCGATCGTGCCCGCGCAGGAGACGCGGTCCTCATCGTGCTCCACGATCTCAACCTCGCGAGCGCCTACGCTGATCGGATCGCGCTGCTGCGGGAGGGTCGGATCGTCGCCTGCGACTCCCCCGAGATGGTGCTGACCGCGGAGACCGTCAGCGAGGTGTATCGGACGCCGGTCGAGGTGATCCCGCACCCGGTGACCGGGCGCGGGATCGTCATGCCGAAGCGCGACTAAGCGAGGGGGCCGCCGGGGTGTTCCGGTCGTTCCTGCTGATCAGAGGACGTTCCGTCATCGGAAACCGGGTGCGTTTCCGCGGACGGACGCTTTCGTCCCGCGATAAGCATCCCGGCCGTGACCCCGATCACGAGGAGCGCGACGCCGCCGACGACGACGGGCACCCACGGGAATGGCTGCGTCTGCTGCTTCGCCGTGTCCGCCAGCGCTCCCTCGGATGAGCCATTCCCCTCAGTGGCGGGCGGGGCGCTCGGTGAGGCCTCCTGCGCCCCGATCGTGCAGCCGCCGGCCGTCACGGCGAGGGTGATCGGATCGAGTTCGTCACCAGCGGCGTAGCTCCCGTACTCGCCGTTGAAGGCGGCGGCCCCATCGGAGGTGAGCCGGGCCGGCGCCTTCGCGACCGAGAGCGCGCCCTCGCCGGCGGTGACGGTTCCGGCGAGTTCGATCTTCGCTGCGCGCACCTCCTTCGCGGCGGCTGCACCGCCCGTGTTCGCCTTGTCGGTAGACCCGATCGTGAGCAGCAGATACGCGGTGTCGTCTCCCGCGAACTCGATCGCGGGATTGGCGATATCGAGCTTCATCGCGCCATCGTGGCCGGTGAAGTCGACCGCGCCCGTGAAGCTCAGGCGTCCGGACTCGAGCCGGGGGTCGAAGCCGCCTGCGATCTTGTTCCAGATGAAGTTGGGCGTCTCGTACTTCATGTCGTCCGAGACCGTCCACTTCCCGTTCGCGATGCTGCCGCTGATGTAGGAGCGGAAGCTCTCCTTGACCCCCCAGGTGAGCGTTCCCGCCTCCGCGGTGCACTCCCCGGTCGCCTCGGCCGTGACGGCGCGCGTCGGGGTGGCGCTGGCCGGCGCGGCAGTTGCCGCTGCCGGGGCCGCGAGCAGGCCACCGAGCAGCGCGAGCGCGCCGATCCCGGTTGCGGCGGCACGCAGCCGATTCCCTGTCACCGTTCGGTTACGCATTGGGGTTCCTTCCTCGGTTCCGACCTCATCACTGTACGGTGTTCCGCCGGGGCGCGGCGCTCAGCCTCCCCCGGCGGGCCTCCGCCTCGCGGCAGCTACTCCGCGCGACGCCGCTGAGCAATCACGAGCCCGCTCATGGTGGCGGCGATCGCGAGCAGTCCGATCGCCCCGGCCCAGTAGAGCCAGATCGGGACCTGCGCTTCGGCCTCGCGGATCGCGGCCTGCGCCGGCGTCAGCGGGTCGACCGTCGCAGCTTCGATCGCTCGCGTGTCCTTGGCCTTTTTCGCGTCGACGACCTCGATGATCGCGCCGGCGTTGGTGCTGCCCTGGAGGGTGATCGTGTGGGTCCCCTTGGGGAGATCCTTCGGGAGCGTGCCGATCCATCGGACCACGCCGTTCGCGTCGGCCCCCGCCGCCTCGTCGAGCACGATCGGTTCCGAGTACAGGACGACGAGCACGTCGCGCTCATTCGCCTCGAATCTGGACGCCTCGAACTCGATCTCGCCACCGGCGACGATCTTCTCCGCGGAAGTGATCACGCGGATCCCCGTCGTGGCCGGAGGGGTCTTCGCGGGGGTCCGTTTCGTGTCCTCGGCGCCGACGGACGAGCTTCCGAAGGCGGCCCCGTTTGCCGCGCCGACGGTAAACGTGACCGGATCGGCGCCAAAGGCGCCACCGCCCCCGGCACCACCGCCGGAAATTCCTCCGGAGAGGGGGACTCCGCTCCAGGTGACCTCGCCCTTGGGGCCGGTCGACTTGCTGCCAGCGGCCAGGTTCAGCCCGAATGTGCGGCCGCCGGCGGTCAAGCTCCCCGAGGTGGAACTCGTGATCCTGATCACGGGGTTCGCGAAGGACTCTGACATAAGGCCCTTGTGGCCGCTGAAGGTGACGACACCCGAGTACTGAACGGTGCCGGTCTGGGTCGTCGCGTTCCACGTACTGCTCGACTGCGGGTAGATGTAGCCGCCAGGACCCCCTCCGACCCCGCTGCTGGAGATCGACCCCTTGGCGATGCGCCCGGTCGTGTACGAGGCGAAACCGGAGGAAATGCCCCAGGTGAGAGAGCCGGCCTGCTGGCCGCCCGTCGACCGCACGGGGACCGGCTTCGGCTTCGGCTTCGGCGCGGGGGGCGTGACCACCGGCCGGATCGGCGGGGTCACCGGCTTCACGTTCGCGGCCGCACCGACCGTGAACGAGGCGGGGTCCATTGCGCTGTCCACCGTCAGGTACTCGTCGAAGTACTCGTCCGCGCCCGCCCGCGTGAGCTTGACCGGGGCGTTCTCGAAGCGGACGGCTCCGCCGCTCAGTGCGGTTTTCTTGGCCTTCGTCAGGTCGAGGGTCGCGATCGTGATGAGGCGCTTCGTCTGATTCTCCGGTGCCTTGAGCAGCGCGGAGCGGGCACTCGTGATCTCAAGGACGGGGTTCGCGAGATCGAGATTGAGCGCGTAGCCTTCGGGTCCGAGGTGTCCCTTGAAGTTCACGAGACCCGCGAACTGCACGGTGCCCGTGTGGGTCTTCGCGTTCCAGGTGCCGCCAGTGGTCTGCGGGAACGTGTAGACATCCGTTCCCGTTGCTGGCTTCTGAACGGTGATCTTCCCCCTCGCAATGGGTCCGGTGACGTAATTCCGGAACGCCTTCCTGACGCCCCAGGAGAAGCTGCCCTCGGTCGTTTCAACGACCGCGGGGAAGACGCTGTCCCAGTGCGAAGCTGAGATCGCGAGCGGGAGGACGAGAATGTTCGCGGCAGAGCCAGGCTTGGCGCCCGCCTTCCACACGAGCACCTGGTACTTTTTCGCGCGATCGAGCTGTGCCGCCGGGATCGAGAAGGACTTCTTGAGCGACCCGGTATCGGGGAAGCTCTCGACGGCGGTGCGACCCAGCACCGCCGATTCGGCCACGGTCGCCGCGGTGCCGGCCTCGATCACGCCCAACTGCACGCCCGCACCGTACTTTTCGGGGCGGAATCCGCTGAGTTCAGCGTTAATGGAGAGGCCGGCCGGAGTTGCCGCGTTCACCAGAGCCTTGCCCTCGGGTGTCACCTCCGGGCCGAACACCTGGTCCCACTGCGCCTCGCTGATCTGTACGTCCGCGCGGCCGAGGATCGTCTGGGCCGTTGGCATGTTGTGGGCGCGCCACACGAGAACCTCGTAGTTCTTCTTCCGGTCGAGCTTGGTCGCTGCGCCACTCAGCTTCACGCTGACCGCCCCGTCGACGATCTCTCCCTTGTTCACGAGGTTCGCGTCGAGCCCCATGTTCTGCGGAGAGATCTTGTCTTCGGTGCCCTTCTCGATGAGGGCGTAATAGATGCCAGCGTCCGCGGAACCGAGCTTGATCCGGGCGATGTCGGCGCTGATCTCCACGCCCGAGGCGCTCGCCTTGGTCACCTTCGGGTCGATGTAGACGCGCGAGGTACTCGGGCCGAAGACGGCGTCCCAATTCGCTGGCGTGAGCTGGAGCTCTTTCCTAAGGACCGTGGACTGCGCGGTCGCGGGGCCGTGCGCCTTCCACACGAGGACCTCGTACTTCTTCTCGCGATCGAGCTTCGCAGCGGGGGCGAGGAGCTGGGTGGTGAATGCGCCGTCGGTGATCTTGTCCGCGGTGATCCACGCCACAGCCTGTACCTCGGGCTCGCGACCGTTCATGATCGCGGCGCCCGCCTCAACGATCGCGACGTACACCCCGTTCGGTGCGGCCTCCCGGGTGAGCCCCTGGCCCGAGATCGTGGCCTCGATGCCCGCGGTCGAGGCGTTCAGCTTGTCGACCGTCACGCTGGGGCTCCCGCGTTCGGCCTGGTAGTTGAGGCGGAGCTCGATCTCCTGCGAAGCATCCTTCGGGCCGCCGGCCGCGAACGCGAACACCCCGTAACTGCCCGGCGTCGCTTTCGCTGCCGTCACCGTAAGACGCGCCTCGAACGAGCCATCGGCCCCCAGCACGATACGGTCCTTCGCGACCGACGAGGCATAACGCGGATCCAGGTTCCCGAACGTCTTATCCGTCATCGCCCACTTCTGCGACGCGACCGAACGCGAATCAGAAGGCGCACCAGAGGACGGCTTCCACTCTGTCGCGAAATTCCCGAACACGACATAGTTCCCCGTCGGATCCCCCACCGTCACCGGCGGACGCGAACCCTGCGGGAGCGGATGCGCCTCAGGATCAAACCCGGACCCCCGCACAACGATCTCATCGCCCTCATACACCGTCGCACCCGACGCCAACGCCTTCCCATCAACCGTCGACACCGCAAGCTTCGGCGCCCACACCTGGGGCCGTTCGGCCTGGTAGTTGAGGCGGAGCTCGATCTCCTGCGAAGCATCCTTCGGGCCGCCGGCCGCGAACGCGAACACCCCGTAACTGCCCGGCGTCGCTTTCGCTGCCGTCACCGTAAGACGCGCCTCGAACGAGCCATCGGCCCCCAGCACGATACGGTCCTTCGCGACCGACGAGGCATAACGCGGATCCAGGTTCCCGAACGTCTTATCCGTCATCGCCCACTTCTGCGACGCGACCGAACGCGAATCAGAAGGCGCACCAGAGGACGGCTTCCACTCTGTCGCGAAATTCCCGAACACGACATAGTTCCCCGTCGGATCCCCCACCGTCACCGGCGGACGCGAACCCTGCGGGAGCGGATGCGCCTCAGGATCAAACCCGGACCCCCGCACAACGATCTCATCGCCCTCATACACCGTCGCACCCGACGCCAACGCCTTCCCATCAACCGTCGACACCGCAAGCTTCGGCGCCCACACCTGGG